>OZ244822.1:0-2818185 GCA_965220345.1 Candidatus Aldehydirespirator sp. | reverse complement strand
CAAAACCAGACCTGTTACCGGCTCAACCGGTGCCGGGCTGGCGTTGACAGTGTCCCAAGCCTGATCAAGGTGTTGACGTGCCGCGTCAAGGGTGTCGCCAGTGGGCAGAACCTGCCATGCCGTGTCGGAGTAGAACATCAAAGTAACGGTGACCACCAGCGCTGTCACCCAGATCAATGCAGACACAATCGCAGGTAGCCGCATAAGACGAGCTGCCATCGAGAGCAGATGCGAGCCGATTGCCAGCACCAGAACCTCGGTCAAGAACGAAGAGTCGACGAAGAGCCGAGTCATGCTGTGGGTGACCACGACGGTTAGCGCTATGAGGGATGCTGTGGCTAGCCAGTCGTAGGCGATGCCTTGTGCTGTTATCTGTGGAAAGCTGGAACCACCGCGACTTTTGCGGTTGCCAGCGTTGTTGCGGCTGGCGATGTTGTTGCCGTTGGGGGCTTCTGTGTCTTGGCTGGTGTTCATGGCCGAACACCGGCTGGTGATCTTGTAGATGAGGCAGTGTCTGCGATGCCTGTCAAGAACTCTCGCCACAGTTCAGGAAGCTGAGCAGCGCTGCTTAGGTGTATCCAGCTGCTCTCATGGTTCACGGTCGCAGAGATTGGCGGTTTTCTCGTGCCATCAGCGGAAATTTCTGGCTGTGAAGTGTTGCAGGTGATCACCAGCCAGGCTTCGAAACGCTGAGCTAGTTCGTGGCGGGCAGTTTCGTTGTGAACGGCTTGCGGGCAAGCGGTAACAACTACACATGAAGCGTTATCGCTCTGGCTGCCCACACCGAAGTTGCTTTCTATGAACTCGGGTCGGCCATCATGCAACAAAGCCAGAAACTCCAGCGCTTCATTAACGCGGCTCGGTGTCAGCATGGGCGTGACGCGTCCGTCGCTGGTGACAATCCGGGCTTGTTCACCGTTGCCCAGCACTGCACAAACAATTGATGCAGCCACCGAAGTAGTGAGATCCTGCACCACGGACTGATCCCCAGGCGGACGAGTGTCGATTACGACTGTCAGCCGCCCCGGCTTTGCAGGCTGAAACTTTCGCACCATCAGATCATCCAGGCGGGCTGTCGAACGCCAATGAACATGTCGCAGGTCGTCACCGTCCACATACGGCCGAAGACCCTCAAACTCCTCGCCAGTCAGTCCTGAAGAACGACGACGCAACTCCACAGGCAGCGAAAGTCCACCACCGTCTGGCAGGATCGGAGCCAGCAGTTGATGCACCGGCGGATGCACGATCACTTTGCTGATGTTCCCGATTTGCCGCCGCAGTTGAGCTAATCCCATTGCGTCGGTGTCGGTCAACTCAGCAGGACCGATTTCGGTGATGCCGCGCCGTTCTGGGTGAAGGCGATAGCTCCATATCACCCGACCACCGCCCGGCAGTGGCGCAAAACTGCAGCGAAACTCGCCTGAACCAGAACCGCTGGCTTTCTCTGCGGCTCGCACAGTGGCTGACGGCAGCCGTGACCGGTTCAGCACCACCAAATGAACGTCTAGTGGCTCACCGACAGCCACCATCGTCTTCGTAACATGTCGCTTTACTTCTAGTTGTGAGCGATGCAGCAGTCGCACAGCCACAGCCGCAAGCAGCGCTGCCACAGCGGTGATGCTGATGACGTAAAGTTCAGTTATTTGGAAAGCTCGCCCGGCTACGGCCGCAACAATCCCCACACCTAGCAGCATCGAGCCGACCGAGGTCGGCACGTTAACTGCTTTTGCGGGGCACAGGCACCGAGTCGAGTATCTCAGCGACAATGTCGCTTGAGCGCACGCCCCTGACACGGCCGTCTCGCTTAGGCAAAAGCCGATGCGTGAGCATGGCCGGTGCCAGTGCTTTGATGTCATCAGGTATCACGAATGAGCGAGCTAACGAAGCCGCTCTGGCCCTCGCCACTTTCAGCACTGCCAGCACCCCTCGAGGCGATAAACCCAAAGACAGTCCCGGGTGATGCCTAGTGGCGGTGGCTAACTCCAGCAGATATGAGCGCAGTGCTGGTGACACATGGACCTCCTCAAGCTGGGCGGCCATCTCGCTGACCACGGAAGCGTTCGCTACCGGGTCAATCAACTCCACCGGCTCCTGCGCTCCCCGGCTGGACAGGATCAAGTCCTCCGCGACAGGATCTGGATACCCGACCTGCAGCCGCATCAAAAAGCGGTCGAGTTGGCTTTCAGGCAAAGGATAGGTGCCTTCGTATTCTAGAGGATTCTGGGTGGCGATCACCGTGAAGGGCGCTTCTAGGTGCCTAGTAACACCCTCAAGCGTGACCTGTTGCTCACCCATCGCTTCTAGCAGAGCTGACTGAGCTTTTGGGGAGGCACGGTTGATCTCATCGGCAAGGACGATGTTGGAGAAGATCGGTCCTGGTCGGAACTTGAACGTGCCGTCGGCGCGGTTGAACACCGAAGTCCCGGTGATGTCCACAGGCAGCAGATCAGGAGTGAACTGGATCCGGCCGAAGCTCACATCAACGCTGCGAGCTACAGCTTTACCTAGGGTGGTCTTACCCACCCCAGGAACATCTTCGATAAGCACATGACCGCCACAGGCCAGCGCCAGAATCAGCAGTTCAACAACTTCGCTTTTGCCCTTGACTGCGAGTTCGATGTTTTGATGGATGCGTCTAAAATGCTCGTCGAAGCGTGTCACAGTGTGTCATCGTATAGCTGTGCTGTCAGCGCTTGAGGCAACCGTTTTGTATCCGAGCGGCCCGTGAAACGATCATTTATACCTGCACATGTTGTTCTGGCTGTTGGTCTGGCCCGAGCCTTGGTCAAGCAACCTCGGCTTTGGCCGACTGCGCTGGTGCAGGCTTTGCGGTTCGTGCCAGTTAGCTGGTGGCGACGACCTCCGTTTTTGCCGCTGCCTGATGCTGGACTGGTCAAGTTCAGATCCGAAGCAATGTACGGCGATCCTCAGCAGCGTCCCAAACCTGCTGATGTGATCACCTGGTTTAGGTGGTGCCGAGCCCAGAATCGTGAAGCTCGCAGCCGGAACGACTTGTGAACGCAGCGAATACGACCAGGGAATCTCTTGGAGTCACCGCGGGCTGCAACGCGGCGGTTAGCCTGCTGCGGATGTCACGGGTGCTTGTGCTAAACGCCACTTTTGAACCGCTGGCGGTGGTCAGCGCCAAACGTGCCGTGTGTTTAGTGCTTGATCAGAAGGTCGAGATGCTGCACGCATCGGACCGAGCGTTCCGGTCTGAGAGACAGTCGGTAACGGTTCCGTCGGTGGTGCGTTTGAGTCATTATGTGAAAGTGCCTCGAGCCCGGCATCGTTCTCCTAACCGGCGGTCGGTGTTCGCTCGTGATCTTGAAAGCTGTCAGTACTGCGGTGCTCGGGCGGAGACCATGGATCATGTGCTGCCCCGTAGTCGCGGCGGTCAACACACTTGGGAAAACGTGGTGGCGGCATGTCGCCGCTGCAACACCAAAAAGCGTGATCGCTTGCCTTCTGAGAGCGGTATGCGGCTCAGCCGCCGGCCTGCGCCTCCGTCTTCGGTGACCTGGGTTGAGATAGCCGCCGGAGCTGTGCCTGATGTTTGGGCCTCCTATCTACGACCACAAAGAGATTTGCGCAGCGCTTGAACCAACGCTTGAACCGCGCTGAGCCTTTCTGGATGGTAGAGCGCCTGCAAGGTTCGGTGTCAGCTTTGTTGACAGCACCCGAACCAGCACCCGAACAGGCACGACTGGCGCGCTTTTACACGGTTACGGCACCTGGACTGGTGCTGGGCAGCACACAAAAGCCGAACATTGTCGACTCTGCCCGAGCCGCTGCCTCGGGTGTGGAAGTGCTGCAGCGACGCAGCGGTGGGGGAGCGGTGCTGTTATGGCCCGGTCAGCAGGTATGGCTGGATTTATTTATTACGCCCTTTGACCCGCTGTGGAGCGATGACGTGAGTCTGGCTGCTGACTGGATTGGCAGACTGTGGAGGACGGCTTTGCTGCCGTTTTTGCCAGAAACCGAGTCGGAGCTCGTGTCGTTGCACACTGGACGCGCTCAAGCTGATCGGTGGGGCAAGCTGGTGTGTTTCGCTGGGCGCGGTCCAGGAGAAGTGCTGGTAGGTGAACACAAGGTGCTGGGAGTTAGTCAGCGTCGTAGCCGTAACCGGGCCCGCTTCCAGACAACCGCCCGACTCGGATCTGGACTCAGCGAACTCACCGAAGTGGATCTACTTGACCTGACCGAAGCGGATCGTGAAGCAGGCCGAACTGTTGTGGCTGCGCGTCGTAGCACTGTGGCAGCCGATGCCGATGCTGTGATCGATTCTGTGCTGGAGGCTCTAACCGAATTTTAGGTCGGCTTTCCGCCTATTATTTGGATTGTTGCCCCCAAACGCCAACTATCAGCGCTGTAAGTTGAACGTTCCCGAGGGAACAAAGGCTCGGGCAGCCATTGCAGTAGCGTCTGCGCTTTAGCCCAAGTCATGTGCGCTTCGGGTTTCTGAATCTACTGGGTTAAGAAATATTGGGCTTACCAACCGGCTCCGCGTTGAGCAGCGGAACGATCTCGTGCAGAAGCTCAGATTCGCTTGACGGTATGAATCCTGCGAGCACTCACGACGGTTTCAGGCTGCCTCGTCCATATTCACATCATTTCACAGGGGTATGACAACAGGCTTGCCAGCGACCACAGCAAGCCACGTTAGTGGCCAAGTAGCGACGAACGCAGCCTTACCCGACCACAAGTTCTGCCAACCCCATTTGGGGTTTCTAGCTTCCAACTGGGATAGCCACTAAGTCCGATCCCCGACTTCAAACACCAAGACTAGGTTTAGTCGGTGGTTAGGTTAAGATGGTGATAGCAGTTTGCCAGCTCAAAGATTATCCAATCTTTCGACAAAAGAGGCTTCGCTGCCCTATTTTTTCTTAAGTTGATATAATCTTGGCGTGAACTCGGATCTGCGTCTTGATGATATTCCTGCACAACTGTCGGAGGATCAGTTCTGGGGTTTGCTTGGTCGGATTGAGCATCGGGCGCTGGACTTCAAGCGTGGGGTGCCTGACGACATTCTGGCAACAATCCCAGCTATGGCCATGACGGACGGAGGTTTAATAGTCCATGGCGTTGCTGATGATCGCACAATTGTTGGCTGTCCACTCTCGCAGAACACAGCCGACCGCATACAGCGATACGCGCAAGAGTGCGGAGTCGAAGTGCGGGTCCAGGAGATCAAGGTCGGAGAATCTAAGATCACCGTGATTGAGGTGCCTGAGATTCGTGGCCGCGTCATCACGACCCCCGACGGGAGACTGCTCAGGCGAGTCGGTGGAGACTCTCAGCCACTACGCGGAGATGCACTGTCACGATTCGTGCGCGAACGTGAAGACCGCCCCGGCGAGGAGGAGCCCGTTAACGGCTTCATGGCGACCGATGTTGACTTAGCTTTGCTGAATGAGGTTCTCAGGGCAGAGGAGCGTCCATCTGTTAATGACAGCGACACTCTTCGCGCTTTGGTTGATCTTGGTGTAGCGCTCCCTGGGGAATCTTCATCCGAAGCAAAAGTTCTACGGTCTGCGGTGGTGCTGTTCGCTAGCGAGCCTCAGAAGTTCTTTAAAGGTGCTGCTGTGCAGTTAGTACGGCGTGAAGGGATTGGTCCGGGTCCGGGACCTGCTGCTGCGCGGGTGGAGTACACAGGCCCGCTCAGCCGCATGCTGGATGATTGTCAGAGATTCATCTCTCAGCACACTCGCCAGTTCTCGGTGGTTCGAGGCATCAAGCGTGAAGTCCTTTCAGAGTATCCAGTGCTCGTGATACGCGAGGCGATTCTCAATGCGCTTGCTCACCGGGACTATGGACTCGCGGGAGCGACAGTGGATGTGACGATCTGGGACGACCGTATTGAAGTGCATAGCCCAGGTTCGTTGCCAGGACACATCACTGTGGAGAATATGAGGCAGGAGCATTACAGTCGCAATCGTCAGATCATGCGCGTCCTCAAGATGGTAGGGCTCGTAGAGGAATACGGCGAAGGCGTAGAGCGCATGTTCAGCGAGATGGAGACTCGCCTGATGGAGCCGCCCATTTTCTCAGCAACTGCGGCTTCGGTCACGGTGACACTGCGTAACCGGTTCCTTGTGGATGTTGAGGAGCAGGTCTGGCTGTCCCTGCTTGATCAGTATCCCATGACCGTAGCTGAGCGTCGGGCACTAGTGCTCGCTCGTCGTGAAGGTTCTGTGACTCCCCGCCGATTGCGGGCAGTTTTTGATGAAAATGATGCTAATCGAACACTTTCAAGCTTGGTAGCTAAAGGTATTCTCAAGCAGGTCGGAGAGCGAGGCGGCAGTCGGTATGAGTTATCCGAAGAGGTTATTCTGCTTGCTGGTAGCGCAGGGATGGAAGCTCAGAGCCGTAAAGGCCAGTTGCTTTATGATGTTATTCAGCAACGAGGGAGCATCTCCACATCGGAAGGGATGGACCTGCTAGACGAAGGAGCGTCGATGGTGCGCAACCTGTTGAATGGATTAGTTAGCATGGGTTTGGCGCGAGCGGAAGGTCGGACTCGTGGTAGGCGCTACTTCAAAGCATAGCTTTTGAGCGCGAGTCAAAAATCTCTAAGCATTACTTCCTAAGCACCGCTGGGGTCGGCCTCTCTGCGGTGGGTGCTTACGAGGCGGCACACGCCAAGTCGCGTTAGCTGCGGCTGGCTTCTCAACTGAGTTGCTCAATTGAGCATCTCAAGAAGTATCTCATTTAAATATTGAGCGCGGTTCCGCTTCTGCTGTGGCAGCCGAGCACTGTCGCTGATGGAGAAGTGAAGTCTCGCCAGCGGAGCAAGTGGCCCCAAGAAATCTGCCGCTTGAGCTTGACGGGTAGTTTGAAAGGGTGTATAGTGGTGTGCTGTGGAGCAATCAAGACTCGATTTGGATGCCTCGAAGCAGCTCGTGAGCTGTGGTGTTTGTGCTCTGTTCAACGACTGTCGCCCCAAAGAGAGGGCGAACAAGCTCGAGGCAAAGGCGTGAGTGTCAGCCGTGATTGCCCAGCATTCTCTTTTTGTCGGTGTCTACGAGCACACTATCGACGGCAAGGGTCGTTTGATCTTGCCGTCGGCGTTCCGTGCGCAGCTGTCAGCTGGTGCTTACATCACCGCGCTGGACTCTTGCTTGGGCATCTTGCCGGTGGAGGAGTTCGCCGACACAGCCGATCAACTTCGTTCGCAGGTGGGCTCCTCAGAGGTGGATCTCAATGCCTTGAGAAGCTTTGCTGCCAAAGCCGACTTCGTCATTCCCGACAATCAGGGACGAATGCGAATCCTGCCGCATCTGCGCGACTCTGGCGCGCTAGAACGCAAAGTGATTGTCACCGGCATGATCCGTCGCATAGAGGTTTGGAACCCAGATCGCTGGAGAGAGGTGCAGTCGGCAGGCACAGAGAGCCTTGCCGATGCCATAACCCTCGGAAGGGGGATCGGTGGTGCCTGAAACAGCGATCCAGCTTAAGGAAGGAGCAGACCGACGCAGAGCCCGGTCATGTGCAGTTCCTCGATTGGCGAATGGAAGACCCGTACGCCGCCCGCTTGCCATTAGCGCGATCGGGGGAAAAATCCCGACGCGCGCTGCCGGTCGGGGAACTGCAGATGACCGGGACTCAATCCTACCAACAGCAACCGGCTCTACGCCTAGCCGCAGCAATGTCTGTGCAGCGCAGCGCCCCCACTGGCTGCATATGACCGCAGGCGATCAACAGCCTGCGCTCTCATACCACTCGCCGGTGATGTGCCGCGAGGTAGTCGAATTGCTAGCAGCAGTACCCGCTGGCGTGATGCTTGATGCCACTATCGGAGGCGGTGGTCACGCTGCGGCTGCACTTCGAGCAGCTCCGCAACTTGACCTTGTTGGCATTGACCGTGACCCCGAGGCTCTGAAAGCCTCAGCAGAAGTGCTGGCCGACTTCGGTGATCGGGTTGTGCTGCGTCACGCCCGCTTCGATTCGATCCCTGAAGTGCTTGAGGGGCTTGGGAGGCCTCAGATTTCTGCTTGCCTGTTTGATCTTGGGGTCAGTTCGGCTCAGCTCGACAGACCTGAACGTGGCTTCAGTTACCGCCTAGAAGGCCCGCTAGATATGCGCATGGATCAAACCGCTACAGCCACTGCCGCTGACATCGTTAACCATGTCGATGAGCAGCATCTGACCACGATGCTTTACCGCAACGCGGATGAGCGTCACAGTCGCCGTATCGCCGCAGCGATCGTAGCCAAGCGTCCCTTCGCCACTACCGGCCAGCTCGCTCAGGTAGTTGCCGAGGCTGTGCCAGGCGGTGACCGCCGTCGCTCGCATCCAGCCCGACGCACTTTTCAAGCTTTGCGCATTGAAGTCAACAATGAACTTGAAATCCTAGAAGCGGCTCTAACAGCGAGCATTTCACGTCTAGGTGCATTCGGGCGCTGTGTCGTGATCTCCTACCATTCTGGTGAGGATCGAATCGTCAAGTCGGTGTTCCGACGTGTTGCTGGTGAGAATGCGCCGCCGCGGCCGGGGCTGCCGCCTGCCCCCGACACCAAAGCCTCGGTGCGACTGCTAGGGCGTCGAGCCCGTAGGCCCACCGACGAAGAAAAATCCGCCAACCACCGCGCCAACGCAGCACGGCTGCGAGCGGTGGAACGCCTAGCCGCCCACCTATGACCTATGGCAGGTCAACCTCAGCGGCACCGGTCGCCGCGAACCAAAGATGCTCCCAACACAAGCCCCAAGCATCGCTCGCCGCGCTTGAAGGTTGCTGAGACACCAACCAAACCGAAAGCCGTAAAACAAAAATCCGCGAATCGCAATGTCCGCCGTTCTTTGGGCGGTGTCACCACTCTGGCGCTCTTCGGACTTTTTGCGGTGTGTCTGGCGTTAGCTGCCCTTCATGCGGTTCTGGTGGAAAACCAGGCTTCGCTTGACGAGCTGCTACTTCAAAACGAACTGCACACAGAGCGCCTTCATCAGCTTCAGGCCGAAGTCGCTCATCTCGATTCCCCAGAGGGACTCGCCGTGCAGGCACAAGCGGCGGGTCTTGTCCCTGCAGCAGAGTTGGTGGTGCTCAACCCGACAGCCCATGGCCAAGTGCCGCCACCAAATTTCGATCCGTTCGGCCTTGTGGTCTCGGGGATCTTCGGTGATCCGGCTCAGACCCCGGTAGCTGCTTTGTCAGCTCGATGAGTTCCTCGCGTCGTCGTTCGGATGTGGTCGTGCGGCATCCCAGCGGGTCGCGCGCCGCCGCTGGTGGGCCGTTGCCACAGCTGCCGCTGGTGGGCCGTGGCCGGGTGGTGAGCGTGCTGGTGGCTCTGGCACTAGCGCTGGGAGCTGTCACATATCGCCTGGTTGATGTGCAAGCCACTCCCGATCAACGTCTGCTAGAAGAGGTCTCGAATCCCCTCGGCGATATAGCAGTACCCGCACCCCGAGGCACTGTTTTTGATCGCAACGGACGCCCCATCGCACTGTCGCTGCCAGCGGCCACAGTTGTTTCGGATCCTCGCTTGATCACCGATCCTCATGCAGTCGCAGACAACCTTTCGGTAGTAATAGGGATCGACCCCGCGACACTGCTCAACAATCTGCAAAGCAGCGGCGCGTTCCGCTACCTGGCACGCCAGATAGACCCGCAAATTGGTGAGCAGGTCAACGAACTGAAGATCGACGGGATCAAAGTCATCTCCGAACCCCGGCGTGAGCATCCCAACGGTGACTGTTCTGGTCTGGCCGCTGTTGGCCGAGTCAACATTGATCACGTTGGTATGAGCGGTATCGAAGAAAGCAGAGACGAGCATCTGGCGGGTTCCCCAGGACGAGTAGTCAAAGAGGTTGGCATCAATGGTGCCACCATCCCGGGAGGCTTCGAAGAAGTCACAGCACCCTCCGAAGGCCGTGACATAACCGTGACCCTTGACCGCAACATCCAGTATCAAGCCGAGTCGCTGCTAGTGGATGCAGTCGCTGGCGCTGGCGCTTCAAAGGGCGTGGCACTTGTGGCAATACCGGCCACAGGTGAAATAGTAGCGATGGCTAACGTGGCCAGAGGTAGTGACGGCATGGTTAACTGCACGCGGGAGAACCTGGCAGCTACTTGGAGCTATGAGCCGGGCTCGGTCTTCAAACCGGTCACGGTCGCAGCGGCGTTGTCGAGCGGAGCTGTTTATGAGCATGGCAATATCGCTGTACCGGCGGAACTCAATATCTGGGATCACCGCTTCGTGGATACGCCTCCGCATCCGAACGTGGAGTGGAGCCCCACCGAGATAGTCACCAGATCATCCAACATCGGCACTATCAGGATCGCTCGGAAAGCGGGTGAAGAGAAGCTGCACAGCACAATCGGATCCTTCGGTTTCGGTAAGCGCACAGCACTCGACTTCAAAGGCGAATCCAAAGGCATACTGCTCCAGTTGGATGAATGGAACGGTCTCAGCCTTCCCAACATGGCCATAGGCCAAGGTTTGGCTGTGACCCCATTGCAGATTCTGCAGGCCTACAACACGATCGCCAATGCTGGTGTGCGTATGCCGTTGAAACTCATTTCTGGCACTGCGGGCAGTAGTAAAGCAGGCAGTAGTAACAACGCCGCTGTTGATGAGGTCAGCCTGAGCGATGTTAACACGCCCGAGCAGGTGATCAGACCTGACGTGGCCGCGACTTTGATGCGGATGCTCAGGTCAGTGGTGGAAAACGGCACCGGCAAAAAGAGTGCATTGGATGGGTTCTCCGTCGCTGGCAAGACCGGCACAGCCTGGCAGCCGTGTGACCTGGGTTATGAGTGCGTGAACGATGCCAATGAGCTGATCGGGCGTCATCACACCGCGACCTTCGCAGGGATCATCAGCAACGACGACGGCCCTGCGCTGGTAGTGCTGGCGATCATTGACGATCCTGAAGGTGAAATCATTTCCGGTGGGAGCTTGGCCGCGCCGACTGTCCGCAAAATCGCCGAATACGCGGTGAGGCAACTGCGAATACCCGCGGAGCTTGAGGACACAACCGGCGAGCGGCGCCGTGCTGAACCGGCCCCGACCCCGGCACCTGAGCTGCAGCCGCAAACACAACAAACACTGCTCGCGGCGGCAGGCCAGTGATCACACTCGGTGAACTGGCATGTTCGCTGTCCGCTGAACTGCTGATTCCGCAAGACTCCACCGCTGCCGAAGCCACAGCAGTTGTTGATGTCAGCCACGACAGCCGCCGCACAACCCCCGGTGCGATGTTTGCTTGCATTGTGGGTGCCACAGTTGATGGTCATCGTTTCGCGTCTGAAGCGGTAACGGCTGGGGCTGCGGCACTTCTGGCCGAACACCCAGAATCCGCACAAGTGGCCGGTGTGCCATGCCTGCTGGTGCCGTCGGTTCGCGGAGCGCTGGGACCCGCAGCCTCACTGGTTCATGGCTCACCCTCGCAACAACTTGATCTTGTAGGGGTAACCGGCACCAACGGCAAGACCACCACGGTCAGGCTTACGGCAGAACTCCTACGAGCCGCGGGTCACAAACCGGTCGTCGAAATAGGCACTCTCAGCAGCACTTTGACCACACCAGAGGCCACTGACCTGCAACGCATGTTGGCAGCAGGAATCGCCCGCAACGCAAGTAAGGCGGTTATGGAAGTGTCGTCTCATGCTTTGGCGCAGCATCGTGTGGACGGATGCAGATTCAAGGTGGCTGCCTTCACTAACCTCGGTCGGGATCATCTTGACTTCCACGGATCAATGGAGCACTACTTCCAGTCCAAGGCTCGGCTCTTCACTGACGGCTTAGCCGAAAGCGCCGTAGTGGATGTCACCGGGACTTGGGGGAGGCAACTAGCTGAGATCATTACCTCACAAAAACTGATGCCATTGGTGACTATTGATCAGAACGCTGTAGAGGTGCTGAGATCAAGCGCCGAATCCAGCGTGTTCCGCTGGCGTGGTCAGATAGTGACTTTGCCTCTGGCCGGGGCATTCAACCGAGCCAATGCGTTGCTTGCGGCTGAACTGGCATTGCAGCTTGGCCTCACCATCAAAGACATCGTCTCAAGCTTGGCTGCGGCTGAACCGGTTGAGGGCCGTTTCGAGCCGGTTCGCACCAACGAAGGCCAAGACTTTCGGGTGATCGTTGACTATGCCCATACTCCCGACGCGTTGTCGGTGTCGTTGCAGGCAGCTCGCAGCTTCACAGAAGGCCGCCTGATTGTGGTGTTTGGCGCTGGCGGTGAGCGCGACCAAGGCAAACGCCGCGAAATGGGTGCTATCGCTGATCAGTTGGCAGATCTGGTGATCGTCACTAGCGACAACCCCCGCTCAGAAAACCCGCTGCAGATCATCGCAGAAATCACTGCCGGAATGCGCCGCGAACCCGAACTGTGCGAACCAGAGCGCCGTCTTGCTTTGAGTCATGCTTTGGCTGCTGCGCGCCGAGGTGACACGGTGCTAGTAGCTGGCAAAGGTCACGAGCCTTATCAAGTCATCGGCGACCAAACGATGGCTTTCGACGACCGTGACGTACTGAGACAAGAACTCAGTCGCTTGAGCGTGTCACAAACCCGATCCAAGGAACCTAGCCGATGATCCGACTGCTGATCGCAAGCAGCATCGCCATGGTCACGTCGCTGGCTAGCTGCTGGCTGCTAATCCGTGTGCTGGTCCGTTACGGAATAGGTCAACCCATACGTGATGACGGTCCCGAAGAGCACCGCCTTAAGTCAGGCACGCCAACAATGGGCGGTATTGCTGTGGTGGTGGCAGCCACCGTTGGTTATGTAGGCAGCGACATTTTTGGTGGTATCAACACCCGCACCGGAATCATTGTGATGGTCACAATCGTCGCGGCTGGGCTCGTTGGCTTGCTTGACGACTGGATCAAGGTCGTGGCCGCTCGCAACTTGGGACTCAACAAAAGCACCAAGATCATCGGGCTGCTGATAGTTGGGATCGGCTTCGCTTGGGCCATGACCGAGTTCACTTCAGTGCATACCACCATCTCTTTCACCCGTTTCGACAGTCCAGGCCTCGAAATAGGTCGCCTCGGCTGGTCGGTTTGGGCGGTTCTTTTGATTATCGCCACCACGAATGCTGTCAACTTGACTGACGGTCTTGACGGATTAGCCGCAGGTTCTGCTGGCCTCGGCTACGGCGCTTTCATGATTGTCGGCTTTTGGCAGTTCGACCATTACGACGACTATCAGATCGCACATGCGCTGGATCTGGCCGTGGTGAGCGCGGCCATGGTCGGCGCGATTGTTGGTTTCTTGTGGTGGAACGCCGCCCCGGCACGCATCTTTATGGGCGACACTGGCTCACTGGCGCTGGGCAGCGGTTTGGCTGCACTGGCTTTGGCCACCAGCACTCAACTATTGCTGGTGATAATCGGCGGACTGTTCGTGGTAGAGACCCTTTCGGTAATTATGCAGGTGGCGGTGTTCAAAGGCTTCGACCGACGCCTGTTTCGCATGGCCCCGCTGCATCATCACTTCGAACTGCGCGGCTGGCCCGAAACCACAGTGATCGTGCGGCTCTGGATCCTTTCGGGCATTTGCACAGCCGTGGGTCTCGGAGTGTTCTACGGCGACGCAGTCAACACAGGCATCATCGACTCGATCTCAAGGCTCACACCATGAGCTTGGAAGTGCCCTCAAGGCTGCTTCTGGCCGGTTTTGGTGCCACTAATCAGGCCGCAGCACGAAGCCTGCTGGCAAGAGGCCACGACCTAGTCGTGTTCGACGACCAAAGTGATCCGGCTGGTACCGGCAACGCCGCGGCTGCTTCAGCTGAGAACATGGGTCTGCGACTGGAGATTGCGCCCGACGCAGAGCGACTTGACACGCTGGTGCGCTCGGTTGAGGCAGTTATGCCCACGCCAGGGCTGCCGCATCATCACCAGGTTCTGGCAACAGCCACTGCCCGCGGCGTGCCCATCATCAGCGAGTTCGATCTCGCGGCTGCTTGGGACTCTCGCCTCGTTGCTGCAGTCACTGGAACCAGTGGCAAGACCACGGTCACCGAAATGGCAGCAGCCGCGCTGATGGCTTCGGGTGTTGCTGTGATAGCTGCTGGCAACAACGACCTGCCCTTGGTTTCTGCCATCGAAGACAGCAGCGCAGAAGTGTTCGTGGTGGAAGCTTCCTCGTTTCGTCTCAGCCACAGCCACAACTTCGAGCCTCAAGTTGCATGCTGGCTCAACTTCGGGCCTGACCACCTAGACGTGCATCGCGACCTTGCCTCATATGAGGCCGCCAAAGCGCGGCTGTGGCACAGACTGGCTCCGTCAGCAACCGCTATAGCCAACCTTGATGACCCCACCGTGATGCGTCATCTGCGCAACGATCGCACCGCTTGGACATTCTCCGCTGCTACATCTGCCGCAGATGCCGCAGATGATCAAGCAACTGTTGCTGACTGGCATCTTGATCACAATCAGCTAAGAGGTCCCTTCGGACCTTTGCTTGATGTCGAAGAGCTACCGCGAGCACTTCCGCATGACATCGCCAACGCGCTAGCAGCTGCCGCGGTCGCTGCGGCTGCGGGTGCTGATATCAACGGTATACGTCAAGCATTGCGTGCTTATCAGCCTGGAGCTCATCGGCTGCAGCAGATCGCTGTCATTGGTGAAGTGGCTTACATCAATGACTCCAAAGCCACCACCCCGCACGCCACCATGGCAGCACTGAAGTCCTTCAAGCGGGTTGTGCTGATAGCAGGCGGACGCAACAAAGGTCTTGACCTCAAGGCGCTGCGCCACGCTGCTGACAGGGTGCGAAGCGTTGTGGCCTTAGGCGAAGCCGCCGACGAACTGGCCGCAGTTTTTGCAGCAGATCGTTCAGTGCAGCAGGCCGCGGACATGGATGAGGCGGTAGCCGCAGCGGCTGCCGCAGCCAGGCCGGGCGATGTGGTGCTTTTGTCGCCTGCATGTGCTTCTTTTGATCGTTACAGCGGTTACGTCGAACGTGGCGAAGACTTCAGCCGCGCCGTCGCCGAACACGCCCAAGCTCAAAGCATTCCCGCGTGAGTGTTACCACACATCCCTTTGCGCCTGTCAGGCCAGCAAGCCGTAACGGCATCGCTGCTCGCACCGCAACCCCAATCGGGCGTCGAACAGGGCTGTTCTTGGCGCTGCTGATTTCTGTTGCCGCTTTGGTGCTTCTGGGCCTGGTAATGGCCTTGTCAGCTACAGCCGCTCCGAGTCTTTCAGGCACCGACTCGGCCTGGTCGCTGTTCAGGAGTCAAGCCACATGGCTCGGTGTTGGAGTGGTAGCCCTGCTGGTGCTTTTACGTATCGACTACCACCACTGGAAAAAGCTCGCTCCCTACGGCCTAGGCTTAGCCTTGTTGCTGCTGGCGTTTACCGCCATTCCTGATATCGGCATCCAAGCCAACGGTGCCCGGCGCTGGCTTGGAGTGGGCCCTGTGGTGTTTCAACCGTCGGAACTCGCCAAGGTAGCTTTGGTGGTGTTCACCGCCGATTTGTTGTCACGTCCCTGTCGTCACATAGAAAACACGCGCGCGACCGTTGTGCCGGTGTTGGTGGTTACCTCAGCGATGATCGGTCTGCTGATGCTTCAGCCGCATCTGGGTGCCACTATGCTTGTTGCTGCTATAGCCGTATCAATGCTTTATTTTGCTGGCGCGCGGCTCAGGCATCTGCTGTGCATGAGCGTCGTCGGGGTAACAGCAGCAGCGCTGATGGTCATCTACACACCGTGGCGGCGAGAGCGCTTGCTTGGCTTCATAAACCCTTGGGATGATCCTTTAGGCAACGGCTATCAAACACTTAAATCACTGCACGCCATGGCTTCTGGCGGCCTCGACGGGGTGGGCCTCGGCGCTGGTCGAGCCAAATGGGGGTATCTGCCTTACGCTCACACTGACTTCATCTTTGCGGTTATAGGTGAAGAACTCGGAATGATCGGCTCACTGTTCGTGGTGGTGCTATTTGCAGGTATCGCCGCCGCTGGTCTAGGTGTAGCGCTGCGGGCTAGTGACCGTTTCGGGATGCTTCTGGCGGTGGGGATCACCTGCTGGATCACTATCCAAGCGGCGCTCAACATAGGGGCAGTCCTAGGCGTGCTGCCGGTTGTGGGGATGACCTTGCCGCTGCTGTCTTTCGGAGGCACGTCCCTAGTTTCGACATTGGCCGCAATGGGAGTGCTGCTCAACGTGGCGAGACAGATCCGGTGAGTCGCGTCTGGGCAGTGCTCGCAGGTGGTGGCACTGCTGGTCATGTGCTGCCCGGTGTCAGCATCGCCGAGGAGATAACCCGTCGGGGTGTTCCACCTGCGGCTGTCCATTTCGTGGGCGGTAGCCGCGGCGCTGAGTCTCGCCTTCTGGCTGACACAGGATTTGATCTCACGACACTGCCGGGACGGGGCCTGCAGCGCAGCCTCCACCCCAAGAGCATTGTCGCGAACATAGCCGCAGTAGCTGAGTTCGCTCGGGCCTGTGGGCAGGCGTTGCGGCTGCTGCGACGCTTGAAGCCGGCGGTGGTGGTGGGTTTAGGTGGCTACGCCTCGGTTCCTTGCGCTCTGGCTGCAACGCTGCTGCGTGTGCCATTGGTGATAACCGAACAGAACGCCGTGCCAGGTTTGGCGAACCGGTTACTGAGCCGCTTTGCTGCGGCGGCAGCGACTGCCTTTTCGGATACAGAACTCAAAGGAGCTGTGCATACCGGCAATCCTTTGCGTAACGATGTGATCGCCGCTGCAGGTCTGTCAGCCAGTTCAGCTAGGAGCACTTTGAGCGTGCCCGAAGGATGCCAGATGTTGGCTGTGTTTGGTGGCTCACTCGGTGCTCGCTCGATCAACACGGCTGTGGTTGCTGCCCTAGAAATTTGGCGTGATCGCAACGATCTCTGCGTTCGGCATGTCGCTGGCCCACGCAACTTTGATGCTCTTCAACAGGATCTTGCGGACCGGCACCGGCAAGACGATGCATTGGCATATCAACTTGTCGCCTATGAAGACAACATGGCTGCGCTCTACGCCGCGTCCGATCTGGTAGTGGCACGAGCTGGGGCCACCTCCGTGGCTGAGGTAGCTGCAGCCGGGGTGCCAGCGGTGCTGGTGCCGCTGCCTGGAGCACCCGGAGATCATCAAACAGCGAATGCCCAGAGACTTGAATCCGTTGGTGGAGCGGTGATAGTCCGCGACGCGGACTTAAGTGCCGCACGTCTGGTTTCGGTGGTGGACGAACTGCTAGGTGATCCGCCGCGTCTTGCCTCAATGGCTAATGCGGGACGTAAACTTGCCAGACCAGACGCTGCACAGGCCGTGGTGGACCTGATCCATAACTGTGCTCGCCGCTCTATGCCGCAGGAAACCACCTTCGACAGCGGCTCTTCGCAAAGCGAGAACTTTGCTCAGTGACTGCTTTTGATCTTTCAACAGCGACTTCGGTGCATGTCGTCGGCGCTGGCGGTGCCGGAATGTGCGCGATTGCGTCGGTGCTGCGCGCTATGGGTCATCAAGTCACCGGTTCGGATCTGAGAGACGGCCCTGCTATTGCGCGGTTGCGAGCCGAAGGAGTACCGGTTGCGATAGGCCATGACCCCGCCAACATTTCCGACGCAGACGTTGTTGCTGTCTCGTCTGCGATTCCTGACAACAACCCCGAAGTTCGCGCCGCTCGCTCACGCGGTATCCCAGTGATGCGTCGCAGCCAGATACTGCCTGCTATCGCCGCTAACCGCCGCTGCATCGCTATAGCGGGCACTCACGGCAAAACCACCACAAGCTCCATGCTGGCGCTGATGCTGGTTGAAGCTGGCCTCAATCCTTCTTTCATTATTGGCGGCGATGTAAACGAGATCGGCAGCGGCGCAATGTGGGATGACGGAGAATGGTTCGTGGTTGAAGCCGACGAGAACGATCACACCTTCTTATCGTTGCATCCCGAGGTTGCTGTGGTCACCAGCGTGGAGCCTGACCATCTCGAGAACTATCAGGACTCGACCGCTGCTTTGGCCGCCGCCTTCGAACAGTTCTTCGACTCCGCAAGCCGCCGGATTGTTTGCGCTGACGACCCAGGCGCAGCCCGACTCGGCGGATCACTTGATGCCGTCAGCTACGGCACCAACCCAGACGCTGATTACCGCATCATGAACCTGTCGCTGCGGATGCCAGCATCTAGCTTCGAACTGCACGCAGAAGGTGAACTGCTAGGTACGGTGAAGCTTGCAGTTCCTGGTTTGCACAACGTTCTCAACGCCACTGCGGCGCTTGTAGCAGCTCTTGAAGCTGGAGCCTCATTCGAGGACGCGGCACGCGCTCTGGCACGATTCGGGGGCGTAGCTCGACGTTTCGAGTTCCGTGGACATGTCGCTGGGATCACTTTCGTGGACGACTACGCCCATCTGCCTAGCGAAGCCGCAGCAGCGCTCGCTGCGGCCCGCACTGGCGACTGGGACAGGGTGCTGTGCGTTTTCCAGCCTCACCGCTACAGCCGTACAGCGTCCATCGGAGCGCATTTTGCGGATTCCTTCACAGCGGCTGATCATCTAGTGCTGACCGACATTTATCCCTCAGGTGAGCCACCGCGGCCTGGTGTTACCACCAAAATCGTGCTTGATGCCGTGCTTGATGCTCACCCTTGGGCGCAGGTGACCTGGCTACCGCGACTTGACGATGTCGCCGACTGGCTCGCAAGTCAGCTGCGTGCTGGCGACCTGTGTTTGACGCTCGGTGCTGGTGATCTCACAACTGTTCCCGACATTGTTATTGAGCGGCTAGATCAGCAGTGACTCTCAACAGCATGCTCAATGATCTTGAACAACGTCTAGCTGATTCGCCTCTGGGGCCGAGCCTGCGATGCCACTACAGACTCGCGCCGCATACCACCTACCGGGTCGGAGGCCCTGCTCGCCTGTTCGTGACAGTGGCTGACTTGGCTGAGCTTGAAACGCTGGCCAATATCACTGCTGAGGCTTCAAAAAACGACACGGTTTTGCCGATAGTGGTAATAGGGCGAGGCTCCAACCTGCTTGTGGCTGACCGCGGCTTCGAAGGGCTTGCTGTAGCTTTGGGGCCGAAGCTTGAACATTTCGAGATTCAGCAAACAACGGTCACCGCCTACGGTGGTGCCTTGCTGCCGGTTGTTGCGAGGGCCACTGTGGAATCCGGTCTCAGCGGCTTCGAGTGGGCAGTGGGAGTGCCTGGGTCAGTGGGGGGAGCGGTCTGCATGAATGCTGGAGGTCACGGCTCAGACATCTCCGAGTCGCTGGTCGAAGCGGTGATAGTAGATCTGCATCAAGGCGGCACCGAAACACACAGCGCCAAAAAACTGGCTCTCGGTTACCGCAACAGCAGCATTACTAAACATCAAGTAGTGGTTTCCGTAAAGCTCAAGTTGAGGTTGGGGGATCAAGATGCTTCTCGGGACGAACTCGCTGAAATAGTCCGCTGGCGTCGAGCTAACCAGCCGGGCGGGCGCAATGCCGGTTCGGTGTTCACCAACCCCGAACATGTCACCGCTGGCGAACTCATCGACTCTGCTGGCGCTAAGAAACTCCGCATCGGCACAGCCGAAGTCTCCGCCAAGCACGCCAACTTCATACAGTGCGATGAAAACGGTCGAGCCAGCGACATTTTGCAGGCGATGCGCGAAGTGCAGCGCTTAGTCAAAGAAACTCACGGTGTTTACTTGGTGCCCGAAACGCGGTTTGTGGGTTTTGAGCCTGGAGAACTTTTGTGAGCACTTCACGCAAGAGTCATCCTTCTAGGCCACCTGCTAATGAGCATTCTGGTTCGCGTTCGCCTCAACGCGTAGATCCACGCATCAAAGCGCGGCGCATAGCAGTGATCCGAGCCGAGGGACGCAAACGTCTGCGGATCGTGGCGGTGGGGCTTGGTGTTGTTGTGTTGGCTGGTGCGGCTTTCTGGGGCAGTCATACACATCTGCTGGATGTGGATCGGATCATTATCAGCGGTGGCACCCCTGACAGCTTTGAAGAAGTTCTTGAAAGCTCCAACCTGGAAACAGGCTCAGCAATGCTGTATCTCGATATTGATGCTGCTGAGGGTTCCATCGAGTCACTGCCTTGGGTTCGTTCAGCGAAGGTGTGGCGGGACTGGCCTGCCACAGTTCGTGTTGTCGTGGAGCCTCGTCAGCCTGCGGCTGTGGTGCCAGCTGCACCGAACCGCGCCGCAGTGATCGACCCTGAAGGTTATGTGATTAGCTGGGCTTCCCTAAGCGGCGACTCTGCTGAGGCTCTCGGCGGTTTCGGGTCATTTGCTGGGAACCCTCAATCCCAGCTGGCTGGGGGGCTGCCGTATGTGTCGGTGCCTTTCACAGGCCAACTCGGCGATGTTCACCTCACAGCAGCAGGTCCCCTTGCAGTGGTAGAAGCCATGCCTGATGACCTGCGTGCCTGGGTTTCTGAGGTCACTCTCAACGAAACTCCCGAAGCCGGAAGTGTCGTGAACCGCTCTGGGATCGGTCTGCGGCTTGTGGGTGGTGCCAGCGTAACGCTGGGCGAGCCGATCCTCATTGATGACAAGATCAGCGCACTGCGGGCCATGCTCACCGGAGCGGACCTGCAATGCGTCAAAACGATTGATGTGACCATGCCCGATATCGCAACAGTCACGCGGCTTCCGCTTGGGCCTCTAGGATGCATTGAAGGTTTAACGCAGGAAGGTTGACGCATCCATGGTTGATCCTCATAACTACTTGGCCGTCATCCGGGTTATAGGTGTTGGGGGCGGCGGTGTTAACGCCGTTAACCGCATGATCGACTCCGGTCTCAAAGGTGTCGAGTTCATCGCAGCCAACACCGACGCGCAAGCCCTTGCTATGAGCGATGCCGATGTCAAGATTGATCTCGGTGAGAATCTGACTCGCGGCCTCGGGGCGGGCAGCAACCCGGAGGTGGGACGGCAGGCGGCTGAAGATCATGTAGATGAGATCCGTGAAGCTCTCAACGGGTCCGACATGGTTTTCATAACTGTCGGCAAGGGTGGCGGCACCGGCACCGGCGCTGCTCCCGTCGTGGCCGAAGTAGCTAAGAGTTCTGGAGCTCTAACTATCGGCGTGGCGACTCGGCCGTTTAGTTTCGAAGGCTCGCGTCGTTCAATGCAGGCCGAAGAAGGAATCGTTCGGCTCAAGGAGAAGGTCGACACCTTGATCGTGATCCCTAACGACCGTTTAGTCGCGATCGCTGACGAGAAGACCACCATGCTTAACGCCTTCCATATGGCTGATGAAGTCCTCATGCAAGGTGTCGGCGGTATCACCAACCTGATCACCACACCAGGTTTGATCAACACTGACTTTGCCGATGTTCGAACCATTCTCACCGACGCTGGAAGCGCCTTGATGGGACTGGGTGCTGCTAGCGGTGATAGCCGTGCGGTGGCTGCGGCTCGTGCGGCAATATCCAGTCCGCTGCTTGAGTCTTCAATTGATCGTTCCCAGGGACTGCTGTTGAATATTTCGGGTGCCTCTGATCTTGGTCTTATGGAAGTTAACGAAGCCGCTGAAGTGGTGCGTGCCGTTGCGCATCAAGATGCCAACATCATCTTTGGGACCGTGATAGACGACGACCTCGGCGACGAAGTCAGGGTCACTGTGATAGCCGCTGGCTTCGAAAGCGACCGGCAGAACTACAGTGGCAGCGCTAGCCAGGAGCGGACAGTGCGCCAGTATCAAAGTCGCCGCCGTACACGCCCCAGTCCGGCTGAGGTCGCTGACATTTTCGCCACCGGCGAATACGCTGGCAGCACCGAACAAGCTGATGAGACTGCCGGTGCTGAGGAGTCCTTTAGCGTGGATCTCAATGACGAGTTTGATGTTCCTGATTTCTTGAGATAAGGCTGCTGTAACCGCGCTGGCTGTCAATGATCGAAAAACTGCTACCCGCAGGCAAAGGCGCAGAAGGTGAAGAAATGGTTGTGCGGGTGCGCTGTTCAGAGCGCGCCGACGGCGATTTCGCTTGCGGGGAAGCTTCGAGTTCTGCTGTTGCCGATACTGATAAAGCAGAACATGGCCAAGACCAGCAGTATCAGTATCAGCATGACTACCCGTATGAGTATCAGCATGACTACCACAGTCTGCTGACCCGGCGTCAGGCGTTGATGGCGGGTCGCTGGACTTGGCTGAAGCAGGTTCACGAAGCCGGTGTCGTGACGGTGAAGGCACCAGGTGATGCTGCCGGTGCCATTGCAGACGGTGCAGTCACAGCAGTACCTGGTGCGGTGTTAGCACTGCACACAGCCGACTGCGCTCCAGTGGTGTTAGCCGGCGATGGTGCGGTAGGTGTGGCTCACGCTGGCTGGCGGGGTGTTGTCGCTGGCGCGGTCGCCGAAGTTGTAGCCGTATTGCGTTCTTTGGCACCAGTTTCAGGCACGGGCGAGCTTCGGGCTCTGTTGGGTCCGATAATCCGGCCTGCTGCTTATGAGTTCACAGCATCCGATCTTGATGCAGTAGTTGGCGTTGTCGGTAGCGGTGCGGTCGCTGTTACTTCTTGGGGAACGCCTGCCTTAGATCTGCCAGCAGCAGTCAAGGCAGCTCTGCACAAAGTCGGCGTGGAGCAAATAGACGACTTGGGGTTCGACACCGCCGACAAGAGATTCTTCTCGCATCGGGTTCGTGGTGACCAACAACGCATGGTCACCGCGGTGCGTCTGGAAACACTATGAACACAGAAATCGATATCAACACTGGCACCAACACTGGCAGCGACTCCCGAGCTGTGTTGGACGTTGCTGAGCGATATCAGGTGCTACAGGATCGCATTGCCAGCGCCTCGGGACGCAACTTCTCCCACAGTGGCATCACTGTGGTTGCTGTCACCAAAGCTCTGGGTGCCTGGGCTATTGATGCAGCAGCTGCGTGCGGAATCGGCCACATTGCCGAGAATTATGCCCAGGAATGTGCAGCCAAACTGGCCGAAATCAATGCCGTACCTCGCCCGCAAGTGCATTTCGTGGGCCGTCTGCAACGCAACAAGGTCAAACTTTTGACACCTTGGATCGATGTCTGGCAAACAGTAGACCGCCCCGAACTTGTTACCGAGATCAGCTGTCGCGCCCCAGGTGCCACTGTCATGATCCAAGTCAACATCTCAGCGGAACCCACCAAAAGCGGTTGTGACCCTTCAGCTGTGGAACGATTAGCCTCTCAAGCAAGCGAAGCAGGACTGCGCCTAGTAGGCCTGATGGGTATCGGTCCGATCGGTCCGCCCGAAGACGCTCGCAACGGATTCAGGCTTCTGCGACAAATGGTTGACACTCTTGGTCTGCGGCACTGCTCAATGGGAATGACCAATGATCTAGAAGTTGCTGTCTCTGAGGGCGCTACGATGCTTCGAATAGGCAGAAGCATCTTCGGCGAGCGACCAATGCGCTAGAGTTTCGGGTAAGGAGCAACAACGACGATGCTAAAAAAAGCGATGATCTACCTCGGGCTTGGGCCCGACGAGCACTATGAGGGCTACGAAGACCCGGTTCGTTCCCAGCAGGTGCCCAACGCTGCGCCCAGTCGTTATCCATCTGGGGTTGATATAGCCCCAGGGTCGGGAGTGACGGTTGACCCGAGCATGACCGGCGACACTTCTGCGTTGGGACGCACCGTTAGGCCGGTCAGCCTTGCGCCAGCCTCAGAAGATGTCGGTGCCAGCAGTTACGGTGATGATGATGTGAAAGTGGTTCATTCGCTGCCCTCCAGAAAGCCGACCAACCCGATGAAACCTCACGCCGTCACTCCAGCCGCTTTCAACGATGCTCAAGAGATTGGTGACAGATTCAAGTCGGGTCAGCCGGTGATCGTGAATCTGCAGGCTTTGGATCGCGATCTGCGGCGCAGGCTGGTTGATTTCGCCAGTGGACTCTGTTACGCAATTGGTGGCAAGATGGACCGTGTCGCCGATCAGGTGTATTTGCTAACCCCCGAAGATGCCGAGTCACAGCGCGGCGGCCGTCGGCACCGCCCCTGAACAACTTCTCTCATTGACCTGCTCTCCCAGTGACCTGACTGATCTTGATTAACTTGATCGACATTGCTGCTGGCACAGTCTGGCGATCCCCACACACACGCACACACACAGGTTTCGGCCATACCCCAACGGGCATCGGAGGCTGACAGGATGATCATGAGTCTGATCTGCTTGCTTTTGTTCTTTTATCTGCTGGCGATATTCGTCAGTGTGGTGTTGAGCTGGTTTCCTCTCAACCACAACGGGGCGATGGCCGCTGTCGCCGGTTTTGTTTACACGGTGACCGACCCAGTAATGAAACCAGTGCGGCGTCTAGTGCCTGCAGCCCGCTTCGGGAGAACGGCCATCGACTTCTCACCAATAATCGTAATCTTTGGCATTCAGATAATCCGAAGGATCCTCTGCTGAGAGACTGAAGCATCTGCCGGACGATTGAGCATCTGCTGAGCGTTTGAGCATCCACCAAACAGCACAGTCAACGTGGCACTATTGCGCCATGAACTCAGTTACTGAAGTTGCTTCTGAAGTCAAGTTCCGCGAGCGGATGCGCGGCTATGACCAAAGCGAAGTAGACCACTATGTGAAGATTGCCAACCACAGAGCCGCGCAAGCCGAAGAGCGAATCCGGGAGTTGGAACTTCGCTTGGCTCAAACCGAAGCTCAATCCGACAAGGACAACGGGGATGCCGAAATACGTGAAACGCTGCTGCGCACGCTGGTAATGGCTCAGCGCACTGCTGATTCGGCGATTTCTGAGGCTCAATCCGAGGCGCAGTCGATCATTGACTCGGCTCAAGAGCAGGCTTCCCAAACCGTCGCAGAAGCCGAAGCAAAAGCCATCGAGTTACGGTGCTCGGCTGAGGAACATGCCGCTGCGGTTCTGGCTGAGTCGGAGTCACGCGTCGTTGAAATTGATGCCAGGCTCAACACCGAGCGTGACACTCTGCGCTCTTTAGCGGTGTCATTCCAGTCGTTCGTTGAAGAGTTCGAGCAGGCTGCGTCCCTCAATGAGGCTCGCGGTCAGAGCATGGGGTTTCAAGATTCGGGGACCGCAGCTGACGAGGTTGAGCCTGAGTCATCTGACCCTTCGTCGGTGTTCGAGTCGGCTGACGTGTTCGGGCCTGACATTGCTAGTGAAGACATTGCAGCCAAAGGCATAGCCACATCATCGGACTCTGTTACCGGTTCCGAAACCGATTTTCCGCTAGCGGGCCCGCCTACCATGCCCTTTGAACTTGACATAGCCGGATTGTTTGACACTGACACTGAAGCCGCTGAGAACGGCCAAATCCAAGAAGAGACCACCGCTTCCGAAGCGGACTTTGATGAAGAGTTCATAGAACAGCTTCGACAAGTGGTCGCTGGCGATGCCCCGCAACCCGACTCAGACGCTGCCATCACAGCCTTTTTTGACCCCGACGACAAAGATCGTGCTACCAATAGCCCAGCTGCCCGCAACGGTAGGCTCAGCTCTCGTGGCTGAACGTAGAGCGACTAAGAAGTCACCAGCAAGCAAGACATCTGCTACTAAGGCGGCTGCAAAGAAGCCTGCTGCTGCCAAGAAACCTGCTGCTAAAGCGACTGTTGCTAGGGGCTCGTCGGCTACAAAGGCTCCTGCGACTAAGGCGGCTGCAAAGAAGCCGTCTGCTGCTAAGAAGCCTCCCCCTAAGACGACCGCTACCAAAAGATCTTCAGCTAAGGCTTCCACTGCCAAAACGTCAACTAGGGCATCGGCAACCCCCAAGTCGTCTGTTGCGAAGAAGCCTGCTGCTAAATCGACTGCTACCAAGGCATCTACAACTAAGGCGGCACCTAAGTCGTCTGCCGTTAAGAAGCCTGCTGCTAAATCGACTGTTGCTAAGAGATCTTCGGCTAAGAAGGCCCCTGCGACTAAGGCGGCAGCGAAGCCGACTGCTGCGAAGAAGCCTGCTGCTAAATCGACTGCTACCAAGGCATCTACAGCTAAGGCGGCACCTAAGTCGTCTGCTGCGAAGAAACCTGCTGCTAAGACGGCTACTGCTAAGAGATCTTCGGCTAAGAAGGCCCCTGCGACTAAGGCGGCAGCGAAGCCGACTGCTGCGAAGAAGCCTGCTGCTAAATCGACTGTTGTCAAGAGATCTTCGGCTAAGGCTTCCACTGCCAAAACGTCAACTAGGGCATCGGCAACCCCCAAGTCGTCTGCTGCTAAGAAACCTGCCCCTAAATCGACTTCTACCAAGGCATCTGCGACTAAGGCAGCACCTAAGTCGTCTGCTGCTAAAGCGACTGTTGCTAAGAGAGCTTCGGCTAAGAAGGCTCCTGCGACTAAGGCGGCACCCAAGTCGACTCCCGCTAAGAAGTCTCCCCCTAAATCGACTGCTACCAAAAGATCTTCAGCCAAGGCTTCCACAGCCAAAACGTCAACCAGGGCATCGGCAACCAAGAAGCCGTCTGCTGCTAAGACGACTACTGTCAAGAGATCTTCGGCTAAGAAGGCATCTGCGACTAAGGCGGCTGCGAAGCCGTCTGCTGCTAAGAAGTCTCCACCTAAGACGACCGCTACCAAAAGATCTTCAGCCAAGGCTTCCACAGCCAAAACGTCAACCAGAACATCGGCGACCAAGAAGCCACCTGCCACCAGAAAAGCGACTGCAAGAAAGACACCTGCAAAGAAGTCGTCCGCAACCCCAAAACGCTCAGCCAAAGCTCGCCTTGGCGACAAGTTCCTCAACGAAATGCGCCGCAAACTCAATAATGAGCGTGCCAAATATCTCCATTCCGCTGAGGAGTATCAGGCCGAAGCAGACTCGTTGATGGCTAACCGTGAGCCCGGTGACGTGCAGTTCGACGAGGAAGGCGGCGAAGGAACCACAGTCGCCGTGGAACGCGAACGTGATCTTGCCCTGTCCAGTCAGGCGCGCCACACCGTTAGCCAGATTGATGCCGCCCTACAGCGCATCGACAATGACACCTTCGGGTTTTGTGTCACTTCGGGCGAGCCGATCCAAAAAGAACGCCTCCGTGCCATTCCTTGGGCTGCCGAGCGGGTTGAAGTGAAAGCGCGTGACTTCGGTCGCCGCTGAAAGCATTTGATAATGCCCGCCCCGGTGACCACCGGGCGTGCCTACCGCCACACGCCAAGAGCCCTAATAGCAGCCGCGTCGCTGCTGGCCGTTGATCAAATCACCAAATGGTGGGCTTTGCAGGCACTCGACAACGGTCGGATCATTGATCTGGTGTGGACCCTGAGGCTGCGGCTCGTCTTCAACACTGGTGCCGCTTTCGGCAGTTTTCAAGGGCTGGGGCCGCTGCTTGGAATGGCAGCGGTCGGGGTTACTGCCGTGCTGCTGCTTAACCGTCGCCTAGTGTCGGACCGTTGGTCTGCGGTTGCTGCTGGCTGCATCGCCGGGGGAGCGCTCGGCAACCTCAGCGATCGCCTCTTCCGCTCTGACGACGGTTTCCTTCAAGGGGCTGTGGTTGATTTCATTGATGTGCAGTGGTGGCCGGTGTGGAACGTGGCCGACATGGGAGTAGTGGTCGGAGGCATTGTTATGGTGTGGCACTCTTACCGGCGCGCTGGCATCTTGCGGGAATCAGCTGCTCAAGCTCCGCCCAGCACAAATCAGCATCAAGACTCGTGATTCTTGCATTCGATTCCTGCCCGTGACTCAAGCGACTCAACCTTCAAGCGGCAACGCAGACACCTATGAGCCGCACATAGAGCCCATAGGTGCCGCTCTCGACGGTATGCGCCTAGATCGGGCGGTGGCGTTGTTGGCTGACGTGAGCCGCTCCACAGCGGCTCGTCTTGTGACTGAAGGTGATGTGCAGGTAAATGGTGTGGTGGTCACTGCTGGTTCGCGCCGGGTTGCTCAGGGCGAGTGCCTTCTGATCACCGCCACAGTCGCAGAAGATCCAGTTCTGCTGCCCGACGAGGCTGTAGCTATCGGCAGATTTGCAGTGGTGTTTGAGGATTCTGACATAGTGGTAGTGGACAAGCAGGCCGGACTGGTAGTGCATCCAGGTGCCGGGCATGATCAAGGCACTCTCGTCAACGGGCTTCTGGCCCGCTACCCCGAAATCGCCGAGGTTGGAGACCCTGCTAGGCCTGGAATCGTGCATCGACTCGACCGTGACACTTCTGGGCTGCTGGTCGTCGCTCGCAGCGAGCGCGCCTACCAATCACTGGTTAAGCAGATGCGATCACATCAACCCGAACGGGTCTACTATGCGCTGATCTGGGGACATCCCGAAGCTTCAGCAGGAGTTGTTGATGCTCCCGTAGGCCGCTCTAGCCGCAATCCTCTGCGAATGACCGTCACCGAAAGGGGCCGCACCGCTCGAACTCACTATCAGGTCAAGCAGCGCTTCACCGCCCCAGCTCGTGTCGCCCTGCTTGACTGCCGATTGGAGACCGGCCGAACCCATCAGATCAGAGTTCATTTGCGCGCTATCGGTCATCCTGTGGTCGGTGATCCCGCCTACGGCATCCACGGTTCCTACGGTTCTGGACGTTCTGGCCGTGGTGTCGCAGCACATGATCGAACCGCCTTTGCGCTGAAACGCCCGTTCCTGCACGCTCATTCGCTTGCCTTTAGCCATCCCGTCAGCGGCGAGATCATCAAGACTCAGTCTCCTCTTCCTGAGGAACTAGCCGCTGTGCTAGCAGCCTGCTCGTGACAGGCGCAGCCGCACGCAGGGGTTTCTTGCGCGGATGCTCTCAAGAGTGCGCGTTGATGGTCTGAGTATCTGCGTAGAGTTTGTGAGGTGGCTGAGCGACTGGTGGTTTCGGGGGCGCGTGAGCACAACCTTCGAGACATTGATCTAGATCTTCCCCGTGATCAGCTGATAGTTATCACAGGCCTCTCAGGTTCGGGCAAAAGTTCGCTGGCTTTCGACACGATCTACGCAGAAGGTCAACGCCGTTACGTCGAGTCGCTTTCGGCTTACGCCCGGCAGTTCCTCGGCCAGATGGACAAACCCGATGTTGATTTCATTGAGGGTTTGTCTCCGGCCATCTCTATCGACCAGAAGAGTGCTTCACGTAATCCTCGCTCAACTGTGGGCACTGTCACCGAGGTATACGACTATCTGCGGTTGCTGTATGCCCGTATCGGTGTGCCTCATGATCCCGAGACCGGTGAGCGTCTAGTCCGACAAACCCCGCAGCAGATCGTTGATCGCGTTCTAGCAATGGCATCCGGCACTCGCTTTCAGGTGCTTGCTCCAGTGGTGCGGGGCCGCAAAGGCACCTACGACACGCTGCTCACCGATCTGGCTAGCCAAGGATTCGCTCGCGCCATAGTGGATGGTGAACTGGTGGAACTAGCCGACATGGCTGATGCCACTGGCTTGTCGGGAGGCAGCGATGGCTTAGAACTGGCCCGCTACGAGATGCACGACATTGCTGTGGTGGTCGACCGTCTGGTGTTGCGTGACGGGGTTGAGCGCCGCCTCACCGACTCAATTGAAACCGCTTTGCGTCTGGCTGACGGCCTCGTCGAGATCGAGATAGTGCCTTCTAGGTCAGCTAACTCAGCTAACTCGGTTAGTTCAGATAAAGCTGCCCAAGCAGCTGCTGCCGACACCAACATTGACAGTGGCACCGACATTGACATTGAAACGCCGCGTCGAGTTGTGTTTAGCCAGCATTTGGCACGCCCGTCTGATGGCAAGTCTTTCGAGGAGTTAGCGCCGCGCAACTTCTCGTTCAACTCGCCTTACGGGGCGTGTTCGCATTGTGATGGTCTAGGCAGTGTTTTTGAGGTTGACCCTCAGCTTGTGGTGCCTGACCCCGATGTAACAGTCGCTAGTGGTGCCATCGCCCCGTGGGCTGCTAGCAGGTCGCGTTACTACCCGCGACTGGTGGAAGCGATCTGCGAAGAATACGGCATCAAGCAGGATGTGCCCTGGGGTTCGCTGCCTGCCCGCCAACGTGATCTGCTTTTGTATGCCAAAGGTGTGAAGGGGCGAGTGAAAGTCCGCTATGAGAACCGTTTCGGACGACGACGGGTTTATGAGGCGCGCTTTGAGGGGATTGTGCCTCATCTGATGCGCCGTCATGAAGAATCCGAAAGCGACGCAGCCCGCGAAAACATTGAGGGTTACATGCGCCAAGTGCCCTGCGGTGAATGCAATGGTGCCAGGCTCAATCCCATGTCGCTAGCGGTGACGGTGGACGGTCGAAACATTCACGAACTGTGTGAGATGCCGATAGCTGATGCAGCCAAGACCCTCGCCGAGTTAGATCTTGATGACCGTGACACCATGATCGCTGATCAGGTGCTCAAAGAGATACTTTCACGGCTCGGGTTTTTGCTTGACGTGGGACTGGATTATTTGAACCTGTCACGCGGCGCAGCCACACTGGCAGGCGGCGAAGCTCAGCGCATTCGTCTTGCTAGTCAGGTCGGTTCGGGTCTAGTAGGTGTGCTGTACGTGCTTGATGAGCCCTCTATCGGCTTGCATCAGCGCGATAATCGGCGTCTCATCGACACCATGCTGCGAATGCGTGACCTCGGTAACACTGTGCTGGTCGTGGAGCATGACGAGGAAACCATACGAGTGGCTGATCATGTGGTGGATATCGGCCCGGGCGCTGGCGAGCACGGAGGCACAGTAGTGCATTCTGGATCACTGAAAGACTTACTCAAAGTCAAAGACTCAATCACCGGTCAGTATCTGACGGGGGAGCGCCGTATTGAGATACCGCAGATGCGTCGAAAAGGCGACGGAACTCAGTTGGTGGTGCGAGGTGCCCGTGAGAACAATCTCGACAATATTGATGTGGCTTTTCCGTTACAGCGTTTGGTGTGCGTGACTGGAGTGTCGGGTTCGGGCAAATCTTCGCTGGTTAACGAGATACTGCATCGTGCGTTGATGCAGCACGTCTACCGTTCGAAGCTCCCGCCCGGGCATCACACCCGCGTCGACGGGGTCGGTCATCTCGACAAGGTCATTGGTATTGACCAGTCGCCGATAGGCCGCACCCCAAGATCCAATCCGGCGACATACACCAAAGTCTTTGATCATGTGCGCAAGCTTTTCGCGAATACTTCCGAAGCGAAAGTGCGTGGCTATATGCCGGGAAGGTTCTCGTTTAATGTGGCAGGCGGGCGTTGCGAAGCTTGTAGCGGTGACGGCACTATTCGCATAGAAATGCATTTCCTGCCTGATGTATATGTGCCTTGCGAAGTCTGTAAGGGAAAGCGCTACAACCGTGACACGCTGGAAGTGACCTTCAAGGGGCTCAATATCGCTGATGTGCTAGACATGCCGTGCGAGGAAGCTTTGGAGTTTTTTGCTAACCAGCCGGTGATCGCTCGCCATATGAGCACTCTGGTGGATGTGGGTCTCGGTTATGTTCGACTTGGTCAGCCTGCGCCCACTTTGTCGGGTGGCGAAGCGCAGCGTGTCAAGCTCTCTAGCGAACTGGCTAAGCGTTCCACGGGTCACACCATGTACATCTTGGATGAGCCCACCACAGGGCTGCATTTTGAGGATGTCCGCAAACTGCTTACAGTGCTGGGTCGGCTGGTGGATCAAGGCAACACGGTAGTAGTCATTGAGCACAACCTTGACGTGATCAAAACCGCTGATTGGATTATTGATTTAGGTCCCGAGGGTGGTTCTGGAGGCGGGCGGATCGTGGCTGAGGGAACCCCTGAGCAGGTAGCTGAAGTGCCGGAAAGCCATACCGGTCGTTACTTGCATGAAATGCTTGTGTAACAGCAGGGTTAACAGGCCCATGGTGGCAGTGTGGTGATGAAGCGCCCTGAGGCTGGGTCGATCCCAGACGCGCCTGGGTCGTATCAGTTCTTTGATGCCGACGGCCGTGTCATCTATGTCGGCAAAGCCAAGAGCCTGCGCTCGCGGCTTAACAGCTATTTCGGTTCGCATCTGGCGTTGCGTACTCGCCAGATGATGGATGCGGCGGCATCCGTTGAATGGATCCAGGTAGGCAACGAAGTCGAGGCGCTAATGCTTGAGTATTCGTTGATTCAACGACATCGGCCTCGGTTCAACGTCCGCTACACCGATGATAAGTCGTATCCGTTTCTGTGTGTGACGATGCTTGATGAGTGGCCTCGGGCTATGGTAATGAGAGGTCGTCGTCGTCGAGGCAATCGCTATTTCGGCCCTTACGGTCATGCTTACGCGATACGTGACACTCTTGATCTGTTGTTGCGTACCTTCCCGATCCGTACCTGCACCGACGGCAAGTTCCGGCGTTATGCAAGCCTGGGCAAGCCGTGTCTGCTGTATCACATAGAGAAGTGTTCTGGGCCTTGCGTAGGCGAAATATCGGCTAATGATTACGCCGCGTTGGTGTCTGATCTGCTGAGGTTCTTAGAAGGTGACAGCGAACCGGTGATCGAACGCCTCGAGAGCGAGATGTCGGCTGCTGCGGCTGAACTTGACTATGAGAGAGCTGCGCGGCTGCGTGATCGGCTGGCAGCGGTGCGTAAAGCGGTGGAGTCTCAGCAGATGGTGGGTGCCCGAGATGAAGACTTTGACGTGATCGGTATCGCGGATGATGCTTTAGAGGCTGCGGTGCAGGTGTTTTTTGTGCGTCGTGGTCGGGTGATGGGACGCCGCGGTTTCATGATCGACAAAGCCGAAGAACTTGACCGCAGCGAACTGGTGAGCCGTTCGCTGGAGAGACTTTATTTCGATGACAATCCGCTGGGATGGCCTAAGCAGGTGCTGGTGCCCGATATGCCAGCTCAAGCCGACCTTTACAGTGAATGGCTTAGCGAGATGCGCCAGTCGCAAGTGCAGATACGGGTGCCACAGCGAGGTGATAAGCGGGCATTGCAAGACACTGTCATCCGCAACGCCGCCGAGTCTTTTGCACGGCATCGTCTAAAGCGCAGCACTGACCACAACAGCCGCGCCCGGGCTCTCAACGAATTGCAGCAGCATCTTGGTTTGAGTGAGGCACCGCTACGGATTGAGTGCTACGACATGAGCCATCTGTCGGGGCAGGATTATGTGGGTTCGATGGTGGTGCTTGAGGATGGGCTACCAAAGAAGTCCGATTATCGGCGTTTCAAGATTCGGTCGGTGCCCGGCAACGACGATTTCGCGGCGATGCGTGAAGTGCTGTCTAGGCGTTTGAGCAGCTATCTAGAGCAGCGGGCTCGGCCTGTGGCTGAACGCGATGGTAGGTTTTCGTATCCTCCGCAACTGCTGCTAGTGGATGGAGGCAAAGGGCAGCTTGGTGTGGCGGTCGAGGTGTTAGAAGATCTCGGTCTCGAAGATGAGATTCCTGCTGCGGCTTTGGCTAAACAGTTTGAAGAGGTGTTTGTGCCGGGCCGGTCTGAGCCTCTGCGGATACCGCGTCAGTCAGAAGCTCTTTATATGTTGCAGCGCATCCGTGATGAAAGCCACCGTTTTGCAGTTGATTATCATCGCAGCCTGCGTGGCAAGCGTATGACTGCTTCAGTGCTTGACGGCATCGTTGGGCTGGGTCCGGTACGAAAAGCTCGTCTCGTCAGGGAGTTAGGTGGGGTGCGAGCCGTTCAGCGAGCCGAACTGCAAGAGTTAAAAGCTTTGGCATGGCTGCCCGACAAGGTCGCCGAAAACGTCTACGCCACTCTACACAACAAGCCCTAACTGCTCTCAGATACCCCTGTCGCCCCATGGGTTGGTGTTTGTGTTTTGTCTATGGGTGGCCGAAGGCTGTCGAGGTTTGGCCGTTTGTTGTCCTTGACAGCCCGCAAGATGTCTGAGATGATGGTATCAGTAGATTTTCGCTATCCTTGAAAGGGAAGATAATGCCTAGTAGTCAACTGATAAAATTAGGTATCTTATTATATTTGCTGAATTAACTGCTATTTTTGCATCATCTACATTCTTAGCATCACATGCAGCATTTTTCCAAATTACTAGAGTTGCAGGTGCTGCGCCATTTGGCTCCCCGTTTGCTGATAACAGTATCCATACTCATGTTTCCGTTGAAAGCAATCCTGTTGAGCGATCACATTGGCAATCACGATTTGACGTTTCAGGAGGTGAAGGCAATTATGAGCCAACTGATCTAACTTTTTCACGCCTTGTATCCTATGCTTCTCATGTCGATATATATTAGTTAGTAACATTCATACCAGGAGATGTTGGCGGTAATTATGTATGTATAGATTGGGCGAGTTCGAGTAAATGCAATCGATCAAAATAACGATTGCTGACGATGCTGTGTTGTTGAATGATCTTCTTCAGAATAATCTTGTGTGTCATGAGATTGCTCACTCAGTTGGTTTTGGGCATGGCACAGCTAGAGCTTCATGCATGACGAATGGTGAAAATAATAGGCTCGCATGGTGGGAGATTCGAGACATCAATTACAAGTAATGAATTATCGATAAGCAAACTATATGGAGGTTTTAAAAATGTTAGAAATTGTACATCAATACTGGAGTTATAAACTTGTAATTTTGAGTATATCAGCCACAGGTTTATTGAGTGCCTGTACTGGATCCGTTACCGAAACAGTGCATCATCGAACTGAGTCGGACTCTTCAATTAGCGCTTCTAATAAGGATAGTATCGCTGTGCTAGATACATCAATCCCGCTTACTGCTAGCTATAGTTACTGGTATCTTAAGGAAGATCTTAAATCTCTCAGCGATACGTCAGCCTTAGGCTTTGTTGGCCGGATCACAGGCTATGTGGAACGTATCAAGACCCTACCAAATTCTTCTGACACGCCCGCTGAGGACAGAGGGTATGATGTCTATGACGGTATTGTATTCACGGTTGACGAACTCTTGACGGGAGAAATACCAGCAAGCTCAAATATCGTTACGGTTGCTGTAAGGACACTTGTTCTGAATCCGGATTCCACTATCAGGTTCCGCATTTGGGAAGATCCTATGGATACAATTAAGCCGGGCATCGAAGCGCGCTCGCGGCTGAGGAACCCCTCCTATATTGTCTACCTCACTGAAGATACTGAAGAGAGAAGTCCTTTCTACGGATCCGGCTACTACTTCTTCAACACACCAGGCGGGGTGGCCCCCATGCTGGATGAAGAGAGGATCGGATATGCCGAAGACGTACCGCTCGCTAGACCCGTCACCGTAGAGGACGGCGAGTATCGACAGATTGATCATGAGCTAACTCTCGATGATGCCCGAGCGGTGGGACGCGTTGTGGAGAGCGATAACAGTACCACCTCAACTGTCACTCCAGGCAACCTCTTCGACACGCAGGATGAGCTGGGCCCCTAGGGTATCGTTGGTGAATAACCGATCTGCCCTTGGCGTTTCCAGTAGTGTCTGAGCCTGGCTGAACGCCATCCTTGGCGGCACGCAGAGAGAGAGATGGCTGGAAGTCAACTGCTTGGTTGTTTTATGTTTCGATTTTGTTGGTTTGTTCAGCGTTTGTGATTTTTTGACAGCGATGGATAACTTCACTTCGGGTAGCGACACCTAGCTTGATGTAGAGAGTTTGGAGTTTTCGTCGGATGGTGCGTTCGCTGTAGTGGAGATTGATGGCTATTTTTGACACACTGTGCTCAAAGGCTAGCGCTGATACCAGCTGTTTCTCGGTTTCGCTGAAGCCATCAGGCATCTGAACAGCCTGGGCTGTCATAGCAAGGCTTTGGGCGAGCCCCATAGGTAGCAGTGCTTCGCCGAGAGTGACCGCCTTCGCGCATTCCACTCAGCACCTAGCTAACCACCTCGCGCCTGCCGCCCTCGGTACTTCAGTGTCCCAGGTCGCCTTGGCGTGTGAAATGCTATCTGGGGGGAGGGGGGGCGACGGAACTGTGATTGTCGTTGTAGGGTTCGCTTTGCAGAAACTTGAGTCGGGGTGGGGTTCTTTAGTGAGGGTTTGAGGCGCTGTTGCCCTGCAGCCGGTTGTCCGTGTTTTGTCTATGGGTGGCCGAAGGCTGTCGAGGTTTGGCCGTGTGTTGTCCTTGACAGCCTGCAAGATGTCTGAGATGATGGCACCGTCAGACGATTCAACTCGGTTGACTCTATCGTAAGCAAGGTTAGGTGCTGCAATGATCAAGGTAGATAATATTGGCAGCAGAAACGGGCATAAACTCTTTTTTGTGAAGAGAGGCGTGGTATTGGTGGTGCTTGCCTTCGTGTCGGCGGTGCTGTCGGTGACTGCGGGTGCTGATGCTGAAGCAGATGTTGAGGACGGGCCTCGGGATCCTTCGGTATCGTTTTATGCTCAGGATTATGGGGTTGATCTTGAAGAGGCTGAGTTGCGTCTCAATCGTCTTGAGGGTATGCAGGATCTGATTTCTGAGGTGCGGCTACTGGAGGCGGCGCGTGTTGCTGGTTGGGGTATTGATCATCAGGGACGGTTCGTGGCTTGGGTTCTGTTGACGGGTGAGACTCCGCCGAGTGATGCTGCGGCTAAGGTCGCGGCAGATAATGCTGATTTCGAGATCCGTACTGGAGCTTCGTACTCTCTTAAAGAATTGTTAGCAGGTCAGCAAGCGCTGATACGTAGTGGGGCAACAGGGCAAGTTGATGAGATGCCGAAACCTTCTAGTCCGCTTGATCAGCTCGATGAAATGATAAGTTTTACGGGTATATCTATGGCTAACAATGCTGTTCGAGTCGGTGTCAGGCCGCCGAAGGTTGCTTCGGGTCCATTAGGAAGAGCAGATGACAGCGTGAACCCCAAGGAAGGCGTTGAGATCGCAATGAAGAGAGCGGATCAACTCCTGAAACAAATTCTCAACGTAAGCTACCAGATTGAAGTCGCCGCCAAGAGTTCTTTAGCTGCAACTTTTGCTGGGGGTCAAAATACAGATAGTGGATGCACTACAGGTTTTGCTGCTCAAGATAATGCTACTCAAGCTTATGGAATAATTACCGCTGGACACTGTGGAGGAAGTAGTCCTAACAACATAGGCAGTCTTCGTGTTAACGATATTTGGCTACCACATATTCGGGGTTATGCACATCAAAATGTAGATGCACAATTTCACGGCTTACCATCTGGATCTTCCCACTCAGTTATAGATGACTACCTCTGCAATAAAAGTTATCTTGAAACTTTTTGCGATGTCTCAAGCACTGTTGGTCGAAATGATATGCAGAATCGTTATGTCTGTCATACAGGTATGAATAGTGGCATAAGTTGCGGAACTGTTAACGATATACAACATCAACCAAGGTATGAGGATCCAGAATGCTATCTACCCAATAATACAAGAGTCAGATGTGCCGCAGCATTTGTTGAAGTAACAGGAGACTTCATAAGGGGCTGTAGAGGCGATAGTGGCGGACCTTGGTACTGGCGTGGAGCCGCATATGGTATACATGTAAGCAGCCCAGACGAAAATCCCTGTACCGCCTTAGGTGGTAGCCATTCATTCTCGCCTATCGATGCAGTTGAAGACTTTCTCAATGTAAGAGTATTGACTATCGAACCTAGAAATATGCCATGATCACTATATTGATTCGCGCATTCGAACGTGCAATTTCTTGAAAGCTCAAAATTCCGATAGGTCAGATTTGCGAGAAATTTCGACTCTCATTCTGGGGCTTCTAATCGCACTATTAATAAGTTGTGGTGGCCCTGATTATGATATGCAAGTTGCTTTCTCAGGTAAGTCTATAAAAACATCTCAACTTGCACATGATATTGAAAATGAGACGATTCAATTTAGTACAGCAACAGAGGCAATTCCTCAATTTAATGAGTACTATGCTCCAGAAGATACAAAAGACTTACCTGCTGAGCCATATGACGGCGTGATTCATATTGATCCTCCTTGCATTTTCCTCTACCGATCACTGACTCAAGCAACACTCTCAGACCCTTCATTTGCAGAGTCTACATGGCATAGGGCAACTCTAAGGATGCCGACCAATCTATCGCATTATGAGCCATCAGCGAATTTGTTGACTGTGAATAATCAAGATCCGGTTAGCGATGGCAGTTATGTGCGAGTTTGGGCTACAATATATCATGATTCCCCAGAGAAGGCGACATTAGAAGTTGATCCAGAGTGCAGAGCTATTCAATATTTGAATGTAGAAACAGTCAAGAATCTAGAGCCGCTGACTAATGTAGTGCAAATAAAGACTGATCCGCAATTTCATGGCTATTATGCTGCTTGGGGTAATGATTCTATAGCTGACTCATATGAAGGTACAATCCGTATTAATCCTCCTTGTATCTATCTATATGAGGGCTTGCTTACAGAATCACTTGCAGACTCTTCGATTAGAGATTCTTTACTCTATCGGGCAGCTCTAAGAATGCCGATAAATCTCTTACGCTATAATCCTTCAGCAAATACGATAGCTATTGATGGTGATGGCCCTGTTATTGAGAATAGCTATGTGCTGATTTGGGCGACAGAATACAGTGATCCCTCACAACGAGAGATACTAGAGATACATGAGGAGTGTGAAGCTTCGAAATATTTAACCTTAGAAGGTATACGCAATATTGAACCGCTAGATGGTATAGTATCAGTGACTGCTCCCAAAGACAGCCGTCCGGACTTGAACTTTGTTTACTCAGATTCAACTTCTATTGAGCCGGATGCTGACAAGGCATACACTCCATATCCATCAACGGCTCTCCTAGCTACTCTGAATACCAATTATCAAGAAGTTGATACTCTTGAAGCGATGACAAATTTATCGGATCTAGTGTTTGTAGGTAAAATCATAGGATATAAAGATAGGCTAAGAGAATCTCCTACAATGTATCCCCATCCTGATCCTGGAGTAGGTAGCCCCAGAATGAGCTATCCACTAAGGGTAGATATCTACGATGGAATCATCTTTGAGATTGAGGAAGTCATTGTTGGGAAACTTCTACCAGAGCAGAACCATGCGACGCTGATTATCCAGTCTCTTATCTTGAATCGCCGTAGCTATTTCACATACCGAGTTCTTGAGCCTTCGTGGGAAGTGATTGAGTCTGGAGTTGCTGCCCTCTTACGCCCTGAAGGGCAACGCTATCTTGTATACGCTACTGATTCTAGACGCAGCGATCCACCCTATTTCTTTCCAGGGCATTATGTTTTTGCTACGCAGGGTGGTGTTGCGCCTCTGTTGGAGGATGGCCGGATAGGCACGGCTGCTTCGGGTCCGCTGGCTGACCCTGACCATGGCTTGACCCTTGAAGATGTAAGAGCAGCCGTTGCAGAGGTGACTGAGAATTAGTTGGTTGGTTGTTTTATGCTTTGAGTTTGTTGGCTTGTTGAGCGCTTGTGATTTCTTGGCAGCGATGGATATCTTCACTTCGGGTAGCGACACCTAGCTTGATGTAGAGAGTTTGGAGTTTTCGTCGGATGGTGCGTTCGCTGTAGTGGAGATTGATGGCTATTTTTGACACACTGTGCTCAAAGGCTAGCGCCGATACCAGCTGTTTCTCGGTTTCGCTGAAGCCATCAGGCATCTGAACAGCCTGGGCTGTCATAGCAAGGCTTTGGGCGAGCCCCATGGGTAGCAGCGCGGACTCCACGGGTGGATGCTAAATGATCGGCCATGATGGCCGTCATGCGACAAGCGACCAACCGGTGGAGTTGGCCGTCTTTGGTCGCGCTCAGCTGGGCACTACGTTGAAGGAGTGGCGTCGGCCCAGGCCGAATCGGTAGACACGGAAGTCGTGGTCAAGCGAGACGGCGCTACGGACTCCCAGTCGATTCATGACAGACCAGCTTGTGCGATCCGACAGCGAGAAATCCTGATCGGAGAACGCTACGCCGATAGCGGCAGCGGCCTCCAGATCGGCCAGTCCAGCAACCTCAATCCTAGCGATCCCAGAACGGATGCTGTTTATCAGCCGCTCAGCGGGACCGAAGCCGTGACGGTAACGCATAACCGTCCATGTTTCGTGCAATACATGGTCGCTGGTTAGCAGAAATCCTCGGCGTTCGCTCAGCGTTTCGACGACACGCTCGTGTGAGGCTTCTGCGCTGTCCGCCAGCGACACCCAGGCCGAAGTGTCCACATAAGAGTATTCCATGATTTATTGACATCGCTCGGTAAGCGATTTGGCCGAAGCTTCTGCAATAATTTGCCTGCCGTCTTGAGCCATGTCGAACGGTGATCCTTGCACGATCCCACGAATTGAGTCGATGTCGCCCTGCATCGGGGCTTGCTGAAGTTCCTTCTCAAAGAGGCGCCGGGCCAACTCTGCCAAGCTGATGCCGAGCTCAGCGGCTCTCTGCTTTGCCTGTGCATGCATGTGATCAGGAAGGGTTATGATAGTTCTCATACTGATATCATAATGTCGCTGGTGACTGAGAATTAGTTGGTGGGTTGTTTTTTGCTTTGAGTTTGTTGGCTTGTTGAGCGCTTGTGATTTCTTGGCAGCGATGGATAGCTTCATTTCGGGTAGCGACATCTAGCTTGATGTAGAGAGTTTGGAGCTTTCGGTCGCCTTGGCGTGTGAAATGCTATCTGGGGGGAGGGGGGGCGACGGAACTGTGATTGTCGTTGTAGGGTTCGCTTTGCAGAAACTTGAGTCGGGGTGGGGTTCTTTAGTGAGGGTTTGAGGCGCTGTTGCCCTGCAGCCGGTTGTCCGTGTTTTGTCTATGGGTGGCCGAAGGCTGTCGAGGTTTGGCCGTGTGTTGTCCTTGACAGCCTGCAAGATGTCTGAGATGATGGCACCGTCAGACGATTCAACTCGGTTGACTCTATCGTAAGCAAGGTTAGGTGCTGCAATGATCAAGGTAGATAATATTGGCAGCAGAAACGGGCATAAACTCTTTTTTGTGAAGAGAGGCGTGGTATTGGTGGTGCTTGCCTTCGTGTCGGCGGTGCTGTCGGTGACTGCGGGTGCTGATGCTGAAGCAGATGTTGAGGACGGGCCTCGGGATCCTTCGGTATCGTTTTATGCTCAGGATTATGGGGTTGATCTTGAAGAGGCTGAGTTGCGTCTCAATCGTCTTGAGGGTATGCAGGATCTGATTTCTGAGGTGCGGCTACTGGAGGCGGCGCGTGTTGCTGGTTGGGGGGCGGACTCCACCGGTGGTTGCAATTGATCGGCCATGATGGCCGGTCGAACCACAAGCAACCATCCGGTGGAGGTTTTTATTATGGCAGCGAGGCTTAGCTTTGACGAACGCGCTCGGATTGAGGCGTTGCAGACGGCGGGGGTTGATGCTCAACAGATCGCACGACAGCTGGGTCGTGCTCCTTCAACGATTTATCGAGAACAAATCCGTAACAGCAGCGATAACGATGGTTATGACGCGTCAGTGGCGCAGCGTTTCGCGGATTTGCGGGCGCGTCGCCCGAAACAACCCAAACTCGCTGCGGATCCTGAGTTGGCTGCGAAGGTGCATGAACGGCAGGTGATGCGCTGGTCACCGCACGCGATTAGTGCTGATCTACGCGCCGAGGGATATCAGATCTGCGCGGAGACGATCTATGCGGCCTGTTATGACCGTACCGGTTCGCGAGGACTATCCAAAGAGGCTTGGCGGTTGCTGCCGAGACGTTGCCGCAAACGCAAACCCCGTAACCGCATCACAGCAAAACCCAATGCTTTAGGCGATTACAAACCGATCACACAACGACCGATAGCTGTTGAGCAGCGCGTTGAGGCTGGCCATTACAGAAGGCGACCTAATCATCGGCACCAACAACGCCAGCGCCATCATCACACTCGTAGAACGCTTCACCCGACAAACCCTGCTCGCAGCCCTACCACACGGTCACACCGCGAAACACACCGCCACAGCAATCATCGCAGCACTGTCACGTCAACCCAAACATTTGGTCAAAACTCTCACCTGGGACCAAGGACGCGAAATGGCGCGCTGGGCAGACATCGAACAAGCCCTCAACATCGACATCTACTTCTGCGAACCGCGTTCACCATGGCAACGCGCCAGCAACGAACAAACCAACGCACTACTCAGACGCTGGCTACCCAAACACACAGATCTCAACATCAACCCAGCCCACCTTGCTGTCATCGAAGACAACCTCAACCACATGCCCCGCAAACTCCACAACTGGCAATCAGCCCACAACACCTACACTAAACTCAATTGCATCCACCACTAGAGTTTGCCGGTAAACCTCCTTACCCTATGCATTATGTGTTTGCTACGCAAGGTGGTGTTGCGCCTCTGCTGGAGGATGGCCGGATAGGCACGGCAGCTTCGGGCCCGCTGGCTGACCCTGAGCATGGCTTAACCCTCGAAGATGTCAGAGCAATCGCGGCAGAGTCCGCTGGGAGTTAGGTCAGGGTCAAGTGCAGTGGGCACAGTCTGGGGCCGTAGACTTGGTGTGTCGCGGTTATGGGAGGCAGCGCAATGCATGAATCTCTTGTAGGCAAGATCGTCCTAGTCACTGGAGCAGGCCGAGGTATCGGGCAAGCCATAGCCAGACGCTTCGCCGAAGCTAGAGCAACAGTGGCGGTCAACGACCTTGACAGCGACGTTGCAGCTGCCAGTGCTGCAGCCATCAACGACAACGGGGGCAGAGCCGCAGCAGTCCCCGCGGATGTGTCCGACAGCGCTCAGGTCGCTGCCATGATCGATACGGTCACAGACCGTCACGGACGCATTGACGTGCTGGTCAACAACGCCGGGGTCGTCAGCCCGATGCTGCACTTCTTTGATGCTGACGAAGCTTGGTGGCGGCGTATCGTAGATGTGAACCTGACCGGTCATTTCCTGACTTCGCACCGGGTGGCCCGCATCATGGCCAAACAAGGCGGCGGCAGCATCATCAACATGAGTTCTGGCGGTGCCACACGAGCCCACCGTTGCTTCACCGCTTACGATGCCACTAAGGGAGGCATCGAAGCGCTCACCCGGGCGATGGCCCTTGACCTCGGCCCCTACAACATCCGTGTGAATGCGCTGGTGCCTGGAGCTATTGACACCAGCGGATTGTCGCTTGACGAGCGAACCCTGCGCGGCGACAATGTACCGCTCGGACGTGTCGGTGAGCCTTTGGACATGACCGGCGCAGCGCTGTTTTTAGCTTCTGATGATGCCAACTACATCACCGGTTCGGTGATAAGAGTCGATGGTGGAATGCTGGCACAGCAGCGCTCAGCCACTGTTGACATCGTTTCGGTTGACAGTTTCCCAGACGTGAAAGACCTATAGAAGACCTTTAGGAGGGCACACAAAGATGATGTCTGCTGGGACACCTCAGGAGGTGCGCATCGGGGTGGATGTGGGTGGCACGTTCACCGACGTGGCCTTGCAGCATGGCGATTCGCCGTTCGTTTCCACCAAAGTCCTCACCAGCCACGGTCACCCCGAAGAAGCCATCCTCAAAGGCATATCAGAGGTTGTCGAACGCGCGGGTGCTGACATCAGCGAAGTTGCTCAGATCATCCACGGAACCACACTCGCTACCAACGCCGTGATCGAAAGAAGCGGTGCCCACACAGCGCTAGTGACCACCGCCGGATTTCGTGACGTGATCGAAACACGCACTGAGAGCCGTTTCGAGCAGTACGACCTCAACATCGTGCTGCCAGCGCCGCTGATTGAGCGCAAAGACCGTTTCGTTGTGCCCGAACGCATCGCTGCTGACGGTGCGGTGCTACTGGCCTTTGATGATCAAGCCGCTCAGCAGGTGGTGGCTCGCATAGTGGAGGGCGGCTACGAGTCGGTGGCGGTCGGTTTCATGCACAGCTACCGCAATGGTGCCCACGAACGCCGTTTCCGTGACTTGCTGTTGCAGGAAGCACCAGAGCTTGCAGTGTCATTGAGTTGTGAAGTGTCGCCGCTGATGCGTGAGTTCGAGCGTTTCAACACAGTCTGCGTCAACGCCTATGTTCAGCCTCAGATCGCCTCATATCTGCATCGGCTTGAAGCACAGCTACACAACCTCGGTGCAACCTGTCCACTGCTGCTGGTGCATTCCGGTGGTGGTCTGATTAGCAGCGACACCGCGGCCGCTTATCCAGTGAGGTTGATCGAGTCTGGCCCTGCTGGCGGCGTGATCTTCGCAGCGCATCTGGCTCAGGCGCATCACCGTGAGAAAATCATCTCTTATGACATGGGCGGCACTACCGCCAAGATCGCTCTTATCGAGGACTACTCACCTCGCACCTCCAAAACCTTCGAGACAGCGCGAACCGCTCGCTTCAAGAAGGGCAGCGGAATGCCGATCTCGGTGCCCGCCATCGAGATGATCGAAATCGGTGCTGGCGGTGGATCAATCGCCACTGTCGACAAGCTCGGCCAGATACGGGTAGGGCCACAAAGCGCAGGCGCAGACCCAGGACCAGCTTGCTACGGGCTCGGCGGAACAGCGGCCACCGTCACGGATGCCAATCTGCATCTTGGACGACTGCATCCCGACACATTCCGCGCCCCCGACATTGCGTTGTCACCACAGAAAGCAACCACCGCTTTGCAGGGCAGCGTCGGAAACCCACTTGACCTTGATGACAGCGAAGCCGCGGTGGGTGTAGCTGAAGTGGTTGACGAGAACATGGCCAACGCGGCACGCACGCACGCAGTGGAGAGCGGCAAAGATCTGGCTGGTTATTCGATGGTTGCATTCGGTGGTGCGGCACCGCTGCACGCCTGCCGCTTGATCGACAAGCTGGGCATTGACGAAGTGCTGGTTCCGGTAGGTGCGGGAGTTGGTTCAGCTATCGGGTTCTTGCTCGCACCGTTCTCATATGAAGCGACCCGCAGCTTCTACACCACCTCGGAGAGCTTCGATGTGGAAGGTGTTCGCGGTGTGCTAGCCGAACTAACAGCCGAAGCTGAGTTGTTCGTGCGAACCGGCACCGTAAATCAGCATCCTGCCAGTGGCCCCGTCAAAATCCCTAATCCTGAAGCTGAACTTGAGGCTCAACCTGAGGTTGAGGTTTGGAGTGGCTTAGAGATCGAACGCGAAGTGCACATGCGTTACCGAGGCCAAGGCTGGGAGATACCAGTGACTCTGCCGCAAGGCGAATTTGACGAGATAGCCGCCCAAGAACTGACTACCGCTTTCGTGAAAGCTTACGAGGCGTTCTTTGGACGTGCTATTGAAGGTTTGGCAATAGAAGCTGTCAGCTGGTCGGTGCGGGTGCGATCAAACTATCGAACCTCTCAGAAAGTGATGCCGCTGGCAGCAGATCAACCCGCAACGCAGATTCTGCAAGCTACGTCCACCCGTTTGGTTTATGACCCGCCCACCGGCACAAAAATCGCTGCCGGAGTATTTGGGCGCAGTGCATTAGTGGCAGGCGACACGCTGCCGGGTCCGGCTCTGATAACCGAAGATCAGACCACCACCGTCATCAGCTCACTTCATGTGGCGGTGGTGCAGCCCGACCTGACACTGCGGATAACCGCCAACACCGCCAAGAACTCCGAGAACATCGCCGCGGATCAGTTGAGTTCACAGCATCAACCTGCTTCACAGCATCAAGCGAGTTCGCAGCCAACTCAGCGACATCAACAACATCAACCTCATCATTACCAGAAACAGCAACAACCGTCTCAGCGTGAGGTTCCCATGCAGATCATGTGGAACCGGCTGATATCGGTAGTCGAGGAGCAGGCACTAACCCTGGTGCGTACCGCGTTTTCGACTTCGGTGCGTGAAGCTGGCGACCTTTCAGCCGGAGTTTTCGACCGTCAGGGACGCTTGATAGCCCAAGCAGTGACCGGAACGCCCGGCCATGTCAACACCATGGCAGCTTCTCTAGGAAATTTCATCAACGAGATCGGCACCGACAGCATGCATCCCGGTGATGTTTATCTCACCAACGATCCCTGGAAAGGCACCGGCCACCTCCATGACATAACTGTGGCCACGCCAGTGTTCGGCGACGCAGATCAGCTCATCGGCTTTTTTGCTTCAACAGCGCATGTGGTTGACATCGGCGGGCGAGGCTTCGGCCCCGACGCTCGCGAACTGTATGAGGAAGGCATTCGTATTCCCATCATGCGCTGGGCCGACCGGGGCAGACTCAACCGTGATCTAGTCGAAGTGTTGCGTTGCAATGTGCGCGAACCCGATCAAGTGGTCGGCGACATTCACGGCCTTGCTGCATCCAACGAAACCGGTCGCCAGCGTTTGCTTGACATGCTCGCCGAGTTCGGCTTAAGCGACCTTGAAGAGTTGGCCGGATTCGTGTTCGATCGGACACGGCGAGCCACGCTCAAAGCTCTAGCTGAAGTGCCTGAAGGGGTTTACCGCAATGAAATGCGTGTAGACGGCTACGGCGATCCAGTAACACTGGCCGCCGCGGTGACCGTCACCTCTGAGGGCATGCACGCTGACTTTGCGGGCACCTCACCTGTGAGCCCGTTCGGTATCAACGTGCCGATCATCTACGCACAAGCCTATTTCACCTACGGAATGCTGGTGGCTCTTGCACCAGAGTTGCCTAACAACTACGCCTCGCTGCTGCCTTTCACGGTGAGCGCGCCGCCTGGGGTGATCCTCAACGCAACCGAACCAGATCCAGTAGCGGTGCGTCATGTGATCGGCCATTTCGTGACCGATCTGTGCTTAGGGGCGCTTGCTGAGGCGCTTCCCGAAGTGATCGGCGCTGAAGGCTCAGGTGCTCTCTGGAACTTCCAGGCCAGTGCCCGCAGTGCAGATTTGGCTGATCCGCGTCCCCCAGTTGAGATGCTGATGTTCAACAGCGGAGGCACTGGTGCCCGACCTAGCAGCGACGGGCTGACTGCCACAGCGTTCCCGTCTGGGGTGCGGACTATGAGCGTGGAAGCCACCGAACAGGTAGGCCCGATCGTGGTGTGGCGCAAAGAGATCCGTCCTGACAGCGCTGGCAGTGGCCGCTTCCGCGGTGGCTTAGGTCAAGTCATTGAGATAGCTCCCGCTGATGGTTACCTGTTTGAGTTCTCAGCGATGTTCGACCGGGTCAACAACCCAGCCCGGGGTCGCCGTGGGGGAACCAACGGCGCTGCTGGCGCAGTGCGCCTAGATGACGGCACCTCCTTTGGATCAAAAGGCAAACAGACGGTGCCTGCTGGCAGACGGTTGATTCTGGAACTTCCTGGAGGCGGCGGTTTCGGGGCCGCTGAGTTGCGTGATCCCGCCGCTGTGGCGAATGACCACGTTCAGGGATACGTCACCTCCCAGCCATAGCAATAGCCATATACATAGCAATAGCCATATACATAGACTTAAGGCATAGACGACACATTGCTACCAGCAGCACCACAAGCCACGAACACGATGTGCGGCAGGCACCGATGAAGCTTTATGACGTGGTGATCGCTGGCGGAGCGATCATGGGATCATCAGTGGCGTTTTTCTTGTCGCGCAACCCTGATTTCTCTGGATCAATTTTGGTGGTGGAGCGCGACTCGTCGTATCTCAACAGTTCCACGACACACACCAACAGCTGTATGCGTCAGCAGTTCTCTACCGAAGTCAACATCCGTATCTCACAATTCGGTGCCGAGTTCGTGCGTGACTTCGCTGACTGGGTGAAAGACCCAGACACACTCGAAGTGCCGGTCGATCATTTCGGTTACATGTATCTGGCTGGCGACGAAGCCAAAGCCGAACTGCTGCTAGCCAATCAGCGAGTCCAGGCATCACTCGGGGCTGGCACCGTGATCATGAGCGCCGAGGAGATCGCAGCCGTATACCCGTTCTACAACGTTTCTGACATTGTTTGTGGCAGCCACAACCTGCGTGACGAGGGCTGGTTCGATTCGGGCACGATGTTCGACGGCATGCGCAAAGCAGCACGGCGCAACGGCGTGGAGTATCGAAGTGACGAGATAACCGGCATCGAACGCATCGCAGATCGGGTGACGGCAATAGAACTGAAGTCAGGTGAGCGCATCGGCTGCGGGTCGCTGGTCAACGCAACCGGTCCGAGAGCCGCCCAAACTGCTGCCATGGCCGGTCTAGATTTGCCGGTTGAGCCTCGCAAGCGTTTCACCTGGATTTTTGAAGCTGCCGAACCGCTGGAGAAGCGGCTGCCGTTGACTATCGACCCCAGCGGAGTGCATGTGCGCAGCGATGGAGCGGCTTACATGGCAGGCTGCACCCCCGACAATGATCCGGCGGTGGCGTTTGATGACTTCGAGATGGATCACGACATTTTCGAAGACAAGGTTTGGCCGGTTCTAGCGAACCGAGTGCCAGCTTTTGAACGCATCAAGGTCACTAGCCGTTGGGCTGGGCATTACGCCGTCAACTATTTCGATCACAATGCTGTTATCGGCCCTCACCCTGAGCTGCCGAACTTCTTTTTCGTCAACGGTTTCTCTGGTCACGGCATGCAGCAATCGCCAGCGATGGGACGCGGGCTCGCCGAACTGTTGTGCTACGGCGAATACCGTTCTCTTGATCTCACAGAGCTTGGCTATGACCGGATAGCCCGCGGAGAGCCCTTCGTGGAGACAGCGGTCATCTGATTTGATGTTGAGTCTCTGCTGACTTGATGGCGAGCCCCTGCGGTATCGGGTACTGGTCGGGGTTTGGGGCTACTCCAGTTGCTTGCTCGGTTCCATTACCATGACATGCAAGTGAGCGCTTTTGTGGTCATATCGGGAATGTCGGGAGCGGGGCGCAGCCACGCTGCCAATAATCTTGAAGATCTCGGCTGGTTCGTGATGGACAACCTGCCCCCGTCGCTGATCGGCAAGGTCGCAGACCTAGCAGGAGCGCCTGGTGCAGGCATCGACCGACTAGCACTAGTGGTGGGCACTGGTCGCTACCACGACGAGATCGTGGCGATGACCGACGGTCTGCGCCAGAGCTTCAAAGGTCTGCGGATCCTGTTCTTGGATGCCGCCACTGATGTTTTGGTGCGTCGTTACGAGTCCACCCGCCGACGACACCCCTTCGCTGAAGCCGATGCTGAGGAGCCTGCAACGCTGGCTGAAGCTATTGAAGCCGAGCGGGCAGCGTTGGCACCAGTGCGTGCTGGTGCTGACGTGGTCGTTGACACAAGCGAACTAAATATTCATCAACTGCGTGACCGTATGGCTGAACTGTTTGGCACAGGAGAAGCCCAGTCGATGCGTATAACTGTCCTGTCGTTCGGTTACACCCACGGGATCCCTCTAGACGTGGACATAGTTATTGATTGCCGGTTCTTGCCGAACCCGCATTACATCGATGAACTGCAACCCTTAAGCGGCCTAGACGCAGCCGTGGCCGATTTTGTGATGCGACAGCCGGTGACGGGAGAGTTCTTGGCGCGTCTTGAGTCGCTGCTAGAGCTGTTAGTGCCGCAGTATGTGGCTGAAGGCAAGGCGTATCTGACGGTAGCGTTCGGTTGCACTGGCGGCAGGCACCGCTCGGTGGCTGTCACTCAACATGTGGCCGAGGTTCTGGCCGCGGAGGGTCATGAACCGGCGGTGGTTCACCGTGACATTCAAAAACACGAAACCTCAGCTCGCTAGCAGCCGTTAGCCTGCAAAGCTATGAGCATTCGTGTGGGAATAAACGGCTTCGGTCGCATCGGACGCAACTTTTATCGAGCGGCGCGTGGACGACAAGCCGACCTTGACGTGGTGGCGGTAAATGACCTTGGGGCTGTCAACACCATGGCGCATCTTCTGGGGCATGACTCGGTGCATGGCCGTCTTGATGCAGAAGTGAAAGTCCAAGACGACAAGTTGCGCATCGGTGACGACTTGATAAGAGTGCTTTCGGTGCGTAACCCCGAAGACTTGCCGTGGGATGATCTGGGAGTTGATGTGGTGGTGGAATCCACCGGCATCTTCACAAAACGCGATGCGGCGGCTCGACATCTTCAAGGCGGAGCGCCTCGCGTGCTGGTATCGGCTCCGTGCTCAGGTGCCGACGCTACTTTCGTGGTCGGTGTCAACGAATCAGACTTCGATCCGGCGACGCATGTTGTTGTGTCCAACGCTTCATGCACCACCAACTGTTTCGTGCCTCTAGTGAAAGTGCTTGACGACGCTTTCGGAGTGCAGCGAGGACTGATGACCACAGTTCACGCCTACACCGGAGATCAGGCGCTGGTGGACGGCCCGCACTCTGACCTGCGTCGGGCTCGTGGTGCTGCTATCAACATTGTGCCCACCTCCACCGGCGCGGCTCGAGCCACCGGCTTGGTGTTGCAGTCCATGCAAGGTCTGCTTGACGGTATCGCTCTGCGGGTGCCTGTCCCCGACGGTTCGATCACCGACTTCACAGCCAAGCTTGCCTCTGAGCCGAGCGTTGAGGAGGTCAACGAGGCTTTCGCTGCTGCCGCTGCTGCCGGACCACTGGCGGGGGTGCTTGACTACAGCGCCGCGCCGCTGGTGTCATCTGACATTGTCGGCTCTGCGGCATCATGCATCTTCGACTCGGGTTTGACCATGGCGATGGGTGATCTGGTGAAAGTCAACGGCTGGTACGACAACGAATGGGGCTACTCCAACCGCTTGGTGGATATGGCTCTTATTGTCGGCGCGGCCAACCAGTAACCCAGTGACCCTCTCGCTGAACAGTCAAAGCTCGTGATTTCCGCGTTGTGACGCTCCAGCAGCCTTCGCTTGACAGCTTGCCGCGCCTTGAAGACCTCGGCTTGCTTGAGGGTCGGTCTGTGCTGGTGCGTGTCGATTTCAATGTTCCCCTCCGCCACAACAGCAGCAGTTGCGACGACAGCAGCAACAAGAACAACAACAACAGCACTAGTAGCGCAGAGGTAGCCGATGATCTGCGTATCCGGGCTGCGCTGCCCACATTGCGATGGTTGCAACAGCAGGGTGCCAAAGTAACCGCCTGTACCCATCTGGGTCGTCCCAAAGGAGCAGATGATCAGCGTTGGTCGGTGGTGCCGGTGCGCCAGCGCCTAACAGAACTGGCTCCCGGTGTGGAACTTTTAGAGAATCTGCGGTTCAACCCAGGCGAGACCGCGAATGACTCGGTTTTCACTGAGGAACTAATTCGCGGTCACGATTTCTACGTGAACGACGCTTTCGGTGCATCGCATCGTGCTCATGCTTCGATTGTGGGGCCTCCCCGGTGGTTGCCGTCAGCTGCGGGTCGCCTGCTAGCTCGCGAGGTGGAAGTTCTCAACGGTTTACGGGATGCACCGCGTCGGCCTTTCGTGGCGATTCTCGGCGGTGCCAAAGTTTCTGACAAGCTCGGAGTGATTGATGCTCTGCTGGAGATGGTGGATGCTTTAGTGATCGGCGGAGCGATGTGTTTCACTTTCCTCAAAGCCAGAGGGCATCGTGTAGGAGCTTCGCTGTGCGAGGACTCAATGGTGCAGCATTGTGAGCGGCTTTTGAACAGTGGTGCTGTGATTCATTTGCCTGATGATCTGACCGCTTTAGGCCCTGGGGGAGTGTTAGGTGACCCCGATGCCGGAGGCGAGGTTCGTCAGATCGGTGCTGATGTGCCCGACGGGTGGATCGGCACCGACATCGGGCCGGGCAGCGCCGCGGCTTTTGGTGATGTGATACATGAGGCGGGCACGGTGCTGTGGAATGGCCCGATGGGAGTGTTTGAAGATCCCCGTTTCGCTGGCGGCACTGGGTCTGTGGCGGCTGCTGTAGCTGAGACCCGAGCGTTCACGGTGGTGGGCGGAGGCGACAGTGCCGCAGCGGCTCGTCATTTCGGGGTTGACCGAGACATCGATCACGTATCCACCGGTGGTGGCGCGGCTCTGGAATTAATCGAAAAAGGTGACCTGCCTGGACTTGCCGCACTCAGAGACCAAGCGGACTGGCCGCATCCTCTCGAAGAAAGCAGCAAAAATGCCGAGTAAGCGCAAAAATTCGGGCCAAGCCTCGGCCTCAACTGCAACCTCAGCCGAAGCAGCAGCGGGAGCACAGAGTTCAATGGGTCGGCGCAATCCGCTGATCTGCGGCAACTGGAAAATGAACCACAACCATTTTGAGGCGATCCAGACCATCCAGAAACTTGCTTACGCTTTGACTGCTGAGGACTATCAACATGTTGAGGTGTGCGTGCATCCGCCGTTCACCGATCTGCGTTCTGTGCAGACAGTGCTGCAAGCTGACAGCATTCCCATTGCGCTTGGCGCTCAAGATTGCCACAGCGCCGACTCTGGGGCTTTCACGGGTGAAGTATCGGCGGCGATGCTAGCGAAACTGGACGTGACATATGTGATTGTTGGTCACAGCGAACGTCGCGGCCTTTTCGGGGAAAGCAACGAGATTGTCAACGCCAAGACCCAAGCCGTGCTGCGTCACGCTATGACACCAATCGTGTGCGTCGGTGAGACTCTTGAGCAGCGCCGCGCTGGCGAAGCCCATAAGGTGGTGTCACAGCAGCTTGAAGGCAGCCTTGCCAGTTTCAAAAAAGCGGCCGTCGGTGGCTTAGTGGTGGCTTATGAACCTGTGTGGGCTATCGGCACTGGCGAGACTGCCACACCAGGCGATGCTCAAGACATGTGCGCTCATGTGCGTTCACGGATCAATGAGGGTTGGGGGAGTGAAACTGCCTCAGTCGTGCGGGTGCTTTACGGGGGTTCTGTGAAGCCTTTCAATGCTGCTGATTTGATGGAGCAACCCGATATTGACGGCGCGCTTGTAGGGGGTGCCAGCCTTGACCCCACAGAGTTCGCACGGATCATCAATCATCGCCTTTACGCAGCCTGAACCGCGCAAGTTGAACCGCGCAGCCAGCTGAGCGGTCTCAGCCGGGCTTAGGCGACTAGAGCAAAAGCTGTGGACGCGAAAGCGAAGATTAGTGCTGCTACCACAGTGATGCGATCAAGGTTGCGTTCAACCACTGTGGAGCCTGCTGCTTGTGCGCCCAAGCCACCACCGAACATGTCGGAGAGACCTCCGCCTTTGCCGCTGTGTAGCAGCACCAAGAACACCAGCAGCAGAGCTGACAAGATGTGCAGTGGAGCGACGAACCAAACCATGTGACTTAGGTTATCAGCGTGAGCGTTGGATCAGCCGCTGCTACACAGGTTAGATCGATTGATGTTCAGCGCATTCCCGAATTCATGCGACCAGCGGCGACGGCGGAGGAGGCAGAGAGCTACACAGCTTGGGTGGGATGCCGTGATGCCCATTCTGCTAGCTGTCGTCGGACTCGGTCGACATCTTCGCAGTTGACTGGTCGGGAGATCGAGACGTGATCGTCTTCGGCTTTGATAATGAAGTCGAAGCGCTCCGTGCGGGACCGGCCCTTGCCGTTGTTGTTCATGGAGACTCCTCCTTAGGTGCTATGGGAGTGATGCGCCCGTATTGGCGTTCGTAGCGGTCGATGTTGGCTGACATGGCCTGCACGATTCGGAACATGGCGCTGGTCGGGATTTTCAGTCGGGCTACCACAAGCACGTCTTGGGCTTCCTCGTCGTGGGTTGGGGAGCGGTGCGAGGTGAAGTCGATCGTGAACTCATGGGGAGTGTTCCACACGAGCGCGCCGTTGGCGTAGGTGCCGCCAACAGGGACCGACTCGTTGAAGGTAACGTTCATCACCGCATCTTCTGATGCCATGTCATGCATTATAAACTGTCTACAGCTTGTAATGCAACTCCGCTGTATAACTTGTTGTGCATCATGTGTTAGTGAATGAGTATTGAGCCGATGCTCAGAAGTCAATCAGGGTGTTTAAATCACTGGCAGCTATACTGGATAGCGATGCAGTCCGTGACACGCGCCAAGGCGGTGACCCGTCAAAGGTGGTTATTGGGTGCCACCATTAGTTGGAACACAGTTGAGGGTGTGATCGCTGTAGCCGCAGGCGTGCTCGCCGCTTCGGTCAGCTTGATCGGCTTCGGCTTGGACTCTGTTATTGAAGTGTCGGCGGCGCTGGTGCTGGCATGGCGGCTGTCCCAAGAGCGTCGCAGCGGCTGCAAACAAGAGGCCGACAAGAGGGCACAGCGCCTAATCGCCGTGAGCTTCGCAGCTTTGGCGGGTTATGTGAGCGTGGAGTCGTTGCGTGCTCTTTTGACAACTGAACAACCTGATGAGTCGTTGCTCGGGATTGTGATGGCAACGGTTTCGCTGATAGTGATGCCGATGCTCGCTCGAGCTAAACGTCGATTGGCACCGCTGCTGGGATCTCGCGCTGCGGAAGCCGAAGCGAAGCAGACTTACGTGTGTGCGTTGATGTCGGCGGCACTTCTGCTGGGCTTGTCAGCCAACGCGGCTTTGGGATGGTGGTGGGCTGATCCGTTGGCGGGCTTGTTCATCGCTGGGATAGCTGGCGTTGAGTCAGTTAATACTTGGCGAGCTGAGTCTCTTGCCGATACCTGCTGTGTCTGACCTTGAAGTCAGGTAGCATCACACGGCTCTAGTCGGAGTGGCGGAATTGGCAGACGCGCTAGCTTGAGGGGCTAGTGCCCAGTATGGGCGTGGGGGTTCAAGTCCCCCCTCCGACACATCATCTGACATGATCCGCAGCCCGTCCGCACAAACGGGTCCCCTCAGACTCGCAACCAAGATCATCAAGAAAACGCTCGCCACACAACGGCTGCTACCTCACGCCTATCCATCAGTTATGGTAATCACGAACCGAGGCGCGCAAGAAACTGACTAGTCGCCGTTGCGTATTTTTGTTAATGCTTCCTCTGTGGCCGATGCCAGGCCTTCCGGCAGTGTGTCAGTCAGTCGCTGAAGCGATTCTGCGGCTCGCGTCTCTCGGAACTCTCCTAGTTGCCAGATGACTATGCGCGCCTCCGCAATGAAAGCAAAGGTCGTCTGCTGAAATTCTGGTGCGCTGTCGGTTGCAGCAACCATTTCAAAAACTGCCAGCCGGTCAAGCAGGTGCTGTCGGATCTCCTCTGTATCAGGAGAGGGCTTTGCTATCACCCTGACCATCTCGTTGTGCTCGCTGGCAACGTATATAGGGCCTAAAGGAATCTGGTCTCGATTGGGTCTCCGCTTGGGATGATTGGCACAGTAGGTGTAGAACGGGTTTGGGATCGGTTCGTCTCGGATTTCACAGTAAGGGGCTACCGGGTTGTCTTCAAATGCGCCTGGATAGCCAGCAACTCCTTTGTTGCGCCTGTTGAACCAGCATGTTCCACAACAGTCTGAACCACCGTTTGGCATACCTTGAAGCTATCCGAGTTCGCCCCAAGCACGGTTGCGGCGTTCAAACCGACTGTGCCGTCACGAAACTGTGCCAGAAATTCGCGAGGGTCGGTCGCAGCGAACTGGCACACATGCGGTAACCGAGGCTTGAGGGCTCTAGAGCGGCGATTTCAAAGCCGCACTTTGAAATCGCCGCTTAGCTGCTTGCCGAAACGCCTGCAAGCACTACTGATCACACCAATCCTAGGTATCTTAAAGTTTAAAAAGTTTTTTCGGTATGTTTCATTTATATACATAACTATCTGACACATAAACAGTATCTTCGAATGTCATTCTTCAACGAGTGTCCAAACTCTCTTCAATGGTAAGTCTGCCCGAATTTCGCTGCTGAGTTTCTCGTAGTTGCGCAGTATGGCATCTAGCAGATTGTCAGCGTCCCATACTCGTACACGGAAGAACTGACTCCGAAGTTCTTGTCGAGCGGTCTTGTTGACTCCGCCCCAAGCGACGAGAAGTGCTTGTTTCGCTCCGTGCGTGCTGAGCACGCCGTGCAGTTCACGAACGACTTTTGCATCCACTGGGGTGGGGCTTGACTTGACCTGCACAATCAGCATCGGGCTATCAAGTCCGAGCGGGCCCTTGCCTGCAAATATATCAATGCCGCCGTCTGGCCCAGGAGGTGCGACCTCGGTGGAGAATCCTTCTGCTCTTAGGGTTTCAGATACCAAGCGTGAGAGGTCATGACCGTCGAACTGTTCGGCTCAGACGATTATTCCTAGATCATGAGGGGTACTCAAGGGATTGCGCTTTTACCGCAAGAATGAACTGCCTGAGTGGCTTGAGGTTGTGAGCCCAGAAGATTGCCAGACCTGCATTTTGAGCATCTTGGAGATTGTGTTTCTTGAAGACACCAGACAGCACGGCCGCTGGCACCACTTGGTCTTTTCCTAACGCGTCTAGCCATTGGGCGGTCTTCGCCGCAGCGTCGTTGTTGAGCCGTTTGACGGAATTGATTGCTGAGTTGGAGACCTTGCACTCAATGGGCATGACGCGTCCACTATGGAGAGCCACCACGATGTCGGCTTTACGCCGTGCCAGTTGGCACTCACCGCAGAACTCTCCAGGTTCAGGTGCTTCACGAATTGTCGGGATCGGTCTGGGCTCAACTTGCTTGAGTCCAATTCGCGCCAAATATTTCTGTACTTTGCTTTCTTGATGATCTTTGTCGGCGTTGCGACGTTTCGTTTGAACGCGCTGGCTAGCTAGCAAGCTTGCCGACGCAACGACCGCAGCATGCCGCTCTGTTGCATCGGGAGATTCTTGTTGCGAGATCCACGGAAAACGTTTGACATCTAGGCTGTCATGGATGACCTGCATGATGCGCTCTACAGCGCTGGTGTCTTCAATGAGTCGGCTCGGAGTCAGTGAAGGCGTGTCCGCCAGCGTTTTGAGATCATCTTCTGAGATAGGCGGACCAGCCAAATATCTCAAGATGTTGCGCGCTTCTGGGTTAGCCAGAAGATCTACTATCGCATCAGATCTGCCTGGGATGGTCGCTCTCAAGTTGTCGGTGCTGTTCAAGAGATCTTCCATGAGGTCTGCTGCCCTCTCGAACTCTTTGCGGTATTGATCGACGGGTTCCCTAAGTCTCCGTTTGCGAAAGATTCCCATAGCTCGGTCGAGGTCTCGTTGGAGATCCTCAGGTTTCCACTGGGGAGGTTCAATCGTGTTCACGCTGCCATCGATTCAAGCATCTCGGGTGCGGGGACATGGATACGTGCCATCTCAGACGGTTCAAACTTGATTAACCCACCTGAATAGATGCGTCCAACCGCGGTGGGAGCGACAGCACGGAGCGAAGCTGCGAGAGCATCAATTATTGGATCCCTCATTGACTCGCGTGGATATATCCCGTGGGCCACGTTGATGTGATGCGCTGCAGCCTTGTTGCGCACAAAAGATGGAGGGCGGCGCGCCATGTATGTGGCAAGAATCGGCGCAGGCTCTCGCAGCTTCACGGACCACCACGGATTACGGTGGCGAGCAACGTAGCCCGATGGGATGCCTTGCTGGCGTGCTTCACGTAGGAATCTGTCAATAAGTTCTCTGTCGGCAGAGTTGAACTCATCTAGGTCTGCGGGCAGGTCGATAACGGCTCGCAGGTTGAGGGTTTTGGTTAACAATGCGTCAGGAGCATCAAACAGCTCACGGGCGCGCGTTATCGCGGGGATCAGCACACTCGAAGGAAGTGAGGGGTTATCAGTGTCGGTGATCCACGTCTTGTTAGCGCCGGTTACTGCACCGCGGTGGACTCGACACAACTCACCGAGCTCGACATGGCCTTGTGGTGGTTTAGGTGTTCTGTTGAGCAGTGGTGTCCAACGAGGCTCAGTAGCGAGACGTAGGCGATTCAGTCGGCAACCCCCGTCGAGTGCGCCCAGCGCGTCCGTGTCGGGCACACGCTTCATGCGTATCGCTTTTGAGGTTGCACCCACCTCAAAGCAAGTCACAGCCGCAGTGGTGGCAGCGTCACCGAACGGGACCGCTTTTGGGTCGACCACATGGATCAATAAACCCCCTAAATATGTAGCGACAAGTTCTCTCAATATCTGGCCGTAGTTGACATCAAGCCACTCTGCTGACGTTACGAACGAACCGATGTCTCCATTAGTGGCGTGAAGAGCGGTCGCTAGCAAGAAGTGGGCGTGCAAACCAGCGAGGCCGCTAGCGCGCAAACCGAGCTGTGCAGCGCTTTCGGTCAGCCATCTTTTGGCAGAAGGATCTATCTGATGATGCCGCACGTAGGGGGGATTTCCCAAAAATGCAGTTTTTCCTTCACATTTTGCGAGTTGAACTGTCCGGTAGTCGCCCACAACGATCTGCGACCGTATGTCGAACCCGGCAGCGGTCAGGTTGGCACGGGCAACAAGGGCAGCAAGAGGGTCAATCTCCACACCCACCAACGATGCCTGCGGGTTCGTGCGACCAGCTGCCAACAAGAACCTTGCCGAGCCGGTCCCTGGGTCAATCAGCCGTGAGATTTCGCCTCGGCTAGTAATCCAATCCACCATTGACGACACGATGGCAGAGGGTGTGTAGGTGGCTCCCAGCAGGCGTCGTTGGTTAGGAGACCGGATACGAGTGAATGCCTCGCCCAGCGGGTCACTGCCTCTGCGAATCAATTCGGCCAGATCATTGACGATGGTGGTATCGACTGACCCTACGTCAGTTAGAAGGCTCAACTCGCTCTTTGAGACTCTGGCAAGTGAACCGTTCTTGGCGAGTGCCCAAGCCGCGTTCGCAAGGTCGCGCTCGCAGGACAAGTTGTCCCCAACTGCGACGTTATCTGCTGGATTAGATCTTCTCAGAGTCATCTGGGTGAAGTATTGCACTTGGGTGCTCCAAGACGGGGAAGCTGGCCTGATGGGGCGAGTTGTATCTGGGTTTGAGGTTGAAGCCAGCACCTCCGAACTCGTTGCTCGTAGGGCAGCTGCGTCCCTGCAGGTTCGCGCGGAGGTGTGACAGCGCCTGCACAACGCCCCAGAACTCGACTAATCAACGGGCTGCCGAAGCGGACAGGAATTTGGTAGGCACTGAAGACCGATCTCCATAAGCGTTGCGGATTGCGCTGCTAGCGTCGTTGTGGTGGGCGCTGAACCGGGCGCCGGGCTGTGATCTGTTGTCAGGGAATGTGTCTGAGCCGCGGCGAGCGTTTGATTATTAGTGATGTCGATTTGACGGTGGAGGCGGGTCGTCGGGTTGCGGTGATGGGGCCGAGTGGTTCGGGTAAGACCACTCTTTTGCACATACTGGCCGGGCTGCTCAAGCCGTCAGCAGGTCGAGTAGTTGTGGCGGGACAAGAACTAAGCGGCGCATCTCAGCGTGCGAGAACTAGGTTTCGTCAACACAAAGTGGCTGTCGTGTTCCAGTTCGGTGAGCTACTGCCTGAGCTGACAGTAAGCGAAAATGTCGCTCTGCCTCTGCGGATAAGAGGCGACTCGCATTACGACAACCGGGTGGAGAGCGCTTTAGCTATGGTGGGCTTCACCGACGCAACTGCTTGGCCAGCGCAGTTATCGGGTGGTGAGACTCAGCGGGTCGCAGTAGCTCGAGCTTTGGTATCACAACCGCAGGTGATTTTATGTGATGAGCCCACAGGGTCACTTGACGCGATCAACTCGGATCGTGTTATCGACTTGATCGTCGAGTCGGCTGCCGCAACCTCAGCAACGCTGGTGGTGGTGACTCACGATAACTCAATCGCACAACGTATGGATGAGGTGTATGTGCTGTCTGACGGTCAGCTCACTGGTTAGGCTCACAGGTTAACGGTCAACTCACTGAAATGCGGCATCCGTTATTGTTTCGATGGCTCTCGCCGTTACCTGGCGTGGCGACCGTTCTGCAAAATTTCGTTGTGTTTTGCTAGCGGCTGCAGTAACGGCAGTCACGTTATTTGTGTGCGCAGCGGCTGGTGCGGCTCTGATGACCGATCGGGTTGATCAGCGTGCAGTCCAACGAAACTTCCGTCAGGCTGCCCCACACGAGACGGTGGATCTCCAAGGGGATTTGATCTATGACTCAATACACGGTGAGCAGATATTCGTACATCTCTACAGGCTTGAGAACCCCAATGTGAGCATTCCCGGCCTCGCTGATAATGCGCAAGTTGGAGACTGGTTTGTCTCACCCGAACTAGCTCGGCGTATCAAGCAAGAAAACTCACTTCAGCGTCGTTACTTCAATGCTCGCCTGATCGGTAATGAGGGTATCGGATCCGCGGATGAGCTAACAGCAGTGCGACTGGCTGGCCTTGAAGCGTCTCTCGGTTTGAGTCTCGTGGATGAACCAGCGACAGAGCATTCCGGCTTTGATACAGGTGTGTCATTCAGCCAAATCATGGCAGGCGCAGCGCTGGTAATGGTGGCTGGCATCGGACTTCTTCGAGCCGCGGTGGGTCCCGTCAGTGTTGGCTTACAGCGCCGTTTGACTTTGTTGAACTGGCTCGGTGCTACCCGGATGAGCTTGTGGAAGTTGCAGGCTGCCTCCACCGCACTGATAGCGGTTCCAGCCGCGGCAGCCGCGGCGACATCATGGCAAGTGATAGCGCCGAGGTTGTCGGCGGTGCCGGTCGTGGGTCAAAGAACGCTCGAAGGTGATCTGTCCACACCGATTGCGACCACCGCAACAGCAGCCGCGGTAGTGGTCGTGATGACCGCTTTGATCGCTTTGCGACGGCCGTATCAATATGAGGGACTGCGCCTTACAACAGAACCGCCCAGCCAACCCAGTGCCTGGCGGCTGCTGCCGCAGTGGCAGCTCTTGCTTCGTATCTGAGTGTGTCCAGCATCTCGCTTCAAGAAGCGATCAACGCCCAAGACTAAGCCCTACTTCCTGACCTTAGTTCGGCACAATCGGGACTGACTGGGCACTATCTTGCAGTCTGTCAGGTTGCCCCCACTAGGTGAGGACACACTTAGGCATCCTGAAACTCCTTCCAGCTGAGCGCAAGTTGGCTAACAGCGGAACGTAGAGTCCCGATCTTTAGATCGCGCCCGCCCCAGTCTGGCAGCACGGCTTCTCTTTGAGTGCGAGGATTGCACCACCTGCGGTGAGAGCCGCCGCCTCTGCGAGGTATCTCATGGCATCCGAGTTTGGACAGTTTCCGTGCAGCGTCTCTGTATCTCACGTAACAGTGATAAATGCTTCAACGGATACCGGACCATTTGTGTCGTCAATACGAATGCTTGATGGCAACGAGTGGCCCCTGTCTTCGTAGATCTCAACAACGGCCGTGAAGGCATCCACTGCGTTGTCCAGCGACTCCGAAATAGTGTCGCCTTCGGTTATCAACTCTGGTATCAGCGGGGAAGTGACGGTGTAGCCACCTTCGGGCTGGGGTGACAAAAGCAAGGGTATTCGAGCGATCATCGGCCACCTCCATATGCTCCTACGCTTTTCATCGTGTGCACAGTCTACCCAAAGGGTTACGCCAGGCTGGAAGTGCGCTGGCAGGTTCTGGCAATGTAGGCATTCAGGCTTAGCAGTATGTCTTCGATCTTTTACAATTCTAGTAGGGCTTGTTCGACTACTTCTGGCAGAGCTGGGTGGATGTAGTACTGCTCTCGAGCCATCTGATCAACGGTCAAATCGAAATGCATTCCCTGTATTAGCTGCTGGATCAGCGTTGAAGCTTGAGGTCCAATGATGTGCGCCCCAACAAGCTTTCTTGTCTCGGCATGTGCGATTACCTTCACAGCGCTGTCGGTGTCTTCCATAGCCCAGCCGTAGGCGGCTGCTGAGTAGGGCTGTACATGACAGCTATAAGGGATTGAGCGCTGCTGGCATTCGCGTTCAGTGAGCCCGACGCTGGCCACCTGAGGATGACCGAACACAGCATGGGGAATGAAGCGGTGATCTTTATGCACAGGATTGTCGGGGTGCGTTAGGTTGTGGCGCACAACGCGGGCTTCATGGTTAGCGACATGCTTGAGCTGCAACGGGTTGGTCACATCCCCTAAAGCCCAAACACCTTCTGCTGAAGTATGCAACTCGTCGTTGGTCACAATGTAGCCAGCTTGATCAACTTCTATTTCGCCAGCAGCAGTATTCAGGTTGCGTGTGTTGGGTTGGCGGCCTGTAGCTATAAGCAGTTCATCGCCGCGCAGTTTGCTGTGTCCGTCGCCGCTTTCCACGGTCAAGATGATCTCGCCGTTTTGTCTTTGAGCTTGTAGCACCCGAGTGTTGAAATGCACATCGAATCGCTGCTCATAAGCTGTAGTGAAACGCTGGCGAATATCGTCGTCTTCGGAGCGCAGGAAAGTGTTGCCTCGCAGTATGAAAGTCACCTGCGACCCAAAAGCACCGAAAACTGATCCGAGTTCTGCGGCAATGTAGCCACCGCCGAGCACCAGCAGCCGCTGTGGTAGCGCATCAAGGCGCATGATGGTGTCGGAGGTGTGATAACCGCAGTCTTGGATGCCAGCTATTTCAGGGATCGTGGGATGAGCGCCAGCCGCAACCACAATACGTTCGGCGGTTATGGTCTCGTCACCGACAGCTACCCGTCGAGGCCCTACAAAGCGTGCAGTGTCGGTATACACAGTGACGTTGGGCAGTCCTTGCCGATAGCTGAGACCCCCGGCGGCGATCGGGTCGATCCGACCGAAGATCCGGTCACGCACAGCTAGCCAGTCGACACTGTTGAAGCTGGTGTCAAGGCTAAGCCGCTGCGAATCCGCTGCCAGTGATGCCACTTCGGCGGCATAAACAAACATTTTTGAGGGGATGCAGCCGACGTTGAGGCAGGTGCCTCCGAACGCACCGTGCTCGGCGACAGCAATATCCCAGTCGTCGTGTTCGGGGCCGATCACCGAGTTGCCTGACCCTGCACCGATGATCAACAGATCAAAATTTTTCATGATTCAAAACAGGCTAGCTGTTGTCGTTGTCCTTGATTGTGGCGATGGCTAGGCCGTCAGCTATTGACGCTCCGTGTGCGCATGTGACAACCAGCTCAAAGGTTTCTGGGCCTTCAACCTGCGTGTCGTCGTGAAGAGTGACATAAACTTTTTTGAGGGTTTCGCCTGGTTTGAAGCGAATTTTGGTTTTGAATGGTGTGTAGTCATAGCCCGCTTGCGCAGATGCGGGGTTAGTGTTGCGAGTTTTGAGGCAGACTTGTACTGGGTGACCTGCTGGCTGGTTGAGTAGGATTTTGAATCGAATAAATCCGCGTGTCTCGCTGGCTGCCCGGTCTGGTAACCAGATTGCGGGTCCTGCTGCTTTATCGTCATCAATGATCGTGATCTGTAACGGGGTATCTAATGTGGTGACAGTGCCAGTGATACCTGTCGTGTGTAGAGCATGATTACCAGTAGCGAAGTCGATATTGATGATTCGTTGTTCGATGTCATAGTTGGGGCGCGCTGTAAGTGTGAAGGTAGCCGTTTGGCTGTGCTCGGTGAAGGTAACGTAATGCTCGCGACTGTCTTTTGAGTATGCAACTCCCGTTTCACTGCTGTGTGCTTGCAATCTGATATTGTAGTCACGGTTGAGTTTAGCACCGCTAATAGTCAATGGCACTGTGAGTGTCTCTCCAGCGACGAGTTCCCGGCTTAACATCACAGTAAATTCTGCTTCTCCATTATTTTCAGCTACAGATGTAGATGAAGATGCGAGTGAAACTGTTAGCGGTTCGCTCACAGCTCCTGCGTCGGTGTTGCTAATCTCTTGTGCTTCAGCAGTGGGTAACACCTGGGTTTCAGATAGGAAAGTTCCAGGAATATTAGGTGGTGCTGAAGGAGAATTCTGGGGAATTGGCGTTTCGATAGGTGGACAGGAAAAAGACAGGGAACCCTGCCAGACACGTGGTGTGAGCCACGCTTCGATCATGCCGATCTGTGCTGTCGTAGTTGTACGTACACCACCGCCTGAGGCCGTGTGAGTAATTCTGGTGCAATCCGGTGAAGGGTTATTAATGTTTTTCTTGATGATCCAAATTCTGCGCCAGCACCACCACGGCCCGTCAGCGCCTTCGGTGGAACCGCGCGGGCAATCGCCTACATACGGTTCGCTATCCGCGAAAGCAAACGTCAAACTCTGCTGCGGTGTACCATGACGCGTAAACGATAATCCTGCTTTGGTAAAGTCCGTTATCGTAGCGGTGACAGTTATCGGAGTATTGCCTGGACGATTCGACACCGCAATCACATAATCAAGCGCAGTATCTACCAGTGTGCTACGACGTAACTCCCAGAAAGCAGACATAGGTGTCGGCAAGCGTCGCCGAGCATTCTCATTGCCTGGTTTATCTACAAAACCAAAAGGCTCAAAGGCATCTACAACCGGCGCATCCAAAACCTCCACCGCTAGCGATGCAAAACTGTTCATGCTGTAGCGCGAATCGCTAGAAGTCGCAGAGTGCGACAAAGTCATAGAACGATTACGAAACATCGCTGACTCATCTACCGCCGTGACTGTTACAGTTTGTGCCGTGCTCCAGGTCGCTGTTGCGAAGGTCAATGTTGCAGGCGTGATCGTCACTGCGTTGCTTTGTGCTCCGCCTCTTGTCACGGTCACTGTGACAGCATGCGTTGGTTGACTGTTGAGTGCCACCGTGTAGGAACCGCTACCAGAGTTTTCGGATATTCGTAGACTATTCACCGAAATTGATGGTGCTGGTGTGGGGTCGTTATCGTTGATGACTACCATAGCTGAGCCTGTAGTCCCAACCTTATAACCGGCATTGGTGTTCACTGTAACCGTCACTGCGCCGTTGGGTTCATCGGCGGTATCAGCGGTAGTATCAACCGAAAAAACAGCTGATGCAGAACTCGTTGGAATAGTGAATGTTTTAGTGCCCTCATCGCTTGCAGTCACGAAGTCCCGTCCGGCGCTTGTAGTCTCGCTAACCGCTAAGCTCACGCTTAACGCTGATGTGGTATTACCCGTACGGCTAACAGTGAAACGCGCAGCTGAACCCTCGGTAACTGGTGAGGCTACAGATGCGATTGTAACAGTCGGCAGAACTAGCGATCCGTTAATACGGAGCTTGAGAGTTGAACGTACGAGGTTATCTGTCCAATCGCTACCGTCTGTGTTTTGTCGGAAGAGATGCTTGTCGGCGATGCTCCAACCGGCGGCAGCACCGGAATCTTCGCTCGTTGATCTTGTGATCCGCCATCCAGCCCTTCCAGTTCCTGCGTTTCCTGTCACATCAACAACCAAGAAATAAGCTGTACTCGCCTTCAGGTCCAAGCCACTGCCGCTTGCAGAGAATTTTAAGACCGTGGCAGTGCTAAAGTTGCTGAACGTGGGTTTAGTCAAGGTGCCCACAACAGTTCCAGGCTTACCGCCAGAATTGTTGTGAACCTTCACCGTATAACTGAACCCTTTCTCGAAGTGTGCGAATCTGATTTCGACACTATTGAGTTTGTAGCCTTGAGCGTTGCTTCCAGTAGTGAACTGCTGAGCATGATCAAGCGCAGTGCCACTATTGACAATCGGGCTAGTGCCAAACAAACTTGGCTCTGTTTGGCTGAGATTGCTTACTAGCGTTTGTTGCGCTGAAGCTGTGTTAGCCAAGGTAAACAAGAACGACAATGTCAGCACAATCAAAACACCGACACCGCCGACCCAACGATAGACCCTGAGCGACAGGGGAGAGGTCTCGGTAGTTGGATCCCTTTGTGCGTTCCTGTAAATATTCGCTATTTCCTGCACAGATGCGGCGCATAAAAAACGTAAATCTGAAAGCATGGCGGATTCCACCGGTGTTCGCGATATCTTTCGACTTGATTCCTGTTGGCTCACAAGAACCGCAAGCTTAGCCAACACCGAGCGTCTCAAGGTGTCCAGGGTCGCGGGCGGTCTCGTTTGTGTTCAGGTTAGACCAGCTTGTTGGCCAGCATCGATCACAATGGTCTGGCCGGTAATGAACCGGCCTTGATCGCTGGCAAGAAACACGACGGCTGAGGCAATGTCGGTTGCTTCAATGGTTCCCGGCAGCGGCTGATGCCGCTCATAGTAGGCGGCGAGGTCACTGGCTGTGAGATGGCTGGTCAGAGGCGTTGCCACTAAGCCCGGGCAGATCGCGTTGGATCGGACTTTGCGGTCGCCGTAGTCAAGAGCGATTGACTTCGCCAGGCTGATAACCCCAGCTTTAGACGCAGCGTATGCCGCTTTTTGGCTTGACGGTCTCAAACCAAGCGTTCCTGCGATCACCAGAAAACTGCCACCACCGCGTTCCACAAGAGCAGGAAGAGCGTATTTGGCGCTCAGGAACACGCCGGTGAGGTTAATGGCTATGCATTCTGACCAGCCTTCAACGCTAGTGTCCTCAACAGCGCCGTCGGGGCTGATTCCAGCATTGCTCAAAAAGATGTCAAGGCCTCCGAAGTTTACTTCAGCGCGCTGAACCACGGCCGCTACATCCGCTGGATCAGTGACATCGCAGCACCAAGCGACGGCCTGCCCTCCAGCACTGCAAATCTCAGCGGCGACAGCATCCAGGCTGGATTGGGTGCGTCCAGCCAGCACCACGCAGGCACCAGCCGCGGCCAAGGCGATAGCGCTGGCACGTCCGATACCCGACCCTGCACCTGTGATGACAGCCACTCGACCCGCCAGCAACTGCGTCGCCAAAAGGGGCTGCGACTCTGAGTCGGGAAAATTCATGTAAGCCGGTCGGGTTGATGATGCTGATGATCGAAGAAGTCGCGTTTGATCACCGAAGCTAACCAGTCAACGATCACCGCATACCCCTTTTCGCCTGTTTCGGTGGATGCGAGTGTGGGATCGCCGATATGCCCGTATGGGGTCACATCGCTGTAACTGCGGATCCCGTAATAGATGCCACCACCGGTCTTGACATGCTCGGGCCCTTGAATGTAAGCCATCACCTCAGGGTCAATGTGGTGCGCTACGGCCCGCTCGGGATGGACTAGCTCTGGATGAGTGACCAGCAGTCTGGAAGTTTCGCCTTCGCCGCCGTGGCCTTCGCCTTTCGTGGAGGTTTGGATCGTGTGATAAACCGACGACAGCGCAGCCAACCAGTTACACACCGCAGCACGGGCATCTTCGGTTCCGTCGACGATTTCTTGAACAGAGACCATCATTGATGAAAGGTTGCCGTCGTGGCCGTGGATGAACACGAAGTTGCGGAATCCGCCGGTATAGAGGCTCATGGCGATCTCGCGCAGCAGCGCTACGAGTGTGGTCGAACTAATCGAGATCGTGCCTGAGAAACCCATGTGGAAGCTGGAGGTCCCGAACGGCACTGCGGGGGCGATCATCACCGGGCAGCCCAGTTCTTCGAGCTGCAAAGCAGTACGACGGCAGATTTCGCGGCCTTCCATGGTGTCGGTGCCGAGCGGCAGATGAGGCCCGTGGTCTTCGGTCGCGCCCACTGGAATCAAGATTGTCTGCGTCACCTTCAAGCGTTCGCGTACCTCGGCACCGCTCATCTCAGCCAAGGTCGGGGGTCCGTGCTGCACATACAGCACCGGTTTGTCGTGCGCCATCAACACTCCCTTCGGTTCGCGCAATGCAAGCCATACCAGTTCATCAAGCAAATCTACTTGACTTTTTGTCCAAATTCAAGGCCAAAGACAGCCTACACCTGACAAAATATCCGAAATCTCAACAGAATGACTATCAATTTGACAAGATGTCTAAATTGTGTCTAGATTGCCTTGAGCAATATAACCGCCTCGACATGGGGCTGCCTGTCAGGAGAAGCAATTGTCATCGCTACCACAGCTCACTCCCGTCCACACTTCAGATGCTCCAGCACCGGTGGGCCCCTACTCACAGGCGATTGTCACTGAGTCGTTGATCTTCGTGGCTGGGCAGGTCGGTATTGATCCCGCCACCGGGACTCTGGTGCAAGGAGGTGTAACTGACCAAGCCAGGCAGGTGTTGAACAACCTAGCTGCGATCCTCAAAGAGGCTGGCTCGTCAATGGCTGCCGTCGCTAAGACCACCGTGTTTTTAGCGAACTTTGATGATTTTGCTGCCGTCAACGAGGTTTACAGCACGTTTTTTGATGGTGCAGCCCCAGCTCGGTCAGCCTTTGAGGTGGTGAAGCTTCCGCTCGGCGGCTTAGTTGAGATCGAAGCGATAGCAGTACGCGGCTAGGCCGGGTTAGCCACAGCTCAATCAGATGAGACCCAATCAAACGAGACGAACAGAACTCAAGTGAACGGCCTAGGCAAGCAAGCAGACGAGTGGCAAGGACGAAGGGCAAAAGCAGGACAAAGGCAATGGATGCTTCAGAGCACGAAGTAGAAGTATCAGACAGCTCAGGGCACGAAGCAACGTTCGCATTGCTTCGCCAACTCGCGGTTGCGCTGCAACGACTGTTCGCTCCGCTGTGTGAGGTGGTGATCCACGACTTCGCAGACTTTGAGCACTCAATCGTTCACATTGAAGGCAATGTCAGTAGCCGCCAGCTAGGCGGTGCCGCCACCGACCTGCTGCTCGAACGGGCACGAGCGGGTGATACCGACTCCGATCTCTACTGCTACAAGACCCGTCTCGGCGGTGATCGGGTGATGAAGTCGCTGACCATCTTCTTGCGTGATGACGACGGTCACGCCTACGGAGCGTTCTGCGTCAACTACGACATCACCGCCCTTAGCGAGATCGAGAAGATTGTCGGTGCTATGACCCTCAACGGAGTTGACGATGCTGTCTCGGAGATGCTTTCTGATGACATCAACGAAACCATCAGGGGTATCATCTCAGAGACTTTGGCAGAAATAGAGGGTGAGCCTTGTTTTTTGAGCCGTGATGGCAAGATCGATTTCGTTTCGCGGCTAGATGCTAGAGGCATCTTCCAAGTCAAGAAGGCAGCCCCGATCGTGGCGGAGCAACTCGGATTGTCGAGAGCCACCGTCTACAACTATTTGAAAGAGGCCCGCCTGCGCAGCGCAAGGCCCATAAACGGGGCAAGCATCAATGCGTCAGTTGCTGTCTCAGATGCTGCTGCCTCAGATGCCGCGTCCGCCCCGACAAGAGCCTCAACGCCTGCGGAGGGGTCTGCCAAAGTATCTGCCGAAAAGCTTGCGGAGATACCTGTTGCGGCATCGGCTGAGTCCCAGGGAGGCACCCGATGAGCATCGCTGTTTGCAGCAACGCTGTTGCTGTGCCATCTAGTGCGTATTCGCAGGCCCGCATAGCCGGGCGGCTTGTCGTGACTTCTGGTTATTTGGGAACCGCGCCCGACGGCTCGGGCTTAGTAGCAGGCGGTTTCGAACCGGAACTGCGCCAAGCACTCGACAACATCAGCAATGTCTTGCGTGCCGCTGGAGCGTCTTGGGTTGACGTGGTGCGCATCAATGTGTCGCTTGTCGACATTGAACGCTTCGACGACATGGACCGCATCTACCGCGACTACGTCAGTGAGCCGTTTCCCACCCGCAACACCATCGGCGTGGCATCGCTTTGGGGCGGGGCTCAGGTCGGTGTTGACGTGTGGGCGGTCATCGGCGATCAAGCTCAAAATCAGGAGCAAGATCAGCCATGAACACCCCCGCCGAAGTCCTTGATGTGCTTGAACCCGACGAAGCTGTCGGATTAACACAGCAACTGATACGCATCCCTTCGCCGTTGTGGGGAGAATCTGATCTGGCTCACTGGCTAGATGACTGGTTCTCAGCACGCAACTATGAAGTGGATCTTCAAGAGGTGCCGTTGCGTGACGGCAAGGTAACTCATCAAGCCATCGCTCGGCTAAAAGGCGACGGAACCGGCCCGTCACTGATGCTCTGTGGACACACCGACACCAGCGACTGGAACGGACACCCCTACCGAGAGGATCAATGGACATTCGATCCGTTCGGTGCCGAGATTGCCGACGGCTTCCTCTACGGTCTTGGTGCTATTAACATGAAAGCAGGTGTGGCAGCCAATATCACTGCTGCCGAAGCGGTGCGCCGCAGCGGTCGTCGGCTCAAAGGCGATCTGATCGTTGCTTGTGTGGTGGCGGAGACCGGCGGGGGAGTCGGGGCGCTGCACCTGATCGATAGCGGTTATCGACCTGACTTCTGCGTTGTCTCCGAAGCCGGTGACCTTGATGTAGGAGTTGTATCGGTGGGTTATGTGCAAGGACGGATCCGAGTGCTCGGTGAGTTCAAAGCTCGTGTGCCTTACGTCAACCCGATTGAGAAAGCTGCGAAGGTGCTAGCAGCGCTCGGACCGGCATATCAACCCCTCAAAAGCATTACTGATGGAGGCTGGATCCGCTTTGAACCAGATCCTCTAGTTCCTGGATTTCCTCGAGTAGCAGTACGCGATATCAGCCATCATCAGGACTGCACGACGCTCATGTTTGATCTCAGGATCGTCGCAGGCATGACCGAAGCAGATGTCGCCGCTGATTTAACGGCGTTGCTTGATGGCATCGCTCAACAAGACCCAGAGTTTCGTTACGAACTGATCATCCCGCAGTCCGAGCAGCAGCCCAATATGCCTGCACGCCCAGCAACTCCGCAGGACGCGCCGGTGGTGGCAGAAGTCATTAAAGCTCATGAACAAATAACTGGTTCACGCCCGCATGTCGGTGCTGGTCACCGCATTGGTGCCACAGCTGACACTTGCCATTTCAAAGGTGTTGGTATTACCTGCGTGGAATACGGGCCCGGGTTTATTCCCACCTGGCCGATGGTTGATGAATGCATCGAAGTTGCCCAGATTGTCACGGCCAGTCAGGTGCTGGCTGTAAGTTCAGCCGCGCTGGTGACTTGAGAACACGTCATGTCCATCAAGCCGATCACCCAGCAAACCCAGCAAATCAAGCAAGTGGACAGCGGTCACGTCGACAGCGACCACATTGACAAGAAGTCTGTCGGAGCTGCCACAGCGCTCGACATTTACCGCCGTGTTGTGCTGATCCGACGCTTCGAGGAGCAGGTAGGACTGCTGTTTCGTCAAGGTCAGCTTCCCGGGTTCGTGCATCTTTATATCGGTCAAGAAGCCATCGCAGCAGGGGTATGCACGGCGTTGCGTGACGATGATTACATCGTTTCTACTCATCGTGGTCACGGTCACGTCATCGCCAAAGGTGGTGCCCCCGATCGAATGATGGCCGAATTGTTCGGCAAGATCACCGGTTACTGCAAAGGTAAAGGCGGTTCAATGCATATCGCCGATTTCTCCAAAGGTGTGCTCGGTGCGTGCGGCATTGTCGCTGGCGGGCTCCCGATCGCTGTCGGGGCAGCGCTCAGCGCCAAAACCCGAGGCACGGATCAGGTGGCGGTGACTTTCTTTGGTGATGGTGCCGCTAATGAGGGAAGCTTCCATGAGTCGCTCAACCTGGCATCAACAATGAATCTTGGTGTGCTTTTCGTCTGCGAAAACAACCAATACGGCGAGTTCACTGCCGCTGCTGATGCCATGAACATCGACAATGTGGCCGACCGTGCCAATAGTTACGGCATTGCTGGTGTGATCGCTGACGGATCCGATCCACTGGAGATGTATCTGGTAGCCCAGCAGGCTGTGACACACGCTCGTCAAGGTGGCGGCCCGACACTTATCGAAGCCAAAACGCATCGCCGCGATCATGCTGAAGGTGAGGACGCGTTCCTAGCTGGACAAAAATACCGTTCAGCCGACGAACTAGCGGCAGCAGAGTCAAGCGATCCACTGACACGGCTTCGTGAGGATCTGTTGAGTTTTGGCTTTGCATCAGCCGCTGATCTTGATGCCATTGACAAGGCAGCGGTTGACACGGTTGCCGCTGCGGTGGAGTTCGCACGCAACAGCAGCGATCCCACTGAAGCCGTGCTGCTAGAGGATCGATGGGTGGCGTAACCGTGAGCCGTAACACCAATCGCAATACCTATATAGCCTCAATCCGCCAAGCTCTAGCCGAAGAGATGCGTCGCGACGAATCGGTGGTCCTGATCGGCGAAGATGTTCGCTTAGGAGTGTTCGCAGGAACACGCGGTTTGTGTGACGAGTTCGGCCCTGATCGGGTTATTGACACCCCCATTTCAGAGTTAGCTGTTGCTGGAGCTGGCATCGGCGCGGCAGCCACAGGCTTGCGAACCGTGGTGGACCTAATGTTCGGTACTTTCCTGTATCTGGCGATGGATCAAATCGCCAACCAGGCAGGAAACATGCGTTACATGTTCGGCGGGCAAACCTCGCTGCCTGTCGTGTTCATGACCCAAAACGGTGGCGGTCTCGGTGCTGGCCCGCATCACAGCCAGCCGATGCATCCGCTGTTCATGAACATGCCGTTAATCAAAGTGGTAGTGCCGAGCAATCCTTTCGATGCCAAAGGCTTGCTCAAAGCGGCGATTCGTGACGATAACCCTGTGGTGTTTTTGAATCAGTTGTCACTCGGCGGAACCAGAGCCGAGGTGCCTGACGGCGACTTGGTGATACCGCTAGGGGTCGGCGAAATCAAACGACTAGGCAGCGATGTGACGATTTGCTCGGCTGGGCTAGCTGTGCATCGCTGCATGGAAGCCGCCGAACTACTAGCCAGCGAAAGGATTGAAGCTGAAGTTATTGATTTGCGCACCCTCAAACCCTGGGATCAGCAGCTCGTTATTGACAGCGTCGCCAAAACGGGACGTTTCGTTGCTGTTGATGAGAGCTACCCAACCTGCGGTGCCGCCAGTGAATGGGCAGCAACAGTCGCCGAGTTCGCGTTCAGCGATCTCAAAGCCCCTGTGCGGCGTGTCAGCAACACCGATGTGCCGATGCCGTTCAATCCTGAACTTGAACGTCGAGTGATGCCTAGCGCAGCTGCTGTGATCGAAGCAGTTCGCAGCACCATCGCTGGACGTAATAAGCGCGGACACATTTGATGCAGACACATTTGACGCGGACACATATGCTTCTGTGGGCGGTGACTGAGGCGAGTCAGCAATGGTGAACTCAGAAAGACACGACACCCACAAAGGCGGCATCCATGTTGAGGATGTCTGTATGCGTTTCGGTAAAGGCGCTGATGCTGTTGTTGCACTTGACAAGGTCAGTTTTGATGTCGCTGCAGGCGGTTTTGCTGCATTGATCGGCCCGAGCGGCTGCGGTAAGTCCACAATGCTGAGGCTTATCGCTGATTTGCTGCAACCCACACAAGGCAGCGTCACCGTCGGCGGGCGAGCACCTTCAGAGCTGCGAAGTCAACGTCGTATCGGCTTCGTTTTTCAGGATCATGCTCTGTTGCCGTGGCGTAGTGTTGTTGACAACATCCGGCTGCCTTTGCAGCTTTCACGCCAACGCAGCAGCGAAAACCGCGCCGATGTCGGTGATCTGATCAAACTGGTAGGTCTTGAAGGTTTTGAGGATGCTCGGCCAGCCGAACTCTCTGGCGGGATGCGTCAGCGTGTAGCGATCGCCCGTGCTCTAGTGCTGGCACCCGAGGTTTTGCTGCTTGATGAACCTTTCGGAGCGCTTGATGAGATCACACGTCAGCGTCTCAACTTGGAACTGCTGCGAATTTGGTCAGAAACCGGCACGACTGCTGTTTTGGTGACTCATTCGCTTAGCGAAGCTGCTTTGCTTGCTGATGAAGTCTTTGTGTTGTCGGCGCGCCCGGGACGACTCCAGGACCGTGTTCAAGTGTGTTTGCCGCGGCCTCGCACGCTTGAACAGATGAAAACTGATGAGTTCCACAAGGTGGAGAACGCCATACGAGAAGCTCTATTCGAGGAATCGTTGCAATGAGGTTGCGATGACCTGTAATGCTGCGATGACTGGTTCTTGGATGAGGCGGATGCTGCTATGAAACGGTTGCGCGATCTGGTTTTGCCTGCGATTGTGTTCGTTGCGGCGATTGCGGTTTGGCAGACTGCACATGCTGCTGGATCTTTGCCGAACTCTGTTGCATCACCAGCGCAGATCTACAACGAGCTGCTCGATCGACACGAACTTCTGTGGTTTCATTCCCATCCGACGCTGGTCTCATCACTATGGGGATTCTTAGCCGCTACCGCAGCAGCTTTCGGTTTGGCGTTGATCGTGGCTATCGCTCCAACGATGGGACGCTCCGTTTACACCGTGGCGGTCGTTGTGGCATCGGTGCCGCTTATCGCTCTCACACCCATTCTTGTGCTGTGGCTAGAACGAGGATCGGCAGTGCGAATAACTATCGCCGCAATCGCCAGTTTCTTTCCTGTGCTGATTGGTGCCATTGAAGGTTTGACGCATGTGTCCAGAGACCGTGCCGAACTTTTTGAACTGCTTTCGGCTAGCCGCTGGCAGCGTGTGATGCGATTGCAAATGCCTAGCGCGGTGCCGCTAGCTGTTGCTGGGCTGCGTGCTGCTGGGGCCGGGGCGATACTCGGTGCAATCATCGCCGAATGGTCCGGCGGAAGCGGAGCGCGAGGTCTGGGTACTTTGATGTCCACAGCTTTGTTCGGCTTCAATGTGCCGCTCACCTGGCTCACTATTACCACCGCAGTGGTGCTTTCAATCGCTGCTTATTTTATTGTCAGTGTTGTTACCGGCCTTGCCATCAGGCGGTTCGGTCATGTCTAACGCTTCTCATACTGACGCTTCTCATACTGGCGCTTCTAACACTGACGCTTCTAGCTCTGTCGTTGAACGCAGCCGCACTAGTGGTGTAGGACGCAGAGGCGTAATAAGTCGTGGCATCTTTCCGCTGGGAAAGCTCACTGCTGTTGTTGCTGGTGTTATTGCAGCGTGGTGGGCGATCATTCATCTTTTTGGCATTGACCCGTTCTTTATGCCCGGCCCGGCTGCCACCTTTGAGGCTGTGATCGAAAGACGCTCCGATCTAGCGAGCGCGTCTTGGGTCACGATGCGAGCCGCTGTGTTCGGATTGGCGCTGTCCACCGTGTTCGCGGCTGTGCTCGCCGCGATTGTGGTCACGTCCCGCACACTTGAACGCACTGTTTTGCCATTCGCGATAGTGCTGCGAACGATTCCCGTGATCGCTCTGGCGCCTCTGATCACTCTCATTGTCGGGCGTGGTTTCAGGACCAGCGTTGTTGCTGTCACGATCGTGACGTTTTTCCCGATTTTCGCATATTTCGCTGAAGGTTTGCGAGCCGTGTCTTCTGACATGAGCGAACTTATGCGTCTCTATAACGCGTCGTTCCCGCAAGAGTTGTGGTATGTGCGAATCCGGGTAGCACTACCGTTTTTGTTCGCCGGTGTGCAAGACGGCGCACGCGCCGCAGTGCTCGCGGCAATGCTCGCCGAACTGTTGACCGGCAATCAGGGTCTTGGTGTTGAGCTTGTGCGGGGAGCTTCTGGTATCAGAAGTGATCTCGTTTGGGCGGTTGTGGTAGTAGCAACTGTCTGGTCGATTGGCCTCTTTTTTGCTGCACGCGTTCTAGAGCGGGAAGTTCTCAAACGATTAGCGGGACAAGAGCGTGTTTCGCTTCAGCCATGACAGGCACAGTTCATGACAGGCAAGCCTCCGAAAGGCAAGCCATCACAGTTTCAAGTTCGCCGCAAAAGCGGTGTTGGCCAACCAAACCCAGGGAGGGATAAATGCCACAACAGCACATATTTCAACAACCACTAACCCGGCGGCGCATGCTGCAGGGATCTGCTCTCGCCGGGGGTTTGCTTCTCGGCAGCCCGGCCATCCTCGCAGCGTGCGGTGATGACGAGGCGACAGCAGCCGATATCAGCTTCCAGCTGGGCTGGCTGAAGCTTGTGCAGTTCGGCGGCCATTTCATGGCTGAGGAGATGGGCTACTTCACCGAGGAGAACATCAACGCCGAGTTCATTTCTGGTGGTCCAGGTATCAACCCGGCAGCAGATGTAGCTTCGGGTGCTGCTCTGCTTGGTGACGCAGATGTGTCAGGTGTGATCCTGTCTCGTGCTGCGGGTGCCCCAATCGTGGCGATCGGTGCGATCTTCCACCGTTCACCGCTGGCGTTCATCTCCTTCGCCGATAACCCGATCAGGTCGCTGCAAGACATGGTTGGTCAAACAATCGGCGTGCAGAACGGATACCGGACCCAGTTCGAGACACTGCTCGAAGCTGCTTCCATCGACATTGGTGACATTGATCTGGTTCCCGACACTGGTGACCCGGCGCTACTCGTTAACGGTGGTGCTGCTGCCTTCATGGGATTCTCAACGAGTCAAGGGGTGGCGTTGCAGACCCAAGGTCTTGATGTCGTGTTTGCACACATCGGCGATCTCGGTGACCGCAGCTACTCGAACGTGCTGTTCACGTCCGAGGACACCATAGAGAACCGCAAAGACGAGTTGATCCGCTGGCTGCGCGCCGATCAGCGCGGGTTCCAGTATGCGGTGGACAACCCTGATGAGATGGCCCGCATCGTGCAAGATCTCTACGGTGACGAGAACGGACAGACGCTTGAGGAGGCCACCGGTTCGGCTCGGGCGCAGGTTGAGCTGATCAAAGGCCATCCCAACGGTTTGCTGTGGATTGACCAGAGCGTCTTCGCCGATGTGGAGCAGTTCCTGTTCGACTCTGGTGGTATCGAGACACGAGTCCCCGCCAATGAGGTTATGACCACCGAAATCCTCGAAGGGATTTGAGTAAAACCTCGCTGAATTTCATGGGCTCAGGATCTGGCTCAGGGGTTCGCCGCGGTGACACTGACATGGTGCTAGGCACCGACATAGTGTCAACAGTACGCAGCGAACCCCGACAGGTCACTGAACGGGTTTTCAGCGACGGCGGAAAGCTCCTCATCAAGTCAGCAGATAAAAGCTTGGCGAGCGACGGGACCGGTGCTCAACGCATCGCCTTTGAGCCTTTATCCAATGCTCATGATCACGGGAGACCTCACAGCCCGGTTCGTTTCGGTGCGAGAGATCAGCCGCTCGAGCTGTGGTTGACAGGGCTTCGTCGTCTACCGCAGCTAGATCCCTACATAACCACGGTGGTGGCGTTGTGCCAAGCAGCTCGGGCAGGAGTGTCTTCGCTGGTTTTGGTTCACGATCCGGCCGATTTACGTAACACAGTTAGCGAAGCGCAGCAGATCATCGCAGCCGCGGTGGATGTAGGGGTGCGTATTGCCTTGGTTGTGCCGATCATGGATCGCGCCAGTTCGCTTTATGGTGACTCGGCGGCTCTTTTGGATCGTGTGCCTCAAGCCTGGAAATCAGCCGTGCAAGCACAGTTATCTAACAAACCCCCGGCTTTAGCTGAACAGCTTGCCGCGTTTTGGGAGATCGCTGATCTTGCGCCACCGGGCCTTGACGTTCAGCTTGGGCCGATCGGCCCTCAATGGTGCAGCAATGAAGCGTTGCAGGCAGTTGCGGAATGCTCAGCCGCAGGCGGTCATCGGGTGCATATGCATCTGCTCGAAAGCCAGCGCCAAAGACAATGGGCAGATGCCGCTTACCCAGATGGGGGTGGACTCATTGAGTATCTTGATCGGATCGGCTTGCTGACTTCGAGGTTGGCAGTAGCGCACGGAGTGTGGTTGCGTCCCGACGAGATCAAAAAGCTGGCTATGCGTGAGGTGAGCGTTGTCATCAACACGAGCTCTAATCTGCGGCTCAGCTCTGGTGTGGCACCGTTAGGTGACTTGATGAGACACGGAGTCAAGGTTGCTTTAGGGCTTGACAGTTTGGCAGTCTTTGAGCCTGGTGACATGCTCAGAGAATGGCAACTAGCGCGCATTGTTCATCGTGGCGATCGCGATCCGCAGATCGACGCTTTCCTGCGCAATGCTGTCATCACTCACGGTCATGTTGTCGCGGGTCGTGCTGGGGACTCAGCGCCGGATGCACATGCACATGATGCCCTCGCGGACGGTGAGCTGGTTTCGGATCTGGCGGTCGCTTCATGGCATGCCGACGCTGAGCCGCCAGTTGATGCCGACAACTTTTGGGGTGAACTGCGGCATCGGGGTGTGCGACTTGACGAGTTGTATGTTGACGGCGAGCTCATTGTGAACGAAGGTCATGTGGTGAGCGTTGACGAAGCGGCAGCAGTCAAAGAGTTGGATGCTCAGATCGAGGTTTGGGAGCGCACGAACACCAGCACGAACACTACTTATGAACAGCGCGAACAGTTGATGGCCATCTACCGCAATGCTGTGAAACGCTTCTATGACGACGGTTGTCACCAGAGTTCCCAGAGTCACCAGCAGCACCGTCAACGCAACCCCGACACCGACAGGATTTCATCATGAGCCGTCTTGCTGGGCGAACCGCCATCGTGACCGGCGCTGGCAACGGCATCGGTGAGGCGATTGCGGCGCGTTTCGCCAAAGAGGGTTGCGCTACCGTTCTGGCCGATATTGATGCCACGGCTGTGTCACGGCTTGCAGATGAGATCACCGCGTCGGGAGGCACCGCGCTTGCTGTGCCGACCGATGTAACGAACCGAACCGAAGTTAAGGCACTCGCTGAAGCCGCCGAATCTGAGTTCGGTTGTGTTGATGTGGTTGTCAACAATGCCGGAGTCTTTGGCAACTCCCGATTTGAGTTGATTACCGACGAGCAATGGCACACGATGATGAATGTCAATGTCGGCAGCGTCTTTGTTGTGACTCAGACTTTGGTGCGCCGATGGTTGCAGGCACAGCGTCCCGGTGTGGTCATCAACATGGCATCGGTAAGCGCTCATGTGGCGTTTACCGACTCATCTCATTACAGCGCCAGCAAAGCAGCCATAACCGCGTTGACCCGCTGCGTTGCAGCTGAGCTTGGCCCTTACGCAATACGTGTCAACTGCATTGCTCCAGGCATTGTTTCCACAGCGATGACCGCTCCGGCTTTGGCTGAGCCAGAACTCAACGCGGACTGGATGCTGCGAATCCCGATGCGCCGTTACGGCACGCCCGATGATGTTGCTGCTGTGGCAGTGTTTTTGGCTTCAGACGATGCTGTCTATATCAACGGAGAAGTGATCGTGCTTGACGGGGGAGCGTCGCCGAGCTGGCCCAAACCAAGCGACCGTCACCGCTAGCTGTAACCGCTAGCTGTATCTGTCAGTTCGCTCAGATCAGCCGCTCGCTTGTTGACTAGCCCCTCGGCTCACTCGCCGTCGCTCGACCCGCTCGCCCGCTGCTACTCCAGCAGCAGTATTGACGGCGCTGGGGCGGGGAGGGTGGAAGGCGAGAGGTTGCTTAGATTTTTTAGATGCTGAAGCCTGTGGCTGCCACGGGTGTGGTCATAAACACTTCGGGTTGTCCGTCCATTGCTTGCATAGCAGCACCCATCGCAGCCTGCAGCGCCGGGTGCTGGCCGTGGTTCATGGTGGCTTCCATGTTCGACATCAACGCGAAGAACCAGTAGCTGCCGTCCTCGGCACGGTGGTACGAATACAGTTCCACGCCCTCTATTGTTTCGGCGGCTGCGACCATGGCAGTCATCGCCTCTTCGAGTTCGGCGCTCTTGCCTTCTTTGCAGGCGACTTTGGTGAATACGGCAACTTTGGACATGATCTTGGGCCTTTCTGATTGGTATGGGCTCTGGGTTTGATCAGCTCAAGCACTTAGATGGGAATGCTTATAGTGTCTAGCACGCTCACGCAAACCCCAGATATCACCGCCCAGAAATCACTGTAAGCCCTTACAGCGGCAAGCAGTCCAAGCCACAAGCTCCAGCAAACCACAAAGAAGAATCATCATGGAACTTGCCAAAGCCCTTGACTGGGTCGCAAAACGCCAGCTTGGAGTTTTGATCACGATCCGCTCCGATGGCAGGCCGCAGTCGTCAGATGTTGTCTACACCTTTGATGATGGCGTGTTTTCGATTTCGGTTACTGACGGTAGAGCCAAAACCGCCAACCTGCGGCGTGATCCTCGAGCTGTGCTGCATGTCAGCGACGAGAAAGAGTGGGCGTATGTGTCGCTTGACGGCACCGTGGAGTTGACACCGGTGACCACTGACACCGGTGATGCCACCAGCGACGCGTTGGTTGCTTTTTATGAGCGAGCGGCTGGCGGCCCGCATCCCGATTGGGATGAATACCGTCAAGCGATGATTACCGAGCGACGGCTGATGGCCCTTTTTACTCCAACCAGCGCGGTAGGCCATCTCCGCACTTGAACACTCTGCCCACCCTGAATGCTTTGCCCACTCTGCCCACCTTGCTTTAACCCCACGGCGGCGAGTTCGTTACCCGGCTCAGCGTTCGCCAACTCAGTCGCTGCTCGAGTTGGCAAAGTGCCTGCTTGAGCTGTAATAGTTATCCGCTTGAGTTGGGCAGACGGTTTCCTTGCCGGGCGTGACCCCGATCTTTGGACCCCGCCTCAGGGTTTCCCGCACGAACTAACCCCAGGCGAGGCTTTCTTTCAGCGTTACAACGACTCTGTTGTAGATCAAGGCCTAGAGGTGGTGCTCGCCACCGCACAGCGCAAACCCGCTGCACAAACCGTTCGCGACGCTTATCTCAAACGCTGGGACGGCCGCGGCAGCCCCGTGATCATTGTTGTGGGTTATCCAGCGCCTTCTGAACTTTCTGGTGGTGAAGTTGGTGTGGGCACACGGTTGGCTCTATGCGGCCCAACCGGTGAAAACCCTGCGGTCTTGTGGGATCAAGACGTGTCGCAGATCGAAAGGCTCGCTGACTGCGCTTTAGCGGAACCTGATCAGCACGCAGCGATACGCATGTTGCAGAAAGTTCTCGGCACTCTGGACGCACCGCCACATATTCGTCTTGATGCCGGATTGCGCAACGTAGGTCTGCTGGCTACTCAGGAACTTCGCAGCGGTCTGCCGCAGCGCCCCGACTGGGTTTCGGCGCAGACAGCGGGACGCTCGCTGCTGGGTTTGCGAGGTCGCCGCCTTGCCGAAGGGCTCGGGTTTCGTATTGAACAGCACGCCAACCATGTCCACCTGTTGAAGGTGAACGGCCAAAGCCGCGCCGCTGCAGTGTTCTGCAACGACGACGAACCCTTCGATGCGCCCGCTAAGCGTTTCGACGGCATCACGCCAGTGTCGCTGGCGTTGACCCATGCCGACGCTCACGGTGCCGACTGGGTGGTGCTCACCCGCAGCAGCGAGATCAGGCTCTACGCCGCCCGTCCCGACACTGGAGTGGGCCGCAAAGGCCGAGCCGAAACTTTCGTGGAAGCCAACCTGGCGCTGCTTGACGATGAGCAGGCCGGGTATGTTCATTTGCTGTTCTCGGCGGCGGCTCTTGATCGCGACGGCATAATCGAAGAGATCTTGGAGGACTCCGACCGGTTTGCTTCTGATCTAGCGGTGCGGTTGCGTGAGCGTGTCTATGATCACACGGTTCCAGCATTAGCTGATGCGGTAGCCGAGCGTATTGGTCACGCCCCGACGCAGCAGGATTTGCGGGCTGCCTACGAACAGGTAATGACGATCCTGTTCAGGCTGCTGTTCGTGGCTTACGCCGAAGCCCGTGACTTGTTCCCCTATCGTGCCAACTCCCGCTACGCCGATCATTCACTCACCCGGATTGTGGCTCGCCTAGCCGAAGACCGACGAACAGGCAAAGCGATCTACGATGCCAATGCCACTTCGATGTGGGCTGATATCAGATCGCTGTGGGCTGCTATTGACACCGGCAACGTGGCCTGGGGTTTGCCTGCCTACAACGGCGGCTTGTTCTCGCGTGATCCCGAAGTGAGTGCCACTGGAGCAGCCATAGAGCAGATGGCACCTTTGACCGATGCTGAGCTTGCACCTGCGCTGTCATCAATGCTGATTGATCGTGGCCCCGAAGGCGATGGTCCCGTGGATTTCAGATCGCTTTCGGTGCGGACATTCGGCACTATTTATGAGGGTTTGCTGGAGTCGCAGTTGTCGCTAGCCGAACAAGATCTTGCTTTGCGTCAACTCAAAAACGGCTCAACCTACGCAACCTATGTGCCAGCATCAGACGACGATCCAGTCGTGGTAGCAGCTGGCAGTGTCTATTTCCATAACCGTTCTGGTGTGCGCAAAAGCACCGGCAGCTATTTCACTAAAGAGTTCGCGGTTCGGCATCTGCTGGATCATGCTTTAGAGCCTGCGCTTGATGATCACTTGGCACGCCTCGACGCGCTGGCTTCTGCAGGCGATGTTGCCGCTGTGGAGGAGGCTTTCTTCGATTTTCGTTGCGCCGATGTTGCGATGGGATCAGGACATTTTCTGGTGGCAGCGGTTGACCGCATTGAGCGACGCTTGACCGGTTGGCTTGCGACGCATCGTCAGGCTGCGACGGGGGTGCTTGCCGAACTTGACCGGCTGCGCAAGGTGGCGCTGGCAGAACTCGGGGAACTCGCAGACGATGCGGAAATGGAAACCAGCCTGCTGCTGCGCCGTCAGGTGGCTCGCTACTGCATCTACGGGGTTGACCTAAATCGGGTGGCGGTGGAGTTGGCGAGACTGTCGATCTGGGTGCATACGTTTGTGTCGGGTCTGCCGTTGAGCTTCCTTGACCACAACCTGATCGAAGGCAACAGTCTTACTGGTATCGGCACTCTGGATGAAGTGCTGAGAGAGTTCGAGCCCGATGTCGATACAGCCGCGACAAGCTTCGTTCGTGTGCTGCTGGATCAGATGCTGGCTGAGTCGAAAGGGTCGTTGAAGCGTCTGGCCCGAACCGCTGATGCCACCAAAGCCGAGATCGCTGAAGCCCGTGAAGCACACCATGAGGCTCTCCAAGATGTGAAGCCTGCGATTGCGATTTTTGATGTGGTGGCAGCACATCGCGCCGGTGCGGGCAGCTTGCCCGAGAACTTTGATACGCAGGTTCTGGTCGCGCTTGCCGATAGTCCAGAGGTGCGGGAAGCTGTCGCTGATCTGAAGCCGGTGCATTTCCCGGCTGCGTTCGCTGAGGTATTTTTGCGGGAGGGTCGCAGCGGTTTCGATTGCCTGATCGGCAACCCACCTTGGGAGCAAGTAGTAGTGCAGGAACATGCATGGTGGGGGCTTCACGAGCCTGGCCTGCGAGGTTTGCCCGTCGGTCAGATGAAGCAGCGGATAACCGAAATCAGGAGCCAACGCCCAGATCTTGAGAGATCATTTGAGCAAGAGTCGGCGCTGGCAGAGACTACGAGGGTTATTCTACGAAAAGCGTTTCCGCGGCTCGGACCAGGAAGAACCGACCTGTACCAGGTTTTTGCATGGGCAAATCTTGAACTTGCTCGCCATGGCGGCAGAGTTGGAATTGTCGTGCCTAGAACAGCCTTAAATTCAGACGGGATGTCCGAATGGAGACAGAGGGTTACTGAAGCCGAATCTCTCTCTCTCTCTCTCTCTCTCTCTCTCTCTCTCTCTCTCTCTCTCTCTCTCTCTCTCTCTCTCTACGAGACAGCCTGCGGATGTCGGTTCTCACGCTCATCAATCACAAGGGCTGGGTGTTCGACGAAGTTCACAACTCCTACACAGTGGCGCTGCTGGCGGTCACGAAGTCATCACGGTTGCTACCTGTCTCAACACCGGCCAATGGGCCTTCGACGATGTCGACGGACGCTACACAGTCGCTCTCTTGGCAGCAAGGAAGCTCAACCCCCGAACCGATCCCAGGGGGTGGCCTTGAAGCGCCTGACGAACATCCACAGAAGCCTCAAGAACCGCACGTAGCGATTTATCCAGGTCCGGCCTCATCGCTGGATCACTACCGACAGTTATTGCGATCTGGTGCCGAGGAGGTGCCAGTATCGGAGTTTCTGCTCTGGTCAAATTCGGCATCCTTCCCACAGATACCGAGCCGAGCTGCTTTCCGTGTCTGGCGCAAGATGAAGCAGCATCCCCGCTTCGACGGCAGCGACCTCAAGGGCGGCCCGCGCGTCCTCGCGCGCGGGGGGGGGGGGTCGGCGATGGAGATTCCGGCCAGTTCAGGGCGACCTCAACGCCACCACCGATCGGCATCGATTCCTGCAAGACGACGGACTTGGCGCTTCCGAGCAGTCGCGGAACTTCACGCCACGCAAGATCGAGAACTCTTCGTGAACGACGATGGCACTTCCGCCCAGTCCGTGAACTTGATGCCACCAAAGACAGCGGGCTCTTCATGAACGATGACGGCGCTGCTGCCCGCACCCGCAGGACTGCACTATGACCGAAGTGTGGCCCGTATATGACGGCAAGAGTTTCAACCTCTGGGAACCAGAGACTGGGACTTACTACGACAGTGTCGAAGCTGTAAGCATCACCTCACATTTGTTTGGTAAACGTTTGAGGCAGAGTCGAACCAAATCGTCGGCTTTCTCTGAACTCACCGAGTCGGTGCTCCAAGACCCAGCGACTCTGCCTTGCCGCCGAGCGCGCATTGCCTTTAGAGATGTAACCAACCCAACCAACACACGCACGATCGTGGCGGCGTTAATCCCGCCGGATCGTGTTGTCGCCAACCAGGCACCCTACCTTTTGCAACTCGCCGGTTCGGTGCGGGACGAGGCCTACGTGCTAGGGGTGTTGTGCTCAATGCCGTGTGACTGGCAGGCTCGCCGCACTGTCGAATTGCACCTTAACTTTCTTCACCTCAATCTCTTGTGCATTCCTGATCCAGGCGAGGGTCATTTGGTGCGCGATCGTGTGACTGAGTTGGCCGCCCGACTCGCAGCCCGTGACGAGAGGTTCACTGATTGGGCTGCGGAAGTTGGCGTTCCAGCCACCTCCTTGGCGACGGCTCTGCGGGGGGGGGGGGTAGTAGACGCACTATGCGAGTTGGATGCATGTGTGGCCTACCTTTACGGCCTCGACGAGGCCGATATTGCAGTGATTTACGACACGTTCGGCAGGCCGGGGCAGTGGGATGAGCGACGCGATTCGGTCCTCGCCCACTATCGGCGAATCCTCGAAGAGCAGCGAGAGTGATAGTTCTTACACGCCGCTCTCTGGCGAGATCTGGCCTGTCTATTCAGGCAAGAGTTTCAACCTCTGGGAACCAGAGACTGGGACTTACTACGACAGCGTCGAAGCTGTAAGCATCACCTCACATTTGTTTGGTAAACGTTTGAGGCAGAGTCGAACCAAATCGTCGGCTTTCTCTGAACTCACCGAGTCGGTGCTCCAAGACCAAGCGACTCTGCCTTGCCGCCGAACGCGCATTGCCTTTAGAGATGTAACCAACCCAACCAACACACGCACGATCGTGGCGGCGTTAATCCCGGCTCATGCGGTGATCACCAATAAAGGGCCGTATCTACTGCAAATTTCGGGCACCGCTCTTGACGAGGCTTTTCTCCTCGGGATTCTTTGTTCAATGGTGACGGATTGGAGTGCCCGTCGCGTGGTGGAGATGAGCCTTAACTTCCATGTGTTGAACAGTCTCACGATCCCTGATCCAGGTGAGGGGCATCCCGTGCGTGACCGTGTGGCGGAGATTGCAGGGCGGCTGGCGGCGGTGGACGAGCGTTTCTCCGAGTGGGCTGCAGAGGTCGGCGTTCCAGTCGGCTCAGCAAGCGACCCCGCCGTCAAAGCAGATCTGATCTGCGAGCTAGACGCTTGCGTGGCGATCCTCTACGGCCTCGATGAAGACGATCTGGCCGTGATCTACAGCACCTTCGATGCCAAGCGCCCCGACCGCTACGCCGACCATCACGCCGCAGTCCTAACCCACTTCCACCACTGGTCCGCCCGTGTCGCTCCGTAGAGCGAGAGCAAGCAACGGGGGGGGGGGGGGGTGGCCATGCTTGTTCCCCGTTCGGGAAACGCCTAGGTTGTGGTCTTGGAGGTAAGTCATGGCGAAAACGGAGACCATCCGAGCTCGGGTCGAGCCCGAACTTAAGCAGCAAGCCGAGAAAGTGCTTCATGACTTGGGCTTGAATTCCACTGACGCAATCACTCTGTTTTACAAGCAGGTGGCACTGCAGCGCCGACTGCCCTTCGATGTCAGGCTCCCGAATGCCGAGACGGTCGAGGCTCTGTTGCAAGCTGAGTCTGGCGAGGGTCTGACTGAGTATCACAGCGTTGAAGATTTGATGTCTGACTGGTAGCACTCGTGAGGATCCGCACGACCTCTCGCTACAAGCGGGATGTCAAACTCGCCAAGAGTCGCCAAGAGTCAAGGAAAGGATCCGCACAAACTTCAAGGCGTTGTTGATGGCTTGCTATCAAGTAACGACTTGTCTGTGCGTTACCGGGTGCATCAGCTGTCGGGACGATGGGCTGGTCACTGGGAGTGTCACATTGAACCTGATTGGCTCTTGATCTGGACTTACCGGGATGATGAACTGATACTTGTGCGCACAGGCACCCATGCGGATCTATTCGGCTGATGCCGCGCTCCCGACGCACTCACTAGGGCGAGCTGGAGGGTGATAGCACCCGGCGACGAGTAGCGCGAGACGGCCTCGGCGACCTGAGCGAGTGACGGCATCTTGGGGGTGGCTCAGCAGTAAAGGGTTTGCCAGCAGACCAGGTGGACATCGTCTGCGGTGATCTACATTACGTTCGATGCCAAACGTTCCGGCCACCACGCCACAGTCCTAACCCACTTCCGCCACCGGTCCGCCCTGCACAGCCGCTCCGCCAATCAACCCGACTAGGCACGGCGCTTGAAGATTCAGCGATGCCGAGTGTTCGCTTGCCGCTTGAGAGGCTGATACCCTGCGAAACACCACTATCCATGCACATAGAGGAGCAGCCATCTTGACCGACCCTGAGCACCAACTGCTGGAGCAGATGGAGGAGCATGAGGCTGGAGTGTCGGATCTGATTGCTGCATATGAACTCGCTGCGCCACAATATTTCGGTGCCGTTAATGCGTCGACTCCCTATACCGAGCGTGTGATTGCCTCAAACTCCACGTCGTGAGTCACAGATGCCGACTTGGGGTGAACAACTCAAAGAGTTAAGAGTGCTTAAGGAAGCGGCCGCAGACGATCCACAATCGGGCACTTCCTCTCCCAACGATCTTCTGAGGCGCAAGTACCTCAAGAAACTGTATGAGCACACTGGCCGCGCCGTAATTTTCTACGGAACGTGCTGGCTTGAGAATAAACCTGGGCTCGCTGGCGACTCACTTTCTGTAACCCTCGGTGATAAGCAGGGCTTCATGGAGGCGGTTTCAAACATCTCGGAACGCGAACTTGATCTGATTCTCACGAGTCCAGGAGGGAGCCCCGAGGCCGCAGAATCAATCATGAACTATCTCAGATCGCGCTTTGATCACATTCGTGCCGTTGTGCCGGTAGCCGCCATGTCAGCAGCGACCATGATGACCTTGGCCTGTGATGAAATTCTTATGGGAACGCACTCACAGCTAGGTCCTATTGACCCGCAATTGACTGTCCTGACTCCTGAAGGTCCTCGATCTGCTCCAGGACAGGCCATCATTGATCAGTTTGAAATGGCTAAGAGCGAGTGTCAAGACCCTCGCAACATTGGTGCGTGGCTGCCTCTCCTCCGTTCTCTATTGCCAGGTCTCATCGCTCAGTGCATTCATTCCAGGCAACAAGCCGAGCGCTTTGTTGCAGAGCAACTCGGCTCTCACATGCTCAGTGAAGATCCTGCGAGAGCAGATGCTGTTGCCGCATGGTTTGCCGACTTCACTCGATTTAAGTCACACAGTAGAGCCGTGACAATTGATGATGCCATAGATCAAGGTCTTGCGGTAAAGCGACTAGAGGACGATCAACAACTCCAAGATCTCGTCCTGTCCGTTCATCACGCTGCACGCCACACGTTCAACGACACTGGAACCACGAAACTGATTGAGAACCATCGTGGCCGCGCTTACCTAGAGATGCATGGCAGATGATCATTGGTCAAGAGCCGTCACCCGTTGAACTCTCACCAACTACTAACCCAAAGCTCAACCGGCAGCAACGACACCAAGCCGAACGTAGGGGCAAGAAGTAGATCAAGCCCACCACCGCTCGCTAGAGATGGATGCTAAAGCCGCAGCGCAACTGGGATTGGCTGAGGTCGCCCAGCGTGATCCGTGTCGGTTGCTGTCTGACAGGATACTTCCCTACGAGAGGTTATCGCAAGAGTCTGCGTTAGTAGGCGTTAGTTCGTTGCGTTGAAAATCCGGTTCAAGAATCAAGTTGGCTGCGACGGTTCTTGGCTGTGGCAGATGAGGTTCAGTCGAATACAAACTCAAAGTCTTCGGCTTTGTAACCCAAACCTTGCAACAGAGCCTTCCCGCGCCTGATCAAACCCTCTGATGAATCGTGGGTGTTAATCCAGTATCCAGGCCCCACTTCAAATGGAGTAAGCAAGCCTTCTGGGCTATCCGATATGTATGGACGACCGCTACTGGTGCGCAATTCCATGAGTTCTATGGGGTGTCGCTGGTAGAGCAGAGCCACAAGCTCGCAAAAGCCTTGTCGATAAGTACTGATCTCATAGCGTTGCCCAAATATCAGAATTCCAGTCGGTTTGCGGCTGGGTGCTTTACGCGGTCTCTTGCTGATTGCCGCCGCCTGTGTATGTAGCGGCGTGTCTGGCGTTTGAGTTGTTACTGAGCCTGCAACAGGTCCGCTTCGGATTACGGCGATGACCTGTTCGCGGTCAGGGCGCAGGTTGACCTTTTCATAGACGCGTGAAGTGAGTGCTTCCACAAGTTCTTCGTCAGCCTCGTTCACCATTTTCCGCCAGATATTGGGAATCTGTTCGCTCAGCAGCGCTCTTCGATGTTCAGCCTCCAGCACATTCTGGGCGCGCTTGAGAGCAGCGCCTGAGAGCAGAGCATTACGCCCCAAGAAGTCCTCAAAGTCCTGAGCCAGGCGATCAGCTGAACCTTCGAGGACTTTCAACACTGCAAAGCGGCGCTTTTCGGGCCGTCCCTGCTCGCGAGGAAGATAGAACCACCATTCCAAGCCAGTGGTCAAAGCGCAGATATCTACGCCTTCATGAAACGCATAGCCGAGCAGTTGTGCTACATGATCATTCAGCCTTACGCCCGGCGATTTCGCTTCAATCAGAGCAACAAGTCGCTGCCTCCCCTTCAACGCTATGTCGATTCTGCCAGCGCCCTTACCACTACCGACTGATTGCTCAAACTCAACATCTGAACCCCATGGTGACCAACCAAGCCCATCAAGGATCGGTGCAATTACTTTGAACTTGGCAGCTTCCTCGTTGGGTGGCTCAGGCGCAGCACGGATGGTCTCCAAGATCTCTTGTATCGACATGATTCTGCGAGCTTTCGAGCGAGTGCCACTTGAGGCACCGAGTGTCACTTTCAGTGTAACGCTTGAGACCTCAGACCGCGCTGAGCCTCAAGCTTCGTCGGCCGATATTGAGGGCTAATATGCAGAGCGTTTTATCCAAAATTATTTAATTATTTTACCTTTAATTATTCAAAATAACTTGTAAAAGCTTGTAAATGTCATATGGGTATGGCATACTATCTATATGCAGATGAAGGAAGCGATTGAGCGAGCAGATGAGGCGCTGTCTGTGATGTTGCGGCTGGCACGCAATGGCGAAGCTTCTTGTGAAGCGCTGCGTCTGGGGCTGCAAGTGACGGAGGCTCTGAAGGGCAAGCTCGACACATTCCAGGCCGACTCGGCGGTGCAGCTTGCGGCGCGGGAGCATCGCGGCTACAGCGGTGCTGGAGTGCTGGCAACAGCGACCGGGCTCTCGCGTAGAGACGCAGCAGTCCAAGTCTCTGCGTTGCAAAAACTCGCCGAGTTGCCCGAGGTGCAACAAGCAGTGGAAGATGGGCGCGTCTCGCTGACAGCTTGGAAAGCTGACGCATCAAAGACGTGTCGAACACGAGTCGTATCCGGTGGAAGATGGGCGCGTCTCGCTGACAGCTTGGAAAGCCTTACTGGCGCAGGTCGCGGCGACAACGCCGCAAGCGCTGCGACGGGCGGCGGCAAGACATCGGCCGACATCACTATCGTGCAGCATCTCAGCGCCGAAGGAGATCGGGCTTTCGCGGAGATCGCCGGTGGTGATGCCATCCCGCAGAGCGTGCTTGAAGAGCACATGTGCAACGCCCACTACCGAGGTGCCGTGTTCAGCTCGCAAGGCGTTCCGTTGTGGCAAGGCCAGCACCGCCGGCTGCTTGATCAGTCAGATCGAATCAAGAGATTCGTGAGCGTGCATCAACCGACGACCTTGAATTAACCGAGAAGGTCGTGGCAGTCAAGTGGCTCGCTTCGCCTCGTTGTGCGAGAGTAATGCGAGAGTGAACAGACTGCGCTCCCGAAGCTTGCACAGCCGCTGCGCTAGTGTGGTAGTACCGTGAGGTGGTGACCGATTCGCTGATAGATGCCGTTGCGCCTGCGTCTGCTGTGTCGCCTGCCGTTGTGGATGCTGTTGCGGTGGTCACGTCTGATCCAGACAGCGCTGGAGCTCGTCTTGCTGTTTCGCTCACCGGTTGCGAGCGGCGGATTGTGAACGCTTTGCGGCATCGCCCTCACGGCACAACCGTGCAGGAAGCGGCTGCGCTAAGCGAGGTGTCGCTCAGCCACGCTCGTCGCTGCTTGGCCAAGCTCAGCGGTTATGGCGTGGTGACTAGCGAGAAGCGGTTCTGCCGGTGGGGTTACGGAGATGTAGAACTCACGATCTGGCAGCTCACCTACACCGGCGCTTGCGCAGAGATGATCGGCTTTCTGCCGATGGAGGAGACCGCCGAGATCCCGACCCGCTTTCCCGACATGGTGCCTCCGCAGTTCTGGAGCGTCTTCTGGTTCACTCCAGCACAGGATCTGCGGATCAGCCAGCATGGCCTGTTGATCGCTCAGACTCTGCTGTCGGGCCCGGACGCTGCGGCGGCTTTGTGGGCGCTTGTGACGTTGCCGATCGAGGCGCTCGAAGAGTGCAGGCGGCTGCGAGGCTGCGATACGGGCGAGATCGCGGCCAAGCTTGACACTTTCATCTCGGCGCGTCGTGGCTGAGATTGACGCTTATGCCGAGGTGCTCGGCACCGCTCAACGCCGGATCTGGAAGCAGGTAGCTTCGGTGGCGACCGCGGTAGGCGGGGAGTTGATGGGTGGTACTGCGGTCGCTGTGCAGTTGGTGCATCGTGTCTCGGTCGATCTGGATGTGATGACCCCTGAGAATTTCTCGGGGGCCGACCTGCGGAATGCGTTGGAGGAGGAGTTCGGTACAGGCTTGGAGGTGCTCAGCCTTAGCTCTCATGTCTGCCAGGCGATGATCCATGGAGTTCACGTCGACTTGATCAGCGAAGCGTCGGGGAGTCCTTTCGCCCCGAGCGGCGTGGATCGCATCGCTGAGGGCGTGTCTGTGTGCGGTATGCCGGTGGCTTCTCTGCCAGATCTGCTGGCGGCCAAACTCTCAGCCGTCGCGCAGCGGGACACGCTTCGCGACTATCTGGATGTCGCTGCAATAGATGAGCGCACTCAATGGAAGCTAGAAGACGGGATCAGTTACTATTGCAAGCGTTATCGGCTGCCACTGGACACGCCGATGGTGAACGTGTTGCTGCAACGCTTGAGCGAAGGCGACGCTGCGCCAGTTGATCCTCTAATGGAGTCTCTGCGTCAGCCTGTCGTTTCTCATCTCAATAAGCGCGTAGCAATGCTGGCAGTTCATGGGACTCGCCGCCGTCTCGGCGAGAAGGGCAACGGCAAACCGATCATCCCTGACACTCAGCCGAAAATATTGAAGCCGCCGGTGTCCGACCCTGCCCTCCAGCCGACGACCAAAGACGAGACTTAGGTGCAGTAGACATAGAGGTTGGTAGCAGCATGTAGGGGGCGGGATGAATCACGCGTTCACCAGAGCGTTGCTGGAGCTGGGTCTCTGGCTTGTGGGCTACTTTCTTTTCGGTTGCTGTTTGGGGCGCTGCTGGTGGGGTCTCTGCTTGCGGAGTCCTTTCGGTTTCGGGGTTTGCTGGCTGTGGTGTCGCGGCTTGGGTTGTTCTGGGTTCGTGATGGTGATCTTCCACGGCGGGCCGGTGGTTCGGGTGCTGCTGGCCAGTCATCTGTGTGGGCTGGCCCGTGTCGGGATTGGGCGCTCGGTTTGGCTGGTGGGTGCAGGGTGTGGTGGTTGTCGTCGTGGGTTTCTATACGCCAGTTGTTGTGGTGAATGTTGTGATGACAGTTCCAGCACACCATGACCATGTTCTTCACACTGGTAGCCCCACCCCGTGAGTAGGGGATGATGTGATGAGCTTGACAGATGCTTGGTGGTGCCCCGCAATGAAAACAGCCGCCGTAGATAGTGAGAAGGGTTTGCCATTGTGTTTCTGTGACTGTTCGACGTGAGCGGCTGCGCCAGATCGCGTCACCAACCCGGTCATATATCAGTCCTGTCCAGCGTGTGTTGCAGGACAGTTCCTCTAATACTGCTTCAGGTAGTCGTGTGCCGTCTGAGAGTTCAGCGATTAGTTCACCGGTCGCATCATCTACGTGAGCGACCAATGTGATATCAGCCACCCAACCCGCAGCTGTAGAACCCTGAACCTCACCATCAGCAACAGTGCTGCCGTGATCGTTGCTAGCAGTATCAACAGCATCTACACCACAAACCTCGCCACTGTCAGCGGTGCTGGGCTCGTTGACGCTTTGAGGTGCTGTGGCTGAGATGACATCAACGCCATCTTTACCATCACCAGCGTTCTCGTTACTACAGCTGTTGTTGTCGGTTGTGGTGGTATCACTGCTGATGTTCTGAGCGTTTCCGGTTCTGGCATTTTGGTCGTTGCCTATTCTGTTGACGTGTTCGGCTTGGCTGCTGGTGCCGGTGTCCTCACCGCAGCCAGTTACCAACCCTTGACCATCACGGGCTTTGCTGCTGGCAGACCCGACGCTTTGACTGCTTTGGGTTCTGCTGCTGTTGGTCTTGTTACCTGTGTTGGTGGCAGGCGTGTTGGTGATGGCGTGGTTTAGGGCATCGGCCATGCATTGCGTGAATTGTCGTCGCTGGGTTTTGGGGAGTTTCTTGTCGTTAGCAAAGAGTTTGCCTGCTACATGACGTATCCGGTTATGAATACGGGTGCCGGTGATCTTGTCGAACTCGCCATGCAATGCAATCATGCCATCGTCGGTGTCATAGAACTTCAAATAACGTTTGGCGCGCTGTCGTGCATGTTCTGAAGCGCCGTTGTCGCCTTGTTGAGCAGTGATCCAGCGTCGTGTGGCGACACCAAATTGTTCAGGCCGCAGCGATGCTGCCTGCTTCAACAACTCAGCATCGCCTGCTACCGTGTCAGCACCGGTTTTGGTGATTACGTCAGCCAACCGGCGAGCATTGGCTTGCGAAACTTCACCTGTTTGCACCGCGTCTCGCAGTTCAGGAACCTTGCGTAACACCTGTGCGGTTTTGACTTGGTTATGGGCTTGGCTTTGAGTCAACCCAGCCGACACGGCTAGAACCTCTGCTCCGCCGTCACCGTGACGTTCCCGTGCGGCGATCAACTCCGCCGCAGCAGTCTGAAACGCTGCCCCGGTAGCCATCAACACTCGCGTCTGCTCTAACGCAGCACGCAACTCAGTAGTTGCCACAGCACCGCCGCGTACCACGTCGAGCATCCGCTGGGTGGCGGTGATTGCTTGTTGAGCGTCTTCTAAGACCATGAACAACAGTATAAACTATGGGTGTGACAAAGCACCCCTTTTAACACAAAACATTACTTATAACACCAAAACCTAGCCTCTGGCAGCAACCGATAAGCCACCAACACAAACCTAACCCGCCCCCGTCAACGAAGGCTGCAAGCGAAAAGCGAGTTAGCCGTGGAGAGTGCCTGTAGCCCGTTGAGATGCTGCTAGCAGTGTGTCGCTGGAGGGGTGCATCACGCTGGGTTGTGGGTGGGGGAGTGCCTGTTAGGCGGCTAGTTGCATGAGCTGCTTGCCGATCCGAGTGTCGACGTAGTAGTAGCTCTGCGGAGGACGGAAGCCGTTTGGTCTGGTACGTAGATCGTGGAGCGGGATCGGCTGGCTGAATGCCTGAGGGTTAGCCAACTCCAGAGCCGTGCCTGCCGCGACACCTTCGAAGTAGTGCTCAAATTCGTGATGGCACAAATCGGATTGAGCGCCATAGTCGATCCACAACGCTGCGAGGCTGGCAGACCTGACGTTGGCGATGACGCAGGTGCCGAGCAGTGCCCGCACGGGTGTAGTGGCGTAAAGAAGCGCCAAAGTGGGAACTTCGATTTTCGGCACAGTTCGCCGGAGTTCAACTGTCTTGACCCCGGCAAGGATCGCTTCTGCATATCGTGGCTTGAGCGACAGAACGACCATCCGATGCGGATCAAGATCTTGCGTCTCGGTCATCTCAGTCCCCATCGACATTAAGTCTCATTCCCTCCTCGTAGAGCCGACAGACGGCTTCCTCATCAATCCGCTGTGTTGTGAGGGAGATTTGAGCGTAGAAACGGATAAGCTTAGAGACGGATATTGGTGAACTGTAGCCATGCTGTGGGAGGCGGCGGAGCAGCAGCCGTTCCATGGCAAGATTATGTACACAATGCAGAGTAGTTTCTCAAGGTTACGGTGGCCGCAATGCGTGGTTGTATGTTTGGCATTGGTTGTCCTAGCATCCTGCTCTAGGTCGGATTCTATTTGTGAAGTGTCGTCTGCTTCTGGTGATAAAACAGTTGAAATACACCCAAAAAGCCAGCAAGAGATAGAGCTTCACAGCCGTGTCGGGGACACCACCCAGATCATCAGCACCCTCATCGGTCAACTGGAGTCAGTGTGGTTTGTGGCGCAAATAAGTGAAAACGAAGCTGAGACTGTGTATGGATGGATTTCTCGGCTCAATCCTGAGAAGCAACAGGCCGCTAAATCTACTCAAATCGAATCACAGCAGTATCCCCAGTGGCTCACAGCAACGAACCGCGTCCTTATCGAGCCCACACTTTGCCGGAACGGCCAACAGACTTTTTCGGTGGTCATCTCCGATGAGCCAGTGATTTTAGTGGGCGAGACCAGAGAGACTGTTCTTGAGCCACCCGCTGACATGATCAATCTCGGCAGCATCCCAATGCCTGAGTAGAATTTACGTGTATCTGGCATAGGTTCAAGAGAGTGATCATGGCTGTTGAGATGGCGCTTTGGCGAATGACCGACGACAACCGCAGGCAGTGGCATTGCGGGAGTCTTCCCTTGAGGAGCAAGTAGATACACTGATGTACTACTATTACTATTATTATTATTATTATTATGCTCCGCATCATGCGGACTAACATTTCCCTGCACGACCAACTCGTGAAGCAAGTGCGCCGCAGGGCCGAAGAAAAGGGGGTCAGCATGAGCGCATTCATCGCCGAGACGTTGGATGATGCGCTGAAGCGGCCCGAAGCCTTGGACTCTCCACCGTTCAGACTGGTCACTGTACGCAGTGCCAGGACAGGCTCTGAGATCGAACTTGACCGGCCGAGAGCGCTTGAAGTGCATGATGACGAGGTTCGCTATGGCTACCGGCAAGCTGCTCGCTGATGCTCAACATGCTGCTGTGGCGATTGAGCACGGCTGCACGCTCGTGACCTGTGACTCCGACTTCAGTCGCTTTCCTAGACTTCGATGGCATCACCCGCTCGCCCCAACCAAAGCGTTCTGTAGCCACCTAGCTGTTTCTGACTGACTGGGTTTGCGCTGACAGACCTGGCTGGGACAGCGACCGCGGGTCAGGTGTCTTCAGGGTCGGGGGGTGCGGGTGCAGAGCGCATCGTGATACCGCAATTGCTGAGAAAATCGCGAATTCGACACGACCGAAGGTTGAGACGCTCGCAGGCAGTTATCATCGAGAGCCGATTACGATCCACGGTGTCTTCTGTGACGACACAGATTTTCAAGAGCATGGACTCTTGAAGTTGCAACGCCAAGGCAAGCACCCATGGATCAGCGTCCTCGCTCGCTTTGTTGACATCTACGACATCCCCAGAGACCTTCATAACGCGACGCAGGTATGCGTAGTCAGCTTGCGGCGGGTGCTGCGAGCGGTCCCGCATGCCCGTGGCCCAGGGCACCAGGCATGTCTGGATGAGTCATGTGCCCGACCTCGTTGATCACATGACGCGGCAATGCGATCCTGCCACTGGACACCATCTGCTCAAGGCGACTGAAGGCCGCCCACTGCTGACTGACGGGCACAATCAACTTCATCTCGATCAGTGCCGAAGAGTCGATTATCCAGATGTTGATGTCATCCAGACTCAAGCAATAGACCTCTCATATCGCCCAGGCTTCCAGTGGTCAGATTCAATAGGTCAGCTAAGTCCCGTGTCGTGAGCTGTCCTTGATCCGCGGCGGACAGCAGAATGTTGGGCAATCGGGTGCCCAACTGCCTGATTCGTTGTTCGTGGGTAGGGTGCCCTCCACTTTGGCCTCCACCCGATGAGTCGCTCCAATCTTGACCATCGAATTGCGAAACGACCCGAGAATAGAGTTCGGGTTCTGCGAGCCCGAACTCCTGTAGGCGAATGGCAGTCGCTCGTATGCTCACTGAGAAGCGCCCCGCGATCAATCGTGCCTTATCAGGATCGTTCGTAGGCGAGGTCGGAGTTACGTCGTAGCGAGCGGCCATTGCCCGAAGTCCCTCCTCGGGAAGCAGGAAAGCCGCGGCGAATTGCTCGCACCACCGTTCGACGCTGCCGTCCTGGCGACCCGGCATGACGAAGTCTTGACAAGCTGCGTCGCTGCGCGTCAGTAGGTGGCCGAATTCATGGAACAGCGTGTAGATCCGAGCGGTTGGGTGATAGGCCGTATTGACCGCAACGAGTGGAGCGTGGTCATCCCACGCTCCGAAGCCACGGATGTTGTTCCTTCCCATACTCAACTGAAGCACAAGAACATCCTGTTCCTCCAAGTGTCCTCTCCAAGCCCTGAACGCCGCAGAGGCGCTCTTCCAAGAGGTCTGCTGGTCGACGCACACCGCTGAGCGTTTGCGCTCAATTCCAGCCGCTCCAGCCGGTGGCATATCCAAGCTGTACTGCGAGATCGTGACCGGCGCTCGACCCTGGTCGCGCAGGATCCATGACACGAGTTCCTGTAGCCGGCGAGCCCATCGGATCTGACGGGCTTCGTCGGGACCGATCCTGTGGCCTTGAAGGGAGGGCGCTCGGCGTAACGAGGTTGGCGTTCCGGCTGCGACCGGCGGCTCGGGTAGGAAAAAGATAGCGGATGGCCGCCTAAGCGTTTTGGCCAGTTTGGAGAACTGACTCTGGGTTGGCAGCGTTGCACCCGCCTCCCAGGCTTGTATGTCAGCAACAGGCAGATTGACCTGTTCGGCCAAGTCGGTCTCTGTGAGACCGGCCTCCTCGCGTGCCCAGCTAAGCACGCTTGCTGATATCGGAACGGTGGTGGCAGCCATCTACAGAGGGACCTTTCGCTCTAAGGTGTCACGCGCTGAGCCGGTTTGTGTCTCTTTGGGGGCTTCGAGAAGAAAAGTTTTGAGGTAGGTCTCCTAGGATAGCTAGGATACATTCAAATGCAACGATGATTAGTTGGAGATGCCTCCGAAATCAGTGACTTCGTACCTGAGGTCTTGAGGCATGGCACTGCGTCGGCTGGTCAGACTGACTGCTGAAGCGTGAGTGCCGATCATCGCGTCTTCTAGGAATCTCTGGCAGGCTCCCAGGTGGCTCGCCTTCAGGGAACGGGGAGGGGGGCGTAGACAGAGCCAGGGCTAACCGAGGGCTCTGAGTCAGAGTTCATCAGCACCAGCGGCGGGCTCGGTATCAGGGTCAGGCTCTTCGGAAGGGTCGTTGGTGACCGAAGGCTTGTTGTCGGTGGCTGGCGCGGAGTCGGCGCGGTTCTTGAGTTGCACGAAAGCTATCTGTAGCTGCGACCTAGCCTCATGCAGACCTGGCTCGGCTTCGCCTAAGCGGCCCTTCATCCCGTCAATCAGCACCCCCAGAGCATCAATCGCCAGGGTTGCTTCGGTGAAGTTCGGCGGCTGGCTCGACAAATGCAGCGCAGCCAGCTCATAGATGCCCATCGCATGATTGCTGATCACCACAGCCGCTGGCGTAGCCCTGAGCTGCTCACGGGACTCGGCGATTTTGCGTATGTAAGCCTCCGCCTGGGCACGTTCCTCTGGCGTGAGGCTGTCAATATCCACTTCACCAAGCGAAACGCCAGCCGCTTCCATAGCTTCTCTGAGAGAGTCGCTCGACGTTGCGGCACCGGCACCGGCACTGGCATCAGCACTAGCACTAGCGCCAGCAGCGGAAGCCGATCTTCGGTCGTCTACAGGTACTTCCCCTCCAGGGGTCCACAGCGTGCTCAATTGGACACCTCCGGCTTAGGACGCAGTGTGCATGGCTGCTTGTCGCAACCTGCTGCTACCCTACCGCTGTCAAACAAGCTGACAGCAGTCAAGCCTCGGCAGGGGAGTGGCACTGTCTAAATTCGGAGGTTCCGTGCTCAACAGGAGTGAACGGCGATAGCACCGCCAGGCGAAGAGCCCAACATAAACGACCAAATCCGAGCCCTTGAGGTGCGCCTCGTTGGCGAGGACGGTCAACAGATCGGTATCAGGACACTTCAAGAGGCGCTCAACTTGGCTCGCACAGCGGGTCGTGATCTTGTGGAAGTGGCAGAAAACGCTAACCCGCCCGTATGTCGGATTATGGACTACGGCAAGTTCAAGTATGAGACGGCTCAGCGTGCCAAAGAGTCACGCAAGAAGGCATCCAACGTCTCGGTCAAGGAAATGAAGTACCGGCCCAAGATCGGCAAAGGCGACTTCGAAACCAAAACCCGCAGAGTTGAGAAGTTCCTAGGTGAAGGCAACAAGGTCAAGGTAACGATCATGTTTCGTGGCCGAGAAGTGCAGCATCCCGAACTAGGCAAGAAAATCCTTGACGATGTGGCCGCCACCGTGGAACATGTCGGCAAGGTGGAGTTCCAGCCTCGCCAAGACGGGCGCAACATGGTGATGGTGCTGGCACCCGACAAGCAGGCACAGGCCCGGCATCGCCGTAGACTTGAGGCCGAAACAGAATCAGCGGCGACAGCGGAGACAGCATCAGCGGACACAGCAGAGTCAGAAGCGGAGAAAGCAGAGCCTGAAGCGTCAGAATCAGCGGTCGAGAAAACCGAAGCAGTAGCTGAAAACCCAGAAGCAGTAGACCAGAAAACAGAAACAGCAGTCGAGACCACTCAGTCTGGCAACGCCGCCTGACTCCCGCCCACGAACGGCTCCAGCGGTGCTGGATAGCAACCGCCAGATATCAACATCAACAAGGTCGGACAGCGATAATCAGCCACAGCAACAGCCACAACAAGCAGTCACAGCAAGGATTAAAAGGTTCAAAAGGATCAAGAAACGACGATCATGCCCAAGATGAAAACACACCGCGGTGCCGCCAAGCGCTTCAGGCGCACGGGTTCCGGCAAGCTACGCCGTCGCCGCGTCAACAAGAATCACATACTTGAAAAGAAATCCCCTAAACGCAAGCGTCAACTGCGCGGCCCCGCCGAGGTGTCGTCATCTGACGAGCGGATGCTGCGTGACTTAGGTCTGTGAATCCGAAGCAGCCCGATCACACCCAGTTTTGCACAATGCCGATTCGTGCATACAGCCGCGACGTTCATAAAGCGGGGAAACAGCCGAGCACAGCCGAACACAGAACAGAAACACAGAACAGAACAGTCTGAACAGAAAGTGACACTCCAATGGCAAGAGTGAAGCGTCCCATCCAGTCCCGTCGTCGTCGCCGTGAGGTGCTGGCACGGGCTAAGGGTTACTACGGCAACAAGAGCCGGTCTTGGCGCGCTGCTAATGAGCAGCTCATGCATTCGGGCAACTACGCCTTCCGTGACCGCAAAGCCCGCAAGCACGACTTCCGCCGGTTGTGGATTCAGCGGATCAACGCTGCCTGCCGTCGTGAGGGCGTGTCATATAGCCGTTTCATTTCTGGACTCAAGCTCGCAGGTGTGGAAGTTGACCGCAAAATCCTTGCTGATCTAGCGGTGAATGATCCTGAAGCTTTCGTCGCTCTAGTAGCGACCGCCAAAGAGGCTTTAGAGGCCAAAGAGGCTGAAGCGTCAGCGGCTGAGTCAGCCGAAGCGACGACGGGCACCGCTGCTGACTGAATCGCAGCTCGTAACTCAACCGCTGGGGCCGCGCAGTCGTCGAGTTAGCGAAGTGCGGCGGCTGCTGCGCCGTCGTGCGCCGGGTGATCCCATCGTGGTTCTTGAAGGTCCGAGGATCATCCGCGAAGCATTGTCGGCTGGGATTGAGCCGTCGTTGCTGGTGACTACAGATAGCGCACTGAACTCGTCGCAGGTGTCAGAGATCCTGCAACGAGTGCTGCCAGACACCGCCAACAGCTCAGCCCGTGGCGGAAGCAAAGCAAGTGAAGTGCTTGTGGTTACCGAGCAGGCGTTTCGGTCGTTGGCACCGTCAGTGAACCCGCAGCCGTTGCTAGCGCTGATGGATCGACCACAAGCAGCTATTCCTGCGGTGTTGGAGCCGGATGATCTGGTGCTGGTGCTGGTAGGCGTAGCTGACCCCGGTAATACTGGAACCATTATCCGCACCGCTGAGGCTTGCGCTGCCCGATGTGTGGTTGTAGCAGGTGGCGCTGACCCGTGGGCACCCAAAGCTGTGAGAGCGTCGGCGGGGTCGATGCTGCGAGTGCCAGTCGTGCAAACAAGCGCCACAAGCGCTAAAGCCAAAAGCACAACAGGCACCACAAGCACAACAGGTGCGGCGGCTGTTCCTGCATCTGCTTTGACACAGCTTCGCAGTGCTGGCGCTGTGATCGTGGCAGCGGATGCACACGATGGTGAGCATTATCACAGTGGCTTGCTCGCAGAGGGGAGAAGCCCGGTGGCTTTGCTGCTTGGGTCAGAAGCGCACGGTCTTGATGCCGGATTGCTGACGGATCATCGGGTGCGGATCCCGCTGGCGGGTGACGCAGAATCGCTCAATGTGGCTATGGCGGCCACGTTGCTGGCGTTTGAATACCGGCGCAACCACGCTGCCTGAGGCCAGAGCGGCTGACAGCGGGCAGTGGCTGCCTCTCGAAGCGCTCTAGCCTTGCTTGCGATGACCGCAGATCACAGCGCCCAAAGTGCCCAAAGAACTCAGGGTGCTCACAGTTCTCGGGGTGCCACTGGTGCTACTAATGCTTCCAGCGTTGAGCAGGTGACAGCCGAAGCGCTAGCACAACTCGAAGCGGCCAGCGACCTCGAAACTGTTGCAGCCCTTGAACACAAACTGCTGAGCCGCCGAGGTTGGTTCGCTGAAGCCAAAAGCCGTATCGGTGACCTTGACCCTGCTGACCGAGCCGCCGAAGGCAGAAGTTTGAACGATGCCCGATCCAGCCTCGAAGCCGCTATAACGGCGGCCCGAGCACGCTTCAGCGCGTCGCTTAGCGATGACCTGTATGCCGCGGAGCGTCTTGACCTAACCGAGCGCCTTCCTCGTAGCGTTACTTTGAGCCGTGGTCGTATACATCCCGTGACTGCTGCCCGTTACCGCTTAGAAGACGTGTTCGTGGGAATGGGTTACAGCGTTGAGGAAGGTCCCGAAGTCGAAAGCGCTTGGTACAACTTCGAAGCGCTAAACATTCCCGAATGGCATCCCGCTCGGGGCAGTTTCGACACGATTTTTGTGAACCTCGGCGAACCCGAAGAAGTGATGCTGCGTTCACATACTTCACCGGTGCAGATCCGCACGATGGAAAACCGTCAACCGCCTATCTATATGGTTGCGCCTGGACGGACTTTTCGCACCGACACAGCTGATGCCACTCACCTGCCCGCTTTCAATCAGATCGAAGGTTTAGCTATCGACCGTAATATCACCTTGGGTGACCTCGCTGGCACCATCAAAACCTTTGTGGGTGCGTTATTCGGGCGTGATGTCAAAACCAGGCTGCGGCCTTCGTATTTTCCTTTTACTGAGCCGTCGGCGGAGTTCGATATCTCTCGGCCGGACGGGTCATGGCTAGAGCTTGGTGGCTGCGGGATGGTGCATCCCAATGTGTTGCGCAACTGCGGGATAGACCCTGAGATATGGCAAGGTTTCGCTTTTGGTTTCGGCATTGACCGTTTAGCGGTGATGCGCTATGAGATTGATGACATTCGTGAGTTCGTCAATAACGACATCCGATTCTTGAGCCAGTTCTAATGCGGCACTGCGGCATGAAGGCGAACCCGATATGAAGGTTTTGTTGTCTTGGCTCAAAGAGTTCGCGCCTGACATTGGTGAAGCCGCCGACACCAACAAGATCAGCGAAGTCTTAACCGCCTTAGGTCTGGCCGTTGAGGATGTAACAGTTACTGGATCATTGCCTGACGGGGTAGTGCTCGCCCGAGTGCTTGATTTGCGACCGCATCCCGATGCTGACCGCATTCAGTTAGTGGAAGTAGACGATGGTTCGGGTTCAACATTGCAAGTTTGCTGCGGTGCGTTCAACATGAAAGTTGGAGATTTGATTCCGCTGGCCCGAGTTGGCACGGTCATGCCGAGCGGTTTGGAGATAGCTAGCCGCAAAATGCGTGGTCAGACCTCTGAGGGTATGTGCTGTTCGGCGCTTGAACTAGAACTAGGCGAAGACGCAGAAGGCATAATGATCCTCAACGACCGGATCGGCAACAGTGATACCAAAGCGGATGCATCTCTGGTATCTCTGGGAACGCCGTTGGGTGAAGCAATCGGTTTGGAATCCGATGTGCTTTGGGATTTAGAAGTCGGTGCCAACCGTCCTGACGCGTTGTCGGTGATGGGAGTTGCCCGTGACTTAGCTGCTGGCCTGGGAGTGGCTTTTGAGTCACCCGACTGGGTTAGCGACTCATCAGTTAGCAGTTCATCAGGTAGCAGCATTGACAAATCACTTGCGTCAATTGCGGTGGAGATCGCTGACCCTTCGCTGTGCGGACGTTTCCTAGCGCGAGTGCTGCACAATGTGCCGCAAGGTCCTTCGCCTGCTTGGCTGACTGCTCGGCTGACCGCTCTAGGAATGCGACCCATCAACAGCATCGTTGACATCTCTAACTACGTGATGCTTGAACTGGGGCAGCCGAGCCACGCGTTCGATCTGTCGAAAGTGGCCGGGAGGCATCTCGGGGTGCGCCGCGCCCGTGAAGGCGAAACCATTGAGACCCTTGACGGCACCGAGCGCAGCCTCGCTGCGGGTGACGGGGTTATCACCGACGGCGACGACACGGTGATCAGCATCGCTGGGGTGATGGGAGGAGCTTCCACCGAGGTGAGCGCTGATACCAGCGATGTGCTGGTGGAGATGGCATGGTGGGATCCGCCTTCGATATCACGCACGGCGAAGCGGCTTAATCTCTCCAGCGAGGCGGCTACAAGGTTCCGTAGAGGAGCTGACTGGGGTGACAACATGACGCGCTGCATGAATCGTTTCGTGCAGCTGGCTGCAACGCTGGGTGCCACAGCAGCCCGGGGAGTGATTGATGCAAATGGTGAGGTGCCCGAACGTAATGCTGTGCGGGTGCGCTCGCAGCGGGTTAATCGTCTGCTGGGCACTGAACTAAGCGCCACCCAGATGGCCGAACATTTGCGTTCGATTGGTTTCGTCGCTGATCTAGCCAGCAACCCAGCAAGCGATCTAGCAAGCCAATCAGAAGGTGACACAGGCAGCGACTCATGCAGTCAATCAGAAGGTGATACAGGCAGCGATACAGGCCATGAACCGGCTAGTCAAGTAACCGGTGATGCTGTGCTGGAGGTGAGTGTCCCGACCTGGCGATGGGATACCGAAACCGAAACCGACATCGCCGAAGAAATAGCCCGACTTCATGGCTATGAGAACATCGCCCGCACCGTCGTAACCGCCAATGAGGTAGGCAGCCTTTCGCCGTATCAGAAAGACCGTCGGCTGGTGCGTGAAGTGCTTGTCGGGGCGGGCTGTTTCGAGACTCAGACCATGCCGTTTGTGTCACCCGAAGCGCTGGCCGCAGCCGGTTTAGGCAGTGCAGGCATATCTCTCAACAATCCCGTCGATGACAACGAGTCGTTGCTGACACCGTCGCTTCTTGTAGGGCAGCTTCGGGCTGTGGCATACAACCAGCGCCATTTCAACGGCGATGTTCGATTATTTGAGATTAGCCATGTGTATCTGGATGCACCTGCAGGCGAGTTGCTGCCCGACGAGCGTGAGCATCTAGCTGTGACACTGTCTGGCGCAGAAGCTCCTGCAGCGGTAGCGGTTCTTGATCTGCTGACCGAGGCGCTGTCGTTGCCTGCCGTGGAGTTACGTGATGTCGCTGCATCAGGTATGCATCCGCATCGATCCGCAACAGTGGCCGTAGCCGGGCGTGAGCGCGGTGTGGTGGGTGAAGTTCATCCAGAGGTGCTTGAGGCGGCTGGCATTGAAGGGCGAGTGGCTTGGCTACAACTTGATTTGCAAGAAGTGCTTAACGGTCCTCGGGCTAGACAGCGTTATCAGCCAGCCAGCAAATATCCGCCGAGTGAGATTGACCTGGCTTTCGTGGCTGCTGAAGAGGTAGCTGCAGCGCAGCTGGAGAGAGCCTTGAAGACCGCAGCAGGCAAGCTTTTGACGCGGCTTGATTTGTTTGATGTCTACCGGGGTTCGGGAATGGAGCAAGGTTCTCGCAGCCTCGCCTACCGGCTCCGCTTCCAGGCAGATGATCGCACGCTCACTGATGCTGAGGTTGCTGATGTGCGTGAGCGTTGCGTTGCTGAAGTATTTAAGCGCACGGGGGCTCGACTTCGCAGCTAGAGCTAGAACAATCCAGCACTCGCTGCTCCTCTCCGAAACGCACAAAATATTATATTCCTGCACATAGTTGCAAGTCTACTGTAGGCTGCTAGTATGGATGCAGTGACCGCTGAGCCGACGACCGAGCGAGCCGATCAGACCGAGCCGATGACCGAGCCGGCTAATCAGACCACTGAGCCGACTAAAGAGTCGAGTGCTGAAGTGTCGAGCACCCGTATCTACCGGGTGGCGGTGATCGGCGCGTCCGGTTTCGCGGGTGCTGAACTGCTTCGGATCTGCGCAGCTCATCCACAACTCGAAGTGGTTGCTGCTACCGGCGACTCAATGGCGGGCAAGTCCGTGGCCGAGGTTTATCCGAGCCTCGCCGCTGCCTATCCGAGCATCGTGTTTTCGCCAGCTGCAGCCGAGACTGCTAGAGCATGTGATCTGGTTTTCTGTGCTTTGCCGCATGGCGCATCCCAGTCTCTGGTGCCACAACTACGCAACGAGACGACTCGCATCGTGGATCTGGCCGCGGACTTCAGGCTGGCGGATTCTGACTTATATCCGCTGTGGTATGGCGAAGAGCATCACGCTCCCGAACTGCTGGCGGAGTTCGTCTACGGCCTTCCAGAACTGTTCCGCCAATCCATCAAAGGTGCCAAGCTGGTGGCTGCACCCGGCTGTTACGTGACTGCTGCCTCACTGGCTCTGGCTCCGTTGCTAGCCGCTGGAGCCGTGGAACCTCGTGGCATCATCGTTGACGCTGCAAGCGGAGTGTCAGGAGCAGGCCGTGCAGCCAAAGCCAACACAAGTTTTTGCACAGTTGATGAAGATTTCATCGCTTATGGCCTGATGAATCACCGGCACACGCCCGAGATTGAGATGGCTCTTTCCAAGCATTCTCAGCAATCTAAGAACTCTCGGCACAGCGGCGGCGACTCTGTGCAGGTGCTGTTCACACCTCATCTGGCTCCCATGAACCGCGGCATTCTGGCAACCTGCTACGCACGGCCCAGTGCTCCCACCACCACAGATCATGTTCTGGCGTTGCTGGCGGAGGCTTACCGCAACGAGCCGTTCGTGGTGGTTAGCGAGCGCTCGCCTTCAACCAAAGCGACTCTAGGGTCTAACAGCGTGCATCTCAGTGCCAGAGCCGATCCTCGCACCGGCTGGGTTATTGCTATCGCTGCGCTTGACAACCTAGTGAAGGGTGCTGCAGGTCAGGCTGTGCAATGCGCCAACCTGTCTCTAGGCCTTGATGAGACTGCCGGACTCTCAACCACGGGGGTTTACCCATGACCCCCGAAACCGTGGCCCAAGCAGCAACCGAGACTGGCGCTGCACAAGCCTCATCACCGCCCGTCGCAACTAAGCCTGTCGCCACGGAGGCTGCCACAAAGCCTGCGGTGTCGCCGCTTGCGCCTAAGGAGTTCCCGAAGCTCCCTGCGCTTGGCGGGGTGCGGCTAGCGACGGCTGCTGCCGGTGTGCGCTATCAGGGGCGTGACGATTTGATGCTGGCCGAACTCGAGCCTGGCACTACTGTGGCTGGCATCTTCACGCGTTCGCTTTGCACAGCAGCACCGGTTGATTGGTGCCGTTGGGCACTTGCCGAAAGCTCAGGACTCGCCCGGGCCATAATCGTCAACTCAGGCAACGCCAACGCTTTCACTGGCGCGCGCGGCTACGAAGCCACCCGACACACCGCAGAATCAGTTGGACGGCTTCTTGGTGTGCCGGTTGAACAGGTGCTGGTGGCATCCACCGGCGTGATAGGTGAGCAGTTGCCGGTATCGCGCATTCAGGCAGCGCTGCCGCAACTCTTTGAGAGCCTCACGGCACCCGACAGCAGTGTCGCTGACGCTGCGGATAGCCCAAGCAGCAACGCAAGTGCCTCAAGCATTACGCCATGGCAGGCTGCTGCTGCTGCTATCGGCACCACCGACACCTTCCCTAAAGGTGCTTACGCAGCGGTGGCGGGCAGCGACTGTCATGTGGCTGGCATCGCCAAAGGCAGCGGCATGATCGCACCTGACATGGCCACCATGCTGGCGTTCGTGTTCACTGACCTGACCGTCAGCCGCGAAACCGCTCAGCGGTGCCTGGCAGAGTCAGCAGAGATGAGCTTCAACCGCATCACCGTCGACTCCGACACTTCAACCAGCGACACAGTGCTTCTCGCTGCCACGGGAGCATCGCAGCAATCCGCTGACGAGCACGCTGCGAGCTTTCAACATGCCCTCAACGCGGTGATGCTTGACCTAGCGCATCAAGTCGTGCGTGACGGCGAAGGTGCCACCAAGTTCGTGAGCGTCAATGTCACCGGTGCCGCCGACAATGATGCCGCTTCGGTTATCGCTCGGGCTGTGGCGGACTCGCCGCTAGTCAAAACTGCTTTAGCTGCCAGCGATGCCAACTGGGGCCGGATCGTGTCGGCGGTCGGCAAAGCGGGACAGAAAGCCGACAGGGATCGTTTAGCGATCTGGATAGGCGACGAACGCTGCGCCAGCGAGGGCACAGTTGACCCTCTCTACAGCGAAGCAAGAGCCACTCAACACTTGCAAGGCAGCGAAATAGAACTGCGGGTTGATGTGGGTGTGGGCAAAGGCACAGCCACGATCTGGACTTGTGACCTGACTCACGGATACATAGACATCAACGCTGGATACCGGTCATGAGCAGCCCAAGCTCTAAAGGCTCAAACTCAGGCAGCCCAAGCTCTGACAATTCAGCCTTTGAAAGTTCAGACTCTAAAGCCTCAGTCCCCGAAAAGACGCAGGAGGTTTCGCGCGAGTTTGAGTTTGAGCCGCAACGTCGAGCGCAGGCACTGCTTGAGGCTTTGCCTCACATTCAGCGTTTTGCTAGCGCAAGTGTGGTCATCAAATATGGCGGCAGCGCCATGACAGATCCGAAGCTGGCGGCTTCGTTCGCTCGTGACGTAGCGCTTGTCAATGCTGTTGGTCTGCGTCCTGTGGTGGTACACGGCGGCGGGCCGCAGATCGGCGAACAGCTGGCTCGCATAGGCAAAAAGAGCGAGTTCCGTAACGGGCTACGTGTCACAGACGCTGAAACCCTTGAAGTGGTTCGGATGGTGCTGTTAGGCAAAGTCGGACGTGACATTGTTGGCGCTGTCGGTGCTGCTAGGGGAGCGGCAGTAGGTCTTTCGGGTGAAGATGCCGGTCTTGTGACTGTGGTGCCGCGTGATCCCGAACTCGGGTTCGTAGGCGAAATCGTCGCTGTGGATCCCACCATCATTGAACAACTGCTGGCGCAGGGATCTGTTCCAGTGGTTTCACCGATCGGCAGTGATGCCAACGGTCAGGCCTACAACATCAACGCTGACACGATGGCCGCAGCTTTGGCGGGCGCTTTGGGGGCTGCCAAAGTGATGTATCTCACTGATGTGACCGGCGTGCTCGCTGACGTGACCGACCCGTCGTCGCTAGTAAGTCAGGCCACCATAGGTGACGTGGAGGCGATGATCGCTTCAGGCGCGGTCGCTGGCGGGATGATCCCAAAAGTTCAGGCCTGTGTGGAGGCGTTGAGTCATGGGGTGCTGTCAGCACATATCCTTGACGGCCGGATACCGCATTGCGTGTTGCTGGAGTTGTTCACCGATGCCGGAATCGGCACCATGATTACCCGGCAGGACAGACCCGATCCCGCACACGGCCAGGGAGCATCCGCATGAGTCAGGCAGCACTGATCAACAACTACGGCACGCCGCCGGTGACTTTCGTGCGCGGAGCAGGTGCGGAACTGTGGGATGACCACGGGCAGCGTTACCTCGATTTCTTGTGCGGATTGGCGGTCACCGGGCTAGGTCACGCCCACCCGGCGGTGACCGCAGCGGTTGCTGAGCAGTCATCAACTTTGATTCACGTATCAAACCTGTTCGCCAACGAAATAACCGACGAAGTGGTTAACACTCTTGACCGGTTGATCCGCTCAGGCCCTGGCGGCGACAGCGAGCCTGGCCGCATTTTGTTTCAGAACTCAGGTGCCGAAGCCGTAGAAGCCGCCATCAAACTGGCTCGCAAGTATCAAGGCCACGGCCGTCATCAGGTAATCACTGCCTATGGATCGTTCCACGGACGCACCCTGGCTGCTTTAGCTGCTACCGGTCAACCCGAAAAGCATGAGCCGTTCCAGCCTTTACCGCCAGGCTTCAAGCATGTTGCAATCAACGACATCGAAGCTCTGGAAGCAGCGATTGATCCTTCGGTGGCGGCTGTGATGCTTGAGCCGATACAAGGCGAAGGTGGGGTGATTCCCGCTACCCGTGAATATCTTCAGGCGGTGAGGCAGGTCTGTGACGAGCGGGGAGTGCTGCTTATCGCCGACGAAATCCAGACCGGGCTGGGGCGCACCGGCACCTGGTTTTGTTTTCAGCAGTCAGGTGTGCAACCCGACATTGTGACAGTCGCCAAAGGTCTCGGTAATGGTGTTCCTGTGGGAGCGGTCTGGGCGCGCGCTGATACAGCAGCAGCGTTCAAGCCCGGTGACCATGGTTCGACTTTTGCGGGGCAGCCGCTGGCTTTGGCAGCAGCTAGAGCGGTGCTGCGCGAACTGCAAGCCATTGACGCGCCAACTACAGCGCAGAGTCTTGGTGCGGAACTGCAGAGCCAGCTCACCCAGATTGACGGCATCGCTGGCATCAGAGGCCACGGATTGCTGCTAGGAGTCGAATTGTCGCAGACACCGAGTGCTCGCCAAGCTCGTGATGTGGCCGCAGCTTGCCTGCAGCACGGGCTGGTTGTTAACGGTGTAACTGCTACCGCCCTAAGGTTGGCCCCGCCGTTTGTGCTAAGCAATCAGCAACTCAGAGAAGGCTGTGGCATTCTTGCAGCTGTTCTCAAAAACGAATGACATCTTCTAATGCTTCAAATACTTCTGCTACATACATATCTCCCCGCAGTCCAGACTAGAAAGCTGCAAGCGGGGCAGCGGATTGAGCAGCAGATAAGCGGCCTAAGGTTTGATTTATGAGTGTGTCAGAAGCCAGCCGAGAGCCACAAAAGATGCGTCACCTACTTGACATGGACAGCTTGACTCCGAACTGTGTGGTTCAGATTCTGAATTGGGCAAGCATCTCTGATCCTCCGAGCGTGCTCAGCGAGCAAGGTGTGGCGTTGCTGTTTGAGAAACCTTCAGCTCGCACTCGTAGTGCTTTAGAGATGGCAGTAGTGCAACTCGGTGGCCATCCGGTTTACATAACCGCAAGCGAGGTCGGTTTGGACACACGCGAAAGCGTCGAAGACGTGACCCGTGTTTTGGCTTCCTACAACGCTGTCATCGGTGCCAGGGTTTTCGCTCACAGCACTCTTGAGCGTATGGCAGCGGTCAGCGAAGTTCCGATAGTCAATCTGCTCAGCGATCTTGCCCATCCCACGCAGTCGATAGCCGATCTCTTGACTATGCGCTCAGAGTTCGGACATCTCGAAGGTTTAAAGCTTGGCTATGTCGGAGATGGCAACAATGTGGCTCGCTCGCTGGCATTCGCGGCTGGGCTGTCGGGTATAGCCATGCGAATTGCTAGTCCCGCGGGTTATGGCTTCTCGGAACTGGACCTTCGGGAACTGCGTCGCCTCGGCTGCGAACCGGTGCAAGTCAAGACTCCTAGAGAAGCTGCTAGTGGTGCCAACGTGGTCTACACCGATACTTGGACTTCGATGGGTCAAGAACAGCAGGCCGAGCAGCGGCGCGCGGACTTTGCAGGTTTCACGGTCAATCGTGGAGTCATGTCCGATGCTGCTGACAACGCCATATTTATGCATTGCTTGCCTGCGCATCGCAGCGAAGAGGTAGAAGAGGAAGTAATCGACGGCCCTCGCAGCCGGGTGTGGCAGCAGGCGGCCAACCGGATGCACGCCGCTAGGGCTCTGTTGATCTGGCTGACCGGCCACGACGAAGCCGCTGAGACTGTCTGAGCTTGTCTGAGCCCAGCATGTATCACAATTGTTTGTATCACTGATGTTTAAGTCATGAGCAAAACCAATCGTCAGCATCTCATTGTGAAACTGTTGAGTGAGCATTCTGTGACCAGCCAGCAGCAGCTAGTAGATTTGCTGGCTGATCAGAAAGTAAACGCCAATCGTGCCACTGTTTCGCGTGATCTTGATGAACTCGGAGCAGTGACAGTACGAATAGCTGGTGGTGATACTGCCTATGCTATTCCCGAACATCCCGTGGCTCGGATTGCGCCAGAGGAGCATCTCCGGAGAGTGTTAAGCGACTGGGTGGCTGATATCGGTTCTTCGGGAAATCTGGCTGTGGTGAGAACTCCGCCGGGTTCAGCTCATGTGGTGGCTTCTGCTTTGGATCGGGCAGGAATAGAAGAGATTCTTGGAACGGTAGCTGGCGATGATTCGCTGATAGTGGTAGCCAGCGAAGGCACATCTGGTGCCGAACTGGCTGGTCATCTGAGAGGATTAGCCGGGCTGAAAGGTCCGCCCGCGCAGGAAGGAAACCAATGAGCAACACCACCGAGTATTGCAGCAAACCGAACAAGGTGGTGTTGGCTTATTCAGGCGGCCTTGATACATCCATTATTTTGCATTGGCTGCGCGACACTTATGACTGCAAAGTGGTGACCTTCACTGCTGACATTGGCCAAAACGACGAACTAGAACCAGCCCGTGCTAAAGCTTTAGCTATGGGCGTAGACTCAGAAGATATTTTTGTTGAAGACTTGCGCGAGGATTTTGCTCGTGATTTTGTGTTTCCTATGTTTCGGGCTAATGCCGTTTATGAAGGCGAATATCTTCTAGGCACCTCAATAGCACGGCCTCTGATAGCTAAACGGTTAGTTGAGATCGCTGATGCCACTGGCGCTGATGCCATCAGCCATGGTGCTACCGGCAAAGGCAACGACCAGGTTCGTTTTGAGCTTGGTGCTTATGCACTGAACCCCGAAATAAAGGTAATAGCCCCCTGGAGGCAGTGGGATTTGGGTTCACGCGAGTCGCTGATGACCTATGCCGCTGATAACGGCATTCCTATCGAACGCAAACGCGGCACCGAGTCGCCGTTTTCTATGGATGCCAACCTGCTGCACATTTCATATGAGGGAGGTCCGCTGGAGGATCCTTGGTATGAGCCTCCTGCAGAGATGTGGCTTTGGTCTGTAAGCCCTCAAGCAGCGCCTAATGAGCCCACTTATGTGGATATCACTTATGCGGGGGGTGACATTGTTGCTGTGGACGGCGAAGCTATGACCCCCGGTCAAGTGTTGCACACATTGAATCAGCTGGGAGCGGCTAACGGCATCGGTCGTATTGACATTGTTGAGAATCGTTATGTGGGGATGAAAAGTCGTGGCGCTTATGAGACACCGGGCGGCACGATTATGCTGCGCGCCCATCGAGCTATTGAGTCGCTGACACTTGACCGTGAGGTTGCACATCTCAAGGACCAGATGATGCCTTGCTATGCTGAGTTGATTTACAACGGCTACTGGTGGAGTCCCGAACGCAGAATGCTTCAAACCGCCATTGATTACAGCCAGGCCAACGTTAACGGCGAAGTTCGTTTGCGTCTTTATAAAGGCAATGTTGATGTGGCCGGGCGCCGTTCCGACGATTCGCTTTTTGATTACAAGGTGGTCACTTTCGAAGAAGATGAAGGAGCTTATGACCAAGCCGACGCGTCAGGTTTTATTGCATTGAATGCTTTGCGATTGCGGAACCTAGCCCGCAAACAGGCTGAACAAGCCGAACGAGCTGAGAAGCTCGGCCAGCGCACGCCAGAGGTCTGAGTCATGGACTCTCATGACACGCTGTGGCAGCAGCGCTTTGATGGAGATCCCGCCGAAGCGCTTAGAGCCCTCAACGACAGTCTGCCTTTTGATCGGCGTATGTTTCGTGAGGACATCGCCGGGTCACGAGCTCACGCCAAGATGCTGGCGGCTGTGAGTTTGCTCACCAGCGATGAATGTGACGCTATCTGTGAAGCTCTCGACATAGTGGAAGCCGAAATAGCTGACGGCCGTTTCGTGGCTGCGGCTGGTGATGAGGACATTCATACCGCAGTTGAGCGTCGGGTCACTGAACTAACACCTGCTGGTGCCAAACTCCACACTGGACGCAGCCGCAACGATCAGGTAGCAACTGACCTGCGCCTCTGGACACGGAGTGCGCTCAATGATGTGGCTGAGGCGGTGCTTGAGTTTCAGCGGACGTTGCTGGCTCGTGCGCTTGAGGCTGGCGAGACTTTGATGCCGGGATACACGCATTTGCAGCAAGCTCAGCCGGTTTTGTTGGCTCATCATTTGTTGGCACACGGTTGGGCTTTGGCACGCGATTTTGATCGGCTGGTAGAGGCTCGGCATCGTGGTGACGTTTCGCCGTTGGGTGCGGGCGCGTTGGCTGGGTCTTCTTTGCCGCTGGATCCGGCGTTTACCGCAGCCGAACTCGGATTTTCGAAGGTTTTTGATAACAGTCTTGATGCGGTCTCTGACCGTGATTTCGTGGTTGATGCTCTGTATGCGTTGGCGATGCTGGGTTTGCATCTCAGTCGGATCGGTGAAGAGTTAGTGATCTGGTCGTCAGCGGAGTTCGGTTTCGTGGAGCTTGATGATGCTTACGCCACCGGCTCATCCATGCTGCCTCAAAAGAAGAACCCAGATGTGGCGGAACTGGCTCGCGCTAAAGCCGGTCGCTTGATTGGGCATCTCACAGGTTTGATGGCGACACTCAAAGGTCTGCCGTTGTCATACGCCAAAGACCTACAAGAAGATAAAGAACCGCTGTTCGATGCGGTTGATACGGTTCGGCTGACTTTAGCGGCTCTCAACGGTTTGATAGCCACACTACGTTTCGATATTCAGCGGTTGCAGCTTGCGGCATCGTCACCGTATGCCGCGGCTGCTGACTTGGCTGAGGTGCTGGTTACGCATGGAACTCCGTTCCGTGAAGCTCATGCTGTGGTAGCGGGTCTGGTACGGCGTGCATTAGACGGCGAAGGAGCGCTAGCGGATTTGGTGGCCGCCGATGAAAGGCTGCCCGCCGAGGCTGAAGCGCTGTTTGAGAAGGCGGCTTCTTTTGCTGGGCGGCGCAACACGCATGGTGCTGGCGGCACCGAGGCGGTGGCTGCTCAACTCGAGAGGTTCCGCAGCCGTATCAACACTGACACCACCCGCCTGAGGTGAGCCGTTTTCGTTGTGCTCAAAGGATGGGTCGTGGCTTCTATGAGCGCAATGCGCTGGAGGTGGCACCCGAGATGCTCAACAAGGTTCTGGCCGTGTCGGACGGACGGGCCGGGCGGATCGTGGAGGTGGAGGCTTATCGGGGTGTCGACGATCCCGGTAGTCATGCTCACCGGCATCGCACTAAGCGCAACGAGACCATGTTTGGCCCGCCGGGTCGTTTGTATGTCTATTTCACTTATGGGATGCACTGGTGCGCCAACGTGGTGGTCGAAGCTGATGGGGTAGCTGCGGCTGTGCTGCTGCGGGCGCTGACACCGTTGGAAGGCCTTGATGCGATGTATGCCGCTAGGGGAGCGGTCGCTCGCCGTGACCGTGATCTGTGCAGCGGCCCTGCCAAGCTCACCCAAGCGCTCGGCATCGACGGCACTCTTAACGGTGCTGGCCTTGTCAGCGGCGACCAGGGCGTGACCATTCTCGACGACGGCGAGTCACCCCCGACCGATCCAGTGGTCACCACAAGAATCGGCCTCACCAACGGCAGCGACCTGCCATGGCGTTTCTGCGTACCAGAATCCCCCAACCTCTCCCGCTGACACTCAGCCCAGATCTCTCCAATACGAACTAGAAGCTGGTTGGTCGCTCTTAATGCAAGCAGGGCTCTGCTAAGTTGAAAGACCGCTCCGCAATGATGAAAGGATGAACGCGCAGCGCCAATATCTTTCTGCTTGCTTCGAACCAAGAAACAAGACAGCAACCCGGAGGCGCAAGCCGAGGTGTGAGGTAGAGCGGTTAGCGTTGAGCAGGGCAGCGGTTCGTTGAAGCCCAGGCAGACCAGTCTCTGTCAACCCGATAATCATCATTATCTTTTACTCGAACCTCATACACCTGTCCTGGGTTGGGTGTCACTCCGAGTAAATATTTCCAATCTGTGTCTGATTTGAGCACCAAATTAAAAGGGTCCTTCACTGTGCGGCCTGTAGACACTTCACGCACCTCTACATCAAAGCGTCGGGTGGCGTAGTCAAAGTTGCTTTGCCCAACAACCCAAAGAATTTCAATCCTAGGAGCGGTATCCCATATGTATCGGTAAGCGCAGCGAGGAGTGAAGCTCGCTGGTTCGCCGGTCGTCGGGATGCGAGTAGCCCCCGCTGGAATTGGGGTTGATCCTGGAGCTGCGGGAGGGTCGTCATCGTCAATGTATGTCCAACCGCAAGCATCTATTACTCGATCTATGTGTGAGGTAGCACCATCAATCGGGAACACGGATGCCCAGCTATCCTCACTGCCGCCGCCTGTGAGTCCACTGATCACTAGATCGCCTGTCTCCAACCGCAGGAGATTCACAAGGTCTTCCACCGTGTCGTAATCAGGAGCAAAAAGAGCGCCACCACTCACGCTGGGGCCCCATTCCACCAGGATGACGTTCTCCTCACGGTAGTTATTTCTCTGGGAACTGCTCCAGGTATCGGTAAAGAAACCGTGTGGAGCGACCATATAACTACCCAAGACGCTGCCCGAAACACTTTTCCACGGGTTAACCGTCGATGCCACCACCAACACGTCCACCTCACCCGACAGGCATCTAACCATCAAGTAATCGTCGTCTCTGGCGGTGGTAAGGCTTGGGTATGTGACGGCATACACCAGGCCATCGTCTGTTCCGCTCTCCCATCCAGCAGTTATCTGATTGGAGCCTGCATTCGAGCTTGAACTTCCTGAGTTTGTGGTGGTGCTGCCTTGTGATTTTGAGCTAGAGCTAGTGCCTGTTGCTCGCAAGCTTTTGAGGATTACAGGGTCAACAACTGCGGCGTAGCCGATGTTGTCGACATCTTCGCCGACCAGTTTCGAGGACACCACCCCGAATACTGTGCCGCACACATCCATCAATGGTCCGCCGCTGTTGCCTGGGTTGACGGCTGCGTCGGTCACGATTTGTTTGCCGCTGCCTGGGTCAGTCTCGAACCGTGACACGATTCCTTTGGATACGGCTGGGCTGGATGCTTGATACAGCGGGAACCCGAGCACATACACGTCTTCGGATATTCCGAGAGATGACTGCTCGCCGAGTGCGAGCGCTTCATCAGCGGCACCACCCGACAGGAGCGCTAAGTCGCTGCTTGGGTCGCTGGCTTTGATAGTGGCTGTCACCGTCTTTGAGCCGTTGCGGAGAGTCACAGAGGACTTGCCTGTGATCACATGTTCCGCGGTCAGCCATTCGCTGCTACCGATGTAGAACGCAGTGCCGATCCCGTCTGAGGTGTGAACCTGATACACGGCCGACTGCAAACGCTCGGCTTGCTTGCTGAACACACAACCTGTGGATGCTGAGGTTTGCTGCCGGTTAGCTCCCGGCTCAGCAGTTGCCGCTCGATGCAAGAACGTCGCCATCTGAGCACGGTTGACTTGCTGGCTAGGACAGAAGTGAGTGCCAGCAGTGCCGCATCCTGTGGTCACCCCATAATGCGCCAAGCTTTGGACTTGACTGGCGTACCACGCATCTGGAGCGACATCAGCGAACTTGATATGACTGCCGCCCTTGTATTTGTAGGCACGAGTCAAAAACACTGCCATCGACGCGCGGGTCACATTATCGTTGGGACAGAACTTCGTTCCGTCGCCGCAGCCTGTGGTCACTCCAAGCTGCAACATTTGCTCTACATGAGCCGCATACCAGTCGCTGGCGCTCACATCCGAGAAACGTGCAGAGGTCACTGGAGCAGGATCGCTGCCCTGCAAAGCTCGCACCAGCCAGACCGCCATCTCCCAACGAAGCAACGGACGCTCCGGGCAGAACTGTGCCTCTCCGCATTCGGTGCCCTCAAAGACTTTGGTGGATGCTAACGCCTGCACCGGCTGCTCGTAATACGCCCCTGAGGTCACGTCTGTGTAAGGGGCTGCCTGTTGCGCGGATGCTGATGCCGCGAACAGCGAAGAGGCGAGCAGAGCAAAAGCGACAACCCAACCGACTGTCGTGCGGTTACGCGAAAACGGAAGGCGGTTCATGCGTGTTACTTGTAATAATGGGTTCAAAGTAAAGTAATTCGCCGTTTCCTAGCGAAATTCTCGATTTCAGCTGTTGCCTTGATAGCCGTTCCATGTTGGCTTAGACCGCTGCCAGCGAGCCCGAACTTAAGGCCGATACTTTCGATTACGTCGGATCTTATCGTCTGATACGGGCAACTCCGCGCTAGGGGAGTGGATAACCCCTGATCATTACGGTGCCCGAACTGCAACTTGGCCTGGACGCAACTTCAGGTTCGGGTCAAGAGCCCACTGGCCACATCACTCGGGCAATGATGAGTCGGGGCACGGTAATTGGGTAAATACTTCGAACTCTAGAAGCCGATGTCTTGATCTAGCCTATGTAACAGTGCATCTACAGTCGTGAGGATGCTTTCAAGTTCTTCCCGATACCTGTCATTGGCGCACGCAGGCAACGAAGAGTCAGTACATGCGCTTAAGAGATCAGCAACCTGCGTTAGCGTTTGCCGATGCTCATTTGCCGTGTGACTGCTCTTGGCGTGACTTGCGAGTTGTCGGATCTGGATTCTGGAGTCGGCAGCGATCGTCTCAGGCTGACAGGCGAAGATCACTTCTCGCGCACAGACCGGGATCACGTTGCGGCCACAAGCTGGGAGGCGGACGATCAAGACAAAGCGCTTCATGCTGGACTCGAGTGTGACGGCGCTCGTAGCGCACTGTTTTTCTATACCGATAAAGTGACGCCTGTCGAGAGGTGGCGACAACGCAGGCGACAGCGCATAGTCCGTCGCGGCAAGCTGTTCGACATCGCCTTCACCGAGTTCGCAGTCTTGAGCGACACCAGACGTTACGTCTTGCGTAACGACCGCGGATTTAGTCGGGGTTGTACAGGGTGGAAAAATCCGTGGTTGGGACAAACCTCAGAAGTTTTTGCTGCTGACATCAGAAATATCTTCGATGACTACGAACTGGATCGTCCGACGACACCTGAATGGATTGTTGAGCGCTTGCAGCGTGTCTATGGCATCAATGTCGATCCAGTTTCGATTGAGGCGGCTCTGCGGGCACCGCTGCTAATTGAGTTCGGTCCGCGATTCTTGAAAATGCTGCCAAGAGCCGATTGACCGCAGTGGACGGACAGATGAGTGACGCTACGCGCTCGTGGGTCGGAGTTAGTGGGTTAGACATCGCCGGGGACTTGGCAGTTGTCCATGTTGTTAAGTCTTGCGAAGCCGTCCATGCGCTCGGTGTAGGTGCTGCCTTCGGTCATGTCCAAAAGCAAGAAACGCAGTTCTCTGTCGGGCGTGTCAGCGCTTGCGGTGCGTAACTTGACGGTGTGGTTGCGGCGATCAGCCAAATAGACATCCCAGTCCGCAAGCCAGTCACGCACTAGTTCACTATCAGCGGGACCTTCGCTGAGCGTTGTGTCAGCCAGCGACGAGTTAGCACGCCGACGAAGGTCCGTTACGAGCGCCGCTACAGCGTTGCTGCCACTGTCGATGTCATCAGCTCGCTGGGTCCGTGAAGCTGCCTGACGTGCTGAAGGCAGGGCGTTAATCACTTCTTGGGCTTCAGCGCAGCGCTGATCGGCCCATGCCACGAAATCTCGGTCATCAAGACGAGCCGGGTTCTCGCTACGAGCCCAAGGCGAAAAAGCCCACGCCCAAAACACGAAGCTGCCTGCAATGAAAAGCCCGGCTAGCCAGCGCCCAGCCAACCTCCAGCCTCCGGGCTTCTGCTTCGGTGTGTCCGCCGGTGACTCTGACTCGCCTGGGGGGTTGACAGTCATGTGCCCGGGGTTCCCTGCGAGACATGCACATCAGCTAACTGCGGTGTTGCAGGTGCCTGCTCAGCAACGGATGACACCGGCTCAGTATCGGATGGCACTGGGTCAGGCACCGGGTCAGTATCAGGTGACACAGGATCGGGGATCACTGGTTCAGGTACCTGTTCAGCATCGGGGATCACCGGCTCAGTCGTCGGTGGACTCGCTGCCACTGCTACTTCCACGGTCACGGTGATCCCGCTGCGCTGCTCAGATCCTGCTGGCGGTGCCTGCCTGATGATCGTGCCCGGCACAAAATCAGCCGTCTCCACTTCTACCGCCACCACAACAAGCTGAAGCTCGCTGAGTAGAGCAGCGAGTTCAGCCTCGCCCCATTGAAGTCCCGCAAGATCAGGAATCACCACAGTGGTGGGTTGTTGTGGCGGCAGAGTGATTACCGGCACCGACGGCAAACCCGCAGGCGGGATCCCGTCATGAGCGGCGAGCATGATCTCACGCCAAATCTCCGCCGGGTAGGTGCCTCCCGCTACTTCGATGTTGGTAGTGGGCGGTCTCATAGGTATCTGAGCATCTGGGAAACCCACCCACACCGCCGCCGCCCGCTGAGGGGTGTATCCCACGAAAGTCGCATCCGCATAGTTTTGTGCGGTGCCGGTCTTGCCAGCGGCTGGCCGATCAATCGCAGCACGCCTGCCGGTGCCTCTCGTGATGGTTCCTTCAAGCACCCAGTTGATCTGCTCAGCAACCGCAGCATTCAACACCGGCACGGCATCGCTGATGTGACGGTAGAGCGCGGTGCCGTCAGGTTCGGTGATCCTGGTAACCATCACCGGATCTACCCGCCGTCCCGAACGAGCGAAAGTCGAAAAGATCGTCGCTAGTTCCACAGTGTTGACATCTTCTGTGCCGAGCACACCAGCGCACACCGGCGCGATGCGGCTTTGTTCAAGACCTAACCGTTCGGCCATAGTCACGAAGTTGGACGGACGGATGTCCACCATGAGCTGTGCATACACCGTGTTGATTGAGCGTTGCGTTGCCTCAATCAGGTTGACCTCCACCGGCTCTTCGGGCTGTGAACCCAGCCCACCTCGAACGGTCCACACCGGCCCGCACACATCGGGACGGTCAATCTCGATCTGATTAGGAGCGTCATAGGTTTCGGTCACCTGAAAACCTCGGGTCAAAGCCGTGGCCAGAGCAATGGGTTTCATGGCAGACCCTGCTTGTCTGCCTTTGCCGCTAGCCAGGTTGAACTTGGCATCATCGGCATCACCAAAGAAATCACGTCCGCCGACCATCGCCAGCACATGACCGTTGTCGTTGTCGCCGAGACCTAAAACGGTTGCGGCTGCGTCAGGGTTGGTGGCATTGTTGGGCAGGATTGCTTCAACAGCAGCTTCTGCACGGGCTTGCAAACCGAGATCAATGGTTGTGTAAATATCGAGACCGCCTTCAAACAGCAGTTGCGTGCGGTATTCGCGGGTAGGTCCAAAATCAGGATTATCCAAGAACCACTGCTTCACGTCTTCCACGAAATACGCGGCCGGGTAACGCTGCTCCAGCACCGGAATATCTTCGATTAGCACAATCGGTTCGTCGCTAGCGCGTTCATGATCAACTGCAGTTATGAACCCGTTGAACAGCATTCGGTCAAGCACCAGATTTCGTCGCCGTCTGGCATCTTGCGGGTTGCGGTAAGGATCGAAAGCACTCGGACGCTGTATCAAACCGGCTAGCAGGGCAGCCTGTTCTAAGTTGAGTTCGCTGACCTTGAGACAATTGCCGATGCCACGCTCAGCCGCGGTAGTAACCAACTCGCAGGCGGGAGCACCGAAATACTGCCTAGCAGCGGCTTCGATACCGTATGCCCCGTTGCCGAAATACACCCAGTTCAGGTAACGCAACAAGATAAAATTTTTCGTGAAGAACTGCTCGAAACGGCGAGCCAAAAAATACTCTTCAATTTTGCGTGTCAGGGTTTCATCGGAGCGGTCAAGAAAGACATTGCCGACATATTGCTGGGTGATGGTCGAACCGCCCTGGCTAATCCCACCGCTAGCTACGTTGCTACGAGCTGCTCGCAGAATGGCTTTGAGGTCAGCACCATCATGTTCATAGAAGCGTTCGTCTTCAATGGCGACAACTGCGTTACGCACCACTTCGGGAATGTCAGCGATATCGGTTACATCGGTGCGACGCTGCTCTCCTCTTAGTTCAGTGATGAGCACGCCGTTGCGGTCATAGACGCGTGACGATTGTGCAGTAACAAGCCTTTCCACATCGAAGGTCACATCACGCAGCTCATATGAACAACCCGCAGCCAAAACCGCAACCATGAGAGCAGCCGAAAAAGCGGCTCTTGGGCGTGGACTCATCACCCAATTGTGCATATGTTTCTGCGTTTTTGTGTGTAGGTGTGCTTGCCGGTGTCAGCTGAGTTCCGCTAAAGCTGTTTCGAAACGGTTTGCGCTAAAACCGGACTGTCGAATGATCTCGGTGGCACCTGACGGGTCAAGCAGCACAGCTTGAGGGTTACCGCTGCGGTAATGGCGCCAAGCGGTTAGGTCGCTGCCCCACAAAAGATTGGGTGGCCCGCCGTATCTCGCCAAGAAATCCTGCGCTTGCGACAAGTTGTCGGTACCACCCACTCCTACCACTATGACTTTGTCTTTGTTGTTTTGAGCGAACTGCTCAACGGGCGCTGCATCACGCCGACAGGTCGGTCAATGCGGTGCCCAGAACCACAACAACAGTGGTCTAGCGCCGTCCGCGTAATCGCTCAAGTTGACGGTGTTGCCGCTGCGTAGGTCGATCATTTCCTGCGACGGCACCTGGTTTGCTACCACCGCAACAGTTGTCGTGGTAGTCGTCGTCGTGGTGGTTGCGGCGGCTTCAGCAGCGGCAGCGGCTGCTTCTGCTTCGGCGGCAGCCTTGGCAGCAGCGTCAGCGGCCTCAGCTTGCGCTTTTGCTTCTGCTTCAGCAGCAGCCGCTTCGGCTTCAGCCTGAGCAGCGGCTTGTGCGGCTGCGGCTGCTTCTGCTTCGGCGGCAGCAGTAGCCTGAGCGGCGGCTTCTGCTTCGGCAGCGGCTTGTGCCTGTGCCTGCGCTGCTGCGGCAGCCTCAGCAGCAATGCGCTCAGCCTCGGCTTGTGCGGCTGCTTCTGCTTCGGCTTGTGCCTGTGCTGCTTCGGCGGCTGCAGCGATTTCGGCTTGTAATTCTGCTTCTGTTTCAGCGGCTTCGGCCTCAGCTTGCGCGGCGGCCTGAGCAGCAGCTTCTGCCTCGGCTTGTGCGGCTGCTTCTGCGGCTTGCTGAGCCCTGTTTTCGGCTTCGGCGGCAGCTTGAGCTGCTTCGGCGGCTGCTTCGGCTTCAGCTTGTGCTGCTTCGGCGGCTTGCGCAGCCTCAGCTCGGGCTTCAGCAGCTGCTAATTCAGCTTGCGACTCGGGATCGGTTTCTGGTTCTGGTTCGCCAGCAGCGTCGGCGGCATTGGCTTCAGAGGGGCCCGGTGATTCGGTGCCTTCGGGCCGGGTGGTCTCAACGCGGGTCGGGTCATCGGATCCGCAGCTACTCGCCCACATCATCACGACGATGAGCAAGGCAACCCAGCCAAAACCCCGCGCTCGCAGACAGGCACGCTGCTTAGATGCACTGTGGCTCAAATTACAGTTCAAATTGCGGCTCAAGAGTTTGAGTTGCTGTTTCACTTGGAGGTCAACCTTGCTCCAGTGTCGGGATCACCAGGGTCATCTCGTTCAGATTCAACACCGTAGCGAACCATAGCCTCAGCCACTTCGTCACTGGTGGCTTCGCCGTTGTCCATCAAAGCTGACAAGACCGCGATCACAATGTTGCAAGCATCTACTTCAAAGAAACGCCGCAACGCTTCGCGTGTGTCGGATCGCCCAAACCCGTCAGTGCCTAACACATGCAGCGGACGCGGAGTGAAACGAGCGATCTGGTCGGGTACCAAAGTCATGTAATCGGTCACAGCCACGATCGGCCCGTCAGAATCCTGCAGTTTGCGTGTCACCATCGCCATGTTCGGCTCCGACTGGGGATGCAGACGGTTGCGGCGTTCGGTGTCTAGAGCTTCGCGTCTGAGCCGCTGATAAGACGTGACGCTCCACAGCTCAGCCGAAACGTCGTGATGGGCAGCCAGAAGCTGCTGCGCTTCAAGTGCGGCACCCACTGCCGAACCCGAAAACAGGATCGTGGCGCAGCGTTTGCGGTTGCCCGGCCCGTCACTGAACTTGTAGAGGCCGCTGGTGATGTCGGAGTCGTTTACATAATCAGGCCGTGGCGGCTGTTCATAGTTCTCGTTGTAGATAGTGATGTAATAGAACACGTCCGCACCGTCAGCAGCTTCTGGCGGATACATCCGTTGTAAGCCCTCATCAATGATGGCACCCAACTCATAAGCGAAAGCCGGGTCATAAGACTCACAAGACGGCACCGTCGAAGCCAGCACATGACTGTGGCCGTCTTGGTGCTGCAAACCTTCGCCGAGCAGTGTGGTGCGTCCCGCTGTGGCACCGATCAAGAACCCGCGAGCTCGAGCGTCGGCCGCAGCCCAAATCGAATCTCCTACCCGCTGAAAACCGAACATCGAATAGAAGGCATAAAACGGCACCATCGGCACACCGAGGTTGGCATACGACGTGGCCGCAGCCAGCCAGCTAGCCATAGAACCGCATTCGGTAATGCCCTCCTCAAGGATCTGTCCGTCGGTGGATTCGCTGTAACTCAACAGCAGATCATGATCTACCGGCTCATAAAGCTGGCCGTGAGGGGCGTATATACGGAACTCACGGAACAGCGAATCCATACCGAAAGTTCGGGCTTCGTCAGGCACGATCGGCACTACCCGCGCCCCGAAATACTGGTCTCGCATCAAGTCACGCAACAGCGATGTCAAAACCATTGTGGTAGAGACTTTGCGTCCGCTTGAGCCTTTGCGTAGATCAAGGAATGGGTCACCCTCGGGAAGAGTCAACGGTCGCCGGTCACGAACCACCCGGCGCGGCACTGCTCCGTCGAGAGCACGACGACGCTCCATCATGTAACGCAGCTCAGGCGAATCCGGTGCAGGCCTAAAATATGGCGGGGTGCCGTCAGCTAAGTCTGCTTCGTTGATTTCGTCTTCCATGTGCAGCCGGCTGCGCAGTTCCATCAGCTGTGAGGTGCTCATCTTTTTGATCTGATGGGTGGCATTGCGTCCCTCAAAACCTTCACCGAGTGTCCAGCCTTTGATGGTTTTGGCGAGGATCACGGTGGGCTGGCCGGTGACTTCGGTGGCGGCTTTGAACGCTGCGTAGACCTTCTGATAGTCGTGACCACCTCGAGGTAGAACTCGCAGTTCTTCGTCGCTGAGATGTTCCACCAGTTTGCGTAGGCGAGGGTCAGGGCCAAAGAAATGCTCTCTGATGTAGTCGCCGCTCTCCACGGCGTAACGCTGATATTCGCCGTCGACGGTGGCTCCCATCTTGTTGAGCAGCGCACCCTCAGTGTCACGCATTAGCAGCTCATCCCATTTAGTGCCCCAGATCACTTTGATAACGTTCCAGCCAGCACCGCGGAACACGCTTTCGAGTTCTTGGATGATTTTGCTGTTGCCTCGCACCGGGCCGTCAAGGCGTTGCAGATTGCAGTTGATTACCCATTTCAGATTGTCGAGGCCGCTGCGTCCCGCTAAAGCGATAGCACCCAGGGTTTCGGGTTCGTCACACTCTCCGTCACCGAGGAAACACCACACCGTGGACGCTGAAGTGTCTTCAATATGGCGATTGTGGAGATAGTTATTGAAGCGAGCGTGGTAGATGGAGTTGATCGGCCCGAGACCCATCGAAACAGTTGGATACTCCCAAAAGTCCGGCATCAACCGCGGATGGGGATAGCTCGACAGACCGTCTTTGTTGACTTCCATACGGAAGTTATCAAGTTCGGTATCGCTGAGACGGCCTTCTAGGTAAGCCCGAGCGTAAACACCAGGCGCGGCGTGACCCTGAAAATAAATATGGTCGCCCGCGCCGCCGTCGTCTTTGCCTCTGAAAAAGTGATTGAAGCCGACCTCATACAACGACGCGGATGAAGCGAAAGTGGACAGGTGTCCACCGATGCCGTCTGCGGTTTTGTTGGCTCGGATCACCATGGCTGCGGCGTTCCAGCGGACGAAACGGCGGATGCGGCGTTCGATCTGCTCGTCGCCTGGGAAGAAAGGCTGCGCCGAAGCGGGGATGGTGTTGATGTAAGGCGTGTGAGTGGTGGGAGGCAGTCCTACTTGTTGCTCGTTAGCTCGGTCAAGCAGTGTGGCGACGATGTAACGAGCTCGCTCCCGGCCGCTAGATGCCACGACCGCATCAAGCGAGTCCAGCCATTCCTGGGTCTCGGCTGGGTCGATATCTGGGAGTTGACGCAGAAAATGGTCGGTCACTGCCCTTAATAGTTACAAAGAACGCGGCCATTCGCGACCTTTACCTTTCGGCGTGCGACCATTACAGGCGTGTCAGCTAATAAAAATGCCCGCAGCACTCTGGTTTACACCGACGGTGCTTGCCTCGGGAATCCTGGTCCAGGGGGCTGGGGTTGGGTCATACCAGGGGGTGAATGGGCTTGCGGAGCCGAGCCGAGGACCACCAATCAGCGTATGGAACTGCGCGCCGTGCTTGAGGCTCTGCGTGAAATCTCAGGGGTGGTGGAGGTGGTGTCGGATTCAACTTATGTGGTGAACTGCTTCCGCGACCGCTGGTATGAGGGATGGATCAAGCGCGGCTGGCGCAACTCCAGCCGCAAAGAGGTCGCCAACCGTGATTTGTGGGAGCCGCTGATTGCGGAATATTTGGCTCGGTCTGAGCAGATCTCGTTTAGATGGGTAAAAGGTCACTCGGGCGACGAATGGAACGACATCGCCGATGAACTCGCGTCAACCGCGGCAGCCGAGCAGCACTCTCGCAGCAGCCCCAAGAAGCCGAGCGCATAGAGCCAGAAGCTAAGCGCACATAGGTGAGCGCATAGAGCCAGTAGGGCCAGATAGAGCAAATAGAGCCAGTAGGTGCGGCCAGTAGATGCGCGCATAATGCCACGATGCTTAGCGCAGTGCTCTACCATTAATACCTGATATGGAATCTGGTATGAGTGACAATCTCCCGCCTTCTGGATCAGCGCCCGGGTCTCCTCATGGGTCAGCTTCAGGTGACTTTTCAGCACCGAGTGCTGGAGCACCGAGTTCTGGAGCACCCGCTGCCAAGAGCCGCAAGTTTCGGCTGCGACCCCGGGTAGTGATCGCAGTAGTGCTGGTGGCTGCTCTTGTGACTTTTGTGGTGCAGAACCGCAGCGAAGTGCCGGTTTCGTTTTTGGTTTTTGAGGTCAACTGGCCGTTGTGGGCGGTGATAATCACCGCTGCGGTCGCGGGTGCGGTGATAAGCGAAGTCTTCGGCTGGGTTTTGCGCCTGCTGCGCCGCCGTCGCCGTGATCGTCGCCCATGAGCACTCGTGTGCTGATACTCACGGCGCTGTTGTGCGGTTTGTTGATCCTGGTTGCCTTCACAGTGCAGGTCATAATCGGCGGGTTTTGAGCAGCGGGTGGAGCCTGCACTGTTGACATCTATTGACGCAACCCTAAGAAAGCCGCAGAAACCGCTAGGGTCAAAGCCATGATTTTGGAGATTTCGTGACTGACACGCCACCGTCAGGGACTCATGATGTGGTAGTCGTCGGGGGCGGCCCCGGCGGCTACGCCGCGGCTTTATACGGTGCGAGTGCTGGCCTAGATGTAGCTGTTGTGGAGCAGAACAAGGTGGGTGGCACCTGCCTGCATGTGGGCTGCATCCCGGCCAAAGAACTCTTGGAGGCGGCTTCGGTTTATCGAACCGTGTCGCGGGCTAGCGAGTTCGGTGTGGCAGCAGGCGAGCCGAGCCTTGACTGGTCGGCGGTGCTGCAACGCAAGCAGCAAGTGATCGACAAGATGATGTCGGGACTGTCGTCTCTTCTAGGACAGCGCAAGGTGACCGTATATGCGGGCGTGGGTTCACTCGGCGGCTCAGGCATCGTCAGGGTTGCCGCCACCGACGAGGCAGGTCAGTCATCAACCGAGGCAGTGCAGGTCTCAACACAGGCAGAGCAAGCCTCAACACAGACTCTGTCGGCAGGCTCAATTGTTTTAGCTGCGGGTTCGGTGCCGCGAACCATCAAGGGTTTCGATGTTGATGGCAAGCTGGTGGTTACCTCCGATGAGCTGTTCGAAATCAGCCGATTGCCGGAGTCAGCCGCGGTTGTTGGCGGTGGTGCTATCGGTTGTGAGTTCGCTTCGATGCTTGGTGACCTGGGAACCAAAGTCACGGTTCTTGAGGCTTTGCCCAGCATTCTCGCTGGCTGCGATAGCGAGGTTGCCAACACGGTGCGACGCTCGTTCCGTAAGCGCAAAATTGATGTTCACACCGATGTCATGGTGCATGGGCACGAACCTCACCCAGATCAATCTGGCACTGTTGTGAGTTTCGGCGACGGCAAACAGGTTGACGTGGAGATGGTGGTGGTGGCTGTTGGTCGTCGCCCTCGCAGCGAAGGGCTTGGACTAGCAGACGCAGGTGTTGAGATCGACGAGCGCGGCTTTGTGACCGTCGACGCTCACTGCCGCACTACCGCTGCCGGGGTTTGGGCTGTGGGTGATGTGATCAATAGCCCGCAACTGGCGCACACCGCTTTTGCTGAGGGGATGCTCGCAGTCCGCAGCATTATGGGCGAAGCTGCTGAGTCGATTGATTATCTGGGCACACCGTGGTGTATTTACAGCCATCCCGAGGTGGCTTTCGCGGGTCACACCGAGCAAAGTGCAGTGGATGCGGGATTTGATGTGGTGACTTCAGTTCATCGTTTCATGGCTAACGGGCGCGCACAGATCCTGGGAGAAACCGAAGGGCTAGTAAAAGTGATCGCCGAGAAACAGCCTGACGGCACTGGTGGCCGCATACTTGGTGTTCATATGGCCGGGCCTTGGGTGACTGAGCAACTTGGTCAGGCGTATTTGGCTGTGAACTGGGAAGCCACCGTGAGTGAGGTGGCAGGTCTGATTCAGCCGCATCCCACTATGAGCGAACTATTCGGAGAAACTGTGTTGTCATTGACCGGACGTTCGCTTCACGGCTGACGAGTTGATAGAGCAGAGCGAGGAGACACAAAATGGCAGAAGTTACGATGCCACAACTTGGTGAGACAGTCACCGAGGGCACGGTCACTAGATGGTTCAAGCAGGTCGGCGATTCGGTTGCTGTGGATGAGGCACTTTTTGAGGTATCAACTGACAAGGTTGACACTGAGGTGCCGTCACCAGTAGCCGGGGTGGTGTCGGAGATCCTTGCCGGTGAGGGTGACCTGGTGGAGGTCGGGCAGGTTCTGGCACGCGTTGGTGATGCGGCAGATGTTGTTGATGTGGCTGATGCAGATAATGGCTCGGGAACCGCTTCAGAAGCATCGCCAGTCCAGGAGGCACCGCCGGTTCAGCAGGCACCGTTAGCCCCTCAGGCTCCGCCGCCTCCAGAAGTCCAGCCTGATCCAGTGTTAGAAATCCAGCCGAGTCCCCAGGCTGATCCAGTGCCAGAAGCGCCGAGAGCCTCGACACCAGCCGAAGCTCCGACGACTATCTCTGAGCCGTCTGCTGTTCCGGCAGCGCCTGAAGTCGCGGCTGAGGGGTTGGTGGTGTTGTCACCGGTGGTTCGTCGACTGATCAACGAGAACGGCATAGACCCGACAACTCTTAGTGGCACTGGCCGCGGGGGCCGAATCACTCGGGCTGACGTTGAACAAGCGATCCGCGCCCGAAACCAGACCCAGACAGTGCCTGCTGCTTCTGAGCCTGCCGTGCAAGCTGCTGAGCCGGTGGTTCAAGCTGTCGAACCTGCCGCCGAAGTCGCAGAGCCTGAACCCGAGTCCCGCCCCGAGCGTCGGCGCTCGCGTCGCGCCAAGAAGTCATCTGTTCCTGCGGTAGTGCCGCGTGCCGGTGACAGCGTGGTGCCGCTAAACAACATCCGTCGTCGCACCGCTGAGCACATGGTCATGTCCAAACAGACTTCACCGCATGTGCTGACCGCCATCGAAGTCGACTATGAAGGTGTCGAAACCGTGCGTCGGCGTGCCAAGCAGGCTTGGAAGGCTGAGGAGGGTTTCGGACTGACTTATTTGCCGTTCATTGCCCGGGCCGTGATCGATGCTCTGCGCGACTATCCGCATCTCAACGCCAGCTTCGGCGGTGATGAACTTGTGGTTCATTCAGGTGTCAATCTCGCGGTTGCGGTCGATATCGACTTCCAGGGCTTGCTGGCACCAGTGATCCACGGTGCAGAAGGCAAGCGCTTGCGCCAAGTCGCCCGTGACATTGTTGATCTGGCTAACCGTGCCCGCAGCCGCAAACTCGGGCCTGACGACCTTTCCGGCGGCACTTTTACTCTCACTAACGCTGGCCAATACGGCACGATGATGCAGTTCCCGATCATCAATCAGCCTCAGGTAGCCATCCTTAGCACCGACGGAGTGTCACGCAAGCCGGTTGTGGTAACCGATGCGTATGGCAACGAGTCGATCGCGATTCATTCGATGGGTGTGTTGGCTATGGCCTGGGATCATCGTGCTTTCGACGGTGCCTACGCTGCCGCGTTCTTGCACCAAGTCAAAGAAACCATCGAAACCCGCGACTGGGAAGCCGAGATCCGCTGAACGCAGAACTTTTGGCTACCGATGAATCGGCTTTGCGGGTTCGCTGGCTGGGTCGAGTCACCTACGACGACGCTTTGGCGTTGCAACGGCGCTTGCATCGTTACAGCCGCAATAACTATCTGCTGCTGCTTGAGCATCCTCATGTGGTAACCCTGGGACGTCGAGGTAGTCGCCAGCATCTGCTGGTTGATGTCGAAGCCCTAGGAGGGTCGGTGGTTGAAACTGACCGCGGTGGTGAGGTGACATATCACGGTCCTGGACAGTTGGTTGGCTATCCGATCCTGACTGTGCCTGGTCGCCGAGGTGGAGGTATGGCCGATACTGCCGCCTACGTGGCTGGCATCGAAGACATGCTGATCAAGGTGCTGGCTGATCTGGGACTGCAAGCGGGATGCCTTGATCGCCACACTGGGGTGTGGGTTGATCACGACGGCCTAAGGCCTCGCAAGATTGCTGCTATCGGTGTGAGGCTGTCACGGGCGCGTTCCATGCACGGTTTCGCTCTTAACGTTGACCCGGATCTCAGCTGGTTCAGCCGGATAGTGCCTTGCGGAATCACCAGCCTCGGGGTCACGTCTTTGGCGGCTGAAGGCATTGACGTGTCGATGCGCGAGGTTGTGGATCTGGTAGTTCAGCGTGCTGGGCGAGCTTGGGGGGCTGGCAGCGGGATTGATCGGGCTGACGTAGCGCATCGGGTTATGCCTGATGACCTGGCTCGTTTCACCCGTGAAGCTGCTGGCAACCTAGATATCTCAGACGTTGAGACTGCTAGCGAAGAGAAGCCGCTAGCTGAGCCTGAGCCTGAAGTTGAGGTTGAGATTAAACCTGAGGTTAAGCCTGAGCCTGAGCCGGTGTCTCCACGGCTTCTGGGGAGGCTCGCCGAAGTGCAACTGCCAGGCGGCGGAGGTGAGCCAGTGCCGTTGAGGTCACGCAAACCTGAATGGATGCGAGTGCCGCTCAATACCGGCTCAACGTTTCATGAGGTGCGATCAACTTTGCGGGACCTTGATCTGGTTACCGTCTGCGAAGAGGCGGGCTGCCCCAACATTTCGGAATGCTGGAACGACGGCACCGCTACTTTCATGATCCTCGGTGAGCGCTGCACTCGAGCCTGCGGTTTCTGCCTGGTTGACACTCGCCGCCCTGAGCCACCTGATGCCACCGAACCGCAGCGAGTAGCCGAAGCAGCGGCCCGAATGAAGCTCGAATACGCAGTAGTGACGATGGTGGCTCGTGACGATCTAACCGACGGCGGCGCTGAGGCGGTGGTCGCCACGGTGGCTGCTCTGCGTCAGCGGCTGCCAGGCATCCGCGTTGAGACACTGATCAGCGACCTGCGCGGCGACCCTGTTGCTTTGCAGACCGTGTTCGATTGTCAGCCCGATGTTTTGAACCACAACATCGAGACCGTGGCACGGCTGCAGCGGGCTGTTCGCCCTTCAGCCAGCTACGCTCGCAGCCTTTCGGTGCTGGCTCGGGCGGCGACAGCGGGGCTGACAACCAAGTCTTCGATCATTGCTGGTATGGGCGAAACCCATGACGAGATGGTGCAAACCCTTGTTGACCTTCACGCAGCGGGAACCGACATTGTCACTATCGGGCAGTATCTGCGCCCTAGCGCTAAGCATTTGCCGGTGGATCGTTGGTGGCCGCCGGAAGCTTTCACGCGCTGGAAAGAGATCGGCGAATCGCTAGGCATAAGCCACGTAGAGGCATCACCATTGACTCGTTCGAGCTATCACGCTCGCAGCGCCGCTGACGCAACAAGCAAATCCGAAACCGACCGCGACGTTGTTACCGGGCACAACTCTGTTGCAGCTGCCTCGCAGATGGTCGTGACGTGACCAGCGTGTTCGCGACCCGCTTAGATCAAGCCCGCCAACTAATGACCATCGCCCACTCAAGGTGATCACTCGGATTTTGGCAGCACTTCCAAGAGTCGCGGGCCGAACTCGATGAACAGCGGCGCTCTCAGAGCCGCTTCGACCGAAACTGGGTCGACATTGATCCCATAGACGCGCCGCAAGCGCTCAACAACCCATTCAGGTGCCGTTGGGCGATCTTTTTCGTACTCGCTGAAGTAGTGCCTGATGTTAGCAGCAAGAACCTCTGGGGTTTGTCTCAGCCACGGATTCCCCCATCTTGGTGAACTCCGACTGAATCCGCGGTCATTGCGCAAGACGTAGCGTCTGCTATCGCTCAAGTCCGCGAACTCTGTGAAGGCAATGTTGAACTGTGTACCGCGACGGGTCATGCGCGCCATCCTGCGTCTTCGCCACCTCTCAACAAGCGGCGCTTCCGCGGTATAGGCAAACAGTGCGCTACGAGCGCCGTCACAGTCGAATCCAGTATGAATAGCTTGATCTTGATTAACCGCCTCACGATCCGTGGGCGCAACGTGATCCTGCTCTGTCAGCGAGAGGTGATCTTCGCCTGTCAACTTGAGTCGACCACTGCCGACTTCAGCATCCAGATCTGACAACTCGCAAGTCACGCCAAGAGTAGTCACACTGCACATGAGCAGTGGCAAACTCTAACGCAGGTTGCGTGGACGACAGTTGAGTTGTATTGATGGAGAAATATCTGTGTCCCACTTGTCTAACCATCCACTAATCGGAACCTTAACGACCGTACGGGTTCGCCACGACCCCGGTTCTCTGAGTTCACACGGAACATGCACTGGCACCTGATCTCTTGAGCGCACATACTGAGTCTTCGTTAGCTGCGTACGCCAATGACAGGTGTACGGAAACACTTGCAAGCATCCCCACGACTGTAGATGCACTGTCACATAGGCTCGACTAGGACATCGGCCCCTAGGGTTTGAGGTGTTTTCCCAGTTACCGTGCCCTGACGCATCATTGCCCGAGTGATGTGGCCAGTGGGCTCTTGCATCGAACTTGCAGTTGCGTCCAGGCCAGATTGCGGCTCGGGCACCGTAATGCTCAGGACTTATCCAATCCCCCTGTTCGGAATGGCCTGTATCAGGATTATCGGATTCGACGTTCTCGAAAGATCCTGCCTCTGGCTCGCTGGCAGCGGTCGAAGCCGACAAGGTTACGGTTATAAGAGCGATCGTAACAGCCGATAAGAGGAGCTTTACTAGAGAACGGCACATTTTATTAACCTCTAAAAGATCAGGCGTATTAACGCCTAGTGACATCAACGATGCCTAACACTACGTAATGCTGGGTACGATGTCAAGGACACGACGCTGAGCGCCGGTTGGCTGTGCTGGCTTGAGCTACGGCGCAAGCCGAAAATACATCAACTGCTAACACATTCACTGATTACCTGAACACGACAAGGGCGAACCAGAGCGATGGTCGAACTTAACGCTGCCACTTTGCTGGCTGGCTGGGCAGGCGGAGGCTGGTTGTTCCTTTGGGTGACTACCCGCCGACGCGAGGTGGGTCTCGGCTATGGATGGCTGATGAGACCTATCTTCTTGTTACTTGCAGCAGGCTCGACGGTTCTCGGCGGAACCTCTGGCTGGGATTGGTCACAAGACTGGGCTAGCGCTTTGCGTGACATCGTTGTGGCGGCTTGTTTTGTGTCGGGCACTGTGGCATTGATCGTGTCGTTGCAGCGTCGATCAGCAGGAGTGGCATTGCAGCGTGCCGATCAGCAGCGCCGCTCGACCCGCGTGGCTGCAATGACGGGTATTGATCAATGCGAAACCAGCTTCGATTCAAGCAACCCCGACTCAAACACGCCCGAGTTTCCGCCGTTGCTTGATCTTTGCACGGCACTGCTGGGTTTGGTTGCCACGACACTGGGTGCGTTCGCTGCTGACGGACCGACCGGGCTGGCTTTGGGTCGAACCATCACGGGGGCGTTATTTGTCGGCGCTGTTAGCAGTGCCATGCTTTTAGGTCACTGGTATTTGGTGCAGCCCGGCTTGGCCCGCGGCCCGTTACTAGAAATGCTGCGGGCTACGTTATGGCTGTGGCTGCCGCACACGCTGATGATGCTTCTACCTACAGGCATGATTTCGGTGCTTAATGGCAACATTGATGACGGTTATAACGGCATTCTTGGATGGTTTTGGACGGCATCAGCAGCTATGACAGCAGTGCTTGTGATCGTGGCTCGTGCTGCGCTGCGCGAACGCCAATATTCGGCTGTGATGGCAGCCACAGGGCTGGTTTATCTGGCGATCGTTACCGCTTTTGGACAAGACTTAGTGGCGCGCATACTGCTAGCACCTTAGTTGCGTCATCAAAACTTCGGTCAGCGACACAAGCCAAGCTAAGCCAAGCTAGGCGCATTAGCCTGAGGTGATGCCGATCACAGTTCATGCAGCCCGTTCAGTTCCCAAAGCGGCCAGCGCTACGGTCACATTCGTCACCAAAGAGTCGCTTGAAGCCGGGATAGACGGCTTCGGCAGTGCCATACTTGACACCGCTGGTTTCGCAGGCAAATCAGAGCAAGTTCATCTCCAACCCAGCGATCAGGGTTTCGTTGGACTTGTCGGATTAGGCCCAGCTGCTGAGGTCACTGCAACCACGATCCGGCGCAGTGCAGCCGCGCTGTCCCGCCGCTGCTCACGACATTCGCGGGTAGCGCTTCAGCTGGCACAAGACAGCGCTTTGGCACCTGCGGCAACCCTGCAGTCGTTGGCTGAAGGACTAATACTTGGCAACTACAGCTACACGCAATTCAAGTCATCAGGCAGCAGTGACGACACTCAACCTCGACTCAAGCGTGTTGATGTGGTGGGTAGCACCGCCGCGGCAGCAAAAAAAGCTTTGGCGCGCGGCTCAGCTATAGCCGCAGGTGTTTGCACAGCGCGTGATCTAGCCAACGAACCGGGAGGCTCACTCACGGCACCGGTTTTCGCTCGCCGAACCGCCGCAATCGCGCGCAAAGCCGGTCTTAAGTCACGGGTCTGGACTGAAGCCGAGATCAAAAAGCAGCGTCTGGGGGGATTGCTGGGAGTCAACCGGGGCAGCACCAACGCAGCAAGGTTCGTGCAGTTGACTTACGAACCCGAGACCAAGCCGGTGGCCACATTGGCTTTCGTGGGTAAAGGCATCACTTTCGATGCTGGTGGCCTATCCATCAAGACAGCCCAGGGAATGATGGCCATGAAGACCGACATGTGCGGTGCTGCGGCTGTGATCGGTGCCATGTCGGTGTTGCCTGCGTTGGGAGCGCCGCTGAGGGTTAGGGGCTATTTGCCCATGACTGACAACATGCTTGGGGGTGATGCCACCCGTCCAGGTGACGTGTTGACGATCCGCAACGGCAAAACCATTGAAGTGCTCAACACCGACGCTGAAGGAAGGCTGATTCTGGCTGATGCTTTGTCGTTGGCATGTGAGCACTCACCGGATGGGATTGTTGATCTGGCTACTCTCACTGGGGCTTGCATGGTGGCGTTGGGGCCTTCGATTGCTGGTTTGATGGGCAACGACGAGTCGTTTACTGATGCGGTGCGTTCGGCTGCTGATCGGGTAGGGGAGCGGGTCTGGCCGCTGCCTTTACCCAAGGATTACAACAAGCAGTTTGAGTCCAGCGTGGCCGACATCAAAAACATTGGTGGTAGCTACGGGGGAGCGTTGACTGCCGGATTGATCCTGCAGCATTTCGTGACTGAAGGCACGCCTTGGGCGCATCTTGACATTGCCGGTCCGGCTCGCGCTGAATCCGATGACGGAGAGATCGTGCAAGGCGGCACCGGTTTCGGTGTGCGGATGCTGATCGAGATGGCTGAGACCTTTAAACCGTTGTGATCAACCTGCAGTTACAACGACTAGCTCATTTTTGGCTGGTTCAGCTTTAGCGGGTTCAGTTTCAGACTCTTTGAGTGCCTCAGATCCCTTTCCCTTGATCACCTTGAGGTTCGTGAAGTCCGTGGAGGGCTCACTGGTGAGAGATGCACGGTTTTCGGTAACGCTGCTGAGGTTGTCGCAAGCCCAGTGAACTGCCTCAGCAACAATGGCCGGATGTATCCGCATACCGCTGAGCAGCCTCTCAGTTTCGTTGATGGTGTCGCCACAGCTAATCAGGCCTAGAGCTAGTTGTCGGGCACGTTGTTGCTGTCGGTTGGCTACAGCCTCACGGCTTGTAAGGCTTGCCAGAAACTCCTGATGTCGGCGACGCTCTTCGTTAGACAGTCTCTGAAACTGTCGATTGCTGATTGGAGGAAGCCTGCGTCGCACCGCCAAGGCGCGGTCTCCCACGATTCGAGCCGTGCGGAACCGGCAGGCTCTAGCAATGGTGCGGATCATGGCACTGCTGGCACCACCTTCATGTTTGATGCCGAGTGCGCTTGCCGCTTCGTGCAGGTTCAGGGAGGCGCAGGAAGTGTGGTCAAGCAGACCAGCGCAATAGCGCAGGAACCAGGTGCTGGAAGGTCCCAGCGTTGCCAGCCAGTACTGCTCAACGTAGGCAGACCTAGGATCGAAACCTATGTCGTCGAAACGATTGTCAACCCAGGGGATCAGAGGGATCGCTTCGGAGTTCTTGATCGCCAAGGGCATTTCACGGTGTGACTTCATGATGCTTCTCCAAACATAATAATGCCTTATATGGATTGAGATGCTATTCATGCGGGGCTTGATGGTGAAGATATTGCTAGTTACACAACTTGTCAACTGGAAAATCACGGTTATTATTCCCAGGTGCTCTGACCTTGCCTTTTGCTGGTCTCGCTGCCCAATCCGCACCCTCACCTTGTACAGCAAAGTAGCTACTCGGGGCCAACGCCCGACTCTCTAGACCTCCCCACCCCCCTCCCTCCCTATGCGCAACGAACGCATCACCGCGCATAGCGCGCACGGCGGAACTGCTGTCAAGTAGTCTCTTTGCGGATGCGGCACGACAACTACTAGGCGTAATAGATGATGGATGATGCTAAGGCTCTGTCAGCCCGCCTAAGGGCTGCTTTCGAAGGCTGCTACGAGGGGCCGCGGGCCGCGGCTCTCTCGGGCGTTCCCGCCTCAACGATGTATCTGTGGGCCCGCTCTGGCCTTGTGGTGCCGTCAGTGTCGCCAAAACGGGTCAAGCTGTGGTCATACGCCGATCTCATGGCACTGCGCATCGTTTATTGGCTCCGCCATCCCAAGAAGGGGCGAGACGGCGAGATAGCCGCGAGCCCCATGACCAGCGTGCGTAAAGCTCTGGCCGAACTCGAACGGCAAGGGCTGGATATATGGGATGACACCAACAACGAGCCTGGTTCGCCACTCAGAGTCGATTTGTCAGCAAAAATCTGGATAGTGGCCGAAGGGGTCGTCACAACCAACGGACAGCAAGCACTTCCCGACGCTCTGGATCTGCTGGGGCCGTTTGAATTCGGTGGCACTAGCGGGCCGAACCTGTTGCGACCGCGACCCAACCTGCGCATCATTCCGGGACGAGTGTCTGGTGAGCCTCATCTGGCTGGTTCTCGCATTACAACACAGGTTGCTGCTGCTCTCCACCGCAAGATTCCCGATGTCGAGAAGGTAGCCGAACTGTACCCCGGGTTCGATACATGTCTCTTTGAGGAGGCGATCGATTTTGAACGCTCGCTTGCAGCATGATGCACCTGCCCTTAGATCAGAACTTTCCAGAGCCGATCCTCAAGGAACTGGATTAGTGGATGACAGGTGTGCAACTCGTGCCGCTGCGCACGATTAACCAACGGCTTACGACACTTGATGATCGAAGCTTATTGATTGCACTAAAACAGCTTGGATACGAGGGCTTAGTGACCTTGAACTATCGAATGCTGCGCAATCCCATAGAACTGGCGGCTGTTCTGAAGACGAAACTCTGCGTGTTTGCCGTGGAAGGTGTGGGTGACGATCCGATCCGTGCGACTGGAGCACTGCTTCTTGATCTTCAGCCTGCCATCGGTGCCGTCAAGGCAGGGAAGTCGGGGGTGTTCTGGCTGCGACCACGCCATCCGCAACCTCAAGATCCGTGGGAACTCTTCACGCGTGCGGCATAAAATCACGGTAAAGATGCAGCGACACTCTATGCGGAAGTCAAAGTATCAGCCCTTGAGATGGCGAGCAAAGTACTGGACTAGCTAGCTGTTATCTCTCCAAGCAGTAGTTGGGGGGCAGCAGATCTGTGCTTTGGTGGAGCTGGGGAGAATCGAACTCCCGTCCGTCAGGCGGACACCGAGATTGCTACGACCATTCCCGAGACCTGCAGCTTGCGGCTGCTGCTACGCCGGGTCGTGTGGATCTTTGAGAATCCTGCCGCCGGATCTTTCTCCGATGTCAGCGGTCTTTGCCTGCCGTCAGCGGGTCTCTCCCCGCAGTCCACCGCTGCTTCTGGTGCCAGGCTGCAACGGTCAGGCCCCGCGTGCCATTGCTGGTCGCGATGATTCTTACTGCTAGATCAGATCAGGCTGCAAGAACGAGATCGTCGTTATCGGCGTCTCTTTGGGTGCCCTGTTTAAGGAGTCTGAGCAACTCCGGTCGCACTCCACGGCTTCCTAGTCCCAACGTCGAAACCGGTCAGCCCCGTAATGCATTTGAGATTGTCAAGCTGCATCCCCTGAAGGGGCTTTCAAGCATATCGGCATACCTACCTGATGGTAAGGCACGCTGTTGAAGAGACGCTGGAAATACTGAGCGACAGCGCAGCGGTCGCGGAGTTGGCCAAAGCTCAACAAGCTTGTCATGAAGGCGATGTCGTGCGCGGAGTGGATGCTGTCAGGGACTTGCGGCCTGCATGAGCGCGCATCGGCGGCGTGTTTATCGTCCTAGGTGACCTATAGCGGCTTGGATCCTGCCTCGAGTCAACCAAAGTCGCAGCAGCACGCCACTAGACAGCAGCACCGCCGTTGAGCCATAAACCATGATCGGCACCGCACCCAGCAACAAGCCGTATAACCCCCATTTGAAACCTTCTGCTGCGGTAAGCCACCAAGTGCTAGGTGACACACCCGTCGGCACCTGCTCGCGCCATACCGTTATCAGCGCTGGCCCAAGATACAGCCCGTTGGAAAGGCCCAGCACCGTGCCTAGCACAGTCCAGCCCGCAAACTGCTGAATCACCACGCTGGCGAGAACTACTACAGCGCAGAGACGCAGCGCCGCGTTCACCCTCACGCCGTTGCGAATAAGCAGCAGCAGTGCCACAGCGAAGCTGACGATGGCGGCGGTTACCGACGGGATCGCCTCCCACAGCTGATTGTCCAAGATGTAGCCGAGCCAGCCGAGGTTGATAGTCATGCCCACCGCAGCCCAGGTAGGCGACACTCCCTCGGTCCGACCGCTGCGTATCAGCCGCACGATCTGCGGGACGATCTGCACGAAAGTGAGTCCGTTGGCGATCACCGCCACCAACACGGCGATCTCGCTTCTGGTCATTGCGGCTCTCTACGGTTTCGGCGGTGTCTGGCTGCTGCCATTGATCGGGCTGCTTCGGCTGCGGCATCGCGTTCGGCTATGTCTCGGCGGCGGTCAGCGCGGCTGCGCCCGCGAGCCAATGCTAAAGAAATCTTGGCTCTACCGTCTATGAAATACAGCACTAGCGGCACCAAAGTCAGGCGCTCCTGTTTGACACGCGAAGCGAGACGCTGGATCTCGCGACGGTGAGCTAGCAGTTTGCGGACTCGGTCAGGTTCGGAGCGGAACGCCGCGGCAGCATGCGAATACGGTGAGATGTGCAGATTGTGCAACCACAGCTCCTCGCGATCAATGCGAGCCCAGCTTTCGGTGATCTGGACGCTGCTTTCACGCAGCGACTTGACTTCGCTGCCGCGCAGCACCAGACCCACCTCAAGAGTCTCAATGATCTCATAGTCGCGACGAGCGCGGCGATTGGCCGCCACCAGTGACGCTCCCGGCGGAACATCGCGAGGCTTCTGTGACTTGGCCATAACTGTTCACAGTACCGCCCCTACATCGCCTGTCATCGCCTGCTCACGCGCGGCCAACTAGACCTTCAAAAGCCCTCAAAAAGCTCGCAGAGTAGTCGGGTAGGTAAATCGGCTTTGGCGTGATGATCATGTGTGGCGATAATGTGTGAGCGCAACATGACGTTCGGTCAAAGATGCTTGAGCAACAATCCTGAGCAACAATGTGGAGCGTCCTGAGCAACAGTCCTGAGCGAAAATGATAGGCAGCACCTTTCAACAAGCCCTCCAAGCTTCTGCAACAACCCCCCGACCTTTATAGAAGAAAGCCGAAACGATGGTTAACCCAATTCCTCATGACTATCCGCGTGTGTCTGCCTATCTGTGCGTAGACGGCGCGGCTGAAGCCATTGATTTCTATACCAGCGTTCTGGGTTTCGTAGAGCGTGGCCGCCGCATGATCTTTGAGGGGCGGGTAGGGCACGCCGAGTTAAGTCTCGGCGATTCGCTGATCATGGTGTCAGACGAATGGCCCGAGATGAATACACGAAGCCCAAAAGTATTTGGAGGAACTCCTGTGGCTTTGAGCGTCAATGTCGAGGACTGCGACGCAGTTCATGCGGCTGCACTTGCCGCTGGAGCCATCGAAGTGCAGCCTCCCAGCGATCAGTTCTACGGCTTCCGCTCTGGAAGATTCGTTGACCCATGGGGTCACAACTGGGGAGTCCAAACCCATATTGAGGATGTTGATGACGACGAGCTAGAGCGTCGTGCTGCCGAGATGATGCCCGCAGCCGAATGACCAGCCCGAAGCAGTCTCTAGCTGTACTTGACCTTGAGGGTGTGCTCACCCCTGAAATATGGATAGCGGTAGCTGAACACACCGGTCTTGATGCTCTGCGTCGCACCACCCGTGACGAACCCGACATTGATGCGCTGTTTACCGGCAGGATCGAAGCACTAGACGCAGCAGGTATCAAGCTCGACACGATCATGAAAGTGATCGACACCATGATGCCCTTAGAGGGAGCTGTTGAATTTCTGAACGAGCTGCGGTCACGTATGCCGGTGTTAGTGCTGTCGGATACCTTTGAGCAGTTCGGTCGATCGTTGATAGCGAAACTTGGTGAGCCAGCGATGCTGTGCCATCGCCTGATTGAGCAAGACGGACGCTTTGCGGGTTACCAACTGCGCATCACCAACCAGAAGCAGCGAGCCGTCGAAGCTTTCCAGTCGCTGAACTATCGGGTGGTGGCAGTCGGAGACTCATACAACGACGTGACCATGCTGACGCAAGCCGATGCCGGGGTGCTTTTTAGGGCTTCCGCAAACGTCGCCGCTGAGCATCCGCATCTCGCTAGCTGCAGCAGCTATCGGGATTTGCTAGGGATTATCGACAGCTGGATCGCTGCCTGAGCCTGAGTAATCAGGGTTATCCCAGACGATCAGCGAAGCCCAGTCGCCAACAGCAGGGTCGCGGATGTAGTCAGCGATCACGCCACGGGCTTCAAAGCCGTTAGCAAGCTGCATGGTCAGCGTCGGATCATAAAGCTCACCGGCAGCAACCTTTTTGACATAGTCAGCTGCGGACATGTCGCCAATATGAGCTGCATAGCCGGGGATTACTCCGCCAGCAACAATGCCAGCGAGGTCAAGGTCGCGGCAGATCTGTTTGCGCATGTCATAGAGTCGCCGCCCGATGCCTTGGCGTCGATACTGAGGCAGCACCGCAATGCTGGTTCCGTAATACCAAGCCCCGTCGGCGATATGACCCGAACCGCCGTCTGCGCCCATCAGATCACGCACCGAATGCTGTGTCTGGCTGAAATCAAAGTGGATACGAATACCGAGACCCATCGCTACTGGAGTGTCACCGTCAAGCACTACCACTGTGCCTTCAGGAAAATCCGCGGCCAGAGAGCGCAACTCGTCAGCATGGTAAAGATCGGCTCGGTCAGCTGTAGGAAACGAGCTGTGCTCAATGCCTTCTAGCACTTCGGCCCACTCGGGTCGGATGTTTGTGAACGTCAGATCAGTCATATCAGCCTTAGCTTCCTAGTTGGCTCTAACCGCAGAAGCATCCATGTGAATACTGTCAGTCTGGATGTTGTCTCGGTAGCGCCCGTTGAGTTGATTTTGTGTATCGGCTTGCTCTTGAGTGTCCGCTTGATCCTGGGTATCGGCTTGCTGTTCCTTGGTATCGGCTTGCTTCTGAAGCGAGAAATGTTGATATTCGTTGTCGGCTGGTTGTCCCCAGCAAGCCCAAAAGTCGGCGCTTCGGGGTCGCATTATTACTGCGCCGCTCGTCTCGACTCGGTAGCGACCATCAGGACGGCGACAAATAGCGCTGGGGTCACGAGTGAACTCCATGAGCTGCTCAACGTCGATAAGTCCGGGATGATCAGCGGGATCACTTGCGAGATCGCCTGCGAGATTATCCGATGCACCGCACTTTGACAGAAGCTTGTTGGCAACCTCTAATCGATGCCGCGAGTCGGCCATCATTAACGCGTCGCGTTCACCTTCAAAACGCCGCGCTTTGGGATCAGTCACATGATTAGTATGCACCAGCGGCACATCCTCCAACGGCTGCACCACACAAACCGAAGGCATAGCTTCCACGTTGAAACCGTGACCCGCTGAGTCAAGGATCAGATAATTGTGCGCGCCTGCTAGGTCAGCACTCAGCAGCACATCAAGCGCTGCGGCGGCACTTGACTTAGTCAGCATTTCACGCATCACAGTCGGCCAAGTCACACCGAAACAGCCGTCGTTGCCGATCAGGTTGTTGATCCCCACACAAACACCGTGAGTGTTCATGCCAATCTGCCCGAGGCATCCCACCGTGGTGAACACCATCACACCGGGCCCCACATCAGGTTGCAGGCTCGCCAGCACAACATGGTCTGTGGCAGTGTCATGCATGTCCCAGGTCTGACCCAACAATGCCGCATCTGCTTCGGCTCGTGCAGCAGGCACCAAAAACGCGGTGCAGTCGTCTTCACTGACGCTCACAGGGTGCGCCCCGCCTGTAGCAGCACGCACCGTGTCAACGAAGTCGGTGAAGCCACCCACCACGATTGCTTCAGCCGGGGTGATCTGTGCAGCCGCTGCCATCGCCAACATCTCGGCGTGCAGCCGAGGCGAGAACGCCTCATGGGCGGCCAGGCAGGCATCGGCCAACTCCAGCACGGAGCTGCGTTTCAGCGGCCTGCCACTCCATAAGCCGTCTGCCACTAGATCCACTCTGTGGCGGGCGTAGTGACGGATCTCGGCGGCGTGTGCCCGCCCGTGAGTATCGCCCATCTCTTCGGGTGATCCAGCTAAGTCAAGCCTGCGGATCGGTGGCCGTTGCATGAACTCAGATTATCTCCAACGCCTGCATCAGCCCAGAATCAACGCCTGCGTCAGCCTTGGATCTCGGCCAAAGACTGTTTTATCCCCCCGAAGCTTTGCCGCTTTGCCTGCGTACCTCCGACCCCCCGAACCCCGAATCTCGGCTAACTAGCCAGAGCGAGGAGGTTGTTGGTTGGCTGTCCCTTCAGCGTTTAGTCTTGGAGGTTGCTGTGACTGTTAGCAATTATCGCAATCGATCGATGTGGCTCGACACCTTTGAGGGTTCACTCGAACCTCGTGCGGCGTTGCCCGGTGACCGTGACTTCGATGTGGTCATCGTCGGGGGAGGCTTCACTGGACTGTGGAGCGCTTATTACCTGATGAGCCATGATCCCGCACTGCGGGTGGCGGTGCTTGAGCGTGACATTTGCGGGTTCGGTGCTTCGGGTCGCAACGGCGGTTGGGCGGTCGGCGAACTAGCAGCCGGTATCGAGAAATATGCGGCTCTAACTGATCTTCCAGCCTCGCTGCGCCTCGCTCGGGCTGTGTTTGACAGTGTCGATGAGATCGGTCGAGTGGCAGCCACTGAGTCAATCGACTGCGGCTACCACAAAGGCGGTTGGATCCGGCTGGCTCGCAATCGCCCTCAAGCGCAGCGCCAAGCTGTCGAAGTGGCTCATAGCCATGAACTCGGCCTCACCAGCGACGAGATCAGGCTGCTCAGCGCAGACGAGGCGCGCCGTTTCGCTAATGCCACCGATGTGCATAGCGGCATCTTCTTTGCTGCCTGTGCAGCGCTCAACCCTGCACAGTTGGTGCGAGGCTTAGCCGACGCTGTCGAGCGCCTTGGGGTTGTGATTTTTGAACAGACCGCTGCGATAGCTATCGAACCAGGCCGAGTGTTGACCGATAGAGGCACAGTGCGAGCCGAGGTGGTAGTCCGAGCGACTGAGGCCTACACCCGTGATCTCAAAGGCAGACGTCGGCAGCTTCTTCCCGTGTATTCGCTGATGGTTGGCACCGAACCTTTGTCGTCGTCGTTGCTAGAGGAGATCGGATTAGCGGATCGACCCACTTTCAATGATGATCGCCATATGGTGATTTATGGTCAGCGCACCGCCGATGATCGCATCGCATTTGGTGGTGCGGGAGTGCCGTATCTCTACGGATCGCGTATCAAAGCTGATCTGGAACGCCACAACCGGTCGCATCAACGCATTCGCGACACGCTGGTAGAGATGTTCCCGGTTTTGGCGCAGGTTCGTTTTACGCATCGCTGGGGCGGTGTGCTGGGCATAAGCCGTAACTGGACTCCGTTCGTGCATTTCGACCGGTCAAAAGGGACGGCCGGGGCGGGGGGTTACGTTGGTGAGGGAGTAGCACCAGCGAATCTGGCTGGACGCACACTGGCGGCGTTGATCACCGGCAGCGACTCCGCAATGGTGGATCTGCCCTGGGTGGGGGTGCGTCATCGTCGTTGGGAACCTGAACCGTTGCGCTGGCTAGGAGTGCGTTCCAGCCGGGCGGTAATGACCGCCGCTGACAGATACGAATACCGCCGCAACAAGCAGGCTCGTGCTGCGCTATATCTGGCACACAAACTTCGCAACGCCTAACACCCCTACGACGCCTAACACCCCTACGAGATAGTTGGGATAGTTTTAAGCACATGACTTCCAACGCCGAACTGGCGCATCGCTACGCAGTAGCACTTCCCAGTTTTTTACATCCGCTGTATGCCGAGCCGATCTCTATTGATCGTGGTGAGGGTAGCTACGTCTTTGATGTGGAAGGTAACCGCTACCTAGATTTTTTTGGTGGGGTTCTCACCACCATGATCGGCCATGCTGAGCCCAGCGTGGTAGCGGCAGTCCAGCAGCAGGCAGCCAAGGTGATGCACACCTCAACGCTGTATCTGAGCGAACCGATGATCGCTTTCGCCGAAGAAATCGCCCGAGTATCTGGCATTGACGATGCCAGAGTCTTTTTTCTGCCTTCTGGTAGTGAAGCCAACGATGCCGCTTTGTTGTTGGCGACGGTCTATAAAAGCTCTAATCAGGTGCTGGCTATGCGTAACAGTTATCACGGACGGACTTTTTCTACTCAGGCCATCACCGCTCAGCGCAGCTGGTCATCCACTAGCCATTCGGGGCTGAATATCACTTATGTGCATGGCGGCTACCGGCTGCGGAGCCCGTTCAGGCATCTAGATGACGATGCTTACACCAGCGCTTGTGTTGATGATCTGGTGCAGCTCATTGACATGGCTACTACCGGTGACGTGGCCGCCATGATCGCCGAGCCGATCCAAGGAGTGGGCGGTTTCGCGGTGCCCCCCGACGGCTTTTTTGGGTCTATGAGCAAAGTACTTTCGGCGCACGGCATTTTGTTTATCTCTGATGAAGTTCAAACCGGCTGGGGGCGCACCGGCGATTATTTCTGGGGTTACGAAGCGCATGGGATAGTCCCCGACATGCTGACTTTCGCTAAAGGTGTCGGCAATGGCATTACTTTGGCTGGTGTGGTTGCTCGTGCTGAAATATTTGACCGAGTTAAGGCTTTGCAGTTTTCGACTTTCGGAGGCAACCCGCTGTCAGTGGCTGCGGGCCGAGCCACGCTAAAGCGGGTGCTAGAAGACGATCTGCAAGGCAACGCTTGTGCTATGGGTCGTCGTCTCGTGCATGCGCTGGCTCCGGCGGTGGAAAGCTATGAATGGGTGGCCGAAATGCGAGGCCGCGGCTTGATGTTGGCGTTGGAGTTCGTGCATCCCGGATCGATTGAGCCTGACGCTGCGCGTGGTGCTGCAGTGATGGAAGCCTGCAAAGACCGAGGTTTGCTGATCGGCAAAGGCGGCCTTTACGGCAACGTGGTTCGGATTACTCCCATGCTGAATGTCACTGCCAAAGAGATTGACGAAGGTGCCGAAGCTTTGCTGGGTGCTTTAGCCGCCGTTGGCACCTGAGCGGCCTGTGAGCGCAGCGAACTTCTGTCAGAATTACACCGCTGCGCGTAGCAAACTCACAGACATTCGCTCAACCTCAACCCTGCTAGATGTGAGGTGGCACCGCATCCCAGCACCCGCAGAAACGCTCCGGCGCGGGGTTTGGGATAAAAAAAGCTTGACTTTGGCGGCATTCTGCCTGCTTCGTCAGCCACGGTGAGCAGTTCATCAACAGACAGCGGATACATCACGAACCCAACCCGATCAGTCGTGTCGCAGCAGCTGATCAGCTCTGACAGTCCAGCAGTGTCTGGCACGTAATCAACGCTGCCAGTGGCTGCTAACTCATCGACACCAAGAATCGGATCCAGCACCTGACAGCGCAGCCGGTCAACATCAAGTTCGCTTAGCGCGTCTGCTGTTGTTTGGATCGGTGGCAGCGTCAGACGATGCCATCCCCCCGCAGCGTAAACCCCGACCTCACCGCGATGGCGAGGACGGGCATCTTCTGCGTTGCGTGAGCGCTCCAGTGACCCGCCACGTTGTTTGATCAGGTGACTCAACGAACGCAGACACTCTTCATGGTTTTGCTGGGCTTTGATATCTACTGCTCGGTGGTATGCCTCCACATGAAGCTGGCTGTGCGGGAATACTGCGGCCAGCGTGCGAGCCAGCAACGGATTATCGGGTTGTCGCTGGCGTGCTCGCAGCGCCGCCGCTGAGCGATGATGCCCGTCAGCCACATATAGGGTCTTGCCTTCAATGCTGGCCAGGATGCGGTTGTTCAGTTCTGCGGGCACTGTCCAGATTTGGTGTTTCACCAGCTCCGAGCCGAACTCCAAATCTGGAGCTGCTGCTGTTGTGATTTCGTCTAGCAGTATCACATATTCTGAATCCGCCCAAGCTCTCACGGTAAGTGCCACTGGATGTGAGGTAGCACCCACTCCTAGCAGATGCGCGGTTAGCAACTCAGTGCGGTCTTCTCGCACGTTCTCGTGGATGCGGATGCGCCCGTCGTTGAAGCCGTCTAGTGACGCTGTGCAGATCAGCCCGGTCTGTGAACCGCGAGCGTGAGTTAGTCGATACAGATGCAGGGCAGGTCGCCCGGTCGGGGCGAACACTTCAGCATCTAGAAGTCGGGTCAAGGCGGAGGCACCCGAAGCGACCAGCCGATCAAGCGATAGTTTCTCGTCGTCTATCAGGTCCTCGCTGCTGCGGGTGACGTTGACGTAGCTGTAAGGATTGGCTTCCACTATTGAACGCCGCTGGTCTGCGGTCAGATTGTCATAGGCGCGGCTGACTACCCGTTCAGCCCATTCTGGTTTGACCAGACAACCCAAATAGGGCTCTAGCAGAGGCTTGACATTCACGGGTTGTGACTGGAGTCGCCGGGTGTAGTCGCTGCGAATTCGCTGGGGGCGGCTACCGGGAATGTGGCTACTGGGAATATTGAGACCTGCATCACGTCAGGATGCGCTCTCAGGGTGTCTAGTAACTGCTCGCTGATTTCGCCTGCTACATCAATGGTGGCTGCCGCTGCTAAAGAACCAGCAAAGATCCGGTTGCTCATGTTGGCGACGTTGATGCGGTTGCTGCGTAGCTCTTGCAGCACTGAGGCGAGCACGCCGACGCGGTCATGGTGGCGCACGCTCAAGGTAGCGGTACGGCGTGGGGCCTGTTCAAGGTTGACGCAGTCGACGATTGAGCCGTTGCGATAATGCTCAATCAGCTCGACAGCACCTTCGGCAACGGCTTCCTGCGCTTGCCGGGTTGAGGCACCGATGTGGTGCGTGACTGTGACTTTGTGATGTCGTGCCAGCTCAGAGTCAACCAATCCGGTGCTGACGGAAGGCTCATTAGCGAACACGTCTAGGCCAGCGCGCAGGTTGGTGGAGTTAAGCGCTTCAATCAGGGCTTGTTCGTCGACGATGTCGCTTCTTGAGGTGTTGATGAGCACCGCGTCGGGTTTCATCTGGGCTAGGAACTCAGCGTTGACCATCGCCACAGTGGATTTATCAGCAGGGACATGCAAAGAGACGATGTCCGCAGCCGCCAGCACTGCAGGCCGGTCCGGCAATGACAATATGCCGATGTCTTCCATGCGCTGGCGGATGGCTTTGCTGCGGGGCTTGTCTTCGGTCACTACTCGCAGCCCGCAAGCCGCAGCGCGTTGTGCTACCTCAAAGCCGATTGCACCCATGCCGATAATGCCGAGCGTTGCGCCGTGCAGGCCTCGGGCGCGGCTGTAGGTCTTTTTGTTCCATTGGCCTGCTTTGGCATCAGCGCTGGCGGTAGCGATGTGACGGTCAATGGACAGCATCAAACCCAGTGTGAGTTCGGCTACAGCGATGGCGTTACGGCCAGGGACGTTGCACACATATACGCCGAGTTCCGCCGCACGGGCGCAGTCGATGGTGTTGGTGCCCGCGCCAGCCCGCACGATCAGCCCCAGCCTGTTGCCTGCTTCGATTGTGGCAGCGGTCACCCGAGTGCTGCGCACTACCAACACATCGAAGCCAGCGATGCGCTCGGGAAGGGTCTCGGCATCTAAGCCAGGTTCGACGATGCAGTCGTCGCCTTCGGCGCGCAGCCGTTGCAGCGCAGTGTCGGACAAGGTGTCGGCGAAAAGAATCTTCATGTGGCTACCACCTCGAAAATCTAATAGGCACTACCGATACACATACAAGCCTGCGCCGTAAAGGCGCAAGCAAGCAGTTAGCGCAACAAAAGCAACCCGCACATCTGCAAGTCAATTGATGCCACCGGCAAAGCCCGTGCTGTTGGCACATGGTGGGTGCGGAGCTGGTGGGGTGTCGGAGTGCGGCACTGATGCCACCGGCAGGGCACAGTGCTTTTGGTGCCGCTCACGCTGTGGGTACTGCTGTTGGCACCAAAGTCAAGTTTCCAGTCGATGAACAACACCCATGCTGTTGGCACCGTCTAGGCGGTTGGCACTGCGGTTGGCACCGACATCACTCGTGCTGCCGCGCCGGGTCGCTGTCTGTGCTGCTGGTTCTGCGGGCGTGTTGATGCCACGGGTTCTGTCTGTGTGCAGAAAACGCTTAGGCTAGAGAGATGACTGAACGTGACGTAGTGCTGATGGACGGCAACCGGCTGCGAGATGAGATCGTCGCCGCACTAAACGATCAGATCACTGCTGCCGGACGGCCATCAGTGTGCCTAGCGACTGTGCTAGTGGGTGACGACAAGCCCAGCCGCATATATGTTGCCAACAAGCAGCGCAAGGCCGCCGAAGCCGCTATGGAGTCTCGCCATGTTGAGCTAGATGCCGCTGCTAGCCAGGCTGAGGTGCAGCAGGTAGTAGCGGATCTGGCAGCAGACCCGGCGGTGCATGGGATTTTGGTGCAGCTACCACTGCCTGAGGGACTAGACCCAGATGCGGTGCTTGAGCTGATTCCACCCGAGAAGGACGTTGACGGCTTGACCCCCCGTTCGATGGGCAGGCTCGTAAGAGGCCAGAAAGGTCATGTGCCGTGTACGCCTTTGGGAGTAATGCGGCTGCTTGATCGCTACGGAGTAGCTACTGCGGGTAAGCGTGCCGTGGTGATCGGACGCTCCACGCTGGTGGGACTGCCCCAAGTGCTGCTGCTAGGCCGCAAAGGGGTGGATGCCACGCCAACGCTAGCTCACAGCCGCACCCCAGAACTGCGTGAGGTGTGTCGTCAGGCTGACATCATCGTGGCCGCTGCTGGGATTGCTCGACTGGTGACCGCCGACTTTGTGCAGCCCGGCGCAGCGGTGATTGATGTGGGTATCTCGCGCACCGCGGACGGCATTGTCGGCGACGTGGACTTCGAGGCGGTGCAGCAGGTGGCTGGTGCTGTGACCCCGATGCCGGGTGGCACTGGACCGATGACGATTGCTTGTCTTCTGCAGAACACGCTGGCTGCTGCTCAGATGCAGGGTGCCTTCCCGGCCCCCGCCACGGCCTGAGCCCGACCTGCCAACGCATCCCGCCCGGCGGCTATCAGCTAGCGAGTCAAAACCGGCTGGTTCCCGCCAAGTCTGGCGACTCTCCCTAACGCCTGAGTCTCGCCAATCCAGCTGAGTCTCGCCAACCCCCGACTGCTAACCATTCTTGATGTAGTTGGCCTCACAGCAACAGGACAACTACATCAAGTTCACTGATCGTGTCGCAAATCCCCGATTGTGTCTTCTACATCACGAACCTCCGCTCTTGTCGTCATTGCCGCTGTGGGCGTTGCCGCTGTGGGCATCTCGGACATCTTGCAACTGATAAGTCTCAGCTTCGATTGACCTGACTGGAGTCTCCAGCGCTGGCACCTCACCGATGCGCTTTGAATCTGATGCAACGCTCAGATCCTCAAAACGGCGCGCTTCGGGTAGCACTCGCCTCCCGAAAGAGCCAACCCCGTCGTTGTAGGCACCCACAGCCCTCTCAAGACCGGCACCCACCTTTTGGAAATGCTCCACAAACACTCTCAGCCGGTCGTAAAGGTCTTTGCCGTGCTTGGCGATCTCAGCAGCGTTTTCGCTCATTTCCTGCTGCTTCCAAGCCAGCGCCACCGTCCGTAGAAAGGCCACCAGCAGCCCTGGAGTGGCGATCAGCACATTGTGATCTTTCCAAGCGTTTTCCCATAGGCGAGGCTGCATCTTCATGGCTGAATCAAGTATCGGATCAGCTGGCACGAACATCAGCACAAAGTCGGGCGACCCCTCAACCACCTCGGCATAGTCCCGCTTGCTGAGAGTTTTGACATGCCCAGCAATAGATCCGACATGCTGGTTCAGATGATGCTTTCTCGTGGCTTCATCCTCGGCTTCTTGAGCGTTCATGTAGCTGTCCATAGGTGCTTTGGCATCGATCACCACCTTTGCGCCGCCGGGCACATTCACCACAGCATCGGGGATCAATTTGCCGCCGTCAGGGCCAGATACAGAAGCTTGCGGCTGATAGGAGATGTGCTGGCTCATGCCTGAGAGTTCGAGAATGTTTCTCAGCTCATGTTCGGCCCATTGGCCACGGATTTGTGGTGAGCGCAAAGCTTCACGAAGGTCTCCAGTGACTTTCTGGAGCCCCGCCCCCTGATCAATCAGCGCCTTGACCTGCTCCTGAAGACCTTCGTAGGCACCTTCTCGCTTGGCCTCAATGCGACCGGTATGTTCGTTCAGCGTGCGAAGTTTCTCGTCGATCGGCTTGACTAGGTTGTCGATGGCTTTCTGACGTTTCTCTAGCTCCGATGCGCTGAGCTGGCTCTGGTTATCGAACTGCTCTTTGGCCTGCTTGAGCAGAGACTCGCTGTTCTCCTTGAGCACGCCGGAAGCTAAGCCCTTGAACTGGGTTTCAAGCTGATCCTGCCAATTAGAGAATTCTTCTTTGCGCGCTTCATGGTCGGCCTCCACAGCAGCAAGGCGCTTCTCTGCTTCAGTCAGATCATTGCGGGCAGTGTCGCGTTCTTGAAGTGCCGTATCGCGCTCGCCTCTGACCTGCTCCACTTCACGCTCGCGCTCTTGCAGAAGCACGCCCATCCGGGCGACCTCACCAGCATCTACAGCAGGTTTCGCCGTGCGTCCGACACGCAGCCCCACCACCACCGCAACGACGATGACGAGCACTGCGAACAGCACCAAACTAAGTGTTATCTCCATGTCCATGAAGTTAGTAGCCCCCTATGACATTGACATCGACAGCAAGCTCGCGAACCCCGTAGCAGCAGGCTGAAACAGCAAGCTCGCGAGCCTCGAATCGTCCCGCTGGGCACGGTCTCCGCTGCCTTGCAGCACCTGCCATCTGTGGTTGATGTAGTTGAACACACAAAAGCATGATAACCACAATTCAATATGTATTTATTCAATATATATTTATATAGCATATAATAATAATACATGTAAGTTGTGACAAGAGCAGTTCGACAAGCGCGAGTAACAGTGAGTGCCGGTCTGCAGCAAGAGCAGTAAGTGGGCAGGAGCGGCAAGAGCAGGAACAGCAGAAGCAGGCAGGAGCGGCAAGAGCAGGAAGTGGCTGGAGACATTGGCGGCAGGGGTGCCAAGAGCAGCAAGAGCAGGAAGTGGCAGGAGCGACAAGACAGAAGGAGTGGCAGGAGCGGGAGGCTGAAGGAAATGGCAGGAGACAGGAGTGGCTGGAGACAGCCGAGAAAGAAAGGGAGCGCTATGAGCGAAAAGGAAAAGAAGGTCAATGCACGAATGGCGCGTCAGCATGGGCTGATCTCTCGTGCGCAAGCCCTAGATACAGGCATGACAAGCCGTCAGATCGAGCGCCGGGTCATCTCTGGCATGTGGGTGCGTGAGGCATCGGGCATTTACCGACACGAAGCCGTGCCGTCGACTCTTCGCTCAAGGCTGCTGGCACTGTGCATGGCTCATGGCGCGGTGGCCAGCCATCGCTCTGCGGCGGCGCTTCACCCCATCGAGGGCTACAGACTCGACCGAGTGGAGGTGATCGTGCCGCCGGGCCGGGCCCGGAGCATTCGCGGTGCTCGTCGCTACGAGTCGAGCCAGATGGATCTGTTCAAGCCGGTAGAGCGCGACGGGATTCGCTGCACGCCTATGGGCAGGACAGTGCTCGACCTTGCCGCCGTCGTGAATCGCAGGCAACTTGATCGCACTGTCGATGCAGTACTCAGGGACGGACAACTTCGACAGTCGGATCTCTATGGGGTGCTCGTGTCACACGCAAGGCGCGGGCGACGGGGCTGCGAAGCTCTCCGTGCATCACTGGCCGAGCGCTTCGACGATCAAGCCGTGCCCCTCAGCGACTGGAGCCGCATGGTGGCCGTTCTGCTGGTTGATGCCGGTCTCGAACGCCCGGAGTTTGAGCACCGAGTGTGTCTGGCTGACGGAAGATTCGTGGCTCAAGTCGACCTCGCTTTCCCTGCTCAACGGGTGGCAATCGAGTTGGACAGCGCGCGATGGCACGACAACCGCGAGTCGTTCGTGAACGACCGTCGTCGCCACAACGCAATCACGCTGGCCGGTTGGACGGTCCTCAGCTTCACTTGGAGCGACTACTCCCGACATCCGGTATCCCTCTGCAAGTCAGTTTCTCAGGCGCTTGCCGCAGCCGCGGCGAACTTCTGTCAGTAATCCACCTCAGAGGTGGAAACTTGCAGGTTGTTGTGTTGAGATTGCCAGGCGGCGGTGGCGGTCACCTGATTGAAAGTGAACACATGCAGACCCTCAATACCGAGTGCGGCCATACGGGGACTCAGAGCCATAAGGAGCTGGTCGGGGTTATAGCTTGATGAGGACAACAACTTGGTGGCAGCAGTGAAGTTCTTGCGCAGGTATCGCAGCGAAGAGCCAATGCCCAACCTTGCACCCACCGTCAATAGCTTGGTGCGATCCACGACTCCGGCTATTCCTAGATGCACCGGCAGCGTTAATCCCGCCTCTCTTTCGTCGTGCAGCCATCGGGAGATGCGCTCAGCATCGAAGCACATTTGCGTGCTGCAATAGCCTGCGATGCCAGCCTCGGCCAATAACGACTGCTTGACGTGCAAAGCCTCATGCAGCACACGCTTGTCGATCAGCGGATGGCCGTGGGGATAGCCGGTGATGCCGATTGTGGAGAGTCCGTGATCGCACTCCAGCAAGTCACGCAGCAAACCAGCCGCATCGGGATAAGCCTGCGGCGATTCGGCATCTCCGCCTACCAAAAAAATCGTTGTCAGTCCGGTTGAGCGAATCCAGGCTGCCAGCTCTGTAACCCGCTTGCGGTCAGGCATCAGCCGAGCGGCAATATGTGGAATGGGCTGATGTCCCGCCTGCAGCAACTGCTCGGTGATGGCACAGGTAGCGGCTTGGCCTTTGACGGGTGACACAGTCACGGACACCTTGGAAGCTGCCGGTAGCCCAGCAATCGCCTCGTCAAGGCTCTTCAGCGGGATCACTTCGAACGTCAGGCCCGCAATCAGCTGAAGCCGATGCTCGCAAGCCTCAACTGTCTCAGTCAGCCCCAAGCCCAACTTTTTTGACGCAGTTGACCGCATATAACACAACAACTACGTCAAGAACGGGGAGGGCGGAGGAGGCTCAGCTAAGGCCGACGATGTTGCCATCAGCGTCAATGTCGATCCCTTTAGCGGCAGGCATTCGACCTAGCCCCGGCATGGTGCGCATGTCACCGCAGATCGGATACACAAAACCGGCACCCACCGAGGCCCGCACCTCACGCACAGGCAGAGTCCACCCCGTGGGCGCACCCTTCAAAGTGGGATCCGACGAGATCGAAAGGTGGGTCTTAGCGATACACACCGGCAGATTCCCGAAACCCGCTTCGGTGTAGGTAGCCAACTGCGACTCGGCAGCAGCAGAGTAGTCCACGCCGTCAGCACCATAAACCCTGGTGGCCACGGTCTCGATTTTGGACTTAAGCGAAGCATCATCGGGGTAAAGCACCGAGAACTCGCTGGGCTCTTCAGCCGCCTCGGCCACAGCCTCAGCCAGCGCCGCAGCGCCACGACCCCCATCAGCGAAATGGGTTGTCACAGCGGAGCGAGCATCAAACTCGGCTGCGATCTCGCCGATAGCAGCAATGTCAGCGTCGTGATCCCCAGGGAAGACATTGATCGCCACCACGGGAGTGCAGCCGTGAATACGCATGTTCTCTAGTTGCTTGCGCAGGTTGTCGCCACCCTGGTGAACTTCATCAGGATTCTCGGCCAGCAGAGCCTCAGGCAATGGTCGTCCAGCCACGATGCGATGCTTGCCCGAATGAGCTTTCAAGCCTCTCACAGTGGCCACCAGCACAGCAGCGTCAGGAGCAATCCCCGAGTAGCGGCATTTGATGTTGAAGAAGCGTTCAGCACCCATGTCAGCACCGAAACCAGCTTCGGTCAACAAAAAGTCGGAAGTATGGATACCCACCTGATCAGCCACAATTGATGAGTTACCGGTAGCGATGTTGCCGAACGGCCCGGTATGCACCAGAGCGGGCGTGTTCTCCAGAGTCTGCATCAGGTTGGGTTTGACAGCTTCACGAAGGATCACCGCCATCGACCCAGCCACACCAATCTCCTCAGCGGTCACTGGGGTGCCGCCTTTGGTGTAGCCCACCACAATGCGACCCAACCGACCCCGCAGGTCTTGCAGGCTGGTGCATAGCGCCAGTGCAGCCATCACCTCTGATGCGGCAGTGATATCGAAACCCGACTCTCGAGGCACACCGTCAAGGCGACCGCCCAGACCCAAAGTGACATTGCGCAACGCACGGTCGTTGACATCAAGCACTCTGCGCCAAGTGATGTTGTGGATGTCGAGGCCAGCCTCGTTGCCGTGATACAGGTGTGCATCAACCATGGCTGAGCACAGATTGTGGGCTGCGGTTACGGCGTGCATGTCGCCGGTGAGATGCAGGTTGAACAAGTCCATCGGCACAACCTGGCTGTAACCGCCTCCAGCGGCACCACCCTTTATGCCAAATGTTGGCCCCATTGAGGGTTGCCGGATAGCGATGGTGGCGCTGCGCCCGATGTGCTGAAAAGCTTGACCCAAACCCACGGTTGTGGTGGTTTTGCCTTCCCCGAGTGGTGTGGGCGTGATGGCTGACACCACCACATAGCGAGCCCGGGGACGACCAGCAGAGGCCATTGCTTCAACCGCATCGAGGCTGACTTTGGCGGCACCAGCGCCGTAAGGTTCGAGCATGTCGGCAGGTATTCCCGAAGCGGCAGCGATCTCTGTGAGAGGCTTGAGGTCGGCCCCCGAAGCGATCTCCAGGTCAGTAGGAAACGGCATCGGTGCCCTCTCTTTCTTGTGGTCGTTCTTGTGGTGTTTCGTGTGACATTTTCTGTGGTGTTTTCTGCGATGCGCTCGTGTCGTAAATAAGGCTGATTGGTACTTGTGAGCGCAAAGCGGCATGGTAGCTTGTTGTTCCGTAATGCGGAACAATCCCACATTGCGGAACAGCTTCGCGTAACAGCGTCGTGCAACAGCACGCAACAACATGCCCAGGCAAGCTCGTAGAGACACCTAGGCAAGCAACAAGAGGCAAAAGCATGCAACACAGGAGGATGGGTTGTGAGTGATTTTCCTGCCAGCGCCAAATGCGTAGTGATCGGTGCTGGCATCGTTGGTAACTGTCTTGTAGGGCACCTCACCAAACTCGGCTGGAGCGATCTGGTGCTCGTCGACAAGGGACCGTTGCCTAATCCTGGTGGATCAACCGGCCACGCATCCAACTTCATCTTCCCAGTGGATCACAACAAAGAGATGTGCCTGCTGGGAGTGCAAAGCGCTAACCAGTACCGCGATCTGGGCTTGTCAGTTGACTCAGGTGGCATCGAAGTGGCCCGCACTCCGCATCGCATGGATGAGTTCCAGCGGCGTATGACTTCAGCCAAAGCTTGGGGAGTGGATGCCCGACTGCTAAGCCCCGAAGAAGTCAGCGAACTAGTGCCGTTCGTGAACACTGATGTGATCCTGGGAGGCTTCTACTGCCCGACTGTGTCGGTAGTGGATTCGCTGGAGACCGGCACCGTGATGCGCCGCCTAGCCACCGACAACGGTTGTCGGGTGCTGGCCAACACTGAAGTGTTTGACATTGTCACCACGCCCGGCCCTAACCCGGGTGAGAGCACCGTCTCGGCGGTGGTCACCAGCGCTGGCACCATCGAAACCGAATATGTGGTGATCGCTTGCGGGGTTTGGTCCAACCGCATAGCCAACATGGCCGATGCATACATTCCGTTGGTGCCCGCAGTGCATCAAATGGCTGATGTCGGCCCGATTGACATGCTCGCCCAATCAGGTAAAGAGATCGGCTATCCAATCGTGCGAGACATGGACACGTTCTGCTACGAGCGCCAGACGGCCGGATCTATGGAAGTGGGTTCTTACGCCCACCGACCCATCTTGCATCACCCTGATGAGATTCCATCCAACGAAGAAGCGGCCTTGTCACCCACCGAAATGCCGTTCACGCCTGATGACTTTGATCTTCAGATGGAGCAGGCCATTGAGTTGATGGACATGCTCGGCGATGCCGAAATCAAATACGCCATCAACGGCCTGCTGTCGCTGACTCCTGATGCAATGCCTTGCTTGGGTGAGGTGCCTGAGGTGCGCAACCTGTGGTCGGCTGCTGCGATCTGGGTCAAGGAAGGGCCGGGCATGGCGCAAGCGGTGGCCGAGTGGATGACTTATGGCTATCCCCGGGTGATTGATGTTCATGGTTCTGACATTGCCCGCTTCTATCCCGAGGAACGCTCCGATGAGCACATCTGGGCTCGTGCTTCTGAGCATTTCAACAAAACCTACGGCATTGTTCATCCCGCTGAGCAGTGGGAGAGCCGCCGCAATCTGCGGGTGGGGCCATATTTCTCGCGCCAGCAAGAGTTGGGTGCTTTCTTCTTCCAGGCTCGCACTTGGGAGAGGCCGCACTGGTTTGAAAGCAACGCTGACTTAGTGCAGCGCTACGACCTCAGTGAGCGCCCCGTCGAATGGGACAACCGTTGGTGGAGCCCGATATGCAACGCGGAGCATCTCAACTTGCGAGAGAACTGCGGCCTAGTTGACTTGAGCGCTTTCCAGGTTTATGAGTTGACCGGCCCGGGCGCTCTCGCCTATGCCGAACGGCTGGCCGTCAACAAGATTGATGTGGCTGTTGGCCGCTCGATTTACACGCCGTGGCTCACTCCTGACGGCGGTTTCCATTCGGATTTGACGATGATGCGCATGGCTGAGGATCGCATAAGGATCGTGACTGGCGTGTTCGACGGCGGGCGAGACAAGTTCTGGACTCGTCGTCACATGCCCAGCGACGGCTCGGTGCATTTCACGGATCTCACTAGTGATATCACCACGCTGGGATTGTGGGGCCCCAATGCGCCCATAGTGCTGGCGCAGATCTGTGATGCTGACTTGAGCCAGGACGGTTCGCCGTATGGTTCGCTGCGTGAGGTTGAACTCAACTGCGGTGCCGCTGGCACGGTCAAGGCTACGCTGTTTCGTATTTCGTATGTGGGTGACACCGGTTGGGAGATGTATCTGAACTGGAACGACGGCCCGGCTGTGTGGGATGCTTTGATGCAAGCTGGTGCCGAATACGGGCTGCGACCCACCGGCGGTTCTGTCTACAGCACGTCTGGACGCCTTGAGAAGGGTTACCGGCTGATGGGTGCTGAACTCGAAAGCGAATACAACCCGCTTGAGGCGGGTCTGGCCCGACCGAAGGTCAAAGCAGCTGATTTCATCGGCAAAGAGGCTTACCTCAAAGCTAGAGACGCTGGTGATCCCGAGGTGCAGATGTGCGTGCTAACGGTAGAAGACCAGCACGACTCAAAAGGCCGCAAACGTTACATGCAAGGCGGCAACGAACCGATTGTCACTCCAGACGGTAAGCGCATCGTTGATTCGCATGGACGGGTGTCTCGTGTCACCACTGCGGGCCCGGGGCCGTCGGTAGGTAAACATTTGCTGATGGCTTATCTGCCTACCGAACTAGCAGCACCTGACACAGAACTCGGGGTTGTCTACATGAACGAGATCTTCGACGTGAAGGTAGGCAGCACAGGCGCAGTGTTCGACCCTGATGACTCGCGCATGAGGGCCTGATGACCCTAATGACCCTGATGACCCCGATAACACAGAACACAATTTCGAGGGAAGCTCCTGCAGGTTCGAGGGATCGCTCTGCGGGTTTGCTGGAAGCAGACGCAAGTTCAGGGGAGCGGTGACCATGCGGATCTTGTGCTGCGTGAAGCGGGTGCCAGCACCCGGTGCGAAGATCAACGTCACCGCCGACGGCCTTTCTGTGGATGCTGCCCATCTTGGCTTCACTACCAGCCCGCACGAGGAGTGCAGCGTGGAGGAAGCGGTGCAGATCGCTGAGCGGGTCGGCGGCGAAGTGACCGTTCTCACGTTGGGCCCGTCCGAGGCAGCAGAGCAGCTGCGTTACGCGGCATCGGTGGGCGCTCATCACGGCGTGCTGGTGCGAACCGGCGAAGCAGCCTGGGATCCGCAGCGCACAGCACGAGCTTTGACCGCTGCTATCAAGTCGCTAGAAGCCGCCGACGGCGTTTTTGACCTGATCTTGTTCGGCAACGAGTCAGCTGATTCTGGTGGTTTCCAGGTAGGCGTGCGAGTGGCTTATGCGCTGGGTCGTCCTATCGTCAACGGCATCAAAGGCATCGAGTTCGACAACGAGGGCTCGATGCTGCGGGCACGCCGTGAGATCGACGGCGGTTTCGAGGTCTACGAACTTGCTATGCCCGCCGCGCTTGGCATCAAGGAGGGCATCAACCTGCCTCGCTATCCGACCATGAGGGGACGGCTGGCATCCAAGAAGCTGATCGTGAACGAAGTCGAATCCGATGCTGAGGCTGGCGCGCAAGCGCTGCTGCGGCTGCATCGGCCAACCGAGACAGTATCGCAGACAGCGATCCTAGGCCAAGGCCCCGAAGCTGCTCCCGCAGCTGTTGATGTGCTCGAAGAGTTAGGAGTGCTGTGATGCTGCTGATAGTCGTTGAGCATGAGGACGGCGAACTCGTCGAGTCGGGCCGCGAGGCTTTGACTTTCGGACGGGTTCTGGCCACCAAGTTGGGTGCGCCGATGCACGCAGCCGCTTTCGGTGTAGGCACAGGCAGCGCAGGCGCAGGCGCAGCGTCCCTTGCAGCCGATGTTGGCAGTTACGGTGCCGTCCGGCTGCACACAGTGGATCACGAGTTGCTGAGCGATTTCGGTCCCGAGACTTGGGGTGAGTCGATTGCTCAGCTGATACATGAGCTAAGCCCCGAGGTGGTGCTCGCCTGCGGCAGCGAGCGTGGCAACGAAGTAATGGCCCAGGCCGCGGCTCGTCTTGATCTGCCGTTTGTTGCCAACTGCACTGATATCAACCCTCCGAGCACACCCGACAGCGACGGGCAGTGGTCCGTGACCCGCATCCAGTGGGGTGGATCACTGCTGGAGGATGCAGCCCTTATGGTCACAGGTGACCCCAACACGCCTGCGCTGTTTTCCTGTGGATTGCACACGGTGACATCGGCACCGTTAGAAGATCCGGCGCCCAGCTCAGCCGAGATACAGCCGATGTCAGTAGAACTAAACGCGGAGATGGCTCGCACCATGGTCAAAGACCGTGTGGTGCTGGAAGCTGGTGTCACTTTGCCTACGGCACCAGTGGTAGTAGGCGGCGGCCGCGGGGTCGGCTCAACAGAAGGATTCGCGTCGCTGGAGGAACTGGCTGAGCTGCTAGGAGGCCGGGTTGGCTGCAGCCGTGCTGTAACCAACAACGGCTGGCGCCCGCATTCTGATCAGGTGGGTCAGACCGGCACTCGCATCGCCCCAGAGGTCTACATCGCTGCAGGCATTTCAGGTGCTATTCAGCATTGGGTGGGTGCCATGGCCTCCAAACATATTCTGGCTGTCAACACCGACCCCGAAGCAAACATGGTCACAAAAGCGGATTGGGCTGTCATCGGCGATCTGCACGAAGTGATCCCAGCGATCACCGCCGAAATCCGTCGCCGCAAGGCTCAGTCTTGACAGTTCAGTCGATCCAGCGTTCGTTCGCTTTGCTGCGAGCTTTAGCGTTGGGGCCAGTGGGAGTCACTGAACTGGCCGAACGAGTGGATCTCGCCAAGAGCACTGTGGCTCGTCTTCTGACTGCTTTGGAGGCTGAACAGGCTGTTGAGCAGACCGGCGTAGGAGGCGAATATCGGCTGGGTTCGGGTTTGGTGGATCTGGCTGGCGCGGCACCGCGGGGACGTAATCTGGTAGCTGCGGCTCGACCTCATCTACTTGAGCTGGCAGAGAGCCTTGATGAGGTTGCGGGGCTGTCAATCATCGACGGTACCAGGGTTTACTATCTTGACCAGACCGAGTCGTCGTCTGATGTGCAGGTGCGTGACTGGACCGGTGATTATGCTCCGCTGCATACGGTGCCTTCAGGTTTGGTGATCTTGGCGCATCAGCCAGTTGAGATGATCGACAAGTACTTGGCCGCTCCGCTAGTGAAATGCACGCCTTGGACGGTGACTGATCCCGACGAGATCCGAGATCGCTTAGAGCAGGTGCGAAGCATCGGTTACGCCTGGGTGTATGAGGAGTTCGCCGAGGACCTTAATTCTGTGGCGGCACCCATATTCGAAGAGGGCAGCGGGGTAGAAGCCGCCTTGCATGTTCATGGGCCTTCATACCGATTCCCTGATCCTGACAACACCCATGACATCGGCATGGCACTAATTGACGCAGCCGCTCGCTTGTCGATACAACTTTCGGATTAGGAATGATTGCTGCTTGCTGCTAGCGAGCTTGTGAGCTATTCAGCGAGTTAGCGGTTTTGAGCCACTAGTGATGCCACCTGTGTTACGACTGCGGACGTGTCCACTTGAGTCGTTTCGCCGCTGGCGCGCTCCGTGAGTTCGACTGCGCCGTCGGCTGCGGCTCTGCCAGCTGTGATCCGCCAGGGAATGCCGATCAGCTCAGAATCAGCGAACTTCACTCCGGCTCGAGCGTCACGGTCATCTAGCAACACTTCGCAACCCTGTTCAAGCAACTCGCTGTAAAGCTGCTCAGCCAAAGCCACCGCCGCATCATCGCGCATACTGGGCACAGTGATCACCACCTCATAGGGAGCCACCGACACCGGCCAACAAAGTCCGCGATCATCGTGATGAACTTCAGCTATAGCAGCTACGGCACGTCCGATACCAATACCGTAGGAGCCCATAGTGATTGTGCGTTCCACACCTTCGGCATCAAGCACGTTTGCTCCCATAGCTTCGGCGTAACGCCGCCCCAGTTTGAAAATGTGTCCCGTCTCGATGCAGCGAATCACTTCCAGAGGCTGTCCGCAAACCGGGCATGGCTCACCGGCGGATACTTCTCGCAGGTCAAGCCACTGCTGCACCGAAATGTCGCGGCCGATGTCCACGCCGCGGTAATGCCAGTCGTCTTCGTTGGCACCGGTGGTCAGATTACGCCGACCGTTTAGCGCATGATCGGCCACTACCGGGAGATCAGTAACACTCACCGCTCCCAACGAACCCGGATAGGCACCCAGCTGCTGGAACACTTCAGCGGGTTCTGCCGCACGGATCTCCAGCGCGCCAGTGCTGTCAGCGAGCTTCTGCAGATTCAGGCGGTGATCGCCTCGCAGCAAGGCCAGCGTCATTGACCCGTCAAGCATCATCACCATCGTTTTGATCTGGCGATTCGCCAAAGCGCCACCCTCTATCGTTTCGAGTGCGGCGATGGTGCGCACGCCTGGGGTAGCGAAACGCTCCAGTTCGCCTGTTTCGCCATCGTCGATTGGTGGCAGCGTTGAGGTGGCTCGTTCCACGTTGGCGGCGTAGCCACAAGCTCTACAGCAGGCGATGTCGTCTTCACCAGCGGGGGAGGGCACCATGAACTCCACCGATCCAGCACCGCCCATCATCCCTGACGAAGCTTCCACAGCCAGCGCGTTCAGCGACAGGCGTTCAAAGATGCGGGTATAAGCCCGCCGGTGAATCTCAAAGGCGTGGTCTAAACCGGCATCATCTAGGTCGAATGAGTAGCTGTCTTTCATGGCGAACTCACGCACTCGCAGCAACCCCGATTTGGGGCGAGGCTCGTCACGGAACTTCCATTGGATCTGATACCAGATCTGTGGCAGCGACTTATATGACGTGACCTCGCGGGCGATTTCGCTGAACACCTCTTCATGGGTCATGCCCAGCGCCAGATCAGTTTCTTTGCGGTCTTGGAAACGGAACATTTCCGGGCCGACCGAATCCCAGCGTCCCGAACGCTGCCAGATTGAGGCTGGATGCATCGCTGGCAGCAAAAACTCTTGAGCACCGATCTCTTCCATGCCTTGGCGCACAATGTTTTCAACCTTGTTGTGTACTCGTAGCCCCAACGGCAGCAGCGAATAATGACCAGCGTGAAGCTGACGGATGAACCCTCCACGCACCAGCAGCTTGTGGCTGGCCGCTTCGGCATCGGCGGGAGCGTCACGCAGGGTAGGTATGAACAGCTGAGACCATCTCATCAGATGCCAAACCTATATGACCAGCGAGCCAACCTAGTGCATCAAACCGATGCATCATCTATGTGCATCAACAGCTTGTTGGTGTGATAGCTTGACAAGCGGTGAAACGCAAGACCGGCCTCCTCGGCAAGTCCCGCACACCTCACGAGCGGCCACTGCCTCGACTCACTACCCCGATGATCCGTGAAAACGGCCAGTTGCGTCCGGCTAGCTGGGATGAAGCCCTGCAGCGGGCAGCCTCAGGATTCCGCGAAGTCATCAAGCGTCACGGACCTGACAGCTTCGGCATGTTCAGCTGCTCAAAAGCCACCAACGAGATGAACTATGCAGCCCAGAAGTTCATTCGTGCCGTGATCGGGTCTAACAACATTGATTCCTGCAACCGAACTTGACACGCTCCTTCCGTCGTCGGTCTGGCGACAGTGTTCGGTGCTGGAGGCGGAACGTCTTCGTATCTTGAGGCTCAAGAAGCAGATGTGATCCTGCTTTGGGGCTCCAACGCCCGTGAAGCGCATCCAATCTTTTTTCATCATGTCTTGAAAGCACTTGACGCTGGCTCGCGCATGTATGCCATCGACCCTAGACGCACCTCCTCAGCCAAGTTCGCTGACCGCTGGCTAGGCATCTCGGTCGGCACCGATATTGCGCTGGCCAATGCTATGGGTCGTGAGATCATCGCCGCGGGTTTGCATGACCGTGGTTTTATTGAACGAGCCACCACAGGATTCGCAGAGTATAAAGCTCATGTTGAGGCTTACACCCTTGATTACGCTGCCGAGATTACTGGAGTTCCTGCCGAAGCGGTGCGTGATCTAGCCCACGCTTACGCCACTGCGCCCACCGCTCAGATCCTTTGGACTCTGGGCATCACCGAACACCACAATGCGGTCGACAACGTAGTGTCGCTTTGCAATCTGGCTTTGCTTACCGGCCATGTAGGCCGCCGTGGCTCAGGTTTGTGCCCGCTGCGAGGTCAAAACAACGTTCAAGGCGGCGGCGACATGGGTGCCATACCTAACCGCTTCCCGGGTTTTCAGGATCTGACTGATCCGGCGGTGCGGGCCAAGTTTGAGGCCGCTTGGGGCACGCAACTCAACAGCGTGCCAGGCAAACATCTGACCCTGATGTTTGAGGCGATGGCTGCTGGCGAGCTGCGGGCTTGCTATGTGATCGGCGAGAACCCAGCCGATTCTGAAGCCGACGTGGCTCACGCCCGCAAGCTGATGGCCGACCTCGACATTTTGGTAGTGCAAGACATTTTCATGACCCGCACCGCCGAAATGGCTGATGTGGTGTTGCCGGCGTCACTGGCTTGGGCCGAATCTGATGGCACTGTCACCTCTAGTGAGCGACGGGTGCAACGGGTTCGTGCTGCGGTGCCTCCCCCAGGAGAAGCACGCCACGATATTGACATCATCGCTGAGCTGGCTCGACATCTCGGCTTTGATTGGGGTTATCCCAGCGCCGAAGACCTTTGGAATGAACTACGTTCGCTTTCGCCGATGCATGCTGGTATGTCTTGGCAACGCCTCGAAGCATCCGGCGGACTGCAATGGCCTTGCACAAGCGAAGACGATCCAGGCACCGAGTTCTTGCATGATTGGCTATGGGCTGATGACTTGCGCGGTCACGCTCCAGCACCGTTCAGCATCACTCACCACGCTCCACCAGCCGAGCAGGTCACTGCCGAGTTCCCGTTGCAGCTCACCACTGGCCGAGCGCTGGATTCTTACAACACTGGAGTGCAGTCGCGTGGCTACATGTCGCCGATCCGCTATGGCGATGCTATTGATGTCAACCCGTTTGATGCTGCGACTCTGGGCGTGGTGGACGGCGAGCGAGTGTTGGTCAGTTCGCCTCGTGGTTCAGTAGAGATGAATGTGCGGATTCAGCCCGATATTCCTGCTGGTCTAACGTTCACTACCTTCCATTTCCCAGAGTTGGTAGACACCAATGTTTTGACCAACGACGAATGGGACCGCCGATCAGGCACCTCAGAGTTCAAAGCTGCTGCCATCAGGATCAACAAACTAAACGGCGAGCAGGGTTCTATGCCCCCTACGCTGGAGGGTTTAGAGCGTTCCCGAGAGCACGCCACGGCCTAGTCGCCTGCGGTTTGTGAGGTTCTCTGAGCGGTGCTGACAATCTTGTGAACATTTATTTGAGTGAATGGCCGATATTTATCTGAGCGCCGAACGCGCTACCGACTCCGAAATCGCTGCCGTGGATGCGGTGCTGCAGGCCGCTAGCGCAGATGCGGTGGTTATCAGCGAGACTGACAGGCTCTACACATCTGGCACCACCCGCCGCCGTCAGCGCCGCCATTTCCTGTTGCCAGCGTTGCACGCATTACAAAACACTGCTGGCTGGATCAGCCCAGGCGGCATCAACTATGTGGCTGAGATGCTTGATGTGCCGCCTGCCGAAGCTTTCGGTGTCGCCAGTTTCTATGACCTGTTTCGCACCGAGGCACCCGACCACTTGGACGACGTTTTTCATGTGTGCGTCGACTCTCCGTGCCGAATATCAGGTGCTGACGACCTAGCCGCAAGGCTTCAGGCCGAAGGCAAGCATGTGCATCGCGGGCCGTGTCTGGGTCAATGCGAGCGGGCACCTGCTTTGTTTGTGCAGGGCTGCGAAGGTCGAGCCGATTACGTGCCCGCCGACAGCAACGCCCACGCCAACGAGCAGCCGTTTTTGCTGCCCCAGGCACCAGATGAGTCGTTGCGCCTGCTGCGCCGCATCGGTGTAGCCGATCCCTGCAGCCTCGACTCTTACATCGCTCACGGCGGCTACACAGCGCTGCATAAAGCAGCCGAAATGGGTGCTGAAGCGGTACTTGAATCCGTGGCCGCTTCGGGCTTGTCGGGACGCGGTGGTGCAGCTTTTCCCACCGGAGTCAAATGGCGTGCTGTGGCCGCTGAATCAGGCCGACCCAAGCATGTGGTTGCCAACTGCGACGAGTCCGAGCCAGGCACTTTCAAGGATCGCATAGTGATGGAACACGATCCGTTCGCTCTCGTTGAGTCGATGACTATCGCAGCGCTGTCCACTGGCGCAAATCAAGGTTGGATTTACATCCGTGGCGAGTATCCGCTGGCCACCACACGCCTACAAAACGCTATCGACTCAGCCCGTGCCGCGGGACTGCTAGGCACCAACATCGCAGATACTGGACATCAGTTCGACATTGTTGTTCGGCGCGGCGCGGGTGCCTACATCTGCGGCGAAGAAACAGCACTGTTCAACTCGCTGGAAGGTTTTCGTGGCGAGCCTCGCAACAAGCCACCGTTCCCTACTAGTCACGGCCTTTTTGGTGAACCTACCGCTATCAACAATCCCGAAACTCTGCTCAACATCATTGACATAGTCAACGAAGGCCCTGACGCTTACCGCAGCCGCGGAACCGAACGTTCACCGGGCACCAAACTGTTTTGTGTATCGGGTCGGATAGGCCGCGCTGGCCTCTACGAAGCACCTTTCGGCACTACCCTCGGTGAACTGATCAATCTCGCGGGTGGTGTCACTGGCAGCGGTCAACTGCAGGCCGTGCTAATGGGAGGTGCGGCGGGTTCGTTCGTAGGACCCGATTCGCTGGGTTTGCCGCTCACTCTTGAAGACGCTCGCGCCGCAGGCACCACGCTAGGTTCGGGTGTGATAATGGTTTTCGAAACTTCGGTTGATATGAGCGATGTGGTGGTGCGTATAGCCGAGTTTTTTCGTCATGAGTCATGCGGGCAGTGCGTGCCGTGCCGGGTGGGGGCAGTGCGCCAGCACGAGACGCTGCTGCAGATGCAACGCCGTGGTCGGCTGTCACCTCAGCGTCGGGAACTGCTTGATGACATGGCCGCTGTGATGTCCGATGCTTCGATCTGCGGTTTGGGGCACACTGCGGCCTCAGCAGTTCGCTCAGCTTTATCGCTGAGACTGATCTCGGAAGCACCAGAATCATGATGTCTTCGCAGAGGGTTGTGTGCTGTCACTGTTGTCTGATCCGATCTGAGTGCGTTTGTCGGGCGCAGTCACTGCTAGCTTCGGGGTTTGCATGAGTAGCGATGACACCATCACAGAGACCGCGGTGTCGATCACTATTGACGGTCGAAGTGTGGCAGTGCCCGAAGGTGCCACTATCGGTGCGGCTTGCAACTCTGCTGGTGTGAACACACCGACTCTGTGCTGGGCCGAGAACCTCACCCCTGTCAATGTTTGCCGGGTGTGCGTAGTCGAACTGGAAGGATCACGTGCGCTGGTTCCGTCGTGTTCAAGGATCGTTGAGCAGGGCATGGTGATCCACACTGACACTGAACGGGTTCGCCACAGTCGCCGCATGGTGCTGGAGTTTTTGGGATCAAGTGTTGATCTCAGCCAGAGCAATGATCTGCGTCACTGGATAGATGTCTACGCTGCTGACTGCGACCGTTACAGCGAAGATAACCATGACGCACAGCGGATTGATGAGCCTGTCAAGATCCAAGACGAACTCTACATCCGTGACTATTCCAAATGTGTGCTGTGCTACAAATGTGTTGAAGCTTGCGGCGATGATGCACAGCATACGTATGCCATTGCTGTTTCGGGAAGAGGTTTTGATGCTCGGATTTCTACCGAGTTTGATGTTGCATTACCGGATTCGGCTTGCGTTTACTGTGGCAACTGTGTGGCTGTGTGCCCGACTGGTGCTTTGCAGTTCAAGACCGAATACGACCTCCGTCAAGCCGAGCAGTGGCGACCCGAAGATCAGACAGTCACCCGCACAGTTTGTTCATACTGCGGGGTGGGATGCAACCTTGAACTTCATGTCCAGGATGAGCGCATCGTTAAAGTGACTTCACCTTCAGATCATTCAGTAACCAGCGGCCATCTCTGCATCAAGGGACGTTTCGGCTGGCAATACGTCCACGGCTAGGCTTTGTTGCGTGGATGAGGCTAGGCTTTGTTGCGTGGATGAGATGAGCACGGTCGTGGATGTTCGAAAGGCCTGCACGCCGCGTGCCGAAGTGATCAAAGGCGGTCTGGAAGAGAAGCACTTCGCAGCCCAGCTTGATCAGGTGGTGCTCGCAGCTCCCGGCTATGAGGCTTATGCAGATGCCGAGCAGTTTTTTGCGTTGACTTACCCCACGCAAGGTCTCAAAGACCTGTTATCTAGCACCTTCTCGCGGCTGAAATCCCGCGCGGGGGGGGGGGTCGTCGCCGCCGTCATCTCACCCTGATGCGCATCACGCTGTTTACCGCTACGAAACCTCATTTGGGGGCGGCAAAACTCACGGCCTGATCGCGCTTTGGCATCTCGCCACGGGTGCCCGACCCTCCAACACGACGGACTTCGTCGATCTGGCATTGCTTCCCGACGAGCCGTGCGCTGTCGCTACCGTGGTCGGCGATCAGCTTGATCCGCTTAACGGTCTCACAAACCCGTCTTCCGGCGTTACTACCTTCACTTTTTGGGGCGAGATCGCCCGTCAGCTAAGCCCCGAGGTCTGGCAGCGTTTCGAGCGCAGCGACCATGCACGCACCGCTCCTGGCAAACAGCTTTGGATGGATGCTTTCGAGCAGCGTCCCACCCTGATCGTCATCGACGAGCTGGCTGTGCATCTCGCTCAGTTAGCCAGCTCACAAAACCCTGATGTGCGCCGCCAAGAGGAGGCCACGATCCAAGCGTTGAAGGTGCTGTTCGAAGCGGCTACAGCGGCACCCAGGGTGCGGCTGATCTTCACGCTTGCTACAGGCACGACAGCGTTTTTGTCATCCACAGAAAAAGTCGCTGAAGCGATCTCAAGCGTTTCGATCGAAAGCACCAGCGAAGCTGCCCATGACGTAATGGCACGCTCGAAAGGCGCGGTTGGTCGTCCCGCCGACGACTACGAGATCGGCCACATCTTGCGCCGTCGCCTCTTTGAGCACGTCGACGACGCAGCGGCCGAGCAGGCATTGGCAGCCTTCAAAGATCACTACGCCCAGCTGTCACAGCGCGACCCGCAGGCACTGGGCACTGCCGCAGACGATCCAGCGTCTTACTGCGAACGGATCAGGACCTGCTATCCGTTTCATCCAGCGTTGATCGACTGTCTCGATAAGCGCATTGGTCCGCTGCCCGGTTTTCAGCGTGCTCGTGGCGCATTGAAGCTGCTAGCCGAATCGCTGGCCGTGCTATATGACGAACCCGCCACGCAACGCGCGGCTCTGCCGATCATCAACCTTGGTGATCTGCCACTTGAAGCCGCGACGGTGCGTTCTTGCATTACCGGCGGGATCAACCGAGCCGAGCTAGACCCGCCAGCGGTAGCAGATTTCGCTGGTGAAGCTTCACATGCGGTGAGTGTCGATTCGCAGCGCTGGCCACAGCAGCGTCCAGCTCGTCGTGGCTGCACCACAGTGTTCTGTCACAGCGTCGCTGGCGCAACCCACGGTGCAAGTAACGCTGATATTTATTTGGGGACACTGCGCCCGCATGAAGACCCAGCGCTGCTAGATGAGGCACTAAGCGAAGCGCTGAAAGTGGCTTGGCATTTGCATTCTGATAATGGCAGATGGCGTTTCCGTGTTGAACCCAACGCCAACAAGATCATCGCCACTGAGACCTCCAACATTTCGCAGTCAGAGATCACCGAAGAACTAGAACAAAAAGTTCGCAGCCTTTTTTCGTCTTCGGGAGCTTTGCAGACGGTTAACTTCCCGGCTGCTGCAGGTGATGTAGATGATGAGCCCCGTTTGCAGCTGGTGGTTTTGAGCCCGGCTGAGCCTGTTCAATCAGGGGTTTCAGAACCACCTCGTCTGGTTCGCTTAATTGCTGATCGCAGTGGTGCCGCCGAATCGCTGCGAACTTTCCGCAACGGTCTGGTGTTTGTGGTGGCCGAAGCATATCACATTGATGCGGCTCGTGACAAGATCAGTTTTGAATTAGCGGCTAAACGTGTCGTGGCGCGGCAACGCAGCGGTGACTTCAGCGAGGCAGTCGTCAAGAAACTAAAAGAACTTGCCGACAAAGCCGAATTTGAGTCGCGTGTGGCGTTGAGCCGTGCTTATCAGCATGTTTGGTGGCCTGAACGAGCCAGCAGCGACGGGGGAGTGCAGCTTCGGTTGCTGCCGTTGCCGCCAACAGATCAAGGCAAAGCCAGCGGCTCACAAAGTGAGCAAGTGCTGGAGCTCATGCGTAAATATTCAAAGGTTCGTGATACGCAACCAGCTACTGACTCGCTGGCTCGTTCATCAGGATTCGAGCAAAGCGGTGAGATCTCGACAGAGGCTTTGGCAGATTCGTTGTGGCGTGACCCGTCGCAGACCCTCGCGCTTGATCAAGCGCTGATCGTCAAGGCGATCATTTCAGGCATACGCAATGGCACATGGATCTGCCATGACCCGGCATTAGGCGCTGTGTATACACAAAACGACCCACCCAGCAGTGTGGGTATCTCAGGCGAGGTGATTCTTTACACAGCCGAAAAGGCTGAGCAGCTTGGTTTGCTGAAACCTGCGCCCCCTGAAACTGAGCCAGGCACTAAATCCGGCAACGGGACTTCGACGTCTGATGATCCAGATGACTCGGATGACGAAGACGACCAGATCCAGCCGCGGCGTGTTATAGAAGCTCAAGGCAGCGCCGCTGAGGCATTGCAGAAGCTTGATGATGCCATACGAGACGCTGGCATCCGTCACTTAGCGGCGATCAAAGTTCGGGTTAATGCCCAAGGCGCTCAAGGTCTACAACCGTTTCGGATCTTGAGCAAGTGCGTACCGCAACTTCCCCGTTTCGAGTTGAAGTTCAAGCTTGACGCAGTAGCTGAGTTTGCTGGCATTTCAGGTGCCGCCAAGGTTGACTTCGAGGGTCCAGCGAAAGACTGCGCTGAGGTCTTTGAGCTTGTCTGGCAGGCACTAGACAGCGCTTCGGACATGACTGTCAGCCTGACATTGACCGTTTTTCAGGCTGACAGCTTCGACAGCACAGGACCGGATTTTCAGCATCTGGCTACAGTGCTGCACTCAGCTGCGCCAGGCCATGTGACACTCATTGCCGAAGCCGCGGGGGCTGCTAATGCAGCCGAGGCAGAGCACGAGCGTGCCGGTTCCTAGTCATGCACAGAGGCGTTTCGTGCTTCGACTAATCGCCGGTGAGCACGCAGCTTGGGGTTTCTCACTATTTGAGGAATCGCAGATCGGTGTTGAGTCAGCCTGCACAGTGTCACCACAGCACGCCGGGGTGTTACAGCGGTCGGTAGCCACCGCAATAACTGCCGATGGTTACTCTCCTGAGACCCTCAACGCAAACAGAAAAAAGCCGTTTAATCTCACGCAGACACCAGGGGTTCGGCTCGCTTTGACGACTCTCGCTGTGTCGCCGATGCGCTGCTCGCAACGGCGTGCTGCGGTGCTGGCAGGCATTGAGTCGCTAGGCGCCGAGGAATGCCTCTACTGGTACGCCCAGGTTCGTGGCAGCGCCGGAAACAGGGCACTGAAGGCGCTGCGAGTGCTGCTAGCCGATGACTGAGTCAGCCCCAGCCGAGCTTGGCGAACGCAGCGGCATCCAGCCGAGAGTGCTGATAGAAGACTGGCTGCCTGTTAAGGCTTTGGGAATAGAGTCAGTTCGAGAACGAGCTGCCGCCAGCGCGCTTCCGCCTTTGTACTTCTTGCATGTCTGGTGGGCTCGGCGCCCTTTGGTGGCTAGCGCGGCGGCAGTGCTTGGCAGTTTGATGCCCGCTTGGTCACCTGATCTGGCGCAGCGCTTTAGTGAGCACCCCGAGCTGCAGTCCGAGGATGCCTACCGCAAATGGTTCTTGAAGCTCTGCGGGATCCTTGGCGACCCGATTCAAGCCCGCAAAATGATCGACGAAGCAGTAGCGAAGGGCACGACCACGAAAGGAAACGCCTACGGCTACCCGCAAGCCTTCAAGAACAGCCCGACTCCAGAAGACCTATCACGTTTGCATCAGGTGCTGAGTTCTGTATGGGGCGAGGTCCCGTCAATGATTGACCCGACCGCTGGTGGTGGGTCGATCCCGTTTGAAGCACTGCGATACGGTCTGCCAACGCTGGCAAACGAACTGAATCCAGTGGCATCAGCCGTTCTGCAAGCTGGAGTGCGTATTCCGACTACATATCAGATTGGGTTGCTGCCTGACCTGAAGAAGTGGGGCGACCTGATTTGTGGTCGCTTGGTTGCTCGGTTGACAGGATTCTTTCCCTCTGGCGCAGATGGGGATGTAGCGACTTTCATCTATGCGCGGACGGTGGCTTGTCCTCGGACAGGCAAAACAGTTCCTTTGGCGGGGGACTGGTCGCTGCGACGTGGTGACAAGCCGGTGGCAGTGCGGCTGGTGACGCAACGCAACGGCACTGATTTACAAGAACCTGCAATCGAGATTCTTGATGGCAAGAGCGAAATCAGGGATTACGACCCGAAAGCGGCAGCCACTTGGACTCGAGGCAAAGCAGTGTCGCCTTGGGATGGTCAAGTAATCGACGGTGACTACATACGTGCCGAGGCTCAGGCTGGCCGCATGGGTGATCTGCTTTACGCAGTAGCGGTGCGGGTCGGCAAAAAACGCAGTTTTCGCGCGCCGACCGACACAGACTTGCAAGGCATTGCTGCGGCCGAGATGGAGTTGCAGCGGTTATTGCCCGAGTGGCAAGCCAACAACATAGTGCCTGATGAACCTGTGCCAGTCGGAGACAAGACTAAAGAGCCCCACAACTACGGTGTCGAATATTGGCGTGACATGTTCACACCACGGCAACTGTTGGTGCATGGCTGTTTCGTAGAGGAATACCGCAAGCTGATACCCGAAATACGTGAGGCGTATGCGGGAGATCCCGCACGCGCAGATGCTGTGTTGACACTGCTAGCCATGATCAACGCCAAAGCCGTTGGCTACAACTCCCGTCAGGTTGGATGGGATGTAAGCCGTCAGAAAATCGCCCAAGCGTTCGGTATTCACGCTTTTCCGTTTAAGAATACTTTTGGTGAGTTTGAGGGTGGGCGTGAGCTTTATCCGTGGTGTCTTTCGCAGATGCTTGACGCTTACAAGGGCATAGCCAGTCTTATTGATTCTGGGTCTCAGCAGTCGGCTGATCTTGGCGGTTTGCCTGCTGTTTCCCGTGCTGAGGTGATTATCAGCAACGCTAATGCTGCCAACCTCGCAGATGTAGCCGATGAGTCACGCACGCTGGTGTGTATTGATCCGCCTTATTACGACAATGTGCAGTATGCGGAACTATCAGATTATTTTTATGTTTGGCATAAGCGCACTCTCGGTCAGGTGCTGCCGGACGGGTTCACATCACCGCTCACCAACAAAGCCGACGAAGCAGTCAAAAACAAGTCCCGTTTCGCGGCTCTTGGTCATCGCGCTAATGAGATGGCTCACGATGATTACACCTTGAAAATGTCGGCGATCTTCGCGGAGTGTCGTCGAGTGCTGCGAAAAGACGGGGTGATGTGCGTGATGTTCACTCATAAAGCTGCTGATGCTTGGGATGCGCTCGGCACGGCGCTGCTAGAAGCTGGTTTCAGTATCGAAACGTCATGGCCGGTGCATACCGAGTCGCAGAGTTCGTTGCATCAAGCCCGACAGAACTCAGCCAACTCAACGATCTTTCTGGTCTGTCGCAAACGACCGGCACGCAGCGCTGATACTGCCGTGCGTTATCTCAGCGATATTGAACCCGAGTTGCGTGACGCTGTAGCAGCGTCTTTGCGTTCAGCTCAAGCCAGCGGCCTGAGTGGTGTTGATTTGATGCTCGCTACGTATGGCCCGGCTTTGTCGGTGCTGTCGCGTGGTTGGCCGGTTCACGCTAATGAAGCTGGCGAGGACGGGCGTTCGCGGCTTTTGCGGCCTGAGGAAGCGCTTAACATTGCCCGCTCTGAAGTGACCCGCCTGATGCTGTCCCGTCTGGTCGGATCTCAAGCCGGTTTTGATCCGATAACCGATTTCACGATCCTGGCCTGGGAAGTTTTCGGGGCGAGAGTCTTTCCTTTTGATGATGCTCGCCGTCTCGCATACGCGACCGGTGGCTTAGATGTTGGCGACCTGCAAAAACAGCGGATCGTTTCGGCATCTGCTGGCAAGGTCACTTTATGCACCCCAGATGAGCGTCGCCGTGGTAGCGGAGGCGTGGACCGGGCTGCGAGCAGCTTCACCCGCCAGATCGACGCGGTGCATACGGCGATGTATGTGGCTGCTTCCGATGGTCTCGGCACCGCCAAAGCCTGGCTCGATGAACGCGGTTTACGCAACGACACTGACTTCAAACGCTGTCTCGGTGCTTTCGCGAGAGCTTTGCCCAACACACGCAAGCCTGATGGTTCATGGAATGTGGCTGAAGCTGAGATGGTGCATTCGTTGATCTCTACGCATTTTGCTGGCATTAGCCTTCCCGCAGCAACTCCGATCCCTACAAAGCAACAAAGTCTTGACGATCTCGCAGACGATGCATCTTTGTAAGCCGGTAGATCAGACAACGACGCAAACAGGTCGTTAGCAGTGTCGGATGCCAGCAGCGCTGCAGCATCGTTGAACGGTTTGCGGGGTTTGCGGCTTCGGCTTCGTTACTCTTCTGATAGCGACAATCTGCTCAACGATTTTTACGTGCCAGCTCTGAGCCGGGCGATCCGTTATGACCGCATCGCCGGTTATTTCGCATCTTCTGCGTTTGTGAGCGCTGCTGCTGGGCTGGCACGATTCGTTAACGGTGGCGGCATGATGCGCATGATTGTCGGAGCGCGACTCAGCGACACCGACTGCGAAGCTTTGCAAGGCAGCGCAGAGCTTGATTTGGTGCTAGCGCAACGCCTTAATGCATCCGCTCTGATTGCAGACGATATGGCTCATCAGCGTTTGCAGATCATTGCCTGGCTCGTGCGCCAAGGTCGCTTAGAAATACGTGTTGGTGTGCCTTGCAGCCCCATAGGCGTGCCGTTGGCAAGCGATCATCCCGACAACGATGGACGTTACTTTCATGCCAAATCCGGGATCTTGTATGACGATGCCGGTGACATGCTGACTTTCAGCGGCAGCATCAACGAATCGTTACAAGGCTGGTCACGCAACTTTGAGCAGTTCAAGGTTTACATGTCTTGGAAGGCTGAATCGTGGTCTGATTACGGCAAACCCGAAGCGCAACATTTCGAGCGGCTCTGGAACGGTAATGCTGGGCCAGGCTGGCGCATAATCGAACTGCCTGAAGCCTTCAAAAGCAAGCTAATAGACATAGTGCCTGATGATTATGAGCCACCTGCAGTTGATCCCGCCGAGCAGGCAACCCCCGAGCAGGCAACCCCCGAGCAGGTAAGCACTGAATGCACAGACCCCGAAGCACTCAGCGAAACCGACCGCAAAGTCGTAGCAGAGATCCGTGGCGCGCCAGCCACGGGCACAGGTGTAGGGCTCGTATCAGCGGTGGTGGAGCCATGGCCGCATCAGTTGGCTATCGCCCGTCGTGTGCTTGATACTTGGCCGCGGTCTTATCTGCTGGCAGATCAAGTAGGCCTCGGCAAGACCATTGAGGTGGGCCTGATACTGCGGGAGCTGCTGTTGTCGGGTCGGGCAAACCGTGCGCTCATCCTGGTTCCAGCATCTTTGTTGATCCAATGGCAACAAGAACTCCAAGAGAAGTTCTGTCTTGACGTGCCCCGTCTTGACGGCACCAACCTGGTGTTCAGTGATCCGTCTCGCCGTCACCCGATCAAATCCGGCAGCAATCCATGGGCGGCAGAGCCGCAGCTGTTGGCTTCGTCGCATTTGGCACGCCGCCGAACTCATCGCCAGAGGCTGCTAAACGCGCCGAACTGGGATCTCATAGTCGTAGACGAAGCTCATCATGCTCGCCGCAGCGGCCTGAAGCCTGACAGCAACCCAAACCAGATGCTCGTCATGCTGCGCGACTTGAACAAGCAGGACAAGTTCAAAGCGCTGCTGCTGGCTTCGGCAACACCAATGCAGATGCATCCCCGCGAACTATGGGATCTGCTGCAAATCGTTGGCCTGCCCGAACACTGGGCGAGCAACGATCAAGCGATGGCACGCTATTTTCAGCAGCTCAGCGAGCCGTTCAACGACCGAGACTGGGATTTTCTGCGTTCGATGGTCAAGTCGCATCTGTCTGAAGCTGGCGATCCTTCAGACAAACGCACTTCGGCGGCGTTAGAGAGCGTGGGCGCGGTTGCGCAGCATCGCATCCGTAACTTTGCTGACAATGGCCTGCGTGGACCTCAAGACATTAAGAAGTCCGAGCGGTCAGCCTGGGATGAGTGGCTACGAGCTTGCACACCAGTGCGTGACCGCGTGTTTCGCACCACCCGCATCACATTGCGCTCCTATGTTGCTGAAGGCAGGCTCGCATCAGGCACCGTCATCCCTCAGCGCAAGATACTGGATCACTTCGGTGACCTCGGCGAAGCCACAACTCTGTATGAACGCATTGACAGTTATATACGTGCTCGTTATGAGGCATATTCTGCTAGCCGCGATGAGCGGGCTCGGGGTATGGGTTTCATTATGACGGTCTACCGTCGCAGGCTTACTTCCAGTTTTCATGCCATCAACTGCTCGCTCAAGCGTCGCCGCCAGGCGCTTATTAACGAAAGCCCGGCAGCGAGTCTGCTAGATGACGACGACCGTAACGCCACAGAAGATGCACTCTGGATGGACGGGCTAGACGATTTAGACGACTCGCTGTTTGTGGCTGATGCGGATAGCAGCGAAACTGACAACGATGTTCAGTTAATACTCAACGACATCGGTGGCCTAAAGGCCGAACTCGACGAAATCGACAGTTTCGTCGCTGAGCTTGATGCGCTGCCTCGCGACGAACCGAAAATGCAGAGGCTGGCAAAAATCCTCTCTCGCAGTTTCACTCAAGGGCATCGCAGCGTGGTGATTTTCACTCAATACAGCGACACGCTTCACTACATACGTGATCGCCTGCGCGGCACTTATCGAAACGGTCTGGCCTGCTACTACGGAGGCGCAGGCGAGATATGGGACAACACGCTTTGTTGCTGGAGAGGGGTTGGCAAAGAACACATCAAGTCGCAGTTTCGTTGCGGCGAAATCCAGATCTTGATCGGCACTGACTCAATGTCAGAAGGGCTCAACCTGCAAACTTGTGACGTGATGGTGAACTTTGACCTGCCGTGGAACTTCACCCGAGTTGAGCAACGGATCGGGCGCCTTGATCGCATCGGTGGCATGGAGCGGATTACGGTTCACAACCTGTATTACAGCGGCACGGTCGAAGTGGATATCTATCAGCGTCTGTGTGAGCGTTTCGACAGCTTCGAGAATGTGCTGGGAACTAGTGCTCCTGTGCTTGCGGCTATGGAACACACACTAAAAGACGCGGCAATGGGCAAAATCGGTTCCGAGAAGGCATTAGAGCAGATCAACGAGTCGATCCAAATCGCCGAAGATGCACCGATATCGCTAGACGACCTTGATGCCGTGCCAGAACCGGCTAATGAACTCGCCCCTTACATGACCCTTGATGGGCTGCGTGACAAGCTGCTGTCGCTTCCAGTCGTTGCTGATCTACTGAAACCAGACCCTCAGCGTCATAACGTGTGGTACCTGACCCAAAATACCCAAGACAACGGTATCAAGGCGAGAAAATCTGTTGCGGTTGCCTTCGACCCCAAGTTATGCACCGATTATGACGACGTGGCGCTGCTTACTTGGGGAAGCCCGCTGCTTGATGAACTTCTTAGAGCCGTAGAAATGGCAGACGGGTTCTAGCCGCCGCGTTCTCGTCTGCGGACGCGTCGCGGTGTGACGGCGCGCTTCGCTGGAAGCAGTCTCAGGCACTCGTTGCGCAGATCCACCTCGGCACCGAGCGTTTGCAGGGCGATCACTCCTAGCAGCGGCTCGGCGTGGTCGTCTCCGAATACCATAGCGAGAGGGCCGAAGCGCCCCAGCGCCTCGATGACGGCCCCTCCCACGTCGAATTGCACGGTGCTGCCGTCAGCGAGTTCGTATATCTCGATTCCTTCAGGTTCAATGCCGATGGCCTCGAGGTGACAGCGCGGCACGAACGTCTCATGGGCACCGGTGTCCACAAGGAACTCGCCTGTCCAACTCCGGCTGCGATCTGACATATTCTTGACCGTCACAGTCGCATATGTTTCACCCACGCTCGGTCTCTTCCTTTGTTGCCCTGGGCTGTCTTTGGATGAAGTGGCCCAGGCCAGCTTTCAGCCAGGTTTTAGTTCTCGGCTTGAGGCTCTCCCCGAGCGGGTCGACTTCCATTTCTGCGTCCTCCAAGGCGATGAACCCCAGCAGCGGCTCTGCCTCGCTGTCTCCGAAAATGATCGAGCCTGTGGTGGGAATACCCATGAATTCCAGTACTGCCGGGGCGACATCGAAAGCTTTGACGCTGCCGTCGGCCAATTCGTAGTCCCGTTGTCGGACAGGTTTCACCCCAATGGCTTCCAAGTGTTTGCGGGGCACGACGCTGTGGGAACAACCAGTGTCCACCAAGAACTCGCCTGTCCAGCCCCGGCTGCGGTCTGCGGGGTTCGTGACCGTCACAGTCACATACGTTGCACCCATTGTGATTCCTTGCTTGATGCAATAGCCGCTGCTATTGCCATTAGCTGCGCTGGCGGGGCAACCGCAAGGTGGGGAAAGGCAGCACAGGCTTGAGCACAAGTTGCTCATTGCGCAGATCTATCTCGGCACCGATGGCTTGTAGGGCGATCACGCCTAGCAGCGGCTCTGCTTGATCCGAACCGAAGATCACATCTGTGTGTGTGCTCCTGCCCAGAAATTCGAGCTTTGCGCCGCCGACATCAAAGTTAACTAGGGCACCGTCGCCAAGCTCGTATGCTCGGTTGCTTGCGGGTTTAACGCCGATGGCTTCAAGATGACTACGGGGAACCATAGTGTCGTGAGAACCGGTGTCCACAAGGAATTCGCCCTCCCATGACCGCTTTGGGTCGGCAGGGTTCGTGACCGTCACAGTCACATATGTTGTACCCATTGTCGTTGTTCCTTTCTTGTTGCTTTGTCCTGCCTTGATGCAAAAGGCGCTGCTGTTGCCGTCAGCTGTGCAGAGGGCTAGTCCTCAACGCGGCGAATGCCCACCATGTATCGGCCAGCACGTCGCTTCTTGAGTTGACCCTTTAAGGGATCAACCACCATGTTGGCATCCTCAAGGGCAAGGAATCCCAGCAGCGGCACTGAGTCATCGCTTCCGAACGCCACCCTGCCTCTGATCGTTTCGCCCATGAAATCAAACTGCACCTCACTGACATCGCAATCAACTTGGCTGCCGTCAGCTAGCTCATAGGTGAGTTGGTGCTCGGGGCTGATACCAATCGCTTCAAGTTTGCTGCGGGGCATGACACTGTCGGTTGCGCCCGTGTCCACCATGAACTTGCCGTCCCAGGTCTTTTCAGGCGACCTCAGGTTGGTGACCTTCACATCTACATACGTAGCTCCCATAATTTTCCTTTCTATTTTGTGAACTTGCGTTCGGTTTTCTTGCGGTCATCTCATGCAGTCTGCTACTAGATATCTCATGTTGTTTGCTACCAATGAGCTGACTGCAATTCATTAAAGCACACATAGCATACCAATTGCAACCCATATGACCTAAAATTATTATAACGAACATTATTTTCATGCAATCCGTGATAGCACTGGCACCTGCTAGCAGGACAAGGCACCGCAAATCAAGGAACTGCACAGCAAGTCAGGGTGAGCAAGGGGCAAAGCAAGCCAAGCCAAGGTGGGACGAAAAGTCCAGGTGTGCCTGGCTTGCACAAGCTTGCACCGAGTTGCGGATCACGGCGCTAGGCTTTACGGGTCTCGTCAAGTGGCGAGGCCAGACGTGTGTGAACACGCAGGCTGTTGACTTCGCACTGCGGGTCATGCAGCAGGGTCCGAAACCCGACGGAGAAACCATGCCAACCACAACCAGCCTCCCCACCAAAGCCGAAACCATCGCCTCAATAGCACAAGCTTTCGAACTCGCCGAGAACGACACTGGTTCTCCCGAAGTGCAAGTAGCGCTGCTATCTGACCGCATCAACCATCTCACCGAACATCTGCGGATCCACACCAAGGATCATCACAGCCGACGGGGTTTGCTGATGCTGGTGGGTCGACGCAGGAGGCTGCTCGACTACGTCAAGAACAACGATGTCGAGCGGTATAGGGCGTTGATCGCTCATCTCGGTCTGCGACGCTGACGCACAAGCACACACAAACACATTCACACACCACAGACGGCTCAAACCACAGAAAGGCGAAACTGCTCAAAAATCAAGAGCCGTCTACGAATCCGGCTGCTATGCACCCCAAAGTGCTGCACCGGCGACACATCCCAGTAATAAAGCTATTTCAGGTGCGACCGCTCCGGTGCTAGTCGCATCGGCCCCGGCCATCAAGCTCAAACTCAAGTTCAAGCTCTCAAAGTGCAACCCACGGCTTGAGCGAGGTCAAAATCTTGGCGGGACCGATACGACTGGGAACTGGCGGGGTCGTGCCGCACTTAGGCCTTGATGTGAAGGCCACCCCAAGGAGAAACCCATGGCCGATGCCATTTCTGTAAGCGGCGCATTGACGCGCGCTCCAGGCAAAGATGTCACCTTCGAGACGGGCTTGCTGGCACCTCTCGCAGCTGGCGCAGTAACAGCTCAGGTAGGCGACACGGTAGTGCTAGTCACTGCTAGCGCCGCCAAAGCACCCCGTGAAGGTGCCGACTTTTTCCCGCTCACCGTTGACGTTGAAGAGCGAATGTATGCAGCGGGCCGCATCCCAGGATCGTTTTTTAGGCGCGAAGCCCGTGCCGGTGAGCAGGCCATCTTGACCTGTCGGCTAATTGACCGTCCTCTGCGTCCCGCTTTCGGTGACGGTTTCCGCAACGAAGTGCATGTCGTTGCCACAGTGCTCGGCGCCGATCAGAAGAACCCGTATGACATCGCTGCGCTCAACGCTGCCTCAGCAGCTTTATGCATATCGCCGATCCCCTTCGACGGGCCGGTCGGCGCAGTGCGCTTATGCTGGTCACCCGAAGGCGAATGGTTGCCGTTCCCGACCTACAACGAAGGCGAAGACGCAGCTTTTGAGATGGTGGTAGCTGGCCGCCTTGACGGCGATGACGTGGCCGTGATGATGGTCGAAGCTGGCGGAACCGAAGCCACTTGGGAGCTCTACGCCGACGGCGTGCCCAAAGTAGACGAAGAAGTTCTCGCAGGCGGTCTGGAAGCTTCCAAGACTTGGATCCGTGAGATGATCGAACTGCAGCAGCAGCTGATCGCCGCGGTCGGCCCGATCACCAAAATGGAAGTGCCGCTAGCTGTTGATTACAGCGAAGAAATCCTTGAAGCTGTGCGCGCCAGCGCCGCAGAGCGTATCGCTGCCACACAGCAGATCGCCGACAAAGCCGACCGCCAAACCGCCGAAGCTGAACTGTCAGCCGAGATCGTGGCGGAACTTTCGGAGCGTTTCGACGATGATCCCACGGCAGCTAAACAAATCGCTAACGCCATACGTGCCGTCACCAAACAAGCGGTACGGCATCGCATCGTCAGCGAAGGCATCCGCATTGACGGACGCGCCACTGATGAGTTGCGTCCGTTGATGTGCCGTGTCGGGGTAGTGCCCACCGCGCATGGCACTGGGTTGTTCCAGCGCGGCGAGACTCAAGTGTTGAACTTCACCACGCTCGGGATTGGCCGCAGCGACCTGATGATCGACGATCTCTCGCCGACCGACAAAAAGCGCTATTTCCATCATTACAACTTCCCGCCGTTCAGCACCGGCGAAACCGGTTTCATGCGCGGCCCTAAGCGTCGCGAGATCGGTCACGGAGCTTTGGCAGAGCGGGCTGTGTTCCCGGTGGTGCCCAGCTATGAAGAGTGGCCTTACACGGTACGCACCGTGTCTGAGGTGATGGCTTCTAACGGGTCGAGTTCGATGGCATCGGTCTGTGGTTCGACTCTGTCTTTGATGGATGCTGGAGTGCCGATCAAAGCACCAGTAGCCGGAGTAGCGATGGGTCTAGTTCACGCCGAAGGTGCCTGGGTGACCCTGACCGACATTCTCGGCGCTGAGGATGCTTTCGGCGACATGGACTTCAAAGTGGCAGGAACCACCGATTTCATTACTGCGTTGCAGCTCGACACCAAAATCGCAGGCATCCCGGCCGCTGTGCTAGCCGATGCTTTGCGTCAGGCTCGAGCCGCCCGCTTAGACATTCTGGATGTGATGGCCGAAACCATCATTGAGCCGCGGCCTGATGTTCGTGACACTGCACCCAAGGTTGTCTCTTTCGAGATACCGGTGGAGAAGATCGGCGAAGTCATCGGCCCCAAAGGCAAAGTTATCAACGCTATTCAAGGCGAAACCGGTGCAGATATCAGCGTTGATGATGACGGAGCGGTCGGAATTGTGGCTATCGCTTCGATCAACCGTGCCGCCGTGTTGGAAGCTGAGCGTCAGATCAAGCTGATCCTTGATCCCCCTACCGCTGACATCGGTGCTGAGTATCTGGGCAGAGTTGTCAACATCACCAAGTTCGGTGCTTTCGTCAACATCCTTCCAGGTCGTGACGGCCTGGTGCATATCTCCAAACTCGGGGGCGGCAGGCGTATCGACAGGGTCGAGGACGTGCTTGAACTCGGTGAAGAGATGGAAGTCGTGGTCGAAGATGTTGACCCCAACGGCAAGATCTCGCTGCTACCCAAATCGCTGAAAGATTCCCAAGACGCGCAAGAATCAGCAGGCTTTTCGAGGCGTTCACGATATGACGACGACTTTGAACCGCCCCGCCGTCGTGGCGGCCCGCGTGACGGTCGTGGAGGTTCGCGTGACGGTCTTGGTCGCAGCGAAAGCCGCGAACGACGGTCTGGGTCTGGGTCGAGCGCAAGGTCGGTTTCGTTTGAGGATTCCTTTGATCAGCAACTAGAACGCGACTTCGGTGACTTGGGTCCTGATCAGCGGGCGCGTCGTGGCGGCCGCCGCGGTCCTCGCAGCCCGCGCTAAGCAAGCGCAGCACGATGATCAAGCTGGGTGTTTGCGGTTCGACAGGACGCATGGGTAGCGAAGCTTGTCGCGCCATAGCAGCTGATCCCGAAACCGAGTTGCTGGTTGCTATCGGATCAAACGGCTCCGTCAAAGAGTTCGTTGATGCACAAGTAGACGCGGTGGTGGACTTCACTGACGCGGCAGCGGTTCGTGAGAACGCAGCCGTGTGGGCTGGCGCAGGCATTCACGCCGTGATCGGCACCTCAGGACTTAATGACGCAGACCTTGAAGCCCTGAAAGCTGGCTTTGTTCACAGTCATTGCATAGTGGCACCAAACTTCGCTTTGAGTGCCGTTTTGATGACGCGTTTCGCGGCTTTGGCTGCGCCGTTCTTTGACTCTGCCGAAGTAATCGAAATGCATCATGAACGCAAAGCTGACGCACCTTCGGGCACAGCTCTAGCGACAGCAGCAGCGATGGCTGAAGCGTCCGCTGACTGGATAGCTGACCACACCACTAGCGAAACCCTGCCAGGCACGCGAGGCGGTCGCGGCCCGGCGGGTATTCCGGTGCATTCGGTGCGCCTCAAGGGTCTAGTCGCTCACCAGCAGGTGCTGCTTGGCGGTGCCGGTGAAACCCTCACCATCCGTCAAGACACCATCGACCGTTCGGCTTTCATGCCGGGCATGTTGCTGGCTGCGAAGCGGGTGGTCAGCTTGCCGCCGGGAGTGACCGTCGGGCTCGGTGAGGTTCTGGGTATCTGAAAGCCCGAGCCGAAGGTGAAACCATCGGACCAGAAGTCTCGGCGGGTGCGTCGGCTGACATCCCCAGGCTGGATTGCATCGCATCTGTTTGTGGCGGTGATGGTGGTGCTGATGTTTAACTTGGGGTTGTGGCAGCTGCGCCGCTTAGATGATCGCCGTACTGACAACACAGTTATAGCTGCTGCAATCGCTGCGGAACCCGTTGATGTGGGGGCATACCTCAACGAGTTCGGCGCGCCGCTTGATTACACGTCAGTCGCTGCAGCAGGCACCTATCTCACTGATGCTGAAGTGCGAATCGCTAATCGCAGCAGTGGGGGACAGCCCGGCTTTTGGCTGGCGACACCGCTGCAACTCCAAGACGGACGTATCATCGCTGTAGTTCGAGGCTGGGTCCCCAGACGCACCTTGTCAGGCCTTGATGATCGCAGCACTGCTGCTCCGTCAGGTTCGGTAATAGTGGCTGGCCTGGCTTTTGAGAGTGTCTCTGGTGGGCGCATCGCGCAGGTTGATTCTGGCGACACGCCTGAGATCTCTCAGATGGATCTGACTCGATTCGATGCAGTCACAGGTCTTGACACTGAGGATGTTTGGATACGGCTGCGTGCTCAGTCGCCTGCACAGCTTGACGCTCTGCCAGTTCCTGTGCCTGATCCTGACCTCGGTGAAGGGCCGCATCTTTCTTATGCGTTCCAGTGGTTCTTTTTTACTGCTGGAACGGTGGTGGTTTACGGTTTGATCTTGCGTCGTGCCGCTGCGAGGCATCAAATTATGTCTGGTTCGCAACTAGACAGTTCGCAACTAGAGTTGTAAGCCATGGCTCGTTTCGGACGTGTGCTCACAGCTATGGTTACTCCCTTCACTGAGGGCGGAGATCTTGATCTTGATAAGGCGGCCCAGCTCGCTCAGCGACTGGTAGCAGGCGGCAGTGAAGGCCTTGTGGTGGCTGGCACCACCGGCGAAAGCCCCACTTTGACCCACAACGAACAGGCAGATCTTGTTGCGACTGTGGTTCAAGCGGTGGACGTGCCGGTACTAGCTGGTGCTGGCAGCAACGACACACGCGCTGCCCTCGAACTCAGCGAATTGTGTGGCAACGCAGGCGCTGCCGGGTTACTGCATGTTGCTGGCTATTACAACCGACCGTCGCAGGCCGGTCTTGAGAGGCATTTCCGGCACTGCGCTGGTGTAACTGACCTGCCGATAATCATCTATGACATTCCAGTGCGAACCGGCCGCAAGATCGCTACCGAGACCCTGGCTCGTCTAGCGCATGAGGTTCCCAACATTGTGGCGGTCAAAGACGCAGCTGGCAATGTCGACGAGACCGCTCGGCTCATAGCTATGGCTCCCGACGATTTTGAGGTTTACTCTGGTGACGATTCTTTGACTCTGCCGCTGCTAGCGGTGGGAGCAGTTGGCGTGATCGGTGTAGCCACTCACTGGGCAGCCCAGACGATGCTTGACATGATCAAAGCTTTTGAAAACGGACGAGTTGCCGAAGCGGCTGCCATCAACCGCCGTCTGATTGACTCCTACCGATTTGAGAGCAGCGACGATGCTCCCAACCCAGTACCCACCAAATGCATGATGCGCATCATGGGACTACCGGTAGGTCCATGTCGTCTGCCGATGGGTCCCGAGCCTGAAGAACTCGAAAACCGAGCGCGACAAGTGCTTGCCGCGCTGAACCGGCCTGATGCCAGGCAGTCTCAGCCCGAAACTGCGCCGTTTCCGCCTAGAGCCTCAGAGCCTTTGTTTGAACCTCCAGGGTCTTTGCTTGCTGCGTCCCCAGCCGCGTCCTCAGCACCGCCTCTGTCAATACCGTCGCCGGAATCGTCGCCGCTGGAAGCATCGCCTCTGGTGCCGCCACTGGAATCTCCGCCACCGCCTTCCTCTCCTCCTCCGCCGCCTGACTCGGTCGGCTGAAGTCAGCGTCTGGTTTTGGCTGCACCGGTCGCGGTCACCTTCCTCGGCGGCCTCGGCGAAATAGGACGCAACTGCGCTGTTCTAGAAACCGCCGGTCGTCGGGTGCTGCTTGACTGCGGTCGAATGTTCGCTGGTGATGATCTTCCCGGCGTGGAGTCGGTGATACCCGATTTTGGATGGCTTCTCGACAGTGGCGGGCCTTCTGGAGCTGTAGAAGCATGTCTCGCGACCCACGCCCATGAAGACCACATTGGGGCGCTGCCGCATCTGCTGGAGCATCTGCCGACGTTGACTCTGCCGGTTTACGGCTCGGCTTTCACGCTTGGTTTGGTGCATCACAAGCTAAGCGAGGCGGGGCTGCGAGACCGTGCCGAGCTGCACACCGTGGGCGACGGCGACAGCTTCGATATCGGGCCTTTCGCGTGCGAAGTGATGCCGGTAACTCATTCGGTGCCGGGAGGGCTAATAACAGCTTTCACCACTCCCCAGGGAGTGATTCTGCATTCCAGTGACTTCAAGCTTGATCTCACACCAGTGGACGGTCGCCGTACTGCGTTGTCGCGTATAGGTGCTCTGGCGCATGATCCCGGCATCAGGCTGCTGCTAGCCGATTCGACCAATGCTGATGCTCCCGGGGCATCGCGTTCGGAGCGTGAAGTGGGCGAAGTGCTCCATGATGCGATAGCTGAGCAAGTCGGGCGTCGTGTGATTGTGGGTGCTTTCGCTAGCCACATTCACCGCATACAACAAGTAATCGAAGCGGCTTCAGCCGTCGGACGCACTGTAGCGACACTGGGACGGTCAATGCAGCGCAACGTGGCTTTGGCTCGTGAGCTGGGCTTGTTGCGGGTTCCAGATCATTGCCTTCGTGACATCTCCGATCTTCAAGAACTGCCTCCCGATCAGGTAGTGATTATCTGCACCGGTTCACAAGGCGAACCTCTTGCTGCGCTGACTCAGATGGCTGAAGGAACCAACAAGTGGGTGGACATCAACGACACCGACACGGTGATTCTCAGTTCGCATCCCATCCCAGGCAACGAAGCAGCTGTCGCTACGGTGCGAAACGGTTTAGCAAGACGAGGCGCACGGGTGTTGCACACCGGCAATTTGGATGTTCACACCACTGGTCACGGCCAACAACAAGAACTCAAAGTGCTGCATTCGGTGGCATCACCGCAATGGTTCGTGCCGGTTCACGGCGAGTATTCGCATCTGGTGGCTCACGCTGGCCTAGCCCGAGACATGGGTATGTCTTCGCAGCGGGTGCTGGTGTGCAGCGACGGGGATCGCATCGAACTCAGCGACGACGGCTTGCAGCGTCATAGCGCTTCTGTCGGCGGTGATCATGTTTATGTTGACGGGACAGTTGGTGATCTCGGCTCGAAGGTTCTGAGCGAGCGACGCAAACTGGGTGGCGACGGCTGTGTTGCGGTAGTGGCGGGAGTCAACACCAACAACGGTGAGCTAGTTTCGGGTCCGCGGATCAGAACACATGGCTGGGTGGAGCAACCAGCTTTGCAAGGTCATGAGGCCGCAGTTGTAGACGCTGTTAAAACTGAGCTGAAGAATGCTCTGAATGCTGGCGAGACGGACATCGCAGTTTTGGAGGATCTGGTGCTACGAACAGCGCGCCGCACTTCAAGGGAACGCACCCGACGCAAACCTGTGATCGTTGCGCTCATTACCGAGACCTGAAAATCGCGAACTGGTGCTTGTGGCTAGCAGCGACACGGTTCAGGTTCACAGGCAGCCGCAGAGTCACTGCTAACGTCGCGGATAATGGCCAAAAAGGTGACGACTCCGCCTGCACCACCGCCGCCTTCATTACCGGCATCGGGAGCGGACACTTCTACTTCGCGTGGAGGCGCAAACCCGCGGCGGCCCAAACGCGCAGCAAAGCGCGCAAGCACCACGAAACAGACTTCACAGCGCTCCCACCCGGTTCGTTCGGTGCTGCGCCGTCATCGACGCGATATTTCTGGTTTGGCAGCGGTTGTGGCAGCCCTGCTAGTGGCTGGAAGCGTCTGGTTCGGGGTTTCGGGTCCTGTCGGTGAGCAGATCGACCGAGTCTTGGCGGCCTGCTTCGGCCTGGTTCGTATGGCTTTGCCGATTGGGTTGGTCGTGATCGGTGCTGCGGCTTTGGGGGCCCGCTGGCACCCAAAAAACCGAAACGCTACCGAAACTGCTGACAACGAAACTGATCTCGCTGCAGGTGAAGCCGAGGTTCCCGCTGTTGTTCAGGCTTCGCAGATCTCACAACAGTCTGAGGCCGACAGCGAAGACAACAATGATCCAGTTACCCAAATGTTGCTAGGTGGTTTGTTGCTGCTTATGTCGTCCACAGGACTGCTTCATCTAATAGCCGGTCGTCCAGGCCTTGGTGACGGTGTTTCCGAACTCGGTGATGCTGGTGGTGCGTTAGGAGTAGCGCTCGGTGGTTTCCTTCACGCTTGGACCGCGCTATGGGGTTCGCTGCTGCTGTTGATATTCGCTGGTCTGCTCGGAGTGATCTTCGTCACCCAGCTTTCTGTGTCAGCTGCTGCGGGACAGTTGGCAGCCGCAGTGAAGCCACTTTGGCGGATGCTGCGCGCCGGGGTGATCCATCTTTTTAGTGATATCAAAGAGCCCGAAGGCAAAGAGCCTCAAGCCCATGACCGCGACGCTGAACAGCACACAGACAGCCCCTTTAATGTTGGTGAATTGATCTCTGAACGCAGCCAAGAAACACAAGAAGACACACAAACCGCAACAATCGCAGCAACCACAAGTCCTGAAGCTGTGCCGACAACCCCGACCAAGCCTGAGCTTTCAGCCGTGCAGATGGCTCAAGACAAGCGAACCTCTGACAAGAAGTCCCGTCGTCAGCAGTCGACTAAGTGGAAACTCCCGCCAGCTGATCTGCTCACAGCGACACCCGCACGGGCCGTTGACAAGGCTGAAGTCGCCGAACGCGGTCAACTGCTGCAAGCCACGCTCGAACGTTTCGACGTGCCCACCCGCTTGTTGGAGCCTGTTGTAGGCCCGACCGTCACACGTTTCGTGCTAGAACTCGGCGAGGGCGTAAAAGTAGCGAAGCTTGAAAGTCTCCGCAAAGACATCGCCTACGCTATGGCATCACCCGACATCCGCATCTTGGCACCCATTCCCGGGCGTAGAGCTATTGGCGTAGAAGTACCCAACCTCGACCGCCAAGTTGTGCGTCTCGGTGATGTTCTGAGCTCCAAAGAAGCGTCACGGGCGGATCATCCCTTAGAGGTATCTATCGGACGCGACATTGACGGGCGAGCGGTGATGATGAACTTGGCGGCTACCCCTCATCTCTTGATCGCGGGTGCTACAGGGGCTGGCAAATCGTCGTGTCTCAACTCGGTAATCACCTCGGTTTTGATGCGTTCCACCCCAGATGAAGTGCGCATGATCCTTGTTGATCCTAAACGCGTTGAGATGGGTCAATACGACCGTGTGCCGCATCTATTGACCGCGCCGGTAACTGATCCCAGCAAAGCAGCCGAAAAATTGAGGTGGGCTGTCACCGAAATGGAGCGCCGCTATGAACTGCTCTCAAAGACGGGATTTCGTGACATAACTGGATACAACGCAGCCGTGGCATCGGGCGCACTTGAGCCTTCGGCGCAGGCTCTTGCACAGGAGACCGAAAGCGCATCTCCAAGCAAAACCGATTGGCATGAATTTGCGCCTGTATTGGGGGGTCTCGTCAAAGGATCTGACGGCGAGCCTGCTACCTATTTGAGCTTACGGTTCGTGATGGTGGTGGTTGATGAGCTTGCCGACTTGATGATGGTGGCAGCACGCGATGTCGAGGAGTCGATCGCCCGTATTGCACAGATGGCGCGAGCTGTGGGGATCCATTTGGTGATAGCTACTCAGCGTCCGTCGACGAATGTCATAACTGGGGTGATCAAAGCCAACATTCCCGCAAGGCTGTCATTTGCCGTGTCAAGTTTGATCGACTCACGAGTGATACTCGACCAGGCTGGAGCGGAGCGACTCGTCGGCCAGGGTGACATGCTTTATCTCGACCCATCGTCGTCAACACCTCACCGTATTCAGGGGTGCTGGGTCACCGAAGACGAAGTACGCACTGTGGTAGCTCACTGGGTGGATCAAGTCCCTGACTTCACTGACGAGCAGTCGGTATCAGCTGATGATCCCACAGAGATACAAACCGGGACAACTCAAGACGGGTCGCACACTGAGCACGCGGCACATACCACATCGCAGCCCACATCGCCAGACACCCCCGAAGCCAACACAGAAAAAATAAACAAAAACACATCAAACAATCAAACAAAAACCACATTGCCAGGAATTTCAAGAGACATTACAGACTTGTCGCCTCCTTTAAAAGATAACGAAGATGACGGCGATGAATTACTTGACCAAGCGATGCGACTAGTGGTGGAAACCCAACTTGGCTCAACTTCGATGCTGCAACGCAGGCTGCGAATCGGTTTCGCTCGAGCAGGGCGGATCATGGATCTGCTTGAGCAGCGTGGCATTGTCGGGCCTTCTATCGGCTCAAAAGCACGCGATGTCCTTATTTCGGCGGAAGATCTTGAGAAGTTCCGGTCAAGCTAACCGAACTCGTAGTTTGCTCTGATGCTAGTAGGTTTGATTCTTTCGATAGTCGGGCTTGTGGTGCTGTCGTTGGCTGCTGATCAGTTCGTGACAGGCGCAGCCCGGCTTGCGGTTATCTTGCGGATCGCTCCGATAGTGGTGGGTGCGATTGTTGTGGGTTTCGGCACCAGCGCACCCGAGTTGCTGGTGTCTGGGCTAGCAGCGATTAACGGACGTCTCGATATAGGTGTTGGCAATATTGTTGGCTCCAACGTTGCCAATATTTCTTTGGTGCTAGGCACGGCATCGTTCGTTACGGCGATACCGGTGAGTTCTTCGGTGATTCGCCGTGATGCTGCTGTGTCGGTGGCGGCGGTCGGCTTGTTCGCACTGCTAGTGCAGAACGAACTCACTCGCATCGAAGGGGGTGTGCTGCTGTTAGCGCTAGGTGCCTGGTTTGTGCTGGTGCTGCGCGGCTCGCGAACCCCAACTGCGGGATCAACCAGTTCTGGCGAGTCGGACGAGCCTGACAGTCTCGACAGCCCAGATCTGGCTGAACTCAACGAACTCGTCGGTGAAGACCCTCCAGCTTTGGGTCTTGAGGCGCTACGCACGCTTGTGTCGCTGGCGCTAGTAGCGGGTTCGGCTTACATGCTGGTGGAAGGCGCTGAACGAGTAGCCGAAGCGCTCAACCTCTCGGGAGGTTTTGTCGGATACACGATGGTGGCTGTAGGAACCTCAGCACCCGAGCTGGTCACTGCTGTGGCAGCAGCACGTCAACGTCAAACCGAACTGCTAGTGGGCAACCTTTTGGGCAGCAATGTGTTCAACTCGCTAGCGGTGGGTGGCGTGATCGGTTTGGTAGGCCCCGGCACGGTAGGCGATGTTCCGGTGCAGACCCTTGGAGCAATAATGATGGTGCTGATCTGTGCTACTAGTTGGGCCGACATGGCTATCGGTCATAGGGTTAGCCGCAGCGACGGTGTGGTTCTGCTGATTCTGTGGATGGTAAGCATCGCCTTGCTAGCTGGTTGACAAAGTGTCATCCAAAATGACCCTGCGAAATCATGACACCGTGTAATCAAATGTTTGCAATGCCTGCTATGCGTGTGGTGCTGTTGTGCATAATCACGGGGCTTGTTATTGCGGGATGCGCTGAAAGTTCAACAACGCCAACAACGAGTTCTGCGGTGATTGAGTCTCCTCCAGCATCAACAACATCCAGCGCTGCCGCAGTCGAGTTGCCAACCACCACTCTTTCTAACACAACGACAACCACGACAACCAGCGTTGCATCCAGCGAGTCAATAACACAACCACCGGCAACCATTACCGCCACCACCCTCCCTACTACAACGACCAATGTTGTATCCAGCGAACTGCTGGCTGCTGTTACCACTACTACGACCACCACTACTAGGACTGCTGCTACTACAACAACACTCGCTCCCACCGCCCTTCTTGCTACAACGACGACCAGCGTTGCAGCCAGCGCGCCACCGCCACCACAACCAACAACACCACCACAACCAACAACAACACCACCACCAACCAGTGCTGTTCCGGCTCCTACGGCACTGTTCCCGGCACTGCCAGAATTTGGTGATCCGTCTCAGGGAGTAGCACGCTGGACGGTGGAGATCATCGAAAGCTTTCCGCATGACCCTGCCGCCTTCACTCAAGGGCTCGAAAAAGCTGACGGCGTGCTCTACGAAAGCACTGGATTGTTCGGACGTTCTTCGCTGCGCACAGTCCACAACACCACCGGTGAGGTCATAACACAGGTTGACTTAGATGGTGATCTGTTTGGTGAGGGTCTCACTATTGTGGGCGACCGGATAATTCAGCTCACCTGGCTGTCGGGTCGAGCGCTGGTTTATGACCGCGACTCTTTTGAACTGCTGCTTGAGCATTCTTATCAAGGTGAAGGCTGGGGTTTGTGCGCCCTTGATGACAGCTCAAACTACGGCCTTTCGGGTCAAGTGTTGATCATGTCTGACGGCTCCGACCGTCTCACTGTGAGAGATACGGCAACGTTCGAAGTGCTTGCCCGTAATGCAATCACAGCAACCGACTATGACGGCAGGCTTGACTATTTAAACGAACTCGAATGCGTCGATGGGCTAGTAATTGCCAACGTCTGGCAGACCAACCGGCTGCTAGTGATCAACCCGGCTAATAACACAGTAGTGGCGAGTATTGACGCTTCGCCTTTGCTTGATGATGTGCTGGGATACAGCGACGGTGCCAGCATTGACGTTCTCAACGGTGTGGCGCATGATGCTGAGACCGACACCTTTTGGATGACCGGCAAACTCTGGCCCAGGCTTTACCGGGTTCGTTTGGTGGAGGCACCTTAAATGCAGTGGCGGAAAATGCCATCGCGGAAAGTGTCATCGCGGGGACTGCCATCGCAGCAAATGCAGTTGCAAGCTCATGTAGATCAAGCGCCGCTGCCCAAAAAGCTGGGCACGCGCCAGTGCGGGTCAGGTTTCGTTGCTTTTGTCGCGGCGCTGTTTGCTGCGGCCATGCTGGCAGCCGCTTGCAGCCAAGTGAACGAAAGCGCATCTGACTCAACTACCGAAGCTGTCTCCGTCAAAGCCACTACCACCCTGCAAGCAACCGGCACCTCAGCAGCGGCTGTGACAGTGGCTCCTGACAACTCCTCAGAAGTCACGACTACTACCACTACCACGGCTAGACCAGTCACCGAATGGACTTTGTTAGCAGGCGGCGATGTTTTGATGGAACGCTCCGAAAGCCTGGGGCTTGATCCCTTCTCTCAACTCACGCCCTCTTTAGGGTCGGCTGACCTTTCGCTAATAAACGTGGAGATGACGATCAGCGACCGAGGCTCTCCCCGAGAGAAGCAGTTCGTGTTCCGTGCTCCGCCGTCGGCGGCTCAGCGCATCGCAGATGGAGGAGTGCGAGTCGCTACCCTCGCCAACAATCACGCCATGGACTACGGTGCTGATGCCCTAGCCGACACCATCACTCTGCTGGAGGCTGCCGGGGTTACAACCGTTGGTGCTGGCAGCAACATTGATGAGGCTTTCAGCTACCAGATCCTGCCCACATCTGGAGGCCTAGACGTAGCGTTCGTGGGTGCTTCTCACATAGTCCCCGTGAACTTTGCGGCAGGCCCGACAACCCCAGGCATTGCTTCGGCGCACACTGCTCACATGCCGCGACTGCTTAACTCGGTGCGAACCGCTGACGCTGTCGCCGATGCTGTGGTGGTGGCAATCCATTGGGGAGTCGAACGCAACCCCTGCACGATCGCAGCGCAACGCGATATCGCTCGACTGCTTCTGGACGCGGGCGCTGATGCGATCATCGGCCATCATCCCCATGTGCTGCAGCCGGTAGTGTTCACCGGCGAGAAGCTGGTGGCTTTCTCGCTAGGGAACTTCATCTGGGAGCCTCGTCAGAACATGGGTGGCGAAACTGGAGTTCTGCAGATTGATTTCGACCGAGACAGGGTTGTCAACTGGGTGTTTCATCCGCATCTGACCGACGAAAACGGAATCCCGATCCCAGCAGAGTCTGGGCCTCGCGTTGACCGCATTCGGGACATCATTTCTGGCGAGTGTGGTGCTTACGCGCCACCTCCAACCACCACCACCGTCGCCACTACCACCACAACCTCGCTGCCGCCGCCGACTGCTACTGCGGGCAGCTAAAGCCATGTCCGCTTCATCGCAGCACGCAGAAAATCACGCAGAACAGCAGCCTGAGAAGCATCTTGGCGAAGCTCAGCCCAAGTCTTTTGCCTTGCACACACTTGGCTGCCCCAAAAACCAGGTCGACTCCGACAAACTCGCCGGTTTGCTGGCTGCTGACGGGCTTTCGCAGGCTGACACCAGTGAGGAAGCTGACCTAGTGATCGTCAACACCTGCGCCTTCGTTGAAGAGGCCCGTCAAGAATCGATCGATACGATCTTGGCCTTAGCCGAGGTCAAAGCCCCTGGAGCATCACTGGTGGTGACCGGCTGCCTAGCTCAACGTTATGGCACTGAACTGGTTGATGCCATGCCAGAAATTGATCATGTCGCCGGTTTCGGTGATTCGCTTACAGCCCCAGCCCCTACCGCCGCAGTGCCAGTGCAACTCGGCCGTCGTCAGATGCTCACCGCAAATTCATCCCAACCCGCACAGCAGGTTCCCCAGTTTGATCTGTTGAACCTGCCGAGACCTACGTCACCGCGCCCCTGGGCTTACGTCAAGATCGCTGAAGGCTGCGACCGGGCTTGCGGGTTCTGTGCTATTCCCAGTTTTCGCGGTCCGCAACGCAGCCGAGACATGCAACAGATCCTCGACGAGGTAGACCAACTCGAAGCAGCTGAGATTGTGTTGGTCGCTCAGGATCTCGCTGCCTACGGCCGTGATCAGGGCCAAGGAGAGCGGCGTATTGTGTCGCTTATTGAGGCAGTAGCGCAGAGAGTGCCGCGAACCAGACTGCTGTATCTGTATCCATCAGATCTCAACGATGCTTTGATCGACGCGATCTGTGCAACCGGTGTGCCGTATTTCGATTTGTCGCTTCAGCATGTGTCACCTCCGTTGCTGCGGCGGATGCGCCGCTGGGGTGACGGTGAACGTTTCCTCGCCAGGATCGAAGCCATCCGCCGCCGCGAACCTGAAGCAGCTTTTAGATCTAATTTCATTGTTGGTTATCCAGGAGAAACCGAAGACGACCACGATCTGTTGTTGCGTTTCGTGCAGCAGGCTCAACTCGACTGGTGCGGTTTCTTTGCGTACTCCGAAGAGGAAGGCACCTATTCGGCTTCGCTTGACGGCAAAGTCGATCCCGGGTTGCGTTCGCAGCGTCTAGCCGAACTGACCGAACTACAAGATGCTATTACCGCTCATCGTCGTGACATGTTGATCGGACACAGCATTGAAGTTCTAGTAGATGAACCTGGTGTAGGCCGCACCCACCGTGAAGCACCCGAAATCGACGGTGTCATCAACTTGCCCGCGGAATTGCCAGCAGGCAGCTTCGCTCAAGTCATCGTCACGGGAGCGTCCGGCTGTGACTTAGAGGCTGATACTGTCGCGACATCATGAGTGTTTCGGGTATGCCATATCAGCCGACACAACAGCAGACTCAGCAGCAGACACGGCAACAGGCTGAGTCAACGCAACAAGTCGCGCAGGACATAGCGTCACGAGCCAGCTTGCTGCATCCAGCGAATCTGTTGACTTTGGCTCGGCTGCTGTTTGCGCCGCTGTTGTTTCTGTTGATCTTGCAGGCGGATGCCACTCGTGGTGCCTCCTGGGCGGCTTTCGGTCTGGGGCTGGCTCTGGCTGGCACCGACTACTTCGACGGTCGAGTAGCCCGCCGATCTGGTGTCACTAGTCGCAGCGGAGCTTTTCTTGATCCTCTCGCTGACAAGGTTGTGGTGCTCGGCGCTGCTTACTGCCTTGTGGCGGTGGAACGCTACTGGTGGGTGCCGGTTACTTTGTTGGCATTTCGTGAGCTTGGTATCACTGCTTGGAGGGCGCGTTGGGCAGGGGAGGGTGTGTCGATCCCGGCTCGGCGTTCAGCCAAATACAAGACCTTTGTTCAGGGTGTGGCTTTGGCTATGGCAGTAATGCCCAGCCTGCAAGACGCTGACATAGTTCTGGCGGTGGCGTTGTGGGTGGCGGTGGCGTTTACTGCGATCACTGGGCTGCAGTATCTGCTGGATGGCCGTAGCGTGCGAGCGCAAGCACGTTCCCAGGCTGATGCTTGAGCTTGTGGTGCTGGACGCTTGTTGTGATGATTGCTCTGGGGCTTAGTTTCGTGTTAGTTGTGGTGCAGATGTGAACTGTGAAGTGGTAGCAGTTGGCACCGAGTTGCTGCTGGGACAGATCGTTGACACCAACTCGTCATGGATTGGTGAGCAATTGGCGCTCGTTGGTATTGACAGTTATTACCAGACGAAAGTCGGTGACAATCTCGAACGTATCACTGCTGCATTACAGCAAGCTCTGGATCGCAGCGACGCGGTGATTGTCTGCGGAGGTTTAGGCCCCACTCATGACGACATCACCCGTGATGCTATTGCGGCTGTGATGGGTGTTGAACTGCGTCGCAACGATGATGTGGTTGAACACATCAAGCAGATGTTTATTAAGCGTGGCCGTCACATGCCCGAAAGTAATCTGAGTCAAGCCAACGTTCCTTTGGGGGCGCAGGTAATGGATGTCAAGCCTGGCACAGCTCCAGGCTTGATCTGCCCTATTAATGCTAAATCCACAGGCTCGGGTTCAGTTTCGGGGACTGGGGCTAGTTCAGGGGCTGGGGCTGGCAGTCAACAGAAAGTGCTTTATGCCGTTCCAGGGGTTCCCTGGGAAATGCGTAAGATGGTCAGCGAATGTGTGCTACCCGATTTGCAGCGAAGAGCGGGCAGTCGCCAAGTAATCCGCAGTCGAACGCTGCGCACTTGGGGTTTCTCTGAGTCGGATCTGGCTGAGCGCCTAGATCAAGAGATCAGGCATCTTGATGATACTGGTGAAGCCACACTCGCTTTTTTGGCCAGCGGTATTGAAGGTCTGAAATTACGAATCACTGCCAAAGCAGACGACGAATCAAACGTGAACGAGACTCTTTCGTCGGTTGAACAGCGGATACGTGCTGTAATCGGTGACACGGTGTTCGGCATAGACGACGACACTATGGAGTCAGTCGTGCTGGAAATGATGCGCTCTCGGGGGCTCAAACTGGGATTGGCGGAGTCGGTTACTGGAGGCCTAATAGCGGCTCGATTGACTGCTGTTGCTGGATCTAGTGATGTGCTGAAAGGCGCAGTTGTGCCCTATGACCGTGACATCAAAACCAGGATGCTCGGTGCCTCTGACGTGAACGCGGTCAGCGAAGAGATGGCTCTGACTATGGCTGCTGGAGTGTGCCGAGTGCTTGGCACAGATGTGGGTTTGGCAACCACAGGTGCCGCCGGACCGCAAAGCCATGAAGGCGCAGAACCAGGAACCGTTTGGATCGGCCTGCATTTCAAAGGTTCACGAGGGCAGTCCGCAGTAGGGGAGTCGGAGTCTGGCGGGGAGTCCAACAACTCGCTAGGGGAGTCAGAGTCTGCAGAGTCGGAGTCTGGTGGTAGTCAAGCTGCTGAGGCGGTAGAGGTGCGGTTCACCAATATGGACAGAAACACTGTCCGTCAGCTTGGTGTAATCACTGCATTGAACTTGCTTCGCACCCGCCTGCTGGAAGCTGCGCCCAGCTAAGCCTGCTTTCTAATAAATCAGCTTCGAGCCTGCTGTGCATCGGTCTGCTGGCGACTGGGTCCGGTGGAGTCCGCCGAGTCTTAGCTTTGCAGCGTTGCGAGCCGCCGCTGAATGGTGTCAAGGTCGCCTTGCCAACAACCGACCAAGCGTGTCGGCTGGAAACCCATCTCAATGTTGATCGCCAGCATGTGAGAGTTGCTGGCCGCATTGCCTGTTTGTAGTCCAGTTACTTCGGGCTCATGTTCACGTAACCGTTGCCACATGAGAGCTTTGAGCCATCGCCCGACGCTTTTGCCTCTGTGAGCGGGAAGCACGACTGTGTTCCATTGCCATGAGGCTGCCGGACGATGCCGATTGATGAACACTTCTGTAGCGCCCGCAGCTTCATCGTCAGCGGTGACTGCGATTACTCCGTGATATTCGAGTCCTAACTCGGCTCGAGCTTTGATGTCGGAGCGCAGCATCACTGCGTCAACCAGAGTGGCAGCTACATCTAAGTCGTCAATGGGAGCGTCGGCCATGGCGTTGGTGGTAGCGACCGCAGCATCAATCCATTCATCAGGGCAATGTCTTGCCCAATGCACCGCTTGTAAGTCTGTTGGCTTAGCTTCGATCCATTTGGCCATCAATTGCGGATCTACTGAGCCCATATCTAGGTAAGACTCTTGTTCCGTGTAGCGAAGTTCGGCACCGAGCGATGCCCAGAACTGGTCATGTTGCGATGTTGCTTCAGCCGAAGCCATCACCGAAGAGCGCCCGGCGTCACGAGCGATTCTCAGTAGTTCTGTGAGCACTGCAGCAGCAGCGGTTTTGTTGTTTAACGGTGCGATCTCAATTCCCGCCAAGTTCAGGTTGGCACCATCTATCGGTAGTTCCAGATGCCCTATCGCTTCAGCGGTGTTGGTGGTGTCGTCGAATGCGATCAGGCGATGGTGTCGGGCGTAATCGCTGGAATCGTTTCTGCATAACGCAGCGAGTTCTGCTGACGTAGTGACAGGTAGATCAGGGTCGCTTTTGCGATCTAGTTCCTGCTGCAGTGCCAGCATCGCAGCAAAATCCACGCTGTTGGCATCAGCCTCTACGAGATTTGCTGCATCCACGATCCTCATTGCCGCAAACTTTAGTGCTGTCTTGAGCAACGTTGACCGCTATGGGTGACATGGTGACTCATTGGACATTCACGAGACCGGGAGAACGCTTGCTTGCTTGCTGGGGTAGGGGATGGGAGGGGAGGGAGAGAGTCAGACCACATCACCATCATCACCATCATCACCAGTCCCCGCCGCAACCGTGGGGATGGGATGGGAGTGGAGGGAGTCAGAGTTCGGTTTCGGCTTGCGGGGCTAGGAAAGCTTCGACGATCTTGTGGTTGGCTGTCCAGCGTCCACTGTGTCTGCCGATGAGGTTGACCTGTTTGAGCCGGTTGAGGTCGCGACTGAGCGTTCGGGGTCCTTTTGTTGCATAGGCGGCTGCTAGCTCCGCAGTGAGCACTTGCAGCTCGGATTTGGTGTATGCGGTGTCTTTACGCATTGCGAGCACCAGTTTCCTTTGGCGGTTTGATGCTGCTGACGATGGGTAGATGCTCATCGTTTCGTGGACGTAGTTGATCCAAGTGACTTCGAGTTGCTGCTTGCGCACGTCGTGGATCTGCTCGCGCAGTCCGTCGACCAGACCTTCGATGGCGTAGCTCAAAAAGCTACGGGCGCTGCTGGAGCGGCTCGCGGCGGCTAGTTCACGGTAATAGCGGTCGCGGGTCAAGTTGTAATGGTTGGCCAGTAGATTTGCGGCTGGCAGAGGAACCAGACCGCTGTCAACGAGGATCACGAACTCAAGCAGCCTTGCGGTGTGGCCGTTGCCGTCTACGAAAGGATGCAGCCAGGCAATGTAAAGGTGTGCATAGACCGCTTTGGCTACTATCAGAGCGAACTTGGTGTTACTGTCATCGGAGTCGAAGATGCCGCTTTGTAGCCATTCTGCGAGGCGCTCTAGCAGGTAGTTGCAATCCTCAGCGGGCGCACCTCGATAGTTAGCAACCATGACTTCATGCTTGCGGACACCGCCCGGCACTACTTCGGGGTTGTGATCAGTGCCCTCAAGCAGCCGCCGGTTGAACTCACAGATCAACTCTGTGGTGATCGTCGCAGTGTCGCCGGATGTGATCTGCTCGGATATCTCCTGTAGAGCATCCAACACGTTGCTCACCTCCCGCTCCTGATATGAGCGCGACGGCGGAGCCTTGAAGGTGCCGTCAAGGATGCCTGCCACCTGATCCTCGGTGAGAGTGTTACCTTCGATTGCTGTTGTCGCCTGCGCGCCTTTAATTAACGCAACCCGGTAAAAACGGTCGGCCACGCTGCGGCTCAGCGGGATGCCTGCTAGATGTTCGCACTTTGAGCGAGCTTCACCCAACAGCATCCATGTCCCGGGCTCCAAATCGTTGATATCGGTGGCCTTGAAAGTGATCCAAGGATGCGACTGTAGATACTGTTTCACCCCTTCAGGCTACTAAAAGGGATCTTTTTTGTCCAATTCTTTGTCTGAAGTATTGTCCAGCAGTTGTCGGATTGCTTATCTGACTTGTCTCTCTGATGATCTGCTAGAAAGTCGTGACTGTTGCCCGCAATAGCGAGGCTGTTTGCTGTTGTGTCAACCAACTCAGAAGAGTAATGGAGCGACGTAATAGAGCATTGCGCGGCCTCAGCTAGCTGTCGGTTCGCGTGGGGTTGTTGGCTCGTGTTGCGGGCGGGATGCTTATAGCTAGAACTAGCCACACGCTGTTGCTGCTTCTAGTGCAGCGCACACCTGTCTCATGCATAGGTCGCTTAGGTACTCCATGCGCTCGGTGAGCATGGCTTGAGCAACATTTTCGACAGAGCAAGGTTGATCGCCGACAGCGTGCTGACCGGATCATCGTCGGGTTCCAGAAGCACTTCTGAGGCGAGCCCGCGGATGTTTGTGGTACACGGTGCCACGATCGCGGTTTTGAGCCTCACCAGTGCGGCATTGCCTGACAGCACCACAACAGGGCGGCGGCCTGCATAAGGGGATTCCCACCACCAGGGTTCACCCCGATGCACGCGCTGAACACTCATCAGTCTGCGTTATCTGCGTCGGTTGCTCCGTGATCTTCACGCTGCAGCCGGTTCGCTTCATGGAAGTCCGAGAGGCAACCCCAAGCATCTGGAGTGTCAAGAGGACATTCGTCGTATGCCCGGTATGCCTCGTCAATCCGTGCCTCTCGATGCGCGGCTACAAGCGCTTGCAGTGCAGCATCAACCATCTCAGAATCGTTTTCCAGTCGCTTGTGCTTTTAGCCCATTCCAGCAGATCCTCGTCGACGGTAGTGCTAATACGTATTCGGCTCATGCCGCAACCGCAGCGCTAGTGTCTCTGCCCTTGCTCACTTGGCCGCTGCTTTGTGTGTGTGGGCACCTGAGAAGGTTGGCTGCTGCCGGTTGGGGTTGCCTTTGTAGGGCTGCGTGGTTTCGGTTGTTGGCGAACTAGAGGCAAGCATCAGTGAATCTGCTGGCAGCAGCTTGTGGCGCTGGCTAGACGGGATGCGTCTGCGATGACGGCTTATCCAGCGCCAGTGTATACAGAATTTATATGCATAAGCAAGGTTTTTTATTGAAAAGGGTTGCTTTGTCACACCCATAGGCTATACTGCTGTTCATGATCTTAGAGGACTCTCAACAAGCGGTCGCAGCCGTCAAGCGGATGCTTACTGCGGTGCGTGCAGGCGGTGTTGCCTCCACGGAGTTGCGTGCCGCGCTGGAGCAGACTCGTGTGTTTATGGCTGCTGGCACAGCGTTTCAGACTGCTGCTGCGGAGTTGATCGCCGCAAGGGAGCGTCACGGTGACGGCGGTGCAGAAGTACTGGCCGTGTCTGCTGGACTATCGCAAGGGGAAGCCCGCAGTCAGGTCAAAACCACACAAGCTTTGCGCAAGGTCCCGCAGCTGCGTGACGCAGTGCAATCTGGTGAAGTCCCGCAAGCTAACGCTCGTCGGCTTGCTGACGCGATCACCAAAACTGGTTCTGATGCAGTAGCGGGTGATGCTGAGTTGTTGAAGCAGGCAGGCTCTATGCGGCCTGAGCAGTTTGTTGGTGCAGCGAATCGTTGGATCGCTTCTCAGCAAGGTGATGACGGTGCTAGCGAGCATGCGCGTCAGCGTGCGAGGCGTTATTTAAAGTTCTATGACACGCCAGAAGGCATGATTGCCTTGCATGGCGAGTTCGACAAGATCACCGGGCAGCGTTTACGTAACCGCCTGCGCCACACCGCTGCTCGACTGTTCAATGCTGACAAGCAACTTCCTGAAAGCGAGCGTCGCGAGTTCCCGCAATGCCTGGCTGATGCCTTACAGCATCACACCACCGAGACTCGCAGCGCTCGTAATGCCCACCGACGTAACAGCAGCCATGCCACTGGCAACGTGAACAGCCACACCAGCAGCCGCAGGACGATCACCGGCACCGCTAACGTCAACAGAAGACACGACGGCGGGGTTGATGCTGATGACGGATCCCGTATCCAGTCTGGAGTCACCAACGCTGGCGCTGGTGTTGAGACAGTCGCAGCATCGGCAGAGGTCAGCGGTGGTTGGGTGGCTGATATCACTGTGTTGGCTCGTGTGGACGACACGGGCCGTGATCTGATTTATGAACTCTCAGACGGATCACGTCTACCTCCTGCTGTTGTTGAGGAACTGACCTGCAATGCCCGGCTTACCGGATTGGTTTATGACCGCAACGGTGACGCTTTATGGCGCACCCGATCGCGTCGCACAGTTACCGAAACGCAATGGCAGGCTTTGCTCGCGATCTACGGCGGCTGTTTTCATTGCGGGGCTGAGCCGAGTATGTGTCAAGCGCATCACATCACTGCGTATTCACGAGGTGGTGCTACCAGTCTCGAAAACTTGATCATGGTGTGTTGGAACTGTCATCACAGAATCCATCACGACAACTGGCAAATACACAAACACGAAGACGGTAGCCACTCCCTGCACCCACCAAGCAACCAAGCCAACGCTCCCCGAGACGGGCCAGCCCACAACGACGACTGGCCGCCAGAACCAGCCTCAGGTCGTCAAACCCGCAACCTGGCACGCCCCAAACACAAATCCAGAGCTAAACACTCAGACCAGAGCAGAACGAAACACAAACCCAGAAACTTGACCCAAAGCCGCTCTAATGTCAATGCCAGAGACCCAGCCGTCAGTCAAGAAGAAGGGAGCAACCAAGCCAGAGACCCCACCACCCCCGCAACACTGTGGTAAAGAAATCGAGCCTGCACAGGGCAAGTCGGCGAGTCATAGACCCAGCGGTGACTAATCGAAAGATGGCGGACTCCATCGGTGGTTGCGAATGATCGGCCATGATGGCCGGTCACACCACAAGCAACCATCCGGTGGAGGTTCTTATTATGGCGGCAAGGCTGAGTTTTGACGAACGCGCTCGGATTGAGGCGTTTCAAACAGCGGGGGTTGGCGCTCAACAGATCGCACAGCAGCTGGGTCGGGCTGTTTCAACGATTTATCGAGAACTGAAACGCAACCGTTGCGATAACGGTGGTTATAACGCTCAGGTGGTGCATCGCTGTTAGCGGTGATCTAGCGGCACCGCGCGACGGCTGCGATAACGATGGTTATACCGCGTCAAGTGGCGCGGCGTTTCACGGATTTGTGGGCACGTCGACCTAAGGCAGCGAAACTGGCGAAACTTGTTGTGGATCTTGAGTTGGCTGCGATGATGCATGAACGGCAGATGATGCGCTGGCCGCGCAGGCTATTGGTGCTGATCTGCGCGCCGAGGGCTATCGGGTCTGCGCGGAGACGATCTATGTGGCCTGTTATGACCGGACGAACTCTAGTGGTGGTTGCAACTGAGGTTAGTGTAGGTGTTGTGGGCTGTTTGCTAGTTTTGGGGTTTGCGGGGCATGTGGTTGAGGTTGCCTTTGATGATGGCTAGTCGTGCTGGGTTGATGTTGAGGTTTGCGCTTTTGGGTAGCCAGCGTCTGAGTAGTGCGTTGGTTTGTTCGTTGCTGGCGCGTTGCCATGGTGAGCGCGGTTCGCGGAAGTAGATGTTGATGGTTGAGTGCTTGTTTGATGTCAGCCCAGCGCGGCTATTTCTGTGCCTTGGTCCCAGGTGAGGGTCTTGACGAGATGCGCGCTTTGACGCGACAGCGCTGCGGTGACCGCTGTGGCAGTGTTGTTGGCGGTGTGACCGTGCGGTAATGCGGCGAGCACGGCTTTGTCGGCTGACGCGTTCGACGAGTGTGACTACAGCGTTGGCGTTGTTGGCACCGATTATCAGGTCGCCTGCCCAGTGGCCTAGCCTCGCGATCGTTCTTCGACCGTTGCTGGTCGATGTGTGATCGGTTTGTAATCGCCTAAAGCATTGGGTTTTGATGTGATACGGCTACGGGGTTTGCGGCTGCGGCAACGTCTTGGGAGCAGCCGCCAAGACTCTTTGGGCAAGCTCCGCTGCCCGTTACGGTCAGAACAGGCCACATAGATCGTCTCCGCGCGGACCCGGTAGCCCTCAACACGCAGATCAGCACTAATCGCCTGCGGTGACCAGCGCATCATCTGACGTTCATGCACCATCTCAGCCAACTTAAGACCCACAACAAGTTTCGGCAGTTTCGCTTCTTAGGTCGCTGTGCCCACAAATCCGCGAGATAGCAGCGCCACTGAAGCGGTATAACCATCGTTATCGCAACGAGACGTTGCGCTTCGGGGGCGAGCATCAGCCTGAGCTGGCACCACTGACGTGGTATAACCATCGTTATCGCAACGGTTGCGCAGCGTCGCTCAATCACCGCCAGCGACGTAGCGCCACTGACGCGTTATAACCACCGCGGACTCCGCCGGTGGTTGCAATTGATCGGCCATGATGGCCGGTCTAACCACTAGCAACCATCCGATGAAGGTTTTATTATGGTAGCGAGGCTGAGCTTTGACGAACGCGCTCGTATTGAGGCGTTTCAGACGGCGGGGGTTGATGCTCAACAGATCGCACGACAGCTGGGTCGGGATCCTTCAACGATTTATCGAGAACTGAACCGCAACAGCTGCGATAACGGTGGTTATGACGCGTCAGTAGCTCAGCGTTTCGCGGATTTGCGGGCACGCCGCCCTAAACAACCCAAACTTGTAGCGGATCGTGAACTAGCTGCGATGGTGCATGAACGTCAGGTGATGCGCTGGTCACCGCACGCTATTAGCGCTGATCTACGTGCCGAGGGTTATCGGATCTGCGCGGAGACGATCTATATGGCTTGTTATGACCAAACCGGGCAGCGGGGATTATCTAAAGAGTCTTGGCGACTGCTGCCGAGACGTTGCCGTAGCCGCAAACCCCACAACCGTATCACAGCAAAACCCAATGCTTTAGGCGATTACAAACCGATCAGCCAACGACCCGCAGCCGTTGAGTCGCGTCACGAGGCTGGCCATTACAGAAGGCGACCTAATAATCGGTGCCAACAACGCTAGCGCCATAGTCACACTCGTTGAACGCGTCAGCCGCCAGAGCCGTGCTCGCCGCCTTGCCACAGGGATACACCGCGAAACACACCGCCACAGCAATCATCGCAGCGTTAGCCCGTCAACCAGCGCATCTCCTCAAAACTCTCACCTGGGACCAAGGACGCGAAATGGCACACTGGGCAGACATCGAACAAGCCCTCAACATCGACATCTACTTCTGCGACGCTCACAGCCCATGGCAACGCGCCAGCAACGAACAAACCACCGCACTACTCAGACGCTGGGTACCCAAAAGCACAAACCTCAACATCAACCCAGCCCACCTTGCTGTCATCGAAGACAACCTCAACCACATGCCCCGCAAACTCCACAACTGGAACTCAGCCCACAACACCTACACTAACCTCAGTTGCAACCACCACTAGAGTTCGCCCACCGTTATCGTAGTGGTTGCGTTTCAGTTCTTGATAAATCGTTGAAACAGCCCGCCCCAGCTGTCGTGTTATCTGTTGAGCATCAACCCCCGCTGTTAGGAACGCCTCAATCCGAGCGCGTTCAGCACAATTCAACCTCGCCGTCAATAAGAACCTCCATCGGTTGGTTGCTTGTCGCACGACCGGCCGTCATGGCCGATCATTCGCAACCACCGGCGGAGTTCGCCACCGCTATCTCTGCCAAGATCGAACCCAGCTACATCAGTTTGATCTGAGTTATTCTGCGACTACTCTGGACGCGGAGATTTTCTATCCTATGCGTTCACTTGCTAGAATACGATCTTCACTATATAAGCGTAGATTATTTGAATTGAATTCAGCCTTCATGTCACACTCTAGCCCATAAAGATCCACCAGCTTAAAAGCAACGGGCCAAAATCTATCCTCCGTTTGTTCTATTTGAAACCCAACTGCTAAGTGGTAGCCGCTGTCTGCAACTTTGTGATTCTTAGATGGAGAGAAGTAGAATGATCTCATGGTACTTCTCTGAGTAGCCATCGAATAAGTCTTAACTTCAATATAAATAGGGACACCATCAATATCAATACGGATATCAGAGTAACCTGTTGTTTTGCCTTTACCGGACTTAGTTTTTGGCCTAGTAGCTGGCAAGCCTCGTCTGTTTAGTGCTTGCATAACAAAGGGTTCAATATCATTGCCGACTTCATTAGGACGAGATCTTTGGATCGGATTATCTTGAACCGTATAGCAAACTTCTCTCATACTATCTACTATGTCTGCAAAAATAGTTGCGTTATTATCAATATTGAGATCGAATTTTTTGACTTCCGACTCACACAGTGCCTGAATGACAAGCTCAAAGGGTATGTTCTTTATGGGTTTCAAGAACTGCACAAGGGCTGCTTCTGGAATCATTTCAGGATTGTCAGTCATGGGTGTCTCTTAAATATTACTATGCGGTTGGTGTTGGTGCCGTTGTTGTTGTTTTCGATTCCCCAGCAGTTGGAAGTCTTTGTGAAGTCCTGTTGATTTATCATTACGCCAAGGGTTTGCAAGGGTAAGCCTGTTGCGGCAGCGATTACGTTTTCTTCTAGTCGGACTGTGCCGTTGCGGACTTCGCCAACCTCAAAAGCGATATGTCCGCCTGGGCGCGTGATCCTAGCTAGCTCTCTCAGGGTGGCGGCGATGAAAGCTTGCCAGTCTTGCAGGTTGCGATGGCAAGTGATCTTGACATCCTTGGGGTCAATGCCAATAAACCAGCAGCGCAGCCAGTTGTCGGCTTCGTAATTCACTATGTCCAAGAACGGAGGCGATGTAACCGTCAACGAGACAGTCCTGTCGGCAATGCCTGAGACATTGTGTGACTCACATGTAGTAAACAGACTCGCGTGTGCTTCGATTGAACCCTGCGACAGGAGAACACGCGACTTTTTGGCGATAATGCCAGGCACATCTCGAAATGGTGGGGTCTGATTTCGCTTCTCGTTGATTTTGCGTTGCCGTTCAACAGACACAGCTTGGTTGGGTGGCAGCGTGTAGACCGAGAAGAACCCCGTGGAATGCCCAGTGAGCCTGTTTAGCGCAACCATTCTGATCCATCCGTCGACCTTGTCGAAGAGTCCGGTTGCCTGACGCTCAAGCAACCAGGCGCGTAAACCTTCAATACGAGCCAACACTTCTGGATGATAGAACTCCAGCAGTTCAGGGTTCAGGAACTCGAGGAAGTCCTGCCACGGAATCTCGGCAAGCCGTTCATGGACTTGCTGCAGTGTGGGTGCATTGATTCGCGGTTCAGCAAGCGCTCGGCTCAATGGATTGATGTCGTTGCCGAATGGAGCACGGCCCCGTAGAGCGGCTTCGATTGGTGTTGTGCCACGACCCATGAACGGATCAAACACAACATCCCCAGGGCTCGTGAGCCTCTCAATGAAGAAGGCGGGTAGCTGAGGCTTGAAACATGCCCGATAGCTGACTTCGTGCAGGCGATGCGCTTGACGCTGGCGGGCAGTCCAAAATTCGTTGACGAAGTACGGGATTCTGCTGCTGTTTTGAGTGACTAGTGTTCTTGTGCCGAAATCCGCGAAGCCCTGCACTTCATTCAGAAAGTCACCTGTGAATACCAATGCAGATGCCGATGCGGGTGCTGCTCGCTCCAACAGCAACTGCTGGCTCATATGGCCTGCTTCTGCATGTTCGCCTGCTTTGCGGCTGCCTGATCTGCTAACGGTCTCACGGCTGGCTACGTTCCAAAAGCAGTTTCTGATTCACGTAGCTGCGGAGATTCGGGCGATTGCTGACATCGGAACTGCATCGCTTGCATCGCAGCGTTCTAACAGTAACCGCTGGCTCATGTGGCCTGTCGGGTTGTCTGGCCTGCGAGCGGTTTCATGGCTGGCTAGGTGAAGTGGACATAGAGGTTGGTAGTAGCGTGTAGGGACTTGACATCGCACGCTAATGCAAGATTGACAGACGCTGGGCGATTGCTGACATCGGAACTGCTTCGCTTGCATCGCAGCGTTCTAACAGTAACCGCTGGCTCATGTGTAGTGCTGCAGTGCTTCTGGTTGTCTTCTTGGCCCGCCACTGGTTTCACGGCCTGTGATCTCCCAAGAACATTGCTGGCTCATATGACTCGCTTATCTGCTGACCTGGTTGTCTGCTATCAGCGAAACTGCTATCAACACGACTGCCATAGACAGGACTTTCATCGTTGCTCATGCTGACATCAACGAAAGTTGGACTGTGCAAGGGACACCAGAGTATGTGTCAGGCCCAGGCTCGGTGAGCACACGAACAGGTGAGAGTTGGTCACGTCGAAACGGTTCCACCCCGCCTGTGTTCGCTGTGCTCACGAGCCGCTCGGACCACAGCCTTGCTCAGCATGCATACAGTCAGTATGCACGGTATGCACAGTATGCAAGCCGCCAACTTGCAGATGCCGACTCCTGTTGGTTCGCTCGGTTTGCTCGTTTTGCTCGGCACGCAGAATGTTGTGCGGCCTCAGCAACACGATTCGCATGCCCGTTCTTGTGGGTTCGCTGGTTTTGCTCGGCTAGGTATCTTTCTGAACCGCCCGAAAGCGCCAATGCAGATGCTCACTCCTGTTGGCTCGCTCGTTTTGGTTCGCTGGTTTTGCTCGGCCGCTAGGAGTGGCTAGATGCCTTTACGTCGTTGCTGCTTGGCTTGCCGGCTGCGCCATTGGCTGACACGCCGGCTGTTGCAGCCGAGGCCTCAACAGACTCGCTGGAAGTCTCGTCTTGCGGGTCAGTGGCGGGCATAACCGCTTTCCACACCAGGTCAGATATCTCGACCATCAACTCGGTGTTGTCCTGCAAGAAAGATTTAGCGTTCTCGCGACCCTGACCGAGCTGCTCGCCTTCGTAGGTATACCAAGCACCAGACTTCTTGACGATGGACTGCTCCACAGCTAGGTCAAGCACAGAACCCTCACGAGAGATGCCCTGTCCGTACATGATGTCGAACTCGGCCTGCTTGAAGGGTGGAGCGCACTTGTTCTTGACCACTTTGACACGGGTTCGGTTGCCCACGACTTCCATGCCGTTTTTGATCGATTCGATACGGCGGATGTCGAGACGCACCGACGAATAGAACTTGAGCGCCCGACCTCCTGGAGTGGTCTCCGGCGAACCGAACATCACTCCGATCTTCTCGCGCAGCTGGTTGATGAAGATGCAGATCGTGTTCGACTTGTTGAGATTAGAGGTGAGCTTGCGCAACGCCTGCGACATCAGCCGAGCCTGCAAACCGACATGCGAGTCACCCATGTCGCCTTCAAGCTCAGCACGCGGGGTCAGCGCAGCCACCGAATCGATCACCACAACATCAAGGGCGCTGGAGCGCACCAGCATGTCAGTGATCTCCAGAGCCTGCTCGCCGGTGTCGGGTTGCGATATCAGCAGTTCATCAATGTCCACGCCGATGGCTTTGGCGTATGTGGGGTCCATGGCGTGCTCGGCATCGACGTAGGCGCAGACCCCGCCGTTGCGCTGAGCTTCAGCCACCACATGAGTAGCCAGAGTGGTCTTGCCGGAGGACTCGGGGCCGTAAATCTCAGTGACCCTGCCTCGCGGCAGGCCTCCGATGCCGAGAGCCAGATCAAGCGAAAGCGCCCCAGTGGGCACCGCTTCGATGCTCATAGTGGCTTTCTCGCCCATCTTCATGACCGAGCCTTGGCCGAACTGCTTCTCGATTTGGCTCATCGCCATTTCGAGTGCCTTGTTGCGATCGTCCATTTTCTTCTCCTTTTGTTTGGTTGGTGTTTGTTGTTGTTTGTTGAGCCCGTTCGGGCTTAGTTGTGATACGCCTCTAGGGCGCTGGATTAGTGGGTTGTCGGCTCTGCGAGCAAGTCACCTTGCTTGGCGGGGTTGCTTGTTTGTGGTGCTCGGCTGGGTGCTCGGCTAGGTCATGTCGGAAACTACTCTGGGGGTGTGACAAGCCGGGGTTTGCTCGTACTCAACTGGCGCTCGCCTAACGTTCGCCTGAAGCGTGCAGAACAGGGATGACTTGCTTATTTGACCTTAGCTGACTTGAATAATGCAGTATAACACTATTGTAATTATATACACCTGTTTGTGCTCAGCAGGTTGATACCAGCTATACCTGCCATACCAGCACAGACAGCGCAGTGGCAGCGGATGCCCGGATCCCTAGAATCCAGCCCAAGGCACAGACCCAGTCAGCACGGACTCAGCCAGCATCGACCTTCTAGTACCGACCTTCTAGTACCGACCTTCTAGTACCGACCTTGCCAGCACGGACCTTGCGAGTCCAGCCCAAGGCATCGACCTTCTAGTACCGACTTTGCGAGCACGGACTTGGCAAGCACGGACCCAGCCAGCACAGACCTAGCAGGCATGAAGCACTGCAAGAGCGTCTCGCAGAGTGGATGGAGCCCTCCGGCCGGTGCTCGCATCAAGGCACTGCAGGTCGATGACTGGCCGGAATCCGACGAAAAAATCCGACGAAACCTGCGTGCGTTGTCTAGTGTAGAGCTGTCTAGCAGAAAGGCAACACCGATGTTCTCAAGAGCTGCCAAAGTGTTCTCGAAGACCTTGAAGTCATCACCAACCGGCCACGCAGCCACAGCGGCGGTGTCCAGTGACTCCTGTTCTAGCGGCGGTTCGGACCGTAGCACTGCGGACCGTAGCATTGCGGACCGTAGTACTAATGGGGGCGCTGACGGCGATGCGCACCATAGCACTGATGATGGTTTAGCCAGTTTGGACGATGCCAGCCTGCGTCAGCGCCTGTCTCCCGAGCAGTATCACGTCACCCAGAAAGCTGGCACCGAGCGCGCCTTCACCGGCGAATACTGGGACTGCCATGATGACGGCACCTACCGTTGCATTGTCTGCGACGTGCCGCTGTTCTCAAGCAACACCAAATACGACTCGGGCACCGGTTGGCCCAGTTTCTGGGAGGCAATCGACCCAGATGTGGTGGAGATCCGCAGTGACCGCAGTTTTGGGATGGTGCGCGAAGAGGCAGTCTGCGCCCGCTGTGGTGCTCATCTGGGTCACCGTTTCAATGATGGCCCCCGCCCAACTGGCGATCGCTATTGCATGAACTCCGCATCGCTACGACTTGACCAAGCAACAGATCAGACTGCGTGACTGCTGGCATCAGCTTGTCTGTGAGTCCGAAGCTACTAGCCCGAAAAGCGAAAGACGTGTTTCACTGATTGGTGTGTGGTAGATTTGTGGCATGAACTTTCAACTCAGTAGCAATGGTCGCATCCCGTTGGCCAATGGTCGTAACCTGTTGGCCAATGGTCGCAACCCGTTGGCCAACGATCGCAACCCGTTGGTCTCGCGGTTGTTCCCGTTGGCCTCGCGGTCGTTGATGAGGCCAAATCGCCTTGTGGGTCATGCAACCCGGGGGGCGAGTGCTGTGAGGGTTTCGCGGTTAGGGAGTTCGCAGCTCTGCGCGGCTCTTGCGGCTGCGATGGTGTTGACTGCGTTGTTGTCGGTGACACCTGCTGCTGAGGCGCAGAGAACGATTACTGTTGGTAGCCCGATTACTGTCACTTTAGATAGTCCTGCGAGTGTTATTACTGAGCCTGCTAGCGCGTTGAGAGCTGGGGATGCTGTTCCTGAGATCTCGTGGCTGGAGCAAGCGATTATATTGAGTCGTCGATTAGGGGCTGGGGAGACGGTGACCGTGCCGTTGACCTTTACTGGTAACACCACGGGTGATGGTCTCCCTGACGCTACAAGAGACATGGATTATGAGTTGAGATGCGATAATGTGCCTGGTAATGTGACTTGCGCTGGTTTGGGTACTACTACTGTGACAGTGACAATCACCGGTCCTACAGAGAATTTCCCGCTAGGCGGTGTGACTGCTGCTGTGCTGAGAGTGGTTGCTAAACACGACACCGACGCTGAGAGTATGGGTGAGAGAGCGAAGCTTGTGTTGGGTTCAGCTTCGGGGCAGCTGACCGTTAAGCAGGGTTCTCAGACAATTACTCGGAGCATTAGTGTTAGTTCTATGGATGAGGCTGAGAGCTTTATTGTGTTGGATCGGCTGGCTTTTACCACAAATGACCCCGCATTGGTTAAACTTGATATTTCTCCAGAAGATCGGAATAAGCCTGAGGGCTCTAGTTTTACCTTGAAAGCCTCTGTTGAACACAATAATGCTCAAGTTCGTGTGCGTGAGGATTTTGTTATCCCGCTAGAGATTTCGGGAGCTCGGTTCCACCGCCTGCAATCTGAGATAGCTCCTGCTAACGAATTGGACTATGGGGTTCCGAAGAGTATCAAGATTGCTCGTGGCACATTTGAAGGTAGCGCGACTTTGGTATATGCTGATGACTCTGTGGATGAGATACGCAAGATCTTCTCTTTGAGAGTTGGAGATGACTTGCCAACCGGCTACAAGAGGCATGGCGATGCCAGCACCCTTAGACAGTTTATAATTTTTGACAATGATCCGACTGTTGTGACTCTTAGTCGCGCTGCTGGCGTTACTGTTGAGGAGGGCTCAACAGTTGATTACAGGCTTTCACTGTCTCGCCAGCTTGGAGCTCGTGTAGTGGGCGGTGCATTTGAAGCTGAGTCTTTGACAGTGCCGTTAACTTTCAACTCTGGTGCTAATGCTGCTACGTTGGGCACTGATTTTACGCTGGCTTGCTCTACTGCGACTGGTGTAACGTGCGCCGGTTTAGGTACTGCTAATCCGAAGGTAACATTCGCTGGTTCCAGTCCTACCGACGACTTAGAAAATCGTTTAGTTAGGTCAGCGAATTCAGTCACGATTACTTTGACAGCAACGCCTGATGATGATGCTGAGCCTAGTGGTGAGTTGGTGGATATCGGGTTAGGCGCGCCTGAAGATTTGGCTATCGCTGATGACGGTCAGGCTAGAGCCACTGACAACGCTGCCGTATTACGAATTATTGATCCAAGCCCCCCCGTCACAGACAGCACAGACCCCAATCCCAATCCCAATCAGCCCTCGTCTGGAACGCCTTCGGGTGGCTCGTCTGGTTCTTCGACGCGAGTGACACCGACTACGACTACGACTGTTCCGTCTGCTGTTGTGTTTACGGATCTTGATGAGACGTTTGCTGTGCATCGTGATGCGGTGGATGCGCTTGTGAAAGACGGCGTGTTTGATCGGCTTGGGTGCGCTACGAACCGACTGTGTCCTGATCAAACAATCAATCGTTGGCGTTTAGCGGTGATAATGGTGCGTCGTCTTGACGGCACAGCCAATCCGCCTGGGATTACGCGCAGTTTGTTTAGCGATGTGAGTGCTAGTTCTTGGTGGTCGCGTTATGTGCAGCGTCTTAGCCGCTTGGAGATCACTAAGGGTTGTGCGACTGAGCCGTTGCGGTATTGTCCTGATGATCCGTTGACACGCGCGCAGGCTGCTAGTTTCATTGCTAGGGCTTACGAGTTGACTTCTAGCACTGATCCTGGGTTTGTTGATATTGAAGGTTCTGTGCATGAAGCAGACATCAACGCGATGTATGCAGCTGGTATCACTAAAGGTTGTGCGACTGAGCCGTTGCGGTATTGTCCTGATAAGCCGCTGACATTGCAAGAATTCGCAACCATGCTCCACCGCGCAAAACAATAAATCAACCCCATCACTAAACAGCACAATTCGCAGCAAAGCTCAGATTGCGAACAACTTCGGCCAGTCGCCGCGGGCAGTGTCATGCGAGGGCTTGCGAGAGCTTGCGCCTAGACTTGTAACGTGCAGGCCCGTAGGAGTCTTGTCAATCTAGCAATCGCCTCGGTGCTGCTAGGCGCTGCAGCATGTGGCGTAGGGGTTGACCTTGATGAGACCACCGAGCCAGAATCATCACCTGAAATCGAAGCATCAGTTGAGCCAGCTTCGCCTGCATCAACCGTTGTCACCGACGCTGAGGATGCGTTAACGCCAGCGCCCGCTTCTGAGGTTTCGGTTCCGCAAGTATCGGTTCCGCAAGTATCGGTTCCGCAAGTGTCGGTTCCTGAGGCTTCAATAGTTTCGTCGGTTGATGAGACAACTGAGACAGTTCCTGCACCTGTTTCCACTGCACCGGTTTCGGCGACTCTGCCGCAAGCGTCAGTCCCCACTACCTTGTTGCCGCAAGCGTCAGTCCCCACTACCTTGTTGCCGCAAGCGTCAGTCCCCACTACCTTGTTGCCGCAAGCGTCAGTCCCCACTACCTTGTTGCCGCAAGCGTCAGTCCCCACTACCTCGTTGCCGCAAGCGTCAGTCCCCACTACCTCGTTGCCGCAAGCGTCAGTCCCCACAACATCAGTGCCGCAAGCGTCAGTCCCCACTACCTCGTTGCCGCAAGCGTCAGTCCCCACAACATCAGTGCCGCAAGCGACAGTTCCCGCAGCGTCGTTGCCGCAAGTGGAGTTGCCGTCAGTGTCGCTTCCAGTCGCCGCTGAATACAGCATCGGATATGACCGTGAAGAGTGGGGTCCCCACAACAGCGGCCTGTGCCGTGGCGCAGTCGGCTCGTCAGATCCCTATACCGGTACTCGCATAGATACTTGCAATGTTGACCATGTTGTAGCACTGCGCGAAGCTCATGAATCAGGAGGTTGGGACTGGCCGCCGAGCCAGAAGCAGCGCTTCAGTCAGGATCCGGCTAATCATGTGGCATCGCGTGCATGTGTGAACCAGTCGAAGGGCGCTGATGACATATTCGAATGGTCAGATGCCGACATATCATCTTCGTCGGCTTGCGGTGGCGGATACCGGGTCACGGAGGCAGGTCGCTGTTTCATGGCACTCACATTCGTGGCCGTCAAGGCGGATTGGGGACTGTCGGTTGATCAGGCCGAAGCCGATGCCCTGAACAACACGCTGGCCAGATGCGGCACTGGCACTGGGGCGCTCAGTTTTGACACAGCGACGCAACCTCCACCGCAACCCGCGCCGACCACAACCGTTCAGCCGTCCACGCAGTGCGTGATCGCCGACCGCAGCGCTGCTGACTATGAAGCGATCTCAGGCATCGGCGGTGTGCTCGCGGGTCGGCTCGTGCAAGCTCAACCCTTCATGAGCCCAGCAGATCTCCAAGCGGTCTCGGGTATTGGCCCCGCTCGCTCCGAAGGAATCTGGTCCCACTTCTGCACCCCCTAGCCAAATGCCCAACCCCCCGCCGCACCGAGCCTCATCACCTCCCTAGTTACAGCAGCTAGTTGTAGCAACTCCGCCGAACCGGCCATTGTCCGGCTACTTCTGGTGCGCTCTGCTCATCACCTCAGGGTCTCCCAGTTCCCTCGCTGCGAGTCGCTGAATGTGGGCGAACAAGCGCGTCCTCATGTCACGGTCGCAGAATTCCTGCAGGCGGGGCTCACTTTCAGGGGCTGAGCAATGCAGCTGGGATCACTCCTATTCCGTCGGTTCTTCTGTAGGCCTGACTTCCTGTGGACAACACAGCAGCATCAAGCAGCTGAGGGCCGATCCGGTCGGCTAGCCATCGCAGATGACGGACATCGTTGTCGTTGATGACCGATTTGGGTTTGACCTCCAGAGCCACAATGGCACCATCAGCGCGCTCAACGATGAGATCAACTTCGTGCTCTCCACTCTGGGTGCGCAAATGATGCACTCGCGCTTCGCAGGCCTGTGCATAGACCCGCACAGAAAGAGTCATCAGCGATTCGAATAACCTGCCGAGCAGCGTCCCATTGCCGTTCCAGCCTTTAGTCCCAGAAATCAGTGCTTCCGAGCCGACACCCAGCAGCCGGGCTGCCAAAGCCGGGTCTACTAGCTGGTGTGTAGGTGCCGATGCCAGTCGGCGCAGCCTGTTTCGGGTCGGTAGCCACGCCGGAACCTCCTCAATTAGCCGCAGATTTTCGAGAGTCGAACGGTACGGGATCGTGGTCGTGCGCGCCAGCCTGTCAGCAGGTCCCGTTGATGCGGCATCGCGGATTTTTTCGAAAGAGGTTGTGGTTGAAATCGCAGCCGCATATGCGGTCATCCAGCGCCGCAGCGATCCCTCGTCGCGGAAGGAGCGATCGAACTCATGAATGTCGTGAGTAAGGATCTGGTCGATGTAGCCGTCAAGCAGGCCACGCTGGACGCGGCCAGATTTTGGCCTGATCCCTGGAAAGCCCGATCCGATGATTTCTTCTGTGTAGTGTTCCACTCCGACTGCTGTTGCGCCTTCGAGTTGCGGATGGCTGCCGCTGAGCAGGTCTGCGAGACTGACCGTCGGAACTGACAGCCCACGTTCGGTTAACGAAAGAGGACGCATACGCAAGCTGATGATGCGTCCGGCACCGGTGTGGGTGGGAGCTGTTGTGGGTGTCGCCGATCCCGTAAGGATGAAACGACCCGGCTCAGGAGAGGTGTCTACTGCTCGCCGCACTAGATCCCATGAAGCTGGCAAACGCTGCCACTCGTCGATCAGCACTGGCGGCTCGCCGTCGAGCACTCGAAGCGGGTTGCTTGTGAGTACCTCTAGTTGCCCGGGATCATCAAGGCGATGAACGGTGCGAGCTCGCTGCATAGCGGTGGCGGTTTTTCCTACCCCGCGGGCACCTTCAATCGATAAAGCTGGTGCCTCAGCAAGTGCTTCAAGTTCGGCATCAAGCGTCCGAGGGAGATAGCTCATATTTCTTACGCTACAGTTGCGACGGCTGTTTAACTACAATTACGACGCTTGTTTCGCTACAATTACGACGGCTTTTACGCTACAGTTGCGACGGCTGTTTTGCTACAGTTACGACGGCTGTTCCTTCGTGAAGTTCGCCTAGAGCAGGTCACCTCGCCATAGTTGTTGGGCGAAGTCCTCTGCGCCGATGATGTTGATGCCGTCGGCAGTGCAACGGGGTCGGAACTCCAAGCAGACCACGAAGCGGCGGTCAATGCCGGGATGCTCCTCGGCGAGGGTGCGGAGACCCTTGAGGTGTTGGCCGGTGATCTTGGCGGTTGCTTTTGCTTCAACAGCCAGCCGCATTTCGCCCACTATGAAGTCCACCTCAATGCCGCTCGGCAGCCGCCAATAGGTCAACTGCTCGTCTAGTTCGCGGTAAGCAACGAAGGCAGAGAGTTCGTGAAAGACCCAGTTCTCGAACGCTTTACCGTAGGAATCCGAGCCAGGCAGCAGTTCGCCGCGTCTCGCCAAGCGGTTCACGACACCTACATCATCAAAATAGAACTTGGGGGCTCCTGCAAGGCGGCGCTTGGCTCGCTTTCGCCAGCGTGGCAGCCAACGGGCGAGCAGAGTGTCGGTCAATATGGAGAAGTAGGCCTTGACCGTAGGGGCAGACACACCGCACTCACGGGCGATGTTTGAGTGATTAACCGGGTTGGTGTCGCTCAGGGCTGCGGCATCAAGGAAGTCCGAGAAGGCTGGCAGGTTCCGAACCAGACCCTCGGCTGCGACCTCCTCCCGCAGATAGTCGGCGATGTAGGCATCAAGTCGGTGTCGAGGCTGCCCAGATTCGTAGATTGACGGCAGATAGCCGTGGTTGAGCAGGCGGTCAAGGTTGAAATCCTCACCGATCTCGCCCGCTGTTAGACCTCTCAACTCGTAGCGCAGCGCCCGCCCGCCGAGCAGGTTCGCTGCACCATGCCGCACTTTGCGTGCGCTTGATCCGCACAAAGCGAAACGCAAGCCACGGTTTTCTATCAACCAGTGGACCTCATCAAGCAAAGCGGGAACCTTCTGGATTTCGTCAATGACCACTTGACGTGAGGGGTCGGGTCCTGCTGCCTCTAGTTCTTCGCGCAGGCGCTCTGGGTTTGAGGCGTAGCGTCGAAACTCGTCCGCCTTTAGCAGATCAACCCAGACAGAGTCGGGGTAGCACTGCTTGAGCAGGGTGCTCTTGCCTGCCTGCCGCGGCCCCCACAGAAAGAAAGTCTCTGTTCCTGGTTCCGGAAGGTTCAGTGATCTTTGAAACACCTACTTTAGATTATCATGATAATCTAAAGTAGTGCTTTGAGGCAGTCGTACGCCAGTAGTACTTTGAGGCGAACCTCTATGGTCGTAGGCCGAACTCGGGGCGCTCGGTGCGGGTGCGTTTCAGTTCCCAGAAACCGGACACGTTCATCATCGCCACTAAAGCGTCCCACATCGCTAAAGAATCCTCTGTAGGCGGCACCCGGGTGATGACCGGACCGAAATATCCCTGCTTGTTGCCGTTGCGGTCTTTGAAAGCGATTATCGGGGTTCCGACATCGTCACCGCAAAGAGCTAGACCTTGATCCATGCGCTCACGGATACCGGCATCCCACGAATCGTCATCGAATGCAGCGGCATGGGAGGTGTCGTAGCCGACCGCTTGCAAGGCTTCGGCTGCGGTGAAGTCGGTGTTTTCGTCATGGTGTATGCGACGGCAGTACTCCCAGTACAGCGGGCCCACTGCGTCGTCACCGCTAGTGGCGCGAACTGACTCCAACACTCGCAGCAACCTCAGCGTGAAATACGACCTTTCGTGGTAGTCGGATCCTGGCTCGGGGTTGTTTTTGAACAGCAGGCTGATCGGTTGCCAAGTGATTTTTAGGTCTCTAGCTGGCTGAACCTCGTCAACGACCCAACGGGCCGTCACCCAGCACCAGGGTCAAAGCGGGTCAATCCAAAACTCGATATCCATGAAAGTTCCTTTTGTTGGTAGGGAGTAAGGGTTTGTTGATAGGGGGGTGAGGGTTAGGTCAGGAGTTCAGTGTGGCCAAGGCTAGGTCATGTGTGGCTCATGCCAGGGTCATGTGTCAGGGCTTGCGTTCGGGCAGCCCTATGCGGGCGGCACCGTCAGCCCATTGGGGCCAGCGCTCACGGCTTTTGGCGGCGAGTCGATGCATCAATGCGATAGCTCCAGGGTCGTCATCGCCGGGACGAGTCTCAATAACGCCGTCTCGCACCATGGCATCAATCACGGCGCGGCCTAGTTCGGTGCGCACAATAGTGAGAGTCCAGTCGGTGAGATCACCGATACCGCCGGTGGAGATGTCGGCGTGCTCAGCGGCAAAGTCGGGACAGTGATTGCAGCCTTCGCGGGTCCAAGCGTGACATTCTTTGAGGTTGATTTCGTGATACTCGCCGTCTTTGGTCCAAATCTGAAAAACACCCTTGATGTTCATCTTGGCGATGCGTTCTTTGGGAAGCCCGTACTTCACTTCGAACAACTCGTCGAACAACGAATCGTCGAATGACTTCGAGCACAGCAAGCCGATGTTGAGCTTGATGGGTTTGCCGACTTTGCCGACTTTGCGGTGCCACATCACCGGCCCGACTGATGTTTGACAGCTCATACCGACTAGCGCTAGGCGCTCAAGGCCGCGCTCTTTGGCTTCGGTGGCGGCGATGGTGTTGGCTGAGTATGTGTAGCGACTGCCCGCGCCTCGTAGCACTTCGTCACGGTTGGTGGCGACCATCGGGAATGCTTTCCAGCCGGGTTCACCGTTGTCCAGTGTTTCCACGCCGCTGGTGAGGGCACCGTCAATGATGTTGTTCTCGAGGCACCAGATCAAGATGGCTGACACCAGCCCGCCGTCTTGACCTACTTCGTAGACGAAGTCATCTGAGGCTCGGGTCAGCAGGATGTCGGAGTAGACACCCGACATTTCGTCGGGGTGGCGCTCACGTCCGAAAAGGTGCATATCTGCTTCGGGTTCCCACATACGAAAACGTGGGCAAGCCCTCGTGCATGAGGTGCAGCCTTTGACACCGTGGACGCAGTCGTCGGCACCGAGTTCTTCTTCAAGGTGGAAAGGCTTGTAGGCACCCGGTTCGTGGGTGTAGCCGATCACGTCGTGAGGGCAGGCGATCACGCAGCCAGCACAGCCGGTACATAACCCCGAAGTGATCACCTCGTCATGGAGTTCCTTCCATTGGTAAGTCCAGCGAGGCTTTTTGGCTGGGGCCGTTGCCTCAGCAACATCGGTTGCAGTCATGCACCCCCGGCAGGATTCGAACCTGCGCGCACGGCTCCGGAGGCCGCTGCTCTATCCCCTGAGCTACGGGGGCTCAGAACCGCCATGCTAGCGGCGTGCGTGGTGACGATGGGCGGGCACGTATATCGCCTCGCGCTCAGCTTGTCATGGAAGCTCGCGGCACTTTGTGGGTGCGTGCGGCACTGCTTACGGCACTTTGTGGGTAAAGAGTTGCCGACTCGCACTTGGCATGTTGATAGTTCGCCCTGAGTGAGTCCCTTTTGGCATCCGTCGTTGATGCACGGCGTTCGACGAGTCACATACGATGAGTTAGCAGAGGGGCTGGCGGTAAAGTTGCGCTATGCCGGATGTGCGTGACGGACTGCGTGCTGGGCTGGGTGCTGCTGTTGATGCTGTGGGCTTGGCTGAAGCACCGTCTGAGATCAATATCGAACGTCCCCGTGACCGGTCGCACGGCGATTGGTCATCGAATGTCGCGATGGTGATGGCTTCGTCGGCCAAGTGCCCACCGCGTGAACTGGCTGAGCAGCTGGCTACTGAACTTAACGCTCAACTGCCGCCGCATGTGGCGGCTGTAGAGGTCGCCGGGCCGGGGTTCATCAATTTCCGGCTGGCTGAGAGTTGGCTGCATGAAGTGCTCGCCGAGGTGGTAGTTGCTGGCGTTGATGGTTATGCCCGCAACAGCGCTGGCACCGACTGTCGTGTCAGTGTTGAGTTCGTTTCGGCTAATCCGACCGGGCCACTACATGCCGGTCACGGACGCTGGGCGGCTTACGGCGACTCGCTATGCCGTCTATTTGAACGTTGCGGCTATGAGGTGTGCCGCGAGTTCTATGTCAACGACCGAGGCAACCAGATCAACCTGTTTGCTGAGTCTCTCAAAGCACGCTACCGAGGTGTGGAACCCCCCGAAGACGGCTACCACGGCGACTACATCAAGCAGTGGGCTGCGGAGATGCCCGACAACGCTGACGCACGCGTCTGGGGGTTGCAGCGTGCCCGACAGGATCAAGCCGACACTTTGGCAGCTATGAACGTGGCTTTTGACATCTACACAAGCGAAGCGCAGTTAGTGGCAAGAGGCGCAATGGATGAAGCCCTTGCCGAACTACGCAGTCGTGACATGGTCTATGAGCATGACAGCGCGGTCTGGCTTCGTACCAGCGGCTTTGGTGACAGCGCCGACAGGGTGCTGATCAAAAGCGATTCTGAGCCCACCTATTTCTTGCCTGACATCGCCTATCACCACGAGAAGTTCACGCGCAGTGATCTAGTGGTGGATGTTTTGGGTGCTGACCATCACGGTTACGTGCCCCGGATGCGAGCCGCTTTGCAGGCTCTAGGTCATGCGCCAGACACTTATGAGGCTTTGATCGGCCAGAACGTCACACTGCGCCGCAACGGAGTCGAAGTGCGCTTAGCCAAGCGCACTGGTGACATAGTGTTGGTGTCTGAACTGCTTGACGAAGTAGGCCCCGACGTGACCCGGATCGTGTATTTGTTGCAGTCGGTCGACACTACCCAAACCATTGATGTTGACGTGGTGTCGGCGCAGTCAGCGGAGAACCCCGTCTATTACCTTCAATACGCTCACGCCCGGATTCATTCGCTGGCTCGACAGGCGCAGGTTCGCGGGGTGAAACGCTCGCCGCTTGATGACGTTGACCTGTCAGCGTTGGTGCATCCCCGCGAACTGGAAGTGTTGCGAGTGCTGGCTGCGCTGCCTGACACTGTGCTGGCTGCTATGCATGCTCGTGCTCCGCATCAGGTCACAGCTTGGGCTCGTGAACTGGCAGCGGCTTTTCATGGCTTCTGGCATGACTGTCCGATGTTGCGCGACGATGTAGCCGACGAGGTGCGTGACGCAAGGCTGTGGCTTGTCGAAGCCACACGTATCGGCTTGGCCGTGGCGCTGGACATTCTCGGAGTGTCAGCCCCTGAAAGGCTCTAGCACGATGAGCACTACTGGCTCTGTTGACTCTGCTGCTAGTGGTTCTGCTGCTAGGGGCTCTGCTGGCTCTGCTGGTGGCTCGACACTTTCGCGACATCTTCTGCCGGACAATCACGAAATGTCACAGGGGTGTCTCAGAATAGGGGGATGCGATTTAGTAGATCTGGCTCACACCTACGGAACCCCGCTGTTCGTTTACGACGAGCAGCACCTGCGCAACCGTTGCCGCGAGGCCCTCCGTGTGTTCGGCAATGGTGTGGCATACGCAGCCAAAGCGTTCCTGTGTGTGGCTATGGCTCGCCTGGTTCACTCCGAGGGTTTGTGCATAGATGTGGCTACCGGCGGCGAGATGCATGTGGCTCTAGCGGCGGGTGTGCCCGCGGGCCGTCTCGTATTGCACGGCAACAACAAGTCGATGTCTGAACTACGCGCCGCGGTTGACGCAGGCGTGGGGCGCATAGTGGTGGACAGCTTTGACGAGTTAGACCGTCTCGATGCTTTGCATGCCGAAACGTTGCATGCTGAAACGTTGCACGCCGAGACGCAGTGCAAGCCCAAAGTGTTGTTGCGTTTCACGCCAGGCGTGGAAGCTCACACTCACGAATATCTGCTCACTGGTGCTGATGACTCCAAGTTCGGTTTCACAGTGTCGACCGGTGCGGCTGCAGCAGCGATGCAGCGAGCCCGTGACTCGGGTTCAGTGGAAGTGGTCGGAGTTCACTCTCACATCGGCAGCCAAGTGCTGGATGCATCGTCGTTCGCTAAAGCAGTGGCAGTAATAGCCGCAGCCGCTGAGCCTTTCGAGGTGGACGAGATCTCTGTTGGAGGCGGCCTCGGCGTGCCGTATCTGAATGGCGAAACTGCTCCAACCATCAGCGAATGGGGTGAGGCAGTGCAGGAGGCCTGTCAGGCGGCGGGTGTCACCGCTCAAGTCACTGCCGAGCCGGGACGTTCGATTGCTGCGGGTGCCGCGGTCACGCTTTACACGGTGGGAACTGTGAAGACCATTGACGGTGTTAGAACCTATGTGGCTGTTGACGGAGGCATGAGCGACAACCCCAGACCTCTGCTCTACGGCAGTGGCTATGAGGTGTTCTTGCCGCGTTGCGCCGACGCGCCACGCGACCGTGAAGTGACAGTGGTAGGCAAGCACTGCGAATCGGGTGACACGCTGGTGCGTGACGCAGTAGTTCCCTCCGACATTGCTGTGGGCGACATCTTGGCTTCGCCGGTGACCGGTGCCTACGGCCATTCGATGGGCTCCAACTACAACAAAGTGTTGCGTCCTGCGGTGGTGTTCGTCAAAGACGGTGAGGCTCGACTCGTGGTGCGTCGCGAGACCCACGAAGATCTGCTGGCCTGCGAGATCTTTGATGCCTGAACGGGATTCATCGACTGCAAGCTCGCACCGCGACTGCACACTCGCACTGCCCGCCACTGCGCCAGCGTGTTGTCGTAGCCAGCGTGTTGGGGTCAAGGACCGAGCAGCGCTGCCGGGATGACTGCGATGCCGTCGCGGCGGCGGTAGGCCTCAGTTCCTGTGGTCACCACAGCAGCATCGGCGAGTTCTGGTCCGATGCTGTCGGTTAGCCATTGAAGGTGCCTGATGTCGCTGCTGTTGACTGTGGCAGCGAGTTTGACCTCCAGTGCTAAGACCCGACCGTCTGGGCCTTGCACGATTAGATCGACTTCGTGTTCGCCGCCGTGAGTCCGCAGATGGCAAACTCTGGCTTCGGCGGCCTGAGCGTAGACGCGCACCGACAGAGTCACGAGGGACTGGAACAGCATGCCAAACAGAGAGTGGTCGCGGGATAACACCGTGTTGCCGTGACTGCCGTTGAGCAGCGACTCAGTGGTCACCGACAGCAGGCGTGCCGCTATGGCAGGGTCGCAGAGATGATGCTGGGGGGCTGACGCGAGACGGCGTAGCCGGTTGCGAGTCGGCAGCCACGCCGCCACATCGTCAATCACCCACAGTGCTTCCAATGCGCTGCGATAGGAGAGGGCGGTCAACTTGGTGGGCTTGTCAGACTCGCCAGGGGTCGCCGCGTCGCGTATCTTCTCGAAAGCCACAGACGACGACGTGGCCGCCGCGTATGCAGCCATCCACCTCATAAGGGCTGCCTGGCCGCGGAAGGTGCTGCCCTGTTCTGATATGTCGCGGTCGCCGATGCGGTCGATGTAGCCGTCGAGGTAGGCGCGTGTCGCCCGCTGGGAGAGGCCGCGTGCAGCCGGAAAACCCGATTCGGTGATCTGTTGGGCGTAGTCGTCGATTTTCAGCGAAGACACCCCCTCTACCGCAGGCCGCGTGCCGTTCAGAAGCTCTTTGAGGCTCACAGTAGGTGTGCAGAGCCCCCGCTCCGCAAGCGCCAACGGGCGCATGCGCACTGACACGATGCGGCCCGCTCCAGTGTGGGTCGGCGGCAGCTTAGGGGCGGCAGACCCGGTCAGCAGGAACCGGGATGAGCGCGGGTCGGTATCGACGGCTCTGCGCACTATGTCCCACGATTCCGGCAGGCGCTGCCACTCGTCGATGAGGATTGGCGGTGTTCCGCTTGCGAGCCTGGCCGGATCTGCTTCGGCGATGGACAACTGTTCGCTGTCGTCGAGACGATAGATGGTGGCCGCTCGTCGCAGCGCTGTCTCGGTTTTGCCGACCGCTCGCGGCCCTTGTAATGCAATGGCTGGAAGCTCTGCACCCAGCAGGTCGAGTTCGTCGTCCACAATACGCGGGTAGTACATCTCAGCCTCTCTCCGATACAGGTAGATACCGTTTCGGCACCTTCTAAATATACCGTTTCGACGCCTCTAAATGGACCGTTTCGACGCCTCTAAATATACCGTTTCGACGGCTGGACGAGGATGCAGTGCCTGTTGCCTCAACTCAGACGGTTGCTTCATATGGTTGCACACCGGCCTGTCGCGGGAGAAGTGTGCGGTTTGGGTAGAAGGGGGACAGCATTTTTATGCTCCGCTGCACCGACTGGGTGCGAAGGTTGCTGCGAGGCTTTTCACGCCACGCTGCCACCAGTTGGGTGCCAGTGTCGGGGTTTGTGTTCGGGGCACCGCTCTCATAGCGGTTTGAGTCAGTGTGAACTCAACAGTCGGTGTTGAGTCGGCACTGTGAACCTTGCTAACCGGGGCTGGTAGCGATCCGCTACCCTTGGCGAGCATCTGGGCTGCATGTTGTGCATCTTGGGAGACTTCGCCATCGTCGGTTGCAGCAGAGCGTTGCAAAAGCATTGACAGTTCGGCGCTGAGCGCGTCCGAGCACCCCAGCCTTCGCAAGTCTTCAGCGCTCCACGATGTGGCGGGATCTATCAAAACACCCGTCGCTAGTTCAACCAGCGTGACCACCAGCGCAGTGATGTCGGTGGCGAAGCAAGCTGGGGCACCAGAGCTAGTTCTCGGAGGGCTATGGCGTTGAAGCGGTTTGCCGTCAGCTAGCACGGCGGCATCGAAGTCGGCTAGCCAAAGCTCACCGCCATGACTCAGCAAAAGATTGGCTGGTTTCACGTCGCCATGCACGAGCCCAGCCTGATGCACTCGCGCCAGCGCGGCTGCGGTTGCTGCCCCTACCGCTCTGACTTCGGTTTCGGGCAGTGTCCGTTGATGGTATGCCACATCAGCAAGCGAGCAAGCTGCTTCGACAAGCAGCAGCCCGGGCGCGCCAGCATCGGAGTTGATGCCCTGAAGCGGAACCACCCCTTCGCCCTGCACCTGTTGCAGATGCTTGGCTTCACGCGCTGCGTGACTGGCTGAAATGCTTTGCTTAGCGAACGTCATCACTTCCTCAACGCAAGGCTTCGCATCGCCTGTCGTGCCTCGTCTGTGCCTTGCTGTCAGATTCACTAAGATACAGATAACATTAAATATAATCTAATATCAATAAAAAATCTAAATATCTTATGCAAACTTAGAGTCGGGAGACAACGAAGGGCGGAGACAATGAAGGGCACTGGCAAGCTTTGCCAGAAAGACTCTGGCTGAGAGGCACTGAGCCACGGGTAGCTTTGCAGGGGTGAAACAACTACGTGTAGGTCTTCTCGGCTGCGGCAACGTTGGCGCAGCTCTTGTCACTCTGCTTGACGAGCAGCGTGCTGTGATCGCGGCACGAACCGGCATTGATCTAGAGATCACCCGCATTGCGGTGCGTTCGGTCTCCAAAGCCCGAGACCTGCATGTGTCACCGTCGGTGTTTTGCAGCAACGCAGCCGACATTGTGGCCGATCCCGAGATCGACATCGTGGTTGAGGTGATCGGCGGCATAGAACCAGCCCGCACGCTGCTGCGCCAAGCCCTTACCGCCAAGAAACCTGCGGTGACAGCCAACAAGGAACTGCTAGCCAATCACGGTGCCGAGCTTTTTGCAGCAGCTGAAGAGGTCGGGGTAGACCTGCTTTTCGAGGCGGCAGTAGCTGGAGCGATACCGCTGATACGCCCGTTGCGTGAGTCGCTTGCTGCTGAGCCCATTCAGCGGATCATGGGCATCGTCAACGGCACCACCAACTACATCCTCACCCGAATGGCAGAACAAGGTGCCGACTTCGCCGAAGCTTTGAGCGAAGCTCAGAGCCTGGGTTACGCCGAACGCGACCCCAGTGCCGACATTGAAGGGTTCGATGCGGGAGCGAAGGCTGCAATCATCGCCACTGTCGCTTTCGGTGCAGAAGTCGTGGCAGGCGATGTCTATCACGAGGGAATAACTCGAATCTCATCACATGACATCGAGATGGCTCGCCGGTTGGGTTATGTGGTCAAAGCCATCGCTGTGGCTGAACGCACGCCTGTTGCATCCCCCAAAGAGCCAGGGCCTCCCGAGGTGGCGGTGCGGGTGCATCCGGCGATGCTGCCATTGCAGCATCCGTTGGCTGGTGTGCGTGACAGCTTCAACGCAGTTTTCGTTCAAGGCGACGCAGTAGGAGAGTTGATGTTCTACGGACGTGGCGCAGGAGGTCGCCCCACCGCGGGCGCAGTGCTTGGTGATCTTGTTGATGCAGCCGTGAATCTCAGTTCTGGTGCTTCGGGCAGGATCGGCCGTCTTGTGCCAGCCAAGATCCGTTCGATTGATGATCTGCGCTCGGCTTATTATCTAAGCCTTGAAGTGGCTGACAAGCCTGGCGTGCTGGCTTCGGTGGCGGCAGTTCTGGGTCACCACAACGTGTCGATCCGCTCAATGGAGCAGCACGGTCTCGGAGATGATGCCAGGCTTGTGTTCATCACTCACGAATGCCGTGAACGTGACCTGCAATCCACATTGCGCGGTCTGCGTGATCTTGAAGCTGTCCACGAACTCGGCAACGTCATCCGGGTTGTCGGCCATGAGAACCTGCCTCAGTGACAGCCCCAGAACAGTCCCTCCAAAAACTGCTACTCCCAGAACAGTCAACCCCAGAACGTTTACGTCCGAGCCCCACGCACCAGAGCCCCAATGTCACGAACCGCTGTTGAGATGCGTTATGTGAGCACACGGTCACGGCCCGACAACCGACCGCGTCTCGGTTTCGCTGATGTGCTGCTGGGTGGTCTCGCCACCGACGGCGGACTCCACGTTCCTGAGTTCGTCCCCAAACTGCCTAAAAAGCTAACTAGCCCCAGTGGTAATCTCAGCTATGTTGAGGTGGCCGCCTGCGTTCTTGAGCCATACCTCAGCGACACGATATGCCGTAGCGAACTGCTAGCGCTGCTCGTTGATGCCTACCGTGCATTCGAGCATTCAGATGTTTGCGGCTTAGTAGCCCTCAACAACGATCATTGGCTACTTGAGTTATTCCACGGGCCGACGTTCGCCTTCAAAGACATTGCCTTGCAGGTAGTGGCCCGGCTATTCGACTACGAACTTGAGCGACGCAATGATCGTGCCATGATCGTGGCCGCCACTTCCGGCGACACCGGCTCGGCGGCCATGGAAGCAGTAGCCGGACGAGAGCGCCTAGACATTGTGGTGCTTTACCCCCAGGGGCGCACCAGCGAGATCCAGCGCCGCCAGATGACCACGCTGAACGCAGCCAATGCTCATGCGGTTGCAGTGGACGGCACCTTTGACGACTGCCAAGACCTAGTCAAAGCAATGTTTGCTGACGAAGCCTTTCGCAGCGATATGCGGCTGGCCGCAGTCAACTCCATCAACTGGGCACGAGTCGCTGCGCAGATCGTCTACTACGTCTGGGCGGCTCAGCAACTCACCGACGACGGGCGACCAGTCACGTTTTGTGTGCCCACTGGAAACTTCGGCAACGTGCTTGCCGCGCATTATGCCAGTCGTATGGGTTTGCGTATCGGGCGACTGCTGGTCGCTTCCAACAGCAACGACATAGTTAGCCGCCTTCTTGAGACGGGTGAACTAGCTGCTCACGATGTGACTCCCACACTTTCGCCCAGCATGGACATTCAGATCTCATCCAACCTGGAGCGCTTGTTTTTTGAGTTGTGCGACAGTGACGGCGCAGCAACCGCAGCACTGTTAGCGCAGTTCCGTGCCAGCGGTCGGGCTGAGTTGACCAACGATCAGCATCAGCGTCTCAGAGAAGAGTTCGCAGGTAACCGCCTTGATGACCCTGCGACTCTTGAGGTGATGCGCCGTGTTTACGCCGAGTCAAAAATGCTGATCGACCCGCACACCGCTGTCGGGGTGGGTGTAGCTGAACGCTGCCGTCAGCCCGGCGAGCTGGTCGTGTCGCTGGCTACGGCGCATCCGGCCAAGTTCCCCGAAGCAGTGACGCGTGCCACAGGACGCGCCCCGGATCAGCCTGCTGCCCTCGCCGCCGCAACTGAGCAGCCCGAGCGCTTGATTTCGCTACCCAATGACCTCACCACCATCAAAGAATTCATCCGCTCAGCCCAACCCACTTGAGCCCCCTGTTTTGTGTATGGGCTGGCTGTGGGGCATAAGGCATAAGGCGTAAGGCATAAGTTGAGGCGAGGATGTGCAAATGCGGGTGATGGTTGCGATTTGTGTGTGACTGCCTTTAGCATTTGAGGTATCGCCTCGTGGTTTCGACATGAAGGCGAGCACCGGCTCGTGATGCGGCAATCCGCCGAGCCGGGATTTACCTGAATCCGACAACGGAGAGATATTTCATCCCGTGGAAGCGACTGAGATGCGGCGCTCGACGCTGCAACGCAAAGATCGCAGCGAACTCAACCAGATCGCTGCGGCGCTAGGTGCCAAACCATCAAGCCGAGCGCGCAAAGACGAGATCATCCAGACGATCATTGACCTGACCGCTAACGGTGCTGCCGTGCCGTTGCTCAGCGACACATCAGCCGAGCCGCACACAGCGGCTGGCTCCGTAGCCGATGGGCTGGGTTCCTCAGCCGAAACCCAGTCCAGAGCGCTTCAGCCTCACTATGAAGGCGATGCAGGCGACAATGGCCACACCGACGATGCATCGACTGGCGATATCGGCAATCACGGCAACGGCCTGCGTGACAACGACCGGATCGATGACGACCTCGACACAGGCAACCGCCGTCGCCGTCGCCGTAATCGTGACCGTGATCGTGATCGTGACGATGCCTGGGACGGTGACCCAGTCGCAGTGTCAGGTCACTTAGATCTGCGTGACGAGGGTTACGGATTTTTGCGGGTGGACGGTTGCCTGCCGAACCGCAATGATGCCTATGTAGCCGTCAAAACGATCCGCCAATATGGCTTAAGGCGCAGCGATCATCTGACCGGCACTTCTCGACCCGCCAACCGCACTGAGAAAAATCCAGCGTTGCTGACGCTTGAGAGCATCAACGGTGCCCCAGCGACACCGACAGACAGGCCTTTGTTTGAGGAACTCACTCCGATTCACTCCGGAAGGCGGTTGGGGTTGGAGCACTCCGAAGGCCTTGATGATGTGACTGCTCGGATGATTGATCTGATCGCACCTATCGGCCTTGGGCAAAGAGTCCTAGTGAAAGGCCCTCGCCGATCTGGTGGCACCGCAGTGCTCACTTCGCTGATCTCCGCTATCGAAACGAACGAGCCAGACATTGTTGTGATGGGGTTGTTCTTAGATCAGCGTCCCGAGGACATCACCGAAGTCAAACGCTGTCTGCGTAACGGCGAAGTGGCTGCCACCACTTTTGACCAGAACCCCGAAGATCATGTGCTAACCGCTGAGATGACCATTGAGAGAGCCAAGCGTCTAGTTGAGTCAGGCAAGACCGTGGCGGTGCTGGTAGACAGCCTCACCTCGCTGGCGCAGGCCTACAACTTGACGCTCTCGGGTTCTGGGCGTGGCTGGAACAACAACATCGAAAGCGGCGCTGTTCACATGCCCAAGAAACTTTTCGGAGCGGGTCGCAACACCTCCGACAGTGGCTCACTGACGATGATCGCATCACTAGCCACAGACGGTGCTGGCGCGCTGCCGCATGTGCTTTGCGACGAGTTTGTGGGCACCGCCAACACTGAGATCTGCCTTGACCGTTGGGCTGCACAACTGGGATTGTTCCCGGCTGTTGACGTGATCGCTTCGGTGTCGCATGATGCTGCCCGATTCTTGGATGCCGATGAGGTTGAGAAACGGCAGCGACTGCGGGGCAGCCTCACAGACAGCTCAGACAGCGCAGCTGATCACCCGACTGCTGTGGTTGATGCCCTCAAGGCTGTGCTAGCCAAACTGAACGACAGCACATCGAACACTGAACTACTCCGCTGAAAGCGACAGCAGCCAAAGAGCATTTTTTGCTTTAGGGAAAATTGTTGCTTTGGGGGTTGTGAGAGGCCCGCTCGGCCAACACACTACTACTTTGATGAAAACCGACATTCACCCCGAATATCGACTGGTCGTTTTCACGGATCAGTCCGCTGGAACATCGTTCTTGACGCGTTCGACTATCTCCACTGAAGACACCATCGAATGGTCCGACGGCAACACCTACCCGCTGGCCAAAGTAGAGATCTCAAGCGCAAGCCATCCGTTCTTCACCGGGACCATGCAGATCGTTGACACTGCCGGTCGAGTAGAGCGCTTTGAGCGTCGCTACGGGCAGCGCAAGGCTCGCAAGTAACCCGCTAAGCCAACCCGCCCAAGCCCAAGACTTTCAAACGTTTTCGCTGATGGACCGTAGCAACAGCACCACGCGTGTTGAGTCACGCGAGATTCGTGCCGGTGCGGGTGACGCGCTGGCCAAAGTGTTTGAGTTGATCGCTACTCCCGCCATCTTCGGATTCGGTGGCTGGCTCCTAGATGAACGACTCGGCACTTTCCCGTTGATGACATTGCTGCTAGGAGTCACCGTGCTGGCTTATCAGGGTTGGAGTTTCGCCCGCGCCTACAGTAAGTCGCTTGATGAGGCACTTGAGAAACGTAGAACTGGATACAGCGCTGGCACTCACAGCGCTGTAGACAACAATTCAGCCTCAGATGACTCAGCCTCAGGCGATTCCGCCGACAATGCCGATGCTGTTGTTAGCGCTGCTGGCACTGGTGGCGGCTATGACGGTGCCGGACACTCGGCCAGACTCTCGTAACTATGTCAAGATTCGCGTCAATGGCTGAGACACCTAAGACAGACTCTTCGGTTGCTGTTCAGTCTGCTGCTGCTCAGTCACCTCCTGCTCAGTCTCCTGCCCCCGAAGCCGACATAGCCCGCGACATGTTGCGTCGCTCAGTGTTTTTCGTGGTGCCGCTAATAGCTGCTGGAGCGATCGGCTGGGGCTGGGCCGGGACGCTGTCCACCGCTTTGGCTTTGGCGCTGGTTTTAGTGAACTTAGCGCTTGGTGCAGCAGCCATAAGTTTGGGCACTCGCGGCGGCCCAGCGGCCTTAATGGCAGCCGTGATGGGTGGATATGTGCTACGTCTTGCTATCGTCACCGCCGCTGTGTTGCCGATACGCCATCACGACTGGTTTGAGTTGTTGCCCTTTGCGGTGAGCCTGCTTGTGACCCATCTGGGCTTGCTGATCGTTGAGATGCGTCATGTGTCAGCGTCGTTGGCTTTTCCAGGCCTAAAACCACGCTCAGGCGAATCTTCGAGTCTAGGGATAGGCTCGTGAGCATCTTTGCTTTGGAGCTGCCGCCGGTTAGTCACCTCTTTGACTGGCCTACTATTTGGCTAGACGGCACCTATTTCGCTATCAACAAGACCGTTCTCGTCTATTTAGCGGCGATGGTGGTCACCATGGTGTTATTCGGACTTGCTGGACGGCCACGCGAATCGCTGGTGCCTGCAGGTGTGCAGCATGTAGCCGAATCAGGGGTGAACTTCATCGAAAGTTCAGTGGTTATGCAGACCATCGGCCCCGAAGGCCGCAAGTTCATGCCGTTTTTGACGACGATCTTCTTTTTCATTTTGTTCTCGAACATCACCGGCATCATCCCTATCGTGCAGTTCCCGGCCAACAGCCGAATGGCAATGCCGGTCGCTTTGTCGCTGCTGGTTTGGCTGGTTTACAACGTGGTTGGGGTCAAGAGCCAGGGCGTGGGGGGCTATCTCAAGAGTTCACTGTTCCCTCCGGGAGTGCCCAAGTTTCTGTATGTAATCGTCACGCCCATCGAACTGGTATCCACCTTCGTAGTGCGTCCCTTCTCGCTGGCAATCCGGCTCTGGGCCAACATGGTCGCAGGGCATCTGCTTCTAGCCACCTTCGCGATCTTGTCGGCGACGCTTTGGGATTTCTTTTATGTGCCCGCGGCTCTTCCGTTCGTGATGCTGCTGTTTTTGACTGTCTTTGAGATACTGGTGGCGTTTTTGCAGGCTTTTATCTTCACAGTGCTGACCGCTGTTTACATCGGCGGCTCAATGCACGCCGATCACTAAACCAGCGCACAACCATTACCACGACCACAAACACTCAATCCTTAACAATCACCCTCACAAGCAAACCCTCACAAGCAAACAGGAGAACCTAAAGTGCTAAGTCTTCTCGCTCAGACCGCTCCCGGTGAGTTGGTCGACGGGCTTCAGGCCATCGGTGCCGGTCTCGGCTACGGCCTAGCCGCTATCGGCCCCGGCTTCGGTATAGGCACAGTGGTCGGCAGTGCTATCTCGTCGATGGCTCGCCAGCCTGAGTCCGCTGGCATGGTCCGCACCACGATGTTCCTCGGAATCGCCTTCATTGAGGCGCTAGCCCTGATCGGGTTCGTGGTCTTCATCCTGCTGCTCCCGTAGCGGGCGAAGGTACTGCGAACATGGCAGCAACAACCCCGAGGCTCTCACTCCGAGCCAACGCCACTCAGACCCCTAGATGCCGCGGGTTTTATTTGGCGCGCACGTTGACGGCAGCCGCATTCCTTGTCGCAGCAACGCTGTTTGTGACCGCAGGTCAAGCGATGGCCGCAGGCGAAACCATCGGCGGCTGCGTGCTTGAGAAAGCCACAGAAGTCGAAAAGGAGTACGGCAGCCTGCAAGCCTTCAAAAGCGGCTCCGAGGACGCAATAGAAGACTTTGAGGACGACCTTGAAGGCTGCGTTGAGGCACCCAGCCCGATCCTTCCCGAAATCGACGAGATCATCTGGGGCAGCGCAGCCTTCGGCATCTTGTTCGTGTTCATGGCGTGGAAAGGCTTCCCGGCAGTGCGTCGGGCCATGGATGCTCGCTCCGAGAAGATCCAAGCCGACCTTGATGCCGCTGAAGCAGCCAAAAACGATGCTGTGAGCACAAAATCCCAGTATGAAGAGCAGCTAGCTGAAGCCAAGACAGCTGCTGCGGCCATCATCGACGAAGCTCGCGTGCAAGCCGATCAGCTTCGTGTGGATTTGCAGGCCCGAGCCGAAGCCGAGATCGCCGAGCAGCGGGCCAGAGCCGCAGCCGACATTGAGTCAAGCCGCCACCAAGCAATAGATGATCTGCGTGGCGATGTGGCATCCATAGCGGTAGCGGCAGCTGAGCGGGTGGTCGGTGCCAGCCTTGACGCTGAAGTTCATCGCTCCTTGATTGACTCCTACATTGACGAGGTCGCAGGTTCGCGCAGCAATGGCTGATCATCTGGCAGCAGAAAGCATTGGTGACTACGCCGACGCAGTGCTGGCGGTAGCTCGCGCAGAGAAAGCTTCTGGTCAAGTCGAAGCCGAACTAGTCCGCTTCGCTGAGGCGCTGCGAACCAACCCAGAGTTGCAGTCCACATTGGCGGACTCGGCTATTGACGTTGAGCGTCGGATGCAGATATGTGAGGATCTGCTGTCTGACAGAGCACATCAAGCAACTACAGCGCTGACATCAATGTTGATCGCAGCAGGACGCGGTGGCGAACTCGCTGAGGTCATTGATGCTGTGATCGACCGTGCAGCAGCTGGCCGAAACCGACGTGCCGCGCGTGTGCGTAGTGCTGTGGAGTTGAGCGAAGACCAACAAGCCCGGCTGGCTTCAGCAATCAAAGCTTCGTCAGGACTTGATGTGGAGATACATGCTGTGGTTGATCCCAGCGTGATGGGCGGAATAATCACCGAGATCGGCGATGACGTGATCGACGGAAGCGTTCGCAGCCGTCTGCAGCAGATGCGCAGCGGGTTCGGCTGAAGCACCACACGAACTAACTGAATAAGAACTAACTGAACGGATTATCTGATATGAGCGAGCTGACATGAGCGACACAGCACAACTAACAATCAACACAGCCGATATAGCTGCCGCTATACGTCAGAACCTTGAAGGGTTCAGCCCCGAACTAGAGCAGTCGACCGTCGGGCGAGTGCTTGAAGTCGGCGACGGCATCGCCAGAGTTTCAGGTCTTCCCGATGCTGGTGTCAACGAGATGCTGCGTTTCGCTAATGGCGCTGTCGGCTTGGCTCTCAACCTCGAAGAGGGTGCCATCGGCGCGGTGGTGCTCGGCGATGTTGAAGGCATTGAGGAAGGCCAGCCTGTTCAGGCCAGCGGTGACATCTTGTCAATCCCGGTAGGCGATGGCCTGCTGGGTCGTGTAGTTGATCCGTTGGGCGAGCCGGTGGACGGCAAAGGGCCGCTATCAAACCCGATCCCGAGACGTATGGAGATACAGGCCCCTGGTATCACCGGACGTAAGCCGGTACATGAACCGTTGCAGACCGGCATCAAATCAATCGACTCGCTGATCCCGATAGGCCGTGGCCAGCGCGAGTTGATCATCGGCGACCGCAAAACCGGTAAAACCACTATCGCGCTTGACACGATCTTGAATCAGCGTGGTCTCGGTGTGAAATGCATTTATGTGGCTATCGGCCAGAAAGCTTCAACCGTAGCTCAGGCGGTAGCCACCCTCGAGGAACTTGGCGCTATGGAATACACCGTGGTGGTTGTTGCGCCTGCATCTGATCCCGCACCGTACAAATATTTGGCACCGTATGCCGGTTGCGCTATGGGTCAGCATTGGATGGAGAACGGTGAACACGCTCTTGTCATTTACGACGACTTGTCGAAGCAGGCCGAGGCGTATCGCCAGGTTTCGTTGCTGCTGCGGCGGCCACCTGGGCGTGAGGCTTACCCTGGCGATGTTTTCTATTTGCATAGCCGTCTGCTGGAACGAGCCGCCAAGCTCAGCGACGAACTCGGTGCCGGTTCGCTGACAGCGTTGCCCATAATCGAAACCAAAGCTGGTGACGTTTCGGCTTATATCCCAACCAACGTGATCTCTATCACTGACGGTCAGATTTTCTTGCAGGACGACTTGTTCAAGTCGGGAATCCGTCCTGCTGTTGATGTGGGTATCTCGGTGAGCCGGGTCGGTGGTGCGGCTCAAGTCAAAGCCGTTAAGACCGCAGTAGGCACACTCAAAGGTGATCTGCAGCAGTTCCGTGAGCTGGAAGCTTTCGCGGCTTTCGGCTCGGATCTTGATGCAGTGTCAAAAGCTCAGCTTGAGCGTGGCTATCGCCTTACCGAACTGCTTAAGCAGGGTGTCAACAGCCCGCTGCCGGTTGAAGAGCAGGTGGTATCAATCTATGCAGGCACTCACGGTTATCTTGATGGCCTGCCGATCGCTGATGTGCGCCGTTTCGAAAGCGAACTGCTTGACTGGTTCCGCACTCGTGAAGGTGTAACTCTGACAGAGATACGTGACAGCGGTGCGATTTCTGATGTTGACGATTTTGACACCAGAATCAAAGCTTTCGCTGAGCAGTTCGAAGCCTCCGAAGCTGTTGCTGGCGACGAACCTGAGGCACAGGCTCAAGGTTCTGAGCAAGCCACCATGGTTGATGCTGATACCACCTTGCCCGAAGAAGACCTGAGCCGCAGCGAAGACTGAAACCGCAAGTTGGAAGCGCAAGCGACATCGGTGAGCGGGAAGTAGAGGTTGAGGCGTGCCTGGAGGCAAAGAGCGAGAACTGCGCCGACGCATCAACAGCATCGGCTCCACCAAGAAAATCACTCGAGCTATGGAGCTAATAGCGGCCACTCGTGTAGTGAAAGCCATGCAGCGAGCCAACGCGGCTCGCCCTTATGCAAGACTCATTACTGGAGTGATTGAGGATCTGGCTGCGGGTGGTGCCGAAGTGGATCATCCGCTTTTGCGGCAACGTTCACAGGTCAGAACTGTCGGATTTATTGTGATCACCGGCGACCGTGGTTTAGCGGGTGCTTACAACAGCTCGGTTATCCGTAGCGCTGAACGTCAGCTCATGGGACACGTTTCAGAAGGCAAGGGTTATTCGTTGTGTTGCGTAGGGCGTAAGTCTGCTAGCTACTTCCGTTTCCGTAACTACCGCATTGCTAATGCCGTGGACGGGTTCAGCGACAATCCGTCATATGACGACGCACGCCGTATCGCTGAAACTGTCAGCGAATGGTTTTTGTCCGAAGCCGTGGATCAGGTTGAGTTGATCTATACAGAGTTCGTTTCTATGGGCACGCAGCGAGTGGTGGTGCGCCGTTTCTTGCCGCTGGTTGATACCGAGATGATGGCTCAGCAAGGTTCGGGAACAGATCGCGGCTCAAGTTTCGAGTTTGAGCCTTCACCTCAGGCGGTGCTTGAAGCGCTGCTGCCTCGCTACACCGAAGCTCGGCTGTATGGGGCGCTGCTTGACGCGGCAGCTTCAGAACACGCCAGCCGTCAGCGAGCTATGAAAGCCGCCACCGACAATGCCGAAGAGTTAATCACCAAGCTTTCGCGGGCTATGAACCAAGCTCGTCAAGATGCCATCACTACCGAAATAATGGAGATCGTGGGTGGTGCCGAGGCACTCGGTGATGATGGCCACCATGACACAAGACCTGATTTAGCGACGCTGTTTGAAGATGCTGCTCTTCCATCCGCACGCTGATACAAGACAAGGAAAAACACAAGGACAAAGCAATGACTATCACTGAATCGACTCCTGAGACATCGACTCCTGCAACAGGGCTTACTGAGAACGGGCTTCGCACTGGTCGCATTGTCGGTATAGCGGGCCCTGTAGTGGACGTTGAGTTCCCGGCAGGACATCTCCCCGAGATCAACACCGAGCTTGAGTTCAACGTCAATGTTGACGGCGAAAATGTGCGAGTGCCCGCCGAGGTGGCACAACAGATCGGCGACAACAGGGTGCGTGCCATTGCCTTGAAACCCACCGACGGGCTCACCCGTGGCACCGAGGTGCGTAACACAGGTCACGGCATTCAAGTGCCGGTTGGTGACGGCACGCTCGGTCATGTATGGAACGTGATGGGCGAATGCCTTGACACTCCCGGCCATGACACTCCCGACCATTGGGATATTCACCGCCCGGCACCGTCGTTTGATTCACTTGAACCGTCCGCTCAGATGTTCGAGACCGGTGTGAAGGTGATCGATCTGTTGACTCCTTACAAGCAGGGGGGCAAGATCGGCTTGTTCGGTGGTGCTGGTGTCGGCAAGACCGTGCTTATCACCGAGATGATCACTCGTGTGGCCGCTAATCACGGTGGTGTTTCGGTGTTCGCCGGGGTGGGGGAGCGCACCCGTGAAGGCACTGACCTGTTCTTGGAGATGGGCGACACCGTCATGGGTGACGGCACCACACGAGTGCTTGATAAGGCGGCGCTGGTGTTCGGTCAGATGGACGAACCGCCAGGTGTGCGCTTGCGGGTAGCGCTGGCTGGTGTGACCGTCGCCGAATATTTCCGTGACGTGCAGAACCAGGATGTGTTGTTGTTCATCGACAACATTTTCCGTTTTGTGCAGGCTGGCTCAGAAGTGTCAACTCTTTTGGGGCGGATGCCTTCCGCGGTGGGTTATCAGCCAACCCTGGCTGATGAGATGGGCGAACTTCAAGAGCGCATTACCTCTACCCGTGGCAAGTCGATCACTTCGCTTCAGGCTGTGTATGTGCCTGCTGATGACTACACCGACCCAGCACCGTTCACGTCGTTCACGCATTTTGATGGCACTACCGAACTAAGTCGTGACATCGCCGCGCTCGGTATTTATCCGGCTGTGGATCCGCTGGCCTCAACCTCAACGATCCTTGATCCCTTAGTGGTGGGAGAGCGTCATTATGCGGTAGCTCGAAGAGTGCAAGAGGTGTTACAGCGCTACAAAGAACTGCAAGACATAATCGCTATTCTCGGCCTTGATGAGCTTTCCGAAGAGGATCGGGTGACCGTCGATCGGGCACGCAAAGTGCAGCGGTTCTTGTCTCAGCCCATGATTGTGGCTAAGAACTTCACCGGCCAGGACGGAATTTTCACTCCAGTATCTGAAACCATTGAGTCGTTCGAGGCGCTGGTGAACGGTGACATGGACGAACTGCCTGAGCAGGCGTTTTACATGGTGGGTGGCGCTTCAGACGTGGAACGCAAAGCCGCGGAGTTGCAGGCCTGACATGGCTGACATGTCTGTCGAGCTTGATGTTGAGCTGGTGTCACCTGAGGAGGTCAGCTATTCGGGCACGGCTGAGATGGTGATTGTGCGCACCGCCGAAGAAGGCGATATCGCTTTTCAGGCTGGGCATGTGCCTTTTTTGGGTGTGTTAGCCACATGGTCGGTGGATGTGCTTCGTGCAGGCGGCGAACGTGACAGTTTCGCAGTGCATCGTGGGTTTGTGGAGGTCAGCCACAACAAAGTGACCATCCTTTCAGATGTTTCGGAAGCGGCTTCAGAGATCGATGTGTCTCGCGCTGAACAGGCTCGAGAGCGCGCCGCGGAAGTCCTCAAGAGTGACCCTGAGGATGCTGAAGCTCTGGCGGCGTTGGAGCGTGCTGATCTGCGTCTACGAGTCGCCACTCCCTGAATCGGCTGCATAGGAGGTGCCGCACCCATGCCACTGACCCAATACCGGATTGACCGAGACGGTTCTGATCGTCTGCTCTTTTTGATGCACGGCTACACCGCCGAGCAGCATCACCTCGCCGCGTATGTGCCGTTAGTGGATCCAGATGAGCGTTTCACTGCGATTGCGCCGCGGGGGCCTATCGACATGCCCGACGGCGACGGAGCGGGTTGGTGGACCATTGATCTCAACACTTTCGAAGCCGATGTTTCACATTTTGTGCCTTCATTTGAGAGCCTTGAGTCCTTTATCGCGGACGAGGCCGACAAAGCAGGCGTGCCATTAGAGCGATGCGTTGTGGGCGGGTTTAGCCAAGGCGGTTACCTGTCGCTGGCGCTGGCCGGACGACCCGGAGGGCCCCGCTACGCCGGTGTTTGGGCAATCTGCTGCGGCTTGCCGAAAGCACCAGGACTCGAAGTTGACTTGTCCGGCGGCGACGGTCGGCCAGTGCTGTTTCAGTGGGGAACTCGCGACCCCGTTATCGGTCCGGATCAGCCCAAAGAGGTGATCTCGACTCTTGCTGATGGTGACTGGAATCTGCGCCATCACGCCTATGACATGGCTCACAGCCAGACCATCGAAATGATGATCGATGCCCGCGAATGGCTAGCAGGAGTCCTCTAACCCCACCACTCGCCTTGTGAACCCGTTACGCCCTGCGAACCCGCTACTGGGCACAAGATAGTTCTTTAGATAGACACCACAGCAGAGCGTGAGTGTCAGGCAGTGTCAAGCAGCACTCGCTTCAACGGTTGCCTTCCCAAGCCGCGGTCTTTACCCGCTCGCTTTCACCGTGCTTCGATGCGTAAAATCTGATTACTCCTATGTCTAGCCTATTATCGAGGCCATAAAGGTCACAATAGCGACATTTACTTGCTCAAAGGTCAGATGTATATTTGACACTTCAACACTGATTAGCTACGCTTGGCTTCCAGTGCAGGGCTTGCGCCCGGCCAACAAGTTCCCTAAGGAGGAGACCAGAAATGAAAAAGCTCACAATCCTGTTGTCGGTGATGATGGCGCTCGCAATGATTGCTGCGGCCTGTGGAGACGACGACTCTGGCAGTGATACCGCAGGCGACACAGCAACTGCTCAGCCAGCGGCGAGTCAAGCAGAGGACCCGGACAGCGAAGCCCCAGAGCCTGCCGCCGCTTCTCCGACAGACGATGAGCCTGACAGCAGTCCAGATGACTCCGCGACTACCACTACTGCGGCACCAGCAGCCGAGCCCGTAACTTTGCAGTTCTGGACATGGTTCCCCTCCGAGGGAACCTGGCAACGAGTGATCGACGGATTCGAGGCTGCGAACCCTGGGATCAACGTCGAGATCAGCCTCTTCCAGAATGTCGCCTATCAGGACCGACTCCCTCTGGCGCTTACCTCCGGCGACACAATCGATGTTGCGGCTGTGCAGACATCAACGATGGTCAATCTCGTAAAACCCGACCTTGACCTGCTCTCCCCGTTGTTTGATCAGCACGCTTCGGCACCATTGGAGGAGACGTTGGTGCCGGTGGCATTCTCGCAGTCTCGGGTGCTCGCCGACGACGGAGAACTTTATATCGCTCCGATGGGCTTCTTGGGCTCAGCCGCCGCCTACTACAACGTCGACTTGCTTGACGAGCTCGGCTTGGAAGTCCCTAGCACCCGCGCTGATCTCAAAGCTTTCGTTGAGTCCGTCGAGTCGCAGCGGCCGGACCTGCTGCCTATCTCGTTTACTGGGGACAACTGGTTCCTTGACGAGATCGTGCTCACCGTGACTGAGCAGATCGAGCCGGGCTTCTTCGACTCGGTCCGCTACGACGCTGGTGGTGCTTGGAATAGCTCGACTTACGCAACAGCTTTTGAAGCCGTCACCTCAGCTTTCGATGAGGGAATCTTCAGCCAGGACATACTCGACTTGGATTACGGAAGGGCCATTGAGGTGTTCCAGTCCGGCGAGGCTGTGATGTTCCTGCAAGGCACCTGGGAGTCCGGCATCCTCTCTGAGCCGTTCCGCGCTGGCAACGACATCCCCTTGTCGAACGTGACGGCTTCGCCTCTGCCTTTGCTCGCCGACAGCGGCGATCAGTCGATTCGTGCTTTCATCGAAGTGGGGCTGTCAGTGCCGAGCAACTCTGAGCACAAGGCCGAAGCGGTTCGCTTCATCGAGTACGTCACCAGCGGCGACGGTGTCGACCTGTGGGTGACTGACCTGCCTGTTGTACCCGCGCGTGCTGACTATGTTGTTCCATCCGATGCGATCTTTAGCACTGATCGAGCCGCCTCCGGCTACGACGCGATCGCAGCCGTTCTAACCAATCCAGGCAGCGACCGCAACAATGTCTCCGACTTCTCCGCCGCAGCCGGAGACGCTGTGATCGACAGCATCATCAGCGGCACTTCCGTATCGGACCAGGTGGAGTTCCTGCAAGACGAATGGGAGAGCGGACGCTACTCCAACGTTGGCTGAGCAAGCTCCGACTCCTTCGGAAGCCCCGGCCTGCGCCGCTGTGATGACTCCGCGGCGCAGGCTTGAGGGCACCGACTTGGTGTTGCCCGTTGTCGGTTTCGGGGCGGGGCCTCTCGGCGGCGAGTATGGTTCGATCGACGATCGTGAAGCGACCAGGGCAGTACGTGCTGCCCTAGATGTGGGGATCGACTTCTTCGACACGTCTCCTTACTACGGGCGGACAGTGTCGGAGTCCCGTCTCGGAGCGGCACTCCAAGGCGTGCGCGAAACCGCTCTGATCAGCACCAAAGCCGGACGCTACGACCGTCACCATCCCGACGGCTTCGATTTCTCGGGTGCCAGGATCGCAGCCTCCATAAACGAGAGTCTGCGACGGCTGCGCAGCGACTATGTGGACATACTGCTGCTTCACGACATCGAGTTCGGCGAGGCCTCGGTCATCTTCGATGAAGCACTGCCCGCGCTGTGCGAAATCAAGAAGGCAGGCAAGGCACGTTTCGTGGGAGTGTCTGGATATCCGCTGAGAATTCTTGCAGAAGCAGTGGACACGGGAGCAATAGACGTGGTGCTCAGCTACTGCCACGGCGACCTTTTAGATGACTCGATCAGCGATTCGCTTATCCCGGTCGCCGCCCGGCGCGGCTGCGGAGTGTTGTGCGCCTCTCCGCTGCATATGGGTCTGCTGAGCCCGGCCGGAGCGCCGCCGTGGCATCCCGCGGGTCAGCAGCGCCGGAACGCCGCTCAAGCGCTGATCAAGCGCTGCAATGCCCTCGGAGTGTCGGTTGCGGCGGCCGCGCTCAGCTATTCGATTGGAATCGACGGGGTGTCTTCGGTGGTCACCGGATTTGGCTGCTCCGCTGAGGTTGCTGAGGCTGCTGCCACTGTTAGCGAACCCGTAGATACCGCAGTCTTGGACGAGCTGGTGGCCTTGCGGCGCTCCCTCGGAGGCGAGCCTTGGCCCTCAGGGATCAGGTGACAGCAGCGGCTCAGCCGTTCGCCGTGTCGGGCTCAGCTGCCGCGACTTTCCCGTTATAACTGCTATCGCCGCTGTTGCTGTCTTCGGTCGCAGCGTGACTCGTGTCTTCTTCTTCGCTTTCTTCGTTGCCAGCACTGGCGGCACTGTCACCCTTGGTGGCACTGGCGGTACTGTCACCCTTGGTGGCACTGGCGGTACTGTCACCCTTGGTGGCACTGGCACCACTGTAGAGTTCGTGGCGTAGCCAACGCTCCACGTTGGCGATGTGCGACATGGCAGCCGCCCCAGCAAGCACCGGCTCTCGATCCTTGATGTGGTGGAAGATGTCGTCATGTTCGATAGTTGATCGGGACAGGATCTCACCGGAGTTCTGAGCCCTCATCAGTCGGGCTCGCTGCGTCCGAGCCGAGAAGGATGCACAGAGCATTCGCAGTGAAACGTTGTGAGTTGCGGCTGCGATCATGTCATGGAATTGGATGTCTAGCCGCACGAACCTGTCGCTGTCGCTCTCGACACGCAACTCGTCAAGATGAGCTTCGAGCTGCTCGAGCTGCTCGTCGGTGATCCGGGACGCGGCTATGGCTGCGGCTGCCGATTCTAGGATCCGCCTGATCTCGAATATCTCGAGAGCGGTCTTTTCGTTGGCGACCTCGCCGAGCAGGTCGAAGCCGCGCAGCAGGGTGGCACCGTCGAGATCGGTGACGTAGGTGCCGTCTCCGACCCGTACGTCCACGATCCCGAGATGTGCCAGCACTCGCACTGCTTCGCGCAGTGATCCTCTCGACACGCCCATAAGCGCCGCGAGTTCGCCCTCGGGAGGCAGCTTGCTAGCGGGTGCCAACTCGCCAGCGCCGATCATCGCCACGATCCCGCTGATGGTGCGGTCGGTTGCCGAACCACTGTCGGTAGACCCTTCAGGCTGCTTGAAAGCAGCGGCGGGTGATGCCCCAGCTTGGTCGGTGTTGCGGCAGTCCATGTCGGCAGATACCACAGGCTCGACAGTCACTCCAAAAGCTTAGTTGATGACGACGCTGTGCTTGAGCTTCTCAGTCGTGATGAAAGACTTCGGTCATCGGTGCCCAAGGTCGAGAGCTGTCGTGTCCCTCGACCGGCTGCTGGCATGGATCGGTCAGTTCCCACCATCGCTTAGTCGTCGGATCAGCTGCCATTTTGGCAGTGTCAGCCTGCCAATCTGAGCCGACGTAGACGAAATAAGCGAAGAGCAGTCCGTCTCTGTGGAAGATCGAATAGTCGGTGATGTTGCATTCGCTGATCATGGTCAGCACATCGGGCCACACTGCCCTATGAAGTTCGATGTACTCCTCGGCGTGCTCGGGGCGAAGGCGTACCACTTGCCCGACTCGAACACCGGGACGGCCGATGTCTCTGTGCGCTGCGGTGTCGGGAATGGCTTCAGAGTCGGTAGAACCGGATTGCATTCTGTTCGAACACCTCCTTGTGATGCGTCGCTGGAACCACGGAGCGAACTGTGTCGATCCATCCTCCGTAACTTCCAGCGGCCGTGCATACGGGCCAGTCGCTTCCGAACATGACACGCTGCGGGCCGAAGACATCGATGGCGTGGCGCAGATAGGGTGCCACATCGGCGGATGACCAGCCAGTGGGTGCTTCGGTGCCGAGTCCCGACAGCTTGCAGCAGACCCCTGGCCTTTCGGCCAGCTCGGCGATGTCGTGCTGCCATTGTTGAGAAGCGGCACCGACAGCGGGTTTGCCGAGATGGTCAAGCACGAAAGAGGTGCGTGGTGCAGCGTCCACGAGTTCGATCACCTCTCGTAGTTGATGTTGCCTAACGCAGATGTCGAAGCTCAGCCCGTAATCGGTGAGCAGCGAAACCCCCGGTGCTAGGCGCTTACAGAAACCGGGTTCGGTGTCTTGAATGTTGCACCGCACGCCGCGCACTTCTGGCAAAGTCGCCAAATGCTCCAGTGCCTGTGCCGCCGTTGCTTTCTCCAAACCGGCGTAAGCCACGATGCCAGCCACGGGGGCACCAGCGGCGCGTGCTGCCAGAATCAGATTAAGTTCATCACGAGCTTGATCTGGATGGCATTCGGCTTGCACGACAACCGCTGCGACAACAGTCGCCTCATCGCTCAGCTCAGCAGATGCTGAGGCGAACAGTGAACTGTCGGCGATTCGGGGCAGTGTTGAGGCTGATCCGTGCTCAAGCCAGTCATAACGCAGCAGCGTTGTGTCCCAGAGATGCACATGTGCGTCTACTACCGCAAGGGCGGCGAACGAGGTCGGCTCTGCGGCTAACACCGCCGTAGCCGACGACTCCGAGGTGTCTCTCATGCCTCGGCGGTTAGTCGCGCCCGCCAAACTGCGCCGTCTGGGTAGCGATAGTCGCGTAACGCCTCCGCTGACATCTCAGAACTGAATCCGGGGGCTTCCGGCAGCTGGTAATGGCCTGCTGCTACTCGTACCGGATCTATGAACATCTCATGGAGATGATCGACATACTCAATCCAGCGGCCTTCGAGTTCGCCGCTGACAGCGATGTAGTCGAAGATCGACAAATGCTGAACCAGTTCGCACAAGCCGACTCCGCCCGCGTGGGGGCAAACGGGAACGCCGAACTTTTTGGCCATCAACAACACTGGAATGTTCTCGTTGACGCTGGCGAGGCGGCAACTGTCGATCTGACAGACACCGATCGCTCCGCTGGCGAGAAACTGTTTGAACATAATGCGGTTGTGGGCATGTTCGCCGGTGGCCACCAGCATCGGTGCTGCCGCTCGAGCTATGGCTGCGTGCCCCAGAATGTCGTCGGGGCTAGTGGGTTCCTCCACCCAATGGATGCCAAGCTCAGCGAAGGAGCGCACTCTTTCGATCGCCTCATCGACCTCCCACACCTGGTTGGCATCCACCATCAGAGTGCGCTCCGCTCCGATGATTTCTCGCACCATGCGAAGCCGTCGCAGGTCGCTGGAAGAATCCCGCCCGACCTTGAGCTTGAATGCGTTCCAGCCTTCGTCGAGGGCTCGTTCGACACGGCAGCGCACTTCGTCGTCGCTGTAGCCCAGCCATCCGACGGAGGTGATGTAGCCGGGGTATCCCGATTGGCGCAGCCGGTCAATGCGTTCGCTGTGGTTGTGACGGCGTTGTGAGAGCATCGCTACCGCTTCCTCGGGCGACAGCGCGTCACTCAAGTGGCGAAGAGCTAGGCAAGCCACCAGTTCCTGCGGTTCGAGCGTCACCAGCAGGTGCCAAAGCGGCATGCCATGAGCCCTCGACCAGAGATCCCAAACGGCGTTGAGTACCGCCGCGGCGGCCAGATGCGTTACACCTTTCTCGGGGCCCAGCCAGCGCAAATGGCTGTCCTGGGTCAAGTTGTGCAGCAGAATGGACATAAAATCGACCATGTCGTCGATGCGCCGATCAACCAGATCGCCAGCTAGCTGCTCCAGCATCGTCGTCACAATGTCTGCACCGCGACCGATCGTGAAAGTGAATCCGCAGCCGTAGACACCGTCGCGGTCGGTTTCGATCCGCAGATAAGAAGCTGAGTAGTCCGGTGCGGGGTTCATTGCGTCGGATCCGCCTAGATCGTCCGATGTCGGGAAGCGGATGTCGCTGACCGAGGCGCGCAAGATTGTGAGTCCGCCCATGTCGCGCAGCGGTCTCAAGCTTACTGATCGGGCATCATTGAGAGCGTAGGTTTGCATCACCTGCTCGGCGCTCATCGCGGAATCCGATACTTCATTCTTTGATCCCTCCTGCCGCGAGGCCGCGTGTGATGAACCTCAGACTGGCTATCACGACGATCAGCGCGGGTACGGCCAGCAGGACGAGGCTGGCGTTGTATTTGCCAATGTCATCGGGCGTGACCGCCAGATACTCCTTGAAGCGAAAGACGGCCTGCGCGGCGGTGGTCTTGCCGTGATCGCTCAAAAGCAACGCCGGGAAGAGGAAATCCTGAAGCGACCACATCACCGACAGACTGCCCAGACTCAAAAGGGCGGGCCTGCTCATCGGCAGAAACACCCCGCCGAATGTCCGCAAGTGCGAAGCACCGTCCATTGAGGCTGCTTCGATATAAGTGTCAGGAATCGTGTCGGCAAAGTTGCGCATCAACAGCACGCCGAAAGGCATCGTCAAGGAGGCTTCGGCCATGGCCACCCCCAGATAAGTGTCACGCAGATCAAGTTCTCGGGTGATGAAGAACAGTGGGACGAGCACGGAGGTCGCAGGCACCGCCAAGAACACGAGCGTCACGTAATACATGAGCTCTTTGCCTCGGAACTCGAACTTGGCGAACCCGTAGCCAGCCAGGCTCGAGACGGCGACCACCATGACCGCGTGGAGAGCGGCGATCGCGAAGGAGTTCCAGTAGGTCTGCCACAGCGTTATCCCGCCGATGTCTCCAGTGATCACTTCAGAGAAGTTGCGCCATCCGTTGAAGACCAGCGCCCTGTCGATAGCGGATGCGATGGGGACCAGCCACAGCGCAGCCATGACAATCAGCAGCGTCGTCATGATTGTGCGGTCGAACCGCGACCGGTAGAGACGATCCTCGAAACTCCGGTCCGTGGCCGCAGGGCGACGGCTCATTAGTCGCATCATTGCGCTCTCCCAGCGCTGCGATAGATACGCAGCTGCACGGCCGACACGATCAGCGACACCAGCAGAACCAGCACAGCGGCCGCGGAACCGAATCCGACCTTGATGCCGCTCGTCGTGTAGTTGTAGACGTAGGTGCCGGTGATTTCGGTTCGTCCCGCAGGCCCGCCGCCGGTGGAGAAGAACACGATGTCGAAAGCTCTAAACGACATGAGTACCGTCGACAAGGTCACGGTCTTGTGAGTGTTCCTCATGATCGGAAACAGGATCTGCGACATGAGCCTCAGCGGGTTCGCTCCGTCAAGCACAGCTGATTCCAGTGCGGAAGTGTTGATGACCGAAAGGTTGGATGTGTAATAAAGAATCGGCAGCCCGATCAGGTAGATAAACATCACCATGATGACGCCATAAGCCAGATCGGGATCGATCAGCCAGCGTTGCGCCAGCGCGTCAAGGCCGACACCGCGCAGGAACTCGTTGATCGATCCGAATCGCGACTCGAGCATCGTGCGGAAGACCGCGGCAATAAGCGCGATGGGCATCAGAGTCGGAAGTAAAAAGACGGCGTAGAGCAGGGCGCGGCCGCGCACCCCCGACCACAGCGCCACGGATATGAAGAAGCCGATGGTCATGGCAGCAACAATCGCGACCGCCGCGAACACCAGGTTGTTGCGGACTGCGTCGATGAAGCGCGGGTCGTCGATCAGCAGGCGATAGTTCTCCAATCCGACGTTGGTGGCATCGCGGAACGACAGTGACACCTTCTGAAAGCTCGTGCGGATCAGAAAGCCCACGCTGAAGAAGTAGAAGACGACGTAGAACGCGATCAGTGGCCCAAAGAAGATAGCGAAGGCAGCGATGCCTGGCCTTCGAGTGAGCCGTCGCCCGATGTCGCTGCTAACAGCGGGAGACGGCCTCATGTCTGTGAAGCCTCGAGGTTGTTGTGGGTTTCGGCGTTGCGCGATCTAATGGCGTGCCCATTGAAGGGATCAAAAACATGCAGAGAGCCGACGGCGACGCGCAGTTCCACGTCCTTGCCGCTGAGATCGCTGCGGTTGCCTGGTGTGCGCACCAGCAGCGAGTTGAGCCCGGTGTCGCCTTGGGTCACTTCTCCGGCTTCGACTGTCACGTTGGGCAGATCGACTTGGACGTGGCACAGAGTTTCTGCGCCGAGCGTCTCCACCGCGACCACAGTTCCAGTTATTGCTAATTCGTCGGGGCTAGCGGCACCGATATGGATCTGTTCGGGTCTGACTCCGATGACCACCTCGACACCGCTGCCAGATGCTGAAGTGCTGGCTTCTGGTGTGCTGGTTTTCAGAGTGCCAGCTGGCATGATTTCGCGGCCTGCGACCGTCACGGTATCCCCTGCACTGCGTGCTCCGAAGAAGTTCATGGGAGGCGAGCCGATGAATCCAGCCACGAACAGGTTGGCAGGATTTTCGTAGACCTCGGTCGGTTCTCCGATATGTTGCACGCGGCCTTTGTTCATCACAACGACCCGATCAGCCATGGTCATGGCCTCCACCTGATCATGGGTGACGTAGATGGTCGTGATGGCCAGCCTCCGCTGAATCTGCGAGATTTCGCTGCGCATCTGCATTCGCAGACGGGCATCAAGGTTCGACAACGGTTCGTCCATTAAGAACACCGACGGCTCGCGCACCAGAGCCCGACCCATGGCCACTCTCTGGCGCTGACCACCCGACAGCGACTCAGGTCGCCGTTCGAGTTCGGAGTCAATCTCAAGCAGGGCGGCTGTCTGTTCGACTCTGGCATTGCGCTCCGACTTGGGGACTCCTCCCAACTTCAGTGGGTAGGCCAGATTCTTGCGCACTGTCATGTGCGGATAGAGAGCATAATTCTGGAACACCATCGCAATGTCACGGTCGCGCGGATGCACGCTCGCGACACTGCGACCGTCGATGCTGAGCTCGCCGGAGGTCACCGTCTCAAGCCCTGCGATCATGCGCAGAAGCGTCGACTTGCCGCAGCCCGAAGGGCCCAACAGCACGAGGAACTCGCCGTCGGCGACTGTCAGCGTCACTTTGCTGACCGCCTCCGTTGCACCGTCGTAGGACTTGGTGAGCCCTTCAAGCACCAGGCTGGGCACTGTGTCTCCTCACCGACCGTTCACCGTATTCTTGCCTCTTTTTCTCACAGTAACGCTTCTCCTAGTGGCACTATCCCAACTCTTTACGGTAGCCGCTGTGCGAGCTGCCTTCAAATCATTCATCTGATCTATATAGCCTAAAGCGCTTTCATAGGCTCATTTACAGCAAATAAGTATTGATTCATCGGATTATTGATGTGCGAGCTGGGTGCTGTCCTCTCCGTGTTGGAGCACGACCACGGCGTGCATGTCGATTGTGGGCAGCGTAAATGCCACAGCTCCGTCAGCGAGGTGCTTGAGTTCCACTGGCGCTTCGTTATTACCGTTGAATGCGTTGACGACGCGACGGTCGAGGCGTACCACTGCTGAAGCACCTGCGATAGCTACGACATCGTCGATCACAACCGCGCGGCCGCGTTGCACGACTGGAGCGTAGAGAGCGTGTATCAGGGTGCGGCTGCGGTCCGGCTGGTGCATAACGGTAACGCGGGCACCGGGCGGTAGACCCGAAACGCTGATCACTGGACGCTCGTCCACGCAGTCAAACAACGCCCAAAGGAGGCTGCGGTGCGCTTCGGCGCCGTGACGCAAATAAATCCGGCCCAGCGGGTGCGCGGCGGCTATGCAGTGTCCGTGACGATGAACGGCCGGACTGCTCCCGGGCCCGGGCTGTGGAGGAGCATTCTGGTGTGAGAAGTATCGGCGGTAGGTGCGGTTGAAGAGAGCGTCTCGGATGCTTGCCAGCACTTGGGTGCGTTGCGAGAGTTCGAAGCGCAGGCCGGGTTCGTAGTTGTAGACGGTCGTGGCCGTGACCGTGCCTAGATGTCCGTCGGAGAAGTCGGTGTAGTCGCCGTCAGCCGCGCTGGGACGCACTCCTCGGATGCCAAAAACTTCGTTGAGTGTCGCTTCGGACATGGCATTCAAAGCGTCGCCCAGAGCCAGAATTCGGCCGCCGCAGGCCGCGAAGCGCGCCAACTCTGCGTCGGCTGTTTTGGGCAGGGGCCCGGCCACGACCGCCGCATCGCAGCGGGCCGGGTCAAGATCCTGGGGAGCGACGACCACGAACTCGCGGTGCGCTTCCAGCAGGGCTCTGGCGAGACCCTGGTCATCGTCTTCGCTGCTGCTTACGCAGACGGCGAGCCTCGAGTCTGGGTTCGCGCTCTCAACGAACTCCAGCAGGCCGCTGATCGCTGCGTAAGCCTCGCGCAGCAAACGGTAGGTCTGCGCGTCGAGGCGACCGCAAGGGTCGAGCTGGTCGCCGAAGCAGCAGCGAGCGCCGTTGGCGATCATCGAACGGGCCTCGTACTCTAAGGCCCGCTGCGATTTATGCCCTCCGAACTCGCCCCAGTCGGTGTGGAATCGTCCGCTCATCGCCACCAGATCGGTGTCCTTGGCGTGATAGTGGCGGGCACGTAGTGGTAATCGGTCGTAGCCGCCCCACGTTGTCGGTAGATGCTCCAGTTCTTGGTGAGTGTTGAACTTGCTGAGCTCGCCAGCGCGGTCCGCAACGTGATGAGCGTTGCCGTGGAGCACCGTCGTGCCGTTGAGGAACACGCGGCATCCTTGTTCGCCTGCGCCTGCTGCTGAGTTCAGCGCGCCCATCGCCCGCCGCCAGCGGCGCAGGTTGAAAGACTCGACCGCTTGCAGGTCTTCGGGATCAACCCGCTCGGTCGCCATCCTGCGGCGGCATCGGGAACACCAGCAGGCATTGGTGGCACCGATGTCGAACCAGACCCCGTCGGGATCATAGAACGCAACGATCTCGGCTGTCTGTCGGGCCATCAAGTCGAGGTAGTCACCGTCGGGACAGAGATAGACCCAGGAATTGGCCGGTCGGGGATCGTCGAGCCCGGCTGCGGCATCAAAGTTGAGGCCGTGAACGCTGCCGTCGATGCTGGCTTCGGCCCAGTCGGGATGAGCCCCGAGATCCGCAGCCGACCATCCGACGGTGTAGTAGATGCCCACACCGAGGCCAGCCTCCCGCACTGCAGCTATCTGCTCACCGAGGAGGTCGAAGCTCAAAGCCGGATGCGGGCGACCGACGCGAGTGGGGTAGTAGGACCAGCCGTGATGGCATTTGGCGAACAGGTTCACCCAGTCGATGCCAGCATCAACCAGAGTGTCGGCGAACTCCTTCGGGTCGAAGTCCGTTCCGATGGCCTCGACTTGATGCGGAGTGTGGAAGTCAAGGTGGACTTGAGTGTTGCCGAGCGCACGGTGCCGGGTCCGAGGCGGCACCGCACGCATCGCGAATCCGCCAGAAGAGAACTCCATTGCTTATATCCTATAGGATATGGTTATGGCGTTAGCTAGCTCTTTGGATGTGGTGTCGCGGACGACTTTGACCGACTCGGTGCATGACGCGATCTGCTCGGCGATCTCTCGACATGATGTGCTGCCTGGGGACCGGCTCAGCATTGAGGGGCTCGCATCTCAGCTCGGGGTCTCGCCGACTCCAGTGAGAGAGGCTCTCGTACGCCTCGCCGCACAAGGTCTGGCATCGTATGAATCGCTCGTCGGCTACCGTGTCAGTGAGCCGCTCGACGCTGATGAATACGACCGGCTGATGCAGGCGAGATACGTGCTTGAGCCCGAGTTAGCGGCACTGGCAGCACAACGCATCGACACCGACGGTGCCCCGACAGAGGCTGATTCGGCTGATCTGCTTGATCTGGCTGAAGTGGCACCAGACGCGATCTCCGCGAGAGTCGATGCCAGCGACTCGTCGAGTCTTCGCGGCGAACGAGACGCAGCCTTTCACAGGCGCATAGCGGAACTGGCCGGAAACGAGTTTCTCAGCGATGCCTTGGAAGGTCTGCGCGCTCATCTGCATCTCTACCGGCTGCATGATCCCCGTTCAGCCGTCGCCAGCACCACAGCGGAGCATCGTGCGATTGTGACGGCGATCCGATCCGGCGATCCCGACATTGCCCGCAGCGCCATGCTGGCGCATCTCGACGGTTCGTATCACCGTCATGCAGCGGGCTTCGCCAAAGGCACTGCGCGTTGATCCGCCGGACACTCAGCCGAGGAGGTAAGCCGTGACCAGCCTTGTGAGATATGTGGCCAACGGCGGTAGCGATGTTCAGATCGGTGTCGTCTCTGACACGACGGTCACAGCACTGCCAGATGTTGGTTCGATTGCGGAACTTCTGCGGTTGGATGCAGCCGAGTTCCGTCGGGTTGTCGAGGATGTCGCATCCGCCGACTGCGACTTCTCTGAGGTCTCAGAAGTCCGTTTCTTGCCGCCGATTGACGGGTTGACACCCGTCTGGGCGGCGGGGGTGACCTATTTGGCTTCGCGTCAGGCACGCGTCGAGGAGAGCGAAGGCGGCGATGTCTACGAGCGGGTCTACGACGCTGCGCGCCCCGAGCTGTTCTTCAAAGCGCAGGCTTACGAGGTGACAACTTCCGGCGAACCGGTCGGCCGTCGCCGGGACTCATCGAATGACACTCCCGAGCCTGAACTGGCTCTGTTCTTGAACAGGCACGCCGAGATCGTCGGTTTTGGTGCTTGTAACGACATGAGTTCTCGATCCATCGAGGGCGAGAACCCGCTGTATCTGCCTCAGGCAAAGATTTTCGCAGGATGCTGCGCTTTGGCCCCGATGATGCGAGTTGCGTGGGAGGTTGAGGATCCGACTGATCTTGAAGTCAGCCTTCGTATCACGCGCAACGGCACGGAGACATTCAAGGGCACGACCAGCACACGCCTGCTCAAGCGCAGCCTGTCCGAACTCGGTGAGGCGCTGTTTGCTGCTCAGCCTTTCCCTGACGGTGTCGTGCTGTCGACGGGCACATGCCTGGTTCCGCCTCTGGATGCACCGGTTCGTGACGGCGATGTGATCGAGATGGGAGTCGAGCATGTCGCAAGAATGTGCACTGAAGTCGTTCCCTCAGAGCGGCTCGTCGCTTGGATCAGCGCGCGTGCATCAGATCCGACTGTGAGGTATTCGCCGTGAATGTAACGACTCTGTCACGCCGTAGCGGCGAGATCAAAGAGATCAACGCTCAAGAGGCGGATTCCGCCGCTGTTGACGCGGCAGTGGCTCAGGCCGAGGCCGCCCAGCCAGCTCTCGCAGCACTGTCGCCGCAGCAGCGAGCGGTGGTCATGGACTGCGTCGCCGATTGCGTCGAGGCTCACACCGAAACGCTCGCCGCAACGGCCGATGACGAGACCGCGCTCGGCTTGCCGCGGCTGCGCGGTGAAGTTGGCCGAACGGCTTCGCAGTTCCGGCTCTTCGGCGATGTACTTCGTGATGGTGCATACCTGCAAGCGACGATTGACGAATCCTCCGCTGGTCAGCCCGACATGCGCAGCGTGATGCAACCGCTGGGTGTGGTGGCGGTCTTCGGAGCATCGAACTTTCCATTGGCGTTCTCAGTTCCAGGGGGTGACACAGCATCGGCTCTCGCTGCTGGATGCAGTGTGGTCGCCAAAGCGCACCCAGCTCATCCAGCTACTTCGGAGATGGCAGCATCGATAGTGGCGGAGGCGCTGGCAGCATCTGGTCTGCCAGAGGGACTGCTGGGCTTGGTGCATGGTGTCGATGCCGGTCGCTTGCTTGTCGGTCATCCCAGTGTTTCCGCGGTCGGGTTCACCGGCTCTCAGCGTGTCGGCGAACTGTTGGAACGCGAAGCGTCACAACGAACCCGGCCGATCCCCTTCTATGGAGAACTCGGCAGTATGAACCCTGCAGTAGTCATGCCTGGCCTAGAGACTGAGGCTCTCCGCGCTTTCGCTGAAGCGCTCGTTGGCAGTGTCACGCTCGGGGCGGGTCAGTTCTGCACGAAGCCGGGCATCGTGTTCGTTCCTGCGGATGCAGAGCCTGAGTTGGCCGAGTTGCTCGTCGACGCTTTCGACGGTCAGTGCGATTTCGTGATGCTCACCGAAGACATCGCCCAGCGATTCGCGCGAACTCTTGACGGCTGGTCAGATGACGGTTTGGATTTGTGGCGAGCTGGTCAAGCCACGAGCGCAGCGTTCGCCCGCACCACTCTTGAAGCGTTGAACGGGACGGCTTCAAGACTACTTGAGGAATGTTTCGGCCCTGTCACCGTGGTTGTCTCGTATCAGAACACAGAATCTCTGACCGCGTTCTTGGAAGCTGGTGATGGCACGCTGGCGGCCTCAGTTTGGGGTAGTGATCCCGAGACAGCCCGGGCGATGGTGGCGACTTTGGCGGCCAAAGCCGGGCGAGTCGTCTGGAACAGTTTCACCACAGGCGTTCGAGTGGGATGGTCCACGGTTCATGGAGGCCCGAGGCCAGCGACGACTGCTCCGTTGATGACCTCGGTGGGGGCATCAGCCATCGGTCGTTGGTTGCGTCCAGTCTGCTATCAGGACATGCCCGCCGAGCTGCTGCCCGAGGCGCTGTTGGACAGCAACCCGCTGACGATCCCGCAGCGCGTCAACGGCAAACCGACACGCTGAGTCGGCAGTGACTAGGGCAAGAATCGCCTCAACGGTTGCCTTCCCAAGCCGCAATTTCTGTGTCAGGAAGAGGCTCAAAGAACTCAGGTCCGACTACAAGTCCTGGAAGCAGGCCGACACGCTTGCGAGGAATTTCCGGCTCCAGGCGCTGCAAGGCGACGCTCACGGATCGCTGCGAACTCGATAGCGGCTCGAACGTGCTGCTCAGTGAGTTCAGGGAAGTCCATGACGATCTCCGACGAGGTCATCCCCGATGCTAGATAGTCGAGCACGTCGTAGACCATGATCCGCGTGCCTACGAAGCACGGTTTGTCGCCACGCACGCTTGGACGAGTTTCAATCAGTGAGTTCGGGTTCAGGTTCGGGTTCACGGTCCTGAAACCTAGTAAGCAGTTCAGTCGTAGCCATGACTGGTAGGCAGAATCTCTTTATCGGCTAGCCGCATGCCGTGGGAGGGTCTACGCTGAATACCTCATGCAGCAACTAGCCACCAAGTGCGTTCTGAGCATGGCAGCACCGACAAAAGCTGCAGCATGAGCACCTCAATGAAGCCTCCGAGACTGCCCGCCGCGGGGGGGGGGTAGACGCTTAAGTCCTCGCCACGCACCGCTAGTTATGCTGGCTGCGACGCTGTGCTATGCCCCTTTGCCATTGCTGATTTCAATTGCATCGGATGATATTGAGCCAATGATAGTTGTGTCTCTGATGTATGCCGTTCAGCTTCCAATTATTATTGTCGTGTCATTATTTAGATTCAAAGATAAGCAACTTCAGAATTTATATAGCTTAAGTAATGATTTGCCAAGTAGTGATAGTCATGTGAGTAGAATGCCAATAATTTTGCGACTATATATGGGAACCAAATTACGGTATCGATTACTATCTTTAGTATTCAGAGTAGATTGGATACTGTATGCACTTGCTTTGACTCTAGTCCAGCCAGCTATTGCAGCTGTAATCAATGAGTTCTGGCCTACTGTTTTTGTAGCCCTAACTCTAATGGTTGACTATTCCAAGGATAGTTCGAAAACCATGGAGCAAAATACTGCTGGAACACTTGCCCTCATGGTTCTCGGTGGTTTTGCGATAGCTCTGGTTATTATCAGTGAACAGGGTGAAATCGAGCTTGCTAATTTTGGAAACTTTGGAATTGGCGCAGCCATTTTAAGTTGCATAACAGCAGCTCTGGTTAGTTTCGTGCAGAAGCGTGGTAGTGAAGCTCGCCACTTGGTTGATAAAGAATGGATCTCATGGGCAGTGCATTCCAAAATAAATGAAGCAGTTATCAGTGTATCTCTATCTGCAGTATCTAAGTTTATTCTTGGAGGGTTTTTATTATTATTTACGTTTGTGGTAAGGGGATTATCGTCGCTAGGAATGATGAGTGTGTCATTAGCAGGATTTGCTGGGGTTATTGATATCTGTGGAGGTGCATTATTTTATGCTGCGATACATTTAAGTGCTTCTGAAGAGTCTGCCGATTCGCGCAATCGAGCTGGAGCGATCACTAGCTTGTATTACTGTGTGCCTGTACTGGCGATTGGCTGGTTCTGGTTGTTTGACAGAGTGCAAGTCGCAAGAGTCGACTTGCTCTTGGTGGGGGCAGTTGGGGTGGTCGTGGTAAATATGATTATGCATTTGGATCCTGAGGGGACTCGGGATCGGGCTTTAGGCTCTACGGCTGGGCATGGGTATCGGGCGATTGTTTTGTCTCTATGGATTTGCGGGGTGATTGTTGCGTTCCGAGAGGATTGGATGCCTGAGGTTTGGGTACAGTCATCAGTGATAGAGTATTGGGGAATCGTCGGTGTGCTCGCCACAGTGTTCGTGCTGATCATGTCCTTCCGGCAGAGCCGACTCAATGAGCGGCGTACACTTATGGATGAGATGACGCTGCGACTTCATGCCAAAGTTTCGGAATTGGGGGCAGCGGGTTCATTGCGAGATGGTGGGGAGATTGCATTGCGTTTGCGTGAGCTAGATACAGAAACCAGTCCTGCGCGCATATCAAAGATTTATCTTGAGATACGCAGTTTAATCAGGCCTCAGCTCATGGAAGCACGCCGCGCTGGCGAGGAACTCAAGGAACAAGCTGGCAGTCTCGGCGTGCTCATGGCCGACATCAACGTGTTCACTAATCTTCGCCAGCAGGGACGCAACTTCGCTGAACTGGCGGTTATGACGCTCTTCGCCAGCCTCACTGTTTTGCTGGCTTTGTTTGTGCGTCCCGAGGGCAACGCCGTTCCGTTCTCAGGGTTCGTCAACGATGTCGTCACCATGGTGCTTGCTGCCGCGTTCGCGTTCTTGGTGTTTGATCTCGTCGACAAGCGCCGCGAAGCCGATGCTCCGCTCATACAAGATGCAGAACCGGCTGAGGGCACGGCGAACTCCACCGACGGCACCGAAGCACTCCATGACTGGCATCTAGCTCTGCACAGTAGATCAGATCCGACTGTTGATCGCTGGATCTCGAGCCTGCTCGGTGTGGCCGTGGTTGTGGTGTTTGTGGTTATTCTTTACTTCAAATGGCTTGTCGTATGAGAGTTTTGACCGCCGCATGAACGGATTGAGCTTGCCGAACCCTGAGCTGCCGGAACCGGTTAACTTCAGGCGGTTCGGTGATTGGACATCGTGGCTCTCGCTGATTGTTCAATTTCTGATTGCGCCCTTCACACTGCTTTGCCTCGCCCCGTTCGCGGCGTTGGCTGCCGCTTTCTTGCCGGGCGGTTTCTGGCTGTGGGTCATCGTCTACTTTGCTGTGCTGCCGTTTTTGTTCGTGCCCGGAGTAGACGTGCTGCAGATCTGGCTGGTATGCCCTCGGACTCGTCCGCCTACAGCTGCCGAGCAGGCACGCCTGCAACCTCTGTGGGATCAAGTAGTTACACGAATAGGCAAAGGCAAGCGGCGCAGATACCGCTTCAGAGTCGAAGACAGCGCCCATATCAACGCCGCTGCGGCTGGCGGCCGGATCGTGATCGTCACCACCAGGGCGCTTCGTCAGCTGCACGACCGTGAACTCGGGGCAGTACTGGCCCACGAGTTGGGTCACCACGTCGGCCTGCATCCTGTGGTGCTGGTCATCCAAGGTTGGTTAGCCCGGCCGCTGGGATGGGCGGCGCGGCTATCAATAATCCTGCACAACATTCTCGCCTGGTTCAGCAGCTGGCGCATTCACTGGGCGCTGTTCTTGTTCATGCTGGTCGTCATGCTTACGATCAGGGCGGCGCTTTTAGTCCTCAACACGGTAATGACGTTCGCGGGATTACTTCTGCGGTTTTTGGGGCGCCAAGCCGAGCACGTCGCCGACTCTGTAGCCACCAAGCTTGGGTATGGCCCAGCACTGATTGATGCATTGGCCGCACTTGATCCGCAAGATCAGGCTCTTCAGGAAGCCGGAACCACCAGAGGCCGGTCTACACCAATGTCTGCTAGCCGAGTTTGGGCCACCCATCCCCCGACCAGCAAACGCATAGACAAGATTCGTGCTGCACTCAGCGGAACCTGAAATGAGATGATTCTGAGCGCAACCCCAGAGCGTGTTCTAGCGCTTTTGGGCTGTCACTTTTGGGCTATTAGGTGTCGTGGATAGCTATGCGTAGGCGCTTGTTGGCTTTGCCTTTTGACTCGGTTTTGACCACCTCGAAGCGGCCCACCTCGCTGGTGGAGTTGACGTGGGTGCCTCCGTCGGCTTGCTTGTCGAGCCCAACAATGTCAACCACTCTGATCTCTTGAACTGATTCGGGTATCAGATTGACTTTGGTGCGTATCAAAGCATCATCGGCCAAGGCTTCGGCTCTGGGCAGAAACGAAACCTCGATAGGGCGATCCGCGGCGATCTCAGCGTTAACTAGATCAGTGACTGTTTGGGCGAAACCTTCAGGCAGCGGGCTGAACTCGAAGTCCATGCGCGCCGTGCAAGGCTCCATGTTGCCACCGGTCACTGACACACCCCAAGTGTTGTAAATCACCCCGCAAAGAATGTGCAGCGCAGTGTGGGTGCGCATCAGGTCATAACGACGTTTCCAGTCGAGTTGACCGTCAACTGCAGCACCAACCGGCGGCGCGGCATCGGGATCTTCGAGAGTGTGCCATACCACGTCATGGCCACGGACATCAGTTACTGCCGCACTGACCTTGCCTGAGCCGACTTCGCTTAAGCCAGTGCCGAAACTGAGCGTGCCAGTGTCGTGGGGCTGCCCGCCGCTAGTGGCATAAAAAGCGGTTCTGTCAAGCGCAACACGTCCCTCGTCGTCAACCGCAACTACGGTCGCATCAAAGGCTCGACATTGCGCGTCACGTAGAAAGATCCTCTCGGTGGGACTCGTGGGGTTCATGGGATTAGTCATGGGATTAACAGTGTTCATAGGGTCTCGGTGTCTCCTTGTATCGATAAGTTTGTCGCCTGCGCTCAAGACCCTTGCGCTGGAGTCTTGTTTTACTCTTGTGCTGGATTCTCGTGTTTTGCTCTCATTTGTAGCCTCAGTTCGGGTTGATGTCTATGCGAACCTCGCCATCCACGACCGCCAAATCAAACTGGCGCAGCCCTGTGCCTCGGGCATCAACAACATCATCAGGATCGCATGTGTTCACAAAGTGAGCTTCGTTGCGGTTCCACTGGAAGTAGCAGTCTCGGCTTTGGCCAGCCCGCCGAGCCTCGAACGCCAGCCAGCCCGACTCGGGATCATCGCCGAGATGCTGCACGATGATGTCGCGATTACCGTCGGCGACATCGCCGAACAGCACCGGACCCCGATCTGCGATTTCGGCGCTAATACGATCGACTTCGAGGTTGCGAAAGTCGCGGTCGCCGAGACGCACCTCAATCTCGCTACCGCTACGGGTCAACAACAGCACCCCCAGCACCAGCCCTAGCGCTATTCCTGCTCCAGCGATCCCGACCGCAACGAAGGTGCGCAAGTCAGGACGAGAACCTCGAGAGACGGGCATCAAAGACTCCGAGCCTTTAGGTGCTTTGAAGCTCTCTCCTTCAACCGACTTAAACGGCTGAAAGAACGGCTGAAAGTCCTCATCAACGCCTAGTATCGCCGTTAGTGGATTTGTTTGAGCATCAAGGCAAAGAATTGTTGGCGCGTTACTCGCTGGCTGTGCCCGAAGGCGAGGTGGCGTTCACACCCGACGAAGCGGTCAACGCCGCGCAGAGGCTAGGACTTCCCGTAGCAGTCAAAGCCCAAGTTCACACAGGTGGCCGAGGTAAAGCTGGCGGAGTGAAGCTCGCTCCCGACCTCGACGAGGTGCGCCACCATGCCGACAACATTCTGGGTTTGAACATTTCGGGTCATGTAGTGCATCGGCTCTGGATCGAACGAACCTCCGACATCGCTGCGGAGTATTACGTCAGCTTCACTCTTGATCGCTCAGCTCGCAAGCACCTCGGAATGCTCTCAGCCCAGGGTGGAGTTGATATTGAGACGGTCGCTGCCAATAATCCTGATGCCATTGCGCGTATTCACATTGACCCGGTAGACGGCCTGTCACCGCAGCAATGCCAGCAGTGGGTGCAAGACGCTCACATCCCCGCACCCGCAGATGCCGCAGTAGCTCAAGTGCTGGACAACCTCTATCGCGCCTACTGCGAAGCTGACGCTGATCTAGTGGAGGTCAACCCGTTGATCGTCACCTCCGACGGTGCCGTAGTTCTACTTGATGCCAAGGTCACTCTCGATGCCAACAGCATGTTCCGCCACGACAACTACGCCGCTTTTGATGCCACGCAGAGTCGTGATGAACGTGAGCAAGCCGCTCACGCCAAAGGCCTGCAGTATGTGGGACTTGATGGCTCGGTAGGGGTTATTGCTAACGGTGCTGGCCTAGCGATGAGCACAGTAGATGTTGTGAACCAGGTCGGAGGGCAGCCCGCCAACTTCCTTGACATTGGTGGCGGAGCCAACGCCGAAGTAATGGCAGGAGCGCTTGAGGTGATCAACAATGATCCTGCGGTTAGGGCGATCCTGATCAACATTTTCGGAGGAATAACCCGAGGCGAAGAAGTCGCTGATGGCATAATCGAAGCCGTTGCTCGTGTTGATATTGCTTCGCCCATTGTGATCCGTCTAGATGGCACCAACGCTGCTGAGGGTCGCGAGCTTCTGACACCGCATCTAAGCGACAAGTTGATGTTGGCACCGACCATGCTTGATGCAGCCCGCAAAGCTGTTGAACTCGCCGGTGCTGATGCCGGGGGTTCACAGTGAGCGCGATGGATCTGGCACCGAGCGTGCTCAGGGGTTGTTTTGCTAACAGTCGCGGGAGCGCAAAGTGAGTATTTTTGTTGATGAAAACACTCGGGTGGTTTATCAGGGCTTGACCGGCTCGCAGGGTCGCTACTACGGGCTGTTGAACCGTGACTACGGCACTCAGGTAGTGGCTGGCACCAACCCACGCCGAGCCGGTAGCGATGTTGACGGGATACCAGTGTTCGCCACTGTGGCCGAAGCCGCCGAAGCCACAGGTGCCACAGTGAGCTGCGTGTTCATTCCGGCTCCTGGGGTGCTGTCGGCGGTGCTTGAAGCAGCGCAAGCTCAAATGGAGCTGGTGGTGGTGATCACCGAAGGAGTTCCCGCACACGACGAAGCGCTCCTGTTCAACAAGCTGCGCCGTGAGCATCCCGATGTGCGTCTACTGGGCCCCAACTGTCCTGGGATTATCAGCCCAGGGCGCTGCAATATTGGTATCACCGCTGGCCATATCGCTTTGGCAGGCGGTCCGGTCGGGATCGTCAGCCGCTCAGGAACTTTGACTTATCAAGCGCTTTACGAACTCAAACAGCAGGGCATTGGTGTGACCACTTGCGTGGGTATCGGCGGCGACCCAGTGCCGGGCACCACATTTGTTGACTGTTTGGCTGCTTTTGAGGATGATCCCGAAACTCAGGCGGTGATGATGATCGGCGAGATCGGTGGATCAGCCGAAGAAGAAGCGGCGGTTTTTATTGCAGAGAACATGACCAAACCGGTGGCGGCTTATGTTGCTGGGGTGACAGCACCACCAGGAAAAAAGATGGGCCATGCTGGCGCGATTGTGTCAGGCGGTAAAGGCACCGCCGCCGCCAAAATGGCTGCACTCACCGAAGCCGGTGCCCGTGTCGGTCAGAACCCCACCGAAGCTGGCGAGATGATGGTGGACATCGTCAACTCTCTTTGATCATGGCTGATGTCGTTGAGCCGAAACTCTGACAGCCACGCTGTGTTGCCCTGTGCAGACAGTCACCTCGCTTCAGGTGTGGAGGACGTTGCGAGAGTGTCTTTGATGGCTGTCAGGCTTTCGTGATGTCTCCGAGCCCGACACCGCAGCGGGCGTTGATTTCGGTTTACGACAAGACCGGCCTGGTTGATTTCGCTGCTGGTCTGGTGGAGCTGGGATGGGAGCTAATCGCTAGTGCTGGCAGCGCCGTGGTGCTCAACGCTGCTGGTTTAGCGACAGTTGACGTTGCTGACTACACCGGCTCGCCGCCGATGTTGGGACATCGGGTGGTGACGCTGCATCCGCGCATCCATGGCGGGATTCTGGCCGACCGCGACGATCCCGTGCATCAAGGTGATCTGGCAGCCCACGGCATCGCTGAGATCGACTTGGTGGTAGTCAACCTATACCCCTTCGAGACAGCACCGAGTGTTGAGATGATCGATATTGGTGGGCCCGCCATGCTGAGAGCCGCAGCCAAGAACCATGCACATGTAGCAGTAGTCACCGAGCCTGCTGACTATGCAGATGTGCTTGACGAGCTTCGGTTGGGGAAGCGTTTTTCGGCGGCTCGCCGTCTGGAACTAGCGCAGAAAGCGTTTATGCACAGCGCCTGTTATGAAGCCGCGATAGCTGCCTGGTTCAACAGCGAACCTGCCGGTGAAATGGCTGCTGAGAGAGCAACTGAGGGATCTGCTTCAGGTGGGCAGTCTGATCTGCCGGGACTGCTGCAGCTTGAGCTTGAGCGGGCTGAGCAGCTGCGTTACGGCGAGAACCCGCATCAGCAGGCTGCGCGTTACCGCGTTCGGGGTAGCCCAGGGTTCTTTGATGGTGTGATTCAACATGCCGGGCCAGCGCCCAGTTACCTGAACCTCTTCGATGCTCGAGCCGCCTGGTGCCTGGTTCATGATCTCGGCGACAAGCCAGCTGCTGTGATCGTCAAGCATGCCAACCCCTGCGGTGCTGCGGTCGCCGAAGAACTGGCTTCGGCTTATTCGCGGGCATTCGACTGCGACTCACGCAGCGCTTTCGGTGGTGTGGTTGCTACCAACCAAGTGATTGATGCTGCTACTGCTGATGCGATGGTGGTGGCAGCTCAGGCTGATGTGATCATCGCGCCCGGTTACAGCGAAGCTGTGATTGAGCGTCTGGTTGCTCGTCGCGCTAACACTCGTCTGCTTGAAGCACCAGCAGTCAAGTCACACGCAGCCGATCATGATGCAGCCGATCACGGGGCGGCGAATCGCGCTGCAATGGAGTGGGACTTGCGCAGCCTCGGAGGCGGGGATTTCTTGGTGCAGTCGGTCTATTCGAGTAGTCGGCTGGCTTCGGATCCGGCTGCGTGGCGGGTGGTCACAAACCGTCAGCCCAGCGATGCGGAACTCAACGACGCTGTATTTGCCTGGCGTGTATGTGCCCACACCGGCTCCAACGCAATTGTGCTGGCTAAGGACGGCACAGCCTGGGGGATAGGCGCAGGACAGCAGAACCGTGTGCAGGCTGGCGAGCTAGCCGCGGCCAAGGCCGCAGGCCGGGCAGTGGGCGGTGCTTGCGCCAGCGATGGTTTCTACCCGTTCGCTGACGGCATCCACGCCGCGGCTGATGCCGGTGCCGCGGTGGTGGTGCAGCCGGGTGGCTCAATCAACGACACCGAAGTGATCGCAGCAGCCGATGAACGCAACCTGGCGATGCTGTTCACCGCAGAGCGCCAGTTCCGCCACTAAGCCACCAGCGGAAATGCTGACGGTAGGGCAGTAAAGCCACCCTCTGAACTGGCTGAGCGCTAGCCTGACGGTGCCATGGGTCAACCCGTCACTTTTCTGCGAACCGTGTCGCCCAGTCCCGGAGTGGTTAGATTCGAGCTGAATCGGACGCTTACCGGTATGGGACATGAGCGCTACCGGGCCACCGACGAGATCATCGGCGACCGCCCCTGTGATGAATTAGCGCGCCGAATGCTTGCCACTGGACGGGTTGCGTCGCTGCACATTTACGGCTCGGTGATCACCGCCGAACTGGCCGACTCTGAAGACTCAGAAGCCTCTGCCAACTCGGACCTCTCGGATGACTTGGGTCTCGGTGAGGTGATTGCAAGCCTCTACACCCATTACGTGCCCGGGGTAGAAATCCCTAGCGACGAAGAACTCATCGCCATGGTGGAAGCCTAATCCCGCGACCTGCCTGCCGAACTGTCGGCTCGGCTTTGTGCCTTATCGCTGTTTTTGATTGACTGTTTTTTTATTCACTGCATATCCTGGCTTGATCGGCACCTGCATCGACAGGGGACGGGAAACTCTGGGTGTCTGGACCAACCTACGTGTCCAGTGTCAAGGCTTGCTGTCAGAACTCGGTGTGGACTGCTAGCTGCTAACAGTCGCTTAGGGCAGAGGTGCGATTTTGCCAGGATTCTGTCGACGGGCGCTCTTATCCCATGCTTCTAAAAGCTCGCTGCGATGCAGGGATGCCCATTTCAGCACAAGGCGTTCCGCTCGTGGGGCAAGGCGGCCCTTATAGAAGTGGAGAGGATTGAGATGAACTTCAGCCACCTTGCCTTCATGCTCAGCGTGGAAATGGGGAGGAGCGTGATCGTTGAAAAAGAGCTTGATAACTATGCCGTGGAAGCGGCAGATTTCAGGCATCCAGTGGTTTTCGGAGATGCTCGCCGAACGCTTCTTGCTCTGAGAGTCCCGTGAGAGTCAGGTAGAGAGCATCACCGCACAAATCAATATCGTTGCCCCACACGACCTCCCCAATAGAACCTAGACGCACATCCTGGAAGAAACCTGGTTCATCCCATGCGACGAATACGCCGTCGCCTGCCAGATGGCTCAAGTCCACCTCACCCTCAACGCCGTCGTCGTACCGCAACCAAATCCGGTAAGGCTCCAAAGTCTTGACCTCAACCGGCCGCGCCCACCTATCGGTTCTTGTCATACGAACAGGGTAGCCCAAAAGCCAACGCCAGTCGGCTAGATGGCTCTCCATCCGCCGACTGCTGTGCCAATGCCAGCATTTTGGTGCCTCCGTCGCCGTGGCGTTCGCGTCTAGATGCGTTCAGCGGGTGTGGCGGCGAGTTCGACGACGAGCTAGACGGTCTTCGGTTCTCGGTTGGATCACTGGAGCAGCGGGCTCAAGATCCAGCGGCGGCTCATCACCGCGCAGAACCGCGGAGATCTTGGCAGTGTGGGCCGGTGTGCTGCCACAGCACGAGCCGATAATTGACGCTCCGCTGGCGCGTGCTCTGTAAGCATGCGCGGCCAGTATTTCGGGTGTGCCGTCATACTCAAGCACATCGCCTTTCCATACTGGTATGCCAGCGTTGGGTTTGGAGATCACCAGCGTTTCTGGTGCAACCGCAACGATCTCCGCAACTGCGGCTTCGGTGTCGGCAACATTGTTGCCGCAGTTGGCACCAATACCAGCGAGGCCGAGGCATCCAAGCCGTTCAGCTAACTCAGTGCCGCTTACGCCCATCATGGTGCGTCCCGCAGTGTCGAAGCTCATAGTTGCGGCCACCGGCAGATCACACACCGACCGTATGCCGCGCAATGCCGCAGTGACCTCATCAAGATCGCTCATTGTCTCGATCCACAGCAAGTCGGCACCACCTGACATCAGCCCCTGCGCCTGTTCGGCGAAGGCCGCTTCACAAGCATCAGTGGTCATGTTGCCCAGCGGAGTGAGCAACTCGCCGGTTGGTCCCATGGAGCCTGCCACCAGTACATGTCGCCCGGTTCGCTGAGCTTCAGCGTCGGCTTCGATGCGGGCGTTGCGTGCTGCGGCAGCGTTGAGTTCCACCACTCGGTGCTGCAGATTATGTAGTGCTAGACGAAAGCTGGTGCCCCCGAAACTGTTGGTCAACACTAGGTCAGCGCCTGCCCGCAGATATGCCCGGTGTATCGCCCTCACCTCGTCGGGGTGATCAATGTTCCATGCTTCGGGAGGGTCGCCAGAAGTCAAGCCCACAGCAAAAAGCTGTGTGCCCATGGCTCCGTCAGTTACCACACAACCCTGAGCGGTCACTATTTCAGCTATGGACATTTTAAATATTGAAGCGAGAAATATCGAAGCAACCGGACAGCGATCGGGACTTGATTGCTTGAGCGATGGTTTCAGTCCAGCAATCTCGGACTAGGAGGAGGAAGAGGAGGGGACGGAGGAGTCAGCAGCCGGGATTGAGCTGCCAGCAAAAGCAGAGGCACTAGTGGCGCGGGAAGACGCAGATGCGACCGACGCGGCTGAAGCTGAGTTGGTTGAAGGTGAATAGGCTGAAGCTGCTTCGATCAGCCATCTAAAGGCTGGATCTTGGTCTCGTGAGTCCATCAGCTCGGGATGCCATTGCACACCGAACCAGGGCAGCTTCTGTGATTCGATTGCTTCAACGCTGCCGTCTTCGCTGTAGCCGGTGATGTTGAAGCCCACAGCCAAGCGGTCCACGGTCTGATGATGCAGCGAGTTGACCTGCAGCGACGGGCCATAAAGCGATGCCGCCAAAGACCCTTCCACCAGATCAACACGATGCGCGATGTAGTCGGGTGCTTGGTCTTGGCGGTCGTGCGGGGCTACATGCTGATGCAGTGTGCCGCCGCCATGAACGTTCATTACTTGGACACCGCGGCATATGCCCAGAACCGGAATTTCGGCATTGACGGCACCGTTAAGCAATGTCAGTTCAAAAGCGTCGCGTTCGGGTTCACGGGTGTATAGCTCAGCATTAGGAGTCTGGCCGTAATTGTGCGGCTCAATATCGGTTCCGCCGGTCAGCAGCAGTCCGTCAAGTTGTTGTGCATAACAGGTCGGGTCAGCACTGGCAGGCAAAAACACTGGAAGACCGCCAGCAGCAGCCACAGCATGGGCGTAATCGCAGTAGTAGACATCCACATACAGGTGAGCGAACGTTTCGGGTTTCATGTTTACTTCGGCCACGGTTTTGCTGCGACCCGTGATGCCGATTAGCGGTCTTGCTTTCACCACTATGAGTTTACGGCTACAGGATGCGGCTCTCTACGCTTGAGATCGGTGACACCAACGGCATTCCAAGCTCTCCCAAGAAGTTCACCACACGGCTGTGGGGTCATAATCGAGAACTTCGCGCATTCGTGTCATCAGCGGCGCAAAAAACTCTGATCGCCCGCTGCGTCCCGAGTTAGCGCTTGTTGCAGCAGCAGTCTCTGTGACAGCGGTCTCTGGGGCAGCGGTTTCTGTGGCAGCACCGTCAACCTCGGCAACGTCCAACTTGGCATTGTTCAGCAAAGCTTCGATTTGGCCGGTGTCGCTGTGTTCGGTGAAACGTGTGTCCATGGCTTGAGTTAGCGGGTTCAGCAGATCAGCAGTCGAACCGCTCGTCACGCCTTCGGCGATGGCTTCGGTTTCACCTGCTGCGGGTTCGCACAACCCAGGCACCATCGGCGCAACCACTTCAAGAGCTTCCGCGATTCGTGCTTGAGCTTCAGGTGCTTCTAGCAGTTTGTCCAGCAAAGCGTTGGCGTGGCGGCGATGGAACACCTCTTCACGTAGCGCTTTGTGTGTGATAGATGCCAACGACGGCAGCGTTGACTCAATCAGCAGTCGCCAACGTAGTTCTTCGAAGGTGTCATAGATCCAGTGCCGCACCAGCGCCTCGGCCCAGTGGCGGGTGCTGTATTCCACCAGATGACAGCTTCGGTAGTCATGGCTAGCTCTCCCAAAAGCGAGTTCGTCAACGGCGGTGTCGGTGGGCTTGATACCGTCAAGTTCAAGCACCAGTTCATACAGCATCGCAGCGTGACCGAGTTCGTCTTGACCAATGCTCGAAAAGGCGAGATCTTCCTCTAGGAAAGGAGCAACACCGATCCATTCGGTGTGCTGCTGACCCATCAGATGCTCATCATCGGCGAAAGCCAGCAGAAACTCGCGCACAGCCGCCACGTTCAATGTGTCACCTCACCTGCTGATCCGTTGTTCCAGGCATCGCCTCTGACTCTGAAGGTGAAGATGAGGTTGAGGGTGGAGATGCAGATGCCTTACGGGCTGCTTTGCGGCGAGATGCCACCGCTGCACCGTCGTGATGACGGTGCGGTTTGTCGGCGTTGGGAGCTACGAAGTCTTCGTCAGCAGCGATCACATGATCACGGCGCACTACCCAGAGCCGGTCCCCTTCAGCGCGGCGCACATAAGACTCGCGGGCTAGCACCAACGCCAGATCCTCGGTCGCTGCTTCAAGCGCTCCCACATGACGGAACTCTTCTCGCCCGTCTTTTTTCAGAAAAACTTCATACACGTTCATAGCAGTAGATGATTGCGTTGCAGGGCGAAGCGACGGGAGTCCAGCGATTTATGCGGGCACGGTGGATGCCATGGGCCTGGATTTGTCGACCTCTTCGGAGGCATTGGCACCACCATCGGAGAGAGCCGTTCTCACCCAAGCGGTGCGCTGCCAGTTATCAGCGGCTTCAGCGATGCGTCTCGCAGAGTCGGGTCCGCCTTGTGCCAGCGTGCGCTCAAGAGGCCCCCAGTCAATGGCTCCCACATCCCAGCGCTGAGTCTCATCATCCCAGCGCAGTTCTGGTGCCGGAATCTTAAACCCGTAGCCGGTCAGCATCGGCACGAACTTCTGCACCCACCGATCACGCAGCACCTCGTTGCGCTCCGATTTGATGTGCCAGCGCAGCAGCACATCATCAGGCTTGGAGTCAGGACCAAACAGCTGCAAGGCTGGCCAAAACCAGCGGTCCAGTGACTCTTGAAACATTTGCCGCTGACGAGGTGTTCCTTCAGCGATGCGCATCATGCGATCCTCGCCTAAACGCATGTGGAAGCCTTCCTCAGCGATGATGCGCCGCAGAACACGCTTGTAGGGGCCATAGGAGCAGTTCTTGAACACTGCTTGCTGGCTCAGCAGAGCCGCGGCATCCACCAAAAAAGCAATCGCCACCTGATCACCCCAAGTAACAGCCCGGTAATGGAACACGTTATGGAAGCGGCTACGACCCGCAAAAAGGTCTTCCAGCATCTGTGTGCGGGTTTTGACACCCAGATCAGCAGCCACCATGTAAAGCAGATGCCCGTGGCCGATCTCGTCTTGGGTTTTGGCTAGCACAGCCATCTTGTGGCGCAGACCTGGAGTCTTGGGGATCCAGTCACGCTCAGTTAAGCCGCCCATCAACTCGCTATTGGCGTGCATCTCAATGAAATAAAAAACTGCATGCCGGTAAGGGTCAGGCATGTCATCGTCAGCTTCGACCAGTCCGCCCTCATTAAGGAAAGACTCGAATTCTTCCATCGTTTCCCAGGTTCTAGTCATCGCAGTTTTTCTCCTCTGTGCTACGAACTCGCTTTGTTATGGACTCGGTTCATTGTTGTTCATTGTTGAGGGGCACCGTTTTGACCTGGAGAGTTAGCAACCATAGTTAGCACGTCATAGGCAGCGTTGACTTCACCGTCCTGGTTAATGACTTGTGTATCCCAGGCGACCTCGCCATAGCCACGTCCGTCAAGCTGCGTTTTGCGTTTGCAGGTCAACACCACATGTATTACGTCGCCGGGATAAGTGGGCTTCGCGAAACGTAGCCGGTCGATGCCGTAGTTGGCTAGCACAGGCCCCTCATCAGGCCACACGAATAATCCTGCTGCGAAAGACAAAACCAGATAACCATGTGCAACAATCCCGCCGAAGATCGGGCTTCTGGCGGCGGCGGCTTCATCAGTGTGAGCATAAAACTTGTCGCCGGTACTCTCCGCAAAAGCCGCGATATCGGCTGCGGTGACTGTGCGTGACTCGGTAGTGATTGAGTCACCCACCTCCAGTTCGTCAAATGTGAGTTTGAACGGGTGACCTTTGTTCTGAAGGGTTTGCGAACCGCTGATGTGTTCACCTGTCACAGCAGTCAGCGTGTCGGGCGAGCCCTGTATTGCGCTGCGCTGCATGTGGTTGAAAACGCCTCGCATTCCACCTAGTTCTTGACCTCCACCAGCGCGTCCAGGCCCGCCATGCACCAGGGTCGGTAGTGGCGAACCGTGGCCGGTATTGGCCGCGGTTATGGTGCTGTTAGCGATTAGCACCCGTCCGTGGTGAGAGGCGATTCCCAGCGCTAGTTCAGAGGTTTCGTCGCAGTCGGCACCGTAGATTGATGCGACCAAGCTTCCGCCACCGGCTGCTGTCAACTCAATCGCTTCATTAATGTTGCTGTAAGGCACTAGGGTTGCGACCGGTCCAAATGCTTCGACCGTGTGAACCGCTTCTGCCCACCGGTCGGAGGCTTGCAGCAGCGTGGGTGCCATGAAAGCCCCGACATCGGGGTTTATGTCGGGTAGCCCGCTATCTAGCAAAGGCACAGTCGACTGCTTGAGTTTCGCAACCGAAGCTTCTACATCGCGGCGCTGCGCCAAACTCACCAGCGGGCCCATGTCGCTGGTTTCGTTGCGGGGATTACCTACCGTCACCTTCTCAAGCGCTGCAACCAGAGCTTGTGCAGCGGCATCTAGGTGCTCATGCGGCACTAGAGCCCGGCGGATTGCTGTGCATTTCTGTCCAGCTTTGACTGTCATCTCTTTGACTGTTTCCGCTACGTAAAGTCCGAATTCGGCGCTGTCGGGGCCAGCCGAGGGAGCGAGCACAGCCGCGTTGAGTGAGTCGGCTTCCACATTGAGACGCACAGCAGCCTCGGTCACCGCACGATGACTTCGCAGGCTTGTGCCGACAGCTGCCGAGCCAGTGAAAGCGATGCTGTCTTGGCCTGTGAGATTGTCAAGCAACGCAGATAGTTCCGCGGGTGAAGCGCACACGATTTGCAGAGCACCTTCGGGGATCAAACCCGACTCGATGATTAACCGCACCGTGGCTTCAGCTAGATAAGCGGTCGCAGCAGCCGGTTTTACGATTGAAGGCACACCAGCCAAAAAAGCGGTAGCAAACTTTTCGAGCATTCCCCAAACCGGGAAGTTGAAAGCATTGATCTGCACTTCGATGCCTTTGCGCGATGTGAGCACATGCACCGCCGAAAAGCTGTTATCCCGTGATAAAGCTTCAACGGGGCCATCAATGGCGACAGTTGAGTTTGGCAACTCTCGACGGGCTCTGCTGGCGTAAGACATGAGCACGCCCGCGCCTCCGTCTATATCAATCCAAGAGTCGGATCGGGTAGCACCAGTGCAATAGGACAACTCATAAAGCTGCGCTTTGGTGTCGTCATCAAGCAGCATTTTGGCGATGTTGCGCAACATGGTGGCGCGCTGATGAAAAGTCAATTCTCGCAGCGCTGTGCCTCCCGTGTCGCAACCGTAAGTGACTGCTGCGGCAGGGTCAACAGCGATGGGGCACAGCTCCGCGACTGCTTCGCTGGTTGCAGCATCAAGCAGAGTCCGCCCGTTCGCTGTGGGCACATGCCATCCGCCAGCCACGTAGCTTTCTAAGCGCCGCATATCTAGACGCGACTCTAGCGCCGTAATCTCTTGGGCTTTGCGGTCGCTGCCAAGGTCCCTAATCACTGCCACTGCGCCTGCCTATGCCGCACCCTATGCCGCAACGTCTATAGCTCAGTCGGTGACAGTGCTGTGCAGTGCCTGCCGCTACCGTGAAAGGGTGCGTCAACTAATCACCGATGCTTTGATCGTCTCTGGTGACGGCCAGAGCGAGCCGTTTCGTGGTGATGCCCTGATTGAAGGAGATCGAATTTTGCATCTTGGTTCGGTTCCTCCAAGCGCTGCCGTCAACGTTGATCGTGTCATTGAGGCTGATGGCCGTGTGCTGGCACCCGGCTTTGTTGATACGCACAACCACGGTGCTTTAGCTGGCACCCGCATCGGCGATCACGGCATTCCTGTGAGCTGTGAGATGGCGGTGCGCGGCGGGGTCACTAAACGGATCTGTGGTGTGGACGGTTTGTCGCCTGCGCCGGTGACCAACGATCAACGCGTCGAATACGCAGCACAACTCGCTCCCCTTGATGGTGTGGTGACCCCCACCTCCAACGGCACCGAAGCTTCTTCTGGTGATCCCGATGATCCCGCCGGGGGTTTTAGTTGGCCGTGGTCCACCATGCAAGAGTTCCTTGACTGGCATCGTGGACGTGCTGTCACTGACATGGGAATGCATCTGGGTCACAGCGCGGTTCGTCGCACTGTGATGGGCAATCTTGATCACACCGCAGACGACGACGAGATCAGAGCTATGGCCGAAGTCGTGCGCCGTGAAGCACCGTGGTGTCTGGGGCTGTCAACTGGACTTGTTTACAACCCTGCTGTTTACAGCGACCAGCGTGAGATCACTGCGCTGGTGCGAGCGTTCAATGAGGTCAAACCAGCAGCGTTGTATCCGCATCTGCGCTCAGAAAGTGATGACATTATTGAAGCGTTCGATGAGGTGATTGTTGCGGCGGTCGAAGGCGGCGGCGGGTATTGCAGTGAACATTCCAAAATCGCAGGAAGACGCAACTGGGATCGCTACGAGAATGTCGCCACCAAACTTGATGACGCGGCTGGTGTGATCCCCACAATCGCCAACATGTATCCCTATACCGCTGGTAGCACTACCGCCGATGCGTTGTTCCCGCCGGAGGTGCGTTCAGGTTCGCGGGCGGAGTTCATGGCACGGCTCAACGACGACGATGTGCGGCGTTTCGCTTTTGAGAAGATCTATGGCGACAGCTCAGGCTGGGATAATTTTATTTCGTTTTGTGGAGGTCTTGAAGGGGTTCAGATCGCGGGCGTGCTTGAAGGCGTTGGTGACGAGTTCTTGGGTAAGCGTTTCTCGGATGTGGTGCTGGCCGCAGGCGTAACCGACATGGAATCGGTCGAAGCTCATGACGCGGTCTGTGACTTCTTTTTGCATAACCGGGGTGAAGTATCGATCATTAGCCACTACGGAAATGAGGCCACAGTCGAGAAGTTCTTTCGTCGTCCCACGATGGCTTTATGCACCGACGGTCTAATGCCCGGGCCCGGTCAGAAGCCGCATCCTCGCTCGCTGGGCTCATTCCCGAAAGCGCTGCGCATGGCCCGCGAACTGGAGATTCCGTTGCGTGAGATTGTTTATCGTCTTGCGGTGATGCCTTGTGAGTTCATGGGCTTGCCAAGTCCGGCGCTGCGCCCAGGTGCCGATGCCTCAATGGTGCTGTTCGACTGGGATCAGGTGAAAGAACGCAACAGTTTTGATGATCCGCTGGTGTTACCTGAAGGCATTGATGCCACTTGGGTGCATGGTGAACTGGTGCAACATCAAGGCCAGATCTGCCCACCCGAGGTTTTCGGTGGTCGCCATTTGCTGACACCGGTAAGAGACACCCGCACTTAAGACGGCGCAAAAAGACAGCGCATCAATAAAAGTAACTATTAGTCGGAGATTGCTCAGGCCGGGTCAGCTGTCGTCAGCGTTGACTAAGTGGTTTGCAGCGTTGTCGAAATGGTCAAACATGGCGGCACGGATCTCATCAGGCAGTCGCTGTCCGCTGCCGTCGGCCATGGTGGCAGCATCTAGCGAGGCTGTCATATGGGTCATCCAGGCATCTCGTTCGGCTGAGCCGATAGTGAACGGCATGTGCCGCATCCGCAGTCTGGGATGACCACGTTCTTCGCTGTAATGAGCCGGACCGCCCCAGTATTGCGCTAGGAACCCGGCCAACCGCCGCTTCGACGGCCCCAAGTCTCGGGGATACATGGGACGCAGCAGTGCATCATCGGACACGGCATCATAGAAGCGGTCCACTAGCTCGTCGAAAAAGCTTTGACCACCCACGATTTCATACACAGTCGGTGGCGCATCCATGGCTTGTCGCAGCGAGCCTTTCAAGTTCACTCCCGCCGAAAAGCTCTGCTGAGCCCCAGAGTCAGTCGCCTGAGCCTCAGAGTCGTCTACCTCTGGGTCAGAACTTGATCCCAGAGTGTCCACATCCCAAAGCCTAGCCACCGCTCAAACGGAACTTGGAACTGTCATAAGTGACTCCGCAGCGTTCGAGTGATGCTTGCCAGGCAGGGCTGTCCAACAGACCGAAACGCAGTGTGCGAAGCAGTGCAGCCGAAGCTTGACGTGCTCCGCGCCGCGGTGTCATGTCAAGGACAGTGGTTAGCTCTGGGGGCATCGTGGCGACCGCTCCCTGGAACAAAACGGCATATCCGAGCCGTTGCCTGAACGGCAAGGGTGGTTTACGCAAGAAATGCACTGCCGCTGTTTGCCCAGGGCTTGGTGCCAAATCTGGGTGATAGCGAACCCAGTCACGTAGATCAGCAGCGGTTTGTGGCAGCGGATCAGCCCCGAGCATCGACCCGATCCGTGACTGCTCCACCACGAACTGGTCAGCTTCAGTGTCGCTGATTGGCAGCCCGAACTGCTGATACGCAACCAGAAAAGAGTCCGTCAAAGTGTTATGCACCCAAGCAGCCAATGCGGGATCAGATGCGCTGTAAGGCAAGCCGCGGTGTGAGACACCTTTCACAGGTCGATGCGCTGCCCGAACACGCTTCACTGCTTCTTCAACTTCGGGCATCGCTCCGAAGGTGGCCGAAGTCACATAGAAGGCAGTGCGGTTGAGCCGCCCCAGAGGATCTGCGCGGTAGCGACTGTGATCGTCGACTCCGGCCACGGTTTCGGGATGAGTGGCCTGGATCAGCAGAGCACGAACTGCCCCCAGAAAAACGCTGACATCACCGATGACTTTCCAGCTAACTGAATCCGGTCCGCACAATCCGGTATCGCCGGGGTAGTCGGCAGTGTTCTCCAATGGCACTTCGCCATGTGAGAACAGGCTGGAGATCCTGTCACCTAAGCGCACTCTGAAGCGCTGCAGCATGTTCATGCAACTGCACGCTAATGCTGGCACAGCGTCTAGGCTCTCATCCATGAGATACGCCTCCCCGACTACGGTAGCCGAGGCTGTTGATCTGTTGGGCTCGGAGCCGCAAGCGCGTGTCTACGCAGGTGCCACCGACCTGATCCCTCAGATCCGCTCGGGACGCCCCGAACCGGCTGTGATGGTTGACCTTAAGCACATCGCTCGGCTTTGCGCTATAGCCGACGCAGACACCGGCTTTACGGTCGGCGCGGCTGTGCCTGCAGCAGATATCTGCGCTCATGCGGGGCTGCTTGCGGCTTTTCCTGGCCTTGTTGAGGCGAGCGGTTTGATCGGATCAGATCAGATCCAAAACCGCTCAAGCTGGGGTGGCAACCTGGCTAATGCCTCACCTGCCGCTGATACTCCGCCGAGTTTGTTGGCTAACCACGCTCGGGCTGTGATCGCTAGTGCGGGCGGTGAACGCACTGTTGGCGTTGAGGAGGTCGCTATCGGTCCCGGTCAGACTTCGCTGCGCTCAGGGGAGTTCATTGTCGAGTTTCATCTTGAGCAGCCGCCAACGCGCACTGCTGACGCTTACCTGAGGATGACACCCCGAACCGAAATGGATATCGCTGTGGTGGGTGCAGCCGCTCGAATCACTCTTGATGCTGAAGGCAAGGTGGCTGCCGCAACGATCACACTAGGCGCAGTAGCACCTACAGTCGTGCGCGCTACTGATGCTGAAGCTGCCTTAGTTGGCTCTGAGCCCGCAGGCGATGTGTTGGACAGGGTTGAGGCCGCGGCCTCAGCAGTAGCCGATCCGATTGACGACAAGCGTGGCACTGTCGCCTACCGCAGGCAAGTAGCTGGAGTGCTAGCCCGCAGAGCTGTTGTGATCGCAGCGCAGCGAGCTGCTGAGCCGCAGCGAGTGCAAGGGCGAGGAGGCCAGCAATGACCCGTGTTCATGTGACCTGCACTATCAACGGCGACCCTGCAGAGTTCCTCTGCGATGGTGGTCAGACACTGCTAGACGCGCTGCGTGACGAAGTCGGCCTCACTGGTGCCAAAGAAGGCTGTGGCACCGGCGACTGCGGCGCGTGTTCGGTGGTGATGGACGGGCGTTTAGTTTGCTCGTGTCTGGTGCTTGCCGCTGAAGCAGAAGGCTCGAATGTGTCCACCGTGGAGGGCATGGCCGACGGCGACGATCTGCATCCGTTGCAGCAATGTTTCTTGGAAGGCGCAGCTTTGCAGTGCGGGATTTGCACACCCGGTTTTCTGGTAGCAGCCAAAGCCCTGCTTGACCGCAACCCTGATCCCACCGAAACAGAAGTGCGCTACGGATTGGCAGGCAACCTTTGTCGATGTACTGGCTATGACAAGATCGTGCGTTCGGTAATGGATGCAGCCAAAAAGCTCAATGCCAGCACCAGCGAGCAGCACTAACAACCTACGCCGACAGACATTTAGGAGACGCTAGTGACAATCACCGAGCCAAAACCCATCACCGAGCCAAAACCCAGCTATAAATATGTCGGCACCCGAATAGTCCGCCCAGATGGACTAGAGAAAGTCACGGGCCGAGCGCGTTTCGCATCCGACCTCAACATTGCTGGACAACTGCATGGAGTGGTAGTGCGTTCACCGCATGCCCATGCCCGCATCGTGTCTATTGACACTTCAGCCGCCGAAGCCATGCCCGGTGTTAAATCAGTGATTACCGGTGCTGATTTTCCTGCTGTTGACTCTGGCCATCGTCAATACGACATGTGCGTCAACATCATCGCCCGTGACAAGGTTTTTTATGAAGGCCATGCCGTGGCCGCAGTAGCTGCTACCACCCTCAGTCAGGCTCAAACGGCAGCCGCAGCAGTCAAAGTCGACTACGAAGTGCTGCCAGCGGTGCTTACTATTGACGAGGCTTTAGCAGATGATGCGCCTGTGCTGCATTCGCACATGCTCACCCGTGGCGCTGAACCGCCCGCAGATGCACCCTCCAATGTGGCTGCTGTCACGCGATTCTCAGGCGGCGAGATCGAAGCAGGCTTCGCTGAAGCCGACATTGTGATCGAACGCGAGTTCAGCACCAAGCCAGTGCATCAGGGTTACATAGAGCCTCACGCGTGTCTCGCCGATACCGGCCAAGACGGCCATACCACTATCTGGTGCTCATCGCAGGGGCATTTCAATGTGCGGTCATCCACGGCCACACTGCTCGGCTGGGAGACCACACGTATCAAAGTGATACCTGCTGAGATAGGCGGCGGTTTCGGCGGCAAAACCACTATTTATCTTGAGCCTTTGGCGGTGGCTTTGTCGTCGCAGGCTGGCCGTCCAGTCAAGATGGTGATGACCCGCAGCGAAGTGTTCCGTGCCACCGGTCCATCTCCTAGCACCAAAATACGTGTCAAACTCGGTGCCAAAAGCGACGGCACTCTCGTTGCCGGTGACGCTTATCTGGTTTACAGCAACGGCGCATATTCGGGTGCTGGCGGAATGCTCGGAGCGATGACGGTGTTTGAGTCTTACAACATCGCCAACTTCGAAGTTGAGGCTCTTGATGTGGTGATCAACACGGCTCGCTCTGCGGCTTACCGCGCTCCAGCAGCGCCGCTGACCGCTTTCGCCACCGAAACCATTCTTGACGAAATTGCCGAAGAACTCGGTATTGATGCGATGGAGCTTCGCCTCAAGAACGCAGTCAACGAAGGCGATCTGTCAACAATGGGCTTCCCGATGGCACGTATTGGGTTTGTGGAATGCCTCGAAGCGATTCGTAGTCATCCTCATTTCAACGCGCCATTAGCACAAAACCAGGGCCGCGGACTGGCTGCTGGCTACTGGTTCAACATCGGTGAGTCCTCTAGCGCCACAGTCAACCTCAACGAGGACGGCACCGCCACGGTGGTGACTGGCAGCCCTGACATTGGTGGTAGTCGAGCTTCGATGGCGTTAATGGCCGCTGAAGAGCTTGGCATTGATCCCCATGACATCCGTCCCGTGGTGGGCGACACTGAAGCTGTCGGGTTCACCGATGTGACCGAAGGCAGCAGAGCTACTTTCGCTACAGGCATGGCCGTAGTGCAGGCATGTCGAAACATGGTGACTGAGCTTCGAAGTCGGGCAGCCAAGATGATGGATGTTTCAGTTGATGACATTGACTGGGTGGATGGTCACGCTGTCTACACAGGCAACAGTGACTCTGCGAATGCTTTTGCGAATAACTCCGCGGATGATGCCTCTGCGGGTAGGCAACCGTTGTCGCTGGCAGCAATCGCACGCAAAGCTAAGCGCACAGGTGGTCCGCTAACAGCGACCGGTTCGTTGGAAGCTCATGGTGCTGGCCCAGCTTTTTCGGTTCATCTCTGCGATGTTGAAGTTGATCCCGGCACTGGTGTGGTGCGGATCGTGCGCTACACCGCAGCGCAGGATGCTGGCACAGCAATCCACCCCAGTTATGTGGAAGGCCAGATCCAGGGTGGTGTCGCTCAAGGAGTGGGCTGGGCTCTCAACGAGGAATACATCTACGACCCAGACGGAGTGATGGAAAACCCTGGCTTCCTTGATTATCGGGTGCCGGTGGCTTCGGATCTGCCGATGATTGATGCTGTGATAGTGGAAGTTCCCAACCCGGCGCACCCATACGGCGTTCGTGGTGTGGGCGAGGCTGGGATCGTTCCTCCGATACCGGCGGTAGCCAACGCTATTCATAGCGCCACCGGTTGCCGTATCCGTGATCTGCCGATGTCGCCTGTGCGAGTGTTAGAGGCAATCAACACCAACGGGGCTTCTACCAACGGCAGCTAGCTCTGGCGCTTTCCATCAACTGCTCTCCCAGAACCTAGACTGGAAACTGCCCGCCTGTTTTTCGTCGAATATAAGTAGTCGTTGGATATGAATGGGGCAGTTTGATGGCCGTTCGAGTGCATTTGAGTTCTAACCTGCGAGGCCCTACCGGTGGTATCGCCGAGATCGAAGGCAGTGGTAATACTGTGGGCGCGTTGATTGATGATCTTGAGCGCCAGTATCCAGGACTTGGTGGCGCTCTCCGTTCTGGGGTGTCGGTTGTGATCGACGGTTTGCTGATAGCTCATCCGCAATACCATCCGTTGACCGACGGGATGCAAGTGTTTTTTGTGCCTCAAAGCGCTGGCGGCTGACTTTCATGCCTGAGTTCCCAATCAGATCCGCGCGACTTAAGGTTGTTTTTGATATAGTTGTTATTACTGAGCCCTCTAAGAGTTAGTAAAGTCGATGACCGAGCATATGGAGAGTGTTCGTGACTGAAGCATATAATTTTGGACGAGCACGCATGAGCCAGCGGTTGGGGCTGCACAGGCAGCGTCAACTTGAAATCCCCCGGGGGGGGGGGTCTCAGCGACCTAAGACGTGAGCGCACGCAGCTCGCCGGTCGCAAACTTTATGGTTCGTCTAGGGCTCGTTACCGCAGCGCTCTCAACGTTGCTGCTGACTGTTCTGCTTGCTGTCTCATCAGGCACGGTCGCAGCCGACACAGACGTGAACGTTACCTTAGGTGTCAACCACAACGGTATCTTCACAGAAGGCACCGAACTCACAGTCACCGCCAAACTAGCCACAGTCGCGACAGCAAACGTGACTATCCCAATTACTTTCACGCTCGGCACCGCCGCAGCAAGCGATTTCAGTTTATCAGACAGCAGCGCGATCACTATCAGCAGCGGTTCTCGAACAGGCACACTCACCCTCACCGCCATAAACGACCGCATAGATGAAAACAACGAAACGTTCACACTAGGACTCGGCAACCTACCTTCAGGCTACGCCAAAGGCACACCATCAACAGTTGCCATCACCATCATCGATAACGACACCGCAGGAATAACGATCACCCAGTCTGGTGGCAGCACGAGCGTGTCTGAAGATGGTACTACTACCATGGATTCTTATACAGTAGAGTTGAATAGCCAGCCAACTTTTCCTGTGCAAGTTTTGATTACCTCTGCTACGCCGACTATTGCGTGGCTGGATGGGCCAGATGCCTCAACAGCGTTTACAGGGGCAGAGATTCTCACATTCACAGGATCGAACTGGGGTATTGCTCAGACGATTAGAGTTCAAGGTTATAACGACAATATTGATAATACGGGCAATAGCCGTTCAGTTATTATTTCTCACGAGACTTCTACGATTGATGCTAAATACAGGGCGCTAGCTGCACAGACAGTGTCGGTGACAGTGACTGATGATGACACTGCTGGTGTAACAATATCAGAATCGACTCGCACGGTAGCAGAAAGCAGTGGTACAGCTACCTACACGGTGGTGTTGGATAGTGAGCCGACTGCGGATGTGATGGTTACGATGACTTCGAGCGTGTCTGGCGCTGCGGTGGTGGATGGTTCTGATGCGGATGCGGTCGGGTCAGCGTCTGAAACGTTGACGTTCACTTCTGGTAACTGGAACACTGCCCAGACGGTGACTGTGATCGGTGTGAACAATAATGTTGATGATTCTGGCGATCAGCGCACTTCAACTATAAGTCACTCTGTTGCGTCGCCTGACACGAAATATAATGCTTTGTCAGCAGTTGCATCGGTAGCGGTGACTGTGACTGATGATGATACTGCTAGTGCTGGTGTGACGCTCTCGGAGTCGAAGCGTACGGTAGCTGAAGCTGCGGGTACGGCTACGTATACGGTGGTGTTGGATAGCCAGCCGACATCCGATGTGATGGTTACGATGACTTCGAGCGTGTCTGGCGCTGCGGTGGTGGATGGTTCTGATGCGGATGCGGTCGGGTCAGCGGCTGAAACGTTGACGTTCACTTCTGGTAACTGGAACACTGCCCAGACGGTGACTGTGATCGGTGTGAACAATAATGTTGATGATTCTGGCGATCAGCGCACTTCAACTATAAGTCACTCTGTTGCGTCGCCTGACACGAAATATAATGCTTTGTCAGCAGTTGCATCGGTAGCGGTGACTGTGACTGATGATGATACTGCTGGGGTGACGATTACTCAGTCCAGTGGTTCTACGAGTGTGAGTGAGAATGCTGGTGTCGATTCTTATACGGTTGTGTTGGATAGTAAGCCGATGAGTAGTGTGTCTGTTGCGGTTTCGTCTGGTACGGCTTCAGCTGCGTTGATTGATGGTCCTGACACACCAGATCCTGATAATCCCTCTGCTTCTGAGACGTTGACGTTCACGACTGCTAACTGGAACACGCCGCAGATGGTCACGGTTACTGGTGTGAATGATAATATTGATAACCCAACTAACCAGCGCTCTTCGTTGATTACTCATGATATTTCTTCTTCTGATGCTAAGTATAATGCGTTGGCTGATGAGACAGTGTCTGTGACGGTTATTGATGATGATAATGCTGGTGTTACGATTTCTGAGTCGACGCTTACGGTGGCTGAGGCTGCGGGTACGGCTACTTATACGGTGGTGTTGACTAGTGAACCGACATCTGATGTGACTGTTACGATGACTTCTGGCACGCCGGGCGCTGCGGTGGTGGATGGTTCTGATGCGGGCACGGTCGGGTCTACTGCTGAAACGTTGACGTTCACGTCATCTACTTGGGATACTGCGCAGACGGTGACTGTGATTGGTGTCAACAACGCGATTGATGATCCTGGCGATAAGCGTACTTCAACTGTTAGTCATACTGTTTCGTCTTCTGACTTGAAATATAGTGCTTTGACGGGATTAGATTCGGTGTCGGTGACTGTTACTGATGAGGATGGTGCTGGTGTAACTATTTCTGAGTCGACGCGTACCGTAGCCGAAAACGCTGGCATGCAAATGTATACAGTGAAGTTGGATAGCCAGCCGACGCATAATGTGACAGTAACGATTACTTCTGACACACCTGCAGCAGTTCGGGTTGATGGTCCTGGAGGTAATACGACACCAAAAACTACTGAAACGTTAACGTTCACGACATCGAGCTGGGCTACAGCGCAGACGGTGACTGTTACCGGCGTGAACGACAACCTAGACAACACCGATAATAAACGCAGCGCTAAGTTGACTCATGCTTTTAGTTCTACCGACACTAATTATTCGAGTATTAGTGATCGGGATGTGACGGTTACTGTTACTGATGATGATGCTACTCCTGAAGTAGATTTGAGTGTGGATCTGTCGTCTGTAGCTGAGAGTGCTGGTTCAATGACTGTGACAGTGACTGCGACTGTTGATGATGCTGCGATCCGTTTCGAGGCAGAGAAAACGGTGCGTGTTACTGTGAGGGGGTCTGCTGGAGATGAGTTCGTGGATTTCACGATCCCCGCAGCTTTCAATATTACGATCGCTAGCAGCGCCGCGACTGGTACAGGAACGTTTGCGTTGGTTCCTACTAATGATGATATCAATGAACGCGATGAGACTGTGACTGTTTCTGGTGCATCAACCGGGTTAACAGTTAATTCTACGTCGTTGATGTTGACTGACGATGAAGCAGATCCGATAGTAACGATCAAATCTCCTGATGTGTCATCAATTACTGAGGGACAAACCGCTCAATTTGTTGTAGCACCGGTTAGTAGCGAACTTATGAGCAAACCAGATTCGAAAGGGCTTTCAGCTTTTGATTTGACTATAAATCTTACTGTCGCTCAAACTGGTAGTTTCGTTTCGTCTACTAATTTAGGTAATAAAACAGTTGTTTTGCCTGCTTTGGCAGAACAAGTGTCTTATGATGTTGATACAGTAAACGATAATACTGTAGAATCTAATGGACGTGTTACGTTATCTGTTCGTTCTGCTAGCGGATATATGACTGCTGGTGGAAGCAATTCGCGTAGCATCACAGTCAACGACAATGACGCAGGCGTAGCCGTCAATTTAAGTATTGATGACGCGACCATCACCGAAGATGATAATACTGGCAGCACGATCACGGTTACTCTCGCGTCAGCGGCTCCTTCATCAGGTGTAACCATCCCGCTTACCACCACAAACAACACAGCAGCCAACAGCGACTACAGCTTGTCGGCAACTAGTGTGACGATCAGTTCAGGTCAAACCACTAACACGGTTAAGATCACCGCACCCGGCGACACTACAGACGAACCCTCCGAAACGTTTAGCGTGAGCCTCGGTAATCTGCCTGCCGGTTACGCAGCCGGTACCACAAGCAGCGTTGATGTAACTATTGCTGATAATGATGCTACCACAGTCACGTTAACACGCGCTGCTGGCGCAACACTTACTGAGGGTTCCACACTCACTTACACGCTGACGCTAGGTCGTGCGCTGGTGGCTGGTGAGGCATTGGCTGTACCGCTCGCGTTTAGTGGCACCGCCACCCGTAACACTGATTACACGCTGGCTTGCGTGTCGGCTAATGGTGTCGCGTGCGCGAACCTGGATTCTGGTAACGCGATGGTCACTTTCACAGGCGGCACCAATGCTGCACGAGTTGTGACGATTACTCTTACCGCTGCAACTGATAGCACTGTGGAAGCTTCTGGTGAGACAGTCAATGTTGGGCTTGGCACTCTCAACGCTAACTCTGGCACGAACCTGGGTGGTGGCGCTGCTGGCACCGATAACGCAGCCATGGTTACTATTGAAGATCCCGCGCCTACAGATATAGCAGTCACGCTAAGCGTTGACAGCAACGGTGCTGTTACTGAAGGCGGCACTCGTACTATTACTGCCACACTCGCGTCGGCTGCTCCAGCGAACGTGACGATACCACTCAACACTGCCACAGCCGATTACAGTCTTTCAAAGGCTGGCATTGATATTACTAGCGGTGCAATGTCTGGGACTGTTACCCTCACCGCTACCGACGATAATATTGATGAACCGTCTGAAACGGTTACCTTAAGGTTCAATAACCTGCCCTCTGGTTACATTGCAGGTGATCCAAGCGCGGCGAATGTCACTATTGCTGATAATGACCCAACAACTGTCACATTATCACGCGTCGCGGGAGCTTCAATCATTGAAGGCGCAACACTTGATTACACGCTGACATTAGGACGTGCTTTGGTTGATGGTGAAATATTGCCTGTGCCCCTCACTTTCGCTGCTGGCAGCGGCACCGCGACTCGTGGCACTGACTACACACTGGACTGCGCTTCAGCTACCGGTGTAGCCTGCACGAACCTCAACACCGGTAACGCGATGGTCACTTTCACAGGCGGCACCAATGCTGCACGAGTTGTGATTATCATTTTAACCGCTGCAACGGATAGCACCGTGGAAGCTTCTGGTGAGACAGTTGATATCAACCTTGGTACGCTTACTACGAGTTCTGGTACTAATCTTGGTGGCGGCGCAACAGGCACCGACACTGCAGCCTCAGTTGCTATCAACGATCCGGTAGTCGCGACACCTTCGGTTACGGTCACACAAACCGGTGGCACAACTAGGGTCGCTGAAAATGGTGGCACCGACACCTACACAATCGTGTTAGGCACTGAACCCACAGCCGATGTGTTGATTACTGTCACATCCAGCACCCCATCAGCAGCACGAATCGATGGACCCGACGCTGCTACCAACCCTACAGCAACCGAGACTCTCACATTCACATCTAGTAACTACAACACAGCCCAAACCATCACCGTAACCGGTATAAACGACAATATCGACAATCCCGGTAATCAACGCAGCTCAACCATCAGCCACAGTGTCACGTCTTCGTCTGCTAGCGAATACCGCAACATCAACATCGCTAACGTCGCTGTGATTGTCATCGACGACGACACCACCCCCCAACCGCAGCCACAACCGCGACCACGTCCCACACCACAACCACGACCCCAGCCAACACCACAACCCACCCCAGAGCCTGAACCCGAACCCGAGCCTGAGCCGGTGTTTGAGGATCTCGCTGAAATCCCTGAAGTTCACCGCGAAGCAGTCACCGAACTCGCTAACGAAGGAGTCTTTGAACAGGTTGGCTGCCAAACAGATCACCTTTGCCCGGATCAGCCGGTTAAACGCTGGCAACTAGCAGTGATACTCGTACGCCAGTTCGAAGGCACCGAACCCGAAACCGACACCGAACCCGAAACCGAACCCGAAACCGAAAACACGTTCAGCGATGTTGAAGATATCTGGTGGTCAACATATGTGCAACACCTAAGCGAACTAGAACTTACCAACGGCTGCACCAGAGATAGTTTGTGTCTAGATCAGCAACTCACAAGAGCCCAAGCAGCACACTTCATCGTCAAAGCGCTTGATCTACAAGGCAACACCGAAACTTCTGGGTTCAACGACATTGAAGGCAACCCGCATACAGCAGCCATCAACGCATTATTTGCTGCGGGCATCACTAAAGGCTGTTATGCGCTGCCTCTACAGTTCTGTCCAGACAGATTGATCACGTTGCAAGAGTTCGCTACCATGATGTTCCGGGCTGCTGAAAACCTCAACAACAAGAAGCCCTAAACCAAACAGCTGCTTGTAAACCCAATCGGCCTACCCACCTGCCTCTGGCGGCGAGTGCTGTGTCGTGATGTCAGCGCTATGTCATCTGGGAGTGGCGGTATCGGCCAATGCTGCTAGGAATCGGTCGTTTTGGGCTGGGGTGCCTACAGTGACCCGAATTCCGAACCCTGGAAACGGACGGATCACCACACCACGCTGTTCTAGTCCTAGACATACTTGGCTGCTTCGTTCACCCAGCGCTAGCCAAATAAAGTTGCCTTGCGGCTCAGGTATGTCCCAGCCTCTGGCAGTCAATTCTGATACCACACGAGACCGCTCGCTGCGAATGTGTGCAACCTGCTGTTGAAACTCTGCGGAGACATCATCATCTAGAGCGGCTAGAGCCGCGGCTTGAGCTGCGCTACTAACACTAAAAGGAATAGCACACTTGTCGACTGCGGCCACTGCTTGTTGATGAGCCATCATGTAACCCACCCGAAGTCCGGCTAGCCCATACGCCTTTGAGAATGTCCTGACGATAGCCACGTTGTCGAAACGGGGTAGCAGATCAGATACTGGGTCGCCTAGCAAAGGGTCAGCGAACTCTATGTAAGCCTCATCAATCAGCACTATCACATCACCAGGGATTCTCTTAACGAAGTGTTCCAGCGCTGAAGTCGACACGGCTGTGCCCGTGGGATTGTTGGGATTCGCTAGCAGCACCAGTTTGGTTCGAGGTGTCATCGCCTCAGCGACTGCGTCTAGATCGAAAGCGTGACCGGCATCCAGTGGTACTCGCACCAAGTTGCCAGCCATGAGCTGCACCGCTATCGGGTAAGCCTCAAATGAGATCCACGGGCTGATCACCTCGTCTCCGGGGTCAACAACAGCTTTAGCGAGTTGATACAGCAGAGCCGCTGACCCGCCACCCACTGTCACCTGAGATGTCTTCAACTCAAGGCGCTGCGCTAGAGCCTCACGCAGTGCTTTGGCACCATGATCACAGTAGAGGTTACTGCTTCGGCAGGCTTGAGCCGCTGCTTCAACCACAGCCGCGGGAGTCGGGTAGGGGTTCTCGTTGGAGTTCAGCTTGATGGCATCGTTGATGCTCAGGTCGCGTGCGGCTTGCTCAGCGGTCTTGCCTGGCTTGTAAGCAGGCAGAGCATCAACCGCTGGACGCACCCGTCCTATCGATGTCGAAATGTCGGTTCGCTTAGAAGCCATCGCGCAAGTCTGCCCGCGAATCCATTGAATGAGTGGCATTCGTTGCCATTAGCGGGCAGGCTCAGAAAGTCTAGGAGACCTTGGCAGTGAAGCTAAGTCCCGGAAAAGGTGTCTCGTAGCCTGCGTAATCCTGCACATACTGCAAAATGTAGGTGCCGTTCTCATCGGCAGGGTTCTTGTGATCTACCAAAAGTTCAATCACCCCTGCTGCACCCCGCAGATGGGCACCTGCTAGTAGACCCGATAAGGTAATCTCCACTTTGTCGGAACGATTACCTGGCGGTGGATCAACAGCCGGATCTAACTGACTCCAGTAAACGGATGTGCCAAGATAGTCCGAGAGCTGCTTGCTTCGCTCTTTTAATCCAGAAACTATACCTTCGTATTTATTGGTAAAGTGAGCTTCAATCACTAGAATATGTTTGTTGGGTTGTGTGAAGTTATGGTAACTGTTAATGCCGTCTTTGCCAGTGAAATAATAATCAAAATATTGAACTGTGTCTGTTGCATAGGTAGGCTGGCTGACTACCGGTGGATAAACTAAAGCTGCCCTTACACCATTAGCCCATGTAGAATTCGGTAGATCTACGTAATGCGTCGGATACATCTTGTCTCCTATGTTGACCTTTGGAAAAGTATAGTAGCCTGTGTCCACGCGTCCTCTGTTTGAGTGGCGCGAACTTGCGCGCCTTGCATTGCGAGCAGCATGGAGAAGATGGTCAAAGTAGCAACCCAACGCAGGCTAGAACGCACAACTGGTGTCACAAACATGAATTAATTCCCCTTTGAGGCTTTGATATGGCAGAAAGACGACTGTAACAACATCAACCTCAAGCCGCAGAGCCGACCAACGTCCGATTATTGCAACAAGCAGCAACAGCAGCACCAACGATGCCAGCATGGTTACCGAGGTGGGCTACCGAGATGGGTTTTGACAGTTTGAGCTTTGATGCGAACCGGTCAAAGTCCTCGCTGAGCCCGCCGCCAACCACCCATCGTGACGGGTTGAGTATGGCTGCGATCTCATCAAAGAAAGGCTGAGCCCGGCACGCCCAATCGTCGGGAGTGAGCTTCTCCACAGAGATGTTCCTGCCCGATGCGATCTCCTCAAAGCGTCCCTCGGTTCCGATAAGGCTTCCCAGTTCAGAGTTGGCGATGAGTTCGCCGTTATACAGCAGAGCACTGCCTATCCCAGTGCCGAAAGTGAGCACGATGGTTAGGCCGTCTCTTGTGAGTCCCGCTTCGCCGTAGGTCAACTCTGCCAAACCGGCTGCATCCGCGTCGTTGATAAACACTGTGCCAGTGCCGTTAGTGCCAGCCGAAGCTCTCAAACCTGATAAAGCGTCCTCTGTAGCCCATTCTGCCGAAAGGTTGGGGGCATGGCGCAGCGACGGTCCGTCAATGACACCCGGCAAAGCCACCCCGACACGACTTGACCACCTAGCAGCCGAAGCGATGCGGCTGATAGCGGCTGCGACATCATTGGGCGTGGCAGCCACCGGTGTCAACTCCGAATAGATGCCACCGACCGGCTCTCCTGTGCTTAGATCAACGACTGCGCCTTTGATGCTGGTGCCGCCCACGTCTATGCCGAGTTGGCTGCGGCACTCGCCGCTCATGGGTCGAGGGAATCGCTGCGGGCACCGGTGATGTAAGCAACGAGATCATCCTTAGTGACCTCGCTCACATCCACCTCTGCGGCTTTGCGTCCCTGATGAAGCACCACAGCCTTGTCGCAGACATCAGTGACACGCTCCATGTTGTGAGTGATGAGCAGCACTGCCACGCCCGCATCACGCAGATTACGGATCAAGTCGAGCACTCGTGCCGCCTGCTCCACCCCAAGTGCTGCAGCGGGCTCGTCAAGCAGGACAATCTGCTGACCCCAAGCAGCCGCGCGACCAATCGCTACTGCCTGACGCTGTCCGCCAGACAGTGCGCTGATTGACCGACGCAGCGACGGGATACGTATCTCCAGACGACCCAAGATCTCTTTGGACTCTGCACGCATTCGCTTCTTGTCGAGAACGCCTAGCCAGCGCCCGAAACGTCCACCTCTTGTGAGTTCACGGTTAAGGAACAGATTCTCAACCACATCAAGGGGATCAATAACGGCAAGAGTTTGATGCACGGTCTCAATGCCTAGCGACCGAGCAGCTTCGGGCGAAGAGATAGTTCTCGCAGACCCGTCTACTTTGATCACGCCAGAGTCGGGGCTGTAAACCCCAGAGATGCATTTGACCAGCGTCGACTTGCCTGCGCCATTGTCGCCTAGCAAGGCCGTCACCCGCCCATAGTGAAGGCGCAGCGCCACTTGATCAAGTGCCCGCACCGCTTTGAACGACTTGCACAGGCCTTCAACTTCGAGAGCGACCGTGCTAGCTGCGTTGCTCGTCATCGTGACCCCGCAAAATCCATCTCATCACCGAAACCGTTGCATACTCCTTCAATCCGCGCGCTACCTTCGGATACGCCACTGAGACCCACCACGAATGTCCTAGTAACAAACGCTTGGACTCGGAACCCAAAAACTACGGTGGCACCTTCTGACACGTTGCGCTGCGTATCAGGATGCAGCGGGGCGTAGTAGTCGATAGCCGCGGGATTGGGCATTGTTACAGCAACAGGTTCTGTTGTGATCTCTGACGGGTCGTGCGCCACGACAGCGTGAACCGGATAGTCACCGAACACTGGGTCGATGTAGAGCCCCCCTCCGAAGCACAGTGGCACGCCTTGGTGGATGTGAGCCACTTCACTGAGATAAAGCACAGCGGGTTGTTCGGGCAGGTCACGCACCGCATGAAGGGGTGTCGTGCCGGTGAGCCCGTGCCCAGGCTCAACCTGAGTAGCACCCGCTTCGGCCAGCATGGAGAGCACCTCAGTGGATGTGGTGCCTGGAGCGTTGATCGCCAGAGTCGAAGGACAGGCAGGATGGCTATGGGCGATCTCTGAGGCTCGGGCCAGAGTCGCCACGTTAGGAGTGAGTTGAGCACCACCAGAGTCAGAGTCGAACAGCAATGCTGGGAAGGTAGCCAGACCAGCGAACTCGGCACCGTCTAAACCGGCGATGTGATCAATCATGGCAGGCAAGTCGGTCAGCGTTATGCCTCCCTCATGGCCGGGGTAAAAAGTGTCCCCTTCAGCGAACACGCGCACCAACAACCGTTGAACACGTCCCGCTCGGTGCGCAGCCGCAGCAGCCTCTGTGGCCTTGTTTTCAGAGAAGACAGTCCAATAGTCGGGTGCCATCTCGGCGGCTTCGGCAGCCTCAGCACGCGGTACTTGCACTAGATGACCGAGATGACCGAGGTTGTGGCCGTTACGTACGACAGGCCGAGCGCAGGGCATGTCCACAGCGACGAAGCCGTCAACACCACCAGAGGTCATGGCTGATAATGCCGAAGGTGCTCGTCCGATCTGTTTGGTCATGGCGTAGACGGTTAGTCCCAGGCGGTGAGCCTTAGCACACAAACCGACCGTGTTCGCTTTGATGCTGTCTAGGTCAAGGACGCAACTGTTGGCCGGGATGCTTCCCGCTTGATGTAGTTCGATTGCGGCTTCCACGAACTGGGGGTTTCGTCTTAGCAAGGTCTGCAAGAACACGTCAGGTCTCCTTTTGCTCTCTCATGCTCAACGCCACCGCCAAAATGATGATCGCGCCTCGGGCGATCAGCTGATCCGAAACCCGCAGACCCATGAGGATGAGACCGTTGTTGAGCATGGCCATCACTATCGACCCGGCGATAGCACCAGCCACCGAGGCACGACCGCCGAACAGGTTGGTACCGCCGATAACCACCGCTGCGATCACTGTAAGCAGCAGGTTCTCGCCTAGGTCATGGCGTCCGATAGCGAGACGGCCAGCCAGCAAAACCCCAGCGAACGAAGCCGCAGCGGCGCTGGCCATCAGCGCAGTGATGCGGATTCGGTCGGTGTTTATGCCAAGCGCAGCAGCTGCGGAACGGTCAGCACCGACCGACAGCACATGGCGACCCCAACGCAGCTGATGCAACACCAGATGCCCGATCAAGCCCACCACCACAGTCCAGATCAACAAAGATGACACCGGCCCCAATGATCCGCCACCGAAGACCGCAAAGAAGTTGTCGTTGCGGATAGGCCGCGACTGCAAGTTGTTCATGTTGCGGGCGATGCCGCTGACAATCCCAAGCATTCCCAGGGTCACCAGAAACGACGGGATGCGTATCTTGACGGCGATCAAACCGTTGACGAGCCCGATCCCAGCCCCGACCGCCACTGCAATCACTGCGCCTGCAACGAAGCCGTAGTTCGCTACTCCGGCAGCTGCCACCAAAGATGAAAAAGCGCACACAGACCCGATCGATAAGTCAATTTCTGAGGAAGCCAGCGCGAAGGCCATACCCACAGCCATCACCGCGATCGGGGTTGCTTGACGACCGATGTTGAGCAGATTGTTGGCGGTGAGGAACCCGTCGTCGCGCAAGGTGATTGCGAACAGTGCAAAGATCAGCAGAGCAGCCAGATACACCACATACGGGCGCAACCCAGCCTCACTGCGTCTACGGTCAAGCCACTGTGTTGCAAGCGCCAATCTGCGCGTAGGTGTGGATGCCGCAGGGCTGTCCGTCATGTGTTCCTCGCTGAATTGTCGCCGTCGGTGCTAGACGCAGCCAACCTTAGGACTGCGCCTAGCACCGACAGCAAGTTTTATCTCAGCCTCCTAGGGCGTCGAGTATTTCTTGGGGTGGGTTTGTGGCTAGTGATTGTTGGTAGCCGTCGATGATGTTGTCGGCTGTGACTCCTACTGCGGGGACTACTGCGAATGCGGGTGCTGGTAGGCCGAGTAGTCCGTGTGCGCTGGCGATGGCCATGGTGCGTCCGAGGTTGTAAGCCTCGTCTGCGGCGATGCCTGCAACGTTGCCGCCTTCGACCATGTCTAGTGACACGTTGGTGTCTAGGTCCATTGTTACAAGTGCTACATCTGATGCACCCGCGGCTCGTAACGCGGCTAACACACCGTCAGCGGGTCCAGCTGCCCATGGGGCGTATATGCCGTCGAGACCTGGGTTGCGTGTCAGCATTGCTGAAGCGATCTCTTCAGCCGCGGATACATCAGCAAGCCCTTGTTCTGCAACGATTTCAATATCAGGATAATTGATTTCTATCCACGATTTGAAAGCTTGGTCACGCTGGTTTGTGACGTAATAGGCAGCGTCATGGAAGATATAACCGATCTCGCCTTCGCCGCCTATCGCATCAGCAAGTAGATCTGCTGCGGTGATACCCATCGCAGCGAGGTCATCGGTGATGATGCTTACATAGTCTTCGCCATGAACATAGCCTTGTGGCACGTTCGACAAAAACACTAGTTGCACGCCAGCGTCCACAGCCGGACGGAAAGCTTCAGCACCAGAATCAGGACCGATAGCTAAACTGATAATCACATCTGGGTTTTGTGCCATGACTGTTTCTACGTCGTTGGCTTGCTGAGCGGCATCAAAGCCAGCGTTGGTTTCAGCGATTACTTCCACACCAATCTCAGCGAACGCGTCACGAGCACCACGACTCACCGCATCCACAAAAGCACCCGAGGTATGCCACAACAACGCAGCACTATGATTACCGGTTCGTACCTCAGCAATCTGAGCCGCGCTCAACATAATCTCACTAGCAGGCACAGCCTCCTCACCACCAGGCCCCTGAGTAACAGGCGCACCCTCAGGCATCGACAGCTCATCGGCATCCATTCCTAGGGCGTCGAGTATTTCTTGGGGTGGGTTTGTGGCTAGTGATTGTTGGTAGCCGTCGATGATGTTGTCGGCTGTGACTCCTACTGCGGGGACTACTGCGAATGCGGGTGCTGGTAGGCCGAGTAGTCCGTGTGCGCTGGCGATGGCCATGGTGCGTCCGAGGTTGTAAGCCTCGTCTGCGGCGATGCCTGCAACGTTGCCGCCTTCGACCATGTCTAGTGACACGTTGGTGTCTAGGTCCATTGTTACAAGTGCTACATCTGATGCACCCGCGGCTCGTAACGCGGCTAACACACCGTCAGCGGGTCCAGCTGCCCATGGGGCGTATATGCCGTCGAGACCTGGGTTGCGTGTCAGCATTGCTGAAGCGATCTCTTCAGCCGCGGATACATCAGCAAGCCCTTGTTCTGCAACGATTTCAATATCAGGATAATTGATTTCTATCCACGATTTGAAAGCTTGGTCACGCTGGTTTGTGACGTAATAGGCAGCGTCATGGAAGATATAACCGATCTCGCCTTCGCCGCCTATCGCATCAGCAAGTAGATCTGCTGCGGTGATACCCATCGCAGCGAGGTCATCGGTGATGATGCTTACATAGTCTTCGCCATGAACATAGCCTTGTGGCACGTTCGACAAAAACACTAGTTGCACGCCAGCGTCCACAGCCGGACGGAAAGCTTCAGCACCAGAATCAGGACCGATAGCTAAACTGATAATCACATCTGGGTTTTGTGCCATGACTGTTTCTACGTCGTTGGCTTGCTGAGCGGCATCAAAGCCAGCGTTGGTTTCAGCGATTACTTCCACACCAATCTCAGCGAACGCGTCACGAGCACCACGACTCACCGCATCCACAAAAGCACCCGAGGTATGCCACAACAACGCAGCACTATGATTACCGGTTCGTACCTCAGCAATCTGAGCCGCGCTCAACATAATCTCACTAGCAGGCACAGCCTCCTCACCACCAGGCCCCTGAGTAACAGGCGCACCCTCAGGCATCGACAGCTCATCGGCATCCATTCCTAGGGCGTCGAGTATTTCTTGGGGTGGGTTTGTGGCTAGTGATTGTTGGTAGCCGTCGATGATGTTGTCGGCTGTGACTCCTACTGCGGGGACTACTGCGAATGCGGGTGCTGGTAGGCCGAGTAGTCCGTGTGCGCTGGCGATGGCCATGGTGCGTCCGAGGTTGTAAGCCTCGTCTGCGGCGATGCCTGCAACGTTGCCGCCTTCGACCATGTCTAGTGACACGTTGGTGTCTAGGTCCATTGTTACAAGTGCTACATCTGATGCACCCGCGGCTCGTAACGCGGCTAACACACCGTCAGCGGGTCCAGCTGCCCATGGGGCGTATATGCCGTCGAGACCTGGGTTGCGTGTCAGCATTGCTGAAGCGATCTCTTCAGCCGCGGATACATCAGCAAGCCCTTGTTCTGCAACGATTTCAATATCAGGATAATTGATTTCTATCCACGATTTGAAAGCTTGGTCACGCTGGTTTGTGACGTAATAGGCAGCGTCATGGAAGATATAACCGATCTCGCCTTCGCCGCCTATCGCATCAGCAAGTAGATCTGCTGCGGTGATACCCATCGCAGCGAGGTCATCGGTGATGATGCTTACATAGTCTTCGCCATGAACATAGCCTTGTGGCACGTTCGACAAAAACACTAGTTGCACGCCAGCGTCCACAGCCGGACGGAAAGCTTCAGCACCAGAATCAGGACCGATAGCTAAACTGATAATCACATCTGGGTTTTGTGCCATGACTGTTTCTACGTCGTTGGCTTGCTGAGCGGCATCAAAGCCAGCGTTGGTTTCAGCGATTACTTCCACACCAATCTCAGCGAACGCGTCACGAGCACCACGACTCACCGCATCCACAAAAGCACCCGAGGTATGCCACAACAACGCAGCACTATGATTACCGGTTCGTACCTCAGCAATCTGAGCCGCGCTCAACATAATCTCACTAGCAGGCACAGCCTCCTCACCACCAGGCCCCTGAGTCACAGGCGCACCCGCAGGCATCGGCTCGTCTTCTGTGTCGGTCGCTGAGCCGCCTCCTGAGCCAGCAGAAGGTTCATCTTCTGTGCCGTCTGATGAATCAGGATCTGGCGTGGCTTCAGTCCCAGAATCTGTTTCAGTTTCAGATGTTGCTGTACCAGCCGAGCTAGTCGATGACTCAGCGTCGTCGTCATCGTCGCCGCAGGCTGCCGCCACGAAGGCGAACACTGCTAGCAGCGAAACGATCAGCAGCCACTTGGGCATCTTTGCTTTGGTTTTCATGGCCCCTCCAATGGGTCCGGTTTATAGATCTTCGGCACCGCACCATTGCGCTATGAAATGCGCCAAAGTGCGGGTGGCGGTCACTAGCTCGTCAATAGCGAGGCGCTCGAAAGGGGTGTGGCAGTTGGAGATGTCGCCGGGCGCAAAATACACGCCGCCGATTCCTAGTTCACGCAGGAACGGTTTCTCCGACCAGTAGGGAGCACCCTCAATGCGCGCCGGCTCGCCTGTAACGGATTTGATAGAGCTGGACAGAGCAGCCACGCCAGGATGCTCAGCGGCGATCTCGTCGGGGGTGCCACCGAAACGATGATCACGCGGTGCGCTGAAGTTCACTTCGCATTCCACGCTGTGTTCGACAGCGACATCGCTGGCAGTCAAGCGAATGCTTTCAGCGGCTGCATCAAGGCTCTCGCCTGGGAGGATCTTGCGGATTAGTGACAACTCGAAACGTCCCGGCACCGCAATGTTGCCTCCCGAAGTGACTGATGTAACCAGCAGGAAGGCTTCGCCCAGTAGGTCATGCGCTGGCACAGATGCTCGCAGAGCGTCGGAATGATCCCAGAGGTGTTCCAGAAGTTGGTGCCCAGCCCGCAGTGCATCAACACCTAGTTCAGGGCGACCGAAGTAGGCCGAAACTCCCGTGTAGACAATGTCAGCGATGAGGAAGCCCATCTGGGCGGTGTAGATCGCAGAGGTGGTCGGTTCGGTGTAGATCGCGAAGTCGGCCTCGGGTTTTGGACCAGCGAGTCCCTCAACCGCGGCTCGCATCCCGGCTGAGACACCACTACCAGGCTGGCCTGATTCTTCATCGCAGACGAACAGTGTCGAGACACGTCCAGCCGGACGCAGTCCCACCCGGTGAAACGCTCTCAACGCTTCGATGATGGCGCAGATTCCGGCTTTCTGATCGGCGACTCCTCGGGCCCAGATCTCTCCATCAATCACATGAGCGCCGAAAGGATCCTCGCGATCGGTTCCTTTCCAATGCTGAACCCAGTCGTCAACAGCCACGGTGTCCATATGTCCGGTAAGAAGCAACGACTGACCCGATCCGTTTCCGACTGTGCCCCACACGTTGGGCCGCCCCGGTTCACAATCGTAGAGTTCGACCGAGTCAAAAGAGGCGGACTCGATCATTTGTCGTGCTGCCCAATTAGCGAACTCATTCTCATCAGGTGTCACGCTCGGGATGCGGACAGCTTCACATACGAGTTCGGTAATCGCTGCGTCGTCGACTGCGGCTGCTATGCGGTCAGGCAAGCTCACCAGGGCTGTTCTCCAAGTATTTCAACGACCAGAGATTCGTGTATGAGCCTCAGCGACATTGACACGGCACCGATTAAGGCAGCTTTGCGCCCGAGTGTGGAGGCAGTTAGTTCGGGAGGAACTGCCACGAGCCTTTTCAGGCGACTCTCAACAGCTTGCACGAATAATGGGTTTGCGCCAACTCCGCCACCGAACACGATCCGAGTGGGATCGGCTATCAAGCAAAGATGCGAAACCGCTAATGCCATGGCGGTCGCCGCCTCGTCAAGAACATAAGAGGCGGCTTCGTCACCTGTTGCTGCGGCTATAAAGATCTCAGGCACATCGGCGCTTGCTTCCAAACTAGAGCGTTGGCCTTCTTCAATGGCTCGGCCGAGTCGTTTGCGAATTGATGGCGCAGATGCCACATCCTCAAGCGTCAACGCAGACCCACCCGACCGAGGTGGGGAAAGCAGCAGAGAGCCCAGCTCGCCTGCCGATCCAGTGCCACCGCGATACAGATCGCCTCCGACGACCATTCCCATACCGATGCCCGTGCCTACCGAGACGGCAGCGAAATCACCGTCGACCTGTTCATCGCGTATGGAGGTCAACTCTCCTAAAGCGGCCAGGTTGACATCGTTCTCGATATATATGGCGGCATTGAACCGCTCAGCAAGCCAAGCGCTCAACGCCAAGTCGTCGAAACCGGGCAAGTTGAGAGACTGCTCAACGCGATCCCGGTCGGGCCTATAGATGCCAGGCACTCCGACGCACACTGCTCGACATCCACCTGCTATGCCTTGCAGCAACTCTGTTGCTGTTTTGGTCAGGTGTTCGAGTGTGGTTTGAGCATCAGGACCAGTAGTGAATTCCTGCTCGGCGATTAGTTCGCCGAACAAGTCCGACACACCTACAAGAACCTTGGTGGCACCGATGTCGGCTACGACCGAGTGACGTGCGGATGTCACCAACTCGTAGAGAGCGGCAGGACGTCCGATTGTCCCCGAACTGGGGCTCTCGTCGGATACCTGCACTAGCCCTGCCGACTCAAAGTCGGCGACCAGAGCAGACACGGTCGGCTTAGACAAGCCAGTAGCCCGTGCTATACCCGCCCTTGACATGCGAGTCGGGTGGGCAGCAAACAAGGCATCAACTATTCGTTGCCCGTTGAGCAACCTCAGCAAGCCAGACCCAGAGCCTTCCGCCATATTGTTAGTAATACTACCTTACTAATCTCCTGTCAAGCCTTACTAATCTCCTGTCAAGGTGACAAAATAGCTGCTACTCGAAAGTTGGGATCACTTGCGAGTAGCAGCCACTCGTGATCGTTGCCCGCTAAGCGGTTTGTCAGTTAGCTGGGAGTTCCAGCACCCAGCCGATCTGAATCAGGTCAGGGTTGGTGAGGCTACGCCCGTCAGCCTCCTGCACATTCCCGCGGTTGAGATCGAATATCTCGCGCCAGCGCTCGCCTGATCCGAGGTTTCGGGCTGCGATCCTCCAGAGGCTGTCACCGCGCTTCACGGTAACCGTGACCAGCTCGGGTTCTGCCTCAGCGACTAGGGCGACAATACGATTCGCACCGCCTTCTGGATAGTCGGCGGCGGTGACCGTGCCACCCAAGTCTTGAGTGATGTAGTTGGCCAGCGCCTGCTGGTAGCTCACGCCCAGTTTGGTGAATTCAATACCGGCCAGCGGGTAGCAGTCGCCACCGTTAGCCAAGAAGTCAATCGTGGCCAACACCACAGGATCACCAGGCACCACAGCACCATCGCTTACGATCACAGTGCCATCGTCAAGAGAGACTTCACGGATCCTTGAACCGGCTTCGCCTGCTAGTGAGCAGTCACCATCACGGTCGGTTTCACGCGCTGTTGCTGAAGGATCGTAGGTAAATGTGAACCCAGATATTTGCGGGAACTGCCCTCCGGCACCTGGGATGCGGTCTACGGCTTGCTCTAGCAGCACATGGAGAGTCTCGCGGGGCACTGAGCCAACCACCACGAAGTTCCTGAACGGGGCGATGTCCCAAGTGTCGCCTGTGGTTACTGACCCGGCTTCGATCACCGCGTCGTTACGGATACCTCCACCGTTTTGGATAGCGATGTCGGGCACTGGCGTGCCGAATACCTCAGCCAGGTTGGTTGCGGTCGCTCTCAAAGCGTCGGCATGGAGATTGCCCTGATTAGACGATCCAGTGCGCACGCTGGTACGGCGTCCGTCAAGATCAACCTCGCTGGTGCCGATCACATCAGCATCAATCTCGGCTACGGCTGCTGCCAAAGGCTCAATCACGTTCGACTGGATCGTCGCATCCGGCATCGTGTCAAGGCTCACACCCACGGAACGACCCGAGTGGCTAACGATGCTTCCTTCACCGTTGAAGGTCACGGTCAACTCACCGATACAGCGGTAGCCGCCGGGTGCTGTGATGACCGGCACATTCACACCGGTTGAGTCGGCCACCAGCATCGGGTAGGCACCAGCGGGCTCCTCGTCGGGCATACAAGTGTCGCCTTCGTTACGCAGCAGATCGTCACCGCCACCGGCAATCACCACATCAACATCTGCAAGGTCGGCAACCAGCGCGGCTTCTTCAGATACTCCCTGCAGGTGGCTGACTAGGATGATCTTGTTAACGCCGCTCTCGGTAAGGGAAGCAACTTCGGCTCGCACTGCGGTCAAAACGTCGGAGATAACAACATTACGCGGGGTTGAGATGTTGGGAAGCTGCGGAGTGACCGCACCGATCACTCCTATCTTCTCGCCGCCGGTCTCAATGACGGTGCTGCCTGCCAGAGTGCCTGCGTCCACTAGCGCTTGCAGGACAGGCTCGCCGGAGAAATCGGCGTTGGCTGACAGGAACGGCACCGCTGGTTCGAAACCAGAGATGAAACGGGCTGCTACCTCAGGCCCCAGATCAAAGTCATGGTTGCCCAGAGCCATAGTGTCATAGAGACCGCTCAGCGCGATTGAGTCGTAGAGGGCACCCTTACGCTCTAATGAGATGTTGAGTTCCTGTGAGGCTAAGAAGTTGTCGCCTGAAGTGAGGGTCACCACCCCGTTTCCTGCTTCTGTGGCGCTGGCTTGCAGCTGTTTTACCAGCGTGGCGAATCGGGCCACGCCCGGAAAGCCAGCTTCGTCATCGGGGAGCAGTTTTGACTCGCCGTCGTTGTTGTGCAGGATCGTGAGAGTGAAACCGTCAGCGCTAGTCGCTTCAGGCGTTTGCAATGCCGCAGCCGTAGATGCTGACAGCAGAGATGCCATCAGCGCAACAGCGGCAAGCAGTGAAGCGGGTCTAACGATTGAAGACGAGAACGCCACGAGAGGGCCTCCTTATGGGGATGTCGAAAAAAATTATTGGCCTAGAGCAGGGGAGTGTCGGATTGTAGGGAAACGTATGAACTGGAACAGCTTGAACAGAGCATGAACTCTGAGGCGCAGACGTTATTAGTGGGGTGTGACATCCGCTCTCGGAATGCGGCGAACGGTTGCAACGTTCACGCCAGCTTCGCTCAGTCTTCATATGGGCGTAGCCCAACGGCAAACTTTGGCCCTGGTGATCCGTTGTTGGCTCACGCCGCGGCTGAGCGTGTTGATCGGTCTGATTTGTCTGCGGTTTTTGTTGCTCTTGAAGCGCTGTTATCTTAACCCGTTTAGCTAGCCGCTGCTGGAGAGGCTCTTTAGGCGGGTGAAGATAGGTTGTTAGAGGGAACCTGGTGGGTTCGGGGGTTGGCTGGGCTCGGGAGGGATTGTGTTTAGTTTGCGTTTAGGCATTTTAGTGCTGATATTATGGGTGTCCAGCGTTCGGGTTTGTAGTTGTTTCTGTGGGTTTCTGCTTGTTGCTGGGTTATTGATGGGGTTGTGTTGTTGAGTGTGTTGAGCACCTTTTGCCATCTGTCGATATGTTCTTGACCGTAGTGTGTTTCACTAATGTAGGTTTGGATGTTGGCTCGTAGGGTTGTGGTGACGCATTGGGTGGGTGTGTTTAGCCGTTGGAGTTCTTTGCGCACAGGTGTCCAGCCTTGCGCCCATATGGTTTCTGAGTTTTTGGCTTCTGCGATAGTGTAGGGCGCGTATTGGGGATCGATTTCTGCTCCGAAAGCGATTAGTACCCGTTTCCAGTTGGAACCATAGTTACGTGCCTTGTTGTTTTTGTTGTGGTTATAGTAGCTTTTGACGGTGTTGATTAGGTCTTGGCTGGTAGGCGCGATCTGCACAACCGGTACCGGTTCCTCAACAACCGGTTCTGGCTCGGGTTCTTGTTCAGCTACCGGTTCTACTTCTTCGGGTTCTGGTTCAACTAGTGGTTTTATTTCTGGTTGGGTTTCGAGTTGGGTGAGTGCTTCTACTACTGGGTTCCAGCGTGTGGCCCAGTAGGTGTTGGCATGATTTTGGGCTTCTGTGGCGGTCATGGGTTTGTAGCCGTTGTTGATGCCTAGCGCTGCGAGCACTCGCAGCCAGCGATCTACATGCGCTTTTCCGTTTTGAGTTTCTGCCGCGTAGCCGCGTACTGCGGCGATCAGATCCGCGTAAGGATTGTTTTTGGGTGAGTTTTCGCTTGTTGCTACTGCGTCTTGTGCTGCGGGTTGTGACGGCGAGTGTTGTGACGGTGAGTTTAGTGCGGTTGGGCAGTCTTGGGAAGGGTTCTTGATTTTGACTATGATGATCGGACCAAAATGAGCTAATAGTTCCCCATACTGACCTCGACGAGGCTCGCTGAAGTACCTGATACCGCCTAGCATTGTGTAGTTTTGGTTGGGGTTGGGGCTTGCTAACAGCTGGAACCCGAATTCGGTTCGTGTGCTACGGTCGGTCTGGAATGTGATTTCGGTGACTTGTTCACCATTATGAGACGCGACCGGGATGGGTAGCCCGTTGTTACCGTTGAGATATAGTTTGGTGGTGCCGTCGCTTGCCAAAATATAGGGTATGTTTGATCTACGATCAGCGTGTTGAGGTCCGGTTGATAGCCAATGATTGCCTCTAATAGCGACTATTTGCACTGACGGGTTAGAGACTCCAGCGAATTGCCAGTTCAGGGTTCGGATCCGTAATGTTGCGGTTTTGCCGCAGGGCACATGTATGACTTGACGGTCGATGACATCAGTAGCACCGTCTTCGTTTTCGATATAGACAGCCGGGCTGTTTGTTGCCATAACACCACAATAGCCAGCAGGAGTAGCAGTCCAGCCAGCCAACACACAACCACGCACATCACCACGATTAGGCCACAACATCGGCGCGTCAGCCACAACAGACCCAGCAGACACACCAACAGGAACACCATCAATCCTCATCCTAGGCCCATCATTCCCCGAAGCCCAGGGACCGCCGGTGTTTCTTAGTAAGCTGCTTGATTTAGATTTAACTGACCAACCAGATCGGTAGTTTTTATCCTCCCTATAGAGGCTGATTCTCCGGTTTCCAGACATGTTGCCGCGGCCATCATTGACCACCAGAAAATATTTCGTTCCACCCGTAAGCACAGTACCAGCAGGAGCAGTGTAAACCAAATATGTGCAGCAAGCTGGTTCGAGTTGTTGTGAGTAACTAAGAGTCGCTACTACTTCACCCGGCTCGTTGTTGCTGTCGACTTCACGAATCACGACAGGCGGTCGGGCATCACCGGAAGCAACGCGGATACGTACTTCAGTAATAGTGTAAGCAGAAGCATCAGTCCCAGTAGTGAAAACAGTCGCCATCTCTTGGCTGCGAGTACCAAAAGAACCCTGGCCAAAAGTTGATACAAAGGTCTCAGAGGTCTGCTGAGCAACCGCAGAAGAAGCAGTGATCAGTCCAAAAAACGCAACAAACATCAACGCTGCGACAAGCAACGCAGCGGGCAGCCAACGCCAAGCAGCAGCCTTGTCAGCTAACCATGAGATTCGGGGGGGGGGGGGCATCGTTGAGTTCATAAACACAACCATACCACAAATTGGGCATGACGCGCGAACAGATCCAGTCTTCAGATATGACTTGTTGATCAAGCCCCTACCATGACGCTGTGCTCCTCAACGTTGCGACACCCAGACCCCCAGTAGTGAAATGACCGGCCATGTCGTCTGAGACGATTCCCCGAACTCGCCCAGAGCGGCCTGACGGTGCCGCCCAAGACACAGCAGAACGGGTGTTCAGCACCTCGGTGGCAGTTTCGGGGACTCGATGCTTTTTGTTCTATGTGCTGTTTCCGTGGCTGTTGCCTGCGTTGGGTGTGGCTTCTGGAGTTGGTTCAGGTGTAGGTGCTGTGATCGGTGCGGTAGCCATCGTGTTCAATGTTTTGAGTATTCGCCGCTTTCAGCGAAGCAGACACCGCTACCGCTGGCTGATCACCGCGCTGAACGCTGCGATCATCGTGCTGCTAGCGGTGCTGATGGTTATCGATATCAGCCAGCTCCTCAGTTGAGCAGCCAGTTTCTTAGCTAATCAGCAACTCAGCGAGGCAACACCGAAGTTAGCTCAGACGGGTCGGTAGACTCAGCCGGGCCGTGACCACGATCCCAGACTTTTCGCGGGTCGAGCTGCGCTACGGCGAAGCTGCAGACCCCCCGACCAACAGCGCCAATGATGCCACTGACAGCAATGGTGCTATCGGTGCCGACATCGCAGCAGCCTTCGACCAAACATCTGAAGCGCAGACACCCGACGGAGCATCTTTTGTCACCCCTGAAGAGATCACACTGCCGCCGATGGCAGCCTCAGAAGACCTAGAGGGTGCTGATTTCGTTTCGAGTTTCCCAGGCCTGCCGCCGTTCGTGCGTGGTCCCTATCCCACTATGTATGTCACCCGGCCTTGGACCATCCGCCAATACGCCGGGTTTTCCACCGCTGAGGAATCCAACGCCTTTTATCGGCGCAACCTGGCTGCAGGCCAGCGCGGCTTGTCGGTGGCTTTTGATCTTCCCACTCACCGAGGTTACGACTCCGACAATCCCCGAGTAGCTGGCGATGTGGGCATGGCCGGTGTGGCCATTGATTCGATACTTGACATGCGTGTGCTGTTCGACGGCATCCCTCTTGATCAGATGTCGGTTTCGATGACCATGAACGGTGCAGTTCTGCCTGTGCTGGCGCTGTATGTGGTTGCTGCTGAAGAGCAGGGAGTCAAGCCAGAGCAGCTCACCGGGACTATCCAAAACGACATCCTCAAAGAGTTCATGGTGCGCAACACGTTTATCTACCCGCCGGTGCCGTCGATGCGGATCGTGTCTGACATCATCGCTCACACCGCCAAACGGATGCGCAAGTTCAATTCGATCTCGGTTTCGGGCTACCACATGCAAGAGGCGGGTGCCACACTTGATATTGAGCTGGCTTACACACTGGCCGACGGTTTGGAGTATGTGCGCGCTGGCCTGAACGCAGGCTTGGACATTGATGAGTTCGCTCCCAGGCTCAGCTTCTTTTGGTGCGTAGGCATGCACTTCTTCATGGAGATGGCCAAACTCCGGGCGGCACGGCTGCTTTGGAGCAAGCTGATGAGTCAGTTCGATCCGCAGGATTCTCGCTCGTCGTGTTTGCGTGCTCACTGTCAGACCAGCGGCTGGAGCCTCACCGCGCAAGATCCATATAACAACGTGATGCGTACCTGCATTGAGGCGATGGCGGCCACCGGTGGCCATACCCAGTCGCTGCACACCAATGCTTTTGATGAGGCGCTGGCGTTGCCGACTGATTTCTCGGCGCGTATCGCCCGCAACACTCAGCTTTTTTTGCAGCACGAGTCGGGTATCACTCGCACCGTGGATCCTTGGGGCGGCAGCTATCACGTTGAGCGGCTCACCAAGTTGCTGGCCGATCGGGCCTGGTCTCATATCTGCGAGATCGAAGAACTCGGCGGTATGGCTGAAGCTCTTTCCACCGGCCTTCCCAAACTGCGCATTGAGCAGGCCGCGGCCCGCACCCAAGCCCGTATCGACTCTGGGAGTCAGAGCGTGGTCGGGGTCAACCGTTATCGAGTGGGCGATCCTGGCAGAAGCGATGCCGGTAGAAGCGATACCGATCACGAAGCGGGCTTGTCGGTGGAGGTTCGCCGCATCGACAACGCTGAGGTTCGCCAGCGTCAGATCGCTCGTTTGCAGCAGCTGCGCTCGGGGCGTGATCCTGAACCTCTGCGTCAGGCGCTGGACGCTGTTAGCGAAGCGGCGCGCAGTGGGCGAGGCAATCTATTGGAGCTTTCGATCAACGCTGCACGAGCGTATGCCACAGTGGGCGAGATCAGCGACGCTCTCGAAAATGTCTACGGTCGTCATGTTGCTCAGATAAGAGCCATCGAAGGGGTCTACCGTGATGAGATGCGATCAGCCGCCACAGGCAGCTCAGCCGCAGATTCTTCAGCCGCAGATGCCTCACACTCTGGCGGAGACTTGACTGCCAGCACAGCAAGCATCGACAAGGTGAGAGCCTTGGTGCAGGATTTCGCACGTAGTCGTGGTCGGCGGCCTCGCATCTTGGTGGCGAAGGTCGGTCAGGACGGTCACGACCGCGGGCAAAAAGTGATAGCCACTGCTTTTGCTGACCTGGGATTTGATGTGGACATCGGGCCGCTGTTCGCTACACCTGGTGAGGTAGCGCGTCAGGCTGTGGAAGCCGATGTGCATGTAGTGGGTGTTTCGACTCTGGCTGCGGGACATCTCACCCTTGTGCCGCAGTTGCGTTATGAGCTAGCTGGGTTGGGCCGTGACGATATTGCTGTGGTGGTTGGCGGGGTGGTTCCCGAAGCTGATGTGGAAGAGTTGTTGGCCGCGGGAGCTTTGGCGGTTTATCCGCCTGGAACAGTGATCACTGAGGCTGCGGTCGAGTTGCTGGGGCACCTCTGAGAGCTGATGAGCGATCGCCAAAATCGTAGGCACTGGATTCTTGACGTAGTTGACCTCATATATGACCGTCAACTGCATCAAGAAACTTGGAAGCCAGCATTAAAGACCTAATGCAAGGTCTAATAGAGGAGCTGTTTGCTGGCGTTCGGTCGGGTGATCGCACAGCGGTGGGCCGAGCCATCACGTTGGTGGAGTCAACCCGCCCCGATGATCGCCAGCAGGCTCATGAACTGCTAGAGAAGCTGCTGCCTTATGCCGGTGGTGCTTATCGTGTGGGCATTAGTGGTGTGCCGGGTGCTGGCAAATCCACATTGATTGACGCTTTGGGAACACGGCTGACTGCCGCCGGTCATCGGGTTGGTGTGCTGGCAGTGGATCCTTCGAGCATGGTCACAGGCGGATCAATTCTGGGTGACAAGACGCGCATGGCCGGACTATCCAACGATGACAGGGCTTTTATCCGGCCGTCGCCGTCGGCTGGCGTGCTTGGTGGTGTCACTAGCACTACGCCGCATGTGATTACCGTGCTGGAGGCTGCTGGATATGACGTTGTGCTGGTCGAAACTATGGGAGTAGGCCAGTCAGAATCTGCTGTCTACGCCTCGGTTGATTGTCTTTGCGTTATGGCTTTGGCGGGCGCCGGTGACGAGTTGCAGGCCGTGAAGCGGGGTTTGCTGGAGTTGGCAGATCTGCTGGTGGTCAACAAAGCCGACGGCGACAATGTGAGTGCGGCGCAGCTTGCCTCAACAGAGTTTCAACGAGCTTTGCAGATGATGACACCTGAGCGTGAAGGTAAGCGGGCGGTTGTGATGGCTGTTTCCGCGGTCACAGGAGCAGGATTAGACGAAATGTGGGGACACATTGTTGAGCAGCGCCGCTGGTTGGAGGCTTCTGGTGAGTTAGATGCACGCAGGGCTCAGGGTCGACTAGCACAGATGAGAGGACTGTTAGAGCGTCGCTTGCTTGAGCAGTTCAAGTCGCAACCCGGCAAGTCTCAGCGCTTAGCCGAACTAGAGCAAGCCGTAAAGCAAGGCAAAATCACCCCCGAATCCGCTATCGAATCCCTCCTGTAGGTTCAAGAATCAGCGGCACTCAGTCGCAACAATTGATGGGTGAGTGGCGGATTCAAAATTGTACTTTGAATCCGCCACTATTGGTATGCTGCAGGAGTGATCAGCAGGGAGATAGCTCCGCATCTTGTGCGTCTTTTCGGGCAGTATCCGTTCGTGACGGTTACCGGCCCGCGCCAGTCCGGCAAGACGACGCTATGTCGCAGCGTTTTCACCGATCTGGAGTATGTGAACCTAGAGGCGTTACATGTACGAGAATTCGCTACGGCAGACCCACGCGGTTTTTTGGCGCAGTTCCGTGACGGAGCGATCCTTGATGAGGTACATCGAGTCCCAGATCTGCTCTCGTATCTGCAGGTGCTAGCCGACGAAGAGCGTCGCAATGGCTTGTTCGTGCTCACCGGCAGTGAGCAGTTCGGTCTCACGGGGGCGGTCAGCCAGTCTCTCGCTGGCCGTACAGCGATGCTGCGCTTGTTGCCGTTCTCGTTGGCGGAATGCCAAGCCACCGGCACCAGCGGACGCATCGATGACATCTTGTACCGCGGCTGCTACCCACGAATTTTCGATCAGGGACTCAACCCGACTGAAATGTTGGCTGATTACTGGTTGACCTACGTCGAGCGCGATGTGCGCCGTATCGGCGGGATCCGCGATCTCGACGCATTCCGGCGGTTCGCGACGCTGTGCGCGGGCCGTGTAGGTCAGCTGGTGAACCTTTCGCAACTCGGCGGCGACGCTGGAGTGACCCAGCCGACAGCAGCGGAATGGCTGGCAGTCCTAGAAGCCAGCGACATCGTCTTTCGTTTGCAGCCCTTCGCTACGGGACTGCGCAAACGTGTGACCCGCTCACCGAAGCTCTACTTCTGTGACGTGGGTTTGGCGAGCTACCTGATCGGCATCAGCAGCGCCGATCAGATTGCTGCACATCCTCTGCGGGGGCCGCTGTTCGAGAACCTTGTGGTCATCGAAGCTCTCAAACATCGCCTCAACGCGGCGGTGCGCATCCCCGGTCTGACATTCTTTCGCGACCGACGTGGACTTGAGGTCGATCTGCTCTACCCAACCCCGCAAGGCCTGGCCGCCATTGAGATCAAAGCAGGCCGCACCATCGCCTCAGACTGGTTCACGCCCGTGAGACATCTCGCTGAGTCGTTCCCGGGTGTCAATGAACAAGTCGTCGTCTATGGCGGAGACGAGCCGCAAAAACGCAGCGACACCTCGGTGGTGCCCCTCACTGGTTTCGCCGAACTGCTCACCGATCTCGATACGGCACAATCTTTCGGTCAGTCAGCTCACTACTAAAGCTCAGAGCGTCTCCGTAAGCAGCCCACAGCATTGACCCTTGTGTTCGTTGCGCTCGCTCGCGGCCGTTTCCGGCTGCTGGTTCCAAGCGTGCAGGCGGACTGTTCAGCGATGTGTCGGCCTCATCGTTGAGTTGCGGCTGGAGTTGGTGAACAGGGGCAACTCTTCATGCGTTGCTGTGTTCGTGTTGGTCATCGGAATGCCTCTGGGTTTGGCTCGATCATAGGCTCGGGGGAGAAGTGGGAAAGGGCTGCCTCCACAGCATCAGCCCAACAAAACCAGCCTCCACCAAACCCAGGGCGACTCATCCCCAAGCAAGCATCCAGCGAGTTCAGTGAGATCCTCTGTGCTGAGATACTCGAAGGTGCGGCTCACTCGCCGAGGCGCCGCAACGCTTCGTCATGGCGTTCCATAATGAGTTCGGCTGCTGCTGAAACTCGGTAGCGCTGGTCGGCTCTAGCGATGTACTCGCGTACCGCTCTCTGGGCCGTCTCCTGCATGGACATGCCCTCTAGCGCAGCCCGTTCCCGCAGAGCCTCGTGCTCCTCTTCGTTCAATCTGAGTGTCATAGCCATCATTCAATGGTATCGAATCGATACCATCACGACTTCAACTTCGTGGCGCGAAACCTGAAAGTGGGGGAGAGCTTGGTTGCGGCCACACTGGTAGCAGTGAGCAAAAGCTATCTTGAAACGCAAAGCCAATCTGGCGAGACGGTTTGGGCTGTGGTTGTGGCGGCCGGAGCAGGTAACCGTTTCGGTGGTGCCAAGCAGTTCAGCCCGCTTGGTGACCGCTGTGTGCTTGACTGGGTGGTGCAAACAACAACCCGTTGGTGCAGCGGAGTGGTAGTGGTAGTTCCAGCCACACACGCTGAAGACACTGAAGCCTGGCATCTAGAGGACAGCTCAGATGCCTCAGGCGAAGTGGTAGTCGTAGCCGGAGGAGCACAGAGGTCGGATTCGGTGCGATGCGGTCTCAGTCGGGTTCCCGACGATACTGAGATCATCGTGGTGCATGACGGTGCTCGACCTTTAGCCGATAACGGGATATTCGATCGAGTTATTGCCGCTGTCAGCAACGGCGCTGATGTCGCTGTTCCTGTGATCAGCGTGACCGACACTCTTCGCTGGCGTGAAGGTACCGCCATTGACCGCAACCAGCTGGTGGCTGTACAAACTCCGCAAGCTTTCAAGGCAGATGTCTTGAGAGCAGCCCATGCAGGTGGCGGTGATGCCACCGACGATGCGACTCTGGCCGAGGCGGCTGGTGCCACCGTTGTGACCGTCGCGGGTGACCCCCGCAACCTTAAGATCACCGAATCCCATGATCTGGTAACAGCAGAAGCCTTGCTGGCTGAAGCTGCAACTCAAGGTGTCGGTGATGGCTGAGCCAGTGATACCTGTGCCAGAGCCAGAGAGGCCCGAGTCTGGGAGAACTGAGCCTTTGGTGCCTGTGCTGCGGGTCGGCCAGAGCTTCGACATTCACCGCTACAGCGACGACACCGAACGCCCGCTGATGCTGGGAGGAGTGCATTTCGAGGGACATCGGGGACTGGCAGGACACTCAGATGCTGATGTGATCACACATACCTGCATTGATGCTCTGCTGTCTGCGGCTGGCTTGGATGACATCGGCCAGATGTTCAGCGACACTGACCCTGCCTGGGCTGGTGCTGACAGCATCCAACTGTTGCGACGAGCTGTTGAAGCGCTTCGCTCCGCAGGTTGGGCACCTGTCAACGTTTCGTGTGTGGCAGTGCTTGACTCACCGAAGCTGGCACCCCAGCGCGAGTTGATGCAACAACGCCTCAGCGATGCCGCTGGTGCTCCCGTAACAGTCTCTGGTCGTACTACCGAAGGTGTGGGAGCGCTAGGCCGTGGCGAAGGGATTGCGGCAATGGCATCGGCGCTAGTGATGCGGCACTCAACAGCTCAGCCCTAGCCAGCAAGAGTTAGAAGAGTTAATAGAGGCACCCCATGGCTCGCCCTAACCGCACAAGTCGCTCTGGAGGCGACGGTCGTTCTAGGCGCTCTGGAGGCGGCAGTCGTTCTAGCAGAGCCAGACACACCAACCGCTCTGGCCGCTCCTCACAGCAAAACCGCTCATCAGCTAGCCGGTCAGGTGCCAAACTTGGCGCACGCAGCGGTGACGCAAAGCGCAAAGCAAGCCCAGAACGCAGCAGCCACCGCAGTGATATTGGCGGTGAGCAAGTCGAAGGCCGTCACGCAGTGAGAGAACTGCTGCTAGCAGGCAAACGCCGCACCCGCACGGTAATGCTCGCCACCGGCCTTGATGAGGCACCGATCCTTGAACACATCGTCGAACTGGCTCGTGAGCAGCGAGTTGCCATTCGTGAAGTGCCTCGCAGGGAACTAGATGCCACCGCTCGAAGCGATGCCCCTCAGGGAGTGGTTGCGTTAGCTGATCCGCTGCCGCTGACAGAACTCAGCGATTTGGCTCAGGCTCCTTCTGTAGTTCCTTCTGCAGGTGTGCTTGCACAGGCACCGTTTTTGCTGGTGCTTGACAGCATCACTGATCCCGGCAACTTCGGGGCTGTGCTGCGCACCGCCGAATGCGCAGGAGTTTCTGGGGTGGTGCTGCCCCGTCACCGCTCGGCTCGTGTCACAGCAACAGTTACCAAAGCCGCCGCTGGAGCTGTGGAGCATCTGAACTTCGCGCAGGTGCCAGGCATTCCCGTGGCGCTGCGCAACTTGAGCCGTCACGATGTGTGGACCGTCGGACTAGACCCTGCCGGAACCCGACCGTTACACGAACTGGACCTAGCAGGCGAAGCGGTCGCGCTGGTATTGGGTTCAGAAGGTAAGGGACTGTCACGGCTCGTCTCAGAGCGCTGCGATGTGCTGGCCTCAATCCCGCTGAAGGGCGTTCTGGGATCACTCAACGTGGCTGCCGCCGCCGCAGTTGCCTGTTTCGATATTGCTCGTCGCCGTTGAACGCCGCTGTCGCTCGCTTATCCGGCTGGATCCCCCGATCCGGCTAGACCCTCACTATTGATGGAGGCTCTCAATTCTTGAGAGTTGAGAATCTCAATTTCCAAGAGCAGTCAGCGCAGCTACGGCTTCTGCTGGACGGCCTGCTACAAGTCCATCCACTCCTAGAGCTAGCACCTCGGAATAGAAGTCTTGGTTCTCAATCACCTCAGTGCCGCTGAACCACACCCAAACCTCTCGGCCTTCTTGGTGAACCCGAGCCACGGTATCGGCGTTCACCACTTGGAGTCCCAGGTAAAAGTAAGGCACTTGCAGCACCGCAATCGAAGCGTCCAGATCTGAAGTGTTCGTAAACCAGCCAAGCAGGGATGACTCGCCGGGAGTGACCGCTACATCGGGTGCGAGCTCACTAAAAGCGGACACCACATCATCATCGAAGCTGGCCACGATCACCGAATCCTCACGACCCAGTTCAGCGATTTCGGCTGCCAGCACTTCAGCGGCGGCGATACCGGTAGCAGGGTCTGCTTCGCCGTCGGGACCGCTTTGGATCTTGATCTCAATGTTGAGCACATGATCTTCGAAGCGCTCGGCGATCTCTCGGAATGTCGCCACACGAAAATCGTCGGGCTCGTAACCCTCAGGCGGCGCAACCGCACCAGTGCGAACACCGCGGTAGATGTATTCCTCGTCGGGACGGGTCTGATCGCCCCAATATCGGGGCGCGAACCAGTAGGCGCTGTCAAGAGCTTGGATCTCTTGCAGAGTCAAAGCGCTGACCTGCCCAGTGGTACCGGTAGTGCGGTCTACGGTGTCGTCATGTTGGACGATCAGCACTCCATCAGCGGTTAGCTGAACATCAAGTTCAAGGATGTCGGCACCAGCTAGCGCTGATTGTGTATAGGCGTAGATAGTGGAGTGGGGATAGTCCTGATCACCGCCAGCGTGCGCGATCACCAGCGGGCGTTCTAGTGCCAGCAGACCGGCCACCGTAGAAGCTTCAGGTTGAGGCAATGAGGTGGTAGTGGGCTCAGGTGCTGTTGTAGTCGTCGTTGTCGTAGTTGTTGTCGTGGTGGTAGTTGTTGTAATGGCTGCTGTGGTTGTCGTTGTGGTTGTTGGGGCATCGGTGGTGGTTGTTGGTGGCAGCGTTGAGGGAGGCACCGTGGTTGATGTGGGCGAACTTATGGTCTGACTGGAATCGCTCTGGGAACTCTGAGAAGATTCGTCGTCTGAACTGCTGGCGCAAGCCGCTGCCGTCAGCGCTAGGACTGCTACTAAAGCACCAAGCAGCGCCGTTGAAGGCATTTGGCGACTTCCCGAGTTGCTGCACATACTGCCCGAGTTGCTGCACATACTGACTGAGACTTTAGAGGCGTACCCGTAGTAGCGCTAAGATGCGTCCGGCGAACAGCTTGTGCGATTATGAGCGATGTGCTCAGAGAGTTCCCAAGGTCCTTCCCACGAAAGGCACGGCGACCATGGCAATGAACCCACAGAGACTGATTGATCTCTTTGGCCTTGAAGGCAAGTCCGCAGTCGTCACTGGTGGCAGCCGCGGCTTGGGTTACATGATCGCTGGCGGACTGCTTGATGCTGGCTGCCAGGTGATCATCTCAGCGCGCAAGGTTGAGCAGCTCACAGCCGCCGCGGCCGAACTGTCGGCACGAGGCCCCTGCGAGGCGATCCCTGCGGATTTGTCCACGCCTGAGGGCTGCGAAGCTTTTGCCGCGGCAGTAACCCAACGCTGGGACTCTCTGGACATACTCGTCAACAACGCTGGGGCTAGCTGGGGTGTCGATCTTGATGAGTTTCCGCCGCATGGCTGGAGCAAAGTCATCGACACCAACTTGGGCGGCCCCTTCTTTTTGACGCAGGGACTGCTGGGGTTGCTGCGAGCCGCGGCCCGCTCTGCTGACCCCGCTCGTGTCGTTAATATCGCTTCAATCGATGGGATTCGGATACCTGACTTGGAGACCTACTCTTATTCAGCTTCCAAAGCGGGGATCATTCACCTGACTCGACACCTCGCTAAACGGCTGGCATCTGAGCACATCACCGTCAACGCCATCGCCCCTGGGCCGTTCGACTCCAAGATGATGGCCTTCATTCTTGACGACCCCAAAGCTCGGGCAGAGTTGGCATCCACGGTGCCGCTGGGACGCATCGGCGAACCCGACGATCTGGCAGGCACTGCGGTCTATTTGGTCTCAAAAGCGGGGTCGTATGTGACCGGTGCCACCGTGGTGGTGGGTGGCGGTCTCGCTTGCGCCGACTGACTGGCCTGCCTATCGGAGCAAGCTCACCAAGAGCCTGGAACACAGAGCCTGGAACATGAAGCCGGGCATAGAGCGCGCAGGTAAAGCATGGAATTAGGAAGCAACGGCTCTAACCTGCTTTTGAGGCCAGGCTAGAGCAGCAGCCTTCGGAGTAACAGCGTTGAGGACAGCCCTCAAGCACCAGCCCAAAGCAGCTGGAGCGTCTCTGGAGACATTGCCGCGAGTCACTGCCAAGAGTTATCGCAACTCATTTCCATCGCGGTTGATCCAAAGTGGCAAGGAGGTTGATCCAAATGGCAACAGGACGATCCAGCTTCGCGAAGCGTCAAAGGGACATGCACAAGAAGGCTCGCGCCGAAGCCAAACGCCAGAAGCGTCTAGGCAGGGGTGAGCTTTACGAACTTGAGCATGCGCAGCGCAACGGAGACGAAGAAGAAGAAGAAGTTGATGTCGCGCCGCAGAGTCCGAAGCCCAGCAACGACGAGATCATGGCTCAGGTCGAAGAACTGCACCGACAGTACAACGACGACGAGATAGACCTCGAAGAGTTCGACGAGCGACGGGCTGTGCTGATGGCCCAAATCTCTGTCGATTGAGTTGATTGACGAGTAAGTTGATTGAGTCGCAGCCGTGCTGAACCCGTTGCAGGACCACTGCAAGTCAGCTAGGAAGATCTGGCAGCTATGAGTTTGGAAGGGCTGCGAACCGGGCTCACCTTCGATGATGTGTTGATCGTCCCGCAGCGGTCGTCGATCCGTTCGCGCCAAGACGTGTCAGTCAAAACCCGGCTATCGAGCCGTGTCGAACTTGATCTGCCGGTAGTGGCCGCCAACATGGACACCGTCTGTGAGCACGAAATGGCAATTGCTATGGCGCGCCTCGGCGGCATCGGCATCATTCACCGCTTCTTGCCGATCGAAAAACAGGCTCGTGAGGTCGAAAAAGTCAAACAGGCTGAGGCTTCGCTGTTGGTTGGGGCTGCTGTCGGCACTGACCGTGACATGCTTGACCGAGCGAAAGCGCTAGTGGCTGCTGGTGCCGATGCGTTGGTTCTCGACATCGCTCACGGCCATTCTGAGCATTCCATTGAAGGAGTGCGGGCGCTTAAAGACAATTTCGCCGATGTGGATGTGGTGGCGGGCAACGTCGCCACCCGTGAAGGAGCGCTTGACCTAGTTACAGCGGGTGCTGATGCGGTCAAGGTGGGTGTCGGGCCGGGTGGGGTTTGCACTACTCGCACTGTGGCTGGTGTTGGTGTGCCCCAGTTGACAGCTATTGACGATGTCGCTGATGTGGGTGTGCCGGTGATCGCGGATGGCGGCATTCGCAGCTCTGGTGACATTGCCAAGGCTTTGGCCGTAGGGGCTTCGACTGTGATGGTGGGCAGCATGTTGGCAGGCACCAAAGAAAGCCCTGGTGAGGTAGAGCAAGGACCCAAGGGCTTGCAGAAGCGTATTCGAGGGATGGCCAGCTTCGAGGCGGTGATTGCCCGCGCCGACCGTTCGGGTGAGGACCTTGACGAGGAGTATCTGTCTTACCGGGCACCTGAAGGGGTGGAAGGCACCGTGCCCTACAAAGGCGAAGTGTCCAAGCTGGTGTTGCAGCTAATGGCGGGCTTGCGCAGTGCTATGAGCTACACCAACGCCCGCAATTTGGCGGAGTTCCAAAGCCAGGCAGAGTTCGTGGCGGTCACTCCGCAGGGCATGATCGAAAACTTGCCCCACGCCACTGTCGGTTCGCGCTGAACTGTCAGACACCGAGCGAACTGGCGAGCCGACAAAGTCAATCAGGGGCGAGGCTTCTGTGGCCTGAGCAGGCTGTGGGTGCTGAAAACTTTGGGCTGAAAATAAGAGCGGGAGGAAGCTAGCTTCAGGCAGCTAGTTCGGCGAAGTGCTCCAATGTTTCGGGGCTCCCGCTGATCAACAGCGTGGTGATCACCGACGAACGCCACGCATCGAGTTCCTCGGCGATTTTGCTCCAAGGTCCGATCAAAGCGATCTCTTCGCACATGGCTGTGGTGACCGCAGCGGTGGCAGCGGCTTTGTCTCCCGACAGGTAGAGGTCTTGAATGGTGTCACATTCGGCTTCATAACCCATGCGGTCAAAAACGGCACGATGGAAGTTGACCCCTTTGGCACCCATGCCTCCCACATAGAGAGCGATCACTGGTCTCACAAAATCGGCGCAGGCATCAAGATCATCACCGGGCACCAAGATCGTTGATCCGACCACCTCAAAGTCTTCGGGGCTGCATCGGGCGTTGGGACGGCTGAAGCCTTCGGCAAGGAAACTGCGGTACATGTTGTCGTGTCGTGGCGAGAACAGCCAGGCCAGCCAGCCGTCGCAGATCTCGGCTGCTAGAGCCACGTTCTTGGGGCCTTCCGCGCCAAGAAAAATCGGGATGTCGCTGCGCAGCGGATGAACTGTGCTTTTGAGAGCTTTGCCTAGCCCAGTGCTGCCTTCGCCGTGGTAGGGGAGTTGGAAGAACTCACCTTCATAGACGACCGGCTCATGCCGAGCCAAAACCTTGCGCACTATGTCAACGTATTCGCGGGTTCGGGCCAAAGGGCGCGCATAAGGCTGCCCATACCAGCCCTCCACCACTTGAGGCCCGGATGCGCCGATACCCAACACGAAACGACCGCCCGAAAGATGGTCGAGGCTCAGAGCCGCCATAGCTGTGGCCACCGGCGTGCGTGCCGCCATCTGTGTTATAGATGTGCCTAGGCGCACCCGTTCGGTGGCTGCACCCCACCAAGCCAGCGGAGTGAAACAGTCGGATCCATAGGCTTCGGCGGTCCAGATCGAGTCGAAACCGAGTCGGTCAGCTACGGCGATTTGTTCGGCAGCTCCTGCGGGTGGTCCCGCAGACCAGTATCCAGTATTTAGTCCCAGCTTCATGTCAGTGTCTCCTTGATTGCGTTCTCCTTGCTTGAGTGCTCGCGGCGCTGGCATTGCGGTGCTGGCATTGTGGTTGTTGTATATGTGTTGATCTCAGCAGTATCACCATAGGCGTGCCCTGTGACATTGCCGTCACAGCAATCAATCTTCACATGATCGAGCCGATGCAAAGCCTGATTGTGATGGCCCGGCAAGAAAGTTTGGCAATATAGGTGTCAGTGGATTTTGATCTACCGGCAGATGATGATCCCCGTCGCCTCGCAGTGCGACGCTGGCTTGACGCTCATCCTCAGCCCAGCGGACAACAATTGGCGGAGGCCGGATATGTGGCACCTCATTTCCCGAAGCCTTGGGGACTAGAGGCCGATGGTCTGCATCAGCTGATCATCGACCAGGAACTCTCCGCAGCTGGAGTGTCTCCTTCGCAGAATTTGATCGGCATCGGCTGGGCCGCTCCTACGATCCTTGCTGCTGGCACTCCCGAGCAGCAGGATCGCTACTTGTGGCCGATTCTTACCGGCGAAGAGTTTTGGTGTCAGTTGTTTAGTGAGCCCGACTCGGGCTCAGATCTGGCTTCGCTGTCAACCCGGGCAGTGCGTGACGGCGACAGTTACGTGATCAACGGCACCAAGATCTGGTCCAGCGGCGCGCATCGCAGCCAGTTCGGAATACTCATTGCTCGCAGCGACCCAGATGCTCCCAAGCACCAGGGTATTTCCTATTTCATCTGTCCAATGGACACGCCTGGCTTGTCGATGAGCCCGATCGTGGACATGACCACTGCACATTCTTTCAATCAGGTGTTCTTCGATGATGTGCGCCTGCCAGCAGCTTGCCGGGTGGGTGCTGAAGGCGACGGCTGGCGCTTGGCCAAAATGACTCTCGCCAATGAGCGGGTCGGATTGTCGACGGGTGGCGTGTTGTGGAGTCTGGGGCCCACAGCCCAGAAGCTGATTGATCTAGTGAAAGCCAACGGCGGGATGTCTGACCCGGTGCTGCGCGACCGGCTGGCCGATATTTATAGCGAAGCCGAAGTGCTGCGACTGACACAGTTGCGCACTCTGAGCGCTCGTTTGTCGGGCCGCACACCTGGCCCTGAAGCATCAATCCAGAAGATCATGTCCGACGAGCACGGACAAAAAGTGATGGAACTCGCTGCTGCTACTGTTGGGGCAGCTGCGATGCTTACCGGGTCGGGACCCGCAGGTGACTTACCCGAGTCGATGCGTTCAGGTGCTACCGAGATCAACTCAAGTGACGGCACACAGTTCGCTGATGTCGATCCGATCTGGCATTACGGTTTATTATTCTCACCGGCGTTAACGCTTGGTGGCGGCACTTTCGCAGTGCAGCGCAACATCCTCGCCGAACAGGTGCTTGGTCTGCCTCGCGAACCTGATGTGGAAGCCGGCCTCACTTGGAAAGAAACACAGAAATCGCGGCCTGTTAGGGGGTGTCCATGAAATCACGAATCTGTGAAATGATGGGCATTGAGTTCCCGATCTTGGCGTTCAGTCATTGCCGGGATGTGGTGGCTGCTGTATCAAAAGCTGGCGGTATGGGTGTGCTCGGAGCGGTTGCGCATTCGCCTGAGAGTCTCGAAATTGATCTTGCTTGGATCGAAGCTGAGATCGGTGACAAGCCCTACGGCGTGGATGTGATCATTCCTGCCGCCCTGGTCGGCCCGGGCTCGGGCTCCAGTGTCTCTGCTGCTGCCGCCGTTAGCGCTGATGTTGACGGCGGTTTCACTCTTGAAGATGTGCGCAGGCTTATCCCCGCTGCTCATATTGATTTCGTTGATGAGATACTCGCCCGCTACGACGTGCCGCCACTGCGTGAAGATGATGACACTGAGGCTTTGGCTTCGCTTGGCACGCTGGGTGATGCCACACCGTTTTCGGTTGATGCCGCTGGAGCGCAGCTCGAGATCGCTTTAGCGCATCGCAGCGCTTTTGTGGCTAATGCGCTGGGCCCACCGCCTCCGCAGATGATCACCGCAGCCAAAAACGCAGGCAAGCTGGTGGGAGCGCTGGCAGGCCGAGCAGTTCATGCTGAACGCCATGCCGCGGCCGGTGTAGACATCGTGATTGCTCAGGGTTACGAAGCTGGCGGACATACCGGCGAGATCGGCACGATGGTGTTGATCCCTGAGATCGTTGACGCGGTGGATGTGCCGGTGCTAGGAGCTGGCGGGATTGGCCGAGGAAGTCAAATGGCCGCAGCTATGGCTCTAGGTGCTGAGGGCGTTTGGTGCGGCTCGGTGTGGCTCACCACCGCCGAAGCCGAAACTCATCCAGCGGTGAAATCCAAGATGCTGGCCGCTCAATCAAGCGACACCACACGCTCGCGTTCGCTTACCGGCAAACCGGCTCGGATGCTCAAATCGGCTTGGACCGAGGAATGGCAGCGCGCCGACACTCCCGACCCGCTGGGCATGCCGTTGCAGCCGGTGCTGACTCAAACCGCACAGCGCCGTATTGAGCGAGCGGCACACACAGCTGGGTCAGGTGCTGAGAAACTCGCCAACTATTTCGTGGGTCAAATAGTCGGCACCATGAACACTTCTAAGACCAGCGCGCAGGTGGTGTATGAGATCATTGAGGAGTTCATCGAATCGGTGGAGTCTCTGACTGCTCGACTGGCGACCGAACCCTCAGCCCGCCAACCATGAGGCCAGTATCAGGCATAGGGGGCGGAGGCTTGCGTAGCACAGGTGGGCGTTATTTTGTGCATAACCCTGGCCCCACCAACATCCCCGACCGGGTTCTGGAAGCGTTTCGTCGTCCACCGATTGATTTTTCAGACCCAGAGTTCGTGTCGCTGGTTGAAAGTATCTGGGCGGAACTGCCGGAACTGTTTGGTGGTGCTGACAAGGTAGTGCTGCTGACCATGGTGGGGCACGGTGCCTGGGAGTCGTCACTGGTCAACACGCTTGACCCGGGTGATGCGGTGCTGATCCCAGACTGCGGGCTTTTTGCACGGCGCTGGGCGACAATGGCGCGCGACCTCGGATATGAGGTGGTCACCACCGAACCCCATTTTCGTCGGCCCACTGATCCCAACGAGATCGCTGACATTCTGACCGCTGACACGGCTCGGCGTATCCGCAACGTATGCATTGTTCACACCGAAACCTCCACAGGTTCTGTCACGGATCTGGCTGCGATGCGTTCAGCCATCAACGCTGTCGGGCATCCGGCTTTGCTGGTGGTTGACGCAGTGTGCTCGCTTGGCGTTGAACCGCTGCGGATGCGTGACTGGGGTATTGATGTGCTGGTGTCATCATCGCAGAAGGGGCTGATGATGCCCCCAGGCTTGTCGTTTTGTGCGTTGCGCGAACCCGCTTTGCAGCGCAGCCGTTCGGTGTTCACGCCCCGACATCACTTGGCCTGGGAGCCGCGCTTCGAAGACGATCACATCTACAAGCGTTTCGGTGGCACCCCACCGATCCAGCACATGTTCGCTCTTAGAGCTGCGCTTGATGTCATCGCTGAATCTGGCGGAGTTGATGCCGCAGCAGCACGTCACAGGCGCTGGGCTGCGGCGGTTCACGCCGCGGTTGATGGCTGGGCCTCTAGCGGGCCGTGGCAAAACAACATCGCTAAACCCGAGCACCGCACTTCGGCGGTTACCTGCGTCCGCAGCGGCGAGCTTCGTGCTGGGCCGCTGGTCGCTACCGTGCGGGATCGCTTCAACGTGAGTGTTGGTTCGTGGATGCTGGGCGCTCAGCACGGCGATGGTTTCCGCATCGGGCATCTGGGTGATCTCAATGAGCCGATGCTTTTAGGAGCTTTGGGCGGTTTGGAGACTGCCATGACCGTGCTGGGAATGCCTCACGGTGATGGCCTGCCAGCGGCTGTTGCTTCCTTGGCTGCCACTGCGGGCTAGTCGATGCCGTAGCCTGAGGCGATGGCTGGACCGCTAGCCCTGCGCTTCGTAGCCTCGTATTCGCGGGCCGATCAAATGCCCGCCACTCAAGCCGAGATAGCGCTGGTGGGTAGATCCAATGTGGGCAAATCCTCGTTGCTGAATTCGCTGGCTCTGCACAAACAGTTGGCACGCACCTCCAAGACCCCAGGTGCCACCCGACTGATCAATGCTTATGAGTTCGGTAGTGAGGACTCCAGACGCTGGCTGGTGGACTTGCCTGGATATGGCTTCGCTAAAGCCTCCAAAGCCGAGCAGGCCCGCTGGAGTGTCATGGCTGAGAGCTATCTCGCTCACCGGGAACCGCTGCGAGGTGTGCTTCACTTAATTGACGGCGAAATCGGACCCACCCGGCTAGATCTTGAGACTGTTGCCTGGCTCGACAGTTTGGAGCTTCCAGTTAGCTATGTCGCCACCAAGATCGACAAGGTTCGCTCATCGCGCCAGGGTGCCCGCCGTGCTGAACTCACCAGCAAGCTCGGCACTGAACGTAGCGATGTTGCATGGACCAGTTCGGCCAAAGGCAGCGGCATACCAGAGCTGCGAGTGTTAGTAGCAGCGCTGCTGCAAGCTTGAACCTGAAGACGAGGCTTAGCGCGTAAAGCGCAGGCTGGGGATGCTTACGGCTGTGAGAACGCAGAGCCTGGGCTGGGTCTGCTTGTAGCCTGCGACGCGCATGTGTGGCATTGTTGCGGTGGTTAGCCGCGTCTCGCAGCGATCCTTGCCTACAGCGGCTGACATCTCTGACCTGCTGGTTTCCGCAACGACAATGCTGCGGGATTTGGCGGCGGACTTTGATCAGCTCCATACAGAACTGTCTGTCGAAGACACTGGCTCCGTCATCGTTGCAGCAACTGAGCATCTGAAACGAGCCGACCAGCTGCTTGCTGGCACTGCTGGACTGCGAGGGATGCTGGCTGACAAATCCATGCCGGACATGATTGCAGCAGCGCTGAGCGAAATCCAACAGCTACTAGAGGGCTTAGAACTCAACGTTGACCGTTGGCACCACGAAGGCATTGAAGCAATAAACGCGGCTTTTGTGCGACTAAAAGATGTGGTGTGGGCCATTGGTCACGACCGCCTGAGAACCGCTGAAGCTGTGGCAGGACTTGCAGGATCAAACGCAACAGATTCAGCGCTGGACGCATTCTGGTGCATACAAGTCGCGCTAGCAGCGATTGACCGCCTTGAGGTTCGGGGACGTGACTCTGCTGGATTGCATGTGCTGGTGCATGGACATGACCTAGATTTTGCTGATGCGGCGTTGGCGGTTTCGCTGCAGCAGCGATCTGGCGATCCTCTTTTTGGGTCAGGCTCAATCCGCCGGATCGGTAGCTGCTTGAGTTTCGTCTACAAGGCAGCCGCTGAAGTGGGGGAGTTAGGTGATAACACTGCTGCTCTGCGTGCCGCAGTCGCCGCTGATGATTTGCTGGCATCAGCTTTGCGAAGCGAGGATGCTTCGGTGACAGTGCTCGGCCATACCCGCTGGGCCAGCGTGGGCATGATCAACGAAGCCAATGCTCATCCACTCAACTCCGAACTCGTCAACGGCACCGATCAAGTCGCGCAGGCCGAATCCGCTACCGGTCCATATGTGGTAGCAGCTCTTAATGGTGACGTTGACAATCACGCTGATCTGGTGGCTCAGCATGGCTTGTCGATCCATCCCCAGATCACAACCGATGCCAAAGTAATCCCAGCACTGTGGTCATCATGGGCATCGCAGCAAGCTCAATCATCTACTCAATCAACTGCATCGCATTCTGGCGAGCCGTCTGGTTCCAGCTTTGATGCTGGCCGTCAACTGGATGCTCGCGAACTGGATGCCCGTGAGTCAGCCGACCGTGAGCCGGTGGTTGAGGCTTTTCGTCGCTGTGTGAATGCTTTGCATGGCTCTGTCGCGGTTGTGGGCCAAGCCGCTACACAACCCGACAAGATGCTGCTAGCGCTGCGGGGAAGCGGCCAAGCTCTGTATGTGGGCACCACCGAGGACGCATACGTAGCAGCCAGTGAGCCCTACGGTTTGGTAGAGCAGTCCAGCGAATATCTGCGGATGGATGGCACAACCCAGACAAATCCCCATGACCCGCTGAGAGTCGACGACGTTAGTGGGCGAAACGACTACGAGGATGCCGCCAGAGGTCAGATTGTGGTGCTTGACCGCAGCTGCGCCGGTGATTTGGGTGCAGTGTCAAGGTTTGCGTATGACGGAACACCGCTGCCTGTGTCATCTGATGAGATAGTCACCGCTGATATCACCACCCGAGACATTGACCGCCGAGGTTTTCGCCATTTTCTGCTCAAAGAGATCAGCGAAGCCCCTGAGTCGGTTCGTAAAACCTTGCGAGGTCGCATCGTCGCTGCACAAGCCACGAGTCCCATAGCCGGGCAAACCACAAACCAATCTCTGGCACAGGAGGACCAGGCTTCGCAGCTTGTTGTGCGATTGAGCAGCGAAGCTCTTCCCGACCGACTAATCAAGAAGCTGGACAGCGGGCAGATCGCCAGAATCATCGCTATAGGCCAAGGCACAGCGGCGGTGGCAGCCCGCAGTCTGATTTGTTTCCTAGAAAGCGAGCTAGACCCAAAGCGCAGCCTGCAACTGCCTCGGCTGAGCGCTATGGCTGCAACTGAGCTGTCGGGGTTTGGGTTGCGAAGCGACATGAGCGACACGCTGATCATCGCTGTCAGTCAGTCGGGAACCACCAACGACACCAACCGAACTGTGGACCTGGCACGGCGACGCGGTGCTTCAGTTATCGCCATCGTCAACCGTCGCAACAGCGACCTTTGCACCAAAGCCGACGGCGTGCTCTACACCTCCGACGGTCGAGATGTGGAGATGAGCGTGGCTTCCACCAAAGCTTTCTATTCGCAGGTGGCTGCCGGGGTTCTGCTGGCAGTCGCGCTGGGAGATGCAGTAGACGCGCGCTGTGACCCGAAGCGTCGCTGGCAGTTGCTGGAGTCACTGCGTCAACTACCCACGCAGATGGCTGAAGTGCTGGCGCTACACAACCGGATCGCTGAGATCGTCCGTCGTCACGGGCTGGGTCGCACCTATTGGGCGGTGGTGGGCAATGGCATCAACCAGGTGGCAGCCGAAGAAGTGCGGATCAAGCTGTCGGAACTCTGTTACAAGTCCATCTCTGTCGATTCCACCGAAAACAAAAAACATATTGACCTATCTTCTGAGCCTCTAATGTTGGTGTGTGCTGCGGGTTTGTCGGACTCAATCGCCGAGGATGTATCCAAAGAGGTAGCGATTTTCCGAGCGCACAAAGCCGTACCCATAGTGTTCACCACCGCCGACACGGCCAACAACAACAACAGCAGCAACGCCAGCATCAGCAGCGGCGACTCATCGGGCGGAGCGTTCCGTGCTGATAACGATAACCGGGCCGACACCACCACTCGCTTCGGTGCCGCCACAGAAGTCATCGTCGTCCCTGCCACTGCCTCACCTGAGCTGGGGTTTTTGCCGGTCACAATGGCGGGTCATCTCTTCGGCTATGAGTCGGCGTTAGCCATTGACGAACTGGCAAAACCATTGCGCGAAACCCGAGCCGCTGTCCAAGCAGCGCTCCAACAAAGCGCCCCTGGCTTCGACAGTGCCGCCTGTCTCGACGGTCAACAATTGTTGCAAAACCTGCGTGGTCGCATCAGCGATGCCGCGCAGAGTTTCTTTGCGAGCCTGCGTCAAGGTCATTACGACGGTTGCCTTAAGGCCGGGATCGCCACGGAGTTGGCTTCGGTCTACCGATATGTTCTGGGTTTCGCTCCGCTTGATGTCTATGAACTGGAGCGAGGCGCTGAAGGCACCCCAGAGTCGCTGCTGGAAGACCTAGTGCTTGCCCTAACCGACGCGATTGATCAACTGACGCGCCCCATTGATGCCATCCGCCATCAAGCCAAAACGGTGACAGTAGGCATAAGCCGTGCCTGAGGCTGCAATGTCTCAGGCCGCTGCTAGCGTTAGGTGTCTTATCGGGCGACCCAACGGAGCGTTCCATGGCGCAAAGCCACGACACCATGATGAACCCTTCAATCGAGGAACTCATCGGTCGGACAGAGTCGAAGTTTGTGCTGGTCACTCTGGCTGCTATGAGAAGCCGCGAGATCACCAACTACCTCGGTCAACTCGGTGGCGGCATTGGCGCTGCGGTGCCGCCACAAGTGATTTCTACTGCGGCTAAGCCGCTGTCGATTGCTCTTGAGGAGATTGCTGCTGGCAAGATCGAAATGATCGAAGTTGATCCCGACTCCGAATTTGACGAGTTCGATGAAGCCAGCGCCGACAACTCCGCCGGTGCTCACCTGCAAGATGTCAGTGACCCGGAGGGCTTACGGCAAACCTCTGAGCCGTGAGCCCGATACGCGACCATTGCGTCGTGCTCGGCGTAACAGGTGGCATCGCCGCATACAAGGCTGTCGAAATATGTCGACTGTTGGTAGGTGAAGGTGCTCATGTGGTGCCGGTGCTTACGGCATCTGCACAACGAATGGTTGGTGCGGCCACTTTCAATGCGCTGGCTTCTGAGCCTGCCGTCACGTCTCTGTGGGACACATCGCCCTCAGCGATTCCTCACACTGACTTAGGCCAACGGGCCGAAGCGGTTGTGGTGGCCCCAGCTACGGCACGGTTGATCTCGGATCTGCGAACCGGTCGTTCTGGCGATGTGCTCACAGCCACTCTTCTGGCCACTAGGGCACCGCTGATTGTTGCTCCGGCTATGCACACAGAAATGTGGGAGCAGCCATCAGTGCAAGAAAACATTGCGGTGCTAGCAGATCGGGGTGTCACCATTGTTGGTCCGGTTGACGGGCTTCTTGCTGGAGGCGATATCGGTGCTGGCCGCATGGCTGACCCTGCCGAGGTTGTGGCCGCTGTCGCGGCCGTTCTCACGCCTCAAAGCCTGGCTGGTCGGCGGGTGCTGGTGACTTCGGGAGGAACCCGCGAACCGATAGACGCAGTGCGCTTTGTAGGAAACCGCTCGTCAGGCAAGCAGGGTGCCGCAATTGCCGCAGAAGCAGCAGCCCGCGGTGCCGAAGTGGTGCTTGTCACTACCGAGCCCGAACTCTGCAGGTCTGTAGCTCGGGTGGTGACCGTTGAGACAGCCGCTGAGATGGCTACAGCCGTCGAACTGGAAGCCCCTGGAACCGACGTGGTGATAATGGCTGCTGCGGTAGCCGATTTTCGACCTGCGAAACCTGCGGGAGGCAAGCTCAAAAAGGATCAAGGTGCGCCTCTCGTGACCCTAGAGCCCACCAGCGATATTCTGGCTTCGCTCGGCTCCTTGAAGCCGCCCAGTCAAGTGCTGGTAGGTTTCGCAGCGGAGACAGAAGACCTTGAATCCAACGCTCTCGCCAAACTTCGCAGCAAGAACCTGGACTTGATCGTGGCCAACGACGTATCTAAAACTCATGTTGGCTTCGGTTACGACACCAACGAGGTAACGATGTACACCACCGACGGAACGCGCCATCATGTGCCCTTGACCACCAAGCAGCAGGCAGCCAGCGCAGTGCTCGACACCATTGAAACGATTTTGGTGTCTGCATCGGCAACGAAACCGGTCAGTGAACACTCTGTGAGTCCGCAGTGAGCAGCCATTTCTTCACGTCGGAGTCAGTGACTGAGGGTCATCCCGACAAACTGGCTGACCAAATCTCGGATGCAGTTCTTGATGCCCTTCTCGCTGTAGACAAGCAAAGCCGTGTCGCTTGCGAGACTTTACTCACCACTGGGCTGGTGGTAGTGGCTGGCGAGATCCGCACCGATGCCTATGTGGAGATCCCTGCGATTGTGCGTCGCACTATCCGGGCCGCCGGTTATGACAATGCCGCCTACGGATTCGATGGCGACACCTGCGGAGTGATGATCGCTGTTGGAGAGCAGTCGCCCGACATCGCTATGGGTGTGGACCGCAGCAATGATCAGGGTGCCGGTGACCAAGGGATGATGTTCGGCTTCGCCTGTGATGAAACCGACACGCTGATGCCGTTGCCAGTTCATTTGGCTCACCGGCTGGCCGAGCGTCATGCTGAGGTGCGAAGGCGTGGGACTATTCCTTATCTGCGTCCTGACGGCAAGACCCAGGTCACTTTTGAATACCACCAGGGTCGGCCAGTAAGGCTGCACACTGTTCTGGTGTCAACTCAGCACGCCGATGGGATTGATCGCGACCGCATGATTCGCCCTGACGTGATTGAGCAGATCATTGAGCCGGTCATCGCTGAGCACTGCCCACAGTTCGCGGGAGACGAGTATCGGGTGATGGTCAACCCGACTGGTCGGTTCGTGAACGGTGGACCTAAAAGCGATGCCGGACTTACCGGCCGCAAGATCATTGTCGACACTTACGGGGGTATGGCTCGCCATGGTGGGGGTGCCTTCTCAGGAAAAGACCCCTCCAAGGTTGATCGCTCGGCCGCATACGCGGCCCGCTGGGTGGCAAAGCATGTTGTGGCATCGGGTGCAGCCACACGCTGTGAAGTGCAGGTCGCCTACGCCATCGGCGAAGCCGAGCCGGTGTCGTTGATGGTGGACACGTTCGCTACCGAGACTGTGGACAGCTCACGGATTGTCTCGGCTGTGCAAGAGGTGTTTGATCTGCGTCCGGCTGCCATTGTGGCGGATCTGGGACTTTTGAATCCCATTTACACACCTACTGCCACTTATGGTCATTTCGGTCGCGAACCACAAGGCGAGTTGTTTACTTGGGAGAACACCAGTCGCTTGGGCGATCTGAAGTCGGCTCTGGGGCTCTGAGCAGCAGCGTTCAAGAGCGCCTCGACTTCGGGGTCGGGGAATCCACGGATTCTGAGGCCATCAGCGCTCTGCCGCGGACGGTGCCTGCTGACGAACCCGCTAACACCGCTGAGCCTGTAGATATCTCAGAGCCGCCGACTGTGGTGCGGGTGCTGCCAGATGTGGTGAACCTTGACAAGACCTTCGACTATGCAGTTCCTGATGCTTGGCATGCTGACGGGCGGGCACAGCAGGTGCGGGTTGGTTCAATCGTGCGCATCAAACTAGGTGGTCGGCGTTTGCGGGCTTGGGTTGTTGAGATGGGTGTCGAGCCGACACCGGGCATCGAACTGCAGCCGCTGATGCAGTTCACTGGCATGGGTCCGCCAGCGGAGATTCTGAACCTGGCCGAATGGGCTGCTTGGCGTTGGGCTGGCAAAAGAGTGTCGCTGCTGAGGACTGCTTCGCCGCCGAGAGTGGTGCGGACACCAGCGCAGATACACAAAGCGCAGATACAAAAAGGCGAGCTTCAGAGCATTCCTCAGCGTTGGGATGATCTGTTCAGACATCCAGCTGCGGTGACTGTGCTGCGGCTTCCGCCAGCAGATGATGCTCTGGCTGTGGTTGAAGCCGCGACTCGCTGCGGTGATGCCCTGATTATCGCGCCCGGCCTAGAGCAGGTGCGTCGTCTGACAGCCGGTTTGCGGCATCAAGGCACAAGAGTTGCTCATGGCTTCGATGATTGGAGTGTCGCCGCCGCGGGAGCGACTGTGGTCGGCACACGCACAGCGGTCTGGTTACCCATGCCGCGTCTGGCTGTTGTTGTTGTGATCGATGAACATTCCGAGAGCCTGCAAAGCGAGCAAGCCCCTACATGGCACGCCCGTGAGGTGGCGTTACAGAGAGCTCGTCGTGCAGCTGTTCCTGTGGTGCTGGTGTCGCCAGTGCCGTCACTGGAAGCTTTGCAGGCTGGAGAGTTAGTGAGCTGCGACCGTGCCACTGAGACAGCAGGCTGGCCTGAGGTGAACGTGCTCGACCGCCGTCATGAAGATCCCGTCCGTGGCGGGCTGTTCGCTGAGGGATTGCGCGACATTCTGGTCGCGGCTGAAGGTCGTGTGGCAGTGATGCTCAACCGTAAAGGCCGGGGGCGGTTGCTGGCATGTCGGGCGTGCGGTGAGCTGGCCCGCAGCAGCGACAACCGGGTGCCTATGCGGCTGGTTGACGATGAGTTGGTGGCAGCCGACGGCAGCGAGCGCAGGCCGGTGGTGTGCGCTGCGTGCGGTTCGACGGTTCTGCGGATTCTGCGTGCCGGTGTCACTCGGGCATGTGAAGAGTTGGCTGCGCTGGTAGGGGAGCCGGTCGCTGAGGTCAGCGCCGATACGGATGCGCTCGGCTCAGAGCGGATAGTGATTGGCACTGAAGCATTGCTTTGGCGACTGCGATCAGCGGGTTTGGTGGTGTATCTGGATTTTGATCAGGAACTTTTAGCACCTCGTCAACGGGCTGCGGAGCAAGCGTTGGCATTGTTGGCTCGTGGCGCTCGACTGGCTGGAGCGCGTGGCAGTGGGGGCCGTTTAGTGATCCAGACCCGACAGCCTCAGCATCTAGTGATCCAGGCCGTGCAGCAGGCCGATCCGACACTGGTCAGCGATTTCGAGCATCAGAGCCGCCAGGTTTCAGGGCTTCCACCTTTCGGTGCTCAGGCCAGGATCTCAGGTGCTGGTGCTGAAAGATTTGTTGCAGCGTTTCGTGAGCGTGTGACCGGTTTGCGGCCAGAGGCTTCTGTGAGAGTGCTGGGCCCCTTCGAGGGTAGTTTCTTGCTGCGGTCACCGAGTCATGAGTCGCTGCTTGATCTGCTGGCAGCTACTCCCCGTCCCGCTGAGCGGCTGCGCCTTGAGGTAGATCCTCTGCGTGTTTGATCTGCGGTCTGAACCGAACTGTTGGCTGCGCTTGGCTTGATCGCCAGCGGCGCGGCGCTAACCTCAAATTGTGGTAGTGCCCTACGACATTCGCATAATCGGCGATCCAGTTCTGCGTCGCCGTGCTGCTGACATCACTGAGGTTGACTCCACTTTGGTGCATATAGCTGACGGGATGCTCGAAACCATGTATGCAGCGCAGGGCGTAGGGCTAGCCGCACCACAGATCGGTGTGCAAAAACGCCTTTTTGTGTGGGATATCGGTGACGGGCCTCGCACCATTGTCAATCCTGAGATCATCGAATCCGACGGAGAGTGGACCTTTGATGAGGGTTGCTTGTCAGTGCCGGGATTGTCGTGGGAGATCGTACGCCCTAAGCAGGTTCATGTTGTGGGGCATGACCTTGACGGCAACGAGGTCTCGGTGGAAGCCGATGAGCTTGAGGCTCGACTGTTTCTACATGAACTGGATCACCTTGACGGCACGCTGCTGATCGAACGACTCGACGAAGAGCGTCGCAAGGCTGCGTTGCGTACTCTGCGTGAGCTGGGCATCGGGTCAGCTCCCAAGCCTTCGGTGCAGCCGTCGGGGGCTGGCGGCGACAGCGCTTCGGGCGGTCTGCGTCTGCTCTGAAAAAGGTCTTGCCATGACCGCTCAGCCCGCTTCGTCTCAACCCGCCCTGTCTCAGACGCAGCCATCTCGCATCTGCTTGCCCGACACTCGGACACCTCAACGTGTGGTCTATTTCGGTACGCCTCAGATCGCAGTGCCTCCGCTTGAGGCTCTCTGCGCTGCGGGTCACGACGTTGTGCTGGTGGTTACCCGTCCCCCTAAGCGCCGTGGCCGCCGTCAAGCCCCGACCCCGTCACCTGTTGAAGATGCAGCCACAAAGCAGGGGCTATTGGTTAGCTACGATCTTGACGCAGCATTGGACGTGTCAGCTGATATTGCAGTGGTGGTCGCCTACGGAGAACTAATCCCGTTGTCTGCGCTGCAAAAGCGTCGCACTGTGAACCTGCATTTTTCGTTGCTGCCGCGCTGGCGTGGCGCAGCACCGGTAGAGCGTGCCATCCTTGCTGGCGACACCGAGACCGGTGTCTGCCTTATGGAAGTAGTGCCGCAGCTTGATGCTGGGGCAATCCACCGGCAGCGGTCTACTGAGATTAATGCCGTCGAGTCGGCTGATGATCTGCGTGCCAGGCTCTGTGATCTGGGCACTGACTTGCTGCTTGAGGCGTTGCGTGATGGTTTCGATAACCCGATACCTCAGACGGGAGAAGTCACTTGGGCTGACAAGATCACTTCTGGCGAATTGCGTATCGACTGGACAGCTTCTGCCGAGCATGTGCTGCGGCTAGTGCGCGTCGGTGGCGCTTGGACCATGTTTAGAGGCCGAAGACTCAAAGTCCTCGCCGCCGAAATCGTTGCAGCCGAAACATTCGCAGTCGAAGGACGTGCAGCAGGGAGCGTTACGGTTGCGGTGGTATCTACCGGCGGCAGTGCTGAGGTGCGGGTCGAAACCGGTTGCGGCACTCTTCGGCTGCTTAGCGTTCAGTCTGAAGGGCGCTCTGTGACTCCAGCACTCAACTGGGTCAACGGAGCCCGTCTGGTTGTGGGCGAACGCTTCGACTCCTGAACGCTGAATCTTGAGTCTGCTGTGTCGGCTAGGGTTGGGCTGTGACCGAAAAGGGGGCTGGCAGTGGGGTCAGCAAACAAGCCGATCACGGCAGCGGGCTCGCGGCCAAAGTGCTCACCGTTTCTGACGGCGTGGTGGCAGGCACCCGCCAGAATCGCAGTGGTGTAGCGCTAATAGAGTTCTTGACTTCCGTGGGTTGGACGGTAGTTGAGCAGTCGGTGGTTGCTGATGGTGTCGAGCCAGTAAGTCGCGAGTTGTGCCGCCTCGCTGACGGTTTCCACGGCTTGATCGTCACTACTGGAGGAACCGGCTTCGGGCCACGCGACGTCACCCCAGAAGCCACCAAGGAGGTCATCGAACGCGAAGCCCCCGGCCTGGCTGAAGCGATGCGCCTGGTCAACCCGCTGGGACGATTATCGCGGGGCATCGCAGGTGTGGTGGGTGCAGCACTTGTGCTCAACACGCCTGGGTCAACATCAGGCTGCGTTGAGACGGTCGAAGCCGTAAGTGACGTGATCGGCCACGCTGTGCGGCTGCTCGTTGACAACTACGACCCTCACCCTCACAACTAATCTCCTTCACGAGAAGTCCCCCTCACGAATACCCTGAAGAAACCCTTGGACTCTGCTCTGTCTCTAGAGTTCATCTCTGAAGCCCACCCTCTAAAGCCCACATCGCAGGAATCCCATCATCAATGCTGAAACTTGTTCTGCCCAAAGGATCACTCGAGAAATCAACTCTTGAGCTGTTTGAGGCCGCCGATCTGCCGGTTCAAAGGTCATCCAACGTGGCTTATAAGGCCGCAGTGGCTGACCCGCGCATCAGTGAGGTGCGGATTCTGCGCCCTCAGGAAATCCCGACCTATATCGCTGACGGGCTTTTTGATATCGGCATCACTGGGCGTGACTGGGTGGAAGAGACCAGCAGCGATGTGGTGTCGCTGGGTGAGTTGCATTACTCAAAGGCGACTTCTATGCCGATCAGGGTGGTGCTGGCCGTGGCTGACGATTCGCCGTATAACCGTGTGACGGATCTGCCCCAAGGCGTGCGTGTTTCTACCGAATATCCGCAGTTGACCCGCCGCTTCTTTGAGGCTGCGGGCATTGAAGCGCAGATCGCTTTGAGCTACGGTGCCACCGAAGCCAAAGTGCCCGACATCGTTGATGCCGTGGTGGAGATCACCGAAACTGGTAGAGCTTTGCGGGCTGCCGGGCTGCGGATCATTGACACGCTGTTGACCTCCTACACCGAGCTGATCGCTAACTCTGCCGCTGCGGTCGACACAGAAAAACGTCACGCTATGGGACAGATCTTCACGCTGCTGCAAGGGGTGCTTGAGGCTCGGGGCAAGGTGCTGGTGAAACTCAACGTGGGTGCCGAAGCACTTGATGACGTAATCGCTTTGTTGCCAGCTTTGAAAGCACCAACCGTCAACGAGTTGTTCCGAGGGGCTGGTTACGCAGTCGAAACAGTAGTGCCCCGCAACGAGATCAACGTTTTGATCCCTGCCTTGCGTGACGTGGGTGCCACCGGAATAGTGGAATTGCCGATTTCGAAGATCGTTCCATAGCTGCTTTACCACATTGCTGCGCTCTATCGGCAGTTGGCTTCGCCTACAGCTACGCTGACACGATGCATATGCAAATCAGGGGATGCTCAGATGAATTCGCGAATCGCAAAACTTTCTAGACGATCCAGTTGGTGGCGTGTCTGGGCTGCGGCTCTCATAGCAGCAACGATGATGGCCGGTTCTGCTTTGGTGTCGGTTCCGTCCGCATCAGCCCAGCAGAGCCCGCCCCCTTATTCAGATGTTGATGCTGGTGGGGTGCATAGACCTGCCATCAAACAACTAAGCGATGCAGGAATATTCGAGGGCTCCCTCTGCGGCGACGACAAGTTCTGCCCGACTTCAGCGATCCAGCGTTCAACCATGGCTGTGTGGCTTATTCGAGCTCTCGCATTGACAGACCCGCCGCAGGTTCAAGACTCCAAATTCGCTGACGTGAAATCCGGTCAGTGGTGGGTAGGCCATGTTGAGCTGCTTTCACAGCTCGGGATCACCGCCGGATGCAGTGTTAGTCCGTTGCGTTATTGCCCTGATGAGTCGGTCACCCGAGCAGAGATGGCGACGTTTCTAGCGCGTGCTTTCAACCTTGATCTCGCAGGCGCACGCTCCGCTGGATTCACCGATGTGGTGCAAAGCAGCGTCCACGCCCCGGGTATCAACGCTTTGGCCGCGGCCGGGATCACCGCTGGATGCAGTGTTAGTCCGTTGCGTTATTGCCCTGATGAGTCGGTCACCCGAGCAGAGATGGCGACCTTTTTGGCCAGAGCTTATGTCGCCCCGATCAACCTGACCGGCACAACGCCGTTGATAGAAGTTCAGATCAACAAGCGCACGCCGACAATTGGTGAAACTGTTGAGATCGTTGCCACGGTCACCAGCGACGCAGCTGCTCCTTTGCCCGGGGCAAGGCTAGAACTCCACATTGACGGCGAACTACGCGATATCGCAGTGGCCGACAGCAATGGGCGTGCCGTCTTCTTCCTCAATTCACCCACCGGACCGTTGAATCAGGGCGGTTATGACTCTCTTCGGGTGCAGGTTGCGGGCACAGAAACTTCTTCGCTGCCATCGGGGGTGTTTTGGCAGGCAGCAGAGTCTCGTCGCATCACGATCTCGGCAAGCCCTGACACACCGAACACAGGTGGGGCGAGAACCATCACCGCGCGCCTGTTCGACGGAACCGATCCGTTGGCAAATCAGGCTGTCGAACTCCATATTGACGGAACCGTGGCCGGGCGTGCCACAACCAGTGGCTCTGGCATAGCTAGTTTCACACACCGCAGACCGGTGCATGGCCCCTTCGATTTAGCAAGGGTTGTTCTAGCCAAAGCCCCCGATGTCGTCAGCAACGAGATCATCATTAGCTGGCCTATGACTACTGGTGCCGCTGACCGCAATAATCACTGGCAACTTGTCTGGAATGATGAGTTCGACGGCGAGTCGTTGGACTCCTCAAAATGGAAGGCGGCCGACAACTGTCCGCCGGTGTATCTGTCTTGTGAAACCAGCCGTCCCGAGAACGTCTATGTCTCAGATGGAATGCTGCATTTGCGCTCGTTGCGTGAGCCTTACAGTGGCACGAACAACTGGAGTGGCAGAGGTCAGCAAGTCGGGCCTCTAGCGGGCTTCACACCTGGCCGCTTCCAAGTGAAGGATTTCACAGCCGGAAGAGTGGACAGTCAGGCGAGCTTTACCTACGGGCGCTTTGAGTTGCTCGGGAAGCTGCCGGGAGGGCACGGGACTTTCTACGCATTCTGGATGAAACCCCCGAACTCCCCTTACGGAGTGGGACACTCTGCGGGTGAGATCGACATCGCCGAAGGTGCCAATATTGGCAAAGGCGGGGTAGATGCCCAACTGCCGGGTCCGGGATGGGGCGTGCATCATGTTGTTCACATGGGAGTGCCTCACAAGAGTTCTGTGAAGCTAACCAATCTGTCAGTTGATCCATCGGATTCGTTTCACCTCTATGCCGTCGAGTGGGATACTTCGTCGATCCGTTTCTACATTGATGATCAGCGCTTCCTGACCGTTCCTAGAAGCGAATGGTTCTCTCGGCTGCCAGGCGAAAAAGAGCCGGTTAACAACCCGTATGCTCCCTTCGATTCGCCGTTCAGTATCATCATCAGCAACCTCATTGGAAACTGGGCTCTGGAAACCTGGCCGGGCCAACAGGTCCCTGACACGACGATCTTCCCAGCAGAGTTCGTTGTGGATTACGTGAGGGTTTATGAGTGCCGTGCCCCAGAAGCGCAAAACCTCGGACCAGGCCAAGGCTGCGAGTCACGAAAAAGCTAAATCGCAGCACCAGCAACTGGGTGGGGGAGTTGACTGTCGGTGCCTTAAAAGGTAAGGGTCAAACTTGGGAGGCTGTGCAAAATAGCTAGTCACTTGCAAGGTGTGGCTGGACTATTGGCTTGCGGGTAGCTGGACTGTGGTGGCGTTGCCGATTTTGGCGTAGCGGCCGGGGGTGCAAGTCAAGATGATCACTTGGCATTCTCCACTGCTGGACGAGATAGCTGCTCCCATGCGGTCAAGGCGCTCTGGATCGCTCCATCCGAGGGCATCGTCGATTATTACTGGTGCGCCGCCTCCGTCGGGGCTGACGATGGCCGCGCAAGCCAGCCGACAGAGCACTCCGATCTGTTCTTGTGTCCCAGTGCTGAGCTGATCGACCGTGAGCGTGTCGCCGTCAAGCGTGCGTCCCGCAACCCCTAGGTTTTCATCTAATTCAACCTCGAAACTCTGGCCGAAAACGATGCGACCGAGTTGTTCGATGCGCTCCTTGAACGGTGCCATGTAACGCTGGCTAGCTTCCATGCGGAAGTTGTCGAAGGTTTCGTATAGCAAAGCAGCAGCCCGGGCTCGAGCTTCGGTGCTTTCATGTGCTCGCTCAAGATGGCTCAGTTCTCTTTGCTTCTCTTCGAGTTGGCTGTGTAGCCCCTTTTCGCCTTGTATTTCTAGACGTCCGCGAAGCTCTTTCTGACGATCCTGATTGGAGCGTAAGTCCGTCTCGGACCGCTCTAAGGCTTTGCGAGCATTGTCAAGTCTGGCCTTTAGCGAGTCGGGATCCGTTGCCTGCAGTTCTGTCTCGGCGGCATCCAGTGACTCTTTGGCTGTGTGGGCGACCTGCGTTGCCTGAGCGAGATCTGCGTCGATGTCGGCATCAGCTCGCTCCTGTCTGGCGGCAGCGAGCCGCTCCTCAGCGTTCTTGCATTCGCTTTGGGCGTTTTTGATCTGTCCATCAAGTTCGGCTGCTTTGAGCCGCTCCGCCGAGAAGGCTTCATTGGCTTGATCCGCTGTTCTTTGACAGGCTTCCAAGTGGTTGCGACATTCGCCTAGAGCATCTTCTGTTTCCAAGGCGATCTGCTTGGCAGTCTCGAAGTCCGTTGGGAGGGACACATCGTTGTGACGCTCAGCGTTATATGACGCGATCCGTTTGCTGAGACCAGCGATCTTGGTCTGTATGTCTTCCACTGTGAGGTCTCGCAGGTCTCGGTCGATGGCTTTGATGGCTTCATCTCGTCTGCGTTCGGCCTCGTCGCGTTCTCGTGCCACTTTTTGCGCTTCAAAGACATCAGCCACACCGCCTGCCTCGCATAAGCCCCGCAGAGTTTCGAGTGCATCTCTGCGCTTAGCGGCAAGATCTTTAGATTCGCGCCCCGGCTTCATTCGCATCACCGCAACATTGGGGATAGTCCACGAAGTCTCAACATCCACCACGGATTGCCTCGCTTCACCGGCGAGAAGAGTGACCTCCTCGCCGTCAATCTGCAAAGCAAGCTCTCTCATTGCGGTCATCTCGACTGAGGCTGCACCGCTGTTGAAAGCTGCCTCAGCTTCTACAAACTCAAGATTTGCTCTGGTAATCCTGGCGAGCAGGTCTTCGTCGACCTTTGCAGTCTCAAGGCGGGCCGCGGCATCGCTTAACGTCTTCTTTGCTTCGACGATTCGCTCGTGGCGCTCTTGTAGTTGCTCTACCTCAATCTGTCGTCGGTGATGGTCGCGGTCTTCGTTGGCTCGGCGCTGGTTTGTTTCGGCATTCTCCAGAGCTTCTCGGGCCTTATCGACGGCGCGATCGGCTTCTTTGGAGCGCTTGGATGCCGCAGCGAGAGCAGGTTCAGTTCGCTCATCTTCAACCTCCAGCGCTTTCAGTCTCTCAGCACTGGCAGCCTGCTCTTCGATCATGGACTGACGGCGCTGATGCTCATTGTTGATGGCAGTAAGTCTGGCTTCAGCGGCTTCACTCTTAGCTCCCAACTCTTGGATACGGACACGCAAGCGCTCTGTAGTGTCCCATTGTTCGCTCAACTCGCTCGCTTGTTGTTCACAGTCGCGTTGGGCGCTCTCAAGTCTTTGTGTGTCGGTTTCTAGGCGAGCCATTTCCTCGGAGTCCTTTGCGATCTGACTCAACTCCTGCTTTATTTGAGCCACCTGTTGTTGGGACTCCTCAACCTGTTCCTCAGAAGACTTGCGCTCTTTCGAAGGCCTACCGGTCGAAGTCCAGTACCGGTCGCGCTCGCCTTGTATCCGATCCCAGAGATAGTCTTCGCGCTCTGATGTGAACTGGGCTCCGTCAGCGCTATCAAGTGCTTGGCCAAGAGAAGTATCAGCGAAGCTCGGCAGCCAGAGTTCTTTGCCTTGATCTATTCGCAGAGCCGCCCAAAGATCTGCATCCAAGGTCTCGTCAAGGATTTCTTTCACACGGTCGTGTGCCTCGCGCCCAGACAACTGCTCGCGCTCGGGAGTGATGACTTTGAGGGTCGCGAAACTGTCACGCAACCATCGCTTCGCATAAACAAATCGGTAAGAGCCCGACGACATTTCGATCTTCACCTCGGGACCCACATCGCGTCCGACTGGCTTCACCGATTTGATCTTCTTGGTGGCAGAGGTATTGGGCATGCCGATGATGAGATCAAGCGCTTCGGGCATTGATGTTTTGCCCACCTCGTTGGGGCCTTCCACGACTGTGACACCAGTGGATGCGAACTCCACTTCACCGCTGTCGATCACGCCGCCGAAGTTCTTCAGCCGTATCCGATGCAGCCTCATAGCGTTACTCCCACGGGCTTGTGCATCAGCTTGGCTGGTCTTGCTAATCGTGTGTGCATTAGTAGTGGAGGCTTCATTGTGTTGCTCCTACGAGTCGGTGCAGCAGAGCCAATGCGTTACGAGCGGCGACAGCTTCCTGCTCGTCACTGGACTCTGCTTTCTTGCCAAGATCAGACACGGCTTGTGCTGCGAAGCCTGATAGTGCGAGGTGTTCCAAGTCAGCATCGTCGGGGATTACCTCCAGTTCGCTTATCCTGTCCCATGATTCCAAAGCGGCGAGCAGATCTTCGTAATGTTCGAGTAAGTCATCCAAACGTGCTTTCTGTCCCACCGACACTTGACCCACTAAAGCAAGCTTGACGATTGTCCGACTCTTGTCGGGCAGTCCTGCTAGCCACTCCTCGACAGCATCAATGTCTGCGTCGCTGCTCAATTCGCGCTCTCTGCGCTCAAAACGCCAAGTGCCAGTCTGCCGCTTCTCGACTCTGGGCTTATCGTTGGGATTGTTGGCATCAAGGGTGACGATGAGCACGTTGCCGGGATCGGTCTCGTTGTAGTTCGTAGGCTCGGGCGCTCCCGAATACCAGACCCGACTGGAAGCACCGACATCGGTCGTGGAGTGGCGGTCGCCAAGCGCCACATAATGGATCGCTCCTTCGTTAATCTTGGCTTCTAGGCGAGCCAACGAGATATTTGCCGGATTGTTCGGATCTGGCGACATGCTGTCTACCGCTCCATGCCCGACGACGATGCGCACAATGTCGCTGCGTTCAAGATTGATGCAAGCATCACCGACCAGATCAGTCAGCGGGTGTTTGTTCGCCCACGGTGCAGCGACCAACTCCACGCCTAGAGCGGCTTGCATCGGCACTGAGGTATCAAGCACCAACACATTGTCGGGCCGGCATCGCTCGAATGTGGGCGATCGATATATCGACGACGGGTCAAGCGGATCGTGGTTGCCGGGCAGCAGATAGAAGTCGACTTCAGGAGCTGCCTTCATGTTGTCTAAGGCTCGCCTTAGCACCTGCCGCTCTATCTGGTTCGACTCGAACACATCGCCACAGACCACGACGAAGTCGCAGTTCTCCTCTGCTGCCAGCTGGCTGATCGCTGTGATGCTGTCAAGCCGTGCTGCACTGAATCGAGCTTGAGCGTCGCTGTTGAGGAAGTGTCGGGTCATGCCGAGTTGCCAGTCGCCGGTGTGGATGAATTTGATCATGCTCAGATAGTAGCGACACCCTGTGACATCCTTCTGAGGAGAGCGCGGATCTGGCGTGATCAGCCCCTCCGCCTTCTGCCATCGCGTTGCAGTCCTTCCTCTCTGGCTATCCGGCTCACATATTGGCGCGACACACTGTGAGCAGCAGCGATAGAGGAGTAGGAGGCTCGCTTGTTGTTGGCAAGCGCAGCGAGGATCAACGTTCAGCGCCCATTGCAAATCCTGCGGCGACCGTCTCCTCTTCCGTTATAATTGATGTTATATTGGTCAGGTAGATGTCGGCGGCTATCTGGGTCGTTGCCGGATTCTGGGGAGCAGGATGACTGAAGTCACCTTCATGCTGCGAGCAAATGATGGGATACCGGTCGCAGGAGCCATGCTGCTGGCGGAGTATCCAAATGGCACATATCGTGTCGGCGAGTCGGACTCGACAGGAGCTTGTTTGATTGATCTCTACCGCACCGATCAGCCGATGTGTGTGCTGGCGGCCGCCGAGGGCTACTTGCCACTGCACCAGACCGTGGTGCCCGACGATACCGCAGCGCTGGATTTGGCGATGGAACCATCGCTGGATGGTCGCAGCGGGATACTTTTTACTCGAAGCACTGGTCACATTCCTGGCATTGAGGGTCGGCTCAACCCGATCAACGACGGGCGCACTTTCTTGTATGCCGACAATATTGCTGTTGATGGTCGGGTGGCCAATCCCGTGTCTTTCGAGATCGGACAGAAGATGCATCTAACCGATGTTTATGGTGTAGAGACCGAGATACGTTTTGTCGTTGTCACAGGACAGTTCTCGCTGATCGAATACAGCGAGCCACGACCTTACGGGCAGGAGTTATGACCACCGTGCAGCTCCATACCGAGATCAGCGATGAGTTCCTGAGGCATTCTCGCGTTGAACTTGCAGCGGGTGACCTGCTACAGGCAAGCGAGAAAGCCTGGGGAGCGGTCGCACACTGCATCAACTCAATCTCGAAGCAGCGGGGATGGCCGGTTGGATCGCATCGCAAGTTGATCGACAACGCTCGCAGGCTGATTCGCAGCGAGGCCGAGAGCCAAGAAGTCGACCTGTTGTTGCTGCGGCTTGCTGCGGCTCAGATGTTGCACAAGAACTTCTACGAAGAGTATCTGTCCGAAGATGAGGTCTGCGAGCGGATCGAGAATGCCTCCCAGCTCGTAGCAGTTCTAAAACGACTAGGCACCTGCATCAACTAGCAGACCGACTGAAGGCGATGTTGCCCCCTTTGGGTTGCTTGCCGGATGAGCTTGTTGTGGAGAGGGATTTGCCGGTTCGTGCTGTATACTGTTTGGTCTTGATGAGCGAACGCGGACATATCTCTTCTTCATCCCTGTATCGATCACCTCACCCCCCCCCCCCCCCATTTTCAGGCGGCGAGCAAGTCTCAAGCAGCTAGGTCTTTCGCCTTTTTGCTTTTTACATCTGGATCTTTTAAGGCTTCGCCAGCGAGCTATAGCTAACTCGTGAGCGGTTCAGCCCGATGAGCACGGCACCCGCCGCTGGTGGGGCACCGCCACCGCCGCCACCACCACCGCCTGGGGGTGGCGCAGCACCGCCACCACCTGGACCTGCCGCAGCTGCTATCAAAGGTGGAGCCAGCGGAGCCGAGACTCGTTTCAATCCACCGTTGCTGCTGTTTTTCGTGTCGCTGACCATGCTGATCGCCACGGTCGTGTTCTGGTATCTGGGTGGAGAGTGGGTGCCGTGCCGTAGGGCTGCGGCTTGTGAGCCCGTATACAACGCAGCGGGTTTCTTGGGTGGGGCGCTTGTGGGTTTTGTTCCGCTTGGCTGGTTCATAGCACTTGATAATCGACGCAGAGCGTTGAAGCTTGGCAATTCCATCAGTTGGCTGCGCAAATGGATGACTGGGATATCTATAGGGGCTTGTCTGCTGGGACTATGGCACATGTTCGGATTCGCTTTGTATCTGTCGCGGCTGCTATGAACGCTTTCAGCTATTCCTTCACCCGCTCCGCCAGCACCCTGCAAAGATGGGCGTTGCCGAGGCTTTTGCGGCTTGTGTTGTCGGTGGTGGCACTCGCAGCAATAGTCGGGACCGGTTTAGTGGTCGTGCCGACACCGCCGACGGCTACGGCTCAGGCTCAGACGACAGCGATACCCCAGATTCGTGAATGCGACGAGGTTGATTTGCTGTTGTTGATGGACCAGTCAGGCTCGCTCAACAGTGCTGATCCCAACGGCAACCAGCGTCGAGCCGCTCTCAGAAGCATCCGCCGAGAACTTTCGACAGAGCCGAGAATCCAGATAGCGGTGATCGGCTTCAACTCAGAACTGAACCGTCACGCCGAACGCTTTGAGCCTGCCTCGTTATCACCGCCGGGTCATCCCAGCGATGCCGAACTAGAAGCATCTCTGACAATCCCGTCAAGCGGCGGTTTCACCGACTACCGCGTAGCTCTTCGAGGCGCGCTCGAAGTTTTCGGTGGTAACCCCGGCGAGTTGTGCCGAGAACTCGTCTGGTTCACTGACGGGATCTACGACACAGTACTTCCGTCAACTCAAGCGGAGGTTGAGAAGGCTGAAGCTCTGCTTGACGAAGTGTGCCGTGTCATTGCTCCGAGCCTCGTGGACAGGGGCGTGCGTACCCAAGTAGTGCTACTCGGCGATAACTTTGCTCAGAACTCACGCTCTGCGGTCGGCCAAGACCGTCGACTGACCGAATTGTCTGCTCAGATCATGAGAGCCGTAACCGGTGACGAAACGGTTGCGGGAACTCCAATCGCAGATGGCTGCGGCAGCGAAAGTCAGTCGTTAGGCAATGTGGCAGGAGAAGTGCTTGAAGGTGAGCAAATAGACCTTCCCAACAGATTCCTTGAGCCTCTGGCGGTGATACGCGATCTACGCCGTTGGCCCGACTGCGTTGCCTTCTCGGGTGACAAGCTCCTAAGTGACGAGTTGCCCGCCGGTGTTTACATTGAGGAACTGGAGGTCTTCTCTTATAACGGCACCATTGAGCGTTACCGACTAGGCACCGACCAAGACTGGGTTGACACTCGCGGCGACTCCCGGCGTCGTGTGTCTCTTGGAGATGAAGACTTGCGAAGCCTGCCTTCGGGTTGGGTGCTGGAGTTCGAGGTAGAACCCGATCCTAGTCGCAGCAGCAACGATGTTACCCTCTCGTGCTATTCGAAGCCGGTGAGTGAGCCGCTGAGGATGGAAGGCCAGATTATTGATGCCGACACTGCTGTTGACACCGGCGAACCACAGACATTCTTGGAGGCAGGCGAGCGTTACGGCCTAGAAGTCGATACCAGCATCTATAACTGCGCCGAAGGCGAACTGGTTCTGCGGATAGATGCGCTGGATGATCAGACTCTCACAAACCCACAGTGTTCAGACAGCGGCTCAGTGTTTAGCAGCAGCTTCGAGGCTGTGCCAGCTGGAGCACGCGTCACCGCAGGAACAGGCCGGATTCGCCCCGAGCATGTAGACACTCTGTGGCCAGACGAGCCAGAGTTTGATGTCAATGTTGATGTGCGACCGTCGGCCACGGTGCTATCAGATGAGCCGCTCGAATGCTTTCCAGATGCGGACTTGCCCCGCGTTGAGATCAACCCCGATTCGGGCACACAGTCGTCGCGTGCCAGCATTCTGGCTGGGGTCTGCCGAGTGGCACCCCAACCCGACGGAGAACTCGAAGTAAGCGCCGAGTCCCCACCTGGAGGCCCCGGCTACCGCTTGGAAACCCCTGACGGTGAACCCGTGCAGCAGCCCTTCAGACCTGAGGACGGGCCGCAAGAGTTTCGTGTGGTCAGCGAAGAAATGGCACCAGAGGATCTGCCTCAAACACCGGGCAATGTGACCCTTAATGCAGAGTTCCAGCAGGACGACGGGCGCTCAAGTCCGCTTGATCCGCTGGAACTGCCAGTCAAACCAGCTCTTGGGTCTGCCATTGAATGTGCGACCGACGGTTCTGATGTTGCAGGCTCGGGAACCGCTGGCACCTTGCCTCGGATCGAAGTGGACGGATCTGGTTCTGTGGGAAGTGCCGACCGGCTGATCCTTGACGAGTGCGTTGTCCCGGCTGGTGCTGATGTCGAAGTCCAGGGAGCGCTTGGAGGGTCTGAGGCGAAGATCGTTGAACTTGAAACAGATAACAGCGAAGTTCGCCTCTTCCAGATCGTTGTTGAAGGACGTATCGAAAGCGGTGCTGAGGTGCCTCCGGTCACCGTCATCGTGGAACCGACACCTAGAGACCAATACTTGGCAGTGCATAAGCAGCTAGAGCTCCCGCAGGCTTTGCCGCAGCAACTGTTGACCTGCGGGCGCAATCCCGCATTGCCTGAGATTCGGCCTGGCTTGCCTTTGCGTGTGGTCGTTCAGGAATGCCGGGTTGATCCGCCTGCTAGTGGCATGGTTACAGTGACCGCCTCCGCACAGGGAGCCAGCTTTGGTTACTTCGTTGAGGCTCCCGAAGGCCGCGGCGAACAGCCGTGGACGCTTATTAGTGACTCGGATCCCCTGATCCTGAGTGTGGTCAGCCAAGAACTCGGAACCAACGGCTGGGATTACTACGGGCTCGTGACGATGAACATTACGGCCAATCCCACCGACGGCCTGCCCCAATCTCTGCGACACACGGTTGATGTTCGGTCGGGACTGCTTGATGACCTGTTGAACTGCGAGCCGATGCAGATCGTCAACGCCGATCAAGACGAAGTGCCTAGTGATCCTCTGCAAGTGACCGTGGACTGCAAGTTAAGGCTGCCTGGCACTGAAAGCGACCTGCGTGACTCTGAAGGCACCCTGACGTTTGCTGTTGGTGCCGCATCGAGTTCTGGTGCCAGCGATGACGGCAGTGACACACCAGAGGCTTTAATCGACTGGCGATTTTTACCTGCGTCTGAGTTGCTGGATGACGGCCGGGGGTTGCGCTTCGGTGAGGGGGAGACCCTGAAGCAACTTAATCTTAAGAATGCGGTTCCGCTGCCCAACGACAGGATCCAACAAGACGGCACAGTGATGGTCACAGCGGAGTGGATGATGCCGGGCTGGCAGTCGCCGCTCACCGCAACCACTACCACGCAATACACGGTTGATCTGTGGCCCCGCAGCATTCTGTGGCTCGCAGCACTCATCACTCTGATCGCAGCATTAGCAACCTGGTTCGCTCTCTACGGCGTGGTCGTAGCCACGAACCAGCTGCCTGAAGCAAACAATTTCTTCGCCCGCCGCTTGGAGTTCAATACCTACGGTGATAGCCTCAAAAAACTCCGCTCTAATGAGATCGACAGTTTCAAGCCTGACGATGTCCCCGCAGTTTTTGTGGCTGGTGACGGTAAAAGGCAGAAGTGGCTCAGGACAGAAGACCTGCGTGTTGAGGCACGGCATCCAAAGTGGTGGCAGATCCCTGCGATGTTTCGTGGCGGCTGGGGCGAAGCCAAAGTATGGGGTTTCGGTGGCGACAGTGGCGCAAAACCGAAATCCGCAAACTCGAAGCTGGCAGAGCCAGCATCTGGTGCCACAACCACAGCAGAGCAGTTCTCTGAGTTGTTTGTGGTCGCACTAGAGAACTCCACCGCAGGCGGAGAACCCCGAGGAGTGGCCTACGTGCTGGAGCCGAAGAAGAAGCCGAAGCTAGGCAAGCCGCCAAAAGGTGCAAACTGCATCCTTGCCGACATTCTCGAAGGTCTTGATCCTTGATCCCGACCGTCACTCAAACCAGTCCCGCCCAGCGAGTCAGAGGGGCAGTCCAGAAGCTTCACCTCGCAGCGTTTCGGAGTCGGAGTCGAAGGATGCCTCTGGGCCTCCGCCACGCAATGACTACAGACCTCCGCCGAGAAGAGAAAGGCTAAGTTGATCCATGTACAGCAGATTCCTCTTCGTAGGTTTGGGCGGCTCAGGTGGCAAGACCCTGAGATTCCTGAAGCGTGACTTACAGAGTTGGCTGCTCCAGCACGAGATCAGGGGACTGCTTCCCAAAGGCTGGCAGTTCATCAACATTGATACGCCAACTGTGGCCGACGGCACAGAGATCAACGACACAGTCAATCCCCTGCCACCAGATGAGTATGTGGGCCTGATCCGCAAGACGATCAGCTTCAAGGGCGTGGCGAATGGACTTGATCTGCGCCCCGGCTTTGACGAAGTGATGGCTACTTGGCGTGTTAACCCCAAAGAAGTGGTGGGAGTGCCGCTGCATGTTGGTGCAGGACAGCAGCGCGCTATCGGTCAGATGGTCGCCATGCGCTATGCCGCGACTATCCAAAATGCTTTGAAGGAGCGACTCGCTCTGCTTAACGGCGCTAACGTGCTTCCACAACTGGCAAAGCTCTATGACCAGGTCACTGGCGAGCAACCGAGCCAAAACTCCAACGTGTATGTCGTGGTAGTGTCTTCGCTGGCGGGTGGCAGCGGCGCAGGCTTGCTCAACCTGACTTGTGACATTCTCCGAGCAGACAGCAACGTTGGTGACAACATTTTTGCAGTGCTCTACACGCCCGATGTCTTCAGTGCGCTTGACGAGCATGCCACTGGGGGAGTGCAACCCAATGCCTTAGCCGCTACAGCCGAGTTGATGAACGGAATGTGGCGTAAATCTTCTTCCGAGCAGGAACAGGACTTCAACCCCGTATTGGACTCAGCCGGTGTTGCCAAGCAGACCGTTGGCAGTGGTCCGTCTTTCCCATTCTTGGTAGGACTCAAGAACACCTCTGGGATCAATTGCGAAACCCACGATGCCGCTTTTGAGATGACCGGCAGATCGTTGGCCTCGTGGGTAACCGCTTCGGCAGCGAAATCCAGTTTCGTGTCTTATACGATCGCCAACTGGCGCACGCGTGCCAATAGCAACATCCTCGGCCCAGTGCTAGTGGATGAGGGCAATAATGCCGACAAAGGCTTGTCACGATTCTCTGCGATGGGTTTCGCTCGTGTCAGCGTTGGAGCTGACTACTTCGAGAACTATGTGGCTCAGCGGCTAGCACGAGATGCCAACGAGCATTGTGCGGATTATCACAGCGCCTCCGAAGAAGCGAAGCGCATCGCTAAAGCTCTTGACGAGACCGATCCTAACATACTCTCAAGACAAATTGCGGAAGAACAGAGTGACGCTTTCCTACGCCAAGCGGGTTTGTCGGAATACGGGCCTGATGAGAACCAGATCAGCGACGCGCTGAAACCCAGTGACGCTCTAGCTCAGAAATTCGAAGCACGCGCCAAAGAGCTAGCAGGTATTGATGTGGACGGCGTGCAGCATTCTGTTGACGAGTGGATTGCTGCGATACAGTCAGCTGTGAGCGCTGCCCAGCAGACATACTCCAATGAATGCGAACAGGCCATTTCGGATTTAGCCGAGCAATGGGCCGAGGATTTGCAAGACAAGTTACTGGATGCAGTTGAGCAGCAGATCGCCATCCGGGGACTACATGTCGCTAAATCACTATGTGAGTTTGCTGCATCGTACCTCCAAAATGAGGTGGCAGATTATCTGCGTAGCGAAGCAGACAAATTCGGCCATTGGCACAGCGGATGGAAGAATAAGTATCAAACTCATCTAGAATACTTGAAAGGCAACATTAAATCCAACACTCCAGAACTCAAAGAAGCACTCTCTCATGCTGTCTACCACGCCGGGTTCATCAGCGACGATCTGGTGCATGAACGCGCTGCTGAACTATGTCCCGAGATCTCTCAAAGACTGCTCCGTCCGCTGGTCTCCGCTCTCTCAGACGCTCATGCCATCGCAGCGGCCGATAAGCACAAGGTGGTCTCGTGGCCAGCATGGAACGACGGGGAACCACCCAATTCCGTGGCACCGCCAGCTGGAGAGTTCACTCTGATCGATTTCGGTGACTATCCGAAACATTTCAATGAGCTACTTGACGAGACCTACTCTGAGGAACCAACTGAACAACAGAGGAGCAAAGTTCGCAGGGCCGTGATTGATGGCAACTTCGTGAAATCACAACCAGGCGTGTCAGATGCCGAATACCGCGGTGCTCGGTGTCTTAGTGTGCAGCACGGCTGGTGGCCGCAAACCAAATGGATGAATCCAGAGCGCTCCGCTTACCGTCTGCAAATACGGGTGCAGGCCAGCATTGAGCATCTTCGTGATCGCGCTAGTCGGTGGCTGCGCCGTGAGGGTACGCCTTTCGCCAAGTTCGGTGGGATGACCTTGCGTTATTACCTCGGCTCAGAGGCTCTCTTTGCTGAGCATTTGTCCCAAACAGACCAGCAGACTCACACCGCGAGATTTCTCGCACAGCTTTCGGCAGCAATCAAGGCATCTGACCCTCTCATAGATGTCGATGGCGATCTTTTAGACATGGTTCATCCCGGCAGTGATGGGAAAAGCCATCAACGCTTCTTTAGCGAGATTCCTCTGCAAGGCCATGCTGCCGAGCATGAACTCCGCCAAGTGCTTGGTGCGGAGGGCGTGCCCGACACCAAAGTCGGAGATCTTCTCGGCAATGACGGATCACTGCGACATGTCGACATCACTTCAATATTGCATGCGCCACATTCGTTGCTGGTGATGAAGTCGTTGCTTGAGCCGATTGCAGGCGCTTGGAACAAGGCTGCCGGTCAAGCTTCAGCGCGTGTGGCCTTCTGGAGCGTTCGTCGAGGCCAGCCTTTAGACAAGTTTGTGCCGGTTCCTCAGTCGATGCTGCTATGCATGATCCGAGGCTGGTTTACAGGAGTGCTGCTGGGACATATAGACCCTGGCGATGGATATCAACCGGTGCGAATTGTCAGGTTGGGTATGAGCGAGCCTGTTGAGTTCCCTTATCCCTTCCTGACTGAACGCAGTAGCAAGCTCGAACGCTTGGGTCAAGTGCTCGAATCGCTGGCACTTGCCAATATGTCGGTAGTGACCGACGGAACACTCAACTCGCTGGAGCCTTATAAGGCGTTGCGAGACCTGGGTAAGTCAGACCCAAGAGACCTCTCGTTGTATCGGCAGCCAGCCACTGTGCTCAATGAATGGATCAGTTCAGGCGAACTTCGGAACTCCATTGTGGGCATCCATCCAGAGATCCAAAAGATTAATGACTCAGCAGGGCTTAACGGCAGGCAGAGCCTAGATCAACATCGAACCATGAGCTTGGCGGCTCTGTTTTCTAAGGTGCTGGAATCCTATGAGAAGGCCTTGGATGAAGAGCGTAAATCTTGGGCTCATGACAAGTCAAAGATCACCGAGGCACCACTTTGGGTAGGGCTCTGGTCTCCCATGTCGCGCGCTCTTGAGCAACTGTCTGACGCGTGTTCAGCTGCTGCACAGCGTCTCAACAGTGATACAGATGAGGTGTTTTTGTGAGAGCGCTGCTTATGAGTTGGATATCGCAGAATGTGCAACGCCTCGGTGGCGATGACGATGGGATTTTCTGAGTTCGATTACAGTCGACTCGCGACCACTGGCATTGATAAGAACACAGCCCGCGCGGTCGTCCTGGTGTTTGACCACAGGGACAGCATCATTGTCTCGGGATTGGCACAGCTGATCGCCCTTTCAGCGCAGAACGTCATAAAGCCGTTCCTGATGCTCAAGACCACAGATAATGGCGCTGATGTAAACCCAGATGCGAATCCGTTGGTGACGCTAGTCGCTGACGGCGAAACATGGGACGAAAAGTTCTTTGATGCGTTGGTCAAGTCGGGAAAGATCGATCGTATTGACATAGTAACTGTCTTCTCTCATAAGTTGAGCGAACCTGACGGCGAGCGGCTGGTACGGGCTGCTTCAGATCTGGTGCATAACTGTCTTCGTTTGGCACCGGCTAATGCAATGGTCTTTGATCATCGCCTGTCGGTAAGTGCCTACGACTCGCTGGGAACAACTGGCTTCGGCGGCACTCCTTACTCGCGGCTCATCTTGATTCCTGAAGACCGGCGGCGACCGTTGGCTATGGCAAAGCCCATCTTCGACTCCGAACCGCAGGAGTTCGACCTGCATGTGGCGGTGGAAACAGCATCGCTTTGCGGGCTTTGGGAGGCTGCTGACGGTTCCGCCCTTGAATCGCTTAAGCCAGCCGCAAGCGGTGGCGGGGTTCCTCTAGTAGTGCTTGCGAGGTCGTTTGTGCGCTTGGCGCGTCTGTCGCTGCCGTCGCCCGAAGAGGTCTTGCAGCGTGACGAGATGTTGCCTGTTGCTGTGGGGGCGATGCGAAGCCCTGTGCCTGAGACGATGACCGAGAAAGCGGCTCAGTTGTTGCACCCGTCGGAACTGAAATGCCGGTCGCATGATTCCGTGCTTGCTGATACCTCTGAGGAGCCGAGTCTCTGGAATGGCATACGTAGACGCATCCTGAGCGATCTGAGGAAGTTGCCTTCGAGGCTGCGTAGACGCGGTCGCAGCGAAGTCTCTGCTGCCGCCGGTGAGGCGGCCGAAGTGCTGCTCTCTATGACTCCGCGGCTGCTTGATCCAGCGGAAACTTTCGACGGCAGCGACTCAATTGAGGATCTGATCCCAGAACGCGAGTTTCAGCCTGTCGAGGTGCTGGAACCCCAAGTTTGGGACGACCTTTTGCAGGACATTCTCGGGGTTGCTGATTATTCCGAACATGCAAGAAAGATCCGCGAAGGGGCATCTGGGGATGGACGGCATCTGCTGGTGAGCAAGCAGCATCTAGCCCCGCTGCCTATATGCACTGGCACGGCTAACAGCCCCGAACCGCAAGCTGTTCCTGACCAACTAACCGAGCCGAGCGAATCCGAAGATGGCTTGGGAACTCTTTACCGCTGGTTGAGCACCGGCTTGACACCCGCATCAGCCGACCACGCCAGAGACTCCACATCTGCTGAGTCGCTGTCTGAAGATTTCGAGTCCGATGATTCTGTAACCGAAGATGACGCGGTTGCTGGAGAGGACAGCGGCCTCTATGCCCGCATTCGCCCCCAGCCAGCAGAGAGCCCAGAGTCTGAAGCGTCAGAGCCCCAGGGTTCAGTGCTCGACAGTAAGGAGCATGAGGCTCTGTCTTCTGAGTCTGAGATAACGAGCGAGTCAAGCCAAGAAGCAAGCAATCTGAAGCACGTATCGGAACACGAAGAGCACAAAGACAATGAGCACAAGTCTTTGCTGCAGTGCCTGACCTCCGAGTTCGACAAACAAAAAACGAAGGCAGAACGCGCCTATCAGCGCTGTCGAGAACGAATCACCGAGTTCTCCCCGCGGTGGAACGACCGAGCCCATATCGAAGGCGAGATGTCGGCTGCGGTTCCGTATCTGCTGGCTTACGGGGTAATCCTGCTGGTGCTGTGCTGGACCATCCTGCCGAGATGGGAGTTTCTGCAAGCCGATGTGGTTGAGAACTCGGAGTGGTGGAGCCGCGTCTGGATCATCGTGACCACGGTGCTCTTGTTGACGCTTCTGTTTTTGAACATGCCTCGCAATATTAAGCAACGCCAGATCTATCTAATCGGCGGGGTAACCGCTCTTATCGGGATAGCGACTTGGCTACTGCTGAAGCCTCAACTAATCGCGTCAATTCTGGAAGCTGATGCTGGAGGGTTTCTCTTATGGCTGATGGTGCTGGGCTTAGTTGCTTTGATAGCGGTGTGTGTTTGGCGTTTGGTCGGCAGAAGCAACCCAACTTCTGCTCTCAAGATGTCAGCGGCTTTGGTGCTGGTCTATGTGTTGGTGGTGCTAGTAGCGGTTCTTAACGACAGGAACTTCACCAAGGGGATCGGTTTTCTTGATAACCGCAGCAGCACGGCCATAATCGTGGTGACCGTAGTTGCGTTGTGCCTAGTGTTCACCGGCATTTTTGTGGTATCGCTGCACTATTACCGGCAGGAGTTGGAGCAGAAGCGGCTACTGGAAGACCTCCGCCAGCTCAAAGAACACGATGAGAACACTCATCGTCAGGCAGAGCGTCTCGCCTCAGTAATGCCGCACTGGCTTGGCACAGCGCTGGCATTGCATCGGATCATCCGCCTGCCCTACGGCGCACCCCAAGCTCCCACAGAGTCTGCACTGGGCGAGATGTTTAGTGTTGATACCGACGATGATGGTGGCAGTGGCACTGACAGTAATACCGACAGTGATACCGACAGTGACATTGACACAAGCGCTGCCAGCGACTCAAGCGAGCGTCGCAGCGTTTTGACGAAATACGTTTACTGCGAGATGCGTTTGACCGATCAAGGCCAAGAGGCATTCGGTCGTCTCCTGTGCTCACAACTGGCCCGACCAGGCTGGCTGTATGGGCAATACCGTCGTGCCGCTGAGGCATACCGTGCCAGTTTGCGCTCTCTCGGTGACACAGCTGTCGGTAATCAAAATTGGCCGAATGCGTGTGCCTACCCATACCCAACCGACGAAGACCTGCCCCAGTCCATCAACGGTGACCGCTGGCCGTTCGTGCAGCGACTTTACGCGGGCGACTTTGACCCAGTCCTGCGTAAGCATCTTGACACTTTTGTGGCTGGAGACGGACTCGACGAACTCTTTGACGAGATTGAGTCTTTCAGTATTTCGGCTGGAGCACATCCAAACGAAACAGCTGTTGATGTGCTCTCGGAGATCGCGGAGGCACCTGACCCAGAACTGCCTTACAGCATGTTGTCGGATGCAGTGCCCGGCGCGGCACCCGAGCATCCTCAGATGCAGTCGTTTCTGTGGTGGCCGCAGCGTCTCGGTTTGCCTGCCACAGTCTCGGTGCCGCAATCGCGTACACGAAGCCTTCGCATGAACGGCTGTGTACTGCACCAAGCTGTGCGAGTGGACCTTTCCGAGCCGATCTCTCTGACATCGGTGATGGGAGCCACCTCATCTCCGGCAAGTGTTGATCACTCTCAAGACTCCTCGGCTGGCACCGCTAGTCCCGCCCGTGGCGAAGCCGACGAGCCCGGTGCCGACTGGGAAGAGCCCCTGCTGTAAACCGTCACCCAACCGACATTTGAGCAAGGTCTGATCGCCTCAGACCCCTCATGTCACCTTCGCGCTGTGGCGCGAAAGCATCGCGAAAAGCTTCTTGGATCGGGCGCGGCATGACCTCAACTACAGATACTTCTTGCAGGAGGTTGCATCTGGTTGCATAACTGAACATGATAATATGATATGATCCGACATATCATCATAGAGAGAGGCAGCAAGTGAACCCAGCGGTTACTACTAGTGACGATTACCGACTGGCTATTTGATCGTGCCTGCCAGAACCGCCTTAGCGGGATTGGAAGCAGCCGTAGAGGATTTCGTTACTGCGGTGCGTGCTCGTGGGCGTGTCGGCGGTTTTCACGAAGAGACTTTGACAACTCCCGTTCGTGAAATGATTGGGTCGATTGCTGCTTCACTTGGTGTCAAAGGTCTGCTGGTAGTGGACAAGGCACCCGTAGTCGTTGGGGATGTCTCACTGGGTGTGCCAGACATTTCCGCGTATCACCGTGGCCTCCTGCGCTTAGTAGTCGAACTGAAGTCTCCAGGCAGAGGAGCTGACCCGACCCGCTTCAAGGGCCGCGAACGCGGTCAATGGCAGCGCTACAGCCAACTACCCAATGTCGTATACACCGACGGCAACACCTGGACGCTGTGGCGCGCTGGCGATCCCTGGGGTCCAGCACTCAATCTGTGCCCTGACCTAACCGACTTGAGTGCTGCAGCGACTCCTGACCCGCAAGAAGTTCTGCGTTTCTTTGAAGATGCTCTCAGCTGGACACCGCAGAAGGTCACATCCATTCATCAGCTCGCTCAACAAGTCGCTAGCCGGTGTCGTGCTCTTCGTAGCGATGTCAACGCTCTACCCAATGAGGTATTGCGGGGACTGACAAGCGACTGGCGTGAAGTGCTTTTCCCAGAACTCGAAGACGAGGAGTTTGTGGATGCCTACACGCAGACAGTCGCATTTGCTCTGCTTTCGGCTAGTGGGCTTGGCATCAATCTGAGCTTGGACCTTGACCCGGCAGAATATGACCGGCTCGGGATGCTGCTTCATCATGTGACTGAGCGGCTCGGCTCTGAGCGAGGCGTGCTCGGCAGAGCTCTGACGATATTGACAGATGACAAGCAGGTTCGTTCCGCTACTGCTGCGTCGTTGGATGCGCTGATCGCGCTGGCTGCAGCAGTGGACTGGGACAAAATGCGAGGCTTGGGTCAAGGCGATGATTGGATGGACTTTTACGAGGTTTTCCTTGACGCATACGACCCTGAGCTTCGCAAACTTGCGGGTTCCTATTACACGCCTAGGCCAGTTGTTGAATGGATGACAGGCTTCACCGACCGGATACTTGTGGAGCGTTTCGGCTTAGCCGATGGTTACGGCAGCAACAGTGTGACAGTCGTTGATCCAGCTCTCGGTACCGGCACCTACCTCGTGGGCATCCTAGACAGGATCGCTGATGCTGTGACCGCAAGCGTGGGTGATGGGCAGGCTGGCAGCATAATTAAAGAGGCCATATCTGGGCGGATCATCGGCTTCGAGATTCAAGCTTGTCCTTATGCCGTGGCGCAACTTCGCCTCGTTGAGAGCCTCAAGGCGCGTGACCCTGACCTTGAAGTTGAGGAGCCTGCGATCTATCTGACCGACACTCTTGCTGATCCAGATGCTGATGCTGGCCAGCAGATGCTGTTCATGCGGGTCATCACCGAATCAAGGAAGAAAGCCGACCAGATCAAGCGAGAAACTCCTGTGAAGGTCGTGATCGGAAACCCGCCGTATCTTGCTGGCGCTCCTCAGAGCAACTGGGTCGCCAAGAATCTTCTCGGTGATTGGCAGCCCGACACTTCGTGGGGAGTAGGCGCTCATGCAAAGAACTTGTCGAACCTTTATGTGTATTTCTGGCGTTGGGCAGCATGGAAAGTGTTCGAGAACTCTCAGCAAAGCGAACAAGATCAAGCTGGGATCGTGTCTCTTATCACTCCGACCGGTTGGCTAGACGGCGACGGTTTCCAACAAATGCGACGATGGCTTCGCCAATGGTCAACTCACATATGGATACTTGACCTCTCACCTGAGGGACATCAAGCACCAGCCAATACCCAGGTGTTCGAGGCGATGCGTCAACCGGTGGCAGTTGTGACTGCTGTTCGAGCGCCAAGATATTCCGGCTCGTGTGAGGTGCGCTATCACCGAGTGCCGCCAAGTGAACGCTTAGCAAAGTTCGCTCACATAGCGGACCTCCAAGAACTAGATGACCCTCGCTGGCAGCTAATCGAGCCGGGGCCGCTTGGTGATCGAAGCCCTTTCACGCCCGCTGCTTCGTCGGCATGGCAGCAGATGCCTGCTATCGACGATCTACTGCCGTGGAACGCAAGTGGCATGATGGTCGGGCGTACTTGGCCTGTTGCGCCAGACCCTGACATTCTTCAAGACCGCTATACAGCCCTGCTCGCACAGCCGAGCGATGTAGAGATGACCAGGCATCTTGATGAGCACAAGCAGGACCGCAACATTGACACTGACCTCGTTGACAACCTCACCGCAGCTTGCGCCAGACCCGGCCCGCTCAGCCAACGGCAGCCGCCAAGCGCGCAGGTTGTCGAATACGGCTATCGCAGCTTCGACAGACAATATGTGATCCGCGACAAGCGGCTCATTAACCGACCGAACCCGTCGCTGTGGGCTGCCCACGGCGATCAGCAGATATATCTTGCGGTTCCGGCGCTAGGCACCGCAAGCAGTCGTCCGAATATTGCTGGATCAGCTGGACAGATCATTTCCCTCAGCGCTCAAATCCCAGACATGCACTATTTGGCTGGTTCAAGGGCTGGGCGCATTCATCCACTTTGGCGCGACTCACAGGCTGTAACCCCGAACTGTGAGCCAGGTTTGCTGCGTCTACTGTCTGAGATGACAGAGCGTGACGTGGTAGCGGTTGATGTGCTTGCTTACATCGCAGCCGTAGTCGCTCACCCTGGTTTCACCAAGACATACCGTGCTGATCTGTTCAACGCTAAATCGTTGCGACTGCCACTCACGGCGGATGCGAAACTGTTCGACGAGGCAGTAGACCTCGGGCACAGAATCCTTTACCTGAGCACATTCGGGTTGCGCTGTCAGCCTCCTAGCGCTCAATCACGGTGCCCGAGAGTAGCGAACGGCCCGATACTGGAAACCCCGATGCCCGCCGAAGCTGAAAGCCTCCATCACGACCCGACCACAAGCATATTGAACATTGTGGGGCGCAGTTCAAGCGGTTCGCCAACCCAAGGCATAGTAGCCAACGTCACTACCGAGGTCTTTGCTTACAGCGTCTCCACTATGAATGTACTTCAATCCTGGTTCGACTACCGCAAACACGAACCGTCCGGCAAGAAAAGCTCTCCGCTTGACTACATGATCCCAGACATATGGCGGATCAACTACACCAACGACATGATCGACCTGCTGCACGTCCTCACTCTGCTCGTAGAAGCCCGCCCCGACCAGCAACGACTACTTGATGAAATCAAGGCTGGGACGCTCATTGGCCTTGACGCACTGCAAGCAGCAGCAGCGCTACCGGATGTCAAGGTCAAGGGAACGCAAGCCAAACCCCCAGAGTTCAAACCGGATCAGCAGTTGCCATCGCTTGACATCTGACATTCCGGCTCGAGTGAGCCATGTTTTGATGGTTTTTTGGGATTTTTTGAGTGTTTGCAGGTTGTTTGTGTTGTGGGTGTGCTATAGTGACGGCATCTATCGGTGGTTGTTCACTTCGGAAGGGATGTGACATGACGACCCAGGAAACCCTCTCCGGGACCGAGCCTGCGGCTGGGACAAAGAAGGGTCTCGACACTTTTGTGTTCCCTGACCCCCCGCTCAACCAGGACGAGAAGATGGACAACTTCAGGCATCTGAGCATCACAGGCGCTGCTTATCTAGTGTCTAGGTATCTAGCTAAGCGTCTCGGCGATGCCGCCGCAGGCACTGTGATCGACAGCGAGGTTTATCTGTGCGAGAGTCGTCCCAAGACCATGAAGGGGGTGCTGTATCCCGACTTGCTGGTGGCGTTTGACGCAGACCCGGATTTGTGCGAACGGCGCAACGCCTATGTGATCTCAGAGCAGGGCAAGCCGCCAGATATGGTATTAGAGATCGCGTCGCCGAGCACGGCACGCAGAGACACTGGAGTGAAACGCGTCGGCTACGCCGAGTTGAGAGTCCCCGAGTACTGGCGTTTCGACAAGACCGGCGAGCATCACAAGACCCGTCTTGCAGGTGAACGGCTCACAGCGGAAGGTGTCTATGAGCCGATCAGCATCGAGGAAGTGGCAGACGGGGTAGTACAAGGCTACAGCGCTGTGCTGGGGTTGTGTCTGCGCTGGGACCACGAAGTGCTCGTGTTCGTGGATCCGGCTGACAACCTGCCGATCCCCACGATGCAAGATGCCGAAGACCAAGCCGCGACTGAACGCGCCAGACGCGAAGCGGCCGAAATACACGCCGAAGCCGAACAAATCCGAGCCGACGCGGCTGAAGACCGAGCCGACGCTGCCGAGAACCGAGCCGGTAACGCCGACAACCGAGTTGCTGCCGAACGCGCCAGACGTGAAGCCGCCGAAGCGCGTATGCGAGAGTTGGAAGAGCAGCTCCGCCAGATACACAATCCAGGTTGAGCTAAAAGCGAGCTACGAACGCTGACACAGCCCCCTCGTCGCGTTGAGGGGGCGCTGGCAGATGCAAGCCTCTCGGTAGCGGTAGCGAGCGATGCGGCTCAGGCTAGGTCGAAGCGGTCCAGGCTCATTACTTTGTGCCACGCAGCCACGAAGTCATGCATGAACTTGTCTTGAGCGTCGTCTGATCCGTAGACCTCGGCTATGGCACGCAGTTGCGAGTTAGCACCGAGAGCCAGATCCACCGCCGAAGCAGTCCAGCGCAGCTCGCCGCTGTCACGGTCGCGCCCCTCATAGACATGCTCAGTGTGGGACGAAACACTCCACTCGGTGCTCATGTCGAGCAGGTTGACGAAGTATTCGTTGCTCAAAGTCCCGGGCCTGCTAGTGAGCACACCCAGCGAAGATCCGCCCGTGTTAGCACCCAGGGCACGCATTCCACCGATGAGCACCGTCATCTCAGGCGCGGTCAAAGACAACAAGCTGGCCTTGTCGATCAGCACCGTCTCGGGACGGCGCTTGTCGCCTTCACGCCAGTAGTTGCGGAAACCGTCGGCGGTCGGCTCAAGCACCGCAAAAGAGTCAGCGTCGGTCTGTGCGGCGGTGGCATCGCTGCGCCCCGGCGAGAACGGCACCGAAACTTCGCTGCCTACACGGCGAGCTGCCTCCTCGACAGCAGCGCAACCCCCTAGCACGATCAGGTCAGCCAGCGACACGCGCTTGTTGCCGCTTTGAGTGTTGTTGAAACCTGCCTGGATGCCTTCCAGAGCAGCCAGCACCTCACGCAGCGAATCGGGGTCGTTGGCTTCCCAGGCAATCTGCGGTGCCAAGCGCACACGGGCACCGTTGGCACCGCCACGCAGGTCGCTGTCACGGAAAGTTGAAGCGGAAGCCCAAGCAGCTCTCACAAGCTGCGAAATCGAAAGACCCACATTAAGGGTCGCAGCTTTGATTCGGGCGATGTCGGCGCTGTCGATCAGATCGTGGGTAACAGCGGGCACAGGATCCTGCCAGATCAGCTCCTCATCGGGAACTTCTGGCCCGAGATAGCGAGACACCGGCCCCATGTCACGATGCACCAGCTTGAACCAGGCCCGAGCGAAAGCGTCAGCGAACTCGTCGGGGTTCTCCAAGAAACGACGCGAGATCGGCTCATAGATCGGATCCATGCGCAGCGCCAGGTCGGTGGTCAGCATCACCGGCGTGTGGCTCGCCGACGGGTCATGCGCGTCAGGCACGGTGCCAGCACCACCACCGTCGACAGGGATCCACTGATGCGCGCCTGCCGGGCTCTTGGACAGCTCCCATTCATAGCCGAACAAGGTCTCGAAGAAACTGTTGTCCCAGGCGACCGGCGTGGGTGTCCAAGCACCTTCGAGTCCGCTGGTGATGGCATCACCACCGACACCGCTACCGAAAGTGTTAGCCCAGCCCATGCCCTGCTGCTCTAGGGATGCGCCCTCAGGCTCGACACCAACGTATACGTCGCCGTCGGCTGCGCCGTGGGTCTTGCCGAAGGTGTGACCACCAGCGATCAAAGCCACTGTCTCTTCGTCGTTCATGGCCATGCGGGCGAAGGTCTCGCGGATGTCACGCGCCGCGGCAAGCGGATCAGGGTTGCCGTTGGGGCCTTCAGGGTTGACGTAGATCAGACCCATCTGCACTGCGCCCAGCGGATCAGCTAGTTCACGGTCGCCGCTGTAACGCTCATCGTCAAGCCAGCCAGTTTCGGGACCCCAATAGATGTCCTCTTCGGGTTCCCATACATCAACCCGTCCGCCACCGAAGCCGAAAGTCTTGAAACCCATCGACTCCAAAGCCACGTTGCCTGCGAGGATCATCAGATCAGCCCAAGAGATGCTGCGGCCATACTTCTGCTTCACTGGCCACAGTAGCCGCCGCGCCTTGTCGAGGTTGGCGTTGTCGGGCCAGCTGTTGAGCGGGGCGAAGCGGTGCGTGCCTGATCCTCCGCCACCACGACCGTCGTGGATGCGGTAAGTGCCTGCGCTGTGCCAAGTCATGCGGATGATCAGCGGCCCGTAATGGCCGTAGTCAGCGGGCCACCAATCCTGCGAGTCGGTGAGCACCGCAGCGATGTCGGCTTTCAAAGCGGCAAGGTCGAGGCTGTTGAACTCAGCGGCGTAGTCGAAGCCGTCGCCCATCGGGTCAATCTTGGGTGAGTTCTTGTTGAGAGGGCGCAAGTTCAGTTGCTCGGGCCACCAGACCTGGTTAGCGAGCGAACCCATATTCGCGTGCGGCGAATGAACGACGGGGCAACCTCCGCCTGCCACAGAACCAGTTTCAGAGTTAGTCATGGATGCTCCTTCAAGGTTTAGGAGAGAGTTTCATTGATGTGCCCCAGAATCTAGTGACTTGCAGAGCCATGCGACTACCCCGAATCAGTATTTATTAAGTCGCACCTAGCTCTACTGCGATTTTAAGCCTCGCTAGTGCTTGAGGTACTGTTACTGGGGATAGACAACACAGCGATGAGCCTCGACTTCTCGATGCGGCCCGAATGGCAGCAGCTTCGTGCCAGGGCCCGAGCCGTAGCCCGCAAAGGCGTGTCCGACTACGGCCAGTGCAGCGACTCATGGATCAACGGGCACTCCAAAGAGTTCTCCCGAGTGCTCGCCAGCGAAGGCTTCATCGGCATGACCTGGCCACGCGAATACGGCGGTGCTGGCCGCCCCGGCATAGAACGCATCATCATGGCTGAGGAAATGATTAGCGCTGGAGTGCCGATAGCGGCCAGCTGGTTCGCTGACCGTCAAATGGGCCCATCCATCTACAGTTACGGCACTCAAGCCCAAAAAGAAGAGTTCCTGCCGTCAATGTTGACCGGCGAAACATCCTGGTGCATCGGCATGAGCGAACCCGACGCTGGCTCTGATCTCGCCTCTTTGAGAACTTCAGCACGCGGTGACGGCGACCATTACATAGTTAACGGTCAAAAGATCTGGACCAGCGGCGCAGCCGATGCTGACTACTGTTACGCGATCTGTCGCACCGGCAGCGACGGGCCGCCACATCGCGGCCTTTCTGAGCTGATCGTGCCGATGAACCTAGACGGCATTGAGGTGCGGCCGGTGCGTGACATGGTTAACAACACCCATTTCTGCGAAATCTTTTTCAACGATGTGCGTGTGCCTGCTCGCAATCTTGTAGGTATCGAAGGTGCAGCATTCGTGCAGACCATGGTGCAACTCGGTTTCGAGCGTGGTGGCATCGACCGGCTAGTGTCGAACCGTCCGCTCTACGATCTGGCTCTGAAGCGCGCCAACCTAAATGATCCACTGATCCGTCAGCAGGTGGCAGCCATCGAAACCGGCTACCGGCTGGGGCGGCTCATGGTTTATCGAGGTGCGTTGGGTGCCGGGTCAGCTGATTACAGTGCTGGCACCAAAGCGTTCTGCACCGAACACCAGCAGCGGGTGGCGCAGTTCGCTGCTCAAGTGCTGGGCCCGGCCGCCACTGTCGGCGAGACTGTGCCAGCGTCTGTGTGCTACGCCCCTGCATACACCATCCAAGGCGGCACTTCGATCATTATGCGCAACATCATCGCCGAGCGGATCCTCGGTCTGCCTCGCCAACCCCGCTAGAGCTAGTTGACCTCTGGCGTGCCTACGCCCTGAGTTCACCACAAAACGCTCATTAACAAAACGCCTCGCTACAAGAGCCTGAGAACCCAAGGATCAAACGGTGCAAAGTCCTGTCCGTCTCGTATATCTGCTGCGCCCCAGCGTCAAGGTCGGGATTCTGCTAGCGGTTGGTTTCAGCGTGCTCGCCTTCGTGTCCACGCCGTTCCTGCTGACAGCAGTTTCGGAGCACTACGGCATCAGCCTGGGTTCAGCTGCGCTGATCGGAGTGTTCCAGCTCGGCGGTTTCGTGATCGCCTCATGGGGTTCTGGACGTTGGTTGCAGCCACGCGACCGAGTCTTTGTGACGGCGCTGATTGTTGCCGCAGTCGCCAACCTGGTTTCGGCGGCTCTGCCCGCATTCGCGCTGCTGGTGGCTTTGCGGTTGATCAGCGGCGTGTCTTTAGGAGTGCTGGCCTGGTATGGCTGGGTGCAGGCCTTCGGCGACGAACGCCGCATGGGCGATGTTGCAGTATCAGGCCCGGTGGTAGGGGTCATAGCTGCGCCGCTGGTGTCGCTGCTAGTCAACGCTGGCGGTATCAGGCTGGTGTTTGTGGTGCTGGCCGGTGTGTCGCTGCTGCCACTGCTGTTTGGATATCACAGCGAAGTCACAGAATTACCGAGGCAAAGAGTGCGCCGCCGGGCGGTGGCCGCAGCAAGGGTGATCCTGATCTGCCTAGGTTTGTTCACTCTCGGAGGTTCAGCAGTTTTCATTTACGCGGTAGTGCTGGGCACAGGCGACCCAGGGTTATCGGTGACGGTTATTGCATTGGGTTTCAGTCTCAACGCGGTGGTGGCGATCCCAGCGGCTCGGATGCATAAGCCTCGCAAAATGCCCAGCATCCCGATGGCAGCCACCGCAGTCTGCGCGATTCTGGTAGCGACCGCTGGTTATGACTGGTTGTTCATGGTGGCGCTAATCGCCTGGGGGTTCTTCTTCTGGGCTGCGATACCCGGAGTATTTGAGGTACTCGCCAGCCGTTCGCGCTATCCCGAAGAACGTGTCGGCGATGCTCAAGCATTAATGGCCGCAGGCCGTGCTGGCGGGCCACTGCTCGGTGGTCTGCTAATTGATAGTGCTGGCGCTGTAGTGCTGGGACTTGTCGGCAGCGGGCTGATGATGGTTGCCGCCATCGGAGTGTTCGCAACCCGGACCATGGTGAAGCCATTGCAGAACCGGCACTAGAAAGGGCTATTGTCGTAGTCAGATGTCAGGTCTATTGCGTTAGCTGGATACTGCCTGGGTTGGAGGTTTTGTGGGCTTCGCCGATGATGGCGGCATCGTGACCTTCTAGTCGTAGTTCGGTTACTGCTGCCATGGCTGCGTCGCGGCTGATCATGCCTAGTAGCAAACCTCCCGACGTTTGAGCATCTGCTAACAGCATCACGTCACCATTGCTTACAGAGCCTTGGTCAAGATACGGCGACACCCAATCAAGATTTCGTTGAGTTCCGCCGGGAACCATCCCCGAAGCAGCCAGCTCATGTGTGCCTTCGATAATCGGAACCTGCCCGACCGTGATCTCTAAGCCCACAGCGGATTCCTGTGCTAAGCGCAGAGCATGACCTAACAAACCGAAACCGGTCACGTCAGTAGCGGCTGTGGCACCATGACGCAGTCCGACAGCAGCAGCCCTCTCATTTGATCGGATCATCTCGCGCACTGCCCGGTTCACTATCGCATCAGAGACCTCGCCGTGCTTGACAGCAGTTGAGATCACCCCCGAACCCAGCGGCTTAGTGAGCACCAAAGAGTTACCGGGACGCAAACCCGTGTTGGTAAGCATTCGTTTGGGATCAACTTCGCCTATAACAGCCATCCCGTATTTCGGTTCGGGGTCATCCACTGTGTGACCTCCAGCCACCACGAAACCGCAGGCTCGAGCTGCGTCTTCACCCCCGGCGAGCACTTCAGCCAGCAGTTCGCCTGACAACTCCTCGGAGTTCCAAGCCACAAGGTTCAACGCTAGAAGCGGTCGCCCTCCCATGGCGTAAACATCGGACACAGCGTTGGTTGCTGCTATCTGACCCCACAAGCGTGCATCGTCAATCACGGGCGTAATGAAGTCGGCGGTAACTACCAAGGCTCGGCGGGGCGCGATCTGCCAGACCGCAGCATCATCGGAGGTAGCAAGACCAACCAGAAGCTCTGGTGGGGGATTAGGGGTCAAGCCGCGCACTACATGCGCGAGATCACCAGCGGCGATCTTGCAGCCTCAACCGGCACCGTGGCTGAACTCGGTGAGCCTTCTGCTCAAAGCAATCACCCCCCTTTCTTAGTTCTGTTTCGTCTCATGTTTCGCTTCTCAGCTGTGTCCTTTTTGTCCCGGCGCGAACAGGTTGCGCCTATTCGTGTTCAAGCCGGTTCTTGGCTAGTTCGGCGGTCAGCAGACCAGCAATCATGTCCAGATCTTCAGGATCTGGGCTGGGATCTGCATTCGCAAATTCGAGGTGCGCCATCGTTGAGATTGGCAGCACATGCAAATGCACATGTGGCACCTCAAAACCTGCGATCATCAAACCCACTCGATCAGGTGCCAATCCACAAGCCTGCAAAGCCTTAGACACACGATGAGCCACGGTCATTAAATGATTGACGGTCTCGGTGTCAAGGTCTACCCAATGATCAACCTCTTGGCGGGGCACCACCAGCATGTGGCCGCGGTTGAGGGGGCGTATGTTGACAATGGTGACACAGCAGTCGTCCTGCCAAACGATGCGGCCTGGCAGATCGCCGTTGATGATCTGAGTAAAAACTGAACTCATCTCCCAATCGTAGGCTTGATGCCATGACCGCGCCGCGCACAGGCGAGGACCGCATCCTCACTATCCCGAACCTGATCTCAGCAGCGCGCCTGTTTTGTGTTCCCTGGTTTCTGTGGCTGCTTTTTGGCGCAGAGGACCGCTGGGCGGCAGCCATACTGTGGGGAGCGCTTGGTGCCACCGACTGGGTGGATGGCTGGTGGGCTCGCCTCTTCAATTCGGTTTCGCGTGTCGGCAAGCTGCTTGATCCGATCACAGATCGGGCCGTTTTGTTCGTCGGAGTGATTGCAGTGGGAATCGATGGTTCTGTGCCGTGGTGGCTGGTGATACTGGCTCTTGTGCGTGAAGGTCTGGTAGCGATTGTTGGCGCAGTGTTGCTGCTGTTAGGGGCCAAACCGATTGATGTGACCTGGTGGGGCAAATGCGCCACCTTCGGGCTTTATATCTGTTTTCCGCTGCTGCTGGCTGGTGCATCGGATCTGGCTGTGGCTGACGGTTTCATGATCGCTGGTTGGGTATGTGCGGTGCCTTCGCTGGTTTACAGCTATCTATCGGCAGTGCAGTACATACCTTTGGGGCGTGAGTCGCTACGCCGCGGACGTGCCGAACAGCAATCACAGCAGTGATCACATGATTCGCACTTCTGAACTCCGTGAGCGCAACCTAGAGCGTCTTGTTGCCAATACTCACGACGCTTTGATTGTGGGCGGTGGCATCAACGGCGCAATTTCGGCTCTGGCGCTGGCTTCACACGGGCTACGAACTGCGCTGATCGACGCAGCCGATTTCGCTTCGGGCACAAGCCAAGAATCCTCCAATCTCATCTGGGGAGGCTTCAAATATTTGCAGTCCTACGAGATAGGCCTCGTAGCGGGATTGTGCCGCTCACGTAATCTTTTGGCACGCTCATATGCCAGCCGCCTCAGCGAGGTGCGGTTCTTGGCTGCGCTGGGTGCCACATCACCGTATTCGCCTGCTTTTGCTGCGCTAGGAGCGAATGCCTACTGGGCTCTCGGTCGCTTCGCTACAAGCCGCCCCCGTCTCATGTCATCTAACTCGCTGACGAAGGCCGAGCCTGTCATCAACACCCACAACGTGAAAGGTGCCATCGAATACTCCGACTATCTGCTCGTGGACAACGATGCACGTTTTGTGATGCAGTTACTGCTGGATGCCGTTGACAGAGGCGCAGTCGCAGTGTCAAGAATGCGTCTCGACAGCGCCGAGCGAAGCGATACCCGCTGGCAGGCACAGCTGACAGATCGCGTCAGCAGCATCCGTCATGATGTCTCAGCGAAGCTGCTGGTTAATGCTGCTGGACCTTTGGCTGTGCAGCTAGCGAACCTCATTGACATCCCTTTGAACCAGGATTTGTGCTTTTCGAAGGGTGCTCACATTGTGGTGCCTCAGCTCACCAACTCTGGGCGTGTTCTCGCCTTCTTTGACGACGATCAGCGCCTCTTCTACGTGATACCCATGGGACACAGATCGGTAATCGGCACTACTGATACACGCGTTAGCGATGCCGCCCCGCCAGTCACAGATGCAGACATTAATTTTTTGTTAGAGCAGGCCAATTCGAGACTGCGATTGTCTCAGCCACTCAAGCAAGACGATGTGATCTCCTATCGGTGTGGAGTGCGTGCCCTAGTGGTCGACTCCGACACAGACACCGACCGTGACTGGACTGAACTATCGCGCCGTCACGCTGTGGAAGTAGACCAAGCACGCGGTGCAGTGTCGATCCTTGGGGGCAAACTCAGCGACTGTCTCAATGTTGGTGACGAAGTGATCGAAGCAGCGCGGCGCTGCGGTCTTGCCCCTCAAGCCCCGAAAGGGCGCTGGTTCGGCGAGCCTGACAGCAAGGCCAAAGAACATTTTGAGCGCAGTGCCGCCCGAGCTGGTATCAAGCAGGCTCAGGCTGCCGCACTATGGCGTAGGCATGGAAGCCGCTCCCAACAAGTGGTTGAACTTGTTGCGGAGTCCTCAGAGTTGGCAGCACCGCTAAGCGCCCGTGTTGACTACTGCGCAGCCGAAGTGATGACGATGGCCCGCTGGGAACACATCTTGACGATGGACGACTTCTTGAGGCGCCGTACTATGTTGTCCATGCTTGAGCCCGCCGAAGCATTGCAAAACGACCCGGGAGTGCATCAGGCAGCCGACCTACTGTTCGGAGCTACTGCATGACTGTGGTTTTGGCGATTGATGCTGGCACCACCAGCGTGCGCACCATCGCTTTCAACGACTCCGCAGAGATCGTGGCAGTGGCGCAGCGCGAGTTCCCGCAGTATTTCCCGATGCCGGGACATGTCGAGCATGATGCCAGCGAGATCTGGGATGCTGTGCAGGCGACTCTCAAAGAAGTTGTGGATCAACTAGATGCCCCTCCTGCAGCGATTGGCGTGACTAACCAGCGTGAGACGGTTGTGGCCTGGAGCCGCAAAAACAGTCGACCATTGCATCGCGCCATCGTGTGGCAGGATCGCCGCACCGCGGCCCGATGCGCTCAACTTCAAAGCGACGGTTTGCTGCCTTTAGTGCGTGAGCGCACCGGCCTAGTGCTTGACCCGTATTTTTCGGCTTCCAAGTTTGAATGGCTGTTCACCACAGGCGGCGTAGTGACAGGCCCAGACTTAGCTTTGGGCACCGTTGATAGTTGGATCTTGTGGAATCTCACCGGCGGTGAGGTTCATGCCACCGATGCGACCAACGCAGCCCGAACCATGCTGTATGACATCACCGAACTGCGCTGGCACTCCGAGCTGTGCTCAGCGTTCGGCGTGCCCGAAGAGGCTTTGCCGCGTGTGCTGCCCTCAAGCGGCGCATTCGGGGTTACCGCCGCGCCAGCAGCCTGCGGTGCTGGAGTGCCGATCACCGGCATTGCGGGAGATCAGCACGCAGCGCTGTTCGGGCAAGCCGCGTTCACTTCTGGTGATGCCAAAAACACCTACGGCACAGGTTCATTCGTGCTGATGAACGTTGGAACGGAAGTCCCCACCCCGGTTGATGGACTGCTGTCAACGGTCGCCTGGATGCTGGACACGCCTCAAGGCCCGCAAGCGACCTACGCCCTAGAGGGAGCAATCTTCGCTACTGGAGCAACCGTTCAATGGTTGCGGGACGGTCTCGGCATCATCAGCGACGCATCCGAACTCGAAAACCTCGCCGAGCAGAGCGATACCACTGGCGGGGTGTATCTAGTGCCCGCCTTCGCAGGTTTAGGCAGCCCGCACTGGGATCCATACGCTCGCGGCACCATCGTCGGCCTTACCAGAGGCTCGGGACGTGCCGAACTGGCACGCGCTGCTATTGAGGCAATGGCATACCAAACCCGTGATGTGGTGGAAGCTATGACCGCTGCGGCGGCAACATCGATCCGCAACCTGCGTGTAGACGGCGGAGCCTCGGCGATGAGTTCGCTGATGCAGCTTCAAGCCGACCAACTTGGTGTGCCGGTTCAGCGTCCCAAGCTCACCGAAGCTACCGCAGCTGGCGCGGCCTATCTCGCCGGTCTAGCCGTCGGTGTCTGGTCTTCATTAGATGACATTGCCTCTAAATGGCAGCTCGACTTTGAAGCGCTGCCGGATGCTTCAACCGATCTCGGTGATACCGGTTATCGGGGCTGGAAGCATGCCGTGGAGAAGAGCAAGGGTTGGGCACTCAACACCGACTAGATGGGCTAGTTTGAAATTCCGTGGCTGGGGCTCGGTCCACCATAAAAGACATCGCACAAGTCACAGGTGTCTCGGTAGCCACAGTTAGTCGTGCTTTGCGCGGTCTGCCGAATGTGGCACCTGAGACTCGCAGCCGAGTTAAGGCAGCAGCTGAGTCGCTCGATTATGAGGCTCATCCTCAAGCATCAAGCTTGGTGTCGGGCAGAACCTGGACCATTGGCGTGGTGGCACCGCATTTCGGTACCTGGTTCCCGTTTAGGGTGATGGGCGGAATCAACTCGGTTTTTGCTCAAGCCGGTTACGACATGTTGATTTCGGTGATGACCAGCGCTGAGGATCGTCGCAGCTTGCTAAGTGACGCTGGTGCTTTGTGTCGAAGAGTGGACGGAATACTGCTGATCGACACGTTCGTAAGTGTCGAAGCTGATTCGGTCGAAGACTTCTTTGACAGGCCGGTGGTGGCTGTGGGTGAACAGCTCGCTGGAGCTTCATCAATCGCTATCGACAATCGCAATGCGGCGCGATGTGCTGTTGAGCATCTAATTGAACTAGGACACAAGCGCATCGGGCTTGTGTCAGGGCCGTCTCATTTGCCTGACCTACCTATACCTGTTCCCCAGCAACGTCAACTCGGCTATCAAGACGCTCTTGAGGCTGCCGGGCTAGGGGTCGCACCCGAGCTGCATGTTTGTGTTCCGTGGACTGCAGCCGGTGGTGTCGAAGCTTTGACTCAGCTGCTGGAATGCGCTGATGCGCCCACTGCGGTGTTTTGCATGTCTGATGAGATGGCTTTCGGGGTGCTGCGAGAAGCTTCGCGTAGGGGGATGGCGGTGCCTCAGGAGCTGTCAGTAATCGGATTTGATGACCACGATCTAGCCGAAACTTTGGGGCTCACCACCATGCGTCAGGCTGTGGGCGAAATGGGAGTCAAAGCCGCCGAAACTGTGATCACTCTTATTGATGGGCAGCAGACCGCCGATGTCATCTGGGACGTGCCGTTAATAGTCCGCGAATCTACAGCTGCACCATCACAGCAGTGAAGTCGGATCCTTGAAGCAAGCAAGGCTGATCCTGCGCTAGACCCGAGAGTAATTGTGGTGATCTCCTTGGGGTTGATTCGCGGGGTTGATTCGGAATCGATGCTGCGCTAGTGTGCTCCCTGTAAACGTTTGCATCCCTGGGAGGGAATCAATGAAAAAACACTCGCGCCTAGCACTGATACTTGGTGCCATGCTTAGCTTCGCTCTTGTGGCGGCGGCTTGTGGCGAAGATGACGAGCCGACGGCCGACACCAGCGCCGCTGATGCTGCAGCCGCTCAAGCTCAAGCTGACGCAGAAGCCGCCGAAGAGGCAGCCGCTGAGGCTCAGGCTGAAGCTGATGCAGCAGCTGAGCGTGCCGCCGAAGCCGAAGCAGCGCTAGCAGCCGCAATGGCCGAAGGCGAAGACGCAATGGACTCTGAGGCTGTTGCAGAACTTGAAGCCCAGCTGGCTGAGGCTCAGGCTGAAGCTGATGCAGCTGCCGAGCGTGCCGCTGACGCTGAAGCCATGCAGATGGAGCAGATGGCCGAAATGGAGCAGATGGCCGAGATGGCCGACGAGATGAGCCTTTCTGGCACAGTCGTTGAGATCCTCGGACCAGAGACCGGCTCAGAAGCCGAAGGTTTCATAGCAGGTTTCGAGCCGCTGCGTGAGCGCACCGGAATCGTGGTGCGTTACTCAGGCTCGCGTGATGCCACCACCGAACTGAACCTTGCTCTTGAAGCTGGTGACCCGCCCGACATTGTGGTGATCCCTCAGCCTGGCCGAATCATTCAGTTCGCACAATCAGGTGATGCTGTCGCTATTCCCGATGACGCGATGAGCAGACTCAGCGGCTCATATGACTCGTTCTGGTTTGATCTCGCAACCACCAACGGCAACGTCTACGGCGTGCCCAACAAGGGTGATGTCAAGAGCTTGGTTTGGTATCAGCCAGGAGTCTTTGAAGAGAAGGGTTACGAAATCCCCGAAACCTGGGCCGAACTCGAAGCTCTCACCGAGCAGATCAAATCCGACGGGCATGTCCCGTGGTGCGTCGGCATTGAGTCAGGAGATGCCACCGGTTGGGCTTTCACCGACTGGATGGAAGACATCATGCTGCGCCTGCATGGCCCTGATGTGTATGACCAGTGGGTATCTAACGAGATCCCCTTCGATGATCCTCGTGTCGTTGCTGTTGCTGAGTTCGTCGGCGATATCTGGTTCGAGGAAGGCAATGTTTTGGGTGGACGCGATCTGATCGCTACTACCGGTTTCCGTGAGGCTGCTCTGCCTCTCGTTGACGGCGAATGCTTGATGCATCGTCAGGCCAACTTCGCAGGTGCCTTCTTCGTTGATGCCGGTGCCACGCTTGGCCCGGACGGTGATGTCAACGTCTTCTATCTGCCGACCATCTCAGATGAGTTCGGTCAGGTGGTGCTCGGTGCAGGCACGCATGCAGTCGCTTTCACTGACAAGCCCGAGACGTTGGCTGTGCTTGAATACATCGGCACCGCCGAATACGCCGATGCCCGTATCCGCGCCGATAAGGGCGGCTTCTTGTCACCGAACCGTGACCATGACACGTCGCTTTACTCATCGAACTTCGACCGCACTCTGGCCGAGATCTTGGTGAGCGCTAGCCCGTTCCGCTTTGATGCATCTGACCTGATGCCTGGAGAAGTAGGCGCTGGCGAGTTCTGGCGTTCCGGTACCGACTATGTGTCTGGTGCTAAGACCGCTGAAGAGTTCGTATCAGACGTTCAGGACGCTTGGCCGTCGTAACGATTTAGCTAGGCATCGCCTAGTTAGCAGGTCTGTGTTGTGTGCGGAGGTGACAGCTTTAGTGGCTGGACCTCCGCACACAGCCGCGCCTGCGGGCTCTTTGGGCTAATGTCTTCAAAGCTGCTGTTATGCCTGTCTAAGACGGGCGTATCTGGCGGTCATATTCGATTGTCGAACCGGACGAAGTAGAAAGAGCCGACGCGTGGAGCAGTTCATCACCATGGTGATAACAGTGGTGGTGTCGCTGCTGGCTTCGGCTGTAATTTTTGTAGGAGCTAATCGCACTGTTGATCAGGCCGTGCCCCGCTGGCCGATCTTCACAGCCGTGTTCGGAGCGCTGGTTGGCATTGTTGTCGGGGCTGCTGTTCAACACAACGGCTGGGTTCCTGCCGGACCAGCTTTAGTGGGGCCAGTCAAAGAGGGCTGGCTGATCATCTTTGCCGGGGCTGTCGTTGGTGCTGCTATTGGTGCATTGCTGGGCGGTCTGCTGAAGCCGTCACGCAATCGACGCAACGCTTGGGAAGGTCGGCTGCGGCCCTGGGTGTTCGCCGGGCCAGCTTTGGCTTTCGTGACTATCGGCTTGATTATTCCCGGGTTGCGCACCGTATTTTTGTCGTTCAAGAACGGCACACGAGGCCGTGAACCCGGCTACACGTTTGAGCACTACAGCGACATCTTCACCGACGACAACTACTTCACCTTTGAGGGTTGGGCGCAAATCTTCACAAGCCGGCTGTTCATAGCAGGCCTCGCCGCGGTTTTGGTAGCCGCGATTGCTGCTTGGGCTAGCGCCACCCGCATCATCGGCACCACCAGGCAGATCGCTACTGCGGGCCGTCTAATGAAAATCCTGGGTGTCGTTGGAGTGGTGCTAGTAATAGCCCCGCTGCTGGCGTTCGTTGAGTCGCTAATACGCGACCCGAACCGCTCGGCGATCATGGACATCTTGACAGTGCTTGTCTCTAGCCGGATAACGCTTTGGATACTGGTAGCGATTGCAGCAGCGTCTTTGCTGTATTGGACTTTGCGCAAGATCAACCGTCAAGAACTTGAACTTGACTGGGGTTCACCGTCGTCATCAATGATGATCGTTTTGGGATCGGTGCTGCTGATTTTTGGTGCTTTGTCAACTCTGCAAGCTGTGGTCTGGAACAACATTTGGTGGGTAGTTACCGTAGCTGGACTATCCACAGCGCTTGGCTTGATGCTGGCCGTGTTAGCCGATCGTGCTTATGGTGATCGCTACGCCAAAACCTTGATCTTCATGCCGATGGCTATTTCTATGGTTGGTGCCGCCGTGATCTGGGATTTCATGTTCGAGGTTCAAGCAACCGGCACCCAGACTGGCCTTGTCAACGCGGTGCTGCAAGGGCTCGGTTTCAATGTTCGCGGCTTTTTTGTTAACGCAACCATGATCCCGTGGAACAATTTTTGGATCATGATAATCATGGTCTGGATTCAGACCGGTTTCGCCATGGTGGTGCTGTCAGCGGCGATCAGGGCAGTGCCTGACGAACTGCTAGAAGCAGCCCGAGTGGATGGTGCCAGCGAAACACAAGCCTTCTGGCGGGTAGTGATGCCTCAGATCCGTCCGACGATCATTGTGGTGGTCACAACGCTGATCGTGATCGTCACCAAAGTATTTGACCTGGTCAAAGCCACTACCGGCGGAGCCAACCGCACCAACGTCTTAGCCAACGAAATGTTCGATCAACTACGTGACCGCAACTTCACTTCTAGTAGCGCCTTCGCTGTGGTGCTATTGGCATTGGTGGTGCCAGTGATGATCTTCAACATTCGCAGACTGCAAAAGGATCTAGCGTGAGCGCTCAAGTGACTCTCCCACCTCCCACAGGCCGACGCTTGCGGGATATGTTGGGTTCGCTGCCGACCTGGGTGGTCTGGCTGGTGGTAGTGATCTGGACAGTGCCGACTCTTGGATTGTTTGTCTCGTCTTTCCGCAAAGTCGCGGACATCAACGATTCGGGCTGGTGGACCGCATGGAACGATTTCGACAATTTCACGCTTCAGAACTATCGCGACATTTTCCGTGACAGCGCCGCGCAGCCTTCAATGTGGGAGTTCGCGCTTAACTCCATGGCGATAGTGATCCCTGCCACCATCATTCCGATAGCGGTAGCCGCTTTCGCAGCCTATGGCTTTGCTTGGATGGAGTTCCGAGGCCGCAACTGGCTGTTTATTGCGCTGGTTTCGATGATCGCGCTGCCGAACCAGATGGCTTTCGTGCCGCTTCTGCAGCTCTTCAACAACGGAGCTCGTTTCACTATTCCCGGCCTTGACTGGACTTTTGTGCTGTTCCCAGATCTAGGGATTGCGAATACTGCTGCTGCGGTGTGGCTCACTCACACTGCATTCGGTTTGCCGTTAGCGGTGCTGTTGCTTCACAACTTCATTAGCCAGCTACCGCGCTCAATATTTGAAGCAGCACGGATTGACGGTGCTAGCCATTTCACGATTTTCTGGAGGCTGGTGCTGCCATTGGCTCGCCCTGCGTTGGCAGCTTTCGCAGTGTTTCAGTTCCTATGGACCTGGAACGATTATCTGGTAGCGGCAGTACTACTCACCGATAATGAGCCCATGACCATTGCTTTGGTCAACTTGGTAGGGGAGCGGGGCTCCAATTTCCAGCTGCGTTTCGCTTCGGCTTTTGTGATCATGATCCTGCCGTTGATTGTCTTCTTTAGTCTGCAACGACATTTCGTGCGGGGCTTGCTGGCAGGCTCCGTGAAGGGATGAACAAACCTTTTCACAGCACTTCGCTGAGATGAACCGCCGAGCCTCTAAGGATTGATTGGTGACCCGCGGCACCCATCGCGACTGCCAGCATCCCAGCCTGCAGGCTCACCACCGAAGACTCACGGCGCTCAGCGGTGTTAAGAGAGCAGATCGCTTCAAGGAAATGCTGATGCTCAATGTAGCTAGACCCGTGATGCAAACCCATATAAGCAGCCGTGGAGGTCACCTTCTCGGTGGTGACGTTGCCGATAGTGTGGCTATCGCGCAAGCCGATCCGCACGATGTCGGAAGGAACCAGAGCTTCGATCTTGCCTTTGTCGCCCATCACCGCGAACTCTTGCTGGTCGTGGCTGGCATCAGCGAACATGCACAAGTCAAGCAAGCCGCGAGCGCCGTCTTGGTAGTCGACCACCACATATGCGCTATCGATAATGTCGGGAGTGTGGCCGTTGTATCGCTCATCAAGATGGTTCACGAGCTGGCTTCCCGAAGCGTAGACCCGTTCAGGTTCGCTGGGCATCACCTGGTTCATCAAATCAAAGAAATGGCAGCATTTCTCGATCAGAGTTCCACCGGTGTTGGCGGCGAAACGGTTCCAGTCATTGACCTTCGACAAGAAAGGAAAGCGGTGCTCACGCAGCGACACCATCCAAACACGTCCAGCGGTGCCGTTCTTGGCTTCGGCTATGAGCCGTGCGAAGGGTGCCATGAAGCGGTATTCGAGCCCTACCCAGATCAGCCCGCTATGGTTTTGCGCGGCTTCAAGAACTCGTTGACAGTCTTTTGTGTTGGTAGACAGAGGCTTCTCTACCAGCACATGCAGGTCGCTGCCAAGTATCTCCAAAAGCACCGAAGCATGAGTCATGTTCGGTGTGGACACCACCACAGCGTCACACAAGCCCGACCCCAGCAGAGCACGGAAGTCACCGAAGCAGGCCGCTTCAGGTGCCAGTTCAGCCGCAGCCCGCAGCGAAGCCGGATGAGTGTCTGCCAGCGCTGTGACCTGAGCACCAGGCAAATGGATCAAGTTGACGACATGTTCACGGCCCATCATTCCTGTGCCGATCACGCCGTAGCGCACCTCAGAACTCATGGAGCAATGGGCGGCAATCGCAGGGTTGTGACATCAGGTTTCTCAGGAGTAACAGACTAATGAAGACAGGACTCATTGACCGTGATGCCCGGCCGCTAGGTGAAGCATTGCGTGTTGCCCCACTTGGTCTGGGTTGCTGGCGGTTGGTGGCACGACCCGATGATGAGCTTCGAGCCGTGATTGAGACCGGTCTAGATCTCGGTATGAACCTGGTTGACACAGCCGATGTTTACGGATTGAACTGGGGCGGAAGTGCATTCGGTGAAGCCGAAGCCAACCTCGGACGCATACTCGCCGCCGCACCGCAGTTGCGCGAGCAGATGGTGCTAGCCACCAAAGGTGGCATCATTCCGGCAGTGCCGTATAACTCTGGTCGCGAGGCGATCACTGCTGCGTGTGAAGCCTCGCTGCGACGTCTTGGAGTTGACGTGATTGATCTGTATCAGATACACCGCCCCGACATGTTGACGCATCCCGCCGAGCTTGCTGAAGCTCTCAGCGAACTGCGCGCAGCAGGCAAGATTCGTGAGGTCGGAGTATCCAACTTCACAGTCGCTCAGCATGAAGCTTTGGCAGCTCATTTGCCGTTTGCGCTGGCAGCAACCCAGCCGCAGTATTCGGCGGCGCATCTAGATCCTCTCCACGATGGAACCTTCGACTTTTGTATGCGTATCGGTGTGTTGCCGCTGGTGTGGAGTCCGCTCGGAGGCGGTCGTTTGGCTAGCAGCGCAGATGATCAGCGTGGTGCTGCTGTGGCTGACGAACTGCTTGCAGTGCTTGACCGGCTAGCAGAACGAGAAAACGTGGATCGTGCCACGGTAGCGCTGGCGTTCGTGCTAGCCCATCCAGCTCGTCCGGTCGCGCTGCTCGGCACGCAGCAACCCGACCGGCTAACAAAGTTGTCAAAGGCACCGAACGTGCATCTTGACCGCAACGACGTTTACGATGTGATCGAAGCATCCCAGGGGACACGACTGCCGTGAGCATCAAACGGGTAAATGAGCCCGAGGACGCGAGCGTTGAAGCGCAGGTTGAGGTGTCCTGGTTCGCTGCACTCTGCGACGACGACTACCGCTACCTGGGTGTTGCTGAACCAGAGCTGGCTAGCAGCTGGGAACATTGTCGTGACATAACCCTGACCGCCGAGCAGAACGGTTTCGACAATATTTTGCTGCCGTCGGGATATGCGCTCGGCATAGATGCCACCGCCTTCGCGGCTGCTGTCGCGCCGCTCACCAAGCGTATGCGGCTACTGCTAGCGGTGCGTATGGGAGAACTTTGGCTGCCGCAACTAGCCCGACAACTCGCCACCATAGACAGAATGCTCAACGGGCGGCTCACCGTCAATATTATTTCCAGTGACATGCCCGGCGAGACACTGGAGTCAGCGCCGCGTTATCGCCGCACCTTGGAATGGATGAAAGTGTTGCACATGTTGCTCAACGGCGAGTCGATTGACTTTCACGGCGAGTTCGTGGAACTGACCCTTGACCCGCCGCGGGCGCATACTGTGTCGGGCAGGTGTCCGCTGTTTTATTTTGGGGGTTTCTCTGAAGCGGCCAAAGAAACCGCTGCTGAAGCTAGTGATGTCTTCTTGACCTGGCCAGACACTGTGGCTGGCGTAGCCGAAACCGTCAACGACATGAAGCAGCGCGCCGCTCGGCATGGTCGTTGGCTGCGTTACGGCCTTCGCAGCCATGTCATCGTGCGTGAAACCTCTGCGGACGCTCAAGCTGCCGCCGCGGCGTTGGTGAGCAAACTCGACGATGATGTGGGTGCCACCATCAGGGGACGATCTCTTGATGCCGCCTCGGTCGGGGTGCAGCGTCAAGCGCAGCTACGTGAAGAAAGCGACACAGATGGCTACGTAGAAGCCAACCTTTGGACTGGTGTTGGTAGAGCTCGTTCGGGAGCAGGTGCCGCAATCGTTGGTGACCCTGATGAGGTAGCTGCCAAGCTTGACGCTTATCGCCGTGTCGGTATTGATGCGTTCATCTTGTCTGGATACCCCCACATTGAGGAGTGCTCACGAGTTGGTCAAAGCGTGCTGCCTCGGATCAACCATGGACACCTTCCCAGCGAGCCTCCTCAGGCTCTTAGATCCCGCAACTGAGCGTCGCAGTAGTAGCAGCGGCTTTGCCTACAACGATTTGGCGTTTGCTACTAGAGTTGAACGACTGCAAACGTTTACGGAAAGGTCTCAGCTGAGCGTGGAACAATCCCCAAAAGGCGCTGGCACGATCGCAGCCTCTACTCCTAATGGCACCTCAACTGCGAGTAATGAGCCGTGGTGGAAAGGTGCTGTTGGTTATGAGGTCTACATCCGCTCATTCGCTGACTCCAATGGTGACGGTATCGGAGACCTAGCCGGAGTCATTGGCAAGCTGGATTATTTGAGTTGGCTAGGCGTAGACATCGTCTGGCTGACCCCGTTTTATCCGTCGCCGTGCCATGACCACGGGTACGATGTCAGCGACTATTGCGGAGTCGCTGGCCGTCACGGAACCATCGAAGATTTTGATGAACTGGTGAAAGAAGTCCACCGCCGAGGCATGAGGATCATGGTTGATGTCGTGCCGAACCACACCTCGATTGAGCATCCCTGGTTCACTTTTGCCCGGCATAATCCGAGTTCCCCAGAACGTCAGCGTTACATCTGGGCTGATCCTGCGCCTAACGGCGGCCCGCCCAACAACTGGTTGAGCCATTTCGGGGGTCCGGCTTGGACTTTGGACGAAGCTTCAGGCCAGTACTGGTGCCATCTGTTCTTGCCGGAGCAACCAGATTTGAACTGGCGCAGCCCAGCAGTGCGCGACGAGTTCGATGCGATCCTGCGCTGGTGGATTGAGCGCGGTGTTGACGGCTTCCGTGTTGATGTGGCTCACGGATTAATCAAAGACGCTGAACTGCGTGACAATCCCCAAACAGCGCCGTTGCACGACTCAATGCATCCCTTTGAAGCGTTCGCGGCTTTTGAGCATCGCCACGACATGGACCAACCATCCAACATTGAAATATTTGAGCGTTGGAAGCAGGTTTGTGAACCTCATCAGGTGATGCTGCTCGGTGAGGTCAACGCACCCTGGCCTGACGGGATGGCACGTTATGTAGCTGCGGGTGCGCTGGATCAAGCTTTCTTTTTGCGCACAGCGATAATGGGCTGGGATCCTGGACTGCTGTTGCAGATGGTGCGGTCCATGCATGATGCAGCACCCGAAGGTGTTTCATGGGTGGTTAGTAACCACGACCGTCCGCGCCCGGTTACCCGTTTCGGTGGTGGAGAAGCAGGCCTACGGCGTTCGCTAGCTGTGAGCACGCTTTTTATGGCACTCGGCGGAACCCCGTTTCTGTATCAGGGAGAAGAACTAGGTCTGGCTGACGGTGTCTTGAGAGGCGATCATTATGACCCAGTCGCGATCCGCGACGGTTGCCGTACACCGATGCCCTGGGATGCTGGACCGCAGAACGGTTTTTCGTCTGGGGCTCCTTGGATCGACTCTGAGCTTCGCCCCGACGAGCAGACAGTCGCTGCTCAGCGCAATGATCCCTTAGCACCTGTGCATCACTATCGCAGCCTGCTGGCTATGCGGCGCAGCCATCCCGACATGTGGCGAGCACCTCTGCAATGGCTTGAGTCGGCTGATCCGCTAGTTGCTGCGCTGCGACGAGGCAGCATCTTGGTGATAGCCAACATGTCGGCGCAATCAACCAGCTTCCAGTTGGACTCAAGCGGCTGGCAGATCGTTTACGCGAGCCATGACTCAGGCAGCATCAGTCAGATCAACAACACAGATGACACTGTTTTGATCCCAGCAGAAACCACGCTGGTGTTCAAAACGACTAGCGCGGGCTAGGAGCGGATCGCTAGACCGGTATCTAGATCAAAGAAGTGGGCGTTGCCGACTGTCACGGCAACGTCGATCATGTCACCTGAACGCACTTCGGTGGTGGGATTGAAGCGGGCATTCATCCGTGTTGCGGAGGTTTCGACCGCTTCGACTTCTTCGTCGCTGAGTTCCAGTGCGTCCCTAGAGATAACCGGCTTGGCATCAATATCGAAGTAGGCGATGATCTCAAAGCCAAGGGCTTCGGTGTGCTGCACCGACACCTTGATCCTCTGATCATCGGGATGATCCGACACAACCGCAGCATCTTCAAGATCCTTAGGACGAAGCCCGATAGCAATCTTCTTGCCGAGATAACTTTCCAGAGCGGGACGATTGCTGAGCACTTCGTCGGGTACCGCCAAGGTTTGGCTCCCTAAAGTCATTTTGATGCCTTGACCGTTGCGGTTGAGTTCGCCCTCCATGATGTTCATTGAAGGCGAACCGATGAAAGCCGCCACGAAAAGATTGTCAGGCTCGTTGAAAAGCGTCATCGGGCTGTCCACCTGCTGAAGCACACCACGGCTGATGACCGCAACCCGGTCTGCCATAGTCATGGCCTCAACCTGGTCGTGGGTCACATAGAACGTGGTGATGCCCACCTCGCGCTGCAAGCCGGTGATCTCAGCTCGCATCTGCACACGCAGCTTGGCATCAAGGTTGGAGAGCGGCTCGTCAAGCAGGAACACACGCGGTCTACGCACAATGGCACGCCCCATAGCGACTCGCTGACGCTGACCGCCAGAGAGCTGAGCAGGCCGCTTGTCAAGTTGGGTCTCAAGTTCAAGAATGCGAGCCACTTCCGAAACTCGCTCCTTGATCTCGCTGCGAGGGCGCCGAGACAGCTTCAACGAAAAAGCGATGTTGTCGTAGACGCTCATGTGCGGATACAAGGCATAGTTCTGAAAGACCATGGCAATGTCACGGTCTTTGGGTGGCAGTTCGTTGACCACCCGGTCGCCGATGCGCAACTCGCCTGAGGAGATGTCCTCTAGCCCGGCGATCATGCGCAGCGTGGTGGATTTGCCACAGCCCGAGGGTCCCACCATCACCAAGAACTCGCCGTCGTTGATCTTGAGGTTGAGGTCGGTTACCGCATGGAAGCCGTTGTCGTATTCTTTGTTGAGATTTTCAAGGACTACATCAGCCATCGGAACTCCTCCCGCTGATTGTGTAAACGTTTACTTGGTCGGCTATTTGGATTGTAACTCTAACACAAGGCGCGGTTCCGATACTTGCCCGCCGAGTGCTTGAAATCTTCGGTAGTGAGTTCAGCGTCTCTATGGGGTAGCTTCGTATCTATGAATGTTCCAGACGGATTGCGTTACTCCACCGATCACGAATGGGCTGTCGCCGACGGCAACGTTGTGCGCATCGGTATCACCGACTATGCCCAGGACGCTCTAGGCGATGTGGTCTACGTGGAGCTACCACAGGTAGGTGACAGGGTTGAGCAGGGCGAAACCTTCGGTGAGGTTGAGTCAACCAAGTCTGTTTCTGAACTGTTTGCTCCGGTGAGCGGTGTCGTTACCGAAGTCAACGACGAACTCGGCGGGTCACCGCAAAGGTTGAACGAAGATCCATACGGTGACGGCTGGATCTGCACAGTGACCTTCGATGAGGCTTCTGAACTTGATCGCCTGCTTGATGCTGACGGCTACAGGGGTCTCATAGAGGGATAACAGGAGGCAGCAAGTGGTGTCTGTGCCATCAAGTGATCCTGGTTTCAACGACCACCCCAGAGACGGGATTGGCGCGGCCTCAAGCGCTGAGCCGCGGCCTGATAACGACAACATCGAAACCCAAGCGGGGCCAGCGATTTCGGTGCCTAGCGAAGTTCATGTTGACCGCTCGGCTTTCAGCCCTCGGCAGGGACTTTTCGTTGTGAATCAGGGCGCTAAGACCGGTGCCCGCTACGCGCTCGATTCTGATCTGGTGTCACTCGGACGTGATCCGCGAAGCGATATTTTCCTTGACGACATAACAGTGTCACGACGACACGCGGAGGTTGCACGAGAAGGGGAGCGTTACTTGATCCGCGATGTCGGTTCGTTGAACGGAACCTACATCAACCGCACTTTGGTGGATGAGGGTCAACTCAACGAAGGTGATGAGGTGCAAGTCGGCAAATTCAAGCTGGTATTCGTGCGTGGCACGTCACCTGGATGAGTCGGTATCAGCTGGCGAGCCTTCTGCTGGCTTTTATCAGCGATGGCTGATGTCGTGAGTCGCAGCCACAGGTCTATAGGCGAGGTCCTTTCGCTTCTTGCCGAAGAGCATCCCGACTTGACCATCTCAAAAATCCGCTTTCTTGAGTCTCAGGGTTTGATCGCCCCGCATCGATCACCCTCTGGCTATCGCAAGTTCTATGACGATGACATCAACCGGCTCAACTGGGTGCTGATCCAGCAGCGTGATAATTTTTTGCCTCTCAAGGAGATCAAACATCGCTTAGCTCTCGGGGCTGTAGCCAGAACCGCTCCCAAAGTCTTGGCAACCAAGTCGGCAGCAGAGCTAGACAACCTTTCGTTGTTTGAGTCCTTCGCTGGCGACGAATCCGACCCGCTTGACGAGCTTGACCAGTCTGAGCACTCTGAGCAGCTTGAGCATTACGAGCACTCGGATGTATCCGCTGAGCCAGCAGATGCAAAGGTGTCGGATCATCGTCAGGGTTCAGGTCGTTTCACTTCCGAGCAGCTAGCGAAAGAGGTGGGAGTAGATCTCGAACACATTGTTGAGCTGCAACGTCACGGCATCATCACTACAGCCGCCGAAAGCCGTGGCGCTAGCAGCAACGAGGCAGTCTTTTCAAACGATGCGCTGCTGTTAGCGGAAACAGCTGCTGCTCTGGCTGAGCACGGTATGCCAGCACGCAACCTGCGGATGTTCAGAGTTGCTGCTGACCGTGAAGCAGGTGTCTATGAGCAGTTGCTGGGCCCGCTGATCGCACGCGGTGACAAAGAGCGTCTGTTGAGCGAGCTAACCGAGATCATTGACTTGACCGAAAGGCTGCGTCGGCTGATGCTGCTGCAAGCGATACGCAGCTACCTGTAGCACACTTTCTAAGGGAACTTAAGACATGCTTGAGCCGCTGACGGAACCCAAAGTGCTGTTGAGCGCTGCACAGATCGACAGCATCGTGGCACGATTAGCAGCGCAGCTGTCGGCACGATTCTGTGACGGGGTGCTGCTAGTGGGTGTGCTGCGCGGCAGTGTGCCGTTCCTTGCCGACCTAGTGCGGGCCATGACCGTGCCGATAAGAGTTGATTTCATGTCGATCACGCCATACACCCCCGATTCTGGAAGAGTGCGTCTGGTCAAAGATCTCGACACAGACATCGCTGATTGTGACGTGGTGATCGTCGAAGCCATAGTCGACACCGGCCTCAGCACAGCCTTTCTGCATTCACAGCTGCAGCAGCGACAACCGCGTTCGGTGACGGTATGCACACTGTTGGATCGCCCCATGAGGCGGGTGCTGCCGGTAGAAATCGAGTATGTCGGATCAGAGATATCTGAGGCGTATGTGATCGGCTTCGGCCTTGACCATGAAGGCCGATACCGCAACCTCCGCATGATCGCACAAGCCGATCACGAAACGTTGAGCGCCGATCCCGATGCTTACGTTTCTGCCCTCTACGGGACACACCGCTAGGCTCTCGGCGTGCAGGAAATGGAACTGATCGGTGTGCGAGTGGAGCTGCCTTCCAACACGCCGATTGTGCTGCTTAGAGAAATATCGGATCAGTCGCGGTTGCTGCCGATCTTCATCGGTGCCCCCGAGGCAACAGCCATCGCTATTGCGCTAGACGGGGTTACCACCCCGCGGCCCATGACCCACGATCTGCTGCGTGATCTGCTTGAAGAACTCTCGGTTGATGTTGAGCGCGTGGTAGTAACCGAACTGCGTGACAAGACCTTCTTCGCGGAGCTGCACATCATGCGTGATGGTGGTCGGGTCGTGCTGTCAAGCCGCCCGTCAGATGCCATCGCTTTAGCAGCACGCACTGGCACGCCGATCTTCGCAGAGGAGTCGGTGATCCAAGAAGCGGGATACACCGCCGCAAATGCTGTCGAAGATGGCGAGCAGCAGGCCGAAGAGGTGGTGGAACAGTTCAAAGAGTTCATCGACTCTGTCTCGCCAGAGGATTTCGGTAACCAATAGAGCAGCGGGCAAAGTAGAAGTAGTGCTCGTCTGGGCCGATGGCGCGTTGCGCTGCTCGGTGGAATGTCCGCTGGTAGTTGACGTGGAGGGTTGCGCTGTCCTAGAGTATTACGAAGTGACAGTCGCGTAATTTCGGGGTTGTCATTCATGGGTCGTTATTACGGCGGCTTAAGACGATGTCCAGAGGCATACATAACTGGACTCATCAATCTGGGAGCTTTCATGAACACAGGCACTGACACCAACTCAAGCTCAGTCCAAGCAGCGGTCTACAAGAGTCGCGGCTACGGCACCCACATAGCCGCTAAGGCGGTTGGTATCACTTATCGCCAGATTGACTACTGGGCGCGCACCGGTCTAGTGGTGCCGTCTTTGGCCGCAGCTACCGGTTCGGGCAGTCGCCGCTATTACAGCTACACCAACCTGCTTGAACTCAAAGTGGTCAAGCGTCTACTTGACGCGGGCATCAAACTTGACAAGGTCCGCGCCATCTTCGAATACATGCGCCAAGAACTCAAAGAGGATATTTCTCGGGCCAGTCTCGTGATCGACGGCGATAGTGTGCTCTGCCCCCGCAGCGAGACCGAACTGATCAATGTGTTAGTGAAAGGTCAAGGAGTGCGAGGCCAGCGCGTGCTGAACGTGTTGCCGCTTTCGACGCTGGAGCAGGAAGTTGATGCGGCCATCGTCGTCGAGTTGCAGACCTCTGACGAAGCAATCGAACCGGTTGATGAAGAGGAAGTCGACGAGTTCTACGAAGAGGAACTTCGGACTGCGGGCGGGCGCGGCTAGGGCTGACAAACCCGTGAAACATCCCGATCCGGCGGTGCCCTTCGCTCATCCGTCTGAGCATGCTTTCGCTGAACTGCTTGACTCTTACGGAATCCGCTGGGACTACGAGCCCCGAACCTTCGTGCTGGAACGCGATGCCACTGGCAACATCACCTGTGGGTTCACTCCCGACTTCTATCTGAGCGACTTCGACATTTATCTGGAACTGACCACACTGCAACAACGGCTAATCAACCGTAAACGCCAGAAGATCCGTCTTATGCGCCAGCAATACCCTGATGTAAAAGTCAAACTTTTGAACCGGCGAGACATGGAGTGGATTGGACGCAAATACGGTCTGCCATTGGCTGCCTAAAAGTCTCCGCTACCTTGCAATAAATGAGCGACCATCTTCGGCAGTCTCCGCTGCGTCAAGCACACGATCAAGCCAGTGCCAAGCTGGTGCCATTTGGCGGCTGGAACATGCCGCTGCAGTATCCGACTGGCACGGTCGCTGAACACATGGCTTGTCGCAGTAATGCGGCCGCCTTCGATGTGTCGCATCTGGGAACAGTGCGGGTGCAGGGTGCCGATGCATTTCAGGCGTTGCAGCGGGCGTTCACGAATGACCTCAACCGTATTGAGCCTGGATCAGCTCAATACACTCATCTTCTCGACGCTGCCGACGCTTCGGTGCTTGATGACATCATCGTCTGGTGGGTTGATGTTGAGCGATTTGATGTGATGCCGAATGCGTCCAATACCGACCGTGTAGTCAATGCGTTGCAGAGTTCGTTACAGGCACATGACGATGCTGGTAGTGCCGATCTTCGCATCGCTGATGTCACTGATGAACGGGCCGTGATCGCTGTGCAAGGCCCGCAAGCTCGTGAACTGCTTGCGTCTTGTGGGGCTACTGAAGTTGCAGCCGTGCCGCGCTTTAAAGTAGCCAAATGCCGTTTTGGTGAGATGCCGGTGACTGTTGCTGGAACCGGCTATACCGGCGAAGACGGGGTAGAGATTGCGGTTGAAGCGCAGCAGGCAACCTCAATATGGCAGCGGCTACTTGAAGCCGGAGTCACCCCAGCGGGGCTAGGCGCACGCGACACTTTGCGTCTAGAAGCGGGTTTTCCTTTGCACGGCCATGAACTCGGTCCGGGCATTACTTCTCTGCAAGCAGGTCTGGGCTGGGTGGTGCGCTGGGACAAAGGCGACTTCCAGGGGCGTGCCGCGCTTGCAACTGAGCGTGAATCCGGGCCTCGTCGACTGCTGCGCGGACTGCTTGTGGCCAAAGGACGCCCACCGCGTGATGGTTGTGTAGTTCGACGAGGCGAGACAGAAGTGGGTGTGGTCAGCAGCGGCAATTTTTCGCCGGTACTGCAGCAAGGCATCGCACTGGCTTTTCTGGTACCAGAGATCAGCCTCGGAGACGAGGTAGTCATAGACGTGCGCGGCCAAGAACTAGCCGCTCAGGTGGTCAAGACCCCGTTTCACCAGTAATAGCTGGCAGCACGTCTACGGCTTGTTGGCGTAGCCAGTGATCAGCTAGCACTAGCAAAGCCATGGCCTCCACCATGGGCACAGCACGAGGCAGCACACAAGGATCATGACGCCCTCGAGCCTCAAGGGTCGTAGCCTCGCCTTCGCGGGTTACGGTCTGCTGGGCTGAGGCAATGGTGGCGGTCGGTTTGAACGCCACCCGAAAAAAGATCTGCTCGCCGTTGGAGATGCCACCTTGCACTCCGCCGGAGCGGTTGGCTGCTGTGCGTATCGTGCCTTCAGGTCCAGGCTCGAAAGGATCGTTGTGCTCTAGGCCGCTAAGGCGGGTGCCGGCGAAACCGCTGCCGATCTCAAAACCTTTCGCAGCAGGAAGCGACAGCATCGCGCCCGCCAACGAGGCATCCAGCTTGTCGAATACCGGCTCGCCCAGACCGGCAGGCACACCCCGGCAAACGCACTGCACCACACCGCCGAGGGAGTCTCCATCTCTGCGGGCTGCCTCAATGGCCGCAATCATGCGCTCGGCTGCTTCTGGGTCTGGGCAGCGGGTCGGCCCGGCCTCAATGTCGCTCAGCGAGACTTTAGCCAGATCAACTTCGGCTTCAAGGTTGCTCACCGACTGTACCCAGCCCAGCACCTCAACTCCGACTGCTGTTTGCAGGAGTTTGCGTGCTACAGCGCCAGCAGCAACACGTCCGACGGTCTCACGCGCTGATGCCCGGCCCCCGCCGCTCCAATCGCGGAAACCATATTTTGCGTCGTAGACATAATCAGCGTGTGATGGTCGATAGACGTTGCGCAGATGCTCATAAGCATCAGCGCGAGCATCGCTGTTGCGAACCAGCACAGCGATAGGAGTTCCAGTGGTGTGATCGTCAAAAACTCCAGAAAGGATTTCGGCGGTGTCGGACTCGTTGCGTTGCGTAACTAGACGGCTTTGCCCAGGTCGCCGCCGATCCAGATCCGCTTGAATCTCAGCAACATCTAGCGCTAATCGGGGCGGGCAACCGTCTATCACCACCCCGACACCGCCACCGTGAGACTCGCCGAAAGTGGTCACACGAAACAAGGTTCCGAAAGTGCTGCTCATCTTTCAAACCTTATGACCTCGTTAGGTATAGGCACCGCTGGCTAGCTATCTCGTTCGTGTCTCGCTTGGCCGCTAGGAGGCGAGGTCTTCTATCGGCGGGCAAGAGCACATGATGTTGCGATCGCCGTAGGCACCGTCGATGCGTCCCACAGGGGCCCAGTACTTGCTATCGCGGGCGGAAGCTTCGGGATAGGCAGCCTCGGTGCGACTGTATGGGTGGGTCCAGTTATCAGCGGTGACTTCCTCGCAGGTGTGCGGCGCGTTGACGAGCGGGTTGTCGTCAGCAGGCCACTGGCCGCTGCCTACCTGGTGGGCCTCCCGGGCGATAGCCAGCATGGCATCACAGAAACGGTCCAGTTCGGCTTTGCTCTCTGATTCGGTTGGCTCAATCATCAGCGTGCCCGCTACTGGAAAGCTCATGGTCGGGGCATGAAAGCCGTAGTCGATAAGCCGTTTGGCGATGTCGTCCACTGTTACACCGCAACTGTCGTGCAGCACCCGAGTATCAATAATGCATTCATGGGCCACGAAGCCCTCAGACCCGGTGTAAAGGATCGGATACGCTTCACGAAGACGAGCAGCCACATAGTTGGCGTTGAGGATCGCCACTTCAGTAGCTCTTCGCAGCCCCTCGGCACCCATCATGTGGATATACATCCACGGAATAGCAAGAATTCCTGCTGAGCCCCACGGCGCTGCAGCAACCGGGCCCGGGCCGGTAGGAGGCCCCGCCACTGGAGCAAGTGGATGGTTAGGAATGAACGGAATCAGATGCTCGGCCACGCCGATTGGCCCCACACCCGGGCCACCACCTCCGTGAGGGATGCAGAAAGTCTTATGCAGGTTGAGATGCCCGACATCAGCACCGAAGCGCCCGGGTCGAGCCAGTCCAACCAGAGCGTTGAGGTTGGCACCATCCAAGTAGACCTGCCCGCCGTGTTCATGCACCACATCACAAATATGGCGCACCGCAGTCTCGAACACTCCGTGGGTGGAGGGATAAGTGATCATCAAAGCAGCTAGAGCGTCGCTGTGATCAACGGCTTTGCGTTTCAGGTCATCGACATCAACGTTGCCCATGTCGTCGCATTCCACAACCACCACGCGCATCCCTGCCATGATCGCGCTGGCCGCGTTGGTTCCGTGAGCCGACGATGGGATCAGGCACACATCACGTCCCGTGTCGCCGCGGCTGCGATGATAAGCACGGATCGCTAGCAGGCCAGCGAGTTCGCCTTGAGCGCCACTGTTGGGTTGCAGCGACACAGCCGCGTAGCCGGTTATTTCAGCTAGCCAGTTCTCGAGCTGATCAATCAAGCGCTGATAGCCGACGGTTTGTTCTAGGGGAGCGAACGGGTGAATGTTGGCTAGTTCAGGCCAACTCACAGGCTCCATCTCAATAGCCGCGTTGAGTTTCATCGTGCAAGACCCCAGCGGGATCATCGAACGATCTAGCGCTATGTCACGGTTCACTAGGCGGCGCATGTAACGCACCAACTCGGTTTCGCTGTGCAAAGTCGAGAAGATCGGATGCTGCAACGGCGGCGTGGTGCGCCGGTAGTCAGCAGGCCGAGGATCATCCACCATTCGGTCAAGGAGGCGGAAGTCGGCCTTGAAGCCGAAAGCTTGCCATACAGCCTCTAAGTCAGCTGCAACAGTGGCCTCATCTACAGTCGCAGCAACTGTGTCGGCATCCACGCGACGCAGGTTCACTCCCGCGGCTAGAGCCACAGCGATTACTTTGTCGGCTCGGCCCGGAACACGCACGCAGACAGTGTCAAAGAACTCGTCGTTGACGATCTCGACGTTGTTCTCTCGCAGTCCCTGCGCCAAGATCGCAGCTACACGGCTAACCCGCAGAGCGATCTTGGAAAGACCGGCAGGACCGTGATGAATGGCATACATAGATGCCATCACAGCCAAAAGCACCTGCGAAGTACAAATATTGGAGGTTGCTTTCTCGCGGCGGATGTGCTGCTCTCGGGTTTGCAAAGCCAGGCGCAACGCTTTGCGTCCGGCGGAGTCCTTGGAGACTCCTACCAGCCGTCCAGGCAGCGAACGCTGGTATTCCTCGCGTACTGCGATGTAAGCAGCGTGCGGCCCGCCGAAGCTCATCGGCACACCAAAACGCTGGGTGGAGCCCACCACTATGTCAGCATCCATTTCACCCGGTGGGGTGAGCACACACAATGCCAGCGGGTCCGCAGCGACGGTCACGAGAGTGCTGGCATCATGGGCGCGTTTGATGATGGAACGCAGGTCCGGTATGGCACCTGTGGTGCCGGGATACTGCACGAGCAGCCCGAACACGTCATCAAGGTCGGCGTTGTTCGGGTCGCAGACGACAACCTCAAGCCCGATCGGCTCCGCCCTGGCCTGCACTACGGCGATAGTTTGAGGGTGACAGGCTTGATCCACGGCGAAGCGGTCGCCTTGTCGGCCTCGGCTCACCCGATGAAGCAAAGTCATGGCCTCGGCTGCTGCTGTGGACTCGTCAAGCAGCGAGGCGTTGGCTAGTTCCATGGCTGTCAGTTCACAAACCATGGTTTGAAAGTTGAGCAGCGCCTCAAGCCGTCCCTGAGAGATTTCGGGCTGATAAGGGGTGTAGGCCGTATACCAACCAGGGTTCTCGAAGATGTTGCGCCTGATAACAGCCGGTGTGATGGTCTGGTGATAGCCCATGCCAATCATCGACGTGACTAGGCGGTTGGAGCGTGCCATCTCCCGCAGTTCGTCATAGTCGGTCTGGCGCGGTCCCAGTGAGGGGAGTTCCATAGGCTCACGCTGGCGAATATCACGAGGAACAGTCCGGTCAATCAGTTCGTCAAGGTCAGAAACACCGACGGTGGCGAGCATTTCGGCGACATGCTCTGGGCGCGGGCCGATGTGGCGGCTCTGGAAAGCTCGCCGGTCGCGAAGATCGTCGAAGCGAAGGCGGGTGGGTTCGGTTTGGGTGGGTTGGGTTTGGGCAGCTTCGGTGCTTGTTGATCCGGGGGCTGCTGTGGTAATTGCCATGGCCTGAAATCTACCAAGCCGCTCAAAGGTGGAGAGCATCCCCCGAACTCAACGAGCTAGGCCATATAGTTGCGAGTGAAACAACCCCAAAATGCCCCTGAAATGGAGCACTAAAGAGGCGCATCAAACAAATGCCCTCAAACCCGCAAGGAGAAAAAGTCAATGAACAAGCGTGATGTTGTGAATGCGGTAGCCGTCCGGGCCGGAGTTTCTCAGGGCGATGCTGCCAAATGCATCGACAGCCTGCTGGAGCTTGCCTGTGATGAGGTGGCTGCTGGTAACTCAATCAACCTGACTGGCTACATGAAGATCTCGACTGTGAACCGTCCGGCTCGCACTGGACGTAACCCGCAGACCGGTGAAGCAGTGTCCATTGCAGCATCGACTGGCGTGAAGATCCAGGCGGGTGCCAAGCTCAAGGCCGCAGCCAAAGGCTAAACCGACCCAACCCGCTGGCAGCAACGCCAGCGATGTAGTAGTCCATGAGCCTGCCTCGCCCTGAGGAACTGATCGCTCATCGTGACCCGTTTCTGTTTGTCAGCGAGGTCACAGAGCTGGTTCCGGGTGAGCGGGCTCGCGGACTTTGGCACCTAAGCGGCGAAGAAGCCTTTTTTGAAGGGCATTTCCCAGGACTACCCACTGTGCCTGGTGTGCTGATCTGTGAAGCCGTTGGCCAGCTTGGTGCCATAGCGCTGCTGTCCGACGAACGCTACACTGGGCGTTTACCGCTGTTCGGGGGCCTCGACAAGGCACGTTTTCGTCAGCAGGTGCGCCCAGGTGACACTCTTGAGCTTGAAGTTGCCATGACCCGGCTTTCAAGTCGGGCAGGCCGAGGCTCAGGCCGGGCGCTGCTTAACGGCAAGACAGCCGTTGAATGTGACCTGATGTTCGTGATAGCGGAAACCTGAACTCAAGCATCACAGCGTGCCGTACCTGCTCAAAGCAAGAGCTAGTGATGGCAAGCGCACTCAAGTGCCTGTGCAACAGTTGGTAGCAGAAGCAAAAGAGGGTTTAGCTGCTCAATCAGCCGGTGCGATAACCAAAGTACCGTTGTGGCCGCCGAACCCAAAAGAGTTCGATATTGATACTCCAGGTTCCCAAGACGCAGCCTCGCCGATCACTACTCGAATTGGTGGCAGTTCGGGATCCAGCGCGCTCAGCCCTGCCGTGGGTGGTATCAACCGCTTCTGGATGGACAGCACCACTGCCAGCGCTTCCAAAGCCCCAGCCGCACCCAGAGCGTGACCAGTAACCCCTTTCGTGGATGTCACCAGCGGTCCTGGTGAAGTGCCAAAAACTTTGGAGAGAGCTTCGGCTTCGGCTGCGTCGTTGAGTTCGGTGGAGGTTCCGTGAGCGTTGACATGTAGCACATCAGCAGCGCTTACTCCTGCGTCATCAAGCGCCAGTTGCATGCAATGTGTTGCGCCGCTGCCGCCGGGCGACGGGGCGGTGATGTGATAAGCATCCGCGGTGGAAGCCATGCCGAGCACCTCCGCTAGGACGGTTGCACCGCGGGCTATAGCCCGGTTGCGCTCTTCCAGAAGCAGCACGGCAGCACCTTCAGCCATCACGAAACCGTCACGTCGAGAGTCGAATGGGCGACTCACACCGCTTGACGACAGAGCGGTCATGTTGGTGAAGCCGGCCACAGCAGCAGGAGTGAACGGTGCTTCGGTGCCGCCGGATAGCACCACATCGCAGCGATCCTCAGCGATCAGGCGTGCGGCGTTACCCACAGCGTGAGTGCCAGCTGCACATGCCGTGACCACATTTTCTGAAGGACCCATCCAGCCGTAACGCATTGACAAGGTTGCGCCTCCGGCGTTGGCCATCATCATCGGCACCAAGAAAGGCGACACTCGTCGTGCGCCTTTTTCATGCATAACCCCGATCTCGCGTTCCAGTGTGGAGATGCCACCCACGCCGGTGCCGATCATCGCACCGCAGCGGGTGGGATCAGCTTCGATATCGCCAGCTTGAGCTAGGGCTTGATCCGCAGCTGCCACCAAGAATTGAGTGTTGGGGTCAGAGCGCCGCGCCTCTTTGGGGCTGTCGAAATGGTTGTTGGGATCAAAGTCGGTAATCCGACGTTCACCCACGGGCGCGGGGCTGCAAAGGCCCTCGAAGTAGGCATCGGCACCTATGCCAGCGGCTGACACAACCCCCAGACCGGTGACTACTACTCGGCGACGGTCAGGCCTGCTCATCAGAGTTGGAGCGGCTCTCGTAGTGCTTGTAACAAGTGGTTAAGGCTAAATCTTCGAAGTGATCAGCTCGTAAGCCTGCGCTACTGTGTCCACGCCCTCAAGCTCCTCTTCGTCGACGTTCACATCGAACTCTTCTTCGAGCGCCATCACGAGTTCGACGATGTCAAGGCTGTCAGCTTCAAGATCGTCAGCGAAGTTCGCTTCTGGCACCACAGCGGATTCATCCACTGAAAGCACTGACACTGTGCATTGCTTGAAACGCTCAAAGTTGTCGTCACTCACGGCTGTTTTCCTCCATTTCGGCTTTCACCGGCGTTAGGTTCACTTGGCGATAGGGGATCAGGGTTGATTCAGGTTCGTTCTTGTGTTGGCTTCTTCGTTGCACTTTCTTGGGTAATCAGCCCATTGAGAGGCCACCGTCCACCGCAAGAACGATACCGGTGACGTAGCTAGCGTCCTCCGAAACGAGGAACTCAACGGCGGCGGCTACTTCATCTGGGTTGCCTGTGCGGCCTTGCGGCACACGATCAACAATGGCTTTGAGCTGGTCGTCGCTCAAAGCGTTGAGCATGTCGGTGTCGATTGCGCCGGGTGCCACCACGTTGACGGTCACATTACGAGAAGCGAACTCTTTGGACAGCGACTTTGCTAGGCCGATCATTCCCGCTTTGGATGCGGCATAGTTGGCCTGTCCAGGCTGGCCACCAATACCTGACACTGATGAGATCATCACGATGCGCCCCCAACGCTGTCGAATCATGGCTCTAGCAGCAGCTTTAGCGGCTTGGAAGCTGCCGGTAAGGTTGGTGTCAATCACCGCCGCGAAATCCTCTTGTGACATTCGCAGGGTCAAACCGTCGCGGGTGATACCCGCATTGCACACCAGAATCTCGGGCGCACCGAGACGTTCTGTTGTTTCCGCCAGTGCCGACTTGACCGATTCGGCGTTGTTCACGTCACAGGCAACACAGGTCAGTTTGTGAGCTGCTGCTTCGGCGGGTGGCTCACTTCGGTAGGTGACCGCCACGCGATGTCCGACTCGACTCAAGCGACGAGCGATCGCTAATCCGATACCGCGGTTGCCTCCAGTGATCAAGGCGACGCGCCCGGCAGAGGTGCTCTTTGTGCCAGCGGTGTTGCTGGGACTGATATCAGTGTTGGTAGTCACCAGCGTGACACTGTCGTTGCCCAGGTCATCCCAGCACCGAATCCGGTCATCACCACCACAGCACCAGGCTGCAAGGCACCTTCGTTGTGGGCTTTGGCCATCGCCAGCGGGATAGTTGCTGAGGAGTTGTTGCCAGTGTGTTCGATCACGTTGTAGCTGCGTTCAAAGCTGATACCGGTGCGCTTGCAGATGGCTTCAATGATGCGAATATTTGCTTGATGAGGCAGCAACACGTCTACATCGTCGGGGCTCAGGCCGGCGCGACCCAGAGCAGCCAGCACCGAATCACTAACCGCACGAACCGCTACCTTGAAAACTTCGTGGCCTTCCATGGTGAGCTTGGCACCATAATCTGCCATGATCAGTCGGCGATGGCTGCCGTCTGCGCCGAGATCCCAGCTCAACAATGTGGGCTCTTCGGTGTGTTCCAAGACTACGGCACCGCCTCCGTCGCTAAAAAGAATGGCAGTGCCGCGATCTTCCCAGTTAGTCACCGGCGACAAAGAATCGGCTCCGATGAGAAGAACCCGGCGAGGTCCCCCAGGAGCGTTCATAGTCGAATGAGCCATCACCCAGCCGTAAGTGAAACCGGCACAAGCCGCGTTCAAGTCGAAGGCACCACAGCGCAGACCCAACTCAGCGTGGATCACCATTGAAGTGCCGGGCACTCGCTGGTCTGGGGTTGCAGTCGACAAGATAAGCAGGTCAATGTCAGCTGGGTCGAGTCGGGCCATGACCAAAGCAGCTTTCGCTGACTGGATAGCCAGAGTCGAGGTAGGAAGACCTATGCGGCGCTCACGGATGCCAGTACGTTCGTAGATCCATTCGTCGCTAGTGTCCATCATTTCGGCTAGGTCGTGGTTGGTTAGCACCTTTTCGGGCAGCGCGGTGCCTAAGCCGATCATGCGTGCCCCCATCAGGCTGCTCTCAACTTCGGATAACTCAGCATTGTTTGGTGCTCATTAGCTTGTTCAGTTTGTTCTCAGCCAGGCGATCGGCTGGCTTGCGGTGACCCGCTCGCCATCAAGAGCTAGCACCCCCATCAGCTCACCCGCAAAAGGGCTACGCACTTCGTGAGTGCCGACCTCTCCTAACAACTGCCCTACATCAACGAGTGTGCCCTGCTTGGCGCTTTCGCCGGTTTTGAAGATTCCTGCTGCCGGGCTCACAACCAGTCGCTCAGTGGCGAAAAGATGCTCTCCGTCGATAGCTGCCTTCGCTGCCTCGGGCAGAGATGGCGAAGCAGCCAAAGCTTCAAGCAGTCTGTCAAGGTCGTCGGGCACCGAAACCGACAGCGGCTTGGCACCCTTGACAGCACGTTTCACTAGTCGGCCAAGCACATCACCCGGGCCTAACTCCACGAAGGTAGTGAAACCTGCTGAGGTGAGGGTGGAGATCGTTTGGCGCCATCTCACCGGGCTGGTGAGCTGTGCTTTCAGCAAGTCAGGCCAGTCGGAACCAGAGTTATGGACGGCGGCATCAACATTGGCGATCACTGTGCCTTGAGGGTCACGGAACTCGGTGCGGTCAATAGCTTTGGTGAGCCGGTTTCGGGCTGGTGCCATGAACGGCGTGTGAAAAGCGCCACCCACCTGCAGCGGCATTACCCGTTTGGCACCGAGTTCTCGGGCGATATCTGCGGCGATGTCGATTGCTTCGGGTGTGCCAGCTATCACTACCTGGCCTGCAGCGTTGTGATTGGCCAGCCACACTTCGCCTGGGGCTCGGCTGCAGGCGATCTGTACTTTGTCGTCATCTAGTCCGAGGATCGCCGCCATGGTGCCTTCGCGCTCTTCGGCTGCTGCTTGCATGGCATCGCCGCGTTCGGCCACCAGTGCCACAGCATCACTGAAGTCAAGCACGCCCGATGCGGTTAGCGCCGAGTATTCCCCCAGGCTGTGGCCAGCGTGACCAGCGGCTTCGGTGCCGAGACGGGTCACTGCATCAAGAGCCACCATCGACATCACAAAGGTCGCTAGCTGACTGTTGCGAGTTTCGGTGAGTTCATCGGCATCGGCGCTCAGCAGCAACTGTGATACGTCGCGGTTTGTTACCTCAGATGCTTCGGCTACCAACTCCCATGAAGGGTGATCCAACCAGGCCGCTCCCATGCCGGGTTGCTGTGAGCCTTGGCCTGGATACATGAAGACGATCATTGCTGAAGACTCCTCACCGCCACGCTGGGATTAGCCGATGCTGGTAGGTCTGGCTTGCATTGTCAGGCTCTGCTTCAGACTCGCCAAAGAGTGCTCGGGTTTCGCGAGGGCTGCATGTTGCCGCGTGGTGGGTTCGTAGACGCAAGACCTAACAGGTTAGACAACTGCCGCTGCTAGTGCGTAAAGCTGGGGTGTGACCTGCGGCGGGACGCTAAGCTCACAGCGTTGCCCGGATGGCGGAATTGGCAGACGCAGCGGACTCAAAATCCGCCGCCCGCGAGGGTGTGAGGGTTCGAGTCCCTCTCCGGGCACAACCGAGAGCCACGCCTGATTGATCCACTAGAGCGTGACTTGCGTGCTTTCACGGTGCTGATTGACTGCTGTTTAGGTGCTGATCACTTAGTGCAGAAGACCCAGCAGCAGCATCTCGCAGAGTCCAAGCCTCAGCTCAATTCAGCGGGTGTCAAGGCACAGTGCTGCCCTAGCTGGCGATGTCTAGCCGGTGCTCTGAGCCCGGTGCTCTGAACGCTGTCTAAGTGACGTTTCTGCGTCTGCTCGGAGCCGATGGCTGAAGTGCTTCAACCTTGTCGCCGAAGGATTATTTAAAGAATCGTTGCATATGGGTGTCAGTAGTAACTATTATCATAGTAAATCTAAGCACACTTTCTATAATAACGGTTATTATCAGCTACCGGTTTGGTGAAGTCCAATGAAGCCAGTCACTGATGCCACTGCTAACAGCGAGGGCAATACCCAGACGGACGATGTTTCGCAGCGCCTATTAGAGGCTGCTGTTGAGTCAATCGCCGAGCATGGGTTCGAAACTGCAAAAGTCGCCGACATTGCTAGTCGCGCTGGGCTGACCACTGGCGCGATCTATTCTCGCTGGTCCGGCAAACATGCTCTGATTAATGATGCGGTTCGCTACATCGCTCACCGCTGTATTGATGTTGAAGCTGTTGAGGGCTCCGATCAGAGTTCAGATCATGACTCTGAGGATGGCGGTGCCCCTGACATTGATGGAGCCTTTGTCATCCACAAGATGATCGAATCAAGCGCCGACTTTATGTCACCCGAGAACGCAACAGCGCGCGACGTGATGCTAGAAGCTCTCGTCAGCGCGCGACGTGACGCACGCTTTCGCGAGACGCTCGCAGATTCGTTAAACGAACAGGCTGCCACTTTGGGTGAGCTGTTGACTAAAGGCAAAGACGCTGGAGTGGTCAAGCCCCATCTCAGCACCACCGCCATGGTCGCCTTGTATCAGGCGCTGAGCGTTGGAATACATCTAGTGATGTCTTCGCAGTCCGCTGAAAGCCGCGTTTCCGCCGAAGAGTGGAGAGAACTGATGAAGCATGTGGCGGAGTCGCTAAGCACTCAGTCCTGAGCATCAAGTCTGGGACTTTGCTTAGCAGACTCCCGTAGACTCTCCAAAGTGAAGCTAATCGGATCCGCCAGCTAGCGTGAGGCGCTGCGTCAAGATGCCAGATGGCTGGCTGAAGTTCACAGCCTGATGCCTGACAGAGTTGAGAAACAGCGCATCTGGGTTGACCGGCCGGTTCCGCCGGAGATTGTGATACCCGCCGATGTTGAGCTTGTCGATGACTTAGCTGTCGCGGATGGTGTCGTGGTTGGTGCTAGCGGGCTTTGGGATGCTGATGCCTGCCGACGTTTGCCACAGCTCAAAGTCGTGGCCCGGTCGGGTATCGGCTATGACAATGTTGCGGTTGCTGCTTGTGCCGCGGCCGGAGTTGCTGCATGCAACGCTCCCGACGGGCCCACTGTGTCCACCGCCGAGCACGCTTTCGCGCTGTTGTTGGCGGTGACAAAACGCATCAAAGCCGCTGAGAGCAGCAGCAAAATCCACGGCAACAACTACCGATTCATGCATGATGCACTTGAGTTAGATGGCCGGACGCTGGGACTGCTTGGCTGTGGGCGCACCGGCAGTCGGATGGCGCGCTACGCCTCCGCGCTAGGTATGAAGGTGCTGATTCATGATCCCCACCTTGTTGCCACCGACGTGGCAGATGTCGGCGAACTGGTAAGCCGCGAAGATCTCTGGCAATCCAGCGACGTAATCTCGCTCCACGCGCCCGCCAGCGAAGAGACGAGACACATCATCAACGCGCGAAGTCTTGCGGCCATGAAGCCAGGGGTTGTGATCATCAACTGCGCCCGTGGCTCGCTGCTAGATCAAGAGGCTTTGCTGGCGGCACTAGATTCAGGGCATGTCAGCGGTGCGGGTCTTGACGTGACAGAGCCCGAGCCTCTGCCGCAAGGGCACCGGCTACTAGAGCGCGACGACGTGATAGTTACCCCGCATATTGCCTCCACTACCACTGTTGGCACTGTTCGACTGATCAGCCAAGCTTTCGAGCAGGCGATTGTGTGGCTGCGTGGCGGCACTCCTGAGCATTTGTTGGATCCGACCGTCGCTGATCCCGCAGTGGATCGCAGACACCTGTAACCACAGCAACAGACCGGTGACCACAGCAGTTGTTCGTGACTATGGCCTTGTGGGGACAGACTCGCAACTAGCTACCAACAGCGGCTTAGTCGAAGCAGAATGGTTCCGTCCGCCCATAGACCCCGAGAAGCTGCGGGCTTTGCAGGTTCGCAGCAACCTGAGAGCAGGTCGTGACGTGCTGGCCTGGTTTGGCCTGATCGGGCTCTTCGGTTATTTGGCCTGGGCAGCGCTAGGCACCTGGTGGGCAACGGCTGCATTCTTCATATATGGCGCTCTCTATGGAGGCGCAGCCGATTCCCGCTGGCATGAATGCGGCCACGGCACCGCCTTCGCCAGCAAACTACTCAACGATGTTGTCTACTACCTAGCCTCGTTCATGTTGCTGCGCCAGCCGACTTTGTGGCGTTGGTCGCATGTGCGTCACCACACCGACACCATCATCGTGGGCCGTGACCCTGAGATCGCTTTTCCTCGGCCGTCGAGCCTGTCTAAGGTGCTCGGGGTTTACCTACCGGTGCTGATCTTGCCGAAGGCTGTTTGGCGAACCCTAAAACACGCCGCAGGCCGCATTGATGATGACGCGCGAGATTTCATCCCCGAAGACGAGCTCCCCAAGCTCAAATGGGAGTCACGGGTCTACATCGCTGTATTGACGGGAGTAGCTGTCTGGTGCGTAGCCGTTGGTTCGATCGTTCCGGCCCTGTTCATCGGGCTGCCGACCTTCTACGGAGCGTGGCTGGTGGTCTTTTTCGGGATTTTGCAACATGCCGGTATGCGTGAGGATGTGCTTGACCATCGCTACAACACGCGCACCGTCTACATGAACCCGGTTTTCCGGTTCCTTTACTGCAACATGAACTATCACGTTGAGCACCACATCTTCCCGACAGTGCCCTACTACGCGTTGCCTGCCCTGCACCGTGAAGTAAAAGCTCATCTGGCACCCGCGGAACGGTCCACGTTTAGCGCTTATCGACAACTCTTCGCGACTCTGCGCCAGCAGTGGCGTGATCCCAGATATGACTATCCCCGTCCCGATATCCCTGATGTGGCAGATGCTGGTAAGTCCTTTATTGACTCTGGTTTCGTTACTTGGGCGGGGGAGCGCCACGACGGCCTCGTAGATCTGGGGGCAGCCGAAGGACTAGCCCCTGGGTCAGCCCGCCGCATCGACCGTGGTGATGCCACTTATGCGCTTTATCGCCTAGACACAGCCACCGGCAAAGGCGATGCCAGTGGCGATTTCGTGCTCAGTGACGGTCTCTGCACTCACGGCAAGGCTCATCTAGCCGAAGGTGCAGTGCTTGACTGTGTGGTCGAATGCCCTAAGCACAACGGCTGTTTTGATCTGCACACTGGTGAAGCGTTGCGCCGCCCCGCCAAAGAACCGTTGAGGCTTTATGACGTGGAGGTTCGCAACGGTCGAGTTGTTTCGCGATTAACCCCGAGATCAACACCGAGATCGGCGACACTGATACAACCGTCAACCTAGAAGACACAGGTTTTCGCAGAGACTTTTGGCAGGGGACGGTCGCGAGGCGGACCTGTGGTGGAACGCACGAAGAGTTCAGGCTGAAGAGTGTGATGTTGCGGAGCTAGAGATTTATCAGACAGGTGCGCCAGCAGCGTCACGACCGCCAGTCGTCCCATGGCTAGCGTCGGCTGGTTGATAGTGGTGAGCGACAAATGCCGCAGCGCTGAGATAAAAGTGTTATCAAAGCCAACCAGCGACATTTCCGATGGCACCGAGATGCCCGCCTCATCAAGTCGGTTGAGAGCACCGGCTGCTAGCAGATCGTTGAAGGCGAAGACCGCCGTTGGCGGCTCGGTCTCGGCTAGCAGTTCGTCAATTACTTTCGAAGCATCCGCTTCGTTATCGCCAGCATCGCGAATGTCGATGAACTGTTCGAGCCCGTTGATCTGCATTCCAGACTGATAACCGCAGCGTCGCTGCCAGGCGGCGATGTTTTGTCCGCCGTCAAGGTGGACAATCCGGGAGTGACCAAGTGAGGCAAGATGCTGAACAGCAAGTTCAGCACCGAGGTGGTCGTCGATACCGATTGTAGAAACACCGCTGAGGGGAGTGCCACCGGCTACCACCACACACGGGGTAGTGACCCCGATATTGTCAAGGTCGTCGTCGCTGAGGCGCGGCCCCACCAGAGCCATCGCCTCCACTTGTATCTGTAGAAAGGTTTCGACGGCGTTGATCTCCCGTTGTGCCTCACGATGGCCGTTGAGGATCATCACGCTGTAGTCATTGTCGGTGGCCTCAGCTTCGATGCCGTCCACCACCTCACCGAAGAACGGGTTCCGTAGATCATCTACGAGCACCCCGATTGTCTGAGTGCGTCTACGTGCCAATTGTCGGGCCGTTAGGTTCGGTCGATAACCCAGTTCGGTGGCTGCTTGCAGCACCGCTTTGCGCTTTTCTTCAGACACCCGCGGTGACTCGTTCATCACTAGCGACACGAGTGACCGGGACACTCCAGCGCGCCGCGCTACATCCTGCATTGTGGGACGCTGCATGGACATCACAGAGTCAGGGTTTGACATTTCACAATGAACACGGTAGACCATTGGAGCGCTCCAACACAATGGGGCATCTACACAACTACACCAATCACGGCAAAGGTTTGACGGGAAGGCTCAACGGAGGACATGCGGGAAGGCTCAACGGGCAAGATGGTTGCCATAGGCGACCAAGCGATGAATCGCGTTGCATGGCCGGTTTCGAGTCATGCTTAGCGCTACCAAAACAGCGCTGCTGGAGAGGATCGCTACCGCACCTATCAGCTGGGGTGTGTGTGAGGTGCCGGGCTGGGGCTGTCAACTTCCGGTGGATCGAGTGCTGACTGAAATGTCTGATGCGGGATTCACCTGCACTGAGTTAGGTGCTTGGGGTTTTCTGCCCACTGACCCGTTCGAGTTGCGAAGCAAACTCGACAACTACGGCTTGAACCTCTTAGGCGGCTTCGTGCCGCTGGTGCTACATGAAGTTGACAGTGCAGCACAATCTCGTGAAGAGGCGCGTCGGTGGGCTGAACTGATCGCAGGCGCTGGTGGGAAGTTCTTCGCTACCTGTGCAGTGACCAGTCTGGAATGCTGGCGACAGACACCCCTCAACGATTCGCAGTGGGCATTTCTTTGCGAAGCGCTCACCGAAATCGACTCTCTAGTCGCCTCTTTTGGCCTTGAGCAGGTCTATCATTCGCACTTCGACTCGGCGGTTGAAACCGACACCGAGTTCGCTCGTATCCTTGAAGGCACAGATGTGTCCTTTGTGCTGGACACAGCCCATCTAGCCCTAGGCGGAACCGATTTGTTGAAGTTGATTGACAGTCACGGGCACCGTGTGGGCTTAGTGCATCTCAAGGATCTGGATACCGACCTCGCAGAGTCACTGCGAGCCAGGAAGCTTTCGCTGATGCAGGCCGTGCAGCGCGGCCTGTTCCCATCATTAGGTCGAGGAGGGGTACCGATCGTCGAGATCGTCACCCGTCTCGAAGAGTCAGGACGCGACCTCTGGTACGTCTTGGAGCAGGATGCCGCCATCGCTGAGAGCGATCTCTCAGCAGTGGCGCGGCTCAGGCAGAATGCCGATCAGAGCCTTGAATTCCTGCGAGGCCTGCTGCCCGCTTATGCAGGCAGCAGAACAATAACCAACAACCACCGATTCCCGGAGGGATGAACAACAATGTCAAGATTATGGAAGCTGCTAGCGGCGATGCTCGCCATCTCGCTGATTGCCGCAGCCTGCGGCGATGATGACGACGACGACGGTGACACTGCCGCGCCTGCTACCACCGAAGCACCCGCCGCGGTGCCTGACGAAGAGGACGAAGCTCCGGTCACTACCGCAGCGCCAGCCACCGATGATGTCGTCGAAACCCAAGACTGCGACCACACGTTCCATGTGATCACCCACGGCGATTCCGGCGTGTTCTGGTCGGTGGTTGAAGTGGCTGTCCGTGACGCTGCTGCCGCTATTGGCTGTAATGTCGTCTACTTCGGCTCCAACAATGACGCTCTGGCCCAGTCCCAAGAGATTGAGGCCGCTATCGCTGCAGGGTCCTCAGGTATTGCTATCTCGCTGGCTGACCCAGCTGGCGTGAGCGACGCAGCATCTGCTGTCGTGGATGCAGGCATTCCGCTTTACACACTGAACTCTGGTGTCAACAACTACAAGGAACTCGGAGCGACCACGCATGTCGGCCAGACCGAGATAGTGGCTGGCAACGGTGCAGGTGAGCGCTTCAACGCGCTGGGTGCCTCTCATGTTCTGTGCGCCCGTCAGGAGCAGTCGAATGTGGCACTTGAAGAGCGCTGTGCAGGCCTTGCCGAAACTTTCAATGGCGAAGTAACTTCAGAGTTCGTAGGTCTTGATGCCAATCCCGATGAGCAGCAGAACAGCATCGCAGCCATTCTTCAGGCAGATACTTCTATTGATGGCGTGCTTGGCGTAGGCCCGAACCTACCGTTGCGGGCGCTCGCTGCCGGTGAGCAGGCGGGTCGCGAGCTCGTGATTGGCGGCTTTGACCTGTCCGGCGACCTGATTGATGCCATTGAGGCAGGTGACGTTGCTTTCACCGTCGATCAGCAGCAGTACTTGCAGGGCTATCTGCCTGTCATCTTGATGTACCTGCAAGCCACCAACCAGAACACCGCAGGCGGCGGTCTGCCGATCCTCACAGGCCCTGGCTTCGTTGACACAGCCAACGCTTCGGTCGTGAAGACGCTGGTTTCGCAGGGAACCCGCTAAGTCTCCTTAGTAGTTGAGGGCGGCTAGGAATATCTGGCCGCCCTCAACTAACTTCGGTCAGTCAGGGGTAACGAAACGCCGTTACCCCGTAGAGAGCGAAGCTAAACAATGGGGACCCCATGAACGAGCCCAATGTGATTACCGCAGAGCAGGCAGTCGCAGGCGACGACGCTGCCGCCGACGAAGAGCTAGATGAGCGCCTTACCCTCAGAGGACCCATCCAGCAGCTCTTGACCCGCCCCGAGATCGGCGCATTGTTAGGTGCCGTGGGTGTCTGGATGCTTTTCTGGCTGGTGTCAGCGCCTTTCGGCACGGTTGGCGGCACTGCTAACTTTTTAGACGTTGCCGCCTATCTCGGCTTGATGGCTGTTCCGGTCGCTCTACTGATGATAGGCGGCGAGTTCGATCTCTCCTCAGGTGCCATGACTGGTGCCACTGCCATCATCGCCATCTTGTTGGCTATTGATGTCAATGGAGCAGGTCTGGGACTTCATCTGGCTGTTCCGTTGTCTCTGGCGTTCGCGTTAGCTATCGGCTGGTTCAACGGCACTCTGGTGGAGAGGACCTCGCTGCCAAGTTTCATTGTCACCCTCGGCACTTTCTTCATGCTGATCGGTGCCAAGCTGGGCTTCTCGAAGCTTTTCACCAACAAAGTATTGGTGGAGGGTCTTGACGAAGCCGAAGGCTACGACTTCTGGAACGGCATCTTCGGTGCGGAATGGCTCCGCAACGGTCACCTCTGGGATGAGCGCCGCTGGTCCGGCTTCTGGCTGCTGCGCGACGAGATCTGGGCGGGTTTGCTGATCTGTGGCAGCCTGGCGTTGCTGCTCGGACTGTTCGAACTCACATATGCGCGGCGTTCGAAGCTGAATGTGTCAGGTGCGGTCATCGGCTTGGCAGGTGCCGCGGCGGCGCTGGTCGGTTTTGTTGCTCTGCTGGAACTTGACGGCCGCAACTCAAACATCGTGTTTGGCGCATTAACAGCGGCTGGGATGATCGTGGCTGTGGCTGGCTGGTGCCTGGCCCGTTATGAGCGTCCTGACCGTTCCAACAGCGGCGTTTCGCAGGGATGGATCGAATATCTTCTGGCCGGATTGGCTGCTGTAGGCGCAGCGGTCGTTCTGGCTGTCGTGATGAACGCAGACGACTCCTCACAACTCGGTTTCTTCGGCGGCGATTTCGGCAGAGCCGTGTTTGCGCTGGGAATCGCATTGGTGGGAGTGCTGGCCGTGTTGGCAGCACTGGGAAGGGTCTCACCCGGCTACCCGGCTATCGGAGCGGTGCTGGTAGCAGTCCCCTCAATTAGTTTCTTGGTGACAGTGCAGGCCGCTAGAGCCATACTTTTTGGAGGGCTTGCCTTAGTAGGGATAACCCTTTTGTGGAGCGCAGCCTCAAGAGTGCGTTCCTCTGTATGGATCACTGGTGCAATCAGCGTTGTGATCGTGCTGCTCGCTTTCTTTATTCAAAGCGAGGCTGGTTCGCGCAAAATCCGGGTGGAGTTGTTCACACTGTTGTTGCTGGTGGCGTTGTTACTGGCTGTGGCAGCGGTAGCACGTTACCTGAGCGCATCCCGAACCTCGGCACCACCACCACCTGCTTTTGGCCGTTGGACTCAGATCTGCTCGGTGTTGGGAGTCGCGGCGACGGTGATCTTTTTTGCGGTTGAGATCGCAGACGGAGATGCGGTGCTTTACGCGCTAATCACCGGCGTGGCCAAAGGCGGCATCACAGCTTTCATTGCTTACTCCCTGGTGACCGCAGCCTTCACTTTGTTGACTCGCGACGAGGGTGTCGGACGTGCTCTTGTGACCGTCGGCATAGGCACGGTGATGCTCGGTGTCGTCACACGGATGCTGTTCGTGACCGGTGCCGAACTCGAAAAGATTTGCACTGTAGGAAGCGACGGGGAACTGCGCTGCCCGCAGACACAGTTCGGTGTGGTGGTGCTGTCGTTCGTGGTTTTTGCAGCGGTCGGCTCATGGGTATTAACCCGCACTCAGTTCGGCAGCTGGATCATGGCTGTCGGCGGTAACAAGGAAGCAGCCCGAAGTGTCGGGGTTCCAGCAGCTCGCACCAAAACAACTCTGTTCATGCTGGTGTCAGGTGCAGCTTGGATCACTGGGATGCTGATCGCTTTCAGACTGACAGCAGTGCAGGCTGATGTCGGCGACGGCAACGAGTTCCGTTACATCATCGTGGCTGTAGTTGGTGGCTGCCTGTTGACCGGTGGTTACGGATCGGCTCTGGGTGCTGCCATTGGCGCGGTGATATGGGGAATGATCTCTCAGGGCATCGGTTTCGCCCAATGGAACAGCGACTGGCGATTCTTGGTATTGGGTGCTTTGCTGCTTGTGGCTGTGCTAGTCAATAACTATGTGCGCAGCCGTGCTGAGAAGGCACCGGTCAAGTCTGGCGCAACCGGACCAGACCGTTCTGGAATAACCATCATTGTTCCCAAGGGTCTGACACGTTCCAAAGAGGAAGGCTAAAAGAGATGAGCAGCGATTTTCTTGAACTCAAGAACCTGTCGAAGTTTTATGGCAACATCATCGCGCTCACTGGAGTCACCACAACAGTGAACCCAGGCGAAGTGACTTGCGTGCTCGGTGACAACGGAGCAGGCAAGTCGACTTTCATCAAGATCCTCGCTGGAGTGCATCAACACGATGAAGGTGACCTCATGCTGGAAGGCAACAAAGTGCGTTTCGCTTCGCCGCGTGAGGCTCTAGCTGCCGGTATCGCCACCGTGTATCAGGATCTGGCCATGGTTCCACTGATGTCGGTTTGGAGAAACTTCTTTCTCGGCCAGGAGCCCAAAAAGGGTGTGTGGCCGCTGCGTCAGATCGACATCGACAAGTCCAAGATGATCGCCAAAGCTGAGATGGCCAAGATGGGCATCGACATCCGCGACACCGAGCAAAGCGTCGGCACGCTGTCGGGTGGCGAACGCCAGTCAGTGGCGATTGCTCGTGCCAGCTACTTTGGTGCCAGAGTGCTGATCCTTGATGAGCCCACCTCAGCGCTGGGGGTCAAGCAGTCTGGTGTGGTGTTGCGCCGCATAGTTGAGGCTCGTGATCAAGGCTTAGCAGTGATCTTCATCACACATAACCCGAATCATGCTTATCCCGTAGGTGACCGCTTCGTGATCCTGCAGCGGGGTCGTTCGTTGGGTAACTGGGCTAAAGACGAACTGTCTCAGTCAGAGCTAACCCAGCTAATGGCTGGGGGTGCCGAGTTAGAACAACTCCAGCATGAACTATCCCAAACCAGTGCCAGCTGACTCCAGCGTGACCAGATTGTCGTTCGCACAAGTTCATTATCCAAAGCAAGATCACGCTTCATTGCTTAGACCTATCTAACGAACTCTGTGCCTGATGTTGAGTTGCTGACTGTTGGACGAGTCAGCGTTGACCTATACCCCCAGCAAAGCGGCGTGCCCCTAAGCGAAGTGTCGTCGTTCGTCAAGTCGATCGGCGGGTCGCCTACCAACGTGGCTGTGGCCGCGGCACGGCTAGGAAGGCGCGCAGCCGTGGTCACCAAAGTCGGTGACGACGGCTTCGGTATGTACATCCGTAACGCGCTCGCTGAGCAGTTCGGGGTATGCAACGACTATGTGTCAACTGATCCGCAGCTTCGCACTGCTCTGGCTTTTTGTGCTCTTGATCCTCCGAGCGATCCACCGCTGCTGTTTTATCGGTCGCCTCGAGGCCCAGACATGAACCTCACCATTGATGACATACCAGAGCTGGCTTACAACGTTGCGGTGCTGTGGGTGGCGGGTTCGCGCTTCGCTCAAGAGACTTCACGTTCAGCGGTGCTCACAGCTTTGCAACGCCGCAGCCGCGCTCATCACACAGTGCTTGACTTGGATTACCGTCCCAGTTTCTGGTCATCGCCGCAGGAAGCGGCTGAGCACATCGGTGCCGCCGTTGATCACGCCACAGTGGCCGTCGGCAATAGAACCGAATGCGAAATCGCGGTGGGTAGTTCGGTTCCTGACATCGCAGCCGACCGTCTGCTAGAGCGGGGTGTGTCGCTGGCGGTGGTGAAGATGGGGTCAGATGGAGTGTTAGCGGCCACTAGCGACGAACGCTGCACGGTGGCATCGCTGCCGGTTGAAGTGGTTTGCGGTCTCGGCGCAGGCGATGCCTTCGGTGGTGCGCTGGTGGATGGCCTGCTGACCGGACTGGATCCGCTCGAAAACATCACTAGAGCCAACGCTGCTGGGGCGATAGTGGCTGGCAGGCTGATGTGCTCAGATGCCATGCCGACCACTGCTGAGATTGATGATCTGCTTGCTGGCTCTGCCCAGAGTGCAGTCGTTGCGAGGCAACTGTGATGGTGAAAAGTCGTCGTCTAGGAGTCGCGGTCATAGGTTTCGGCTGGATGGGACAAGCCCACGCCCGCTCTTACGCCCGTCTGCCCATGATTTTCGATGATCTGAAATATCGGGCCGAGCTGACAGTTTGCGCTGATCCTCTAGCTGAACGCCGCTCTGCTGCCTCTGATTGTTTCGGTTTTGCTGAGGTCACCGACGATTGGCGTGCCGCGGTTGAGCACCGCAATGTGGACGTGGTGGCTGTTTGCGCCCCCAACATGATGCATTGTGAGATGGTCGAAGCCGCCGCCGCTGCTGGCAAGCATGTGTTTTGTGAGAAGCCGGTCGGGGGCACTCCCGAACAGACAGCACGAGCTGAGAAAGCTTGCCGGGATGCTGGGGTTATCACTGGTGTGGGCTACAACTACCGTTTCGTCCCGCTGGTGCAGCATGCCCTCAGACTGGTTGAATCCGGTGAGTTGGGTGAGATCACCAACTACCGGGGGCGTTTCTTTTCAATGTATGGTGCCGATCCGCTTGGTTTGCTGAGCTGGCGGTTTTTGTTGGAGCAAGCTGGACACGGCGTGTCCTCCGACATTCTCAGCCACGCCATCGACTTGGCCATGATGATCAACGGCCCGATCCTAAGAGTGGTCGGCTCAGGCGAAACCTTCATCAAGCAGAGACCACTTCCATCAGCATCAGGCACCCATTACGACCGGGGTTCACCAGATGACCCCATGGGAGTAGTCACAAACGAGGATTATTTCGGTGCTATGGCGGTGTTCGCTAACGGCAGCCGCGGGACTTTCGAATGCGGACGCACCATGGTCGGACCCCAGAGCCAGATGGCTTTCGACATTCACGGCACCGAGGGTGCTTTGAGCTGGGATTTCGAAGTCATGAACGAGATGAAGTTGTTTCGCAACTCCGAAAGTGACTGCGGTTACACCACTGTCTACGCCGGGGAGCGTCACCCTTACCACGCGGCTTTTGTGCCAGGTGAAGCCAACGCCATCGGTTTTGAGGATGTGGTGACTATCCAAGACCATGAGTTCTTGACGGCTGTGGCCGAGGGACGACCGCACTCCGCAGGCTTAGAGCAGGCTCTGGCCTATGTGAGCGTGCAGGCGGCTCTGCTGCACAGTTGGTCTACTGGCACTTGGACAGACGTGGTTTCAGTGCGGATCGACTGAAAAGACTCAGACTCAGCGAACTTAACGAACTTAATTAACAGAACAGATACACAGCACAGAAAGCACAAGTATGAGGATCTCGCTATGAACACTGTCAGGTTGACAACCTCAGGAGCGGTCGTTCGGTATCTAGCGGCCCAGCGCATCGAGATCGAAGATGGTCACCCTGGCATCTCTGCTAGGGAAGGCTCCAAGCATCACGACGGCGACACAGCAGCACTGTTCGCGGGAGTGTTCGCCATTTTTGGTCACGGCAACGTGACTTGTCTGGGACACGAACTCGAACAGGCAGCCGATGTGCTACCGACCTGGCGGGGACAGAACGAGCAGGGCATGGCCTTAGCTGCTTGCGGTTTCGCTCGGGCATCTAAGCGCCGCCGAATAATGGTGGCGACCAGCTCCATCGGGCCCGGTGCCACCAACATGGTGACCGCTGCTGCGGTGGCGCTAGCCAACCGCTTGCCGCTGCTGCTTTTGGCTGGCGACACTTTCAATCATCGGATCGTGGATCCAGTGCTGCAGCAGGTGGAGCATTTCGGATCACCTTCCACCACCGTCAACGATGCCTTCCGTCCGGTGGTGCGCTACTGGGATCGCATCACTTCCCCCGAGCAAGTCGTGCAGTCGCTCCCGCACGCTGTTAATACCATGCTTGACCCGGGTGACTGCGGCCCCGCGTTCATTGCGCTGCCTCAAGATGTGCAAGCACAGGCTTACGATTTTCCTGCCCGCTTCTTCGATGAGACAGTTCACTGCGTGCGTCGTCCTCGCCCAGATCGTGGTGAGTTGCAGCGTGCAGCCGCAGCTCTCAGTAGAGCTAAGCGACCTCTGATCATCGCAGGAGGAGGGGTGCGCTGGTCGCTGGCCGAAAGTCAGTTGGCCGAATTCGCGCTGCTTCACAATATTCCAGTAGTGGAAACCACCGCAGGACGCACGTCACTGCGGGCGGATCATCGCCTCAACTGCGGCCCTGTCGGCGTGACCGGATGCACTTCGGCCAATGCCATGGCCGCTGCAGCCGATTTGGTATTGGCTGTGGGAACCCGACTGCAGGATTTCACTACTGGATCATGGACAGTATTCGGTGACGAAACAGCGCAGATCATTGGATTGAACGCGGCCCGTTTTGATGCCACTAAGCATCTTTGTCTGCCGTTAGTGGCTGATGCTCGTGAAGGTTTGATCGAGTTGAGCGCCGCTCTAAACGACTATCAGGCGCCACAGGACTGGTCGCAGCAAGCCGCAGCAGAGACCGCTCAATATCACGCTTACATCGACAAGATCGCCGCGCCAGTCTCAGCGGTTTCCTTAGCGTCTGGCGATGACTCTGGATCGGATCCGAATTCGGTTAAGCCCACCTATGCGCAGGTGGTGGGTGCGGTAGATCGAACCGCGCAGGACTCGACTTATGTGGTGACTGCCGCTGGCGGGTTGCCAGGTGAAGTAATTAACGGTTGGAGAGCTGACAGCGTGCATTCCTTCGACTGTGAATACGGCTATTCCTGTATGGGTTATGAGATTTCGGGTGCTTGGGGTGCCAAGATGGCTTTAGGCGAGCGTGAAGTGCTGGTTTTGGTGGGTGATGGCTCATATCTGATGATGAACAGCGACCTTTACAGCACCGTGCTGACCAGCCACAAGCTCATCGTGATCGTCTGCGACAACGGCGGCTACGCGGTTATCGACCGTCTTCAGGTCAATCAGGGAGGCGCTTCGTTCAATAATCTGCTCGCAGATTGCCGTACCAGCTGTCTCGTGCCGGTAGATTTTGCAGCCCACGCAGCTTCAATGGGTTGTCAAACCGAGACGGTGCATACCATCACCGAACTCGAAGCGGCTATTGAAAGAGCTCGTGCCAGCGACCGCAGCTACGTGATTGCTATCGCCACGCACCCCCATAGTTGGACCGAAGGGGGAGCGTTCTGGGAGGTGGGTGTACCCGAAGTGAGCGCACGAGCCTCAGTTCGTGAAGCGCGTGCTGCCATGGACAGCGGACGTATCGCCCAGCGAGTGGGCTGGTGAACATGTTCAAACCCATCAATCCCTTTGCGGCGAGTCAGGGCTGAGAGCTGTCTATGGCTGAGTCGATTCGTGTCGGTCTGATCGGCTGTGGACGCATCGGCATTATGCATGCAGAGCTGCTTGCGAGGCGGGTAGCGGGTCTTGACCTGTCAGCGGTCTATGACATATCCGATGAAGCGGCAGCCGCTGCCTCGGCATCTTTCGGCGCTCGCTGTACTTCTGGTGCAGCTGAACTCATTGCAGCTGACGATGTGGATGCTGTGGCGATATGTAGCTCTACTGACACCCACATTGACTTGCTGGTGGAAGCGGCTGCTGCTGGTAAGCCTGTCTTTGTTGAGAAGCCGCTGTCGCTGGATCTACTCGAAGTGGACAGAGGCATTGCTGCTGCCAGCGCGGCTGGTATCGCAGTGCAGGTCGGCTTCAACCGACGCTTCGATGCAGCCCATCGCCAGGTGCGTGATCGTGTAGCTGCTGGTGATGTGGGCGATGTTCATTTGCTGCGGATCTCTAGCCGTGATCCTGGTCCACCTCCGATTGCTTACATTGAGGTGTCGGGCGGGATCTTCTGCGATATGACCATCCACGACTTCGATATGGCTCGGTTCGTGACCGGCAGCGAGGTGGTTGAGGTTTACGCCACTGGGGGAGTGCGGGTTGATCCTGCTATTGGTGCCGCCGGTGATCTCGACACTGCTGTGGTGGTGTTAACCCACGCAAACGGAGCGATAACTACCATCGACAACAGCCGCCGCGCTGTCTACGGCTACGACCAACGTTTAGAGGCCTTCGGGTCCAAGGGAATGGCCTCGTCAGATAATCCGCCGTCGGCGACGGTTAGCTACTGGGACTCTGAAGGCTCACACGGCCAGCCGCTGCCGCACTTCTTTTTGGATCGTTACATCCCGTCCTATTTGGCGCAGTGGCAAGCTTTCGCTGCCATGGTCAACGGAGCAGCTTCACCAGTGGACCTAACCGACGGGCGCGCTCCGCTAGTGATGGGCTTGGCTGCCTGGACCTCGGTGCGTGAAGGTCGCACGGTCACTATCGAAGAGATCGGCTGAAGCGGTTGTGAGAACTGTTTACGCTCCGACTCTGTTGTCCATCAGGCGACTCGTTTACTGCAGGTTCAGGTGATGCGCGTTTATGTGACCGGTGGCACCGGTTTCGTCGGATCCAACATTGTCAAAGTGTTCGCCGAACGTCACAGCGCACAGGTGCATTGCCCGGTTCATCGTTTCGTGCCTGATGAGACAGCCTTGTTCACCACTGAAAGTCTTGACCTTCTTGACAGTGACGGGGTGCGAGCCAGCGTGGCCGCTTTCGAGCCTGATGTCATTGTTCATTCGATGATCCTCAACGATTTCGCAGCTATGTACGCAGACCGTGACCTAGCCTGGCGCAGCTACGTCGGCACTACCGAGACTCTGGCCAAAGCAGCCAACAAGGTCGGAGCCAAGCTGATTCTGGTTTCCACCGACTGGGTGTTCGACGGCACCCAGACGGATGCTGATGAAGCCACTCCACCCAACCCGATCAACATCTATGGTGTGCTCAAAATGGCTTCTGAGCAGGCTGCGCTGTTGAGCGCCCAACATGCTGCTGTTGCTCGGGTTTCTGCTGTGAGTGGTATGCAATGGCTGCGTGCCTCCACGCCTCGCAGCCAAGATGCCGGGTTTGGATACTTCGCCACGTCCATCGTTGATGCACTACAGCAGGGCAGAGAGTTCGCTGTCTGGGAAGCTGATGACATCAACATGGTGGCTTCACCGTCACTGGCCAGCGAATGCGCTGAAGTAATGTGGCGCATCGCAGCCAACGAGTCGGCTGTTGGTGTGTTTCACTGTTGTGGCTCTGAAGCTGTGGGACGTATGGAACTAGCCCGGCTTGCCTGCGAAGTGTTCGACCTTGACGCGTCTTTGCTCAAGTCTGCTGAGCCGCCTCGAACGGGCGCGGGAGCGGTTGGTGGGTTCCCGATACCTTATGACACCAGCCTGAGCGTGCAGCGCACTCGTGACATTCTTGGCTATGTGCCGCTAAGCGTGGTCGAACTTCTAAACCGTTTCCGTGAAGAGCGATCAAAAAGCGCTCTAGCAGAACCGTAAGGAGCCAACACAATGTCAAGCACTTCTCTGATCCGCCCAGCTGACGGGTTGGGGCGCGTCCTGCATGTAACACCCGAGTCAGCTGGCTGGAACTACGTTGAGTTCGCAGTCGTGGAAATAGCTGCTGAAGCATCCTGGTCGGGTGTCGCAACTGACCGTGAAACAGCGATAGTGCCGCTTGCTGGATCTGGTCGAGTCTGCATAGGTGATGACATGGTGGTGGAGTTGAGTCGCGCTTCGGTGTTCACCGAGATGGCGCGAGTCGTTTACCTGCCTCCTGGCGTGGCTTACCGAATTGAGTCAGAGACGATGCTGCGTGCTGCGGTCGGCTCAGCACCAGCCGAGGGACGCTATCCAGTGCGAGTGTTTGAGCCAGCGGAGATGCGAGTTGAGATACGTGGCGGTGGGCAAGCTCATCGTCAGGTGGTTCATTCTCTGGCGCACCCATTACCCGCTGAGAAGCTGATCCTCTATGAGGTTTATGTGCCACGCGGTACTTGGTCAGGTTGGCCGCCTCACTGCCATGACGGACGTGACGGCTCACCGTATCTGGAGGAGGTTTACTATTTCCGCCTTGATCGCCCTGAGGGTTATGCCATGCATCGCAACTGGCGCCACGACGAAGATTACGACGATGCCATGGTGGTGACAGACGGTGACACGGTTCTGGTCCCCAAGGGCTATCACACTTCGGTTGCTTGCCCTGGGTCGAACATGTATTTTCTGAACTATCTTGCTGGCGAACTCACCGGCGAAGAGCGCCGCACTCCACCATGCTTCGCGGCTGAACACACTTGGATCGAGGCCGATTGGACGGCAGGGGAGTGGGGGTTGCCAGTCGTGAGCGCTGCCACCAAAGAGGCTGCTTCATGAGTCTTGCTGGTATCTCACAAGAAGGTCGTTTTGCGGTGCTGGCTATTGATCATCGCGATTCGCTGCGGGCTGTTTTAGCTCCAAGTGATCCTGACTCGGTGAGTGCTGCAAGTATCACTGCACTCAAACGTGAGTTGGTGGGTTCTCTGGCGGGCGCAGCAACCGGGGTGATGCTTGAGCCCGAATATTCGATCCCGCATCTGCTTGACGGAACGCTGCCCGACGGTGTCGGTTTCACTGCGGCGCTGGAAGCTCAAGGTTATGCGGCTGATCCCGAAGCAGCGGCAACAACGATCCTGCAAGGCTGGTCGGTGGAAGCCGCTGCTGCAAGCGGAGCGTCCGCAGCGAAACTGCTGCTGTTTTATCGCCCCGACCGCGCTGAACATGCTGCTGTTCAACAGCAAGTAGCGGTTGAGATACTTGCTGAATGCCGCCGAGTGGGCATTCCGCTTGTGCTTGAGCCGCTGTTTTACGGGCTTGGGGACCCCGGTCAGCGACAGACGTTCGTGATTGAGACGGTAGAGAGATTCGCGGCCTTGGACCCGGGTCTGCTGAAGCTCCCCTTCCCAGTGGATCCAGTCTTTGAGTCTGATCGTGACGTGTGGGCATCGGCATGTCGTCAGATCAGCGAACGTTGCCACATGCCGTGGACTTTGTTGTCAGGAGGTGGCAGCTTTGAGTCTTACCGGGATCAAGTAGCTACGGCTGTGGATGCGGGCTGCTCAGGTTTTATGGCTGGCCGTGCGCTTTGGGGAGAAGCCGCTTTAGCACCTCCGAATGAGCGTCCAAGCGTCATTGCGGATTTGGTGGCCCCTCGCTTGAACGAACTTCGCTGTCTGTTTGATTGAGGGTTGCTGCGTGATTAGTAGCCGAGAGCGACATCAACTAGGCCGAGCAGTTCTTCGCCAGCAAGCCAGCGACGCACGTTCTCGCGCACTCGGCCTGCGATTAGCGGTAGTCCCATCTCGCGGGTGTTGCCGATGTGGGGGGTGATTACGCAGTTAGGCAGCGACCAAAGCTCTGAGTCATCTGGCAGCGGTTCGGGATCGGTCACGTCCAGCACCGCGCCTGCGATCACTCCACAGCGCAGTGCATTAGCCAAAGCCTCGTGATCCACATGCCCACCGCGGGCTGCGTTTACAAGCCAGCAATCCTGGCCCATTGACTCCAGCAGTGCTGCGTCCACCACATGACGGGTCTCGTCGGTGAGTGCAAGCGCTACCACTACAGCATCAGCATCAGCAACCGCTTCGTGAACCTCAGCCAGACTTACTGTCCTCACCGCTCCCTCAACAGGCTCCTCACGGCGTCTCACCACCGTCACCTCACAGCCCCACGGCTCAAGTAGCCGCATAAGCGACCGAGTGATGCCACCTGCACCGAGCACAGTGATGTTGGCTCCCAGCAGATTACGCCCCGACTCGGCGCACCATGAATCAGCGGTAGCGAAACGGTGCAAATCGCGTAGCCCCATCAGCAGCGCCGCGATCACCCATTCAGCGACTGGATCTGCGTAAACCCCTTTGGCGCAAGTCCAGGTCAAGCGATCATCCAGAAAGTCGGCGAAGGGCTCAATACCCGCATAAGGGAGCTGCACCCAGCGCACCAAAGGTGCCGCAGCAATCACTTCTGGATAAACCGAAGCTGCATACGGGTCCGCCCAGATCAAACCTTGAGCGTCGGCTAGCTCCGCTAGTTCACCTCCCGCTTCGCGCGCAGCGTCCGAGAAAGCATCATGCATTACTGGCCGTGTGTCCGGCGCGACCGCTATTAGGCGACTCACTGGATTTGTGAGGATGTCAGGCAATGGCAGCGCCGACTGTTGCAGCTGTGGCTATGCACGACAAAGATCAAGTCACACCAGGCCGAACTGGCGGTCACCTGCATCACCCAGACCGGGAAGTATGAAACCGTTATCGTTGAGCGACTCATCGAGTGCTCCCACATAAACGGCATCTGCTAACCCGCTGAGACGTAACCGTTCAATGCCTTCAGGGGCGGCGATCACACACACTACGGTGACTCGTTTTGCCCCAGCCTGTCGCAGTAGTTCGCAGGTATGCACGCACGAACCTCCAGTGGCGAGCATCGGATCAAGGATCAAAGCGTCACGACCGTCAAGCGACTCGGGCAGGGTGCTGGCATATTCGCGAGCCACCAGCGTGTCTTCGTTTCGTCGCAACCCCACGAAAGCAACTTCGACATCACCGAGCAGTTGCAAAGCGGCATCAAGCATCCCAAGTCCGGCTCTCATCACCGGCACTACCACTGGCAGACTCTCAAATCGTGTCCCGCTGGCTGGCCCCATAGGGGTCGTAACCTCCACGGGCAGCAGCGGTGCGTGCCTGAATGCCTCATAGACCAGCATCGAGCTGAGTTCTCGCAAAAGTTGCCGGAATTCGGGATTAGACGTGACAGCAGCCCGCAAGCGGGTGACCCTCTCGGCTACCAGCGCATTGTCGATGATGTTGATCTCGGTCATGGCCTAGTGATGATCTCGATACGTCCATCCTCACCGTATAGAGCAGCGGCCAAAGCCTGAACATCGGCGAGGGTTAACTCAGTCAACAACGCAGACCGTCTCTGTTGAGTAATGACATTGTCGTCACCGAACTGTGAACGTTGGATTAGTGCGCTGAGCAGATGAGAGTTTTGCACTTGGGCGTAATCGGATGCAGCGATGGCACGAGCCTGCTCGAACTCTTGTGGGGTGATTCCGTTGGCGGCCACATCGGCGAGCAACTCCAGCATCGTGGAGTAGACCTCATCGAAACGCTGCGGGTCAAAAGTGGCATAAACCGACGAATCGAAGTAGTGACGCGGGAGCCTGTTGGCATCAACATCGGCACCTGCGGTGTATGAAGCACCCAGACTTTCTCGGATTGTTAAGAAAGCTCTTTCGGTAACAGCAGTCGCGAGCACATCGGCTGCGACTGCCATCAGTGGGGTTGCAGGCATTTCGGCCTCAAAGTAGATCTCCAAGACTCCGCTTTCGCCTTCACTGGCTTTGATCTGTCTTTGCTGCAAATCTGTGGGTGCTGGCCGTTGTCGGTTGATGTAAGTGTCAGACTCTCCTGCGGGGAGTGTTCCTATGTAGCGAGTAGCGAGGCTTGCGATTGTTTCGGCATCAATATCGCCGACAACAGCCACTGTAAGGTCATCCACCGAGCTAAAGCGGCTCTTATAAACATCAAGCAAGCTTTGCGGGGTGAGCGCTGCGATCTCGCTACTATCGGCCACAAAGCGGTGCCAGGTCGTGCCGTAACGAGCCTCCAAATAAGCAACAGCCGCTTGCCAGGGAGCGTTGGTCTTGGTCAGACCCAACCTCACCTCAGCAGTGTTGATGGCATCAGCGAAAGCACGCTCATCAACCCGCGGCGCGGTCATCATTAGATGGATGAGCTGAAACATTGTTTCAATATCGTCGCTGCTTGATGCCGCGTTGAAGCCCTCGGTTGACTCGCCGATTACCGGGTTGACAATGACTGCACGGTCAGCAAGGAAACGATCGATCTGCAAGCGTGACAAGTCACCCAACCCACTGCTGCTGATCGCATCCACAGCGATTCCTGAGATAGCTCGGCTACCCGGTCGCAGCACGGACCATCCCCCGAGTGAGCGAGTCACAAGGTTGACTTCATTTTCGGAAATATCTGAAGATGCGAAAACTACCCGAGCGCCGTTAGCGAAAGTCCATTCATAAGCACCTTCGACAACCTCAAGCGTGCCTTGAGTCACCGGTTCAACCGGTGTCGGCGCGGCTATTAGTTCTGTGATGTCATCAACATCTTGTGGTTGGGGACCAGCTGCCGCAGCAGCCCAGGCAGCGTCAAGTTCCGCAATAGAGGGCACTGTTTCAAGGTCGGCACCGACTGCTATAGCAAGCAGTCCACCACGCTGCATCTGCCAGCGATAATGCTCAGTCAACTCCGCAGGCGTGAGCACTTCCAATAGTGCCAGAGTTCGGGCTGCTGATACCTCCTCATTGCTGATGTCAGCACCTTCAAGGAAGTGATTCTGATACAGAGAAGCCCATTCAGTGTCTTGGGTGCTGGCCGCGCTCTGCAGTCCGAACTCCACCGCCGTCTCCAGCGTCTTGATGGCTCGCTTCAAGTCGCCGTCGGTGAAGCCGTGCTCTTGTGCTGTGCGCAGCACATTCAAATAGTCGGTGGATGCCGTGTCGAGGTTGTCGCCCTGCCAGTTGGTTCCGTAGTAGCGAAGCCCTCGGTTATAGGCGAACGAGCCGAAAGACGGTGGGTCTACCTGCGAGAGTTCACCCCGCTGATAAGCATCGTTGAGACGGTTCGAGATCATCAACTCAATCAATGTCTCCATGATGGAAAGCCGCTCGCCACCGACAGTGGACAAATCGTGAGGGTCAATGGGTATGTCAAGAGAAATGTATGAGTAGCTATGGCGCGGATCAACAATCAAATGCGACGAGGACTCTGGATCCGGTGTGACTCCGATTTTTGATTCGCTGCGGCTAGGGCTCGCAGGAAGCGGTCCGAAGTGTTCTTGCACAAGGCTTCGTAGTTCTGGGACTGCCATATCGCCAACAGCCACAACAGCCATGTTTGCTGGCACATACCACTTGTTGTAGAAGGCATGCAGATCTTCAGCAGTGAATGATCTTACGCTTTCGAGGGTGCCGATCGGGTCGTGACCCTCATAAGGAGTGCCGCGCGTGTAGATCTTGTCGAATTCACGGCCAACGAAACCGCTGAGGCTCGCCACAGCCAAGCGCATCTCGTCAAGGATCACACCTCGTTCAGAGTCGACCGCTTCAGGCGTGAAAGTGGCTGAGTTTGCCATCTGCGACAAAGCATGAAACACCAGAGGCGCATTGCTTTCGTCGTCTAGGCGCACATCAACCTGATAGACGGTCTCGTCGTGGCTCACATAGGCGTTGACATCAGGCCCGAGTTCAACGCCAATCTCGCGCAATGCAGCACCGAGCGACAAGCCAGGAAATTCGGTAGTGCCATTAAAAAGCATGTGCTCTACGAAGTGAGCTATACCAGCTTCGGAGTCGGTTTCGTTGACTGATCCGGCATTAATCACGAGTCGCACCGACAGGTTCTGCCCAGGGCTGTCGTTGCTGCGCAGATAGTAGGTAAGGCCATTGTCGAGAGCGCCGATCACAACTTCGCTGTCCACCGACAACAGCGAAGAATCTTGGGCGGGTGTGTAAGCGGTGGCATCAACGCGTTGTGGTCGCGGCACTAAGCGTCTAGCCGAAGCTAGGAACTGTGCCATCTGGCCTCTGGTGATGTTGCGATCAGGGCAGAAGCGTGCTGGCGATTCGTGACATCCTGCGGTGAGCCTGGCATTAGCTAGGCGGCTGATGTCGTTCACATGAGGATGCTCGGTGGTGACATCAGTGAACCAGTACCTCTCCGACGGCCCGAGCTTCAAAGCTTTCACCAGAACCGCGGCCACCTCACCACGGGTGATCGGCTCTTCACCGCAGAATCTCAGAGGTTCGTCGTTACATGGCTCAGCGAATCCCATCTCTGCTAGCCGTTCTGCGTGGGGTGCCCACCATTGGGCAGGGTCAACATCGGCGAAGCGCGAAGTGTTGATGGCACTAGGATCGAAACGGTCGAAGCTCCTGATCAGCCAGACGGCCATCTCCCAGCGAAGCAGGGGATCATCCGCGCAAAGGTCGTCGCTGTCAGGACATCCAGTGCCTGCGAATATTTTAATGCCATCAAGGTTTTGCAGAGCTTCGACGGCTGGCTGATGAATTCCAGCATCGCTGCTCGCTGCTGTCGTCTGAGGGCTCGGTGATTGTGCTGCCGCGCTCGTTGCTAAAAGCGATGCCAAAAGGGCGAAACCTGCTAGCAGAATCATGCTGCGGCGTGTTGAGTCAAGTCGTTTGGGGTTCATGGGGACACTCCTCAAGGTGCTTTTGTGGCTTGTTGCGACGGGGGTGGGAGCTACTCAGATTTTTGTGTCCCCGCGAGTTCAGCATAGCCAGGCAAGATGACACTGTTGATTAGGTTGGCTCGCTCCGGCAAAGGCAAGAAACTTGATTCTGCGGCGTTGACGGTCAAGTCACGCAGCTGAGCCCAGCCGTATCCGAATGCTTCAACCAACTCAGTTAACTCTGATGTCATTGACACTCCCGACATCAGCCTGTTGTCGGTGTTGATCGTCACGCAGAACCGCAAATCAACGAGGGTTGCCACGGGATGCAGTGCAATTGTGTCATACACCCCGGTGTTGACGTTGGAAGTGGGGCACACCTCTAAAGGCACACCACGATCTCTGATGTATTGAGCGAGACGACCCAGGTGATGGGTACCGTCGTCTGCAACAGCGATGTCTTCAATGATGCGGATTCCGTGACCGAGACGCTCAGCACCGCAGAACTGCAGAGCTTTCCAGATTGATTCGATGCCGTCTGCTTCACCGGCGTGGATAGTGATACCAAAGTTCTCTCGGCGACAATGCAGAAAAGCAGCCAGATGATCGTCAGGCGGGAAGCCCTTTTCGGGTCCGGCAATATCGAAAGACACCACCCCGTGATCGCGCCAGCGGATCGCAGCTTCAGCTGCTTCGAGCGAGCGGTCAAGATGTCTCATTGCACAACAGATAGCTCTGATAGTTAACGCAGTGTCGCGACTGCCCTGCGCGAAACCCTCCAGCACCGCTTCGATGACATCATCAAGGCTGAGGCCGCGCTGTGTCATTAGTTCTGGCGCAAAACGAACCTCCGCGTAAACCACCCCGTCAGCAGCGAGATCTTCGGCACATTCGCGGGCCACGCGCATTATGGCATCTTGGGTCTGCATCACCGCAACCGTGTGAACAAAAGTCTCCAGATAAAGAGTCAGGTCTTTGCGGTCAGCACCTCGCAGTATCTGAGTGTTTAGTTCTACGGGATCGTTGCTAGGTAGATCCCTGTAGCCGATCTCGTCAGCTAACTCAATGATGGTCGCACCTCTGAGACCACCGTCAAGGTGATCGTGCAACAGGACTTTCGGTGCTTGGCGAATCCGTTCTGGAGTTACAGCGCAGCTTCCAGCTTCGGCATCAAGAGTTTCCGCGGGATTGATGATCTCAAAGGCTAGCCTGAAGAAGGTATGACACTTGCTAGCAGGCATTCTGGTGTTCATTCTGATACGCATATTTCTGATGAACACGAGGTTCTGAACATCGAACATCTGCCTGATGCCTCAAGCATCCAAAGCTTCGCTGATTTGGGTTTGTGTAACGAGATTGTGACTGCTCTCACAGCCCGAGGTATTGCTGCTCCGTTCCCGATCCAGGCTCTCACCATCCCCGATGCTTTAGCTGGCCGCGACGTGTGCGGAAAAGCCAAAACCGGCTCAGGGAAAACTCTGGCTTTCGGCCTGCCTATTTTGCAGCAACTAAGAAGAGCTAAGCCTGGCAGCCCCACCGGCCTAGTGCTGGTACCCACTCGAGAGCTTGCTAACCAGATCTGCGACGAACTAGCTGCGCCCGCTGCGGCGGTCAAAAAGCGAGTGCTCGCCACTTACGGCGGTGCGCCGATCGACAAGCAGATCAACAAATTGAAGGCGGGCGTAGATCTAGTAGTGGCAACACCAGGGCGGATGATCGACCTGATAGAGCGAAACGCTGTGAAGCTGAGCGCGGTCGGTCATGTGGTGGTTGACGAGGCTGACCGTATGGCTGATATGGGGTTTCTGCCGCAGGTGGAGTGGATTCTGCGTAATGTGGCTGCCGGTCATCAGACGTTGCTGTTCTCCGCCACCCTTGACGGTGTCGTCGATTCGCTTATCAGGCGTTACCAGAGCGACCCTTTGATGCGTTCGGTCACTGAAAACGAAATCGACATGGCCGAGATGGTTCACCGCTTCGTGGGTGTCCATAAGATGGACAAAATCAAAGTAGCGGCAGCGATAGCTGCTGAGTCTCAGCGCACGATGATGTTCACACGCACCAAAGCAGCCGCTGATCGTTTGGCGCATGACCTACAGCGCGAAGGCATTAAGGCTGCCCCTATCCACGGGGACCTGCGTCAGACGACGCGTGAGAAGTCTTTGCGGCAGTTCATTACGGGCAGGCTTCCTGTGCTGGTAGCTACCGATGTAGCTGCTCGCGGCATTCATGTTGATGATGTGGATGTGGTGGTGCAGTACGACCCGCCTTCGGACCATAAGACCTACGTTCATCGAGCCGGGCGCACAGCACGAGCTGGTGAGTCGGGTGTGGTGGTGACTCTTTCGTTGTGGGATGAGGAACTGGAAGTGAAGCGCATCCAGCGTCGTCTTGAACTTGACGAGCCGATCGTCGAGATGTTCTCTAACGATCTGCGCTTAAAGGACTTGTCACAAGGCTGGCACACCGACAGTAGCGCGGCCTGAACTGGTAGACCCTCTAAACTGTGAACCTTGATCCCAGTCGGGGTCAAATCATCACGAGCGGTTCGGCTCTCGGGTCGGGCCCGGCAACCTGGGGCGGACACCCAAGGTGCCATCCCGTCTTTAGCGGGGGATGCGGCGTGGCTTAGCTCACGCAATCAAGTGTCCTGGGAGAATCCCTAAGTCACTGTTCATCAAGTGTCCGCTTCGGCACCGGTCCCGGCATCGTAGGTCGCCGCAACGATAGCCAACAGCTAAGACAGGCCATAGCCACATCGGGTTGAACGAGGAGCAAGGTTGACCGAGGGTCCCCACCCAGAGCCTACGAAGGCCGATGAAAGCCTGGCTGGCCCTGTGAAGCGCTTTCCTACTGGTTTGCCTGCTAGTGGTGCATGGCAACCCGGTGACGAAGCAGGCAATCGCCGCTTTGTGACTATTTCCGACGGTCGTCCTTTCGCAGTAGAGCGAGGCGGGCAGTTGAGCGAAGTGCGACTGGCCTACGAAACTTGGGGCGAACTCAACGAGGCGGGCACTAACGCGGTGCTTGTGTGCCACGCTCTTACCGGCGACTCACATGCAGTCGGCGACAGCGGTCCTGGGCATCCCACCGAAGGCTGGTGGTCTGAAGTGGTCGGCCCGGGCAAAGCCATCGACACGATCCGCTACTTTGTGGTGTGCAGCAATGTGCTGGGAGGCTGTCAAGGCACTACAGGACCCGCCGACATTAATCCCGTCGACGGTCTACGTTACGGAGCGCGGTTTCCAGTTTTGACGATCCGTGACATGGTGAGGTCTCAGGCTCTACTAGCCGACCGGTTAGGCATTGACCGCTGGCTTACCGTGATCGGCGGGTCAATGGGCGGTATGCAAGTTTTGGAGTGGGCTGCCATGTATCCCCGGCGAGTGCGGTCGATCCTGCCTTTGGCTACTTGTGCAGCGGCCAGTGCGCAGCAGATCGCTTGGAGCGCAGTCGAGCGACTAGCGATAGCTGGAGATGCCAACTGGTGTGGCGGCGATTATTACGACAAGGCTGAGGGTCCTTGGATGGGGCTTGCTTTGGCGCGCCAGATCGCCCAGATCACTTACCGCACCAGCGAGGTTTTTGAGCGGCGCTTCAAGCGGGCTATGCATGACCCAGATGAGAGTTTTGATCTGTGGGGCCGCTTCGAGATGGAGTCTTATCTGGATCATCACGGCCAGAAACTGGTGAAACGTTTCGATGCCAACAGCTATCTGCTGCTGAGCCGGGCTATGGATCTGCACGACATCGGGCGAGGCCGCGGCGGCACGGCAGCCACGTTGGGACGTATTAGCGTGCCCGTGTTGACAGCTTCGGTTCGCAGCGACTGCTTATATCCGCCGTATCAGCAACAAGAGTTATGCGACAAAATCCGAGCTGGGGGAGGAGACTGCCGTTTGGTGACCCTTGATAGCGACGAAGGCCACGACGGTTTCTTGCTAGAACACGAGATGCTTCAGGAACCTATCAGCGGCTTTCTTAATGAGGTGTCACAGTGACGGCCACGACGACAGCAATCAGGCAACGGTCGATGCTGGCGCGTTGGCTGCGTGCCTTTGCGATTGTGGCTGTGGCTTTGACTGTGGTTTGTGCTGCTTTGGTAAGCGTCTCTGAGGGTGCTTTATCTGCGGCTGAAGTTCAAACCGAGCCAGCAAATGATTTTGGTGCAGAGGTATCCACATTGGACACTGTCATTGATTCGGATTCGGGCAACGAGCGTCGCCTTGTAGAACGTCGCAGCGATCAGCGTGTCGATGCTGTGGTGATTGCCTTATGGGCTATAGCAGGCACTATGACAGTGCTATTGACGTTTTATTTGTGGCACACCAGCCCACGCCGACGCGCCAGGCTGACCAGCGAAGCGATCCACGAAACCAGAACCATGACAGTGGAGACTGAAACCAGCGACACCGCTAGCGACTCCGGCAGTGATGCGAGCACCGACGAAAGCAGCGCAGCACTCGGCGAAACCGATATCCCGGAATCCGGCATCCAGAAATTCGGCATTAAGGAAGATGACAAAGGCGATTTGGTCTAGATTGATTTGCATGGATGATTCTTTTGACGCAAACGCCATGATCGAAAGGTTCCGCGAGCGTGCCGCTGGGGTCAAGCGGCGCAATCTTCCGCCGGTAGCAGGCGATGAACGCAAACACTTCCTTGAGCAGGCTCAGCTGGACTTCCAGGACTTCGCCATGATTGGTGACGCAACCGCTACTCTCAGCGACGGGGTGCTGCAGTTAACCATTGACTTGCGTCCCACAGATTCCCGTTGAGGGCGTGGTCGAGACAGCCAAACGAGGCTAAGATCAAGGTATCTGCGGACGTAGCTCAGTTGGTAGAGCGCAACCTTGCCAAGGTTGAGGTCGCCGGTTCGAACCCGGTCGTCCGCTCAGGTGAATGATCCGCCGTGTTGCGGCTAGAGCCCAGGCGAGAATCTGCTGGGTGGAGCGGCGGAACTTTGCTGGTATTAAGCGACTACTGGCGTGCGGATTGCCACGAACGCACCGAAGTAGGCGAGCTGGTCTTCCGAGCCAAAGATTGTGGTGACGAGTCCGCGGCCGAAGAGTTGGCATCAAAGTTCTCAGCACTGGCCAGCAAATTGCCTGCCACACCCGATGGTTCTGATCGTTTAGTTGTTCCAGTGCCGCCAGCTCTTATGCCGTCTGCGTCAGCGCCTGCAATCGGCTCGCGTTTCAATCTGGTGGCACGTCTGGCTGAGGATTTATCGGCAGCTGGCGCAGGGGATTACCAGCCTGATCTTTTGAGCAGATCCAACGCAACGCCGCGTTTGCGCGACCTAGATCCGAAACAGCGCCCTGCCGCAGCGGCTGCTGCCGGCTACCGAGCCTCAGAATCGGTAGAAGGATGTCATGTAGTGATGGTTGACGATGTGATTCTGACCGGCACCACACTGCAGGCTCTGGCGGTGTGCCTGCAAAATGCGGGAGCTGCTTCGGTGATAGCAGCGGTAGCCGCCCGCACTAAGCGGCTCTGAACCGAACATCACGATCAGTCAGTTAGGGTCGCCAAGTGCGCGCTGGCCGCTACGCTGCAAATCCCTGCGCCGGTGCCCGAGCGGACCAAGGGAACGGCCTGCAAAGCCGTAAAGCCGCGGGTTCAAATCCCGCCCGGCGCTCAAGATCATCAGGCAACAGTTCGCTGCTAGCCTGCTGTTTCAGGGGCCGTTAGCTCAGCCTGGTTAGAGCGCCTGCTCGACACGCAGGAGGTCAGAGGTTCAAATCCCCTACGGCCCACGCTAAGTGATGCAATCCGCCCACAACAGGCTGCAACTATGCGCTACTACGCCGGTGGTGACAACAGCGCTACTCGGCTTCTTTGGCTGCGTGGCCGGTCTCGTTTGGCGCCAGTATCGACTGTCAGGATCGGATCTTCTCGACAGCCGAGGCTGGTACACGCCTGAGCAGGCAAGCACCCTCTTCGAATCTCTCAACCGCCTTGACGAGAGCGCAAGAGCTTTTTATGCCATCACAGCTCTCAGCATCGACATGGTCTTTCCAGTCTCCTACGGCTTGTTATTGGCGATTCTTGTGATACGACTTCATCCAAACCAGGCGCTTTACTTGTTTCCTGTTGCTCTCGCTTTTGCGGATGTTTCAGAGAACGTGACAGTTGCGAGTTTGGCGTTGAGCTACAAAGGTGAACCTTCTGCACTGGCATGGCTGGCCGCTGTGTTCACTTTGATCAAATCGGTGCTGATCGTGGCGACGTTGCTTGTCGTATCTGTCGGCGTTTTGCGCTGGCTGCACACTCGCCGCAAAGACAGACGATAGTTTGGCGTGCTTGTGAGTGAAGCAAACACCGACGACACGCTTGCCGGGTACCGGTCAAGCATCGACAACATTGATGCTGCGCTGATATTGCTGCTTGCTGAGCGTTTCAAGATCACTAAGCAGGTCGGTGACTATAAGTCAAGCGTAGGCCTGCCGTCTTCTGACCCTGAGCGTGAGCAACGACAGATCAACCGGCTGCGTGAACTGTCCGCTTCCGCCAACCTTGACCCCACTTTCAGCGAGAAATTTCTGCGGTTCGTTATCAGTGAAGTGATCCGTCACCACGAATTGGCACGCAACGACAATCCTTCAAGCGATTCTGCGAGCGACACCACTAGCTGACACTGACCTCCCGTCTGCCACTGACCCACTCAGTGCGGTCAAGTTTCAGCGGTCACCCATCGCAACATAGTCGCGTACCGGTGAGCCGGTGTAGATCTGCCGAGGTCGGTAGATGCGCGAATCCTGTTCGATCATCTCGTTCCAGTGCGCCAGCCATCCTGGTGTGCGTCCGATCGCAAAAAGCACAGTAAACATGTTCGTGGGGAAGCCCAGAGCTTGATAAATCAGACCTGAGTAGAAGTCCACGTTGGGATACAAGCGACGACTAACGAAATAGTCGTCGGCTAAGGCAACCTCTTCAAGCTTGAGAGCAATGTCAAGCAGCGGGTTCTTGTCGATCACGTTGAACACGTCGTGAGCGGCTGCTTTGATGATCACAGCCCGTGGGTCGTAGTTCTTGTAAACCCGATGCCCGAAACCCATCAGCCTTTGTCGTCCCTCTTTGACTCCAGCAACGAAACTGTCTACAGAGTCGTAGTCGCCGATGTCGCTGAGCATGTTGATCACCGCCTCATTGGCACCGCCGTGCAGCGGACCGTAAAGAGCTGCACAGCCTGCTGCGATAGCGGTGTAAGGATCGGCTTGACTTGATCCGACGACACGGGTGGCGGTGGTGGAGCAGTTCTGGCCGTGATCGGCGTGCAGAATGAACAGCACTCGCATGGCTTGCACTAGCGCTGGATCGGGCTGATAATCCCCGCCGATATCGAACATCATCTTCAGGAAACGTGTCGGATAGTCGTCTTCGTTGTCGGGGAACTGGAACGGCAAACCACGAGAGAAGCGGTATGCGGCTGCTGCCAGAGTGGGCATTTTGGCGATCATCCGCACCACCTGAGAGCGACGGTTGTCAGCATCAAAGAGATCTTTGGCTTCAGGATAAAAGGTCGACAAGCCAGCAACCCCTGACACCAGCAAACCCATCGGATGCGCGTCGTAATGGAAAGCGTCGTAGATGCGCTTACGGAAGTTCTCATGGATGAAGGTGTGATGAGTGATGTCGTTGCACCACTCGCCAAGCTGAGCTTCGGTGGGCAACTCTCCGTACATCAGCAGGTAAGCGACCTCAGGAAAAGTGCTGTGCTCAGCGAGTTGTTCGATGGGGTAGCCGCGATAGCGCAGAATGCCAGCCTCACCGTCTATTTCTGTGATTGCGCTTGAGGTCACTGCTGTGGTGGCCATGCCGGGATCGTAGAACCAGACACCTTTTAGCAGGCTGCGCCACTGAGCAGAATCAACCCCGCCGTCAACAAGCGGAATCTCAACGGAGTCGCCTGTGCGATTGTCGGTGATAGTGATGCTTTCACCCATTGAGTATCAGATTACAGGGGAGTGTTGTCGTGGCGACGGTTGGGCAGGCGTTCACGTTTGGCGTTGAGCATTTCGAGGGCTGCACAAATCTCGCGACGAGTCTCCGATGGCTCCACAACAGAGTCGATAGCCCCGCGCTCAGCAGCGATATAAGGATTCAAGAGACGCTGCTCATAAGCCGCTTCCAGTTCCGCTCGTTCGGTTGTTGTGGCGTTGCGGTGCAGGATCTCTACAGCGCCTTTGGCACCCATCACCGCGATTTCAGCAGTAGGCCAAGCCAAAGCGATGTCGTTGCCCATAGTTTTGGAGTCCATCACTATGTAGGCACCTCCGTAGGATTTACGCAGAGTGACGTTGACTCTCGGGACCGTGGCCCGAGCGTAGGCGAAAGCCATTTGGGCGCCGTAGCGAATCATTCCCCGCCACTCCAGATCTTTGCCTGGATAGAAGCCTGAAGTGTCCACGAAGGTGACGATGGGAAGGTTAAAAGCATCACAGAACGCCACGAAGCGTGCGCCTTTGCGTGAGGCGGTGATGTCGAGGGTTCCGGCTAGGGCTTGAGGCTGGTTAGCAACAACGCCGACTGGCCGCCCCCCGAAACAAGCGAAAGCGGTGACCAAGTTTTTGCCCCAGAAAGGTTGCGGTTCCAGCAGCTCGCCTTCGTCGGTCACGGCTCGCAGCACGTCACGTACGTCATAGCTTCCACCGGACTCGGCTGGCAGCACCTCGAAGGCTTCAGGGACCAGCCGGTCAACCGGGTCCGTGCAAACCCGTCCAGGCGGGTCGGAGTTGTTGCTGTCTGGTAGATAGCTGAGTAGTTCAGCGGCGATCTCTTCGGCCTCAGAGTCATCGGCTGCCAGAAAGTTTGCCACCCCCGAGTTGACAGCATGGGTTTCGGCACCGCCGAGGTCGGCGTGATCCACCGGCATTCCAGTGAAGTGTTCCACCATGCGAGGACCCACCACGAAGGCGTAGGCATCGGCTGTCATCACCACGAAGTCAGCTAGCCCCAACAGCAGAGCCGGGCCTGAGACATTAGGGCCTGAAGCGATCACTATTACCGGCACCACTCCAGAACAGCGGGCAAGTTCGACAGCCGCTGAAGCCCAGCCGTGAAGGGCATCTACTCCCTCGCTAAGGTCAGCTCCCGAAGATGCCAGCCGCAGCAGCACCGGCAGCCTCTGAGTGCGAGCCATATGAGCGGCTGCGGCCATGTTCTGACCGTCTACTGGTGCTAGAGCGCCACCTTGATCGTCGCCTGCGCTGCGGGCATCGATCTCCACGACTCTGCGGCCGTTTATAGTGCTAACGCGGCTAGATACGAAGCCCGCGGTAGCGGCTCTCAGGTGGACCAACGAACCGTTTGCTGCGCTGATGTGTGATCCAAATTCAGTGCTGGACACGGTGCGGGTCAAGGAGCTGATCTAGGTAGATCCAACAGCCAGCTAGTTACTGGCTCGACTGCGGATAATGTTCAAGGCGCTTCCAGCTCGGAACCATTCGATCTGCTCGGCGCTGAGAGTGTGTTGCCCTTCAAAGCTCCAGGAAGCACCTTCGGGGGTGGTCACTTCCACAGTCACAGGTTGATCAGGTGCCAGATCAGCTAGCCCACGCACCGCAATACGGTCATCAATGCTGATGCGCTCATAATCGTCAGGGTTAGTGAAGGTCAGTGCCAGCACTCCCTGCTTTTTGAGGTTCGCTTCGTGAATGCGCGCAAAGCTGCGAGCCAGAGCCAGCACACAACCCCTGAAGCGGGGCTCCATAGCGGCGTGCTCACGGCTGGAACCTTCGCCGGTGTTAGAGTCGCCGATGAACACCCAGCGCAAGCCTGCTTCGTGGTAATGGCGGGCGATATCGGGCAGCTTCTGGATTTCACCGGTGATCTGGTTTTTGCCGTAACCCGTCTCGAAGTCACCGAAAGCGTTTTCTACACCCAGATACAGGTTTTGGGAGATGTTCTCTAGGTGTCCACGGAACCTCAACCAGGGTCCAGCCGCGGAGATGTGGTCGGTGGTGCATTTGCCTGCGGCTTTGGCGATCACCGGCAGGTTCTCGTAGTCGTGGCCGTCCCAGGCTGTGAAAGGCTCCAGCAGCTGTAGTCGCTGCGAATCTTCAGCAACCTGAACTACTGTGTCCGAGCTGTTGTCTGGCGGTGCCACAAATGTGTCTTCTCCGGGATCGAAACCGTTTGGGGGGAGTTCAACACCGACCGGTGCTATCAGCTTCACCTGCTCTCCGGCTTGGTTTGTGAGAGTGTCCGATGCTGGATCGAAATCAACAGTGCCAGCCAAAGCCAAAGCAACGACAGTCTCTGGGGAGGTCACGAAAGCCAGGGTGGCGGCATCGCCGTCGTTGCGTTTAGGGAAGTTGCGGTTGTATGAGGTGACTATCACGTTGGGCTGTCCTGCTGTGTGGCTGGGGTCACCAGAGCGGTCCCATTGCCCGATGCATGGCCCGCAAGCGTTAGCCAAAACGGTGGCACCTAAAGCTTCGAAGTCGTTCATCAAGCCGTCGCGCACGATTGTTGAGCGGATCTGTTCGGAGCCTGGTGTGACTAGCAGCTGGGTGCGGGCTTTCAGACCTTGTTCAGCAGCGTTGCGGGCTATTGAGGCGGCTCGGGTGATGTCTTCATACGACGAGTTTGTGCAGCTGCCGATTAATGCTGCGCTGATCTGCAGCGGCCATCCCTGCTGGCGAGCTTCGCTGCCGAGGTCTGCTACTTCGCGGGCTAGATCAGGGGTGTGAGGGCCGTTGATGTGGGGTCCCAGAGTGTCGAGATCTATTTCCACTACACGGTCATAGAAACGCTCGGGGTCTGTTTCGGTTTCGGGGTCGCCGCGAAGGTGATGCGCCACAGTTTCGGCGAGGTCGGCGGCTTCGCTGCGGCCGGTAGCGCGCAGGTAGCGGCCCATTGAGTCGTCGTGGTCAAAGATTGAGGTTGTGGCACCGATCTCTGCGCCCATGTTGCAGATAGTGGCTTTGCCGGTGGCGCTCAAAGTGCGAGCACCTGGTCCGAAATATTCGACAATGGCACCGGTCCCGCCAGCCACAGTGAGAATGTCGGCGACTTTGAGGATCACGTCTTTGGGGGCTGACCAGCCGCTGAGTTCTCCGGTGAGATGCACACCGATCAGCTTTGGCCAGCGCACATTCCACGGAAATCCGGTCATCACGTCCACAGCATCGGCACCGCCCACGCCTACGGCCACCATGGCTAGCCCACCAGCGTTAGGGGTGTGGCTGTCGGTGCCGATCATCATCCCACCGCAGAATGCGTAGTTTTCGAGTACTACCTGATGGATGATCCCCGAGCCGGGTTTCCAGAAGCCAGCGCCGTAGCGTGCGCTCACAGTGCGCAGGAACTCGTAGACCTCATCGTTGTTGTCAAGCGCTGCTAGCAGATCTCGTTTGGCATCGCTGCGTGCGGTGATCAGATGATCGCAGTGAGTGGTGGTTGGTGCTTGCACAGTGTCTAGGCCAGCGGTCATGAACTGCAGCCAGGCCATCTGAGCGGTGGCATCCTGCATCGCTACCCGATCTGGGCGTAGATCCACATAGCTAACACCACGCTGCGGAACGCCGGTTTCGGTTGGGTCAAGATGGTTGACCAGAATTTTTTCGGCCAGTGTGAGAGGTCGCTGGAACCTGTCGCGAGCGCGTCCCACGCGTTCGTCTAACGTGGCATAGACGCTCTCAATGAGTTCTGGAGGAGTCGCGGCATACACAGCCATGGCTTCAGCCTAGAAGCCGCGTCACCAAGTGCCGTAACGCGAATGAGTCATTGCCTGCTCAACAACCTCAAGCACCCAATCTCACACAGAGAATTGAGGCCACCTCAGCACAGCAACCCGTGTATCAAGTCAGCCAGTCTCTATCTGCTCTGTGCGCGTCGGAGTGCTGTCTGATTTGCTTGTGACAGGAGTAGTTGAGTGGTCGGCGATATCCGTGGAGATGCTGGGACGATTGATGGAGGGCGCGCTGGGCACGAAAGGTTTAAGATCCTGGAGAACGTTGCCGTAGAAGCCGATCACAGCATCCAGCACGGAGTCGATGAAGCCTTTCTTGCGTGTACTGCGCCGACCCAGTCCCATGGGAGCTGAGTAGCGTAGATGGAACCGCGCAGGTGCCTGTTTGGAGGATCCCAAACCTAGGCGAGGGTCATCTCGTAACTGGTCCAAAGAGACCGTTACCGGATGCCTAGCGTTACGTGCGTAGACATCAACCAGCAGAGACCCATCAGCTTCCTTGAGTTGTTTCGTCAGCCACACCACCGATGCTCTCGGGGTGCGGTCTGTCGGTGCCCCGAACGTTGCACTCACAGTTATACGACTGGCTCTGATGTCAGCTGTGACGAATAAATCTGAGATTGCGTCAGGGATCCTCAGAGATCCATTGAGAGTGCCACTGGTGCATAAAGACTGCACGAACTCTTTGCTGCGCAGTCGAGGATTCATCTGATGAGAACGTGGTATGACCTCGGTCACATCTGAGCCGATCTCCGTGCCAAGGCGCAGAGCAGCGACCCGAAGTATCTGGTCCCAGCGCTGACATACCTCAACTGCTTCAGGTGTGTTGCGTGACAGATTTCCGTCTATAGCGGCATCACGCACATGTACCCAGTTGTCTCCCATGTCAGCAAAATCCACCACCCCAGACTTTGGGTGCGACATATACCGGATGAGTTCTTCGAGAATCCATGCTTGCTCGGGATCATCAACCCCTCGATGTGCGTGCTCCTTGACTGCCTCGGACATAATTAACATCCAAGACAAGTGATGCACCGTCACCTTTGAGTTCGACCTCACACGAAGACCTTCCGTGGGATGTACTCCAGGTGCTGGCGCGATCTCATTTGAAATGGTCAGGATGGCATCAACGCCTGCACTTCGGGCTGCATCCAGATACGCGTTGATCTGTGACGCGTCAAGCTTAGATGTGCCTGTCTTGGTCTCTACGAATGCCTTGAAAGTAACGCGTTTGCCCACCGAGACTCGAATAAGCCCATCTGGACGGACAGTTCCGTCCTCAAGTTCAACCACAGGCTGCAGAAAAGCCTCCACTTGGGCGCTCTTGGCTCGAGTCGCCCCCAACGGACCCAACAGAGCAGTGCTGAAGGGACGCACGACCGAGAGCACAGCAAGCAAAGCGGATGTCGCCCTGTCTTCAGCTTCTGTTTGGCCTTTGATACCTGAAACCGGTATAAGCCTGGCTCGCTCAGGTTCGTTCACTGCATCCTCCGATATCAGCCCCAAGGTAGGATACGAGCACCAATCTGTGCCTCGCAATGTGTGTGCGAAATACTGTCGGTCTTCAACGAGCCTGCCATTTTCCAGATAGTGCTAGACCGTCTCAACCTGTCGGTCTACGACAGCACTGAGACGATCAGGTTCGAAGGCGGTACTACGATTGCAGTATCCGTCTATTGTGTTGGTCTACTGGCATCAGTAGTGCTAATTCATGCAGATTAGTTAGTGTCCGTTGGGTTGTTGTCAGGGTCGGTTTTGGAGAGTGCTGAAGCCAGCAAACCTGAAGGCACAGCGACGATTCCCAGGCCCAGCAGCACTAGACACATAGCCAGAATCTTGCCTGCTGTGGTTTCGGGAGCGATACCTTCAGCACCCATTGTGAGAGAGGCCACAGACCAGTAAACGCATTCGAACAAGTTGCCGTATGCTTCGTTGGTTTCATGTTCGAATAGCCAGATGCCGTAGGCGGCGATGAACGAGATCACTGCGGTCACTCCTGTGTAGAGCGCCAGTTCGTCTTTGATGTCATCGAAAGCTCGGGAAAAGCGATCAACAGCGGCGCTATAGCGGGCAAGCTTCAGTACTCGCATCACCCTCAACAGACGCAGAGTTTTTAATGATGCCAATGCCCCCAAGGCCAACACTCCTGCAAGTGCTGCTATCAGGTCAATAATGCCATAAAACGAAAAGGCATAACGCAGCGGCTTCGGCGCTGTCAGCAGCCGGCTTAGGTACTCCACAGCAAAGAAAATCAGAAAAGAGGTCTCAATCCGGTTGAGCCAAAGTTCGGCGCTGCTGGCCTCTCTCACTGTGGTAAGCGCTGTCAGCGATATCAGCGACAACACAACAACCACCGCCACCAGAACCTCCGTGCGGCGGCCAAGGTTGGAATTCGGGTCAAACAGATGACGGGACTGGGCGTTATCGGTTCGCATATTCGTCGCCTTCAAGGAACTCCTCACTCTGTTGACAGATCAGTGTTTCGGAAAGGCCAGTCAAATTTTAGGATCCAAAACGGTCCAAAAACTCAGCAACGCTGATGATCGCAATACCGAGATTGCGCGCCGAGCGAGCTTTGCCCGACTGTGACATCGGATCAGCAGCTACCAGCAAACCACAGCGCTTAGTCACGTTTGGCACCACAGTGAACCCTGCATGGCGAGTTATTTCCTCAAGACTTGCCCGTGAAATCTGGCTCCCAGCAACTTGGGCGGTTCCTGTGAAACAGATGCCAGCACCAGGTGGAAGAGCCACCCCAGACTCCAACGATGACTCTCCAGTCGGATCATCGGCATCTTTCAAATCAGGGGATTTGAGATCAAGAGCCTCACTGATTCTCTGGCAAAGGTCACGCTCTTGTTCGGTTACCAGCCCGTCGGCATGGATCTGTTCTATCAGCAGGTCCAAATAGCGTTGATGCAGTTGCAGACGGCTTGCATCGCTCATCTTCAACGTTGCCGCGGTTTCGATCAGCCATATTTGCTCGTCTGGCGAGAGCACTGCATCGTCCAGGCAGCGATCTAGAGCATCCAGATACAGTATCTCGGCTTCGCTCGCTGAGGGAGGCCAAGAAGTATGATCCGCGATCTGCCCAAGCGCACCGCGACGCGGTGGTGCATCGGGGCGACGTAGTGTGAGCCCGCGCTTCGTGCCAGAGGCACTAAAGGTTGCTTGCACAGTCAACCCCAGTGATTTCTGGTGCATAAGGAACAACTCGGCTGCAACACGAGCGTCGGTTATCGCTGAGTGGTTCGGTGTGTCTAGACCTGCCTGCTGAGCAGCAATCGAGAGCTTCTGGCCGGTCAGTTTGTAGGTGCATACTCCTGCGCCTGCATCAAACTGCAGCCCAGCGACACTATCTGCTTCCTGACGTAGCATCCGCACGTCAAAGTTGATGTTGTGTGCTACAAGGATGGCATCGTGTAATCGAGCTGCAATGTCGGGGGCGACTTGAGCGAAGGTTGGTGCAGACTGAACCATCTGTGCAGTGATGCCATGAATATGTACCGGCCCTAGGTCGCGCCCAGGCTGTAGCAGCGTCTCGTATTCGTCGACCACACGTCCTTCTTGCACAGTAATGCAGGCGATTTCAACGATCTTGTCACGATTCGAAAATCCCGTGGTTTCTGTGTCGATCACCACATATCGCGTCTTGTTACTATGCGTCGACCTGCTCTGATGCGACAGCTGAACTTGCTGATGCGGCTGTTGCTTTATGCGAGTTCTGAAACTCACTCCTACCTCCTGCTAATGGTTACAGATTGTGGGGTTGAGCATTTTCGCAGGAAGATGAGACATCCAACAACAGCTAGCACTTTTACAGTCCTGATTTGGGGGTTGTGGGTTAGAGGTTGGGCCAGCGCTGTGCTGCTGAGGGGTTGATTCGCCCAGATTTGTTGCCTAGTGCCCATTTGCGTCTCCAGACCCCAGCATCAGGCCCGGCCAGAGTGCCTGGAGAATCCGAATGAGCTCGTTTGCGTGCTGAGTACCAGTCCGTGGCGGCTTCATCAGCAAGAGCAGTTACAGCTGCCTCAATCCGAGACGCGAAACGGTGAGCTTTTTCGCTGGGTTCTGGGGATAACGGCGATCCGAAAGTGACTTTGGTTTGCGACGGTTGCGGCAGCCGACGACCTTTACGCAGGATTTTGCCGGTACCGCTGAGATGAATCGGCACGACTGGCACATTGCAGCGCAACGCCAGATAAGCGGCACCTCCCCTAAAAGGCTGCCCCCAGCCGTCGGGACTGCGACCACCCTCGGGATAAATCAACAAACTCCAACCGTCATCAATAAGCCCGGCCGCTAGATCAGCAGAACGGCGGCCTACCTTGGCGCGTTCAATCGGGACAGCCCCGATCAGCAACGCCGAAACGGTGCCCGCAGCACGAGTCGCGAAGAAATAGTCGGCAGCCGCGCCTACCACAACTTTGTGCCGCCACGGCTCAGGCAAAGATGTCAGCAGCAACGGCGTATCCAAGTGACTGTGATGATTGGAGGCGAAGATCACGGCACCGGAAACGTCAGCTAAGCGGTCGCCACCGCAACGATTAGGCGAAGCCAGCAGTTGAACCATGAACCGCATCGGCCCTTCAACGAAACCAGCTCGTAGCAACCTTGCTGACCAGCAACGAGACCATTCAGTGTCGAAATCAACCCCGGTGCGTCGGGGCTTCGGAAGTGGTGCCACACCGTCGGGAAGTGTTGGTGCTCGTAACGGAAAGGCGCGCGCCTTAAAAGCCCGTAAGGGTGAAGGCAAGCGACGACACAGCCGTGTCAAGCCGAGATCATCGCTAACACCCACAGCGGGTCACTCCAAGTTTGCGGATACGACATACGCGACATGCATTGGCTGTCACTCAACGTCAGCCATCAAGATCGGCGGATTGTGCAGATGAGTGATCGTCGGTGTTGGCCCGACCACGTCACTGGCCATCTCCAAAGCATCCAACAGAGTCGAAGCAGGCTGAAAGCCCATGCGACGCACTGCAGCAGGATCACCGCCGACGATGATTACCCGTCCCAGCCACTGCAAAGCATGTGCTCCCCAATACCACATGTAGAAGGGATGCACCCCGTGATAGGCGTAACTGTTGCGGTAAAGATGCACATACCACTCGTCGTTAGCGAACTGAGCCTCGTATTTGGCTTCCAGCTCTGTCGGGTCGGTGGTATCGGCCAGCACCTGCTCAAAGAAATCGATATAGCTGGGATGATGAACCGGATGAAATTCGCGTCTTGTTGGATGACTCATAATCACCACACCCCCAGAACGCACCAGAGGCTTACCGCGATAAAGATTAAAGAAGTAACCCAACCCAAGACACATCACCAAGATCGGGTTCATTACCGAGTTGACGTTGTAAGGGCAAATGTAAGGCAAGCCCATAGTAAGAACATCGGTTTGTCCTTGCACTGCTACCAGATGCTGTGCAAGCACATTTTCGGTGGTGCTTTCATGCACTGGCTCAACCGCACCTGCTTGCACTGAAGTCATCTCATAAGGTGCCTGCCAACGGTTGAAGACACCGCGGCGCGCTGAGACTGGCATAGCTTTCAGCCCGGCCTGCATAGCTAGGTATGTGCCTCGGTCGCGGGCGCTCCACTCCCATTCACGTTTCTGCAGCACAGACATCGGCCCGTCGTAGCCGAAAGTGTTGTTGTTGACGGTGGTTTCGATCTGAAAAATACGTGGGCCGTTGGCTTTGATGATCTCTCCCTGGCGCCAGTTAGAGCTGTGCAGTTCAGAGTTGGGTCTGTCCATGAAAGATCGTGAGTTTTGCATGGTGTGAACATTGTGATGATGACGCAAGGATTTGTAATCGGCTAAGCCTGTGGCAGTCGATTTCCAGCCGCCGTCCATGGACACCAGGTTGATGTTCACATACACCAGCAGGTCGCTTTCAGCAGCGCGGCGGTTCATGGTGACTAGTTCATCGTGTTTGGTGCGACCAAGTTCGACCATGCCGTCGGGGTCTTCGGCATCATGGTTGTAAAGCGCTCCCTGTGGAGCGAAAGCGTCGAAGATTCGTTCGCCTAAAGCGTGACGCAGTTCGGCATCGGTCATGCGACGATGCAATGCCAAAGCGGCTATGAGATGTACATCATCCACTCCTGCAGCGGCGGCCATGTCTAACACCTCTTCGATGACCCGCTGGCGGATGTCAGGTCGGCGCATTGGTGGCAGCGGCAGAGACACATCATCAAAAGCGATTGTGAGTTTCATGCCTGGCCGCAGCAGCGCTGGCAGCGGTTCGGAATCAAGCGGGTTCAGCAACGCTTCACGGATTGATGCTGTCGGGTCAGGCAAGCCAACCAACGGTTCAGCAGGATAGATAATGCGGCTGCGTCCAGCGGGTAGGCGTTCCAAACGGAAGCCTTCACCGTGATGAAACAAGACCGGCGGGGTGGCACGATCCACCTCAAGCACCAAACCAGGCCGTGGCGCTCTGTGGCGCTCGGCAGCCATCAGCGGTTCGCGCCTGCGAGTCGGTGCATACCGTTACGGTTGCGTGGTGCTAGCGGCAGCAGCTTGGATGGTGCTCCTGCGCTAGTAGCCCAATGCTCTATCAGCCAACCCCGTCGCCGAGCTAAAGCCGCCAACTTGGTTTCAGGGTTTACTGCCACTGGAAAACCGACAGCTTCCAGCATCGGCAGATCTGAGGTGCTGTCTGCGTAAGCCACTGACTCTCGCAGGTCTAGATCATGCTGGCAAGCAAAATCCACAAGAATCTGATACCGAGCTTCGCCTGTGGGAGGCACTTGTGTAAGCCGCCCGTCATAAGCGCCGTCGCGGCATCCCATACTCGCTGCGATGATCTCATCAAACAAAGGCCGCAGCGGCTCAATCACAAAGTCAAGAGCGCCAGTGATCAGCAGTGTGGTGTGCCCGGCGCGGCGATGCTCGCGCACTCGGCGAATGCCTTGCGGGAACGATTTACGGATTATGAGATCACTCAACATTTCGGTGCAGTCTGCTTCGATCTGGTGCTTTTGCGCTCCTTCGAAGCGTCTATAGAAATAACGCAGAAAGTCGCTTCGGTCGCGACGGTCAAGAGCTAACAGTCGCGGTGCTTCACCAAGAGTGCGGGTTACGAAACGGAGCCGATCTAAATCGTCAAGTTCTCGGGTGGCTAGCCAGGCGTAGCTAGCTACCACATTTGAAGCGATGAGCGTGTTTTCTAGGTCGAAAACGGCTAGGTGACGCTGCGGCGCTAGTACCTGCGACCGCAGCCGCCCGCTGCGAGAGACGCGGTTCGGGCTTGCACTAGGTGCCATCTTCAAGCGAGCTTGCTGAACCATTGACGGCAGATGGATCTGATGCACGTAGTGGTTCCAGTCAATGACCGCAGGATCGAAGCAAAACATGTCTTGATCTGTTTCGTTTAGAGAGCCCCAAAGTTCCATGAGTCGGTCAAGTTGGTAGATCGCCTCGCATTCGGCGTAAGCCCCGTAAAGGCTGACATAGTCGCTGGCTCTCTCAAGTTGCTGGCGACGCTCTTCAAGGTTGGCGCTGACCAGAGCCTGCCTGCCGCGTAGCGGCAAAGCCGACAGCACACGATCAGCGGCTTCCAGCGAGCGTTGCGCGCGCTGTAACTGGCGCGCTACTCGACCTCTTCCCGGGAATGACCATCTAGGAACCGAGATCGGCTGATTATGCTCGTCATAGACGGGATGCTCAGTGAACCAGCCGCTTACTAGATCAAACAGTTGACCGTATTTGAGTGGATTGACAGCTCCGCTAGCGATCTGCACGACTTCGGGTTTGGGGTCATCAGATCTGGATTGGTCGGGCTTGGATTCGCCTAGTTTGGAGTCTGGGGTATCGGTTTCGCGGATGCTTGAGTTGCTGGGGCCTCGGGCAGCTACAGCCAAAACCGTTGCCACTACTAGATCCACCGGGATCACGTCAATGATTCCTTCAGGTACACCCGGGAACTCTTTGAGCAGCCCTCGGGCGTAAGCCGCGATTACCGGCTCGGCCATACGAAAACCGCGTATCCAGCCCGGGAAAGGCTCAGCTAGTGCTGATTCGATGATCGAAGGGCGCACGATGCTCACAGCGATGCTGCCGTGTGTCTCCGTTAGAGCTCTTTCGCCTAAAGCTTTAGTGAATGCATAAGCATCAGGGAAACCGAGACTTGCCGCTCGTGAGCGTCCCGTCTTCGTCATTTGCTCGTTCACCCAGCGCCGACGCAAACTTTCGACTTTTTCAGAGATTGCTGGGATGCCTGCCGCGCCGAGTTCACGGCGGGCTTGCGCTGATAGGTCTGCTAAACGTTCAGGGCTGCGACTGGACTGCTCGGCATCGCGCCGTGCTCGCCTAGCGCTAGCTACTTCATCACGCCAGTCCACTTCGGTGAAGAACGGTGAGTCGTCCACTAGTTCTTCTTTGGCTGCGCCTCGGCGGCTGCCAGCTACATAGCAGGTAGAAACCGCTATCAGGTGACAGCTTGAGTTGGCTTCGTTCAGCAAGGTGCAAAGACGGCTAGGGCCGAGCAGGTTGACCTCCACAGCGTCATCAAGAGCCGAATCGAAGTTCACCGTGGCAGCAGAATGGATCACCACATCACAGCCCGCCAGCACAGAAGCTGCCTCGTCGTCGATCCCGAGCCCGTCAATCGAAACATCGCCAGCGATAGCGGTGACCCGGCGAGCGGTCATCTCATCGAAACTTTCGCTGCTGGATTGTTCAGCGAACTGCTTGCGAAGCCGGTCGAAGGCATCGTTGCGCAACACCTCGCGCTGCACTCTCGCAGCCGCGCCGCGCCGCCCAGGTCGCACCATAAGCACTAGCTCGCAGTCAGGCACGCAGCGCAGCAGACGCTCCGTGAGAGCCGTGCCCAAAAATCCGGTGGCTCCAGTAATAGCGATCCGTTTACCGGCCAGCGACTCAACAATCACATAACTATTATGGGGTATGAGCGGGCGCGTCAGTGCTGCTATGGCGTTGGCGACGTTGATAACGCTGCAAAGCTAGTTCCACAAGCCGGTCGATTAGTCGTGGATAAGGCAGGCCGCTGACAGCCCAGAGCTTCGGGTACATCGATATCGGAGTGAACCCAGGCATGGTGTTCAACTCGTTCACTAGCCAACCTCGGTCACCGCGCCCGTGGCGTCCGTCTTCATAAAAGAAATCCACTCGAGCTAGCCCTTCAACACCCAGAGCCCAGCAGGCCTTCCTCGCCAGATCCACACAGGCTGCGTTCTCGGGGTCGGTCAACGGGGCTGGCACCAGCAGTTTGGCACCGTCACCGTATTTGTTGGCATAGTCATAGAAGTCGGTTTCGGTGACGATCTCACCGGGCATGCTGACTTCAAGTATTTCATTGCCTAGAACAGCTACCTCTATTTCGCGTGCAACGCAGTGCTGCTCTGCGATTATTGAGTGGTCGTAGCGGCAAGCCAGGCGCAGACCCGCCACTATCTCGGAGCGGTTGGTGGCTTTGGTGACACCGATTGATGAACCCATGCTTGCGGGTTTGATGAACACCGGCAAGCCCAAATAGTCAACAGCTGCGTTAATGATGTCATCGAGTTGTGAGTCGCTGATATTGGGATCATCAAGAGCGAAGCTCATCCAGCGAGTCTGAGGGAGCCCCGCTGCAGCGAGCGCAGGTTTGGCTGCGGCTTTGTCCATACACAGTGCCGAAGCCAGAACCGAAGCTCCCACGTAAGGAACTTGCGCTAGTTCTAGCAGGCCTTGCACTGTTCCGTCTTCGCCCATCGGCCCGTGAAGGATCGGCAACACCACACAGTCTGGAGCTGCATCTTGCTGCAAGCTCCAGGCTTGGCTGCTGGTCAGTGCAGCAAACGGATCAATTTCGGGGCCGGTGGCGCTGAGCTTCTCGCCAAGCTTTTCAGGGGCATCGCTCAGGGCTTCGTTGGCTTCTAGTGCCTGCACCCAGCGGCCCGTCCGGGTGATGCCTATCGGTTCTATCAAATATTTTTGGCGGTCAACAGCAGCCATCACATGACGGGCTGACAAGCATGACACGTCATGTTCAGCCGAACGCCCCCCGAACAAAACAACAAGCCTCAACTTGTTCGCCAGCTTGTCTTTCTCCACATTGTGCGTTTGCTCCACGTTCAGCGACATTAGCGCCGCAGGCACAGGAGTGGAGGCACTCGCGGCGCGGCGTGTCACACTTGTTTGATGCGTTGGAGCTTGCGTGAAGTTGCCTCAGCTACTGCTGGACGGTTGAACGGCGATGGTGATCTGATCGTAGACAGGTTTGTTCAAGACAGTCGCGAAGCAGCACCGAAGACATTGTTTGTGCCGCTTGTGGCGCAACGTGACGGCCATGACTTCATTGTTGATGCTGTCAAGGCAGGTGCTTGTGCTTATCTAACCTCTCGAGGCTGTTTCCAGGTGCCAGCCACCGCGATTGAAGTAGATGACACGCAGGCTGCTTTGACTGCGCTGGGGTGTCAAGCTCGTAGAAGGCTTGGATCGCTGCCGGTGGTCGGCATTACTGGATCGGTAGGCAAGACCAGCACCAAAGATCTGTTGACAGCGGTGCTGCAGCGAACAATGCGGGTCAGCTCAAGCACCCGCTCGTTCAATAACGAGATCGGGGTACCGCTTACATTACTTTCCGCATCCGCTGACAGTGAAGCACTCGTCGTGGAGATGGGTGCTAGGGGAGCGGGCCATATCGCTGCTTTGTGCCAGATGGCTCAACCAACGATGGGTGTGGTGACCACTGTGGGTTTGTCTCACACCAGCGAGTTGGGTTCTCTGCAATCTGTGGCGACCGCCAAGCAGGAACTAGTTGAAGCTCTTCCCACTGCCGCGAAAGGCGGTGTGGCTTTCCTGAACGCTGAGGTTCCTGAGGTGATGGCAATGGCGCAGCACAGCCAAGCTCGGGTGGTGACCTTTGGAGCTGGTGGAAATGTGCAGGCCCGAGAGGTTGTAGTGGATGCCGATCTGCTGACGCGTTTCGTGCTGCAAAGCCCAGTTGGCGAGATCGCAGTGCAATTGAGTGTGGCGGGCATGCATTTTGTGAATAATGCGTTGGCCGCAGCAGCGGTAGCTATTGAGTTGGGAGTCGCGCTTGATGACGTGGCTGTGGGTTTAGCCGAAGCGCAGCTATCGCCGTTGCGGATGGAGTTGCTACGCACAGATGGTGGCGCTCATCTGCTCAACGACAGCTACAACGCCAACCCGTTGTCAATGCGTGCAGCTTTGCAGGCGCTGGCAGCGCACCCAGCGCGGCGCAAGATCGCCGTGCTGGGTTTCATGGCAGAACTCGGCGATTTTGAGGCTGCGGAACACGTTGCGATCGCCGAGCTGGCTGCGCGACTCGGAGTGGAACTAATCGCAGTGAATGCTCCTAGCTACGCGGCAGGTGACACTGCATCATGTCGCAGTGTTATCGAAGTTGACAGCATCGAAAACGCTTTCGAAGCATTGCAACACAGCAGTGGCCTTAACGCTGATTGCGTTGTGCTCATCAAAGGATCACGGATTGCGGGACTGGAACGCTTAGCAGACCAACTCCTCGGCACCTCTCAGGACTGATCGCAGCCGGATTCCGATCCTCTGGCAGAGTCGAAGCTCAAGCAGGAGCCTCACCCTGAGTGGCGTGTCTTGACTAAGAGGCAGACGCTAGGCTCGCTTGTTCACGGGCGATTAGCTCAGCCTGGCTAGAGCGCTGCTTTCACACGGCAGAGGCCACTGGTTCAAGTCCAGTATCGCCCACTAGTAACCGTCCCTACAGTCACCCTGACGAGTATTGTCCCGCAACCATCAAACATGAACGTAAATTTCTCGCGGGTGAAATGTTGTAACTGGTGCTCGCATAAGCAGCAGAACAACATGCGTCTCATGTCTTGGTGCCCTCGACCGAAAATCTTGGCTCGATGCCTGACTGCTGGACTGACGGCATTCACGCTGTTGTGGGTTTTTGCTGGCCCGGCTGCTGCTCATGGGGTTGGTGGACGACTTGATCTGCCGGTGCCGCTGTGGCAACTCGCTTGGGCTGCTTCGTTTGCTGTGGCGGCATCGTTTGTGGCTTTGGGCATGTTCTGGAACACGCCCAAATTCCGAGCGTTAGCGGCTGGGCGGACCCTGCCGCAGCCTTTGCAGACTGTCAGCAGGCTGCTGTCGCGGCTGACCGCGGCTTTCGGCCTGTTCGCCTTGGGGTTGCTGCTTTACGCGGGCTTGGTTGGCAACACCAACCCTTCGGTGAACATCACGCCTGTTGCTATCTACATAATTTTTTGGGTGGGGCTTCAGGCAGTGTCCGCCCTGGTCGGCAACGTTTGGTCACCCATGAATCCGTTCACCACAATCTCTGATAGTGCCGCAGGGCTATGGGTCCGACTACGAAACCGTCGGCTCGGCGACTCTGAGCGTGGCGCAGGCAACCAATGGTGGGCTGTCGCCGCGATATTCGCGTTCGTCTGGCTTGAACTGGCTTATCACGACAGCGCCAATATCCGTGTCTTGGGCTGGTCTCTGGCTGGCTACACAGCGATAATGCTGGCTGGTGCCGCGATCTTCGGTCGGGGATGGCTCCGTGACGCTGAAGGCTTCGGCGTGTTGTTCACCAAACTGGCTGCCATGGCACCACTGCATCGCCACGAAGGTGCTTTGCGTTTACGCACCCCGCTGGCGGGACTGTCTATGCTGCCTCAAAAGCCTGGCTCAGCAGCGTTCATTTTGGTTGTTCTGGGGTCCACCACTTTTGATGGTTTCAGCCGTACCACCCTTATGCATGATGCCATCAGCAACCGCATCGGCTGGGAACGCACAGCATTCAACACTGTGGGGCTGGTTTTTGTGATACTCGCAGTATTCGTGCTTTATCGGGCTGCTATTGCGGGCATGGCCATAATCACCGGCGACACCGAAAAAGAACTCAGCGAAGCGTTCGCTCCTTCGTTGATACCTATCACCGCGGCCTACACCATCGCCCACTATTTCAGTTATCTGTTGCTTGAAGGGCAGTTAATCATCACCCATCTTTCGGATCCTTTCGGGCGTGGCTGGGACTTGTTCGGCACAGCCACATACCGTGTCGACTACACGGCCATCTCTACCAACACCATTGCCTGGACCCAGACAGCGGCTATAGCTGTTGGTCATGTGTTGGCGGTGGCTCTAGCGCACGACCGCGCCCTAGAACGCTGGCCCGGCAAGCTGGCGATGCGTTCGCAATATCCGATGCTGGCAGCCATGATCGCCTACACCATCGTGGGTTTGCTGCTGCTTCTCGGGACGTAGCTTCTCGGGACGTAGCTTCACGGTTCCGGCTCGCGCACTGCTTCAGCACGCGCAGCAAGATTTCTAATATGCATCCGCAAGATAGCTGTCAGGTTTACAATGAGGGCTGTGCGTCGGGTTCGGCATCTTCCTGGCGTGACAGTCGTGATCGTTTCAGCAGCACTGCTGATGACGACCGTGGCCTTAGCGCAAAGCGATCAGCGAATCGACGACCTGCGACAGCAGCGCGAACAACTAGCACGCGACGCTGCTGATGTAGCTACCCAGATAGACGCTCTCAACGCCGACGACGCAGCCCTAGTGGAAGCGCTGGAGCAGCTTGACGACTACATCAGCTTGCAGCAAGCTCGAATCGAAGCCACCGCTGAAGCGGTTTTCGCCGCAGAAATCGAAGCCGCTGCCGCTCAAGCCGAAGCTGCATGGCACGAAAGCGAAATCGTATCCATCAAAGAGCGTCTGCGGGAGCGGGCTATTGAGTCATACGTGCAGCCCGCAGTTGATGTTGTTGAGCAGTTCTCGACCGGTATAAACGAAAGCGCAGTTCGGTTGTTTCTGCTTGAGCTTGCTATCGGCAACGAACTCGAGCTAGCTGATGACTTACGCACCGCGGAGGCTCAACTTGAGGTGCTGAAACAACAAGCTCTTGACAGAGCCACCGACGCTGAACAGCAGCGGGAAGTTCAGCAGCAGCAGTTGATTGAACTCGAAGAAGCCCGCGTTGCTGCGGTGGAACTGCGTGCCGAGATCCAAGCGCGAATCAACGAATGGAACCTCCGATCCGAAGAAATTGATCGCTCCGATCGGGAGATGGAACGCGAGATTCGCCGAATCGAAGAAGAGATACGTCGCCGGGAGGAAGAAGCACGCCGCCGCGCCGTTGAGGAGGAACGCCGACGCTTCGAAGCCGAAAACGGGCCGTTCCTTTTGGTGGCCTGGCCCGCACAAGGAGAAAAGACCTCAGGTTTCGGGCCGCGGGTTCATCCGATCTTTGGCGGTGTTCGTCAGCACAACGGCATCGATATCAACGGTGACACCGGCGATCCAATTCGTGCAGCTCGTTCTGGTGAAGTGATCCTGGCTGGAGCACGTGGCGGCTACGGCAACACAATCGTGATTTATCACGGGTTCGGTTACAGCACTCTCTACGCCCATCTGAGCCGTATCGAAGTGTCAGAGAATCAGCAGGTTCAAAGCGGTGACCGCATCGGTGCGCTCGGATCAACCGGCTGGTCCACTGGACCGCATCTGCATTTTGAGTTGCGTATCGACGGGCAGGCGGTGGATCCCACGCCATACTTACCCTGAAGGTTCAGCGACCCTTATCGTTTTGAGGAGTTCGTTGTCGTGACTAGATGTTGCCTTGATTAGACAGCGGCTGACTACAGCGCTGGTGGTGGCTTCGCTGCCTTCGGCTGATCTTGGAGCATTGTCACAGCAGGGACTGCCAGAGGCTGACCTAGTAGTAGCCGCTGACGGGGGTCTGGAAGCATTGCGCCGGGCGGGCTGGCCGGTTCATGCCGTGGTGGGAGACATGGACAGCGTCGCTGAGATTTCACTTGCTTGGGCACGGGCACAAGGCGCAGAAATCCTTACGCATCCAGCCCGCAAAGACTTCACCGACCTCGAATTAGCCATGGAATACGCCTGCAAACAGGCCGAAGTTGTCCATGTGATCATGTCTGCTTCGGGACGCCTTGATCACACTATGGGGAATCTGTTGATCTTGGCATCGGATCGCTGGGCTAATGCAGTCGTTACTGCAAGTGTTGAAGGGGCGCGTGTGGAGGTGGTACGCGGCTCACACACTCTGTCAGCCAGGGTAGGTGAGACGGTTTCGTTGCTGGCTATAGGTGAGCAATGTCGGGTGGAAATGACATCTGGATTGGAGTATCCACTTCACGATGAATGGCTTGACCCGACAGCGGCCCGCGGTGTCTCCAATGTGGTCACTGCTCAGCCCGCAACCATCAAACTCAGCGAAGGGGTAATGCTGGCAATTGCCCCTGGTCAGACTTAGATCGGATTTAGGCTGGGTCTAATTCGTTGCTCTTGCTGTCCAGCGGCCATGGCTGCGTTCCAAAGTGAGATCCAGCCCGAAACACGCTGACAAGTTCGCGCTGGTCATGGTTTCGGCTATCGGTCCCGCGGCCAGCACGGCACCGTCGCGCAGCATCAGCACATGACTGAAGCCGTCAGGTATTTCATCGGTGTGATGAGTTACCAGCACCAAAGGCGGGGTGCTGGGATCAAGCGCAAGCTGTGACAGCGTAGTTATCAACTGTTCACGACCTGCGAGATCCAAGCCAGCGTTGGGTTCATCCAGAACTATAAGGCCAGGCTCTATCGACAAAGCTCGAGCCAAAAGCACGCGCTGCTGCTCGCCCGATGACAATGTTGCGAATTGCTGCTGTGAACGGTCACCGCAGCCGACACGTTGCAACGCGGCGTAGGCGTTGGCTTCGTCGTGGCTGTCGTAATGATGCCACCACGGTGCCAGCGCAGCATGTTTGGCGGTCATCACAACCTCAGCCGCGGTTAGCGACGGCTGCAGCAAAGCAGCAACAGCAGAGCCTGTGAAACCCACCTTGGAGCGCAGTCGCCTCACATCGGTGTGTCCGAGACGCTGTCCGAGCAACTCGACTACACCCGCAGAAGGGTGATCCCACATCGTTGCGATCCGCACCAGAGTGGTCTTTCCTGAGCCGTTCAACCCGAGCACCACCCAGCGCTGCGATGTGAGCACCTGCCAGTCAATGCCGTGCAGCAGACTTGTGCCGTCAATGACACGGCTGACCCCTTGCAGCAGCAAAGCTGGTGGATCATCGTCGCTGGTCTGGGGCGCATACGGCGGCTGGGTCTGAGTGGTCATACGCTTATCGGTGGAGTCCGCGGTGCGTTCGCATGACCGTCCGTATCCGCAGACCCATTCGCGCTGCTGTTCCACATTTCAAACATTTTCGCATAGCGCCCACCCATAGACACGAGTTCGCTGTGGCTGCCTATTTCAACGATCCGGCCTGCAGCAACCACTGCGATACGGTCGGCACGCAAAGCCGTAGCTAAGCGATGAGCGATGATCACGGCAGTGCGCTGATGAAGCATCACGTCAAGTGCCTGCTCAATACGAGCTTCTGAGCGCAAATCCAGATTGCTAGTGGCTTCGTCTAGTACCAGCAGCCGTGGCTGAGAAAGAAAAGTCCGTGCCAGCGCCAGCAGTTGGCGTTCACCTGCTGACAGTGTCGCGCCACGCTCATGGACAATGCCGTCAAGACCGCCGAGTCGTTGCACCACCTCGGTCATACCGACTGCGTCCAAGGCTTGATGCAATTCAGTGTCGTCGGCATCGCTGTGAGCGAAAGCCAAATTGTCTCGCACTGTCCCAGCGAACAGGAAAGGCTCCTGTGGTACCACACCGATCTGTGATCGCAGGCTGGTAAGAGTGACATCTCGCAGGTCGTGTCCGTCGATGAATACCGTTCCTTCGGTCGGGTCATAGAGTCGTGTTATGAGCCTGGCAATGGTTGTCTTACCGGCTCCAGTCTCGCCCACTAGTGCGAGCGTTTCTGATGGCATTACCCGCAGACTTACCCCTTTGAGCACAGGTTCAGCGTCGCGGTAAGCGAAGCTCACATTCTCAAAGGTGATCTCGCCTTCCACTTCTGGCATAGCCACAGCACCCGGATGGTCTGTCACTGTCGGGGTTGTTGCGAACAGTTCGCGCAGTTTGGCGATAGCCGCACCGCCTTGCTGATAAGAGTTGTAAAGCTGCACTAATGCCTGCACTGGAGCGAAGAAGGCTGTCAAAAAAAGCAAGTATGCAGCTAGTTCGCCTACGGTGATGCGTCCGCTGGCGGTCATAGCCCCACCGACTCCTAGCAGCACGGCTTGAGTGGCGATGCCGATAGCTTCGCTGCCCGGTCCGTAAGTCGAGTTAGCTCGAGAAGCTCGCAGGTTGGCATCGCGGTGACTGTTCACTACCTCACGATGCTGTGAGATGCTGATATCACGACGGTCATAAGCGGCGATCACACGAATCCCGGCAAGTGATTCCTGAAGGTTGCCAAGCAGATCGCTGATGCGGTCACGCACTCGCCGGTAATCAGCCGCGGACCGTCTACGGAACCACATAGACGACAGCAGAGTTGCTGGCAGAGCCGCGGCTAGCGTGACCACTGCTAGAAGCGGGTCATAGTTGAACAACAGCACGGTGATCACAACCAAAGTCAGCCCTTGAACCACAAAATTGACGATGCCTTCGTTGAAGAGGACCGACAAGGCTTCGATGTCTGAGGTCATACGAGTCAGCAACACTCCGCCCCGTTGTGAAGTGTAGAAATCCATCTGCTGACGTTGCATATGTTCAAAAGTGCGGATCCTTAGCCGTTCCATCAACCGCTCGCCGAGACGGCCCGTGAAAGCGGTTCGCAGCGCGCTGGCACCAGCGGCTAGTACCAGCAGGCCCACATAACTAAAAGCTGCAAAGATCAGTACACGGCGGTCACCGGCCACGATGCCGTCATCCACACCTATCTGGGTAAGCACAGGCCCGAACTGCAAGGCGATTGTCTCAGCTGCCACAAGCACGAATGCCAGCGCCAAGCGGCGACGGTACGGCCACAAGAAACGCAGCAGCCCAAAGCCGTTATCAAACTCGCCGCGGGTTCGTGACCATTTCACCTGTGGCTCAAGATGCTCAGGCTCATCTTTGAGCACCTGCTCAATTCGGGCGCGCAAGTCACCGGGCACTTCCGCGTGTGGCAGGCCCGCTTGAGCCGCCGACTGAACCGAGGAAGGGCCGCCACGCATCCCTACAGGTGAACCGAACATCAGCCTGCTGACACCTGCTGTTGCTGATAGCTCTGTTGCTGATAGCTGACTTCTTTGTGATGCTCGATCTGTTGCAGATGGGTGAGCACTTCGGCGTAGGCGGGCACGGTTTGCAGCAGTTCGCTATGAGTGCCATCGGCAGCGACCTTGCCGTCAGCGATAAAAACCACTCGGTCAGCGAGCGCGATCGTCGATAAGCGGTGAGCGATCAATATGGTGGTAGCTGAGCCGCGTCGACGTTTCAGTGCTGCATGGATCTGCTCTTCGACGGCGGTGTCTATAGCGCTGGTGGCATCATCAAGTACCAACACAGCAGGGCTGGCCACTAGAGCACGAGCAATAGCGAGGCGTTGTCGTTGACCTCCCGAGACGGTCGAACCCCGTTCGCCGAGCCTGGTGTTGACACCTTCAGGTAAAGCCGACACGAAACCTCCTGCTGCTGCGTCCACTAGTGCCACAGCCACGGATGCTTCATCAGCCTCCGGTCGAGCGAAGGTCACATTGTCGCGAACACTGACAGCGAACAGAAAAGGATCGTCGCTTGCTACTGTCACCGCCCGGCGCAGATCCGAAATGCGTAGCTCGCGCACGTCAATACCGTCGACACGAACCGCTCCCGAAGCAACGTCATAAAAACGCGGCAGCAATCGCCCGAGAGTGCTTTTGCCGCTGCCAGTACGGCCCACTATCGCCACAGTCTCACCCGCTGTCACCGTCAAGCTGAAACCGTCAAGAATCGTGCTGGAGAAGTCAGCGCGAGAGTAAGCAAACGTCACGTTGTCGAACTCCACACGACCTTCTGGTTCAGGCAATGCCACAGCATCAGGCGATTCGGTGATTTCGGGTATTTCGTCGAGTATTTCAAAGACTCGCTGAGCGGCCGCAGAAGCTCGTTGCCACTGGATCAACACAAAGCCAATCATCCGGAACGGTGCAGCCATCAACAGCACATAAGCGTTGAAAGCAACAATGTCGCCTACCGCTACGGAGCCATCAATGGCCAGCAAGCCACCAGTAAGAAGCACCAGCGCTAGCCCTAGCCTGGGCAAAGCTTCCATAATCGGAGCGTGACGGGCTCGAGCATCGGCTGTGGCTGTGCCAGCCCAGCGCAGTCGTTGAGCGGCAGCGGCCAGAAGCTGCACCTGCGCCTGCTCTTGAGCGAAGCTGCGGATCACCTGAGCACCTTGAATGTTCTCGTCGGTGATCATGGCTACGTCAGCCATCCGCGCCTGAGTCACCCAACTCAACGGAAAAACCCGGTCGCGCAGTTTGATCCCCACATAAAGCACCAGCGGCAGTGGTGCTAGCGCCACAAAAGTCAACGGCAGCGACAATGCCACCATCGCAACAATGCCCATCAACAGCAGAACAAGCTGCATAGCCAGCAGCGGCCCGAATGCAAAAAGCAGCTGAATTGAGCGGATGTCGCTGTTGGCTCGAGAAATCACTTGGCCTGTCTGAGTGCGGTCCCAATATCCGAAAGACAGCTCAGTTAGATGCTCAAAAACTAGTTTGCGCAAGTCAGCTTCGATGCAGTGCGCGCTGCGGAACAGTCCGAACCGGTATGCGTATCCCAAACCGAAACGCGCGCCAGCCAGCACCAGCAACGTAGTCACCCAGGGTCTTAGTGCTTCACCGGCCGCAGCTGCGTCCACGCCGCGTCCGATCACTACCGGCACTGCGGCTGTGGCGGCCACCGATATCAGCCCGGCGGACACAGCGACCGTGAACCTCCTCCGATACTGAGCTGCTATCGGCAGGATCCGCCTAAGCCAGCCGAGGCTGCGATCGGGGTTGGGTTTAGGCGTGGGCATCTAGTCAAGCTACGTTACGCCCCACTAGATTCGTTGCTGCAAAGCCCGTTGACCCTGGGAGGAACGATAGAAATCGCGCTGTGGCTGTTGGCCGCTTTGGCGTTAATGGCTGCTAATGCCTTCTTCGTTGCTCTGGAGTTTGCTCTGGTAGCGGTCGATCGGACTCGGGTAGACGAACGCGCCGGTGCTGGTGATCGCCGAGCCCGAATAGTGCAGCGCCTCGTTGAGCGGCTCTCCTTTCATCTTTCGGGTGCCCAGATTGGTATCACCGTGTCGTCGCTGCTGCTCGGTTTCATGATCGAACCAGCTCTGGCACCGATGATCGAACCGCTACTTGCAGGCATCTTCGGTTCGGATTTGCCGTGGGGGGTTTCGGTGGCTGTGGCTTTGATATTGGCTACCTCGGTGCAGATGGTGATGGGGGAGCTGGTTCCCAAAGTGGTAGCCATCACTAAACCTTACGGATCTTCTGTTGCGCTGGCGGTGCCAGCCAGTGTCTACGGCGTGTTAGCGCGCCCGCTGGTGGTGTTTTTGAACGGCACGGCCAACTGGATGGTGCGTCGCCTGGGTATGGAGCCACGCGAAGAACTGGATCCAGTGCCGGATCGTGAAGAGTTAGAGCATCTTTTTGTGTCTTCGGGTGAAGAGGGGATGCTAGACGAAGGTGAAGTGCGGCTGCTCACCCGATCTATCCGACTCGCCGACAAGCAAGCCGACGATGCCATGGTTCCCCGAGTGGAGGTTGTCGCTATTGAGGCTGATGCTTCGCTGAGTGATCTGGCGGATTTAGCGGTTCGCACCGGGCATTCACGTTTTCCGGTGATCGCTGGTCATCTTGATGAAGTGGCGGGCGTGGTGCATGTCAAGTCGCTGTTTACGGTGCCGATGTATCAGCGGGCTTCTACACCGGTTTCTCAGCTGGTTCAGCCTGTGCTGGCTGTGCCAGAGTCCCGTGACCTTGATGACATGTTGGATGATTTGCGCACTGGGGCGGGTCTGCTTGCGGTGGTGGTGGACGAGCATGGAGGCACCGCCGGAATAATCACCTTAGAGGACGTGTTAGAGGAGATCGTCGGTGAGATCGACGATGAACACGACACTGCCACACCGCAGCGCACACGTTCTGAGTCGCGCGGGTCAACGGTTCTGCCAGCTTCACTGCACACCGACGAGGTGCTCGAATCCAGCGGATTTGAAATGCCTGAAGGCGAATACGAAACCTTGGCTGGCCTAGTGCTTGACCGTCTGGGTCGTATTCCGGTACCAGGTGAGGCAGTGATAGTTGACGGTTGGCGTCTTGAAGTGGTTGCTGTGGACGGATTGCGTATCGCTACTGTGCGACTAGTCGCGCCAACACCGACAGAATCGTTGTGAGCGTTTTGCGTGCGATGAGCTGGATCTTGAAAGTCTGGGTAGTGCTGTGAGCACTACGACATTCGTGGCGCTTGTGGCCGCTGTGTTGATGCTCGGTGCCAACGCCTTTTTTGTGGCCGCGGAGTTCGCGCTGGTGGCAGCCCGTGCCGTTCGTTTGGATGCCGCAGCTGAAGAAGGCGACCGGCGCAGCAGGATCGCATTAGCGGCAATGCGAGACATTCAGACCCAGCTTGCTGGCGCGCAGTTAGGGATCACTATGGCTTCACTGGTGCTCGGCTTTGTGGCCGAACCAGCGATCGCTCAACTAATCGAACCCCTGATTGAGATCATCGCCGAAGTGCCATCAGGCGTTCTGCATACCATCTCGTTTGCGCTGTCGCTGTTAATAGTTACGACCCTGCATGTGATAGTGGGGGAGATGGTCCCTAAGAATGTGGCTATCACCGAACCCGAGAAGTCAGCACGGCTGCTGGCACCAGCTCTACGGGTTTATGGAGTTGTGTTCATGCCGGTGATCTGGACGCTCAACAAGGCTTCTAACGCGATTGTGCGTCTTATGGGCATGCAGCCAGCCGATGAAATAAACACCGCTTTGACCATCAATGAGTTCCACACACTTCTGGAGGGAGCACATTCTGAAGGCGTGATTGAGTCCACCGAACATGATCTGCTGTCTGGTGCTCTAGGGTTCCGTGTCCGTTCGGCTGGGTCAATGATGGTGCCCGCTGAACGGCTCGTGTCGGTGCCTCGGAGCATATCGGTGGCGCATCTTGAAGACGTGATGGCTTCCACAGGCCATTCCCGTGTACCGGTGTGGGGATCCGACAGCGACGACGTGCTGGGATTCGTTCACGCCAAGGACCTGATCCGTATGCCAGCCGAAGCCCGCAGCGACCCAATGCCGTTGGAGTTGCTGCGACGTATGAGAGTGGTTAGCCCCGATATGGCTGGACGTGATCTGCTGCTTTATATGCGGCGTTCAAGGGTGCATATGGCTCTGGTGCGCAGCGAATCCGGCAAGATGCTTGGTGTGGTTACCTTAGAGGACGTGCTTGAGTCGTTGGTGGGCGAGATATTCGACGAAAGCGATGCTGAGGGTTCAGGCACCCACGGCGTGGAAACCGCCATCGGCTTGCACGATTGATCCAGTTGTGGCTGGCAGCCAGTCACTGAGCATTGCTACCACTGTGCGCGACACAGCCGCAGGGTCAGTGATGCTCCAGCCGAGCGGGGCACGCTGAGTCCAGGCATCCTCAAAATCTGAGAAGCCTGGGATAGAACGAGCCGCTATTGTTTTGATCGGGCCAGCCGACACCAGATTCACGCGAATGCCTTGTGGTCCCAGATAGCGAGCTAGATACCGGCAGGTTGATTCGAGGCCTGCTTTGGCCACACCCATCCAGTCATAGGCAGGGAAAGCTCTGCTGGCATCGAAATCCAGTCCCACTATTGAGCCTCCTGCAGCTGAGCTTGCTGCATCGCCGGTTGCGCTGCCAGCGCTAGCTGCGTTGACTTCACCCATCAGCGGAGCGACAGCATCAGCAAGCATTTTCAGTGAATAAGTCGAGATCTCCAAAGCCACTTTGACATCTTCCCAGGTGGCATCCATGAAAGTCCCGCCGAGGCAGATCTCAGGAGCAAATCCGATGGCGTGAAGCGCACCGTCGACCCCGCCCCAATGATCGGCTAGATGATCGCGCAAAGTGTCGACATGGCTAGGTTCGGTCACATCAAATTCGACCACCGGGATGCTGTCGCCTAGTTTGCGGGCGCTGCGTTCGGTGAGACGTATCCCCCGGCCAGCGCCGGTCAATACGATCTCCGCTCCTTCAGCTAATGCCAGTTCTGCCACACCGAAAGCCAATGAAGCGTCGGTGAGCACGCCGGTGATAACAATGCGCTTGCCTTCAAGTAGAGCCACAAGCCTCAACGCTACCGTATTAGATCTAGTCAATTAGACCTAGCTAGCAGGGAGCCAATCATGTGCGGGGCGAAGCAGCTGTGAGGCTTTATGACACAGCCCGAGGTGCTGTGGTTGATTTTGATCCGCCTCAGGTGGTGCGCATCTACGTTTGTGGTATCACCCCTTATGACGCTACTCACATCGGCCACGCCGCTAGCTACGTCACTTACGACATAGTTCAGAGGCGCTTGAAAGACAAAGGTCATCAGGTTCGTTATGTGCGCAACATCACCGACGTGGACGATGACATTCTTGCTGCCGCGCAAAGCCGCGGAGTGCATTACCTGGATCTGGCTTTCGCTGAAACAGCCAGATTTGCTGATGACATGGCTGCTCTAAACACGCTGCCGCCTGATTCGGAGCCTCGAGCTACATCAGCTATACCCGATATCCGTGGTTTCATTCACGAAGCGATGCAGCGAGGTTTCGCATACCTCTCGGCGGGTAGCGTCTACTTCGACACTCGTTGTGTTGAGGATTTTGGCGTGCTGTCTGGCGTAGCGCGTGATCAGATGATCGAACTGGGCAGACAGTGGCGCGAAGATCCTGACGACCCAGCCAAACGCAATCGCCTAGATTTCGTGCTGTGGCAGGCCGCGCGCCCACAAGAACCGTGCTGGGAGTCGCGTTGGGGTCCGGGGCGACCCGGCTGGCATGTTGAATGCTCAACTTTGGCTCTGCGTGAACTGGGCGAAACCATCGACTTGCATGGTGGTGGCGCTGATCTGCTTTATCCACACCATGAATGTGAGCGGGCACAATCCGAAGCGGTAACAGGCAGGCCGTTCGTGAAGCTCTGGCTGCATCAGGCTCTGGTGCATTATCAGGGTGCCAAAATGTCGAAATCACTCGGCAATCTCGTGTTCGTTCATGACTTGCGCCGTCGCTGCGAGCCGATGGTCATCCGTTTGGCTCTGATGGCTCAGCATTATCGAACTCCTTGGACCTGGCATGACGGGCTGCTCTTACAAGCGCAGGAACGTCTGGCGCTGTGGCGTAGTGTCAGCGCTTCTGATAGCAATTCCAGCAGCTCAAGCGGCGCTGCTGACGCTGAGGAGAGCCTCAAAACCGAAGTGCGTCGCTGTCTTGATGATGACCTAGATGTGGCATCAGCTCTGGCTGTTACGGACAAAGCCGCTCAAGCAGGCACTTCAGTGGCCGCCTGCGCCACCCTGCTCGGTGTGGCTCTATAGCGTGCGGTAGGGTGACTGACATGCGCTTGAGAGTAAATATTTGGACTATCGGGCACTCGAATCACACAATGGAGCACTTTTTGGATTTGCTTCGTGACCGCGAAGTTGAGGTTGTTGCAGATGTGCGCTCAAGCCCTTATTCAAGGCATGCCTCTCAGTTCAATCAGTCCGCGGTGAGGTCTAGGTTGGTGCGCGCCGGTTTGAACTACATGTTTTTTGGTGACGAACTCGGAGGACGACCATCTGAGCCGGAGCTGTATGACGATGAATACTATGTGCTTTACGGCGTACTGGCCGAGATGCCGCGTTTTCGTGCTGGCCTTGATCGCCTGCGCGAAGTGGCTTCGCAAAAGCGTGTAGCAATGATGTGCAGTGAAGAGGACCCTAAGGAGTGTCACAGGCGCTTACTTGTGGCACGAGCACTACTGAACGATGATCCAGCTTGCTTGGTAACTCACATTAGAGATAAGAATGACGATGAAGACGACGACCTGAGTAAAATCCTCAGTTCCAACCCGCATCCCACTCTTTTTGGGGAGCCGCCATGGAGATCTGCACGATCGGTTTCACCAAACACACAGCAGAGAGTTTCTTCACAATTCTGAAGCGTCACGGTGTTGAGCGCCTCATTGACGTGAGGCTCAATAACGTCAGCCAACTAGCTGGCTTCGCCAAGCGAGACGATCTGAAATATTTCCTCGAATCCCTTTGTCAAGCCGAGTATGTGCATGAACCCGAGTTCGCTCCTACTCCTGAGTTGCTCAAGAGCTATCGCAAAGGCGAGATCGACTGGCAGGAGTACGAATCGACCTTCTTGGGCTTGATGGAGGATCGCTGCATTGAGCAACAGTTCACTCCCGACTTCTTCAAACCGAGGTCAGTGCTGTTGTGCAGCGAGCACACCGCTGAGCACTGTCATCGGCGCCTCGTAGTCGAGTACCTCAACAAGCGCTGGGGCGGAGTTTCAGCTGTCCATCTCCCCGTGCTAAACTCAGTAGCCCCAAACACCGAGACCACAATCGGAGGTGCAGTGTGACCGAGGTTGACATTCTCTGTCTCGCCAATTCCTGGAAGACAGGCGGGCGATGTGTGGCCGGGCTTCGCCTAGACGACGGATCATGGCTCCGGCCCGTGTCAGACAACGAAAGTGGCGAGTTATCGCATCAGCAGTGCATGATGGACATTGGCCACGCAGTGAGACCGCTAGACGTAGTGCGCGTCTACCTCGAAAAACCGAGTCCCAGACCCCATCAGCCCGAAGATTGGATAATCGCAGATCGCCAGTGGCGGTTCCTGGAACGTAGAAGCGTCGCCGATGTCAGAAAACTACTGAAGAAGGCATCGGAGGAGCGCAAGACTGGCATTTTCGGCAACGAGAGTGACAGTTTGTCTTGGAAGGCAATCTCTGGTGGATCCGTTCGAGTCCAGAGTTCGCTGACTCTGGTCAAAGTAGATACTCCAGAGTTTCGGTGGGGGACACGGAGGGGTCAGAAGCGAGCTGTCTTTGATCATGCTGGTGTTACATACGATCTCGCCATGACGTTTAAGAATGAGCTATCGATTGGAGCATCCTCGTCGAAGTGGTATTTCACGATCAGTCTGGGCGAGCCCTTAAATGGCTATTGCTACAAGCTCATCGCAGGAGCGATTGAACTACCACCGAAGTAAGCGATTCACTTCGATATTTCTGTTTACTGAAATACGCCGAGGGCTGTGGCACGGACCTGGGGCTCAGTGATCAGGCGATGCCTATGTCATGGTGACAACTAGAAAAGGGGGCGGTAGGTCTGTAGCCTCGTGGATCATGGCTGAGGAGTCTTCGCAAGTTCTGGTTTCGCTGCCTGACGGTTCGCAGCGCACCCTGGCTTCTGGTGCCAGCGCAGCTGATTTGGCTGCTGATATCGGCCCGCGGCTGGCTGCTGATGCTGTCGTTGCCGTGGTTGACGGTGCCGAAGTTGACTTGGCGGCACCGCTACCTGATGGCTCGATGGTGGAGATCGTTACCGCTTCATCGCCTAGGGGACTGCACACGATCCGCCATTCCACCGCCCATGTGCTGGCTCAGGCGGTGCTTGATCTGTACCCTGGAGCCACTTTCGCAATAGGGCCCGCCATTGAGCACGGCTTCTACTACGACTTTGAGCTGCCTGACGGTGCCACCTTTAGTGACACCGACTTAGAACGCATCGAAGAACGGATGCGAGAGATCATTGCCGCGGATCAGCCGTTCGTGCGCTTTGAGGTGGATGCCGCCGAAGCTTTGCAGCTTTTTTCGCAGCACCGTTTCAAGCGCGAGATAATCGAAGCAGTAACTTTGGTCAGCGAGAACTCAGATAGCGACCGCGCGGACAGTCTCCCAGCCTATGATCTGGCAGGCGAAGCTTCTAGCGGCAGCACCGTCAGTTGCTACCGCAACACAGCCTCAAAAGGCGACTCCGAAGGATTCGTCGACTTGTGCCTAGGGCCGCATGTGCCCTCAACTGGACGGCTTGGCTATTTCGCTTTGCAACGCGTCAGCGGGGCTTACTGGCGGGGCAGCGAACGCAACCCGATGCTGCAACGCATTTACGGCACCGCCTGGTCCAACCGCAAAGATCTCGCGGCGCATTTGCATCGCCTCAAAGAAGCCGAACGACGCGACCATCGGCGCTTGGCCAGCGAACTTGACCTGGTGTCGTGGCCGACCGAGCTTGGACCCGGCCTAGCGGTGTGGCATCCCAAAGGCGCGCAAGTTCGTACTCTCATGGAAGATTACGCCCGCCGCCGACACGCCCGCGGCGGATATGAGTTCGTGTATTCCCCTCATATAGCTAAATCGGTTCTGTGGGAAACCTCAGGGCATCTCGACTTCTTCGCCGAGAGTATGTATCCGCCCATGCAAATGGATGGTGCCGACTATTACCCCAAGCCGATGAACTGCCCCTTTCATGTGATGGTTTATCGTTCGTCACAGCGCAGCTACCGAGAACTGCCGATGCGACTGTTCGAGCTGGGCGCGGTGTATCGCTACGAGCTATCGGGTGTGGTTCACGGGCTGATGCGCAGTCGCGGTTTCACCCAGGACGACTCACACATTTTCTGCACCCGCGAACAGATATCCGAGGAGCTTTCGTCGTTGCTGGGTTTTGTTTTGAGTGTGCTGGAAGCTTTCGGTTTTAATGAGTTTCAAGCCAAGCTTTCTACTCGTCCCTTAGAGAAGTCTGTCGGTGAAGCTGCTCTCTGGGATGAAGCCACCAACGGTCTGCGTGCGGCTTTGGAGGCCGCCGGGCTCAGTTACGAAACTGACGAAGGTGGTGGTGCTTTCTACGGCCCTAAGATTGATGTGGATGTGTGTGATGCCATCGGGCGCTCTTGGCAACTCTCAACTATTCAAATGGATTTCAACCTGCCGGAGCGTTTCGGTTTGGAATACATAGCCTCCGACGGCTCGAAGACTCGCCCGGTGATGATCCATCGAGCACTGTTCGGCTCGGTGGAGCGTTTCTTCGGGGTGCTAGTTGAGCATTACGCTGGAGCTTTCCCCACTTGGCTGGCACCAGTGCAAGTAGAAGTACTGCCGGTGGCTGCAAGTCATCTGTCTTACGCCACCGAAGTAGCCGAGTCGCTACGTTTGGCCGGGTTCCGTGTGGAGGTAAGCCCAGCAGAACTGCCATTAGGCAAAAGGGTTCGCAACGCCAAAATTGCAAAAGTTCCTTATGTGCTGGTGGTCGGCGACGATGATGCCGCAGCCTCAACTGTTGGTGTTAACGTCCGTGGCGCAGACCGGCCTGAGCGGGACGTGCCATTGGAAACTTTTATTGACCGGCTGGCAAGCGAAACGCCACCCGAAAGCTGAGCCTTTTTGACTGTCTTTGATATAAGTGTTCTACACAAGAGTTAACGGGATTGAGCATGGTTGAGCATCTTTGGGCCGGGTGGCGTGTAGCAGCCATGGAAGCTGATCGTGAAGCTGCTTCGGCTGGTGTGATCGACTCGTCGGGTACTGTGTCGGGAGCTGTCGGCGGCCAAGGCACAACAGGCAGCGGCGAGAGTCTCTTTGAGGCAATACTGCATTCGGGTTTGCCCGATGACAAGACTCATATCGTTCACCGAGGTGAACGAGTTTTCGTTATTTTGAACCGATACCCCTATGTAACCGGACATTTACTAGTGCTGCCTTACCGAGGATGCAAAGACTTAGAGGATCTTGATTCTGAAGAGCGGCGCGAACTATGGAACACCGTTCATGATGGTGTTAGCGCAGTGAAAGCAGTTTTCTCACCTGACGGTGTCAATATTGGTGCTAACCTTGGCGCAGGAGCAGGCCCCAGTGTGGTTGATCATGTGCATATTCATGTACTGCCACGCTGGTGTTCTGATACCAACTTCATGACCGCAATAGCTGACGTCAGAGTGATGCCACAGAGTTTGCAGCACAGTTGGGAACTTTTAAGAAACGCTTGGCCTCGGTGAGGATTGGCTGGGTCAACCTTCAGCTAGTCGGCAGCGTTGCAGAGTCCTGCTAATACACGATCAGGTGTCAGCGGGAAACTGTCGAACCAGACACCTGTGGCATCATGCAAAGCAGCCACCACCGCCGGGGCATAAGGAATCATGCCCATTTCGGCCATACCACGCGCCCCCCAAGGGCCTAACGGATCGGCGAGTTCAAGCACCACGCTCTCAACTTTTGTGGGAATGTCGCCGATACCGGGCATCAGATAAGTGCTGAGACGCATGTTTTGCAAACGTCCTCCGTCAGAGCGCAAGTCTTCGCTTATGGCATATCCGTGAGCCTGGATCACAGCACCTTCGATCTGACCCACCACAAGTTGAGGGTTTATAGCACGGCCAACATCATGGGTGCTCACCACCCGATCCACTCGAATATGGCCGGTCTCGGTATCTACTGTCAGTTCCACATGCTGAGCGACATAGCCGTAGCTGAAGTTAGGCATACAGCGACCATCGCTCGGGTCAAGAGCTTCGGTGGGTGGTGGCACGAAACGGAAACGCCCCACCGCGGGACGTTGATTGTCGCGCCAAGCTTTTTCGGCTTCTTCCGCGGCACCCAAAATGGCGTTGCCTGACATCCAAGTGAGCCTTGATGCTGAGGCCGAACCGGAATCGCCAGAGGTGGCCGTGTCAGAGAAGCGATGCTTGATGCGATCTGTCGGCAGTCCAGTGGCATCAGCAGCCATTTGCAGCATTGCGGTATGGGCACCTTGACCAACTTCGGCACCTGCGTGAAACAGTTCAGCCCATTCGGGTTCGTCACTGCCAGCATCACCGTAAAGCACGATCTCGGCTTCGCAGCGTTCCGGGAAACCGAACGAGAAGCCGACATTTTTGAAAGAACACGCGAAACCTTTGCCTTGCCTTAGCGCTTCGGGTTTTGCTGGCAGCGAAAGCAGCGGACTGAAATCCTTGGCAGCAGTGCCGCTGGCTGCTGAGGTTGTGCCATCGGAGGATGACGCGGCTGCGGCTTCTGCGCAGCGGTCGATCACTTCTGGCATAGTCACACCCTCAGGCATAAGGGTTTGGGTGATGCCGATGCTGGAGTCGCGCAGCGAGTTGATACGACGAATCTCAACTGGACTCATTTTCAGAGCCGCTGCGAGCTTGTTGATCTGACTCTCAGCAGCAAAAGCGGCTTGTGGCGCACCGAATCCACGGAACGCTCCGGCTGGGGTGGCGTTGGTGTAGACAGCGATGCTGTCAATCTCGGCGTTAGGGATTTCGTAAGGACCCGCCTGATGTAGATGACAGTTACCTAGCACCTTGTTGGAAGTGAAGTTGTAGGCACCGGCATCAAGCCAGGCGGTGCTGCTCGCAGCTGTGATATGACCATCACGAGTCGCTCCCCAGCGTGCTTTGATGCGTCCTCGATGACGTTTGCCGTGACCCACGATCGACTCTTCGCGCGACCAGATAGTTGCCACCGGGCGGTTGATGCCGCGTGCTTTTAGTCGTAGCGCTGCCAGAGCTAGAACGATCTGAACCGAGATGTCCTCGCGACCGCCGAAAGCACCGCCGACAGCTGGATAAATCACTCGAACCTGATCTGCGGGCAGATCCAGAGCATGCGCGATCTGTTCTTGGTCTTCATGCGCCCATTGGCCAGCCACCTCAACAGTGACCCGGCCTTCGCTGTCAATGTAAGCCACGCCCGCTTCGGGCTGCAGATAGGCGTGCTCCTGGTACGGGAACTCATAAGTTGATTCCACCACAACATCTGCTGCTGCCCAGCCCGCGGCCATGTCACCTTTGCGGATACGCAGCGAGTAGTAAGCGTTGGAGTCCTGATTATTTTCGGGATGGATCAGAGTTGGCGATGTCAGCGACTCATCAATGTCAGCGAGCACCGGCAGAGATGTCCACTCCGCTTCGATAGCGGCGGCAGCTCTACGGGCTGTTTCAGGGGTTTCGGCCACTACTAAAGCCAAGCGATCGGCTTCCCAACGCGACACGTTACACGGCAAAGCGCTGCGGCCGCTGTGCTCTAGACCCACGAACACTGGATGATCGGCCATGGTCAAGCCGAACTCGTTGACTGGCACCTCTGCTGAACCGAACACGTCAATCACCCCATCCACACGGCGTGCCGGTTCAAGGTCAAGGCTCAGCAGGCGGGCGTGAGGCTGATCGGTGAACACGGCCATAGCCCACAGCGCATCGGTGCCGATCCGGTCGCTGGGATACTGCGCCTCGCCGCTGAGTTTGGCTGCTGCGTCTATGCGTAGTAGCGAACTGCCGACGCTCATCTTTGAGCCTTGCGGTCGGCATCGACGTTACTGTTGTTGTTGTTGTTGTTGTCGGAGTTATCAGCGTTACGAGGGATTGCGGCTTCAGCCAGAGCTTCAATGATTGAGTAATAGCCGGTGCAGCGGCACAGGTTCCCAGCTAAACCATGCACCACTTGCTCGCGGCTCAGGTCGCTGCTTTCGGCGGTCAGCATGGTGGCGCTCATCACGAAACCTGGAGTACAAAAACCGCATTGCACGCCCCCACAGTCCGCCAAAGCTTGCTGCACAGGATGCAGCCGTCCGTCGGATGCGGCAATGCCTTCAACCGTGGTGACGACAGAGCCATCGGCTCGGGCAGCGGGCACCAGACAAGACAGCACAGCTTGACCATCAAGATGCACAGTGCAAGCACCGCATTCACCTTCCGCACAGCCTTCTTTGGTGCCTGTCAGATTCAGATCGGTTCGCAGCCAATCCAGCAGAGTTTGCCCAGCTGCGTTGGCTGCACAGCGTTCGCTACCGTTGACGATGGCGGTGATTGGACTGTCGTTGGTGATCTCGCGTCTAGCGCTGCTTCCACTTGAAGTCGTGGCCTTGCCGTTATTTGCACAGTGTGCAGATGTTGCTAGGCGTGGTGGGCGTTCAGGCCAGGCAGCAGCCTCAGCGTTATCGGCCAATGTTCGCAGTGCTCGGGCTACCACAACCTCGGTAGCAGCGCTGCGATATTCAGCGGTTGCTCGCAGATCATCAATGGGTCTAACCGCAGAACGTGCCGCGGCAGCCACGTCGTCTGCTGCCTCACTGAGTCGTCGACCGGCAGCGACAGCAGTCGCAGAGTCAAGGAGTTCGATGGTGGGGCCGACACTGCCCAACGCCACTATTAGATCCTTGACTGTTCCGTCAGGGTTCTCGTTGACGACCACAGCCGCATGAACCACCGAAATAGCTTGCGCCCGGCGCAGCCCAAGTTTCACAAAAACGCCTCGGCGTTGGCCGCCCAGCGCTTCGAAAGAGATATTTGTTACTAGTTCCGATGGCTCAAGGACAGTAGCGCGAAAGCCGGTGAAGAAATCTGTGATCGCCATAGTGCGCGAACCGGCCGCAGCCGAAGTCACAGTCACGTTTGCGCCCAGCGCATACAGCGCCGAGATGGTGTCGTTAGCGGGGCTGGCTGTCACGATGTTGCCGACCACTGTGGCTCTGTTGCGCAGTTGCGGTCCGCCGACCTCCAGACAAGCTTGAGCCAACGGCAAAGCGGTTCTTGTCATCAAAGATGATTCCACAACATCTGCGTGGGTTACGAGCGGTCCTAGTTCAATGCGTCCGTCGTGTTCGGTGATGCTGTTAAGGCCAGTCAGCACACTCAGATCAACCAGAGTGTGAATGCCTGTACGGGCTCCGCGATTTAGTTCAAGTAGAAGGTCGGTGCCACCAGCCACCGCACGAGCGGCGGCACCGTGCGCGGCAATCACATCCAAAGCATCCTGCAACGATTTGGGTGCTATGTAGCTTGTGATCGGATCAGTCCGACGTTGAGCTTCGTGAAGTTGGACCATGATTATTTGTCGGGACGGCCGGATTTGAACCGGCGACCCCCTGCTCCCAAAGCAGGTGCGCTACCAGGCTGCGCCACGTCCCGTGCAATCAATCAGGTTACCGCTTCTGGACCCAGTTATTCCCTTAGCCCTCAAGCAACGACATCAACATATGACTGATGCAGGTGAGTCAAGCGTTAGTCGTGATTCAGTCGAGATCAAGCGGGGGGAGGTAGTCGTCGCCTACAGTGCGTCCGCCGTTGCCGTTGGGCCGGTTGAGCTTTCCGTCAAGCGACTGTCGTGCTAGTTGGTTCGCGCTGATCATGGATGTGATAGCCAAACCGCCGATGTAGTCAGAGAAAGCTTTCAAGTTGCCTTCATCTGCTATTTCGAGAGCGTTGATGTAGTCGGGTTTAGCTAACGCAGCGATCACCGGCGGAGGCAGCGACCTTTTTAGATAGGCCCAAGCCATTAGCAGCCTCGATACTCTGCCGTTGCCGTCCTGGAAGGGATGAGTACGAACGAAGCGGTGATGCAGCCAGGCTGCTTCCACATTGACTGGGTAGCCGTGCTCGGCGATGTCAACATAAAGCGCTAGCAGTCTTTCTATCTCTGGAGTTACCTGCTCGGGTGGGCAGTATTGATGGACATGACCGTCATTACGGCGCGGGTTGTTGGGTCTGATCTTCCATTGACCTTTAGTTCTGAAGGGCACTGCTATCCGCCTGCCTTTCAGATCCAACCCCGTGACTGTCTCTTGATGGCGGGTCAACAGTTGATGCCAACTCTTGATCATTGACTCCGACAGCGCTCTTCCGCTAGCCACATCGGTGAACACCATTTCCAAGGCGGCTTCTTGATCAACAAGAAGACCTCGGATTGTGTCATCGTCAAGCGACTCGTATGTGTGAGCTCCCATAACACCAGAAAGCCCCTCAGCTACGAGTTGTTCGGTTACGCCTCGCCGCAGCGTATAAAGCCCTTCAATCTGTCCGGTCTCGATAGCAAAAGCCCTGTTTCTTTCGCGCAGCCAGCCTTGCATGAACCGTTCTTTGGCTGCGTCAACCTTCAGGTCGGCACGCAGTTGCGTCCATTCTGACTCCAGTTCGGCTTGGCCTGCTAGCGCCCAACCTTCAGCACCGTCAGGCATCGCCTCCAAAGGCTTCCAGATCCACGGTGTCTCATTCCGCACAGGTTTCATAATAGAGGATTTTCTTGTGTATTTCTGTGTAGCTTCTAACCTATGCCAAAGCAGGCCAATGCTTTCAGCCTAGAGGGCAGCCCCTACACGATTGATGCCACCGGTCATCATGTGATTGAAGATGCTATGAAACTTCAAGAGCGCGCTGACCTGCTTAGGCAAAGGGGACGACTTACGGATGCAACCTTGCGTGCTTATTTCGGCGATAAGCGCTATGAGCAGATCGCAGAATCAAACGCTATTGAAGGCAGCACACTGAGCGTAGGCGAGACTGAGTTAGCGATTACAAAGGGTGTGACAATCACAGGCCACGACCCCGCATACTCCGCTGATGCCATCAACCTGTCGCGCACTCTTGCCCACATGGTTGAGCTAGCAAAAGATCCTGTGCCTTCGGATTGCAGACAGGTTAAGGAACTTCATAGCCTGGTTCTCGGCAGAGGTCCGACTGCTGGTGTGTTCCGTTCGGCACCTGTGCGCATATCTGGATCGCCTCACACACCGCCTGCTACCTGGCATCAGGTCATATCAGGCATGGAAGACTGGGAGCGTTGGTCGGCCGATCAGGCTGATTCGCTGCCGTTGTTGCGCGCCATTGTTTTGCATGCATGGCTAACACATATTCACCCTTTTGCTGACGGTAATGGTCGCACGGCAAGAGCGGTTATGAACCTAGAACTGATCAGAGCTGGCCTTCCAAGCGTGATCATCCGCCGAAAGGATCGTTTGAGATACTACGACGCTCTCGCTGAATCGGATCTCGGCGGCGATCTTGAACCCCTGTCGGAACTGATACTGGCAAGAGCTGAGGATGCATTACGCGATTTGGAGCGCGCCGCTAAACGGCATGAGGGCTACGACGCATCCCAAGAGATGCTACGAAAGGCACAGGCTCGGCGTGTCGCAATCTGGAATGATGCAGTGAGCCTGCTGTTTTCACTCGTGACCGACGCAATCGAATCAGCTGTTGGAGATACTGGCGAAGTCACCACACGGTGGTACGACGCAGAACTCTCTGTCGGGGATTACGCAGCTCTGTGTGAAGGTGATTCAGCAGGGAATGCTTGGCTATTCCGTATTGATGTCAACGTTGCCGGGCTAGATCACAATCGCTATTTGGCCTGGACCGGATTTCGAAGCTTCGAGATGAAGCAATGGCTTACCACGGGTGGCGGATCCGCTGGCGATGGACCCGCTATCTTCTGGTCAATTCCAGACACTTTGGGTGCCCGCAAGTGGAGACGCGGTCACTCGGATTCTCCAGGGGTTCAGGAGTTGACGCTTGAGCTTCCAGATGTAGACAGATGGATGGTGCGTTTGCCCGACGGGGACACGGTCAGGCTGGCACCAAGCCAAGTAGCCGAGAAAGTAGCAGCATCCATAGTGGCTTCCTTGGTTGCAGATTGACCTCATCCCGGCAAGCTTTCACTGGCCTCGGCAAAGCCCGGCAACTCTTTGGCACCGAACTCAACCCCCTGTTTGCAGAGCTGACCTGAGTCCCAGCCGCATGACCGACTGATTGTTGTCAGCGACTAACTCTGATAAGTTGCAGAATAATATGAGAAGTATTATAGTAGCAGCATGAGCACAATTATCAGTCAAGGCGATGCCGCATCGGTGGCGGATTCTGGGGCTCGACCAGGTCTGGAACCGAAGGAGATGACACCTCCTTGCGGCCATCGGCTGCCGACGTTGCCGAAAGATACAGAGGTATCGCCGGGAACCCATAAGGAGTCAACGCTCTCGAACGAGGAGACCGCCAGGCTTGGCGAGGAGATCTATGAGCGCGACATTCGCCCAGATTTTGAAGAGGCGCACCTCAATGAATTCGTTGCCATTGATGTGGACACTGGAGACTGGGCATTGGCCGATGAACTCAGAGTGGCTGCGGCATCGCTGCGTGCCGCTCATCCAGATGCTGTCAACGTGTGGCTAATCCGAGTTGGCTATAACGCTGTCTGGGGTCATGGTGCCCGACCCTCGCGGAGGGCACCATGATCAGTGGAGTAGTCAACGATCGCCTACAAGCCGTCGTTGAGTTGCCTGTAAGCAGTCCAACGGGGCGAGTTCTTGAGGTAGAAGCCGTAGTCGATACCGGTTTCAACGGGTTCCTGACGCTGCCGCCGACATTCGTGGCAGATATGAGGCTTCCAAAGTCTGGCACTTCAAAGTCCATCCTGGCTAACGGAGCTGAGGATGTCTGCAGCACACACGATGCTATGGTGGTATGGGACGGCCAAGTAATGTCCATAGAAATTGACGCTTCTGGCCCAGTGCCGCTGGTGGGTATGGCCCTGCTGGAAGGCCATAACCTGAACATTGATGTCCACTCTGGCGGCAGCGTTCGCATCAATTCAGCTCCACCTGCCTAAAATCCCGCTCATTGACAGCAAATATTTATAAATTGCAGAATAATATGAGAAATATTATAGTAGCAGTATGAGCACTATTATAAGTCAAGACAACGCTGCCTCGGTGGCGGATTCTGGGGCTCGGCTAGGCCCGGAACCGAAGGAGATGGCACCTCCTTGCGGCCGTCGGCTGCCGACACTGCCGAAAGATACGGAGGTCTCGCCGGTTACCCATAAGGAACCAACGCTCTCGAACGGGGAGACCGCCAGGCTTGGCGAGGAGATCTATGAGCGCGACATTCGCCCAGATTTTGAGGAGGCACACCTCAATGAATTCGTTGCCATTGATGTGGACACTGGAGACTGGGCTTTGTCAGATGACCTTATGCACGCAACAGCATCGCTGCGTGCCGTGTATCCAGACGCTGTCAACGTATGGATGATCCGAGTTGGTTACAACGCTGTCTACGGTATTGGTGCGCGACCTTCGCGACGAGCACCATGATCAGTGGAGTCGTCAACGATCGGCTAGAAGCCGTCGTTGAGTTACCCGTGAGCAGTCCAGCTGGGCAAACGAGCGATATCAAGGCTATCGTTGACACCGGCTACAACGGTTTCTTGATGCTACCGACAGCTGTGGTGAATGAGTTGGGATTACTCTACGCGGGCAAGGTGACGGTGATTCTTGCAGATGGCAGCAGAACTGACCTACCGCTATTTAGAGTGCAGCTCATTTGGGATGATCAGCCCATGAGTATCACCGTTGCTGCTTCTGGCCCAGTGCCGCTGGTGGGCATGGAACTGTTGGAAGGCCATAACTTGAACATTGATGTCCACCCTGGCGGCAGCGTCCAAATCAATTCAGCTCAAGTCGCCGCTTGACTCGCTCAGATGGCCAAATCAAAACGTTGAAATGCCTACGATGAAGGCAACATACCCGCAGACTTTGACCTACTCGCAACGCATGGCAATCATGTGTAGTGTCCTGTAGCTTATTGAAACTACGGAGTGTGATATGACGCGGCCGACATCATTTCGACTGCCCGAAGAACTCCTAGAACGCATCGAGGCCGAAAGTCGCGCCGTCGGTGCCTCAATAACGCAACTAGTCTCCTCCATGCTTGACGAGGGGCTCAAGACGCGCCGCTTTACCGGTGTCGTTTATCGCAACGGCCCCTCGGGCCGGCGTGCCGCGCTCGTGGGCGGTCCCGACGTATGGGAGGTAGTGCGTGATCTGGGCACTGCACCGGGCCGGGGAATGGAGCGTGTCAACAACCTTGCTGCGGAGACCGGCCTAGCTCCTGCAGCGGTGATGCTGGCAGCGGACTTTTACGCCTCGTTTCCTCAGGAGATAGATGAGTTGATCGAAGCGAATGAGCGAGCAGCCGAGGAAGTCCGCCGTCAGGCTCGCCAGCGCGAACGATTACTTTCGTCTTGAGGTGGCTGATTGATGAAATGTTGCCACCGGCAGCAGCGGCAGAAATGACTGTTTTGGGACATGAGGCGATTAGCGTGATCGAAGCGGGGCTTGGAGGCAGCACTGACTGGGATGTCTACGAGGTTGCAGTTGAGTAGCAGCGGATCATCGTAACTGAGAACTTTGCGGATTTCGCCAAAATCACCAATGATCGGTTCGCAGCAGGCTCACCGTGCGTAGCCGTCGTCTTCGTCAGTAAGCGTCGGTATCCGCGTGGCTCAGCATTGGCGCACGCCTTAGCGCGTCGCCTGCACGATTGGTCTGTTGATAATCCGAACCCATACCCTGGGATGCATTGGCCGTGGGCGGCGAATCGAAGGCGCTGATGCAAAAGTTGTAGGACTTTTGCGGTGTGCTACGTGACGAAGGGCTGATTTCGGCGTAGGGCTCTAGCCTGAAAGAGTGCAGTCTCAAGCCTTGACATCAGCACAGGCGCAAGTTCAGACATCGACGCAGGCGCGGGAGCAGGCGCGGACCTATGCGATACGCACTTTTGGATGCCAGATGAACGAGCATGACTCCGAAAGGATTGCTGGACTGCTCGAATCAGACGGTTATCAACTCGCCGACACTCTTGAGGATGCTGATGTGATGGTGTTGAACACCTGCTGCATTCGTGAGAACGCCGACAACAAGCTTTACGGCGCGCTAGGCCAGCTCAAAGCAGTGAAAACTCAACGTCCCGATGCAGTGATCGCTGTTGCGGGTTGCCTAGCCCAAAAAGACCGAGAACTGGTGCGTGAACGTGCCAGCCATGTGGATGTGGTTTTCGGCACGCACAACGTGCATCGCGCCGCAGAGTTGATTGACCAAGCACGGCATCATGGCCCTGTCGTGGAGATCCTCACCGAAACAGCACGCGACGACTCCGAAGCTTTTCCTTCGGCTTTGCCGGTGCGGCGTGAGGCAACATATTGCGCTTGGGTGACTATCCAGATCGGCTGTGACAACAGTTGCGCTTTTTGCATTGTGCCAGCTGTGAGAGGCCCCGAAATCAGCCGTCCTTTCGGTGAGTTGATCTCAGAAATCCAAGCTCTCGCAGACGAAGGAGTGAGCGAAGTCACGTTGCTAGGCCAAAACGTCAACAGCTACGGACGCGACCTAGCCCTGCACCGCCGAGGCAATACCGCGGCGGCTGATAATGCTTGGTGGTGCGGTGACAGATGGCTCAAAGATCAACGCGCCCGCCCGCTGTTTGCGGATTTGCTGCGTGAAGTCGGCAAGATCAACGGTATCCGCCGGGTGCGTTTCACGAGCCCACATCCCAAAGACCTGCGCGCCGAGACGATTGCGGCCATGGCCGAGGTGCCGGCGGTGTGTGAACATCTGCATCTGCCGCTGCAATCAGGCAGCGACGCTGTGCTGCGAGCGATGCAGCGGGGTTACACAGCCGAGCGCTATCTACAGCGGCTCGCAGCAGCAAGAGCCGCTGTAGATGACCTAGCTGTATCAACGGACATCATCGTCGGTTTTCCAGGCGAAACCGAAGACGACTTCGAGCAGACCCTCCAAGTCGCTGCCGAAGCCCGCTATGACAGCGCTTTCACTTTTATCTTCTCGCCCCGACCCGGCACCGTCGCGGCTGACATGACCGAGAAGTTCGTGGCTCATGATGTGGCCGTAGATCGATACGAGCGGTTGCGTGCAGTGATCGAACGCTCAAGTCGCCTCGCCAACGAAGCCCGTATCGGCAAAGTCGAAGAGATCGTGATTGAGGGACCCAGCAAAAAAGACTCTGCCGTGCTCAGCGGACGCACCCGCCGCAACACGCTGGTTCATTTCCCGTGGCGGCATGACACCATGCCTCAACAGGGTGGCTACGCACAGGTGCGGGTCATTGCAGCAGCCGCCAATTTTCTGGAAGGCGCTCTAGTTGACCTTGAAGCTCCAGTTGAGATGCCGCTTAAGATGCCGCCCGCTATGGCAGCAGCAAAGACCTCCTCGGGTCGTCGCTTGATCCCCGTGGTTGCCGCAGGTTGATCAACGATTCCGGCGCAGGCACAAGACTGTGATGCGAGCGCCGCTGCTTGCTGACCGAGCCACGCTCGCGCAGCGACCTCTAGTGATCGTCGGCCCGACCGCTTCGGGTAAGTCGGATCTAGCGATGAGAGTGGCACGGCTGATCAAAGGTGCTGAGATCGTAACCCTTGACGCAATGCAGATTTATCGCGGTATGGACATCGGCACAGCCACCCCTTCAGTAGCCGAGATGGCTGAAGTGCCTCATCATCTTGTCAATCTGGTTGAACCGACCAAAGACTTCACGGTCGCTGAACTACAGACCCTCGCCCGCAAAGCGATCACAAGCATTCGCTACCGCGGTGGTGTGCCGATCCTGTCTGGAGGCACAGGCCTCTACGTGAGAGCCGTCATTGATGACCTAGATATCCCCGGCCAATACCCTCAAGTGCGAGCAGAACTCGACGCTGAGAAAGACACTGCCACACTTCACCAGCGACTGGCTGCCCTTGACCCGGTAGCAGCGAACCGTATGGAATCATCCAACCGGCGCAGAGTGCTACGAGCCTTAGAAGTGACCGTCGGTAGCAACAGAAAGTTTTCGTCATACGGGCCTGGGCTAGCGCATTATCCGCCTACGCCGTTCGTGCAGGTAGGTCTTGACTGGGAGCGCAGCCTGCTTGATGAACGCATAGCACAGCGTTTCACGAAACAAATTGCTGAGGGACTACTCAACGAAGTGAAGCGACTCTCTCAACTGAAACTGTCGCGCACTGCTTCACAAGCTCTCGGTTACAAAGAACTGTTAGCTCACCTAGCAGGGAAGACCACGCTTGAAGAGGCAGTCGAGTTGGCTTTGCAACGAATTCGTCGTTTCGCTCGCCGTCAACAGCGCTGGTTTCGCCGCGATCCCAGAATTAGCTGGCTCACTCCGTCTGTATCAGCCGAAGAAGTGCAGCAGCTATGGCATCAAGCAGTCGAAACGCAGCCTCTACCGAACCGAACCGAAACCTAGCAATGCAGCAATGATTAGTGGATATAGACCACACTCAACACACACTCAGCCCACACTCAACAATTAACCTAGTATACTTTGCAAACATATGATACTACATAAACTACATGGTCTAGGAAACGACTTCCTAGTTGCCTTTGTGGAGCAGATGCCCTCATCGGATAATGGCTCACATCAGGCATTGAAACTGTGTGATCGGCGACATGGGATAGGCGCTGACGGGCTCATCTACGCGGTTCTTGACCAGCCAATCGACAGCACCAGCAACACTCAACAGAAAACACCTCGTGCGGCTATGCGACTGTGGAACTCTGACGGCTCCCACGCCGAAGTTTCAGGTAACGGTTTGAGGTGTTTGGCTCACGCCATTGCGCGTGAACTCGAAGCTGAACAACTGGAGATAATCGTAAAAACGGTGGTAGGCCCACGCCATTGCCGCGTCAAAGCGAACGCTGCGGCCAGAACAGTCTTCGGGGCGACCGAAATGGGCAAAGTCACTGACGGCCCACAACCTGATCAGGAGAGCCGTGACCCGGTGAAGGCACTCGGATCATTCCTAGGCACGCAAGGACTGCGCGGCTGGACCACCATCAACGTAGGCAATCCCCATATCGTCTTCCATGTCGAAAAACCCGAATTGGTGCGGGTTGCCCACGCTGGCCCAGCAGTCGAGTCAGTCTTTAGCAGCGGAATCAACGTTCACTTTGGTGCGGTTACCGGGCCTAACCATTTGACTCTCGCTGTTTGGGAGCGTGGTGCTGGTGCTACCTCTGCTTGCGGCACGGGTGCCGTGGCGGCAGCTAAAGCCTTCAATCGCTGGGGTTTCGTGGGGCAGCAGGTCACTGTGGGCATGGACGGCGGTTTCGCCGATGTCGATCTGTCTGAACCTGTGACATTGACAGCGGAGTCCACTTATGTCGCCACTGTAGAAGTGCCCGAGTTTTAGATGCGGCCGAGACGAATGCGCTCCGTTACATGAGCGGCAACACTTACCGCAAAGGCAACCCTCAAAACGTGGCAGGTGATCACCAGCAAGCCGATACGCATCGAGGCGGTTTTGGTGATTTCGGCGGTGATAGCTCAGGCCTGATCGATAGAGCGTTCCGTGAACGGATCGTGCTAGTGGGAATGGTGCGCTCTAGCGGTGACGCTGCCGCGACGGATGCTTCGCTTGACGAGCTGAGTCTGCTAGTTGACACGGCCGGTGCCGATGCCGTAGAGCGGGTATGCCAAAAACGAGCCGCTCCTGATCCTGCCACCTTCGTGGGTGCTGGCAAAGCTCGCGAGATCCGAGCCGTCGCCGAAGCCGTCGACTGCGACACGGTGGTGTTTGATGATGAACTCAGCCCCGCCCAGCAGTTCAATCTAGAGAAGCTGCTAGGACGCACCGCTTTGGATCGCACCGCAGTGATCCTCGATATTTTCGCTCAGAACGCTCGCACTCCCGAAGGTAAAGCTCAGGTCGAACTAGCGCAGCTGCGTTATCTTCTGCCTCGGCTGCGTGGTGCTGGTAGCCGTCTTTCGCAGCAGGCAGGCGGTATCGGCACGCGAGGCCCCGGCGAAACCCAGCTTGAAGTCGACCGGCGCCGACTGCAACGACGCATCCACAAACTCGAAGGCGATCTGCGGCGTATCGCTAGTCATCGCCGCACCCAGTCCAAAGCCCGTCTCCGCACCCGCAACCGCTCCGCAGCCATTGTCGGTTACACCAACGCAGGCAAATCCTCGCTGCTCAACCGGCTGACCGCCGCGGAAGCAACTGTGGAGGATCGACTCTTCGCCACGGTTGATCCCACCACTCGCCGTATGGGGTTGCCAGGCGGGGAGACTGTGTATCTCACTGACACGGTTGGTTTCGTGCGCAAGTTGCCCCATCATCTTGTGGAGGCCTTCAAAACCACGCTTGATGTGGTGCGCGACGCTGATCTGCTAGTTCATGTCGTGGATGGTGCAGGCCCTGACCCTGAAGCAGCAATCGCTGCTGTGCGGCGAGTCCTAACAGCAATCAATGCCGACCATATTGATGAGCTAATGGTTTTCAACAAAAGCGATCTTGGGCCTGGGGCAAGCCGCTTAGTTGAGCGTGTCGAAGGATCGGTAGCTGTGTCGGCGGCTAGCGGTGAGGGAGTTACGGAACTGCGTGGCGTGATCGGTGACCGTTTGCGGCGAACCGCTAACGAAGTAGAACTGATCGTGCCGTGGGATCGTGGTGATGTGCTGGCAGGAGTGCATCGTGAAGGCCTAGTGCTCGACTCTGAAGCCACCGAGCTGGGCATGAGACTACGAGCGCGCCTAGATCCTGGATCGCTGGGAGCACTACGGAAGTATTTGGTGAACAGTTCGCAACCGCCCGGCATCACCACCAACAAACATGATGAGCAGTAAACACGCTGGATGGTCACCCATGATGAGCAGTGAGATGGTTGGGTGGCGGAAATGATGAAAAGCGAGCCTGCTACAGGTTTCGTGCCCCCGGTTTATCCCTATGATCGGCTCTCTTCTTTGAAAGCTCAAGCAGCCGAACTGCCCGGCGGTGTGATCGACTGCTCCATCGGCACTCCCTGTGACCCTCCGCCGCCGCAAGTGGTTGCTGCGTTGAGCACTTCAGGCAGCGAGCGCAGCTATCCGGCTTCGGCTGGCAGCGTGGCTTTTCGTGAAGCAGCCGCCAGATGGATGCAGCACCGCTTCGGTGTGCATGTCGATGCCGAAACCGAGTTAGCGGCTTGTATCGGCAGCAAAGAGTTCGTCGTTTCGTTGCCGCATTATCTGAAGCTGCGTTGGCCTCAACGTGACACTGTGCTGTATCCCGCTGTGTCATACCCGTCGTATGCCATGGGTGCGTTGATGTCTGGCTGTCGTGGCGTGCCAGTCGCTGTGGATCACCGCTTTTGCCTTGATCTTGACTCAATCGCCACGTCGGACCGTGAGCGAGCGTTGTGTTTATGGGTTAATTCTCCAGGCAATCCCGCGGGCGGTCTCGAGGATATGGCAGAGGCTGCTAGCTGGGGACATCGCAACGGGGTGCTTATAGCAAGCGACGAGTGCTACGCCGAGTTCACTTGGGACGACAAGCCTCGCAGTATCGTTGAGCACAGCACAGACGGTGTGCTGGCATTGCATTCGCTGTCGAAGCGTTCAAACCTGGCTGGTGTTCGTGCCGGTTTCTACGCAGGAGATGCCGATCTGGTTGAATATCTTCGAGAATGCCGCAAACACGCTGGATGTCTGGTTCCCGGACCGGTGCAAACCGCGGCTGTGATGGCTTGGGCAGATCAGGATCACGTCACCGAGCAGGCAGATCTTTACCGTCAACGCCTCAAGCTGTTGCTTGATATCGCCGTAGCGGCGGGAGCGCAGACTTCACTTCCGGCTGGGGCTTTTTATCTTTGGGCTGCAGCACCTAACGGCGATGCCTGGGCTTTCGCGGATCGACTAGCCCGGCAGTGCGGCCTGATCGTAAGTCCTGGTGAGTTTTACGCAGCCGATAGCACTCGGATCAATCATTCCAGCGATACAAACAGCATTGACTCGCTTGATCCTCGGGCATATGTGCGCATTGCAGCTGTGCAGCCCAGTGACCGTCTCGAACTTGCACGACAGCGGCTCGCAGCAACTTCAGGCGAGTAGCCTTCACAATCGTGCCCACACCTGAAACCGACTCAACAGCACATTTCGCCGCGCTAGCGGCCCGCATCAAAGAACTCTGGGAAACGCGTTCCAGTTTGGATGCTTCTGATCCCGAAACGACAGCCACAATCCATCAAGCTATTGATGCTCTTGACTCTGGCGAAGCTCGTGTAGCTGAAATCAACGACGACGGCAGTATCACCGTTAACCAATGGTGCAAACAAGCGATCCTGCTGCTTTTTGCGACTGCTCAAATGCGCACGACAGAACTTGGACCATTCGAGTTCGCCGACAAGATCCCGCTCAAAACCAATTACGCGGCGCGTGGCGTGCGTGTGGTGCCTGGAGCTTCAGCGCGCTGGGGCAGCTATCAGGGCCCGGGCGTGATAATGATGCCCAGCTATACCAACATCGGTGCTTATGTGGGGGCCAACACGATGGTCGATACTTGGGCCACGGTCGGGTCATGCGCCCAGATCGGTGCCAACGTGCATCTGTCAGGCGGGGTCGGCATAGGCGGCGTGCTTGAACCTCCTGTGGCGCAACCAGTGATAATTGAGGATGATTGCCTGATCGGCAGCCGCTGCATCGTCGCTGAAGGTGCTCGGGTCGGTAGAGGCACTGTGCTAGGTGCCGGGGCGGTATTGACCAGCTCAATACCGGTTATTGATGTCGAAAGCGGTGTCGAACTGAGCCGTGGCGAGGTGCCAGCCTGGTCGGTAGCTGTGGCAGGCACACGTCGGCGTAGCTTTCCTGGCGGCGAGTTCGGTTTGCCAGCGGTTCTGGTGATCAAGCAACTCAGCGAAGGCGAGCGTCATGACAAGTCGGCGCTCAACCAGATCCTGCGTGATCATGGTGCAGCCACCTAACCACTGCAAGGTCCGTCATGGTTGTTATGGATAGGTCTTTGCCTAGTGGTGACCTGTTCGCTTTGACAGCTGCTCTAGTGAATGTTGCGTCTGAGAGCTTCAACGAGCAACACATCACCGATCTGATTGAAGCCGAACTTCGCAGCGCGAGGCATCTTGAAGTTGAACGTATCGGCAACAATCTCGTGGCTAGAACATGTTTCGGTAGCACGCGGCGCATTCTGCTGGCTGGACACACCGACACGGTGCCTGCCAACAACAACACCGAAGCTCGTATCGAAGGCGACGTGTTGTGGGGGTTGGGTTCAGTGGACATGAAGGGTGGGGTAGCGGTGATGCTTGAACTGGCACGCACCTTGACTACCCCTGCTTGTGATGTGACGTATGTGTTCTACGCCCGTGAAGAGGTTGGTGCAGCTGACAATGGCCTATTAGAGGTGGCCGCCGCTCGTGGCGATCTGTTACAAGCTGATGTTGCATTGCTGGGCGAACCAACCAATGCTGTGGTAGAGGCAGGTTGCCAAGGCACTATGCGCTTCAAGGTGACTTTGCGTGGCGAGAGAGCGCATTCAGCGAGAGGTTGGATGGGCCGCAACGCTATACATCGCCTAGCGGCGGTTCTGGCTTTGGCTAATGCATATCAGCCTCGCAGGCCTGTGGTGGAAGGCTGCGAATATCGTGAAGGGCTAGAAGCTGTTTCTGTTAGCGGGGGAGTGGCTGGCAATGTTGTGCCCGATGAAGCAACTCTGATACTTAATCACCGTTTTGCACCTGATCGCAGCATCGCTCAAGCCACTGAACACATCCACGAAATGCTTGCCGAGGTGCTCGAAGATGGTGACAGTATTGAAATCGTTGATGCTGCTCCAGCGGCGGCACCGGGGTTGTCTGATCCGCTGCTGATCGAACTGGTGCGCCTCTCGGGAGTGCCAGCACGAGCGAAACTGGGTTGGACTGATACAGCGTTCTTTTCGGCTCGCGGTGTTCCTGCATCCAACTTTGGCCCTGGTGATCCGTTGTTGGCTCACGCCGCGGCTGAGCGTGTTGATCGGTCTGATTTGTCTGCGGTTTTTGTTGCTCTTGAAGCGCTGTTATCTTAACCCGTTTAGCTAGCCGCTGCTGGAGAGGCTCTTTAGGCGGGTGAAGATAGGTTTTTAGAGGGAACCTGGTGGGTTCGGGGGTTGGCTGGGCTCGGGAGGGATTGTGTTTAGTTTGCGTTTAGGCATTTTAGTGCTGATATTATGGGTGTCCAGCGTTCGGGTTTGTAGTTGTTTCTGTGGGTTTCTGCTTGTTGCTGGGTTATTGATGGGGTTGTGTTGTTGAGTGTGTTGAGCACCTTTTGCCATCTGTCGATATGTTCTTGACCGTAGTGTGTTTCACTAATGTAGGTTTGGATGTTGGCTCGTAGGGTTGTGGTGACGCATTGGGTGGGTGTGTTTAGCCGTTGGAGTTCTTTGCGCACAGGTGTCCAGCCTTGCGCCCATATGGTTTCTGAGTTTTTGGCTTCTGCGATAGTGTAGGGCGCATATTGGGGATCGGTTTCTGCTCCGAAAGCGATTAGTACCCGTTTCCAGTTGGAACCATAGTTACGTGCCTTGTTGTTTTTGTTGTGGTTATAGTAGCTTTTGACGGTGTTGATTAGGTCTTGGCTGGTAGGCGCGATCTGCACAACCGGTACCGGTTCCTCAACAACCGGTTCTGGCTCGGGTTCTTGTTCAGCTACCGGTTCTACTTCTTCGGGTTCTGGTTCAACTAGTGGTTTTATTTCTGGTTGGGTTTCGAGTTGGGTGAGTGCTTCTACTACTGGGTTCCAACGTGTGGCCCAGTAGGTGTTGGCATGATTTTGGGCTTCTGTGGCGGTCATGGGTTTGTAGCCGTTGTTGATGCCTAGCGCTGCGAGCACTCGCAGCCAGCGATCTACATGCGCTTTTCCGTTTTGAGTTTCTGCTGCGTAGCTGCGTACTGCGGCGATCAGATCCGCGTAAGGATTGTTTTTGGGTGAGTTTTCGCTTGTTGCTACTGCGTCTTGTGCTGCGGGTTGTGACGGTGAGTTTAGTGCGGTTGGGCAGTCTTGGGCAGGGTTCTTGATTTTGACTATGATGATCGGACCGAAATGAGCTAATAGTTCCCCATACTGACCTCGACGAGGCTCGCTGAAGTACCTGATACCGCCTAGCATTGTGTAGTTTTGGTTGGGGTTGGGGCTTGCTAACAGCTGGAACCCGAATTCGGTTCGTGTGCTACGGTCGGTCTGGAATGTGATTTCGGTTACTTGTTCACCGCTGGTATGAGCGGTGACCGGGATTGGCAGCCCGTTGTCACCATCAAGAGATAATTTGGTAACACCATCGCTTGCTAGAATATATGGTGTGTTTGATCTGTAACTAGAGTTCTGCGGCCCGGCCGAATGCCAACGGTCGCCTTTGATAGCGATCACTTGAACCGACGGATTAGCGACACCCTCGAACTGGAAGTTCAACGTTCGGATCCTGAACGAACCAGTTTTGCCGCATTCCACATGCAGAACTTGCCGGTCGATAACATCAACCATATGCTTCTCGGTTTCAATATAAGCATAAGGCTTACCTGTTGATGCAGCACCACAATAGCCAGACGGGATACGATTCCCGCGACCACCGCCGCTTACCACACAGCCATACACACTACCAGACCAAATCTTTGACGCATTATTCACAACAGACCCAGCAGACACATCAACAGGAATACCATCAATCCTCATTGCTAGTTCGACATCGTGAAAATTCCAGGGTGCGCCTAAGCTGAGTCTTCTATAACTGCTGCCCTCAACTACTGACCAACCCGATGATTCTGTCTTACCACCGGTTCCGAAAATGCCGAGCAGCCGGGGGCCAAGACCGAGGCCCTCGTTGGCCACCAGAAAATACTTAGTGCCACCCGTAAGCACAGTACCCGCAGGAGCAGTGTAGACGAACTGTTTGTTACCTGACTCATCGTATTCTCGTGAATAGGTGAGTGTTGCTAATAAAGCATCCGGTCGTCCGTTGCTGCCATAGGCACGAATAGCGACAGGAGGCCTGTCAGTGCCAGAAGCACCAACGCGTATATGCACCTCAGTGATCGTGTAAGCAGAAGCATCGGTCCCAGTGATGAAAGCGGTCGCTCTTTCCGAAAGCCCTTCCGAAGGCGTGCTTTCGCTTCCAGCGTCAAGGTTCGTAATAAAAGTCTCAGTGTTTTGTTGAGCGCCCGCAAAAGAAGTAGCAGCCAGCCAAACGATCGCAGCAACAAGCAGCGCTACCGGTAGCCAACACCAACACCAAACCGCTGACCTATCAGCTAACCATGAGATTCGGGGGGGGGGGCATCGTTGAGTTTCATGAACACCACCGTACCACAAATTCAGGCACGACGCGCGAATTAAGCATCCCCACGAACAAACCACAGCCCGCTCAAAGCACGGACGGACTTCAGTAGCGACGAATCATGGTAACCACCTTGCCATAGATAGTCACCTCATCAACACCATACTCCATAGGGCTGTACAACTCGTTGGCAGGTTCGAGCACGATCGGTCTCGGGCCTGGGCGGTACCGCAGCCTTTTGACAGTGGCTTCCTGGTTGTCTTCGATACCTGCCACCACAAGATCACCGTCATCTGCTGTGCTTTGTGCTCGGCATACCACGTAATCGTTATGGAATATGCCAGCGTCGATCATTGAGGTGCCTCGCACTTGCAGCATGAAGAGGTCGCCTTCGCCGGTAAGGTTTGCTGGCACCGGCACCAGTTCCTCCACATTCTCTGCAGCTAAGACACCTGTGCCAGCAGCCACAGCCCCGATTAGTGGCACATGGCGCACTGGGCTGCGCTCAACTGCGGCACCAGAGTTCTCGTCGTAGCGCACTTCGATAGCCCGCGGTCGGATCGGGTCAACCCGCACGTATCCAGCCTCGTGGAGCACCCCGAGATGGGCTTTGATTGATGCTGGGGATTTAAGGCCGACCTTTGCGGCGACTTCACGCATTGACGGCGAGAAGCCGTGCTCATTCTGGAACTCAATGATCGCGTCGAGTATCTGCCGACGCCGGCCACTGAGCGGTTTGCTGGTTCTTGGCATGGATTGCTCCAATCTGGTTTAGGTTTGGTTTGGGATTTCTGATATTGCTTGAACAGGTGTTTGCAATTAAGTTATCTGAACGCTAGTTTGCTGATATGGGTAATTGTATGGCCGTTGACCACCTGGACGTTGACGGTTGGGGAGGTGTTCAAATGAAGCCTACGACTGAAACTCTACACATGTTCTCAGAACAAGCGTTCGTTGTCAAGCATACTGATGTCACACCCCTGCGCGAAGCTACAAACATGAGTTCATCACCCACAGATCTCCGAAGCGTCCGTGCCACGCAGTTGCACCGCTGCGAGCGTTTTCACTCCGCGACTGTCTGCCATGCAGGCAACTACGCGCAAAGCAAGAGGTCGCTAAACCTGCGCTTCCCAGAACGGCTGCCACAGGCTGTGTATCACCGCCGCCGGTTGGTAGCGGCTCTGGCTGTGGCTGCTCTGCTGGTGCTCGCTTTTCTTGTTGGGCGACCCGATCAAGTGCCCTACGGCGAAGTCGAAGCGTGGCCGGTTCCTGCCGGTGCTGAGTCAGTTGAATCTGTGTCACCATGAGATCTGCCTCCGCAGCGATGTCACAGCCAACGACTAACGTGCGCTCAAGCACGAAGAGCCCCCTCACCCCACCCCTAATCCTCAAGGAGCCTAGGAATGGACACAAAAACAACAGACACAAAAACGGTTACCAGAGATCTGAGTGACAACAAATCCGACATATCTGAACCCCTAGTTGAACGGGCAGGTCGGACCCACCTGTGGTTCATGGTCGAAAGCCCAGCCGGGCCGGTATTCGTTGCACACACCAACGGCTGGGTTTCAGGACTAATGATTCCAGATGATGGTCGTGACAGTGATCCAGGCACCTTCGTGGAATACATGCGTGATCAGATCGGGGTAGATGTAGATCACGACCCGTATCCAGATCCAACTCTGGTGGCCCGTGTCGCTGACGCACTCGCGGCTGGTCGCAGCGATGTGCCAATTGATTTTTCGTCCCGTTCGACGTTTCACCAGCAGGTGCTACGAGCTACGGCTCGTATTCCGTGCGGTGAAGTTCGCACATATGGCGAGTTGGCCGAAGTGGTGGGTCGCCCCAAAGCAGCTCGAGCAGTGGGCACGGCCATGGCCCGCAATCCGGTTCCGCTGCTGGTGCCCTGCCACCGAGTAGTTCCTAGCAGCGGGGGAGTAGGAAACTACGGCTTCGGCAGCGAACTCAAAGCCAAGCTGCTCGCCAACGAGGGGGTGGTTCTATAACCAGAGAAGTAGAGATGTTCTGCAAGCAGAGACCTTCTGCGGTCGGTTGTGGCTTGAGTCAGCGGGTTGACCTAGGCGGTGTCGTTCTTCAGGCGGCGACATTGTTTAGGCGACATGGTTTAGATGACGGTGGCTTGCCTAGCTAGCGCTTGATGCAGTCTTAGCTTTCGCCTTTGTGAGCGACGGCACTTTATGTGCCAGCAGAGCCAGTAGATCATCGGCTAGTTCTGCGGTCTCTGTGCCCTCAAATATTCGGTTAGCGCGGTGACGATTGGGTTGCACAAAGGTTTCATGCATCGGGGTCACAGAAGCCTGGAACTGCCAGCTGGCGTGTTCAGGGGTTCGTCCTCGCTCGGCCACATCGCGCTGAATGCGGCGCTGACGGCGTGTCACCTCTGGAACATCCAAAAAAATCGTGTAATCCAGCCGGGCCGTAGCTTCAGCCGAATTGAGTAGCAGGATGCCCTCCACCAGTAACAGCTGAGCCGCTTTCACATGCTCAAAACGGCCAGTCATGGTGTGGGTAGCGAAATCGTAGATCGGCACAGACACGTCGTAGCCGCTCTTGAGAGCCTCAAGATGCTGCAAGAAGAGTTCTGTGTCCAAAGAGTCTGGATGATCAAAGTTGCATTGGCGACGCTGCTCAAGAGGCAAGTGAGCCAAGTCGCGGTAATAGGCATCAAATGCCAAAAAGCTCACCATCTGCGGATCGCAGTTTGCGATCATGCGATTAGCCAGAGTGGTTTTGCCCGAGCCAGAACCGCCACAGATCCCGAAGACAAAAACATCCACGGAGTGCAACCCTAGCCTCGTGAGATCGTGGCAGCGTCACGCGAGCCGTGATGGCCGCCACGACCCAACGCCAGCAATCAGCGGTTCTGATCGGTGGGTTCAGGCACCCAGTCGAGCGCGAGCGTCGGCTGAGCGTTGCAACAAATAAGCAGGCACGGTCACGCCGTTGACAACTAACTCGGTCGACTTGCCCGCCGTAGAGCCCGATGTCTCATCAGAGGACTCGGCGGCGGCTTGTTTGTCGGCTTGCTCAGCGGCTAGCTGCGCCGCTAGTTCAGCTTCTTGTTGTTCGCTGGTTTTAGCGTGAAGGTAGCGCTCGTAGTCTTTGGAGCGGATCAGGTGCTCGTGATCAATGTGGCCCACCACCCGACCGTCCTGCAGCCTCACCCAGTAGCGATTCCAAGTAAAACCGTTGGCTAGCGCCACCTTGCCAGCAGTGCCTTGAGGTAGCCCCGGCAGATCCGACACGAACCGCACCTTCTCACCCCGCTTCAAAGTATGTGCCTGCATCTGCTGAGAGGAAGGCTGTTTAGCGGTCAAAGTTTTCGGAGGCACAGCCACATAAGGTAGCGTGACCACCATCAAGCTGCATTACACATCCGCGCTCCTAGCCCTCTACTAACAACTTTTTGCGGGCTTAGCCGCACAAGCCTCTCTACGCTTAGCGCACAAGCCCACACCAAAACTAAGAACAGCACATTCTGTAGCAATCATCCACCCAAACCAAAAGAGACAAGCCGACATGACTGACATCCTTACACCACCCGCTGTTGAGATTGACACAGACACTCTGCGAGCTGAGGTCGAAGACTTCTGTGAGCAGAACTGGGATCCTGACATGACCGTCGAGCAATGGTGGCGTGTACTAGCTGACTCGGGCTACGCCCATCCGATGCTGCCAACTGCTGCGGGAGGGCTCGGCTACGGACAGGATCAGGCAGCGCTGGTGTCTCTGGTGTTGGCCGAGCGTGGCGTGCTGGGCCCGCCAGGCGGTTTGGGGCGGATGCTAGCTGCACCCACGATTGCGATCCATGGCAGCGGTGAGCAGATTCAGCAGTTCGTCCCAGAGATACTTGATGGTCGAGTGGGCTGGTGCCAGCTGTTCAGTGAGCCCAATGCTGGCTCTGATCTGGCTAGCTTGCAGTGCCGAGCTGAGCGCGACGGCGACGAATGGGTGATAACCGGCCAGAAAGTCTGGACCTCGGGAGGCCAAGTCGCTGACAAAGGCATGCTGTTAGCCCGCACCGATCCTGATCTGCCAAAACATGCTGGCATTTCCTGGTTCGCTTTCGACATGGATCAACCCGGCGTGGAAGTACGCCCGTTGACCGAGATGACCGGAAGGGCCTTGTTCAACGAAGTGTTCATCGACGAAGCTCGTGTGGCTGACAGCGCTCTGATCGGCGGCCTAAACAACGGCTGGCGGGTGGGCAACACCACGCTCATGGTGGAACGTGCGTCGCTGGGATCGTCGGGACGCACCCCACCAGAAGCTCTTCCAGGACCTAAAGGAAAAGCGCTAGCCCGACGAGTCGGCGACCTAGTTGACTCAGAAAATAACTCGTTGGCTGTGGGAGTGCCGCCGCTGGGTGTCGGCATGTGGTGGTGGCTGGTTGACCTGGCACGCAAGAACGGTGCCCTTAACAGCAAAGTATTGCGCGAAGACTTGATGCGGCTCTACGGATTGATCGAGATCAACCGACTGTCGATACAACGAGCTAAAGCAGGATCAAGTAGCGCTGCAGCACCGAACATCGCCAAACTCGCTATGAGCGAAATGACTCGCGAGTTCCGTGACATCGGTATGCGGGTAGTGGGGGCTGACGGAATGCTCAGCGGCGACTCTGATGCCCAAACCAGCGGTCACGTCTCGGAGTTAGCACTGTTTTCGCCTGCACCATCCATTTACGGCGGCACTGATCAAGTGCAGCGCAACATCATCGGTGAGCGTGTGTTGGGACTACCCAAAGAGCCCGGCCCTTCACGAGATGTCCCCTTCAGCGAACTACCCAAAAACTAAAAGAATTAGACCTTCAAATAACTAGGTCTTGTTGACCGGGTATCCTGCTGTTATGAGTGATGCATACATTGTTGAAGCAGTTCGCACCCCCACCGGTCGGCGCGGTGGAGGATTATCGGAGGTTCACCCTGCCGACCTTGGCGCTGCCGCCATCAAAGCGTTGCTGAAGCGCAGCGATGTCGACCCTTTAGCAGTCGAAGACGTGATTTTTGGCAACCTCGACAGCGTAGGCCCCAACGCTGGCGACATCGCCCGCACCTGCTGGCTGGCCGCGGGACTGCCTGAAGCAGTGCCTGGCGTGACCGTGGACCGCCAATGCGGCTCAGGTCAGCAGGCCGTGAGCTTCGCAGCCATGGGTGTGATGGCCGGAGTCAACGATCTAGTAGTGGCTGGCGGAGTGCAAAACATGTCGATGGTGCCGATCGGTTCTTCCATGATTGCTGCGGTGCCGATGGGACTGTCTCAACCGTTCAACGATTCGCAGGGATGGGTGCAGCGTTACGGCACCGGAGAAGTGTCGCAGTTCCGTGGTGCCGAAATGGTCGCCGAAAAATGGGATTTCAGCCGCAGCGAAATGGAGCATTACGCCCTAGAGAGTCATCGTCGTGCGGTGCAAGCCATAGACGAAGGCCGCTTCGAAGCTGAAATCGAGCCAGTTGCTGGGGTTATCGGCGATGAGGGTCCCCGCCGTGACACTTCGCTTGAGAAGATGCAGTCGCTGGCACCGCTAAGAGAAGGCGGGCGGTTGACTGCTGCTGTGTCCAGTCAGATCAGCGACGGGGCGGCAGCGCTGCTGGTCGCTTCTGAGCGTGCTTTGCAAGATCACAATCTCAAGCCTCGAGCTCGGATTCATCACATGTCAGCTCGCGGCGATGATCCGATCTACATGCTGACCGGCCCGATCCCAGCTACGGCTTATGCGCTGGAGCGCACCGGCATGACCATTGACGACTTTGACCTGTTCGAGTGCAATGAAGCTTTCGCTCCAGTGCCGATGGCCTGGATGGCCGAGCACGACATCCCTCACTCCAAAGTCAACGTCAACGGCGGTGCCATCGCCCTAGGTCATCCACTGGGCTGCACCGGTGCCAAGTTAATGACCACGTTGCTGCATGAACTAGAGCGCACTGGCGGACGTTGGGGCTTGCAAACCATGTGTGAAGGTGGCGGCCAAGCAAACGTCACCATCATTGAACGCTTGTAAACGGCTGCAAGCGGCTTCTTTAGTTCATGCGCAGCCTGTACAGGCCAAAACTCAGACCCGCAGGTGGTTTGCTCAGGTTAGGACTACGTCAACCCGGCTTGATGCTTCGTCTTCGCTCACATCAAGAGCAAACGACAACTCCGACACCAGCACACTGCGAGCCGTGTTATAAAGATTTTTCTCGCCAGCTGACAGTCCTTTGGCGCGTTCGCGAAGAGCCAGATTTCTTACTACTTCGGCTACCTGATAAACGTCGCCTGACTTGAGCTTCTCTTGGTGGTTCTTGTAGCGGCGTGACCAGTTGGCTGGCTCACGCACATCGCGACGTGCCAGCACTTCGAACAAGTCCTCCACGTCTTCGGTGCTTATCGGCCAGCGCATTCCTACGTCTTCAGCCTTGTCAGCAGGCACAGCCACAGTCATCTCACCGTGGGTCATGCGCAGCACCAGATATTCCTTCTCGTCACCGAAAGCGGTGCGCTTTTCAAGCTTTATTATTTCGGCTGCGCCGTGATGCGGGTAAACCACCCGATCTCCGACTTTGAAGCTCACCCTAAATATGATACCGATTCGCTGAAGGTTTCCCCCGGCGTGTCGAGAGACCAGCAGCAAGCCACCAACTAGCGCGTTGAGATTGTGGTGTTTCCTAAGCGGATAGCAGTCGCGGTTCTTGTAGCTGATGCCTCAAGCAGTTCGGGATCTCGAACCGTGTCGCTCAATACATCAACAATCTCAAAGTTTGAACGATCCACCCAAGTGGGGGTGTAGGTAACATCGCTCACGGTCCAGTTTCCGTCGGCTGATTCGGTCACCGTGAAGTGCAAGATCACGCCATCTTGTGTTGCCGGGGGACAAGTGGTGCAGCTGTCAGGAGACTGATTCGACAAGAAGTTGCCCAAACCGTAGGCGAGATACTCGCCGTTGATCTCCACCAGCGGCTGTATCACATGAGCATGATTGCCGATTATCAGATCAATCTCGGGTGACTCCAGCAGCCGCGGCCCTAAATCAACCTGCATTTCGTCAGGTTCGATGCGGTAGTTGGGTCCCCAATGCAGAGACAGGATCACGAAATCGGCACCTGCTGAGCGTGCCCGGCGAGCTTCTTCGATGATGATGGCTTCGTTGATGACGTTAGATAGATAGGTCTCATCGTTGTCGAGCGGGCCATTATTAAATCCGTATGTGTAGGAGAGGTGAGCGACCCTGGCATTGCCAGCAGCTATCAAAGTGACCCGGTTGCGCGATTCGGCTGATAATGCCATTCCGGCGTGAGCTACGGCTACTCGGTCAAGAGCAGTAATAGTGCCGATGATTCCTTCGCGTCCGGCATCAGTGGAGTGATTCGAGGCCAGCGAACAGGTGTCGTAGCCAGCGTAGGCGATTGCCTCGGCCAGATCGTTGGGCACCAAAAATGCCGGAAAGTATGAAAGGTTAGTGTTGTTAGGTGACAACGGGGTTTCCAAATGACACACGGCCAGATCGGCCTGGCGAAGAATCGGTGCAATATTGGTGAACATCGGTGTGAAATCCCAGCCGTCGGCTGTGCGCGCAGTATCGGCTATCGACTCGTGAATGAGAAGCTCGCCGGTAGCCGCAATAGTGAAAGAACGCGGAGAGTCGCTGTGCTGCTCCGTTGTGGCTGCTTGTGAAAGGGGTATCTCATTTGTTGGCGGCTCTAGGGTGATCTGCTCTGAGCTTTCGTCATATAAGTCCACGGCAATCGAGATCGTTGCTGCGGTTATAAGCAAGCAGAACAGCACCCAAGCCACGACCGGCTCCAGCGATGCTTGCCGCGCGGGCCGCGTTTTGCTGAATATGGGCTTTTGGTTGGCTGTCGGCACTGCTCGCTGGGATCAACTCGTGGAGATATCTGATCGCAGACCCCGGCCCGCTAAAGGCGCGCCGGTGAAGCCGTCAGGAGAGCGCGCTGGCTGACCTTCAACGAATACCCATTTGATGCCAGCGGACTCTTGGGCGGGGTTAGCGATGGTTGAGCGGTCGATGATGGTCGCAGGATCAAAAACAGTGATGTCGGCATCAGCCCCCACGCTGAGGCGACCTTTGCGTTGTAGCGCCGGGCAGCGACGTTCAAGCAGTCGAGCTGGTTGAATCGTCATCTTGCTCAACGCGGTCGGCAGATCCAGCACCTCACGCTCACGAACATAATGCCCCAGCACTCGACTGAAGCATCCGGTAGATCGGGGATGATTATTGTGAGCTCGTTCAAGTATTGCGTCGCTGCCCACCATCACAAAATCGGCTTGCAGTGATAGTTCAATATCAGCAGGCGACATGGCGAAGGCAGCAGTGAGAGCGTTATTCGCGAAAGCCTCGGCGAAAGTGTCTTCGGTCAGCCGCTGACTTGTTCCGGCTACCTGCAGATCCTCGTAGCTGATGCCGTACTTTTGTTGCCAGTCGTCATAGCGAGCCGACCGTAGATATGTAGCCCAGAACTCGTATGGATAAGCGCAAGCCGTCATCGACAGCCCTTCGACGTTCGCTGCGCTGATGCGACCCAAAGCTTCGGCCATTACTCCGGTTCCGCCGGTGGAGTTGATGTGTTCTACATGAACGTGGGCACCGGTATCTCGTGCAGCAGCGATTAGTTCTTCGACGGCTTGAAGATTCGTTCCGGGTTCAAGATTGTCGGAGTATCGGGCATGCACGCACAACGGAACACCGTTGGCAGCCGCAACAGTGGCGTGAGCCCGCAAGTCGTCGGCGGTTGTGCCAGGCGTGTATTCGGGTTGCATATGCAATCCAATGAAACCGTTGCGCAGATCAGCTTGAGCGTCGGCAAGCATGACATCCAAAACAGCCTGAGCTGCTGTGTCGTAAGGGTTGAGACTGAGCGCTTGGCGTATGTATGCGTTATCGGATGCACCACCGAAATGCACTGGGGAACTGCCGTCGGGCCGTGCTGCGAACCAACTTTCGGCTCGGTCGTCTAGGCCATGCATACCGAGGTTGGTGGTCACGCCATCTGCCAGTTTGTACCACTCGCCGTAGCCGTTGGGGCTGTAAGACAAGATGTCGATGAACCCAGGTGCCACAACTAGGCCAGTAGCGTCAATCGTGTTAGTTGCTTGCAGTTCAGGGGCATCAGGGCCGACTGTGATAGCTGCGATCAGTGAGCCCTTGAGAGCCACGTTGGCCAAGTGATCAAAGCCTGTTTCAGGGTTGATCACGCGGCCGCCGATAATGGCCGTATCGAACACTCGGTTTAGGTCTTGCGGCGCTGCTCCCTCAAGCACTGGAATCTGCGGGATTTCGGTGGGCGGCTGGGGCTCTGAAACGACCTGAACTGTTGTTGATGTGCTCGCCTGTGATGTCTGAGATGACTGAGAGTCGGGGTTATTGGCGGTTTGCGATTCTAGATTCAGTTCTGGCTCGGGGCTGCCAGTAGCTCTCAGCCGACGGATCACCGCAATGTTGGTCGCCCCGAAACCCAGTGCCAGCAGCAAACGCCTGCGAGCGATTGATCCACCGCTCGGTCGTGGCCCAGTCACAACAGATCAGGATAACTGACGCTGCATAAGCTCTGAATCAGCTTGCAGGCTCGCGGAACAGCCTCACGCTTGAAGGTTGTGGTGTCAGAAACTTGCGGCTACGAAAAGGTCAGCTTCAGAGTTTCGGATGCCTGATACTACCAGAGTTTTAGCTTGAGTGTGCGGAGATCAGATTGTCGACCGAGTCCCAGCCGTCATAAAGAATGTTGACACCGTCATGTTGCATGACCGAACGATTCCACGGCTGCGGCAGCAGCCAGACCGCCTTGTTAGCTTCAACGAGTCTCTGCACACGCCGAGGCGAGTCGTCAATCCAAACGTCGGCTTCAACCGCTACTGGGTCTTCGGTGAACACAAGGTCATCGCCGTCTAGATCAAGGTCTTCTTGACCGGCGAACCACTGGCGGGCGATTTCACGGGTTCTTTCCTGATCGTCGGAGTGGTCGCCCACCAGATTGTCACGCCTGGTTACGGCGAGCACCTGGAAGCCAGCGGATCGCAGCGCGGCGATGCCACTGGCGACACCGGCTACAGGCTTGAGGCGTCCTGACATCGGCGACAGCAGGAAATCGCGGATCGTGGCGGCGGGGTCGCTCACGCCCCATTCGGACAGGTCCCATGAAACGTTCAGAGCTAAATGCTGGTCGGCCACTGCGTTGCGGGCAGCAACATGGGCCCGCAAGCCCTTAACCCAGTTGGCGATAACCCCGTCCATGGTTACAGCCACGGTCGGAGCATTTGAGTTTGAAGATGCAGAAGGTGAGATCATGGCAAGCAGTTTAGAGGCACATCGCCAAGACCCAAGCCGTCACCTGTCAAGGTTCTGCGTGCGTGTGCTGTAGGGGAGCGGCATTTCAGTCGCTATCATTGCTGAAATGTCTAGGATTTGTCAGGTCACCGGCAAGAAACCGCAGTTCGGCAAGCAACTATCGCATTCGCATCGCCGCTCCAGCCGTCGCTGGGATCCCAACATTCAAACTAAGCGTTATTACCTCCCTAGCGAGAAGCGCTGGATCAAGCTGCGGCTCAGCACCAAAGCCATCAAGACGATTGACAAGCGAGGCATTGAGAGCGTGGTCGCCGAAATGCGTCGCAACGGCCGCACCGTCTGAACCGCACTGTCTGAACCTCAAAGAACTACGCGAAAGAGAAGGCAATGGCCAGCGATAAGCGTCCCATTATCAAGCTCCGGTCCACTGCTGGTACCGGCTACACCTATGTGACCACCAAAAACAAGACCAACACGCGCCACCGTATTGAACTCAAAAAATATGATCCGGTGATCCGCAAGCATGTGGTCTTCAAAGAAGAGCGCTAACGAGACAGCAACACTAGCCGACTAAGAGGTATCTGGGCATGGAACTCAGCCTGTGGCATTAACAGTCACGGTGCTTGGCTGTAGCGGCTCATACGCAGCACCCGGCAACCCTTGCACTGGTTATCTGGTGCGCAGCGATACCACAGCAATTCTGCTTGACTGCGGTCCGGGCACGCTGGGTCCGCTTCAGGAAGTGATTGATCTCGCTGACCTGACCGCCATCGTCATTACTCACTGTCACCCCGACCACTGGTTGGAGTTGCCGGTGATCCGCAATGTCTTTATCTGGTTTGTGCCCCGCAGCGATGTCGCCGTCTACGGCACCGCCGAAACCCGAGCTATGGATCAAGCCATCACTGTGACGCATAACGACCGCAAAGACCCGCTTGACTGGAAAGTGATAAGCCCCGCTTCGCAGCTCAGCATCGGCGACCAGCGCTGGAGTTTTGCGTTGACTGATCACCCCGTGGAGACTCTGGCAACGAGAGTTGATGCTGGGGGAAGCAGTTTTGCGTTCAGTTCCGACACAGGGCCGGGATGGGATTTCCGCTCACTAGGAGGAGGCATCGATTTGGCACTGTGTGAAGCTAGTCACAGTCTCCAAGACGAAAGCAAACAAAGCGCTCACTTGAGCGCACGGCAAGCAGCGCAAGCAGCCGCAGCTGCGGGTATTGAGCGCCTTGTGCTTACTCATCTGCCACCGGGCTGTGATAGTGCAGCGCAACTAGCCGAAGCTTCTGAAGTGTTCGCTGGAGAAGTTGACGTGGCCCGACCGGGGCTGGTTTTGACAGTATGAGAAAGTACAGGTTGAGAAAGCGATGACATCTGAGAAGTCAATGAGCTATAGGAAGCCGAAGATTTGTGTGAGGAGTCGATAATGACAGCAGTTGATGTTTCGGGGCGACGCAGCGACGGACGCTTGCCCAACGAGTTGCGGCCTTTACAGTTCCAGCGCGACTACACCACCATGGCTGATGGGTCGGTGCTGGTGTCCTTCGGTGAGACACGAGTGCTTTGCACTGCGTCAGTTGATGATGACGTGCCTCGATGGATACGCCAGAGCGGTGCAGGTTGGCTGACCGCGGAGTATTCGATGCTGCCCGGCTCTTCGCCACAGCGAATAGCGCGCCGTGTCGGTGGTCGCACCAAAGAAATCCAGCGACTGATCGGTCGATCTCTGCGGATGGTGATTGACTTGAAGGCATTGCCGCAACTTCAGGTCACTATCGACTGTGATGTGTTGCAAGCTGATGGCGGGACTCGCACTGCTTCAATATGTGGAGGTTACTTAGCGTTGCATGACGCGGTGACACGGCTTGTGCATAAAGGCACACTGAAGGAGTCGCCAATGACAGGGGAGTGCGCTGCGGTGAGTGTCGGCCTAATAGACGGTGTAGCGCTTTTGGATCTGCCATACAGCGAAGATGCCAACGCTGACGTGGATTTCAATGTGGTGATGAGCGGCGCAGGCGAACTAATCGAAGTGCAAGGCACAGCTGAGGGTCGTCCCTTCAGTCGCTCGCAGCTTGATGAACTACTGGATTTGGCCTCTGCAGGGATCACAGAGATTCTCAAAGCGCAGCGCGCTGTTCTGGCTCAAGCGCCGCAACCCAGATAACCGAAACGAGATGATCTCACCTAGATGATTGAGTTGGTGTGCGCTAGCGCCAATCCTGACAAAGTCGCCGAAATAGCCGCCGTGCTTGATGATGCTGTTAGCTTGCGGCCACGACCAGCAGCAATGGGCGAAGTGATCGAGGACGCTGACAGTCTTGAAGGTAACGCCATGCTCAAAGCTCGGGCAGTGTGTGAGTTCGCTGACGCTGCTGCGCTAGCTGACGACACAGGATTGGAAGTTGATGCGTTGGGTGGTGCTCCTGGTGTTTACTCGGCGCGTTTCGCAGGGCCTATTGCTAGCTACTCCGACAATCTGGCGCGGCTGTTGCAGGAACTACAGGATGTTCCGGCCGCACACCGCACAGCCCGCTTCCGCACAGTGGCCGTGGTCTGTTATCCCGATGGATCGGCCCTGTCAGCCGAGGGAGTCGTGGAAGGCATGATCCTAGAAGCGCCCCGTGGCCACGGCGGCTTCGGTTATGACCCGGTTTTTGCCCCGACTGAGGGTGGCGGCTTCTCCTTTGCTGAAATGGATTCAGCCGCCAAGCACGCTGTCAGCCATCGCGGGCGTGCGCTGAGGGCTCTGCTGAAGTTGCTACTCGAAGCATAAATCTGTTTCCCGCTCTGCGCGCGGCGCTTGCTGGGGTGTCTGATGTTTCGAGCTGGTGCGGACGGGGGGATTCGAACCCCCACACCCATCGAGGTACTGGGACCTAAACCCAGCGCGTCTGCCAGATTCCGCCACGTCCGCAAAGAGGTAAACATGGTATCGCCCATCAGTGATACGGCGGGTATGCACTGGAGAGCGGCATTACAAAACGTTCACGGATTGCTTTAGAAGGCTTAGCGAATAAGAGTGAACAGGTAGTCGGACATTTCATGCGGGCAGCGTGCGATGCCAGCGGTAGCCTCGCAGATATGCACATGTCGCAACCCCCGCAACTCGAACCCGTCGGACACGTTGATCATTCCGATGTGGTCGGATTTGAAGCCCCAACCACCGGCGCTGGCCGCCAAAGCGAGGTATATAACCGGCTGCTGCAAGACCGCATCGTGGTGCTCGGCTCTGATGTCAACGACGAGATCGCTAACTTCATCATGGCGCAACTGCTGTATCTCGAAGGTCAAGATGACAGCAAGCCGATCTGGCTTTACATCAACAGCCCTGGCGGGTCTGTCACTTCTGGTATGGCTATTTATGACACGATGCAGTTCATTCAGCCTGAGGTGGGCACGATCTGCATCGGACTGGGAGCGTCAATGGGGCAGTTCCTGTTGTGTGCAGGGGCACCCGGTAAACGTTACGCCTTGCCTCATGCTCGGATCATGATGCATCAACCTCTCGGCGGGGTGCGAGGCCAAGCAACCGACATTGCTATCCAGGCCGAGCAAATGGCCTACACCAAGAAGCTTTTACAAGAGCGCATCGCTCATCACACTGGTCAGACCGTGGAGCAGGTCGAAGCAGACTCCGACCGTGATCGCTGGTTCACGGCATCAGAAGCCATGGATTACGGCATCATCGACCATGTGATCGTCAAGCGCGGAGAAATGCTCTAAATCTTGCTGAAGCTCTCTGATAGCGGTGACTAGCCCGTCGCGGTGCCCGAATACGGCCGATCCCGCAACTAACACGTTGGCTCCAGCTGTCACAGCGGCTTTGGCCGTGGTCTTGGTAATCCCACCATCGACTTCAAGGTCAATGTTGCGTCCCGAAGCGTCGATCATCTGACGCAGCGCGGCGATTTTTGGTTCAACCGAAGAGATGTAGCGCTGACCCCCGAAACCAGGGTTCACGCTCATCACCAACACTTCGTCGATTAAGGTCATTACCTCAGAAATGCTTGATGCCGGAGTGTGCGGGTTCAATACCACACCGCAACGGGCACCGTTTTCGCTGATCGCCGTCAGAGAGCGATGCAGATGCGGGCAGGTCTCTGCGTGGATCAGCACAGTTTGGCAGCCAGCGTCGATGTAGCGCTGCGCTAATTCATCGGGTTTCACCACCATCAGATGCGCTTCGAAAGGCAGCTGCACTAGCGGCCGACATGCCGCCACCACATCGGGGCCGAAGGTGAGGTTCGGCACGAACACGCCGTCCATCACATCCCAATGCACTCGGTGAGCGCCAGCCGCCTCAACGGCTTGACACTCCTCGCCGAGGCGTGAAGCATCAGCGGCCAGCATGGAAGGAGCGATCTCCACCATCACGCACAAAACCCTAACCGAGCCGGGTTCTGCTGAAGCGCCATCACCAAAGCGCTATCAACCGAGAGGTTGTGGTTGATCGACTTCTGCGCTGGGTTTGAGAACTGTGTTTGGGAACTGTTGAGAATCTGCGTCCGCTATCGGCGTTTGCAGCGATACCTTCGTGGTGTGGAGTTGCGAGTTACCGCGACGGCGCGTGACGGCCTCGGGGTTGCTCGAAACCGCGACGGCAGGGTCGTGTTTGTGGAAGGTGCTCTTCCAGGGGAACTGGTGACCGCTGAAGTACTCAGCGTTGATCGGCGCTGGTCACGAGCTCGTGTCACAGACGTGCTCGAAGCTTCGCAGCATCGTGTGCCGGTGGCTTGTGAGCATCATCATGCCGGATGCGGGGGTTGCGACATGTTGCATGTTGATGCCCGTGCCCAGATGCAGATGAAAGCATCAATCGTGGTGGATCAACTAACCCGCTGCGGAGTGGACGCGCCCGTGCCAGCGTTGCGGATGCTTGATGCTGATTGTGGCCGCACCACAGTTAGAGCCGCAGTCGTAAACGGCAGAGCCGGTTTCAGGGCTCGTGGCAGCCATGATGTGGTAATCCCCGAAGAATGCGGAGCTGTGGATGACCGCGCCGAGGAACTGCTAGTTGATGGTCGCTACGGATCGGCTGAAAGCGTGTTAATCCGGGTGGGTGCCCGAACTGGCGAACGGATGGTGGTAGCAGATCCCAATGCGGATGAGGTAGTGGTGCCACCCGATGTGATGGTGGTGGGCAGCAATGAACTCGATTCTGATCGGCGCGCCTGGATACATGAGGAACTATCAGGACGACGCTGGAGAATCTCAGCCCGCTCTTTCTTTCAGAACAGGCCAGCAGGCGCTGAAGCCCTCATTGACGAAGTCGCCGAAATGGTGGAGGCACTCGCTGACGATGGGCCTCTTGTGGATGCTTACGCAGGTGTCGGGTTGTTCGCGGGAACTCTCGGCCATGGCCGCAAAGTCACGGCTATTGAGAAATGCGCTCATGCAGCAGCAGACGCACGAGTCAACCTGACAAAAGACACCAAAGTCCTGTGCATCCCGGTGGAGCGCTGGCGATCGTCGCCTGCCAGCGTGCTGGTAGTCGACCCGGCCCGCCCAGGTCTCGGCACCGAAGCCGTGCGTCCGCTGCTGTCATGCCAGCCTCAGCTGATCGTTCTAGTGAGCTGCAATCCGTCGTCGCTTGCCGCTGATGCTCGCCGCATCATCAATGCTGGCTATTCGCTAGACAGATTGACCGTAGTTGACCTGTTTCCTCTGACTTCGCACATAGAGACCGTTACAGCTTTCGTGAAAGCCAGCTAAGGGAGCGAGCAATGGTCGCAGTGCCGACTTGTCCAGCGCTTCAGAACGCCGTTGAGATGCTTGTCGGTCAGTAATGCCAGTCGTATGGCGACCAGTCAGGGGCGCGCTTGTCTAGAAAAGCGTCGCGTCCTTCGGCGGCTTCTTCGGTCATATAAGCCAGCCGGGTGGCTTCACCAGCAAAAACCTGCTGACCGATCAGACCGTCATCAACAAGGTTCAACGCGAACTTCACCATCCGCTGTGCGGTAGGGCTTTTAGAGTTGATCTCGCTTGCCCATTGCAAAGCCACAGTTTCGAGTTCAGCGTGCGGCACCGCTTGATTGACCATGCCCATCTCGACGGCTTCGGTCGCGGTGTAGGTGCGTGCTAAAAAGAAGATCTCACGCGTCTTCTTCTGGCCGATCAAGCGTGCTAGATAAGCCGAACCGAAACCGCCGTCGAAGCTGGCGACATCGGTATCGGTTTGTTTGAAGAGGCCGTGCTCTGCGCTGGCTAGGGTCAAGTCGGCTACGGCGTGCAGGCTGTGGCCTCCACCTACCGCCCAGCCTGGCACCACAGCAATCACCACTTTGGGCATCATGCGTATCAGGCGTTGCACTTCCAGGATATGCAGCCGTCCCGAGCGGCCAGCGTCGATAGTGTCGCCAGTGTCTCCGGAGGCGTAGCGATATCCGTCGCGTCCGCGGATGCGCTGATCGCCGCCCGAGCAGAAAGCCCAGCCACCGTCTCGTGGTGACGGCCCGTTGCCGGTCAGCAGTACACAACCCACGTCTTTGGTCATCCGGGCATGATCTAAGCAGCGATACAGCTCATCAACTGTGTGAGGCCGGAAGGCGTTACGAACCTCAGGGCGGTCGAAAGCCACCCGCACCGTGCCTTGGCCTACGGCACGATGATAGGTGACATCGCTGAGATCGCCGAAACCTTCGACCGTGCCCCAAGCGTCAGGATCGAACAGTTCTGATACCACTCTTGAGCTTCTCCTGTCCGAAAGCCGCGGCTACGTCTTGAGGCTCTAGCGCGACCGTGTCTCGAACGCTCGAGGATGCGGTCGGGCCTGCTAGACGAACGCTGAAGCGAAGACCAGCGACACGATTGTCATTACTTTGATGAGGATGTTCATCGACGGCCCGGCGGTGTCTTTGAACGGATCGCCGACCGTGTCGCCGACCACTGCGGCCTTGTGCGGGTCCGAGCCTTTGCCGCCGTGAGCGCCTGCTTCGATGTATTTTTTGGCGTTGTCCCAGGCACCGCCTGCGTTGGCCATGAAGATCGCTACCGCGAAACCGGTGACTAGAGCCCCAGCCAAAAAGCCGCCGAGAGCGTCCACGTCGATGAAGCCGATCACCAACGGCACCACCACAGCCAGCGCGCCCGGTGCCAGCATTTCGCGCAGTGAGCCCCGAGTGGATATGGCCACGCACGCCGCTGAGTCGGGTGTCACGCCAGGTTTACCTTCCCGCAGCCCTGGTATCTCACGGAACTGTCGGCGCACCTCCTCGATCATCTTGTTGGCGGCTCGGCCGACGGCATCGATGGTGAGCGCTGCGAACAGGAACGGCACCATCGCGCCTAGGAACAATCCGATGAACACGTCCACCGAGCCGATGTCGAGGCTCAGTTCGCCGCCAGCGTTGTTGAGCGCCACCTCGAAGGTCTTGAACAACGCCAAAGCGGTTAGAGCCGCCGAGCCGACAGCGAAACCCTTAGCGATGGCGGCGGTGGTGTTGCCCAGCGAGTCCAGAGCGTCGGTCACTTCTCGCACGCTCGGATCAAGTTCGGACATTTCGGCGATGCCGCCTGCGTTGTCGGCTATTGGGCCGTAGGCATCCACCGAAACCACCACGCCGGTGGTGGCCAACATGCCGACCGCGGCCACGGCGATGCCGTAGATACCACCGAAGGTGTCGTCGCCGAGGGTTTGCTGCCCGCCCCAGTAGGCGACCAGAACACCGGCTGCGATCAGACCGACCGAAGCAGCCACGGACACCATCCCAGCCGACACTCCCGACAGCACTGTGGTAGCCGGACCGGTCTCGGCTTGTGCGGCGATGCGCTTCACCGGCGAGAAGTGGTCACTGGTCCAGATCTCGGCAACCTTGCCGATGCCCCAGCCTGCTGCGAGCCCGCCGATAACTGCCAACGGCAAACCGTACCAGGCATCGAACATGTCGCCGTCGCCGAAGAATATTCCGCCCATGATCAAGGTGCCGACGACGGTGAGGATCATGGCTACTGTGGTGCCGCGGTGAAGCTGGCGAGACAGTGCTTTGACATCGGTGCTGGTGCCGCCGCGCACCGCGAACGAGCCAATGATGGCACCGATCATGCCCACGAAAGCGATAGCCATAGGGAACATCAGCAGGCGCATGTTCCAATCTTCGCCAGCTGCCTCGGCGGTCAGCCCGAAACTGAAAGCCGTCAGCGCTACCGGCGCAATGATCGAACCTGAATAGCTTTCGAACAGGTCGGCACCCATGCCCGCCACGTCGCCAACGTTGTCGCCGACCGCGTCGGCGATGGTCGCCGGGTTGCGGGGGTCGTCTTCGGGTATTCCGGCTTCGACTTTGCCGACCAGGTCACCGCCCACGTCGGCTGCTTTGGTGTAGATACCTCCACCCACACGCGAGAACAGCGCTATCGAACTAGCACCGAGTCCGAAAGCTGTGAAGATCTCGAAGGCATCGTCAACTCCGATCCATTCCACGAACAGCAGATAAGTGAAGGTCAAGCCCAGAAGCGACAGTCCAGCCACCGAGAAGCCCATCACCGCACCGCCGCGGAAAGCCAGAGGCAAAGCTTTGGCTGGGCCTTCGATGGCGGCGTTGGTGGTGCGGGCGTTGGCCATTGTGGCGACGGTCATACCCGCATAACCGGCACCTGCTGACAGTGCCGCTCCTAGCAGATAGCTCAAAAACGACAACGCCACCCCGGTGACCAGCGGGATCAGCACGGCCATAGCCACCACGAAGCCCGCCACCCAGATGTACTCCTGGCGCAAAAAGGCTCTCGCTCCAGCTTGGATCTGTTTCATGATCGAGACCATGAGATCGTTACCGGCTGGTGCCGCAGCCACCCGACGGTAGTAAAAGACCGCCAGAAGCAGCGCAGCTAGCGCCGAGACCAAGGCGATGTAAGGGATGGCTTGCAAGTGACTGCTCCTGTCGTGAGTGCGTATTCGGTGTAGCGAGTCGAAGCGTTTCGAGTCTGAAGCCTGAGCTATGAAGCTCAAGCAGCAGCGCTGCGAGACAGTCAATCAGCCTACTCTTGCACTATGACAGCACCGCGTGACCCTGCGCGCAACACTGCTAGGCACTCGGCCGAACCGCTACGGCAATCGAAAGCGGATCTGCGCAGCGCAATGAGAGCCCGCAGAGCTGCTTTGAGTTGCGCTGAACTTCAAGCAGCCGAGACTGCTGTTATCCGTCGCTTGTTGAATCTGCCAGAGGTAGCTGAGGCCAGTCTTGTAGGTGCTTATCGGGCGGTGCGTGGAGAGGTTCCTGTCGAGTCGCTTGCAGCGCAGCTGCGTCGAGGCAGGCTGACGGTACCCCGAGTGGTGGGTACCCATCTGGAGTTCGTTGTCTGGCAGCCCGATCTGTGCTTCGTCAAAGGTTCGTTCGGTGTGGCTGAACCGCTTGATGGTGAAGTGATTGACTTCGCTGCACATGATGTGGTGCTAACACCGCTGCTTGCTTTTGATTCGCAATGCCGTCGACTCGGGCAGGGAGGTGGCTTCTATGACCGTGCTCTGGCAGACCTATCAACCCGCCGAGCAGCCGAGCCAGCCACAGAAGCAACGGCAAGGCCAATAACGGTAGGCGTGGCCCACTGGTTTCAACGCGCCACCCGAGTACCTGTCGAACCCTGGGATATGGCTCTTGATGCTGTGGTCACCGACCGCGAACTGTTGATCTCTCAACACGGCCTGCTGGTGTGAGCAGTATCAGAACTCTGTATTCGTTCAAAGACAGAACTCGGCTTGGGTCACGCCAGCGCCCGCTCCGAGCGACTAGAACATAGCCGTGAACGTCATAGTTGTGGGTGCTGGCGAGGTCGGTTCTTATGTAGCCGCCCGGCTTAGCAATGAGCGCCATAACGTGTCAGTGGTTGACACTCACGCGGGTCGCTTGCGCCAATTAGCGAGCGAAGTTGATGTGCTCACCGTGGAAGGCAGCGGCACGCATCCCAGTGTGCTCAAAGACGCTGGCATTGAAGGCTGCGACCTGATGGTGGCGGTTACTAGCAACGACGAAGTCAACTTGGTGACATCACTCATCGCTAAGCAGTGCGGCGTCGACAAAACCATTGTGCGTATCGAAGCTGAAGAACTACGCAGCCGAGCCTCAGCCGAGTTGCGTCAAACGTTTCAGGCTGACCTAGTGATTGATCCCGATTATCAGACAGCTGAGCGGATACTCAACCTGCTCGACTTCCCTGGCGCTTCGGAGATAGCTGTGATGGCGCACGGTGAGGTGATCGTGATCGGCGCTCGCCTCATGGAAGACGCTCCCATTGTGGGGCGCAAGCTGTCAGAAATCGCCGCCGACTATGAGCCTGACTGGGAGTTCATCGTTGGATCAATCTCACGCGGTGATGAAACTCACATCCCACGAGGCGACTACACCTTGATGCCTGATGATCTAGTGCGTGTGGCTTGTGAGCGTCGCGCCCGCCGCCGGGTAGGCCGCCTGATGGGCCTCGGTGACGGATCGGTGCGTCATGTGCTGCTTTTAGGTGGTGGCCGCACCGCCGAGATCTTGGCTGCCCGGCTGGTGTCACGCGGTGTTGAAGTGGTGGTCGTAGAGCGTGACGAATCTCGTGCTCGTGCATTAGCCGAGTGCCTAACTGATGTGCAGGTATTTCAAGGCGATATCACCGACGCGGCTCTTCTCGAAGAAACAGGACTAAGCCGCTTTGATGTGGTAGCGGCACTCACCGGCGAAGACGAAGCCAATATCTTGGCTTGCCTCTACGCCAAATCTGTTGGCGCGTCAGAGACCATCGCAGTGGTTCACAAGCTGGCTTTGCTGTCGCTGCTTGGCTCAGCTGGCGTGGATGTTGCTCTGTCGCCTCGCACCGCTACAGCCGACGGTGTGATGAGGTTCGTACGCGGCGATGTGACTGCAGTGGCGACCTTTCTGGAATCCGATGCCGAAGTGCTGGAACTAGAGGTAGCACCGGGCAGTGTCGCGGATGGCGCAGTGATGAAAGACCTGAACCTGCCCAAAAGCGTGCTCATTGGTGCCATTGTGCGTGACGGCAAGCCTCACATCGCCCGTGGTCATAGCCGACTGCGGGGACGCGACCATGTGGTTGTATTCGCCATCCCTGACTCGGTGCAGGAGGTCCGTCGGCTGTTGACGTGCGACGCATAGACAGTTCGGGCCGCCAATCGGCTTTGGCTTGGTGGCATCTCGGCATGTTGCGCCGTGCCCGTCCGATGCTAGGCGCTTCGGCCAAACCGGTATCAACTCGGATGGTGTCGTGGCAGCTTTTTGCCATCATCGAAACAGCCGTGATCCTGGGTGCTGTCACCTTAGTGTGTGGCTTAGCTGGCTTTGGTGACGACAACGCAGATGCCAGCATCTTTGCTAGCGCCGGTTTGGTTTTTGCAGTTTTAGGTTTTGTTGCTCGACGCAAAGTGACAGCACCACAGCGGCTCACTGCGGGACGTGTTTTTGCTGGTATCGGCATGCTGTGGACGGTGCTAGTGCTCTTTGGTGCGGTTCTTTATGTGGGCAGCGGTGCTTTGACTCGTCTTGATGACGCGCTCATCGAATCAGCAGCTGGTTTCACTACTACGTCACTGACCTTTTTGGATGTTGCTGAGACCTCACGCAGCGTTTTGCTATTCAGGTCTGCTAGCAGTTGGGTGGGCGGACTCACAGCGATAGTGATCGCAGTTGTGACGTTGCCCACAGTGTTGAGATCATTGTCGCTGGTCAGCTACAAGACTCAGCGCAGAGGATTAGATCTTGTGCCTAACCCCACAGTCGGAACACGCCGAGTGCTGTGGCTTTACTGTGGTTTCACAGCAGTATTCGTGGCTGCGTATCTGCTGACCGGGGTTCATCTCAGCGATGCTGTGGTGCTGGCATTGAGCACTGTCTCCACGGGAGGTTTCACCGGCAGGGCTGACTCTTTGGCAGGTTTCGGCACCACCACACAGTTAGTAGCGGGTGCTGGAATGTTGTTAGCGGGTGCCGGGATCTTTGTTGTCTGGTGGATAGTGCGCGGCCAGCTGCGTCCGCTGTGGCGTTCAGGTGAACTACGTGCCTATTTGCTGCTGCTGGCAGTAGCGACATCAGCGATGGCTTTACACAAAAATGTTGACTGGGATGAAGCTTCGTTTATGGCATTATCGGCGTTGAGCACGACCGGCTTCGCGGTGAGCGACTGGACAGCGTGGGGCACTGCCGCCACGGTAGTGCTGCTGGTGGGTGCTGGTATCGGTTCGATGATGGGCTCAGCGGGAGGCGGGCTGCGAGTGATGCGAGCCAAGTTGTTGATGAGCACAGCGGGAGGTGAGCTGAGACGTCAACTTGATCCGCATTCGGTGGTGCTGGTGCGCCGCGACGACGAAACTTTGTCGCAGCGCACTCTTGACCGTCTCGGAGGACATCAGATCGCTTATGTAGCGTTAGTCGGGGTTGGAGCGATGTTGCTGGGTGTAGCCGGGGGGACACTGCTGGGCAGCGTTTGGGGTTCGGTCAGTGCCGTGTCCACTTTCGGTCCGGCGGTAGGCGAGATCGGTGCTTTCGGATTGCTTTCGGGTGTAGAACGCCTTGAACGCTTGGCACTGCTGCCATTGATGATGACAGGACGGATGTCGGTGCCTCCAGTGCTGGCAGGCATAGGCCTGATCTTGAATGTCTATAAGACGGCCTTGTGGCGTAACCGCTACCGAAGGTCTCGAAACGCGTTGTGTCGCAGTGAGCTAGCGGCGTATTCGCATTTGCAAGCCGAACTTGATGGAAGTGACGATGGCTAGCGGCTCAGGCAACACTCTGGAGGGCCAGAAATGGATCCAGACCACTGTCATAGGGGTGATGCCACGTCTCGGCTGGTTACGTAACCGTCACCGGTTCTCTTCGTCCACGTTGAATGTCACCGGGATTTCGCTAGCGGCAGTGTCGCTGGGTTTGCTGGCTTGCAGTGTGCTTGAAGCTTTTAGTACCAACCGTGACACGGCTGCTTTGTTTGCTGCGACGCTGCTGATCGGTGTCACTGGAGCATTGCTTTGGGGCTTCACCGAGCCGGGAACTCTGCGAATGCGTCAGATCTTCGCCACAGTCGGCTGGACCTGGATACTCACCACGCTGCTGGGCGCTTTGCCTTATGTGCTGGCTGGCACTTTCGATGTAGGCGGCGCGGGTTTTGTTGAGCAGGTTGTTAACAGCATTTTCGAGTCTGCGTCAGGGTTTTCTGCCACTGGCTCCTCGGTGATGGTCGATTTCGATAACGCTGGCAGCGGATTGATGATGTATCGCCAACTCACCCAGTGGTATGGCGGTATGGGAGTGGTGGTGTTAGCGGTTGCGGTGCTGCCGTTTTTGGGGGTTGGCGGTTTGGAGTTGATCTCAGCTGAAGCACCTGGCACATCATCGGATCGGCTCACGCCCAGAGTCAGTGAAACAGCGCGGCGGCTCTGGATTATCTATGCCGGGTTCACCGCTTTTACCGCTGTGGCTCTGTTCATAGCTGACGGTTTCTCTTCGGTTTATGACGCTGTGGCTCATGCCTTGGCCGCTGCGTCCACCGGCGGATTCTCGCCGTATCCCGACTCGATTGGACATTACAACAGCGCCCTTGTCGAAGCCGTAGTGATCGTGGTGATGATCGTGGGTGGTATCAACTTCTCTCTGCACTGGCGGGCCTTATCGAATCGCAGTTTGCCTTACTTCGCTAACAGCGAGTTCCGTTCATATCTGTTCGTTTTGGGTGCGTTCTCTTTAGGGGTTGTGGCGTTGCTTTGGCTTGATGATGGCATGGCTTTGGGGTCTTCGCTGCGGGCTGGTGTGTTTACCGTGGTGTCGCTGGGTACCAGCACCGGCTTCGGCAACGCCACCGGCAGTGCTACAGCCGGTGACTATGTGACCTGGGTGGCGGGCGCTCAACTAATGCTGTTGTTTTTGATGGTGGTGGGTGGCTGCAGTGGTTCCACTTCAGGAGGCATCAAAGTAATGCGTATGCAGGTACTGGGCTTGTTGATGGTGCGCTCAGTGCGCCAAACCCAGACGCCTCATGCGGTAATGCCGGTGCGGCTTGGTCGTGACGTGATCTCAGAAAATGTGGTGTCTCGGGTGGCTGGCTTCTTTCTACTGCATTTCTTGATGGTTATTGCCGGTTTGTTAGTTTTGACAGCGCTGGGAGGAGAACTGGAAACTTCGCTGGGAGCGGTCGTTTCAGCGTTGGGCAACATGGGGCCAGCACTGGGAGAGGCCGGGCCTACCGCAAGTTACGCAGATGCTTTCAACCTGCCAGCCCGGCTAGTGCTGAGCTTGCTGATGATCATCGGACGCTTAGAAATACTTCCGATACTGCTGGCTTTCGTGCCGCATGTGTACAGAGCCCAAACTCTAAGCCGAATAATCCGCCGCTAAGCCCTTAAGTTTCTGTCGAGTTTCTCGCTAGCTGTGCAACATTGGTTGCTGGACTAGCCGAGCTAAGGATCTGGCGGTAGCGTGGTGGTCGCGTTTGATGCGGTGTGCGGCCAATGATGTCCCTCCCGCAGCCGTGTTCCACGGTTAGCAGCATTATCTCTGCATAGAGACGCAGCCATTTGCATCCGAGCCCATGAGAGCTTGCCCATGTTTGCCGACCCCGCAATACCTGACAGCCTTAACGCTGAGCTGCTAAGTCTTGGCTCTGCGTCGCAAGGGTTATACGACCCGTGCTATGAACACGATTCGTGTGGGGTCAGCTTCGTTTGCGATATCAACGGTAAGGCTTCTCACGAAATCGTTGCACTCGGAGTGAAAGCTCTTTGCAATCTTGAGCATCGCGGCGCGCTGGGGGCTGATCCTCTTACCGGTGACGGTGCTGGCATCCTCATCCAGATACCTGATCGCTTCCTGCGTGACGTGGTCGACTACTCGCTGCCGCCAGCAGGGCAATACGCCACCGGCATCGGTTTCCTGCCTCCAGCAAGCGATGACGCGGCCAAAGCAGCAGCAGAAGTGGAACGCATCGTCGAATCTGAAGGGCTGCGAGTGATTGGCTGGCGTGAAGTACCTGTTGATGTCTCGGTTTTGGGTCCAGGCTCACGATCAGCTATGCCAAGCTTCCGTCAGATTTTCTTATCGGGTGATGGCTTAGCCGGAATCGAACTTGATCGGCGTGTCTATCTGGCACGCAAACGCATTGAGCATGAGATCAGTTCTGCTAGCGCTGGCAGTGCCGCAGCCGAGGACTCCGAAACAGCTATCGGTAACGCTGCTCCACCTCACAGCGGGGTCTACTTCCCGAGCCTCAGCGCCAGGACCCTTATTTACAAGGGGATGCTCATGTCGAGCCAGCTCAACTCGTTTTACTCGGATCTGCGAGACGAACGAGTGGTGAGCGCTTTGGCGTTGGTGCATTCACGCTTCTCCACCAACACATTCCCGTCGTGGCCGTTAGCGCATCCCTATCGAATGATCGCCCACAACGGTGAGATCAACACAATCGCTGGCAACCGCAACTGGATGCAAGCCCGTGAGAGCTTGCTGGCATCTCCGTTGCTTGAGGGCTTGGAGCGAGCTTTCCCGATATGCACCCTCGGCGCTAGCGACACAGCCGGTTTCGATGAGGTGCTGGAATTACTGACTCTGAGCGGCTACTCGCTGGCTGAGGCAGTGCTGATGATGATTCCCGAGCCGTGGGAACATCACGCCGAAATGAGTCCTGAACGCAAAGCTTTCTACCGTTATCACGCCACCCGAATGGAGCCTTGGGACGGTCCCGCCTCGATTGCTTTCACCGACGGAACGATGATCGGCGCGGTGCTTGACCGTAACGGTTTGAGGCCTTCAAGGTATTCGGTTACTAGCGATGGCCTGGTGGTGATGGCTTCTGAGAGCGGCGTGATCAATCTCCCACAGGCTTCGATTATTGAAAAAGGTCGTCTTCAGCCTGGCCGCATGTTTTTGATTGACACTTCCGAAGGCCGGATCGTGCGTGACCACGAGATCAAAGACCGACTTGCCGCTACTCGTCCCTATGAGCAATGGCTTGATCAGAACCTGGTGCAGTTAAGCGACCTACCGCCAGCCACAGCGACACAATGCGAGGACTCCACGCTGCTTCAGCGTCAGCAGATGTTCGGGCACACTCATGAAGAGCATCGGCTGCTGTTAGCGCCTATGGCAAAAGCAGGCAAAGAAGCTCTCGGGTCGATGGGCAATGACACTCCTCCGGCGGTGCTATCAGATCGTGCCCGCCCGATATATGACTATTTCAAACAGCTTTTCGCGCAGGTCACCAATCCGCCGTTGGACGCGATCCGTGAAGAGCTAGTGACTTCGCTGTATGCGAAACTCGGCGCTGAAGCCAATTTGCTGGATCCCCAAGCCGCGTCTTGTGCTGTGCTGCATCTGGACACGCCGGTGCTTAGCGACAATGAACTGCTGCAAATCAAAAACATTGGCTCTGCCGGGGGTGGTGTCGCTGATGCCAATGGTGTCGTAGCACACAATGGTGCTGTCTCTTATGGTAAAGCTGACGGTTTCAAGACTGTGGTGCTTTCGGCGCTGTTTGCGGTAGACGAAGCGGGCGATGGCCTGCGTGCAGCGCTTGATGAACTCTGCCAAGCCGCCTCTGATGCCATCGAGTCCGGTGCCAACATTTTGGTTGTCTCTGATCGCGGCGGTAGTCATCAGCTTGCGCCCATTCCGTCGCTTTTAGCGGTTTCGGCGGTGCATCAGCATCTGGTTCGCGAACGTACCCGCACCCGTGTGGGTTTGATATCAGAGTCAGGCGATGCTCGTGAAGTGCATCACCTGTGTCTGCATTTGGGTTACGGCGCTAACGCTGTCAATCCGTATCTAGCGTTGGAAACCATCACCGAAATGGCCGAGCAGGGTTTGCACGGACTTGATTCTGAGATGACAGTGCCCGCGGCTCAAGCCAATTATCGCAAAGCAGCATGTGCCGGGATTCTCAAAGTCATGTCAAAAATGGGTATCTCTACGGTGGCTTCTTACACCGGTGCACAGATTTTTGAAGCGGTCGGTCTCGGGCCTGAGTTCGTCGACAAATATTTCACGGGCACGGCTAGCCGTCTCGGAGGTATCGGTATCAACGAGATAGCAGAAGCCGTAGCGCAACGCCATCAACGAGCTTTTGGTATTGGATCAACCAGGCGAGCGCATCGAACTATCGAAGCTGGCGGTGAATACCAGTGGCGCCGAGAAGGCGAATATCACCTTTTTAATCCTGAGACCGTTTTCAAGTTGCAGCACGCCACCCGCGAACACCGTTTCGACATATTCCAGCAATACACCGACGCGGTCGATGATCAGTCCAGCCATATGGGCACGCTGCGCGGCTTGTTCAATCTGCGTCAAGACCTGAGACCGCCGGTGCCGATAGATGAAGTGGAACCGGTCGCCGAGATACTCAAACGTTTCGCCACGGGGGCTATGAGTTACGGCTCAATATCCAAAGAAGCGCATGAAACTCTGGCAATCGCTATGAACCGCATCGGTGGCAAATCCAACACCGGCGAAGGTGGCGAGGATGCCGAGCGGTTCGTTGTTGATGCTGCTGGTGATCTGCGACGCAGTGCAGTCAAACAAGTCGCTTCGGGACGTTTCGGGGTGACCAGCGAATATTTAGTCAACTCCGATGACATCCAAATAAAGATGGCTCAAGGTGCTAAGCCCGGTGAGGGCGGGCAACTGCCGGGGCACAAGGTTTACCCGTGGATCGCTAAAACTCGTCATTCCACGCCGGGGGTGGGGCTGATTTCACCGCCTCCACATCACGACATTTACTCGATTGAGGATTTAGCGCAGCTGATACATGACCTCAAGAACGCTAATCCCGCTGCACGGATTCATGTGAAGTTGGTCGCTGAGGTAGGTGTCGGCACTGTCGCGGCTGGAGTGTCGAAAGCTCACGCCGATGTGGTGCTGATATCGGGGCATGATGGCGGTACGGGAGCGTCGCCTTTGACTTCGATCAAACATGCGGGTGTGCCCTGGGAACTGGGTCTCGCTGAGACTCAACAAACACTGCTTTTGAATGATCTGCGTGACCGCATCGTGGTGCAAGTGGACGGACAGCTCAAAACCGGTCGTGATGTTGTGATCGCTACTCTGCTCGGAGCTGAAGAGTTCGGCTTCGCTACTGCGCCGCTAGTGGTGATGGGTTGTGTAATGATGCGGGTCTGTCACCTAGACACTTGTCCAGTGGGGGTCGCCACGCAGAACCCTGAACTACGCAAAAAGTTCACGGGTCAACCCGAGTTCGTGACTACCTTCTTTGAGTTCATCGCTGAGCAGGTGCGTGAACTGCTGGCGAGCCTCGGTTTTCGCAGTATCGCAGAAGCTGTCGGACAGGTGGAAGTGCTTGACACAGGAGAAGCGGTTGATCATTGGAAAGCTCATGGACTGGATCTCACACCGATCTTGCATCTGCCGCCGTTGATGGGCGAGGCATCACGTTATTGCCGTGCCGAGCAGGATCACGGTCTAGACAGAGCCTTAGATCAGACTTTGATACAGCTCGCTGAGGGAGCTTTATCGGATTGCCGTCATGTGACTATCGACATTCCTGTTCGCAACACCAACCGCACCGTCGGCACTCTGCTCGGAAGTGAAGTAACCCGCCGTTACGGTGCCGAAGGGCTACCTGATGACACGATCGTGGTGAACTTCACCGGCTCGGCAGGCACCTCTTTTGGAGCGTTTCTGCCGCGTGGGGTCACGCTACGTCTTGAAGGCGATGCCAACGACTATGTCGGCAAGGGCTTGTCGGGTGGACGCATCGTGGTGCGGCCTCCTACTGACGCAGGTTTCGTAGCGGAACACAACGTGATCGCTGGCAACGTAATCGGCTACGGCGCAACATCTGGCGAAATATTTTTGCGTGGCTTAGCGGGGGAGCGGTTCTGTGTGCGTAACTCGGGAGCGGTGGCTGTAGTTGAAGGTGTCGGCGATCACGGATGCGAATACATGACCGGCGGCCGCACAGTGGTTTTAGGTTCGGTAGGACGCAACTTCGCGGCTGGCATGTCCGGCGGGATCGCTTTCGTTTATGACCCTGATGCCACCATGCCGCTGCGGGTCAATCCTGAGATGGTGGAATTAGAGCCGTTGGATGCTGAAGATTTCGTGTGGTTGCGGCATCGTGTGGAACTGCATCATCACGAGACCGGCAGCGCAGTAGCAGACCGGCTTCTGGCTGACTGGGACACCACCCGGAGGAGTTTCGTGAAGGTCATGCCGGTGGACTACAAGAGGGTGCTGCAAGCTGCTGAAACGGCTCGCAGTCAAGGCGCTGACGAGGTAGCTGCGGTGATGGCCGCAGCTCATGGCTGAGTGAGCTGTACGAATCATGGCTGATCCACGAGGCTTCATGACTTATGAGCGTGAGCTACCTTCGCGTCGCAGTGTGCCGGTGAGGTTGCGTGACTGGCGTGAGGTTTACGAAGATTTTTCAGAAGATCGGTTGCGTCGCCAAGCAGCGCGCTGCATGGACTGCGGTATCCCTTTTTGCAATAACGGCTGTCCGCTCGGCAATCTGATCCCCGACTGGAATGATCTGGTGTATCGAGGTCAGTGGCGAGCCGCTATCGAACGCTTGCACGCCACCAACAATTTCCCTGAGTTCACGGGCCGATTGTGTCCCGCCCCCTGCGAAGCAGCTTGCGTGCTGGGTATTCACGAGCCGCCGGTAACTATCAAACAAGTCGAAGTGGAGATCGTTGATCGGGCGTGGGCTGAAGGCTGGATCACTCCTCAGATCGCTACTGTGCGCAGCGGGTGCAGCGTAGCGGTGGTGGGTTCGGGGCCTGCGGGCTTGGCAGCAGCTCAACAGCTCGCCAGAGCCGGACATGATGTCGTGGTTTTTGAGCGCGCTGACCGCATCGGTGGGCTGCTTCGCTACGGGATACCTGAGTTCAAGATGGAGAAACGTCATTTGGATCGCCGGCTGGAGCAGATGCAAGCCGAGGGTGTTGAGTTTCGTGCAGGTGTAGATGTTGGTGGCGATATCAGCGCCGATGAGCTGCGAGCAAACTTTGATGCAGTCGTGCTGGCCTGTGGTGCCACCGCTTGGCGTGAACTTGACATTCCTGGTCGTGAGCTGAAAGGCGTGTATCAGGCGATGGAGTATCTGCCGTTGGCTAACCGTGTGCAGCAAGGTGATCTGGATGTTTCGCCGATCAGCGCTGAAGGCAAAAATGTGGTGATTATCGGTGGTGGTGACACTGGTGCCGACTGCCTGGGCACCGCTCACCGCCAGCAGGCAGCATCAATCCGGCAGTTCGAGATCATGCCACGCCCTCCCGATGAGCGTGCCGACACTGATCCATGGCCGACCTGGCCGACGATCTACCGGGTTTCGTCAGCGCATGAAGAAGGCGGCGAACGTGATTACGCCATCAACACGCTGGAGTTCATCAATGACGGTGATGGCAACCTCGCTGGGTTGGCGACCGTGCGTGTTGAGCAGTCTTTCAGCGATGGGCGGATGCGTTTTGATCCGATCCCAGGCAGCGAATCTGAGGTGCCAGCCGAACTGTGCCTGCTGGCAATGGGATTCGTTGGTCCTGAGCGCAGGGCATTGCTTGAACAGTTCGGGGTGGAGCTTGATGCCCGCGGCAATGTCGCGCGAGATGACAACTGGGCTGCTAAAGCTGCTGATGCAGAAGGTGTTTATGTGTGTGGTGACATGGGCCGGGGTCAGAGCTTGATCGTCTGGGCGATAGCTGAGGGTCGGGCTTGTGCTGCGTCGGTGGATGCTTACCTGACTGGATCGACTGATCTACCGTCGGTGGTTGCACCATCCTCTGCGCCTTTGAGTTGAACTCTTCGGCTTCTAGGTCTGACTTTCGAGGGTGACTTGTGAGGCGAACACCACCACATTGTCGGGGTAGGTGCGCACATCAAAGTCGTAGTCGCCTCCGCAGGTAACTAAACGCAGTGTTGGTTCTTCGGTAGGGCCGTAAACTGCGTCCGTCGGGAAAGCATCCTTGCCGTGTTTCTCTAAGCGCTCCACCACGTAGCTGACGGTAGATCCATCAACTCGGTCTACATGTATCTCGTCGCCGTTGGATAGATAACGCAGATGAAAGAAGACTCCCGGGCCTTCTTCAGAGTCAACGTGGCCGAGGATTACCGCTGGCCCGGTTTCACCGGGTTCAGGACCTCCCAGCCACCAGCCAGCCAGGTCGGCTCTTGGCGGTACCTCGATTTTGTTGTCGTCGCGCAGCCTCAGAGCAATGATCGGTGCCTGCACACCGAGTCGGGGAATCCGAATAACTGAAGGGTTCGGGGCTTGATCCCGTGCGTCTTCAACGGTTTCGGGATCCTGGTTCAGCTGGTTGGCCTGCGGCGTGAGTTCTTGTGGTCCCCAAATATCTGTGAGCGCTTCAAACCGTGTGTCCGCTCCTGTGTCTGCGGCAGCGTCCGTCTCGGCAGCACTTGACACTCTCGGGGAAGCATCAAATGTGTCAACCGTGCCGGTAGTGCCAACACCATCAACCAACAGAGACATACTGGGCGCTGCTTCGGTTGCTGTAAAAGTGGTGTTGTCAGCAGCCGTAGGCACCGTCATGTCGGATGCATCTGCATCACCGGCTGTCACGCCAGTCAAAGATCCTGATGAACCAGATTCCAGAGGCCCGGAACCGCAGGACACAGCAACGACAGCAACTACAAGAGCCGCTGCCGTTGCTGAGTTCCACAGAAGAGTTATCACGGGCCTAAAGCCCGGCATTTGTGATCTCAGTGACTGATGCCCCGACTACTTCTGAGCAGGCAAGGAGAATCGAGTGTTTTGTTAGGTGTTGCGTCGGGCTACCAGAGTTGCTGCGCCTAGCAGGGTCACTGCGGCAATACTCGCTGCGAGCGGAACCGCCAAGCTGTTGCTGTCGGATCCGGCTGTGCCGCCAAAGCCTGTGTCGGCACCACCATCGGGCACCATGTCGTCGCTCATGTCATCCATATCATCCATCTCGTCACTCATGTCATCGCCCATGTCGTCCATGTCGTCACTCATGTCATCCATGTCGTCCATCATGTCTTCAGCGATGAACAGCACTGGGAAGCCAGCGTTTTGTGTCTGGGCTATATCACCCGCACCAAAAGCAAAGTTCGCAGTGACATCGTGAGTGATCTCAGTAGTGAAAGTGCCGTCGTCACCGATAGAGGTCGTGCCAAGAGGGGTGAGTTGGCAGTTTGCAGGGGTCATTGCTCCTGCGACGGACATCAAATCGCTCATGGGTGTAGCGGTTGTGAGTTGTTCGCCGGGAACCGTGCAGGGAACGATGAAGATTGCCAAGCCTGGATTCCAGTTGGCACCAGTGATCGTGAAGGTATGACTACCAGGGCCAGCCACAGCCGCAGGATCGATCTGTATTGAGGGGCCGTCTTGAGCGCTGGCCTGGCTGGCCATCACTCCCAAGGCAAGGAAGCTTGCGGCCGCTACCACAGCCGCAAACCTTTTTGCGTTCTTGGTCATTGTTCTCATCGGTGTCCTTTCGGTAAGGGTTGAACTTCGATAAAGGTGAAACACGATCTGGCTTGCTGATTGCTTGCGGCTGGTTGAGCCGTGCAGGTTCGGCGAGTAGATGCGATCACCTCACCATAGTCGCTTATCAATCGTCAATGCAGCATTCTTGATGCACGGCCAAGCTTGCCGCTGAATGCTCGCCTATCTGCTCGGCTTCTGCGCTATCCTGAAGTTGTAGAACTGGCTGTGGAAGATCCGCAGAAAGATCAGGAAGTAGGGCGCGCGTGGTTACGATCATTCTTGATCTTCTAGCTTTGTGTTGCGCTTTGGCGACTGTCTTCTACATTCGTTCAGCCCGTCATCGGCAGCGTTTCGTCCGGCTGCTTGAGGGGGATCAGGGCACACATCCTGAGGCTCTGACCCTGGCTGAAGCCTCGTTTCGCAAGGAACTTCACGGAGCGCTTGTATACGGCCTTTTGCTGGTGGCAGCAGTGCTGGTTAACCGTCTAGAAGTTGACAATATTCTTGCGGTGCTGGGTGTGTTGAGCCTGCCAGCGCTGGCATCAGTGTGGTGGGCTCGCACTTCGGTGGAAGAAGCTCGCATGGCTCGTAACCGCTACGCCATGGAGCGCAGAGCTGAACAGGCTTTGGAGCAGCAGAATCTTGCCCCGAAGGCTTGGGCGGCTCGGCTGGCACCTGATGCGGTGCCTGATTTCAGCGGTTTCGAGATTGGCCGGGTGTATCAGGCGGGATCGGGGCTCATGGCTGGCGATTTCTTTGATGTTAATCGTCTGGGGCCGCATCGTGTGGCTGCGGTGATCGGCGATGTGTCTGGTCATGGTATTGAGTCATCGATCACAGCGTTTCAAGCGAAATATTTGCTGAGAGTGTTCTTGCGCCAGTTCCGAGACCCGGCTCAGGCTTTTGAGGAACTCAACGCTCAGCTGGCGGCAGGGGATCGCAATGAAGAGTTCATTTCGGTGTGCGTGGTTGTGTTCGATACTGAGGCAGCGACTCTGCGTTACGCCTCGGCGGGACATCCGGCAGCGTTCTTGTTTCAGGAAGACAGCACTAAGCCGTTGCGCTCCACCGGGCCGCTGCTGATGCTTGACCCCGAAGCGACTTATTTCTCTAAGGAGATTCCGCTTTCTTCGGGTGATCTGGTGGTGATGTACACCGATGGTTTGGCTGAAGCTCGAGCTTCGGATCAGCAGTTCGGTGAGAGCCGCATCATTCGGTCGGTGGAGCGTGACCTGAACGCCGCTCCTGACGTGTTGTGCAAGTCGCTTTTGGATGCCGCCAAAGACTTCGCAGGCGGGTCGATTAATGACGACACCGCCATCATGGCGATACGCCGCGACTGAAGTCGTGGCGTTGTGTTGAGTTTCTGGTGCGGTGTTGAGTTATGGCGTGGTGCCCGGCCTGTGAGCGATACTTGACTCCAGCGACACTGAAGAGCGAGGGCACTTGTCCTGATTGCGGCGAGCAGGTGGATCATCCCCCTGAGCACATGACCGAACCTTCCCGTGAACGTATCCCTTGGCATTTTTGGCTGGCTGTGGGCGCGGCGGTGATTTATCTGGCCTGGCGTGTTGTGCAAGGTGCAGCCTTGTTGCTGTAGCCGCTAGTCTTGATTTTTACGGGCTGTGGCGCAGCTTGGTTAGCGCGTCGGTCTGGGGGACCGAAGGTCGGGAGTTCAAATCTCCCCAGCCCGACAAGTTGAGTGGCTTCAGGTCTGTCAATCTTGAATCTGCATTGAATCTGCAGCGACCACTTACTGACAAAGCTCTTTGCTTCGATGCTTTGTATATTTGATTTTTGACTTGTAAATTTACTTTGTGGCTACCACAAATAATCGCAAAACCACAGGCGATCTCAAAGTGTCGCAGCGAGGGCAACTCAGCTTGCCTGCGGAACCTCGACGACGATGGGGTCTTCAACAGGGTGGACACATTGCCTACCTTGACTTAGGTGACGCAGTGCTTTTGCTACCGGGTCGGATTGATGAGTTGCGAGCCGAACTTCTGGCTGCGATGACTGAAGCCGATTGGGAGCAGGCCCGCCAAGGTTTCGGAGATCCCGAACTTTCCACCGAATGACTCAACTCGTCGATGATCGGATTCTTAGTTCGCTTCTGCGTGGAGGTGAACTCACGGCACTAGGAGAACCTGTTATCACTACTGGTTGCTGGTATGTGCGGCTCTGTCAGGCAGTGATGAACGCATCCCAGCGAACCGGTGCCCTCTCGGAACCATTCGTCTCACAGCCGCCGCAGTTGCGTCAGCAGGCGATTAACAGACTTCTGGAACTGCCTCAAGGCATCGGTCTAGTTAGCTTGCGGACGCTAGCACCGCTAATAGGCGATCTGCGGCAACGGCATCGACTTAACTTGCTGAGCATGGAGGCTCTAGCTGCCGCAGTTCACCTCAACGCTGACGTGTTCCTAGCTTCTGAATCGCCTCGGTTACAAGATGCCCTTCACGCCGAAGGGTTACGCTTTGAGGTGCTCAAGCAGCAGAGCGAGCAAACAATATAACAACGCTAGGGAACAACAAATAAGCAGTCTTGAGCAGAACAGGAGTGCTGTGTTGTGCTGCTCTACGCAGACACCTGTGCTCTGCTGAAGCACGGCAAAATCTAGTGGTGGATGCAGTGAGGGTATTGTAAGTGAGGGTATTGTAGATGTGTGGTCTTTTTGCTATCTAAGTGGTCGCATCCGAGCTAAAGTGTCCCTATGGATGCTTCAAACCAGACTGTCGTTGGTATTCGTGAGTTGAAAGCCAAACTCTCGGAGTGCGTCGCTCGTGCATCAGACGGCGAGGACTTCGTCGTCACCGACCGTGGCCGTCCAGTTGCGCGCCTAGTAGCACTTGACGGCGAACTTATGATCGAACGAGGTGTCGCTGAGGGCTGGTTGACTCCTGCAACCAGGAGCGGACTTGATTCCCCAAGGCGATTCAGTGCTTCGTGCAGCAGCACCGAAGCGCTTGATGAGGATCGCAGGTGACACTTTATGTAGACACCAGTGCTCTAATGAAGCGCTACGTCGCTGAGCATGATTCAGAACGTGCCGAGGAGTTACTTCTTAGCGACCCGGTGCTGGTGACCTCACGGTTGACTGATGTGGAACTGCGACGCAATCTGAGCAGGTTGTTGTCTGCTGAGGATTTCGTATCGGCTCGCAAGCAGATGCACAGGGACCTGGAGGCGTTTATCATGCTGAGCCTTGATGATGTGATCTGTCGCGAAGCGGCGATTATCGCCGAGCGCACGCTATGCCGGTCACTGGACGCAATACATCTGGCATCGGCTCGTCGAGTCGGCGCAGCCACCAAATTGTTCACCTTCGATACTCGCCAAGCTCAAGCCGCCCGTGCCCTAGGTCTGACCGTCATAGGCACCTAACAACCCAAACAATCACTACTATCCGCCGTATTGCAGGGCACCATTGATTAGAGAGGCAATACTGGAGAAGTGAGAGATGCGGTTGCTGAGGCTCGCAGCCTCATTCAATTGGTTGCCGACGACCGTAGATTACCGCGACGCACACGTCGCAGCCTGACCTCGTTCTGACACGCCTTGAGGACATTTGTCAACAGGTCATTCCTGACTTGCCGCTGTGGCCGCCTAAGTGCGATTATGCCCGTTGTGTCTCTGTGGAAATTTTCTGGCGATTTCATGTCAATAGAGAAACACGCGGTCAGTTCAGGAACCACACTGAGTATCGTCAACATCTCGAAGCAGAGCTAGATCCAGCGAGAACCGCACGAAGCCATCTATCCGGGGAGGTGCTGGTCCCGGCACCGCATTCGTGGCTGGTTCCCGCAAATCATCTTGCTGGCTTGACTGGCATACGAATGCGGCAACTTTTGCAGTTCGAGCAGCGACCCCCATATTTGGTTATGGTCTTTCCAGTGAGCAAACTACTGGCTGCTGGGGTGCAAGTGCGCGAGCCACGCGGAATTGATGCAGTTCCTAAGCGGTTCACGCAGTGGGCAGCAGGTGATGTGCCGGGGGAGCGCATTGATGAGGACGTTCCTCTCTCTGCGTTGGGGAGTCTCCAATGGCGACCGTAGTGCAGCCATCCCCAGGTCTGTTTGGGGCTGTCTTTGGAGCGTTGAGGAACTCCGATCCGTGGTCTCAGCCGTTAGCTTCGGTGATGTCTGGGTTGACTGAGCATCTCAGCGTTGAGGAGGCTGAGCATCTACCAGAAGCGTTTGCCGGTGTGATGCCGTTGTTGCGAAATGATCGTGAGCGGCTTCGGCTAGCGGCCGAGTTCGCGGCTCGATTGGACTATTTCGAGGCGGCGGCTGTTGTCGCCGATTTGGCCATTGAACTGGGAGATCGTGAGTTACTGCTTGAAGCCGCAAACCTCTGCGGGAATCCGGCTGTTAATGGCTCTTTACGGACACGCGTCCTCAACTTCGTCTCCAAAGATAGTGCAGCCAGGATCAGGATTGACCCTGAAGTCGTTCCCGCAACGGCCAGCGAGAAACGCCTATATCTCCAGTGTTGGCCTGGTGACCGCGGTACCCACACTCCGGAGGCACTGGCACCCGTTGTCGTTATCGACGCAACACTTGATGCGCTTGCCTCCTTGCGCTTATCAGTGAAACTGGATTCTGCTGGTGCTTCGTTGCGGCGGCTAGCACAACACGGTGAAGTTCCTCTCTGGTTTGGGGCTGAAACGGTTCTTGTGTGCCATCCAAAAACTCGAAGCCGAGTCCTGAGCGCATACCCAGCGTTTCTGGAGCGCAGGATCATTTGTGAAGAACTACCGCATAACGATCAAGGCATCAACAGCCTTTTACGTCGAATCAACGCAGCATTCGATGGCAAGATGAAACTTGATATTCACGCGCCTGGCAGCGATGTCAAGCCGGTTGTCTGGAAGCCTGATGTCTTCACCGCTGGTATCTATCCGACCCGCGAAGCTGCATTTCTGGCCGGAGCATCTACTTCGGTACTGGACAATCTGAACAAGCGCAAGCTCCTAATGCCGCAGCAATTCTCTGGTGTTCGTTGCTGGAACTTTCGAGATGTGGTGGCAGCACGCACATGGCAGTACCTGAAGTCTCAGACCACTCGACGAGTGTCCAGCAAGGTGGTCACGGCTCTGGCACGGTTCGCAGGAGACTCCAAGGCCGTTCAACTTGGAGCGACATCAGAGGGCGATGTGCTGGTAAACCACGGAACCGGCTGGGTTAACGCAGTGACAGGACAGAGTGCGCTTGAGTTAAACATCACCGAGATTGATGCCGTATTCCGTCCTTTTAACTACGATGCTGGAACTGTAGTCGGCCTTCTTCAAGCTAGTGACAACACGCGTCTCTATCCCACCACACTAAACGGCACTCCATATCTTGACGGGCATCGTATAAGCGCCAAAGCATTGGCCAGCGTAGACGCTACGCACAGACGCGAAGCGATTGAGGCGGCCTATCCAGAGCTTGCCGAGGTTACCTTTGAAGACACGCTTGAAGTTGGTTTACGTTTGCTGAAAGCCAGCTGATCGTGCGGCTGCTATATGACGCAGTGCTACCAAAGAGCCTTTCCCTTGAGGCACCAGCGCAATGTGAGTTGCTGCGCTGGGACGGTAACGATGTAGATGACCGGGAACTGGTAAAGATTGCATCAGAGAGGGGCTGCCGGGCATTGATTTTGCTGGGCCGTGACTCTCTGGAGCAGCCTGACCTCCGCAAGGTAGCCGAGCAAGCGGGTGTAGCACTGATCACTGTTGCGACCGAGCATCCGCTTAAAGCTAAACAGCGGGTGCTCAAGCATTTTGGCACCATCCGTGAGAAGATCACCGACCACAATTGTCTAATTATTCTTTCAGCCGAAGTCAGACCTGCATGATCAGAGCGATGCTAAAACCTCTGTTTTGAGAATTTCTTCGATACGTTCGGACACGTCGGCGTGACCGCTACGACCAGCAGCAGCGGAGACCGCGACAAAAAATTCCGTTTGTATGAAAGCAGCGAACTATCCGAAGGCTGGGATCCGACACAATGCGAACGGTTGACAGTGTGGAAAGCCACGCAACGCTTGGCAGCTGCGCTGGAAAGCTCAGAATCCGATGTCTATGCGAGAGAGCAGAACGCTGATCGGGTCATGAATCCGCGTCGTCACTCAAACTCGGGTTGATTGCTTCCAAAAGACGATGCATCCCCGAGGAGGGGTTGTTGTCAGGAAACCCTCTTCCTGCGTGTTGATGTAGCAGGTCCAACCGTCTTGAACGCTGCATGGCCTCGGGTAACCGCTGCATGTACGCGTTGCCGTCAAGGCTCTTGCCTTGAGAGCCATCCTGTTCGTGCCGGAGAGCGCAACATGCGCCATTGTCAAGCCAACTCTCATAGTCAATGTAGTGAAGCAGCAGCCATAGCTCGAAGCACGGATTTGAGACCGCGACATGGATGCCATTATCACGAGCCATCTGAACTGCCTCAAGCAACCGATGATGTTGCTGGGGTGCCTCTACATCAAACACGCACCAATACTGTGTTGAACCTGAACTCTGAAGACGTTCTCGGCGCGCTAAATCCCTTGCCTCTTCGACCAGCCTGCGAGGCTCGAAACCCAGCCCTCGTACATCCAGTGTCGCCACAGCTCGAACGCTCGGGAGACGAGCGAATGTTTTGAGATAATGGGGCTCGGCCAGCGAGCCCTCACAAATAATCACGAAGCGGGAGCGCTGATCAATCCTTGGCGCACGCCGGCGCAGTGGACTCTCACCTTTGCGGTGGCGAGACATGTTCAGACGCTATGAGTGTCAGCCATAGCTTCGCGCACTAAGAACTCGTTGACCACCGGTATGCCGCCGAAGCGTCCTTCGAGGTAGCCGCGCTCAAGATTCGTGGACCGGCGAACGTTTGTGCCTCGATAATCCGATAACGGTGTCAATTCTGTGCTGCCGTCGTGCTGTTTGCTTGTGAGCCACACCTCGTCACGATTCAAATGGCGCAGCAGGCTAGTGTCGTGGGTGCTGAAAATGATTTGAGCCCCATGTGGGTTAGTTGAAGGATCTTGAAATAGCTCAACAAGCTTGCCTGAAATCACTGGATGAAGACTTGCATCTAACTCGTCGACCACGATGAGGCCACCCTCATCAAGAACCAAAAGCAACTCAGGTATCAGGCTGAGCCAGCCCAAAGTACCATCGGACTCGTCGCCAAGTTCTAGGGGATGTGCGGCTCCAGATATATCATGCAAAAGCCTCAACCTGCGCTCACGCGGGCCGCTGCCAAGTGGATCGTCCACAATTTCGACACCTTGGACTCCTAGGTCGGCGAACTTCAACATAGACAGGGCGCGATCGCGTTGCAGATGGTTAACAAACTCCGCATCTTCACTGATGTTGCGCTCATGCGAAGGCGACTCATCAAACACAGTGAGTAGGCGGTCGCTCCAATCGTGCATCCACTGGCGTCCAGGACGCAACATCCTAATTGCAGCCGGATACAACGCCCGAGGCCAATGGCCAGCGAAGCGAATATCGCATAACCAGCGTGCGATGTGGTTGATCTCGTCGGTCAGGCGACGCGCAACCGATAAGACCAGCGTCGTCGGTGTGATCAACTCTCGCCCACCACCAGTGAAGCGGGTACCGCGCCTGAAGGTCAAGTCATCGCCCTCACGCTCAAATAGTGCTCGGCGACGCTGCTGCGGATAGCTGTAAAGCGCCTCGAACGCGACCCGGGACCGCTCCACCTGCAACTCGTATCGGTAGCGAACATGACCTAAAAGCAACTCCACCCCGAGAGTGGTTGGCTTTGGTTCTTCAGGCGAAAAACTGAACGGGTCAACCGGAATCTCCTCCTCCCACGAGCGCAAAGACATACGCACCGCATGTGACAGCCATGACAGCGCATCAATCAGGTTGGTCTTACCCGAGCCGTTCGCCCCGTAGAGGCTGGCGACGGTAAGGACATGAAGAGCGCTCCCATTACTGATCTGGCGAGCAGCGATACGATCCCTATCCATTGCTAGCATCGACAATTCGACCGGCTCAAAAATGGACCGATGATTCCCTACCTCAAAGCGGAGAAGCATAATCACCTCATTGGTATCCGAAATTGTGTGTGAAAATTATGCATCTAGAGCATAGCTAATGTTCGACTTCTGCGAGATTTCTATTGTAGCTGCAGAAATCTGCCGGTTTGCTAGTTGTCGCTGCGAGTTAGAGTGAGTGGAGTTCTGGCCATGCAGGGAGTTGTCTGTGCGCAAGGTGACTGAAACGGATCTTCCCGGTGTGGGGGTTCGTTTCGAGCTGCAAACTAACTCTGATCGTGCTGTTGGGGTGGTGGTGCATCAGTCGGGACGGCGTGATCTGATCGTTTACGATGCCAAAGAAGCAGATCGTGCCAGCGAAAGTGTCGGGCTGACCGAAGACGAAGCTCACACCCTCGGCGAAATCCTGGGCGGCAGCGAAGTGTTAGAGCATCTAGACGAAGCTTTGCATCGCCTCGGCGATCTCGAAATCTCATGGATCGAGATCAGCAGCGACTGCGCGCTAGCCGGAATGACTCTGGCTGAGGCTTCGCTGCGCACACGCACTGGTGCCGGGGTAGTAGCACTGCTTTGTGGTGCTCGGTCGATTCCTATCCCAGGCGGAAGTGACCGGCTCGAACCTGGCAACACAGCCGTGGTGGTAGGTATGCCCGCAGCTGTTCAAGCCGCAACTCAACTGTTGACCCAATCCGGCTAAGCGAAACCTATGACTTCTGCCAGCCTGCCAAACTCCAGCCTGCCAACCTCCAGCTTGCCAGCTTGTGTAATCGCCTGCCAGCCGCTGTTGATCTGAACCGGCTTAGCGAACCCTATGTCTGAGGGTGACCTGCTAATAATTGAGCTTGGCGCTGTTGTGCTTGGCTTGGCGATAGTGGCACGCCTCGCCAGACGAGTCGGAATACCCGCCCTGCCGTTTTATCTGCTGGTAGGGCTCGCTCTCGGCGACGGTGGACTGCTTGAACTGCCAGCCTCCACCGACTTCATTGAAGCAGGAGCCGAGATCGGCTTGATCCTGATGCTGCTGATGCTAGGACTTGAGTTCTCACCCCAAGAACTCGTAGTCAACATGCGACGCTCCACCCTGGCCGGAATCGTGGATTTGGTGCTGAACTTTGCGCCGGGTCTAATCGCAGGTTTCTTGCTGGGTTTCGATCCGATAGTGGCAGTGCTGCTCGGTGGAGTCACCTACAGTTCGTCGTCGGGCATTGTCGCCAAGCTGTTAGCCGACCTTGAACGACTAGGCAACCACGAAACACCGGTCGTGTTGAGCGTGCTCGTCATCGAGGACCTAGCCATGGTGTTGTATCTACCGATTGTTACCGGTGTTCTGCTCGGCGGTTCAGCATTAAGCACAACTATTGCTGTGGCAGTTTCTTTGACTGCTGTGCTTTTGACGCTGGTGGTGGCGTATCTGTTAGGGGATCGTCTCAGCGATTTTGCTTTGAGTCATTCCAGCGAAGCGCTGCTTTTGACACTGCTTGGGGTAACGCTGCTAATAGCTGGCATCGCTGACCGCATCAACCTGTCAACAGCGGTCGGTGCCTTCATTGTTGGAGTGGCGCTGTCGGGTGACATTGTGGCTCATGCCCGAGACTTGCTGCTGCCGCTGCGAAACCTGTTCGCAGCAGTGTTCTTCGTGTTCTTTGGTTTGCAAGTGGATGTGAGACTGATCCCAGACGTGGCCGCTGTTGCGGCTGTGATTGCTGCGATCTGCGTAATAACCAAACTCGCTACCGGCTGGATAGCAGCCGCACGAGCCGACATCGGCACACCCGGCAAAGTTCGTGCTGGTGCTGCACTGGTAGCGCACAGCGAATTCTCGGTGGTGATTGCCGAGCTCGGTGTCGGACGAGAAAGCAACCTTGGGGCTCTGACCGCCGCATACGTAATCTTTCTGACTCTTGTTGGTGCCTTGATGTATCAGTTCGCTGACACAGCAACTTTCGCTGTGCAAAAAAGACGTTCACGCAAAACGAGAGCTTGAAGCTCTAGTCTCACAAGCTATGACGCATCGCAGCACACAAGAGTTGAAAGCTTCGCTGGCACATATTCGTGAAGCACCCAGCAACGATGGTGAAGTCAAACTGATCGTGTGTCGTCCTCGCAGAGAAGAACGCAAAACTCTTATCGAAGGCCGCTTTGACAGTGAGAAAGGTCTAGTAGGCGACAACTGGCTAACGCGTGGCAGTTCATCGCGTGTCAACGGGGAAGCTAACCCGCTGGCGCAGGTGACAGTAATGAACTCGCGTGTGCTGGAAGCCATAGCTGGCGATATCGGGCGCTGGCCGCTAGCAGGAGACCAGCTTTACGTGGATTTAGATGTAAGCGCCGAGAACCTGCCAGCAGGAACCCAGCTAGCGGTGGGGGAGACGCTGCTGGAAGTGACCGCTAAACCTCATACAGGCTGCGCCAAGTTCACTCGCCGTTTCGGTCTGGACGCGATGCGTTGGGTTAACTCCGAAGAAGGCATGAAGTTACGCCTCCGAGGCATCAACACACGGATACTACGCTCAGGAACAGTAAGAGTCGGTGATCACGTCACCAAGCTGATCGCAGCATCTAAATAAACTCACCAAGCCATACGAAAAGCAGCAACTCGTCGATGTTGATGTCTGGTGCCGCTAAATAGGTCAACGCTGCCAGATCATCAACAGCTCTCAATCAACAGCTTTTTAGTGAGAGCGCAAACGTGGGTGACTAGATTGTCTCCTAATGCAGGGATTTGATGCAGTTAGAGCGCAGTTCGGTTACGAATATGCACAGGGTTCATGGTTCTGGGTGCCGGTATGCGAAGTCCGCGCAGGTCGGCATGTGAAGTCTTTCGGCCAGGGCAAGACGCGGCCTGTGGTCTTAGCCACTCAACGAAGCCCAGACGCGGTCTTGTTCCCGCGCTCCACCAAGCCATCTGGTTTCCGACACGATGCCCATAATCACGAACCCGATCCGCCCTGCGATATCGACAAGCCCGGCTGGGTCATCCTGCGTCTGCAAGCAATCGTGAATGCAGAACTCCTCAACGAAGAGTCCTATTCATGTGTGGAGCCTGAAGACTCGCAGCTGTTCGATGCCATGCGTGAGGCGTTGCGGCCATGACTTCGCAGGACCGCCACACCAGTTTCGCTGATCTGCGCCGAGAGTATGAAAGCGTGACCATCGGCCCGCTTTTGTGGGCGTTGACTGTTGAGTTGGCTGGGATGGTCGGGCATCGTTACAGACCTGCGGATTACAACGGTGGCTCACCGTGGGACAAAGACTCAATCGAAGAACTTGCGCAGCAGACGGCGGTGGATTTGCTGATCAGAGAAGGCCAGATCGACTACATCTTCACAGTCGCTGACAGTGTTGAAGACATCAGGCGGTTGCTTACCCGCAACGTGAAACGAGCTTTATGGCGACGACGCTCGCCGACCATTGTCGACAGGTTGATGGTACGCGTCCACGAGATGGCTTCACAGCCGCCTTTCTCTGTCGAGCAGGTCGGGGCACACCGATGGATCACTATTTCAGCCAACCCTAGCGATCCTCGCGAATTGAGCGATGCCGAACTGCGTAGTGCCGCTGCTGTAGCTCATCGGGTGCCGAAGCTGATTGAAGGTGAGAACGCCAAAAGAGCCTCGATGGTCTACTCGCCGGGAATGCTGAAAGAACTGCTGAATGCAGTAGTTCTTGAGAGCGGCGGCATCTTTGAGCGCGATCTGGAGAGAGTTTTCAAAGTTCTAGTTACATCTTGGCTTCCAACCTCCCTTGTATTAGATGAAGGCATTGACTCGGCTTCGGCTGACTCCATCGCCAGTGACACCAGACCCGAGGCAGGACTTGAGCATCAAGAGATGGAAGCGGCAATGCAAAACCTGGTTGAGACAATGACCACTGAGGATTTGACGGTGTTTGTGTGCAAGGCGCAAGGATTGTCGGATAACGCAGTGGCTGAGCGGCTTGGACGCTCCCGACGGTGGGTAGCCGACCGCAAGCAAGATGTCCTTAGGCGCACCGACGCAGCATTCGCTGACAACGTGCCGGTTGCTCTTCAAGACCTGGCCGCAACTCGACTGCTGGAACTCACTAGCAACGCACTAGGGGAGTCTTTGCAATGACAATCTCAGAGGATCGAACTGGAGGCTTCCAGCAGGACGCTGACACGAGTCGAACTGTCACAGCGACATCGGTAAACGAGACAGTGATGGCAGCTTGTGCAGCTCGCAACTCTGCTGATGATGAGCGCTCAGATACTGGCTCGTCGGACGTAGTTGGCTCAATGACAGCCATGCAAGCAGGTCAACGAGTCACACCGATGCTTGCGAACTCAACACTTCGGCCGGTGGCACGAGGCGATGTTCGTGTGATTAAGCCGCTGGCGTGGCAGGAGGGTTCAAAGCGGCTAGCGGTTGTGTGTCGTGTAGACCCCGACCTTGAGACTGCCGAGATGATGCTCACCCATCCTTGGCCCGAACTCGCCACTGACACGGATGCGGTCATCGTCTCCGAGGACTCGGATTTGCCCTTCCCGATGGTGCTTGAATGCTATGTGAGAGGTCCAGTTTGGTTGTTACAGGTTTGTGAGTGGGTAGGTGTCTTGAGCGAGACTCAGATGAGTGCCGTTGGTGACGCAGTGGTTGAGGGCGATTTAGAAGCCGAAGGTGCGAGCACTGGATTGCCGTTGGTCGGACCTGCTGATGCTCGCTGGGATTTCAAAGCTCGAGAGGTTGCTGAATGGCGAGCTCTAACTGAAGATTGTGCCGCCGTCGTGTCAGGCGAGAATGACGAAGCCTGGCCGCTTAACCCCAATTGGTTACTACCACATCATTATGAGCAGTCGCCGGATAATTCGACGATGTCGATAAGCCGTCTGCATCTTGAAGAAATGCTTCATCAGATCAGTACACGTCAGGTGACTGTTGAACGGCAGAACATTGATCCAGCTGCTTTAGACCTTGAGTGCTGGTCAGAGAGTTTGGGGCGCGATGTCGGCTTGGCTGTTTTCAGGGCTCTTCAGCCGCTACTAGATAGGGCAGCGTTGTCGCAGCAGAGTGAACGACTAATGATGGAGGCTGCCTGAAATCATGGCTTTATGTCCTTTGAGATCCATCGAAGTCGGCAACTTCAAGTCGATTGCACACGGCAAGGTTGATTTCAAACCGCTGACTGTGCTGGTCGGCAAGAACAGCGCTGGTAAGAGTTCGCTCCTGCAAGCGCTGCGGTTCTTATCGCAGACAGCAGCAACCAGCAAGTCCGATATCGAAATCCCACTAAACGGCACAAAGCTAAAGTTAGGAAACTTCGATGACATTCGCACAGTCGGTGCCGAAGGCCCGGTATCACTACAAGCCAGTCTGGTAACTAACACATCTAACACTTCAGATAGTTCCAGTGAAGGACCTGAAGCTACGTTAAAACTCGAAGTCGAGCCACCCGAGGCGCGTCCCGAGCGCGGCTACGCTCATCTATCTGTCAACGAACTTGAGTATCTTGAGATTCCAGATACTATCGCACTCAAATGCACTGAGACTTGGTTCAGTGCTGTTTGGGATCTAGTTCTAGATATGTGGGTTAGGGAAGCTATACATGAGATCGATTTTAATTATAGCCATTTTAATTTAGAGTCGGATCAAAAGTGGTATGAAATATCAGCTAATAATCTAGAATGGGAATTTGATCCAGAATGGGAATCTAAATTTGCCCCGCTGGCTGAAGAATGGGTAAAATGGCTCACAAGAAAATCTGAGCCTGTAAAAGAATCGGAGCGATCAGAACTGCTTCGTCAGGCTCATGTTGCTGACATTCGCAGTACACTTGAAGAAGAGCATCCTATTTCAATCGCTGATTTGATGAATGGGATTTATGCTGCAATCTCAAATGTTGATGATGATGTGTTACGATCCTCTTTGATCCTTGATATCAACTTTTACCATCAAGGGACAGAGTATTCGAAAGATCTTTTTGATCTTCTACCAGAAGGTAGAATTCTGGATGGATTTTTTGACAAAGTCATGACTGTATCTGATGTATCAAAACGCGAACTATTTAGTTCTATTGTGGGACATAACATTAGTGCTCTGATATATAAGCCTTATGAATCTGAATATACGAGATCAAGATACATGAGTTCACTTTCTCGCTTACTGTATCAAGATTATAGTAGCGATGCTATAGCACTGATATCATTAGAAGGTGCTACCGATCCTTCGCACGATGTTGATCTTGAGGCCCGTCTCAGAGTTATTGAGGATCGAGTTTTTCGCTATCCAGATCATGATATTGCTGCAATGGCCTTAGAGATGATAAGAATCGGTGAATTATCTTACGTACCAAACCATGAAATATCTATCAATAAAAGCTGGCGTAAGCATGACCCTATTTATGATGATCTACCTCAGATATGGCCTTGGACAGATTTATCTAAGAGTGCACTTGCTTTCGTGCAAGAAATTATGGATGACGAATGGACACAAGACCCTTTATTGCAACGACAGTTTAATCTTGCTGAGAGCGAGAAGGATAGGTGGCGTGTTACCAACCTGCTTCGCGATCGTGTTCACTATCTGGGGCCGTTGCGGCAGGAGCCACGTCCGTTTTTTGATATTGATGACGATGGCCGACCAGATGTTGGTTCTGCTGGACAGCACCTAGCGCGTGTTTTGCAGTGGCATGGAACCAAAACGGTTGATGTACCACAACTAGGGAAAGCCGATCTAGTCGAAGGTTTACAGTATTGGCTGCGTGAACTGGAGATGATCGACGATGTCACTGTGGAGGCTCGTGGACGTGCTGGAGTCAGTATTGAGGTGCGTCCCCCTGACCTGGATCACCAGGTCGATCTCACTTCGGTAGGGGTTGGCGTTAGTCAAGTGTTACCGGTTTTGGCGGTTTGTCTGCTAGCCGATCCAGGCGACATTGTGCTGTTAGAACAGCCAGAGTTGCATCTGCATCCAGCACTTCAGATGCGGCTCGCCGATTTCCTTCTTGCTTGCATTGAAAGCGGGCGGCAGATCATCGTCGAAACGCATAGCGAACACCTTGTCAACCGACTTAGACGCCGTGTCGCCGAAGACGATGCCAACAACACCGCTGAACTCGTGCGGATTGTGTTCGCCGAGCGAGATGCTGAAGGCCATACAACATTCCGATCGTCTGACATTAACCCGTTGGGTGGTCTCAGCCAAGACTGGCCTGACGGGTTCCTTGATCTAGGTGCCCGTGACGCTCAAAAACTCCTGCAAGCTGGCTTGGCCAAGCAACGCCGACTCAACACCCCGTGACCCAATTAGCTGACTCAAGCAGCAAAACCGCGTGACTCAACGCCACAACAGGATTGGCTATTCATAGCGGTTGAGCAGCGGGTCAAGGTCTTGTGCGCGCTGATGCCATGAACAGCGCCTACCAGCATCTACCGTATGCATCGCGTCCCCAACGAAAGGAACAGTGATGCACACACTCCCCAACCCCACCTCCCGTATATCTCGGGTCCGGCATCGGTTCGCAGTGTTCGCTGCGGTTGTCGTGTTCGCGATGCTCGCCGCAGCGTGCGGCAGCACGGACGATGATGGCACTGCTGTAGGCACCATTGAAATCCCAGACACCACCACCAGCGCACCCATCACCACCACTACCGCTGCTGTTCCTACTGAAACCGCTCCAGAACCCGAAACCGAGCCGGAACCCGAGCCGGAACCTGAGCCGGTAGTTGAGGTTGAGGAACCCGCTGTTGAACCCGAACCGGAACCTGAGGTTGAAGTCGTCACAATCACTCCCGAACCCGAGCCTGTGATAGAGCCTGAGATTGAAGCGGCACCTGAACCCGAGGTTGAGTCTGAGATTGAAACGGAATCGGTAGTTGAAGCAACACCAGAACCCGAACCGGAAATAGAAACAGAACCTGAGCCTGAGCCGGAGCCTGTGGTGGTTGTTGCTCCCCCAACCACACCACCAACAACTACGACTACGACTACTACGGTGCCGCCGCCTGCTACCACAACAACCACCACAACGACTACCACGACTACGACTACTACTGTGCCGCCGGTGGTGTTGGTTCCTGCTGTGCCTGAGGTTGAGCCGCCGCCGGTTGTGCCGATAGCGCCTCCGTTAGAGCGTTGCGCTGAACCGGAGTTGGATGAGGATGGTAAATGGGCTGGTAGTGGTGTTGGTTGGGCTGCGATTCATTACGGGTTTAATCATCACGACTGGGAAGGCGAATACAGTGAAGTGTTCCCGCCTGCGAGTTACCCGAACGGTGCGCCGTGTGAAGAACTGAAGTCTTGGTGGCGGACTGTTACTGTGGATGAAACGTTGCGTATTGAGCAGCGTGGTGGGGCTACTTGTGAGGTGGTGTCTGATTTGGGGTGGGATTGGCGTTTTATTTACCCGATCTGGTTGGGTTGCTGGCCTCGTCACGGGCTAGCGGTTGGCGGCGAATCCTCAACTGAGAAAGACACACCACAAGCCGAAATCGAATACCGAAGCAGTCGGGCTGCTTCTGAAATGCCGCTGAATCATCCAGAGTTGATTGCGGAACTGTGGTATTGTTACAAGCTCGCGTTTGAGGGTCCCCCTGCGGGTTGGGAGCCGCCACCGCACAGCTACTGGCCGCGTGTATCGACCTGTGATCGCTGGATGTCACATTTTGGTAAAGCGGTTAATTTTGGTGCTGCTGATATTGCTTGTATTGCTGCTGCTTACCGGCGGATTATTGACGATTTTTTCTATTTTGAGTCGATACCGGATTATCCGATCACGATTTGTGGTGCCGATTACAGCAATGCTGGCACCGCCCGAGTCACCTGGCCCTAAATATGCCGCACTGCCGTCGTCGTTGTTGTTTCCGGTTTTGGTTCGCTGCGATAGCGGTGGTGTGCTATGGGCTGGTTGGGTTCCCGCCGTTTGATGTGCCAGAACCTCCGCCCGCTGAAGCTGATCCTTGCAAATACGGGAAATGGCCTTCTGGTAGGTGTCGTGGCTGTCCGGTAGGCCAACATTGGAAAACGGGACGGGGTTGCGTCAAATATGGATGCTCAAGCGGTAAACATACACACAGCAACATGGTTTGTCATCCGATAACCAAACTGCATTGCGGGTCTGGGCAGCATTCCCACGGGAGTCACCGCTGTCACACATCAACCAAACTGCATTGCGGGTCTACTCAGCATTATCACGGTTCTTTGGGTTGCCACTCGACACGCCAGTCACACACCAGCACTAGCACCTCAACAAGCACAAAATGCGGCACAAACTTCTTCTACGATGAGAAAGGTGAGAAGTGTGTGTTGAGGCCGCGTACGTCGTCTAGGACTTGTCCGGCTAATACTCGTTACGATTCGCAATCCGGGTTGTGTGTTTCTGAAACTACGGATCAGGACCCTGATGTTGTTGGCAAGAAACGTAGTTGTGCTAGCCCCTATCAGTGGATCAGCCCGACTAGTGACGGTAAATGTGTTCCTAAACAGCCTGAAGATGATGAACGGTCGAAGCGATGCCCTGCCGGGCAGGTGTTTTTGTCTACGATTGGGTGTGCATGCCCGGGTGGCGGTAACGCTTGCAAACGACGAACCGTTTATTACACGCGCACACCCACAGAACCGGCACCTGCCCCTGAACCTGCACCCGTCCCTGAGGTGCAACCGGAGGTTTGTGTCACATACACAATCCAGCGTCGCAACCCGGATCGGAAGATTAAAAGTGAGACCAGCGGAACAACTCGTGCCCCGTCTACAGATGAACTGTTGGAGGGTGACACGATTGTTTTCTATTTGACGACTACACCCGCTGAAGCGTCGAAGCCTGTCAAGCAAGCAAATGTGCGTTACCGGTATATCAGAACCGGTTCCGGTCATCAAACGGTTCGCCCGTCCCCTGACCCGCACCGCCCGAAACGGGAGATGCTTAATCAATACTCGAACTGGAATGTTTACTCAGTGCGTGTGGGTGGCACTGAACCACGAGTCAAGAAATTCGCGGTGTTCACTATCAAAGACGATCACCGGCCTGACGGTAGCCGTATCGCCTATTTCGCGAATGGTTTCAGTTTCAAGGACGTGAACGATGGTGTATACCGGTACGTGCATGAGTTGTTTGTTGCTAAGCCTGATGGTTCCAACCGCATCAAGATCGCCGACAAGGTCGGAACGAGTCTGAGACAGCTTTGGTCGCCTGATGGTAGCCGTATCGCCTATGTCGCCTATGAGACGACGGATGATACGACTGATGCCGTGTTGTTTGTTGTTGAGCCTGATGGTTCCGGTCGCATCAAAATCGCCGACAACCCAAATTGGGATTGGTGGGGGTGGTCGCCTGCTCCAGCGGCAAGCCCCTGATCGCTACCTACGGTGGCTGCTTTCACTGCGGAGCATCACCTAATATGCCACCAACCACAAACACCAACACCCATAACAACCGGACTCGCAAACGGGTCCCTCTCAAAGGCCACACAACCTTCCAGCTTTCTGACATTAACAGGATTGGCAGCGCCTACCAGCGGGGGAGACTTTGCTGCTGAGCGGTTAGTCCTCGGGAATCCAGGGTTCGACTTCGATGCCGAGCCCGTCAGCGATGCGGTTGGCGTAGGCGTAATAAGCCGCAACCTCAACAATGTCGAGAATGTCACGGTCGCTGAACCCAACAGCACGTAACTCTTCAACATCGTTGTTGCACATTGCGCTTGGTGTCCTGGTGAGCTTCACAGCGAAGCTCACCATGGTTTTGCGTTCAGGTGACAAAGGTGCCGTAGCCCAATCTTGTTGGACAGCAGCCACGAGATCGTCGTCGTTGATCAGCCGACGCAGACCGCGCCGGTGATGCGTGATTCAATAGTGGCAGCCGTTCTCGAGGCTCACCACCAGAGCGATCAACTCTCGTTCAACCTTTGGCAGCGTGGCAGTGCCAGCCATCGCCGATTTGTAAAGACCCTGATGAGCTTTCATTGACTGCGGGTTCAGCGAATGGACAGCCAAAACATTGTCCACTCGGCCATGTTTGCGGTCAACGACCTGCGGGTAGATCTCACCGAGTTCGCCGTCCCAGGATTCGTCGGGGATGACCTTGATACGCGCCATGAGGTCAGGTTAGACGAACCCACAGCTAGCTACCAGTTAGCGTGCGCTCTCAGTCACGGCCAGAACAGTGAGGTAGTGGAACGCCATCACGAAAACTCCTTCACGATGTCGGTGTCTCGTGATACCTAGCGTTCTATCACCTGTCTCAGATCGGTGAGACCGCGTGAAATCAGGCTCTTGACGGTCCCTAGACGGATTTTCATAGCTTCAGCGATCTCAGCTTGGCTCATTTCTCCGTAATAGCGCAGCACCAAAGCCGTTCTGCGACGCTCATCAAGCTTGTTGAGGGCATCCATCAAATAATCGCTTTCAGGGAGCGGGTCTGGACGGCGGCTCTTGAGACCCACCCTGCGCCGCACTTCGCGCTTGCGCAACTCGCTGCGCGCACCATTAACCACCGCAACCCGCAGATAGCTCTGCGGATCGTCAAGTCGTCGCCAGCGCTCATACACCTTCACAAAAGCTTGCTGGACGACCTCTTCGGCTGATTCCACGGTGTCGACCAGAGCCTGAGCTAGCCGAACCATTGACCTGTACTGCCTGGCATAGAGAGTCTGGAAGTCATCGTTCACTCGTGTTGTGATCCTAGCCAGCACCTCCAACGAGTCTGAAGCACCCAAACTAGCTGAAGGGCTAACGGCACCAACGAACGCCGAGTTGTCAACGGCGCCTGGGGTTGCGTCGACTACAGTGGCCTTGAGAGCAATCTTGTTCATCTCTTAACAAGATGCCTGAAGCGGCCAAAAGGTTCCCGATAGTTGGCTCGGCCTGCCGAAGTCTGTAGGACTAGCCTTGAGATCGTGGGTAGTGCCCTCAGCGACAACGCTCCAATAGTGGTGGTCGGTGCTGGGCCCGCCGGGGCGCTAATGGCGCTCTACCTTGCTCGTGCGGGCTGCGAAGTGACCGTGTATGAAGCACGTCCCGACATCCGCAGAGCCGAGATCTCAGCAGGCCGCTCCATCAATCTGGCGCTGGCTACGCGCGGGATCGTGCCTCTGGCAGAAGTCGGGGTAATTGAGCAGGTTGATTCGATCACGATTCCTATGCGAGGACGGATTATCCACGCAGATGACGGCTCGCGGGCTGATGGCTCGCAAGCGGTGTTGCAGCCCTACGGAACAGGCCCCCATGAGGTGATCCACTCAGTGTCAAGGCGCGACCTCAACGCCATCCTGATTGACGCTGCCGAAGCTACGGGCCGGGTGAGTTTCCAGTTCGAAAGCCCGGTGCAGGCCATTGACCTCACCGCCAACACCCTGCAAATTGGTGCACCAGAAATGAGCGCATCTGCCCAGAACACTCAGAACTCTCATGCTTCTCGGAACTCTCAGAAATCGCAGAGCTTGAACGGCACTCTGCGCAGCGTTGAGTTCGGGACTGCTATCTGCTCCGACGGAGCTGGTTCAGCTATACGCGCATCAGTGGTGGAATCCGCTGGAGGCAGCGTGAATGTGAGCCAACTCGGCCACGGATACAAGGAACTGCGGATTCCTCCCGCGCCTGGTGGCGGCTTTCAGCTTGACCCCAACGGATTGCATATTTGGCCGCGGCGCAACTTTATGCTCATCGCTTTGCCCAACCCTCAAGGAGACTTCACCGCCACTTTGTTCGCCCCCCACGAAGGGGAAAACAGCTTCGCCTCGTTGACAACACCCGAAGCAGTCTCGCGGTTCTTTGAGGAGCATTTCGGTGAGGTCGCAGCGCTCGTGCCCGATATTGTGGATCAGTTCTTCACTAATCCCGAAGGTCGTCTCGCCACTATGCGCTGCAGCGGCTGGCACTACCAGGGTAAAGCTGTGCTGGTCGGAGACTCTGCTCACGCCATCGTGCCGTTTCACGGGCAGGGCATGAACCTTGCTATGGAGTCGGTTCGGGCTCTCGACAGGCAGCTGCGTGAACAGCCCGATGACCTAGCCTCAGCTTTCGCGGCTTTCGAGGCTGAACGCAAACCCAACGCTGAAGCCATCGCCGATATGGCGCTTGATAACTATATAGAAATGCGCTCTGGCGTGATTGACCGCGACTATCTACTAAAGCGTGAGCTTGCGCTGAAGTTGCAGCAACACCACCCAGAAAGGTTCAGCCCGCGTTACAACATGGTGATGTTCTCGACCATGCCCTATGCCGAAGCCGCCGCTCGTGCAGCCCGCCAAGACAAGATCATGACCGAACTCACAGCCGGATGCACAGCCGTTGCCGATGTGGACATGGATCGTGCCGCCGGGCTGGTGGCAAACCTTGAACCTCTACCTCAGATTGACCCTTTAGCAAGACCGGTATCACTTTCGCTGTGAGCAATGATCTGACTTACGCTTCCTATCTGAAGATCAAAGAGCTGCTGTCGCTGCAGCAGTGTCGCTCTGTTGATCCCGACAGCGGGGCACCAGAACACGACGAGACCCTGTTCATAATCATCCATCAGGTGTATGAGCTGTGGTTCAAACAAGTCATTCACGAACTCGACAGGCTTTGCAGTCATCTCAACAACGACTCGCCGTTCAAGGGCAGCCATCAACTCAAACGGGTTCTCAAAATCCTCAAAACTTTGGTCAGTCAACTTGACGTGCTCGAAACTATGACCCCTCTTGAGTTCGCGTCTTTCCGCCCGTTTCTGGAAAGCGCCAGCGGCTTCCAGTCGGTGCAGTTCCGAGAACTGGAGATATTGCTTGGACAATTCGACATAGCTCATCTTGAGTTGATCCCGCAAGACGATCCAGAAGCCCACCAACAGTTGCAGCAGCGTCTGAAGTCGCCGACGGTGTGGGACTGCTTTTTGCGTTACTTGGCACGCAACGGTTTCGACATTCCACAGGCAGTATTAGAGCGCGATGTGACACTCGCCTACGAGCCGTCCCCAGAAGTGCAGACAGTGCTGCACAGCATCTATCGGGATCATCCACCCCTTGTAGAGATCTGCGAGCTTTTAACTGACCTAGATGAGGGTTTCATGGAGTGGCGCTACCGGCATGTGATGATGGTGCAGCGCACTATCGGCACCAAACAAGGCACGGGAGGCTCCGACGGTGCTGCCTATCTGCGCACCACGATTATGCGTCCTGTGTTTCCTGACCTTTGGGCTATCCGCAAATCGTTCTAAAACCGTGTCGGCTGATTACGAAGCGGCCATCTAGCCCGAGGTGGGAGGGGTGGCAATACAACGCTCGGCTTTCACTGACAACTAGCAGCTTTGGACATATCTGCATAGATTCAAGCTGTGAATGCAACAACTGACTATCCCGATATCGGGCTTTACATAGGGGGTTCTTGGCGCATGACCCCTGATCACCTGCCCGTGATCAACCCAGCGAACGAGCAGATAGTCGGACACTTAGCGCGTGCTGAGCAGCGAGACCTTGATGATGCTCTACAAGCCGCTGTTAAAGGCTTCGAGGTGTGGCGGCGCACAGCACCCAAGGATCGAGCCGATGTACTGCTCAAAGCCGCAGCACTCATGCGTGAACGCTGTGACGTGATCGCTCGTCATATCACCCTGGAACTAGGCAAGCCCTACCGGCAGGCCGAACTCGAAGTTATTCGTGGTTGCGAGTTCTTTGAATGGGATGCCGGTGAAGCAACTCGCAGCTACGGACGTGTCATTCCTAGCAACCCGGGTATCAACCACATAGTTCATCATCAGCCCATAGGCGTGGTAGCAGCCTTCTCGCCGTGGAACTTCCCGATGAGCCAGCCTGCTCGCAAAATTGCTAGCGCACTAGCCGCGGGCTGCGCTGTCATCATCAAGCCTGCCGAAGAAACCCCCGCGGGAGCTATGCACATTGTTGCGGCTCTTCACGATGCTGGCCTGCCAGCGGGCGTGCTCAACCTGGTATATGGCGAGCCTGCAGAAATCTCTGAGCATCTGATCCCGCAAGAGTCGGTTCGACTGGTTGCCTTCACCGGCTCGACCGCAGTGGGGCGTCATCTCACCGGATTGGCTTCACAAAACATGACACCTGTGCTGATGGAACTAGGCGGGCACGCGCCGGTGATCGTCTGCGAAGATGCAGACCCTGCTGCGGTTGCGACTACTTCTGCGGTTCGCAAGATGCGCAACGCTGGTCAGGTTTGCACATCCCCGACTCGCTTCTTTGTGCATGAAAAAATCTTTGAGGAGTTCCTTGAGAAGTTCGCGCAGCGTGCCGCGGATACGGTGGTAGGTGATCCGATGCGTGACGGCATTGAGATGGGACCGCTCGCTAATGACCGTCGCCCTGCGGCTTTAAGTGATCTCATAGCGGACGCGCGCAACACAGGCGCAGAAGTTGTTACCGGCGGTGCCCGCAGCGAAGTGCCGGGATATTTCTTTGAGCCGACCGTGCTTGCGAATGTGCCCAACAACGCCCGAGTTATGAGCGAAGAACCGTTCGGGCCTCTAGCTGTAGTCAACCCGGTGGCCTCCCTTGATGAAGCCATCGAACGCGCTAATGCTGTGCCGTTCGGACTTGCCGCTTACGGCTTCACCAACCGTGCCGACTACATCCAGCAGATGGTGCAACAGGTAGAAGCCGGGAACTTGTCGATCAATACGTTAGAAGCTTCGGTTCCTGAGACACCTTTTGGTGGAGTCAAATCCAGCGGCTACGGCCGTGAGGGTGGGGCAGAAGGCTTGCACAACTACATGATCGTCAAGAACGTATCCCACAGCATCTCAATCGCATAGAAGCCAAAGCAAAGCAAAGCAAAGGCCGAACGCCGTTACCCAAAAGCCGAGAGTTGAGCATCACCATCTTGCGATACACCAAAGCTACTAGAGCTCAAGCCAAGGACTACGCACGCGAGAATCTGCAAGGAATCTGGGCTGCCGCGCTGACACCATTTGATGACGATCTACGTCTTGATGTTGAGGGTTTCGCTGAAAATATTCGCCACTGGACCGAAGATCTGGGTATCGCTGGTGTGTTTGTGTCAGGCAAGCAAGGCGAATGCTTCTCAATGAGTATCCAAGAACGCAAGCAAGCCCTAGAGATCGCTGTGGAAGCCGCTAACGGCAAAGCTCAAACGATTATGTCATGTTCAGATCAGAACCTTGATGTTGTGATCGATTTGGCGCGTCACGCACAAAGCGCTGGGGCTGATTACATCGTGGTTCACGCTCCGATGCTGCATTTCGCTCGAGAGCACGACGAAACCGTTTTGGGTTACTATCAGCACATCACCCGAAGTGTTGATATTCCGCTGGCTTTGTGGAGCCATCCCGACAGCGGCTATGTGATGTCACCGCAACTCTGCAATCGGCTAGCGGATCTTGAAACAGTGGTCGCGATCAAATACAGCGTCAAGCGCCCAATGTATGTTGAACTGACCCAGCTCGCCCGCGACCGGATCCAGGTGAGCACCGCCTCCGAAGACGAATGGCTCGACAATATTTTGGAACTCGATTGGAAGCTGTATTTGTGTTCTTCGCCACCTTTCTTGCTTCAGACTGCTGAAGATCGTCGCATGCATGACTACACCATGGCAGCTTTTGCGGGTGATATTGACGAGGCGCGGCGTATTTCTGCCAGCCTCAACCCGGTGCGTGAAGCTTTGAGAAACACTCGGCCTGCTGAGAAGCCTCACGCTCATCAAAAATATTGGCAAACGCTGCTCGGACAAGTGGGGGGCAGGGTCCGTCCGCCGTTGCTAGAACTCACCGAAAACGAAAAACAACTCACACGAGCAGCCTTTGAGCAGTGCGGGCTGCACCAAAGGTAGTAACGCAATAAAACAACAGCACAACAGCTCCAGACGCTGCAAAGAACTCAGAAAGGAACACCTATGGCAGACGGAACACGGCTTGCGGCTTTCAATTTCAAACAATGGATTGATGAACATCGTGAACTGCTCAAACCTCCCGTAGGTAACCAGCAGATCTGGGAGAACGCTGATCTCATGGTCACCGTCGTTGGGGGACCCAACCAGCGCAGCGACTTCCATGATGACCCCGTCGAAGAGTTCTTCTATCAACTCGAAGGCGACATGGTTCTAAAAGTCATTGAGGACGGCGTTGCTTGTGATGTGCCGATTCGCGAAGGCGACATATTTCTGTTGCCAGCGCATTTGCGTCATTCGCCGCAACGGCCTCAAGCTGGTTCGGTCGGGCTTGTGGTTGAACCCAAACGCCCTGACGGTACCAAAGACGGCTTCGAGTGGTATTGCTTTGAATGCGAGGCGCTGGTGCATCGAGTGGAAGTGTCACTTACCAGCATTGTGCGTGACCTGCCTCCGCTGTTTGAGAGCTTCTACAGCAGCGAAAAGAAACGAACCTGCACATACTGCGGTGCGCTGCATCCCGGCAAGCAGCCCCCCGAAGGTTGGGTCAAGCTGCCGCAGTGAACCCCGTGAACCCTGTGAATTCGCTCAGAAGCGATGCAGCTACCGCAGAGGCTCTTGATGCCGCGGATCCGCTAGCAGCGTTTCGCGACGAGTTCCATCTGCCGCAAGGTAGAGACGGTGCAACACAGATTTATCTTGTCGGCAACTCACTCGGTGCGCTACCACGAACTGCTGTCGATCATGTCAATACCGAGCTTCAGCGTTGGGCTCGCCTCGGTGCGGCAGCACACCTAGAGGGCGACTTGGCTTGGTTGCCTTATCACAAGTTGCTAACAGAACCGTTGGCGCGGCTTGTTGGTGGACACCCGAACGAGGTCGTGGCAATGAACTCGCTCACCGTGAACCTGCATTTGCTGATGATCAGCTTCTATAACCCTGACCACACCCGCCACAAGATCCTGATCGAGGATCATGCTTTCCCTAGCGACCATTTCGCTGCCCAAAGCCAGATCCGTCAGCGTGGCCATGACCCAGCCGATTCGCTGATTATTGCCCGTCCCAGACCCGGCACCGACATCTTGCAGCGCAGCGACCTGCTGGCTTTGATCGAAGAGCACGGTCCGGAACTGGCTCTGGTGATGCTTCCCGGTGTTCACTACTACACCGGCCAGGTGCTACCAATGGCGGAGATCGCTGAGGCAGCGCAGCGGGTCGGTGCCCGTGTCGGCTTTGATCTGGCACATGCCGTCGGCAACGTTCCGTTGGCTTTGCATGACTGGGATGTCGATTTCTCTGTCTGGTGCGGTTACAAGTATCTCAACGGCGGCCCGGGCGGCACTGCTGGCGCTTTCGTTCATGACAAGCATTTGGGTGACCTGGGTGACGCTTCACTACCGAAACTTCTCGGCTGGTGGGGGCAGCGACAAGAAACCCGCTTTGAGATGGACACGGTTTTTGAGCCGATCCCCACGGTTGACTCTTGGCAGCTCTCCAACCCGGCGATTCTGCCGATGGCGGCTCTGCGAGCTTCTCTGGAAATATTTGAACAGGTTGGCGGCATCATGGCGCTGCGGGCCAAATCACTGAAACAGATCGAGTTTCTTGACCTACTGCTGGACGAAGTGATTGGTGACCGAATGGAGGTGATCACACCGCGCCGCACTGCTGAGCGAGGCTGCCAGTATGCGCTACGCGTGAAAGCGCCGGGGGTTGATCCGAAGCTGGTGCATCAGCAATTGTTGGATAACGATGTTGTGTGCGACTGGCGTTATCCCGACGTGATCCGTGCAGCGCCGGTGCCTCTCTATAACTCTTTCAGCGATATTTACCGTTTCGTGACCATCCTGGACCACATCCTCACAAAGCAAGCCGCTTAGCTTGGGGAGAGCTACTGAGGGCTGCTGAGGGAGTGATAAAGAGCTACTGAACCGACTTAGCCGCGGTAATGGCACGCCACACACGCTGCGGCGTGAACGGCATATCTAGGTGCTCAACCCCTACTTGTGCCAGCGCGTCAAGCACTGCCCCTTGCACTGCTGGTGTAGATCCGATGGTTCCCGACTCGCCAATGCCTTTAGCACCTAGCGGGTTGAGCGGGGTTGGTGTCTCGGTTTGGTAAATCTCGAATCTCGGCAGTTCAGATGCGGCCGGGATGGCGTAGTCAGCGAAATTAGTGTTGCGAGGGTTGCCTTCAGAGTCAAAAGTTGACTCTTCGTAAAGAGCCTGCGCAACTCCTGAAGCCACACCACCGTGAACCTGACCCTGCACTAGCAGCGGATTAAGGATCCGTCCGCAGTCATCCACCGCAATGTGACGCAGCAGCCGAACGTCACCAGTTTCAGTGTCTACTTCCACCACCGATACATGAGCACCGAAGGGATAACTTGATTCTCCTTGGTTGAAGTCGGTTTCGACCGCTAAACCTCCTGGCTCAACCCCTTCGGGCAGGTCATCAGGATCAGCTTCAGCAGCTGCAGCGAGGGCAGCCCACGACACGGTCACAGACGGCACGCCCGCCACTGCAAGTCCCCCCGACGCAACCACGATGTCGTCGCTGTCGGCTTCGAGCAGCTCAGCAGCCAAAAGCTTGGCCTTCTCAAGCACTTCCTGTGCAGCGGCGAAGACTGCGCTGCCACCAAGCTGCAGCGACCGCGACCCCACCGTGCCAATACCTCGAGGGACTTCTGCAGTGTCGCCGTCGATCACTTTCACCTGCTCGGCGGACACACCCATAACTTCGCCCAGTATCTGCGAGAAAGCAGTCGCGTGACCCTGCCCGTGCGACGCTGTGCCAGCCCGAGCTGTGATGGTTCCGTCAAGTTCCACAGTGACAGAACCGAACTCGGAGTGCTGATTCAGTGCGGTGATCTCCACATAGGTAGACACGCCTATGCCCAGCAGTTTGGAACTACCCGCAGCGCGTCGTTGCGCCTGCTCAGCACGCAGCTGCGAATATTGGGCTTTCTCCAATGCCAGATCCAAAGCTCGGACATACTCGCCGCAGTCCATGTTGGCACCGCTTGGAGTGCTGAGCGGGAACTCCTCGGGTGCCAGCAGATTACGGCGTCGCAGCTCAGCAGGATCCATTTCCAGCTCAGCAGCGGCACGATCAACGATGCGTTCCAAAGTTACGGCCGCTTCAGGGCGTCCCGCGCCCCGGAATGCGGATAGGGGAGTGATGTTGGTGACAGCCGAAACCGCTTCGTAATCGACTGCCGCAATGCGATATGGACCGGTGGCCATCATCATCGTGATGAACGGCAGAATGCCACCAATGCCCGGATAAGCGCCAGCGTTAGCGATCGCTTTGATCTTGATCCAGCAAAAATCGCCTTCCTTGGTGAGACCGAGTTCCACGTCGTGGACAACGTCACGGGCTTGCACCATATTGATTAGGTTCTCGCTGCGGGTCTCGACCCACTTAACGGGACGTGCCAGCGTATGAGCTAGCCATGCCACCACCAAAAACTCTGGATAGACGGCTGCTTTAGCCCCGAAGCCTCCGCCCACCGCGGGGGCAATCACCCGCACCTCGTCTTGAGCCAAGTCGAGTGAGGCGGCCACCTTGTCTCGCACCTCATGTGGCCGCTGGGTGCTGCACCACAAAGTCAAGCCGGTGCTGCTTGCGTTGCTTTGACTGCTGTCGGGTACCGCTAGAAACGTTGAAGGCTCTATCGGTGCTGCTGCCATACGATGGTTAGCGAAACGGCCACTCACTATGAGGTCATGACCTGTCAGTGCATCAGCATCAGCTTTGATAGAAAATTCGGCTGCTTTATTGGAGCCGTGAGCTTCAATCACGACCGGAGCTTCAGGTTTCAATGCCTCAAACGGGTCTACTACTGCCTGCAGCGGCTGATAATCGACCTCAACTAGTTCGGCTGCATCCATCGCCGCAGCCCGTGAATCAGCCACCACCACAGCAATCGGATCACCCACATAGCGAGCCTTGTCGGTCAAGGGCAGTCGGGTGAGTTGCTCTGGCAGCATCGGGAACAAACGTTGAGCAGCGAGAGGTAGTTCCTTGGAAGTCCAGACACCGACAACACCGCGAGCTGAACGCGCCGCGTCGCAATCAACCGAAACGAGACGTGCGTGAGCCATCACCGAACGCACAAAAACTGCATGCAGCGTTTTGGGGGGAGTCATGTCGCCCACGAAACGGGCCGCGCCGGTGAGCAGATCAGGATCTTCGCGCCTCAGCACTGCGTTGCCCATGAACGAGCCGGAAGGCATGATCCGCTGCATGGTTGACTCCTTTGTGTCTTGTTTGTTTCGTGTTGTTTTTTGCGTGGTGGCGCGCTGTGTGGGTGTGTTGCGCTGTTCGTAGATGTTGAAAATGTGAACGAACGAAACTGAAACTGTAGCTTTTATGACGATGGCAGCCGCGAAAGGCTTGATAGCTGATGGTTGACTTGTTCGCTCCAGCGAAGTTGACGCTCAGTCTGCGGATCACTGGAGTCCGCGATGACGGTTATCACCTGATCGATGCCGAAATGGTGACCCTCGACTTCGGAGACCGGCTCGCACTCAAAGAGTTCAAGCAAGAAGCGCAAGCACGACAAGCAGGTAAAGACCAACACAGAGTAATAATGTTCGACAACTCTGGCCAAGAACTCCTAAACATCACGAAGCCTGGAGAGAATCTGGTTGAGCGTGCGCTGGTCACAGCCGAAAACTTGACCGGCCGTCAAGCACAGGCATCTGTTTACAAACAGATCCCGCCCGGGGCGGGACTGGGAGGCGGTTCTTCTGATGCGGCTGCGGTGCTTCGCTGGGCCGGGATCAACGACCCCATGGTGGCGGTGTCGTTGGGCGCTGACGTGGCGTTTTGCCTGGCAGGTGGTCGAGCCCGTGTGCAAGGCATCGGTGAAATCATCGAACCGCTCGACTATGTCAGCGAGCACTACACATTGCAGTTCTCGCCTGTGCATTGTGTGACCAAAGATGTTTACGAAGCGTGGGATCAGATGGGCAGCCCTGTTGGCGAAAACGGCAACGATCTGGAAGCCGCGGCTTTGTGGGTGGCACCTGAGTTGGCGGACTGGCGCAACGAACTCCAAGAGGCAACCGGTCAAACCCCGCGGCTCGCAGGAAGCGGCAGCACCTGGTTCGTTGCGGGCTCGTATCCGGGTGCGGGTCGTATGGTTGCCACCACCACCCCAGCCTTCAGCAGCGCCAGCGCCAGCCAGTGAGAAGGGATAGCTGAGAGGAAGCGATAACTGAGAGTCTGAGTGTGACAGCCAGCGGCGATCAAAAAGGGTCGCAGCTTCAAATAGCGCAGTGGCCTACTTGCGACGCTGATGGCGGGTACGCCGGAGCATCTTCTTGTGCTTCTTTTTGCGCATGCGCTTACGGCGCTTCTTTACCAGCGATCCCACGAGTAGACAATCCTAGCGAGATCAGCATCCACTGCGTCGCGATTGTTCGCTGCCTCCGCTCGGCATGGCTGCTGGCGTAATCGAGCATCACTGCCGAACACTGATTTTCGCAAGCGGGTCTGCTGCGCTAGAGACACTGAGCGCTAGGGTAAAAGCGCCGTCGCTGCATACCGGCGGCGATGGCCGGTAGTTCAATTGGCAGAACGTCGGACTTTGGCTCCGGATGTTGCAGGTTCGAGTCCTGCCCGGCCAGCATCAGCAATATCTGCTCCACCTTGCGGCGATGCCTGCTGCAACGTTCGCTCTCGGGCTGCTAGACCTCTATGATGCCGAAGATGCCTAAGGCTATGACTCGCCAGACCGCGGGGGCACCCATCAAGTGAAGCAGCAGACCAACAAAGAGCTTCGCATTGTGGCGGGGCGTTCCAGCGAAGCGTTCGCTGCCAGCGTGTGCGCTGAACTCGGGGTCGAACTCGACAAGACCTACATCGAGAACTTCGCCAACGGCGAGGTGCATGTGCGCTACGCACACTCGATCCGTGGCTGTGATGCGTTCATAGTTGGCACACACGCCGAGTGGGAGGGCGGCTCCATCAACGATGCCATTTTGGAGCAGCTGGTGATGGTTGATGCCGCCAAGCGAGCCTCCGCCAAGCACATCACCGTGGTAGCACCCTTCTACGGATACGCCCGCCAGGATCGCAAAGCTTCAGGTCGCGAACCCATTTCGGCTCGGCTGCTAGCGGATTTGTTCCTAGTGGCGGGTGCTACCAGGCTGCTGTCAGTGGATTTGCATTCCGGCCAGATTCAGGGATTCTTTGACGGTCCGGTGGATCACCTCACCGCCATGCCGGTACTGCTTGAGTATTTGCAGTCGCTTCAAGAAGATGACCTGGTAATCGTTTCGCCAGACGCGGGGCGTGTCAAGGTAGCTGAGCGGTACACCAACCTGCTGAACGCTGATCTAGCCATCGTTCACAAGCGCCGTGAGAACAGCAACGAAGTGTCCGCCAAGGTGATAGTCGGCGATGTCGCTGGCCGCACCTGCGTGATCGTTGATGACATGATTGACACAGGCGGCACGATCGTAGCTGCTGCTGAACTGTTGGCCGCTAACGGGGCTAGCCGAGTGATCGCTGCTACCACTCACGCGGTTTTTTCAGGCCCTGCCGTGGAGCGCCTCAAGAACTCTGCGATAGACATGGTGGTCTGCACCGACACTTTGCCGCTCACTCAAAAGAAAATATTCGAGAAACTGCAAGTGGTTTCGGTGGCACCAATCGTGGCGCGAGCGATTTCAGCGGTCTTTGAAGACACTTCGGTGAGTGAAATATTCGGCGGAGAGAACCTGGTCTAGAAGCCGAGCAGTTACTAGAGCAGTCATCTGCTCGGATAGCCAAACAGATTTGTGGGCAGATAACCGAGCGGATCGCTGGCTTCAACACCCGACATGCGGGAAAACATCATCGCAGCCCTATCCTCAAAGCAATGGCTATCAACTTGTTGAAGGCTCAGACCGACCGAGAGCACGGCACTCGGCCCAGTCGCAGGCTGCGCCGGACTGGACGCGTTCCAGCTGTGGTATACGGCTTGGGCATCGAACCTGAGACCGTTTCGGTGGATAACACCGATCTGCGGAGTGCGCTCAACACCGAAGCAGGTCTTAACGCTCTGATTACTCTCGACCTCGACAGCGGACAGCAGCTATCGATCATCAAAGATCTGCAGCGCCACCCGGTGCGCCGCGAAGTGCTGCATGTCGATTTCCTGCGGATTGATCCCGATCAGAAAGTCGAGGTGGAGATCCCGCTGCTGCTCACCGGTGAAGCCAAGAAAGTCACGCAAGCCAACGGCATGGTAGATCAGGTAATGCACCGTCTGCCGGTGCTGGCCAAGCCCGATGACATTCCCACCGAGATCACTGCTGATGTCACCGACCTAGAGGTCGGATCATCGCTTCGGGTGAGCGACATCGAACTCCCCTCTGGTGTGACCCCGTCAGGTGATCCCGATGCCACATTCGCGGTGGGTCTCATCACCCGATCCACCAAGGAGTTCCTGCGCCAGCAGAAAGCCGCTGAGGAAGAAGCCGAGACAGTCATCCTCATGGCCGATGGCGAAGAAGGCGAAGAGGCGGCTACCGAGACAGACAACTCCTGAGAACTGCCAGCGGGCCTTTCTGGTGCTCGGCTCGCGCTCTGGCGCTTCAGCTGATTTGTTGGTGGTAGGTCTCGGTAACCCTGGCGAAAACTATGCAGCCACCCGCCACAACGCGGGACGATGGGTGATAGACGAGCTGATGCGTCGCCACAACGGAAAGCTGCGCAGTGCTCGGCGTTTGCATGCACAGGTATGCGAACTTCGTGTCGCTGATCGGCGGATCACCGCAGCAGCGCCAGATGTTTGGATGAACGAGTCGGGACGCTCGGTAAGGCAACTGGTGCGCCGCTTCGGGATCAAAGATTTGAGCACTCTTGTGGTGGTACACGATGAACTGGATCTGCCTGTGGGTCGCCTTAAAGTCAAATGTGGTGGAGGGCTAGCGGGACACAACGGCCTGAAGTCGATCAAAGCACATCTGCACAGTGACGGATTTAGTCGGATACGGGTAGGTGTCGGCAAGCCTGATGCCACACCCAAAGGCGGAGACTATGTGCTGAAACGCCCGAGTCGAGCCGAGCGAGCCGAACTGGACGCTGTGGTGCAACGCGCGGCTGATGCCATTGAATACTTGGCTACCCACGGCCTTGAACCGACCATGAATCGTTTCAACGCGCTCTGAGATGCTCTCCGCTGCTGCACATTCCGCACCTGAAACTAACCCTGCACCTGAGGCTAAGTCTGAGGCTAAACCTGCACCTGAGGGTGAGGCACAGACAGGAGGCTTAGCTGCGTTGGTGCCGCTGCTAGCGGAGCATCCCGCCTTTTTGTCGCTGCTGGGTCGACGCACAGCCAAGCTGGCTGTGCCAGAAGCAGCGCGCGCTATGGCAATAGCCGGGCTTAGTGCCGCATCCCGGCGCAAGCCGCTGCTGGTGGCCGTGCCGACACGCTTAGAAGCCGAGACGTTAACCGCTGACCTGACCGCTTTCTTGGGTGCCGAAGCAGTCGAGGAGTTGCCCGCCTGGGAGACGCTGCCTTTTGAGCGGGTCAGCCCCTCAGTAGAAACCATGGGTCGCCGTTGCCGGGTGCTGCACCGAATGGCGCAAACCGAAACCACGCCTTCAGTGGTGGTCGTATCAGCCCGAGCCCTAGCACAGTTCGTGGATCCAAGCGCTGCGAGCACGCCCATCACTTTGAGCCGTGGCGACCTTGTTGACCAATCCGAGATCGTGAAACGTCTAGTGGCTTTCGGATACCGGCGCGAGCATCAGGTGGAACATCGCGGTGAGATGGCAGTGCGCGGCTCAATTGTTGACGTGTTCGCATCCACCGCTACAGCTCCGATGCGCATTGATTTCTGGGGTGATGAAATCGATCGGATCACGCAGTTCTCGGTAGGGGATCAACGCTCATTTGGGTCTTGTGAACGAACAGAAATTTATCCTGCTCGCGAACTTCGGCCCGATACGGCCATGCGACAGCGTGCAGCAGCGTTGACCGCAAGCCAGCCGTGGGGTCGTGAACACTGGGATCGCTTAGCTGACGGCGAGCTTTTTGAAGGCATGGAATCGTGGTGGCCGTGGCTAGCCGAGCGTCAGGCTCTAGTAGTTGATTCGGTGCCCACCGACGGGGCAGTGGTTTTGATAGAGCCGCGTCGTTTAGGAGACAGAGCCGACGAGATACTTGCCGAAGAAGAAGATCTAGCGGCGGGTCTGTCAAAAACTTGGAGCACCGATGCCGCGGGTATGCCGCGCCTGCACAGAGCCTTCGACGGTCTGCTCGACAATGTTGCCGCACCCGTATGGATGCTGCCTGCGGTGGCTGACAGCCCCGAAACTGGGGTTTTCACAGCATCAGGCTGGGACCGACGCCTCAGCAGCATTGAACCCTTAGCGGCACGCATAAATGACCTGGCCAGTAGCGGCTATCACACAGTACTCAGCGCACCCCAGCCGAACGCGCAGCGGCTCAGTGATCTACTAGCCGAACACGGAGCCCGGGTTGAGTCACGGCATTCGGATCTGAGCCGGGGTGCTGTGGTGGCAGACATTAATCTGGCTTTGCTGAGCGAAACCGACATCACCGGCAGGCGCCGCACCCACCGAGCCCCTAGAACCCGTTCCCGTGATCAGCGTCGCTTTCTGGCGGACCTCGCACCGGGCTCGTTCGTGGTTCATGATCATCACGGGGTGGCCTTGTTTGAGGGCATGGTCCGGCGTGACATAGGAGGCCACGAACGCGAGTATCTGCTGCTTGCCTACCGTGGCGGTGACCGTCTCTACATCCCGTCGGATCAGATCGAAGCGATCCGTCATTACACCGGTGGCGAAGCCCCGACGCTGTCACGTATGGGCGGCTCGGACTGGTCAGCCACCAAAAGTCGGGTACGCCAAGCCGTTGCTGAGATCGCCGCCGAGCTGGTGGAGCTCTATCAAAAGCGCATCACTACTACTGGCCACGCCTTCGCACCTGACACTGTATGGCAACGCGAAATGGAGGATGCTTTCGAATATCAAGAAACACGCGACCAACTGCACGCCATTATCGATGTGAAAAACGACATGGAACGGCCGATGCCAATGGATCGACTAATCGTCGGCGATGTTGGTTTCGGCAAGACCGAAATCGCGGTTCGCGCTGCGTTCAAAGCTGTGCAAGATGGTCGTCAAGCAGCTGTGCTGGTGCCTACCACTCTGCTAGCTCAACAGCACACTCAGACCTTTCAGCAGCGTTGTGCTGCCTTTGGTGTGAGAGTTGAAACCTTGAGCCGTTTTTTGACCTCAGCGCAAACCCGCAAAGTTCTGCAAGATCTGAAAGCTGGTGAAGTGGATGTAGTGGTCGGCACTCACCGAATGCTGTCAGCCGACGTGAACTTCAAGAACCTGGGGTTGTTGATCATTGACGAGGAGCAGCGTTTCGGTGTGCGTCATAAAGAAGCAATCAAGTCGCTGAGAGCCGACATTGATGTGCTCACGCTGACTGCTACGCCAGTGCCGCGAACTCTGGAAATGAGCCTCACCGGGATCCGTGACATGTCACTGCTTGATACCCCTCCTGCGGATCGTCAGCCGATCCTCACTTATGTCGGCGAGCAAGCCGAGCGTCCCATAGCCGAAGCGTTGCGGCGTGAGCTTTTGCGCGAAGGGCAAGTCTTTTTTGTGCATAATCGGGTGGCTGATATTGAGCATGTGGCTGAACAGCTACGGCTTATGGTTCCCGAAGCTCGGGTGGCGGTAGCTCACGGTCAGATGGACGAAGGCACGCTTGAGCAGGTGGTGCTTGACTTCGCTGACTACCGCTATGACGTGCTGGTATGCACCACCATCATCGAATCGGGTATCGACATGCCTACGGTCAACACGCTGGTAGTGGACCGAGCAGATCGGCTGGGACTGGGGCAACTGCATCAGATCAGAGGGCGAGTGGGTCGCTCAGGACGGCGTGCTTACGCCTATTTGTTTCATCCAGTGGACAGCGTGCTCAGCGAAGACGCTTATGAACGACTCAAAACCATCGGTGAAGCCACACAGCTTGGTTCGGGCTACCGGATCGCGATGCGAGACCTAGAAATCCGCGGGGCGGGCAACCTGTTGGGCGAAGCTCAGTCCGGCCATATTGCGGCGGTTGGTTATGACCTTTATTGCCGTCTAGTCAGTGAAGCAGTGGCTGAACTGCGCGGCGAGAAGATTCAAGCTCCACCAGAGGTAACCATAGAAGTACCGGTTGACGCGCATGTTCCGGCTGATTACATAAGCCGGGAAGCGGCACGACTGGAGTCTTATAGGCGACTGGCAGCGGTTACGTCACAAACCGAGCTGGACGATATTCGTTCTGAATGGATTGACCGGTTCGGGACAGTCCCCGAAGCGGCGGAGGCACTGCTAGCAATCGGTCGACTGCGTGTGGAATGCCTGCGTGCAGCAGTGTCAGAGCTTGTGGTCACCGGGCGTGGCGGCAGTCGAACCGCGAATCGTTTCACGGCTCGGCTGTCTCCTGTGGATCTGCCAATGAGTCGCCAAGTGCGGCTGCAGCGCCTCTACGGCAACGAGACCGTCGTGAAAGAGGATCTAAAGGAGTTGCATGTGCAGCTTCGAGGAGATGCAGGTTCCCTAGTAGATCAACTGCAGGGTTTGCTCAGCGAAGTGGCACCGGCGGGTAAGGTTGAAGCTTCGTGAGCTTGTGCAATCTTCACAAAACCCCCCGCCGAACCTCTCTGGTCGGCCTTACTGCCGTGATGCTGACCTTGCTTTTGGCAGCTGGTTGCGGTGCTTCTGAGGATCTAGCAGCGGAAATCGCCGGCAGCGAGCGTTCCGCTCAATACACGGTCGGTGATCTCAACGATTATCTGGCAACCACCGACCCTGACAACAGCGCAAGAGCCTCACGTCAAGCAGCAGCCGACTGGCTCAGCAGATGGGTGTTCTACAACGCGGTCGAGTTGGAGTTAGCTGATCGGGGAGTGCTGATCAGCAACGAACACGAATCAGTGGCGGTTGCTGACCTAACAATCGCTGACCCCGAGTTCGTGCCGGGCGCTGCCGGTGGTGACGTTTTGATCAGGCAGCAGGCGATATTGCTTGCAACGGTGCAATGGGCCGAACAGCAGGTGCCTGCTCCGGCTGTGACGGATGCTGTTGCCGGGCTGCGCTATCTGTGCTCTCGCCACATTCTTGTTGAGACTCAGCAGGAAGCTAATCAGCTCCTAGCACTGATAGCGGCAGATGTTGACTTCGCGGTGCTGGCTGCACAGTTCTCGTTGGACACGGGAAGCGGATCACTTGGTGGTGAACTCGGCTGTGCGCCTGAAGGCTCTTTCGTGGCACCTTTCGAGGAGGCTGGCTACAGCACTGCACCTGGAGAGTTAGCGCTAGCCGAGACACAGTTCGGTTTTCATGTGATCGAAGTAATCAGCTCAGGTCCGGCGACCGCTGAGAATCATCCACAGCTTGATGAGCAGACGTTGGCGCAGTTAGCCGCAAACGCACAGCAAGCTGCACAACAAGCCGCGCAGACTGAGGTTCAGTCCGAGCGCCAGCAGCTGCTGAGCGATTTACAGCAAACGGTCTTTACGAACTATGCGTCGCGAGTGAAGATTGATGAGCGTTACGGGTTTTGGGATCCTGCGGATTTCGCTGTGGCTCTCGCACCACTGCGATGACAAGTTTCCGTGCCTGACAGCACTCCTGACAACACCGAAGCCAACCAGCAGGATCGCCTGATCGCGGCGCTACTGGACTTTGATGAACTAGTTCGCACTCTGCGTCGTGAATGCCCGTGGGATCGTGAACAGACTCATATCAGTCTTCGCCGCTATCTGCTGGAAGAAACCTACGAGACTCTGGAGGCTCTTGATGCGCGAGCTGCTTCTGAGGACTGCGACACCACACAGCTAGATCAGGATCTCTGTGAAGAGCTCGGGGATCTGCTTTATCAAGTCTGGTTTCAGGCATTGCTAGCCACCGAGCGTGACGCTTTTGATATAGCCGAAGTGGCTCAGCAGGTACGAGCCAAGCTAGTAGCGCGCCATCCTCACGTCTTCGGCGATGTTGAAGCCCATGACTCTGACACGGTGAGAGCCAACTGGGATGCCATCAAGCTGCAAGAAAAAGGCCGCGACTCGGTAATGGATGCCATTGACCACACTCTGCCTGCGTTGCTGCGTGCGGTTAAAGTGCAGAAACGAGCGGCCGCAGCCGGACTTTTTGCCGGGGAATGGCAGAACCAGGAGTTCGGTGACACTGAGCAAGCCTTGATACAACTCCGTGAACAACCTAACGAGCAAAGCTTTGGTGAGTTACTTCTGGCAGTCACCGAACTAGGGCGACGTATCAAGATTGATCCCGAAGACGCTTTGCGGTCAGCTACCGAACGCGCCCGCCGCCGTTACCGCAGTATTGAGTTAGACACTGCGTGAATCTTGCTTACAACACCGCTGCACAGCCTAAAAATGCCGTTTATGGCTGATGTGCTGCCCGCGTGGTGCTACTTAGGCTAAAATAAACCCTTCGCACCGACGGATGCCGGGGTACAGGACGGAGCGGCACCCGACCGTGGCTCTTAGGCGACCCATCCCTTAGAGCCATCACCGAACGGAGGTTTCGCCGGTGACTACCTCAAGTCGCAGCCGCTCCACAACCATCGCTAGCAGCATCACAAGCAGTATTTGCGCGGTGAAGGCACGTGAAGTGTTCGACTCGCGCGGTAACCCCACCGTGGAAGTCGATGTGATGCTCTCCTCAGGTGCTAGCGGTTCAGCGATGGTGCCCTCTGGTGCCTCAACCGGCGCGTTCGAGGCTGTTGAGTTGCGAGACGGCGGTGAACGGCTGCGCGGCAAAGGAGTCCGCAACGCTGTAGCCAACGTCAACCGCGAACTAGCAGAAGCAGTCGTCGGTCTTGATGCCAACGATCAGCGCAGCATTGATTTTGCTTTGATTGACGCTGACGGCACTCACAACAAGGCACGGCTCGGTGCCAACGCGATCCTAGGCGTGTCATTGGCTACGGCTCGTGCTGCCGCATCAGAGTTGGGGATTCCGCTGTGGCATCACGTCGGAGGTGCCAACGCTCATGTTCTGCCGGTGCCGATGATGAATCTGCTCAACGGCGGAGCGCACGCCGATAACAACATCGACTTCCAGGAGTTCATGGTGGTGCCGGTAGGTGCGGCATCGTTTTCTGAGGCTTTGCAATGGGGAGTGGATATCTATCACGAGTTAGCCGCAGTGCTGAAAAGTCGCGGCCTTGCGACTGGGTTGGGTGACGAAGGGGGATTCGCTCCAAACCTTCGCTCCAATGCTGAAGCGTTGGAACTTTTGGTCGAAGCCATCAAGCGTGTCGGTCTGGTGCTGGGGGATGACATCGGATTCGCGCTTGACGTGGCTTCCACGGAGTTCTTCAACACTGACTCTGGCCGTAACTGTTACGTGCTCGCTGGAGAAGACCGCATCTTGGACTCTGGGGAGATGGCTGCAATGCTGACACGCCTCTGTGACAACTATCCGATTCTGTCGATTGAGGACGGCATGGCCGAAGACGACTGGTCTGGCTGGGCGCAGCACACCGCAGAACTGTCAGAACGGGTTCAGTTGGTGGGTGACGATCTTTTTGTCACTAATTCTGAACGGTTGCAGCGGGGGCAGCAGATGAGTGTGGCTAACGCCATCTTGGTGAAAGTCAACCAGATCGGCACACTTACCGAGACTCTCGACTGCGTGGATCAAGCACAACGCGGCGGCTACGCGGCGGTGATGTCTCATCGCAGCGGCGAAACCGAAGACACTGTGATCGCTGATCTAGCAGTCGCCACTAACTGCGGCCAGATCAAAACTGGTGCGCCAGCACGCAGCGACCGGGTAGCCAAATACAACCAGCTTCTACGAATCGAAGAGCAGCTTGGTGACGCAGCCGTCTACCGAGGCCGTGGCGCACTATCGCTTCCTGCCTTCGACGGATCAGTCGAGTCGTAATTCTTAAGTCATGAAATCGGCGTGGTGGCATCGCTTCTTGTTGGCGGGCTTGGTTCTAGTGATCGTGGCCGCGGCTTCGCTTCTGGGCGCATCATCAGTGCGTACCTGGATCGACCAAAACGATCAGCGTCAACAAGCTGAGCAGATCGAACAGCAGCTCAACGCTGAGATAGCTGCCCTGCAAAGCGAGATCGCTAGACGCACCAGCAGCGACGGGGTTCGCCGCGAGGCATTGTGTTTCGGGCCTTATGTATCCCCTGGAACCGAGGTTTACGCAGTGACAGGTGTAGAAGGCTGCGTTTCTCAGCACACGGCACCGTAGAGTTCACTAGTCCTGTGCCCGCTCATCGCCACGACATCAAAGTCCGCTTCTATGAACTGGACCCCTACGGTCATTTGAACCATTCCGCCTACATTCAATTTTTTGAGACGGGCCGGGTGGAGCTTTTGGAGCAGGTCGGTCTGGACCTTGTCTCCTTCGCAGCAAGGGGCTACAGGTTTGTGGTCAACCGCATCAGCACTTCTTTTGAACGGCCGGTGTATGCCGGTGAGACAGTAACTGTAGAAACCGAAGTGGTGGAAATAAAGCGAGCTTCGTCGATCTGGCATCAGCGCCTAGTGCGTGACGGTGAAGTGCTGGCCCGTCAAGAAGTGCGAGCAGCGATCACAGACAACAACGGGCGACCGGTGCGTGTTCCCGATGATCTTGCCGAGACTTTGGCACCTTACTTAGCGGCGTAACGGCACAAGTCGTCATAGGCAGAGTCATGATGATCACAAGCAGAGTGGCAGTGATATTGGGTGTCTTCGCAAAGCAAGTCACACCTACCTCTATGATCAAATAGATGTCAGCGGTTGACTTGCGCGCTGTTTCTTGTGTGGCCGATGTGGCACAAGGATTGCGCGATAACTCTTATTTGCCGGATGAAGCGCTGGCCACGACCATTTATCTGGCGCTGCGCTTGAAGCGACCCTTGTTGTTGGAAGGTGAGCCGGGAGTAGGCAAAACCGAGGTAGCCAAAGTGATTGCCGACTGGGGTGGCGGTCGGCTTATCCGATTGCAGTGCTATGAGGGCATCGACGCTTCGCAGGCTGTCTATGAATGGGATTACGCCCGCCAGTTAATGCATCTACGCACCCTGGAAGCAACCGGCAAAGCCTTGGGTGCCGACGAAAGCGACCTCACCTATCAGCTTTACAGCGAACGTTTTCTGGTGCGCCGACCGCTGCTAGAAGCGATCGAGGGCGGTGACGGCCCTACGACAGTGCTGCTAGTTGATGAAGTTGACCGCTCCGACGACGAGTTCGAAGCGTTCCTTCTGGAGGTGCTGTCGGATTATGCGATCACTGTTCCCGAGATAGGCACCTTCACGGCTGATGATCCGCCGGTGGTGGTGATTACCTCTAACCGCACCCGCGACGTTCACGACGCTTTGAAGCGGCGCTGCTTGTATCACTGGGTGGAGCATCCCGGCGCGCAGCGCGAAGCTGAGATCATTCGCCTGCGAGCTCCGGAGGTGACTGAGACCCTGGCCCGTGAAGTGGCCCATGCCGCGGCAGCGATCCGTGATGTGGGGCTTTATAAGCCGCCAGGAGTGGCTGAAACAATCGACTGGGCTCGTGCTTTGAACCTGCTTGGTGGTGCCAAACTTGATTTAGCGAACGCTTCAGCAACCCTGGGAGCTTTGCTGAAATACCGCGAAGACCGTGACCGGGTGGTAGAGCACGATCTGTCTGCGATTGTTTCTGATGCTGCGACTGCGGAAGTTTCAGAGACTGGCTCTGCGTCGGCAACGTCGTGACGATTAATCCTGTTACCACTAATCCTGTTACCACGCTTTCAGACCCGATTGATGTAGCGGTGGGCTTCGCAGGAGCGTTGCGTCGAGCGGGCCTAGAAGTTTCGCTCAGTTCGGCTCTGCTTTATGCCGAAGCTTTGTCGGTTTGTGACGTGAGCAGCCGCAGCTCTCTTTATTGGGCTGGTCGCTGTGCTCTGGTGCATCGCTTTGAGGATGTAGCTGTCTATGACGCTGTGTTCGGCAGTTTCTGGCTGGGAGAAGCATTAAAAACCGTCGGCGACGCAACAGCGTTGAGCGTTCCGCTGATACTGCAAATCGATGACGGCGACGATGATCTAGGTGTCGAGGATGAACAGCAGCCCGGAACTGACTCTGATGTGATAACGGTCCGCTATAGCGCCACCGAGACACTCGCGGCCAAAGATTTTGCCGATTACAGCGACGAAGAACTCGAAGAAGCTCGGCGGCTGATGACTCGTCTGCGTTTCGCGGGCCCAACACGTCCCAGCCGCCGACTGGAACCTGCCAGAAGTTGCCGCGGTCAGCTTGATGTGCGCCGCACTGTGCGTGCCGCTATGCGCGCAGGGGGTGAAACTGTGCATATGGCGCGCCGTGTTACCGGTCAAAGGTCACGGCGGCTGGTGCTACTGCTTGACGTTTCGGGTTCGATGGAGCGCTACGCCCGAGCATTGCTACGACTTATGCATGCAGCGGTTACGGGCCGCAGCCGTGTAGAAGCTTTCGCGCTGGGCACGCGGCTGACACGCCTCACTCGGGAGCTTTCGTCGCGTGATCCCGACCAGGCAATGCGGGCCGCTTCGGCTTCTGTGCTTGACTGGAGCGGCGGCACTCGCTTGGGTGCGGGTCTGCGATCTTTTAATGACGAGTGGGGCTGCCGTGGGATGGCACGCGGTGCTTTAGTAGTGATCTTGTCCGACGGCTGGGACCGCGGCGATCCTGGCGACATGTCTGAGCAGATGCAGCGCCTTGCCAGAGTTGCCGACCGGGTGGTGTGGGTGAATCCTCTCAAGGCATCCACCGGGTATGCGCCACTAGCTCGGGGGATGGCCGCAGCCCTGCCGCATGTCGACAACTTTGTTGAGGGTCACAATCTTGAGTCGCTGGAACGCTTAGCGGAACTGGTGCTCAGCGATAACGGCGCTCACAGACCGCACCGCGCTAGGACACCGCAAGCTGGTGTGTCGGACGTGCGAGAGTCTGAAGCTCAAATATCTGAAGCTCAAATGTCTGAAGCTATGGCTGCTGCTGGGGCAACAACATGAAAGAGATTCTGGCTGACCTTGACCGTTGGAGATCATCAGCAACCCCTGCCGCGGTAGCTCGGGTAGTGGACCTTGAGGGCTCGGGACCGCGGGCACCAGGGGCTGCCATGGCTGTCACAGCCGACGGTGAAGTGGTCGGTTCGGTGTCGGGTGGCTGCGTTGAAGGTGCTGTGGTCACCGAATCTCTTGAAGTGATCGAAACCGGCGAGGCACGCATCGTGACCTTCGGTTACAGCGACGACGAAGCTTTTGCTGTCGGATTGACTTGCGGTGGCACGATTCACTTGTATTTGGAGCCTATTGACTGGGGGCCGGTGCATGATGCACTCAGCAGTGACCTGCTATCGGAGTCCCCGGCTGCGTTAGCCACCGTGATCGCAGGCCCGGGCCGGGGTGCCAAGATGCTGGTACGCCCCGAAGGCTGTGAGACTGTAGGTTCGCTGGGCAACTCTGGCTTAGACCGAGCCGTGCAACGAGACGCACGAGGCGAGCTAATCGCCGGGCGTTCAGGTTTGCGTAGCTACTCCGCGCAAGGTGAATACTTTGGTCATGCTGGACAATCAGACACCCCTAACTTTGAGCCGCTGCCTGAGCCGGTTCCCGATCCTGAACAAAACTCAGGGAACAACCCTGACGAAAGTCACGACGAAAGAGTGTCTGTGTTCGTTGAGTCGTTCGCTCCACCGCCGCGGATGTTGATCTTCGGTGCGGTTGATTTCACGGCGGCACTCGCCAAAGTGTCGAAAGTTCTGGGTTATCGGGTGACGGTTTGCGATGCTCGGCCTGTTTTTGCCACAACCAAACGGTTTCCTATGGCTGATGAAGTGGTGGTGTCATGGCCCGACCGGCTGCTTGATGATCTGGCTTCACAGCTCGGTCCCCGTGACGCGGTTTGTATTCTCACTCATGATGCCAAGTTCGATGTGCCCGCTATCACTTCGGCTTTAGCCACCGAGGTCGGCTATATCGGGGTGATGGGCAGTCGCCGCACCCATGACGACCGCACCCGTCGTCTCATCGAAGCCGGGGTCACCAGCCAGCAGCTGGCTCAACTGCGCTCTCCTATAGGTCTTGACATCGGCGCAGCCACACCCGAAGAAACCGCGGTGTCTATCGTGTCGGAAATCATTGCCTTACGCAGCGGCCGCAAAGCCGAAGCGCTCTCAGCCACGACCGGGCCCATCCACGACTGATCAGATATACCTAGCTTATCCCAGGTTTATATCAGTAATATTTCATGTAATAATACGAAGTGTCGGAGTAGCACCCCCACGCCGTTTGGAGACCGGTGAGGTGCTGCTCCGACACTTGCGTGTTGTCTAGTGTAACTTCAATTGATTAGCTATGCAACTCATACGCAACTCGCAACCTGCTAACTGCTTTCGCCTCAGGCTTGGCTGCTTGAGTTTGTTACTAGTGGCGGAGGTCTAGTGTCAGAGGCGCTGCGGGCAGGCAGACTGGCATTGTGATTGACGGGCACGGCGAAAGTCGTCGACTCGGGGTGGCTGCCGTTGTTTTAGCTGCAGGTGCCGGTGAGCGTTTCGCAGGCCAGCAGCACAAGTTGTTGTGCGAAGTAGGTGGCGTGCCTCTGATTCGACGGGCCGTGGACTCGGCGCTAGCCGCGGGCTTGGATGAGACCATCGTGGTGATGGGCGCGGTTGATTTACTGGACGTGCTGCCCCCAGAAGTGACTGTGCTGCAAAACGAGGCTTGGCGGCATGGTCAGGCAACTTCTTTAGCAGCTGCGGTCAACTACGCCGGTTCACGAGGGTATCGGGGGGTGGTTTTCGGTTGCGGTGATCAACCGGGTGTGTCTGCTGAGGCATGGGCGGCGATAGGTCAAGCCGAAAGCGATCTTGCTGTGGCTGAGTTCAATGGTGCCCGCCGCCCGCCTGTGAAGATCGGTGCCGCCTTGTGGAGTCATTTGCCACTATCCGGCGATGAAGGCGGGCGAGTGCTGCTACGACGCAGGCCCGAACTCGTGAAAGCGATAGCCTGCGAAGGCAACCCCGACGATATTGACACATTGGAGGACCTCAAAAAATGGAACTCAACGACTCATTCGAGGTAGCTCACCCGATTGACAAGGTCTGGGGGGTGCTGACAGACGTGGAACGGGTGGCACCCTGCCTGCCCGGCGCTCAACTCACCGGCAGTGACGGCAACGTGCATGAGGGCTTCATAAAAGTCAAGCTCGGGCCGATCACTTCGCAATACAAGGGAACCGCCACGTTCGCTGAACGTGACGACACTGCTCACAAGCTGGTGTTGTCTGCAAGTGGGCGCGATACACGCGGTGCTGGTAACGCTTCAGCGCAGATCACCGTAGCCCTCGAAGCTCTCAGCGAATCCTCCACGAAAGTCAATGTTGAGACTGATCTCACCATTACCGGAAAAGTGGCACAGTTTGGTAGGGGAGTGCTAGCAGACGTGAGTCGCAAACTGATGGGACAGTTCGCCGACAATCTCGCTGAACTAGTAGCAACCGATGCCTCTGGTGCTGAACAAACCGAACAAGCCGACCAAGCCGAGACTGCTGAGCATGTTGAGAATGCCGACGCTGCCACATCTGACGCAGCCGACGCTCCTGCCGCTTCGACCCCACCGAAGGAGGCTGCACCAATCAAGGAAGTTGAGGCGGTTGACATTCTCAGCGTCGCTGGCGCGCCGATGATGAAGCGTCTCATTCCAGCGATAATCGTGCTGGCAGTGGTGATCGTCGTCGTGGTGTTGATCGTCGCGGCGTAACTTTTTTGGTCTCGGGTTGCTGCAATCCCAGCCGGTGGCAGCCAACAGTGCAGCCAACAGCGAAAGCGCTGCTGATAAGGCAGCGGTAGAGGCGCTTTTGGGGCGCAAGCCTGAAGGCGGTTTCGTGGTAGTGGTGAGAGATTCAGCGGGCACGCCAGCAGTGATCCGTAACGATCCGATACTCAACAACGGCCGTCCTATGCCTACCCGTTACTGGCTGGTGCATGAGCGTCTGCGCTTGCTGGTATCGCGCCTTGAATCAAGTGGGGGAGTGCGAGCCGCCGAAGCTGCTGTCGACCCTGACGAGCTGGCTGCAGCCCATAGGTGCTACGCCGTTGAGCGTGATGCAGCTATCCCCAAAGATCACCAAGGGCCGCGACCTTCAGCCGGTGTGGGAGGCACTCGCCGAGGAGTGAAATGCCTTCACGCTCACTACGCCTGGTATCTCGCTGGTGGCGATGACCCAGTAGGCCGCTGGGTCGCTGATCAGCTAGGCCCCGAAGCGGCTGCATTGCTGCATGAGTCACATGACTCATCTGACTCGCCGCAGATGGTGTCGGGGAGTGCTCTGTGAGCCGAGAGTCTGTGGCTGTGATCGACTGCGGCACTAACACCACTCGGCTCCTGATTACTGACGGCACCGAAACAACTCGGGTTCGCCGAGACGAAATAACTCGACTCGGGGTCGGAGTTAACAGCAGCGGTCGTCTTGACCTTGCGGCTATGGATCGCACCTTGGAGTGCTTGCGGGTCTTTCGCCAAGAGATAGACGTGTTGCAGCCAACCGCGCTGGGAGTGGTTGCTACTTCGGCTGTGCGCAGTGCTTCCAACAGCTCAGAGTTCCTGCAGCAAGCGGAGTCGATCCTGGGAACAACGCCTCAGATCTTGTCGGGACAACAAGAAGCCGAATTGGCTTTCAAAGGCGCAGTCAACAGCCTGGAACCTAGTCGCAGCAATAAGCCTTGGCTCGTAGTTGACATTGGTGGTGGATCAACAGAGTTAAGCCTTGGTGAAACCCAATGCCGTGAGGCAATATCTCTTGATATTGGCAGCGTGCGGCTCACCGAAATGTTCATTGCAAATGACCCTCCGTTGCCTGAAGAACTGGCGGCATGCCTGAGCGTGATACAGCTTCATCTTCATGATGCGGTCAGGGACATCCCGGCACTCAGCGAACCGTTCCAGATGGTAGGAGTAGCAGGCACCGTCACTACTGTCGCTGCGGTCGAGATGGGCCTGCAAATCTATGATCCTGACCGCATCCACCATTTCAGATTGTTGAACAGCGCTGTCGAAGATGTTTTTCGCACTTTGGCAACCGATGCATTAGCTGATCGTATGCATCATCCGGGGATGCATCCCGAACGCGCTGACGTGATCGTCGCTGGTTTGTGCATCTTGGCGAAGATCATGCGCTTCTTTGAGGTCGCTGAATGCATCGTTTCAGAACGTGACCTGCTAGATGGCGTAGCACTCAACCTTCTCGAAACTCAGGCCTAAATCTCTTGACACTTTTGCTTCGGCTGAAACGGTGCTGTGAGTTGGATGATGCCCAATCCTGATCCTGCCCACGGTCAGCAGTAAAGTTCGCAGCCGTGAGCACCCTGCTCGGGCGGCGAGTGTTGCTGCGCCCGTTGACACGCCAAGACTTCCCCGCCTGGCAGCAGGTGAGACGACGCAACCGCGACCGTCTTCGGCTTTGGGAGCCGCGCCCGCCTAGCGGTCGGCCTGACTTAGGGGAAGATCAGCGTGCTTTCGCTGATCGCTGCAATGCGCGTCGCCGTGAGCGTCAGCACGGTACTGGTTACGGGTTCGGAGTGTTCGTCAACAAGCATTTCCGTGGTGAGATGAACTTGTCAGCGATTCAACGGGGGCCGTTTCAGTCTTGCTATGTCGGTTACTGGATTGATGAGGCTGTCGCTGGCAACGGTTACACGCCTGAGGCGCTAGTGGTGGTTGCACGTTTCGCTTTTGAAGATCTGCACCTGCACCGAATGCAGGTGGCGATTGTGCCACGCAATGAAGCCAGCTTGCGGGTGGTGCAAAAGCTAGGACTTCGCTATGAGGGCTTAGCTGAGCGTTACGTTGAAATCAATGGTGTATGGGAGGATCATTACCGTTTCGCTATCACCGAAGAGGAATGGCGAATGCGTTCTGGTGAGTTGATAGCGCAGTGGATCGCTCCTCAAGCGGTGCCTGCTCAGCGAATGTCGAGCAGGCGCAGCTAGCTGTTGCTGCAGTTGTGCTCCGGCCGTTTCTGTTCTAGTTCGGCCTTCTGCCTTGGCGTGTTGTGGCCTGATTGTTTGATGTCAGCTCTCGGGCACGTAGTCAAGATTCGTGGCTGCTGGCTGGCGCAGAACTGATTTTTGTCTGAAGCTTGCGCACCAGTTCCTTGAAAGCGGGCTGATCCATCGACCAGAGTTGGGGATGCAGTTCATGTTTCACCGCTGATGCAGAGTCTTGTATCTCATCAAGAGACAGGATTGTTGCTTTGGTGCGCGCTAATAGTTCTTTGGGTTGTGCCGCGGCGCGGGAAGCTAGTTCGTGAGCGCGTGCCAAAAGGAGATCGTCATCAACCGTTTCCCAGGCCAGACCAGTGCGGTGCGCTTCTTCGGCGTTCAGCACTTCAGCGAATATCACCATCGCCATGGTCGTGGTGCGGTCGGTCATGTGTCTTAAACGCCAGGTGTGGCCGCCGCCTGGATGCAAACCGATCTGCAGAAAACGCGAATCGAAGCGAGCCCGCTGCCGTCCGGCCAGCACTAAGTCACAGGCCAGCACTAGGTTCATGCCAGCACCTACTGCGGCACCGTTGACCGCAGCCACTGTCGCTAGAGGCGAATGCGCTACCCGCAGAAATCCTTCATATATCTGGGTTAAGTCCTCTTGTTGCGCTGCCAGCAGATCATCAAGATCAGCACCAGCGCAAAAAGCTTTGCCAGCACCAGTTACTACTAACGCACCGATATCTGGATCAGGTTCAAGCTCATCAAGTGCTGCTGTTAGCTCTTCGTTGATGGCACCGCTGATGGCGTTGCGTTTGTCGGGATCGTTCAGCGTGATCTGAGCCACACCGTCGGAGATGGCAACCTTTACATAAGACATAACCCGCAGTATTGCCGATCAAAAGCGTAAGGCACTGCCGAAATCTGTGAGTGGCAGCTGTGTTCAGGCTGACTCGGCCTTAGAAGCCACGGGATCACATGGATGATTCACCTGCGGGTTTGCTCAGAACTCTGGTGAGTCTCTGGAGTCTTCTAGATAGCGGCTGCCCTCTTCGCAGTTGTGCAGGATCGGGCACCAGTTGCAGGTCGGGCCTGTCGTCAGAGTTGCTGGTCTTTTATGGTGAATTAGCTCTATGTAACGCTCAGCACCGTCAATCACTCTTTGAGCAGCCGCGAGCAGCAGCTCATGGCTGACTTCTTCGCAATGGATCTGCGCCTGATCAAGGTAGTAGGTGGCTACCAGCCTGGGAGGCAAGATTCGCACAGCTTCGAGTAGTGCGTAGAAGCGCAGATCTTCACGGTGTGTCGGCGAGAATTTGCCGGTTTTGAAGTCGATGATCACTTTGCCAGCGACATTGTTGTCGGGTTGACCGAGCGTCAGGTCGGGCTTCCCCGAGAGAACCACCTTGCCTTCAAGGAGTTCGACGCGTATCGGGCTTTCGGTTGTGGGTCTCCACTTGGGTTTGAGCGCTGGGAAGCACTCCATGAACTGCGTCACCATAGTTCCGGCCTCCGCCCGCAGTTCAGCTCGCTCAACTTCGCCGCAATAGGTCAAATACTCGGCAATGCTTTTGTCGGAGTTCTCAAGGCCAGCAACAGCTTCGTCTACGAGATCTAGCGGCACTGGCTCTTTGCGCCAGTTGATGAGCAGTTCAATTGCTTTATGCACAATCGTGCCTCGCGCTTTTGGGGGTGACCATTGGAAAGGCTCGGCTAGTTCGGCTAAGAACTTCTGCTCACATCCCATGACTTGACTAAGAACGAACTTGTTCAGGTATATCGCGTCATCGCTGAGCTGGTCGGGGGCTGATGCTTCAAGCAGGGGCGTGATGCTGCTTTCGAGACGGCTGCGTAGTTCGTTGCGTAGGTTCGGATCGAAGCTGGGTCGCTGCTTGCCTTGAGTGCCAAGAAGGTTGATTGCCTCTTGTTGGGCTGGGTTGTAGTTGTCGCTGTGCATTGGATTCATGCGATTGTTAATGGGTCGGTAGTTTGGATTGCTCGTTCGGATCGGTTGCTGGGTTTTGGTGTGGAGTGAGGGAGCGAAATCTGGCCAGGGGCGAGGTCTGCGCGGCAGCGAGTCCGGCGATACCAGCGGGGCGATGTCACAGGGCCGCGCGATGATGTCTTTATGGGAAATCTCGTCACTATGACATCGCTCGACTACGGAGTAGCGGCTCGCTCGCTAGCACGGGCTGCTCACCTGCGCGGCTTGCAAGTGCCAGTCTATGCCAGCCCTCCGGCACGCCCGGATCTTGATCGCTCTATCAGGCGACGTAACGGTTCGCCGGTGGTATCGATCCGTTTGCGGGGGCGGCCACGCTCGGCGGTGCTAGCTGACATGATCGAAGGGATCGTGGTGACCAACTCACTTGAGCCACCCCGCGCTGATCTGGTTCGTGCAGCGCTGTGGCTGGCTTTAGACGGTGGTTCAGGCGACCCCGACGACAGCGAACTAGAGGAGAGCGATATCGACACCAACAACATGGAAGGGGGTGACTCTGCCAAATCGAAAAACTCTGCGGAGGTATCGAAGCCAAGATGTCTGCGACCACGCAACGCAATCGCCGCGTAGCCCTCGGTGGTCGCGGTTGAGTTTCGATTCTTGATGCAGTTATCGCTTTGTGGTGAGGTCAACTACGTCAAGAACGGTTGCAACCATCTGCTGCTGGCACGGATGACGCTGATGAGGTTTCTGCAGCGCGGTTTCGGGAGGTGCGTGACTACGGGCCTAACAGGGTGAGTGGGACTACAGCTACTCCGTCAAAGGTTTCGAAAGCTCTTCCAGTGGCGGTTACTACGATCAGGCGTGAAGGTTCGCCTATTGTTCGTGTGTCGACTTTCTGGCGCACTCGTCGCAATGCTTCTATGGCAGCTGCGACGTGGATGTCACCGCCCAACTTGACTTCTACTGCCGCCCAATCGCCATTACTCTGAACGATGATCGCGTCAGCTTCTAGGTTCTTCGAATCGCGGTAGTAGCGAAGCTCAGCACCAGCAGCCTGTGCATAGACCCTTAGATCACGTATCGCTAAGGACTCAAACAAAAGTCCAAGAGTGGCAAGGTCAGCTCGGAGAGATGCGGGCGAAGCCTTCATCGCCGCTGCCGCAAGAGAAGGATCCACGAAATATCGTTTAGGTGTTGTCCGAAGTGTGGCTCGGCTTCGTAGATGAGTCGCCCAAGCTGGCAGCGGCTCAATGATGAAAGCATCAATGAGGCGAGCAAGATAACGCGCCACGGTATCGCGGTCGGAGGGCCCGCCCGCCGTGGCCGTATCGGCTATCAGCGTTGCTGCTGAAGCTGCTGTGCCTTCATTGCGCGCTAGTGAAGACAGCAACGCCAGCATCTTCTGAGGGTCATGCAAAGCTTGATCTCCGTTGAGATCAAGCATCGCAATGTCATGCAAATAATCGGTCATACGATCACCCGCTAAAGCAGGATCCATTGATGTGAACCGCGGGAATCCACCGCGGCATACAAGTTCGGCGGTCTTTTGCAGGTCTGTTTCGGGCGGATCTGCTCGACAGTGGTCGCCGCTAAGTAGGTCAACCAACGAAACTAGACCGCTGGAGTCACTTGACTCATACAGCGACATGGGTCGCATTCGCAGCCTCGCTACACGTCCTGCTCCACTGTGGTCAGTAATGGAATGAGTTGGACGCACTGATCCAGCCAAAATGAACTGGCTGTTTAGCGCACGGTCATCGCAGGCGTGACGCATGGCGTTCCAGACACCGTCTAACAAATGCCACTCATCAAGCAGTCGGGGAGTGGCACCGACTAGAAACGAGGCTGGATTCGTTTCCAAAGCGAGCTGGGTAGCTGGCAACTCGTCGAAACGGATGAAGCTGTTGGCAAAGCGTCTAGCAGTCCAAGTCTTGCCGCAAGCTCTTGGGCCCTCCACCACAACAGCAGGTGCCGACAACAAAGCGCTTATCATCTGCTGATCGACGACTCTTGCCCGATAGCCAGCTGGAGCCGTGCTTCCCATGTCCATGCCGCAGATTATACTCTTATCATGCCGCAGATTATGCCCTACTCATACCGCAAATTATCCTAGCGGAGAGGTGGCGACGACTGGGACTGTCAGGTTTTTTTGTGTATTTGGTAGTGGTTTTCAATGGTTGTGTCTGGTGATCTGGTCTATGTAGTGGTCGGTTGCTGGGATTTGGTGTTGGGCGGCGGGGTGAGGTCTGCGATCCAAGCGGGCTTGGCGATACCAGCAGGGGCGATGTCACAGGCCCGCGCGATGATGGCTTAATGGGAAATCTCGTGACTATGAAATCGCTGGACTACGGAGTAGCGGCTCGCTCACCGGCACGGAAGACGCTGTTGAGGTTTCTGCCGCTCGGTTAGAGATGGTTGGCTCGCGTGCTAGGCGACTACGCCAGTCGGCGATAGTGGCTTCAGGCACATCAAGCACTCGTGCCGCTGCACAGTCAATGATGCGACGGCCTTCGCATAGCTGGCCGTCTCGCAGTGGCAGAAGCTCAATGTCGCATGCCTGCCGATAGGCCGTCAACAAGTCATCCCATGCCGGGTTTTCGGGAGACGGCACTGCGACGCTGCGCAACTGATCCAAAGACCACGATGGGTAGTCAAGGGTCTTGGATCTTCGATTGAACAGCATCAGCCGCACAGGAGTGCTATTCCACCAGACACACAGAGATTTGGCTTCATCGTCGCTGCTCACGGCAACTGGCACCCAAGCTGATCCAACAGAAGGGGTTTCGCTGTAAACGGCAGTCAGGACAGCGCTAGTTGTGCGGTGTCTGTTGGCTATCAGTAGCTTGCTGCGTTGCGCCCAGTAACGCTGCGCAAGTTCTTCTTTGCCGGGGCGAGGTTCTATCGCTTGCTCGGGGTGGCCTCGCATGGTTGTGCGCACCTTCGACGACGCTGACCAGAAAGCGTGATAGGTCATGGATGCATCAGCGGTGCGAAGGCATCTTGGATGCGTCGCCCTGCCGGGCCGATGGCGTGCTTTCGGCTGACGGGCTCAAGTTCACTTGACAAAAAGCTCCGCGGATTGCTCGTCCGTCGGGTTCGAGTTGGTGTCGGGCTCGGAGGGGAAGAAGCTGCCTCGTAATGCTTGGCCTGAGGGCCCGAATCTGAGAGAGAGAGAGAGAGAGAGATCTTCTTCGTTGGCCTCAAGTGAGCGAGCGATCTCGGCTAGTTCGCCGTCATACCATTGCACTGGCGACCAGTCGCCTTCACGCACCCGTTCAGCGGGCCACAATGTGACAGTGCCCCAGTCGCCCAAATCACCGCTTGCGATTGCGTCCGCGGCTTGGAGGGCTTCATCAGGCGTGACGGGCATCCTTCGTAGCGACACGAACCGTGTGGGCGGATCGGCTGCGGAGCTACCGAAATGCTGCTCACGACGACGCGCTATCAGCAGGCATTCGTGGATGCCGGTGTTTTCCGAGAAGTTGATGTGCTTCGGATCATGCGAAGTCACAATCGTCTCAACCCAGAAACGGTCGGCAAGAAAACGTCGCTCAAGTTGACCTGAAGATGCCGTGCAGGCAGTTGCTGGAATAACCGAAGCGAATGTCGCTTGACGAGATCCAGCAATGCGTTCCACGATTGGGGTGAAATAGGTTCGGATGGTGTTGGCATCGATGGTGGCGGCAGCTGTCGGATCGGAATGCATTAGCGCGTCTCGTAAACCGAGTTCGTGCTGTTGCATAGCTTTTTTCTGGGCAGGTGTGAACTGCGAGTTTTTCTTGACGTTGTTGGTGAACGGCGGGTTCATGATCACAAGATCAACATCACTGGTCGGGAAACTTGCTCCCGATTCGCTGAGTTGAGCCCCAACACTCGGGGCATCAGCGTGTTGCACCAGATTGCGAAGCGACGCATCGGAGTCTGCGAATCCCAGCACCTCAAGTGTTCCGGCCATCATTGATCCGTCGGGTTGCGGTCCGTGCTTGAGGGTGAACAAGTTCATTTGCTGATAGTCGACGGTTGGCGCTCCCAAAGTGAAGTTCGACGCAGCGAACTGGATAGCTGGCGAGTTGATGTCAAGCCCATAAAGCACGTTCTCCACTAGGGTCTTGTGCAGCCTTGCTTCGTCATAGTCTTCATCAACGCAGTTGTTGCTACCGTTACCGCTCTGCGCGGAGTCCGCTTGCATGATGCGTTGTTTGAGCACCCGTAATGCCGCCATCAGCAGCGTTCCCGTACCGCAGGCTGGATCCATAATCTTTAAGCGAGCAACAGCTTCAGCAGCGCTCCAGTCGGTAAAGCTGTCGTTGATCGCCAGCCTGGCCAGCATTAGCGCTGTCAAGTTCTTGGTGTAGTAAGCGCCGTAGGCTTCTGCGTTGGGCAGTATGCGGTGATACAGCGGGCCAGCGTGGTCATAACCCATCTCGCTGAGCGAGTCAGCTGTGCGGTTGGCGCATTCGGCCAAGCTGCATAATGCTTCAACCGCAAACGGGCGACTCGGAAGCTGTTGTAGTACTTTGAGAGCAGGTCCGAACACAGGCGCGTAATCATGTTCAAGGATCCGTTGCCAGCCAGCGACGAGCACGCTGATGGGCTCGGCGGCACCGGTCACAGTAGCGAGATCGGCGATGTCGTTAAACCTGGGAACATCACGCAGACGGCGATGCAACAGGCAGGCGTTGATAAGCACCAACGCGGCGACCTTGCAGATGTCAGCTGAGTTGGAGGAATCAACGCTGAGACCGCCCAGCGCAGCAGCCAACGGTTCAGCTAAAGCGCCTTCATTGAGTCGAGCACCTGCGTAGGAAACGGCTACCGCTAAATCATCGGCGACAAGTTTGCCCGATGATCCCAAACCCGAAGCGGCCACAACCTGCGCGTATATCGCGTCGCTTGCTTTGTGCAGATCAAACACAAGTTGCGTGTCTTCAATGTCAATGCTGTCGTTGTCGTCACTGCTGCCTTCATTACCTCCGCTTTTGCCGCCGGGTGGATTTGTAGTTTCGACTAACTTCACAAAGTTGGCTGGGGTTTCAGCCAGACGTCCATCATGGGACTGCAACGCCAGTAGTACTTGCCCCAAAGCTTCGTATCCGCTGCCTCCTGTCTGTAGTTCAGTGGCAAGATCAGCGCCGGGTCTAACTGGTACAGGGATGACTATGTAGCCAAGCTTTTTGCCTGGAGCGCGGCGCATAACACGCCCCACGGCTTGGACAATGTCCACCTGACTGTCGCGGGGCTCCATGAACACCACAGCATCAAGCGACGGAACATCCACACCCTCAGTGAGCAGTTTGGCGTTGCATATCACCCGAGCGCATCGGTCAGTGCCCGCTTGAGCCAGTTTGCGTAGTTCGGTGCCACGTTCGAAGGCCGACACGGTGCCGTCAAGATGTGATGCTTCTACTGGCACAGCACTGTCTTGTTTGCCGTAAATACGCCGACGACGAGTGATCAGGCTGCGCAGCTGCGGATCATCAAGTCCTTGTGCATAGAACTTCGACCGAGCAATGGAGTTAGCAAAAACGATGGTTCGGTCCAGTCGTTGAGGCACTTCAAGATCCTCACCTTCAGCCATGCCGTTGATAGCAAGCGATGTTCCCAGCAGGCGCTGCAAGTCTTCATCGGTCACCACTAGGGGTTTGGTGCCGCGTCGCACGCTGCCAGGCGTGCTAGTTGTTTCATCGCCTAGCGCCATCAACCTTTTTCGCACACCGATCGTCACCGTGCTGGAATGCACGCCCAGCACAATCACCCGATAGTCACTCAGCAAATCTTGCTCGACTGACTCCTTGAACGACAGATGCTCAAGTTGTGGGCCGTAGACATGAGCGTCGTTCATGTCTACAACTTCCACACCACGAGCAGCCAGAGACTTCTTGGAGCTAGGTGTATAGATGCGTGGTGTGGCTGTCATGTAGAGTCGTTTTCGAGCATGTAGTCGGCTGTTGTCGTGAACCAGCCGAAAGCCGCTTTCGTGTCTGCGATCTTTCGATTCGCGGCTTTCTGAAGTGCCGCTTACTGTTTCTTTGTCTCTGCGGGTTGCCGTGCCTTTGATGGCACCGGTTGTGCGATGCGCTTCGTCACAAAGCAACAGATCGAAAGCTGCAGCTCCCCAAGACTGCTGCGCTTCACAGACACGATGCAACGACTGATAGGTGCAAAACACCACCCGGGTCGCTTCAGACCTACGTAGCGGATTAAGCATTTGGCCAAGATGTTGTGGCGAAATAGTCACTGGGCATTCCAGTTCCGATACGCGCATCTCCTCAGCGCTTTCTCGGCGGCCACCCGCCGAATCGTCAGAGCACACAACAACGCAGTCGAGCGGTCGTGCAGTGTGCAGCAACCACTCACGGCGTGCCTGGGCGACCAGCGCAATGCTCGGTGCCACAAAAGCGATGCAGCCGCCGTCAGGCACCACCGCCTCGGCGATACGCAGTGCTGTGAAAGTTTTTCCCGTACCGCAGGCCATCACCATGCGACCACGGTCGTGATTTAACAATCCGGCAACAACTTTGTCGATGGCTTCACGCTGTCTCGGCCACGGATCGCGCACTGGACGCTCTTGCAACTTCTCGCTGATGCTCTCGTACTCGTGGCGCAGAAAGTCGATACGACGCACCGAAGAGCCCAGACTGTCAACCTGTTCGGCGGCGTTATTTGTCCACGGTGATGTAGCTACGATCCAGCGCATCGCAAACACGGGCCGGTCAGCGCTGTCGCTGGCTTGCGACACCGCTAGGAACGAGTCAATATCACTTTTGGCAACCCGTTGTGTGGGCGCATAACACTTGCACTGAATAGCGATCCAGCTGCCGTCACGATGGCGTGCGACTAGGTCAATGCCTGTGTCTCTTGCGGACAGGCCAGTTAGGCGATGGCGTTCGCTCCACTGCCCCCAATGCTCAATCTCATCAATCTCATATTCAGGGCTCCGCACGAACACGACCTTGACGAGCTCTTCAAACCATCGGCCTTTTTCTTGCTCGTCACGGCTCGTGGAGCGAATCCGCTCAATGACCTCACCGACCGTGACAGTCGAGTCGAGTTCTGGATCAGTTTCTGTATCAGATCTGCGGGGGGGAGGTGAGCGAAGGGCAGGCTCAACGACGCAAGATCAATGTCCTCGCGACGCATCCCCCTAGCTGCAACAAAAGCTGTCACAGCTTCAGCTTACGCAGCTAGACAACGGTGCTGGTGTACCTGATCGGCGAAATGAGGCTCCGCTGGAGCTTGCGGCCTGGGTCTGGGTCAACAGTCCCCACCTAGGGATCAGGTGGATCTGGCACCGTGATCTGTGTGCAGGGTGGCCGCGTTAGTTCGTGTGAGTTTTTTGGCGTGCTTCCTGTGCGGATTTTATAGCGTTTTCAAGATGTTTAAGCGTAAATCTTGTGTGATGAGAGTGCTTTGTCACACCCCTTATCTATACTAATGTTCATGATTATTCAGATCACCCGACGGGTCGAAACCGCAGCTACCGAACTGCTCACCGCTGTCGGTGCTGGCACTGCCACCTGTGATGAACTGCGTGAAGTGTTGCGAATGACCCGATCTGTTGCTGCTGTGGTTGCTGCCACGCAGACATCCGCAGCAGAGCTGATCGCACGACGCGAGCGCCACGGCGACGATGGTGCTGAAGTCCTAGCTTCGGTTGGCGGGTTAGCGCAACGTGATGCCCGTGATCGGGTCAAGGTCGCGCGGGCTGTGCGTCAAGTTCCAGAACTGCATGAAGCGGTGCAATCTGGGGACGTGTCTCAAGCCAACGCGCGACGGCTTGCTGACGTGATCACTCGAACCGGTTCAAATGCTGTAGCTGCTGACAGCAGTTTGTTGAAAGATGCTCAGTCGATGCGACCTGAACAGTTTGTTTCTGCTGCGAATCGTTGGATCGCTTCCCAACAAGGAGATAACGGGGTTTCCCAGCATGCTCAACAGCGGGCTAAGCGCTATCTGAAGTTTTATGACACGCCCGAGGGCATGATCGCCTTGCATGGCGAGTTCGACAAAATCACTGGGCAGCGACTCCATAACCGGCTGCGTCAAACAGCCATCCGGCTGCTCAACGCCGATAAGCAACTCCCCAAAAAGCAGCGACGCAAGTTTCCGCAATGCATGGCAGATGCTCTAGACCTTCACAGCACTGCTGCCACCACCAAACGCGCTGTCAGTAGATCTGGAAGTGTGGGCGCTAAGAGTAATGAAGTAGTCAGCGGATCTGGGAGCGTGAAGAGCAATGAAGTTCTAGGTACCGCCAGAACCAGCAGCACAGCCAACAAGACATCTCCTACAGGCACCAACAACAGTGAAGATGCCACGGCCTGTGACGTGATCCTTAACGACACAACAGCAGCCGACAACGATGCAGGCATCACGAGCAGCAACACTGACAGTAGCATCAGTGCCGCTGGTGGTAGCTGGCAGGCAGACATCACTGTGTTGGCTCGCGTGGATGACAGCACCCGTGATTTGATCTATGAACTCTCAGACGGATCACGACTACCGCCTGCCGTTGTTGAAGAACTCACCTGCAACGCTCGGCTCACCGGTCTGGTTTATGACCGCAGGGGTGACGCTTTGTGGCGCACTCGGTCACGTCGTAGCGTCAGCGAAACACAGTGGCAAGCCCTGCTCGCTACCTACGGCGGCTGTTTTCACTGCGGGGCTGGACCCAGTATGTGTCAAGCACATCACATCACCCCATTTTCACAAGGTGGTGCTACCAGCCTCGACAATTTGATCATGGTGTGTTGGAACTGTCATCACAGGATCCATCACGACAACTGGCAAATACACAAACACGCAGATGGCAGCCACACTCTGCACCCACCACAACACACCAGCCAACCCCGTCACGGGCCAGCACACGCCGACGACTGGCCGCCACATCCAGCAGCGAGTCGCCAAACCCGCAAACCGGCGCGCTCCAAACACGAGACCAGAGCCAAGTACCCAGACCCGAACCAGCCGAAACCCAAAACCAGAAACTCGACTCGAAGTCGCTCCGACATCAATGCCAGAGACCCCGCCATCCGTCAAAGAGAAAAAGAAAGGAGAAGCAGCAACGCCAGAGACCCAGCCACCCCGGCCACCCTGTGGTGAAGACCTAAACAACGCAAGACCAAACAAAGACCCAGCCACCAGTCAAAAAGACTCAAGAAGAAAGGAGGATCGGTCAACGCCAGAAACCTGACGTGCCTCTGCTTTCTTCATCGCAGCTTGAGCCTCTCAAGAAAAAAGAGGATCGGTCAACGCCAGAAACTCCGACAATAGAGCCGAACCAAGTCGGGGTTCAGTTGACGTTCAACTGACGGAGCGGTGTGCTTGGATGGCGGCGACTAGCTCTTCGGCTCTGCTGGTACTGACGGTGAGCTTGCGGTCTTTGCCTTTGTGGTGATATTCGACGGTGGCTGCGGTGGTGCCGCCCAACGAGTACAAGACATCGCAGGGTTTCCAGCGCACGCCCCAGCCGCCGTATTGTCGTAACGGCCTAACCTCGCGCACATACGCATCGCGAATTGATCCGATGGGAACTCTTGTTCTGATCCAGAAAGGCCAGAGCTTGAGATTGTAAGAGTCGGGTTCGACACGAATCTGCACCCGCATCGCCCACCACAGGCTCGAGGTGCCAGTCATTGCTAGCACTGGAGGCCCGACTATGCGCGCAACAGTTGACACGCTCTCAGAACCAGTTGCCGTCAGCATCATCAGGAGCACTGCTACGAGCACTAGAACTTCCACTACGAGCAACGGCTCAAGGAAGCGACGCGCTCTCGCATGAGTCCTCTCATCATGGGTGTAGCTAGATGTCACTGGATGAAACTCCTAAAGAGGCTTAGTTTGTTGCCGCACGCAACGGGTTGCAAAGTCCACAGACATCAATTATACTGAAATCCACTGAATAATCTCTATGATACTTAGAGATCCAGTCAGGATAGAACGAGTCAGGACAAAGCAAGTTAGGACAGAACAAAAGGAGATAATACAGATGGGAACTTTCAGCTGTCCGCTGAAGTTGACCAACATAGAAGGTGACAAGAGCGTTGAGGTGGACGCTGTGGTGGACACAGGCGCGTTCTTTACCGTCGTGCCAGCTCACATTTTGGAGCAGATCGGGGTGCGCCCAGAGAAAGTCGTACGTCTCAGGCTCGCTGACGGACGACTCGACTCGCGAGACATCGCAGAGGCCCGTGTCCACATTGACGGCAAAAGCGCGATAACGCAAGTGGTGTTCGGTAGCAACGATTCGATCGTGCTGCTCGGCTCTCTTACGCTAGAGAGCCTGCTATTGACAGTCGACCCCGTGGGTCAGCGCCTAGTCCCTATTGAGGTGATACCGGTCTAGCTTTAGCTTCAGATGGGGCAAGATGTGATGAGCAAGATGTCTAGCCTGAAGCTCGGTGCAGAGAAATCTGCGCCAAGAAATCTCGGCCTGAAAACTCAGAGAATCGGGCGATCTGGGACAACGCAGATATGCAGAAATAACTCAGATATAAACAACGCAGATAAGCAGATATAGGGAATAGGGAGCAGCAATGGCTAGATGTGCATTCGTTGGGCTTGGGGTGATGGGTTATCCGATGGCGGGGCACCTAGTTGCCGCAGGTCACGATGTCACCGTTTACAACCGCACCGGCTCAGTTGCGGCATCATGGGTAGCAGAACACGCTGGAACCCGCGCAGCCACACCAGCCACAGCAGCTGCTGGCGCTGATTTCGTGTTCGTTTGCGTTGGCAACGACGATGATGTGCGGGCAGTGACAACCGGCGCTGATGGAGTGCTGGAGTCAATGTCTTCTGGCGCGGTGCTGGTGGATCACACCACCGCCTCAGCTGAGCTAGCCCAAGAACTGCATGATGCCGCAACCGCCAAAGGTGTCGGATTTGTGGATGCGCCTATCTCCGGCGGTGAAATTGGTGCCCGCAACGGTGTGCTCACCGTGATGTGCGGAGGTGAACAGGACGCATTCGATAGAGCGCAGCCGATCATTGACTGCTACGCCAAAGCAGTCACCCGGCTAGGCGGTCCGGGCAGCGGGCAACGCACCAAAATGGTTAACCAGATCTGCATTGCTGGACTAGTACAAGGCTTAGCTGAAGGTATTGATTTTGCTCGTCGTGCCGGGCTTGATGTAGAGCAGGTTCTGGAGGTGATCTCACAGGGCGCTGCCGGGTCATGGCAGATGTCCAACCGTGGTACAACCATGGCCCGCCGCCAGTTCGATTTTGGTTTCGCTCTTGACTGGATGCGCAAAGACCTAGCCATCTGTTTCGCCGAAGCCGAACGTATCGGTGCCACGCTGCCGCTCACAGCGATCATTGACCAGCATTACGCTCGCCTGCAACGTGAAGGGCATGGCCGCTGGGACACCAGCTCGCTGATCGAAATACTACGCGACGACTGAACTGTCAACCCGAACTGCCCACGCGAGCTGTCTACGCGAGCTGTCTACGCGAACCGTCCAAGCTGAACTGCCCACGCGAACCCGTCAATTCCTAGAGCTGCGCTAGCATCGCACTAAACCTCAAGCTGAGACTGAGGGATTTTGCTAGATGCCTGGCTAGAAACGGCGCAACGCAGAGTTACCTAGATCGTTTCCTGGAGCTGCGCTCATTCCCAGATTTCGCTCAAACCTAGCTGGGGTTTAGACCTTAGTGATGGTCAGGCCTCGGTGGGGCTCAACCCGCGGCGAAGTTGGCGGAGGCGAACTCCCAGTTGGCTAGATGCTCAACAAACGCGTTCAGATACGCAGGTCGAGCGTTTTGATAGTCGAGATAGTAGGCATGCTCCCACACGTCAACGGTCAACAGCGGGCGCTGTCCGTGACGCAACGGCGTATCAGCGTCGTCTGTGTTGACAATGCTCAAACCGTTGGTGTCAGACACCAGCCATGTCCATCCAGACGCGAAGTTGCCGATGGCAGCAGCCGCGAACTGGCTGTTGAACTCATCCAGCGATCCGAAGCTCGCCTCCAAAGCGGCCAGCAGATCGCCCGAAGGAGCTTCCAGAGCACCCGGCGACATTGAATTCCAGTAGAAAGCATGGTTCCAGGACTGCGCTGCATTGTTGAACAGCCCAGACGGCATATCGGCCGCGGCCACAATATCTTCAAGCGAAGAGTTCTCATGAGCCGTGCCAGCGATCAACTTGTTGAGATTGGCCACATAGGTGGCGTGATGTTTGCCGTGATGAAAACCCAGGGTGCGCTCAGAAATGTGCGGCGCGAGGGCATCAGAAGGATAGGGGAGCGGGGAATGCTCAATGGTCATCGCGAAGGGTCATCTTTCGTCAGGCGACAAGGGCAGATGCGAATATATCCCCTCGGAACGCTCTTCTCGGCTTTCAAGCAAAGTTCTAGCTGGCTTTAGCCTGCGAAAAGGTTGCAGTGCCTGCCCACAGCATCGACATCAGCCGCGAACAGGGCACCTGAGTTAGGCGCATCCGAGGTGTCGATAAACCCGCCGATTGGTTCGAAGCCGGTGGTGATGTAGAGAATGTCGAGATCGGGACCGCCGAAGCAGCAGCAAGTGGTCTGAGGGGCTGCCGGAGTGGGAACGGACTCTAGTTTTTCGCCTTCAGGTGAGAAGCGCTGCACATGCCCGCCGCCGAACATCGCCACCCACAGGCATCCTTCTGCATCGACAGTCATTCCGTCGGGCACGCCAGTGCTGCCGTCGAAGCTGATGAAGGTGCGACGGTTGTCGATGGCACCAGTGTCGTAGTCGTAGTCGAAGCAATCCACTTTCAGAGTCAGCGTGTCGATGTAGTACATGATCGAACCATCAAGGCTCCAGTCGATGCCGTTGGAGATCGTCACACCGCCAAAAAGTCGCTGAGTGCTTCCGTCGGGATCCACACGGTGAAGTGCGGCCACAGGCGCGCCTAGCTCAATATGGCTCATGGTGCCCACAAAGAGCCTGCCCGCAGGGTCAACCGCCCCGTCATTGGTTCGGTTCGAGTCGGGTTCGTCCAAGGCGATTGTTGATTCGATAGTGCCGGAGGGATCACACAATGCCACCGATGTCCCCATGCCAAGTGCCAGCCCGCCCGTGGCTCGGGGTATGGCGATGCTCACAGTGTCGTCATAACGCATCGAGCTATGCGGTCGGGCTGAGGCGTGATCGAAGCGATGCACAGTCTGGCCGATCACGTCAACCCAGATCAGCAGGTTCTCTAACGGTGACCAGACGCAGCCTTCGCCTAAGCCTGCTTTGGCTGCGTGAACAACTTCGGCTTCGATCATTACTAATCGCTCCTTGCTTTTACTTTCTTGGCATTGCTTAGAAACTTGAGATTGCTTAGAAAGAAGACTGTGTTGGTTAGTGCTACCGCTGCGGCAGAGTCTGCTGTGGCAGAGTTTGCTTTGGAAAAAGTTGTGCTTGGGCGAGAAGTGCAGCGCCTAGCAGACCTGAGTCATTACCCAGAGCTGGCGCAACAACAAACTGGCTGAGACCTGTCGAATAGTCGGCGTAGCCAGCGAGTTCTGTAACGCTTGCTGCTCGGATCATGTCTGCCATTCCTGATCTTTTACCAACACCCCCGCCGAACACGATTCGCTCTGGGGCGAAAGAGTAACAAAGCATTCTCACGAGCTGGGCAAGATATCCCGCTTCAAGCTGCCAGATATCGTCACGGTCTGCGGCTGCATCTGCGGCGTTATTAAGGTCAATGCCCCAACGCTGAGCAACCGCAGGCCCACAGGCCATGCCTTCAAGGCAGTCCTGATGGAACGGGCAATGACCCGGATAGTCATCGCCTGCAATGCGCCGAACTGGTATGTGGCCTAGTTCACTGTGATGACGACCGCGCAGAGGCACTCCGTGCGAAGCAACAGCGGCACCAACACCAGTACCTACCGTCACATAGGCAAGTTGTTTTGGATACGGGCTCGTACCCAGCATTTGTTCGGCGACTGCGGCTGCTTCCACGTCGGTTTGAATGCCAGCAGGCACCTCAAGAGCATGAGCTAGACGATCCAAGATGCGAACACCTGACCATTGCGGTTTGGGGGTGTCGGTGATTGCTCCATAGTCAGGTGAAGCAGTATCAAGATCGACCGGCCCGAAAGAAGCTATCCCTAAAGCCGCAACCGGTTCTCTCGCAGCAAAAAACGACACCACTTCAGCCAGCGTTGTTTCGGGATCAGATGTAGGCACCAAAATCGAGTCGATGATCTTCAAGTTGCTTGAATGGCCCGAGCCGGAATCATCGTCGCCGGAATCTTCGCCAAGAGCCACAACCGCGGCACGGAACTTGGTGCCGCCCGCCTCCACTGCTCCCAGCAGCTGTGACCGCATCATGGACTCGCGCATCACGGACTCCCAAACCATGGACTCGGTGTTTTCGGCATAGCGGGTATTTACTCCAGCGGGAAAGGCAGCTGCAACCACCAGGGGCGCTCGCTTGGGTCTATTCGGCTGACCCATTTAATCCACCAAAAGCCTCGCCGTCCTGGAGCTACCAGCCGCACTGGCGCTCCGTGACCTCGACGCAGTGGTTCACCGTTGTATCCCACAGCTAGATACAGGCTGGCTGCGTCACGGGCCGGGAAAAGGCGGCTGTAACCGGTCACTGAAGTCACTTCAAGGCTGCGAGCCGTGACATCAGGCACAAGTTCAGACAATGGCACAGCATCCCAAGACTGGCGGCTCCACCAACCGCCGGTGCAATCCAGATCCGCTACCGTCGGTGCTGCCTTTTTGTGCAAATCCGCCAAATCAATGCGCTGTCCAGCGACGACTAGCTCCCAGTCTAGTTCCCCGTCCTGAATGGCGATTCGGGGTGAGCGGTCATTCAGCCACATGGTGGTCGGCATTTGAGCTGGATCGAAAGAACCAATCTCGTGTGAACCGGTGAAGCGTCTGTTGTCGCCCACCACCAGCTGCTGAACTCCAAAACCGACACCTGCAACAGCAAATGCAGCCCCGCCACCCAGCAGAGTGCGGCGGTCGAGATCAGCTAAGCGAGGACGACTCGGGCGACTCAGCACATGCCAGATCAACAGCGGCAATACCAGAGCAGCAATTAGCACATGAGTCCACAGAGCCGACCAGTAACCGACACCATGCCATAAACCTGTGGCGTGCAGCACTCCCAGAATCACAGTAGCCAAAACCAGCAAACCCAAAAACACCGACAACAACCGAGTGGCACGGCCGCGTTTCATTCCAGTGAGCACCGAACCGTTGAGCTTCGCTGGAGCCAAAGCCAGCACTCCCAAGCCCGCCACAGCGTGAACAACTGTCACCCATCGACCCCAACCACTACCCACCGCCCAAGCAAGCAAACCGCTCACAGCGGCAGTCGCAGCTGCTATACCCAGCAGCAGATCTACCCGCCTAGAGGTAAGCAGCTTTTTGGTGGTGAACACTTTGGCAGAAAAGCGCAATGTTGCTGGCTGGCTAGTGCAGACTGGATAGGGCTGGCTGGATGGTGCTGGCCGTCTACAGCAGCTGCTCAATACATGGATGCCGAACGCGTTACTGGAGCTTCTCCACGGGCGAGGCGCAGCTCATCGTCTAGCGCTCGTGACAACGCTGCCGTATCGGAGGTAACCGTGATCATTCGGAAACCCTGCGCAATGCGGCGTTGACAAAGCTCCGACACGGTATGGCAGCCTGCGATCACCCCATGACGAGAGCAGGCTTCCAGAATATTTGCCACTGCCTTATCAAAAGCTGGCTCTCCGTCGTTGTTGCGAGGCTGAAGCCCCAAGCTCACCGATAAGTCCGCGGGCCCCATGTAAATCGCATCAACACCAGGCACCGACAAGATCGCATCAAGATTCGAGAGTGCCTCTGTGGTCTCGATCATCGGGATCACAGCCACATCAGCGTTGGCGTTAGCGAAGTAATCCGAGCCTTCCTGTCGCACTACCCGCGCACCTGCGTAACTGCGGCTGCCGTCAGGGGGATAACGACAAGCAGCCACAGCGGCTTCGGCTTCAGCTCGAGTGTTGACCATAGGGATGATCACTCCTCTGGCTCCTGCGTCCAAGCTTTTACCGATGATGCCCGGTTCGTTCCAGGGCACTCTCACCAGCGGAGTAGCCGAACCGAGGTTAATGGCTTGCAGCATGTGCCAAGTGTCGCTGTAGTCAACGAGGCCGTGCTGGGCATCAATACAGACATAGTCGAAGTCGCGTCTGGCGACCATTTCGGCGCTGTAGGCGTTGGGGATACCAAGCCAGCCTCCAAGAGCTGCCTCGCCCGAAGCCCAGCGCTGTCGCATTGGGTTATCTCTCATGCGTTTCTTCTATCACAGCTACCCGCGCGTTCCTGACTTTGTGTTCTTGAATGCACGATCCTGCCTGTCCCTGCTCAATCCTTAGAGTTACGGGCACAAAAGTTTTGGACTACAAAGTTAGGACTACAGAGTGATGAACTACCAAACAATCAAAGTGTCAACGACTGGAGCGATCGGCGAATTGTTGCTCAATAATCCCGCCAAGCTAAACCCTCTTTCGGTTACCTGCCTGCAAGAACTCACCGAAGCAGCCCGCTGGTTCGATCAGCAACACGATGTCAAGGTGGTGATCATTCGCGGCAACGGTCGAGCCTTCACCGCTGGAGCAGACCTGAAAGCTTTCAGAGATGGTGACGGCCTCGGACGTGATGGAGCTGACGCAGGACGGATCATGGCGGAAGCGATCACCAACACAGCCGCAGTGACAATCGCAGCGATACACGGCCACTGCGTAGGTGGGGGAGTAGTGCTCGCGGCTGCTTGCGATATTCGCCTAGCCACCGAAGACACACGCTTCGTGATACCTGAGGTGGATCTAGGTATTCCGCTGGCTTGGGGCGGGATCCCTCGCCTGGTTCGTGAGATCGGCCCGTCAGCTACTCGTGATCTTGTAATGACTTGTCGGCCTTTTGATGCGACCGAGGCTCAAGCACTGGGTTTCATAAACAGGGTGATTCCCACCTCTGAGCAAAACCGCGCATTAGACGCAGCCGTGACTGAACTAGCGCAGACTCTGGCTGCGAAGTCAGCGTTCACGCTACGGGCAACGCTGCTCGCAGTGAACGCAGCAGCCGAAGCGATGGTTGCCACAGGCGGTGCCTATAACGATGCCGATTCTCTTGTGATTGCTAGCCAAGACCCCGAATCACGTCAGGTCGCAGCCAACTACCTGCAATCACTGAAGCGCTGAGGTTTATAACTCACCTTGCTGCTTGGCTTACGCACCTAGAAGCTCGTGCAACTTTCAAGCATTGTCAGCGATCACAGCCCAGAGCTGATCAACATGATGCTGCTTGGTGTAGGTGGAACCCACCGAAACCCGCACGAAACGCTGTCCTTCGTGCTCTGAAACGGTTACATAGAACCTTCCGTCTGCGTTTACGGCCTCCGCTAAAGCATCAGTCGCAGCATTGCCGTCACTATGCGCGAAAGTCACCAACGCAAAATGCACTCCAGCGATGCACTCCAAGCGTGGATGATCATCAATGCGTGCAGCCAGACTGCGTGCCCAACCAACATGGTTACGTATCATCTGCCGCAAACCCTCAGCACCGAAACTACGCAGCACGAACCACAGCTTCAAAGCTCGGAACGGCCGGCCCAGAGGGGCGTGCCAATCCCGGTAGTCAATCACCTGCCCCGAATCTGATGCCGGGTTACGCAGATAAGGCGGCGTCACGCTGAGAGTTTCAATCAAAGGCCGACGGTCGGCGACCCACATGACTGAGCATTCCACATTGGTGGCCAACCATTTGTGCGGGTTGAAGGTGTAGGAGTCGGCTAGTTCAAGGCCTTGCTGGAGATGCCGGAACTCGTCACAGATCATGGCTGAACCTGCGTATGCCGCGTCCACATGATGCCAAATTTGCTCGGATCGGGCGATCTCGCCGAGAGCCAGCAACGGGTCTACCGCAGCCGTCGGGGTTGTACCCACATTGGAACCCAAAAAAGCTGGCGTTAGACCGTTGCGGCGATCCGCAGCGATCATCTCAACCAACGCTTCGGGCTTAGCCGCGAAAGCAGAGTCGACATCAAGCATCCGCATGTGACCGAAACCGGTGAGGGTCGCTCCTTTCTCTAGCGAAGAATGTGCCTGACTAGAGGTGTAAGCCACCATTTCTTCGGCTGATGCTCCGCTGCGACGACGGCAAGCCTCGCGTGCTACCACCATGGCGATGTGAGTAGCGGTCGAGGCGCTGTCTTGGATCACTCCGCCTCCAGTAGCAGTTGTTTTCCAGGTTTGGGGCACGTTCAGCAGATCCACTAGCCAGTCAAGCACTTGAGCTTCTATCTCGGTAGCAGCCGGTGAGGTAGCCCACATCATTCCCTGAACACCGAGCCCGGCTGCGGCCAGCTCACCAAGCACCGCAGGTGGTGACGACTGGCAAGGAAAGAACGCGAACCAGCCTGGATGCTGCCAGTGAGCCAAACCAGGGACTACTACCCGATCAAGGTCAGCCAGCATCGCAGCGAAAGGTTCCGCTATTTCAGGGGCTTGGTCTGCGAGCTTGGCTCGTATCTCGCCCGGTGCAACCTTTTCACGAACTGGGCGAGACTCAAGCCCGGCGAGGTAGTCAGTGATCCAATCAACCAGCGCATGGCCGTTGCTTCGAAAAGCTTCGAGATCAAGCGGGTCAGGTGCTGTATTCAGGTCTGGCAGCGATACGTAGGGCGGTGGTGCCGCTGCGAACTCCTGCTGCTGCTTTGGTTGAGGCGACATCAAAACGATGATAGCGATGCTGCCGATGTAGCCTCCGATACGTAAATCACCGCTGCTGGCAATTTAGGCACCGCAGCTTTGTGACCTACACGAACTAGGAGGAAACTCGTCAATGGCTCAGATCACTCTCCGCGGAAACCCGATACACACTGCAGGTGACTTGCCCACGGTAGGAGCAGCCGCTCCTGCTTTCTCGTTGACTGCCGCTGACCTCAACAAAGTCACATCCGACGAGCTGCGAGGCAGCCGGGTGGTGTTGAACATCTTTCCGTCGATTGACACTCCCACCTGCGCTCAGAGCGTGCGCGCTTTCAACGAGCGCGCCGCTGGTTTGTCGGACACGTCTGTGCTGTGCGTCTCGGCGGACTTGCCTTTCGCGGCTTCGCGTTTTTGTGGCGCTGAAGGTATCGACAATGTCAGCGCCGCCTCAACTTTCCGTAACGCTGAGTTCCTCAATGATTACGGAGTCAAGATGGTAGACGGCCCGCTAGCTGACCTTTGCGCGCGTGCGGTGGTAGTGATTGATACCGATGGCAGCGTCTTGCACACCGAACTGGTCGCTGAGATCGCTGACGAACCAGACTACGAAGCCGCCATCGCCGCTTTGGGCTGACATGCTGCCGTCAAGCGAACAGCCTTATTCTTGAAGTAGTTGACCTCACTACAGCGGGACAACTACATCTAGCACGCTTCTAGTGAGTGCTCGCAGCGGTCTAGGGCGTAGTCGATAAACAAGCGGGCTTCGTTGTCGTCGTAGTGCTGATTGTCGCCCATCGCACCAGCACTGTGACGCACTCTTACTCCTTCAATGATGCACGCAACCCGCCAGAATTGCAGTGCCACATACCATTCCAGCGCTGAAAGATCACGCTCAGAGCGCTGCCGGTAACGGTTCAGCAGATGCTCAACATCACCGAAACCTTCGGCGATAGTGGGCATCTCTGCAAGACGCCCCACAGCTCCAGTGGCACCCCACCAGGCCACTAGGCCAGCCACATCAACCAGCACGTCGCCCAGCGTGCAGAGTTCCCAGTCAAGCACCGCAGCCACCGAACCATCCGCTGCCATGATGCAGTTGTCGAGCCTGTAGTCGCCGTGAACAATGCCGACACCTTGCTGTTCGGGGATGGTTTGCGTTAGGCGGTCATGCAGTGAACGCACTCGTGGCAACCCACGATCAGAGCCTTCGGCGACTTGTTGTTGCCAGCGATGCAGCTGACGTGCGCAGTAGCCGTCTCGGCGACCTAGATCACCTAACCCGATCTTGTCGGGATCTACCGAATGGAGTTCAGCGAGTGTGTCCACTAGAGAATCCATCATCGCTGGCCGCAGCGGCAAAGGCACTTGCTCAGCGTCGCTGCGATCAAAGATCACTGAACCCTCCACGAAACCCATCACATAAAAGTCGGCATCGTTGACTGCTGTGTCTCTGCATAAACCCAACGCTGGAGGCACAGGAACGGCTGTGTTCGCTAGCGCCGAGATCACCCTGTGCTCGCGTGACATGTCATGCGCGCTAGCCAGAACATGAGTGGTAGGAGGACGGCGCAACACGATGCGACGACCAGCGGCATCGTTCACCACGAAAGTCAGGTTGGATGCACCTCCAGCGACCGGCTGAAAGTCAAGCGGCACTGTGAGCCCCAGTTCAGCTACGAGCCAAGCCGTCAGCGGTTCGTAGTTGATGCCGGTAGGTGCTGATGGATTCGATGCCACAGTCACAGTCTCAGTTCTAGCCGCTTAGATTCGTTTGGCAGGGTTACGCTCAATTTTTATAGTGACTCGATTTTGCAGTGACTCAACAGCGACTCAACAGTGAGCAGTTGTGATAGGTGAACGAGGCCCTGGTTGGGGCGTTGACTGGGGCAATCTAGGAGAGATCCCAGACACGGCGCGCGGCGCTGCCAGCGACAGCGAAGCCGCAGCAATCTTCGCTGAAGCACGGCGCGCCAACCTGCCGGTGCCGCCAGTGGTGCTCTCTGGAGGCGACTTGGCGCGCACCTTAGGCGTTGAAGATTCGCAGTCTGTCACGGCATCGCAGACCCGGGCAGGAGTGCAAATGTTGGTGGATGTAGGGGCGGCGCTGATCGACGGTCGGTTGCACTGGTTTGTGGCTCATCTCGTGGCGCGCAGAACGTGGTGGAGAGGCCAGTTGCTGGTGGCTGCCAATGCTTCATTCATAGGACGCTGGAACGCGGCACCACGGTCACATCCCGGCGACGGGCGCCTCGACGTGTTCGATGCTGATCCACCTTTACGGGTGCGTTTAGCAGCACGACGGCGGCTGCCTTCAGGCACACACGTCCCTCACCCGCGTATCACTCAACGTCGCGTCAACGCATCGCAATACGACCTGCTGCCAAGTCTCGATATCTATCTTGACGGCGTGAAAGTGAGCCGGGCCCACAAACTGAGCCTGCGAGTCGAACCAGGCGCTTTAGAAGTCTGGATCCCTGCGGCTGTAGGATCACAGGCATGAATGCGGCGCAAGGCGACGCAACATACGCAACAGTGGACACGACCGTCGTTACCGCAGCTTTGGATGTAGCGGCAGCCAAACAGCGTGCCTGCGACAAGATAGACATTCTCGCCCCTGAACTGCTTGAAGTATCGCACCGTATCCACGCCCATCCAGAACTGGCCTTTGAGGAGCATTACGCCCATGATCTGCTCACCGAAGTACTGGCCGATCACGGCCTGGCAGTTCAGCGGCAGGCTTACGGCGTTGACACGGCTTTCGAGGCTCGGGCTGGCGATGGGGACGGCCCCAATGTGGCTGTGGTATGCGAATACGACGCTCTGCCCGATATAGGACACGCCTGCGGGCATAACATCATCGCCGCTTCAGGGCTCGGTGCTGGCCTAGCACTGGCTTCACTCGCAAGCGAAGCAAACGCACGAGTGTCCGTGGTAGGAACCCCGGCAGAGGAAGGGGGAGGCGGCAAAGTGCTGATGCTGCGTCAAGGGGCTTTCGCCGATGCTGACGCTGCCATGATGATCCACCCCGCTAACTACGAACTAAGCATTTTCAACGCTGTTGCGGTGCATCGCGTACACGCCCGCTACAGCGGTGCAGCAGCCCACGCCGCGGCAGCACCCGAGAAGGGACGCAACGCTCTTGACGCTGCCGTGCTCGGTTACAACGCTGTAGCCGCACTGCGTCAACACATTCGTGAAGATGAGCGCATTCACGGGGTGTTCACCGACGGGGGTGCCAAACCCAACATTGTTCCGATGACAGCCGCGGCTGAATGGTATGTGCGCTCCACGAACCTGTCGTCGCTCGAAACCCTCAAGCAGCGGGTTGTTGCCTGTTTGCAAGCTGGCGCTGATGCCGCAGGCTGCGAAGTTGAGCTGCAATGGGCCGATCCCGCCTACGCCGACATGAGCAACAATTCGCCGCTGCTGAGCCGCTATTTGTCGAACCTTGATGTCGTGGGACGCAAGGTAAGCACCGACCCGGCTTGCCGGGTGGTGGGCAGCACCGACATGGGCAACGTCAGCTACGCCGTTCCTTCGATACACCCAATGATCAAAGTCGCACCCGATGACGTGCCGATCCACACGCCAAGATTCGCTGACTATGCCGCCGCTGCGCAAGGAGACGCGGCGGTGATTGACGGTGCTAAAGCTCTGGCCATGACCGCGCTTGATTGCTGGCTTGATGAGACTCTGCTGCCAGCGATGCGAGCCGAATTCGAAGCAGTGGTGGCTGGATAACACTACAAAACCTGCACAACTAACCGGCTTCGGCATCAAGGTCGCATGTCAGCAAAAAGTTGCTGCTGCTAGTGTCCGCGAACTGCGCCTGCGACGGGCCTAATGTCGCGGCTTGTGAACCTCTACGCGGCGGAATCTTTCTCGCCCGAAGAAGCCGACATCCTGCGGCGCTATTTCACCAACCTAGATCAGCCGGTGTTCGCGCTGGTTAACCTGCCCGAAGTCGTAAAAGGTGCCCTGTTCGCCCGTTACTCCCGGTCAGTGTCGAGTTTGCGCAGGCTGTTCCTTGATGAGTTCGTTGACGATCTGGACATCAGCGGTGACATCACCATTGATGCCACCGTTGGTTTGCGCCGGGCCGAGGCTCTGTATGAAAGGGTTTTCTTTGAATACGGCGACGATTCTGTAGCGCAACTCGGGGGAGTGCATCTGGCCTGCGAACAGGCCTCTAACGTGCTCACCAAAGTGCTGGAATGGGGTCGGCTGATGGCGTATTTAGAGCAGAGCACCCGCTACATCGCCTACGACCAGCGCCTCGGCGGGCGTTACCGCTACTACCGAGACTACGAAGTGCTGAACTCGCCGCTGGGCACTCGTTACGTAGGCGACATTGACCGCATGTTCGCGACTTATGCGGAACTAATGCCGGTAATGCAGGACTTCTTTCGCGCCAACATGCCCAAAACACCAGGCGACTCGGATTTCGCTTACCGCCAAGCAATCACAGCACGAGCGCTTGACTCAATACGCGGGCTGCTGCCAGCAGCATCTTTGAGCAACGTAGGTATCTACGGCACTGGGCAATCTTATGAGGCTCTGCTTGTGCGGATGCGGTCAATGCATCTGCCGGAAGCTCACTACTACGCCGAAATGATGCTCACCGAACTGCGCAAAGTGATCCCGTCGTTCTTGAAGCGAGTTGACCGCCCCGACCGTGGCGAGCTGACCTCCAGCTACCAGGCCGACAACCGCGCTGCCATGGACGAAGCCGCTAAAGCCATCTTCGGTGACGCTGTCGGGGGACCCGTCGCGGACGACTCTGTGGAGCTAGTTGATTACGACCCTGACGGCGAAACCAAAATGATCGCAGCGATGCTCTATGCGCATACTTCGCTAGCTGAACGCACCATTGAGTCACGGGTTACGGCTATGACCACCGAAGAACGCTTAGCGGTGGTTCGTGCTTATTGCGGTGACCGCCAGAACCGTCGGCATCGGCCAGGAAGAGCGCTGGAGCGTGTTTATTACCGCTTTGATGTGCTATCTGATTATGGGGCGTTCCGTGATCTGCAACGCCACCGGATGTTGACCATTGACTGGCAGCCGTTATCACCAAAGCATGGTTATGTGCGTCCAGCTGCTGTGGATGCGGCCGGACAGGATCAAGCCTTTGATGAGGTGATGGCACGCTCAGCCAGGCTCTATGAAGCTCTTTACCCTGAGTTCAACGATCAAGCCTGCTACGCGGTGTCACTGGCTTATCGGATTCGCTATTCGATGCAGCTCAATGCTCGTGCAGCTATGCACATGTTGGAGCTGCGCACCACGCCGCAGGGTCATCCCGCATACCGACGGGTGTGCCAGCAAATGCATCGCCTGATCGCTGAACAGGCAGGACATGTGGCGGTGGCTGAGATGATGTCGTTCGTGGATCACGAAGAAGACTCAGGACTGGGACGACTCGATGCTGAAAGGCGTGTGGCGCGACTGCGTTCGTTGCAGTCGCATCCCGCTGAGGCTCTCAGCGCGCACGGTCCGCCGTCAGCTAGTGGCGACTGACTTGGCTTGCCTTTGAGGCAACCATGAGCGCCTCTGAGTTCATGGGTAACTCGGGGTTCATACTTGACTTTGAAGATGTCAGGCTTTGTGTAGGGCTTGCTTGTAGGCAGCGATGGTGTGTTGCCGGGCCTCGGCGTGATCCACTATTGGCATTGGGTAGTTGACTCCCAAGCTGACCCCGGCGGCAGCCAAATCCAGCGGCTTCGCTAGCCAGGGAGCGTGAATCTCACGATTGTTGAGGCCTGCCAGTTCCGGCAGCCAACCTCGCAGATAAAGGCCTTCAGGATCGAAACGTTGACTCTGTGTTACTGGGTTGAAGATACGGAAGTAAGGAGCTGCATCGGGTCCGGTGCCAGCCACCCACTGCCAGTTGCCAGCGTTTTGAGCTATCTCGCCGTCGCTGAGCATCCGCCGAAACCATCGTTCGCCACGCCTCCAGTCGATAAGCAGATCTTTCACAAGGAACGAAGCGGTAATCATGCGCAGACGGTTATGCATCCACCCGGTGGCGGCCAGCTGGCGCATAGCAGCATCCACAATTGGATAGCCGGTCTGACCTTCACGCCAAGCGACGAACTCTGTGTTGGCATCGGGGCCGCTGCGCCAAGCGATCCGGTCGTATTCGCTTCGCAAGCTCACCTCGTGGATGTCGGGATGCTCAGCGGTGAGATGGGCATACCAGTCCCGCCAGGCCAACTGTCTCACGAAGCTTGCGCGCCCCGAAGTGTGCGTGCCGACAACATCTGCTGCGTAGCGAGGTGACAGCAACCCGAAGCGAAGCGCAGCCGAAAGCTCAGAAGTCCCAGCCACCGACGGGAAGTCACGGGTTTCTTGGTAGTCATCCACCCGCTGCTGCCAGGCATCTAGCTGATCCAAAGCATCATGCTCGCCCCACGGTTCGGGTGCGTCAATACCGAATGCGGCGAGAGCATGTTCAAGTGTGCTTGCAGCGGGCGGGGTCAGCACCCGTGTTGGCGATGGCTCGGCTGCGTCAGGCAGCGGGATCTGCGCCCAGGTCTTGTAGAAGGGTGTGAACACTCTCGACAAGGTGCCAGCCGTTGTAAGCACTCGGCCTGGGGGATGCACCATCGTTCCCCAGTGAGCCTGAAGTGGCACTTTGATGGCTTGAGCTACTTGCAGATCCCTAGATACCGACCATCTCGTTACATCTGCGTTGCAGGCCACATGCTGTGCGTCGAGACGGTTGATGATGCTCGGCAGCACTTGTGCAGGGTTGCCCACCTCCACCCACAGTCCAGCACCGAGATTTCGCAGCGATTGATCCAGACCCGCCAAAGCGCTTAGATAAGTTCGTTTCCGCCATGGCCCTGCTGCTGCCAGCAAGGCGGGCTGTATCACGACCAGAGCTGCTGTCTCGTCTGCGGTTGCGGCGGAAGCCCATGCCGGATTGTCGATGAGACGCAGGTCGCGGCGAAACCAGGCCAAGCTCACAGATTTCATTGCCGGTGACCCTAGAGCGCGAGTAAGGGTTCGCGTACGGGTTAATGAGGGGTAAATCCATCGCAAAGAGGTTCTCACTGTCTATAGTCCGCCCTCAATGAAGTTAGGTAACTCAAGTCAGTTGAGTAGCTACTGAATTTGGAGGTGGAACCATGAGCAATAAAGCAACTATTGATGAAGACTTCTTTGACGGCGATGACGACAGCTTTGTGGTCAGCGAGTTCGACGAAGATCTCGACGACGAACCCGACTTTGATGATGACGAAGAGGATCTTGACGGCGACGACCTAGATGACGGCCCTGACCCCGCCGACCTTGATGGTGACCTTGACGACGATCTTGATGACGATCTCAATGGCGACCTTGACGACGATCTTGATGACGGGGCTTCGGACAGCGACGATAGCGATGAGGACGACGATGACGAAGACGACGTGCCAGCACCATCGGAGGATGACGATGACGACGACGAGGATGTGCATCCCAGCGATGTTGAGGCTGACCTAGAAGCGATACTCCGAGATCGCATAGCCGCCAGTGACGACGATGACGACGACGATGAAGATGATGGTGCTGCCGAGTCGAAGTCAACTTCCACGGTTGCGCCGCCGAGCTCCGACGAATGGACTTGCGGTCAGTGCTTCTTGATTGTGAGCGTCTCGCAGTTCGGCTCTCGTAGCAATCCAGTGTGCCCTTCGGGCGAAGATCCCTGCGAATCGATCATCAATAACCTATGAGACCGTGTTTAGCGCTTCACTCGGGGCGACAAACTCGGGCTCAACTGCTGGCAACAGTTCATGGCAGTCAGCCTGTGACCGGCAGCTCACGATCACTAACACATCACTAACACATGACTGCGATTAATGAAGGTGCCAGGCCAGCGGTGACCGCTGATGCAGCGCTTCTGGCTGAACTAGCGGCACAAGCTACGGCGGAGCTGACCTTGCTGCGTGGGGGTGCTGTGTGGTCGCAGCTAGAGGCTCGTCGAGTGCCGCAGTCAGACAGCTTGAACCAGGATCTCCAAGACGAACAGGCTCAAGTCGTGGTCGGCACCGTCGATGATGCTGTGGTCGGCTATGGAGTTATTCGACTAGTGAAACTGCACAACGACACCATGTTGGGGCGTATTGGTGACATCTACGTGTTGCCTGATGCCCGCGGTGTGGGAGTGGGCGAAGCCATGATGGAGCTACTGCTGGCTTGGGCTAGCGAACAAGGCTGCATCGGTGTGGACAGCTTGGCGCTGCCAGGAGACCGTAATACCAAGAACTTTTTTGAGACTCACGGCTTAGTGGCTCGTGCCATCACCGTGCATCGCGCGCTACCACCATCGTAATAAACCCACATAAACCACCGATGAACCGCAAGCAGCGGGGGAGTGGACTGGCTGCTCAGCGTCAGGGTTCGGTGCTGGGCTCAACAGTGCCGTCGACAACGGGTTCAGCTGTGCTGTCGGCAACGGGATCAACGGCACTGTCGGTAGCAGGTTCAGCGGTTGGCTCAGCTGTGCTGTCTGCGGTTGGTTCAGCCGTTTCGGCAGATTGTTGTTCGCTAGGCAGATTGTCTGGCTGTGCTGCTTCAAGTGATGCTGCTTCAGATGGAGTTGCTTCAGATGGTGGTGAATTTATCTTCTTGGGGGTCTTTGCTGGAGTTTGCGCGGTGATACCGAACAGTGCTGCTATCTGAGGCACCCGTGATGCCAGTTGACGAACCAAGTCAAGCAACTCTTCGTCGGGCTTCTCAGGAATCCCCGCAGGGATCACCTGAGTGCGAACGGGTGAAAAAGACACTGCGTCCATCACCGTCGACCAGCGCTGTTGGTTGGTGTCGGCGCTCAAATCCGCAGCAGCCAGACCGGCGAGTCGTTCAGCCATATCTATCGGCAGCGGTGTACCAGCTTTTGGAGGCCACGAACTCAGACGCAAAGCTCGGATAGTGCGTCCCTCGCCGATGGTCGCAGCCAACTCATCAAGCCAGCGGCGTTGATCTGCTTCAAGGCGCTTAGCGAAACCGTCTTTGAGGTTCTCGGCCAAGGTTCGGGTTTCGTCGCTTCGAGCGGCTCGATCCGCGGCGGCGATTACTGAGCGAATCTCACGCAAGTCGACATTGTCAATTCCGGCTAGAGCTGCCTCAGCACGGTCCCGCCATTCGGCTGCTTTCAACACAGGGGCCAACTGTTCGGCGAGTGCCAGAAGGGGATCGGCTTTGATTTGAGGGAGTTTGGCATCAACCGCTTTGGAGTTCATCCGTTCAATGGAATTGCGTACTGCTGGCACCCCGCCGCGAAGCACTTCACGAGCGAGCGGTTGCTGATCAGAAGGCAGAGCCTTCAGTGCGGCTTGGCGATGCACTCTTTTTGCTTTGAGTCCCGGCCCTCGCGGACGCGCCGAGCGAGGGGAATGATCTGAACGGTGCTGCACATTGCGGTCAGAGCGATCCTTGCTGCGTTTTGAGCTGCGACGGTCATCGGATCGACGTTCAGAGCGACTCTCAGCCTTGTTGGTAGCCCTGCTAGCAGATCTGCTTTCGGGCTTGCGGCGATCGCGGCGATCACCACGTTCGGAACGATCACTACGATCCCGGCCGCGTCGCTTCGCTTTGGAACCTTCACTGCCGTCTTCGGCATCATCTCCATCACGGCGACGCTGTTTACGTTTGCGGTCCCGACGACGGTTATCACCAAAGCCATCCAAGTCATCATCGTTGTCAAAGCCGCGATCTTTGCGGTCACGACGCCGCGATTTCGGTGCCAGCATGGTGGTGACCCCAGGAGCACTTGAAGCAGTGATCAGCTCCAATCGATCGGTTGGGTCAGCCCGCACTTTGGGTTCGGTGACCACGGTGATCTCCAAGCCGTCAAGGCCGTCCTCGGCTTCGGCACGCAGCACGCTGCCCACAACAGCTGAGGCTGGCAGCAGCTCGGAGCGGACTTCACCTTTGGGCTGACGTGCGCCAGCAGCACGCCAAGTCCAGGTGCTCTCGTCACGCTGGCTCGTGAGTTCTATGTCTAGTCGCCTCGACACGGCTCACAACGCTACACGGTCATCAAGCGCTGTCTGCTTTGTAAACGCATCGCCACCCCAATCGCCTGAAATACTCATTATGTAAAGTTAAAGTTATGGGTCAGATCTAGGCCAAAGCTGGCTTATGTAAAGTTAAAGTTATGGGTCAGATCTAGGCCAAAGCTGGCTTATATAAAGTTGAAGATGTGGAGCTGATATTAGGCAAATGTGGGCTGGAATGACGATGACAACAAAACGGGTAAGCCCATTGAAGTGCTGTTGCGATGTGTGACAATTTTGGGATTCAAAAGCCGCTCAAGAACCCATCACAGTGATTGTGAGCCTTGACGGAGCAGGTGCGAAACCGGGCCGGAGCCAGCGAAGTTCCATGCAGCCGCTTCCTCAATAGCACTACGAGCAAAGTCAGCAGCTGCACTGACGGCATCTTCAAGGCTGAAGCCCAGAGCAAAGCTGGCTGCCAAAGCCGCCGAGAAGGTGCAGCCACTGCCTCGAACATTACGAGTCTCGACTCGCTTGTTTGATATCACCCAAGCGTCATCGTGTGCAGGGATCACCACATCATCAGGCTTGTTTTCGAAGGCACCTCCAGTGACTATCACTGCCTCGGCACCGAGCCCCCGAAATACTTCAGCACAGTCCAATACTGCTTCAGGCCCCGGCAATGGTCTACCTGCGAGCAGTTCGGCTTCACTGCGATTAGGAGTAACGGCCTTCGCTAGCGGAAACAGACGCTCACGGTAGGCGCTGCGGGTCTCTTGATCCACGAAAGGAACTCCCCGACCGTCCACCATTACTGGATCTACTACCGGCAACGGCAGATCTCCCCGCTCAATCCGTTCGGCAACTAGTTCTACTGTTTCGCAGCGTCGCAGCAATCCCGTTTTGACCCCCGACACGCCCAGCGAAGAAACCACCTGATCAATCTGCTCAGCCACTAACTCAACTTCAACAGGTGAAACTGTTGTGACAGTTTGCAAAGACTGTGCAGTCACAGCAGTAAGCGCGCAAGTTCCATGCACGCCAAAAGCAGCAAAAGTGCATAGATCGGCTTGCACGCCTGCTCCACCGAGAGGGTCTGAAGCGGCTATCGTAAGAAGCACCGGCGGCACAGTTGAAGCCATGACCTTACATGGTGCCACACAGCCGCTCACCGCAGGCACACAGCAAAATTCACAGACCTATCAGCGCCCAGGTCTTTTGAGGGGGCTAGCCCTTGGAGTGCAAATGCACCGCTTCCTAACGTCCGCCAACTACAGGACCGTCCGATGGAACTAACCAGCGGGAAACTGCTTGTGGCATCACCAAGCTTGTCTGAATCCAACTTCTGCCAGACGGTGCTGTTGGTACTTGAACACACCGACGAAGAAGGTGCCCTGGGCATAATCCTCAACCGACCCAGCGAACTAGCAGTCAGCAGCGTCATCAAAGACTGGGCGAGTGCAGTGTGTAAGCCGAAAGTGGTGTTTGCGGGTGGTCCGGTAAGCACGTCTTCTTTGATAGCTCTCGCCTCGGTGGCGCTTGATGACGTGGATGAGAACTGGTCACAGATCATGGGACGGATCGGAACTGTCGATCTTGAACAGAATCCCAGTGATATTGGCGGACTTGACGAAGTACGAATTTTCGCTGGTTTCTCGGCTTGGGCACCAGGGCAGCTTGAAGCTGAACTAGCTGATGAGGCCTGGTTCGTGCTGGAGCTGGAAGCATCCGATCCTTTCTCGTCTGACCCTGAAGAGTTATGGTGGCAGATTTTTGCCCGCCAGCAGGGCGATCTGCGGCGCTTGCGTTTTTATCCGCGCAACCCTGCCGACAACTAACGGCTACAAAAATAACGGCCACGAAACCACGAAGAAGTCAGTCGCCGATCACTGAAGCACGGCGGCCCTCGATCTCGCCGAAGAACTGAGCCACCGTCTTTTGCACGCCGTTGGACCAGCTCGGGTAAGCATGAGAAGCTTGAGCAAGGCGACCCGTGAAGGCACCCGTGCGCATGGCCAGCACTACTTCTGAGATCATCTCACCAGCCCGGGGCGCAACAATTGTCGCCCCCAGGATTTGTCCGCCGCCGGTGTCGCCTAGCCAGCGCCGTGGTCCAGCCACGATGGAGATGAAACCATCGGTCTGGTTTTCAATCAGAGCGCGGTCTACTTCGGCGAGCGGCAGGTAAGCCACACGGCTGCCAGCCGGGGCTCGGGATTGATTTACTCCAACCGATGCCACTTCAGGCGTAGTGAACACCACCCGAGGAATCATCCTCTCATCAAAGCGGCCTCGCATCGCTTTGCCTAAAGCGTTGCCTGCTGCTATCCGACCCATTTCATCGGCTGCATGCGAAAGCAAGGCACGCCCGGTCACGTCACCTGCTGCATACACGCCGCGCAGCGATGTCATCATCTGGTTATCGGTGATCACATAACCCTGATCATCAAGTTTGATGCGTAGATCCTCAAGACCCAGATCACTACTGCAAGGAGTCCTGCCGGTGGCTATCAGCAACTTCTCACAAGTAATGGGCTGAACAGCGGCAGTCTTATCAAGTGCCGCTTGATGCTTGCTGGCAGCCTGGATCGTGATTGATTGACCGGGGACTGAGGTCGTGGTGATGCTGTTGATCTCGGCATCTGTCTGCACTGTCACCCCAAGGCGTTCAAGCACAGCACCGATCACTGCGGATGCCTCTGGGTCGGTGTCAGGTAGCAGTCGGCTTTGTGACTCAAACAGCGTGACTTTTGTGCCTGCTAAAGCAAAGGCATACGCCATTTCGCAGCCTGTGGCACCAGCACCAATGACACCCAGCGTGGCGGGTGCTTGTGTGATATCGAAGATATTCTCGCTGCTGAGAGGCTGAGCCTGCATCAAGCCTGGAATCTCTGGAGAGGATGGCCTTGATCCGGTAGCTATCACTATCCGCGGCGCACTGATACGACGCTCCCCGACTGCCACAGTGTCATGAGTGATAAGCCGAGCCCGGCCTTCGATCACGGTGGTGCCAGACTTACGCAGAACTTCGGCTGATTCGCTAGCAGCTATATGAGCCACCGTGGCGCGCACGCGTTCGTTGGCAGCCTCAAAGTCGAGACCTTCGCGCAACCCCGACAGCAGTGTTTTGGAAGGCACGCAACCCGTGAAGGTGCAGTCCCCTCCCGGCGGTGAATCAGTGATCAAAGCCACGTCAGCACCAGCCCAAAGCGCGGTTCGTATCGCTGCTAGACCAGCGGCACCTCCGCCGATCACGATCAGGTCGTGATCCATCACCACAGTCTCAAATTCTCAGCAACGAACATTGCGATCCGCACGCAATCATTCACTCAACCCGCTTCATTCAAGAGCGGCGCGGAACTCTGATATCAGCTCAGCTACACCGTCGGGCCCGGCACCTGACAACATGCGAGCCACTATTGCTGAGCCGACCACCGCCCCGTCAGCAACTTCACACACCTCCGCTGCCTGCTCTGGTGTGCTGACACCCACCCCTACCAGCACCGGGCGGTCGGTGAGTTGCTTGAGTCGCGCTGCTGTGCGGGTGGCGCTGCCAGCAAGCTCTGAACGCACTCCGGTCACCCCCAACAGCCCCACTCCGTAGACGAAGCCTCGTGAACGTTCACAGACCATCCGCAGCCGCTGTTCGGGTGCTGTTGGAGATGCCAAAAGCACGGTCTCTATCCCAGATCGTTGAGCATGACTGGACCACTCCCCCACCTCTTCAAGGGGCAGGTCAGGCAGGATGCAGCCACTAACCCCGGCCTCAGCCAGCGACGCAGCGAAACGCTCATAACCCATGTGATGAGCAATATTTGCATAGGTCATCACCGCAAGAGGCACAGCGATTTCTGCGGTTGCGCTGCGCAGTTCGGCGAGGATGCTCTGAGGTGTGACACCTTGTGCTAGAGCTTTTTCGTTGGCTTGTTGAATAGTGGCACCATCCATCACCGGATCAGAAAACGGAATCCCTATCTCGATAGCGTCAGCACCTGCTGCTACTGCGGCGCAGATCGTCTGTAACCAGTCATCGCCGAGACCACCGGTGAGGTAAGGCACCAGACATTTGCCGCCTGCGTTGCGGCGCTGCCTGAGCACGGTTTCGAGCTTGCCGTAGCCGCTCAAGTCGTTCGGGTCGTTCGAGTCGTTCGGCTCTTTGGGCTGTCCCGTCTCACTAGTTGTCCGAGCAGAACCCGAAGTCACAGCCCAGAACCTGTGATCATCCGAGCAAACCCATCATCTGTGCGACATCTTTGTCACCTCGGCCGCTTAAGTTCAACAAGACTGTCTGTCCCTGCAAGTCGGAGCGTGCTCGTGATATCCAAGCAAGCGCGTGAGCGCATTCCAGAGCGCCGATGATCCCTTCGGTGCGTGCCAGCAAAGCAAACGCTTCGATCACTTCAGAGTCGGTGACTTGCTGGTATACGGCTCTGCCGGTGGCGGCTAGATGCGAATGCTCGGGACCCACGCCCGGGTAATCAAGCCCAGCCGAAATTGATTCAGCTTGCTGCACTTGTCCCCATTCATCTTGCAGCAGATACGACCTTGAGCCGTGAACAATGCCTGGCACTCCCCGCCCAATGGCAGCGCCTCCGGCTGGTTCCACCCCCACTAGTTCGGCTGAAGTGTCAACGAAACCGCTGAAGATCCCTGCCGCATTGGAGCCTCCCCCCACAGAAGCCACCACCACGTCAGGCACCCCGCCGTCAAGGATCTCAGCGCACTGGTGTCGGGCTTCGGTGCCGATAACCCGCTGAAACTCTCGCACCATCCACGGATACGGATGCGGCCCCATCACTGATCCCAGGCAGTAATGGCTGGACTCAGACACTGCCACCCAATGGCGCATCGCTTCGTTGACAGCGTCTTTGAGGGTGCCTGCCCCAGTTTCAGCAGCGCGGACTTCGGCACCAAGCAAGCGCATACGGAACACGTTGAGTTCTTGGCGGGCAATATCAACCCGGCCCATGTAAACCACGCAGTCCATACCGAACAAAGCTGCCGCGGTAGCGGTAGCCACACCGTGCTGACCGGCACCGGTCTCAGCCACCAAAGAATTTTTGCCCATGCGTTGAGCCAGTAGCGCCTGTCCAAGCACGTTGTTGATTTTGTGGCTGCCGGTGTGGTTCAGGTCTTCGCGTTTCAACAAAACACGCACACCTAGTTCCTGTGACAAGTTCAAACATTCGCTAAGCGGTGAGGGACGACCCGCGTAATCGGCCAGCAAACGGTCAAGTTCGCTGCGGAACTCTGGATCTCCCCAAGCGCTGCGGAAAGCTTGTTCAAGTTCCCGGCACGGGTCAATCAAGGTTTCGGGCACGAACATGCCGCCGAAATCGCCGAAGCGTCCCGAGGCGCTGGGTTCACCCATCAAACCTTCAGAAGTTGACACAACTGAGGAGCGTTCAGAAAGTTCTGTCGTAGTTATGTCATTCATAGTTATGTCATTCATATTTGTGTCATTCTTCGAGTGACCAGTCGTAGGGAGCGGGTCCGGCTGGATGTCCACGCACTTCATCAGCTGATTCAGCTTGCTCACGCAGTGTTGCTTCGCCAGCCGACTTAGCTGCTTTCAGGAACGCATGTAGCAGAGCCGGATCTTTGATGCCTGGACTGCTTTCTACTCCGCTGGCCACGTCCACCCCCCAAGGACGAACCCGTCGGATTGCCTCGGCCACGTTCTCGGAGTTGAGTCCTCCCGCTAGCAGCAAACGCCTACCACCTAAAGGTGCGCCTTCAGCCAACGACCAGTCAAACACTTCACCCGAACCAGGCTGTTCGCTGTCTAACAGGATTATGTCGACACCGTATGCATCCAAGTTCCCTAAGCCGTTATGCCCTGGCGGGAAGGCTTTGATCGTCACTGGAATGCGGGCCGCTACCCAGGCTGTGTCCTCGGATTTTTCGTGGCCGTGAAGTTGAGCCGCTCCTAGGCGGGCTCTGGAAGTGATCTCCACCACCCTTTCGGGTAGTTCGTTACGGAACACGCCGACGCTCAAAACCTCACGCGGTAGTCGGTTTGCGATCTCTCTGGCACGGTCGGGTTGCATCTGACGCGGTGACGGCGCAAAAACGAAACCGACAGCATCGGCACCCATAGCTACCGCCAGCAGCGCATCGTCTTCGCTGGTGATCCCGCAGATTTTTACGAACACGCTTCTGACGTTAGTTGCCTGCGTCAACTAGGGCACGCACCGAACCTGCCGGATCAGCGGAACGCACCAGCGACTCCCCCACCAAAACAGCATCGTAACCAGCGCTGCTGAGACGGGATACGTCTTCAGTGCCGGTGATACCTGATTCAGCTACCGAAACAACATCGTCAGGGATCATTGATGCCAGCTTGGCGGCGCGGTCTTGATCCACTTCAAAGGTCAGCAGATCACGCTGATTCACGCCCACAAGATCAGCGTCAGCTTCTAGTGCCCGCGCAAGCTCTGGCTCGTCATGCACCTCAATCAGCGCGTCAAGGCCGATATCACGAGCCAGCGTGCAGAAGCGCCGCAGTTCGCTGTCGTTGAGCGCTGCTGCGATCAACAGCACACAATCGGCACCCATAATGCGCGCATCGGCGATGTCGCGTTCGTCCACAGTGAAATCTTTTCGCAGAACAGGCAGATCCACGGCGTTGCGAGCGGCTTGCAGGTCAGCGACCGAGCCGCCGAACCATTCCGTGTCGGTAAGCACCGACAGACAAGTCGCAGCGCCGTGCTGGTATTGCTGAGCCAAAGCCGCCGGGTCGAGATCAAGCCGCAGATCACCTTTTGAAGGAGAGCGCCGCTTGATTTCAGCTATCACCGCAACACCTGGCGTTTTGGATAAGCGTGAGCGAAAGCTTCGTGTCGGTGGGCATCGCTGAGCTTGATCAACCAGATCATCAAAGCTGCGTTTGTCGCCTTGGGCTGCTTGGCGATGCGCGGCGATGATCTGGGTGAGATAACCGCCGCCTGCATGTGTCGTGCTCATTTTGCGCGGTGTGTGCGCTGCTGTGCTTTGCTGCGGATCAGCACTACGAAAGGTGACAGCGCGAACATCATCGCCGCGGCCACTAGTAGCAACACACCAAAGCGCACCAGCACAATCCCTCCTGTCATCGCTCCGATGATCACACCAAAAATCCCGATCACGAAAGCCAACGGCATACCTAGAGCCAGCCAGCTTGGCAGCTCCGCTGGGGTGAGCGGACCGTCGTCACCCTCAAAGGCATCTTCGTGGAAGTCTTCAGTTGCGTGTTGGTAGGTGTCGTTGTAGCCGTTCGCTGTGAAATCATTGCTGGCACTGCTAGCACCCTGACTGCTGGTTCCGTAGCTGCGTGCATTGGGATTTTGTGAGGTGGGTCGCGGCCTGCTGTTTTGATTCCACAAAGGCTGAGACTGCTCGGTTCGTAGCCGCCGGTCGACCTCAGCGCGAGATTTGGCATCAGAGAGCATTGCCCAGGCCTGGTTGATGCGGCGCATCTCCTCACCGGCAGCTTGAGCGCCGCCTCGCACGTCGGGATGCGAGCGTCGCGCCAGAGCAACATAAGCCTGCCTGATCTGCGAGATCGGAGCATCGCGTGCTACGCCCAGCACCGAATAGGGATCCACACCCGCAATCCTAAGTTGATGCCGGTGTTGCCAGAACAGTGGCAGACATGCCCGCCACTTCAGCTTCAGCGGGAGGCTCAACCCGGCGATGCACTAATGCCAGCGCTACCGTCACGCCCGATTTGAGGTCGGGTGCCGCTGAAGTGATCTCGCCTACTGTTTCGCTATCAACGGTGACTGCCGTGCCTGCTGGCACTTGGGTGTCACCACGGATTTCCAGCAACCGCAACGGACGCGGCACGTTGCCACCGCGGCTGTCGATACGAGCGACTAGTTCTTGGCCGGTGTAGCACCCTTTGGTGAAGCTCACCGACATGTCCACCAAGCCGCCGATCTCAGCCGGAATGGTTCGTTCGGTGAGTTCTCGTCCCATTGCAGGCCAGCCAGCACGAATACGAACCGCTTCGAGTTGCTGTGGTGAGGCCAGCTGTGTTCCCTGCGGTGCTGTTAGTTCCGGACCCAGCAGATCTATCCCGCTGTAACCGGGCCAGGTGACCTCAGCCTGAACCTCAGCTTGACCCTGAGGCTTAAGCTGAGGTTCACCCTTAGGGTCAACATCGAATACGCCGCGCATTAGCAGCATCCGCCAGCCAGATAGAAGCTCAAAGGTTGCGTCGGTGCGCAAACAAAAGCGCTGCAGACGAGTTACCACTGCAGGCCCAAATCCGGTATCCACATCAATCAAGAAGGTGTCGTCGTGACGGTGGGTGATCCTGAACCAAGCATCAACTTTGCCTTGCGGTGCCAAAAGCAGCGACCAGGCTGAATCATTTACTGCTAGCAAGTCCACATCCTGAGAAATCTGTCCCTGCAAAAAGCGGGCCGCATCGCTGCCGGTGACATGTACCACATCACGCTGCGTTTCAGCGATCAAAGAAGCATTATCAGAACTAACAGCCTTGTCAGAACTAAAAGAAGCGTTGTCAGAATTAGCAGCCATAGGGAACTTCAAGCTTGCAGGCCGCTCTGGCGACGGGCTTTGGTCATGCGTCGTGCTGCGGGCACCGCCGCCAGCAGAGCGCGTGCTTTGTTGACGCATTCAGCGTGCTCATGTTCGGGCACCGAGTCGGCCACAATGCCAGCTCCTGCTTGCACCGATGCCCGCCCGTTACGAACCAGCATGGTGCGGATAGTGATTGCGGTGTCGATGTTGCCCGAGAAGTCGATGTAGCCGACCACTCCCGCATACGCTCCGCGTTTTGTTGGCTCTAGCTCATCAATAATCTCCATAGCCCGCACTTTCGGGGCACCCGACACAGTGCCAGCAGGCAGAGTCGCTCGCAGAACATCAATGGGCGAAGCCGACCCAGCGAGCGTGCCCGAAACCTGAGATGTGAGATGCATCACATGGCTGTAGCGCTCAATGGTCATGTTTTCATCAAGTTTGAGTGTTCCGAACTCAATGACTCGCCCTATGTCGTTGCGTGCCAGGTCAACAAGCATCACATGCTCAGCAACTTCTTTGGGATGTTCTTTGAGTTCAGCAGCCAAAAAACGGTCCTCGGTGTCGCTGCGGCCACGGCGTCTAGTGCCTGCTATCGGACGGCTGATGACTTTGCCGTCAATCAACTTGACCATAGGTTCTGGTGAACTGCCAACGATTTCTAGTTCGCCGTGTCGCAGGAAATACATATAGGGACTGGGATTGATTTGACGCAGTACTCGGTACACGTCAAAAGCTTCGGCATCAAGATCAAAATCGAAACGCTGTGACAATACCACCTGAAAAGCATCGCCTGCGAAGATGTATTCTCGTACTGCTTCCACTGCCTGTGAATAGCTTTCTAGACCCATAGTTGAAGTCGTCTCTGGCAGGTCTGTATCTTCTGTATCTGCTACGTTGTCTGTGCTGATTGAACGGCTCGCGACATCAGGCGGAGGCATCAAAGGTTCATTGAGCCCTTTGGCACCGTCAGCTGCGAGCGTTTCGATCCGCAGCACTGCTTCTATATAGAGCCGGTCAATGAGCCGGTCGTCGATGTTAGGCGGGATCAACACATTGCAGATCAAAGTGACCCGCTGTCGCCAATGGTCATAAACCGCAAGTTCGCCTATAAGAGACAATGCTGCGTCGGGGTGACCTGTGTCGTCAAGCGGTGTGTTGGGTAGATCCTCTATCTCACGCACTACGTCATAACCCAGATATCCGATCAACCCTCCATGCAATGGCGGGAGTCCCTCAAGCGGTGGTGCCTGATAATGATTGAGCAGCACCTCCAAAGCAGCGAGCATGCCTCTGTCTTGTGGGACTTTTACACCGAGCTGTCCAGTCACCTCAACATCTGAGCCACGGGACACCAGCGTGGCTATGGGATTGCGACCGATGAACGACCAACGGCCCCAGCGCTCTGCGTGCTCTACTGACTCCAGCAGAAAGCCATTACCATCGCCGACCACCCGAGCGAAAGCAGCGACCGGCGTGGTCAGATCAGCCAGCAACTCCCGCCATATCGGCACCACACGATATTGACGAGCCAGTTCGCGGAACTCTTCCATACTGGGCGCATGAAGGCTGGGTTCGTGCAAATCGGTCTGGTTCATTGCCTGGCTGACGGTTCAACGCTGCTCGACTGGCGGAGCACCTGACGGAGCATCTGACGGGTCGAACGCTGGATCGCATGACGGGTCGAATGAGCGGAAGAAGCACGAGTATGCGCCGGTGTGACAGGCACCATTGCCGTCTTGATCCACCACGAACAGCAGCGTGTCGCCGTCACAGTCGTAGTAAGCCTCACGCAGCCATTGACGCTCACCGGAGGTTTCGCCTTTGCGCCATATCTCTTGACGTGAACGGCTCCAGAACACGGTTCTGCCTTCAGCCAGAGTCAACGCTAAGGTCTCGGCGTTCATCCAGGCCACCATCAGCACTGCTTTGGTGGTGGCATCTTGCACGATGGCTGGCACCAACCCGTTGGCATCGTATTTGACAGCGGCTAACGCTTCAGGGGTAGCCTCAATCGCTGATCTAGTCATATCTGCCAGCCTAAACCGTTGACTGCTTGACCGGTTTTATGCACGGGTGCCTCGTTGCCGAAGACTCACATCGTTCGCAGGATTGCATGCGACGCGCTGATCGCATGTGTGACATGGCTTCAAGTGGCGGAGCGGCTCACCTAGCGCCGTCGTCGTCGTTTGGTTGATCCCGAAACTAACAAAATAGTGATCAAAACGATGCCGATTGCTGTCACAGCGATGACTGCTAGGAGCAGTGCAACTACTACGGCTGCTTCAACTGCGAGATAGACGCGTAGCAGCCATCGCTGCCAGGTCATGCCGGTCTCTGGTGTGCGCCAGCGTTGTTTCAGCGACGCTATGTAGGCTGCGAATATTTGTGTGGGACGGCTCGGGGGTGGCGGCTTCGCTCCCGGAGCGACGACATGATGAGCATGAGCGAGTTGCCACCAGTTGATCTTCCATCTACGCATTTCTGCAAGGTCAATGATCTCGCACGGTGGATACGCAACCCGCATCTTCTGCGCTCCAACCTCTTGCACTCCGCTGCCTGTGGTCATCAAAATTCGGGCCTTGAACTCAGGTCGCCCAGACGCTGCAAGAAACGAGTCAACCGCTTTAGTAGAGACCTGCCCTTGATAGAACTTGCACTGAATAGCAACCAGCCCTCCCCCAGCTTGGGGAGTCTGCTCCGCTACAAGATCAATGCCGATGTCGTGACTGTCACGGCCCGGCCAATCCTTCCACAGCCACACCCGAGCGAAACGGTCGCTTCCGTTCGGCCCTGGATGAGCAATCAATGCCGCCGCGGCAAGCCGCTCAAAGCGATCACCGAGGTCTGTGGTGTGAGTTGAGGCACCTCGGGCTGCTTTGAGCACCTCAACTAATCCGTTGGGGCGGAACACAGGAGCGGCAGCGGGTTCGGGAGTCGAAACAGGGGAAGAACTCATCAAACGAATGCGAGGTTGTCGGCGAATGCGGTGCTCAAGGCAGCAGATTACCAGAAGAGCGCTTCGTTGCTAGATGTCAGCGAACCTCTGTGTAGCCGTTACGAAACCGCGGCACGATCTCATAACGGGTCCGCGCCCCGCGCTCAGGCAGCAACTCACGCTCAAACCGTGTGCAGGACTACGGTTGTTGCGGGGCAGATAAGCCGAACCGACACATAGCGCTTCTATGTACTACTCGTCCGAAGGCTGGCCTGTGCCTGATCTGCTACATTATGCAAAATGAAGCAGAATGCAGCCGATCCGTTACAACACCGCCCGTTGAGTATCGTCAGCCTCGCTATCGGTCTGTGAAGCAGTCGGTTGAGGCAACGAACGTGGTTTAGGAGTAGAGGCGGCTGCGGGTCGTGGCCGCTGCGCGCTGCTGATCGCCCAGTTCATCACAGCATCTCTCCGAGTTGATAAATACTCCAAGACATCGGTTTTGGACGAGTCGAATGTGGAGTCAGGTTCCAACTTCGGGGGAGCGGTGACACGCTCGGCCAAGCTCACCGTCTCTTCCCAGGAGACAGACGGAGCGTAACGACGACGGTGGTATCGCAGGCCGTCTTCTAGTCGGCAAGCACCCGTTCTGTCTAGTTCACAGATATCAAGATAATCACGTAGCTGCTGACGGTCTTTGATCACATCAAGCTTCATCGCCATCAAGTCAGGCAGCGATCCAATCTGAATGCCCTCAACTGTCGGGCCCGGTTGAATGTCTTTGACGTGTCCTTGCACAAATCCTCGCAGATCACGCATGACCGTGACCGGCACCCCATCGAAAGCGAGTGTTGCGATGTGCTCTCGAACATCAGTCCGGTAAGCGGCATGTTTGGCTGCGGCTAGCAGCCGAGCGGAGACTGCTCTTGAGTCAAACGGCTTCAGGGTCACGAAATCTAAATCGAAGCTCACTCTGTGCCGTAGGTGAAGAGCCACAGCTGTTCCGCCCATCAAAGCACAATCAACATCTGAGAGCGCTTCAGCGATCCTGGGCCAGGCATCAATCATGCGCTCATTGAGCACATCTCCCCAATCTTGAATACTGTTCACGCTAAAGTGTTCAACGCTTGACGGATCAGTGTTGGTGTCTCAGCATCAGGGTTCGGGTAGCGCTCTAAGCATTCCTCTAGCTGCTGTCTAGTGAAATGAGACAGCACCCATGATCTGCCCTCAGAGGAGAACGATTCCATGATCCGACAGCCAACAAGCACCGCGTCTTGAGGGAGACGCAACTCTTCTGGGTTAATGCCAGACCAGAACAGATACCAGAACTCTGGCGGCACTCCACAATCCGTGAAACCCCGAGATGGTTTGAGAGACGGAAACGGCAACAAACGCAGCGCCTCAACTGCTTCGCAGGTTTCCACTAACTGCCAGAACGTCACACGACGATGCTCGTGATGATAGTGCGGCGGTGTCTCCACCGAGCGTTCGACTAGACCTAAAGACTCACAGCGTCGCAGCGAACGAAGCACGGTCTGTGGAGACAAGTTTAACAGTTCCGTCAAGGCTTGAGCAGTTGCTCCCGCATACCAAAGCCGCAAAGTCGTCACGACCGCTTGCTCATCGCGAGACAATCCCGCCACAAGCGAACTCACTGCTTCGGAATGCTCGGAATGCAGCGCCGAGAAGGCCGTGGCCTTAGGCGAAACAGCTGAGAAAGACACCTGACCACGTTCACTCCACCAAGCATCCAGCACGTTCGAGGAGATATCAGTATCTCGCGAAGGGGACTGCTGTTCACATCCGATACGGGCTCGCACCGCCACTACCCCACCCTACACATCCAGCACCGCCCGTTGATAGCGGATACAGCACCAAGATTAGATCAACACCCAAAACGAGCGCCAAGAGCGCAGCCGTGACATGGCTACCATCACGCCTCGGAGATGATACGAAATTCAGACCTTCCATTGGCCGAGGGCTACACCGCGGACTCGGGGTTCTTCGGCTAGCAGCTTGCCGAGTTCTGAGATTTCGTTGATGTCCCAGCCGAGCACAGCGCAGACCGCAGCATCCCATTGCTGGCGAACCTCTGTGTAACCGTCACGGAACTGCGGCACGATCTCATAACGGGTTTCTTCCCAGCACGCAGCCAGTGTGTCAACGATGCGTGTATCAGCTAGGTCGGGGATGAATACCGCGGCCCAGGCTGCGGGATTATAGAACGGAAATCCTAGCGACTTTCCTGGATTACGCATGACCATCAATCGTCCGGGTGTGGCGTTCAGGAATACGGACGCAGCTTTTGACTGTGTTGCGTTTATACCGGTTACTGGCATCCAGCCCTGTCCGACATAACGTTCGCTAGACGCAACAGCTATCAGTCGAGCTACTGATGTATTCTGCCCCATAGTCACTAGCAGGTGTCCCGCTTTGTTGAGGATCGGGGGCTCCCCAGGCTGTTTCCATTCCCATTCCCCGTCAGGGGTCGCTTCGATGCGCTGCTGTCCTTCCGCACCTTTGGATTGCAGCACAGGGAACGGACGAATGCCGTGGGATTCTTTGCTGTAGTCATCGCGCATGGTCTGCCCCGTTGCGTGAATTGCTACGCCGTGTTGAAGCGACGGGTCGCTTTGCGATAGTCGGTGTAAAGAGGCTGAAGCGTCGCGTGGATCATCATCTGCGTACGCTTGAGATGCGGCGATACCCGGTGTTGAGGATCGGTTCGGTCTTGTGAATCTGTCTCTCGCTCCCCCCCCCCCCATAGATGCGAGTTCACTGCGCGCAGCGAACTCGGCGGCTGCTTCGGCTAGATCTGGGGAGCGCCATATGACAGCACTCCAATCGCCAGCTCTTACTCGTTCAGCAGGCCAAAGTGAGATTTCGCCCCAACCGTCGCGCAGTGTGCCCTGCGCGCAGTCGGCTATGGCATCGAACAGGCTTTCGGTTTCGTTGTCGTCTGTGGGCAGCCTGTCCAGCGCAATGATCCTTGTCGGTGTGCTTGAAGTGTCGCTGCGACGGAACACAAAGATGCTCTCGTGCATCTCTCGGTGTGTCCCTTGGCTTAGATTGACACCAGTCACTCCCAAGTGGGTGAGTATGGTGTGAACATGAAAGCGTTCTGCCATCAAGAGACGGATGCCCGCATTAGATGCCGATGATGCTTTGATGGTTGGAGCGATCAAAGCGATAACCGAGCCGTCTGCTGCTGAGAGGCACTTTTGGGCCAATGTTGAAAACATTGGCCCAATGCTGTTCTTGTCAAGAACAGCATTGAGCCTCTCGTCGCTGCCAACAAGCATCTTCTCAAGAGCATCCATCCTTTGTCTCAAGGCACGCTGGTCATAGCTATCAAACTTCTCACCGGCTTTGGAGCGGGTCGTGAACGGGGGGTTCATGATCACTATGCGAGCATCTCGGGCTGCGGCGGTTGCATCATCCATCTCAGGGCCTTCGAGCGCTGTGTCAAGTTCGGCACCGGTTTTCACGGTGGTGGACGCGGCAGCATCGTCGAAGAGTCGCCCCGAGGCGATGATTTCGTTGCGTGCCAGCAACTCAAGAGTGCCTGCCGCGGAACTGCCGTCACTTTGTGGGCCATACGGCATCAGATGCAACCCCATTTTGCGATACTTGATGTCGTTGTTGCCGGACATGAGTTGCGTAGCTGCTAGTTGAAGCGACACGGGATTGACATCTAGACCCTTGAGCACTTCCTCCACAGCAACCTTCTGAAGTTCTGCTAGCTGGGCAGAATCAGCACCGCAGTTGCTTGCGCGGCGTTTCATTTCGGTCATCACCGCCGTCAGCAGCGTCCCCGAACCGCACGCCAGGTCAACGGTTTTGTGGTCTAGCCACACATCAGAGTCAGCCCAGTCAAGCTTGTCGTCTGGGTCAACCGCTTGCAAAGCAAGCCGTGCAGCGATGTCAGCGGCTACCGGACGGGTGAAGAACGCACCGTCAGATGACTGATCCCCCATCACTTTGTTGAACAACGCCCCCGCATGGTCGGTGCCCATATCTGCATAGGTCTCGGCGATTAGTTCTGCTTCAGCAGCAAGATGCCGCAACGCACGCCGCAACCCGCCCAAGCGTCCGCTGCGTCGAGCGGTTCTCAGAGCATCCAGAGCAGGTTCTAGCACCGGCAGGAAATCTTGTCGAGTGATGGCGTTCCATGAATCACGTAGCACTTCTTCAGGTTCTGGCGATGATTTCACTGCTTCTAGCGATTCGATACCCGTGCGGCCTAGCCAACCCCCAGCATGGATGCGCTGATGCAACATGGCAGCATTCATCCATAGCAAAGCTGCGATAGTCGCGCCATCAGCACGCGGTTTGCCTTTCTTGGGCGCAGCGAGATTGTCAAGATCGAAATGTGTGTCCAGTTCAGCGGCGAGACCGGTCTCGTCATGGATGTAGCGTGCCGCTTCGCCTACTGCATCTTCCAGCAGGTTCAGGTCGCGTTGCACCTTGTTGCCCGTCAAACCTGATTTCTCTAGCAAGTTCATAGCAATGCTGGTGCCGAGTTCGCTTGACAGGTCGGCTAGCACGCCTTGAATGTGTCCCTCGAAAGCGGCTCGCCGTGCTTCGTCTCGCGCCTGGCGTTCGCGGCGTTTGCGTTCGCGTTCGGCGGGGTCAGGCAACGGTCTACCGCGCTCGCCTTTAGCGACCTGTCCAGCGCGACGCTTAGTGCCATTCTCGTTTACAGCGCCGAGATCTTGCCCAGGTTTAGGTTTGTGACGCACAACTGTGTCTTGGCTTGTCAAGGTGCTGCCATCGGGACGTTCCACATGAACTATCACAGATGTCGGATGGTCTTTGAGTTCGGACCACAGAGTCTCATCAAAGGGTTCCGTATTGTCGAACTCCAGCAGCGGCTGCTCACGTTTCACAGCAGCGCGTGCCACATCTTCAGCGTCATCGTGGCTGCCTGTTACTACCGCGTATTCCAGGTTCTTGCGTTCGGGTCGGCCTACCGCTACCACAGTTCGCATTTCCAGCAACTGCGGCTGCTCAGCAGGCAACTGGATAGTCAGCATTTGCGGCAAAGCATCCTCTATGCGCTGATCATGGGCGCGTAATGCTTGCAAAATGTCGCCGAGTTCACGCCAGCCTTCATACTTTTCGCTGATCGAAAGAAAATGTTCTGCGTCAACTCCCTCAGGGATCACGACAGGCACAATGATGTAGCCGAGGTCTTTGCCTTGAGCTCGGCGCATCGCTCTACCGACTGCTTGCACTACATCAATCGGTGATTTGCGTGGCTCAAGGAACGCCACCGCTGACAGTGATGGCGAGTCGGTGCCCTCCCCGAAAATGCCCACATTCAGAATGCTGTGAGGGCGAGCTATATCAGCTACCGCTAGACGGCGTTTAGCTTCGTCACGTTTCGCTACCGGCGACGAAGCATCAAGATGCTCAAGCCTGTATTCAGGTGGAGTCCGCCCATTTGTCTGGCTAGCTATCCACTGTCTCACTGCGTCAGATTGCAGCACAGCCGTCATTGTCTTGCTGCGGTTGATGGTGTTCAAAAACCCGATACACGACCTAAGCGGCACGTTTGTTCCGTCGGGAGCTACAGCACCGCCACCCATCGCTAAAGCAAACGCCATGCCTTTGAGATAATCACCAGTAGTAGGCAAACTGGCACCACGTTTCACACGTCGAGCCTTGGGTTTGTTGCCTGACTCGGCTTCAGCCGCTTCAAGCGCAGCTTGTTCATCGGCTTCACGCACTAGGTTGTTAGCGATCTTGGTGGCTTCGTCACCACTGATCCCCATAGCAATAATCCGATAATCCGACAACCAACGGTTACGCACCGCGTCGGCGTAGCTACGGCGATACAACTCAACACCGAACGTGGCTTGATCATCCATATGACGCACCACGAAATCGCCGCGGTCGGTTCGTCCCGAAGCAGTTGCCATAGCTTCATCGCCATAAATACGAGGTGTGGCGGTCTGATACACCCGATAAGTCGCTGGGAAAGCTTCACGATCATGGCATAACGTGAACTCACGCAACGCTTCGTCTTTAGCAGCAGGAAGTTTCTTGCGCCGCACACCCGCCGTTCGATGAGCTTCATCGCAGATCATCACCCGCAACGCATCACCTGCATCTGCCAAGTGGATCGCTTCAGACAAACGCTGCCCCGACTGATAAGTGCAAAAGATCACGCTCACCATGCCTGATGCGTCATCTGTGCGGCGGGCGTTGATCCAAGCAGCGATCTCTTGTGGATCTGTAGTAACAGGACAACCCTTTATCACTTCTGTGGAAACCAGTCCCCTATCAACAGTCAGATCATCGGACTGAGTGACCTTCTCTTCGTCGTCGGCGACTCCCTTATCCGAGCAAACAGCAAGAGTGCGTAACTGCGTCTCGGCATGATTAAGGAACTCACGGCGTAGCTGCGCCACCAACGCAATCGAAGGACACAACACCACCGAAAGCTGACCGCCACTAGTGAGCTTCTCAACGATCCGTAAAGCGATCCGAGTCTTACCAGCGCCGCACGGCAAAACGATTCGTCCCCTAGCTTCGCCTTTCGGGATGCCGCCCTCATCAATCAGCTCATGGGAATGCAGCACACGCACCGCCGTCTCAACTGCTTCAGCCTGCATCTCATAACGAGACTGCAGTTTGAGGGGCACCTCCTCGTCTGCATTAGTTGTACTGGCAGCACCACCGTCAACGGTTTCGATGGTAGTGAGTTCATGTATCTGAGTTTGAATGAGCTGCGCCAAATTGAGCGGATTAACCGGTGCTCCTGACATGGCAACTTTCTCAGGAGCATGCCCAACAAGATCAACACTGCCGTTAACGATCAACCAACGCTCCGCCCAAACAGCACGGTTGCTGGCCCCAGCAAGAAACTTATCTAACTCACCCGAAGCAACAGGATTACCTACCCCGTCAGCATCAAGCTTTCTAGATTTCACTTGAATAGCCACCCAGCGTTTGTCGCTGCGCCGCTGCGCTACAGCATCAATCCCCACCCAATCAGGGCCAGGAGCTTCAGGCAACACCTCATGCTTGTCGGGCCAGTCCCGCCAGCTCCAACAATCACCCACATCAAGCTCACGGATGTGTGGCAAAGTGCGAACCGTTACCTCCTCAAGCCAGTCTCCGTCGCTTTGGTCGCTGCTGTAGGTTTCAATCTCGCTTGCTGCCTCTTTGAGCACGGCTAGCGCGTCGTGACTGTCGGTGAGGGTGGAGTGTTGGTGGGTCATGGCTATGTAGTAAATGCGCAGTGAAGTTATAGGTAGAGGCCGGTGCTGCCTTTGTCTAAGCGTTCGGCGGCTACAGCGTGTATGTCTCGTTCGCGCAAAATGATGTAGTCACGACCACGGACCTCTACTTCGTAGCGGTCTTCAGGGTTGAACAGCACCCGGTCGCCTTTCTCCATATTTCTGACGTTGGGGCCGATCGCTACTACCTCAGCCCAAGTGAGTCGTTTACCGACCTGAGCTGTGGCAGGTATCAGGATCCCGCCGGTGGAGCGTCGCTCTCCCTCTACTTCTCCGATCGCCACCAAGATCCGGTCGTTGAGCATCTTGACCGGCAGTCGGTCATCCTCAGAAGGGCTAGGCACCGAGTCATTGCGAGAGTCAACACCTGCGTGAGTTTCTGTCGTGGTCACAAGCTTCAACCGTAGTGGGCGCTTAAGCCTGTCATGCAGCTTCGCTTCTGGCACCACCAGCCATCAACAAACCGAGTTCGGCAACAGTGCAATCGGCTCGGGGGATCACCGCTACTACTCGGCCCTCAAACATCACCGCCACCTCATCAGACAATGCCAGCACCTCGTCAAGGTCTTCTGAGATCACCATGATGGCGGTGCCGCGACCCCGTTGAGCAACCAGACGCTCGTGAATATATTCAGCGGCACCTATGTCCACCCCGCGAGTGGGTTGAGCAGCCACCAGCACCGCTGGCTCACCCTCCAGTTCACGAGCCAGTATTAGTTTCTGGATGTTGCCGCCTGACAGTGCGCTGGTGGTGGTGCTCAGCTCAGGTGTCTTGACCGCATACTCGTTCACAAGGGTCTGGCTATGGCTGCGGATAGCGCTACCGCGTAGCACCCCACGGCGCGAAAAGCGAGGTTCTGCGTGAGCCAGCAACATCAGATTCTCTGAGACGCTAAAGCTGCCGATAGCACCGTCACGCATTCGCTCTTCGGGAATGAACGCCAGCCCACGACTACGAGTTGTGCTTGGGCCTTCCCCAGTGATGTCGTTGCCGTCAATCGTGACGCTACCCGAAGCAACTGGACGCAAACCTGCTACAGCCTCAGCGAGTTCGCGCTGGCCGTTACCAGAAACACCGGCGATCCCAAGAATGCGACCACCCCGCACTTCAAGATTGAGAGCTTCAACCGCGTTCGTGCCTCGGTCGCCGACCACGGTTAGTCCTCTGATGTTGAGCCTCACTCCGCGATCTTGAGTCTCGGCCACTTCGGGGGCCAGTTTCACTGGCCGTCCCACCATCATGTGGGCTAAGCCTTCACGATCAGTTTCAGCGGGCACGGTTCTGCCCGCCACGCAGCCGTCACGCATCACGGTGATGCGATCAGCCAAAGCCAGCACTTCATGCAGTTTGTGCGAAATAAATATCAGCCCTTGACCGTCGTTGGCCATACGCCGCAATGTCACGAACAAGTCGTCAACTTCGCCTGGAGTTAGCACCGCGGTAGGTTCGTCAAGCACCAGCAGCCTGGCTTCACGCAGCAGGGCTTTGATGATCTCTACTCGCTGACGCTCCCCCACTGCTAGTTGCCACAGAAAAGCATCTGGAGGCACGTTGAGGCCGTAGGTAGCTGAGAGTTCCACAATGCGAGCACGAACTTCATCAAGATCCGGTCGCCCGAAACGCTTCGTCTGCAATCCCAAAGCCACGTTCTCTGTGACAGTGAGAGTCGGAACCAGCATGAAATGTTGATGAACCATGCCTATCCCCGCTTCAATCGCTGAAGCAGGAGAATGAACACGCGACGGTTCACCGTCAAGCAGTATTGATCCTTTATCAGGCGCGTAAAGCCCGAAAAGGATCTTCATCAAGGTGCTTTTGCCGGCACCGTTCTCGCCTAGCAGCGCGTGGATTTCGCCTGCTCGGACATCAAAGTCGACAGCGTTGTTGGCTAACACCCCCGGGAAGCGCTTGGTGATGCCGCGCATTTCTAGCAGCGGTTTCACCGGGCGCTCCCCTGAGGGTGTCTCATCAAGATCAGGTCTTTGGTCTCTGTTATTGCGGTAATTACGAAGCTGAACTCAGCGAGCCGTGCTTAGCCGACTCCGGTTGACAGCGTGCCGTCAGTGAAGCCCGCCACGGCATCATCGGCCGCTGATCGAGCCGCCGCGGGCAGGTTGTAGGCATCGTTGTATTCGAGCACTAGACCGCCGTTGGCGAAGTTGATCTCATAAGAGGTGCCGCCCATCGAACCTTGCTGAATGTCGCGCACCAGATCAGCGAGAACTACATCCCATTTGTAAACCTGATTAGCAACAACTATCTCGGGACCGACGCTGGTCTGATTGGACTGAGTGCCAAACCAAGGAATACCACTCTCGCGAGCCACTCCAATCGCGCCGACAGTCATCTGCGCGGTGCCGGTCAGCACCGTATGTCCGTTATCGATAAACGACCGTGCTGCCTCAGCAGCCAACTGCACATCACCAAAAGAGTCGGTGTAAACCGCGTTGGCGGTGCCGCCGCCCGCCTGCACGCCCGCAATGAAGCCGTCCACGAACAGTTTGGCATCACCGACCTCTATCGGGCCCACGATCCCTACCGGACCACCGTCGGCGATGATGGCAGCCGCCAAGCCCATGGCGTAGCCGCCCTGATCGGATCGGGCATCATAAGACGAAATGTTGGGCTGATCAAAGGTTTCAGCAGCAGTACCCCAAGCGAAAGCCACATCAGGAAAATCTGGGGCTATCTCCTCAAGCAGACCACCGTACTGAGAACCATGCGCCACCACCAAGTCATAACCCGACTCGGCATAATCACGCAACGCCAAACCAGCATCCTCCACAACAAACACACCCGGAGATATCGCCACCTCACTGAAATGCCCGGCATCTTCCATGCGATGCAAAGCATCCACAATCGACTGACTAAACGCCAAATCATTCTCAGCACTCGGAGTCACCACAGCAGCACGCAGCGGCGCAGCCATGAAGCCTGCCACGGCGGCATCTCCTGCGGCTCGCACGTCCGCGGGCAGATCGTAGGCATCGTTGTATTCGAGCACTAGACCGCCGTTAGCGAAGTTGATCTCATAAGAGGTGCCGCCCATCGAACCTTGCTGAATGTCAGCGACTAGGTCTGCAAGCACCACGTCCCACTTGTAGACCTGGTTAGCTACAACGATTTCGGGAGCGACGCTGGTCTGATTGGATTGAGTACCAAACCAAGGAATACCACTCTCGCGAGCTACACCTATCGCGCCGACAGTCATCTGCGCGGTGCCGGTCAGCACCGTGTGACCATTGTCAATAAACGACTGCGCTGCCTCAGCAGCCAACTGCACATCACCAAAAGAGTCGGTATAAACCGCGTTAGCGGTGCCGCCACCGTCGCGGACACCTTCTGCGAAGCCGTCTACGAATAGTTTGGCATCACCAACCTCGATTGGGCCCACGATCCCTACCGGGCCTCCATCGGCCAACATGGCTGCCATCACACCCATGGCGTAACCACCTTGATCGGATCGGGCATCATAAGACGAAATGTTGGGCTGATCAAAGGTTTCAGCAGCAGTACCCCAAGCGAAAGCCACATCAGGAAAATCTGGGGCTATCTCCTCAAGCAAACCACCGTACTGAGAACCATGCGCCACCACCAAGTCATAACCCGACTCGGCATAATCACGCAACGCCAAACCAGCATCCTCCACAACAAACACACCCGGAGATATCGCCACCTCACTGAAATGCCCGGCATCTTCCATGCGATGCAAAGCATCCACAATCGACTGACTAAACGCCAAATCATTCTCAGCGCTCGGTGTCACCACAGCAGCACGCAGGGCTTGTGGTTCAGACATGTCGGATGCGGCTGCGGCAGCGGCTTCAGCGAGGGCAGCTTCAGCGGCTGCGGCTTCCTCTGAGGCCGCAGCGGCTGCGTCCTGAGCAGCAGCCAAAGCCGCTTCGAGTTCGGCTACTTCATCAGCGTCGACGGTGCCTTCGGCTGCGTCCATAGCGGCCTCAAGAGCTTCGCGTGCTTCTTCGGCTGCGGCTTCCGCCTCGGCCGCACGCTGCGCGGCTTCATCGGCTTCGGCTTGAGCAGCCTCAACTTGTTGTTGAGCTTGAGCTTCAGCTTCAGAAGTTCCGGTCTCTGTTGCGGTGGTTTCGGTGCCGTTGTCGTCAGAGTCATCTCCGCACGCAGCTGCTAGCAGCGCAAATACGGCGATGACCCCAAAGACAGCAGCTCTGAAACGCAGATGCTTTGTCATGGCTTTGTTTCCCTCCAGATTTAGGCTTGGGTTGCTTGACTTTACGCTCTGTTGAAAGTTTCTGCCAGAGTTAGTGCCCGCGCACGAACGGCAGAGTCAAAGCTGCTGGCTGAGCGGCGCTGCGACGAGCGATCACAACCAGAGCCACAATCGTCAAAGCGGCGGGTGCCATGGTCGTGAAACTTGACGCAGCACCAGTGACCAGACCAGCGGTTTTCCACTGATTGACAGTGGCGGTGACCAATCCGTAGAGCAGTGATCCTGCCAGAACTCCGGTCGGTCGCCATGCCCCGAAGTAGACCAATGCAATGGCGATGAAACCGATCTGGTTAGTGATGTTGTTTTGGAAGATCCCTATCTCGATTGCGAGCGCGGCACCGGCAACTCCAGCCAATGCGTTGCCTATAAGGATCGTGGCGGCCCGTGTCCAAGCGACAGACACTCCCAGGCTGTCAGCGGCTTCAGGGGTTTCGCCTACAGCTCGAACATTAAGCCCGAAGCTGGTGCGGTTAACTAGCAAGGTCAGGCCGGGCACCAGCAGCATCGAAACGTAGACCAGCAGGTTGTGGTTGAAGAACATGTCACCGATCTTGGGAATGTCTGACAGCAGCGGTATCGCCAGCTTGTCGAAGCTCTGGATCGGCAATGGAGTGCCAACCCATTCGAAGAACAGCAATTCGCTAATCCCTAAACCGAACAAGAAGATACCGATACCGCTGATGCCTTGCTCGGCTCGGAAAACCACTGTGACCACGGCATAAACAACTCCCATCAGCAAACCCACAGCGATCCCAGCGAGCAAGCCGATCATGATGCTGTCGCTTTGAAGCACAGCCCAGTAAGAGAAGAACGCTCCCAGCAGCATCACGCCGTCAACACCGAGGTTGAGCACCCCACTGCGCTGGCTGAGAGTCTCACCCAAAGCCGCCAACAGATAAGGGGTGGCTAGCCGCACACCCGAAGCAAAAGTGGCAACTGTGAAAGTGACGGTGACGAAATCAATCACGGTTCAGGCTCCGAACCCGTCGCTGGATCCCTGTCACCGTCTGCGCTGTTGGACGGTTTGTCGCTGGTGGCGCTTAGCTTTGCGATGCCAACTTCATCGGTTGAAACTTCTGCTGCTTGCGTTTCTGTCAGCTCTGTAGGTGATGCTTCACGGCTGTCCATGCTGATGCGATATAGACGGGCGAAACGTTCGCGCAGGGTGTTGCTGCTTACCACGAAAACCACGATCAAGCCGTTGAGTCCGATCACCAAAGCAACCGGTATCTGAATGGCTCGTTGCATGGCGTTGGCACCTACCAGCAGTCCCCCGAACAAAAACGATGACGGAATCGTAAACAAGGGATGTAGTCCACCGAACAAAGCTGCCACGATGCCGTTGAAGCCAGCAGAACCAGTGAAACCCGTGGCGAAACCTTCGGTCTGCAGACGGTGAGTTTCGCTACCGAACACCAGCGCAGCGCCAGCTAGCCCGCACAACGATCCGCTGAGCGTGAGCGCCAGCATGGTCATGCGCTTAACCGGCATTCCCGCATATCGGGCGGCTGCAGCGCTGGCACCCACTGCTCGCAGCCGGTAACCGGTGGTTGTGCGCCACAAGAAGAACCAAGCCGCGGCTGCGGCCAGCAGAGCCACCACCACACCAAGATGGAAGCGGGTTCCTTCGATCAATACCGGCAGGTCAGCGTTCTCTGAGAGGCGTTCAGTTTGAGGGATACGGGTTCCTAGTTCGATCTGTCTTGGGTCCATCAAAGGCGCACGCAACAGATAGTTGAACAACTGCACCGCTACTAGGTTCAACATGATCGTCGACAAGATCTCGTTGACCCCGAGATAAGCCTTCAAAGCGCCTGGGATACCGCCCCAGATAGCGCCTCCGACCAGACCCATGAACAGCACCAGCGGAACCAGAACCACTGACGGCAGATCGGGCACAGACAAAGCGGTGACAGTGGACAGCAGTCCGCCAGCGATGATCTGGCCTTCACCACCGATGTTGATTACTCGAGCCCGGAAAGCCACGCAAATGCCTGTGCCTACCAGCAGAAGCGGCATGGCTTTGGCTGCTGATTCTGCGAGTTCATCGGTGCCGCCGAAAGCACCGGCAAGCAGTTCTTTATAGCCCTCTATGGGGTTGGCTCCTAAACCCAAGATCATGGCTGCGCCTATGAGCAGCGCTAGCAGAACAGCCGAAACTCCGATGAGCACGCCGCTGATGCGGGCCAGCGTGACACGTAGCGACTTGCTTGATGTGACTGCTGGCACGTCTTAATGCTTGACGCTGTGACACCTGTTGTCAAACCATGCGTTGTTCAAGCGATCTTTTGGGTCTGTGCTCAGGTGTCGGTTTGTTGGCCGGTCTCTAGCAGATCACCAGCAGTAGCTAGAACTTCCGCTAGTTTCGACGTGTTCTCATAGACGGCACGCAAGTAATACTCGCTAATCGCTTCATTGCCAGAAAACGGTGGACGACCCAGAGATCGCATCACCGCGGAAGGGTCCGTCGAGACGACCACTTCTTGTACTGAGGGCAGCTTGTCAACCGAGCCCCAGAACTCGCTTGTGGTTTTGGCTGACTGCACAGCCGAGCTTTTGGATCTGCTGCGTCGCGAGCGTCGCCGGGCAATATCGGCGGCAGCTGTGCCATTAGCAGCCGCTGAGCCATTGGAAGTGTGGAAGCGTCTTCGCCCGTTCGCTGTGCTCATGCGCTTTGGGTCTGAGTCTGATGACTGTCTTGGATCGCGTTGTCTTGATTATCTCTGCCGCGATCGGCGTTTGTGTTGGTGTAACTGGTTTCGTCGACAAGTAACTGGCTTTGGTCAATGCCGAGAGCTGCGCGCAGTTGCTCGCTGTTGAGATCACCCACCGACGACGATTTCGGCAGCACCATTTCGGCGATGCGGCGCTTGCCTGCAACCACCTCCTCAACGCGTTCATCTACTGTTCCAGGGCACACCAAACGGTGACACAGCACAGTGTTGCGTTGACCGATACGCCAAGCTCGGTCACGAGCCTGATCTTCTACAGCCGGATTCCACCAGCGGTCATACAGCACCACATGATTAGCGGCAGTCAAATTAAGTCCAGTGCCACCGGCTTTCAGCGACAGCACCAAAGCACCCGGTCCGCGGCCTTGCTGGAACGACTGAACCATACGATCACGAGCGCCGCGTGCTAGTCCGCCGTGATAGCACTTAATCGGCAAGCCACTGCGTTCGCTCAAATGAACCGTTAAGCGTTCACCCCAGGTCGCGAAATGTGTGAAGATCAGCATTCGCTCACCAGTCGCGAAAACCTGGTCCATGATCTGTTCAAGCCTCACGAGTTTCCCAGAGCGACCTTCAAGGGATCCGCCGTCGTCTTGATAGTTCACTGGATGGTTGCAAATCTGTTTTAGAGCGGTAATCGCTGCGAGCACTGCTCCCTTGCGTTCCGGCCCGGTGGCGGCTTCGGGTGTTTCGGTGCGGGTCACTAGCTCATCAAGCACCGCTTGGTAAAGCCCGATCTGTTCGGAGGTCATCGTGCAATGGTCAAGCTCATCAATGCGGTCGGGTAGTTCCGCAGCGATAGCTGGTTCGGCTTTGGTGCGGCGAAACACCAGAATCCCGTTGAGAGCAGCTAGCGCGCTTTCACCAGAAGCGCCCGATCGGGTAGAACCGTTGCCGTTGGCGTTGCTGTCAGACGTGTCGGAACTGTCAGAACCAGAGTCAAGGTTTCCAGCAGCATTGCCCGCGTCGGCAGTGCCTGAGTTTTGGGTGTCGGAGTCCCCAGAAGCGACTGCGAGCGGAGACGCATTCGGTATCGCGACCGCCTGCGTGTTGACTCGTGACATTTCTGCTATGAAACGGTTGCGGGCACCGAGCAGGCCTGGGTTACAGAAGTCCATGATGGACCACAAATCGCCGAGACCATTCTCGACAGGGGTTCCAGTCAGAGTCACTCGACAACGCGCATCAAGACGGCGCAACTGTTGAGCGGTTTCGCTGGTTGGGTTCTTGACCGCTTGGGCTTCATCAAGAACAACCGTTGACCAAGCAATATTTTCGAGAGCGTCTAGGTCGCGCATGGTTGTGCCATATGTTGACACCACCAGATCGGCTTTCTTTGCCATTTCTGGCACTCGATCCTGCGGAGTGCGGCTCGGCCCGTGATGCACTACCACACTTAGTTCCGGCACGAAACGCCGAGCCTCCGAAGCCCAATTGCTTACCACCGCAGGTGGCGCAACCACAAGAGCAGGCCCGTCGCTGCGAGTGAGATTTAGATGAGCTAGCAGGGTTGGTGTCTTACCTAAGCCCATGTCCAGCGCTAGGCAACCTCCCAGACCAGCCTGCCGCAAAAACTCCAACCAGACCAGAGCATCAGCTTGATAAGTGCGCAGCGCTCCTTTGAAACCCTCAGGTTCGGTAGGCAGTTCGCTAGGTATCCGGCGAGCGCTCTCAATCAGTTCAGCTGCCCAGCCCTCACCGGCGATTACGGTGCCACCGGCTAGCGGCGACCCTTCTAAGCCAAGAGCATGGCGCAGCATGTCAGCACCGGTCAGGCGGGTCATATCGGCTCGCTCAGCTAGTGCTGCTGCTGCTTCGTTCAAATCCGCTCGGTCAAGTTCCACCCAACGGCCACGGCTTCTCACCAGCGGGCGGGCTTGTGTAGCCAGTTCGCGGATCTCTGCTGCGCTCAGTTCCACATCATCAAAAGCCACCGACCAGCGCACGTCCGCCAGCTGGCGTGCTCCTACTACGGTCTCTTCAGCTTCCAGCGAAGTGAGCCGCAGCGCTGGCGTGGGGCGTCGCCGTGACAATGCTGGCACCCGCACGTCGTATCCCACGGCTTGCAACGCATGGCCGGTCTCGGTCATCAACTGCCAGGCTTCGTCACTGCTGAGGATCACTTCACCGCGGCGGCGGCCACCGAGACGCAGTAACTCTGGGACGAGACGCTCCAAGCGAGACATCTGATTTTTGACTGCTTGGCGGCGATTACGAGACGCGATCACCAAAGCCCGCTCCACCGGCTGTAGCTCACCGGTGCTTGACTCTGACAGCACCGACAGATGCCAAGCACCGACATCATCAGGCGGGTCAAGCTGAACGATCAAACGCAGGCGCTGGTCGTAAGGATCTGTAACCGGGCGGGCCCACTGATCAAGTCGGCGGGCTAGGTCAGAGCCGTTTCGGCTGGGAGCTTCGAAGGGATTGCCGTCAAGGCAAGCCAAAGCAGCTTCGGCTGTCTCAGCTTTGGTGTGCGGCTTTGGTGGCATCGCAGGACCGTCAAGGCGTTCGGCTGCTTCGGTAGCGATGGCATCAACAATGTCGGCTAAAACAGCATTTGTGAAGGTGATGGCATCACGCTGATTCTCAAAAGCAGCAACGGCACCAGGCAGTGAGTCCGCCAGAGCCGTGACCACATCGGATTCGACCAGCGCTGGCACCCAGCGAACCACATAGCTGGCAGTGTCAGAACGTGAACTGTTAGCGCTGGTGCTGGAACTGCTGTTGGAGTTGGAGTTGCTGCCGTTGGTGCCGTTGTTGGGGTTGTGACCCTGAGAGCTTTCGTCGTGACGGCGCCGCCTAACTTTTTTGAGTTGAGGAACCATGCGCCCTTGAGCGGTTAATCGCACCGCCAAAGCCGCCACCAAGCCAAGCCACGAGACGCTGGCACCGACACCATCGGATTCGGCTGCTTCACCCAGTGCCACAAGCCAGCCAAGACAGCTATCTAATGGTGCAGACACCGTCTCGGCGCGTCCGCCTCCAGGGATTTTCACCGGTCGATGCTGAGTCCATTCCACGGCACCAGCACCACTGTCGCGCAGTCTCCCCAACACATCCGGCATGGTTTCTGTAGCTCCCGGACCTGCAGCCCAAGCAATAACAGTGCCCGGCACCCATGAAAGCTGCAGTTCTAGATGGTTAGTGTCGCGGGCATCGCCATTGGTGCTGCTTTCAAGCGGTTCCAGCGGAGGCCCAATAAGGCCGCTAAGCACACTGTCAATGGCCCGGTAATCCTCTTCAAGGTCAGCAACAATCAGGGCGCGCTGGTGTCCCCTAACTGTGGACTTGACAGTGTCAATGGACTCAGCGACATCGTCAAGCAGTCGGTAGAGGGCTCGAACCCACAGCCGAGAGTTGCCTTCCAGAAGCGCGCGGTCCGCGTCGCTGGCTAAGCCATCGACATGGCGACGCACAGCTTCAGCGAAGTCCGACGACAACGCCAACTGCGGGTCCAAGGTGGCGGTAGAAATCGTCGTCACCATTGGGTCAAATAAAAGTTTACCATCAGTTGCCGCAACCTCGTTTGCGTTTCTTTGAATTTTTGGCAGGTCAGACTTGCCGGTATCGGACGGTTCGGCTTCGCTGATCGCGCAGCGTCAGCATCCACAGAAACTGCGTTACAGGTCTGGCTATTGCTGTATTGCTGTGAAGCCCGACTATCTGATTATTTCTGGTTGAGAGCTTGACGGAACTGCTCTATGCCAGCCATCTTGATGTGCTCATAGCCGCGCACGATCTCCGGCAGTTCGGCACGATCCAAAGCCGCCTCATAGCCGATCACGTCCAGTTCTTTTAGATCTTCCAGCACAGCAGTCCGGTATTCCTTCGGAAGAGACCTTTCAGCTCGCCTAACGGCGGTATAGCCGAACATGTCCAAAGGTGTGCCACGCAAGCGACGCATAGCAGCCAGAAGCCGTATCGCTGGTGTCCACGAAACAGGAATCGCGATCTTGGATCGCATCCCCAAAGCTCGCAATATCGGTGGATGCAGCTTCCAAGCGAGCTTGGCACCAGTGGTGTCGGCTAACGCACGCGCGTCAGCGTTGGCTGCTGAATCCAGCATCAGGCGAGCGACCTCATATTCGTCTTTGTAGGCCAGCAACTTGAAATAGCCGCGTGCTGCCGCTGCGGTGAGGCGCCGCGATCCGTCTCCGTGAGCGGCATCGGCAGTAGCGACCTCTTCCACGAAATCAAGGTATTTGGCTGCTAACGCTGACGACTGGAAAGCACAAAGTTCTGCCACCATCAACTCTAAGTCAAGAGTCCCGATGTAGCCGCTGGTTGACTCCACTGGAGACTGTTGCCCGGCTGCTAGGTCAACTTCGGATGTGTTGGGAAGCTCCCCTATCTGCTCGGTTAACTCAGCTAGCCGAGCCGCCAATGACGCATCAACTTCGGCGAGGTGCTTGGTGTTGTTATGGGTGATTGCGGCTTCTGTAGCAGTCAGTGAAGCGCTTTGCGTTTTGGCTGCTGCAACCGCCGCCTCAACTAACGCTGGTTGAGCGATCATGGCTCGACCCCAACGAAACGCTGCCAAGTTGCTGCTTGTAGCCACGCCATTTAGCTCGATCGCTTGCTCTAATGCTTGCGGTGACAGCGGCAACGCGCCAGCTTGCACTGCCATGCCCACCACGAACACGTTGGCGGTAACCGAACTGCCGAGCAACGCTTCGGTGACCGCGCCAGCATCAGCCCAGAAAGCACCACCGGGCCGGGTGGCTGCTGTGATAGCAGCCTCAAGCGCTTGAGGTGACGGCATAGCACGATCAGGATGTGCCACCATGGCACCTGTCGGGGTTTGCGAATTTGATCCGACCACCACAGTGCTTTCTGGGTTGGTTCTGCTCAAACCGGCGTTTGATGCTGCGCCTAGTTGATCGAACGCCAGCAGAACATCTGCTTGACCTTCGCCGAGTCGATTGCTGGCCGCAGGTTCGCTTTGAACAGAACCCTCGCTTTCGGTGTTGTGGCGACAGAGCCGCAGATCACTGACTACCGGTCCGGCTTTCTGCGACAAACCGATCTGATCAAGGCCGCGCACATCAAAGCCATCAAACATGGCAGCGGTTCCGATGATTTGGTTGACCGTGACCACGCCGGTGCCACCGATACCCAAAATACGGACCGAAAGATCATCGCTAGCCACGATTAGTTTGGGATCATCAAGATCAGCGGGTGCCTCCGCAGATATCACAGAGCGTTCGTTTGCAACTGAACGGTTTCTTCGTGTGAGCTTACGAAGCAGTTTGCTGAAACGAGCAGGTTGAGTCACCGTAATAAACGACGGGCAGTCGCCTTCCAGACACGAGAAATCGAGATTGCAGGTGGTTTGATCAATGCGGGTCTTGCGACCGAACTCGGTAGCTACAGGCTGCACAGACAAGCAGTTACTGATCGAAGCGCAGTCACCGCAGCCTTCACAGATCCGCTCGTTGATAAAAACCCGCTGACGCGGCACGGCCACTGTGCCACGTTTGCGTCCTCGGCGAGCTTCTGCGGCGCACTGTTGATCGTGTATCAGCACAGTCACGCCCTTGGTTTCAGCCAACAATTCTTGGGCTTCCATCAGCCGAGTGCGAGACCACACATCCACACCGCCTGGCATGTCTACACCGCGGTAACGGGCGACATCTTCGGTGGTGACCAGCACCCGTTTCACTCCTTGAGCCAGTAGCACTCGGCAAACTTGTGGCACTCCAAGCACGCCCTGAGGATCTTGACCGCCGGTCATGGCCACGGCACGGTTCCACAGCAGTTTGTAGGTGATATCTACGCCAGCTGCTACAGCGGCTTGAACAGCTAACTGACCGCTATGAAAATAGGTGCCATCACCAAGGTTCTGAAAAATGTGCGGAGTCTCCACAAAGGAGGACATGCCGATCCATTGAGCACCTTCCTGACCCATGCAAGTTAATCCCACAATGTCGCCGAAGTCTTCGGAGTCCATCAACACGGTCATGACGTGACAGCCGATACCAGCACCAGCGATAGCGCCTTCGGGAACTCGCGTGGAACGGTTATGAGGACAGCCCGAACAGAAATACGGTGTGCGAGCCACAGAGGTTCCCAGAGGTATCAACTCCCGCGCAGGTTTTTCGGGCACGAGGCGCGTCCCTATCCGCTCTGATAGGCGACGCCGCAAGGGAGGGATCAGATCGTCAGAGTTGAGAGACCCGTGACCGGCTAGCAGCATGGCATCATGCTCGTCGTATTTGCCGATCACCCTTGGGCGCAGCGTCTGGTTATAAAGAGCGTCCTTCATCAACGACTCGATGTTGGGCTGCTTCTCCTCAATCACGAAGATTTCTTCTAGACCACGAGCGAAATGCCGGGCTCGTTGAGCACTGAAAGGAATCGGCATATGCATACACATAAGCCGGATCCCCGCGTCGAGGATCTCGGAGTCGTGCTTCAAGCCGAGGCGTCTTAGAGCTTCTCGCAGTTCACGGTAGGTAATCCCTGAAGCAACGATCCCGATCCAGGCATCGGGCGGGTCAACCGTGGTGTGATTGAGTCGGTTGAGCGCTGCGTATTCGATCGCTAGCTGGTGACGGATTTCGTAGATCTCGCGTTCGGTGTCGACAGTTTCAGGTGTCATCAACCGACCGTCGGGGGTGTGTATGTAACGCTCGCCGTCAATGGTCGGTATCACTGGCGCTACCCGATGAGGATCAAGGTGAACGGTGCCTGAGCCGTCTGCCACATCAGCAACGATTTTGAGACTTGTCCAAAGCCCGGTTGCGCGTGACATATGTATCGCGTGACGACCCAGATCTAGGGCTTCACTGGTTGTGCCGGGATAAAGGACCGGGATTTGCATGTCAGCGAGAGAGCCCGCTGATGACGAGGGCAGGGTGGAACTCTTGGCTTCTGGGTCATCGCCTGCCATCACCACCGCTCCGCCACACGGGTCCGAACCTGTGAAGACCGCGTGGCGCAGAGCATCAGCGGCACGGTCAACGCCGGGGGCTTTGGCGTAGAACAAGCCCAGCACTCCGTCATAGCGCGAATCGGGCCTACTGGCAGCGAGTTGCGAACCCATCACTGCGGTGATCGCCAGTTCTTCGTTGAAACCCGGATTGTGAACTATCGGAAGATCTGGGGCTTGTTCTATAGCGCGTGAGATGTCGCCGTCGTAGCCGCTGAGCGGCGAGCCGGGATAACCGCTGACGAATGCAGCAGTGTTGAGCCCGGCTCTACGATCAGCGCGTAGCTGCTCAATCGGCAGACGGGCCAGCGCTTGTATCCCGGTCATAAAAACTGTCCCCGAGTCGTCGGTGTAACGACTGGAGAGCTGGTAAGTGTCAGCGACGGTCAAAGATTGCCCTCCCGATATTGCTGCGTCCGCGTTAGCGGTTGAGCCGTGAGGCATCCGCTACTTTAGTGGCAACTGATGCTTAGCGCTACGAAGCTGACTTCAGCCGCCGCCACCCGAGTCAGCCGGTCGAGTAACTACACCGGCTTGAGCCATGTGTTGCTTGGCTTCAGAGATAGTGTGCTCACCGTAGTGGAAGATGCTGGCTGCGAGCACAGCGTCAGCTCCGCCTGTGGTCACGCCTTCAACCAGATGATCAAGTTTGCCTACTCCCCCGCTGGCGATCACTGGAACTTTCACAGTTGCGGTCACCATTGATGTCAGCAACAGATCGAAGCCTTGTTTGGTGCCGTCACGGTCCATGGAGGTGAGCAGGATCTCGCCAGCGCCGAGACGCTCTGCTTCGCTCGCCCATTGCAGACAGTCCACACCAGTGCGGGTGCGTCCTCCGTGGCTGAAAACCTCATAACCGCTGGGTGCTGTAGCTGAACTATGCGCGTCTATCGCCACTACGCAGCACTGCGCTCCGAACTCGTGACTGATTTCGCGTATTAGTTCTGGGCGGCGTAACGCGGCAGTGTTGATACTCACTTTGTCGGCACCGGCACGCAGCAACTTTCGGGCATCGTCAAGGCTGCGAATTCCGCCTCCAATAGTGAAAGGAATAAACACTTCATCTGCTACTGCTCGAGCCATAGCGACTGTGGTGTCCCGCTTGTCAGATGATGCGGTGATATCCAAAAACACCAGCTCGTCAGCACCTTGAGCGTCGTAACGAGCCGCTAGCTCGACTGGATCACCAGCATCGCGTATGCCCACAAAGTTGATGCCTTTGACGACACGTCCACCGTCTACGTCAAGGCACGGAATAATTCTTGCGGCTCGCATTGCTGAGCTTTGCCTAACCGATGCCTTGGACTGCTTGCAGCTTGGCGACTGCTTCGCTGACGCTGAAACGCTTCTCATAAAGCGCTGTTCCTACGATGACGCCGCTCAAACGGCTGCCAACACCTCCACGAAGATCGGCTAAAGCTTGCAGATCTGCGAGTCGGCCTACACCACCAGAAGCGATCACCGCCGGTGTAGGCGACTGTGTTGTGGCTGTCTCGGATGTGGCTGTCTCGTCGCTGATTGCATCTAGCACTGATATCAAACCGTCTAGGTCAGGTCCGTTCAGGGTGCCGTCACGGTTTATTTCGGTCACAACGAAAGCGTCCACTCCCGCCGAACAAAAACAGCGAGCAAGGTCAAAAACCGACCGACCCGAACCTTTAAGCCAGCCCTCTGTAGCCAACTCGCCGGAACGTCCGTCAAGCCCCACCGCAATCCGGTAACTAGCAGCTAGTTCACGGACTAGATCAGGTTGCTGCAACGCGGCGGTGCCGAGCACCACTCGCGTCACTCCAGCTTCGAACCAGGCTTCGGCGGTGTCTCGGCTGCGCACCCCGCCACCAGCCTGCACCGGCAGGTTTACCGCAGCTGCTATTTCGGCGACTAGTGCTGTGTTTTCTGGGCGACCAGTGCGAGCACCATCCAGATCCACGACGTGTATCCATCCAGCACCAGCAGCTGACATGGACTGCGCGTGCGCTACTGCTTGAGCCACTGGATCATCGTCGTAGACAGTTTCGGCACCGTAATCACCTTGACGCAGCCGCACACAGCGTCCACCACGAATGTCAACTGCACAGTAGAGATCCATAGCAACCGTTGGGGTTTCGTGTTAGTGGATTGCTGCGGCGTGATCCGTGGTTGCATGAAGCGCAGCGGCTTGCACGAAGTTCGCCAAGATTTGTAGCCCCACCTGCGAGGACTTCTCGGGATGGAACTGCGCCGCCCATACGTTGCGCCGCGCCACGGCTGCCACCATTGTGGTGCCGTATTCGCAGGTGGCGACCACATCATCGTGGTCGGGGTTTATGTCAGGTGCCAGCGAATGCACGAAATAAACCCATAGCGGATCCTGCAAATCGGCCAGCATCGGATGCGGACGCTGGTGCCGCAAAACGTTCCATTGCATCTGTGGACGCTTGACCGTGTCAGGCAGCCAACGCACTGTTTGTTCGAACACGCCGAGCCCAGAAACACCCACAGCTTCTTCCGAGCCAGCAAAAAGCACTTGCATCCCGACGCAGATACCCATGAAAGGGCGGCCTGACTGCACCGCTTCGAGCGAAGCGTCGTCCAGCCCGGTGCGCCCCAGTGCCGCCATGCATGATGCGAAGGCACCCACGCCGGGCAGCACAACCGCATCCGCGTCGCGGATCAAGCCGCGATCAGAGGTGAGATGCGCTTGCGCGCCTGCGTGCTGAAAGCCTTTTTGGGCTGAGTGAAGATTGCCGATGCCGTAGTCGATAATGGCGATCAGCGGGCTTTTTGGGGTGTTAGGAACCGATCGGTTCACAAAGTGCCCTTAGTGGACGGCAAGGCTGTGCCCTCGATTCGCACAGCTTCGCGCAGGGCACGAGCCACGCCCTTGAAGGATGCTTCCAAGATGTGATGCGTGTTGCGTCCTCTGTGCAACACGATGTGCAACGTGATCGCAGCGCTGCTCGCAAGGGCTCGCCAGAACTCTTCGGCTAGTTGCGGATCAAACGGCGGATCACCCAGAATCTTCTCACCAGGGAAGTCAACCTCATAATGCAGGAACGGCCGTCCCGACAGGTCAAGCACCACCTCTACAGCGGCTTCGTCAAGCGGCACGGTAATGCTGGCGAAACGGCGCACTCCGGCTTTGTCGCCCAGAGCTTCGCGCAGAGCTTCCCCCAAGGCAATACCGCAATCCTCAACAGTGTGATGAGCGTCCACTTGGATGTCACCATCGGCTTTCAGCGACAATCCGAAACCGCTGTGGCGGCCTAACTGCTCAAGCATGTGATCAAAAAACGGCAGACCCGTAGCGATATCGCTTGAGCCTGCCTGATCAAGATCGAGATTCAACTCAATGCGAGTCTCTTTTGTGTTACGAATGCGATTAACGATGCGATTCATAGTGCAAGTATCTCCTCAAGAGCCGAAAGCAGTTGATTGTTCTCGTCTGCGGTTCCTACCGTGACCCGTAGACAGTCTTGCAGCCCCGGCCACGACGAGCAGTCGCGTACCAGTATTGAGCGTTCCACCAGCATTTCCCAGACTTCGCGGCCCGAGCGGTTCTGAGGCTGCATTAACACGAAGTTCGCACCTGAAGGCCACACCCGCACCGAAAGTTCACTGAGCTTGTGGCTGAGCCGGGTGCGTTCTGCCACGATCATGTGAACCCGGGCTTGCATCTCGTCAACGAAATCAAGTGCTGTTATTCCTAGCGCTTGTTTGAGCGAATCAAGATGATACGGCAAAGCCACCTTTTCGAGTTCGGTTATAAGCCAGGTCGGGCCAATCAGATAACCGAGGCGCGCGCCAGCCATGGCCCAGGTTTTTGAGTATGTGCGAGTTACTACCAGCGCAGAGTCATTGTTGACGAGATTCAAAGCGCTTTCGGGAGCGAACTCGGCGTAAGCCTCATCCACGCACAGCAATCCGCTGACCGAGTTTGTCGCTTCGAGCAGTGACTTCACTACTTTTAAGGATTCGACCGTGCCTGACGGATTGTTTGGTGAACACAAAAAAGTCACCACAGGCTTTGCAGATTCGATCAGCGTCGTAGCTGTGTCAGGGTCAATCTCGAACTTGTCGTTTCGTTGGCCTTCGACCACTGTTGTAGCGGTCACTCGGGCCAGATGAGAATGCAAGGCGTAACTGGGTTCGAACACGACAACGCTGCGGCCCGGGCCTCCATAAGCGAGCAGCAGGCATTGCAGCACCTCATTAGAGCCATTCGCAGCAAAAACCTGCTGCTGGCTAACACCGTGACGTGCCGCGATCTTTGCTCGCAGTTCTGAAGCTTGGCGCTGCGGATAGCGATGCCATTGCACTGAACGTGCCGCTTCCGCGACCGCTTCACTGAAAGCCGTTGGTGGCGGAAGAGGGCTCTCGTTGGTGTTGAGACGCACCGACACATCAAGCTGTGGAGAGTGGTATCCCTCCATTAGAGCAATGTCGTGACGAGGCTTCAAAAGACTCGGCGGAGTCATCGACATCACGTTGCGCCGGAAAACGTCTGTTTTGTCGCAGGATCTTCTGTCGCCGGATCTTCTGTCGCCGGATCTTGTGCCGCCGGGTCTTGTGCTGCGAGACGTAGTCGCACCGAGTCGGCATGAGCAGTGAGCCCTTCAGCTTCAGCCAAAGCTGTCACATGTGGTGCTAGTCGTTGCAGACCCTGAGGCTGCGCAGTGACGATGTGCATGCTTTTGAGGAAGTCCCGCACCGACAAAGCACCCGCAAAACGTGCGCTTCTATCAGTGGGTAAAACATGGTTGGGCCCGGCGGCGTAATCCCCTAACGCGGCTGTTGACCAAGGGCCGCAAAACACCGCTGCGGCGTTACGTATGTCAGCAAGGAGAGCTTCCGGGTCTGCTATCAGCAGTTCTAGATGCTCGGGAGCGATCTCGTTGACCACTTCCACTGCTTGATGGTTGTTGGCACAGATTACGCTGTAACCCGAGTGCGCGAGCGTGGCTTCGATCTCTTGGCGACGTTGAGATTTAACTACGAGTCGCTTGACTGCGGCTTCAACTGCTGTGGCAGTGTCGGCATCGCAGGTCACAAGCCAGGCCAGTCCGTCGGGGCCATGCTCAGCTTGCAGGATCAGATCAGCCGCAGCGAAATCAGCGTTTGTGGATGCGTCAGCTACCACTACCACCTCAGACGGGCCAGCAAAAGCGGCCGGGACACCAACCATTCCCGACACTTCGCTTTGCGCTAAGGCCACATAGGCATTGCCGGGTCCAACGATCACGTCAACCGGCGGGATTGATTGCGTGCCGAAAGCTAACGCAGCAATGGCTTGAGCACCGCCCACTGGGTGCAGTTCAGTCACTCCAGCAGCTGCCGCGGCGGCAAGTGTCACATCGGCGATACGTCCGTTCGGGCCTGGAGGCACACACACCGCGATCTGCTCGACTCCCGCCACTCGCGCGGGAACTGTGGTCATTATCAGAGTGGACGGGTAAGCGGCTCGCCCGCCAGGCACGTAACAACCAGCTCGATGCACTGGCAGGTGCTTTTCACGCACTGTGATGCCTGGGGTTTCGTGGATTACGTCTTCGAGGCGCTGGTGACGGTGATAAGCGGTCACGTTCTCCACCGCTACGTTCAGCGCTGCTTTCACGTCTGCGTTGACACGATCTGCGGCTTCTTCGATTTCGGCTTGCGGCACGGTCAGGCTGTCGAGGCGAACCCCGTCGAATCGTTCTGTTAGCTCTAGCAGCGCGGTGTCACCGTTGCAGCGCACCTCATCAAGAATGGAACGCACTGCCTCCACGGGGCCTTGCGTAACTGGAGGTCTGCTTGGCAGCAGCGATGCCACAGGCTCACTGCTGTTGCGCAGGTCAAGGCGTGTCAGCACCCTTAAAAGCTAGCGCCCAAGATCAAAACGCTAGCCATTTCTGGCTCCTGTTTGTGATTTATCCAAGTGTTTCAGAATAGCTGATATGGGGGCGGGTTTCTGCATATCAGATTCGCTGTTCGGGCGTAGGAGATCAAACCTTGCTTGATGGGCAGAAGTCGTTGAGCATGCAGTCTTCGCAGCGAGGTCTGCGTGCCACACATGTCCGCCTGCCGTGCAGGATCATTCGCAGACTGAAGTCGCCTCGCTCATTGGCTGGGATCATCGGGTTTAGTTCCATCTCGATCTTCACTGGATCGCTTTCATAGGTGAGGCCGAGCAGCCCCGACAGTCTGGTCACATGAGTGTCGACTGGAAGTCCTGGCAGACCCAGTGCCACGCTGCGGATCACGTTTGCGGTTTTGCGCCCTACTCCAGGCAGGCGCACTAGGTCGCGCATAGCGCTAGGCACTTCGCCGTCGTAGTCCTCTAGCAGCATTCGCGCCATCCCCACCAGACTCTTTGACTTGTTACGAAACAGGCCGATGGTGTTGACATACGGCTCAACCTGTTCAGGTTCGACCTCGGCTAGTGACTCAGGATCGGGGAAGCGAGCAAATAAAGCGGGAGTGGCCTTGTTGACCCCTACATCTGTGGATTGCGCCGCCAAGATCGTGGCTACCAGCAACTCAAAGGCGTTGCGGTGCTCTAGTTCACAAACCGCCTCCGGGTATTCGATTGCCAGCAGTTCATGGGTTCGACGGGCACGGCCTTTCGGCGTTCTCGGACGAGCCATTGCTGTGTGACGTTAGCGCACCCACACCCTCAAAGGAACGGCATACTGTGTCCTACGTCGCGAGGACAACCTGCAACACCTCACAACTTGCTGGAGGATGACTATGGGTCAACTAGAAACCACGAGCATCTCAATCGGAACACTTGCAGAGCGCGTGAGGAACGGCGAACTAGCTTTGCCAGAAATCCAGCGCTCTTATGTGTGGAACCGTCCACAGGTGCGTGATTTCCTTGACTCGCTATACCGAGCATTCCCGGTCGGCACCCTGCTGCTCTGGCGTACGGGGGAAATGGACCACTCAAGGACATCGAAAGTCAAGTCGCCTCTGACCGGCACACTACTACTAGACGCGCCGACTTTGTGCTAGATGGCCAGCAGAGACTGACCGCGCTTGCGCGCGTGATCCATGATCGCGACCCCGACATCCGCTTCAACCTAATCACTGAGCAGTTCGAAGTAGCGAACGCAGCAATCAAGCGAGACTCGAACTGGATCTCTGTAGCTGACATCTTGAACAAGGGAGCAATGAGCGTTGCGCTCGAATGCGGCTTAGTTCAACACCCAGGCACTGAGACCACAGAAATGATGCAACGGCTCAATCGTGTTGAGCAGATTAAGAACATCAATGTCCCAGTGCATACGCTTGACGGTTTTGACTACGAGGAGGTCACCGAGGTTTTCGTGCGCGTGAACTCAAAGGGTACGCGCCTACGACAATCCGAACTTGCGATTGCACAGCTTGCGTTCCGCCTGCCAGGCATGGTCACAGATGAACTAAAAGCTTTTGAGGATGAACTCGACGACACCGGCTACGACATTGATCTGCGGTTTCTAGTCAGGTGTCTTACGGCTGTGACAACGCAGCAGAGCCGCTTCCGTGCTCTCGAAACCGTAAAGGCTAGTGATATCGAAAAGTCATGGCGGGACACGCGACGCGCTATTGAGTTCTTCCTTAATCTTGCCAAAGAGAACCTAGGCCTTGAGTCGTGGGACTGGGTCCCCTCCAATAATGCCCTAGTTGTACCGGTCGCATACCTCGCTAAGCATCCATACAACGAGGTCAAAAGCGAAGCTTTGCTCCGGTGGTTCCTGCTCTCGTCGATCTGGCAGCGGTACAGCGGCTCATCTGAGACCGCTATGGATCAGGACCTGCGGCTAGTGAGGGAGGATTCCCCTTTCGAAGCGCTGGAGAGAACGCTTCGCCAAGAGGTCGGGCGCATCAAAGTCACGGCAGACGACCTTGATGATGCAGGTGTCAGGAGTTCTTTCTTCCTAGCTGCATACCTCGCGTGTCGACATCACAAGGCAAGGGACTGGGTGACGAACGTTCATCTCAGTTCGACAAATCTCGGAACTCAGCACCTACTGGAACTGCATCACATCTTCCCGCGCGCTCAGATCGCAGATAAATACGACCGCAAGGATGTAAACGAGATCGCGAACATAGCCTTCATCTCCAAGACTGCAAACCTGAAGATCGGCAAGAGACCCCCTGCAGAATACCTCAATGATATCCCTGCGAACGACTGCAGCAGCAGTTCATTCCAGTGGACCATGCGCTCTGGGAGATCGGCAACTACCATCAATTTCTTTGCCGTCGCCGGGAATTGCTGGCAGGCGGAATCAACGATGTAGTCGATTCATTCAGCTAATAATACGCCCCCAAAGGTGGGTGATGCTACTTGATCTCAACGTACCTGGTGGATCAAAATGCTGGAACTGGCTCTTGGCATTTTCTACGGAACCGTCCAAGACGAAGACAGTGAACCATACGGCAGCGGTAATGACGATACGTTCTTCAAGAGGCCAGGGGGTGGCGCAAAGAGCGCCACCCCCTTAGGTTCCCCGGCTTTCCCGGGGAGTCTGCCCCAAGCGGCTTCACCGAGAGGCCGACAAGGAGCGTATAAACATGATGATAGCACTCAACGAGACTTCCGACAAGCCAGGCTTCCCTTACGACGGTGCAACGATGCTTGCCCTACGTCAAGCCATCTCGGCTGAGCGATTTGAGACGTACCTCAAGCTCGCCAGAGGTGATAAGAGAAAAGCATTTCATCTGTACACCTACAATATCGCATTGGGGTCGGCGTTTTACGGGCCTCTCCAAGCGCTTGAGATCTCCCTGCGCAATGCAGCAAGCGAAGGCCTGACAGCAAACTTCGGCACGCGCTGGTTCGAATCCTCAGTCCTAGATGTGAAACAGCGCAACTCTGTTACCGATGCGAAAGCCAAGTTGAAATTAGAGTGCGTAAAAACAACACCTGGGCAACTCGTTGCTTCGCTCACTCTAGGATTTTGGGTAGCACTCTTCGCGAAACGATACGAGGTGACCCTTTGGAGACCTGCGCTACACCAGTGTTTTGATCCCACTCCCTCGCGTCGTCGCCTGTATGACCAGCTCAACAGGATGCGAACTCTCAGAAACCGAATCGCGCATCACAGACTGATCTTGTCACGAGATCTGCTGTCTGACTACAAAACCATCAAATGGGCGCTCAACATGCTGTCGCCAGCGACCGCTGCGTGGGTCGAGCATCACAGCCGAGTCCCAGAGGAGTTGAAACGATCGAGCCACATCAACGGCCGGTTCTAAGAAATTGCACGCCAAGGATTGATGCAGACGTAGTTCCACGAGCGCATCACTGAAGCGGAAGCTTACGACTTTCAGGGTTTGGGTTGCTGGCTGGTGTTAGTCTTATTTTGGTGCTTTGCCGGGGTGGTGATCGAGTTGGGATGCAAAGCGATGGCAAAGTTGGTCAGAGTGTGCTCTATGAAATCAATGAGTCCGCTGGCCCGGAGGGCGAAACGCAGATCGTTCTGCACGCGCCGCGCCCTGGCGGTGCAATCGAGCCAGCACTAGCCGAAGCGCTCAGAGCTGTGGATGATGGCAACCCAGTGCAGCTCTGGATCCAGGAAGTGGCATCTGGTGATGATGAAGCAGCCCTTCGGCACGGTTTTGTGCCTTACCGCGACCTGTGGCAGTTGCGCTGCGGGCTTCCTGCACAACCGTCGGGTTTACGGACCCGAGCTTTCCGTCCTCAAGACAGCGACGAGTTTTTGGCTGTAAACAATCGTGCCTTTCACTGGCATCCCGAACAAGGCGGCATGACCGCTGCTGACCTGAACCAGAGAATGAACAAGCCGTGGTTCAACGCTGAAGGTTTTCGTCTACATCATCAGCAGGGACAACTCGCCGGGTTCTGCTGGACCAAAATCCACGCCGACCATGATCCAGCACTCGGAGAGATATACGTGATCGCTGTTGATCCTGACTTCGCAGGCCGTGGGCTAGGTCGAGCTATGACTCTGGCCGGTTTGGAATGGCTGTCAGATCAGGGGCTCACCACAGGAATGCTCTATGTGGAGTCCGACAATCATCCAGCCAATGCTGTTTACAGGCGTATCGGTTTCGTGCATCACCGCACCGACCGTGCCTACCGCCGAGTGCCGCGGCCTGCAAGCTCACACTAAGTCATCGCCGTGAGGGCGACGGAGTAATGCATCTGGAGTAATGCATACTGTGGTGGTGAATACACGGGTTTGGTTTAACCCCAACCAACCTCAGACTCTTTATCTGGCACAAATACTGATGTACTTGCGAGGTGGCAGCCTGCTGCTGTTTGGCTTCGTGTTGGGAGCCTCGGCCTCGCTGATAGGGCTAATGGTCGCTTTGGGCAACGTGGCAGCCGCCAATGGTGTCGCCAACGAGCGGCGTTGGGGGTACTGGCTGGGCGTGATCGTCGCAGGTTTAGCGCTTGCGTTGAGCCTGTTGGCACTTGGTGGCTCATTGGGCGCAGTGTTGAGCCAGTTGATCGGCTTGGTGTTTGACGTTGCGCTTGTGGCTCTGCTGTTGCATCCAATGAGCCGCAGTTATCTGCGCTACTGGCCTAAAAGCCAACCGCGCAGGTAAGCGCATCAGGCCGCAAGACTCAACACAAAACCGAACGTAAGACTAAAACTGTGTCACAGCCGCTCAAGCCGAACTCACAGAATTCACTTAGCGAACCGCTGTCTGAACTGCCATCGGGGCAGGTCAAACGACGAGCAGTGCGGGAAATGTTCGATGCGATCGCTCTCCGCTACGACTTGTTGAACCGCATATTGACACTGCGTCTTGATGTCACCTGGCGGCGCAGAACCATCAAAGAACTCGCTCTTGCACAAGGTTCGCTTGTAGCTGACCTAGCTTGCGGCACCGGTGACTTCTGTCACGAACTCACCCGACGCGGCCATCACCCAATCGGTTTTGACTTTTCGATGGGAATGCTGCGAGCCGCTCCCGAAGCCACGATCAAAGCGCCGCTAGTGAACGCTGATGTGTTGACATTGCCGGTGACATCGGGAACCTTCGACGGAGCAACCTGCGGTTTCGCTCTAAGAAACCTGACCAGCGTGCAACTACTGTTCGACGAGTTGGCACGCGTGCTGCGGCCCGGTGGACGTGTCGGGTTGCTGGAAGTAGACACCCCTACTAACCCGGTGCTGCGTTGGGGTCACGGCATTTATTTCGGTCGACTCGTGCCTCGCATCGGAGCGTTGCTGTCGGATCGTGATGCCTACAGTTACCTGCCTAAATCGGTGGCATATTTGCCGCCATCACGAGAACTCATCAGCGGGCTGCGATCAGCGGGTTTCACGGATCTAGAGCACCATCGGCTGAATGCAGGGATTGCACAGCTGATCACCGCTACTCGCAGTTAGCCAGTCTGTTTAGTTGGGTGGATTAGGGCAGTGTGGGATTAGGCGGTGAGTGCGATGCCAGCTGCCATGGCCATACCCGAGACGAGTTGCGCGCGCGCTGTAGCTCCAAGCACACCGATTAGATCTGCTCCAGACGCTCCTCGAAGCACGCTCCTGACCGCGCTCAGCGCGAAAGGAGCCCCGAGCACTGCCGCAGCAGCAGCCCGTCCACTGATCGAAGCCAGTAGCGCTACCCCGTAAGACGCTTCGAGCACGCCCACATACATCAAGCGGGTGCGCCGATCACCCAAACGCACCGCCAGAGTGCGTTTGCCTGCTGCGGCATCTCCTTGCAGATCGCGCAGGTTGTTGGTGATTAACAGTGCCACCGCCCACAAACCCACCGGCACACCGCAAACCACCGCCAACCAGTCAAGTCGCTCTAGCAACACGTAGCTAGTGCCAGCGGTCGCCACCAGACCAAAGAACACAAACACAAAAACTTCGCCGAGCCCCAGATAACCGTAGGGTCGCGGCCCGCCGGTATATCCCCACCCTGCCAACAGACACAAAGCCCCCACTATCAGTAGTTGCCATCCCGCTAAAGCCGCCAGCGCCGTGCCCGCAGCCGCCGCCACTAAGAAAACACTAATCGCAGCCTGCTTCAGCAAGTGTGGTGCCACTAGTCCTGAACCAACCAGGCGACGAGGACCGATACGGCTGGAGTCATCAACACCGCGCACGCCATCGGAGTAGTCATTCGCGAAGTTGACACCCACCTGCAGCGCTAAAGCCACCACCAGGGCCAAACCGGTTCGTCCCCAAGCTCCGGCTGTGCTCACCGTTGAGTCTTGTCCCACAGCGACCGCTGCACCCACAGCCACGGGCACCACTCCAGCAGCGAGGGTGCGAGGGCGTGCCCCGATTGCCCAAATCTTGATAGCGGTCATGCGTCAAATGCTGTGAAAACGGCTTTGCAACACGCGCCGCTGTGTTGCCATGTCACAGCGTGTCGTAGTTCAGTGGTGTGTCGCCCTAAAACCCCTAAAACTCTGCGCGAAACCCTACGCGTTTCACGGCACCGCCCAGTAAAAGCATCGCATGCAACTAAATAGTTCACGGTGCCACATATTTGTAACCGAGACCTCTGATAGTGACAATACGTTCTGGTTCTGCGGGATCGCGCTCAATGCGTGTTCGCAGTCTTTTTATGTGAACGTCAAGGGTTTTGGTGTTGCCCACATAGTCGAACCCCCAGACCCTGTCGATCAGAGTCTGGCGGCTAACCACAAAACCGGTGTTTTCCATCAGCAGAGCCAAGACTTCGAACTCTTTGAGTGGCAAACGTTGCGGTTTGCCGCCGATGGTCACCTCATGACGGTCACGATCAACAGCCACATCACCGACTTGCAGTTCAGCGCCGTCTGCGGCGCTGTTAGCGTGCCGAGTCTGACTACGGCGCAACACTGTGCGCATTCTTGCCACAAGTTCACGCACCCGGTACGGCTTGGCCACGTAGTCATCGGCACCTACCTCAAGCCCGACGACTGTGTCGATTTCTTCACGTCTTGCTGAGACCATGATCACCGGCGTGTCGGCGATGGAACGGATACGGCGACAAACGTCTATGCCAGAAAGTCGCGGCAACATCACATCAAGCAACACGATCTCGGGTTCAAGCGCCTCGAACATGGCTAGAGCCTCTTCGCCGTCAGCGGCGACATCCACGCTGAAACCTTCAGCGCCGAGCGCCACTTTTAAGCCTTCACGGTAGGAAGGCTCGTCATCAACCACCAGCACTCGCATCCCTGAACTCATAGCCGCAAGTCTGCCTTGAGCGTGCCTGAGACGCTATGAGGACGCTATGGGTTGGCAAGCTCTAATGCTTTTCAATGCAGCCGACAGCCATGATGTGGACAGACATAAGCTTGCCATCGTGAACCGACTCAGCGAAGAAACCAGCCCGTATCTGCGTCAGCATTGTGACAATCCAGTGAACTGGTATCCCTGGTGCCCGGAGGCTTTCGCTGAGGCAGTCGAACGTGACCGGCCGGTGCTGTTGTCGGTCGGCTACTCCAGTTGTCACTGGTGCCACGTCATGGCGCACGAGTCGTTTGAGGATCCTGAGACGGCGGAGGTGATGAACCGGTTGTTTGTCAACGTCAAGGTCGACCGCGAGGAACGCCCTGATGTGGATGCCATCTACATGGATTCGGTGCAGGCCATGACCGGGCGTGGTGGCTGGCCTATGACAGTGTTTCTGACTCCTGACGGGCGACCATTCTTTGGTGGCACCTACTATCCCGACAAGCCCCGCGGTCAGATGGCTTCCTTCAAGCAGGTGATGGCCGCCGTTGATGATGCTTGGAGCAGCCGCCGCAAAGATGTCTACGCCCAAGCTGATCAGCTAGTAGCGCTGATCAACCAGACATCTCGTGTGGCAGGTTCGCTCGGTCTAGGCGACGACACAAAATCCGCTGGCGGGGCAGGCTCCGATCACGATCAGGTGCTCAACTCTGCCGGGGATGCGATTTTGGCAGGGTTTGATCCTCAGTGGGGCGGATTCGGAGGTGCGCCAAAGTTCCCGGCTGCGATGACACTCACTTCAGCGTTGCGCATTCATCACCGCAGCAAGCGCCCCGAACTGCTGCGAGTGGTATGCACCAGCCTTGATGCCATGGCCGCAGGCGGGATCTACGATCATCTCGGCGGCGGTTTCTCTCGCTATTCGGTGGATCACCGCTGGCTGGTGCCGCACTTCGAGAAGATGCTGTATGACAACGCGCTTTTGACTAGGGCGTATCTTCATGCCTGGCTTGTGACCGGTGAGGCGCGGTATCGCCAAGTGCTTGACGAGACCATTGGTTATGTGTTGCGTGACCTGCGTCATCGTGACGGTGGTTTCTATTCTGCTGAAGATGCTGACTCTGAGGGCGTGGAAGGCAAGTTCTATGTGTGGTCTCGGGCCGAGTTCGCAGAGGTGGTTCGTGAAGCGGTTGGTGTCGAAGCCGCCGAGCAGGCTGCGGCCTGGTGGGGTGTGACCGATTCTGGCAACTTTGAGGGTGCCAACATTTTGCACCGGCCGTTGCGTGGCGAACTGATACGCCCTAAAGAGATTGAGGCCGCCCGTCATGCATTGTTTATGCATCGCCAGAGCCGAGTGCGTCCCGGGCTTGACGACAAGGTTCTGACCGAATGGAACGCTTTGATGCTGGCAGCTTTGGCTGAAGCCGCGGCCGCGACCGGTGACCCGTCATGGCGAGATGCTGCGCTTGCGAATGGTGATTTTTTGTTGCGTAACTTGCGGCGAGATGATGGCCGTTGGCTTCGGTCTTGGCAGGCGGGCACAGACGAGCTTTCTGCACAGGTACGTCATCTGGCTTACGCTCAGGATTACGCAGCTTTGATTGATGCTTTCACGCGTCTGGCTGAGTTATCAGGGCAGTCACGCTGGATTGTTTCAGCATGTGATGCCGCTGACGGCCTGCTGGATTTGTTCTGGGATGATAAGGCATCTGGAGTTTTCACCACCGGCAAAGATGCCGAAGCTCTGGTAACTCGCCCCAAAGATTTGATGGACAACGCCACACCTTCAGCACAATCATCCGCGGCTTGCGGGTTGTTGCGTTTGGCGGCTCTGACTGGTGAAGCCCGCTACGACGAACATGCTCGCCCTATTGTTGAGACATTCGCTGCGGCTGCGGTTAAGCATCCCACTGCTTTTGGTCGGGCATTAGAGGCGGTTGATCTTGCTTCTGGTGGTGTTGTAGAGATCGCTGTGGTGGGTGATCGGGTGGATCTGGTGTCAGCAGTGCAGGCTCGTTATTCACCCAGCGCGGTGCTGGCCTGGGGTGAGCCTTACGACTCGCCGCTATGGCGTGACCGTCCTGAGGGCTTCGCCTACGTGTGCCGTGACTTCACCTGCCAGTCCCCTGTTTCTGAGCCTAAAGAACTCATCGCCCTGCTAGAACGCGACAACATCTGCTAGCAGTCAAGCCGAGCGGCTGTGCGTTTAGGCTGCGTGGCTGTACCTATAGGTCAGGTAATCCAAGCAAAGAACACGAAGATTGAGCTTGATTACCCAATATTTTGGGTAATCACCACCCAATATTTTGGGTATTTAACTTGGCGAGTATGATGTGTCTATGTCTGAGCGTGCGCCCGCTGACTATCTACCAAGACTTGCAGATAGTCAATTGCATGACATGCTGCAAGTCTCTCCGGCTGTCGTCATTGAAGGCCCGCGTGCCTGTGGCAAGACAACCACAGCAAGTCAGGCTGCTTCATCGGTTCTGTCCATGGAGGAAATCGAATTTGCAAGCGGCGCACCAGATGCGATGCGCTCAATGCTTGACCGGGAATCCCCGGCGGACTCTATCGGTGGTTGCGAATGATCGGCCATGATGGCCGGTCGTACTACTAGCAACCATCCGATGGAGGTTTTTATGACGCAGCAGGCTGGCATCGACACGAATGGCCTGACGTGCTTGAGTTCAACATCGGCGAACCACGCACCGAATGCTTGTGGATGAACTATCAGCCCGTCCCTAGCGGACGGCTCTTCGACTAGTAGCCACGATCCTTCACTTAATGACGGTGCCCAGCCGCGCAGCGTCCGCCTGAGCCTGGATGCGGATGACCGCAGGTGCCTGCCTTAGATTTGTTCGGTTTGCCGCACTGCCTCATACCAATAGACGGCGGCACGATCCGAGCGGTTGGTTGCTTCGGTGTCTTAGAACGTTGAAACTTAACGCTTATCCAACCTCGCAAGCGGCGTAGGCGATGCCATCTACGAGCCGCAGTGAACCATTCGCGGGCACGGTATTCATGCTGCGGAGACAATGCTCGTATCCCGGCAGCGGTCTCCATCAGATCAAGAAGGTCTTCAACACGCGACACACCTACTTCACGTATGAGATGAATGCAATCATCTTCGTCTCGCTTGCGGCCTGATAAGAGCTTCATAGCTAGCAAATACCTGGGCCCAGCAGAGTCCACGACTAAACACTCCCCAGTGAAAAGCCGTTGAGGTTCAAGATCGACAGACACAGTGAATCCCTTCACGCCGTCATTGATCCAATCAGGTGCAAGCCCATACTTCTCAGCGACCGTTGCACAAATACTTCTTAGTTCTGCGCTCATGCCTTCAGAAATAATGTCTATGTCGCCTGTGAGCCTGCCAGAGCACCGAGACAGCATTGAGGCACCGCCAACAGCAACCAGATGAACCCCAGCAGACCCAGCGGCTTGCAGATGCGCGTCAACCTCCGCCAACAATGACATCATTTCAGCAGCCGAGAAGCGTTTGCCAGCCTCCGGGAGTGTCATTTCAGCCTGCTTGAGTGAATCCGTGAATGCGATGATCTTCGATGCTCGCGGGATCGAACCAGACTTTGTGATAAGCACACGCAGCAGGCGCATTGGAGTGCTGCGTCCACAGGCTCGATACTCGTCTACGCGATGAATTCATAGGCAAGTCGCGTCGGCTGCGATGCTGCCACACCCAGTCCGGCACCGCAACAGAGTCACGGTCACATAGTGCATGAACCACCGCCGAGATCCTTACCAGATCATGACGGCGAGCAGTGAAACGATGCCACCACCGATACCGCTGCGGCGGCACTTCCACCATCGCGGTTCGGTGAGCGTGATCGGTGTGCGCCCACTGCTTACACAACTCGCATAGGTCAACCACCCGGCCACGCTGATCGTTATCACACATCAGCTCAGGAATATCGGCTGCTGTGATAGTCGGAATAAACACGGCGAAACACTCCGACGAGGAAACGGTTGAACCCGCACAGGCTATCACCGGCTACTGCTAGGCAGGCTCTGAGACAAGCCAAACTAATGCGGACAAGTAGTGCGTAGTGCGGACAAAGTGTGCGTAGTGCGGACAAAGTGTGCGTAGTATGACCGGTAATGTAGTATGACCGGTAATGGAGAACCCTTTCACACCTGATTTCGGTTGTCGCCCATCACGCATGGTCGGCTCTAATCCGATTTTGGGTAGCGTCGCTGATGCATTAGTTAGCGGACCTAGGACTCCCGCCTTCACGCGACTGTTGCTGGGTCCACGAGGCTCCGGCAAGACGGTTTTGCTGGCCGAGATCGCAGAAAACGCTGCTGCTAACGGCTATTTCGTGGTGGCGGTGGATGCCTCTACTCCTGGGCTGCTCGACCGCATCTCGGCAGGGATATCACAAACAAAAAGAGGCTACCCCACCCTCAACACACAAAAAGAGCGCCGCCGCCTCTCAGGTATTCAGATAGGGCCACTGGGATTCAACTTTCAGACAGTGCCAGACCCTGAACCGAGACAGGGGTTGAAGCAGCATCTCCTAGGGGTCGCAGCGTGGGCACAGCAGCATGACACTCGTGCAGTGCTTGTCGTAGACGAAGTTCACGCAAGCGAACGCGACGAGTTGCGGCGTTTAGCCGCAGACGTGCAAGCCATAACGAAGGTTCAGCAGCTGCCGTTAGCGCTGGTCGCGGCTGGTCTTTCGGAGATGGCTTACACGGTGCTGCGCGACAAGAAAATGACGTTCTTTCATAGATGCCATCGCGATCACGTTCCTCTCCTGACCCACGATGAAGCTTGGAATGGGTTGAGAACAATCATCAAAGAAGCAGAAGGCAAGATCACCCCAGACGCGCTTGATGTGATGGCACAAGCACTCGACGGGAGTCTCCCGTATCATCTGCAAAGCTTGGGGCATCATGCTTGGGTGATGGCAGGAGCGCCGACACAACCCATTGACGCTGATGTGGCAGTATCCGCTTTGAAACAAGCGAGCAAGGATCTAACCGAACGGGTTGTGGAACCCATGTGGGCTGATCTGTCAGACAAAGACCAGATGTATTTAGCGGCTGTAGCAGCCAACGAGGGAGACTGCACCCCTCCAGAAATCGCAGAAACCGTGTCATCACCGACCAGCGGCAAAGAACTACGCAGAGCGCAATCCCGATTAGAAGCGGCCGGGCACATAGAGGTAACCTCCAGCGGCAGGATCGTGCTACGAGGTCCGCTGACCGTTGAATCGCTCAACAAGATCACAGAACACGAAGCAAAATACAAAACCCGGCAAACCGCGCGTCCTCGTCCGGTCACCATCCCAGGCAGGATGCTCCCACGATGCAACTCATATATGCCACGCGCTCAAGCACGATGCGTGTTACCGCAGGGACATAGAGGCGGGCACCGCTCCAAAACATGAACACCCTCGATGCTGCTACAATAAAGTAACGTTTCTAGAGGGGGGGCGTGATGTCGGGTCGATACGAACAATGGGCGACTCAGCTACCAGAAGGTGAACTGATAGACCTAAACGACATTCAGCGAGCGTTTCCTGACAAGACGCGTGCCGCTCTCAAAATGGCTCTCAAACGGCTCTGCGAAGCCGACGATCCCCTACTAGCACGCATGACCCGTGGCATCTACTGCCGACGAATCCTCGGAGAGCGCAGCCGGTTGATATTGCCGCCTTCCGCGCGTCGCCGACTGGCTTGGCGGGTGGCAGGCACAGGAGCAGGATTGACGGGTCCTAATATCATCAACAAGCTGAGCTGGAGCACCCAGGTGCCAGCAAGCTTTTCGATTGCGGTTGTCGGGCGACCTCCACAACGTCCCGAGTTGGGAGTTTTTTTTGTGGGTCGCTCCAACCAGCTACGCCGGAACCTTACCATCTGGGAAGTATCACTATTGGAAGCGGTTCGATGTTTCGATGACTGGTCAGAAATGCCATGGAATGACGCGCTAAACAAATTCCGTTGGAAATCTCAAAAGGGTTGGTACGGAAACGCCAAAATCCGACAAGAGTTGTTCCTGCAAACAGTAGAAGCAGAAAAAGGGCTCGGCAACGAGTTCCAAACGAGATGCGCTGCTCTTGCCGCAGTAGCAACACCTAGCTGAACGCATCAAACGCAAGCGTTGCGCTGGCAGAGTACCGAGCGGCGAAGGGCGAACGCGCTCCTGCAAGCTCCCTCTTAGACCGACTCAACTACTGCCGTGTTCTGTGTTATAATAACGCTACGAGATTCGGGGGAGGTGTTCTCATGGCGAAATCCAGTCAAGCTGCTTGGGTTGAATCGCAGCCTTCGGGCAGCTTTTTTCGCCCGAGGGATGTGCCGGGCTCTAGCAGGGATGCGGTGCGCGTTTTCCTTCACCGAGAAGCCGCTAAACCTGAACTTGAGCGACTTGTTTGGAGGGTTGCTCCAGCGTTTTATTGGAAGCCTCATCCGCCGGTGCAGTTCCCTCAGGGACCTAAGGTTCTAGCGCCTTGTGTGGATGAAATCGGTGTCGCTTTAGCTGGACCTGGGGCAGCCGCGTTCGGGTGGTACGGTGCCAACCTTGTCGGCTGGAGCACGCAAGTGCCTGCCCGTCTCATCTACGCCGTGCCTGGCGAGCCACGCCAACGCAACCCTTTACCCCTTATACGTCTCATAGGGCGACGCAACCTAGCTAGACGCGAACTCACCTTCTTGGAAGCCACCTACCTAGAAGCAGTTATCGGCTTTGAGCGATGGGTCGAAACAGACTACGAAGACGAAGACCCGTGGGACACCATAGCACTCACCGAAACACTACGACTGCTGCAACGCCGCCATCAACAAGGCCGGTCACTGCCTAGAGCAGACGTATGGGAACAGGTAGCCACCCAGGAACGCCCAGCCTCCAACCGAAAACTCTTCCACCAACGAGCGCAACAGCTCACGGCCGTGTTTCGCTCGCCGCAAAGCACAACGAGCGCTGATAATAATGTCTAGAAACAAAAGTCGTAAATGTAGCTCAACCAACACCACCACTGGGAAAGCGTGCCAGAACCTCCATTGAGGCTGCTGTTGAGCATACTTTGATCTAACACACACGATCTCAGTATTGTAGATGCTAATCCTTTACAGGGCGGCATCTGCGCTCTCCCCTGCTCCCGCAATCTGATAGCTAGTTTGGTAGGCTGCGGATATGTCTAGCGTTGTGGCTCCCCGCGATTTGCGTGACATGATGCTGGAGGAAAAGATCGAATTCGCTGCCCCGGAACAGATCGCAGGATGGATCGGCTGCCAGCGTGAGCAGGTGCCTGCCCGTCTGCGGGGAGCACGTCAAGCGGGCGAGATGGTGTGTGTCACTAGGCACGGCTGGGTGCCGGTCGTTGCTGGCCGCATCGAACCTTGCACGTTTATGGATGCAATGATGCGCCACCTCGGTCATTGCTATTATCTAGCTGGGCTGTCAGCCGCGGCATGGCATGGTGCTTCTCATCAAGCTCTACAGGTTGACCATTTCGCTAGTAGCGGGTATCTCCACGAGCAGCCTCCTTGCGGGAAGCGGGTTTAGGTGGTCATGTAGCCGTGTTTTTTGTTTTCGCGTCGTAACCCTGACAAAGTGAACGTGTTGCTTTTGAGCCGGTTACAAGGCCCGCATAACAAAACACGATTAGAGACGTGATTGATGCCACCATCTGAGCGTGGCGTGTTGTGATCAAGTTCTAGATAACGGGGATCATCGAATGCACGGTCACAGCCCATGCAACGCGAGCCGTGCTGGGCAAGTAGATGCTCATACATCTCCTCGCGTGTCCATTTCGGTCCGGCAGGCTCTTTGACACGTTCAGTGACTTGCAGGTACGGTGCGGCTGTGTCACCGTCATCCGTTCGGCTAGGCGGCGCAGCGCTATATGTGACATCCCCGAACGTGAACAGTCGAGAGTTTGCTGCTTCAGCGTCAGGAACGGCCATCCCTTCGTGTTGCATCCGGTCGAGTACTGCTTGATGCGCCTTCTCCCAGATATCAATACCAACCCATTGACGACCCAGCCGTTCAGCAGCCACAGCAGTCGTAGCACACCCACAAAACGGATCCAGCACAATGTCGCCTGGATCACTAGACGCAGCGATAATACGCTCATACAACGGCAACGGCTTCTGAGTCGGATACCCGTACGCCTGCTTCGAATTCTGTTTCACGACCGGCATTTGCCAGACAGTCTCAGGAATCTTGCCAATGTCAGCGGCTTTGCCGCCTGTGTATGAACGCCCGCCGATAACTCTCGGTTTCTTGTAACGCTCTTTAGAAGCAGCAAGTATTGGCACGCGCACATCATCAGCGTTGAACACCCAGTCGCTGCTTTTGACGTATCGCAGGATGATGTCGTGCTTACGAGCGAAGTCTCGTCGCGGTCGCCCTGGCGAGTCGGGGTAGAACCAGACGATCTCGTTACGGAACTGTTTACGCCCGAAAATCGCGTCCATCAACTGTTTGAGGTAATGGCTCGCAGTCGGATCGCAATGCAAATAAATCGAACCGGTCTTTTTGAGGATGCGACGCATCTCTACAAGCCGCACAGCCATGAAACACAAAAACGCTCCAAGGTCGTCACCCCAGCTACACCGAGCCGCCCCGATCACCTGCCAAACATCAGGCCAGTCATCTTTGAGCTGGTCAACCCAGTCGCCTTCCACGTCATCAGCCCACGACCAACGATCCTGAAACTTCGCGCCAGCCGCCAACGAATCTGGGGTGGCATGAAAATCTTTGCCTTTATTGAACGGCGGATCGGTAGCAACCAAATCCACAGACCCAGAGTTCATGCCTCGCATCACCGCGAGATTGTCAGCATGAAACAAAGTCCGGTTCAACCAGTTCGGGCTACCCCCCCCCGCTGGAGGAGACGGCTAGGGCTGTCGGCGGGCGGGTCACAGTCCTGACAATAGCTGTCGGTGCTTGGGTTGTCTAATCCCGTCGCGCTCCCCTCCCCGGAGGTGGGCTGGGGTGCTGTTGTGTGCGGGTGTCGATCATTGAAGCTGCTGTTGAGCATACTTTGATCTAACACACAGGTTTTCGGGATTGTAGATGCTAACCTGATCCGCGAAAAGCAAAGCCTTGATGAAGGTCTTGTGCGCGCTGATGCCATGAACAGCGCCTACCAGCATCTACCGTATGCATCGCGTCCCCAACGAAAGGAACAGTGATGCACACACTCCCCAACCCCACCTCCCGTATATCTCGGGTCCGGCATCGGTTCGCAGTGTTCGCTGCGGTTGTCGTGTTCGCGATGCTCGCCGCAGCGTGCGGCAGCACGGACGATGATGGCACTGCCGTAGGCACCATTGAAATCCCAGACACCACCAGCGCACCCATCACCACCACTACCGCTGCTGTTCCTACTGAAACCGCTCCAGAACCCAAGCCGGAACCTGAGCCGGAACCTGAGCCGGTAGTTGAGGTTGAGGAACCTGCTGTTGAACCCGAACCGGAACCTGAGGTTGAAGTCGTCACAATCACTCCCGAACCCGAGCCTGTGATAGAGCCTGAGATTGAAGCGGCACCTGAACCCGAGGTTGAGTCTGAGATTGAAACGGAATCGGTAGTTGAAGCAACACCAGAACCCGAACCGGAAATAGAAACAGAACCTGAGCCTGAGCCGGAGCCTGTGGTGGTTGTTGCTCCCCCAACCACACCACCAACAACTACGACTACGACTACTACGGTGCCGCCGCCTGCTACCACAACAACCACCACAACGACTACCACGACTACGACTACTACTGTGCCGCCGGTGGTGTTGGTTCCTGCTGTGCCTGAGGTTGAGCCGCCGCCGGTTGTGCCGATAGCGCCTCCGTTAGAGCGTTGCGCTGAACCGGAGTTGGATGAGGATGGTAAATGGGCTGGTAGTGGTGTTGGTTGGGCTGCGATTCATTACGGGTTTAATCATCACGACTGGGAAGGCGAATACAGTGAAGTGTTCCCGCCTGCGAGTTACCCGAACGGTGCGCCGTGTGAAGAACTGAAGTCTTGGTGGCGGACTGTTACTGTGGATGAAACGTTGCGTATTGAGCAGCGTGGTGGGGCTACTTGTGAGGTGGTGTCTGATTTGGGGTGGGATTGGCGTTTTATTTACCCGATCTGGTTGGGTTGCTGGCCTCGTCACGGGCTAGCGGTTGGCGGCGAATCCTCAACTGAGAAAGACACACCACAAGCCGAAATCGAATACCGAAGCAGTCGGGCTGCTTCTGAAATGCCGCTGAATCATCCAGAGTTGATTGCGGAACTGTGGTATTGTTACAAGCTCGCGTTTGAGGGTCCCCCTGCGGGTTGGGAGCCGCCACCGCACAGCTACTGGCCGCGTGTATCGACCTGTGATCGCTGGATGTCACATTTTGGTAAAGCGGTTAATTTTGGTGCTGCTGATATTGCTTGTATTGCTGCTGCTTACCGGCGGATTATTGACGATTTTTTCTATTTTGAGTCGATACCGGATTATCCGATCACGATTTGTGGTGCCGATTACAGCAATGCTGGCACCGCCCGAGTCACCTGGCCCTAAATATGCCGCACTGCCGTCGTCGTTGTTGTTTCCGGTTTTGGTTCGCTGCGATAGCGGTGGTGTGCTATGGGCTGGTTGGGTTCCCGCCGTTTGATGTGCCAGAACCTCCGCCCGCTGAAGCTGATCCTTGCAAATACGGGAAATGGCCTTCTGGTAGGTGTCGTGGCTGTCCGGTAGGCCAACATTGGAAAACGGGACGGGGTTGCGTCAAATATGGATGCTCAAGCGGTAAACATACACACAGCAACATGGTTTGTCATCCGATAACCAAACTGCATTGCGGGTCTGGGCAGCATTCCCACGGGAGTCACCGCTGTCACACATCAACCAAACTGCATTGCGGGTCTACTCAGCATTATCACGGTTCTTTGGGTTGCCACTCGACACGCCAGTCACACACCAGCACTAGCACCTCAACAAGCACAAACTGCGGCACAAACTTCTTCTACGATGAGAAAGGTGAGAAGTGTGTGTTGAGGCCGCGTACGTCGTCTAGGACTTGTCCGGCTAATACTCGTTACGATTCGCAATCCGGGTTGTGTGTTTCTGAAACTACGGATCAGGACCCTGATGTTGTTGGCAAGAAACGTAATTGTGCTAGCCCCTATCAGTGGATCAGCCCGACTAGTGACGGTAAATGTGTTCCTAAACAGCCTGAAGATGATGAACGGTCGAAGCGATGCCCTGCCGGGCAGGTGTTTTTGTCTACGATTGGGTGTGCATGCCCGGGTGGCGGTAACGCTTGCAAACGACGAACCGTTTATTACACGCGCACACCCACAGAACCGGCACCTGCCCCTGAACCTGCACCCGTCCCTGAGGTGCAACCGGAGGTTTGTGTCACATACACAATCCAGCGTCGCAACCCGGATCGGAAGATTAAAAGTGAGACCAGCGGAACAACTCGTGCCCCGTCTACAGATGAACTGTTGGAGGGTGACACGATTGTTTTCTATTTGACGACTACACCCGCTGAAGCGTCGAAGCCTGTCAAGCAAGCAAATGTGCGTTACCGGTATATCAGAACCGGTTCCGGTCATCAAACGGTTCGCCCGTCCCCTGACCCGCACCGCCCGAAACGGCAGATGCTTAATCAATACTCGAACTGGAATGTTTACTCAGTGCGTGTGGGTGGCACTGAACCACGAGTCAAGAAATTCGCGGTGTTCACTATCAAAGACGATCACCGGCCTGACCATACCGGTGTTTTGTCTGTGACTTTGGATGTAGACACCATCCAGAAGAAGTACACGATCGGTGATGATTGCACTGTCACCTCAGTGAAAATAGTTGACACTGATGACCCGGTTCTTTTCGGTGTGAAAGCCAGCAAACCCATCATCACCGAAGGCGAAAAAGCTCAAATCCTGATCGGTCACGTCGGGCGCGCAAATTACAGCATCACCGATCCAAGGCTAAGGCTGCGGGTAGTGTCAACACTACGATCAGGTTTCACATATAACAGCACAACCTATACTGGTACCGATCCGCATATTATTACATTGCCTGCAATCGCTGGCGATAAACTTCCTGCCATCAGCGACCAGATCAGAGATTCAGGTGACGTGCTTGACTGGCTACCACTTGAGTTCGGTACCATCCAAACTCCGCGCAGCGACGATCACGGCAAACTAAGCGTCAGCATCTACACAGGCAACAGCATCAACTACAAACCCATAGGTGGCGGGTGCAACGAAAACCCTCTCACCCCTACCTATGCAGAGTTCTGTCAAGGATACAAAGCCAGCACAGAAATACTCATCGAGGACTCCAGCCCACCACCAGAAGCAACGCTCACCGCGCCGCCGGTGCCAACAGTCACCGAAGGCAACACCGCCGAGTTCAAGATCAAACTCAACCGAAGCACAACCGAAACCGTGACCGTAAACGCCAAACTAACTGTCAGCAACAGTCACCAACACGCTGTCACCATCACCAACCCAGTCACGATCACAATACCCACAAACACCACAGACGCAACGTTGCGAGTGCCCGTCACAGACGACAACTACGACAACGGCAACGGCTCACTGCTGCTTACCCTACAACCAGGCGAAGGTTACACACTACCAACAACAACCCAAGCAGTCTCATACACGATCATCGACAACGACGAACCACCGCAATGGGATTTCAGCCTTTCACCGGACACCATCACAAGTGCTAGCGGCACCACCAACATCACGATCACTATCGAGATTAAGAACACCCCACCAACAGCCTGGACACAAGATCAAATCTTCACGATGAGTATCGCTAATGATCCCTCAAATGTGATTACTTCAACAGTGAAATCCAACGGTCAAATGCGATTCCCTGCCAATCACATCAACGACGCCAAATACCTCAACATGGGAACTATAACAGTAACACCCAGCAACGAATGCGAGACAGGTGAAAATCCCTCCGTCAAAGTGACCGTAACAGGCCCCAGCGGTGGACCAGAGCCAGCATCCAAAGATTTGACTGTCACCGCATCGGGTGTTTGCACCGGCGCTCAGTTGATCCCCAAATAGTCTGCTGACCGGATAGTTGTTATGTCTTGTTCGTGTTGGATGCCGTGCAGCCCGAGGATAACACTCAACCAGATAGCTGCGGCGGCTGCCTTCGAGACGGCTTGCCAGGAATACAAAAACGCTCTCAAACGGGAATGGGAGCTACATCAAGGCAAAGACATCAGCTACCGTGACGCTTGGGAAGCGAGTCGGGAAGCCAGCACAGAGCAGAAAAATGCTGAATTCGAGGCTGACATGACACAACTACCAAAAACATATCTTGAACGCATCCACCAAAGGTATGAACCATTCAACCTGCGGGGCTAACTACAGGTGCAGCAGCAACAACAACACGCAACAATCACTGTCACCGAAAAACCTCTACTACTATGACCACCGAAACCGGCGGCTATGTTTGCTGCGAAGACGGTCCGAACTACCCGGCGTATGATCCCAGCGACCCATGCGAATGGCCACACTGCGAAGAACACGGTTTCGGTGTATGGGCTTGCGACCCGAATCTACACAAACCCCGGCGCTTGACACCAGAAACCGACGAGCACGGCAATCACCGTGTCATAGAATACGTAGAAGAGCATCCCCCACCGCCGGTCACGCCGCTAACCGGTACACAAATCCGACAGATGGCCGCATATCAAAAAGCTAGCCTCCGCCTAGACGAACTCGACCGCAACTTCCCAGAGAAGCTCACCCCGTATCAATATAAGAAAATCAAAACCGCGTACGCAGACTGGCGCAACCAAATGGAGCAAATGGCACCTCTTTGGCTAGCTATATACGCTGAACCACCCTTGTGGCGGGCTTCGCTGCTACAAGCCACTCCCCTAGCCCGGCCACACCCAATAGACAACCACCCAGTCAAACGTCTCAAGAAACAGCTTTTCGGTCATAGAAAGCTTCTCACCTGATTAGAGAATGCTCTCATCAACCGTCTCGCAACAAAAAATGAGCGTCGATAACGACTAGTATCCACACATGAGTTCACAGTCGTTGCACTCTGTCTGCAAAGCAGACAAAACCCTCTGCTACAACCGCCCCTGGGTTATCCCCGACCAGTTCCCCGACCCTGCACAACTACGGATGATGACCAGACTGCACGATGCGTCTCAGTGTCTAGACGAAATAGACCACAGCTTCCCAGACAAGCTCACCGAAACACAACACAACACAATGCTTACCGCCTACCAGCAGTGGCGACAAGCATTGCGCAGACATCGAACACGACTACAAAACCCGCAAACAGATCAAGCCCTTCTTGCTGTCCTGGCATGCAGAACCGCAACGCTCCTGGCTAAAACCATCAGTAGCCACAACCAGAGCTGGATTCATTACCAGGGAACACCCAATCCCCCGACTCAACAAGAAACTCCGCAACACCGGCAAACGACAGCTAACACAAACCCGATAACCCACATCAAAACATGACCGCCGACACGCCACTCCCCCACCATGCAGCCACACAATCCGGCTGCTCCTCGAAGCGATCCGTCCAGAACCCGAACACAACCCCAGCACCACCGACACAGATGACCCCCCCCAACACTTTTTCAGGGTGGTCTGCAACCGTTTCTCAACCAGAGCCGACGGCTAAGCCAGCAAGGCGTGCCTAAGTTCTACGCCGCTCCCCGAATGGATGCCCAGCCACCACCAACAACCACACCCAACACCCAGCAGCCACCATTCCCCCACCACCTCGCCTGCTGCTCACGGACTGCTCTGGTGGAGTCCGCCCAGCTACGAGACGGGTTCAAAGACCATTTCTGGCAGCACTACTTCCCATTTATCGCATTTGAGCTGCGATAAATACTCAGGGGCTGAGTAGCTACTACGCCAAGTAACGACCGCAGAAACGGTTGCTCCAGTGCAGCGCATATTCGCCGGAGGAACGAAAGAAGCCGCCAGAGTTCCTACAACCACTCCTGCAGCATCCAGCAGCTGCCAACGATCACTGCGTCGCTTGACCTGAAGCCGGTCGCCCGCCGACAGGTCGGCGATGGCTTGATGCACGCTGCCGTCTGGAGGGGTGCGGCCAGCAAAGCTCAAATAGATGTCACGAAGCGAAAGCAGGCGATAGCAGCGACTCAACTCTGCGGTGGGTGGTGCGAGGAGTGCCGCGGGTTCACGCCACAGGGCTGCTGGAACATCGCCTAGCGAGTCAAGAAATGGGTGGGATTCGGCCAATCGTCCGAGGCTAAGAGTCTGGCGAGCGCGCGTCATGGCTACGTAGTAGAGACGGCGCGAAGCATCGCGATCTTCACCGGACCCGGCCTTGCCCCAGCCACCGTCGAGCACAACCACATGATCGAACTCCAATCCTTTGGCGCGGTGAGCGCTCAACAGCAGCAGTCCTCGCTGGCGACGGCGAACCTCGCAGCCCCATTCGGCTAGCCATTCCCTGAAAGAATCAACCGCTACTGCTGAGGCACCGGTTTCGGCTTCATGCTCGTCCACTGCTTCTTCCAGAAACTCAATCCAAGGACTGCAACGTTGGCGGCTGAGACATGCACGGAGATCTTTGTGCTCCATTAGTGCAGAGTCACGGGCATTGAGCCAATTCAGCAGTGCCTGCGTCTCGCGGATGTGCCATAGGTTCGGCGCATCCTCGTTGGCCATATGCACGGGGACTTTTCGGAGTTCGCAGAGACTGCGAACAGGATCAAGATAAGTCCACTCCCTGGCGATTATCGCGCAACGCGACCAATCCCAACCGGGAGCAAGACTGCTGAGCCGATGCATTTCATCCATCGCTATCTGCGCTTGCGAGATCGCATCGCCAGCTGCGGGTAGAATTTGAACTCGACCCGAACCGACCGGGTCGTGCTCTCCCCATTGACCACCCAATGGACACTTAACACGGGCCCGGTTAATGCGTATCTCATTGTCAGCTTTCATCCGGTCAGCAGCTGGCGCAATGACAGCATTCGATGCTTCGATGATGTGGCGAGTGGACCGATAATTTTCGATCAGGAAGGCGGGTTTGGCATCGTAGTCATGCTCGAATTCGCGGATGAACCGCACTGACGATCCCTTGAACGCGTAGATGTTCTGATCATCATCCCCCACCGCAAACAAAGTGAGTTTGGCATCCGCTTCCGACAGAGTCCGCCCAGCCAGAGCGGAGATGAGCTCGTGCTCGTCGGGGCCGATGTCCTGATACTCGTCAACGAGTATCCAACGGAATCCCGCCAGCAAGCGAGCCCGCGACTCTTCGGCCTCCTCAGGTTCGAGCCCTTCGCCGCGCAGCAGTGCCGCAGCCTCTTTGAGCACTTTTTGGAAGCGTTCGCTGTCGGGCCGGTCCGCTTTGTCGGAGAAACTAGCACCCATCAACCGCATGGCCAGCGAGTGACATGTGAGAACCATCACCCCCAACGCATCTTGGCCGACCAGTTCGTGAAGCCTGCGACGAATTTCTATGGCGGCATGACGGTTGTAAGCAAGTGCCAGAATACTCTGAGGGTTCTGGCGCTTGGCGCGTATCAGATAGGCAATACGATGTACCAGAACTCTTGTTTTGCCTGATCCAGGCCCGGCTAGCACCAGGGTGTTTGTGTTCTCACGCTCATCAGCCACTAACTGACGTTGCGCTGGGTTATCCAGATTTTCGACGATGTTGCGCCATGACTCGGCGGTCGGATGACTTCCTGCTCATGCAGCCACATCAACGAGCGTTCCTTGAGCTTGCGTAGGTCTTTCGACTCTTGGAGTCGGATATCGCTCTCAATCGCTTTCATCAGCTTCCCGAGAGTGGTCTCAACTAGTAGATCGTTGCCACGTTTACCTTTCGGTAGTCGTGACAGAAGATGTTCAAGTAACTGCTCAGCCCCGTTGCGTCGCCGCTGCGCTATGGACACCAGCGACGACCAGTCACGGTTGAGCGTCACACGATGATTCTCGGCATCGTGCTTGCGAAAAGTGAGGTTGCCAGTTGCAGATCCTTCACCGCGCCCGTCGTCAGCGATGATGTGCCTCAGGGTTGGACGGAAGGTTCAGCAGCAAGTTCACGACGCAGCACGGCAAGATCACTCACTGGAATGCCAAGCACAGCGCCCACCGCCTCGTCGAGTCGGGCACGACTCGGACACTGCTGAGCTTGGTGCAGCGGCAGAAGTGGATCGTCAATCGTGTTGAACACGGACACTAGGTGCTCACGGCTTCTCGGCTTAAGGTCGGGTACAGGAAGGCTACGCATGGCGTGAAGGCTTAAATTGGGACGAGACAGAGTGTTGGGTGATGCAACTGCGAGCATGGCAAGAACCCCGAGAGTCGAGTTCAGGTAGACGGTCATGGCTTTGCTCCACTCGGGATCGAGTTCATCGTCGAGAGGCGCTGCTGGCACCCAGCCTGAGCCCACAGTCGGCTCCTCGCAGCAAACCGCCAGCACCCTCAGAGTATTTAGACGCGGTTTTGCCGCTATCAGCAGGTGGTTCGCCTTGCTGTAATACTTGTCGGCGAGATGCTCTTTGCCGCTCTTGGCGTGGATATAGCTGTCAGCGGTTGAGACGAGACCAACAACGCGATCAGTGTCGTTGTGCCACAACGCTTTGCGGCCGGTTTTGTCGGCGCGACTGTGCCTAGTGAAGGCATCACGGATTCGTTGACCAGCTGGACCAACATCTGCACTGCGGCCTAGTTTCACGAACTGTGTGCCCTTCCAAACACCATCGCGCAGACAGCATGCGATATCGGCCAGATACGCCGACGCTATTGTGAGCGGAGCCCATTCGCCCTCAACCATCCGTTCAGCGGGCCAGGTGCCGATTTGTGCGACACCGCTGGCGATGTCAGCAGTGTCAGTGGGCTTCCATTCCAGCAGTATCTGGGCGGTACCTGCGATGTCTGCGACACTGCGAGTGTTTCGCCACAGCCTGACAAACTTGGTTAGCGGCCTTAAAGCTGGCTCTTGCTGTGAGCGGCGACACACTATGAGCGCCTCAGAAATGCTGGTGTTCTCTGAGAAGTTGGTCCGCTGCGGATCGAAGGATGCCACAACCCAATCAACGTGAAACCACTCCGCTAGTAGTTTGCGGGCATCTTGATTGGACGGAGCAGCGACACCAGCAAGTGGATACACGAACGCCAACACCCCAGAGCCCATATCGGCAAGGTGCTCGCCAAGGTCCATAAACATGGATCCCGCCGAGGAACCATGACCAGCCCGCTTATCGGTAATGGTCTTCTCTCGTGCCTTGAGAAGCTTCTCCTCGGCTTTCGAGAACTGGTCATGTCTCAGCGAGTCGCGAGTGTATGGCGGGTTCATGATCACCATATGAAAAGTGTTGGGTTGCAAGGTAAGCGCCCTCTTGGTCTCAACTTGAGCCCCGTAGCTCTCTTCCCCGAAACGGAACTGGCCGGTTGCCGCATTCTCCAAGAGTTCCAGCGACCCGATTCGTGCATAGCGCTTACGGTTCTTGACTTCAACTCCGAGCGGAAGCCTAGCGATGTTCATTCGGTCGAACGCAGTAGATGGCGACAGCAGACCAAGCGTGGTAGCGGCCATGTGACAGGCGGTGGCGTTCACGTCAAGTCCCCACAGCACATCCTCAATCAGCACATAAGATTCAGCATCCCGGCGGGCGGAGCCCCGCAGTTCGCGGATGCGTTCGGCGACAGCCATCAACAAGGTCCCCGTCCCACAGGCCGGGTCAATGACCTTGAGGTTAGCCAGATCCTCAGGTAGGGCACCGGTATCGGGGAATCCCAGCATCGCCAAGAGTGTCGCCGCTGATACCGAAGTGTAGTAACTGCCGTCGTAGCGGGCGGTATCGAGCAATCGGTGAAAAATGCGTCCTAGGAGATCGTGACCGGCTGCTGCAGCCGATGTTGCAGCCACAACTCCAGCCCGGGCCACGATCCTCGCAGTTGTGTTCCACTGGGGTGTCAGCACGGGGGCGTACAGTGCTTCGCAGGCTAACTGGAACACTGGTCGGTAGTCCTTGGCCAGTATGAGGCTCCAAGCATCAAAAAGGTCGAGTACTGGTGTGTCGCTCGCAACGCAATCTATGGCGCGTCTTGGTGGCCACGTTCCCTCGTAGCTCCGTCCGTCTGAATGTCGGGCATCAATTACGGGCCGGGCGGAAAGGTCTGTGAAAGCGGCATCAAGACGAGCGTGGAACATGGCAGCTGCTGCCACAACCAGCAGTCCTCGTTTTGCGGCCGCTTCGGACTTGTCTTTTCCGCGGACTGAGGTCGGCAGGTCCAACGCTTCGGCCAGCGCTCCACGGTCGGCGGCTGAAAGGTAACTCATGGCTGTGTTGAGTGCTTGATTGAGCCTTGCCGCTTCCGCTTCAGGACTACCCAAATCGGTGAACAGCAGCAACAGGTGCCGTGCTAGATCAGAGACGCGGCCAACATGGTCCTGCTCATCGTGGTCAAGCGATAGCGGGTACACCGTCCTCCAGCGAAGGTCGCGGCAGGCCGACACTGCCTCGGCTCTCAGACTTACTGGATAAGTAACCGCCACGACCGCGTCACCGACGATCGTTCCGTCGATGATCTGCTCAGCCCGTTGCCGAGCGTCCTTGACAGCCCCAGCCAGGGTCGCACCTTTCTCAGCTTCGCAGTAGATGATGCCTTGGTCTGTCCTGATCTTTACGTCGGGCCGCAAGCCACCCACCCCACCTAACGGCTCGGGTTCGGCATCAAGTCCAACAGCACGGAGCGCGTCAGCGAGTGCGCCGTTGATCAACTGTTCATGTGATGCCTTTTGTGATGCCATGTCAGGCAGCCCTTCTCATGGGAGCAGCGCTACGATGCTCACTATTGAGCGGTAAACCGATCAATCTTCACACTCTAAAGCAGACGTGAGACACCTTCGGTGAATGCCAGAACTCTCCCTCAAGATTAGGGGATGCTCAGCGCCACTCGGACCGGGGCTGTGGGCAGTGTGGAGGTTGGTTGAATCGGCTGCTGGCGCGGCGGCCTCAAGCAGGTATTGCTGGGCTGCTACAGCAGGTGCCTGTCATGTCTTGGCGAGGTTGCCCCCCTCCCCCCGTGGCGTGGTGATCATCATCCAAGCAGCCAGCGATTTTAGCCCTCATGGCCATGGGGATATTCTCTGATATTTTCAGAATTTTTGATAAAAATTGTGATCTTGAGGTTGCTTTGTCACACCCTTTATCTATACTACTGTTTATGATTATTGAGATCGCCCGACGGGCTGAAACCGCAGCTACCGAGCTGCTTACTGCTGTCGGTGCTGGCACGGCAACCTGCGACGAGTTGCGTGAGGTGCTGCGAGTTACCCGGTCTGTGGCTGCTGTTGTTGCTGCTTTGCAGACCACAGCAGCAGAGTTGATCGCACGGCGGGAGCGTCACGGAGACGGCGGCGCTGAACTGCTGGCATCATCTGCCGGACTGGCGCAACGCGATGCCCGCGACCGGGTCAACACTGCACAAACTGTGCGCAAAGTACCCGAACTTTATGAGGCAGTGCAGTCTGGAAAGGTATCGCAAGCCAACGCACGACGACTTGCTGAGGTCATCACAAAGACAGGATCTGATGCTGTGGCTGCTGACGGTGCTTTGTTGGAAGATGCTCAGTCGCTGCGCCCTGAGCAGTTTGTTGGCGCAGCAAACCGTTGGATCGCTTCTCAGCAAGCCGACAACGGAGTTTCGCAACACGCTCAGCAACGAGCCAAGCGTTACCTGAGATTCTTTGACACCGAAGACGGCATGGTTGGCCTGCACGGCGAGTTCGACAAAATCACTGGGCAAAGACTTCATAACCGGCTGCGTCAAACAGCGACCCGGCTGCTCAACGCCGACAAACAACTCCCCGAAGAGCAGAGACGCAAGTTCCCGCAATGCATGGCCGACGCACTACAGCACCACACAAGCCAAACCGGCAGCATCAGCACTGACAGCACTAGTCCCACTGCTGGACGCTTCAACAAGCTGGCAGGTGCCAGCGGTCGCAAAACTGCTGATGCGGCCAGCATTCGCAGCAACGCAGATACAGCCAGTGCCCACAGAGATCACGAAATTTCACCGAACCAAGAGCAGGCCAACTCCTTAACTGACTGCGATGCTGGATACGGAGCTGACGCCGAAAACGAAAACAGATCTCAGTCTGGCTTTCAATCTGAAGCGATTAGCGGTGGCTGGGTGGCTGATATCACTGTGTTGGCTCGTGTGGATGACGCTGGGCGTGATCTGATTTATGAACTCTCAGACGGATCACGGCTACCACCGGCTGTAGTTGAAGAACTCACCTGCAATGCACGGCTCACGTCACTGATCTATGAACGTTGCGGGGATGCCCTTTGGCGCACCCGATCACGTCGCACAGTCACCGAAACACAATGGCAATCCCTGCTCGCTACTTACGGTGGCTGCTTCCACTGCGGTGCTGCCCCCGCTATGTGTCAAGCTCATCACATCACCCCCTATTCACAAGGAGGTGCCACCAGTCTTGACAATCTGATCATGGTGTGTTGGAGCTGCCACCACAGAATCCATCACGACAACTGGCAAATCCACGAACATCCCGACGGCAGCCACACACTGCACCCACCACAACACGCCAACACGCGCCGCTACGGACCCGCCCACGCCGAAGACTGGCCTAAACCGCCAGAACTACCGCACCAAACCCGAAAAAGCCAAAATCGAAACAGCCGAAACCGAAAAGGCCAGACTCAAAAAAGAAGCCGAGACCGAAGAGATCGGACCCAAAACAGCAGCCAAGCCAGAGCTAGAGATCCAGCCACCAACCAACAAGAAAGGAGCACCAAGGCCAGAGACCCGGCCACCAATCAAGAAGAACAGACTGGGCTGCTCTCTCTTAAGGTTTGCTCAGAGGCGCTAGAGGTTTGCTAAGGGGTTGCTAGGGGATTGTGGTTGATTAGTAGGTCAGTGGCGGGGATCGCTGTTATCTGATCCGTTAGTGCGAAGCGATGATTGCCTGCATGAGCTACGAAGAGATGGTCAAGTTTGAGATCGGCTAGAGCGCTGTGCATTGACTTGGTGACTCTGGGACGGTCAGTGCGTTTGATCTCGAAGCCGAGGACTCTGCCACCGATTTCGAGACGCAGATCAATTTCGGCACCACTGTGAGTTGACCAGAAGGCCGCCGTCGCAGAGCCATAACGGATAAGAAGCTGCTCAACCACCATGCCTTCCCAGCTCGCTCCTAGTTTGGGATGGCGTTCAAGTTCTAGGCGACTGCCGATACCCAATAGTCGGTGCAACAAGCCGCTGTCACGCACATAAACACGGGGAGATTTGACTTGCCGCTTAGCCATATTGGTGAACCAGGGCGGCAACTGACGCACCACCAGCGCATCGGTGAGAGCATCGAGAAGCCGACGCACTGTTGTCGCTGAAACATCAATCGAACGAGCGATCTCCGCAGCGTTCCAAGTCTGGCCGTGATAGTGCGCGAGCATCGTCCAGAAACGTCGCGTAGTAGTTGCTGGAAAACGGAAGCCAAAACCTGCCAGATCTCGCTCTAGGAAAGTAGCGATGTAGTCATCACGCCAAGCGTTCGAGGCATGATCATCGGTGGCGAGCAGCGACTCTGGCAGTCCCCCACGCAGCCACAAATCATCAAACCGATCAACACCGACATCGGCGAGACGCAAACCTGACAGCTCCAGCTGCGTCACCCTGCCCGCCAGAGACTCGGCACCCAAGCCAGTCAACTCTGGTGAAGCGCTGCCGAGCACCACGAAGCGACCCGGGCGACGGTTCTCATCAACGAGCACCCTGAGAGAAGCAAAAAGATCCGGCATCCGCTGAGCCTCATCGATCACGATGGGTTCACCACGATCCATCAGAGCGAGCATCGGATCAGCGAGCCGTGCAATGTCTCGATAATCCTCCAAGTCAAACACTGACTCAGGGGAAGGGGCAATCACACGCCGCACCAAAGACGACTTGCCCGCCTGTCGGGGCCCAGTGAGCAGCGTCACAGGTGACCGTTTCACAGCGGCTCGCAACGCTTCGACCTCAGCAGGCCGCTCCACAAAAAAGTCAGAAAAGTTCACTGGCGCAGTCACGACACTGCCCATCGGCTGCAATCAAATCCGCAAGCAACATCGCACAAAGCACCGCGAGAGTCGGCTGCGTTCGCTGCTGCGATCACGAGAGATCGTTGCTTTGGCCGTGGTGATGCTGAGATGACACTCCCCTACTTTATCATTGAAAATCCGCCAAGATTATTCAGATTTTCAAGGATAAATACATTTTCGGTTTGCTAATTACTGCTAGGCCACACGAATGCTTGCCAGCCTGAGGTAACCCGTCCAGCCGAGAGACTCCGTTTGTGATTCCCAACGACAACGCCGGCTCTACCAGCGACCGCGATGTATCACCTCATCTAGCGGGGGGCGGCCACGAGCCGCCGAACGGCTGGGGCGGTCATCGCTGTGACGACGGCCGATAGCTACCGTGCCCACACCTTGCCATCCCTTCGGCACTCCGAAGCGTGTTCGCACCGCCTCCACATGATCGAACATCCCGAAGAAAGCAGCGCCTAATCCCCGGTCTTGGGCTGCTAACAGCATGTTCATCATCACAGCACCGCTGTCAACAAACCAGTAAGGCACCACCCAGGCTGCTTCACCTGCGCCCAAACCGGTGTGAGCTTTGTCTGCTTCGCGGTAACGAGACACATAAGCGTCCGGGTTGGTCCACAACAACACCAGCACTGGCGCGTTCAACAGAGTTGGCCAAGCAAACCCGTCGCGTCTTTCGGCGGGCAGCGTCACATCCCAATACGCCATCGTGTCATCGCCTTCAAGCACAAGAAACTCAACAGCAGCCGTGTTACCCGCCGACGGCGCTCGTCGTGCAAGATCACAGATCTCGTCAACTACCGCTGACGCAACCGCTTGAGAGGTGAACGAACGCACCATGCGGCGAGTCCGCACAGCCTGCTGAAGATCCATCAATCACCCCGCCGGATATTCACGACGGCGCGGCCTTAATGCTTGCAGCCAAAAAGCTTGCAGCTAGAGCAGCTTCTCGATCTCCTCAGCCGTCACCCAGCCATGCACAATCAGAGTATCGCCCTGATCTCGGGCGAGACCGCTCAGCAGTTCGACTATTTCGGCTGGGATCTTCTCGGGTTTGAGGCTCGTGTGGTCAAGCATCACGGCGGGCTGACCTTTGCCGCGGGTGGTGAAACTACGATCGTCGTAGCTGAGTGATCCGATACCGAAACGCTTGGCTAAACGACGACCCCAGGCTCGCTCCTCGCCTGTTGCTTTGTGATCAGGACGAGGAACCACATCATGAACAGTTTTGAAAGCTTCGAAAGCGCCAGGATCGTTGATCTGCATACCGATTAGCACGTCCTCGTCGGGAAAGGACGTAGCCGCTCGACGAAACTGATCGGTGAGGATGCCGCGCAGAACCGTGTCGCGCCGTGTGGTGCGGCAGGTGTGCCCAGCACCGATCAGAACGCAGGGAGTACCTCCGATGCGTTCCAGTGTGCAAAAAGAGAAGCCGCGCAGCTTGCCGTTGTCTCGGGCTTCGGTCAGCAAAACCCAAGCTTCGGCTTGCTTGGAGAGAGAGCCCACTTCATAAGCGCTAGATGAGACAGCGCAGAGGTCGGCCATCTCAACAAAATCTGAGTCACCAAGCCCGCTGCAATCTCTGGTCTCGATCGTGATTGCCATGGCCGCGTTCCACCTTTTTGGTCGCCCGTACCCTGCGCTCTAGTCTCAGGGGAGCGCAGCCTTTTCGCAACCTTAGAGCTTGGATTTGCTTCTTTACAAGCTCGCTATGGCTGTTGCTCCTAGCAATTCGCGCAGTTCTGCGGGCAAACCCTTAGACGTATCCACCGCAAAATTTGCTGGCAGGCGCGCTACCCCCTGTCCATCTAGCAGCAACTCGACCAGCGCCGAACCGGGATGAGCTAGCAGCAACGACTTGAGTTCGTTGAGGTTCTGTTCGCTCTGATGCGATGGCGACAACAGGATCCGCAGTGGCATAGGCGGAGGCGGATCGTCTTCGATAAGAGCTTGAACCACTTCTATGTTGCTGGCAACCAGCCGAGGAGCGTCCTGCTGAGAATCGAAGCGACCCCGCACCACAACAATGGCATCGTCGGCCAGTTTTGCGCCGTGCTCGGCCATGGACTTCGGGAACACCAAAACCTCAACCTTGTCTTCAAGGTCTTCCAACAAAAAACTGGCCATAGGGTCACCCTTGCGGGTCACACGACGATTGAGGCCGGTGATCACTCCGCCCACGCTCAAAAAGTCGGGACGGTCACCTGATGGCGTTGCTGACATCATTTCGCCGATAGTGCAATCGGCGAGTCGTCGAACCCGCGCCTCTAGGCCCCTAAGCGGGTGATCCGACACATAGAGACCGAGCAGATCTTTTTCGTAGGCCAGTTTCTGCATGCGGTCGTATTCGATGTCGCTGATTTCGGGACGGTCATCAAAGGACGGTCCCTCCTGCTCACCGAACAGCGATATAACACCAGCGTCATGCTCGCGCCGCACACGGATCGTTTGGTCGATGATCGTTTCATACACCTGCATCAGACCTTGACGGGGATGGCCCAGAGAATCAAAAGCTCCCGCCTTGATGAGCGACTCGACTGTGCGCTTGTTGAGGATGTCCACATCGACACGCTCCACGAAATCAACGAAGGACTCGTAAGGGCCGTTGGCTTCGCGTTCGTTGACTATCCGCTCCACAACACCCTGCCCAACGTTGCGCACCGCCGATAGACCGTAGACAATTTGACCGAGGCCCAGGCCCTGCTGACTCAGCCCCGGTTGCCCCGGACCCTGATTCTTCAAGCCCTGGTGGCCCAGGCCCGGTTGATCCAAGCCATCCTGAGCAGACCCAGACTGAGCTGGAACCTTCAAAGCGACTTGTGCAGGCAGCGGCGTGAAGTCCGACGACGAACGGTTTACATCAGGAACCTGCACCTCAATACCCCGCAAACGGCAGTCATTTAGATACACCGAAATACTGTCCAGTCGGCGCTTGTTGCTAGTCAGCAAAGCAGCCAAGTATTCCACGGGATAGTTGGCTTTGAGATAAGCAGTCTGGTAGGCAACATAGCCGTAGCCGTAGCTGTGGCTCTTGTTGAAGGCGTAGTCGGCAAACTGTGCAATGATCTTGAACAGATCAGCACCCAGTTCCTTCCCATAGCCGCTTTGCTCCACGCCCGCCACGAATTTTTCCTCCTCGGCGGCCATAGCTGCGCGAATCTTCTTGCCCATGGCTTTGCGAAGATTGTCGGCTTCGGCCAACGAATAGCCAGCAAAGCGCTGAGCCACCCGCATCACACTCTCTTGATAGATCATCAGCCCGTAGGTGTCGGCTAGCAGTTCGGCTGCATCATCGTGAAAATATTCCACTGGGCGGCGACTGTTCTTGCGCTCGGCATAGTCGTTGTGCATGTTCGCCGCCATCGGACCAGGGCGATACAGCGCAACCAGAGCACAAATATCATCGAAGGCGGTCGGAGCGAGCGACTGAATCAGCGAACGCACCGACGGGTTCTCAAGCTGAAAAACCCCGCTGGTGTCGCCTTTGCGCAGCATCTCAAAGGTGGCATCATCATCCAGGTCGACGTTGTCGATGTCCACTTCGATGCCGCGAGTTCCGGCTATCAACTCAAGAGTGTCACTAATGACATCAAGGTTGCGCAACCCCAGAAAGTCCATCTTCAATAGTCCGAGGTCTTCAACGCCGTGCATCTCATATTGGGTAACGATCGGTGCGTCTTCAGGGTTCTTGCTGGAACTGGGTTTGCGCTGGATGGGCATGTATTCGGTCAGCGGCTGAGGCGTGATCACCACCGCTGCTGCGTGGATGCTGTCTTGGCGTCGCATACCCTCAAGCCCACGAGCAGTGTCCACCACCTGTGCAACATCTTCTTCGTCTTTGTACATCTGGCGTAGTTCGGCGGCTGCTAGATAGCCATCGTGATGGATTTCAGAATCCTCGAAGCAGTACTGCAGTGGCGTGTCACGGCCCAGAATCAGCGGCGGCATGGCTTTTGCGATGCGGTCGCCGAGAGAAGGCGAATGCCCCAGCACTCGCGCGGCATCTTTGACCGCGGCACGGGCTTTGATGCTGCTGAAGGTGATGATCTGAGCCACATGATCGCGCCCGTAGCGGTCAGCGGCGTAATTAATCACCTCGTCGCGGTAGCGCGAGTCAAAATCCATGTCAATGTCGGGCATCGACACTCGCGACGGGTTCAGAAAACGCTCAAACAGCAAGTCGTAACGGATCGGGTCAAGGTCAGTGATGCGCAGGCTGTAAGCGACTGCACATCCTGCTGCTGAACCTCTTCCCGGGCCGACACGAATGCCGCTACGGCGCGCATAAGAGATCAAATCCCAGGTGATCAAAAAATACGAGGCGAACCCCATGTTGGTAATGACTTCCAGCTCAAAGGCCAGCCGCTCAGCCACCTGAGTCGGAAGTGGATCACCCCAACGTTCACGAGCTCCAGCCATGGTGAGATGATGTAAATATTCAGCATCGTCATTGAAGCCCTCGGGCACCTCAAAATGCGGAAGCTGAGGAACACCGAACTCAATACTCACCTCACATCGGTCAGCTATGTCCAGAGTGTTGCGACAAGCATCGGGAATGTCGGAGAACAGATGCTGCATCTCTGCTGCGGATTTGAGGTAATGGGAGTCACCATGAAACTTGAGGCGGTTCTTGTCGGTGAGCAGCGAACCGGTTTGCACGCACAGCAAAGCGTCATGAGCTTCAGCATCGTGACGATGTGTGTAGTGACTGTCGTTGGTGGCCAGCAAAGGTGCCTTAAGGGTGCGGGCGATCTCTAAGAGTTGCGGATTGATTTGATGCTGCTCGGGAATGCCGTGGTCTTGCATCTCAACGAAATAGTTCTCACGACCGAAAATCTCTTGAAAACGGGCGGCTTTTTTGAGCGCTTCTTCGGGGTTGCCGCGTAGCAGAGCCTGAGGAACTTGACCCCCCAAACAGCCTGTGGTGGCGATCAGCCCTTCGCAGTGGTCACCAAGCGTCTCCCAGTCGCAACGCGGCTTGTAGTAATAGCCCTCTAGAAACGCTCGGCTGGCGACTTTGATCAGGTTCTTGTAGCCGGTGTTGTTGGTGGCCAGCAGGGTCAGGTGGTAGTAGAGCTTGCCGCTGTCGGTGTCACCGCCAGCATCGTCAAGCGTCCCGCGGCGGGCCGGGCGCTCATGACGCGATTCGTGCGCCATGTAAGCCTCCATCCCGATGATCGGCTTGATGTTGTGCTCTGAACACTTGCGATAGAAGTCCAGCACCCCGTACATGTTGCCGTGGTCGGTTATGCCCAGAGCAGGCTGACCATCGGCGGCAGCCGCAGCGATCAGATCGTCAAGTCGAGAGGCACCATCAAGTATTGAGTATTCGGTGTGTGTGTGAAGGTGAACGAAAGAGTCGGGCATTGAGTTGGCTGTCTAGCTGGCTGCTTATTGGCTGTTTATCTGGCTGGTTAAAGATAAGTACCGTGACGGCTGTCGTTGTCGTCTTCGGACGGGACTGTCGAATATATTTCAGAAGCTGATAAGTCAGGAGCTGGCTGCAGCTCGCCTCGCATCGCTTGAAGCTGCTGGTGAGCGTTCATCTGCTGAGCCAGCAACATCGCCTTCATGCCCTGAATGAGACCTTCAAGCCAGCCCACGAGCTGTGCTTTGGCGATCTGCAGCTCGCCAGCGGAGGGCGCTTCGGCTTGCTCGAAAGGCGAAGCTAGCCGTCCCAGCTCCTCACGCAAATCTGGTGACAATGCCGCGCCTACCTCGGTCACTGAAGTTTCGTAGATCTCACGAAGCCGCTGACGGCTGGCTTCGTCTAGATCGGTGGATCGAACCTCAGCCAGCAGCTGTTTGAGCATGGTGCCGATTCGCATCACTTTGGCGGGATGATCGATCGTCTCGTTGATCTCGCTGGCTTCGCTGCTCTCTTCGGCATCGTCTGAGGCGAGCGCCACCACCTCTGGGGCAAGCACTTCTTGCAACTCTGCTTGGTTCTCAGCAGGGTTCTCTACGGATTTTTTGTCAGAACGTCTGGTATTTTTGGCGTTGTTGCTGTTGTTCGTGGTGGTCGTGGTAGTGGTGTGTTCGTCCACAAGTCTCCTTGCAAAGTTGGGGTCTGAGTGCCAGGTCCTGCCTGCAACCGTAACGGCACCAACAACCTCGCGCAGGCATCGACTTGATCTCTTTGATAGGAACCAGCAGATATCTCCTAGAGAGTCCGCAGTGCTTGGAAGCGTTAGGGGGAGTGAATCAGCAGCGGAACCAGCATCTCAGCAGAAGTCAAAGAACCGTGACGCCCGACGAGTTTGCTCTTGTATTGTTGGGAATACTCAAATGCCCAGTTATCGCGAGCTGCCAGCGCTACGTCCCCCAGCCTGGACCTGGCAGCGTCCGTGACAACTGGCCCCAGCCAACCCTCGTCAATGATCTCATCAGCGGTTCGAACCCAAGCCTGACTGCCGTGAACATCCAACGCCGCCTGATGCAGGTCATTTCGGCGGCCTTGTCGGGCGTGCAGCCAGCGGAAGCGAGGTTCTCCTGATTCCCCTGCTGAACAGTCGAGCACGCTGCGATCAATCTGCAAGACACCACCAGTGCAGTCCACTAAGCCGTGATCGGATGTGGCGACCACAGCCGTACCGCGAGGCACAGCCATCAGCAGGTCGGCCATTAGCTGATCGCAGACCCGCAACTCGGCCTCGTAATGTTCGCCAAAGCCGTACTCGTGAGCGACTAAGTCCATGCCTTCGTAGTAGGCGTAAACAAACGACTCTCCTTGCGCCAGCAGGTGTCGCACCTCGACTGCCAGACTCGAAAGCAGTTTGTAGCCCGTGCGGCGAGAGTCGCCCAGATAAGCGCGACTGAAACCGGTTTTGTTGTAGGCACTGTTTTGCAGCACCGGCGGGCGCTGACCGCCGAAAGTGGCGACCGGTTGCAGGCGCTCGGGTGGGTGACTTTCCAGGCTGCTGCCCTGCGGGGTTCTCCAGCTGAGGACGTTGAGATTGCCTGCGGAGGTGTGGATGCGGTAACCAACGATGCCGTGTTCTCCCACCCCGACTCCGGTGGCGATTGAGGTGAGTGCCGAGGCTGTGGTACTCGGCGCAACTGTGGTAATGGTGTCGGCGAACATCTCGTTTAGGGTTGGTGCCACATTCGTGCGTTCAGCTAACTGCTCAGCACCAAGCCCATCAAGCACCAGCAGCACCACGGCACGAGCCTCAAATACTTCTGCAAGCAGAGGTCCCACAACTCCGATGGCTCTAGTGCCTGCTGGGTTTTTAGAAACATGGCCCACTTCTGAGTCATAGCCCAATAGCGCAGGCACGATGTCGCTCACGCATCCGCCGCCGTAGGCCGGAAGCACCGGCTCAGAGATTTCTTGAACTGAGATTTCTTGAAGCGGTTCTGTGTGAGCCATGGCATCTAGGATGCCAGCATGAGAGTGTCAACACGCGGTGACTACGCCTCGCGTGCTCTTTTGTCGCTGGCGCTGCACGGCGAGAACAAGCCAACTTCGGTACGCGAGATAGCGGAACGCACCGGTCTGCCTCAGCCTTACTTGGAGCAGATTCTGCTGGCACTCAAAGGTGCTGGCCTGGTGCGTTCCAAGCGGGGCGTAGGTGGCGGTTATGTGCTGGCACGCGATCCCAACGACATCAAACTCTCAGAGATTGTGCGTGCGGTTGACGGACCGATCGCGGCTGGTGATTTCGGTGAGCCGCACAGTAACGGTGCCTGCGATCATGAGGGTCAGTGCGTGTTGTTGGCGATCTGGTCAGCTTCAGGGTCACAGATGCGAAGGTTCTTGGATTCGTTCAGCTTGGCTCAGATAACCGCTATGGCTCAGGGCAACACCCCTTGGCCGGTCGATGACTCTGAAGATTAACTTCCCGACGATTAACTTGCCGATGATTAACTGTCAGGAGATTACTTAGCGGTTGGCGTGAGGTTGTTGAACGTCGACTTGCTCCAGAGGACTGCTAGCTCCAGAGAGCTGCCGCGATGCTGGCGTTGTCGTTTAGACCAAGTCTTGTTGCCTCAGCCAGGATGCTTTCTGCGATTTGAGAGGCTGTTTGAGTTTGTGATCCGCAAGCTGCGCCTATCCCGCCGTCAACAGAACTGTCCGCTAACCATTCAGTGTCATAGACGTTAACGAAAGGTTCCCAGGCACCGTCGCTGGCCAGAATCACCGCATCTGGCACGATCCCGTCACCCGACTCGCCGATGATCTCCACCTCCACGACACCCGGCTCAGATAAACCGCCCACAGGCGGCATCCCCAAGCAGAACTTGATGCTGCCGTCAGACATACGATGCGGCAGACCGCAAAGAAAGCCGCTGAAGCCGCCGCCCGGCTGCAAACGAGCCAGAAAAGGCAGAGTGTCGCCCATCCAACCGATGAAAAGCCCTCCTTCGGGTGTCCAAGAGGCCACACAAAGTGTGCTCATCGGAAACATATCCAGCATTAGAAACTGCGACCCAACGCCGCTCCACGTCTCTTCAGTGGTTAGCGCTAGGACACGCTCATTGGCCTCACCGAAAGCAATCGCCATTTCATCGGCGCTACCGATTCGCTGCGGTAGTCCCTCAATCGCCGCTTGGGCCGCCTCATCACCGCGGACGTGACCGCCTAGACCGTCAGCCACCGCAATAACCCAACTTCCGTCGTCTTCAGAGATCACTGCCGAAGCCCGGTCTTCGTTTACTCGGCGCGGCCCGGTAATGCTCAGCGCCACCACCGAGGCATCGCGACCGGCATATGCATTCGCGTTGTTCATTTCACTCGCGTTGTTCATTTCATCCGCGTGATTTGCTTCACTCATAGCCACTTCATCATTACATCTAGCCAGCGATACATCTAGCCAGCGATTTCCTGAAGCTCACGGCGCAAGTCCTTAATTTCGTCGCGCAACCGAGCTGCATACTCGAAACGCAGATCAGCGGCTGCGTCACGCATCTCTTCATCCAATGTGCGGATTAGCCGTTGCAGTTCAGCATCTGGCAGTTCACCCAGATCCGGGGCTTCACGTCGCCTTCGAGCGGCGGCCAGTCCGCTGCCTGCCGTGCCGCCCACCTCGCTGTCTGGCACAGGGGCACTATCACGTTCGGGGCGAATCAGAGACAAAATGTCGGTAACCGCTTTGCGGATAGTGGTCGGATCAATCCCGTGAGCAGCGTTGTGCGCCTGCTGCAAACCCCGCCGTCGCATCGTCTCAGAAATTGCTCGCCGCATTGAATCAGTTACCACATCGGCATACATGACTACCTCGCCATCAACGTTGCGGGCAGCTCGTCCTATTGTCTGAATAAGTGAGGTTTCGCTACGCAGAAAACCTTCCTTGTCAGCATCCAGTATGGCTACCAGCGATACTTCCGGCAGATCTAAACCTTCACGCAGCAGGTTGATGCCAACTAGCACATCAAACTCCCCGAGCCGTAGGTCACGCAGAATCTCAATGCGCCTCACCGTGTCTACCTCGCTGTGCAGATACCGCACCCGAAGCCCTAACTCCAGCAGATAATCAGTGAGATCTTCAGCCATTTTCTTAGTGAGTGTCGTCACCAGCACCCTCTGCTGCTGCTCAACACGCTGCTTGATCAACTCGTGCAGATCATCTATTTGGCCTTTGGTGGGTTTGACGATCACTTCGGGATCAACCAAACCAGTGGGCCTGACTATCTGTTCCACGACCTGTTCTGAAACTTCCAGTTCGTAGTCGCCGGGAGTGGCCGACATGAAGATCACTTGATTCAGTCGGTTCATTACCTCCTCGAAACGAAGCGGTCTGTTGTCAGCAGCAGACGGTAAACGGAAACCATGGTCAATCAGGGTTTCTTTGCGGCTGCGGTCGCCTTCGTATTGTCCGTGAAGCTGCGGAACCGCCACATGCGACTCGTCGATCACCATCAAGAAATCGTCTGGGAAATAGTCAAGCAGCGTGTAAGGAGCTTCACCCGGCTTGCGTCCGTCAATAGGAGCGGAATAGTTCTCGATGCCGTTGCAATAACCCAACTCGGTCATCATCTCTAGGTCATAGCTGGTGCGCATCTGCAGCCGCTGCGCCTCTAGTAGTTTGTGCTCAGCTTCGAAGTAGGCCAGACGCTCAGCCAACTCAACTTCAATCCTGGCAACAGCCTGCTCCATGCGTTCTGCTGAAGTGGCGTAATGAGTAGCCGGGAACACCACCAGATCATCTAAAGTCTCAAGCCGTTCACCGGTGATCGGATCAACAACAGTGATGCGCTCCACTTCGTCACCAAAGAGTTCGATGCGTATCGCGGTTTCATCATAAGCACGATGCACTTCTATGGTGTCACCACGCACACGGAACTTACCTCGGGTCAGGTTCATGTCGTTGCGTTCGTATTGCATATCCACCAGACGCCGCAATATTGACCGCTGGTCGTAGCTGCCGCCCTGATTTACCACCAGCAGCTGGGTCTCATACTCTTCAGGCGAGCCGAGGCCGTATATCGCGGACACCGAAGCCACCACAATCGTGTCACGTCGGGTGAGAAGCGCCGAAGTTGCCGAATGGCGCAGCCGGTCGATTTCGTCGTTGACCGATGAGTCTTTCTCAATGTAGGTGTCACTAGAAGGCATGTAAGCCTCGGGCTGGTAATAGTCGTAGTAGCTAACGAAATACTCCACCCGGTTGTTCGGGAATAGTTCCCGCAGCTCATTTGCTAGCTGTGCTGCAAGCGCCTTGTTGGGTGCCAGAACCAACGTGGGCCGCTGACAACGTTCGATAGTCCAAGCGATGGTGGCACTCTTGCCCGAACCTGTAATGCCCAGCAGTGTCTGGAAGCGATGCCCGGCTTCGACCCCGTCGGCTAAGCCTTCAATAGCTTTGGGTTGATCACCGGCAGGTTCAAAAGGTGCCACCACCTCAAGAGCCCGCCGATCGCTGGGCACAGTCTGGGGCGGCACCTGATTGATATTACTGCTTGGTATTCCAGCTTGATATTTCGGCTTGGTATTGCTCCTGATATTCGCTGCCTGAAACTACTGCTACAGAGCCATTCAGGGCTAGAAGCCCTCAGGACTAGAAACCCTAGTTGCGGCCCGGGTGCCTTACGTTACGGTTCTGCGGTGTGCTACCAGTGATCGGAGAGCGACGGCCATGGGCAGACCCGTCGGTGCTAGAGCTGAACCGGATGACAATGCATGTTCCGCTGTCGGGGTTCCGCCGTCAGCCGCTTGACGGCATCTGGTCTCTGGAGTTGTTCGACACGCCCGACGAGGTTCCGGCCGCAGCTTTGAGCGGTGCGCGACCTAACGCTGTGCAGGTTTCGGTACCCGGGAACTGGACCATGCAAGACCTAGTCAACGCCCAAGGCGAAGTCTTCGTCGACAAGCCCCATTACACGAACGTGCAGATGCCTTTTGAAGGTCCGCCGCCTCGACTGCCGCAGCGGAACCCGGTTGGTGTATATCGCCGCACGCTGACGATTCCCGATGACTGGCAGCCTGGACTTGTCGTTTTGCATATCGCAGGCGCAGAAAGCGTACATGCGGTGTATGTGAATGGGCAGTTTGCGGGGTACGGAACCGACAGCCGCCTACCCAGCGAATACGAACTGAGTTCTCTGCTGACCCAAGACATCAACGATCTGGCCGTAGTGGTGATCCGCTACAGCGCTCACAGCTATATCGAAGACCAGGATCAGTGGTGGATGGCTGGTCTGCACCGCTCAGTGTGGATTGAATCTCGTCCAGCGGTTCACATCGCTGACATACAGGTGTCGGCTGACTTCGACCCAAAAACAGAAGCAGGCACAGTGGTCGCGACTGCGGTAATCAACTACGAAAACACCACAGCGACAATGCATCGGCCCCTTGAAACCCCCAAGTGGGCACAGCCATGGACCTTGAGATGGAAGCTGCTTGACCCGTCAGATGCCATGACAGGCTGTGCGATTGAAACTTCTCTGGCTTGGCCGCGATCCTGTTCTGCACAACAGCTTGAGCAAACCCGTAGACCCGAACAAACCATTACACCTAAGCAAGACAGCACTGAACCCACAAGTCAACCAAACCAGAATAAATCAAACCTAGATAAAGCAAGTGAGCTTGAATCTTCAGCCTGTGATCAAACTGAAGCGCAGGCTCACTGGAGTCTGGAACGCTGCGAAGCTTGGAGCGCTGAAACACCGCTGCTCTACACCATCGCTGTCGAACTGCTTGATGCCGACGGGAGGGTGATTCAGCGAGAGACGCAGCGGGTCGGACTGCGACGAGTGGAAGTGTCTGACCGCCAGTTGCTGGTGAACGGAAAGCCCATCCGTGTGTTCGGAGTGAACCGCCATGACCATCATCCCGACCGAGGCAAGGCAGTCACCGTTGATGACATGCGCGAAGACCTGCGGCTGATGCGCCTTCACAACATCAACGCAGTTCGAACATCGCACTACCCCAACAACGACATTTTCTATGACCTGTGCGACGAACTCGGCTTCTATGTAATAGACGAAGCCAACATTGAGGGGCACGCCTACGAGAACAGCATCTGCGATGATGCCACATACCGGGACGCTTTCACCGACCGCGGGGCACGTATGGTGCAGCGCGATCGCAACCATCCTTGTGTGATCGTGTGGAGTCTCGGCAACGAGACCGGCTACGGCGACAATCACGATCGTCTCGCCAGATGGATACGCAGCACCGATCCCTCTCGACCTTTGCACTATGAACCTGCGGTTGACCGTGAGGGTTGGGAAAACGGCGGAGAGGCCGTCACCGACATCGTCTGCCCCATGTATCCGCAGATAGATGACATCCGTGCCTATGGCGAAGCGGGCACCGGTCGCAGGCCACTAATCATGTGCGAGTACAGCCACGCCATGGGCAACAGCAACGGTTCACTAGCTGACTATTGGGAAATAATCGAAGCGACTCCCGGTTTGCAGGGCGGTTTTATCTGGGAATGGAAAGATCAAGCTCTTCGTCAACGCCTAGCCGACGGACGTGAGCGTCTCGCTTACGGAGGCCAGTTCGATGACTCGCCTAACGACGGTAACTTCGTGGCTGACGGGCTGATGTCTGCTGATCTTGAAGCGCATCCGGCTATGAGTGAAGTTGCTTGGGTTCACCGGCCAGTCACGGTTACTGGCGATGCTCAAGGATTGCTGATCACCAACAGGCGAGCTTTCACGGATCTCTCTGACCTGCAAGCCCGCTGGGAGTTGCTCGTCGACGGCGAGTTGGTTGATCAGGGAGAGCTAGCCGTGCCGGAGATCCTGGGACACGAATTCGCTTTGATCCCACTCCCTTGTGAAGAACCCGACACGCCAGACCACGACGTTCATCTCAGCATCCGCTGGGAGAGCATCCAAGACACCTGGTTCGCGTCTAAGGGGCACGTTTTAGCCTGGGATCAATTAGCCTGGGATCAATTATTTTTTAATAACACAGAATGGCACCAAGCGCGATTACACGCTCAACCGCAAAATGAGACAGACCGACACTCAACCACGAGTTCAGCCCGACAGCTCACGGTGAGCGAACCCAGAGCAAGCGAACCTTTAGCGACTCTCACGTCTGAACTGTTCACGGCACCAGTGTTGAACTTGTGGCGAGCCCCTATCGACAATGACGGTTTCAAGCTGATGCCCGAGTTTTCAGAGCGCCGCAAGGTGGGAGGCCAAGCTCTGCGTAGATGGCAGCAAGCCGGACTCGACAGCCGTGTTGCCGACGAACTCGTGAACCACGAAGTCAATATGGAGCATGATCGCAGCGGCATCACATATCACCACATCGTCAACATACCCGATGAGCTGTCTGACCTTCCCAGAGTGGGAGTGATCTTCGAGCTAGCAAAAAGGTTTTGCCGGGTTCGCTGGAATGGACGAGGCCCGCATGAGAACTACCCTGACCGCCAAAGCAGCGCAATGATAGGCATCTGGGAGCAGCCACCTGACGAGTTGCCTTATCTAGTGTCTCAAGAGTTCGGTTTGCGTTGCGACTGCCGCTGGATTGAGCTGATCGACCCGGCCCGCCGCGAAACCCTGCATGTTGACATCTTGCAGCCCGCGAGGATGCACTTCTCGGCTGTCTGGCATAGACCTCATGACTTGTATGAAGCAGCAACGCAGCCTGATGTGCGTCGTCGTGAAGCGCTGGTGGTGTGCCTTGATGCTGCACATCGCGGCCTAGGAACCGCCAGTTGCGGTCCAGATGTGCTACCCCGCTACCAGATCAAAGCCGGATGCTACGAGTTCGCCTATCGCCTAAGCCTTCGCCTCAACCGCAACTAGATGGATCAAAACAGCACTCTCAGGGTTCAGCGGTGGCAGCTGCAGGCCGAGTTGCGCTAACTCTTCACCCCGCAGCACCATGGTCTTGTTCCACCACGACGGTAGTGAGTAGGTCGGGCCGGGGCGCTCACACCGAAGAGAAACCCGCTTGATCTCATATCGCTGACTCGGATCTAGTCCTGGCAGTAGTAAGAGTGGAGGAGTGAGGCTGGGCACGGGTGCTATCACCGCGAAGCTGATCAACGCTTCTGTTAGGTCAGCCGCGTAGATGCCGTGAGCCAAATAAGGGTCTTCGGTGTCGAAACGCACGGTGTCGCCACAGTGCAGCAAGTGCCTAAAGCGCTTGTGCGTCGCAATCACTTCAGCGAGATCGTCCAGTTCGTTTTCGGAGAGTTCAAGTAAATCGCATTCCACACCAAAATGCCCGAACAACGCAGTTGCAGCCCTAAAAGCCAGATCATGGCGACGGCCAGTGGTGTGGGAACGCTCCGGCCCGATGTGAGCACCCATAACCTCTGGCGGAATCAGCATTGAAGCACCCCGCTGGATCGTCTGACGTTCCAACGGATCGGTGCAGTCGCTAACCCAAACTCGCTGAGTGCGACGCAGGATCTCATGATCGATTCGGGCACCCCCAGAGGAGCAGCTTTCGATCTCGACGGTTGGATGCCGCCTGTGCAGCTCATCCATAAGCCGGTAAACAGCAACCGTCTGAGCGTGGGTTCCCGCCCGGCTCGTAGCCCCACCACCGCCGATGTGATCCCGGTTCATGTCCCACTTCAAAAACGAGATGTCGTGATCGGTGAGCAGCTGGTCAAGCAAGCCAAAAATGTGATCGAATGCTTCGGGGCGGGCTAAGTCAAGCACAAGCTGGTTGCGTGCCAGCACCGGTTCGTAACCGTCGTTGGCCAACGCCCACTCGGGATGATCGCGATAGAGGTCGCTGTCTGGGCTAACCATCTCGGGCTCAACCCAGATGCCGAACGACATTCCCAGTCTGGTGACATGAGTAATCAGCGGCTCTAACCCTTGCGGATGAGCCTCAGCCGAAACTGTCCAGTCGCCCAGGCCCGAAGTGTCATCGCGTCGCGACCCGAACCAGCCGTCATCAAGCACATACCGCTCTGCCCCGATTCGTGCAGCCCGATCAGCTAGCGCTAATAAGCGGTCGAGATTATGGTCAAAATATGTCGCTTCCCAGGTGTTGAAAGTCACTGGTCGCTCCGTATGCGGAAGCTCGGGACGGGCTCGCAGTCGGCGATGAAACTGCTGGGTTGCAGCACTCAACCCTGTCGAGCTGTGAACCGCCACCAGCTCAGGACTGCGATACGAAGCTTCAGGCTCAAGGGTGATCTCGCCAGGATGCAAAAGCTCGCCGAGTTGCAGGTAACGCCGCCCATCTGGGAGCCGCTCAGCCAAAATCGAATGATTGCCGCTCCACGCTAGGTGAACACCCCAAACCTCGCCTGTGCTCTCACTGAACCCATCAACTCCCACGAACATCAGCGACGGATACTCATGAGAAGTGCGTCCTCGTCGATTCTCGACGCTCACCGCTCCCCTAGCCCAAGCGCTTCGTTGCATCTGGAACTCGCGGCTCCAACGCCCGCCGAAACTCAATAGTTCACAAGCCCGATCCGGAATCGGCAAGGTAACACTCAAGCCAGCAAGGTTGTAAGCCTCGTCACTGCTGAGGTTCGTGACCTTGACTTGCAGCGAAAGCGCAAAATCAACTTCGATGGTCGTGGTCAAGGCCAAAGCTGCGACATCGTCGACGGACTCCACTGTTAAACGCTGGTCTGAGTGGTCAAGAACATGTCCGACCGGTCTGAAGCGGGGTGCCCAGTCACGGCCATCGCTTCGGGCACCTAGCAGTCCGGGCCGACCCGGGAAACCCGACCCGTGTTCGGGCACAATCGACAATGGCGCCACCGTGTCGGGCGCGCCCTGCACTTGCGGACGTTCCAGAACGGTGGCGAGAGTTGCACCGTCCGGCTCAACAAGCGGAGCACCCCAATGCATGATCACAGGCACGCCGTGAGACAAGTCAACCAACAAGTCGCTGTAACGACCTCGCAAGTGGATCACTCAATCCCCCTTTCGGCTCAATACTGCTAGTTCAATACTGCTAGTTCAATGCTGCTAGTTCTTCGGGTGCTCAGTTTCAGCCCAGCTCAGTCCTGGCCCGGCTCAGTTTCAGCCCTTGCTGGCACCGAGTGTCAAGCCCGAAATGAACTGTTTCTGCAGTATCAGATATACAACCAGAGTTGGCAAAGCGATCATGATGGAGGCAGCCGCGATCAGGTTGAAGTCGCTGGCATATTGGCCGTTAAGCACGGCTATTGATGATGTGATAGGCCGTTCATTGCCTCGGTTTAGCAGCACCGCACCCCAGAAAAAATCGTTGTAGAGCCAAGTGAACTCAAGGGTGCCCAGCGCAGCCAACGCGGGCCGGGTGAGCGGGAGGATGATCGTGAAGAAGCGGCGCCATACACCTGCCCCGTCAACTGCGGCAGCTTCGTCGATCTCTTTAGGGATGGTCTTCATATAGTTAGACAACACAAATGTGCAGAAACCCACTTGGAACGCGACATGAATAAGGATCACTGCGATTTTTGTGCCCAGCAGGCTGCCGGTGTCGGTGTCAGAGAGTATGTCGGGCCACGGCGTTCGTTTGAAGAACTGGAATAAAGGCTGGAACAGCACCTGTTGAGGCATCAGGTTGCCAGCAGTGAACAGCACCAAGAAGGCAATATTGAAACGCCAGCTATAGCGAGTGCATGCGTATGCCACGATAGCGGACAGCAAAAGGGTGAGCAGCAAGGCAGGCAGAACAATAAAAGCGGTATTGCCGAAGGTTTTGGTCATCTCGCCAACCTCCCAGGCATCGCGGTAGTTGTCGAGGGTGAGGGTCTCCGGCAGCGAAAAGGTGCCGTTGGGTTGAGTATCGGCCTCGTAATAGCGGAAAGAGTTGTAGACCGCTGTGCCCACCGGCACCAGCCAAGCCACTGCCATCACTATCAGGAATGCGTGCAGGGCAAGTCTCATAGGCGGAACCCGCTTACGGTTGCGCTCTCGGGTGCTTAACGAAGAATTGGACGGCGTAGAGCCGGTTGCAGAGCTGGGCATAGGGCGCGCCGTAGTCATTGTGCCGCTCACTGTGTCGCTCATAGCTCCGACTCTCGATAGTGGTTGAGCACATACCAGGTGATGAAACCCAGACACAAAAGCAGCATGACCACGCCGTAAGCAGATCCGAAACCGACCCGTCCGCCGCCCTCGCCGAGCAGGCTCTTGGTGACCAGCGTGCCCATCACATCAGTACCACGGGGTTCGTTGAGCGCAGCAATAATGTCGTAAGCTCGCAGAGCTTCGATAGCGGTGATAACTACCACGATCACGGTGATCGGCTTGAGCGACGGGAAGATGACCTTCCTAAATGCCTGCCATTCATTGCAACCGTCAATGGCAGCTGCTTCTCGCAGAGTCGAGTCCACCGCCTTGAGACCAGCCAGATACATCACCATGATGTAGCCGATATGACGCCAAGCCATAGCCACTAACAGCGCAGCAAAGTTCTTCGACAGCCCCAGCGCTGGGTCAAGGAACGGCAGGTTGAATGAAAATATTTTGGTGCCGTCGCCTACGAAGTCGATGGGATCACCCGGCCAAAGAGTGTTGAGCAAACCCCGATCACGAGAGAACATCGTTGACTTCCATATGAAGCCCACAACTGCCAACGACAACACCACCGGAAAGTAGTAGACACTTTGGTAGAAGCGGCTACCACGGATGTTTTTGTCAAGCAGATACGCAAACAGCATGCCGATCGCTGAGCAGATAGTCAGCCAGAAGACCAGCACGAAATTGTTGAAAAGCGCCCCAAACAGGTCACCTTCGAAGACGGTGAAGATGAACCAGTAGTTCTGGAAACCGACATCACGGATGTCGCTTAGCGGTGTCAGATTGTCCCATTCGGTGAAAGACAAAACCACGGTCAGCATCGCCGGGATCCACACCAGCCCGATGTGCAAGGCTGCGGGCACGCCGACCATCACCCATAGCCAGAGTCGGTCAGAACGCGCCAACGAAGTCGCGCGGCGACGGCGGCGTGGCGATGTGGAGGGAGCCGCCGTCGCTTGCACGATCAGAACCTGCCTAGCTGCATTAGCAGATTCGCCTAAGAGTGCTTACTCGAAGGTGTAGGTTTGTTTCTTGGCCTCAATATCGGCGAGGATCGTGGCAATGTTGCCTGGAGTTGCCAAGAAATCGGCGATCCCTACGCCAGCCACGTTGGCTGCGAAATCGGGATCAGTGTCACGATCAAGGAACTGCGAGATGAAACGCGCCGAGCTGACAGCTTCAGCCGACTTGCGCTGCAATGCGTTGTAGCCGCTGGTGTCAGCGTTGCTGTTGGCGGCTACCACCGACGGATCTATCGATATGTAGGCATCAATGGCATCAACAGAGCCGAGACCGGTGAGCAGAGCCTTGGCGGCTGACTCATTGGCGGGTTCGGCAGCCATCATGAAACCGTCGATTGGGGCTTCGATGGCATCCTGGCCGTGCGCTGGATCAACCTCTGGGAACAAGAAGAAGTCGATGTCGTCAATGATGTCTGCCTGGGTCTCGCCGTCGAAGTTCGAGGTGATGAAAGTGCCGAGCAAAAACATGCCTGCTGATTTGTCACCAAGCGCGTTAGCGGCATCTTGCCAGGTACGTCCGTTGGCATCGGGCTGATAATACGGAAGGATCTCTTCCCAAGTGTTGAAAACGTTAAGCACTCGGGGGTCTTCCCAGTTCTCGCGTCCACCCATCAAGCTGACATGGAAGTCATAGCCGTTGATGCGCATGTTGAGCATGTCGAACATGCCCATCTGTGGCCAGCGTCCGTCGTTGGCAGCGCACAAAGGAGTGATCCCATCGGCGGTCATCGTGTCGCACAGAGCCTTGAAGTCATCCCAAGTAGTGGGAATGTCATAACCGTTGTCATCAAAAAGGCTCTTACGGTAGTGAACAGCCCACGGATAGAAGTAAAGCGGCACGAAATACTGATTGCCGTCGAGGCCTGAAGCGGCGCTGCGGAAGCCATCTGACATGCCATCAAGGTTGTCCCACACGTCGGAGATGTCACCCACTACGCCTCTGCTGGCGAAAGCCCTCATTCGGTAACCCGCGAACCAGGCCACAACATCGTCGGGCTGTTGGATGTAGGTGTTGAAGTTCTCCTGATAGGTGTTGTGGTCGATGGTGTTGATAAGCGTGTCAACACCGGTGGCGGCCACAGCCGCAGCCAGTGCGTCTCTCGGCTTCTCATCGGAGTAGTTCGACCCAAGAGTCGTGGAGCCGACACCGCTGGCAGCGGCCGCTGTTGTGGTTGACGCAGCAGTGGTTACTGGGGCGGCCGTGGTGGTCGCTGGAGTGGCTTCGTCGTCATCGTCGCCGCAAGCCGCTAACAACGCGGCACCACCGACCGCGGCTGCGCCGCTGCCGATCACAAAATTGCGGCGACTCAGATTTGAGTCGCGTAGGCTCTGAAGCCGATTGGGTTTGTTGGTCATGGTTCCCTCCTGGGATTCAGGTTTTGGTTTGGTTGGATTTAGCTGCTCGGATTTATCTGGTCGGACTTAGCTCGCCGGATTTATTTGCTCGGTCTGGCCGCGCTTTTCCCAGCCCTCAGCAAAAAGTTCTAGAGAATGAGGTCGGTGGCTGGCATGGCTCTCAACACGATCCCAGTCGATCTCAATTCCTAGACCCGGCCCTTCAGGCACTTCTACATGACCGTCAACCACGTTGATGGGCGGATGCACCAGATCGCGTGTCCAGCTCTCGTTGAACACATCGAAAGATTCCTGTAGATAGAAATTCGGCACACATGCCCCGAGCTGGGCACTCACCGCCGAACAGATCGGGCCTTGAGCGTTGTGGGGTGCTATTACCGCGTGTGCGGCTTCGGCCATAGCTGCCACTTGGCGTGTGCGCCACACGCCTCCCAGATGCACAGGCTCGGGCTGCACGATGCCCACAGCACCGCCTGCTAGCAACTCAGCGAACTGCTGCAAGCTCGAGAAACCCTCCCCTGTCGCGATCGGCACCGGCGAACGCTGCGCGAAGCTGTTCATGGCCGCAATATTGTGATGAGAAAGCGGCTCTTCAAGCCAGGCCGGGCGCAAAGGTGCCAACCTCTCAGCGATACGCAAAGCTGCTGCAACACCGAAACGGGCGTGCGCTTCAATCAGAAGATCGGGACCTTCGCCCACTTCCTCACGCACTGCTTGCACCAGAGAAATCGAATGATCTTCCTCAAAGCCGCTCTCGGCCATCCATGCAGCACCGAAAGGATCGAACTTCAGTGCCGTGAAACCCAGATCCACCACCTTGCGGGCGGCGGCAGCAAAAGCTTCGGGAGTGCGTTCGACTGTGTACCAGCCGTTGGCGTAAGCGCGAACCCGATCACGCAAGCGGCCTCCCAGCAGCTTGTGAACGGGTTTGTTTAGGGCTTTGCCCATAATGTCCCAGCAGGCCATTTCGATGGCTGCGACCGCCGCTCCGTGGACTTGTCCACCGTCGGTATAAACATCTCGCTGTGTAGCCAAAAGCAGCGCCTCAATATCGAACGGATCATGCCCAGTTACACGCTCCTCAAGGTCTCTGACCGCGGTTTCAACGGTGCGAGCGAACACGTTGACCGTGCCTTCACCCACGCCATGCACGCCTTCGTCAGTGTCGACACGCACCCAGAGCCAGTCCTTCCAGGTGTTGCCGATGAGATAAGGAGTGATGGCTGTGATCTTCATATCAATGAGGCTTGCTTGGGTGCTTGCTAGGAGGCGTGCGATGAACTCGCTACTAAGACTATTAGTAATATCATACTATTAGTGAGCACGCAAGTCGACACGTAGTGCGCGCTCAATTGAGAGTTAGCAGTCGCTTCGTTGGGTAGCCTCAACAGTTGACCAAAGCTGCAAACACGAACTGCAAACTCGAACCAGCGCAGGCAACCCCCAACAGCGAGCCTGCATCAACGCCTCGGAGGCAAGCCAAGAATGGATTTTGATGCTCGGACAGGTACGGGATTACGTCAACGCACCGTCGAGAGCATCGGCTACCGGATCATCGACAGCACTTACCCGCCAGGGTACCGCTTCGCCAAACAGGAAATCCTTTCGGCGGAACTCGGCGTGTCACGCACAGTGGTGAGAGAAGCGCTTGGTCTGCTGCGCGATAAGGGTCTCATTGAGTCACGCCCCAAGGTCGGCACCGTAGTGGCTGACTTCCGCTCGTGGAACCTGCTAGACCCTGATGTCCTGCGTTGGAGCATCGCCTCAAGTTCGGCACCCACAACGCTAAGTCATGTGGCTGAGGTGCGTCTGGTGATTGAACCTGAGGCTGCACGGCTAGCGGCTAAACGTCGCAGCGACGCTGCTGCTGACGAACTCAAACTGCGTTTCGACACTCTCGCCACAAACGTCAACGATTTCAACCTCTATATCCAGGCTGATCTAGCGTTCCATGACGCGATTTTCAGAGCTGCTGCTAACCCTGTTTTGGCGCAGATGGCTGAAACCATCAGAGTGGCTCTAGAAGGCAGCAGACGTTTGACTGTTCAGGTGCCGGGCGGACCCGCTACCACAATCGACCATCATGGTCAGGTGTGTCGTGCTATCTGCGCTCAAGACGGCGTTGCTGCCGCGACAGCTATGACCGAGTTGATTGAGATCACTGCCGGACAGCTGCTGCGAATGCTGGAATCTCCAGCAGTGTCGCAGCCTGAGCATTCCTCCGTCGCCGCCTCGGCCAACTCGTTGGACCCTGCCAACTCCATAAAATCAACGGGTGCAGCAAGCTCAGTGGCTTCGCACACAGCCGCCTGAGTCGCCAAGCTCGACCAACGCTTGAGCCTCGCATCCCCAAACTCGGCTGACACTGGCGAGCAGTCGCCAAGATTTGACTTGGTCGCTGTGGGTGAGTCGATGCTCACCCTTTACCGCGATCCTGATGCTTCCGCTAACACTTTTGCCTGGGATGTTTGCGGGGCCGAGTCGAACGTAGCCCGCTACGGGGCCGCTCTAGGACTCAGTAGCGCCTGGGTGAGCCGTCTCGACACAGGTATGGTCGGGTCGCTGGTGTTGGAAGCCATCGCCGGTAGCGGTGTAGACACATCACTTGTCGAACTGTGCGATGACGCACCCACTGGCTTGATGCTGCGAGACTCACCACAGCAGGATCAGCGGGTGCAGTATTACCGCCGAGGGTCGGCTGCGTCGCAGATGGCGCTTGAAACTGTGTCCGTCAAGACGTGCCTTGATGCTCGGGTGGTGCATCTCACGGGCATCACCATGGCGTTGTCAGATGGGTGCCAGGAACTGATCATGGCGTTGTTGTCCGAACCGTCCAACGCTCTGCGGTCATTCGATGTCAACTGGCGTTCAGCGCTGTGGCCGCAAGAGCCTCCAAGTGACTTATTCGCAGAGGCAGCCAATCGGGCAGATGTTGTGTTTGTCGGGTTGGACGAGGCTGAGGCGGTATGGGGGTTCTCGTCACCTTCACAGGTTCGAGCCTTGCTGAGTGAGCCGGGAGTCGTTGTTGTCAAGGATGGTGGCATTGGAGTGCATGTATTCACTTCTAGCAGTGTCCACTTTGAGCCTGCAATGAAGGGGCCCATATTGGGGCCGCGCGGCGCTGGTGACGCTTTCGCTGCTGGTTTTCTGGCCAGTTGGCTAAATGGAGGCTTAACTAGCGGCCCAGCAGGTGACCTGGGTGGCCTGACCGACTCAGACAGCATCAGACGCTGCTCTCGCTTGGGTCATGTGGTGGCTATGAGCGCCATGGTCTCGGAGTCCGATGTTGGCCCGCTGCCCGACGAAGACAGCATCAAGGCCTGGCTGTCTGCTGATCCGCCAACCTGGAGCCAGTTGTCTTATAGAACACAAGAGCTTTAAAGACACAAAAACTTTAAAGACACGGGGGCTTTAATTTTGTGAAATTTTGTGAGTCTGAGACTTGCTCAGAGCAGGGCCGCGGCCCAGCGGTAGCAAGCGTCGATTTGGGGCATTAGTTCTTCAAGGCTGCCACTGTTGTCGATCACAAAATCGGCCACAGATAAGCGAGTCTCACGGTCTGCCTGGCTGCTGACACGCGACCAGGCATCTTCGCTGGACAGGCCGCGCTGAGCCACAAGACGCTGCACAGCCACTCCAGGATCAACATCAACCACCAAGATTCCTGCCAAATTACGGTAGCGCTCAGCGATGATCTCGCCGTCTGGGCGAACCAGTAGCGGAATGTCAAGCACCACCACTGCTGTTGGAGAATGCTCGGCAGCTGCGGCGCGCTGCTCGGCCATCGCTTCACCCACCGCCGGGTGAACTATGGCGTTGAGTGCGTCTAGTTCCTTAGTGTCGTTGAAAACCAAGTTGGCGACGGCTGCCCTATCAAGGTTTCCGTCTTCGGCGACTATCGCCGAACCCCAGCGCTGCACCATCGCTACAAAGACCGGCTCACCCGGTTGCTGTAGCTCACGGACGATCCGGTCGGCATCAATCAGCACAGCCCCGCGCTCGGTGAGACCAGCAGCCACGGTTGACTTACCTGAACCAATACCCCCGGTGAGAGCTATCTCAGGCAAGACTCAGAACTCTTGCTCAAACCTCTTTGCCATCATCAGCAGATTCGGTGCCTTCAGTTTCGGTGATAGCAGACTCGTCATCAGCAGATACTGCGGCATCTTTTACTGCCTCATCTTTTACTGCCACATCTTTTTCTGAGGCAGCATCTGGGGCTTCATCGAGCTCAGCAGCCTGTTCCGAATGCACAGAATCAACCTCAGCAGAGTCACTGACTTCAGCTGCGTCACTCATCTCATCAGCCATTGACTCATCGGCTACCGCAGCATCTTCGGCAGCGGCAGCATCGGTATCTTCAGCAGCATCAGCAGCGGCAGCGTCAACTTCGCCAGAGCCAGCCTCGTCGCCAGCATCGGTATCAGCAGCATCAGTATCAGCAGTATCAGCAGCCGCAGTGTCAACATCGCCAGAGCCAGAGTCTCCGGCATTATCAGCGTCGCCAGAGTAGTAATCCTCCCAGGCTTGCTGGCCTTCGGAGTCACCGGTGCCGATGTAGTTGCCTTCCTCGTCGTAGGCGTGGTCACCGAAGTGCTCTTGATACTCCGCCGCGACCACGCCGCCCTCGGCGGCCTGCTTGATCGACAAGCTGATGCGCCGTCGCTGCAGGTCAAGGTCAATGATCTTCACCCACAGTTCTTCGCCGGGGGTGACTACCTGCTCGGGCAGGTCCACATGATGCGCCGACATCTCCGAAATATGCACGAGGCCTTCGATGCCGTCGCCTACCTGCACAAACGAACCAAACGGCACCAGCTTGGTGATACGACCGTAGACAAGTTCGCCCACCCTGTGACTAGCTGCGAACTCCTGCCAGGGGTCCTGCTGAGTGGCTTTGAGTGACAGGCTGATGCGCTCACGCTCCAGATCCACTTCCAGCACCTGCACATCAATTTCGTCGCCCGCTGACACCACCACGCTGGGATGATCAACATGTTTCCATGAAAGCTCCGAAACATGCACTAAGCCGTCCATGCCGCCCAGATCCACGAACGCGCCGAAGTTCACCACCGAAGACACCACGCCGCTGCGCACCTCACCCGGACGCAGATTGTCGAGGAACTCCTCGCGTTGCTCGCGCTGGGTTTCTTCCAGCCAGGCACGCCGGCTCAGCACTACATTGTTGCGATTCTTGTCGAGTTCGATGATCTTGGCATCAAGTTCACGACCCACATACGGCTGCAGGTCACGAACCCGACGCAACTCCACCAGAGACGCAGGCAAGAATCCTCGCAGGCCGATATCAACTATCAGACCGCCTTTGACAACCTCGATAACTAGGCCACGAACCGCACTGTTGGTGTCTCGCTGCTCTTCGATCCGTCCCCAAGCCCGCTCGTATTGGGCGCGCTTTTTAGACAGGATCAGGCGGCCCTCCTTATCTTCGCGAATAATGACCTGCGCCTCAATCCGCTCGCCCATAGTTACTACTTCGCCCGGGTCTATGTCGTGACGAATGCTCAGCTCACGAGCCGGGATGACACCCTCGGACTTGTAGCCAATATCAAGCAGCACCTCTTCTTTGTCGATCCGAACAACCGTGCCGTCCACGATCTGGCCGTCTTCGACCACCACCATGGTTGAGGCATAAGCTTCGTCAAGGTCAATGTCACCGAGATCGTCTTCGGTGATCTGTCGAGGGATATAGGTGCCGTCGGATGCGAACTTGCCCATCTCTAGGGATGCAGGCGGATCAAGGACGGCGCTAGCTGGGTTGGTCACGGTGGTTTTCCGGGTCTTTCTGGTTTATCGGACAGCTAACTAGATACGGATCTAGTTAGCTGGGCAGGAAGTCCGAAGATTCTGACAGGACCTTCGGATCCAGCTTCGGATTTAGCCTTGAGAGGTTATCGGCATTGCACCGCTCTTCGGCAGTGGGCACAGCCAATGAAGCATCAATGAAGCACCATGAAGCTTCAGATGCGCTATGACAACTACCCGATCAAGGCGTGCCGTGGATCAGAGTGCTTAGGGCTTCGTGGTTCAGCCTTTGGCACCAGCCCAAGTGTCAGCCGCGTGGAGTGCCACTTCAAGGGGGACCCGCAACTCAAACGCATTTCGCATCACTTCATGAGCCAGTTGTGTGGCAGGCTCAATTTCTGCTTCGGGTGCTTCCAGAATGATCTCGTCATGCACCTGAAGCACAATGCGCGATGTCAGCCCCCGAGTCTGCAACGCATGGTCTAAACGCACCAAAGCAACCTTAAAAATATCTGCAGCCAATCCCTGAATTCCGGCGTTCATGGCTTGACGCTCACCCGCCTGACGCAACCGCTGATTATTGCTCGCCAGTTCAGGTATCTGTCTGCGCCTGCCGAAAAGGGTTTCGGTGTAGCCCCGCTGGCGCGCTTCGGTGACGGTTTCATCCATGTAACGACGAACCGCAGGGAAAGCTTCAAAGTAGGCATCAAGTATTTTGGTGGCCTCACCAGTTGCGATGTTCAACCTTTGCGCCAGACCATATGCCTCCATCCCGTAAGCCAATCCGTAGGAGACCATCTTGGCGGTTGAGCGCTCCTCTAAGCGCACTTGTGAAGCATCAATGCCAAACACACGGGCTGCGGTAGCGGTGTGGATATCTTCGCCTGCTTCGAAAGCGTCGATCAGACCTGGATCTTCGGCTAGATGAGCAATGCAGCGCAGCTCAATCTGGTCGTAGTCGGCCACCAGCAGCTTGTGACCAGCAGGTGCCACAAAAGCCGTGCGGAAGACCCGACCCCGCTCAGAGCGCACCGGAATGTTGTGCAGATTGGGAGCGTCAGAGCTGAGCCTCCCGGTTCGTGCCACAGTCTGATTGAAGGTTGCGCGGATGCGGTCGTCGGCATCCACTTCAGCAAGCAGACCCACCCCATAAGTGGAGCGCAACTTCTCGACTTCGCGGTAGTTCAGCAGATGATCAACTATGGGATGCTCGCCTCGCAGTTTCTCCAAAGACTGCGCGTCTGTTGAGAATCCAGTCTTGGTGCGCTTGGTGGGGGTGAGCTTCAGGTCGTTGAACAGCACTTCTGCTAGCTGCTTGGGTGAGTTGACGTTGATGTTGCGCCCAGCATCGTCAAGCACCTGCTGTTTGAGTGAATCGGCTTCTTTGGTGAGTTCGTTGCCTATCTGTTCTAACACGGCACGGTTCACCGCGATTCCGGTGTGCTCCATTCGAGCGAGCACTCTCACCAGAGGCACTTCCACTTCGTCGTTGAGATGATCAAGACCCTGCGCCGATAACGCTTCTCGCAAGGGTGTAACAAGATGAGCAATAGCCAGCACCGCCCATGCGGCTTCTTGCGCGGGTTCGACGATGGCATCATCAAAGTTCAGCCGGCCTTCGGGAGGCGCATGAAACGGAGGGTCAATGTTGGCGTAGCGGGCGGCTACATCAATCAGCTCGTAGCGGGTATCGGCCGGGTCAAGCAGATAAGCGGCAAGCATCGTATCGATCAGCGGGTCACGCATTTCCACGCCATGATCTAGCAGTGGCCGCATCAGGGCTTTGCCGTCATGTAAGGCAACCGGTCGAGCGCTCTGGCTGGTGGAGTTGTCGGGGCCTACGAGAGCTGTTAGCGCGACACTCACCTGAGGAGCGCTCAACAGTTCAGCTGGCATGAAGGCAACCTGGCTGGTGTCAATGTCAATTATCCAGGCAAGCCCTGATTTGAGCCCCCCCGAAGGAGTCGCCATAGCCAGCGTTGCTTCGGCCGCGCTCGCAGCTGCTGCATGTAGTGCTTGTGCAGCCTGCTCGGTGTTGTTCAGCCGCAGCACTTCAGGCATCAAGATCCGATCCGAGTGCTGCGGATCATCTAACGCACCGTCTTTGAGCGTGTCACCCAACAGATCCGCTAAGCGTTGATACAGCGTCCGGAACTCCAGAAAGTCGAAAAGTTTGCGCACCGCAGCGGCATCAACATCGCCGAAAGTCAAATCATCAAGTCCAGCTTCGAGGGGCACGTCGCGTACCAGAGTCATTACCTCTGTGTTGCTGCGCACCTGTTCTTCGGCAGCGGCAAGATTCTCGCGCAGTTTGGGTGTGAGATCATCAAGCGACGCGAATATCTGGTCGATCCCACCTTTTTCGTTGATGAGCTTCGCAGCAGTCTTTTCACCGATCCCGGCCACACCAGGCAGATTGTCGCTGGTGTCGCCGCGCAGGGCCGCATACTGCACATAGTCCTCTGGATGCACGCCGGTGCGCTCGCGGATTCCTGCCTCGTCGTAAAGCTTGTAGTTGGACACTCCACGCATGTTGTAAAGAACTTTGAGATGCGGATCCTCCACCAGCTGGTAGACATCGCGGTCGCCGGTAACAATGATCACGTCATCGCCGCGGTCTCGCCCAGCAGTGGCCAGCGTGGCGATGACATCGTCGGCTTCGTATCCGGCGGCATCTATTGTCGGCACAGCAACAGCGTCAAGCACTTCTCGCACCAGGCCCATCTGCTGTCGCAGAATGTCGGGTGCTGATTCGCGTGTGGCTTTATAGGTAGGGATTTTGGCGTGCCGAAAGGTTGGCTCTGCACGATCGAAAGCGACGATGATCTGCTGAGGGTCGTGATCGCGCCACAAGTTGATGAGCATTGACGTGAAACCAAAAACTGCGTTGGTGATCTGCCCCGAAGCGGTGGACATGTCTGTGGGCAGCGCAAAAAAAGCGCGATAAGCCAGCGAGTTGCCGTCGATCAGCATTACGCGGGCCACACCAGAAATCTACGGCATCGCCGTGGCTGAGCGACCCTTGCTAAGGGGTTTCGCGTCCCGCCAGAACGTCGTCAGCAACCGCACGCATGGTCTTGCGGTGAGACATCGCCGTGCGCTGGATGAACGAATATGCGTCCTTTTCGCTAAGTGCGTGCTCATCAATCAAACGGCCTTTGGCGCGGTCAATGATCTTGCGCACCTCAAGGCGCTCTTGGAGATCGCCAATCTGCCCTTCAAGTGCTTCCGTTTCGCGGTAGCGGGCTAACGCCAACTCCACTGCTGGTACCAAAGCGTCGCGCCGGTAGGGCTTGATCAAATATGTCATGGCACCGGCTTCGCTGGCTTGGTCGATCAGGTCACGCTGACTGAAGGCCGTGAGGATCACTACAGCTGTGCCTCGCTGCATAGATATTCTTTGAGTGGCTTCGATCCCATCAAGGCCGGGCATTTTGATGTCGAGGATGACCACATCAGGGCGGTGCTCATCTACGAGCTTGACCGCCTCATCACCTCGACCAGTGTCAGCCACCACATGGAAACCTTCCTCACGCAGCGTCTCCACAAGATCTAGCCGAATGATGGCCTCATCTTCAGCCACCACCACCCGCACTGCGCCAGGTTCGTGCGTGTCTGGCGAGGTCTCCTCAGTGGTGGCTGCGTTACTCATTTTTGCTTTAGTTATCTTTATTGCTTCGGCTTTCTTATTGCTTTGGCTATCGCAAAGCACTGAAAGAGTCAAGCAGGGCATCTTGGTCGGCTTCGAGACGGGCGATCCGAGCCGCTAGTTCATCTCGGTGCTGCTGCAAGCGATCAGCATGGCGTTGCGCTTCCCGATAGTCGCGCTCAGCTATGGGAGTCTCCGATACCAGCGCCCGCAAACGACACTCGTCAGCTTCTTCACTGAACTGGATCAGCTGCTCATCACAGACACGCAGATCGCCTCTCAGGGCGCTCAACTGCCGTCCAAGACTCTGCAAACGGCGCTCTATCCGGTCACGAGACATATTTACTAGCCTAGAGCCTTTACTAGCCTAGAGCCGCTTAGCTCCAGTATCTGCTAGCTAAAGCCCATCGCAATGCCAGCAACAACCCTAAGAGGGCGAGCAAATGTGATCTAGTGCCAGCCGCGTTTAGAAGCGTGCGGCGAACCTTTCAAGATTGCGGTTCCACATGGCGCGCAACAACGGGCGTGCTACGAACTCACCGATTGCTGCGCCCATCCACCAAGGAAACCGAAGAATTTCCGTCCACTCAAAAAGGGTGTGCTGCTCGCCTGCATTTGTTGTTACTGGTGTCAGCCGAAAAACTCCGGTGCCGGTAACCAGTCCTTCATGGCGGATAGCCAGCTCTGCTGCCTCCTGCCATTGCGTGACCTCCATCTTGTCAATCATACGCAGCGGACCCATCCGTGTTACACACTCAAAGCGTGCCCCGACCCCTTCGGTGGCCTCTCCGCAAAAGCTGATTGATTCGGCATCGCTCATCCATTCCGCATGACTCTCAATGTGTCGCAAATCTTCCCACACCTCCGCAGGCGCAGCTGGCACAGTAATCGATATCAGGATCTTGCCCATTCATGCCACCTTATTTGCCCATTCACTTTATTTGCCGTTGTTTGACTAGCCAGTGACTGATTAGCCAGCAACTGAATGCCAGTAACTGATTACTCAGTATCTGATTAGCCAGTAACTACTTTCGCAGTCTAGTAAGCATTTGTCTGCCCACTACGCCCGCCCAGCCCTAACGTCAACGTTTGCGGAGCAAGGAGTAGGGATTTGCTGGTTCTGCTAGCCGGTAGCCACGCGGCGCGCCAAAGACCGGAAAGCCATGATGAACGTGACCAGCCCTAGCCCGCCGATAGCTGCTAACCCTCCACCCAGCGCCGCGTAATCCCAGCCGTCGGACAGTAGCGATCTCATTGCTTCAAGAAGATAAGTCACTGGATTCCAGGCAGCCACCGTCTGCATCCAGTCGGTCATCAACTCACGCGGCAGATACGTAGGCGTAAGGAAGGCAAAGGGGAAAAAGATCAAAAACGAGGAGTTCACCGCAGCCGGATTTCCGGTGCGAAGAGCCACGGTGTACGGGAATCCCGTGAAAGCCAGGCTCCATGTGACCGCCAAGCACAAGAACACCAGGATCCCTAAAGGACCCGTGCCGAAACCCACCCCGAAGATGAAACCCATAAGCACCACCACTATCGACAAGGCCAGCGCCAGCACTACATCGGCGACCATCAAACCCAAAAGCAATGTGGTGCGACGCACTGGTGTCACCAGCATCCGGTTGAGGTAGCCGGTCTGAATGTCGATCACCAGCACCGATGCCCGCGAAATGCCAGTTACTGCAAAAATAATCGCCACAGGCAGTTGGAAGGCCCGGTAGTCAATGTCAGGCGACCGCTCCACGAAGGTCTCAAGAGCACCAATGTTGACCACAAAAAAGAAGGTCGGAATGATCAGCGCGGGTGCTAACGCCTCTGGCTCGCGCAGCAAGCTCCGAATTGAGCGGCGCGCTACTGTGGCAATATCACCGAAGATCCCCAAGCTTCTCGCCTTGGGTGCATCAGCGACAGCATGCGTGTGCAATCTTTCTTGAACACTCATTCTGTCACACTCATTTCTGCTGAGGCCCGGCTGTCGCCAACGATGTTTCGGTACTGGATTGCTGAGAGTCTGATCCGATCTCCGCGGCGGCTTCTGGCGTGTCAGAGTTCACCGTCGACATGCGGTAGCCGGTCGCCAACAAGAACACGTCATCTAGTGACGGTGTTCGCACAGTGAGAGACTGAGGATTCAATCCGGCTGCTGATAAAGACACTGCCACGCTGCCGACCACGGAAGCCCCATCGGCGGTAGCGATAGTGATGCCGCGTCGTCCTCGGGTGACCGCATCAACCTCCGCGATTCGAGCAGTCGCTTCAGCAGCCAACTCAATCTCTTCTGCTGGCAAGTCCACCACAATCACGTCGGCACCCACGGCCCGTTTCAGTTCAGCAGGCGATCCTTGCTCAACGATGCGTCCCGAGTCGATTATGCCCACTCGGTCTGCTAAGGCATCGGCTTCTTCGAGGTATTGAGTGGTCAAAAATACTGTCACCCCCAAGTCACGGTTCAAACGTCTCACCTCTTCCCAGACCTGGGCACGGCTCACTGGATCTAGACCGGTGGTGGGCTCATCCAGAAACAGCACTCTGGGGCCGTGTATCAGCGAGGCTGCCAAGTCAAGTCGGCGTTTCATGCCTCCGCTGTAGGTCTTGACCCGATGGTCGATAGCTTCGCCGATGTTGGCTAGTTCCACGGCTCGCTTCACCGCTGCCGTTCGGTCGGCAGCGCTCAAACCGTAGAGGCGAGCCTGAAGGTCAAGGATCTCGCGCCCGCTCTGGCGTTCATCAAGTGCCGCGTCCTGCAGAGCTACCCCGATACGGACACGCACCTCACCAGGGCTTTCCACCACGTCATGGCCAGCGACTTGGGCTTGGCCTTCGCTGGGCTTCAACAGGGTGCATAGCATCAGTACTGTGGTGCTTTTGCCAGCGCCGTTAGGGCCTAAGAATCCGTAAATCTCACCTGCGTTTACTGCTAGATCAACCCCGTCAACAGCCCGATTGCTACCGAAGACACGCGCCAGCCCATGCGCCGAAATAGCCAGTTCTGTACTAGCAGTACGGGTGTCTGGGGAGCTTTGGTGGGTGTCATTGCCGGTCAGGGACACAAAACTAAAGGCTACCAAGAACTCAACTAACCCGCTTTAGCAACTACTGTCGCGACTGTGACTTCGTCTGCGCCTGATCTGCGACTGCCTGAGGGAGTAATCCCCAAGCATTACAAGATCGAACTGTCCCCCGACCTTGAAGCCGCCACTTTCAGCGGCACCGTGACTATCAGCGTTGATATCGCTGTGCCGCTGAAGGCAATCACACTCAACGCCGCCGAACTACAGATCACTTCAGCCCAGATCATTGCTAGCTCAGGAGCAAGCAGCTTCGAGGAAAGCAACTCTGAGGAAGTTTTTGACCTCAACCACGAAACAGATATCGATAACGAACGTCTGCTACTCACTCAGCGAGACAAGCGAGACGATTGCCGCCAGTTCACCCCGGGACTCGCCCGCCTGCGCATCTCTTTTAACGGGATCCTCAACGATCAGCTTCGAGGCTTTTACCGCTCCACTTACCGTGACGACACCGGCACTGTTCATACCATCGCCACCACTCAGTTCGAATCCACAGACGCTCGCAGAGCTTTTCCGTGTTTCGACGAACCGGCGCTCAAAACCACATTCGACACAAGCCTGACAGTGCAACAAGGTCTGCTGGCAGTGTCAAACACCGCAGAGGTAGACCGCGTGCTACTAGACGACGGCAGAGTGAAGGTCAGTTTCGCCACCACCATGGTGATGTCCACTTATCTGGTGGCTTTCGTGGTGGGGCCGCTGGAAGCCACCAAAGCGATCGACTGCAACGGAGTTCCGGTGCGTGTAATACACCGACCCGGCCGTGGCAGTCAAACCAGTTTCGCTCTGGACGTGGCCGCGCACGCCTTGAGCTGGTTCTCGAACTACTACGGCTTGCCTTATCCGTCGGACAAGGTTGACCTAGTCGCCATTCCCGACTTCGCGTTCGGTGCCATGGAGAATCTGGGTTGTGTGACCTTCCGTGAGGTTCTGCTGCTCATAGACCCCGACTCCGCTAGCCAGTCAGAACTGCAGCATGTTGCGACCGTAATCAACCATGAACTGGCTCACATGTGGTTCGGTGATCTAGTCACCATGGCCTGGTGGGAAGGCATCTGGCTCAACGAAGCCTTCGCAACATTCATGGAGACTGCCTGCAGCGATGCCTACCGCCCCGACTGGAAGATCTGGTCAACTTTTTGTCGCAGCCGAGCCTCGGCTTTCGCTACTGACGCTTTAGTGAGCACTAGGCCGGTGGAGTATCCAGTGCATTCTCCCGCCGAAGCTGAAGACATGTTCGATGTGATCACCTACGAAAAGGGCGCAGCTCTGGTACGCATGCTGGAGCAGTATCTGGGTGCCGATGTCTTCCGCGCTGGGGTGCGGCTCTATTTGCATCGTCACGCCTACGGCAACACGGTCACAGAGGATCTATGGAATGCCTTGGCGGAGGCATCGGATCAGCCGGTGCGAGAAATCATGGACAACTGGATTCATCAGGGTGGCTATCCCGCGGTAGCGGCCACTGTCGATGACCACGGCGTGAACCTGTCGCAGCGTCATTTCGCGCTCAACCCCGAGCAAAGCGATCAGCGTATCTGGTCGGTGCCGCTGCGTTTAAGGTTCGTCACCCCCGACGGTGAAACTGTTGAGCAGCGCCTTGTCCTTGATGAAACCAGCCGTATCGTCACCTTGTCTGCTGGCACCAAGCTGGTGACTGTTAACAGCGGTGCCTCAGGTTTTTACCGCGAAGATCTAAGCGCCGAGGCTCTTGCGGGCATCATCAGCGGTGATCGCACAGGCGGTGATTACACGGGCGGTGATTACACCGCCCACGAACGCACGGGCGGTGATTACACCGCCCACGAACGCACAGGCGGTGATTACACCGCCCACGAAAGAACAGCCAACGAACGCCACGGCCTGATTGACGATGCCTGGGCCGCGACCGTCTCCGGCGGCTTGGATGCAGCAAATTTTGTTGACCTGATACTGAGCGGTTTCGCGGGCGAAAGTGATCTCACCGTCTGGCAAGCCATCACTGCGGCGTTGACGCACCTGCGCAGGCTTGTTGCCGGAGATGCCCTACAAAGATTCTGTGAACTTGTTGTTGAGGTATCTGATAGCGCTGCTAGAGAAGTAGGGCTTGATCCGCAGCCAGGCGAAAACGACCGTATTAAGGAGCTACGAGCCGTGCTAATGACTTTGAGGGGCACGGTTGGCGATCACGCTGCCACGGTCAATGAGTGCCGACAGCGGCTGGACCACGACGACCCTACGCTGGCAGCGGCGGCTTTGAGCGTGGTGGCGGCTCATGGAGATAGCGCCGACTTTGCTGCGATAAAGCGGCGCTTTGAGTCGGCATCAAACCCTCAGTCTGAGCAGCGTAACCTTTTCGCTTTAGCGGATTTTCGTGATAAGGAGCTTGTGTGTCGGATTCTTGAGGAAACGCTTGACGGTTCGGTGCGCACCCAAGACGGTCCTTATCTAATTCGCCGAGCCATGTTTAACCCTGTTTGCAGTGCTGAAGCTTGGGGATTTCTACGTGACCGCTGGGATCAGATTCTTGATGTATTTCCTGCCAACTATTCATGGGCGAGAATGCTTGAGGGAATAACTGCACTTGACAAGCCCGAACTTGCCAAGGAAGTGCGGAGTTTTTTGTTGGAACATCCGCCCCCGGCTGGTGCCAAACAGTTAGCACAGCACACTGAACGTCTGGATATCAACCTCGCTTTTAGACTCCGTGAATCGGGCCGCTTTTCTCGCTACCTGCTAAACCTGTAAAGGCGTGATCGGTAGTTTTTTAGGCAAGGCCGAGACGTTGCTTAGCGTTGGCGATATCAACGGCGAGCTGGGCTGAAAGCTGCTCTATACCGTCGAACTTGCGTTCGCTGCGCAAGAAGTCCACAAACTCCACCCGCACCTCACAGCCATACAAGTCGCCTGAGAAGTCAAGCAGATGCGCTTCCAGCAGCGACTGTTGAGCGTGCTCATAGAAGGTCGGACGGCGCCCGATGTTGATGGCGCAGGCATTGCGCTTTCCGTCAGGCAAAATGCACCAACCTGCATACACAGCGTCAGCTGGCCATGCCATCGCCTTTGGCACGGGAACGTTAGCTGTGGGGAATCCCACGGTTGCGCCGCGTTTGTCGCCTTCAACGACCTTGCCGCGCACTTCATAACAGCGTCCCAGCATTTCGGCTGCGGCGGCTACGTTACCACCAGCCAAAGCTCGCCTTACCGCAGTGGATGATACGGGCTCGCGTGCTTCGCGATGATGGTGAATCAGCTCTAATGGGATCACCTTGAAGCCCCAGTCACGGCCCAGCCGCTGCAGTTCGGCAACGTTGCCGGTGCGGCCCTTGCCGAAATGGAAGTCTTCGCCTACTACCACCGCGCGGGCATGGAGAGCGTCTAAGAACACCTGCTCCACGAACTCTTCGGGGCGGGTACTAGCGCGTACTTCGTCGAAGTTAACCACATAGGCGTAGTCAAGTCCCTGCTCCTCCAGCAGCTCCAGCTTCTGTTGGAGAGTGGTCAACAGTTTCGGTGCGTTCTGCGGGCGCACCACATGTGCAGGGTGAGTATCAAAAGTCACAACCGCAGATGCCACACCTAGGTGCGCGGCAGCGATACGAACATGCTCCAGCACTTTCTGATGCCCGAGATGCACCCCGTCGAAGACCCCTATAGCAGCCGCGACCGAAACATTCGCAGGGAGTTGATCGCGCTGATCGCGCAATAGTTGCAAGGAGTCCTCCAGCGCAGCAAGGAACGGGTTCAGGTCAGTGGGCGAATTCCGAGGTTTGCACCGCGGAGCATGTCGTTTTAAAGGCTAGCGACTCTCGAAACCTTAGTCACGCAACCACAACCGCTGGCTTGGCCCCGTTTCCGTGGCGCTGATACACGGCAAGAAGATGACCTTCGCAGTCATGCACCGCCCACGGCCCCAGATTCTCGACCCTGAGTCGTTCTAGTGCTAACACTCGACCGTGAACCACCTCCTCAGCCACCTCGGGAGTTACTTCTACGCCGTTTAAATGTGCAACAGCATGAGCCATCGGCATTACCTTGATCGACTCCACCTCACAAGCACTGTCCACCGTGAAATCGCCGACCGCGGTGCGGCGCAGATTTCTGAGATGAGCACCGCTACCCAGCGCCCGCCCCAGGTCAGCAGCAAGCACCCGCACATAAGTACCTGCTGAGCAGTCGACCTCAGCCTTCAGAACTGTGTCAGTCCCAAGTCCCGACATCGGCTCAACATCAAAGCGATACACCGTCACTGGGCGGGACTCACGCGGCACTTCCACACCGGCGCGAGCTAGTTCATGCAGCCTGCGACCGCCCACTTTGACGGCAGAGACCATTGGTGGAACCTGAAGAATCTCACCGGTCAGAGTCGCAGCAACAGTGCGCGCCTGTTGGGCTGTCACTGTCATTTCAGGGTGACGGGCTGTGATCCGACCCGACGAATCCAAAGTGTTGGTCTCAATACCGATGACGATCTCTGCCTCGTAGCTTTTCATCAAGTCTGTGACATAGCGCAACAGACGGGTCGCTCGTCCCACTCCAAGAACCAGAACTCCAGTGGCATCAGGATCAAGAGTGCCAGCGTGACCCACCTTGCGGGTGCCTAGCACTCGGCGTGCTTTAGCGACCACATCGTGACTAGTCCAACCGGCGGGCTTGTCCACCACCGCGATCCCGTCACGCATCAGGTTTCACCACCCTCACGCTCAGAGTCCAGAATTCTTTCTATACGTTCAGCGGATCGCAGCGTCATGTCTGGGCGGAACACCAGCTCTGGTGTACGCCTCAGTCGAGTCTGATCACCGACCGCTTTGCGCAGCTTGCGGGCGTGCTCCTCAAAAGCTTCAACAATCGCAAAGTCATCTGCTTCGCTGTAGTCAAGTGAGGTAAACCAAATCACAGCCCGATGCAAGTCACGATCCACTTCGCTGCCTGTGATCGACACCATGGTGAGACGCTCATCGTCAAGGTCTTCTATAGATTCAGCGACTATACGTCGGATCAACTCCCCGACCCGTGCGCCACGCTGTTCGCCCCGATAGTCGGGATGACCGCGCTGATCGCGTCGATTTCGCCTTGCCACGATCTAAGCCTTTCTTCCTGAGGCACCCTCAAGTCATACCTCAAGGGTTCGAGCCACCTCACGCTCATCAAAGGTCTCAATGATGTCGCCAGCTTTCAGATCTTGGAAGTTACTTAAGCCGATACCGCATTCGTAGCCCGACTGCACCTCACGTACATCGTCGGTGAAACGCTTGAGCGAATTGATCTCACCTTTCCAAATGATGGCCCCGTCACGCAGGAACCGCACCTTGGCACCTCTGTTGATGGTGCCGTTTTGCACATAGCAGCCAGCCACCGCACCCACCCTGGGAATACGGAAGACTTGGCGCACCTCCGCCTCACCGATGACGATCTCTTCGATTGCGGGGGCCAGCATCCCGACCATGGCCGCAGAAACATCTTCAAGCAGCTTGTAAATGATTTCGTAGGTGCGGATCTCTACGTTCTCGGCAGCAGCCGCTTCGCGTGCCTTACGATCTGGTCGCACATTGAAACCGATGATGGTTGCATTGGAGGCAGACGCAAGCTGGATGTCGTTTTCGGTGATACCGCCAACACCGCGATGCACGATAGCGACACGTACCTCTCGGGTTTCTAGCTTGCGGAGGCTTTCGGTTACAGCTTCCAACGACCCGTTGACATCGGCTTTGACGATGGCGTTGAGTGTGGCCGTCTCGCCTCGCTGAATCCGCGTGAAAAGGTCTTCGAGTTTGGCACCACCTGACAGAGAGTGCGCTTCTCGACCCAGGTTGGAGATTCTCTGCCAGCGTTCGCGTGTGTCGGCTACACGCCCGGCGAGTTTCTCGTTGGGGGCGACTGCGAATGTGTCGCCAGCACTGACCACTTCTGACAGTCCGAGCACCTGCACTGGAGTGGAAGGTGCCGCCTGCTCAACGGCCTCGCCGCGATCGTTGAGTAAAGCCCGGACACGGCCCCAAGATGCCCCTGCGACCATCGGATCACCAACACGCAGCGTGCCCTTCTGCACCAGCACCGTGGCTACCGGCCCAAGGCCGATGTCAAGATTCGATTCGAGCACCACACCGCCAGCTCGACCCTCCGGCGAAGCTCGAAGGTCTTCAACCTCGGCCACAAGCAACATTTGGTCTAGCAGTTCTTCGATGCCGTCACCATTTAATGCCGACACTTCACAATAGATGGTCTCACCACCCCAAGCTTCTGGTACCAAACCCTGCTCGGCCACACCCGCAACAGTTCTTTGAGGATCGGCATTGGCGCGGTCGATCTTGTTAACAGCCACAACTATGGGCACCTCAGCGGCGCGGGCGTGGTTGATGGCTTCAATCGTCTGGGGCATTACTCCGTCGTCGGCGGCCACGACTAACACCACAATGTCGGTAGCTCCGGCACCACGGGCACGCATCGCAGTAAAAGCTTCATGGCCCGGCGTGTCAATAAAGGTGACCAGATGGCCATTGCGTTCAACCTGATAAGCACCGATGTGCTGGGTGATACCGCCTGCTTCTCCGTCAACCACATGAGTATCGCGGATCCGGTCAAGCAGCAAGGTTTTACCGTGATCAACGTGACCCATCACGGTCACTACCGGTGGGCGCAGCGGTGATTCGCCGACATCTTCGCCGTCGTCTGTGACACCGAGAAGCTTCTGAAGTTCGACTTCTTGTTCCTCACCGGGATTGACGAGTCGGATTTCGGCGCCGACCTCAGCTGCGAACAACTCCATCATGTCGTCGCTGAGCGACTGGGTTGCGGTCACCATCTCGCCGTGCTGCATCAAGAAACGCACTACATCGGCTGCGGTGCGATTGAGCTTGGGGGCGAAATCCTGAGCTGCTGAAGCCCGCTCCACGACCACGGTTCCTTCTGGCACTGGAACATGCAGCGGTGTGTAAGCAGGAATATCAATGGGCTGGAGTTCTTCACGAACTCGACGTCTGCGACTCTTGCGCCGCGGAGGGCGCCGAGCTGATCCACCAGGGCCGCCTCGGCCACCTGGGCGAGCACCACTGGGTGCTGCACTCGGGCGCGGACCTCCAGATGGCCGTGGTCCCCCGGAGGGACGTGGTCCCGATGTAGGCGCTGGCGCGGCGCGGCGACCTCCTGCTGGACGATCGGACGCGGGTCGAGAAGTCCCTGCCGATCCCGAGCGGCGCGATTTTTTTGTGGCAGAGTCGCTGCGTGGGGTGGCACCTTGTGTGGCGGGTGGATGGAAGCGCCGAGGCGGAGGAGGCGGCGGGATAGGTTTCCCGGTCCTAGAAATCGGCGGTCTGGCTGCATTGCCGGGACGCTGCGGAGAGGCGCTTGGAGGGGCTGGAGAAGTTTTTGGGGGTTGAGCAATCGGAGTGGTCGGCCTCGCAGGCGTTTCTTGTGGAGACCGCGCGGGCTTGGCTCTTTCTTTGGGGGTGCGCTTTGAGGGTGCCACGCTGCCGCTTGAAGAGATGGTTGCTGTAGGTGTGGCTTTACTGGTTTTGGGGGCGCGCGTTGTGGACGGCTTTGTATTGGGTTCACCAGCGGCAGTGCCGTTGGATTCGGGGGTGGCTGCGACTTGTTGTTGGCCTACAGGGGCGACAGCTGGCGGCTGTGAGCTTTCGTCTCTGGCAGCCTCCTCCCTGTCAAGCTCAGATTCTTTAAGCGTTCTGGATTTGGTCTGGGTCTCTGTTTCGGAAGCTTTGAATTCTGATTTTTTATTCAGCTCAGACTCTGCAGGTTCGGACTCTCCAAGCGCAGACTCTCTAGACGTAGACTCTGCAAGCGCAGATATTGTCTCGGTTGTTTGTGGAGAGGCTTCCTCAACCTCGGGCAGCGGCTCTTCTGATTGGGGGGCATCTGGCGACTCGTCTGCTAGAGGCTCAGGCTCAGGCTCAGGTTTGAGCAGACCGTCTCTTTCGGCACGGCGCCGAACTCGGTCGGCTTGCGCCTCAACAATGCTGGAGGAGTGCGACTTGACTCCAATACTGAGCGCGACGCAAAGATCAAGCGTCTGCTGATTAGTCAGCTGGAGCTCTTTGGCGAGCTCATGGACGCGGACTTTGCCTGGCAAAAACTGCCCCTTTCTAAGAACATGAAGCGCGGCGAAACGACCCTATGGCGTACCTGAGTGCCACCACGCCTATTGAAGCCTAGCGATTTCAGCCGGTCTCACAGCAGGTGATGCAGGTTCTCTTTCGTGTCTCAGGAAGTTGTCACTGACTCAGCCGTTCCAGCTGCTGTCGCTTCTCCTTCAGTATCTGCGGTGTCTTCGCCAGCCTCAGCGGGAGTCGCCGTAACAGTTCCCTCGGTTTCGGCAGGCACATTCTCTTCAGCAGAGCCATCAGCAGAACCCTTAGTGGAAGCTTCACCAACCTTATTGGAAGCTTCCACACCTTCATCCTCAGCAGCACTTTCTGTGGTTCGATTCTGTGCCATCTCTGCCCAAGCTTCTGCGCTGACCGCCTCGCCACCATCAGCAGGCTGCCAAAGCTGCTCGCCCGTTTCGGAGTCGGTTACCCATTCGCCTTCAGCCCACTCAACATCACCGTAGACGGCCTCTTCGGCAAGCTGGGTCTCGCTTTTGATGTTGATACCCCAACCGGTGAGCCGGCTGGCTAGTCGCGCATTCTGGCCTTCCTTGCCGATAGCTAGAGAAAGCTGATAGTCGGGCACAATCACGTCGCAATCGCCGGTCATCTCGTCGGGACGAACCTCTTTGATCCGAGCTGGCGAAAGCGCTTTCATCACAAACTCTTCGAGTTCGTCACTAAAAGGCACGATGTCGATTTTTTCACCGCGCAGTTCGTTCACTACTTGGCGAACCCGAGCACCGCGCGCTCCGACACAAGCACCCACGGGATCCACGTTCGGATCATTTGAATGAACTGCGATCTTGGTGCGGTGCCCAGGCTCACGAGCGCAAGCCTTGATCTCCACTATCCCGTCGGCGATCTCAGGCACTTCAAGCTCAAAGAGTCGCTTCACCAAGCCAGGATGAGTTCGACTCACCACAATCTGAGGGCCTTTAGCGGTTTTGCGGACTTCAACGATGTAAGCCTTGAGCCGTGTGTTTGAGTCGGGTCGCTCATAGGGAACCTGCTCGGCTTGAGGAAGCAGAGCCTCCACTCGCCCTAGATCCAGAAGCGTGTAGCGCGCGTCTGTCTGCTGGATCATGCCGGTGACGATGTCGCCTTCGCGGCCTGCGTATTCCTCGTATTTGAGTTCGCGCTCGGCCTCGCGGATGCGTTGAGTCATCACTTGGCGTGCGGTTGCTGCGGCGATACGGCCAAAGTCGTCAGGGGTTACCTCGTATTCCTCACCAACCGGATTACCATCGGCATCAAGATCCTGTGTAATAACACGGAACTCCATGCTTGATGGATCAATTGTCACCCAGGCATACTCTTTTGCCTCAGGCAGCCGCTTGTAGGCCGACTCCAAAGCGTCAGCGAGGGCAGCGAACAGCGAATCGACGGTTATGCCCCGGTCGGCCGCCATTGCTTGCAGGGCTTCCATTACCTCAGCGTTCATGGCAGTTTCTCCTTGATTTCATGTTGATGATTATCGGTTCGTTGCAGATGTTGTTGCAGATGATTGTGGGCATTTGTTTGAACTACTTGCGTGTCTGGTTTCCCCACTCAAAGACGGTGCGAGCCGAGGCCATCTGCTCAAAATTGATTTTGCAAAGTTCTCCGTCGTCGCTGAGTAGCTCCACACCGTCGTCGGTGACCTGTTTGAGGGTTCCGAGCAGACGACGAGGCCCCTCGAAATCTGCTGAAGTTTTGACATTCACTTCAGCTCCAGTCGCCCGACGGAAATGTTCAGGAGTACGCAGCGGACGTTCAAGACCTGGGCTCGAAACCTCTAACGTGTAACGCCCTGGTATCAGATCTTGTTCATCCAAAGAGCGGCTCAACGTGCGCGACAAAGCAGCGATTGCGTCTATGTCAATGCCACCAGAGGCATCGGCTAACACACGCACAACACCGCCGTTGTATTCCACGTCATAGAGATCGACACCGGCCTCCTCAGCAGTCTTAGCCGCAAGTTCGCGGACGCGATCAACAATCGCCATGCCACTTTATGCTTTCGCTGGTGCCCTGCGAATCGCCGTGTTTTTGGCTCATTGCTGCTTCCCGAACTGGCAACGGCGTGGGCCAAAGCCCACGCCGCTTCCGCAAGAATCGAACGTTACCCCAAGTATACCGGCACCCCTGACAACTCAGAGGGCAAGGGGGACAGGCGAGTTGAAATAGGCGAGTCGAAAAATAGGGCGAGTTGAATTTGTCAGATCAGACGCGTTATCAGATCAGACGCGGCTACCGCGACGGATCTCCTCTACAAGAATCTCAGACTTGTTGGCATCTTCGCCCAACTCGTCAATATTGCGCTGGCGATCCTCCTCAGCCGCCTGACGGGCCTCGGCACGCGTTTGAGCAGCGCGTTGCAGAGCTGCTTCTGAGCCATGCTCGCAGATGTACTCGGCCCATTCCACCAGCGCCTCTACCATCTCGTTTTCGGCGACAACAGCAACGTTCTCACCTTTCACAAAAAGATGCCCACGCTTGTTGCCTGCGGCTATTCCCAGATCCGCGTCACGAGCTTCACCAGGACCGTTGACCACACAACCCATAACCGCCACCTGCAACGGTATTTCGCGCTCACCGAAAGCTTCCATAGCCTGCTGAGCCACTCCGAACACATCAACTTCGGCTCTTCCGCAGCTAGGGCAAGCAATCAGGTCAACGTTACGGCGCTCGCGTAGCCCCATAGCTTCTAGCAGCTGGCGGCCACATTGTGCTTCGACCACTGGATCGGTGGTCAACGAATAGCGGATCGTGTCGCCAATGCCTTCTGATAGCAGTGCCGCTATGCCCGCGGTTGATTTGACGATCCCTGGTGGTGGCGGCCCCGCCTCAGTCACCCCTAGATGCAACGGATGATCGCAAGTGTCAGCGAGTTGCCGGTAAGCCTCAATCATCAAAGGCACACTCGATGCTTTCACCGAGATCTTCACTAGATCAAAGTCCACGTCCTCGAAATAGGCGAGTTCGCGCATCGCCGAAGTCACCATCGCCTCGGGTGTCACACCTAACTCAGGGTGATACAGATCGGGATCAAGAGAACCGCCGTTAACTCCAATGCGGATAGGCACGTTACGGTCTTTGCATTCGCGGGCTACCGCCTTGATCTGCTCAGGTTTGCGGATATTGCCTGGGTTGAGCCGCAGACAGTGAACCCCGGCCTCTAACGCAGCCAAAGCCATGCGATAGTTGTTGTGGATGTCGGCCACGATCGGCACCGGCGAGCGCGGCACGATCCGGGCCAGTCCTTCAGCAGCTTCAGGCCTGTTGCAGGTGCAGCGCACAATGTCAGCTCCAGCGGCTGCCAGCGCGTAAATCTGCTGCAAGGTGGCCTCATAGTCAGCAGTCTTGGTGACCGTCATCGACTGCACGGTCACTGGAGCGTCGCCGCCGACCGCAACCTTGCCAACCATGATCTGTCGGGTCTTGCGCCGCGGGATGCTTGTGGTAACTTTCACGTCCGCAAGCTTAGCTGAGCGCCTAGCAACGACAGGGACATCGGCTCACAGGCACATCGTCTCAGCCGAAGCTGACCGGATCAAAAATATCGCGTAGCAGCGCCACAGCGCCCACCAGCAACAGCAGCGCCACGAAAGCGTAGGTAACCGGCAGCAGTCGGGCTGCATCAACCCGATGAGTGCGACCCCCAAACGAGCGGATCCGCTCATATGTAGCCACTGCCACATGGCCTCCGTCAAGCGGCAGCAGCGGTAGCAGGTTGAATACTCCGATGAAAGCATTTACGTAGGCCAGCAGCAGCAGCACGTCAGTGACGCTGTTGGAAGCCGCCTCCGCACCGATGCGCGCCACCCCATATATCGACAGGATGCGATTCTCATCGGGATGCGAACTGTCAAGGCGTCGAAGCTCCACTTCGCGGGCGGTTTGGCTGCTACCAAGCGGCTGATTATCGCCGCGTAAACCGTCGAAAGTGCCTCCGAGTCCGTCTGTCGCCACCGCCGGTATGGCGAAAACCACGTCGCGGATGACCAGCAGAGACTGTTGCAGCGATTCTCCTGCCGCTTCAGCAACGTTCAGGCCACTGCCACGGAACTCAGCTGACACACCGAAAAATCCTCGAACCGCGTCCGTTGGATCTGCCAGTGCGGTAATGACAGCGTCCTCCACCACCGCTGGCTGACCAGTTCGGGTGTCCACGATAGTGATGTCAAGTGGCTCACCGATCAGGTCTCGCCCATAGCCGACAAGCTGCGAATATGTGAGCGTCCCGTCCGTTTGGAGGCCTTCCACTGCCAGAATGCGGTCGCCTTCGATCAGTCCCTCAATCCCGGCTGCACCTTCGGCTGTGAGACGCTCACCGATAGTGGTGACAGCACTGCGGGTTGCTCCGTCGCGGCGGTAGACAACCTCAACTTGGCGGCCTGCTAGTTGCTGCACCAGCACCGAGAAATCTGCGAAGCTGCTGCGTGCCTCACCGGCGACCGACACCAGCTGATCGCCGGGCTGTAGACCAACAGCGGCGGCAGCACTGTCGGGTGAAACCGATGCAAGCACCCAGTTGTCGTTATCGAAGGTGTCGGAGCCTCCACTAGCGATCCGTCCGTCGCTGAGCAGAACTGCGAACAGCAACAACAGCACAAGAATGAAATGCATGCCAGAACCGGCCGTCAGCACCAGTAGTTTCCTCGGGTAACTCTTTTGGCGGAAACTGCGCGGTTCGTCGCCGGGATCTACTTCGTCAAGGTTGTTCATCCCAACGATCCGCACATAGGCACCGATCCAGATGGCTTTGATGCCGTATTCGGTTTCACCACGGCGAAATGACCACAGACGCGGACCAAAACCAATGAAGAACTCGCTGACTTTCATTCCTGTCAGGCGTGCTGTCACATAATGACCTAGCTCATGCAAGAACAGCATGGAGACCAGAGCCAAGACAATGACTACCCAGCCGGTACCTGCAAACACTCCCAAACCCACAACAGCTGCGATCAGTGCGCCGAGGCGGATCTGATCGCTTAGAGGCCGAGTGAACTGTTGAGTCGATTGCTTCATGCGGTGCCGTTCATCACAGCCGATGCTAGCGGTCACTCAACCTTTGAGTGGGCTCTTGGGTTGAGCTTTCAGGCGGCCGGGTTTGATGCGCTTGATAGCAGGCTTTCGGCGACACGGCGAGCTTCGGCATCAGCTGCCAGTACCGCATCAATGTCGCTAGCTTGCGTGCCGGGCCACTGCTGCAGAGCCGCGTTGATTACCTCAGCAATTTCGGTCCATCTGATTCGTTCATCCAAAAAAGCCTGCACCGCTACTTCGTTTGCGGCGTTCAGCCAGGCCGGGGCGGTCTGCCCAGCTCGACCGGCCTGATAAGCCAGATCCAAGCAACCGAAAGCGTTACGGTCGGGCACCTCAAAGTCGAGTTGCCCTAGCTGCGACCAGTCGATAGCACCATACGGGTGATCTAGCCGGTCGGGATACGCCAGCGCATAGCCGATGCATAGCCGCATATCGGGTTTGGAAAGCTGCGCCAGAGTCGCGCCGTCACGGTATGTCACCATTGAATGAATAATCGACTGTGGATGAACCACCACTTTGATCTCGTCGTAATCAACCCCAAAAAGTTCGTGCGCCTCAATCACTTCGAGACCCTTGTTCATCAGTGTGCTGGAATCGACTGTGATCTTGGGACCCATCTGCCAGGTGGGATGCGCCAAAGCGTCAGCTATTCCGACATTGGCAAGATCCGATGCACTACGGCCACGGAAAGGCCCGCCGCTGGCGGTCAAGACGATCTCGGCGACCTGTTCATGATCGTCACCAGCGCGCAGGCACTGATGAATCGCGCAATGCTCAGAATCGACAGGAATTATTTCACCACCAGCGCTGCTGCGTACCCGCTGTACCACTGGACCGGCTGCGATCAACGACTCTTTGTTGGCCAAGCCAAGCCGTTTGCTGGCTTCCAGTGCCGCCAGAGTCACTGGAAGCCCTGCGAAGCCCACCACAGCGTTAATGACCGTGTCGGCCGCTGACACCGCGGCTGCCATAGCATCGGCACCAGCTAAGAGTTCCACCGTATTCGGGATCAGCTCAGCGAGTTCAGCGGCCCGATCCGTGTTGGCGATCGCGACTACTTCGGGTCGAAAGCGCCTTGTTTGCTCAGCGAGCAGGTCCACTGAACTCGCTGCGCCGAGCGATGCCACCCGGTAATGATCAGGCTTGGCTTCAACAATGTCAAGGGTTTGTGTGCCGATTGATCCAGTAGATCCAAGTACAGCAACCGATGTCACCATTGCTTCACCATGGCTTCAAATCTTTGTCCAGCTCTGCACTCTGACTCTGTACTCTGGCTCTGTCAAACACTTCGAGTCGCCTGCTCGGTTTCTTAGATTACCCCGGTCATCAAAGCCACGTAGTAGACGGCTGGCAGCGAGAACAGCATGGCATCGAAACGGTCAAGCACTCCGCCATGTCCTGGAAGCAGCGAACCCATGTCTTTGATGCCAAGATCTCGCTTGAGCATCGATTCGGTCAGATCACCTATTGGCACGATGATCGCTACGACTACCGCCACCAGAACCGAAGTCCAGAAACCGCCGGGGCTATCCGCGATCGGCGCAGGAACTCCAGCCAACCCCATAGCCAAACCCGCCGCAATCGTGACGACGGTTCCGCCAACAAGTCCTTCCAGGGTTTTGCTGGGGCTGGCCTGCGACAGCGGGGTGCGTCCCGCAGCTCGCCCAATAGCCATGGCGCTCACATCATGAGCGACTGTCAGCACTATCGCCACGGTGAGGATTCCGGTGCCATGATCGGGGATTTTCAAGATCAGGGCCGCATGAGAACCGAGAACACCTATGTAGGTCACTGCGAAGACAGTCGCGGCAAGACCTCGAACTGGCCCCTCGACACCAACCCCAGTGAGATACCACAGCGCGCCGAACACCACCGTCAACACCAGCACGACCGCAATAGCGTCAACACCTCGCCAATACGCAGCTAAAGGCATCGTCACCACCCCGACCAGACCCAAAACCACCGCTGGCTGATAGCCAGCAACTCTCACTACACCAAGCAGTTCAACGGCAGCCAAACCAAGAACCACAGTGGCCACGATTAGCGCTACAGCGGGACCCATTTGCAAAGCCACCAAGATCACCGCAGACAAGAACACTCCAACGAGCACAGCCATCGGTGTGTCGCGTTCGTTCGACGCGGGCACAGCTGTTGCCGTGGACGCGCCTGGATACATCGGCTGATCCTCATAGCCGAAGAAGTCTTCGTCGCCGACGGTGTGTCCTACCTGCTCGCTGGGTTCTATCGGGGGCAGCATCTCAGAGGAGTCTTCCCACTGCGGGGAAGCACCGTGGTCAGGCCACACGTCAGGCGTATCGACTTCTTGGAGCCTCGGCTCGGAAGCACCGTGCGGTGTTTCTTGACCTGTCCCCCAGGCAGGCTCGTCAAAGTCGTCGCCGAACACTGATCGTCCGGGTGTCATTCCAGCATCGTCGTCAAGGTCTGATCCCGAAGAACCCTGTGGCTGATACTGAGTGAAATCGTCCTGGTTGCTCACTTCGTGAATCCTTTCACTTCCCAGGCGCTGCAGTAGGGATATGCACGCGTTGGTGCTTGCTTCTCATACCTCAAGCAGTTCCTCTTCTTTTTCGGCCAAAGCATCGTCGATTAGTTTCTCACGAGTACGGGTAATGCCGTCAAGCTTGTCGGCAGCGCGCGCTACAGCATCTGCTGAAACCCCGCCGTCCTTCTCAATCTCGTCAAGGTCTTTGCGAGCCTGGCGGCGTAGTCCTCGCACCCGGTGACGGGAATCTTCGGCCATGGATCCCACGAGCTTGGCAAGCTCGCGGCGACGCTCTTCGGTGAGCGGCGGAAACGACAGCCTGATGACCCGACCGTCACTACTAGGTGTCAAACCAAGCTGAGCTTGTTGTACAGCCCGTTCAAGCGCGGCAATATTGGCGGGGTCATGCGGCGTGATGATTAGCTGACTGGCTTCGGGGATTGAGAAGGTGACCAGCTCACGCATAGACATCTTCACACCGTAAGCCTCCACCTGAACCCGCTCCAGCAGTGCAGAGTTGGCCCGGCCTGTGCGCACCGTGGAGAACTCGCGCTTGGCTGAGGTCACGGCTTCGTCCATTCGCTCGCTGGCATCAGCCAGCACCATGCCAATCAGCTCTTCGCTCATGGATTGCGGTCCTCCCGAGCTACGAGAGTACCCACCTGGGCACCGTCAAGGAGGGATTGCAGGTTGTTGGTCTGCATTAAGTTGAACACCACAATGGGTAGACCATTGTCCATACAAAGCGTGATGGCGGTTGCATCCATCACGTCTAGGCCTTCGTTGAGCACCTGTAGATAACTGACCCGCGTAAGCAAGGTGGCGTTCGGATCGATACCGGGATCTGCTGTGTAGATGCCGTCAACACCGCTATGAGTGCCTTTGAGTACCACCTCAGCTTCTACTTCAGCGGCACGCAGAGCGGCCGTAGTGTCAGTAGTGAAGAACGGGTTACCTGTTCCCCCAGCGAATATCACTACCCGACCCTTCTCAAGATGGCGGATAGCTCGACGGCGGATATAGGGCTCAGCGATTTGAGCCATATGGATCGCGGTTTGCACCCGTGTGGGTTGACCTAGCTGCTCCAAAGTGTCCTGCAGCGCTAAGGCGTTTATTACCGTGGCCAGCATCCCCATGTAGTCAGCCTGAGCGCGGTCCATGCCAGCACCAGCACCTTGAGTGCCGCGCCAGAGATTGCCACCTCCGACCACGACAGCAATATCGACATCAAATGCTTCGCGGGCTTCGGCGATGCCAGAGGCGATGACCCGCACTGTGTCACCATCAATGCCAGCCTCCGAGTTGCCCGCGAAGGCTTCACCCGAAAGCTTAAGCAACACCCGCCGCCAACGTGCTTCTCGTCGCTCGGGCGCTGCGCCGCTAGTCACGGTCAATCGCCTATCAGCACCTGCACGAAACCGACGATCGATCCGCTGCCGATGCTGTCTTTGACTGTCGTCTTTTCGCCGTGCAGACCCTGCTCTAGGAGCACACGTTCGGCGAACCAGCCGCGCATGCGACCATCAACGATCTTCTCCCAGGCCTGCTCGGGCTTGCCCTCAGCTTTGGTGATCTCCAGCAAGGCTGCTCTCTCATGCTCGATTTCATCGGCGCTCACCTGATCTGAACTCAAGAACTGCGGCTTGGCGAAAGCAATGTGCAACGCCACCTGATGCAGAGCTTCGGCTTTTATTCCGCTGCCCTCCACGACAACAGCGTTGACACCGCGTCCGTCCTGGCGATGGACGTAGGCATCTAGCAGGTTGCCGTCGTCGGCTTGCAGACGCTGAACTTCGCCTATCTCTACGTTTTCTTTGAGAATTAACTTGAGATCTTCAAGCGCATCGGTGTGCTGATCCAATGCATTAACACCCTCGGCAAGCACCGTGTCGGCAAGTGTCTGCGCCAGCGAAGTGAAGCCTTCGTTCTTGGCCGAGAAGTCGGTTTCGCATTTGAGTTGCACTATCGCGGCTGCTGTTGCGGTGCCAGCCACAGCAACAGCTCCCTGATCGTTGTCACGAGTGCTGCGTGCGTCGGCTTTGGCTAGACCCTGTTCACGAAGTATCTGGCGAGCCGCTTCCATGTCGCCGTCAGCCGCAGTAAGGGCTTTTTTGGCATCCATCATTCCCGCGCCGGTGGCATCGCGCAGGGTTTTTACATCGCGGGCTGTGACCGCCATGTCAGTTCTCCTCAGCTTGTTCGTCTTGTTGGGTGTTTGGTGCGGCCGCGTCGTCTTGTGCTTCATCTTGTGCCTCGGCATCGGTTTGATCGGCTGCATCGGTTTGGTCGATTATTTCGCTCTGTTCTGTAGACACTTTTGGATCGGCCGCAACGTCTGCCTCGGTATCAGCCGCAGCTTCGGTTTCTGGCTCGGCAGTCTCTGGCTCTTCAGCATCAACCTCTGCGGTCTCAGCAGTTTCTGCCGCAGAAGTTTCTGTCTCAACAGTTTCTGAAGCGGCTTCGTCTCCCGGCTCCAGAGCTTCTGGCTCTGGCTGCGAGTCGGGGGCTTCAGCGGCTGTGGACAGTCGAGCTTCACGCTCAACGGCTTCCTCTAGAGCTGCGGCACGAGCCTGAGCCTGCTGCTGTGCTACCTCAGCTTCTGTGATCACGTCGCGGGGGTCGCTGTCGGCTTCGGTGCGCTTGGCGTGAATGAACCTGCCCTCAAGCACAGCATCAGAGATCACACGCGCCATCAGACGACCCGACCTGATGGCATCATCATTACCCGGAATGGCATAGTCCACTAAGTCGGGATCACAGTTAGTGTCCACCACCGCCACAATCGGCACGTTCAGCTTACGTGCCTCGGTTACCGCGATGTGCTCTTTTTTGGTATCAAGCACGAACACTGCGTCAGGTGCCGACTCCATGTCGCGGATGCCACCTAAGTTGCGTTCTAGCTTCACCAGCTCACGTTCTAGAAGTAGCGCCTCTTTTTTGGGCATAGCCTCAAACTCGCCAGAGTCACGCATGCGCTGGTAGTGCTTCATCTTGGTAATGCGCTTGGCGATGGTGTGAAAGTTGGTGAGCATTCCGCCCTGCCAACGCTCGTTCACATACGGCATGTTGCAGCGTTCAGCGAAGGACTGCACCGAGTCTTGAGCTTGCTTCTTGGTGCCGATGAACAGCACCGTTCCGCCTCCGGCCACGAGATCGCGCACAAAAATGTAGGCAGTCTCAAGATGCGTCAGCGTCTGACGCAGATCAACAATGTGAATGCCTGCTTTGTCGCCGTGGATGAATCGCCTCATCTTGGGATTCCAACGGCGGGTTTGATGGCCGAACTGGACCCCGGCCTCAAGCAGTTGTTTCATGGTGACTACGGCCATGACTATGTGTTTCTCCCGGTTCTGCGTGGCCCGCGCCGGACGCCGAAACGACCGGGTGAAGGCGCGGGTTGCGAAATGATTCGGCGGCACCACTTGATGTCGTCGGACCCTAAGGGTCAGCGAGTCAGTCTAAGAGCGCTGAAGCCTTACCGCGCGCCTGCATGACAAGACTAAGCAACTTCGCATTGGTCCGTGTTCAGAAAGCTACTAGGCGCACCCTCACTCGTTTCACGCCGATGTAGTGCGCCGGATCGTGATAGTCGTCGTTGCGGCGCACCCCGAAATGCAGCCGCTCTCCAGTGATACCCACTACAGAGCCACGGACGACCGAAGCCCCTTGACGCACACTAATGCGCTGCAAATATGAGTAGCTGCTACGCAACCCGTTGCCGTGGTCTACTGTCACATGCAACGCTCCAGCTACGGCACCCGCAAACTGAACGACACCTGCAGCCGCGGCTCTGACTACTTGCCCTGGGTCGGTGTCGTATTCGATGCCGCGATTGCCGGGACCGTAAGAGTTTTCGGGCATTCGGAACGGATCTGACACAGGCGCATCAACCGGTGGACGCATCACTGGGGGCTGATAGTGCGTTTCTAAGCCTCCGGCAGATGCTGCGGTGAGAGTCAAAACAAAACTCACGACGCTCACAGCGATCAGTGCTGTCGCAATTCTGGTGCTAGGAATAATTTTGACTAGGTTTGACTTAACCATATTTGCATGATATATACGCAAATACTATAAAACAACTTGTGCTATAATTTTGCGCGTGCTTTGTGCAACCGATCTAGCACTTCGTCCTTGCCGAGAAGTTGCAGCGGCAGCCAAAGCGGCAGACCGGCTGCTCTGCCACTGACCGCCACTCGCACTGGTGCCTGCGAGCGCACTCGCACACCAAGTCTGTCGCTTAGTTCATCGCCGACACTCATGACTATGGCCTCTAGCCGCTCAGTCGAGGTGAAGTCGTCTTCGGCGAGGCGTGTTTCCACGGCTTCTAGCACTTCAGCTGCGGCTTGTCCCTTCACAATCGACTTCTGCCAGGCCTTATCGTCGTAGCTGACCTCATCGCACAAGATCCAGTCGATCCATTGCCAAGCGTCAGACAGCACTGCTATCCGCTGCTGCAAGTCGCTTGCGAGCCGCAGCAGTACCTCACGCACACGCTGCTGATCCGCCTTGCAAGCCACATCGGCTACAGGAGTCGTTTCGACTGTGCCAACAGCTTCAGGGGTATCGGCTGCATCGGCTGCGTTACTGCCCGCAGTTCCGCAGATATGTGGCAAAGCACGATCTGCGAACTGCGATGGGGTTAGCGCCTTTACGTAGACGGAGTTGATGTGATCAAGACGGACCGGGTCAAAGAAGGCGGGGGCTGCCTTGACTGCGTCAAGATCGAACAGTTCTACGATCTCATCTAGCGGCCGAATCTCTACCTCATCAGGCGCTCCCCAACCCAGCAGTGCCAAATAGTTGACCATCGCTTCAGGCAGGTAGCCCCGTTGGCGGTAGCTGTCCAGTGAAACATCATCGCGCCGCTTCGCCAGCTTCTGGCGCTTTGCGTTAACTAGCAGAGGCAGATGTGCATAGCGCGGCGGTGCCTCACCATAGTTAAGAGCCTGCCAGAGCAGCAGCACCCTCGGAGTGGTATTGAGCAGATCTTCGCCGCGGATCACATGGCTGATCGCCATGTTATGGTCATCGACTGCGTTAGCGAGATGAAACGTGACCGAACCGTCGCCGCGGCGGATCACGAAATCCTCTAACGAATCATTGGGGAAACTCACCTTGCCCCGCACTGCGTCATTGACGACGGTCTCGCCTTGATCGGGGCATCGGAACCGAACCACCACACCTGGTCCGTCTGCCACATTGCGGTCACGTGACCATCCGTGATAACCGACCGGCAAATCCGCCTGCTGGCAGCGTTGCTCAATATCGTCGCGGGTCAAGTCACAGAAGTAGGCAGCGCCCTGGTCTAGTAGTTGCTTCAGCGCGGCTTGGTGGGTGCCGCTGCGCGCTGACTGAAAATGTGGGCCCTCGTCCCAGTCGAGACCCAGCCATCGCAAAGGATCAATGATGGCATCCACATACTGCTGGGTTTTGAGCGCGGCATCGGTGTCTTCGATTCGAAGCACCATCTCGCCGCCGTGATGTCGCGCGAACAGCCAGTTGAACAGCGCAGTTCGGGCGCTGCCAACATGCAAGAACCCGGTAGGTGCAGGTGCGAAACGAACCCGTGGCGTAGTCACCTGTCGATCATACGCAAGCAACACCGCTTCAACATTGCAGTGTCGTGTCACACCCTTGGGCTAGGGTTGAAACCGTAATATGTCGTCAAACTTCAGGAGCAATCCCATGTCGAACATGCCCCCTCCCCCACCCGATGATTCGGACTTCTCAAGCATGCCGCCACCTCCCCCAGCTATGGGTGCAGGAAGTGAGGTATCTAACGGTTCGGTGACTTTGGACACGGGTGAAACCCTGCAACTCGCAGAGCCTTGGCGTCGTTTGGTCGCCAGGCTTGTGGACATAGTGATCCTCTTTATCTCCTTTTCGATCATCTTGGGCGTCTTGGGCGTATCAGAAAACCAAGTTCTGCCTTTGCTGCTTGCCGCCGTCTACGAGATCGTATTCACCGCCCTTAAGGGGCAGACACCTGGCAAAATGATCTTGCGTATCAAGATTGTCAGAGCCAGCAACGGCTATCTCCCCAGCTGGGGGCAAGCAGCCATACGTTGGGCGATTCCAATTGTCGGTTTTGTTTTTCTTGTTCTCCCGGGCTTGCTTGTATGGGCCTCACTGCTGTGGAACAAGCGCAAGCAGGGTTGGCACGACATGGCTGGCAGAACCCTCGTTATCAAAACCGAAACAGCATAAATCTGGAGCACTTCATGCGGAGGCGAGTTCGCTCAGAAATCCGGCCCGAAAAGCTAGTGCAACTGGCTCTGCGCCATCAGTCATAGGATCAACCACAACTTGATAGCGGCCAGCAGCCGGTAGAGCCACAGACCGAAAGTCGTATGCCGCAGGCATCAACATCGCCTCGCCAGGATCCAGAGAAGGCAGCGGCGGGTGAATCTGAAAACCCGAGGAAGCCTCGGCAAGTCTTGCTCCGTCAGCGTCCTCAACCCTGACCCTCACCTCCTGAGGTGCTTGAGCCTCACTCTGGACGACTTCAAGGATGATTGCAAGCATGATGCCCATCTGACTGGGGTACTGATCACGCCAAACTCTGGTGATGCTTGCAGAGACAACCGACAGCAGTCCGTCCCGTACCTGGGCAAAGTCGCAAAGAGTCGCCGAGCGAATCTGCACTGAAACGCCTTACGCGGACACCAAGACAGACCCCACGCTAACAACGCGCAAACCTGCACTCGTCGGCTGCAGCGACGGCCAGGACTCTACCTCTGGGTGCGGTGACACTGGGTCGCCAACAAGTACGAACTCCAATTCTTCACGCGTGCCTTCAGAATCGGACCATTCGTGAATGGACGCAACCAACTCGGCGAGCGTGTCAGCTCCTCCTGTAAATCCACGGTCGTCTTCTGCCCACCACAAGGTGCCCTCACCAGAGTTCATATGAACCCGCACTTGGTGCATCCAATTGTCTCCCTGATCTTTTGATGTTGTAGTCATATTACGCGAAGGATTTCAGCATCGGACAATCCGGCACGGTTCATGAGCATGTGACGCAGAGCGGCTGGCGGCACCTCCGCGCCATCATGGAACGCAAAGATGATGGTTTCACGTCCAGCGCAGACGAGGATTCGATGCGAGCCGCTGCGCCGCCGCTGTTCGTAACCTATTGCAGCTAGGATCCTGAGCACCTTCGATGTCTTGAGCGCTGGGAACTGTGACACTGGGATTGCCACCGAAGCATCCTAACCTTGCCTTCATAACGGCACTACAGCACCTGAATACCATCAGAACATACAGTCCGATAGCACACAAACACTTGCGGACGAAACAAACTAGAGGCCTAGAGCTGAACGCCAGTCCTTAGCACGGGCGGCTGCTGCCACTTCTGGTGTGCGGCGCAGCATTTCAGCTGGCACTAGGTCTGCTAGGTGCCGCTTGACGTGATAGCCGTGATGCCCGGCTGCGCCAGCGAAATGTTGCTGTCGCCAAGCCAGCAGTTCTGGGTTGGCTTCACCCAGAAAGCCGAACAGCTCCAACGCCACTCGCAAGTCATGCATCACTGGTGCCCGTCCGAACATTGATGCCCGTCGCAGCGCTACCGCCGCACAACCGGCCAAAGCGTCATTTTCATGCTCCCCAGCACTCAGATGAAGCTGACCTGTGAAGCGTTGCGCCAGTTTCAATACGTAACCCTGATCTGGACCCTGGTTACCGAAACCGCTGCCCTCATCAAGGGGAGCACCAACCACTTCGCCTGGACGCTGGGCTTGCCACGATCCTAGCCTTCGTGGCGGCGATCTGTAAAGCGTCGGAGCAGCCACCGCTGACGGAACATAGGACGGAGCAGCCACAGCCGAGATGCTACAGACCTGAAATCATCCCGCCAAGCAGAGCCTCAGATTGGCGAGCAGACACAAAATCCATAGCTATGCTACGAACAGGCATGACGAACACGGTGACCAAGATCCAAGTCGTAGATGCCATTCCGAGTGACACCTACCATGTTCGAGCAACTCAGGGAGACGGCTGGTGGGGAATCACCGTCGACGAACTCGAAACCGTGTTCGCTCAGACACGGCACTATGACGATGTGGAGAGCGAGGCGCGATCAGCCATCGCTTTCTGGTTCGATGTGCAGGAATCCGAGGTCGGGCGGATCATTGTGACAAAGTCGGTTTGAACAGATACACAAATGCATAGTGGCTGGAGGGTTCAGTCGGAGGTGTGAAGCAGGCCGTAGACCACCGAATCGGCGAGTGCCTGCCATGATGCTTCGATTATGTTCTCAGACACACCGATAGTGGTCCACATTTTGCGATGGTCCGTCGAGTCGATCAACACCCGTGTGATTGCACCTGTGCCTTTCTGGGTATCAAGCACGCGAACCTTGTAGTCAGCCAGTGCAATATTGTCAAGCGCTGGATAACGGTCAGCCAAAGCCGCTCGCAGTGCTGTGTCCAATGCGTTGACCGGCCCGTTGCCTTCCCCCACGGCCACCCTTCGGCTGCCATCAACCCAAAGCTTGACGGTTGCTTCAGTGTCCACATCAACCGACACATCGTTCCAAGCTCGGGCACCTGTACCGGAACGGTGATCCATCGACACGCGGAAAGATTCGAGCTTGAAGAAAGGCTGCTCCCAGCCAGCCGCACCACGCATCAACAACTCGAGCGAAGCATCAGCCGCCTCGAAATGGTAGCCGGCATGTTCAAGATGTTTGAGCGTGTCGATCACCTCTCCTAGCACCGCACCGTCAAGATCCAGACCAAGCTCAGAAGAACGCATCTCCAAAGTCGAACGGCCAGCCATCTCTGAAACCAGCACCCTGGTACCGTTGCCGACTAGCTCTGGTGAGACATGCTCATAAGCGTCGGGGCGGCGGCTCAAAGCGCTGGTATGTAGCCCGGCTTTGTGAGCGAAAGCGCTGGTACCCACGTATGGCTGCTGCGGATTGATCGGGAAGTTCACCAACTCTGCCACATGATGCGAAACCGAGGTCAGTCGGGAAAGGCAACCTTCGGGCAGTGCTTGAATGCCCATCTTCAACTCAAGATTGGCGATGATCGGAACTAGATCACAGTTACCGACCCGCTCTCCGTAGCCGTTGATGGTTCCTTGCACTTGCACTGCACCGACCTGCACTGCCGCCAAAGCGTTGGCTACGCCACAGCCGGTGTCGTTATGCATATGCACACCCACATCACAATCAAGATGAGCCGCAACCGCAGCTACAGCCTTTGAGATGTCATCGGGCATGGCACCACCGTTGGTGTCACACAGCACCACTGTTGAGGCACCGGCCATCGCCGCGGCTTCCAGCACTCGCAAACTGAACTCGGGGTTGTCGCGAAACCCGTCAAAGAAATGCTCTGCGTCGAACAATACTTTGCGTCCTTCTGCTACTAGGAACGCCACCGAGTCAGCCACCATGGCCACGCCCTCATCCAAGGTGGTCTGCAAGGCTTCGGTGACGTGATAGTCCCAGCACTTCCCCACCAAACACACCGTTGAAGTGCCCGCGCCTGCAAGGTTGGCTAGCACTTGATCAGAGTCGACTTTGCCTCTGGCTCTGCGGGTGGACCCGAACGCAACGAGTTCGCTGACTTTCAGGTCGAGTTCTTGACTAGCACGAGCGAAGAACTCGTCGTCTTTGGGGTTAGCCCCGGGCCAGCCCCCTTCGATGTAGGCCACGCCTAGATAATCGAGTTTTGCGGCGATGCGCAGTTTGTCATCAACGGTGAGCGAAATGCCCTCAAGCTGGGTGCCGTCGCGCAGGGTGGTGTCATAGATCTCGACCCTGTGCCTTTGCGGCTTCGGTTTGTTACTCGTGGACATGCTCGTTCCAGGTCTTGTAACGGTCGTTGCGGCCTCGCACCACGTCCGCGTAGGCCTCAGCGATAGCCAAAGTGCGCGTACCGGGACACGTCAGCATGCGATCATCCACCGAGTTGACTGCGCTGACCTCGGCCGCTGTGCCACACACGAACATTTCCTTAGCGATGTACAGATCACTGCGAGCGAGTTCGCCGACGGTGACATCAATACCAATATCGCGGGCGATGGAGATCACCGAGTCTTGAGTTATGCCTGGCAGCGCTCCCGAACTCAACGGAGGCGTGATCAGCCGGTCTTCAGTAGCTACGAAAAGGTTCTCACCTGTGCATTCCGACACCATGCCAGCCCGGTTCAACATGATGGCTTCGTCATAGCCAGCGTTGAGGGCTTCCATTTTGGCCAGAGTGGAGTTGGCGTAGTTGCCGGTGGTCTTTGAAGCTGGCGGCAAGATGTTGTGATCATGGCGGGCCCATGACGAGATCTTTAAGCGAACGCCTTTGGTGAGCGCGTCATCACCGAGATACGCCCCCCAAGGCCACACAGCTATCGCCATCTCGGTGACGCAGTCGGCCACCGACAACCCGATCTCGCCGTAGCCAAAATAGGCAATGGGACGCACGTAGCATTCAGGCAGACCGCTGTCGCGCACCACCAGTTTGGTGGCCTCAACGATCTCAGGCACCGAATAAGGCAGAGGCATGTTCAAGATCTTGGCTGAGTTGTGGAGCCGCTCAATGTGGTCAGTCAGCCTGAACACTGCCGGGCCGTTGTCGGTGGCGTAGGTGCGAATGCCCTCAAACACTCCCATTCCGTAATGCAGAGTGTGCGAGAGCACATGGACCTTGGCATCATCCCATGCGACCAACTCGCCGTTCATCCAGATGTGCTTGCTAGGAGTGATAGGCATGGTCTTGGCTTCTGCTTTCCGTGAGTGTGATCAATCCGTGAATGTGGTCACAAAGTCTATTGTTGATCGGGTTCGCTAACCGAGCCGTGCGACTATGGCATCACCTATTTCGCTGGTAGTGCCAGTAAGAGTCTCGGGCTGCTCGCAGGCCCTGCGGATGCGTTCGGCGGCTTCAGGCTCGCCTAGATGATCTAGCATCATCGCGCCCGACAGCACCGCCGCAACCGGATTGGCTTGACATGTGCCAGCGATGTCAGGCGCGGAGCCGTGAACTGGTTCGAACATTGATACTCGCCCTGGATGCAGGTTGGCTGTGGGTGCCAGTCCGATACCGCCTGACACTGCACCCCCGAGATCGGTGAGGATGTCACCAAAAAGGTTGTCGGTGACTATCACGTCGTAGCGGGCTGGGTCTTCCACAAAGTAGATGCAGGCCGCGTCTACATGGTTGTAGGCGGTGGTGACTTCGTTGTATTCCTCTGCGACTGCGTTAAAAGTGCGTTCCCATAGATCACCAGCGAAGGTCAACACATTGGTTTTGTGAACCAGCGTCAGATGCTTGCGTCGCTTGACTGCGAGTTCAAAGGCGTAACGAACGGCTCGCTCGACACCGTAACGAGTGTTTACCGATCCCTGAGTAGCGATCTCATCAGGAGTTCCGCGGCGCAGGAATCCGCCTTCGCCTGTGTAGCTGCCTTCGGTGTTTTCGCGTATCACCACAAAGTCATGACCGGGTGCTGTGAAAGGTCTGTAGTTGATGTAGAGGTCAAGCTCGAAACGCATTTTCAGCAGCAGACCCCGCTCGATGATCCCAGGAGCAACTGCGGGAGTGCCGACAGCACCCATATAAAGCGCGTCAAGATGTCGCCACTCTTCAACAGTGGCATCGTCAAGCACGGTGCCGTCACGCAGATAACGAGTGCCACCGAGGTCGTAATGGGTGACTTCCAGAGCCACCCCAGATGCGGCTATTACTTTTAGGCCTTCGGCTACAACTTCGGGGCCGATGCCGTCGCCCCCTATGACTCCAACACGACGCGGCATTCGGCAGCATAACTTGGTGACGGTAGGTTGTTGTAGTGCCAGATACCCATCAACTTTCGCAGGCTGCCCATGATCGTTTGAGCGCCGAACTGCATGAGCTGTCCACACGCGGTCGTATTGAGATCGCCGACAAGATCGAAACTGCTCGCAAGCTCGGAGACTTGTCAGAGAATGGTGACTATCACGCCGCCAAAGAAGAGCAGGCCAAGATGGAAGGACGCATCGTTCATCTCAACCGGATTCTGACCGACGCTGAGATCATCGTCCCCGAAACCGGCGGCGACAGCTCGGGGGTGATATTGGGCTCAATTGTGTCGGTTGCCTACGAAGATGATGACGATGATGACGAGCCCGAACGGTTTTTGGTAGGTGTGATTGAGGAGCGCCAAGATGACGTGACGGTGGTGTCTCCAGGCTCGCCGATGGGTGAAGCTCTGCTGGGTGCATCTAAAGGCGACACTGTCGAGTTTGACTCTCCCGCTGGTCGCCAGCAAGTTACTGTAGTTGATGTGGAATAAGCCACAGCCACGCATCTGGAACAGGTCTTAACAGCAGAGTTGATTTGGTAGAGGTGATTGGCAGAGGTGGTTCGGTTTGATGGATAACGGCGAGCCTCGCACGCTGCGATGGGCACGGATCGCTTTGGTGGCTGGTGCTTTGTTTTTGGGGGCGGCTGCTGCGTTGATTGTGTGGGATGCCTCCACCGACGATTCCTCGCCACCGGTCATCACCGGCCAGTGAGCAGTTGGTGAAGTTGTCGCGCGGCAACGGGTTCTAGTCAGTCCTCAGCAATGCCATCAACAACTTGAGCTATGGGTACGAGATGCGTTTTCGCTGCCCAAGCAATGATTTCTCTATCAAATGTTGCCAAGGTCATACCTGCCAATATTGCAGTGGCCACGATCATTTGATCAACCGGGTCTTTGTGGAAGCCGGAATCCATCAGCAGAACTGCCTCCACAAGCAGTTGTCCATCAATGGGAACCTCCCTCAACCCTGACTGCAAAAGCTGTTGGCGCCACTTGGAGGGATGGCAGCCCAAGTCAATGCGTCCGTGATGATGAAGGCGTGTGGTTTCCATGAAAGTGGCAGCTGAGACAGCCACCTCACCGTCCGCCAACAGAGTCTCAACCTCTGCTTTAAGTTCTCACGGATTGCTGGACTGTCTGTAAGCAGTCGCAGCAAGACGTTGGTGTCTAGCAAAATAGTCAAAAGATGCTGGCAAGGTTTACGCCATCGGGGTTAATAACTTGCTCAGAACGAGCGACGATATCCCAGTCATCTAGCGGGATCGGCTGTTCTGCATCAATGTCTGACAAAATCCGAAGCTGTCCCTTGCACGAACCCACAAACTTGGGCTGTTCCTCACGAAACGGGCTGACCCTCACCACGGGTCGGCGGTGCTTGGTGACCACAATTTCTGCACCAGTCTCTTGCACTTCGTCCATCAACCGCAGACAGTTGGTCTTGAATTCTCCAGCTGGAACGATGCGCTCGCCTGATTGAGCATTTGAAGGTGTTGCCATCGCCTCACTGTAGTCATTTTAATTTGACCAATCAAGTGCTGTCTGCGCCGCTAGCAGGCTGGGATTGCGCATTGGCACATCAACAGCAAACTCTGCGAAGATGCGGCTTTCGATTCCGGCATCTACGGTGGACTCCACCGCCCAACCGAGAAAGAGCGCCATGACCCAAACCGACCACAGCGACGACAGCCTAAACCAACCTCTATCAGGCGCTGAGCAGCCAAACAGCGTAGCTGAGCGGTCTGAGAGTCAAGATCAGGCCAGCCCACCCGCTGCTTGGCTCATTCGGGCTGGCGGGAAGGGCGAGTCGGCGGAGTCGTTCATTACTGAAGGTATCGCAGCGCTCGGCTTCGGTCACCTTCCCGATCTGTCGCAAGTCTCAAGCCGAGACGAGATCGCTGAACTGATCAGAGAAGATGATCCAGATGCCAGCAAGGGCACAGTCGGCAACCGAGCAGGTCAACTCTGGGCCTTCCAATCAAAAGTCCGCCAAGGTGATCTTGTAGTAATGCCACAAGCAAGCGGCTCACACTTCGCCATTGGAGAAGTAACTAAGCCCTACTATTACCGCCATGATGCTCATCGGCGACACACCATTTCGGTCGACTGGAAACATCGGGATATTCTCCCATCTCTAGATTTGCGGAAATCGCTGCCCCCTCGCAGAACTGTCACACAAATAAAGACCGAGGGGCACGCACAGCGCTTCTTCCAAATGATGATCACAGGCAAAGACCCAGGCCCCTCAGGGACTTCGGTGGGGGTGGATCTGACTGGACTGGCGAGCAGTTTGCTTGTCGAGGAAGAGTTCTTGGAAGACATTGTGGCCTTGCTGAAGGACAAGGGGCAGGTGATCTTCTACGGGCCTCCGGGTACTGGAAAGACGTACCTGGCGCGGAAATTAGCACAGCACTTGGCTTCAGATGATGAGTGTCGAACTCTTGTGCAGTTCCATCCATCCTACTCTTATGAGGACTTTTTCGAGGGTTACCGACCTTTAGGCACCAGCAAAGAGGGCGGTATCGCTTACGAGTTGATGCCCGGGCCTTTGGCTCGTATTGCGGAGCACGCAGGCGACAACCCTGACAGACGGCATGTAATGATCATTGACGAGATCAATCGCGGGAACCTGCCTCGCGTGCTAGGAGAGTTGCTGTTCTTGCTTGAGTACCGCGACGAAAGCATGCAGACTCTCTACCGGCCAGATCAAAGGTTTTCGCTGCCTGAGAATCTCTGGTTCATCGGCACCATGAATACCGCCGACCGCTCAATTGCGCTAGTGGACGCTGCCCTGCGACGGCGCTTTCATTTTGTGCCGTTCTTCCCTGATGATGGGCCAATGAAAGGACTGCTTGACCGATGGCTTGAGCGTGAAGGCGAGCCCGAGTGGATTGGCCGCCTTGTCTCGGCGGTCAATGAAGAACTCAAGAAGGTTCTTGAAGGCTCGCATCTCTTGTTGGGGCCGAGCCATTTCATGAAGAAATACGGCTCATCGCCAGACTCGCATGAAGAGCAGTTGCGTCGCATTTGGGCGTACAACATTGAGCCGTTCATTGAGGATCAGTTCTTTGGCGACCCCGAGCAGATCGCAAGCTTCGAGTTTGATGCCGTCATCAAGCGTCACGGGCTTAAAGCAGGTGGCACAGGGGCTGTGAACGTTGCGAGCAATGAAGACCAAGCCAACGGAGCGAGCAGCAACGACGGTGAGGCCAGCGAAAGCCGCAGTGACTCAACTGACAGCCATGACGATGAAGACCAAACGGTCGACGGTAGCCCAGCAACTGGAGGTGCTGAGCCGACAGGCAACGGGACATGACCGCAGTGTTGCAGGAGGCTGAGTCCGCCATCCCCACTCCTGCCGAAGATCTAGGTAGCCACTCAGACGTGAGCCGCTCTATAACCGACACTCTCAGCAATGCTGACGATCCCGACGAGCACTCAAGCCAACCAAACAAAGCCATCCAACTCAACGAGTACACCAGACAAGAGCTGAAACTGAGCGAGGAGCAGGCCAGCAAACTGAACCTACTCGGCAATGGTCGTTACCTGTCGGTGGCACCAAGCGAACAATCGGGACACTGGCAAGTTTCTGCACGCAACTATGTCGGTTCGGTCAATGCGGCTGGCCTGCAGGTGCTAGTAAAGCCCAAGATCCCGCTACAAAACCTGTTTCTGCTGTTAGAGGTGGGTTTGCGCGAGCAGGACTGGCATCACGAAGCGGTCAACTACGAAACAACCGCCGACCTTTTGCCCGCGATGATTTCATGGTTCGCTCGCACTACCGAAACCTGCCTGGCTCGCGGCCTTTACCACTCTTACCGTGAGCAGCGTGACCGGTTGATCGCTTTGCGGGGTCGTGTCGACATTGCCCGACAGTTCACCCAGCCCGGCATGGTCATCCCAACGGCCTGTCGGTTCACCGAGTTCACCGCTGACGTGATCGAGAACTCGTATCTGAAAGCTGCCGTGTCACGCTCGCTGAAGGTGCCTGGTGTGCAGCCAATTGACCGGCATCGGCTCATGCAACACCTTGTCACCCTTGAAGAGGCTGCCGAGCAGCGTCATCATCACAGCGACCATGACCAGATCACCTTTACCCGGCTTAACGAGCACTACAAGCCAGCACTGAACTTAGCTCGACTGATCCTTGCGAACTTGACTCTGCAAGACGACATCGGCGACACGCAGTCCACAGCTTTCATGCTGGACATGAACGAGTTGTTTGAGCGTTTCGTTACCGAACGCCTCACACGAGCCTTGCGAGGGCGACTAGAGGTTAAGAGCCAGCATGTAGATCGCCTTGACACATACGGGGCTGTCAAGATCCGACCCGACCTTGTGTTCCAGACGGCTGGCAAGCCACGGTTCGTGGCTGACATCAAATACAAACTCGCTGATGACAACAGCACCGGCACACATGCTGATCTCTATCAACTACTGGCCTACACCACTGCGCTTGACGTGACTGAAGGCCTGTTGATCTACTGCCTTGATGCCAACTCCGAAGCACTAGGCAACAAAACCCGAGTAGGTCTAGGCGCTCAGCCTGTGCGAGTGAAGCACGCCAGGAAGCTGCTGCACACCTATGCGTTAGATCTGTCAGGTGACGCTAAAGAGATAGCTGACCAACTGCAGGCACTAGCCAACTGGATCGCCAGCCACTGACAGCTAGCTATTCGCTCGGCTTCTAAGCAGCACAACTCACCGACGGGCAGGCCGGATGCAACTTGACTGGTAGAAAGCGCTGGTGAACAGGATCGACTGCAAGATGCAAGCCCTCGAGTGTGTAAGCACCGAGCAGCACTAGCGAGTCATCTTCGCCGAACATCACTACTGTCGGTACGCCTCTCGCGTGCTCGCTGTTCTGTCCGTTGATGGAAGCCCAGACATTACCGGTGTCTTGCCGCACGACCCTTCCGTCTGCGAACTGAATCTCTATGCTCCCAGCCCGCTCCACGCCTAGCTCCTCAAGTAGAGCACTAGGTGCCTGCGTGTAGAAGGCACCCGTGTCCACAAGAGCATCCACTTCAACGCTCTTGTCGCCGTTCATGCTGCTCAGCTTCAGCGGGCAACTAAAGGTTCCCATCTCTGCTTCCTCTCTATTTGCTTTGGCTCTATTTTGCTTGATCGTGGACTGTCCAAGATCTTAGCCTTTGCTTCACATCGTCTTAAGTTTTGTTCTTTTAGAATATCATGCCTACATTGAAATTATATTTCATGCTAATTGAATAATCTACCTATCGCAATCTGCTAGCAGCAGTCAGCAGCAAACCCCAAGACACAAAGCGGACGTGCGTGAACGAATCGCGCTATTGATTTGGCGTTGCCTCTAGGCTCAAGCGTTGTGGATAGGCCACGGACTCTTAGCGAAAAGATTTGGGATCGCCACATCGTGGCACATGGTGCCGACGGCGAGCCCGACCTGCTTTATATCGACCTTCACCTGATCCACGAAGTCACCTCACCTCAAGCTTTCGCGGGTCTCGAACTGACCGGACGTCAAGTTCGCCGCCCTGATCTGACTATCGCTACAGAAGATCACAACGTCCCCACAGCCGACACCGATAAGCCCATAGCCGACACCACTAGCCGCAACCAGATCGAGACTCTGCGCCGCAACGCAGAATCCTTCGGTATCACCAACTTTCCAATGGGTCACCCCAAACAGGGCATCGTGCATGTGATCGGGCCGGAGCAAGGCTTGACTCAGCCGGGCATGACCATCGTGTGCGGCGATTCTCACACCTCCACCCACGGCGCTTTCGGCGCAATCGCTTTCGGGATCGGTACCAGCGAAGTAGAGCATGTGCTAGCCACTCAGACTCTGCCTCAGATGCGGCCCGGCACTATGGCCGTCACCGTGAACGGCACGCTGTCAACCGAATGCAGCGCCAAAGACCTGATCTTGGCAATCATTGAACATATCGGCACCACCGGCGGTGTTGGCAGCATCATCGAATACCGCGGTGCTGCCATTGCGGATCTCACGATGGAAGGTCGCATGACGGTGTGCAACATGTCGATAGAGGCAGGTGCCAAAGCTGGGCTGATCGCCCCCGACGAAACCACTTTCCAATACTTGTCGGGTCGTGAACATGCACCAGCGGGAGACTTATGGCAACACGCTGTTGACGACTGGCGCGGCTTGTGCAGCGACCCTGATGCCAGATTCGACAGCGAGGTCATCCTTGATGCTGCTGAGATGTCGCCGATGATCACTTGGGGTACCAACCCTGCCCAGTCGGTGCCAATTAACGGTTCGGTGCCGCACCCTGACAGCTTCGATGATCCTCACAAGCGCGAAGCCGCCACTCGAGCCCTTGACTACATGGGCCTAAAAGCCAACACCGCCATGCGCGACATTGCTGTTGACACTGTGTTCATCGGGTCTTGCACCAACAGCCGCATTGAAGACCTTCGGGTTGCTGCTGCGATAGCGCAAGGCAGACACGTTGCCAGCAACGTCTGCGCGCTTGTGGTTCCCGGCTCACGGCAAGTCAAAGCACAAGCCGAAGCTGAAGGACTTGACAGGATCTTGCGTGATGCCGGGTTCGATTGGCGCGAGCCAGGATGTTCCATGTGTCTAGCAATGAACCCCGACAAGTTGACACCCGGCGAACGAGCTGCCAGCACCTCTAACCGCAACTTTGAAGGCCGTCAAGGTCGCGGCGGGCGCACACATCTGGTATCGCCAGCATCCGCAGCAGCTACTGCTGTGACTGGCCGCTTCGCTACCGCTGGTGACCTGTGATGAACACGCTGATCCAGCCCATCTCAAACTTGAGGCAACCCGCATGAAAGCCGTGTCTGTGGTAAGCGGCACAGCAGTGCCTTTGGATCGAAGTGACGTGGACACCGACCAGATCATCCCGTCTGATTGGCTCAAACAAGTGTCACGCACCGGCTTCGAGAAAGGGCTTTTTTCGGAGTGGCGAGACAGCCGAGATTTCGTGCTCAACGACGAGCGCTACGCAGCTGCCACAATCTTGTTGGCTGGTACCAATTTCGGTACTGGATCATCGCGTGAGCACGCGGTGTGGGCTTTGCAGCAATACGGCTTCGATGCTGTGATTAGCCCTCGTTTTGCTGATATTTTCCGAAACAACTGCACCAAGAACGGCTTAGTTCCTGCTCAGATATCGACAGAAGCTGCCGCCGAGTTGATGGCTGCCGTGCAAGCCGATCCCGACCTAGAGATCACTGTTGATGTCACAAGATGCACAGTCGAAGCGCCAGCTATCGGCTTTGAGGCAACGTTCCCGCTTGAAGCCGCAACCCGGCAGCGCCTGATCGAAGGACTTGACGACATCAGCGTGACACTGCGCCACACTCAAACCATTAGCGCCTACGAGAGCCAGCGCCTGCCGTGGCTGCCAGCAGCCAGCTGAGCCCCCCCCCCCCATACGATCTCTGCACCGAAAATTTCGTAACTTCGGGAACTGGCTTAGCAGCCGATTCGTCTCACACATTGAACGTATCGATGTAACAGGATCGCTGTGAAAGGCTCGGTTATGGTAAATACAGTTATATCACGCTTTTATATGTCTAATAAAGTGGTGCCAGTAATGAAGCAAGCCGTGCGGCTCTCCGCAGTCCCGGTCATGGCTCTGCTAGTGCTTGCTGCTGCATGTTCGGGCAGTCCTCCTGGTGTGCCCGGTGTCTCGGGCTCAAACCAGCCAGATGCCACTGGCACAGTAAGTCCAGGAACCAGCAGTCCAAGCAACAACGGCACCGCTAGCAAAAGCACAAGCACAAACAACAACAGCAGCAATAGCGACACGGTGATCCAACTTGATCCTGATGACGTGACCTTAACCTCACGGCTAGTCGCCTTCGGTGACTGCAACTCTCTGCTCGACTACCTGCACGACGAATACTCGGCAAGAGTCGGCCCTTGGGGACTCGACAACGAGGGACCCATGGTCGGCATAGCACAAGCAGAGTCAGCCGACGATTCCGTTGAGACGGTTGCTAGCGACAGCGATGCCAGCATGAGCGCTCCGTCTAGTGTTGGCGTGACAGGTGAAGGCACCGACTTTTCGGGCACTAACGTGCAAGAAGCAGGAGTCGACGAAGCTGACATTGTCAAAACCGACGGAAGCCGTATTTTCACGCTGGCTTCTGGTCGTTTGGTGGTGGTGGACGTGGCCGACCGAGCCAAAATCGGCAAAGTGCGGGTGGCTGACGGCTGGAACTATGAGCTTTTTGTCAACGGCGACTCGCTGCTGTTAATCGCTCAGAACCATGCCGAGCGGAGCAATCAAGGCAACGGCGGCCCGCAAACAGTGCTACAGCAGATTGATGTAAGCAATGGAAACCCTGAAATCGTTGAAACTCTCACAATTCAGGGCAGCTACATCAGCGCCCGCAGCGTTGGCGGCACTGCTCAGGTGGTGCTGCGCTATGACCCGCACTGGTACTTCCCTTTCGTCTACCCCCAAAACGAAAGTGGACGCGAAACCGCCGCCGCCGCCAACCGCGCAGCGATCCTGGCAACCACCCTCGACGACTGGCTGCCGCATTACACCACCAATGCCAACGGTGACCCTTCGCAAGGCTCTTTGCTGCTGCCTTGCTCAGCGGTACACGCCCCGACAGTGTTCTCTGGTTTCGGTGTGACCTCTGTAGTAAGCGTGCCCGTCGGAGAACCGATCGACCCGACACGATCAACCGCTGTCACAGCAGCCAGCAGCATTGTTTATGCATCCACCTCGTCTCTGTATGTGGCTACCAATCGCTGGGAAGACCCTGATGTCGTCACAGCAGACGACACTGATACGAGCGTGACCAGCATTTTAGCGGATGCCTCTGATGTCATCTCCGAGGCCATAGCAGACGACAATGATGAAAGCGATGAGGATTTTTGGCAGCAGCGAACCACCGTTCATCGTTTCGATATCACCGGCGGCGCAGCCTCATATGAGTCCTCCGGCGAAGTGCAAGGAGTGATACACAACCAGTTCTCGCTGTCAGAACATGACGGCTATCTGCGGATCGTTACCACGACAGGTGATTTCTGGGGTGAGCGCTCCGAAAGCCAAGTGCGTGTGCTTGACACCAGCGGCTCACAACTTCGTGAGATCAGCAGCGTCGGCGACATCGGTCGAGGCGAGAACGTGCAGTCAGTGCGTTTCGTTGGCGATATCGGCTATGTGGTGACTTTCCGCCAGATTGATCCCTTTTACACCATTGACCTTTCTGACCCGACTAACCCTCAAATCCTGGGCGAATTGAAGATCCCGGGCTTTTCCAGCTATCTGCATCCTATTTCAGACACGCTGGTTCTCGGAGTCGGTTCAGATGCCGACCCCGCCACTGGCCGCATTACTGGTGCCAAAGTCTCGCTTTTTGATGTCAGCGACCTGTCAGCGCCCGCAGAAGTAGCGGTATGGAGCGCTCCCGACGGTTGGAATGATATCGGTTGGGATCATCGAGCTTTTCTATGGTGGGCACCCGAACAACTAGCGGTGCTGCCAGTCACGATTTACGGCGATCGCTTTGACGATCACTGGGCTGGCGCAGTGGTGCTGCGAGTTGATGACGCAACGATCACCGAAGTGGGTCGTATAGATCACGAAGTGCCCGGCGAGGTGCCTGGACAAACCGACTGTCGTCGGATCACTGGATCTGATCTGCGCTCAAACGATCACAACACATTTAGCACCGAACTCGAGTACCTGGTCAGCGACGACTACAGAGTGGTCCTCGCCTGTGGCGACGGCGATGAAGGCATGACCGGCTTTGAGTGCTACCCCGAGTCATGGCTCGACCAAGAGGGCTTAGAGCTGGGACTATTGCGCGGCGATGAGAACATCTCGATTTGCTGGCCTAGCGAGGAACCAAATAAGATCTCACGCAGCATTGTGATCGGCGATGAACTTTGGACTCTCGGTCACAAAAGCGGGGGATCATTCAACGGCTCAACAAAGGCCCGTCTGCATGTCAACGACTTGCAGAGCTTGGATCGTCTAGCAGCACTAGTGCTTCCCTAGCGACCAAGTTCGCTCTCCCGTCAGCGCACAAGTTGACGAGCACAAACGTCAGCAGGCGACCGCTAGTCTGATAGGCATGGCTCGCCTCTTTTCACGAATCTTTCGATTGCTCAAGTTCGGTGCTGTCGCAGGCGCTGCTGTAGGTGTGGGCAAGTTGCTGCTCAATCGCAGGCGCCAGACAGCCACATCTGAAGCAGCTTGGCCGACTATCGCTGAAACCGCTGCCCGAAGCGGTCAACCCGTTGAAGGCAGTATCAACCCAGACGACAACAGCACCGCATCAGAGGCATCAGAAGCTTCGGTTGGCGAACATGAAGGCGAAGCTGAAACAGATTCTGAGACCACCACAATCGGTGACGCTGTGGCTGACCCCGCAGACACGACAGAAACCGCCGACAGCGACGATAAAGCCTGACCTCGCCTCAATCTCTCTACTGCCTCAATACCGCAACGATCACGCAACCGAATCAAAGGCCGCTGATCTCCAGATTGATGGGCGCGTCTGCTGGAGTGAATCCGAGCACCCGACCAAAGAAAGACAACTCTGCCTGTAAAGCAGTGACGATGTTGTCGGCTTTGCGGAAGCCGTGTTGTTCGCCCTCAAAAAGTAGGTAGGCAACCGGCACTCCTTTGGCTTTGAGTGCCTCCACGATCATCTCGGACTGCGACGGCGGCACGATCTTGTCTTGGTCTCCTTGCAGCACGATCATCGGCACATTGAAACCGTCTATGTGATGGATCGGCGAGCGGTCACGGTAAACCTCTGCGGCTTGCGGGTAAGGCCCCACAAGACGATCCAGATAGCGAGACTCGAACTTGTGAGTATCGGCGGCCAAAGCTTCAAGGTCAGCGATCCCGTAACGACTAGCACCGGCTGCGAAGGTGTCATGGAAAGCCAGCGCCGCTAGCACAGTGAAACCGCCTGCGCTACCACCGCGGATTATCAGCCGCTGAGGATCAACATCGCCTCGCTCCGCCAAGAACTGTGCCGCAGCAATGCAATCCTGCACGTCGCTGACACCCCAGTTGCCTTCCAGGCTGCGGCGATAGCTGCGTCCGTAGCCGGTCGAACCGCGATAGTCAACATCTGCTACTGCGATGCCCCGAGAAGTCCAATAGGTGATCCCGAGCTGAAGTTGACGGCGAGCCGCTGCGGTAGGTCCACCGTGAGCGGTTACCAGCAACGGAGGCTTGTCGCCGGGCGGTGCCACACAAGCCGCATTAGCTGGCTTGTAATACAGAGCGTGCGCTGTTTCATCACCTTCAGTACCGGTCGGTCCGGTCGGGAAGCTGATCGCTTCAGGCTCAATCAGCAGACTGCTGTCGAAGTCAAGCGACCTCGCTGGGCGCAGCACATGACGTTCAACAGCGCCGTTGGGCTTGACGTGCAACGCCACCACTTCGACTTCGTGGCGGTAACCAGCACCCGCATAAGCCAGAACTGTTGCCGCAGCATCAGCCGACTCGGCCTCAGCCGCTTCAGGATTATCAGTAGCAAGATCATCAGCAGCAGGGTCACGCAAGCGCGCGCAAGTTAGTGACGAGATTGAAGAGTCAGGCAGCTGTAATGCTTGGCCGTTTAGCAGTATCTGGTCACCCGATGCTCTGGCTGCCACAGCCGCCACAGCTGTGCCCGCAGCAGCCCAGCGCTGCATCCCAAAAACCCACGGCGGTGTAGCCACATCAAAATTACCGTTCACGACAGGCAGCAATGCCCCACTTTGCAGGCACACCTCATAGAGCCCCCACCAGTTGTCGTGATCGCTGCACACCATCAGGCTCGGCTCAGACTTCGATCCCGGCGCTGACTCTGAGTCAGACAACAAGACCCAGCCGGGCTCGCAAAGGCTGCGATCACCATCCCCGCCCAACACCAGCAACTCGGCACCAAGTTGCGCATTATTGAATTCGTGAACATGCAACCGGGTTGCATCCCAACCCATGTTGGGATGATCCCAAGAGATCCAGGCCAGCTTTGATCCGTCCGGTGAAACCCGTGGTGTCATCACAAAATCGGCATCCGACCACAACTCACGCACCTGCTGCGAACCGTCACAAGCCACCGCCACCAAACGATTCACTGGTTCAGCAGCACCACCAATGTCGTGGCGCTCCTCCACGCACACGCTCCAAGCACCGTCAGGGGTGACCCGGCCATCTGCGTAACGCCACGCTTGAGGCTCAGACGGCTCACCGGTCAGCAGCAGCGACGGCTCACCTGGACGATCAACCCTGCGCAAGCGCTGATCCGCAAACTCAACGTAGTAGAGCGAACCATCAAAAGGCCACCATCCAGCTCCGCCGTATTCGTGTACCAGAGTGCGAACATTAGCATCAGGCGCAGTGAACTCTTCGGGGTTCCCGTTGCGTAGATCGCAGCGCATGACTGCTGTTCTTCCGGCTTCATCGGGGCGGCTCTCAGCCCACCACAGCAGCCACGGCTGGCGTGGATCGGCTATAACTTCTGAGATTGATGCTGCGCCTTGCACCAAACACTCAGCGCTCACCGCTGAAGGCCATTCACCGTACGGCAGCACCCGTGGTTCGCTCACAGCAGCATCCAAGCCATCCAAATCAAACGTTGCAACACTCAGATACTCAAATGCTCACGAACTAAAAAGTTCGACCATGCGGGTCACGCCTTCGCTCAAGTCGTCGTCGCCCAAAGCGAACGAGAGCCTCAAACCGCCGCTGACACCGAAAGCTTCGCCTGGCACCACCGCCACCTTGGCCTGCTCTAGCAGCAGATCAGCCAGCTCAAGAGTGCTAGTCGGCTGAACCCCACCGAAATCACGACCCAACAGTCCCGAAGCGTCGGGATAGGCGTAGAACGCACCTTGCGGTTCGGGGCATATCACTCCTTCAATGCCACTAAGTAGCTGATGCATCATGAGGCGTCTGCGATCAAAATGACTGCGCATCTCCACCACCGCATCAAGCGGCCCCGACACGGCAGCCAACGCAGCTACTTGCGCGACATTGCACACATTAGAGGTGCAGTGGCTTTGCAGGTTGCGGGCCGCGGCCAACGCGTCTTTGGGGCCGATCATCCACCCAACCCGCCAGCCGGTCATGGCATATGTTTTGGCTACGCCGTTGAGCACGATGCAACGTTCACGAACTTGTGGCACCACCACAGGCATCGAATGATGCTGCGCGGCACCGTAAGTGAGATGCTCATAAATCTCGTCGGTCAGCACCCAGATGCCGTTATCTGCCGCCCAGCCGCCGATCTCTTCAATCTCGGTTCGGGAATACACGGCACCGGTCGGATTAGAAGGCGACACGAACACCAGCGCTTTGGTGCGTGACGTGCGGGCGGCTTCAAGTTGCTCAACGCTGACACGGAAACCGTTTTTCGCTGTGGTCAGCAGCGGCACTGCTATCCCGCCACTGAGTGCGATCGGCTCTGGGTAAGTGGTCCAATACGGCGCAGGCAACAGCACTTCATCGCCTGCGTCTACCACAGCAGCAATCGCGTTGTAAACGGCGTGCTTGCCGCCGTTGGTGATGAGCACATCACCAGGATCAACCTCAAGCCCTGAGTCGCGCAGAGTCTTGGCCGCTACCGCTTCACGCAGTTCCGGCAACCCTCCGACACCGCTGTACTTGTGATTTTTGGGATCACGACACGCTGAGACAGCTGCTTCCACAATGTGATCTGGGGTCGCGAAATCCGGCTCACCAGCGCCGAAACTGATGACCTTCTCCCCTGCTGCACGCAAAGCTGCGGCCTTAGCGGTCACCGCCAAAGTCGCTGAAGGCGCTATAGCGCCGACACGTTGCGATATCTGATTGCTGTTCGTTGTCGTGGGGATGCTCATAGCTGCGAGCGTACCGGCATCAGCGGGCCGGGCTGAATACAGACGAACTCGGGTGCTTGTTGAACTCTGGTGCCTGTTGAACTCGGGTGCCTGTCAAGCAAAGAAAGCGTGAGCGACCTCTAGCAGTTCGGGGCTCACCGGCTTTAGGTTCATAGTGGCTTCCTTCAGCGGCACAAGTTCGATAGCGCCGCTGCGCAATGCCACCATCTGGCCGAAGTTCCCGTCGTGGGCCGCATCAATCGCGGCCACACCAAAACGCGTAGCCAAAACACGATCAAAAGGTGTCGGTGACCCTCCCCGCTGCACATGCCCGAGAATGGTGACCCGAGTCTCAAGACTGGTGCGTTTCTCAACCTCATCTGCGATCACGGTGGCGATGCCGCCGAGGCGTTTATGACCGTATGCATCAACCGGCGGCTCGGATATCTCCAAAGTGCCTGGCAGCGGCCTAGCGCCTTCGGCTACCACCACAATCGAGGCGTAACGCCCTCGAGCTTTGCGACGCAACAAAGCCGCGCACAATTCCTCCAAATCGAAGGGCTCTTCAGGTACCAGCGTGTAGGTCGCTCCTCCAGCGATCCCAGCCCAGGTAGCGATGTGTCCCACGTTTCGACCCATCACTTCAACGAACATGACTCGGGCATGGCTCTCAGCGGTGGTGTGAAGCCGGTCGATTGCTTCGGTGGCGACCGTCACGGCTGTGTCGAACCCGAAAGTTCGCTCGGTTAATCCCACGTCGTTGTCAATCGTTTTGGGAACACCGATCACTTTGAAGCCCATATCTGAAACCTCGGCTGCGCATGACAGAGTGCCTTCACCACCGATAGCGATCAGAGCCTCAAGATCATGGTTGTGCATCGTCTCGCTGGCTCGAGTCATACCGTCAGGAAGATTAAACGGTGTATGCCGTGAAGTCCCCAAAACAGTGCCACCTTTTGGCAGAAGACCGCGGCAAGCCGCAACATCAAGTTGCACCCAGTCATCGTCAACAACTCCACGCCAACCATCCAAGAAACCGATCACTTGATGTCCATAGTGGCGTTCTGCTTTTCGTACCACTGCTCTGATCACGGCGTTAAGCCCTGGGCAGTCGCCGCCTCCAGTGAGAATCCCGACTCGCATCACGAAGCCTGATGCTCGGCAGCGAGCAGAGCCGCCCCGATTGCACTGGCGTTGCTGCCAAGTTGGGCAGGCACTACCTGCACTGGGCGGCGCTGGGCACCACCCAAAACCAGGCGATGTGTCCAAGCTTCCACGCCTCGCACCAGCGGCTCACCGATTTCCACAAGTCCTCCCGCTATTACGACCATCTCCGGGTCAAGCACATGCACCAAGTTGGCTACTCCTATAGCTGTGTAATAGCAGAACTCGTCAAGCACGGCCAAAGCGTCAGGGTCACCTGATGCCACCAGCGCATGCACATGCTCACCCCGAATAGCGCTCACCGAGCCAGCGGCTGCCACTGCCGAGTCAAAGTCGCCTCGTTCTCCGGCTTGGCGGGCTAGGCGACCCAGTCCCGTGCCCGACGCGTAATACTCCCAAGGGCCGCTGGCACCGGTGACATGCTCCGGGCCGGACACTTCGATGGTCATATGACCCGACTCTCCAGCGAAACCGTTCCAGCCGCGGTAGAGCCTGCCGTTGAGCACGAACCCGGTGCCTACTCCCGTGCCGAGAGCCACCAGCGCCACATGATGGGCACCTCGGGCTGCGCCATACTGCGATTCAGCCCATGCAGCCGCGGTCGCCTCATTATCTACCACCACTGGACGGCGCAGCTCCGCCCGCAGACGATGTCGAACATCAAGGTCAATCACTGCGTCAATGTTGGGCGAATATTTGAGCACTCCAGTGGATTCGACTAAGCCCGCTATGCCTACACCAACAGCCGAGAAGCTAGTGCCGCAGTCGGCTTCTAGACCGTTGATGACCTCAATCATGGAAGCGATCAGAGCGTCTCCTTCATTGACTGTGGTAGTACGGCGAGTCGCTAACGGAGTCAAGGGATCCTCCGGGCTCACCGCCAAGCCCAAAACTTTGGTGCCACCGATATCTAGACCGCCGTACATTGCTGCTGCTGTCTATCCTTCGTATCCGTTTACGGGCGCTGGTCTGCCGGTTTCAACGAGCTGTTTATCTGGCACAGATGCGTTATCTGGTCTAGATGCGGCTGTGTAACTGCGCTCAGCAAGGCCGTTGCGCGAAGGCTGAACCTGCGTCGCTGGCTGTTCAAGCACCGGCAGCTTCGATGTATGCCTTCAACTCGTCGACCGCAGTATGCGTGATGCGCGACTCAGCTCGGCGCTTGATAAACCCAGGCAACGGAACGGCTAACTCCACCGCTAGATGATATGTCACTTCAGTGGTTTCGGGCTCACCGTCAACTTCTGCGAAGCTGTATTCGCCGTCAAGACGAGAAGTAGCATCGCCCCGTTGCAGCCTCCAAGCCAACCTCAGTGGATCAGATCCGTAAAAATATCTGAGCGTATAGGTGGTGGACCTGCCCATGGCGGTCACTCGATATTTGACATCCACCGCACGACCGTCGCGGTCACGGGCGAGTATCTGAGCTTCTTTGATGTCACGCGCCCAGCGGGGATACTGATCGAAATCAATAGCTGCGTCGAAACAGCGCGACGGCGGAGCCATGATCGTGGTTTTCTGGGTTACCTGATCAACCACATCGTTATTTTATCTGTGTCAAGCGTTTCACGAGGCAGCCATTTCATGCAGCGACTTGTTGAGCTTCGCAGCTAAGACATCGTAAGAGAAATCGTTTTCGGCACGTCGCCGGGCTTGTATACCCATAAGTCTGCGACGTTCAACGTCAGTCAGAAGAACAGCTATGGCATCAGCGGTGTTTTGGGGTGTAGCCGGGTCAAGCACAAAGCCTGTCTCATCCTGGCTCACAGCTTCATGGGCACCGCCGCTGCATCCCGCCACCTGCGCTACACCCGCCGCAGCCGCCTCCAAAAAAACGATCCCGAAACCTTCCTGCTCCAAACCGCCCCAGCGGGTGCGGCATAGCATCGCGAAAACATCGGCGCATCCATACAACGCCACCAGATCCTCGTCACCTACACGTCCCACAAGTTGCACTGGAGCACCCAAGCTTTCAATCAAACGGTGAAGACGCCGCCGGTCACGTCCCTGCCCAGCGATCACAACCCGCAGATCAGGATGAGTACCCTGCAACAAAGCCGCAGCGCGGATTAGTGTGTCCATGCCTTTGCGTGGCACTAAGCGAGACACGCTCACAACAACTGGAACATCCGCAGGCAGCCCTAGGCGCATACGTGCTTCGAGTCGTTGCTCAGCGCTCAAAGGTGTGAAACGTTCGCTGTCAACTCCTGGGGGGATTAGATAAGCATTCAAGGGATGTTGCAGCACTTGTTGACACTCCCGAGCCGCGTAACCGCCTGCTGAGATCACCCCCACAGCATCCTTTAGCACCCTGCACAGCAGATGTCTGGTGCCGCGGATGCGTGCCGGAATAGCTGCTTCGGCACCGTGAACCACCACGGCATAACGCAGACCCAGATACGGTCCGATCAGGCCCGCGGGAAGAGCCGGATCAATCACCACCAAATCCACTTCTTGCTGTTTCGCTAGGCGACGCACCCGCCGCAGCAGATGAGGCCCAGGCAGTAGCCATGGTTCACGAGATCGCAGCACCGTGAATGATTGAGCGGCATCAAAAGCCGCTGCATCACGATGCGGGGTGGTATAGACCACCACATCGTCTGCTGGTAGTCGCCGCCAAAGTTCCCACAGATAATTCTGGATCCCTCCCACTTTGGGCGGGAAATCGTTGGTGACAAGCAGATGACGGGTCATAACGCCGCTCGCAAAGGCACCGTTCTCCGCAGTTCGGCTGCAACCAGCGGGTCGTCAGCGCCTTGCAACTCTGTTAGATCCAGCCCGAGACGGCGACAGCACCACACGCCGTGTGCTCTGATCAGCGGGTCGGGGTCACGCAAAGCCTGCTCTAGGGCTGAACGGACTTTCGGGTCGCGAGGATCGCCCACATTAGCCAGTACTACTAGAGCGTTACGGCGCAGGTAGCGAGGCTCTCGTCGGGGTATGTACCAGCGCCCGAAACGCCTTAACAGTTCCTCGTCGGAGGCTTCAAGCAACTCCAGCACATCCACACGAGACTGCTGTTCGATATTTGGGGTCTCGCTATCAGGATTAGATGTTCGCCGGATCCGCAGACGATTAGGAGGGCACACGTCTGAGCAGTCGTCGCAACCGTAGATGCGGTCACCGAGAGCGACACGGTATTCAGGATCGAACACTCCGTCGGCTTGCACCAGCCAGGCGAGGCAACGGCGTGCATCCACCGTGCCCGCAGCAATGATCGCGCCTGTCGGACAGCCGTCAAGGCATTTTTGGCAGGTTCCGCAACCATCAGCCAGCGGTTCGGGATCGCTTGTCACGATTGCGGCATCGGTCACTACCGAACCCAGCACTACCAGGCTTCCCAGGCCGGGCAGCAAAATGTTGGAGTTCTTGCCCCACCAGCCGATACCAGAACGATGAGCTGCGGCACGGTCAACTAGAGCGTTGCTGTCGGCGGTTACCACAGCTTGATACCCGCAGCTACGTAAGGCTTCGGCCACGGCTTCGAGCCCTTTTCTTAAAACGGCGTAATAATCCGACCGGGCGTAGGCGGCCACACGAGCCCAGGGTCTTGTGTCGGTGGGTTTGTCTATGCCGGTGAGATTGTCGACTCCGGTGAGATTGTCGACTCTGACCTCGCTGCTGGTGCTGGCATCTTGGAGTTCAGCGGGTTGCGCCTCGAACTCAACCGCGCCAACGACGAGAGCGGCTGCACCCGGCAGCAAATGTCGCGGGTCTGTGGAGCGTTGCGGGTTTCGGTATGTGAACTGCATCCCGGCGTGTAAGCCTGCTTGCTTGCGCCGGATCAGAGCGTCAGCTGTGTCGCTGAACGGCTCGGCTGTGCAGAAACCAACCGCGTCCAGACCGGCACAACGCCCAACTTCAGCAAGCTCAGAGGGGTTGAGGCTCATCTTGACGAAAGGCTTAACCGTGAAGGAACGTGAGTGACTGAACGATGCTACGACGGCTGCGTTGTGACAGCTTGGAGCTTGGCTGCGGCTCTTCCGTCGTCAATGGCAGCTTCAGCAGCTAGCACACCTTCTGCAAGGTCCGCAGCGTGACCCGATACATACAACGCAGCAGCAGCGTTAAACACCACGATGTCACGGTAAGGACTGGCTTCACCCACCAAGACAGACTTAAGGATGCGAGCATTAGCGGCGGGGCCACCACCTTGAAGCTGTTGTAGCGCCGACGACCGCAAACCAACATCTTCGGCACGCATCTGATATTCGCTGATCAAACCCTCCTTCAGTTCCCACACACGGTTAGTTCCGGTTGTGGTGAACTCATCGAATTGGCCGTTGCCGTTCACTACGAGTGATTGCACCGAACCCGTGGCTTGCAACACTTCAGCCATCATTGAGCCCAGAGACTCATCGGCTACGCCCAGCACTTGGCGTTTCACACGACCCGGATGCGACAGCGGGCCGAGCAGGTTGAACACCGTGGGAATACCCAACTCTGAGCGCATCTGTGCGGCATTACGAATGGCTGGGTGAAAAGTTTTAGCGAAAGCGAAACCCAGCCCGTGTATTCGCACCATCTCTGACACCTGCTCGGGGGTGGCCGTGAGCGGCACTCCTAGGGCATCCAATAGATCGAAACTGCCCGACGTGGATGACGCTTTGACGTTGCCGTGCTTGCAGATTGTGGTGCCAGCACCTGCGGCCACGAAACAGGCCATTGTTGACACGTTCAAAGCATGAGTCTTGCGAACGCTGGTGCCACCGGTGCCAACAATGTCAACAGTGTGTTCAGGAACGCTTAACGGGGTTGCGGCTTGGCGCATCGCAGTCACTAAACCTAAGAACTCTTCTGCTGTTAGCCCTTTTAGGCGTAAGGCCATGACGAACGCAGCTGCTTGAGTGTCGGCTGCTTGTCCTGCAAGGATTGAACCGAGTGCTGCCTGAGCCATATCGGCAGTGAGATCACCGCCGCTCGCCAGAGTTTCAAGAACTCCGGGCCATCCACCGTGGTTTGCAAGCGTGACCATGACATCAGGCTAACCCTGCGCGAAGGTCTGCCTTGATGAGTTGATGCTGCATCCGAAGCAGGGGCTTTCGTATGGCTCTAGCCTGAAACCGGTGACGGGGGCAGGTTGGATGGCCGCGGTCCGCTTCGGCGGGTCGAGGAAGGTCGGGACTCCGCAGGGCAAGGTGCTGGCTAACAGCCAGTCGAGGCGACTCGCAGGAAAGTGCCACAGAAAACAAACCGCCGGCTTGCCGGTAAGGGTGAAAAGGTGCGGTAAGAGCGCACCGCGCTCTGGGTGACCAGAGTGGCAGGGTAAACCCCACCTGGAGCAAGATCAAGCAGAGAGAGGACGGCCCGTCCGCAGACACTCTCGGGTAGATCGCATAGATGGATGGTCATCCACGGAGACCCTGGCGACAGGCTCCCGGACAGAATCCCGCCTACAGACCAGCCCCCGTCACCACACTCCACAACATAAGAAATCTCAGAATCAAGCTAGCGCAAGGTGAGGCGACCGCTGTAATACAGCACTTGACGACGCTGCGGATCAGACAAGCCGTGGCGGCGAGCGATCCAAAGCAACGCCAACAATCCCAGCAGTTCCAAACCGATCAAGACCACCAAAGGGCGGTCATATTCGGGTGATGCACCCTGGCCGAGAGCGTCAATACCGCTAAAGGGCCACCAGAAAAGAGCCGTGTGCGACCAGACCCCACCAGCAGCCAAAAAAACCATCATGCCGATAGGCAGCCCGATCCAACGACGTCTTCGCAACTTCGCGCCACGCCGAGCTGTGAAGAGCATCACACCAAGAAGCGCTGCCACACTCGCAGCTAAAGTATGCAGCAGCCACGGTGACCCTGTGAGATTCTCAACCAGCGGCAGAACCGACCCCAACGCCACGAAGCGGTAGTCCACGCCGCTACTGTCAAACACCAGAGACACCATCACCACCGAGCAAGCCACGAACCAAAAAAACATCTGAACTCACAGTAACGCCAGCAGTCGCCGTTGCTACAAGCGCTAATCGCCCAAAGAAGCGTCTCGCCATGCTTAGCAGCCAAGCTTTTTTTATGGCTATATCCAGGTTCAACCTACAGTTTTCTGCGGATCTATCCTACAGTTTTCGATGGATTTGTCCTACAGTTTTCTAGAGATTTGGCCTACAGTTTTCGGCGGTTTGGCAAATGCGCTTGTTTCGGCGTTGGAAACGGTTCCTCGGCAGCGGCCTCGTAACACCGAAGAGGGTTGGCCCTAGCGCAGCACTAAGCGACCGCATTCGCTGCAGTCGAGCACCGCTCCTTCGTCACAGCGTTTGATGCGAGCCACTTCCACAGCAGGCATGTCTTGCGGACATCCGCAGCCTGAAGTAGGATCGAACCTCACGGCTGCGCTTGAGCCGAAAGTTTCACGCAGCTGCTCATAGCTAGCAATCACCGCGTCCTCAATGCAGCTGGTGATCTGAGCACGTTTGACGGCCAACTCAGCGATCTGCTCATCAATGTCTGCTTCGGCGGCACCCAGTTCAGCTTCGATAACAGTCAAGCGCTCATCACCAGAGTCTTTTTGTTGTTGCAACTTCTGGGCTTGTTTTTCTAAACCTTCAGCCTCTAGCAAAGCCTCAATCGCTTGTTCCTCCAGCAGGCTCTGGCGTGACCGCAGGCCCGTGATCTCATCTTGCATCGCCTGCAAGTCACGGATCGCAGTGATTTCACCAGAGTAGAGTCGGTTGTCGTCAACATCGGCTTTGCTTCGAACAATCGCGGCTTCATCCTCCAAACGTTTCTGACGGGTGAGCACCTCCACCCGTTGCATTCCCACACCGTCAAGCTGGTTCTGAAGGTTCTGCTGTTCGGCTCTCAATGTCGCCAGACTCTGACGCGCCCCAAGAGTGGAGCGCTTATGCAGAAGCTGGTCGGTTTGGGTATCAATCTCCTGCAACTCAAGCAGCGGATGAAGCTGCGCTGTGTCGCCAGATGAGCTGGATGAGGAAGCTTGCTGTGCGTCTATTCTTAGGATTATTGCAGCAATGACCACGATTGGCATAATCGGTGCAGGTCGCGCCGCCACCCTGCACGCCGAAGCAATCCGCGCCACGCCCGACACCCGACTAGCGGGCGTGGCTGCACGTTCACCCGACTCGCCGAGAGCAGCAGCGCTGGCTGAGGCGCTGAGATGCCGAGTGCTGACCGTGCCACAGTTGCTGCAAGTCTGCGATGCGGCGGTGGTTGCCGCTCCCCCTTTGACACGAGCCGAGATACTGCGCGAACTGTCTGCGTCAACAAAACTGAAAGCGGTGCTGATTGAGTCACCCGCAGCCACCACTCTGGATGCGATCACAGAACTACCAGCAGTGTTTGATGAACACCAGATAGCTGAACACCAGATAGCTGAACACCAGATACGCCAAATAATGAGCGCAGCACATCTATTGCACGCAGCGGCTGTGAAGCGGATGCTTGAGGTGATTTCCACCATGAATCCGCATCACTTGCAGATGCGCTTGTCGTTGCCGACACCGGCGCGCGGTGCTAGCGATCAACTTGCCTTCGGTGGTGGCGTGTTGATGGATCAAACCCCTGGGTTCTGGCCGGTGCTGCTGACTGCACTGGGTAGCGATGCTGTGTCGGTGTCGGTGCCACGCTTTGAACTCAACAACGCAATCGACTGTGCTGCTGACGTAACGATTCAAGGCGCCAACGACCGTCAGGCCTCCGCTGTGCTGCGTTGGGGGGCTAGCGTTGCTCAAGCTTCTTTCGAAGCTGCCGACATCCAGCAGGTGGCTCGGGTGAATATCTGGCCGACACCTGTTGTTGAGATCAACGGGATTCCAGACTCTCTGCCCGACAATCAGTTCCGCCGCGCCAACTTAGGCGCGAATCCTCTGATCGCTTTGGGATACGTGACCCAGATTGAGAATCTTGTGAAGGTCAGCTGCGGGCAAACAAAAGCTTGGCCGGATCTCAGTATGGCTTCATCGGCATTGGCTATTTCGGCAGCTGCAGCATTGTCGATTCAACGCAACGGCACCGAGATCAGCATAAGCGAAATACCAGCGAATCTTTCGCCGTCACAAATCCTGCAAGCTTGAACGACGCAGCGTCAGACGATCCGTCCCGGCATCAATCCCTGGGAATTGCGGCTGCACGCCAGCGTCACCACGCCAAACCGTGAGGCGTTCCATTACTAGCTGCTCAACTTGTGTCCAGTCTTGCGCTCTCGGCTCGGCTTCGTCACGGTTGTAAGGCTGATCAAACACGATCACGTCGTTGCCGCCCGCTCGCAGTGCAGCAATGTTGTGGGGAGCATCATCAACGTAACAGTCGGCTTCAACTTCAGGCTTCTGCCCCAAAAAACAGATGTCACGATAAGGGATCTGTTCAGCATCTAACCATTGCACAGTGTCAGCCACGGCTTCGGCGTGACCCCAGTTGACATACAAGCGATGAGTGATTATCCGAATCCAAACCCCAGCATCTGAGAGCCTCCACAAAACTTCGGCTGCGCCCTCAATGGCATCCAGTTTTGCTAGCAGCCGATGCTCGCTGACAGCAAGGCCGTGATAACGCTCATACTCGCCTGGCTCTAGCCCCCATTCACGAAAGTCATAGGATCGCTCTATCGGTAGCGATGAAGTTTCCACGCCCCGCTCACCAGCAATGAACTTTGCGAAACCCGTGGTGTAGTCGGCGACCACTCCGTCAAGGTCAACCCCAAAAACAAACGGCTCGCTCATAACACGCAGTGTGCCCTGCTAGTGGTCACGCAGTTCACGTCGCAGGATTTTGCCTGAGGCACTCTTGGGTATTGCGTCCAACACTTCCAGAGCATGTATCTGCTTGTAGGTGGCTAGATGCTTTGACACATGCTCTTGCAGTGCCTCCAAGCTGGGCGCAGCCATACCAGGCGACAAAGCGATGAAAGCCTTCGGTAACTCCCCCGCCTCCAGGTCGGGCACGCCGATCACAGCTGCGTCCGCCACAGCCGGATGAGTCACCAGCACCGCTTCGAGTTCCGCCGGGGGCACTTGGAAGCCTTTGTATTTGATTAGTTCCTTAATGCGGTCAACTATCGACACATGCTGATGCTCGTCGATTATCGCCACGTCGCCGGTGTGCAACCAGCCGTCAGCGTCGAGAGTCGCGGTGGTGGCTTCTGGGTCGTTGAGATAGCCCTTCATTACTTGCGGGCCTCTCACTAGCAGTTCACCACGTTCGCCGATGCCTAAGTCAGCGCCCGTGTCAGGATCAACGATGCGTATCTCGGTATTCGATACGGTCACGCCGCTGGTGCCGGGGCGGAACTGTCCCTCGGGCGTGCAATGGCTGACCGGACTCAACTCGGTCATGCCATAGCCCTGCACTATTTCGCAGCCCACCCGAGCGGCCGCTTCAGCAGCAAGGTCTTTGCCGAGGGGTGCCGCCCCCGAGAAGATCTGCTTGAGCGACGACAGGTCGTAGTCGTCCACTGCGGGATGTCGAGCCAAGCCCAGCACCATCGGCGGCACTGCGAAGAACCTGGTCAGTCGCTGCTGTTGCACCAGTTCCAGTGCGCGCACCATGTCGAAGCGGGGCATGGTTACCACACGTATTCCCAGCGCTAGCAGCATGTTCATCACCACTTGCATCCCGTAGATGTGAAAGAAAGGCAGCACCGCCAGAGCCGCTTCGCCTCTGGATGGATCGAATGCGTGCTCAAGTTGGGCGATATTGGCTACCAGATTGCGATGAGTGAGCATCACGCCTTTGGGCAGCCCGGTGGTGCCCGACGAATACGGCAGCACAACAACATGATCGGCATAGTCAATCGGCACCTGCGAAATCGGTTCACCGAACAGCGAGGCCAACTCCACGACGGTTACTTCACTTGCTGCACCCGTGTCGTCAGCGTTAGTCGTATCTTCTGCAAAAGTCGCATCAGCCTCAAGAGCCGTCTCGGGCGTTTTTGGCGTTTCGCCTATCACAACGATTCGGGTCACGCCGCTCGCGGCTGCGGCTTTGCGTGCGGTATCCAAAAACATTGGGATGGTGAAGATCCATGAAGCTCCAGCATCGTTGAGCTGATGGCTCACCTCTTCGGTTCGGTATGTGGGGTTGATGGTTGTGACCGTGCCGCCTGCGAGCGCCACTGCGTGGAACACCAAGGCGTATTCGGGGATGTTCGGGGCAAGGATGGCGAGAGTGGCACCCGAACCCACGCCTTGGGCTTGCAATCCTCCGCCGAGTCGGCGCAGCGCGTCGTGAAGCTCGCCGAAGGTGTAGCTGATGCCAGTGCCGTCGGTGACAGCCACCTTGTCGCCGTGCTGCGCGACCGATGCGAAGACATAATCGGTGATCGACAGATCAGGGATCACCACGTCGGGAAGCGGGCTGCGGTGGATGATGCTGGTCAAAGTAGATCTCTCATAGTAATGAAGCATCAGGATACGCAGCGCAGGCTGACCATTGCTTATGCTCCACACCCATAGGCACGCTCAAGTGCCCGTCTGGCGCTAGCCTGTTGTTTTGGTGCGCTTGGGACTGCTTCGGGAATCCAATCCGAGCGAGAAGCGTGTGGCTCTCGTTCCCGATGGTGTCGCATCGCTGATCCAGCGTGACGACTCCTCTACCACAGTGGTGCTGGTCGAGTCTGGTGCAGGTGAACGCGCCTCAATTCCTGACAGCGCTTACCACGACGCTGGCGCGACTCTGAGCGGACGTGACGAGGTGCTTACAGCTGATGTGGTCGTTTCGGTGGCCGACCTGCCCCAAAGTGATGCGCTACAGCCGAGCGCTGGAACTCCAGCGATTTTTGTGGGGGTTTTCGATCCGCTTTGGGCACCTCAGCGTGCGCATCGTCACGCTGCCGACGGTGTCTGCTCGTTCTCTTTGGATCTGGTGCCGCGCATCACTCGTGCTCAGAGCATGGATGTGCTTTCTGCTATGGGCACCATCGCCGGTTATGAGTCAGTTCTTCTGGCTGCGAGTCGTCTACCGCAAATGTTTCCACTGATGATGACCGCCACCGGCACTCTGGCACCGGCACGGGTGCTGGTGCTAGGCGCAGGCGTTGCTGGATTGCAGGCCATCGCCACCGCTCGGCGCCTCGGTGCCGTGGTTGAGGCTTACGATGTGCGGCCTGCGGCTTTGGAGCAGATCCGTTCTATGGGTGCGCGTGCGGTGGAACTCGACTTGTCAGCAGGCTCTAGCAATGCTGCCTCCAGCGAGGATTCCGGCGGCTACGCCCGCGCCCAAACCGACGACACCGCGCAACGTCAAAGGCAGCTGCTGACCCCTTATGTCGCTGCCAGCGATGTGGTAATCACCACTGCAGCCGTTCCTGGGCGCGCCTCGCCACTGCTTGTGACCGAGGCAATGATGCAAGAAATGGTGGCAGGTTCGGTACTTGTAGATCTAGCTGCTGAACGAGGCGGCAACTGCGAACTGAGCCAGCCCGATACCGAGGTCAACCACAACGGTGTGACCATTCTGGCACCCACAGATCTGGTGTCACGCTGCGCTCGCCATGCGAGCCAGATGTTCTCTCGCGCGCTGACCGCGTTCCTGAATCATCTTGCGCCCGATGCTGCCGCAGGCCCGCGCAGCGACTTGCAAGACGACGAGATCCTGTCGGCCATGCTGGTGACACAAAACGGTGAGGTAGTGCATCAAGGCGTAGCCGCAGCCTTGCAGCCGCAACAGCAACCCCAAGACACGCAAGTCACGCCTGAAACACAGACCGCAGACGAATCACGAGAGGCGAAAACCGTATCTGCGACACAGGGCGCAGATGAGTCGCAGGAGGCGCAAAGCTGATGGATCTTCTGGTAGCTCTGACTCTGCTCATGCTGGCGGTGTTTTTGGGGATCGAATTGATCACCAAAGTGCCACCGACTTTGCACACGCCACTGATGTCAGGCTCTAACGCTATTTCTGGCATCACCATTGTCGGCGCGTTAGTAGCCGCAGGCGCCGATCACAGCACCTTCACCACGATTCTCGGGTTCGCAGCGGTGACTTTGGCGATGATCAACGTGGTGGGCGGGTTCATGGTCACCCATCGGATGCTTGGCATGTTCCGTCGCACACGTCGCCGCAACTCCAACAGCGAAACCGCAGCCAATACCTCAGGCAGTTCGTGATGGATGACTGGACAATCCTCGGCTATTTGATAGCAGCCGTTTTGTTCATTCTTGGCCTCAAACGGCTAAGCCGTCCCCGCACAGCGGTTCGAGGCAACCAGTTTTCGGCTACAGGAATGCTGATTGCTGTGGTGGTAACCCTCGCTGACAACGCCATTTTGAGTTTCGAGTGGATCATCGCTGGACTAGTGCTTGGTTCCGCTATCGGCGCATTGCTGGCGGTGAAGGTGCAGATGACCGCCATGCCCGAACTGGTGGCACTATTCAACGGTTTTGGTGGTGGTGCCTCGGTACTAGTCGCAGCGGCTTCATACCTAGAGGCTGTTGACCTTCAAGACGACCCGGCACGACTGACAGGCGCAGCCGCGCTAGCGGTTCTGATCGGTGCAGTGACTTTGACCGGCAGCCTGATCGCCTTCTTCAAGTTGCGCGAGATGCTGCGCTGGTCGGGTTTCCCAGGCATGCGTATTCTGACTATTGGTTCCACAGCTGCAGCCTCAGTGCTGGCGGTGCTGACGGTGGTCGATTCGGGTTCTCTTTGGCTGTGGCTGCTGGTGGCAGTCGCGGCGCTGCTTGGAGTTGTGACGGTGCTACCAATCGGCGGTGCCGACATGCCGGTGGTGATCGCTTTGTTGAACTCACTTTCGGGTTTGGCGGCGGTCGCAGCTGGTTTCGTGCTTGACAACTCGCTACTGATAATCGCTGGATCGCTGGTGGGTGCCAGCGGTCTAATCCTGACTCAGATCATGTGCGTAGCTATGAACCGGTCACTGCCCGCTGTGCTGTTCAATCCAGCACCGTCAGCAGGTGATGGCCCTAGCGCTGATGATGTTTACGCAGGCAAGGTGCGTTCCACGTCTGCTGATGATGTGGCAATGCTGCTGGAATCCGCTGAACGTGTCGCCATCGTGCCCGGATACGGGCTGGCGGTGGCTCAAGCGCAGCACGCTGTTCGTGACCTGACAAAACGCCTCGAAGAGCGTGGCAGCGACGTGGTATTCGGTATTCATCCAGTGGCGGGTCGTATGCCTGGCCACATGAACGTGCTACTAGCCGAAGCCGAAATCTCTTATGAGCGGCTGGTGGAAATGGACGACATAAACCCGACCTTCGAGCAGACCGATGTGACCATCGTAATTGGTGCCAACGACGTGGTTAACCCTGTGGCACGCACCGACCCGAACAGTCCGATCGCCGGAATGCCAATCCTTGATGTTGACAAGTCTGGGGTTGTGGTGATCATCAAGCGCAGCCTCAGCCCAGGCTTCGCAGGCATCCCCAACCCGCTGTTCGCAAGCGACAACTCGCTGATGCTCTTCGGCGACGGCCGTCAAGCAGTAGTAGACATAACCAAAGCCCTCCAAGAGATTTAGCAAGTAACAAGACAAGCCTTCAGGAGTGGGCGTTGCCGACTTTGCTACTGCTTGCGCTTGTGTGGCTGGGGTTGGTGGTTAGTCGTTGTCTTTGATGGTCAAGACGGGTTGCTTGTCGCTTATATGCACACCGCCTGTGGGTTCTGATAACACGATCGTGAATGTTTCATCGGGTTCTTTGACGCGATCATTCAACGCCCATATCAAACCAATATTGAAAGTCACACCCGGCCTGAAAGTAATAGACGAAGTCCGTAACACGAAATCCTCGCCTGCTGTCGCATACCCAGAACCTGTACCAAGCGCTTTGGGTGTGTATTTAACTGTCACCTGTTCACTAGCAGGCTTACTTAACCTGAACCGAACAAGATAAAACGGACTGCGACCCTCAACATAAGTAGACTCCTCCACAGAAATCGTGACCGTATTCGCCGGAGGTGGTGGTGGTGATGGTGGTGGTGGGTTGTCATCATCAGACACAGTCACGGTTGCTGCTGATGCTGACGAATCCAGAGTGTAGCCGCTGCCAGCCGTCAGGGTGACGGTTACGGACCCGTCAGGTTCATCAATGCTGTCACCCGTCGTAGCAACCGTGAACGTGGCGGTGCCGCTGGTTCCGATTGTGACTGTCTGGGAGCCTGTGGTCACACCATAATCACCTGAAGCGGTGACATTCGCGTTGACCTGCAACGCTGCTGACGGCACCGGAGACGCGCTAAGCGTGAACGAAGCCGACCCGCCCTCAGTGACATTACTGCCAGCGGTGATGCTGATCTCAGGAGTCGGTGGCGGCGGCGGATTGTCATCATCAGAGATATTCACGGTTGCTGAAGATGCAGACGAATCCAAGTCATAACCGCTGCCGGTAGCCAATGTGACGGTCACAGACCCGTCAGGCTCGTCAGTTGAGTCACCGGTCGTAGCGACTGTGAACGTGGCGGTGCCGCTGGTTCCGATTGTGACTGTTTGTGAGCCTGTGGTCACACCATAAGCCCCTGAAGCGGTGACATTCGCGTTGACCTGCAACGCTGTCGAGGGTGCCGGAGACGCGCTAAGCGTGAACACCGCAGACCCGCCCTCAGTGACCGTGTTACCTGCGGTGATGCTGATCTCAGGAGTCGGTGGTGGTGTGGGGTCTACTGGTGTGGGATCCTGTTGTTGCTTTTGGGATTGTTGTTGTTGTTGGTTTGTTTCTAATGCTGTGAGCGCAGCCACTACCGGATCCCAGCGAACACTCCAGAACTGATTCGCGAAACCCTGCGCTTCAGAGATGGTCATTGGTGTGCCGGTGAAGCCGGGCACGGTTTCACCAAACGCCAGCAGCACACGCTTCCAACGATTCACATGCGCGGCACCGTTACCGGTTTCAGCCGCGTAACCCTGCACGTTCGCAACCAAAGATGCAGGCACCACATAACCAGACTCACTAGTCGTTTCAGTCTCAGTCGTTTCAGTCTCAGTGTCGGTCGTTTCGGTTTCGCTGGTGTCCGTGGTATCGGTGCTGGCTTGTGCCTCTAACGCTGTGAGCGCGGTCACGACTGGATCCCAACGACTCCAGCCTTTATCAACATAGCTTTGCGCTTCGACTGCGGTCATTGGTGTGCCCGTGAACCCAGACACGCTCTCACCAAAAGCCAACAGCACTCGTTTCCAACGGTTCACATGCTCAGTGCCATGAAAAGCCTCACCCGCATAGCCTTTCACATCAGCCAACAACTGCGCTGACACAGCATCACTGCTGCTGGTTTCTTGTTGTTGCACAGTGTGTTTCGGATAGTTTTCACTAAACACAGAATGACGACCATTCTGATTATCTTTCACACGAACCTTGATCGTTTTAGGAGTACTATCATCAGCCGGGCTCAAAGTAACCTCCAACTCAAACTGCACACACGCAGCAGTACGCCCCTCAACCGACGAACCCTCATATTTACCCCAAAAATACCCGAACACACCATACGGAAACAAACCCGGCGAATACGGCACAGCCGGAGAAGTCTCCATATTCGTGTCAGGATCAACTACTGCTGCTTTAGCGCGCGTGTCGCCAAGCTGAAACGCGGACGCGCACAACGGACCATCCCTAAACCTCAAAGAAGCAGTCTCATTACCCGTCTCACCATCAAAACTCGCTAAATCAACCGTCACCAACGAATACGCCAACTTCTTCATCAACGCAGCATCAACATTATTAGTAGGACGACCACCAGAATCCAAAGTGCCAGCCAACAAATCAATAACCCTGTAACCCCCAGAAGTATCAGACGCAACAGGTTGATCGAAATACGCTACATAATTACTACGATCCGCGGGATTACCGGCCGGGGTACCACCAGACCTATCAACAAAAGTTGTGCGGTCATGAAAAATACGTTCATTACGTAAAGCAGTATCATTGATATCCATACCAGCAGTCACAACCCTCGGATCCCCAAACACCGCCTCAGGAGCCACCTCAGGCGCCAACTCCAGTTTCGTCACCTCAACAGAATCCACACTCCGCCAAACCGTACCCGCAGGAGCCACAAAATCACAATACGAATCCGCAACAGCAGTCTCAAACAACTTGAGTGTCGTAGCATCACCATCACCATCATCACAATCATACGCATTAGCAGCAATCACATACACCGGCGAAATACCATACAAAGAATATAAAAAAGTCCCAGCAACGTTTGAGCCTGAACCACCACTAATAGGATTGGGATGAGTCGCAAAATTTCCGAATCTCACAGCGTTTTGAAACTGGTCTCTGCCACCGAAAGGCTGACGAGCTTTCGTGCCGTCAGTGTTAGTGCCTGTCCAAACAAGGGGCGCAGCCAGATTAAACTGATTTGTACCGTTGCCGAAGCTGCGTCCACGCTCATCACGCACATGACTACTAGAGAGTGAGTTCTCCCAAGCAGACGACCAAAACCCCTGCCCAGCAGTATTGCTATAATCTCGTGATATGCGCGGCCCATTCAACCAATAAACTGGAGCCACCACATCATCAGAAGACCGCAACCGAGCATTCACACGAGCATCCACCGTACGCGAAGAACCCACCACCCGAAACTCAGACGAATGACCCTGAATAGCAGGATGCCCCGCAGCCGCGCGAGCCTGCACAAACTGGTTATAAACATCAATATTAGTCGGAACAGCGTTACGAGTCGTAGAAGTTGCAAACAACAGGCGAAACTTATCACCCGCACGACTACCAGCAGGATTCAACGACCACCAAAACGGTACCGTAACCGTGCCATCAGCATTAACAACAGGAGCCGAAACCGGATCCGGCGGAGTGGACTGAGCAACTACACGCCCAGAATCAACAACCCCAAGCCCAACAGCAAACAACACCGCCACCAGCAGCGCAACCAACGCACGCGACCACCCAAACCGAAACATCAGGCAGCCACCCCCCCCCCCGCGGGTCACAGACACGTCAAGCGACGACAAACCCACACCACCAAACGAAGCGGTAGAACCAAACATGACTAGCTCCTAACCAGCCCAAAGGGCTAACAACGGACACATCAACTAAAAGCATAGCAGACAAACGCAACCACACGCCACCATCCCCCGAACCTCAGAACCTCTTCGCGAATGAAGTGGAGGCGAATGACACCGGGGCGCGGAGAGGACTCGTCAAAGTAGCAATCGACTGCCTCTTGGATGTTGCTTCGAACCTCGTCCGCCGTGGCACCTTCGGTGTGGATACCGTATCCCACAGCTTCGGCGGAGAAACTTCCGTCAGCTTCGTCCTCGCTGACCTCAAAAATGATCTCAGACGATTCGGACATCAAACACCCTCCCTAGAGACATTCTAACAGCCGACAGCCTTCGACTTACCCCCCCCCCCCCCGAGGCGCTCTAATCTGGACAGGGTGCTTTAGTCGTTGTCTTTGATGGTGAGGATAACTGTGCTCAGGGCTGGCTCTGGTACCCGCCGCCAGCGGAGCCCATGCAGAGGCTGGTTGACTATGCCAATGTGCATGGAGACCCCGACGGTCGTCCTTATTACTCAATCGACGGTCTGAAACCCATCACAGGTGTGGAGTGGAAGGGATTGCGCTACCGCTGGAACCATGTTCACGGGCTCACGAACGTGTGGCAGCGGTCAGGTTCGTGAGCGCGGAGCCTCTGCTCGGCTCGTTACACGGTATCGATCTGCAAGGAATCCACTGGGTGATCGCAGGCGGCGAATCTGGTATCAATGCCCGTCCGATGGCTGCATCCTGGGTTACTGAGCTGCGTGACGCTTGCGTAGCCGCTGATGTTGCTTTCTTCTTCAAACAGTGGGGCGGACGTACTCCGAAAGCTGGCGGCAGGCTACTAGAGGGCGTGACCTGGGATCAGATGCCGAAGCAACCTACGCAGAAATAGCGGCGATGTGCGGAGCGTCAGTCGGTTACGTGAGCCGTGTAGCTCGAAGCCTGCGCAGTCCTCTTCACAGTTAGAGAACTGTTATACGATGCTGCGGTGCGGTCCTTTGTGCCCAGCAGCCAACACGCATGGAGTGTCACGGCGACCGTTCTTGTTGAGACGCACCTTGCCGTTGCATCGAGGCGCTATGACCGGCGGGCTCACCTTGCTGGATTTTCGCTGCCCGGTTCCGTTGTGACTACTGGGCAGGATGTCCGCTAACCACCGCCGCTGCCGTTCTCCTAGAGGCTCATCCGGGAATATAGTTTCTACTATCGTCTCAACCTGCTCCATAGTGGTGCAGTTATTCATCTGTAGCAGGTGCCTAATGTCGGACAGATCTTTACGACGACCTGCTCTCACCTTCATCGCAAGCATGGCATCCAATGTTGCTGCGAGTACGGTTAGCGCTGGATGCTCAAATACCGTGATGCTGTGGCGTTGTTCAGGACGTGGCATATAGGCAGTGGCCCTCTCGTTGAGCCAACTCTTCGTCCATCCGCGTCTATCCGCGACTTCATGCACGGCAGCCATAACTGCTGCGTAACCTGCCTCAATAGCGGCATCAACATCCTGTGTGCCTCTGTCTACGGAGTAGGCAAGCACCATGGCGGCACCACCAGCTAAATACAGACGACCTTTCTGTCCCCGGTCGCTCATCAAATCAGCGACTTCGCTGAGAGCTGCCAGCAGATCATCACGTTTCAAGGTCGGATCTGGCACGGTTGTTCACACAATCAGAAGATCATTGTCGGAGACCCAGATGCCGTGCTCCTCAAACACGCCGGGTGTGGTAACCACAACACGTCCCCGCTCGGACGGGAAATAGTCTGCTCCCCAGCGCATCGTTGGGAGATACCGTTCAGGTTTGGTGACCCAGGCTGGAGGTGGAAGACCTTCCTCTTTGCACAGGTATTCAGCCCAAGCAGCCAGGAACGCATCCCAAAACGGCTCAAACGGTTCCGGCTCTTCCTCTACAAGCGCCTTCTGCTCATCACTGTTGCCGCTAATCCACACCGTCCCGAAACCGCTGGTCACCACCCGAAACCTGAACTCGTCGTCGTATTCACGCAACGCTGGCACATAGGCAGCTAACCGATTGTTGATGACCCATGCTGGCATGTCGCCTAGCTCAGGGGCATCGGCGACTAGCTGAGTGGACATAACGGTAAGGCTACCGTGAGACAGATGGCGATCCAGAGCCCGCGCGCACGGTGGCTCATCCATGATGAAGGCTTGCCGCAATGTCGCGCCTCTCTGCGTTGTTTTGCAAGATATCTGTCCAGGAATACCGTTGCTCTGCCGTGAATACGGTTTGATTGAGGGCGGACTCCACCGGTGGTTGCAATTGATCAGCCATGATGGTCGGTCGTACTACAAGCAACCATCCGGTGGAGGTTTTATTATGGCGGCGAGGCTGAGCTTTGACGAACGCGCTCGTATTGAGGCGTTACGCACAGTGGGGGTTGATGCTCAACAGATCGCACGACAGCTGGGTCGGGATCCTTCAACGATTTATCGAGAACAAAAACGCAACAGCAGCGATAACGATGGTTATGACGCGTCAGTGGCGCAGCATCTCACGGATCAGCGAGCGCGTCGCCCGAAGCAACCCAAACTTGTGGTGGATCGTGAACTAGCTGAGATGGTGCATGAACGTCAGATGATGCGCTGGTCACCGCACGCGATTAGTGCTGATCTACGCGTCGAGGGATATCAGATCTGCGCGGAGACGATCTATATGGCTTGTTATGACCCAACCGGTTCACGGGGACTACCCAAGGGCGCTTTCAGGCTGTTACCGAGACGCTGCCGTAGCCGCAAACCCCGCAACCGCAGCATACGAAAACCCAATGCTTTAGGCGATTACAAACCGATCACACAACGACCGATAGCTGTTGAGCAGCGCGTTGAGGCTGGCCATTACAGAAGGCGACCTAATCATCGGAGCCAACAACGCCAGCGCCATAGCCACACTTGTTGAACGCGTCACCCGCCAGACCGTGCTCGCCGCCCTACCGCAGGGATACACAGCCAAACACACCGCCACAGCAATCATCGCAGCACTGTCACGTCAACCCAAACATCTTGTCAAAACTCTCACCTGGGACCAAGGACGCGAAAGGCGCGCTGGGCTGACATCGAACAAGCCCTAGGCATCAACATCTACTTCTGCGACGCTCACAGCCCGTGGCAACGCGCCAGCAACGAACAAACCAACGGACTCATACGCCGCTGGCTACCCAAAAGCACAGACCTCAACATCAACCCAGCACACCTCGCTGTCATCGAAGACAACCTCAACCACATGCCCCGCATACTCCACAACTGGCAATCAGCCCACAACACCTACACTAAACTCAATTGCATCCACCACTAGAGTTCGCCGTCTTTTGGCTGGCAGACTGCCTTGGGCTATGTCAGGGCGGGGACGGCTTGGATTGATTCAGCCAGCGCCTCATCTGACAAGTCGAAATCGGTCATCGAACCGGCGATGTAAGCCTCATACGAAGCCAGATCAAGATGACCGTGACCGCACAACGCTGTCAAGATCGTCTTGGACTGACCCGACTGCTTGCAGGCCAGCGCCTCACGAACCGTTGCCGCTATAGCGTGAGTCGGTTCGGGTGCAGGCACGATCCCTTCAGTGCGAGCGAACTGCAAGCCAGCCGCGAAGCATTCGTTCTGCTCGATGGCTACTGCTTCGGTTAGTCCCAGTTCGTGGATGTGCGAAACCAGCGGCGACATGCCGTGATAACGCAACCCGCCAGCGTGGATCGGCTCAGGAATAAAACCGTGTCCCAGGGTGTGCATCTTCAGCAGCGGCGTGGTCTGAGCCGTGTCACCAAAGTCGTAACGGTAGACACCGCGGGTCAGTGTCGGACAGGCAGCAGGTTCGACGCAGCGAATTACCGGCGACATTCTTCCCGCCAGTTTCTCACGCAAAAACGGCAGAGCCAGACCACCGAAGTTCGACCCGCCGCCGGTGCAGCCGACTAGCACGTCAGGGGTTTCGCCCACCATCGCCAGCTGCCGCAAAGCTTCTTCACCGATGATCGTCTGATGCAGCAGCACATGGTTGAGCACGCTGCCCAGCGCGTAACGCACGTTGGGGTCAGCAGCCGCCATGGAGATCGCTTCAGAGATGGCGATGCCCAGCGATCCAGGATGATCTGGGTCTTCAGCAAGAAGGCTGCGTCCGTAGTCGGTCACTGGCGACGGGCTGGGATGCACGGTGGCACCCCACACTTCCATCATGGTCTTGCGGTAGGGCTTCTGGCGATACGAAGCGGCTACCTGCCACACCTCGCATTCGATTCCGTATTGAGCACAAGCAAACGACAATGCACTCCCCCACTGCCCGGCACCGGTTTCGGTGGTGAGCTTGGTGACACCCTCGGCGTAGTTGTAGTAAGCCTGCGGTACGGCAGTGTTGGGTTTGTGCGAACCAGCGGGGCTAACCCCCTCATATTTGTAGAAGATTTTGGCGGGAGTGTCGAGAGCTTGCTCAAGGCGGCGCGCCCGCATCAGTGGACTCGGACGCCAGAGACGCAGCACATCAATCACCGCTCCAGGAATGTCAACGTATGAGTCACCCGTGACTTCCTGCATGATCAGCTCCATCGGAAACAGCGGTGCTAAATCATCGGGGCCTGCTGGTTCGAGAGTGCCGGGATGCAAAGGCGGAGGCGGAGGTTCCGGCAGGTCTGGGATCACGTTGTACCACTGAGTCGGCATCTCAGATTCCGCCAGCATTACTCGGTAGTAGTCGTCGGCCATCGCCTGCGTCCTTTCGTTTTAGTGCTCACCAAGTTGGGGCTCGTTCTGTTGATGCCCGTTTTTCGGTGCTAGGCAAGCGTGCCAACGCTAGATCACCCAGCACCAAGCCACAAACCCGACACTCACCAGCGAATGAAGCGAGGCGAGATCTGGGTGGCTTCAGCTAGCAGCTAGCCGCTTTGTGGTGGGCGCGGAGGGACTCGAACCCCCGGCTTCTTCCTTGTAAGGGAAGCGCTCTAAACCATCTGAGCTACGCGCCCGCAGCGCAGAAGCCTAACCGTGCAACCTGTGATACCAGATGCGCTGGTCCGATGCGCTAATCCAGATGCGCTGAATTATCGAACGCTGGGACTAGTGACGTTGAGGTGCTTGTGAGCCTTCAGTAGCTGATCAAGCAGCAGCGGAGCAGCAGCTATCGGAGATCTTCTTGCGACATGTTCGGCGATGATCAGGTCACGGCCTGCCGCATCAACAACATCAACGCCGGATTCTGCACATATCAGCATGGCACCCAAATAATCCCAGCAGCCCAAACCCGAAGACGAGAAGTCGATGTACCCGTCAAGTCGTCCGGCTGCCACCGCACACAACTCCAATGCAGCAGCGCCTAGCGTCCTGCTTTGAGCCCAGCCGCCGAGACCAGGTGCCAGCCCGTTTATAGCAACCACTGCACAGTCAAGGTCGGTCTCACGTTGGCGCTGCGGTAACCGTATGCCGTCACAGAACGCACCGCCACCGGCTGATGCCTCGAAGCGTTCGCCGCTGCCATGGTCATGCACCACCGCAGCCACGGGCTGACCAGAGACGAGCACGCAAATGCTGGTAGCGAAATAACGAATGCCTCGGGCTGCGTTGCTTGATCCATCCACCGGGTCAAGCACCGCTACCGGGCCGTCACCGTGATCAAGGCCGCTTTCTTCGCTGAGCACTCGCAGCTCCGCTTGTCGCAGGACTGCACAAGCCGCTTCATCGGCTGCCAGATCAAAGCCGTATTGGCCGTGCTTGGCACCGGTTGGACCCCAGTCGTCGCACACCGCCAACGCAGCCCGCACAGCATCGGCTGCAGCATTAAGCACGTCAAGGAAATCTTTGGACATCGGCACCCGAATGAAGCACTTTCTGTTGATCGTCTACTGATCCCACGGCCAGCGCAAAACGCGCACTAGTTTTGTGGGGTAGCTTCAGTTTCAGAGACTAGCCTTCGCACTAACCTCTCCAAGCATGCAAAGGAGACCTGAGTGTCGCTGATTGATCTGCACGGATTTGTCACCAACCTCAAAGATCACGTTTCTGAGCACGGTTTTCATGTGCATGGCGAACGGCATTTCGTGGAGACCTACTCCAACCGGCAAACCTGGGAAGTGGATCTTCACCCCGAGCATTCCTGCGGAGGGCCGTTGGACATGCTGCTCTGCATTGATGCCGAAGCCCGCACCCTGCTGGCCTTTGAAGACGATGTCGCCAGCCGTCCCGATGACGAAGACCCCGACGATGCGATAGCTGTGATGATGACTCTGGGGTTCGTGCTGCCGCCGCTGCATCTGGGGCCTGATCTGCTGGTGCTAGCTACCGAACTTGCGTCGATCGGCGGCACCGAACTGCCCTTACAAGTGTCATCGGTGGACAGGGTTGCAGCTGTGACCGATGCTGCTGAGAGCACCGTCAACATTGAGGCTCAGATTGCGTTGCCGCTCAGCCTGATCTATCTGGGCCGAGACCTCGAAATGATCTGCGACATGCTTGAGAGGTCTCGCAGCGTTTGTGAGTTTCTGCTGGACCGTGCCCAGGCGTGGCTAGGCGAAATCTGACCCTCAGCACCGCCAACGGCAACAGACACCAACGGCAACAGATGAGACTTGATTGCTGCGATGGTGGGCTCGGTGGGGATCGAACCCACGACCAAGGGATTATGAGTCCCCTGCTCTGACCACTGAGCTACGAGCCCACCCCGACCCTACCGCCAACCCATCGCTCCGACCTCAACCGCGCCCGACACCGCTCTAGCTTCGCTGGCACTCGCATTGCGTATTCATGTCACAGGTCTCCCGTAGGGTGCGCCCACATGGAGTGTCGCCAGTGTAATTTTTGGAAAGGTCAAGCTCATGACCCAGTACCGCCAGCCCAAGTTGATGGAGACTGATGGGGCGATGCCGACTTGGAAAGCCGATCCGGCTGGAGCCCATGGCGAAGTGTTTACTCGACGCTGGGTCGTCGACTTGATCCTGGATCTGGCTGGCTATCGCGCCTCGACTGACTTAGGGGCTTCGGTGATAGTGGAGCCTGCTTGCGGTGCTGGGGCATTTCTGGTTCCGATCATCGAACGGCTGGTGAAGTCCTGCGAGACCCATGGCCGCTCTGTTGCCGATACTGGGACGGCCATCAGAGCATTCGATCTGCTGGCACGCAACGTCGATGCAGCACGAGAATCTGCTGCCGCCCAGCTTGTAGAACTCGGGCAGCCAGCCGAGTTGGCGGAGAAACTCAGCAGGGAGTGGATCACTCAAGGCGACTTTCTGCTGGAGGCGGAACTCGACGGCACCCAACAAGCCGACTTCGTGGTCGGCAACCCCCCATATGTCAGGCTCGAAGACGTTCCAGCCGAGATCAATGCGGCTTACCGGTCCGAGTGCGGCACCATGCGGGGTCGAGCGGACCTGTACGTCGGCTTCTTCGAGAAGGGATTGTCTTTGCTCGGCCCCGAGGGAAGACTGGCGTTCATCTGCGCTGACCGGTGGATGCACAACCATTACGGACAGCAGTTGCGCGCACTGGTCGCCGCCGACTACGCAGTGGACACAGTCATGGCGATGCACGCCGTGGACGCTTTCGAGGAAAAAGTTTCGGCATATCCGGCGATCACTGTTCTTCGTAAGGGTTCTCAGGGTCCAGCCCGTGTCGTTGAGACTGCTGACGGCTTCGACGAAACTGATGCCAGCATCGTCGCCCAATGGCATGCCGACAGCCATGGGAACGTCCCAAGTGCAGGCCGCTTCGAAGCTGGGATGCTCCAAGGATGGTTCCCCGACAGCAACCATTGGCCTACTGGGACTCCTGGCACTCTGAAGTTGATCGCCGACTTGGAGAAGCGTTTCGCGCCATTGGAGGACTGGCGCACAGGCACCCGAGTCGGTATCGGCGTGGCCACCGGCTGCGATGATGTCTTCGTTGTTAAGGATGCTTCGGGAGTGGAGCCCTGCCGCCTGCTGCCAATACTGACTGCGCCCGACATCTCTCATGGAACTCCGAACTGGGGCGGGCGCTTCCTGGTGAACCCCTGGAAGGACGGCCGCCTGGTGGATCTAGATGATTACCCCGGCCTAGCCGCGTACATTCGAGGTAACGCCACGAGAATCAAACAGCGGCATGTGGCACGTTGCCGACCGGCTTCCTGGTACCGCACAATCGACCGGGTCGATCCTGAACTACTAGCACGTCCGAAACTGCTTCTCCCCGATCTGAAGCCAGCAGCTCACCCCGTTCTGGACACCGGAGACTTCTATCCTCATCACAACCTCTACTACGTGGTGTCCGACAAGTGGGATTTAGAAGTGCTCGGCGGGCTGCTGCTGTCGGACATCGCCAACCTGTTTGTGGGTGCATACTGTGTGAAGATGCGCGGTGGCACCTATCGATTCCAAGCCCAATACCTCCGAAAGATACGCATCCCCGCCCCCGACGAAATCAGCGCCGCAACCGCTGCCGCCCTCACCGAAGCATTTCGGCACCGAGACCGACTTGCAGCCACCGCCATAGCTGCCGACCTATACGGGATTAATCGAACCAACCTCCTCGCCGCTGTGGCATAAGCCCATCAACATCCAAACCGCAAGAAGTAGCAGCTACTCCCCAGCCGACCAGTCAATATTCGGGTTGGTCGCCATGAATTGCAGACACCGGCCGTGGATGGCCGCCGCAAAAGCCTGGAAGCTGACCGACTCCGACGGGAAGCGAACAACTGCCGAAGCCTTGTCGGCGAGGATCACGCACGCCGCATCAAGCAGGCGCTCACGAACCATTCGCTCAAAGAAAATCACATAACGATCCGCATAACTTGCCTCATCGAAAGCCGGATCGGGAGACCATACGACCTTGCGTGACGAAACTGGGGTGGTGAATGCAGCATTGTCCTCCAGCAACATAAAGTAGCCAAGCCACGGGCGCTGCGGACGTATGATCTCACGCTCCACCGCCTTCCAGACATCGACAGCCTGGCCGAGCGCCTCGTCAGTGCGGTTGTTGTAGTTCTGGCCCGGACTCTTGCCCGCCATCGACTTCAACTCAACGATCCCGACTACCCGGTCAGCCACCATTACCACGATGTCCCAACTCTTGTCACGCCGGAAGTATCCAGCGATCGGGCGACGCTTCACGTCAATCAAGCGAGCCGGAATGCCAGCGTCCACGAACACACTGACTACGAGATCGTGCAAAGCGTCTAAGTGGTGTCCTCCCGTCACCTCAGCCCGGATGCCGGTGTTCAAGACTCCCCTGCTCTGAGACTCGTCAGCCTGCGAGCGCCGGACCGCCCAGTAGTCGGCCACGGCAGCCTGCACCGAGCCGCTGTAGTCGGGAAGCTGTGAAGGCATTCGGCTCCTCGGTTCGGGATCAGTACCAGCGCAACCCTCGTCAAGGCCACACTAACCGCTGTGTGAGACACGACTGCGGCAACCGGGCACCTTGATGTCGTAACCGGTGTCTACTATTGGCACATAACTCCTAGTGATGACACAGCCGAGGCGCGTCCGGCATGGTTCGTGGCGCGTCGTTCGGCGGCACAGACGAGCAGACAGATCGCTTCATCCGAGAAAGAAACTGGGAAATAAGGACACACCAACAGAAAGGCAGCGTCGTGGCAGATTTCGCATGCAAAGTGGTCGAAGTGACAGTGACGGAGCATCCCAACGCCGACCGTCTGGAGATAGCCAACATTCAGGGCTATCAGACTGTGGTGGGTAAAGGAGCGTTCACTACCGGTGATCTGGCTGTCTATTTGCCAGAAGGGTCTGTGTTGCCTGATTCCCTGATTGAGGAACTCGGGCTTGTGGGACGCCTCGCCGGTAAAGCTTCTAACCGTGTGAAAGCGGTGCGGTTGCGTGGCGTTGTGTCTCAGGGTCTGCTGGTACCGCTGTCGTCGCCTCATCTCAGTGGAGTAGAAGAGGTGCTTGTCGGTGATGACTTGACTGAACCGCTCGCGGTCACGAAATGGGTGCCACCGATCCCGACACAGATGCAAGGCATAGCAGTGCCCTGCACTTGGACAAACGGGTTCGATGTTGAATCGTGGCAGTCTTATCCGCATGTGATGCAAGCAGGCGAAGCGGTTCATATCACTGAGAAAGTTCACGGCACGCTGTGCTTGCTTGCCTGCCATCCTGAGCATGGTCCCGCTGTCGCTAGCAAAGGAATGCTCGGCAAAAGCTGTTTCGATCTAGAGGCACCCGACAACGACCGCAACCTGTATGTGCGTGCATGGCACAAACACGGCGATGCCTTGCAGAGATGGTGCGATGCCAATGCCGCGCCGATCCAAGTGCTCGGCGAAATCGTCGGACCGCAAGTGCAAGACCTGCACTACGGCTTGAGCGAGCAGACCTTCCTGGGTTTCGCTGTGCGCTGCGGATATGCGAAGCTGACACCATCTGAAGCGTTCGCCACATTGAACACTCTCGACATTCCGACAGTGCCTGTGCTCGCTGATAACACACCGTTCGTGCATGAAGACGTTCTTGAACTGGCTCGTGAGCCCAGCGCTCTCGGCGGAGGCTTACGAGAAGGTGTCGTGGTCGCATCGGTTGTTCTCCGTAGCGACCCTGAGTTAGGTGCCGCGCGTGTCAAATACGTGAATCCTGACTATTTGACCCGAAGCGGCGGCAGCGAACACAACTAACCGGCAGGAGGTGCGTGAATCTGCTATAGATTGACTGATAAGCGGGCGTGGCGGAACTGGCAGACGCACCGGACTTAAAATCCGGCGACCTATGGTTATGAGGGTTCAAGTCCCTCCGCCCGCACCATGCCCTTGTAGCTCAACTGGAAGAGCGTCCGGCTTCGGACCGGAAGGTTGCGGGTTCGAGTCCTGCCGGGGGCGCAGAAACGCTTTGCGCCTCTAGCTCAACCAGGTAGAGCAGCGGGCTTTTAACCCGAAGGTTCTGGGTTCGATTCCCAGGGGGCGTACCAACAAACGTCACGCACGGTGCTCAAGCCTAAGGATGGTCGGTTGGCTCCGGGGGTGGGACTCGAACCCACAACCTAGCGGTTAACAGCCGCTTGCTCTGCCAGTTGAGCTACCCCGGATCAGCTTGAGAGGCTATCAGCTAGCCAGAGACAGAACCCGCCGAATCTTCAAGGCTTTGCCCGTGCTCAATTAGCCAGGGAAGCAACTCCGCCACAGCCTCAGCGCGGGTGATGCGCTCATCAAGGCGCTGAGTGTGCATCTGTATCCAAACAAAACTCGCATTGAACTGTCGGGATGTCTCAGTATCAGACGCTGAGCGTGCCAGGCGACGCAGGTTGTTCATGGCACGTCTTGCGGAGAGTTGAGCTACCCGTGCCAGCACATCCTCAGCCGACGCGTTGCCAGGATCAACTGCAAGCCGATGCAACAGCTGCGCCGCAGACAGCGACACTTGATCGGAGGCCGCTACCACTCCCCCCTCGCTCACCAAAGCCTCATACGCCTCACGGTGCGCTGGATCACCAAAAAGTGAGCCATGCAGCAAGCCAACCACTTCGTCAGGTCGGTGAATCACCAGCTGTAGAGCCTCGTCTTCAGGGGTAAGACGATCATCATGCTGAGCTTCATTCACAGCTTTGCCGGAAACGCCATCTCCACCAGCACCAACCGCTGCCGCGAAACGGCGAAGCTGAGCTGACTCGACAAGGCAACGGTCAGCGATCTCCATGATGTGTTCGTCTCGCACTACTTCTTTGGGATGCTCAAGCACCAATACCGCTGCACGCTCAGCAGCTCGGGCACGCCCCTCAATCGTGGACAGGTCAGCACCAGCCAGCACTCGATCCACACGAAACTGCAGCAACGGCACAGCGTTTTTGACCGCGTATCTCAATGCCGCGGGATCGCTGCGGCTCAGGTCGCCGGGGTCTTTGCCAGACGGCAAATCAGCCACAAGCACTTCAAGTTCGAACTTGTGCTCCCAAGCGTAAACACGGCTCGCAGCAGCAACACCAGCAGCATCAGCATCGAAAGCCAGCACCAGCCGATTAGCCGAAAAGCGTTTCAGTAGTCGCACATGTTCTTCGGTCAAAGCAGTTCCACAGGTCGCTACAGCCTGCTCTAAGCCAGCTTCAGCACAGCCGATCACATCGGTGTAGCCCTCACAGATCACCGCTTGACCTTCCTTGACGATCTGACGACGATGGTCATGCAACCCGTAAAGCACTTTGCTTTTGTCGTAAACCTTGGCTTCGGTTGACGTGTTCAGATATTTGGGCCCGTCACCATCAGGCATGACACGACCACCAAAACCAACCGGATCGCCTTTCTCGTTGGTTATGGGAAACAAGATCCGACCACGAAAGAAGTCCTGCTGACGACCGCCGCGGTTCACGAAACCCAAGCCCGAGTCGCGCAGATCATCATCGGAAAGCCTCAAGCGCCGAGCGAGAACATCCCAGTCATCAGGTGCCCAACCCAGCTTCCAGCACCGCACCAGATCACCGTCATAGCCACGCGACCGCAGATAGTTGCGCGCCGGTCCAGCGTCTTTGCTGTCAAGCAGCCTCTGATGATAAAAATCCCTAGCTGCCGCGACAGCTTCAAGCAGTTTGCGTCGGCGACTCCTAACGCTGCTTTCGTCGCGACTGGTGTAGTGAAGCTGGATTCCAGCTCGTGCTGCCAAAGACTCGACTGCGGCACTGAAGTCAAGACCCTCAATCTCTTGCACGAAAGTGATCACATCGCCGCTGCGCTGACAGCCGAAACAGTAGTAGACACCTTTCTCAGGAGACACTGACAACGACGGAGTGCGCTCACCATGCAGCGGGCAGCGAGCCATCCACTGACGACCAGAGCGTTTGATCTCGGTGTGCTCAGCAATGATCGCCACAATGTCTGTGGCAGCACGCACCTTCGCTATGTCATCAGCGATAATCCCCATCGCCGCGAAACTACCAGTGTGATCCGCAGACCGACAGACCGTTGCCTGCGTCCTCACAAAGTGCTACAGTTCGCTGGACCGAGCGGACCAAGTGCCGGAGCGCCCCCGCCCAGAGCGGACAAACCGCGGGGGTGCCCCGGCATTTGTATTGTATCTGAAATAAGTCGATATACACAAAAAGTATTGAAAACTTAACTTGGCGTTGTGGAGCGACTCACCCGCTTCGGGTCATCTGAGGCGCTCAGACAAAAAAGCTGGCAGTCGGTCAATGCTGACACGATCCTGCGCCATGGAGTCACGGTCTCGCACTGTCACAGCGCTGTCTTCGAGAGTGTCGAAATCAACGGTTACACACAGCGGAGTGCCGATCTCGTCTTGGCGACGGTAGCGGCGGCCGATGGCCTGCGTTTCGTCGTAGTCGCAGCTCCAGCCGCCTTTGATCAGATCGAAAACCTGATTCGCTACTGGCACCAGCACCTCTTTGCGTGAAAGTGGCAGCACCGCCACCTGATAAGGAGCCAGCCGCGGATCCAATCGCAGCACCACCCGTTCGGCATCGTTGACTAACTCGCTGTGATACGCCGACATCAAAAAAGCCATGGCTGCACGAGTCGCACCCGCTGCGGGCTCAATCACATGCGGCAGATAATGCTCTTCGGTGGTGGGATCAAAAATGTCGAGACGTTCACCGGAATGCTCAGCATGGCAGCGCAGGTCATAGTCGCCGCGGTTGGCGATTCCTTCAAGCTCGTCCCATCCCCAGGGAAACAAAAATTCAACATCGGAAGTAGCCGACGAATAATGGCTCAACTCGTCTTCGCCGTGGGCACGTAGCCGCAGCAACTCGGGTCGGATCCCGAGACCTAAATACCACTGCATACGGGTTTCGCACCAATGCTCAAACCAGCTTGAAGCCTCATCCGGTGGCACGAAATACTCCATCTCCATCTGTTCGAACTCACGAGTACGAAAAACGAAGTTCCCTGGAGTGATCTCGTTACGGAACGATTTGCCGATCTGAGCAATACCGAACGGCGGGCGTTTGCGAGCGGCACGGGCCACGTTGGCGAAATTAATGAACATGCCCTGAGCAGTCTCGGGGCGGAGATAAACCTGGGTCGCCGAATCAGCCACCGGTCCGGCATGAGTTGAGAACATCAGATTGAACTGGCGAGGATCACCAAAGTCGCATTCCTTGTCTCGCTCCGTGCACAAGTCAGAGTCTTGGAGCTTGTCCAGACGCAAGCGTTTGCCGCAGGCAGCGCACTCCACCATCGGATCAGAAAAATTGTCAAGATGCCCAGAAGCTTCCCAGACCGCCGGGGGAGACAAGATTGAGGCATCCAAGCCGACCACGTCATGGCGTAGCTGCACCATCGAACGCCACCACTGCTCCTTCACGTTGCGTAAAAGCAGCACCCCCAGCGGCCCGTAGTCATACGCCGAGCGGAAGCCGCCATAGATTTCTGCGGAACGGAAAACGAAGCCACGCTGCACGCACAAATCAACGACAGCATCAAACAGAGCTGTGCCCGAAGGTGCTCCAGAATGCGCTACAGGGGTCTCAGACATGACCCTCACAGGGTAGAGCGCACAACTCAGCTGCGTTCAAGCACAGCCATCGACCGCAGCCGCCGCTCAAGATGCGTCTCGATTGCTTCGGTAGCGATCGCGGTCACTTCAGCGGCTGCGTCATCGTTGCTGCGGCGCAAAGCCTCTCCTAACTGTCCGCCCAAGATCTGACGAAGCAACTCCAAAGCTTCTGCACTGATTGAGCGTCCTTGGCGACAGCGTCGACACAAAACCCCACCCGCGGCAGTATCAAGCGCATCAAAGGGTTCGCCAGCTCCGCAAGCCACGCAGCGATGCAGTTCAGGCTGAACCCCTTCCAGCATCAGCAACTTCAAGAAGAACCCGGCCACGATCAGATCGCTTTGTAGTCTCTCTAAAGTGCTGAGCGCTCGCACCAGCATCACATGACGCTCGGGGTCGCTTTCGGATTCGGGTGCCAGCTGCTCTACGGCTTCCAGCATGGCCGAAGCCTGAGCGAACCTCGCTGGATCAGAGCGCAAAGCAATAAAACGGTCGATGCTCTCAGCTTGCGCGAGCGTATGCAGATCGCTTCGCCCCTCATAAAGCTGCACCGCTACATGACTAGCCGGTTCTAGACGGGCACCGAACTTCGAGCGGGTACGCCGCACGCCTTTGGCGACTGCGCGCACTTTGCCACGCCCCAGCGTATGCAAGCTGACGATACGGTCAGCTTCGCCCAGCTTCCAGGTTCGCAACACCACCGCCTCGTCGCGGTAGAGAGGCACCGCTCAGAACTCAGCGTTCGCCGTTGGCACCGAACCTCGAAGAGGTGCTCGGGGCGGCACCGTTGGGGGCCAAACGCCCGAAGCGCCGCTCTCGCTCCTGATAAACCTTGATCGCCTCATACAGGTCACTGCGGCGGAAATCGGGCCAGGTTTTGTCGGTGAAGTAAAGCTCGCTGTAGGCCATCCCCCAAAGCAAAAAATTGGAGGTGCGATATTCGCCCGAGGTGCGGATCATCAGATCTGGTTCGGGCATTTCAGGGTCATAAAGTCGGCAGGCGATAGTGCGCTCGGTGATCCGATCCGGCGATATTCCCGAACTCACCACAGCACGCACCGCGTCGACAATCTCAGCACGACCTCCGTAGTTGAAAGCGATCGATAATGTCAGGCAACTGTTGTGTTGAGTGAGTTCAATAGCATCATCCATCAGATCTAGAAGCCTTTTGGGAACTCGGCGATCACGGCGCCCCACAAAACGGATCCGAACTCCCCGCTGATGCAGTTCATCGCGGCGACGCAGCAGAATGTCCTCGTTGAAATCAAGCAGAAACCGCACCTCGTCTGCTGGCCTACTCCAGTTCTCGGTGCTGAAGGCGTAGACGGTGAGCCAGTCAATGCCTATATCTAAAGCTCCCTCCACCACATCAAAGAGGGCTTCCTCACCAGCGCGATGCCCTTCGGTGCGGGGCAGACCGCGGGACTGCGCCCAGCGGCCGTTGCCGTCCATAACGCAGGCCACATGCGCGGGCACGCGTTCAAGGTCAAGAGCCGCAGCGATCATCGCCTGACGCTACCGCGTGGCTTGCACAGGGTCACGGTTATGCCAGTTTTTGTCGACCTTCACGGCAAGCTGCAAGTAGGCCCCGTCGGGAAGTTCGGCACGCACCGCGGTTCCTACCTCCTTGAGCAGCGCTCCGCCACGGCCTATCACAATGGCTTTTTGAGACGGGCGCTCCACGATGATTTCGCAGCGCACTAGTGGCCAGTCCCATTCGGTGACTCGGGTGGTGATGGCATGAGGCAGCTCGTTTCGTGCTGCGGCGAGCAGTCGCTCCCGCACCAGTTCCGCCACCCAGAAAGCTGCAGGAGTGTCAGTCACGGTGTCGGCCGGATACAGCGGCAAGCTTTCGGGTAGGCGCGCCACGAGATGCTCCAGCAGCACCTCCACGCCCTCACCGGTGAGTCCACTCACTGGGAAATACGCCTCGAAGTCAAGCTCCGCTAGAGCGGCTAGTTGTTTGAGCATCACTTGCGGACCAACAAGATCGGATTTGGTGACTATCACCACCGAGTCTGGCGGGAGTGATGCGGCTATGAATGCGTCGCCGCGACCATACGGTGCCGCCGCGTCTATCACTAGGCATGTCACATCCGCTCCGTCCAGAGCCTGCGAAGCTGCGGCGTTGAGGCGCTGACCAAAAGCGTTGCGGGGTTTGTGGATGCCGGGCGTGTCAACCATTATCAGCTGAGCATCCCGGCGTGTCAGCACTGCCCGCGTCTCGGCACGAGTGGTCTGCGGCTTATCTGAGATGATCGAGACTTTCTGTCCGATGATCCGATTGATCAGAGTTGACTTGCCTGCGTTGGGGCGCCCCGCCAATCCGACAAAACCGCAGCGGTACTTCGCGGTCATGTTCGGGTGAGCCTCACCTGGGTGATGCGGCGGCCTTCCATGTGCTCAACACGCAGCCGTAAACCATCAACTTCGATGGTTTCACCGACATCAGGGACATGGCCCAACGTGCTAAAAATCAGGCCACCAACCGTGTCCCAATGATCATCGGGCAGATCCGCATCCACAAGCAGGTTGAGTTGATCCACGGGCATACGGCCATGCACCAGCGCTTCGCCGTCTGCCAATCTCTCCAGCAGCTTCTCGGGACGGTCGAACTCATCAAAGATCTCACCGACTAGTTCTTCGACTAGATCCTCAAGGGTGACAAGCCCGGCAGTGCCGCCGTATTCGTCCACTACCACCGCCAGATGTCCTCGGGCAGTCTGCATTTCGGAAAGCAAGGCATCGACTCGCTTGGTTTCGGGGACGAACATGGCGCGGCGCATTGACCCGCACACGTTTGCTTGGCCGCTGCCTGACCGCTCGCTGCGGGCTAGGTCTTTCAGCAGCACGATCCCGACAATGTCGTCAATGTCGTTGCGGCACACCGGCAGGCGGCTAAGGCCACGGTCTATGGCTATTTCGAGCGCTTCGGTCACGGTCATATCCGCGTCTACGGTCACCATGTCAGCGCGAGGGGCCATCACTTCTCGCACCACGGTGCGGTCTAAGGCCAGAGCCGAAGCGATCATGTCACGTTCAGCGTTGTCGATGGTGTCGGCTTGAGCGGCGGCGGTGGTGATAGCGATTAGTTCATCTTCGCTGACCGGTGTTGCACCAAGCTTGACGCGCCTGCCTCTACGACGTCTGGCACGCCGCGGTTCCCGTGCTTCTTTTTCTTTTTCGGTGTCGGAATGGTTGGTTTTAGTCATTGAGAACGTTCGGGATTATTGAAGGGTTTAGCCATTGACAGCGAGAAGTCTGGCGCTGCTCGTGAAGCCAGCACGGTGATGCTCGGCCAACAGTTGATCCTGACGGGCTTGCATCACCGCGGCATCATCAACGTGTGCGTGGTCATATCCCAACACATGCAAAACGCCGTGTACTACTAGTAACGCCAGTTCATCACACAGGTCATCGGTTTTTTGCAGCGATTTTCGCGCGTAAGCCGGACAGATCACCACATCACCCAGAAGCATCTCAGGTTCAAAAGATTGATTCGTGGAAGAATCATCTGCTTCTGGTTGCACAGCGTCAGGCTGCCGCGCGTCAATCGGAAAAGCCAGCACGTCAGTGGGCCCAGACTCACCTAAGTGAACCGAGTTCAGTTCGGCCATGTCTTCAACAGCAACGAACCTCAGCCCCAACTCACCTCGGTTCACGCCTTCAGCTTGCAGCACTGCCGCAGCCAGATTGGCCCAACGTGTCGTGTCAATCGGGGTGTCGCTCGCGTCAAGCAACCCACTCAATGCAGTCTCGTCGACCGCTAATACTTCAGGAACTCCCGGGGGCTCACCGGCACCGGGGTCACCGGTTTCTTGAATCATTAGTTAGCCGAAGGTGAGCTTCGCTGCTTACGGCCCACCTTGTCGTAGGCGGTAACAATGTCAGCAACAATGCGGTGACGCACAACATCACTGCTACCCAGATGAGCAAAACCGATCCCTTCAATGCCACCCAACAGTTCCTCAATGTTGACAAGACCGCTGCGCCCCCCGGCCACATCAATCTGCGTGACATCTCCAGTGACCACCGCCCGGGACCCGAAACCGATACGCGTCAGGAACATTTTCATCTGCTCGGGCGTGGTGTTCTGCGCTTCGTCAAGGATGATGAAGCTTGAGTTGAGAGTACGCCCCCGCATGAAAGCCAGCGGTGCTACTTCTACTGCACCACGTTCTAACAGTCCCTCCATGCCCTCGCTGCCGACCATGTCATAGAGCGCGTCATAAAGCGGCCTCAGATACGGGTCAACCTTGGCCATAAGATCCCCTGGCAGGAAACCAAGCCGTTCACCCGCTTCAACCGCTGGGCGGGTCAAGATGATCCTGCTTACCTCATCGTTGTTCAGCGCCCTTACTGCCATGGCCACCGCCAGCCAGCTCTTACCGGTACCGGCGGGTCCGATGCTGAAAGTGATAACGCTTCGCCCCATCACATCGACATAGTGTTTCTGGCCCGCCGACTTGGGTCGCACAACTCGACCACCAGCAGTACGCAGCACGTCATGGGTGAGCACTTCTGAGGCGCTGACATTGCTTCTCACCATTTCGATGGTGCGATTGATGGTGGGCACATCAAGACGCTGGCCGTGCTCCAGCAGCAGAATCAGCTCCTCAAAAAGTCGGGCGACGGTCTCGGCTTCATCACCGAGCACGCTCACTTCGTTGCCACGCAGATGAATGCGACTGCCGGGAAAAGCGCTTTCTAGCTGTCGGAGGTTGGCATCGTGTTCCCCAACCAGTGGTCCGAGCAGGTGATTGGCGGGGACGCGGATGATGGTGGCGGTCTCTGACATTTGTGTGTTCTCAAGACTACACGACCTGCATGGCGCAGCCGCAATCCCAACTCCACACGCGGCCAGACAGCTAGCACCCCCGACAGGACTCGAACCCGCAACCTGAGGGGTAGAAACCCTCTGCTCTATCCAGTTGAGCTACGGGGGCTCTGCCATGCTAGCGCCGCTGGTTGCTGCTAGCGGTTGCCCAAGAAGCATTCAAGAAGTAAAGGGTCGAAGCGACTAGCCGAAGTCTTGTGCCGCTTGGCTCCTACTGCCTTAGCCAATAAAATGCGTTGGTAAATTGCTTTGACCAACAGATACCAACAAAACAAATACCGACAAAAGTTGAGTGCATCTGTCGGAGATGCCCGAATCGGGGCTAGGCTTACAGCTCTCCGCTTCGGCGGTCACGGTGGCCGTAGCTCAGTCGGTTAGAGCGCCGGGTTGTGGTCCCGGAGGTCGGGGGTTCGATTCCCCTCGGTCACCCCAACGCCAAGCGCCTCTAGCTCAATTTGGCAGAGCAACGGACTCTTAATCCGCAGGTTCTGGGTTCGAGTCCCAGGGGGCGTACCACGCTCAACACACTATTGAAGAACTAAAGCGACTAGAATATCGCTTTCAAAAGCTTTCTAAAAGAAAAACAAAATATTCTCATAGCCTTTCAGTGTCAATCATTTTGATGTGCCGCTGATTTGGGGGGCTGAAAGGAGATTTATCGCCATGAGACGTTGTGCAATCTTCGTCGACGCTGAATACCTCTATACAGAGGGTGGAAAGTTATGCTGTGAGGGACCCAAACGTGATGAGGTTCTTCTCTACGGTCTAGGTGCCAACGAGTTCCTCGTAGGGCTGGCAACACAGATCAGCGGCCATAAGCCGTTGCGAACTTATTGGTATGACACCACAGGCGAAGGAGAAGCCACTCCAGCACAGCAGCAACTGGCGACGCTGCCCAACATAAAACTGCGCCTGCAATCCAGTCAATCCACCGATCCAACGAGTTCCCCCATCGCCTCTGCCATCCAGCGAGATTTGCTGGCACTAGCCGAGAACCGCGCCATATGCGATGCCTTCTTGTTGTCGGGAGACGAAGCTTTGCTCGACTGCGTGGAGAAAGCTCAAGAATTGGGGCTGCGCATCACTTTGATCAAAATTGATGCCGCCGAGCCGCTATCCCACAATCGCCAGCAGGGCACCGTCGGTTCGTTGAGCACCGAAGTCGACGAACTGGTTGAACTTGACCGAGACGACCTGTCGCGTTTCATCCGCCGCCGACGCGGCCCCGATGATGCAGCAACCGATGCTTATGACCCCCTTGATTCGGTGTCGCAAGCCGCCGCCGAGTTCGCTGAGAAATGGCTCAACAAAGCATCCGATGACGAGTTTGACCATTTGTGCGATCAGCGGCCTCGCATACCTGAATCACTTGACGGTGACCTGCTTTACGCAGTGGAGAACCTCTTCGGGGGAAGCCTCAGAGGCCAAGACCGGCTGCGTCGAGCTGTGCGTCAAGCCTTCTGGGACCGGATTGATCAGGAGATCGGCGACTGGCCTCCTGAAGAACAAGACTCCTAGAGGGCGCGCTAACAGTTGTGAGTTTGCTGCGTCCGCAGTGAAAATTCACACACAAACACAAGCAAGCACAGGTCTGTCAGTTGGCGGTGACCTCAGCGTGGATGCGGGCACTACGAGACCGGTTGCCTGCTTGCAGTAGCGACTTGCCTGTCAAAACCACCAGAAATATCGCCACCGCAGCAAGAGCCATAGTCGCGCCAGCGGCAGTGTCGTAGTGGTAGCTAGCCAACAACCCCGACACCACCGCAATACTGCCAATAACAGTTGCAGTCACCATAATGCGCGGGACTCGCCGAACTAGCAAAACTGCCGTGGCCGGTGGAGCTATCAAGAACGCAAACACCAGCAGGTTCCCGACCGCCTCAAATGAGGCAATAATCGAGACGACCAGCAGTACCAGCAAAACGCCGTGCGCCAGGCGTGGCCGCAAGCCCAGCACCTGGGCCTGAGCAAAATCGTAGGTCATCACCAGAAACGCCCGATAAAACACCATCACTCCCGCTACGGAGATCACTGCGGCGATCGCCTGATTACGCAAATCAGCTGTGTCAACACCAGTGATAGACCCAAACAGGAACCGATTCAGGTCACCTGTGTAAGCGCCTGAAGCACTTGACATGATTACGACCGCTAAAGCTAGGAATCCAACAAAAAGAACCCCGATCGAAGTGTCATCAGACAATGGGGAATGATTGCGGATCAGATTTATTCCAGCGACCATTGCTAGCGCAGCCACAAAAGCACCAAAGGTAGTACTAACGCCGATAATGAAGGCCAGCGCTATACCGGGAAGCACCCCGTGAGCTAAGGCATCACCCAGAAAGCTCATACCCCGAAGAACAATCCAAGTGCCCACCACCGAAGTGGTAACTACCGCCAACAGTCCCGCATACAGGGCTCGCTGCATGAAAAGGTTGGATGTGAACGGCTCAATCCACCAGCCAGCCGGGTCAGTCAGGATTTCCACTTGAAGTGTGTCTAGCCGATGAGAAGGTCAAGCCAACAAAAGCGGCGTTTAGGTAAGCGCTTCCACGATTAGGTCGGTATTAGTGCGCAGGAATCCAAGATAGGTATCGGCACCGCTGCCTGATGGTCCGAGGCTTCCTGTGTAAAGAGTGACCACGTTGACATTTCCGATACGTTCTGCGAGGGCTTCGATGTCGTCTGCGGAGTGTTGTGTCTCCGAAAAGACGGCTGGGATCTGTTCATGCTCAATAACTTCGGCCAACTCTTCAAGCTGTGCCGGGGTTGTCTGAGCCAGGGAAGAAGGCGACGGGATCACAGATCCGATTACCTCAAATCCATAACGCGCCGCGAAGTATCCGAGCGCTTCGTGGTTGGTGACCAGCTTGCGGTTTGCATCGGGCACTTCGGCGACACTTGTCATTATGTAAGAGTCCACTTCGGCTAGTTCGGACTGATAGTCGCTGAGACATTCATCAAGAGCTGCTCTGTCAAGACCAGCTGAGGTGCTTAGAGCTTCTACCAGTTCAGGCAGAGCTTCCGAGACTCGGTGAGGATCGAACCAGACATGAGGATCACCGGCGCTGTGATCATGTCCCGCGTGGTCATCATGGCCGTGGTCGTCATGGTCATCGTGACCCTCTTCATCATGGTCTGAGTGGTCATCCTCATCATGGTCGTGACCCTCATGATCATCATGACCCTCCTCGTCATGGTCATGGTCATCGTGGCCGTGACCCTCATGGTCATGACCCTCATGATCATCGTGACCCTCTTCATCATGGTCATGGTCATCGTGGTCATCGTGATCGTCATGGCTGTCGTGGCCGTGGTCATCGTGGTCATCGTGACCAAGCTCGAACGTGTAATCCAGCGCTTCCATTTGCTCAGCAATGCGGAACACCGGTGTCCCCTCTGCTTCGACTGCTTCAAGCGTGTCCACAAGCCTCTCTTCCAGAACGAGCCCGTTTGCTACCACCAGAGTTGCATTCGCCATCCGCTCGCGGTCACGCAGTGAGGGCTCATAAACGTGCGGGTCACCACCTGTCGGAATGAGGGTTTCGATCTCAGCTAAGCCACCGCAGGCCACGTTCTCCACAACATCACCCCATATTCCGGTAGTTGTCACAATCGTGGGTGGCGGCACGGCAACAGGATCGGAATCTGCATCGGAGGATGAGTCACCACCGCACGCTGCTGCGGTCAACACGGCGACACCAAACACAGATACAACTTGGCGGCTCAAACGCACGGGATAGGCTCCTTACTACGGCGACTCAGGCAGTGGATTGAACTATAATGAGAGTGAGAACTATTTCCTACAGCGAGCCATCACTAGCTTGTTCACCAATCCCAGACTGGATCACGCGTTCATCATTAATCACGAGTTCATAATTTGATGTCACGTCTTCCCTCCATCAAGAAACACCAGATCACCGATCTCCACAAAGCCGTGGAGGCGCTCCTCAAACCTCACGGCCACCGTTACACCAAGGGTCGCCGTCGGCTGGTGGAGGTCATCGCTGCTGCTGGGCAACCCGTGACCCTGCCTGACATTGTTGCCGCGGCACCTGGACTGGCGGCCAGTTCCGTCTACCGCAACCTTGACGTGCTTGAACGCTCTGAAGTGGTGAACCGCATCACATCAAACAACGATTTTGCTTACTTTGAGTTCGCCGAGCCGCTGCTGTCGCATCATCATCATCTGATCTGCGTGGATTGCGGTGTCGTTGAAGATATTCGCCTAGACGCTGATGTTGAGGAGCTCGTTGACAAGCGTCTGACCGCAGCAGCGAGCAGTGCTGGATTTACTCCGTTGCGCCACAGTTTGGATCTTCACGGCTACTGCGGCGACTGCAGCAGCTAATCCACACTGGCCAGAGCGAGCCACTGCGAAAGCGTCAGTGTTTCGGGACGGGCCGCAGGATCCACCCCGGCCGCTGCAAAGCCCTCGGCAGCAATCAAGCCGTTCAGCGAACGCCGCAGCATCTTGCGGCGACGGCCGAAACCAGCACGAACCAGCATTTCGAAACGAGCTTCCTCCTGCGTAGACAGCCGTGGTGATTCTCTGTCGCTGAGCCGCTCAATGCGAAGCAGCGCCGAGTTGACATTCGGACGAGGCCAAAAAACCGAAGGCGGCACAGTGGCGACTATTCGTGCTTTGGCACGCCGCTCTAACAGCACGCTAGGTATGCCGCGCAGCCGCGACCCAGAAGGTGCTGTGAGGCGTTCAGCAGGCTCTTGTTGCATCAACACCATCATCGTGGTGATGCTGCTAGCTGAGCGCAGCAGATCAAGCACCAGCGGAGTGGCGATGTTGTAGGGAAGGTTGGCTACCAGCATCCAACGCTCAGCACCAGACAAAACCGAGTCGTAGTCAAGTTCCGTGGCATCAGCCTCCAGCACTGTGACCAGCGCTGAACCATCGGCACTGCCACTGGATCTTTCAGCCTGCGACTCGGCAAGCAGTTCACGCAGCGCCGCTGTCAGACCCCTGTCTACTTCCACGGCCAGCACTCTGGCCCCGACACCGATCAAGCCGAGGGTGAGTGAACCCAGCCCAGCACCAACTTCTAGAACATGATCTTCAGGACCTGCACCACTGAGCCGCACGATGCGACGGATCGTGTTGGGATCCACCACGAAGTTCTGACCGAACGACCGCCTCGGTGCTAAATCGAAACGCCGCAAAAGTGCTTTCAGTTCCGACTCTGTGTGGGTCAGCTCGGCAGTCGCTTCTTGCAAGTGGGCCAGGGATCCCAGCCGTAGATTTCATACAGCTTGTAAGCCATCTTGTCCTGATCAGATGGTGAAGCATCTTTCGGGTCAACCCCCACCAAATCCTCGTAATGCATTCCGGCTACCCAATTCCAAGTGCGTACCGAGAACTGATAGGCACCACGGTAACGGCCAGTAGAGCTGACAGCCTGATAGTTGTGCGTTGATTCACAGAACCGCAAAGCATCCCACTGCTCTGCGGTGGTGCCCGCTGGCAACGGATGTCCGACTTGCGACCGCGAAACCGTCTCTACAGTTGCAGCAGTCGTAGTAGTGGGTGAGGGCGCTTCAGTGTGCGAAGCGAAAGCCGCCACACTCGTAGGCGGAGGCTCTGGATTTGCTGGCAGCGGTGCAACCGTGGTTGTTGTGGTCGCGGGCACTTCAACAACGGCGATGTCTTCGTTGCTGCTGTTGCCGTCAGAAACGACAACATTGTTGATGGCATCGTTATTAGTGTCGCCGGTGTTGAGGTCTTCGTAGTTGCTGGCTTCTTGGTTATTGTTGGCATCGTTGTTGTCGGTGACAGTGTCGTCACTGCTGTTTGGGGAGACGGCTAATGCTGACGGGATGGTGGAGGTAGTGGTGTTGCGATTCAGCTCGGCCAGTTCTTGGGCATAATCAACAGCCTGCTCACGGTTGAAGCGGCGGGCATCAGCCCACATTTCGGCACGATCCGAAAAACTGCTCACAGAAAAACCGTTCGCGGATGCTACAGCCGCTCCAGTGTCCCCAATGTTGTCTTCTGTATTGATCTCTACGTCGGCTTCAACATTGTCTGTCGCCGAGTCAGGCGAAGCGATCTGGTTCGTGGCCAGACCACCGAGCCCGATCAACGCCACAGCACAAAGCACGCTAGCTGATCTGCCAAACCAGCTCTTAGTTGCGAACTCTTTCAAATTCTTGAAGACCGATACTGTGCGATTCGCTTCGCGATCATTCGGGTAGTCACCCGAGTTGTCGTTACTGCTCATGTGCCGACACCACCAGAATCGTCATTCCCGCTTGCAGCACCGCACGCATAGAAGACCTGCGTGTTTGCCAAAGTCGCCTCTTGCACTTCGAGTACATCAAGGCCTTTGGCTTCAGCCACTGCTGCTCCCACCACAGTCACCAGCGCTGGCCGATTCGGTTTGCCACGATGCGGAACTGGTGCCAGAAAAGGGCTGTCAGTCTCGACCATCAGTCGATCTAGCGGACAAGCTCTAGCAGAGTCCCGCACTTCGGGTGCTTTCGGGAAGGTGATGATCCCCGAAAACGAGATCATCGCTCCCCGCTGTAGACATTTTTCAGCTTCGTGAGGGCTACCTGTGAAACAGTGCATTACCGTGCGCGACGGCATGCCTTCGCTGTCGAACACCGCAAAGGTGTCGTCCCACGCCGCTCGCGAATGGACCACAAGCGCTAAATCATAACGTTTCGCCAGTTCGATCTGCTGAGCAAAGGCCTCACGCTGAACCGATCGTGGGGAGTGGTCGTAGTAGTAATCCAGGCCAGCCTCACCTACTGCCACCACTTCAGGGTTTGTCAACAGGTCTTCGAGGCCGTCTATGCCTTGTGATGCTTCATGGGGATGCACCCCAGCTGTAGCCCAAACCCCCCGATGGGCTTTGGCTACAGCAATTGCTTGGCGCGAGTTCGCTACGTCTGTTCCGATGTTGATCAACAGTTCCACGCCAGCGTTGCGAGCGTCGGCGACAACCTCAGACGCTGAGTGCAGCGGAAGATGGCAGTGATTATCGGCCCAAGCCACAGTTCAGAGCCTTAGGTCTGAGCCGCTTCAGGCTCGTCGCTTGTTAGGCCAAGCGCAGCAATATCCACTTTGGTGAACAGCGGCTTGGGCTTGGCGATGGCAGTGCCAGCTGCGAGTGCAGGTCGTTCCCAGCGCTCCACAGAACCGAAAACCTCGTTAAGTGCTGCGGTTGAGAACGGCAAATACGGTGCCAAACCAACACGCACGCCTGCCACAGCCTCAAGCGCAGTCACCAGCACTGTTGCCGCTCTGTCGGGATCAGTAGAGGCCAGTTTCCATGGCTCATTCGAGTTGAGATAAGCGTTCACAGCGCCAGCGGCCTCCATCGCAGAACGCAAACCGGCTCGAAGCTCCACCCGCTGAATGCGGTCTGATCCTTGACGCAAAGCCTCGTCAACATCCGCTAAGAGTTTGGTGTCGCCGTGTTGGCGCTCACCCACTATTGGTATCACTCCCCCAAGCGCCGAAACCGCTAAGGACAGCACCCGATTGACAAGATTGCCCCATGTGGCTACTAACTCATCGTTGATACGTCGGGCGATTTCCTCTATTGAGATCTCGGTGTCGGCCTGTTCCGGCAAAGCCGCAGCCAAGGCGTAGCGCAGAGAGTCAGGCTCAAAAATGCTGAGACCTTCTCCGATGGTCAAACCTACTCCGCTGCTTGCGGCCATCTTTGCCCCAGAGAAAGTCACATACTGATTGGCGGGCACATCGTCTGGCAAGTGCAGATCGCCGTAGCCCATCAGCTGAGCGGGCCAGAGCATGGTGTGAAACGGAATATTGTCCTTACCGATGAAATAAGCGTGATAGGCATCGTCGTTGTGCCACCAGCGTTTCCAAGCTTCGGGGTTACCGTTTTGAGCCGCCCATTCCTGCGATGCCGACAGATAGCCGATCACAGCGTCGTACCACACATAAATACGTTTGCCTTCGCCTAGATCATCCACGGGCAGTTCCACACCCCAGTCAAGGTCGCGTGTGATAGCTCGGTCTTGCAAGCCGTCGTTGGTCCAGCCGAAACTGGAGTTGAGCACATGCGAACGCCATCCCTGGCGAGTTTTGAGCCAAGAATCGACCTGTTCGGTGAAATCGGAGTAGCGAAAATAAAAATGCTCCGTGGAACGCAACTCGGGCATAGCACCTGTGAGACGCGAACGCGGCTTGATCAACTCAGTTGCGTCAAGGGTGCTGCCGCAGTTATCGCACTGATCGCCGCGCGCGGCTTCGTAACCGCAGTGAGGGCAGACTCCCTCAATGTAACGATCAGGCAAGAAGCGCTCGCCTACTGGGTCATAGAACTGCTCAGAAAAACGTTTATCAATGAAACCTTTACGCAGATGCGTCAAAAACATGTCTTGGGTTACTGAAGCGTGGTTCGGGGTTCCAGTGGTGGTGTAGAGATCCCAAGAGATGCCTAGCAACTCCCATTGGTTGCAGAACTCAGAGTGGTAGCGGTCAACGATCTCAGCGGGGCTGACCCCTTCGGCATCGGCTCGCACGGTGATCGGCGTGCCGTGAACATCGGAGCCACTGACCATCAGCACATCGTTGCCAACAAGACGCTGATAGCGGGCGTAGATGTCGGCCGGGAGGTAAGCCCCGGCAAGGTGGCCGAGATGACGACTTCCCGACGCGTAAGGCCACGCGACAGCGACAAGTACTGGCACCGCCATAACAACAGATTACTGCCTTGAACTCTTAGGTAGCCAAAAGCAAGGCGTATCGCTGCGGCGACACCCTCTCAGCGGGCGTGGCTAACTCTCGTGGTCAACAACTGTGTTATAAAGCCCGCGACGAGATGCCTGATGCTCAGCAGCAACCGTAGCTACGGCATCGCGGCGAGTCATACCGTTATTCTCCAACTTCTCTACAGCCGCCAAGAGATCATTGCGGTTTGTTTCGTTGATCGCCACGAAGGTGTCCTTTTCGATGGCCGCACCCTCAATCACGATCACAGCCTCTCCTTTGATGCCGGAGGCGGCCCAGTCACAAAGCTCATCTAAGTTTCCTCTAGCGATTTCTTCATGCAGTTTGGTGAGTTCACGCGCTACCACAGCGCGTCGCTGCAATCCGCACGCTTCGGCTAGATCTCGTAAACAGTCCGCCAGACGATGCGGCGACTCATATATCACTGTGGTGCAGTCGTTTGTCGCTAACTGCTCAAGTCGCTTAGCACGCGCTTTGCCTTTGCGGGGAAGGAAACCTTCGAAGCAGTATCTGTCTGCTGCGAAGCCACTAACGGCCAAAGCTGCCAAACCCGCTGAAGGGCCAGGCACAATCGTCACAACATGACCCGCTTCAGCGGTCGCCTCCACCAGCCGAGCACCCGGATCGTTCAGCGCTGGCATACCAGCATCGCTGACTAGCGCAACAGTGGCCCCGCTACTCAACATCTGCAAAATTTTTGGGATTGCTGAGGCTTCGGTGTGCTCATCAAGACGGCGCAATCGCAGCCGTTCGTTGCGGGACTGCTTTACACCGGCACGCTCTAGCAGGTGCCCGGTGCGGCGGGTGTCTTCACAGCAGACAAGGTCGGCAGCACAGAGAGCCTCGACTGCTCTAGGGCTGAGGTCACCCAGATTGCCGATGGGGGTGGCCACCAGTATCAGCGAAGCGGTCACTGCCGGATCTCAAGTTGTGTGCCTTCTGTCACACCCCAGCGTCTGAGGTTTCCGGCTTCGGCTTCAATCACCGACCGAGCACGCCACACTGGTAGTCCTAGGCGGTTGGCGGACATGGTGACCACTCGCAGCACTTGCATGTCGGCATCGCAGTGAGCCACGTCTATCCCGAAACGCATTCCGAAAGTGTGCACAGATCGTGTGCGTTCCAGCAGCAGAGCCCCTTCAATGCCGTTGCGCCCGATCAACCCTCTGCGACGCTCACCTCGGCTTGAAGCGATCTCAAGCGATGCCACTACTTGATCTTCGATCATTAGCCAAGCCACACTGGAGAATCTAGTAGCAAAATGGCTCACAGTCCACTAAATCTAGTGATATCTGGTTATTACTCATGTATGAATTTGAGCAGATGGGCAAAAGCTGCAAGACCTACACGTTGAACCTGAACTCCATCACGTCACCGTCAGCAACCAGATAATGCTTACCTTCGGATCTCACTAGACCCTGCTGACGCGCCTCAGACCATGATCCCGCCTCCAGCAGTTGATCCCAAGCGACAGTTTCGGCGCGGATGAAGCCTCGCTGAATATCAGAATGCACAGCACCAGCGCATTCAGCGGCCGATGCTCCAGCATTGAAAGTCCAGGCTCGACTCTCTTTTTCGCCGGTGGTCAGAAAAGTCCTTAAACCCAAAAGCCGATAAGCAGCACCCAGGAACTGATCCAAAGCACCGCTGCCTAACCCCAAAGCAGCCAGCATTTCGGGGCGCTCACTCTCTTCGAGTTGTGCAGCCTCGGCCTCGAGTTGCACGCACAGCGCCACGACCTGAGCATCTCCTAGTTCAGCGCGCAGCGGTTCGATTAGTTCGCTAGCAGTGGCGATCTGATCCTCGCCGATATTCACCACAGCCAGAACCGGCTTGTTGGTGATCATGAAATACGGGCGAAGCCCAGCCCGAGTGTCGGAGTCGAGATCGGCTCGGTAAAGCGGCACACCGTCTGAGAGTGCTTCGGTCGCCGCAGCCAGAAGGTCGCACTCGGCGCGCTTTGAGGGATCGCCCTTTGCTGCGCGGGTGAGCTTGTCGAGCTGACGAGAGGCGCTTTCGAGATCTGCCAGCGCAAGCTCAGTTTCGAGCACTTGCAGGCTGTTGAGCGGGTTGTCGTCGCCGTCAATGTCTGTGTCGACAAAAGCTCGCAGCACGTAGACGATGGCATCGGTGTCGCGGATATGGCCGAGGAAAGCGTTGCCGAGCCCTTCTCCACGGTTGGAACCCGACACCAGCCCACCGATGTCAGTGAACTGCACCGTGGCATAAACAGTGCGACGGCTTCGACTCATTTCCGCCAACGCGTCAAGACGCTCATCAGCAACCCGAGCCACCCCCACGTTGGCGGTCTTGGTGGAGAAGGCGTGACGTGCCGCGACCGCGTCTGTGCCAGCCAATGCGTTGTGCAGTGAGGTTTTTCCCGAGTTAGGCAGCCCTACAAAGCCGAATCGTTGCACAGAAAAACTTGAGTTGTGGAAGCTTCTCGGGTCGTGTTAGCTGTTGCGGCCGACGTTGGGTTTGCGTCCGTGGTTCGCCTTCGACCGGCGAGCTTTGGCACGACGCTTGCTGGTGCGCTTGGACATAACATCAGGCTAACGCCATGCAGCGACTATTGACTATGCAGTCCTCCCTAGCGCAGTCTCCTCAACAAATCGTTGGAATGAGGAACTTGTCCACCTCTAGCACGGCCTGCACTGGCAAACTTGCCCTGATGTTGCTGATCTACGACGGCCAGTGCGACTTCTGTATCCGCTCAGCGGCTTGGATACGGGCCCGCCTGCCTGCTACTGCCAGGGTCGAGCCGTGGCAGGAAGTCGCGCTTGAGCGGCTAGGGCTCAACGAAGCCGACGTGCAGACCTCGGTCTGGTGGATCGAAGGCACAGACACAGACTTTGAGAACAAAAACTCCGAGAACGCTGAGCTTCACAATCTCGACCATCTCGCAGACCTTGATGCCAGCAAAATCAAAAAATCAAGCGGAGCGCAAGCAATCGGACGTTCTCTGATAGCTGCGGGCGGGAGTTGGGCATTAGTCGGACGGGTGCTGATCCACCCTCCCGTATCTTGGCTAGCAGAACCGGCATACTCTTGGGTGGCCGCTAACCGGCATCGGCTGAGTCGAATGCATAAGAGTTGACGCGCCCACTAATATCGACGGTATACAACACTGTCCAGACAAAAAATGTCCAAACCAAAACCCCTGGAGGAATCAATAATGCTAAAGCGCCTGTTTGCGCTGACCTCAATCCTTTTAGCGTTCGCTCTGCTCGCAGCAGCCTGCGGAGACGATGACGACGAAGAGACGGTCAGTAATCCTGCCCCTGTGGCTGAAGAGTCCGAGGAGGAGATGGCCGAACCCGAGGAGGAGATGGCCGAACCCGAAGAGGAGCACTCCGACGACGACCACTCCGATCATGATCACGAAGACGAAGACCATGAGCACGAAGACGAGGCCACAGATGAGATGACCGAGCCGGAGATGATGATGGATCTCCCCACTGTTGGCTTGGTGTATGACATCGGCGGACGAGGCGACCAGTCGTTCAACGATTCCGCAGCTGCAGGTATTGAACGAGCAGCAGCCGAACTCGGGATCACTTTCACCGAAGCATCGCCCGAGCCTGACGGATCGAACCGTGAAGAAATCATGCAGCTCGCCGCCAGCGAGCACGACATTGTTGTGGGTGTCGGTTTCTTGTATGAGAGCGCAGCCGCAACGGTCGGCCCTGAGAACCCTGACACCATGTTTGGTGTGGTTGACTCAGGAATGCTTGATTTCAGCGCTGATCCCCCAGCACCTTACGCCGACAATATTGCCGGACTGGTTTTCGCCGAGCATGAAGGTTCGTTCCTAGTGGGTGCAGCTGCAGCGCTGAAAACTCAGACTGGAACCATTGGCTTCATAGGCGGAGTGCAAAACGTTGGAGGCCTGATTGAGCGCTTCGAAGCCGGTTACAACGCTGGTGCTCGCGCCGTCAACCCCGACATCGAGATCATCGGCGACTACGTCACCCAGGCACCCGACATGGACGGTTTCAACTCGCCTGACCGCGGCAAAGAGATTGCGCTGGCCATGTATGAAGAAGGTGCCGACATCATTTATCACGCTGCTGGCGGCACAGGCGCAGGACTTTTCCAAGCTGCTCAAGAGCAGACCGAAGCCACTGGATCAAAGGTTTGGGCTATCGGTGTTGACTCCGACCAGTATCTGACCGCTGACCCTGGAGTGCGTGAATACATCCTGACTTCGATGCTTAAGAGGGTGGACTCCTCGATCTTTGAGATGATCAAGTCGGTGATCGAAGGAAATATGGTTCCAGGCCCGACCGCCTATGACCTTTCGGTTGACGGGGTCGGCTACAGCACCTCAGGCGGCTACGTTGACGACATTGCCGATCAACTAGAGGCCTACCGCGAACAGATCATCTCTGGTGAGATCGTGGTTCCACGCGAGCCCTAAAGACCGCGCCAATCAACGAGAACCGTGCTTGCGCTGTATCGGCATTACGTCGAGAACAGTTGCTCACAGTGCGATTTGTCACTACGCGAACGGGTCGGGCTATTGTCCGGCCCGTTCGCCGCGTCCGGCAGGTTCGGGCAGACATGTCTGTCCATCTTCGGCTATGCCCACAGTGTGTAGTGTTCGCTAGCGTCCACTTTTCACTAGCGTTACTAGCGTTTCATTAGGGAGGCCGTGTGTCGCAGGCCACAGCGCCAGACTCAGAATCGGTGACAGAGCCGGAAACAACACCGGCATCTAAGCCGACCACAGCGCCAGCTATTGAGTTGACGGGTATTACCAAGCGCTTCCCTGGTGTTGTAGCCAACGACAACATCAACCTCGCCGTGGCTGAAGGCGAGATCCATGCCATCTGCGGCGAGAACGGTGCTGGCAAATCGACCTTGATGAAGATTCTCTACGGAATGCAGCCACCCGACTCTGGCGTCATCAAGATCTCGGGTGCCGAGGCGGATCTTCATTCACCAGCGCAAGCAATCGAACTCGGAATCGGCATGGTGCATCAGCATTTCATGCTGGCCGATCATCTAACTGTGCTGGAGAACGTGATTCTCGGTGCCGAGCCGACACTGTCGTTCGGGCGGATTGATTTCAACGCTGGACGCGCTCATCTTGATGAGGTGAGCCAAGCCTACGGACTCGACATAAACGCCAACGACTTTGTAGAGACCTTGGAGGTCGGCGAACGTCAACGGGTTGAGATCATCAAAGTGCTGTTCCGGGGAGCCAAAATCCTGATCCTTGATGAACCCACCGCAGTGCTGGTTCCTCAGGAAGTGGATGAGCTGTTCTCAAATATTCGTGAACTCAAAGCCGCTGGCACCACCATTTTGTTCATTGATCACAAGCTTGATGAGGTCTTGGAGATCGCCGACACGATCACGGTGCTACGCCAGGGCCGCACGGTCGGCACGGTCAAGCCTGATGAGGTGACAGCTCGCGACCTAGCCGAGATGATGATTGGCTCAGAACTGCCTAAGCCTGATGCTGGAGCTTCAACCGTCACCAACGATGCCGCCCTCGAAATCTCGGGACTGAGAGTATTGGGCGAAGCCGATCGCCCTGTTGTTGACGATGTGAACCTGACGGTTCATCTCGGTGAGATTGTGGGTGTTGCTGGAGTCGAAGGCAACGGTCAGGCCGAACTGGTCAACGCAATCATCGGTACCGCCCCAAGCGATCAGGGCAGTATCAAAATGCTGGGCTGTGACATAACTAGCGCTTCGGTGCGCAGCCGGCGCGAACTGGGTTTGGGTTACGTGCCCCAAGACCGTCATCGCGATGGTTTGTTACTCGGTTTTAGCCTCTGGGAGAACGGCACCCTCGGCCATCAAACCGAAGCACCTTACTCTCGTGGGCTATGGCTAAGCCGTGACGGTATGCGCAAACGTGCCGAGCAAATCAAATCTCAGTTCGATGTGCGTACCCCAAACATTGACTTGTCGGCTCATGCCTTATCGGGAGGCAACCAGCAAAAGCTGATTGTAGGACGTGAGATGGTTGCTGATCCGGCGGTGTTCATCGCTAATCACCCCACCCGAGGCATTGATGTCGGTGCCCAAGCCGCGGTATGGGAGCATATCCGCGAAGCCCGAGCCAAAGGTTTAGCGACTCTTCTAGTGTCAGCTGATCTTGAAGAGCTCATCGGTTTGTCGGACACGATTGTGGTAATGCTGCGGGGTCGTCTCGTGGCTCGCCTTGACCCTAACGACATCACCCCGAGAGATTTGGGGACATACATGACCGGTGCTGCTCTCGAAACCGAAAAAGTTGTTAGCAGTGGCTGAAGATTTCATGACCACACGATCTTTGGCTGGACACTTGATCACGCAACACTGCTACACATATCAAGGTTTCGCTCAGTGAACGAGCGGATAACTCGGCGGCTGATATTGGCCGCAGCAGCGCCGGTGTCGGCTCTGGTCATAGCCGTAGCGTTGTCAGCGATCGTGCTGCTGATAGCGGGAAGCAACCCCATAACGGCCTATTTAGACATGCTCGAACACGGCAGCAAACTCGAAACCCAAGTTGACATCTTCAACCGTGCTACTCCTCTGTATTTAGCTGGTGTGGCTGTGGCTATCGGTTTCAAGATGAACCTTTTCAATATCGGTGTGGAAGGCCAGTATCTGCTGGCGTTCATCGTTGCTGCACATCTCGGCGCTCAGGTGGAACTACCGCAGGTGCTTCACATTGCCTACATCCTGGTGATCGCCATGGTGGTGGGCGGCGCTTTCGCGGGTGTGGCCGGAGTGCTGAAAGTAGCCCGCGGGGTCAATGAGGTGATCTCCACGATCATGCTCAATGCAGTGGTGATCTCGGGTTTGGCTGCCTGGTGGATTGTGGAATGGCAAGCCGGGGGCGAAATCTCGGCCACTGGAGGCCGTGTCGGCACACAACCCATTGACGAAAGCAGGCTGATGCCCGACATCAACTCCTGGCTGGAAGTCTTCACCCGCGAGATCGGTTTCGGCAAAGAACTAACCGGAATGCTGATCGTGGCGGTGGTGGTCGGGGTGCTTTATCACATTCTTTTGACTCACACGGTTCTGGGTTTCGACCTGCGTTCGAGCGGTGCCAACCAACACGCATCACATGTCGGCGGAGTGTCACCCAAACGCATGATCGTGATCGCCATCGTTTTGTCGGGTGTAGTAGCGGGGCTAGTGGGCATGCCCGAACTAATGGACTCCGGCTATTACCCGTCCAATCCAGTCAGCGGTCTAGGTTTCTTAGGGATTGCTGTGGCGCTGCTAGGACGCAATCATCCTGTCGGGGTGGCTGTGGCCGCTGTGATCTTCTCTTTCCTGGATGTTTCATCAGGGATCCTGCAAGTAACCGGTGCTGCCTCACGCGAAATCGTAGAGATCATGAAAGGCGTGATTATCGTCACTGCGGTCATTGCCTATGAGGTAGTGCGCCGCATCCGTGAACGTGATGAGGCTGCTGCGGCAGCCGCGGCGATGACTGAGCAGCCTTCACCATCTGAGCCTTCAGATAATCCACCGACTCCTGCAGGAGTGTCAGTGTGATGCTGTCGGTGCTTCATAAACAGCCGATCTGGCTTCGCTGGATGATCTACGCGGCGATCGGCGTGCTGGTGCTGACCGTAGTTCAAGGCTTCGACGACACTGAACGGCTCACAGCTGTCACATCATCGCAGGCCATGCTGCGCTGGGCGGTGCCGATACTGCTAGCGGGACTCGGTGGAATGTTCTGTGAGCGTGCCGGGATCGTCAATATCGGCCTTGAAGGGATGCTGGTTCTGGGCACTTGGTTCGGCGCTTGGGGCGCGGTCACATACGGAGGCTGGGCTGGGCTGCTTATCGGTATGGCGGGCGGCGCTCTCGGCGGGCTGGTTCACGCAGTCGCTACCGTGACTTTCGGGATTGATCAAATCATCTCCGGAGTCGCTATCAACGTAACCGCGCCCGGCCTGGCGAGATTCTTGTCATCAGAGGTTTTCATCAACATTGAGGGCGGCTCTATTACGCAGTCGCCGCGCACCCCTGGACAAGGCAAGTTCACGTTTCCGTTCCTAGCTGGTGGCGATCTTTTCGGCTGGGACACCCCCGATATTCTCGGCTGGTTTACTCGCAAAGACTGGTTCTTCGTGTCTGATCTCACTGGAATGGCGCGGGGGCTGGTAGCACAGTTGTCACTAGCAACAATGATTGCTTTCGCTTTGGTGCCTTTCAGTGCTTGGCTGATCTGGCGCACCCGTTTCGGACTGCGACTGCGGATCTGCGGTGAACATCCCATCGGTGGCGAAACGCAAGGCATCAATATTTATCTCTACAAATACATCGCCGTAATAATCAGCGGAGCCTTAGCTGGGCTCGGCGGCTCCTTCATTGCCAGCCCAGAGCTTTCGGGGATTTATCTCGAAGGTCAAACCAACGGGCGCGGCTTTATTGCTTTGGCGGCAGTGATTATCGGTAACTGGCGTCCCGGCGGGATCATGGGCGCAGCACTGCTTTTTGGCTACCCGTTCGGTGTGGGCTTGCGCGACCTTGACGGTTCGGCATCACACGCTCTGCTTCTGGTTAACACTATTGCTCTGGTTGCTGTCATTGCCTGGGCGCTCAACCGACGCAGACGTGTGGATGCTGCACTAGCTGCTGTGCTCGGGCTGGGCGCAGCCTTGTGGTATTTCTTGTCTTCGACGGTGCCTGACTGGTGGATTTCGATTCTTCCTTATGTGATCGTGTTGGTGGTGCTGATCTTCTTCTCGCAACGTTTGCGGATGCCTCGAGCAGCTGGAATCGCTTACCGAAAGGGAGAGTCATAGCGATGCTGACTCAAACACAATTAACTGACTGGCAGCGTGACGGCTTTTTGAAGCTGACTGATCTTGTGCCTCGCCAACGTTGCGAAGCGCTCAAATCTCATGTCGGCAAACTGCTAGCAGGCATTAACCCCAACAACGACAGCAACGGTGGTTTGACGGTTTTTTCGACCACTGAGCAGAGTCACGCTCAAGACGACTGGTTCCTCGGCTCGGGTCACACAGTTCGCTGGTTCTTTGAGGACGGTGCTGTCGTTGACGGGCACCTGACCCGTCCTTTGCCACTTGCGGTCAACAAACTCGGGCATGCCATGCATGACCTTGATCCAGTGTTTGATGAGTTCTCGCGTGCGCCGGAGTTGGCATCGCTAGCTACAGACCTGGGAATGAAAGACCCGAAGCTGCTGCAATCAATGTACATCTTCAAACAGCCTGGTATCGGTGGCGAAGTGATATGCCACTGCGATCACAGTTTTTTGTGGACCGAGCCTCAAAGCGTGATCGGGCTCTGGTTCGCTATTGAGGATGCCACCGTCGACAATGGTTGTCTGTGGGCGATACCGGGAGGTCACCGTATCGCAGCAAAAACCCGTTTTCGGCTAATCAACCCAGCTGATCGCAGCCTCGGGACAGTGACCGACACTTTGGATGACACGCCATATCCGCTTGATGATCTGGTTCCTTTGGAAGCCCCCGCCGGGACTTTGATCGCTTTGCATGGCACTCTGCCGCATTACAGCGCCGCCAACACATCAAAGCAAAGTCGTCACGCTTACACGCTTCATCTCATTGACGGCTGCAGCGAGTATCTGGCCGACAACTGGCTACAGCGAGGGGACGAACTGCCGCTGCGCGGTTTCTAAAACAGGCGCAAGCCCGCAGCTCAGCTACAGCGGCAGAACTGGATCACGCCCAGATTTGCGTTCGGGTCTGCCCCGCATGATCAATAGATATAAACCTCCGGCCACGATCAGCACCATACTCATCCAGATGTTGACTCGTAGCCCAAGCAGCAAGCTGGCCGTGTCTATTCGCAGAGCCTCTATCCAAAGCCGTCCGAGACCGTAGCCAAGCACATAAACCGCCAAAATCGAACCGGGTCTGTTGACATGACGCGGATCGCTGATCAACCCAGGATTGCTGCGCTGCAAACGTCTGCGATCTATCACCACCAGAACAACGCACAGCAGCAGATTCCAGACCGCCTCATACAAGAAAGTCGGATGAAAAGTTTCGGTTTCAAGATAAGCAGCGGGGCGGTGCGCTTCGTCGATTTCCAAACCCCACGGCAGGTCTGTGGGTGAACCATAGAGTTCCTGGTTGAACCAGTTACCGAGACGTCCAATGGCCTGCGCTAAAGGCAGCGACGGCACTACCGCCGCGAGGGTTTCACCACGGTCCATGCCTTGACGACGTATCACCCAAAGCCCTGTCAAGATCCCGGCCGCCATACCGCCAGGGATGCCCAGACCTCCCTCCCAGATGGCCAAAGCTTCAAGCCAGCCCGCGTCCGCGAAGCGTCGCCAGTCGGTGATGACATGATAAAGCCGAGCCCCAATCAGTCCAGCAGGCACCGCTCGCGTAGCAATACGGCTGATTTGTTCGGGGTCGTTTCCTCGGGACTGCCAACGACGGCGCGACATCCAGACAGCAGCAACCACGCCTAAAGCGATCATCGCTCCGTAGGCACGCAACTCAAGCGGGCCAATCTCTAGCGAATTGCGTGACGGGCTAGGAATCGAAACCAACAAACCGGCTGCGCTGCCCAAGATCGTGCTCATGGCTGCCGCTTAACGCCTTCGCTGCTTTTAAGCCCTCTGAGTGGAGCAGCTGCCCAGCTCAAATCAGGTTTACGAAAAACAGTTGTGCCAAGCACGCGAATCTCAGCCGTTACACCAGTATGCGCTGAGCAGCGGCAACAAGATCATCGGCGGGTTCTTTCACAGCGGCCAACAGACCGGGTACTACAGCCAGCCGGTTAGATGCAAAGAATCTGGCCAGAACAGCTCGATCTTCAGCTGTGTCAGGATCACCCAATCTCCTAGCAGCCAAAGCGCCGTCAGCGAGAGCAGCACCACCTGTGGTTACTGCCAGAATCTTCAGGTAGGCATCCGCAGCAACCAGACGTTGGGAGTGGTCAGCTGTCAGAAGCCATTCGCTGGCTTCGGAGGCTGTTTGCTGCGCCGCCTCAAGATGAAGTCTCACCGGTGCTAGTTCTGCCAAACCGCTAAGGGCTTCAACGGTGGTTGCTATTGCTGATAGATGATCACGAACCACTCCCCCGTCACGCATTATCAGCTTGCGTCCCACTAGGTCAGCGCCTTGAATGCCGTTAGTCCCCTCATAAATGGGTGCTATTCGTGCATCGCGATAATGCTGCGCAGAGCCGGTTTCTTCCACGAAACCCATGCCGCCGTGTATCTGCAATCCGCTGCTTGCTAGTTCGCAGCCCAGATCAGTGGACCAGGCTTTGGTCAACGGTGTCAACAATGCGGCCTGCTCCGCGGCGGTTTCACGCAATGCCGGGTCGGCACCATTGTGGGCACGATCAATCGCTTCGGCGTTGCGGTAAGCCAAACCTCGCATAGCGCTGATACTCGAACGCATGTCCAGCAGCATTCTGCGCACGTCAGGGTGATCAATGATCGGCGCGTTTTGCCCGGCGGGTGTGTCAGGGGCTCGACCCTGACGGCGTTCAACGGCATAGGCGAGAGCCTGTTGATAGGAGCGCTCCGTGATCGCCAGTCCTTGCAGGCCGACACTTAAGCGGGCATGGTTCATCATGGTGAACATGGCTCGCATTCCGCCGTTTTCTTCACCCACCAAAAAACCGACCGCGCCCTCGTTGTCGCCGTAAGACATGACACAGGTCGGACTGGCGTGAATCCCGAGCTTGTGTTCAATAGAAACGCAGTTCACATCGTTGCGAGCACCTAGCGAGCCATCGTCACCGACAAGATATTTCGGAACCAAAAAACAGCTGATACCACGGGTGCCTGGGGGTGCCTGCGGAGTACGAGCCAGCACCAGATGCACAATGTTGTCGGCAAGGTCATGCTCGCCGTAGGTGATGAAGATTTTGGTGCCGAACAGCCGGTAGGAACCATCGGGTTGTGGAACCGCTCGGGTGGCTACCGCCCCAAGATCTGAGCCTGCTTGGGGTTCGGTGAGGTTCATGGTGCCAGTCCAGGCACCTGTCGCCATCATCGGCAGATAGCGGACGTTCTGTTCGGCGCTGCCATGTGCGTGCAACATGTTGATAGCGCCCTGGGTAAGCAGCGGGCACAGCGACCAGGCCATGCATGCTGCGGTAAGCATCTCCTCTACGGCTGTGCCAAGCAGATGCGGGAAACCGCCGCCGCCGTATTCGGGATCAATCGACAGTGCCCCCCAACCTGCTTGCACGTAAGCGTCATATGCGGCGCGGAAGCCTGTCGGCGTGGCAACCGAACCGTCGTCAAGACGACGCGCGCCTTCGCTGTCACCAACACGATTCAGCGGGGCGATCACCTCTTGCGCGAAGCGGGCTGCTTCGTTTAGCAGTTGATCTACTACCTCGGGGTCAACATGATCGAACTCATCTAACTTGGACAGTCCGTCTAGGTCGGCAACATGGCGCAAATTGAACATGATCTCGGTGAGATCAACCTTGTAATCACTCATCAGGTGTGAGAATACTCTTGAGTTCGCGGTTTTGTGAGATCGTCGGATTCTGTGGAATTTTCTGGGTCGGCTGGTTCGGCCTGCATAACGGGCTCGCGACGATCGCTTATTACTCTGTTGATCTCGGCACCAACAAGTAGTCCCATCGCCAGCAGATAAAGCCATACCAGCAAGGTCAGCGCACCTCCGAGCAGTCCAAATACGGCATTCATGCCGCTAGCAGCGGCATCAAGATATCCACGGAAACCCAGCGAAACGGCTAACCACCACGCAGTTGCGATCACGGCTCCGAGCAAGTCGGCACGCCAAGGGGTGTGACGGCGAGGTGCTAGGTGGTAGATGCAGGTAGCCCATGACACCACCACCAAGAACACGACCGGCCAACGGAACCAGTCCCATGCCGTGGTTAAAGCCGCTTCAGCGCCGAAACGGTCGGCCAGTTCTTCTCCGACTCCGAGCAGTGGGCCTACAACTACCATCAAAGCAACTACAGCAGCCACCACCACGCTGAACAAGGTCAAAAGGATGCCCATGATCCGGGCTGATAGCCAGTTTCTGCGGGTTTCGTGGCCGTAGGTCACGTCTAAGGCACCCACTACCGCTGTGAAACCTCGTGATGACGCGTAAGCGGCTACAGCGATACCAACGGTGATGAGACCAGCGTTAGAACGCTCGAAAAGGTCTTCTACTGTGGCTTGCAGCGTGTTGTCGCTACCGAAAGTGTCGGCCACTCGTTCCAGCAGCCATTGCTCGGTGTCGGCGGCTGCGCCCGCGCCGATCAAAACGTCAAGTGAGCCGAGAGCCGCCGCGAATACGATCACCGCAGGAAACAGTCCCAGAAGCCCAAAGAAGGCGATCTCTGCTGACAGGCCGCCGATCCGTGCTCGTGACCAACCTTCGCGCAGTTCGCTTATCAGCCGCAGCGCCCCACGCCCGAACGTGATCATTGATTGCAGCGAAAGGCGCGCCATGCTCAGCCGATACTACGCCTCAGCAAGAAACGCCGCACCTTAAACACAACCCAGCCAAGGCTCTGCTAATGCTGAAGTCTTCTAGTGATAGCAGCAGTGCAGCCACTGAACGCTAGCGACTTGCTAAGGCAACATTTATACAGCTACTTTGCAGGCCGACTAAAGTTAGGTTTGATTGAAAATTCCGAACTTGCTTCAAGTCAGACCAAAAGAGAGGTACTCATGCGTTTCAAAACCCTGATAAGGCTTTCAGCGGCCGTAGCCGTAGTAGCACTGCTCAGTGCAGCATGCGGTGACGACGAAGATGATCCCGGCGATGTCACGGCCGCGTTTGTTTTAGTGGGACCCGTCGGCGACGCTGGCTGGAACTGGGCACATGACCAAGGCCGCCAGTACGCCAGCGAAGAGACCGGAGCAACGACGTTGTTTGTTGAGAACGTCCCCGAGAATCCTGAAGACTTCAAGACAGTGGCCATTGACTACATCGAGAACGAAGATGCTGATGTCATCTTCGGCACTTCGTTTGGATACATGGATCCGATGCTTGAACTCGCCGAGGAATACCCCGATGTCGTGTTCGAGCACGCCTCCGGTTACAAGATGAACGACTCCAACTTCGGCAACTACTTCGGACGCATGTATCAGCCGCGTTACTTGTCGGGTATGGCTGCTGGCGCAATGACCGAAAGTGATCACCTCGGATACGTGGCTGCCTTCCCGATCCCAGAAGTGATCCGCGGGATCAATGCCTTCACGCTCGGCGTGCGAGAAGTCAATCCGGCAGCCGAAGTGCATGTAGTGTGGACTTCGACCTGGTTCGATCCGGCGGTTGAAGGCGACTCGGCCAAAGCTCTGCTCGAATCTGGTGCCGACGTGATCGCTATGCATCAAGACTCAACCGCTGCGGGCGTTGAAGCACAGAATGCAGGCGCACGCTGGATCGCTTACAACTCCGACATGCGCGAATTCGCTCCTGATGCTTTCGTGACCGCCCCAGTATGGAACTGGGGACCACGTTACGCTGCAACGATTGAGGCGGTTGCAGATGACAGCTACGAACCAGGTTCGTATTGGGGTGGCATGGCCGACGGAATCGTCGACTTGGCCCCGCTGTCCGATGATGTGCCTGATGAAATCGTGAACCGTATCAACGAGGTGTCTGAGCAGATCCGCAACGGCGAATGGGATGTGTTCACCGGCGAGATACGCGACCAGAACGGAACCGTTCAAGTCGCCGCGGGACAAACCATGAGCGATGGCGACATGCTGGGCATGGACTGGTTCGTTGAAGGTGTCGTAGGCGACACCGGTTCTTGATCGCCGCTAATTCACTAATTCACTGATCCGACAGCTGGCCTGAAGACTTTGCTCGCCGTCGACCTCCGGGGAATCCGCAAAGAGTTCCCTGAGGTCGTGGCGTGCGAGGATGCCAGTCTGTCGGTGCGGGCAGGAACAATTCACGCGCTGCTCGGAGAAAACGGGGCAGGCAAAACCTCGCTCGTGAACGTGCTCAGCGGGGTCTACCTACCAGACGCTGGTGAGATCTGGGTTCACGGTCTTCGGCGGCAATTCCACTCGCCTGCTGACGCAATCGCCGCAGGCATCGGCATGGTCCATCAAGAGTTTCGTCTGGTTCCCACTCTTACCGTGGCCGAGAATGTCGTGCTGGGCTCCTCGTCGCGTTACCTGAACATGAACCGGATCAATGAGCAGGTTTCACAACTAGCGGCAACCTACTCACTTGACACTGATCCCACCCGGGAGGTGTGGCAACTCTCGGTAGGAGAACGCCAGCGAATAGAAATACTTAAAGCATTGTGGCGAGATGCCAACGTGTTGGTACTTGACGAGCCGACAGCAGTGCTAACCCCAGCTGAAGCTGACGACTTAGGTCGGGCGCTGCGCACTATGGCCGACCGCGGACGTTCGGTGATCTACATCAGCCACAAACTTGACGAGGTCTTGGCCGTATGCGACGAGGCCACCGTGCTCCGTAGCGGTGTCAGTGTCGCGCGGTCGCGCAATCTCGACGGAATTGAACGATCAGACTTGGCTCAGATGATGGTTGGAGAAGCCACAGCCGAGACACCGCGTCCGCCACAGCAGCCTCACGGAGAGGTGGTTCTGGCTTTGGAATCCGTCTCGGCACTGAGCGACCGTGGTCTACCCGCTCTGAACTCGGTGAATCTCGAAGTGCGCGCCGGGGAGATCGTAGGTGTCGCCGGTGTTTCTGGCAACGGCCAAAAGGAGCTTGCAGAAACCATTGCGGGGCTGCGCCCGGTGACCTCGGGAACAGTCCACCTGCTTGGTAGTGATGTTGCTGGCTCGTCGCCGAAGACACGCTCGCGTCGCGGGTTGGGTTACGTGCCCGAAGATCGTCTCGGCATGGGACTCGCCCCGAACATGTCCATCATCGATAATTCCATCATGCGCTCCTACCCGGCCATGCGCCGTGGCATCATGCTGGACCTGAAACGCTGTGAAGATTTCTGTCGGAGACTCGTCAACCGATTCGGAATCCGAGTGGGTCGCCTGCATAGCGATGCCAGAGCGCTGTCCGGCGGCAATCTTCAGCGACTGCTGATGGGTCGCGAACTCACCGGCGATCCGAAGGTGCTCGTAGCGGCACAGCCCACACGAGGCCTCGACGTGGCTGGCATCGCCGCTATCCAAGAACAGATCGTGGCGCAACGCAGCGCTGGTGTAGGCGTGCTGCTCATATCTGAGGATCTTGACGAACTGATGGCGCTGTCAGATCAACTAGTTGTGATGTATGAAGGACAAATCGCAGCCCGATTTGACCCGAAGACCACCACAAGAACTCAAGTCGGCGCAACGATGGCCGGAAGCGGGAAAGTCAACGCATGAATGTTCCGACGAATGCCTCCGAATCTTTACCTGCCTCTGCGATACCGCCCGGCCTGAACCGCGAACGATCTCGTCGGCTTCAGGGGCTAGCCCGGCCTGTGCTGCAACGACGCTCAGACGTGGTGGTGGCGGCTCAAGCCTTCGCGTTCATCATCGGCATAGCCGTAGCCCTCGTGGCCGGAGCGATCTTGCTGCTGGCAGCTGGACACGACCCGGCCGAGGTTTACGGCCGCATGATCGAATCGTCTATGGGCGGAGTTGATTCGATCTCGCGAACGCTGCTGCGAGCGACACCTCTCGCTCTGGCTGGACTGGCTGTAGCCGTAGCTGGCTCAATGGGACTCTGGAACATCGGTGCCGAAGGTCAGATGATGGCCGGTGCCACGATCGCGGCAGGTTTGGCGATGACAGCGGCGGATCTGCCAGGCCCGTTGCTAATCGTGTTGATGATCGTCGCTGGCGCAGCGGGCGGCGTGGTGATTATGGCGATCCCAGCACTAGCTCGCGCTTATTTAGGTGTCAGCGAGATCATCACAACACTGATGCTCGTAGAGGTTGCGATACGTGTAGTGGAATGGCTTGAGACGGGGCCGTGGAAAGATCCTGATTCGCAAGGTTTTGCACTGATTGAGCCGCTGCCCGAACAGGCCACACTGCCTGGACTGTTCGGACGCGCGCATATCGGAGCCATCATCGCGGTCGCTCTGCTGGCGGCGTTTTGGGGCACTCTGTCAAGAACAGCATGGGGCTACGAACTGAGACTGGCAGGCTCCTCCCCCGCAACAGCGCGCTACGCAGGCATATCGCTGCAACGCAAAGTGCTGATGGCGCTCGTGCTGTCGGGCGCAGTGGCGGGATTGGCTGGAGCTGTTGAACTGACAGGAACGGCCACCAGGCTTGATCCCGGCCTGTCCAACGGATACGGCTTTGCTGGAATCATCGTGGCTGCGCTTGCGCTGATGCGTCCCTCTGGCGTGGCGGTGGTGGCTTTCGTGTTTGGTGCAGTGCAGGTGGGAGGACAATCCATTCAGACGCTCGGAGTGACAAGTTCGATCGCCACGATTCTGCAAGCCATGATCCTCATCGGTGCGCTGGTTGCGTCCGTGCTGCTCAACTACCGCATCCGTTGGGTTAAACCTGTCACTAACGACACGAAGACGAACTCTGCTTCTGGCGCTATGGCATCCAGCGGCTCAGTCGGCTCAGTTGGCTCAGTTGGCTCAGTGAACCCTGAGGACTCAAATGACTGAATCGGCGATCATTGGCCTGCTCGTGGCTACCGTGCAGTTCGCCACGCTGATCTACCTGGCTGCGCTGGGAGAACTCATCGTTGAACGCTCTGGCGTACTGAACCTCGGTGTGGAGGGGATGATGGCGATGGGTGCCGTCTCGGGTTTCATGATGGCACTGGCCACTGGAAGCCCGTGGATCGGATTCGCTTTCGCGGCTCTCGTGGGCATGGCAGTCGCAGGCGTGCATGCAGTAGTGAGCGTGGTGATGGGCGCTGGGCAGATCGTGTCTGGACTGGCGATAACGATCGGAGGTCTCGGACTCGCGGCCTTTATCGGTCAGGATGCTGTGCGCGAACGCGCCGACTCTGTGTTCACAGATATGAGCATCTCGCCTTTATCCGACATTGCTTGGATCGGACCGATCCTGTTTGACCAGCCTCCGATCTTTTATCTAGCTGTATTTCTGGGTGTCAGCGTATGGTTCGTCTTAAATCTAACCCGGCTGGGCCTCGCCTTGCGAGCGGTCGGAGAGTCAGCTTCGACAGCGGACTCTGTCGGCCACTCGGTGACACTCCTGCGCTCTGGAGCCGTGCTGGTCGGCGGTGCTTTCGCGGGTGCCGCTGGTTCCTTCTTGTCGCTTTATATGGCCGCTGGCTGGACCGAAGGTCTTATCGCAGGCCGCGGCTGGATCGCTGTGGCACTGGTTATCTTCGGAGCGTGGCGAGCCGGGCGTCTGGCTATCGGTTCGCTGCTTTTCGGCTTCACGCTCGCCTTGCAACCCAGAGTCCAGACCTTTGATCTGAAAATTTTAGGGCTGGAAGTAAATACCATCTCGCCTGCGTTGCTCGGCATTCTGCCGTTCCTGCTGACCGTCATCGTGCTAATCGCTATCAGCTTCCGTGCGCGGCATCGTCCGAGTCCGGCACCTGCCGCGTTAACCATTCCGTATCGCCGCGAGGAGCGGTAGCGAGTCGCAGCACTGCAATCGGTGAGCCTGTAAGCAACGCCGCGGCGCTACCGTCTCACGGTGCGAATGCTTCTGCCGGAACCGCTGGCAGACATAAAGCCAATGGAGTTCTACCCTTCGCTGCAGCGACCTCGGCCAGCTAAGCGACCTTGGTTGATGATCAACATGATCTCATCGGCTGACGGTGCCAGCGCTATCGACGGAGTCAGCGCACCTCTCGGCAATCCGTCGGATCAGGTTGTGTTCTCGGCGGTGCGGGCCTGCGCTGACTGGATAGTGGCCGCTGCCGACACCGTAAGAATTGAGCGCTACCAACTGCCGCGTCCATCTCAAACCGCTCAACGGGCACGACTCGCAGCGGGTCGTTGCGAGCAGCCTGGACTAGCAGTAGTGAGTAGCAGCCTCAATCTTGCACTTGACCTGCCACTTTTTGCCGATCAGCGCCCTAATGATCGCAAGCCACTTATCCTCACCGGTCAAGACGCTGAACCCGAAGCTATGCAAGCTTTGGCTGATGTGGCTGAAGTTGTGAGACTAGCTTCACCACAGCCTCAGCCAGCTGAGATCTTGGCGGTTTTAATGAGCCGAGGTGCAAATGTGGTACTTAGCGAAGGAGGGCCCTCATTCAACGCACAACTGGCCGATGCCGGACTGATCGACGAATTGTGCCTGTCGCTAGCGCCTCTGATAGCTGGAGGACCAAGCACCAGGATCGTGCATGGCTCGCTGCAGTCGCTGCCACTCAAACTGCATATTGATCATCTGCTCGAAGAAGATGACACGCTTTTCTTTCGCTATCTCTGTAGCGGATCTCTTTAGAGGCAAAACGCCAAGCGCTAGTAGCTAGGCAGGGATCACCCAATCCAGCGGCTCTCGCCCAGCGGCTAGCAAGGCCTGGTTGGCTCGACTGAAAGGCCTGCTACCGAAGAACCCGCCTGATGCTGACAGAGGTGAGGGATGCACAGACTCGATCACGCTGTGACGAGCCTCATCAATCAAAGCTTTCTTGCGGCGCGCTGATCCACCCCAGAGTATGAAAACCACATGCTCAGTTTTGTTGTTGACAGTGCGGATCACTTGGTCGGTGAAAGTTTCCCAACCACGCCCTTGATGGCTGGCCGCTTGGCCTGCACGGACCGTCAAAGTGGCGTTGAGCAAAAGCACTCCTTGGCGTGCCCAATGCTCTAGCGAGCCGTGATCGGGTGTCGGAGCGCCAATGTCTTGGCTGAGTTCGCGCAGAATGTTCACCAACGAAGGAGGCTTGGCGACCCCTGGACGCACCGAGAAGCTCAAGCCGTGAGCCTGCCGCGGTCCGTGATAGGGGTCTTGGCCAAGGATCACTGCTTTCAGCGACGCATACGAGGTGAGGTGAAGCGCCGCAAACACCTCGTCCTGGGGAGGAAATACCCGATAGCGCTCTCGTTCGTGGCGCACGAAGTCTTGCAGCTCAAACCAGTAAGGCTTAGTGAACTCGCTGCACAGCAACGGGTTCCAGTCTGTCCTCGGCGACGACTTAGAAGGGGACTCAGACGGTGACTCGTGCGGTGACTCAGACGCAGAAGTGGATGCAGGCGGCAACGGCACAATGCCACATTAGGCCATACACATATTGCCCATACACGCATTGTCCACGCACACAGTAGGTCTATGCCTAATCACTCTGCCAGATAGCCCGATACGGTTAAACCCATGGCCAGCAGCCTGCTAGACCAAACAATCGACAGTTCACTCAAAGGCACAAGCAGGGACACGGCCAAGAGCACAAAAGTCAAGAGCACAGACACAGCCGACCAGTCGATCCAGGCAGTAGAGGTCAGCGATCTGACCGTGCGGTTCGATCAGGTCATCGCCCTTGACCGGATCACTCACCGCTTCGAGCCGGGCACTTCGACTGCGGTGATGGGGGTCAACGGATCAGGCAAGACCACGCTGCTGGAGTGCATGGCCGGACTTCAGAAACCCACCTCGGGGAGCATCCGCGGCATACCCGAAAATCTGGGATACGTATGCCAGCACGGACCTGCTAACTGGATGCCGGTAACCGCAGGCGAAGTGCTGGCCATGGGTCGCTACCGCACGCGGGGCTTATTCGGGCGCTTCCGAAGCCAAGACCGTGCCGTCATGCGTCGAGCAGCCGAGCGGCTTGATGTGCTGGGGCTCCGCAACCGTAGCTTCGGCGAACTCAGCGGCGGGCAGCAACAGCGCGTAAGGATAGCTCAAGCGCTGGCTACCGAACCCGACATCATCATGCTTGACGAGCCGCTCACTGGTCTCGACATTCCCAGCCAGGAGCGGATCTTGGGCATGGTCAAGGACTGCACAAACCGTGGTGCCATCGTGATCATCACTACCCATCATCTTGACGAGGCCCGTAACTGTGACTCGGTGCTGCTTCTAGCGAACCACTTGGTGGCCGCGGGCACACCAGATGAGGTGCTCACAGCACAGCGACTACGTGATGCCTTCGGACAGCGACTGCTAAGCAACAAAACCGGCGTGAACTCTGGGCATGACCCGGGACAGAACCAAGAACAGCACCAGGAACAGAACCAGGAAGTCATCTTGCTGGGTGAGCACGGGCACCACGACCCAACATCTCATGATCCAATGCATTGTGATCCTCACGCCAGCAGCTACAGACACTCCTGACACAAGAGGCAGTACCACTATGCGAGCGCAAAGATGAGTGCTGTCACCAAACGCGACATCGCAGTCATCGGCGCTGGGCCAGCTGGTGCCGCCGCCGCCATCACAGCCGCTGCTGGCGGTGCCCGCGTGACCGTATTTGAGAAGGCATCCCCGGGCCGTGACAAGGTCTGCGGCGACGCTTTGACACCGCGGGCAGTGACCGCATTGTCTGATCTCGGCATCACTCTTGAAGATGCACACCAAATCGACGGGCTAAGAATGATCGCAGGCACCACAAAACGCGAACTGCTCTGGCCCGAAGGCAACCGTTTCGGCACTAAAGGAGCGGTTTGGCCTCGCCGCGAGCTTGACCATCACTTGGTGAAAGCAGCAGAAAATGCTGGCGCTGAAATCATATGGAACACCGAAGTGCTGCCCACCATCTCAGATGATGGCAGCGTCATCGGGGTGCAACAAGCCGACGGTAATGCCCGCTGGCACGCAGATCTGGTGGTACTCGCTGCTGGCGCGCCTGGGGCATCAGCCCGAATGCTCGGCGCTGAAAGAGTCGCCGCAGAGCCCTACGGCCTCGCTATCAGAACTTATGTGAGCAGCCCACGCCATGATGAGCGCCTCCTTGAAGCCTGTCTCACGATGCGCAGTGCCGACGGCGATTGGGTGCCCGGCTATGGCTGGCTTTTCCCAGCTGGTGACGGCACCGTGAACATAGGTGCGGGCGTGGCATCCACCATGAAAGGCTTACGAAGCCTCAATCTCAACCATCTGTTGAACGACTACCACAAAATGTTCGCACAACAATGGGGTCTCGGTGACTACCTAGAACGCCCCCGAGCTTGGCGGTTGCCTATGAGCGCGGCCCGACGCCACGGCAGCGGCTGGGCTGCGGTGGGTGACGCGGCTGGGCTGGTTAACCCGATGAACGGTGAAGGCATTGACTACGGCTTGGAGTCGGGGATGCTGCTCGCGGAGTTGTTCTTGACCGATCCAGCTAGCGCAACTGACAGCTACGACCGTGTTATCGGCCAACGTTTCGACAGTTTCTTGAGCACTGGACGCCGTTTCTGTTTTTTGATCGGACATCCCTGGATTCTGCGAAACGGCCTGCGTCTGTCGATGGCTTCTGACACCATCGCCAACATCACGCTTCAAGTGATGGGCAACCTCATAGACGGAGACACCGAAGGCATGTCGCCGCGTGTGCTGCGTGTAGCCGACCGCGGCTTGAGACTTGCGGAGCCGGTGCTGAGACGCACCCGTTCCGCTGCCTGATCCAAAGTTCCTCGCAGTCACTTAGGTGAACAGGGTGAACCTAAGCTTAAAGTCATCAGAAACCGTCAGAAAAAGGCCAGAAAGCTGCGAGACAGTAGCGAGAAACCCCGAGAAAGCCCCAAGCAAAGCATCGTGAAGACTTCGTGCAACTAGAAGAAATCGACTCGGCACTGCGTGGCGACATTCGCCGTCTAGGCAGCCAGCTCGGCGACACGCTCGTCCGCCAGCACGGACCTGAGCTGCTTGAACGGGTAGAGCAGGTGCGTGGTCTAGCTCAAGGTCTGCGCCGCAGCGAAGAAGGCAACACCGCTCTGGCGACACTGCTAGCAGATGTGGATCTTACTGAAGCAGGGCTTTTGGCTCGAGCTTTTACCGTCTATTTCCATCTCGCTAACACTGTTGAGCAGGTGCATCGCATTGATGACCTCACCGAACGGCGCTCGGCTGGATCAAACCGTTTCGGTGAGATGGTCGAAAGGCTGCGACAGCAAGGTTACGGAAACCACGAAATAGCCGACACGATCAACAGCGCCGAGCTGCGTCCCGTGTTTACCGCTCACCCCACCGAAGCGTCACGCCGCTCAATACTCGACAAACTGGCCGAGATCGCCAGGCTGATTGAGCGCCGAGTGCAAGCAGGTGCCGATGACACAGCACGACAACGGGTAGATCGCCGGATTGATGAGCTGATTGATGCCATCTGGCAAACCGACGAGCTGCGCCGGCAAAAGCCTGATCCGGTGGACGAAGCCCGGTCGATGCTTTATTTCCTCACCGAGATAGTCAGGTTCGGACTACCGGAACTGCTTGACGACATTAACTCTGTGCTTGGATCGCTGGGCGCAGAACTTAATCCTGACCATTCGCCGATTCGTTTCGGTTCTTGGGTGGGCGGCGACCGCGACGGTAACCCCAACGTCACTCCAGACACCACAGCAAAAGTGCTGGCATTCCAGCGGCGGCGGGCTCTGCGTGTTCTGTTGGATGAGATTGTGGGGTTGTCTTCGGAGCTGAGCGTGGGGCTAGCCGTTCGCGGGGTCTCCGATGAGCTAACGGCACGCCTAGCGCGCGATCATGAAGAGTTCCCAGAAGTCACCGCCCGTTTCTCCTCACTGAGCGCAGGCGAGCCATACCGTCAGCGGCTGGCTGTAATCCATCGGCGCCTTCTAGATACTGAGCAAGCTGCCACAGCTTCGGCAGTGTCAGGTTCCGCAACGACGGGCGCTGCGTCGGGTGCTATGGCGGGCGCTGCTGCGTCGGGTGCTGCACCATATGAGTCGGCAACCGAACTAGCCAACGACTTGGACATGCTGGCAAGGTCATTGCAGGCCAACAACGGGCAACTCCTAGCCGAGGGTCGCCTAGCACGAGTGCAGCGCATTGTGTCCATGATCGGTTTTGACCTTGCCACTCTTGACATTCGCGAGCATTCTCAGCGTCACCACATGGCGCTGAGCAGCCTGTTCAAGCCACTCGAAATCGACTACGACACACTCACTGGACACGAACGAGCGGAACTGTTGGCTGCGGAACTTGCAGGCCCTAGACCGCTGGCATCTCGGGGACGGGTGCTGCCTGACGATGCCGAAAGCGTGCTAGAGCTGTTCAGCGTGCTGCGACACGAGATGGACACCAAAGGAGACCAGATCGTACGCAGCTACATCGTGTCAATGACCCAAGGCCCTCACGACATTTTGGCACCGGCGGTGCTGTCCCGAGAGGCGGGGCTGGTTGATTTGACAGCTGGCGTAGCTCGGCTGGGATTCGTGCCCCTGTTTGAAACTATCGAAGACCTCCGCCGTGCAGGCCCGGTGCTGCGAGACCTGCTGGCGGTGCCGCCTTACCGGCAACTTGTGGAACTGCGAGGCAACACCCAAGAGGTAATGGTCGGCTACTCCGACTCCAACAAGGACGGCGGCATCACCACCTCACAGTGGGAGATACACAAAGCGCTGCGAGCCATCGCTGAAGCAGCAGAACAAACAGGTGTCGCTATGACAGTGTTTCACGGTCGAGGCGGCACTGTCGGACGCGGTGGTGGCCCGACCCATGCAGCGATTCTGAGCCAACCCCCCGGCGCAGTGAGAGGCTCGGTCAAGATCACTGAACAAGGCGAAGTGATCGCCGACAAATACGGTCTTCCTCGCCTCGCCTACCGCAACCTTGACTTGGCTTTTGCGGCTGTGGTGGAAGCATCGCTGGCGCATTGCACTCCTCGCAATGACCCGGCTGTGACCCGACGCTGGGATCAAGTAATGGAAGCGACCTCAAGCGCAGCCTTCGACGCTTACCGGACTTTTATTCAGGCACCCGGCTTGATCGAATACTTCCGCACGTCCACTCCAGTGGAGGAACTCACCGAAATGAACATTGGTTCGCGTCCTGCTAGACGCAACCGATCCGATGCGGGAATCGACGGCCTGCGGGCCATTCCCTGGGTGTTCGGCTGGACCCAGTCACGCCAGATTGTGCCTGGCTGGTTCGGTGTCGGTGCTGGATTGGCAGCAGCCCGAGCCGCTGGCATGAGCGACGATCTCAATCAGATGTATGAGTCTTGGCAGTTTTTTCGCACGTTCGTGTCCAACGTGGAAATGACCTTATTCAAGACGGATCTAGATATTGCAAGCCATTATGTGACCACTTTGGTTGACCCGACACTGCACTGCCATTTCGAGTCCGTGTGCGCCGAATACGACCGAACAGTGGCCGAGATCACATCTCTCACCGGCCGTGGCCTGCTTGAAGATCTGCCTATTTTGCGTCGCACTTTGACCGTGCGAGACGCTTATCTTGATCCGATCAACGTGCTGCAGGCAGATCTGTTGGCGCGTTATCGCAGCGGCTGGGGATCAAGCCCACAACAGCGTGAACTGCTATTGCGGACACTGCTGTTGACAGTGAACGGTGTTGCCGCGGGTATGCGCAACACCGGCTGAGGCTCAGGATTTTTTGAACTCAAAGACTTCGCCTCGGTTGATGCTTACCCAGTCGCGTGCTTCGAGATACGGGCGAAAAACTTCGGCTATGGCGTTCTCGTCGGCCTGGGATTTGGGCCGCTGAATCTCATAGAGATGCGGATACTGCAGCCAGGTGGTCACCATGTCCCAGAGCTTGAGAGCCTCCGCACGACTGTGACGCTTCACCACAAGACCACCCCCCACCCGCAGGCCAACCGCAGGCCAGCTTCCTGCGTTCGCGTGGGCTGGCATCTACACGACTGCGGTAGTGTCACCAAGATGAGAAGCAGCTTCGAGGTTCTCAACAGCAAACAAAGCAGTGAAAACAACTGCGAACACACCGGTGAGCGCAACTGCGAGCGCAGCAGTGAACAGCACTAACACTGCGAGCGCCACAGCCCAGCAGCCAACACAGCAGCTGCTTGCGCCTGCGTTGACTAGCAGTCTTGATACCCGCAGCGAAGCTTTCGCACGCAACCGTGCCGACATGCTTGAGCAGCTCGCCGAAATCGACTTACTTCTCGACGAAGCAGAAGCAGGCGGCGGGCCAGCAGCCATGGAACGGCTCCGCTCACGCAACAAACTGCCTATACGCGAGCGCATCGCTAACGTGATCGACCCCAACAGCCCCTTCCTTGAGATCAGCGCATTAGCCGCCTACGACTCTGACTACACCATGGGCGGAGGGATGGTGGTCGGGGTTGGAGTGATCGGCGGCAACGAGTGCGTAATCATGGGCAACGATCCCAGCGTGCTCGCTGGAGCGCTCACCCCTTACGCCAGCAAAAAATGGATGCGAGCACTAGAAATCGCCCGCGATAATCACATCCCCTATGTGAGCTTCGTTGAATCCGCTGGTGCTGATCTGCGTCTCGGTGGCAGCTCAGGCGGCGGTTCGGAGTTCACTGGCGGAAGCGGAGGCGGCGTTCAAACCACACATTTCGCGGAGACTGGCCGTTTCTTTTACGAAATGATCGAACTGTCCAGAATGCGGATTCCGACGGTGTGTGTGGTTTTCGGTTCGTCCACTGCGGGCGGTGCTTATCAGCCGGGCTTATCTGACTACAACATTGTGGTGGCCGACCAGTCCAAGATTTTTTTGGCTGGCCCTCCGCTTGTGAAAATGGCCACCGGCGAAGAATCCGATGACGAAACACTCGGCGGCGCTCGACTGCATGCCGATGTGTCAGGTTTGGGCGACTATTTCGCGGTTGATGAGATGGATGCCATCCGCATGTGCCGCGAAGTGGTTTCGCATCTCAACCGCCGCAAACCCGGCGATGGTCCCACCATGACCCCAGACGCACCGATCCATGATCCTGAGGAGTTGTTGGGGCTAGTGAGTCGTGACCTGCGGCAGCCTTTCGATATTCGCGAAGTGATCGCCCGCGTGGTTGACGGATCACGCTTTGAGGAATACAAAGCCCGTTTCGGCACGACTCTGGTGTGCGGCTGGGCTTCCATCTTCGGCTACCCGGTCGGCATTCTGGGTAACAATGGAGTGCTCTACCCAGACTCAGCACAGAAAGGTGCCACCTTCATCCAGTTGTGCAATCAGTCAGACATTCCGCTGGTGTTTCTGCAAAACATCACCGGTTTCATGGTGGGACGAGACTTCGAGGCTGACGGCATGGTCAAAAAAGGGTCGCAAATGATCAACGCGGTGGCCAACTCCACGGTTCCGCATCTAACGGTGATCGTCGGTTCTTCCTACGGTGCAGGCACATACGGCATGTCGGGCCGAGCTTTCGGTAATCGTTTCACTTGGTTATGGCCTACAGCCAAGATCGCAGTGATGGGCCCTAAACAGATCGCTGGGGTGATGTCTCAGGTGCGCAGAGCAAGAGCCGCCCGCAAAGGCGAACCATTTGACGAGGCCGAAGATGCCGAGATCGTGGCCCAAGCCGAAGCCATGCAAGAGCGCGGCTCGCAAGCTTTGTGCGCCACTGGGGCTATCAGTGACGACGGGATCATAGATCCACGCGACACTCGCAGCGTGCTCGGCATGTGCCTTTCGGTGGTGCATAACACACCAATCAACGGCACCGACGGCTACGGAGTGTTCCGACTGTGAACTCCTATCGCGACATCACTGCATCAACCGTAGCGACACCACAGCCTGCAAAGCCAGCGCAGGCTTCGCAGACTTTGAAGCCATGAAAGCTCTGCTGGTAGCGAACCGCGGAGAGATAGCACGACGCGTGTTCCGCACCGCACGAGCCCTGGGTATTCGCTGTGTGGCGGTGTTCGTTGAAGCTGACCGCGATGCCCCGTTCGTGACTGAAGCTGATACAGCCATAAGGCTCCACAGCAGTTATCTAGACGCTGACGCTGTGGTAGCCGCAGCGCTGAAAGCAGGCGCAGACGCAGTGCATCCTGGTTACGGCTTCCTGTCAGAGAACGCCGACTTTGCCCGAGCGGTGACCGCAGCAGGTTTGACCTGGGTTGGTCCAGGGCCTGATGCCATCGAAACGATGGGCGACAAGCTCGCAGCCAAAACCGCTGCAGTGGCAGCGAACATGCCGACACTGCCTTTCACTGAGAATCCGGCTAACGCAAACGAAATCGGCTATCCGCTACTGGTCAAAGCAGCCGCTGGAGGCGGTGGCAAGGGCATGAGACTGGTGTTCGATGCTGCTGATCTCGATGACGCTGTAGCCGCGGCACGGCGCGAAGCGCTCGGTGGTTTCGGTGACGACACCGTGTTTTTGGAGCGTTACCTGCCGCGCTGTCGCCATATCGAGATACAGGTTCTGGGCGACACTCACGGCAGCGTTGTGCATCTCGGCGAACGCGAATGCTCGATTCAGCGCCGTCACCAGAAAATCATCGAAGAATCGCCTTCTAGTGCCGTGGACGAGACTCTGCGTGCCGCGATGGGTGCCGCTGCGGTGCGGTTGGCGGAGTCGATTGGGTATGTCTCAGCAGGCACGGTGGAACTAGTGCTTGATGATGACACAGGCGAGTTCTTCTTCTTGGAGGTCAACACCAGGCTTCAGGTGGAGCATCCAGTGACTGAAGAAGTCACCGGCATTGACCTAGTGCGTGAACAGTTGCGGATCGCTGCCGGTGAGCCGCTGGGATACACCCAAAGCGAAATCAGCTTCACTGGTCACGCCATTGAGGCACGTCTCTACGCCGAAGACCCCGCTTCGGGATTTTTGCCTGCGGTGGGAACTCTGGCTGCGTTCGCTCCTGCTTGCGAACCGGCGGTTCGCTGGGACAGCGGAGTAGAGGCTGGCAGCGAGGTGGGGCTGGAATTTGATCCGATGCTCGCCAAGGTGATCGCATATGCCCCGAACCGCAGCGAAGCCGCACAAAGCCTGAGTCTGGCGTTGCAGCGGCTGCACCTCGGCGGGGTTGTCACCAACCGCCATTTCTTGGCGGCTGTGCTTGATGCTGAGAGTTTTTTGTTGGGTGACACCACCACCGATTTCATTGAGCGCATCAACCCGAGTCGCGCTGTGGCCTTCTCGGACGCTCATTGTCAGCGGCTGGCGATTGCGGCAGCGATGTGGCTGCAAGCCGCTGAACGTAGCCAGTCCCGCACTTTGGGTTGGATGCCTAGCGGCTGGCATCACGGCCGTCTCCCTGCGGAGCATGTGCGGCTAGCTGTCGAAAACGCTTCAGGTCCAGTAGAGGTGAAGGTCTCCTACCGACCTCTGCGTGACGGCTCTTTTGAGGTGAAAGCCGAATCTGGTGACATTGAACCTGTCACCTCGCAAGCAAGGGTTGCTGCTTGGAGTTCTACGACACTTGACGTGGAGTGGGATGCTCACCGGGTTCTTTACACGGTCACCGCTTCAGGCGATCGCTTATTTCTGACTGGTAACACCGAAACCGCTGCCGTGACGGTGATACCACGATTCGGTGCGCCAGACACAGGCATGACTGCCGGAGGTTTCGCAGCGCCGATGCCTGGAGTGATCGTCGAAGTGAGGGTCACAGCCGGTGAGCGAGTTCAGGCAGGGGCGACTTTGGTAGTGATGGAAGGCATGAAGATGGAACATCATGTCACCGCTCCCGCAAACGGAACGGTGACACAGGTTTTGGTGGCTTCAGGTGATCAAGTGGACAACGGTTCGCCGCTGCTCGTATTCGAAGCAGAAACAGTCGCAGCAGATAGCTGACACCGTCATGTCTAACGCAGCCTCTGAGCCGATCAGGATCGCTAACTGCTCAGGTTTCTACGGTGACCGGCTGTCAGCAGCAGCCGAAATGGTGAACGACGGGCCGATTGACGCTCTAACCGGTGACTGGCTAGCGGAACTAACCATGCTGATTTTGGCACGTACCCGAGCGCGTCGTGCTGGCGGGGGTTACGCCCGCAGTTTCATAACCCAGATGGAACAAGTCATGGGTGAATGCCTTGACAAAAGCATCAAAGTGATATCCAACGCGGGCGGACTTGATCCTCGCGGCTGCGCCGAAGCTACTGAAGAGGTGGCGCAGCGGCTGGGTTTGCAGCCCCGGATCGCTTACGTGAACGGCGACGATCTGATGGCACGCCTCACCGAGGATGCCCCCGACGCGGTGATGCTGCGGTCGTTCGTCAGCGGTGAGCCTGTCAACGAAACCAGAAATCTGATCACAGCTAACGCTTATCTGGGCTGCTGGGGAATAGTCGAAGCCCTGAACCGCGGTGCCGACATTGTGATCACGGGAAGGGTCACCGACGCGGCGGTGGTTTGCGGTCCGGCTGCTTGGCATCACGGCTGGGCAGCCGACGACTGGAATGCTCTGGCGGGTGCTGTCGCGGCAGGCCACGTCATCGAATGCGGCACTCAAGCAACAGGCGGCAACTATTCGTTCTTCAAGGAGCTGCCGGGTATGTCACACTGCGGTTTTCCGTGGGCGGAGATCGCGGCGGACGGTTCTTCGGTGATCGGCAAACACGAAAACACTGGTGGTGCGGTCACGGTGGGCACAGTCACCGCGCAACTGCTTTATGAAATTGACGCGCCGCGGTATCTGGGTCCTGATGTGACTACCCGCTTCGATACCGTCCGTCTAACACAAATCGCCAAGAACCGGGTCGGTATTGACTGCGTGAAGGGCGAGCCGCCGCCAGCTACTTTGAAGGTCGCCACCAACGAATCAGGCGGCTTCCGCAGCGATATCAGCGTTGCGCTCACTGGCCTAGACATTGAAGCCAAAGCTGCTTTGGTGCATGACGCTTTCTGGCGGGCCTGCCCATTCGACCCAGATGATTACGCCAAAGTGACTGAACGGGTGCTGCGCTGCGACAAGCCTGATCCTGCCAGCAACGAAGAAGCCACCGCCTTTTGGCGACTCAGCGTGTTCGATCATGACGAATCCAAGCTCGGGCGAACTCTGTCTGACGCTATGAACGAGCTGGTTCTGGCCACCATCCCGGGAATGTTCTCACCGTCTCTGTCGGCTGGCCCGAAAGCTTTCGGGGTTTACAGGCCAGCCACTGTATCGGCTTCAGCAGTGCCGCAGTATGTGACTTTTCTTGACGGTGAACGCACTGTGGTCGATCCGCTGCCTGAAGTATCCGTTGCCGTGCGGTCAGATGAGACAGCGCAGATGTCAGAACCTTCAGCCTCGTCTGCCCCGTCATCAGCTTCGTCTGTCGCGGCACGAGACTGGGGAACTGTGACTGAAGCGCCGCTAGGCCTTGTCTTCGGAACCCGCTCAGGCGACAAGGGCGGCAACGCCAATCTGGGCGTTTTTGCGTGCTCAGCCGAAGCCTTTGAGTGGCTAGACGGCTTTTTGACTGTCGAACAGCTCTGCGAGCTGATGCCAGAGATTGCGTCTCTATGCACAGACCGTTATCGCTTGGCGAATATTTGGTCGCTCAACTTTGTGATCCACGGCCTGCTCGGCGACGGGGTTGCCGCCTCAGATCGTCAAGACCCTCAAGCTAAAAGTCTCGGTGAATGGCTCCGGGCGCGCACCGTGCCGATTCCCGATGTGCTGCTTGAGAACTGTCTTATAGAGATATCTAAAGAAACACTCACAGAGACTTCCGCGACATGAAAGTCGCTGAAGTGCTTCGTGACCTGCTTGACGAACAAACCTCTCTTGATGCGGTAGTGGCTTCATTGGACGACAGTCAGTGGGATCTGCCCACAGCGAGCCCGGGCTGGTCTGTTAGCGACCAGATCGGCCATCTCGCATATTTTGATGATGCTGCAAGTGCCGCGATCCGTGATCCTGAAAAATTCAAGAAGCTAGCTGAGCGTCTGAAAAGCGCGCTGCAATCAGATGCAACCTCGGGCGATGACTTCACTTTGGGCAAATCTCCGTTAGACGAACTCACATTAAAAGAGTTCCGCGAGATGAACCCAGTGAAGCGGTTGGCACGTTGGCGGCATTGCCGGTCTGTTCTGGCGGAGGCTGCAGCCACGCTTGATGAACGCGACCGAGTGATCTGGTATGGGCCGTCAATGGGTGCAAAATCTTTTTTGACTGCTCGGCTAATGGAAGCCTGGGCTCACGGCAGTGACGTGCGTCAAGCTGTCGGCGTGCCACTTGTTGCATCGCTGCGGTTGCGTCATGTGGCTCAACTCGGATACATCACCAGAGGCTGGTCATACCTCAACCGCGGGCTGACCCCGCCTGACGGTGACGTTGTTGTGGAACTAGCCGCTCCCGACGGCGAAATCTGGCATTGGGGTGATACCACTGCCGCAGCAGACAACACGGTCACCGGAACTGCTTTGGACTTCTGCCTAGTAGTAACGCAACGCCGCCACATTGCCGACACCGAACTGGTCGTCACCGGGGAACACGCCCGAGAGTGGATGTCAATAGCGCAAGCTTTCGCTGGCCCGCCCAGCGATGGGCCAGTTTCGGGAACCGGTTCGTGAGCCTGATAAAAGTTTCACGCGACGACCGAGGCGTGGTCACGGTCACGCTGGCTGACGAAGCCAACCGCAATGCCCTCAGCAGAGCACTACTGAGCGAACTCAACGCTGCCCTCGACAGCGCTGATGCTGATCCAGATGTGCGGGTGGTGGTGCTCACCAACACCGGGAGCGTGTTCTGCGCGGGTGCTGACCTGTCCGAGATGAGCACCAACCATCAAGCAGCGTCGGCTACTAGTTCGGTTGGCGCGGCTTCGGTTGGCGCGGCTTCGGGCAGCGGCGAACAGTCGCTTGTGGGTGGCGCGAGCGAACTGTTTGGCCGCTTCCGCCGCTCACCCAAACCCTATGTGGGTGCCATAGCAGGACATTGCGTGGCTGGAGGTATGGGACTAGCTGCGGCTCTTGATATTTCTATCGCCAGCGAAGACTCCAAGTTCGGTTTCAGTGAAGTCCGCGTCGGTGTGGCTCCTGCCATGATCTCGGTGATCTGCCTACCGAAAATGCGTCACGCTGATGCGGTCGCAGCTTTTTTGCGTGGCAGCCGTTTCACAGCAGGCGAAGCCGCCGACATGGGCCTGATCAACTCGGCCGTGCCAGCCGAAAAGCTTGATGCCGAAGTGAATGCCGTGGTATGTGACCTGCTAGCGGGAGGACCCGAGGCTTTGGCCGCCTGCAAACAGTTGCTTGACCGAGTGCCGCAAATGTCTTTTGACGATGCCAGCGCTTGGACTCAGCAGTTCTCGTCCGAGCTGTTCGCATCGGCTGAAGCGGCAGAAGGCATGGCTGCCTTCTTGAACAAGCGCCCGCCGAAGTGGATGCCGTAAGCCGCAATCCTGCAGAACCTGCAAGCCTCCTTGCGAGAACCGCTACGAGGCGAACCTTCTGTAAATGCACGCGCTGCGCTATCAGGTGCTAGCCGAGTTGGTGCTAGGCGCTAAGTGCCAGCCACTAAGTGCTGGCTACTAGGTGCCAGGCGCTAAGTGCTAGCCGAGTTGGTGACAATCTCGTCGCTGGTGAACATCTCGACCTCCTCTACCAGGCACGCCGACACGGCTGACTGCGCTATCTCCTCGCAGCGCAGCAGATCCTCTGGTGCCAGAGGACTAATCGCTACTAGGGTCGCGCCGAGACCCTCATCACGCACCAAGTTGGCGCATAAGGCAACCGCTCCCTCAGGCCAATCACCCCTTCGGATGGCTTCTGGTGTGTCTTGTTGTGTATCCGTTGGAGCGAGTCTCGGCACATCACCGCAAGGCGGTGCCGGTGCGGTATTGAGCCTGCTCAGCACTGTGTCAACCTGATCAGTGCTCAAGGGAGTGGTAAACGCGAACGATGTGGTCTCACATCCCACCACTCGGTAGAGCCCTGCTCCTAAGTGACAGGTCTCCACACCCGACGAAGTGAGCGTCAGTGTCGGTGGGTCGATGCCCCGAAAGCCCAGCATTCTGGCAAGCATCGCCGGATCGGGAGCCGCCAAGACCAGCTGACGGAACTCAGCGGGATGCATCGTGCAACGAGGATCGGTCATCGGCCCGATCGACCATCCGTGACCACAGGGGCTGCTCAACTCAAGCCGAGCACCGGGCAGATGAAACACCAGAGCTGCCGCCATCTGCAGAGTGCCAGCCATTAAGGCACTTGTTTTCATGAGATTCTCCTTACGGGATTTGTCCGTGCAGGGGTAAGCGAAATGCGCGCACCAACAACAGGCACACGCCGAATCAGGCACAATCGGTCACATCACAGCAGGTGACTGCAACCACGGAAGCGAACTCTCTGACCGAGACTTCTGTGGGCGCTCCAACCCAGGGCCTAGTCCTCTGCGATTAACAACACAGAGCCCGGCGATATGTTCTGGCGCACTCTAACCAACATCAAGCTGTTGTGCCACAAGATTGTTTGGAGCGCCGCTCGGATGCCCTTATAACCGTGCTTTAATCACCCCTACAACGCTCCGACAGATCGCTATCGAAGCGCCCCTACAACGCCGTCAGGTCGCCATCGAAGCGCCCCTACAACGCCGTCAAGACACCGACAAGATGCCATCAAGACAGCTTCGGCAGCGACGAGATGTTTCTATTAAACGCCCGACGCTTCGTAGAGCCTGCCGTCGTCGATGTCATAGACAAAACCTCGAATGTGGTCTGTGTCTACTAAGAACGGTGAGTCCTGCAGCCGCTTGATTGAATCAGCCACGTCCTCGTAAGGATCAGCGAAAGCCTGCACTTTCCAGCTTGGGCGTACCCCGGTTTCGGCTTCGAGGCTTGCCAAGAAACCTTGCTCATCCAGATTCTGCATACCGCATTTGGTGTGATGTATCAACACTACTTCGCGTGTGCCCAGCAGCCGCTGCGAGATGCATAAAGAACAGATCGCGTCGTCGCTTACCACTCCCCCAGCGTTGCGGATCACATGCGCTTCACCGTCACGCAATCCCAGGATTCTGTAGACATCCATTCGGGCATCCATGCAGGCGACCACCGCAACTCGCCGAGACGGCGGCGCGGGCAGTCCAGCGGCATCAAAAGCTTGTGCATAGTCGGCATTGTGAGCCAGCAGTTGCGGCGTTTGCGGCTGAAAGTCACTCATAACATTCGGATTCCTCTTTGAGTTCCCTGTTGTAGTTCTTGGTTGTATTCACGTATCAGCGCTGTCAGGAGATTTCCAGCATCCGCAACAGTTGGCCTGATCCTTCTAGCTCCACTTCGAACACGCCGGGAATGTCCGCACGGAAAGCGAAATGTGCGGGCTGACCGTCATCCAGCGCCCGCAGAATGTCGTATCCATGCACATGCACTTCTTCTTTGATGTTGGAGGTAACCCGCAGCGCCACCACCGACCCAAGCTCGACTTTGACTCGCTGCGTGCCGCCGACCGTTTCGCCGTCTAGCACCTCGACCTCAATCGTCTGAGCGGCATCAGATAACTCTGCATCCCAGGGGGTTGCTTCACCAGCAGTTCCGTGATCATGGCCTTCGTGCTCATGATCATCGTGATCGTGGTCGTGGTTGCTGTCGGCAGCGCCAGCAGTGTCCGCTTCGGGGCCTAGCACCACAACAGAGTCGTCGATTATCTCGCCATCTAGAGCCATCGGCGAATGATCGTTGGCCGACAGCTCCACACGGATCAGATTCTCACCGGGCTGCAACGAATCAATGTGATGCCACTGGCCGTAAAGCCGTGAAATCTTCTCGCCATTAATGTAGAGATGCATGTGACCTTGGCCGTCTACGTGTGCTGTGGAGGCGTTCTCAGGCACTATCTCAAAGTCGGTCACGTCGGCTCGGAGGTTCCATCCCGAGGCCGGGTCTTCAGTCACCTGGATCGTGATGGTAGGCACCGGCAGACTCTCAGCGATCTCGATCACGGTGTCGTGGTTGTGATGTTCACCGTGATCATGGTCGTGGTCATGGCCGCTGTCAGAGGTATCAGTGCTGGATTCAACCGCTGAGACGGCTGAGGTTGCAGTGGCCTCGACGGTGTCAGCAAGAGCCGTGTCGCTGCTGGAGTCGCCGTTGTCTCCGCAGGCTGCAGCAGCCATGACCAGAGCCAACACTGCTGCTAAGAGTTTCCGACCTGTTTGTGTCATGGCTTGCGCTGTGCTCCTCTTGTTACGTGCTTTGTTATGTGCTGCTGGATTGTCTTGCACTGCTGGGTTGTTGTGCTGCTGGATTGTTCAGGGAGGGAGACCCGTTTGTGCAAGATGGTTGTTTCAACTCAGAAGCCTAAAGGGCTCAAGATGAGAGCCGAACTGTTGCCCGACTAACTTGCCCAGCTAACTTGCCCGACTCATGTGCCCAACTCACGCACGCGACTAACTTGCTTAGCTAATCAGCGAGGGCTTGCCAGCAGACCAGATGAACATCATCTGATGTAATCTGCGGCAGCGGCAGCACCGGCGGCTGAGCCTCCAAGCCTTGCTCTTCTATGACTCTCAGCACTTCTTCAGCTTGGTCAGCGGGAGTTTCAGCCTTTCGCAGAGCTTCACGAACTAGTCGAGTGATGCGATCTGTGTAAGGCGACTGTAAGGCTCTGACAAAAGATCCGACCTGCTCATCGGTGAACTCAGCAGGCGGATTCGACCGCAACACTTCCGCGGCATCTCGCAGGGCTTTAGGGATTCTGGGTTCGAGGTTGGCTTTGTCGGCGTAAAAGTTCCAGCCGGTCACGATGTCGGCCTGAGCCACAGCCCAAGCATCAAACACCCCAGCAGCAGTCGCATCGGCAAGCACTCTAGGCGTGTCGAAACCCTCTGGCGGTCGGGCCCGCCACAAACACTCAAGAGTGTCGTCGGTGATCGCTCCGCTCTGAGACACGAACCGGAACTGCGGCTTTGGGTCGTCACCGACTCGGACACAGAACACATAACCAGCCGCATCAGCAGCACTGCTCATGCCTGAGCCGGTGCCCCACGGCAACCCTTTCACGGTTCGGGCGATATCTGGGTCTTGCAGAGCACGGCGAAGTTCGGCTCTGAACTCTTCGCCGGATTGAGCGTCTAGTTCTGTGCCAGCCTGAACGAAGATCGTGGCATCCTCGGCGCGCAGGCGTTCGATCTCGGCGCGAGTCTCAGTGAAGTTGAGTTCGAGTTGTCGCTTCTGGTCTGGAATCACCTGCCCCACACCTACCGAAGCCGCCACCTGAGCGATCTTGTGATTAAGCCGTTCCTCTAAGCGAAGCAGTTCATCAAGACGCTCATCGGGGAACACACAACGCAGGAACACTTCTCGATGTTTCGACCCGATACGGTCGATGCGTCCATGGCGCTGCACTAAGCGCATCGGGTTCCACGGCAGGTCATAGTTGATGATGTGGCGAGCCTGCTGAAGGTTGAGACCTTCCGCGAGCACGTCGGTAGCAACCAAAATGTCGTAGCGGTCTTGTGAATCAGCAGCGCCGACGGCAGCAGTCTCGGGAGCGAACTCCACCGCCGGATTCCTTGTCGTCGCCGAGCCGCTGTACTTCGTAATCCGCCCCCGGTAAACAGCAAGGCGGTCATCGCTCTGCACTTGATCTTCCAAGAATTCAAAGATCCAGTCCACAGTGTCAGCGAAGTAGGAGAACACCAGCACTTTGCGTTTGTTGCGTTCATCACTAGCACCGATGCCTTCGTCATGGGCTTGTGCAGCAATCTCAGCCAGTTCATTAGCGAGAGCTTTCAGCGTGGGGTCGCTGTGACGGGTTACGGTGCGGGCTTTAGCAGCGAAGCCTGCTAGCAGATCACGGTCGCGTCGAGCATGGGATACCATCCGAGCAAGGTCATAACCTGCGGCATCTTCAAGACCTTCTAGTAATGCATCTCGGTATTTGTCGATCTCTTGCAGTTCGTCAGAGTCGGTGCTGGCCCAGTCGGCTATGGCACCTCCAGTAGCGACTTTGCTTTGAGTCTCAGCGATTTCAGCGAAAGCTTCGCAGCCTCGCGACATGCGCTCACATGTCAACGCGAAGGCGTGCGGTGACGACTCGAAGCGCTTCAAAATGCTGGAGCGAAGCAGCCCGGCAAGTTTCAGTTCATAAGACTCGGGATCGCTGCCTGTCAGATAGTTTGACGGCACATAACGCGCCAATGTCAAAGCTCGCTCATCATGATCGGGGTTGGTGTCGGGATTGATCGCAGCGGCTAGATCATCGAAGAAGCCTGGCAGAACTGCATCCATGTCGTAAGTGACTTTGTGTACTTTGGGCGTGGGGAACACGATCTGCTGATCAATACCGTCAACGCGGATCGTGTCGTTGGCGTAATGCTTTTTGACATATGACCGTGTGCGTCGCACTGCTACCGTGTCGATCACATCGAATAGGTGATGCGGTGACAGGCTGCCGGGTTCTTTCTTCATCGCTTCCTCGAAGTGATCACGCAGCGAGCGGATGCCTTGAGCAGCGAAGATGCCGTCGTTGCGCAGAAAGTATCCGAGCAGATGGTAGAGGTCCATCAAACTGTTGTTGACCGGCGTGGCGGTTAGCAGAACCAGCTGCTTGGGCGGCAGTCCGGCTAGCAGTCGGCGCAGCGCTGCGGCCCGCTCGGTTGAAGGGTTGCGGAGATTGTGTGCTTCGTCCACCACCACCAGCGCATATTTTTGGTAATTGATGGGCAGATGAGACTCAACGAACCTGCCCGCTTCTTTTTCTCGCTCGGCACGCTCTGGGTTGAGCTGCGGGTCTGCGAGCAGTTGTTCATATGAGATCAGCGTCATCGGCAGGTTGTATTGCTGCTCGAAGATTCTCCAAGGGCCGTCCCGAAGAGCCGCCGGACAGACCACAAGCACGTTCTGGCGCCGCCCGATTGCAGCCTCTTCGATGAGCTTGCCCGCGAAGTAGGTCTTGCCGAGACCCACTTCATCGGCGATCAGCACCCCGTTGAACTCTTCAAGCAGATTGCGGGCCCGCAATAATCCGTCTTTTTGGAACGATGTCAACTCGATAGTTGAGCGCGGTTCTTCGGCAGAGTCTTCGTCGACTAGGTCGGCACGGTAACGCTCCCAAAGCATTCGCATATAGATGAGCTGGGGAGAGTGCTCCTCAAAGCGGGGCTCGAACAACGCAGCAAGGTCGTAATCGGCTGCTGCGTCCCATAGCTCGTCGAACCACCCTGCTACAGCCGACACTGTGTGAGGTGTGTAGTTGCCCAGGTTGAGTTCGAGGTTGGTGGACAGCCCTGCCCGAGTGAAGTTCGATGATCCTGACACCACGCCATGGCCGTGGGTTGCTACCACGAACGCTTTGCCGTGCAAGAAGCGGTCTTCGAGGCGACGAACCTGCACTTTGCCTGAGCGCAGCCATTCAACGAGTCGGCGGGCTGATGCATCTGCTTCATGGGTGAAGCCGAGCAAGTCACGGTCAACTGTGATCGCCTGCTCATGTTCTGCGAGAAGGCCGCCAACACGGTGCAAACGGGCGCGGGCAGAGTTGGCTGGCTCTTTACGCAACGCTCGGGTTCGTTGTTCGGGCGGGCCGGGCTCAGCACCAAGCAACAACCGCACGCTGTGCAGCTTGTCAAGCGAGTCCGCCAGCAGCGAATAACCACCCACATTGAAATAGGCAGTAGCAATGTCAAGGCTCACATCATGGGCGAACCCGTCAGCGGCATGACCAATAAACCCGTTGAGCGCGTCAGCAACAGTGCTGCCATGCTGATTGACCGCCAGCTCCGGCTTAGCCCCAGCGCTACTCACCGTTACCACTCACCAGCGCTACGCATCGGTTCTACTCATCGGTGGCTCGCAGTGGCTACAACAGTCCGATCTACGGAACTGGTTTCGAATATTATTCTACGGCACGGTGACATGGGGTGTGGATGCTCATGCTGCGAACGTGGTGGTATTTACTTTTGGATCATGTAAGCGACAACTGCTGCATCAAACCGGCGTTCGGGCTTGAGTTCACGTTCGCCTCCTCCCGTCACCAATTCAGGCAAGACGCTTCGCGCTTGATGACCGCAACTGGAGCGTGCTCACGGTCACGCATGAACAAGCAAAGTGCTAACGGAAACGTTGAGTTGAACTGATTCTTGCCCCAGAGTTCAGAGCCAGAGCGCGTTGAGTTGTCTTGGGTAATCCCGTAGAGCGAAGGATTATCTATCGACGGCATCATAGATCGCAGCCCCCACATGGGTCGCGAGTTGAACTGGTACAGCGTTACCGATCTGCAACTCGGTATCAGCGTTTCGGTCGGTGCCGCACCACTCCCAGTCAATGGGGAAGGTCTGTATACGGCTACGTTCCTTCGTAGTCAAAGGACGCACTTCAGAGGGTGACACGCTATCAAGATGATTGCCAGGGTAGTTCGGTGGCACAGGCCGGTTCACCCCTCTTATTGTGGGCGAAGGTTCATTCACACTGAACACCGCTCGACGGTTGTAGTTGCGGGGATGGCGGTAGTAAAACTCTATCTTGATCTCATCACCCAAATACTGCTTGACAGTAAGGCGTTGAGATGTCTGGCGAGCATCAATCCCAGCAGAGAATCTCAGACCAGTATCACTATTGCCCAGGTACCCAAACGCGAAGAACCTGCGACGCAACTGCGGAACCCCAAAGCGGCTTGCGTCAAGAACTGTCTCCACCAGCGAGTATCCGGCTTCGGTCACATTGTGACGCATCTGTTCGTAGGCAAGGCTCTTGCGGACCTGGGGCACATTCTCCATCAAGAACGCAACTGGCTGATACTCGCAAACGATTTGAGAAAATGCTGTGGTGAGGTTGGCCTGCTTACCCTCAACACGGTTGCCAGCAGTTGAGAAATCTTGGCAGGGCGGCGCGCCAACGATCAAGTCCGGGCCCACATCAAAGATCCGCTCCACCGCAGCGCCAGTGTCGGACAGGTCACAGTTGACGGCGTGATCGCCAAGATTGCGGCGGTAAGTATCAAGCGCTTGAGCCCAGCAGTAATACGCTTCAACGACTTGAATGCCAGCGGCTTTTAACCCAGCCGAAAGGCCTCCGCATCCGCTGAACAGATCCACGGTCGTGATGCTCATGGCGCACCTCGATCTCCATGGCAGATCGTTTGTCCATAGTGCTGGTACTGAAGTTTCAACACGCGCCGTGCCGCACTCTTGCGGAGGGCGCAGTGGTGGCAACGCAAGCGCTCGTCTTGTGCATAACCGGCCATGAACATACGGTAGCGAGGCACTGTGACATGGGGTGTGGATGCCCATGCTTTGAGCACTCAACAGCTGGGTTGCTTGGAGTGCGGGGGCTCGGCTGCCAGAATATTGGCAATGACTGATACGAATGCCAAAAATCTCAGCACGATCACTATTCCGGCTGAGCTTTTGCCAAGCGACGGCCGTTTCGGCAGCGGGCCGTCCAAGTTCCGACCCGAAGCGGCTCGAGCCCTAGCACAACGTGCCGTGGATTATCTCGGCACTAGTCACCGCAAAAGCGGCGTACGCGAAGTGGTGGCTCAGCTACGTACCGGGATAGCGCAGCTTCTCGGCGCGCCCGACGATTACGAAGTAGTGCTCGGCAACGGCGGCGCAACCGCCTTTTGGGATGCTGCGAGTTTCGGGCTTATCAACAAGCGCAGCCATCATCTATCACTCGGTGAGTTCAGCTCAAAATTTGTGACAGTCATCGAGACCGCACCGCATCTTGAGGCACCGTCAGTGCGGCTCGGCGACTTCGGCACCGCTCCCCGACTCGAAGCCGTGGACGGAGTTGATGCCTACTGCTATCCCCACAACGAAACATCAACAGGCGTGATGCTGAAAGTGCAGCGCCCCAACGGGGACAACAAAGCCAGCGACAGCAGCGACAACGAGGCGCTAGTGCTAGTAGATGCCACTTCCGCAGCAGGCGGATTGCGCTTCAACGCAAGCAACTGCGATGTCTATTATTTTGCGCCGCAAAAAGCTCTTTCCAGCGACGGAGGTTTATGGATCGCGTTGTTTTCGCCTGCAGCTATCGAACGAGTCGAGCGCATCTCGGCTTCGGGTCGCTGGACTCCAGCGTTTTTGGATCTCAAGCTGACGCTTGATAACTCCCGCAAAGACCAGACCTACAACACGCCAGCTTTAGCAACAGTGTTTTTGACTGTGCAGCAAGTGGACTGGATCAACAACAACGGCGGCTTGGAATGGGCAGCATCACGCTGCGACCGCTCCGCTGAAATCATTTACGGCTGGGCACAAGCCAGCGAAGTAGCTGCGCCTTTCGTTGTTGACGAAACAGCCCGCAGCCGAGTGGTTGCCACCATTGACTTCGATGATCGCATCAGCGCAGACGAAATCAGCGCTGTGCTGCGAGCTAACGGCATCGTTGACACTGACGGTTACCGCAAACTGGGTCGCAACCAGCTACGTATCGGACTTTTTCCTGCGGTGGAACCCGCCGATGTTGAAGCTTTAACCAGATGCATAGACCACATAGCCGAACGCCTAATCATCTGAGACTCACCCGGCTTTGACCAATGCCCCTCGCTCTCAGCTAACAGGCTCAGTCATCCACAAGCGCGACAGTAACCGGCCCGCTAAATCGGGCCGGTTACTGATTAGTTAGGTCAGAACTTAGTTAGCGGGATTTGCTTGGCGAGTCAGGATCGTTGCGGTACTGGCTGCGGTTGTAGGACCTCTCGTTGCTGCCTCTTGCTCTCGTGTCACGACCGCCGCGACCGCCTCGCACTTCGTTGAGTTCATCTTCAGTCAGTTCACGCTGGCTGGCTTCAGATGCAGTGTTGTTGCTCATTTAGCTGGTCCTTTCTAGGGCCGGTTACCAGATCGGGTTCATCGCCCGAGCAGTGCATTCTGGCACTGCGACAAAGCAGCGTAGCAACCAGGCAAGCAAAGGTGCAAGTACCACCCTTTGGTCACTGGGTCACAGGTGCCCGACACCTTGCTCCTGGAACCAGCCGGGACCGGGGTCTCACAACAGTTGGCGGCTCACTAACTCACGGAAGCGGCCCGGTGCTTGCAAAAGCTCTTCGTAGTTGCCGACTTGCACTATTCGTCCCGTGTCAAGCACATAGATCCGATCCGCTCGCCGGATAGTGGAAAGCCGATGAGCTATCACGATGCGAGTGACTCCCAAGCTCTCAATGCTGTTCATCACGTCGGCCTGACTGCGAGAATCAAGCCAGCTGGTCGCCTCGTCAAGTATCACGATGCGAGGCTGACGCGCCAGCGCCGAAGCAATACGAATACGTTGAATCTGACCACCAGAGAACACTCCAGAGCGATCAGCGACCATGGTCATCATCTGCATCGGCATCTCGGCGATGTCACGATCAACCGCGGCGAGGCGCGCCGCTCTCCAAGCATCTTCAAGAGTTAGATCTTCGGACATACCGATTATGTTCTCGATCAAGCTGCCCGGCTGTAGCGAACTGTCCTGAGGCACGAAACCGATCTGGCGACGTAGCGCCCGTTTGTCAAGGTTTCGTAGATCGCGACCGTCAAAAAACACTGCTCCGCGTTCGGGACTGTCAAGACCGAGCATGACCCGCAACAAGGTGCTCTTGCCTGCACCAGAACCACCGACCACAGCAACGAACTCACCTGCACGGGCTGCCATTGTCACCTCATCAAGCACCAGAGGACCATCAGCGCGATAACGGAAACTGACCTGATCCACCACAAGATCGCCTTCAACGACGGTCGGTGAAGCCAGAACAGCCACATCACGTTCAGGCACTGCTTGCAGCACTGGGGTCATCTGCTCATAAGACGTGAATGCTTCGGCCAGCGCATCAACAGCATGACCCAGGTTGGCGACGGCTGCAAATAAAACGAATGAAGCTGCCAGCACCACAGCAAAATCGCCCACGCCAACAGCATCGCCGCGGCTGATCGTTACAGCGCACAACACCGCAGCGAACACGAACGGATACGCCGAGCTGAAAGCGGCGAGATGCTCATCTATACGGGAACTGCGTATCTCAGCGATCTGTTTGTGGCGGTATGCATCAGCCCACGATGCGAACGCGGCCGACTCAGCGCCACTAGCTCGAATCTTGGTAATGCCTTCGATGAACTGCAACAACCGACCCCACAAAGCACGCACCGCTGTATGCCAACGGCGTTGATGAGGGATCTGCGCCAAGCCAAGGCCAGCAACCACAACAAGCGCCAGCAGCGACATAGCCAGCGCCACGGCTGCTAGCACAACATCATAAAAAAACAGCACTCCCAGAGTCGGCAACAAAAAGATCACTGAAGCCGACACGTTCACCACTACACCCGAGAGCAGGTCACGCAACTGCTGGAAAGTGCTCATACGCACCGCTAACTCCCCAGAGAGCGTGTCGCGCAGGAACGGCAACGGCAAAGCCAGCAAACGATCCCAAGCCGCTGCACTAAGACGTGCCCCGACACGCGCTTCAAGGCGCAGCAGCGACATCGCACCGAACACGCTCAGAACCACCACTGTGAGACTCATCACGGTCAAAGCCACCAGTATCTGCCCCAATGCTTCGCTGCGGGCGAACGGCAACGCCCAGTCGGTGAGCATTCCCAACGCAATTGCGGGACCCTGAGTGATTAAAGCCACGACTAGTCCTGTCACAGCGAAGCGTGTCAGATCGCTGCCAGCGCCGGGGCGCGCCAGCCGCAGCAGGTCACGCGCTGTCACGGCTCGGTCATCGGCCAGTTTCGGGTAGATCGTCCAGGCTTGTGGTGACAATTTTTCAGCACTTCGCTGCGTGACTCGCAAGGAGCGGCCCTCGGCACTGATAGCGCGATAGCCGCTCAGCGCTGGCAGCAGCGCCACAGGCTCGCCGCTGTCTTTTTGGTATGCCAGCATGGCACCGCTGTCGCTTCGCCACCATTGATCCTCAGATTTGAGCCGCACCTGACGTGCCCGCAAACCTGAGGCTTCGATCACTTGCTTGAGAGTCGCTGGAGGCGCGGTGGCTGCTAGGCGCGGCTGACGGAACTTGATGCCGCTGTGACGACCGATCCGCTGAAGCACAGCCATCAGCGCTGTGTCATGTGCAGCGGTGTCTTCTCCTTGCGCAGCTGTGAGCGAGTTAAGCAACGTTCGGGCTCGTTCTTCAGCGAGTCGACGGTGGGTGGCGAGAGCTGTTTGGGCGTTGGCTTCATCAGCTAGAAGCAGTTGCCGGTTGAGAGCTTCAGCGCTGAAGACCATGGCGTGAAAATCGGCCAAAGCCGCAAGCAGTTCAGCGCTATCGATCCGTGAAGCAGCCAGCACACTAAGTCTTTGCTGCTTGTGAGTTTTCGCCCGGCTGGCCCTAGTTCCGCTGTCATCAGGGCTAGGTGCCATGCGGTCAGTGCTTGCGGTGCTTGCTGTTACGGTCACCCAACTCTGTGCAGTGAGCGGTATCCAGCAGCGCCGTTCGTCGACTGCTTGTGGCACTACTTCAGTGCCCAAATATTGCAGCGTGGCAGAGTCAGTGCCTGATGGTGCCGATATCCAAACCACTTCAGAACTGCGAGCACCGATAATGCTGCCGTCAACAACCTGCAACGATCGCTCCTCTCCCCCAGCGGCATCTGAGACGGTGATGAGAGTGGTAATGCGAGGGCGGTAGTCGATATCGGCTGCTATTGCGCTTGTCATGTCACTAACCCAAGCGTGAGCTTGCTGGGCTATTTCACCTGCAACGATCTCAGTTTGAGTGTGGCTGCTGGGATCGGTAAGCACGGCTGCGTCCAGGCGCAACAGTTGCGTGTCGGCTAAGCCTTTGGCGACGACGGTTAGTGAGCCGTCTAAATCAGGCAGACCAAACACCAGACGACCTGCTTCGGCTCTGAGCAGATGTTTGGCTGCTGCAACAACCCTGCCTTGGTGCTGTTCCATGCAAAACACGTCAAGTGCTCCACTGGCTACGAACCAGACACTATCTGTGTCATGTAACCGCATCGGCTTGTTGGCTGCGGCGTTCACAGTTTCGCCGTGATCCGCCGCGAACACAGCAAGCGCAGCCGCACCCTTACCGGACTGTTGATGCTCAACGATGGTCACTGTGTCTCCAACAGTTGACGGTAAAGGCCGTCAAGATCAGCCGACAAAGTGTCATGAGTTCCACGCTGCACTGCCCGACCGCGTTCAAGCACCACGATTTCGTCACAGTCACGGATCGTCGCCAGTCGATGCGCCACGATCACACAAGTCAAGCCACGCCGCCGCAAGCTGTCATCAATTTCTTGCTCGACAACAGCGTCTAGCGTGCTGGTGGCCTCATCAGCGAGCAGGATCGACGGCTTCTGGGTAAGCGCTCTAGCTATCTCAAGGCGTTGTCTCTGCCCTCCACTGAAATTACGTCCCGCTTCGGAAACCATTGAGTCGTATCCGCCTGCTCGGCTCATGATCTCGTCATGGATGCGCGCATCGCGCGCAGCTTCGATCATTTGCTCATCGTCGATTGTGGCGTTCCACATGGTGAGGTTGTCACGCACCGAAGCCGCAAACAGATGTATCTGCTGATCAACCGAAGCCAGCGAATTGGCGAGCACCTCAGCAGGGATCATGTGACGCGCCGCGCCATCGAAAAGAATCTCGCCGCTGTCAGGCAGGAGTTCGCCGCTGATCAGTCGCAGTAAAGTCGATTTGCCCGAGCCGGTCATCCCCACAAAAGCGACTCTCTGCCCGGTTTCGATGCTGATGTTCAGCGAGTCAATCAGCGGCGGGCGGTCTGGATTGAAACCGAAGGTCACATCACGCAGTTCTAGACTCCCTGCAAGCCTTAAGCGGCCACCGAAAGTTGTCACCGTGGATACTGATTCTTCGGCTAGCACTTCGCCGTTTCCTGCTTCGTTGAGTGCCGTTTCGTTGCTGATAACTGTGTCTGCTAGCTCAGAAGTGACTTCAGCTCCTCCAGCACCCCCAGAAGCACGTATCGGCATCTGCCGCGGGTGGGTCTGCGGTGAAGTCTGCTGCGGCGGGTTCTGACGGTTTTGGATAGGTGCCCTAAGCACGTCTTCCACACGCTGCAAATCTGCGTCTAGCACCATGAACTCATCAGCGAACTGCACGAAACGACCTATCGGCACCAAAAAAGCGCCAGCCAGCGTGTAAAAAGCGATAAGCGCACCAACGCTGAGTTCGCCTTGCACGACCTGCCATCCACCAACACCAAGCACGATCACAGAACCCACCATCGCGAACAGTTGCGGAAGTGTGCCTATGACGTAACCGGTGGCTGAAAACTTCTGGCGTGCTGCGATTTCTCGCACCTGTTGACCACTCCAACGCACAAAGAAATCGTCTTCAGCAGCAGTGGCGCGGATCATGTCCATGTCACGCAAACCTGCCGTCTCGATGCCTGTCAGCATGGCTTGCTCATGACGGAACTGACGTTCGGTGTCGGCACGCATTCGGCTAAGCAGCAGCATCAGCCCGATATTCGCGGCGGCTGTAGCAGCGAGTAGCACCGCCAGCAGAGGATCAAAAGCAAACATCACAGCAAGCAGCACAACACTGGCAAACAATTCGATCACAAGCCACGCAGCACCAGTGGAAGCACCTGCAGCGACCGTATCCACTAGATGCACACGCAAAGTCAAATCACCAGCAAAACGATGATCAAAGAACTGTGAAGGCAACCGAAACAAACGCCCGAGGAACCCTTGCGCGCCACTCACCGCCAAACGGATAGCCATCTTTCTGAACATGTACTGCTGGAGCCACACCAGTAGATAAGCGATCACGCCCGAAGCGGCCAGCATCCATGCCAGAGGCGCTCCCCAACCTGTTTCAGTTCCGCCGAGAACCCTGTCAACGAACACGCCGAGCAGCACCGGCAAAGCTGCCACAGGCACAGCAGCCAGCAAGCCTGCCAACACCGAGAACACCAAAGCCCCTTTAGCGGGTGCCAGCCACGGCCATAGTTTGGCGACTATGCCCGGCGGACGCTTGGTCGCTATAAACGATTCGTTGCGCTGCGCCTGCAACACCACTCCAGTGAAGCAACGGTCGATAGTTTGCGCGCCTACCGAACGGCGACCATTGGCGGGATCATTCAAGTAGTAGCGCCCACCGCGAACACCTTCAAGCACCACGAAATGGTTGAACTCCCAAAACAGGATCGCTGGCCTATCAAGCTCGCTCAAATCGTTGATCTCCATGCGCCAACCTGTGAGTGTCAGCCCGTAAGCACGTCCGGCAGCGACAATGTCCGAAGCGCTGGAACCGTCGCGTGATACACGGCACGCCAGCCGCAGTTCCTCAGTTGAGACATGCTGCCCGAAATGGGCTAGGAGTATGCCCAGACAGGCTGCACCGCATTCGGTTGCATGCATCTGAGGGATCAGCGGCGTGCGGTGTCGGCGCATAACTTAAAATGGCTTATCTGAACTAAATGACTTATCTGTAACGAATCTTTATTGAATCTTTATTCAAGCACCCAAAGACTCAACGACTCAACAACTCAACGGTAGTCGCTTGCCTACCCGCGACAACAGGTTCCTAGCAGTCGCCTCGGACGCGTCGCTGCTCGACAGCAGCCCTGTAAGAGTTTCAGTCACGACCGATCAGCAGTCGGATCGGTCGTCGCGATTCGGTGACGATGTGTGCTTCACACGCATACGCCGCCTGCGACTGTGCAGCCAGAGCGCTCACACCAGCAGGCGTATCGTCTTCTAAATCAACCACCACAACAACACCTGAACCGCCCGAGATGCCTGAACCACCCACCGGCGCGAGGTTCGCGAGACGAAACACCTCATTACCTGCAAGTTCTGTAGCGGATCTAGTGTCGCTGATAAGGCCTGTTACACGAATGGCATCGGTCTGCTCTGCTGCGGTGATATTGACACTCACCGACATTGCCGGACGGATGCGTGCCGACTCGCTAGATGCCACGACAAGGGTCGCCTGTGGCACAGCGTCGATGTTGTCAAACACTTCAGCAACCGTAGACCCTGCGCTCACGACAGTACCTGCGGATGTGAACTGGGGACCCATCACACCGTTGGTCGGGCTCAGCACCAGTGTTGCTGCTGTTTCAGCCGACTGCAGCGCTTCGGCTTCAGCCGCGGCTGCAAGCGCTTCAACAGAGCCGGGACTTTGCGCTGTCAGCGCTGTTGACCGGGCTTGTGCAAGCTCAGCAGCCAAGCTGATCTCAGGCGCAGCGAGTCGCACCAGCGGATCACCAACGCTGACCCGTTCACCGGGCACCGCCAGAGTCTCAGCAACTACCGCCGACACAGAAGCCACCGCTGCGTGAGGTGCACCTGCCGGGCGCAGAACACACGCGGCTGTCACCCCTGACTCAAGGCGACCTAGAACACTCCAAGCGATCACGGCTGCAACCATCACGGCCAGCAGGATCAGCACCAGCCATTCACGGGGCGCGCTGACCCGCACGATCCCGTCTATGGGAGCAGCACGGCCCCTTTGTTCATAAGCCTTGCGCCGATAAATCGGCTGCTGGCTGTCAGTTTCCTGAGACTCAGCCTCCTGAGGCTCAGCTTCCTGAGGCTGGGCTTGTTGAGGTTGCTTGTCGGAACCTTGCAAGGTTCAAGCGGCAGACCTAGAGATCAGCTACAGCCGAGAAACTAGTGTCGAGATCAGCGATGATGTCGTCAAGGGTTTCGATACCCACCGACAGGCGCACCATGTTGGGAGCGACACCAGTGCTCAACTGCTCTTCTTCGGTGAGCTGGCTGTGAGTAGTGCTCGCTGGATGGATCGCCAGACTGCGCACATCGCCGATATTGGCTACATGGCTGTGCAGCGTCAGACTCTCAACGAAACGCTGTCCAGCTTTGGAGCCTCCAGCGATACCGAAAGCCATCACCGAGCCTGGGCCCTTAGGCAGATAACGCTTGGCACGCTCATAGTAGGGACTCGACTCCAAGCCCGCATACTGGATCCACTCAACCTGCGGATGATCCTGCAGATAGCGGGCTACACCAGCGGCATTAGATACATGGCGCTCCATGCGCAGCGACAAGGTCTCAACCCCTTGCAAGAACAGGAAAGAGTTCATCGGCGAAACCGCTGCACCAATGTCACGCAACAGTTGCACACGAGCTTTGATGATGTAAGAACCCGCGCCTAACGCTGGCCAGTATGCCAAGCCGTGGTAGCTGGGATCCGGCTCGGTGAACATGGTGTGACGGCCTGAAGCACCGAAATCGAAGGTGCCTCCATCAATGATGAGACCACCAATGGAGTTGCCGTGACCACCGATGAACTTCGTGGCTGAATGCACCACAATGTCAGCACCGTGCTGAATCGGCTGGCACAGATACGGCGACGGAACAGTGTTGTCAACGATCAGCGGAACTCCGTGAGCGTGAGCGACACCGCTTACACCCTCAAAGTCGAGCACATCGTTTTTGGGATTGCCGATACTCTCGGCGTAGAAGGCTCGTGTGTTGGGGCGCACAGCCGACCCCCAACTTTCGAGATCATCGGGATCCTCTACGAAGCTGACCTCAATACCCAGCTTGGGCAAGGTGTAATGCAACAGATTGTAGGTGCCGCCATACAGCGACGGGCTAGACACAATATGGTCACCGGCCTCAGCCAAGTTCAGGATGGCAACAGTCTCAGCCGCCTGCCCGGATGCCAGAGCCAGCGCACCCGGCAAACCAACCGCGGTGCGTATCCCGCCCTCAAGCGCAGCGATGCGCTCTTCGAGCACATGCTGAGTGGGGTTCATGATTCGGGTGTAGATATTGCCGATTTCGGCCAGAGCAAACAAGTTCTGGGCGTGTTCGGCACTGTCGAACACATATGAAGTGGTCTGATAGATCGGCACAGCACGAGAACCGGTGGCCGAGTCGGGTAGCTGACCCGAGTGGATCATGCGGGTTTCGAAGCCCCATTCTGGGGTAGATGTGTTGCTCATATGCCGACTTTAGCAGCCACCAAAATAAAACCTACCTATTTGGTCAAGATTATTTGGAGCCAGCGTCACAGAGATCGAGCTAGCAGGCGCTCAAATGCTTTGAGCAGTTATTGCTGTTGCTGTTGTTGTTGCCAGAAGGCATCTTGGGCAACGCCCTGAGCAGAAGGATCAACAGGTCGGCGCGGCGTGTATACGAAGGCATCGCTTGAGGGACGCTTGCCGATCACTACTTCGGCATCCACGTCGGCTGTTCCTGAACCCATGAAAGCTCCGCGCACCGGCGGCACATCGCCATAATCACGGCCACAACCGATCACGACGTGACGCTCACCCACGGTTCCACCATTGGTGGGGTCAAGCGCCCACCAGCCCCAGCCCGGCAAAGCAACCTCAACCCAGGCGTGGGTCTGCACACTCACGACATCGTCAGACTGGTCAGCGGCCGGTTCAGCACCCTGCTCAGCACTCTCGGCCTTATCAGCGGCAACAGCATCATCAGCGGCAACAGTCTCATCAGCGGCAAAAAAGTAGCCCGACACGTATCGAGCTGGGATGCCGATGCTGCGCATCATGCCGATAGCGAGGTGGGCGTAGTCCTGACAGACACCTGCTCGGCCTTCGAGTATCTCAGCCAGCGAAACCCCGATCTCGGTGCTACCAGGCTCGTATTGCAGCGTTGAGCGCACATCTTCAATGACAGCAGCCACCATCTCAGCAACTGTTGCGGCGCCATCAACAGCCGCTTGCGCTCTGCGGGTCACGGCATCGCCTGTTGCCCATTGCACATGTGGCGAAGTTTGCAGCATCTCGAAATATTTGTCACAAAAGCTCTGCTCGAACAGCGCCTCAGTGGATACATCAGCAACAGAGGCATCAGGCAGCGGACGCGGCGTGGTTTCTACTGAAGCTTCGGCCAGTAGTTCCATCTCGCTGTGAGGTGTGCGCACACCGAGATGCTCAACAACCGTGCCCCAATAATCGGTGGCTTGAAGCACTGGCACTAGCGGCTGCGATGCCAGCCGATATGCAGTGACTTGCTGCCAGTCGTCGTCAAGGGGTCGCACTCGCACCTCGTTCTGGGCTTCGGTAACCGGATCGGAGTAACGAAAATGCATGCGGTATTGGATGTCAAGCTTCATGCCGTGCCTTCCCCAAACAGCTCAAAAGCCTGACCGGTGTACACCGCCTCATCTGTTGCAGGTGCCTCCGGGTCAATGCCGGGGCGAACGAACTGCGAATGCACTGTGGCGATAGCCAGCGGGGGCACAATGCCAGCACATACCTGATCAGCCAAGCTGGCCAACTCACCTGCAAGGCTCTTGAGAGTCGCTGCGGGTGCCCCCAACATTGCCTCCTCTACTTGGCCTAGCTCTAAACGAGCTCGCAGCAGTCCCGCCCGCCGCCGCGACTGGTCAAGCGAACTGCCTGGAGACCCCAACTTCTCAAGGCTCTGCTCAACGCTTTTTAGGCTGCTCAGCAACGATCGTGGCAGAGCCGAAGCATGAAGCAGATAACGGATCACCGCAGCAGATTCGGGGGCGGTGCCATGCTGACGGTGAAACGCTTGCAGCGAGCTGGTGAGGCGCAGCATCCGCGTAGCGTCAGCACGCCCTCGCGGATCCGAACTGGTCGCTTCAAGCAGCCCAACAGTGAAAATCGACCGTTCAAGCATCCGTCCCGCAACCATCAAGGCATGACCCTCATCACGGCGCATACCTTCGTTGAGCACTCCCGAGATCGCTAGGCATGCAGTCCTGACGGTGAGCAGCACCTCGTGTAGCCCGGTAACAGCGGCCTCATGGCCTAAGAACGGGAACTTGAGATAAAGCCCGTTGGCTTCCTCCCATAACTCAATCGGGATACGGTCACGGACGGTGCGTAGGTTTTCTCGCACTGCACAAACCGCTGACACCAACGAACCCGGATTGTCCTGATCCGACAACAAGAAAGCCACCAGTTGCGGACGGCTCACTATCTGTCCGGCTTCTTCTAGTTCGTTTTGCAGACCCAGAATGCGTACCAGCAGTTCGCTTTCGGCTCGGGCTTCGTCGTCACGCAGTTCTATCACTGAGTTGGCCGCATAATTGAGGCATCGTGCGGTGCTCTCAGCACGTTCCAAATAGCGACCCGCCCACAGCAGAGCTTCGGCATGGCGAGCCAGGATCACTCCTGTCCCTCCGTCTCCACCCCAGACTCAAAGCCCTCCGTCTCTCCCGCCTGCTGGTCATCTGACTCAAAATCATCTGACTCAGACTGCTCCGAGAGCACCCAGGTGTCTTTGGAGCCACCGCCTTGGGACGAATTGACGATCAGTGATCCTCTGCGCATAGCTACCCGTGTCAAACCGCCTGGAAACACTTCGGTGCGTTCACCGGTCAGCACAAACGGGCGCAGATCCAGATGGCGAGGCTCTAAACGCTCACCTCCAAACGCTGGCAAAGTCGAAAGCTGCACCAGTTCTTGCACGATCCAGTTGCGTGGATCGGCTTCAATCTCGGCTCTGGCTTGTTGCAGTTCTTGCTCAGATGCCTGCGGCCCGATCAGCACCCCATATCCACCAGACTCTGCTACTGGCTTGACTACCAGCTGATCCAGCCGCGCTAAAGCATCGCTGCGCTGCTCAGGATCCCACATTATGTAAGTGTCAACATTGTCAACTATGGGTTCTTCGCCGAGGTAATAGCGAATCAGTTCAGGCACATACGCGAATACGGCTTTGTCGTCGACCACGCCGTTACCGATGGCGTTGCACACAGTCACCGTGCCAGCTCGTAAAGCACCCAGCAGCCCTGGAACACCTAGCGTAGAGTCCGGCTTGAAAGCCACAGGATCCAAGAAACCATCGTCGATGCGGCGATAGATCACATCCACAGGAACCAGACCTTCAATAGTGCGTGAATAGACGGTGTGTCCGTCCACTACTAGGTCTCGGCCTTCCACGAGTTCCACACCCATGGCACGAGCCAAAAAGGCGTGCTCAAAGTAGGCCGAGTTGTATATGCCAGGGGTCAGCACCACCACATGAGGCGAATCTTTGCCTCCCGGTGCCATGGAGTCAAGCGTGGAGCGCAGCATCTGTCCGTATTGGTCGGTTGGTTCCACTGGATGGTCATAAAACAGCCAACTGCACGCTTTGGCCATGGCAGCACGGTTCTCGACCACATAGGAGATACCGCTAGGGTTGCGCAGATTGTCTTCTAGCACTAGATAACGACCTTCGGCGTTGCGCACCACGTCTATTCCGGCGACGTTGCAGTGCGCTCCGTGGGGCACGGTTATTCCTATGGCGTTGCGCTCGAAGCCTTTGGATGTGAGCACCACCCAGCGTGGCAGCACGCCATCAGCTATGGCCTCGGCTTTGCCGCTGTAAAGATCCGCCAAAAACGAGTTAAGCGCCACGACCCGCTGTCTAAGACCACGGGCTAGTTGCTCCCATTCAGCAGCAGCGATGATACGAGGGAATAGATCCATAGGCCAGATGCGTTCGGTTCCCTGATCATCGCTATAAACGGTGAAAGTGATGCCTTGGCGGCGGAACTCGTTGGCTACTAGTTTCTCTAGACGCTCGACTTCGCCTGTGTCGAGTTCTGCGAAGCGTTCGATGATCCTGCGATAAACATCGCGAGGTATTCCGTTGTTGTCGAAAGCTTCGTCATAGCCTCGGCTGGGGTCATAGCCGTCAAGCAAACCAGTTGCAGGCGCTACAAGCTCTGAAAGATCTCTCAGCACAGCTCTCTACAGTAGATCATAGGCATTCACTAATGCGTTCGGGGCAGACATTAGCCGCAGTTCGGGCATCGCAGCACTCAGCTTGGTATGTCGCAGCACTAGCTCGAGCTCGCAGCACTAGCTTGGGTGAGCGGTGAAAGCCAAACTCAAATATCAAACCGTTGCTGATCTGCGGCGCAAAGCTCGCAGACGCATCCCGCATTTCGCTTGGGAGTATCTCGACAGCGGCGAGGGTGCCGAGCGAACCACCGCACGCAACAGCGAACATCTTCAGAGGGTGCTGCTCACACCGCAGTTCTTGAAAGGGCCGCTGAAACCTGATCTGCAAATCGAACTGTTCGGGGTGCGTTACGCCATGCCGATTGGTATTGCACCGGTGGGGCTCACCGGTTTGATCTGGCCTGGTGCCGACACAGCGCTGGCCTCAACCGCGGCGCGATGTCGGATTCCTTACGTTGCTAGCACTGTCAACTCCGCAGACGTGTCAGAGATGGGGCCGTTAGCTGAGGGTATGGGCTGGTTCCAGCTTTATCCGCCTCATGATCTGGCTGTGCGTGATGACCTGATTGAGCGGGTTCATCAAGCGGGTTTCGGGGTGCTTGTGGTTACCGCCGATGTTCCTGGTCCGGCTCGTCGGGAGCGTCAGACCCGTCAACGCATTTCGATGCCACCAAAGATCACGATCCGCCATGTCAGTCAAGCTGCGTTGCGTCCTGCATGGACTCTGGGACTGCTACGAAACGGCCTGCCGAGGTTCCGCACTTTGGAGCGTTATGTAGATAAAGCGGCGTTGCGCGATGTTGCCGGTTTTGTGGGTGCCAGCCTGGGCGGCACTCTCAACTGGGATTATCTGGCGGAAACCCGCAGCCGCTGGCCAGGACCGGTCGTAGTGAAAGGCATCCTTGACCCTAACGACGCTGCACGCTGTGCCGATGAAGGTGCCGACGCTGTGATCGTGTCTAACCATGGTGGCCGCCAGTTTGATGCTGCGCCAGCAGCGATCGAAGCGCTGGGGCCGGTGGTGGAGCGTGTAGGCGACACTATCCCGGTGCTTTTCGATAGTGGAGTGCGTAGCGGCCTCGATATTGCTAGGGCGTTGGCGCTGGGTGCCGATTTCGCGTTTGCGGGTCGGGCGTTCATGTATGGCTTAGGTGCTCTAGGAGCAAGCGGTGCCGAGTTCGTAGCCTGGTTGTTTGAACAGCAGCTAACTTCGGTGATGTATCAACTCGGCTGTGAAAGCTTGGAAGATCTGCGAAGTCGCAACCCCCGCTTCGCTTCATGTTGCTAAGCCTGCTCGGTATCATCGGAGCAGTGAACTTGTCTAGTGTGCCAGTATCAACGCTCCAAGCAGTTGGGTTGTAATGAACATCAGACGACTCACCGTGCTCAGAGCAAAGGGCTTTCGATCCTTAGCCGATGTTGACGTGCCTCTAGGTCCGCTTACGGTTCTGGTGGGACCCAACGGTTCTGGAAAAACCAACATACTTGAAGTGCTGAGATTCCTCGCATCGACCGTGAGGTTCGATCTCGCTGCCGCTATTGATGCCGCGGGGGGCTACTTATATGTGCAGCGCCAAGACGGTCGAGGGCCTTCATCAAGGGTTGTTCTTGGGGTGAAGGGCATCGTCACAACTCACGCCAGCGACGGTGCACCTGACGACTACGAACTAAAGTTCTACAAGAGCAGCCGTGACCAACTCATTCGCGAGGAATCATTCGTCTGGAAGCGTTACCCTGGACAAGGGCGACGCCTGAACGTTACGGGCACGAAAGTTGAGTTCGGTGCTGACAATTTGGACGAAGGCAATCGCGAAATCCGACAACTCGCCAACCAGCAAACGACGGGTCTAGCGACACTCCCCGACTGGTCCGATGAGGAAGGTGGCGAAGGAATCCGCCTGCTAGCCGATTTTCTATCGGGCATCCGAATCCTTGAGCCCGACATGCATACAGCCCGCCTACCGTCAAGGATCATCACAGGACCCTTAGCCGACGATGCCAGCAATCTAGCCTCTGCGCTGCACAATCTCTCGCTGACGCATCCAGAATCGTTCGCGATTCTCCTTGATGAGATAAAGGCCTGCCTTCCTGGTCTTGATTCAATTGACTTTGAGCTGCTCGGCGGGTCTAGCCGCGCTGTAATGGTAGTACTGCGTGAACGCGGTGTAAGAATGCCTATTGAACTCGCGGATGCTTCCTTCGGCACGGTGCGGCTTCTTGCCCTGCTAACAGCTCTGCATGAACCTAAACAGCCTCCGTTCACCGCAATTGAGGAAGCCGACCACGGCTTGCATCCTTACGCACTTGATCTTTTTGTGGAACGCCTGCGGGCTGCTTCCGAGCACACTCAACTACTGGCAACCACGCACGCTCCCACTTTCGTTAACCGTCTTCGACCCCACGAGCTCGTTGTTTGTGATCGTGAACCCGCGACGGGCGCTTCCAAGATTCCAGCCATTAACAGCCATGAGATCACTCTGCGCGAACAGCAATCAAACTACGGTCTCGGTGAACTCTGGTTTGCGGGGGCGTTGAACGGCGTACCTGGCTAGTAACTCAAGTGGCTCAATCGGCTCGACACTACAAGCTTGGTGACTCAACCATGGCATTGGTCTTCGGGGAGAGCCGCAATGACCGTCTCGCCATCGTGCGCCTAATTGAGGCCATTTGCCCAGAACTGGCGGGGAGGGTACGGGAGCGCCCCCAGCCGGTATCTCTAAACAGGTCAGCTTCGACATCGTCTGTATCGGACTGGATCGGACGCATAGCCGATGTTGTCGCTAGCCACGATCAACAACGCATTGTCTGCGTGTTCGTGCATCGAGATTCAGATGAGCCCGATCCAGACGGAAAACTGCATCGCCAAACCGAGGAAGCACTCCGAAGTGCTGGCATCAAGGGGGCGCATGCAGTTGTCCCCGTTGAGGAGATTGAGGCTTGGTGGATGCTGTTCCCCGAAGCTACCGAAAAATTGCGTCAATCTTGGAAAGGGGCACTAAAGCGAGCAAACCGTGATTGGGAAACAGTCAGCAATCCCAAAGAGGAGTTGAAGCGGCTAACCCGAAGAAAAAACAGTAGGCATCCCTACTCCGAGGCAGACTCGCCAAGCGTTGCCCGCCATGTGGCTGAAGCCATCGCTAATGGCACTTCACCGGTAGGCCGCAGCCGCTCCTACGATCGCTTCAATGCTGCTGTTCGCGCATGTTGTGACAGGGTGCTGTAACGCAATATGGCATAACATAATGGCATAACATAATGGCATAGCAGACATCCTCTATTTCATCGTGTAGCAAGACCCAAATCGGGTGTGGCACCTTGGCGAAGTTGCGAAGTCGCAACCCCCGCTTCGCTTCATGTTGCTAAGCCTGCTGGTCGGTGCTGCTGAGGCTGCTTGCTGGGTTTAGTGGGGAGTCAAGCTTGCCGAGACGGTGCCGATACTTTCAATGTCGGCGGATAGTTCGTCACCGCCAGCGATCGGCAGCATTCCGCACAATGAGCCGGTCATGATGCATTCACCTGCTTGCAACGGAGTGCCGTATTCGCACATAGCATCAGCTAGCCACACCAAAGCGTTCAAAGGGTTGCCCAAACATGCGGCACCTGTGCCTGAGGCTGCTGGTTCGCCGTTGATGCTGAGTTGCATCTCAACACGGTGCAGGTCCACCGCCGCAAGCGGCACTGGGCGGGTTCCCAGCACATAAAGGCCAGCACCGGCGCTGTCGGCGATCATGTCGCCAGCGGTAATGTCCCAGTTGATGCGGCTGTCAACTATCTCTAATGCTGGCAGCACATACGCAGTGGCGTTGATCGCATCAGCCACAGTGTGACGACCACAATCCAAAGCACTGCCGAGTATCACCGCCACTTCTACCTCGACTCTCGGCTCAATCAGACCTTCAGCATCAATATCAGCGCCATCGCTGCGGCAGTTGTCGGCGAACAGCACACCCCATACCGGTTGACCCACCCCGAGTTGCTGCTGGACAGCAGGGTTGGTCAACCCAACCTTGTGGCCGCTGATGCGTCGGTTTTTTGCTAGCCAGTGGTCGGTGTTGATCTGCTGTATCTGATAGCCGACTTCGGGTGTCAGTGCCTCGCCGATCATCGCACGCACGGTTTCGCAGGGCTCAGCGGTGGCTGCTGCGTTGCGAAGCCGTTCGGCTGCTTCGGCGAGTTGTGCCAAGTTATGTGTCATGGGGCTAGACACTAGCGAACGCACTCCGATCTTCGCTAGCCGCACTAGCCCTGCAGGCCATCAGAAAATATTGTGATTACACGAGTTGCAATGTGTTGAAGATTGATGTATAGTCAAATTCATGGACTCAGCAGCGTTTATCAGCTTCGCGGTTGCCATCATCGGCTTTCTCACGCCGTTTATCGGCTTCATCTTGTGGATGATGCGTGACCATACCAAAGCCATCCTCTCGATTCGCGAGTACATCGACAATCGCTTCACGATCTCCGAAAAACGAACCCAGAAGCAGATCAGCGAGCAGATCGAAGCCTCCGAAGCACGAACCAGCAAACAGATCACAGACTCCGAAGCACGAACCAGCAAACAGATCGCAGACTCCGAAGCTCGGACCAGCAAGCAGATTGCAGATTCTGAAAAACGAACCAGCAAACAGATCACAGACTCCGAAAAACGAACCCAGAAGCAGATCAAAGCCTCCGAAGCACACACCAGCGAAAGGTTCACTGATATCAGCGGGCGGCTTGACCGGATGGATGGCAGGCTTGATCGGATAGAAGGCAGTCTTGCTGACACTCGTGAGCGGGTTGCGCGTATTGAGGGTCGCCTTGAGTTGAGTGCCCGTCCAGACGATGAGACCTCTCACGAAGATGCCGAACACGACGACCAAGCATCTCCAGACGATGCCATGCATGACGGTGAGACTCGTCTAGGCAACACGGGACAAAACGAGGCTGAAGCAGCCTGACGGCTTGAGTCGCCTTCTTTGCTGTTTGGGTGCAGGTTGAGGCTGCAACACGGTCGTTGTGAGCAGGCTGCCTTATTGAGCTAATTCCCCTGTGAGACTGTCGCCCTGGGGGTTATGGGGTTGGGGGTTATGGGGTTGGGGGTTATGGGGTTGGGGGTTATGGGGTGGGTTGGTTTAGTTTTTTGGCGGCGCGGGTGATCATGGTGGCTAGTTCTTGGAGTGTGATTGGTTTGTCTGGGCAGAAGTTTAGGGGTTCGCTGTTGCAGCCGTTGGTGATGCCTGCTGCGTATAGGGTGTTGATAGCTGCTGTGTGAGGACTGCCTTCTATATCGTTAAATTCTGCGTTGCTGGTGTCGGTTAGGTCAAAAGCGGTCACGAGGAATTGCGCTGCTTGGCCTCTTGTGAGTTGCTGATCTGGGCAGAAACTATCTTCGGTGCAGCCACGAGTGAGTTCTAGTTCGCTGAGACGCTGCACATAGCCTGACCACCAGATGTCTTCAACATCGGTAAACGTGGGTTCGGTGTCGGTTTCGGGTTCGGTGTCGGTGCCTTCGAGCTGGCGCACGATGATCACTGCGAGTTGCCAACGTTTGACCGGCTGATCCGCACAAAGCTGATCTGTTTGACAGCCAACCCGTTCAAACACGCCTTCATTCGCGAGTTCGGTGACCGCCTGGCGATGCACTTCAGGGATTTCAGCGAGATCCTCAAACACCGGCTCAGGCTCAGGTGTTTTGGCGGCTTCAGCGGCTGCTACATCAGCGGCGCGGGCGAGCAGGGTTGCTAGTTCTTGGATTGTGATTTTGTCGTCAGGGCAAAACAGTAGCGGTTCGCTTTGGCAGCCTAGTGTGATACCTGCTTCATATAGTGCGTTGATCGCCGCGATATGGGGATTGTTCTCGTTGAGATCCGCGAAATCAGCGGTTTGGGTGCTGGTGAGACCGAACGCGTTGGCTATGAATTGTGCTGCTTGGCTTCTGGTGAGTTGCTGGTCTGGGCAGAAACTATCTTCGGTGCAGCCTTGGGTGAGTTCTAGGTCACTAAGACGCTGCACATAACTTGACCACCAGACATCATCAACATCGTTGAACGTGTTTTCGGTGTCGGTTTCGGGTTGGGTGTCGGTGCCTTCGAGCTGGCGTATAAGTATCACTGCTAGCTGCCAGCGTTTGACTGGCTGGTCTGGGCAAAGTTGATCGCTTTGGCAGCCTATTTGTTCGAACACGCCTTCGTTGGCGAGTTCGGTGACTGCCTCACGATGCACTTCAGGTATTTCAGCGAGATCCTCAAACACCGGCTCAGGCTCAGGTTCAGGTTCTGGGGTGGGTGTGACAGTTTGTGCTGGCGTGACCGGTCGTGACGGTGTGGATGGTCGTGACGGTGTGGATGGTCGTGGCCGGATTGTGGGGGTGGTGTCGTCGTCGGTGACGGTCACGGTAACACTGACAATGTTGACGTTGCGGTATTCGCTAGCGGATGCTGCGGTGACAGTATGTCTGATTGTTGCGCTGCGCTGATCACCAGGATTATCAATATTGTCGTTTATGCCGGTCACGGTGATGGTTTGGGGTGTGTTGTAGTTGCCAGTGGTGAATGTGAGAGTTTCGGTTTCTGTGGGGGTGTTATCTGAGTCGGGGCCATCGATTCGTGCTGCTGATGGGGTGCTGGATGTGACAGTAATCAACACATTGGCTGTGGGTTCAGTGTCTAACACGATTGTGTAGGTGTCAGTGCCACCATTTTCAGCGACCTTAGTTGTGCCTCCGGTTTGTGTGACCGTAACCGAGGGTGTCGCGACCACCGGATCGTTGATAGTTACCGCGTCTGCGTTGTCGGTGCCTGTTGCACCGCCACCAAGATTAGTACCTGAACTCGCATTCAGGGTACCGAGGTTGATGTTGACTGTTTCGCCTGAGGTTTCGGTGGTGTTATCGGTTGTGGCGGTGAGAGTGATAGTGACTGCTGTAGCGGCGCTGTCGCTACCGGTAAATGTAACCATCGTGTTGCCGGTGTTGAGGTTCGTGCAGGCTACATCGGTCGCGGGTCCGCAGGCGAGTGTGTAATCAGTGTTTCGTGTGGCTGAGCCAACGAATGTTAGTGGTACTGCTAATGCTTCACCGGTTCTGAGTTTGCGACCTAATGTGAGTGTGTAAGCAAGCGTGTCGCCTTCGGTGAGGGTTGCGCCGGCGGTGCGTGTGAGGGTGACGGTGGTGGGGTCGTTGTCAGCAATGGTGATGGTGACGCTGCTGGGTGTGCCTGCTTTGTAACCTGCGGGGAGGCTGCTACCGAGCCCGACATTGAAAGTTTCGGTGGGTTCGTCAATATTGTCGTCGGTTGCGGTGAGGGTAACAGTCCCAGATGTTGCGTTGCTACTAATATCGATATCGACACCAGATTTTGAGAGTGTGTAATCACTAACCGCGGTAGTGAGCGGGATAGTCACGTCCGCTGTGGCGGCTTCGGCGAGTGTGACAGTAATAGTACGGGTACCGCTTTCGGTAACGGCACCGTTGTTGTCGACGCTTAGTGTGACTGCTACGTCGGTTGGTGCGGGATCGTTGATTGTGACTACGGCTGCGCTGTCGGTGCCGGTAGCGCCACCACCAAGATTCGTGCCTGAACTCGCATTCAAAGTACCTAATCCGATGTTGACTGTTTCGCCTGAGGTTTCTACTGTGTTGTCTGTGCTAGCGGTGAGAGTGATTGTGACGGTTCGGGCGGCGCTGGCTGAGCCTGTGAACGTGATTGTGGGTGTGGTTGCGGTGTTGAGGTTATTGCAGGTCACACCGGTCGGCAAAGTGTTCGGGCAGGCGAGCTTGTAATCAGTGTTGCGCACAGCGGTGTCGGTACCAGCGAAAGCGAGCGGTACCGGCAATACTTCACCAGCAACAAGGCTGCGATCTAATGTCAGTGTGTATGTGAGTGTGGAGCCTTCGGTGAGGGTTGCGCCAGCAGCGCGTGTAAGGGTGACTGTGGTCGGATCATTATCAGCGATTGTGACATCAACACTGCTAGTGGTACCGGCTGCGTACCCATCAGGTAGATTACCGAGGTTCACAGTGAACGTTTCTGTGGGTTCGTCTGTAGTGTCGCCGGTTGCGGTGATATCAACCGTGTTGGATATTTGACCTTCAGCGATGGTCACACTATCAGCTTCTAGATTGTAGTCGCTGTTGGCTGCTGTGCCGTTCGTGGTGGTGAGCGGAATTTTTACACCTCCCGAAGGAGCAGCCGACGCGAGAGTTACAGTAATCGTGCTACCCGTACTATCGTCTTCGGTGATGGTCGCGTTATTGATGCTTAGGTTTACGGCTACGCCTGTATCATTATCGTTGACAGTCACGTAACGGGAGTTGCTTCCACCAGCAGTAGTGTATCCGCTACCAGAACGAACAGATAACGTAACACGTCCATTAGATTCTACAGTATCATCGTTCACTGTATCAACATCATAAGACACTTGTTCTGCTAAAGCAGGCAAAACAACTGTTTTATCACCTAAATTAGTAGACGAAACGAAAATACCGGTTTGAGCGACAGTCAGGTTTATGGTCAAATCGAAAGCTGAAAGCCCTTTCGAAGCTGGTTTAGCAGAAAGTTCGCTACTAATCGGCATTACAACAAATTGAGCGGTTTGTCCCTCAGTAATTGATGACACATCAGGAGATTTGATCGTTACTATCGGGTCTGCTTCATCGTCAGTCAACATCAACGACGTAGAATTAACTGTTAATCCGGTTGATGCACCAGAAACAGTCACAGTCTCATCGCGTTCATTAATAAGATCATTAGTAGGAACTAACGCAAACGTTCCTGTACCAGTCGCGGCGCTGCTAGCGATCGTAATATTGAAAGCGGTCGGGATCGTGAAATCCACGAACTCATCTCCAGCAGACCCCATCACAGTAACACGCACCGTTTTCGCTTCCTCGAAACGGATCGCAGCATCATCAACAGTCGCAGTCACTGTCACAGTCGTTGAACCTGCGCTCTCAGCTACAGACGACAGATCCACACTCAAATCTACTTCCGGGGTATCATCATCATCAGTAACCGTAACCGTCACATCACGATCAGCGATAGAACTATAGTCAGTATCGCTCGACGTAAAAGCGTGAGTCAACTTCGCGCTGCGTTCATTGCCGGTGTTGTCTAGGTTGTCGTTCATGCCGGTAACAGTCACCGTCTGCACAGTGGCATAGTTGGTTGACGTGAACGTTAACGTTTCAGTAGTTTTTGGTGTCGTATTACCTCCAGGACCATCAACCCGTGCTGCTGCTGGCGTGTCAGAAGTAATCGTTACTGTCACATCGGCACTCGGTTCGCTATCCAACACCACCGTATAAGTCTGCATGCCACCATTCTCAGCTACGGTACGCGTCGACTCAGAGATCGTTACACCAGCACCATCATCATCAGTGACAGTCACCGACACCGATTTAACCCCCGACAAAGCATTATATTTACTGTCAGAAGACTCAACCGTATGAGCAACAGTTGAAGTACGCTGATCACCAGCGTCGTTTCTATTATTGTTCACACCGATCACAGTCACCGTTTGTGCGGTATCCCAAGTTGATGACGTGAATGTTAACGTTTCAGCAGTAGACCCGACCGTGCCCGCATCTGAGCCATCCACCGTCGCCGCGCCCGGCGTGCCAGAAGTCATCGTAACCGTCACATCCGCTGTCGGCTCGCTATCCAACACCACCGTATAAGTCTGCATGCCACCATTCTCATCTACGGTAAGCGCCGATTTTGAGATCGTTACACCCGCAGTGTCATCATCAGTCAACGACACGCTACCAGAAGTCACCGTCGCGACCGGTGGACCCGCCGACACCCCTGAAACGGTAATCGTTTCGGTGTCTTCGTCAATGTCATCGGCTGCTGGGGTTAACGTGAAATTAGCTGAACCCGAAGCCGTGTTGGCGGGGATCGTAATATTGAAATCGTTTACAGCAGTGAACCCGACCAGATTAGAACCCCCAGACCCCGCGACCGACACCACCACTGTGCGAGGACGATCGAAACGAACCGAACCCCCCACAGTCGCAGTAACCGCGATCGTTGTAGCATCATCACCCTCAGCCACCGTAGCCGGGGTCGCGCTAAGTGTGATACCTGGCACGGTTTCATTATCAGTAATCGTAAACGACGTAGAGGTTATAGTTAACGAACCAGAAGTACCGGACACGTCCACAACCTCAGCCGTTTCAGCGAACGTGTCATTAGTAGGCGTAAACATAAACGTCACATTGCCGCTCGCCGCGCCCGCAGCGATAGTGATCGTCTTATCCGTGACTGTTGTGTAATCTGTGCCTTCGGTAGCATAAAGAACATTCGCAGTGCTGCCAGCCCCCACGCTCACTGTCACAGTCACCTCAGTATCATAACGCGTTGACCCGTTCACCGCAGCAGTCACTCGCACGGTTTTTGTGCCGCCACCCTCAGCTACCGTAGACTGATCGTTATTTACACTCGTATCCGTATCCACAGATAACGTAATCCCGGACGGCGCATCATCATCATCGCTAACCGTCACAGTCACAGTCTCATCGCTCAATGCATTATATTTAGCATCCGTTGAAGCGATATCGTGAGTGAAAGTCACGCTACGTTTATTACCAGTATTATCAATATTATCATTCACACCCTGCACATTGATCGTCTGCGCACTATCCCAGTTCGTAGTCGTGAACGTTAATGTTTCAGACGAATTAAACACTGTAGCACTATCAGGACCATCCAACACCGCCGCAGCAGGCGTCTCAGAGGTAACCGTCACTGTCACATTCGCTGCGGGTTTAGTAGCTAACTTCACCGAATAGCTATCAGTGGTAGTGGTGCCATCCTCGGACACAGTAGTGCCTGCAGGCGTGCCAGTCTCAGTAATCAGCACCGCCGACGTGTCATTATCAGTGATCGTGAACGAGGTGTCAGTGAACGTCACCCCAGCTAACGTTCCTGACACGCTTACTGTTTCAGTACCCTCATCAAGATCATCATCAGTCGGCGTGAACGTAAACGTAGCTGTGCCACTATCAGCGCCCGCAGCGATATTGATCGTCTTATTCGTGACTGTTGTGTAATCCGTGCTTTCAGTAGCGCTATCACTATTAGCACCAACGCTTACTGTCACAGACTGCGCTGTGCCGAAACGGGTAGCACCACCAACCGTAGCAGTCACACGCACCGTTTTCGCGCCACCCCCTTCAGCTACCGTAGACTGATCACCACCCGTACTCGTATCCGTGTCCACCGATAATGTGATCCCAGTCGGTGCAGGATCATCATCAGTAACCTCAACAGACACTTCCTCATCAGCTAACGCATTATATTTAGCATCGCTTGAAGCAATATCGTGAGTCAATGTCACAGTACGTTCATCGCTGGGGTTATCAATATTATCGTTCACGCCAGTCACTGTTACCGTCTGCGCGGTAGCCCAGTTCGATGTCGTGAACGTTAACGTATCAGAAGTCTTCAATGTAGCAGTACCACCAGCCACATCAACCAACGCTGCGCCAGGCGTGCCGGAAGTAACCTCTACTGTCACATTATGAGTCGGTTTGCTATCCAACACTACCGTATAAGTATCAGTGCCACCATTTTCGGCTACGCTCGTGGAACCAGAAGACTCAGTGATCGTCACACCAGCAGTATCATCATCAACAATATTAAACACAATATCAGTGATCGTGATCGAAGAATGCATAGCAGACAAAGTAACCGACTCATTACCCTCATCAACATCATCATCAGTAGGCGTAAACGTAAACGTCACATTGCCGCTATCAGCACCCGCCGCGATAGTGATCGTTTTATCGGTGACCGCCGTATAATCCGTACCCGAAGCAGCACCATCACTACCCGCACCAACGCTCACCGTCACAGTTTGTGCAGTCGCGAAACGAGTAGCACCACCCACAGTAGCAGTCACCCGCACCGTCTCTGCGCCACCACCCTCAGCCACAGTACTCTCAGCAGCGTTCGTATCAGTATCAGTATCCACCGACAAAGTGATCGCCGTCGGCGCCGCATCATTATCAGCAATCGTAATCGCTGCTGTTGCTGGATCACCAGCACTATACCCCTCAGGCAAAGTCCCGAACCCTAACGACAATGTCTCACTAGCTTCGTCAATGTTGTCATCAACCGCAGTAAACGTCAACGTTCCCGACGTAGAACCACTATTGACAGTAATCACACCACTAGCACTCAACGTGAAATCAGCAGCAACCGCGGTGCCGCCCGAAGCCTGCCGTATCGGGATCATCACATTAGCCGACGGCGCAGACTCCAATGTAGCAGTCACCGTACGAGTACCACCTTCAGTGACGTTACCGCCGCTGTCAACACTTAGTGTGACTGCTACATCTGTAGACGCAGGATCGTTGATTGTGACTTCGGCTGCGCTGTCGGTGCCAGACGCGCCACCACCAAGATTAGTACCAGAACTCGCATTAAGCGTACCAAGCCCAATATCGACCGTTTCGCCGCTAGCTTCGGTCACGCTATCTGTGCTGGCTGTGAGGGTAATCGTGACTGCTGTAGCAGCGCTATCACTACCTGTGAAAGTAACTGTTGCGTTACCGCTGTTAAGATTCGCGCAAGCCACACCAGTAGGCAATGTAGTCGGACACGCCAGCATGTAATCAGTGCCACGGGTAGCGCTGCCACTAAACATGAGCGGTACAGCCAATACCTCATTGGTCACTAGCGCACGACCAAGCGTCAACGTGTAATCAAGTGTAGAACCCTCAGTGATCGCACTTCCAGCCGTACGCGCCAAAGTCACAGAAGTAGCATCATTATCAGTCACATTCACCGAAGCAGAACCATCAGAGCTAGACACAGAATAACCAGTACCAGTATTTACAGTCACAGACACAGCACCATTGGGTTCATCCGTCGAATCAGAGGCTGTAGCTACAGTTAACATGACCGTACCAGAAGTCGGGACCGTAACCGTTGTAGCGCCTTCATTCCCAGCCGCAACAAAATCACCGCCATTAGACGCATCAGCCACACTCAAATTCACTGTCAACGCAGCAGACGGTGCTGGATTAGCAGTAACCGTAAACGAAGCAGCAGAACCCTCAGTCACACCGCTGCCTGCAGTAATCGAAACCACCGGATCCGCAGCAGGATCATTAATCGTCACACCCGCAGGATCATTACCTTTAGTAGCGCCACCACCAAGATTAGTACCAGAACTCGCATTAAGCGTACCAAGCCCAATATCGACCGTTTCGCCGCTAGCTTCGGTCACGCTATCTGTGCTAGCGGTGAGGGTAATCGTGACTGCTGTAGCAGCGCTATCACTACCTGTGAAAGTAACTGTTGCGTTACCGCTGTTAAGATTCGCGCAAGCCACACCAGTAGGCAATGTAGTCGGACACGCCAGCATGTAATCAGTGCCACGGGTAGCGCTGCCACTAAACATGAGCGGTACAGCCAATACCTCATTGGTCACTAGCGCACGACCAAGCGTCAACGTGTAATCAAGTGTAGAACCCTCAGTGATCGCACTTCCAGCCGTACGCGCCAAAGTCACAGAAGTAGCATCATTATCAGTCACATTCACCGAAGCAGAACCATCAGAGCTAGACACAGAATAACCAGTACCAGTATTTACAGTCACAGACACAGCACCATTGGGTTCATCAGTCGAATCAGCAACAGTATCCACACTCAACATCACCGACCCAGACGTAGGGATCGTAACCGTTGTAGCGCCTTCATTCCCAGCCGCAACAAAATCACCGCCATTAGACGCATCAGCCACACTCAAATTCACTGTCAACGCAGCAGACGGTGCTGGATTAGCAGTAACCGTAAACGAAGCAGCAGAACCCTCAGTCACACCGCTGCCTGCAGTAATCGAAACCACCGGATCCGCCGCTGGGGTCGGGTCCGTGCCAACAGTAAACACCGGCGACAAAACATATATATAGCCCTGGTCGCTCGATGATATATCTAGCTCACCGCCGAGAGGGCCAGAGTTAGCAGTATTTCCGTCACTCACGGTACCCGTAGCTACGGTGCTGTGACCCGCTTGACTCCCAGACTTAGGAGCACCAGCCTTGTCAGACCCCGTCCAAAAAGCATTCGGACCCCCAAAACTCCCCCGAACTACGTCTGAAGGTTTTCTAAGAGCTTGACCTAAAGAATTTGTAGGAATTACGTTATCCCACGATCCGTCCAGGAAATCATCATAATCATCAGCGGCCTTATCACCCGAAGCAGGTGACGCTGCAAGCCAATAAATCGGCACATCGGTACCATCCAAACCGTTATGCGCGATCAAAGCCGTAGCAGGAACCGCATCAACCGCAGGAATCGCAGGTAAACCATTCCTAGCAGGAGTCCCAACAATCGCGTCGCAGCCCTTAGTCGAGATCAAAGCCTTGAAAGTAGCAACATAAGGCCGAATCGAACCCAGACCACTACTAGCAGAAGACATACCAAAATAATCATAGGAATCAATATTACATGAACTAGCATTCGTAGAACGCGAAGTCACGAACAACAACCGGAACGTATCCCCTGAAGATAAACCAGCAGGCTTCTGAGGCCAATCAGACGGCACAGTCAAAGAATCATCATCAGCAATAGTAAACGTTTTTGGAGATGGGTCTGATATACCAACCCCACCCGAAAGGTTACTACGAGCAACACTAGCCTCAGTCGCCAACGGTGCTACCTTAATCTTCTCATCAACAATATCACCATCATCATCAGGATACGAAACAACCAAATCCACTATAAACTGATTAGCGTTGCTCCTAGTAGTCGTATTAGCATTCGTGGGACCCGTTACTGTGAGATTCCAAAAGCCTTGATGCAAAATCGCTGGATACAAATCAAGCTGATCCAACTCAACACCCACCGGTTTCTCACCAGGATTGCCTCCAGGCTTATCCGGTAAACTCAACACCAACTCAGGTTTACTACCCGCCGAAGACAAAATCGCGCTCTGCCGCACACCAGCCCCACCACCATAAGTAGTCGGCATCCTAACAGAAGTAGCCGTATCATAACCCGCGGAAGTCAAACGAATCGGTATCGACAAAGTCTCACCCTCAACAAGATGACGAAAAACATAAACCTCAATACTTCCATCCTTACCCTGCTCAACACCATCACCAGTACGACGTATGTAATAGTCAGTCGTCTCGTCGTCAACCACCACAACCGTAGCATCCTCCACAGTAAGATTCTGATATGTGCTATCAGTAGAAGACACGCTATGACTAATCGTAACAGTCCTATCAGGATGATCATTAAAGTTATTCGCAGACCGCAAAGTTACTGTACGCGGATTCGCCCAATTAGCATCATCAGCAATCGTAACAGACGCTGGAGCCGCCAAAACCGACGGAGCACTACTAGAAAAACTAACCGTCACATCAGCCGACGGATCCATAGTCAACGCCACCGTGTAACTACCCGAACCACCTTCAGTGATCCGTAGCACACCATCAGGCACATCAACCGTCACAGGACTCGCAGAATCCAACAACACAAACACCGCAGAACCCGAACCCGTAGCGCCACCAGCAAGCCCAGACGCAGTCATCAACCCCGAAGTGCTACCCGAAGACGCAGGAATCGCTACAGACACCCGCTCAGACACAGAATTACCATCACCAAGCGCAGACACCGCCAAAGTCGCTGCCGCAACAGACGGGCCCGTAAAAGTCACAACACCATTACTATAAACCACCCCCGAAGGCGACCCATCCAACCCAACCGAAAACTCGGTACCAAGCGTCGCACCCGAAAAAGACAACGGCACACTCAACACCTCACCAGCAACCAACCCCCGACCCAACGACAGTTTAAATTTGGCTGTATCAGAAGAAACACCCTCGGTAGCCGAACCATCAGGCGTATCAGCAGCACCCAAAACCACAACAGTCGGATCAATATCAACCACTGTCACAGTTACCTGAGGCAGTTGATAACCAGACACGACTTCGTCAGAGGCTCTACCCTTTTTGACTATTCTCGGCGAGAATGAGACTACCGCTGTACGCATCCCGCCCGGGTTGTCTACCTTATCGTTTATAGGCCAAACCTCAATACCAATATCATGATCCCAGCTATCAGACCAAACCCACGGCTGAGTTGACACACGCACCGCACCGTTATCCACCGACGGCACAAGTATCACACCCTGATTACCGGAATTACCGGGCTTGCCAGCAGATGCAGGCGGCGCTTTCTTTACATCCAAAATAAAACAATTCGACACAGATCGTGTTTTAGACGGGCCACCATACTCATTCACTGAAACCGTGGTGTCACAAGCCTTAACAGGTTTCCGATCTTTACTAGGATCCCACGGATCCGGGAAATTCCCAGACTTAACCGTAGCCGCCAAATCCTGGTCATCAACAATCGTCAAAGTGGCTGTGTTTCTGCTGGAGTGAGCCGCAACACCACCTCTAACATTAGTACCCAAAGATGAGTCCGACAGATTACCGAAACCAATAGTAACCGTCTCACCATCCATATCGCTGTCTGTGCTAGAAGTAGCAGTAAAAACAAGAGCGGCTGTTTGAGCGCCAGCACCACTGAAACGCAACATAGGAGTAGCAGTAGTCTCCTCAGACAAACCCACACCCGTGCCAGTAGCAGTAACCGTAAAATCAGGAGTATCACCACCAATGCGAGCATCCGTTGAAGAAGTAAAAGACAAAGGCACATCAACAACCTCATTAGCCACCAACTCACGTGCTAGCATCACCGTCGCCGAATCCGAACTAACGGTGCTAGCCTCAACAATACTTGGCGAACCCGACAACGACACTGACGTGGAATCGTCCTCAGTCACTAAAGCGGTCGCAGACCCCGCCGAAGACGACACCTGATAACGGTTACGAGCAACGATAGTCGCGGTGACACCAAGCCCAGGATCATCCACATTATCATCTTCAGTAGTGACAGTCAACGTAGCCGAACCTCCAGCAGGAACACTCACTGTACGAATACCATTAGTACCCCTGCTGCCGTCCGCGGAAGTCGTATAACCACGAGCAACAAAAACATCAACATCAATAGCAATAGCCTGAGCTGGAGTGACCGACACAGTGAAAGAAACATCATTACCCTCAGCAACCGAAGAATCAGAAGCTGAAATACTCACAATCGGATCAGACGAAGACCCAGCCACCACAAACTCAGGCGACAACCCAAACAACGGCAAATTTGGAAACCGACCAGAGCTGGTGAATGAGGTGTTAGTTGCGCCAGCCAAACGATTATCGCTGCCACTAGTTGCACCGTATCCAATCAACTGATCAGAATTTCTTTCGCGGATATCCTTTTCATCTCTTCCCGCAAGAGTCATGCTGTAGTATTCGATATATGGAGCAGCAGGAATTTTGAAGCGGCTTAAGCCAGTGTAATGCTGCCTAGACGTTACAGTATTACCTGATTCGTTTCTGTCAGCATCGCTCTCCCAGTCACCTAAAAGTAGATCAAGTCCATCATCTGCTATCTTAGCACCATTAAGCCAGTATACAGGACCCCCCACCTCAGGCGCTAACGCCTCAGTCGTAATCGGAAACACACTATTAGATGCACTCCCAGAGTTAATTCTCACAGGCAGACCGGCATTCTCCCCGATATTACCAGCGACACGCATCCGTTCAAAATAACCTTGCGTGTTGACAACAGCATTAAAATGCGCTGCAGACACTCCGAGCGCGCTATGCCCAGAACCAGCAGCATCTCGCACGAACTTATGAAAATCAGCTACAGTTCCATCTCTGACTTGCACATAACTACGCGTGCCTGATGTAGAAAACAGCAGCCTAAAACGATCACCAGCACCCAAACCAGACGGGAGCAACGCCCAGCCAGATGGAACAGTAAACGACCCGTCAGCATTCCGAGTCGGCCTAGTTTGCGCCTCCGCGGGTTGAGGAGCCAGCACCGATATGCCTGGCGCGACCACTAGCAGCGCTGCTAGCAGCACCGTCGTGAGCGCTGCAGAAACAAGCCTCAAACTCAAACGGCTCGGACTCATACGGCTCGCTAGACGTGAACGCGCACGCCTCGAAACGCTCACCCCCCCCCCCCCGCAGAATTGCAACACGCCGCTGCCCGCGCCGCCCTCTGAGCAGCCCCGAGCGCAGACTCAAACGCTCTCGCGCGGACTCATATGCCTCTAGCACAACAACTCTCACTTCCTGGATGCTCCTTCTCTCATTACGCTCGCTCATCTGCTGCTCGCTCATCGACTTGACTAACCCCTCTATAGGCTATAGGCATGCCTAACTTCGGGCAAACCCAGATAAGCATAGCAGAGCTTAGCGAGCAACCGGTGATTATATCTGCCACAGGCAAGCCGAACAACACCATTGAGGTTCCCAAGACTAGATACCACGCGGGTAAGGGCATCCCCAGGCAGGCGACAAGCAATAAATCCGCCTCAGTGCCCGAATGGCGACTCAACAGCGGCTCGCCAGCCGGAAGCGGTCAGTCGGGATCGGGATCATCTGAGGGTTCGTCTGTCGGGGGCATCCTCAGATGCCCCTCAATACGAGCCACGCGCATGTCGATGCGATGCACCCGCATATCAAGGCGATACACACGATCACTGACCTTACCGATCTCACCGCGCAAGTCAGCATGCTCGCGAGCGTTCTGGGCACGCAAGTTCTCAATCGACGCAGTGGTGTCGGTGCGCTGATTCTCGATCGACGCAGTGGTGTCGTCACGCAGCTTGTCGATCGACGCAGTGGTGTCGTCACGCAGCTTGTCGATCGACGCAGTGGTGTCGTCACGCAGCTTGTCGATCGACGCAGTGGTCTCAGTACGCAAGGTCTCGATCAAGCCCCGCGTCTCGCGAGCATCTTCACGGGCTTCGCGGAAGTCCTCGCGGGTCTCGGATCGCAGCTTGCTGGTAGTGCGCTGCTGATGCCAGATAACACCCAGGAAACCGAAGGCCAGGGCAACGAAATACGCGATCTCTACTTCAGTCATGAACCCATCTTAGCATGCCTCAACAAGAATGCAACACATACCACCGAAAAATATCAGATAACCTTAGAAGAGGGCTCACAATCTGAAGTCCGCTCAATACCCGACAAAGCCAGAAGGAGGAGAAATGCCTATGAACAACCGTTTGGAGGACGCAGCTGAGGCAGCGTTCGTGGATGCGCGAGTAATGTATGCAATGGCACTGGAGCGGCTAGAGGCCTCAGATATCAGAGATGCCGCCGAAAAAGCATGGTGCGCTACCAAACGCGCCACCGATGGTTTGGTCATCGCCCGAACCGGCGAAACCCCTCGCGTAGCTCCCGACACCACAAGAATGTTGCGCCAGTTGGCTGTTAACGACCCGGACATCAGCAATCTTCGCCACGTCTATTCGACAGCACGAGATCAACTTCACGGAGACTGCTTCTATTCGGGCATGTGCGAACCTCTTGACGACACGCTGGAACTGATCCGCAGCACTAGCAGCTATCTCAACGAGGCCGAACGCTTAGCAGCAGTTGCGCCGAGGAAGCAGATGTCGAACGACTCATCGGCTGGGGCCTAGCCTTCAAGGCAACCCAAAAAACGATAGGTGTCCACCCAAACAGGACTCAAGTCTTCAAGCCTCAAGTTCAACTTTAGGTTTAGGGTTGCCTTGGGTTGGGTTTATCTCCCGTACTCTCTAGCGCCCGTGCAGCGATACGGAACCGTATTCGATTAGCGACGATCGTCCCGCAATGGCCACGATTTGCACAGTCATAGAATTGCCGTCTGCATCGGTCAACTGCAAGTCCTCTTCGCCCGGTATGAAAGTCACCGGCTGCTGCTGCCCGCCGTTGATAGCGATGTTGGAGGCATACAGATACGTCCTTCGGCTGGTGTCGAGGATCGGGTTTAGCTGACCTGCAAGACCTGGCACATGACCTGTCGCCTCCGCAAACACGACCGAACCGCCGCCTGGTTTGGGTGACAACTCGACTGCAAGGGCTCGTTGCATCGGTAGCCAGTCACGCTCAACATGTGCAGCAAAGCCTTCGCAGGCCACGAACACCGTCATGGGCAGATGAACCGAATGCAACTCAAGACGCGCCTCGCCTTCAGTATTAGTGGTTTCACGTTTCCAGGTGTTGTTCGGAAACAATGCCAACACATCTGCACCAGCGAGAGGTGACCCACCGCTGCGTACCGTGACTACCACAGTGGCTGAATCCGAATGAACTTCTGCGGCTGGCAAGGTGAGACACAACTCCGCATTATCAACAAGTCGGAATCGTGCATCTTTGCCAGATAGTTCACTGGTCTCACGTCGGATAATCGACACCCCGTCGCCGCGCCGTTCCATGAAATATTGACGACCTGTTGCAAACCCGATCTCATCCTCAACGATGTTCATGCGTCCCAGGATTGAAGCGAGCACCTCATTGCGAGTTACTTGCCGTTCCATCATGCTTTCGACGGTCAGATTGTTGGGTAATCCGCCTGGTGAATTCAGTTCCAGACGGTCAGAAAAGATCGACAAACGGATTCTGCTACCCCGAATCGAATAGTCGCGATGCACAACCGCATTCACCAAAGCCTCAAAGACCGCTTGCAAGCTATATTCGGGCAGGTTCACGCGCGCTGGCTCTTTGCGTGCTCCGACACGCGTATTGCGCCTAACGAAAGCTAATGCGTGTTTAATCTGAGCGTTGATCGGGCCAGTAATATCTTGTGCGTCAACCTGCCCTGACGCACGGTCTATACCCATATAACGAACCGCGGTAATCTCCGCTCCTGGAACAAACTCGCGCGGCTGTGTTGTGCATGTCAGAACACCCGCCACAGTGGCCAACACAGCACCTTGGTCGTCGCTGCGTAACAGTCCGAGCTTCTCAAGTCCTAACTGAGGCTCTCGCAGGCCCTCTACGCTGAGCAAAGGCTTCCACAAATCCTTGTCGAGAGTTGATAAACCGGTACCAGCGACCGTCTGCTCGTCAAAACTCAAGAATCGAGCTTGGCCGCGCCTCTGCGCTAAGCGCAGCCTCTCATCAGACGACATGGGCTGCTTGGCACTGCCGACACGCACGAAACTTCCTCCGGGACTGTCATAGAGCGCGTCCCCTTGTGGAATCGAGACAAGCAAGAACGATCTTTCGTCCAACTCCCTACGGTACATCTCAACCCGGATCAACGGCTTGATGGAGTCTGTGCATATCTCCCTGACTCGACGCTCAAGCGCATCCATCTGCTGACGGGACATTCCAGACACATCTCCTGTGTCGGTGACCCCGAGCAACAGCACGCCGCCTCCTGCATTCGCAAAGGCTGCAATCTCGTCAGCCCAGCTGCCACGCTGATGCGGTGCTGGTTCGTTGTTACGGAAGTCGACTTCTTTGAATTCCCAAGCACTGTCCTCGCCAAGACGAAGCTGTCGCCGGACCTCGTCGTCTGTGTAAGTCATCGTCATCCTGCTCTCGCGAAGTGTCGCATCAGCGCCTCACACTACCCGACACTCTTGATGCAGTGATTTCGGTTCCGCGGGTTCTTAAGCAAGCGCCGTATCTCGCGGGCATCCTCTCGGGCTTTGCGGAAGTCCTCTCGCATTTCGGATCGCAACCTGCTGGTGATGCGGCGCTGATGCCAGATAACGCTCAAGAAACCGACAGCCATCGCAACGAGATGCGAAACCTGAACTGTGGTCATGAACCCACATTAGCATGCCTTGAGAGTGGAGATAACCCAGAAGACCCCGTCAAACATGTCGGCGGGGTATTCTGGGTTAGGAGAAATCCGGCAGATGAACACGTCACCGTGCTTACACTTTCGGCCTATCAACGTGGTGTGAAGATGCCATGCATGACGGTGAGACTCGTCTAGGCAACACTGAACATGATGAGGCTGAAGCAGCTTGACGGATTGAGTCGCCTTGTTTGCTGTTTGGGTGTGTTGCTTGAGGCTGCAACGGTCACTCGGTGAGCAGGCTGCTTACTGAGCTAATCCCCCTGTGGAGACTGTCGCCCCCCTTATGGGGTTGGGGGGGTTATGGGGTGGGTTGGTTTAGTTTTTTAGCGGCGCGGGTGATCATGGTGGCTAGTTCTTGGAGTGTGATTGGTTTGTCTGGGCAGAAGTTTAGGGGTTCGCTGTTGCAGCCGTTGGTGATGCCTGCTGCGAATAGTGTGTTGATAGCTGCTGTGTGTGGACTGCCTTCTATATCGTTGAATTCTGCGTTGCTGGTGTCGGTTAAGTCAAAAGCAGTGACAAGGAATTGTGCTGCTTGGCCTCTGGTGAGTTGCTGATCGGGGCAGAAACTGTTTTCGGTGCAGCCTCGAGTGAGTTCTAGTTCGCTGAGACGCTGCACATAGCCTGACCACCAGATGTCTTCTACATCGGTAAACGTGGGCTCGGTGTCGGTTTCGGGTTCGGTTTCGGTGCCTTCAAGCTGGCGTACGATGATTACTGCTAGCTGCCAGCGTTTGACCGGCTGGTCTGGGCATAGCTGATCGCTTTGACAGCCAATCTGTTCGAATACGCCTTCTTCAGCGAGTTCTGTGACTGCTTGTCGATGCACTTCTGGGATTTCAGCGAGATCCTCAAACACCAGCTCAGGTTCAGGTGTTTTGGCGGCTTCAGCGGCTGCTACATCAGCCGCGCGGGCGAGCAGGCTTGCTAGTTGTTGTATCGTGATTTTGTCGTCAGGGCAGAACTGTAGGGGTTCGCTTTGGCAGCCTAGAGTGATACCTGCTTCATACAGTGCGTTAATCGCTGCAACATGGGGATTGCTTTCGTCGAGATCCGCGAAATCAGCGGTCTGGGTGCTAGTAAGACCGAACGCGTTGGCTATGAATTGTGCTGCTTGACCTCTAGTGAGTTGCTGATCCGGGCAGAAACTATCTTCGGTGCAGCCTCGAGTGAGTTCTAGGTCACTAAGACGCTGCACATAACTTGACCACCAGACATCCTCAACATCGGTGAACGTGTTTTCGGTGTCGGTTTCGGGTTCGGTGTCGGTGCCTTCAAGCTGACGTATAAGTATTACCGCTAGCTGCCAACGTTTAACTGGTTGGTCCGGGCACAGTTGATCGCTTTGACAGCCAACCCGCTCAAAGACTCCTTCATTCGCGAGTTCGGTGACCGCTTCACGATGCACTTCAGAGGTTTCAGTGAGATCCTCAAACACCGGCTCTGGTTCAGGTTCAGGCTCCGGTTCGGGTTCGGGGGTGGTTGGTGTGGAGCGTGATATTGATGGTCTTTGTGTCTGGGGTCGGCGGGGGGTGGAGTCGTCGTCGTCGGTGACGGTCACGGTAACACTGACAATGTTGACGTTGAGGTATTCGCTAGCGGATGCTGCGGTGACAGTATGTCTGATTGTTGCGCTGCGCTGATTACCGGGATTGTCGATGCTGTCGTTTATGCCTGTGACGGTGATGGTTTGGGCTGTGTTGTAGTTACCGGATGTGAACGTGAGAGTTTCAGATGCGCTTGCTGTGTTGCCAGTGTCGGGGCCATCGATTCGTGCTGCTGATGGGGTGCTGGATGTGACAGTGATCATCACAGCGGCTGTGGGTTCAGTGCCTAACACGATTGTGTAGGTGTCAGTGCCACCATTTTCAGCGACCCTAGTTATGCCTCCGGTTTGTGTGACCGTAACCGAGGGTGTCGCGACCACCGGATCGTTGATAGTTACCGCGTCTGCGTTGTCGGTGCCTGTTGCACCGCCACCAAGATTAGTACCTGAACTCGCATTCAAAGTACCCAATCCGATGTCAACTGTTTCGCCTGAGGTTTCGACTGTGTTATCGGTTGTGGCGGTGAGAGTGATAGTGACGGTTCGGGCGGCGCTGGCTGAGCCTGTGAACGTGATTGTGGGTGTGGTTGCGGTGTTGAGGTTATTGCAGGTCACACCGGTCGGCAAAGTGTTCGGGCAGGCGAGCGTGTAATCAGTGTTGCGCACAGCGGTGTCGGTACCAGCGAAAGCGAGCGGTACCGGCAATACTTCACCAGCAACAAGGCTGCGACCTAATGTCAGTGTGTATGTGAGTGTGGAGCCTTCGGTGAGGGTTGCGCCAGCAGCGCGTGTAAGGGTGACTGTGGTCGGATCATTATCAGCGATTGTGACATCAACACTGCTAGTGGTACCGGCTGCGTACCCATCAGGTAGATTACCGAGGTTCACAGTGAACGTTTCTGTGGGTTCGTCTGTAGTGTCGCCGGTTGCGGTGATATCAACCGTGTTGGACATTTGACCTTCAGCGATGGTCACACTATCAGCTTCTAGATTGTAGTCACTGTTGGCTGCTGTGCCGTTCGTGGTGGTGAGCGGAATGTTTACACCTCCCGAAGGAGCAGCCGACGCGAGAGTTACAGTAATCGTGCTACCCGTACTATCGTCTTCGGTGATGGTCGCGTTATTGATGCTTAGGTTTACGGCTACGCCTGTATCATTATCGTTGACAGTCACGTAACGGGAGTTGCTTCCACCAGTAGTAGTGTATCCGCTACCAGAACGAACAGATAACGTAACACGTCCATTAGATTCTACAGTATCATCGTTCACTGTATCAACATCATAAGACACTTGTTCTGCCAAAGCAGGCAAAACAACTGTTTTATCACCTAAATTAGTAGACGAAACGAAACTACCGGTTTGAGCGACAGTAAGGTTTATGGTCAAATCGAAAGCTGAAAGCCCTTTCGAAGCTGGTTTAGCAGAAAGTTCGCTACTAACCGGCACTACAACAAATTGAGCGGTTTGTCCCTCAGTAACTGTTGACACGTCAGGATTGTTTATCGCTATTATCGGATCTGCTTCATCGTCAGTCAACATCAACGACGTAGAATTAACTGTTAATCCGGTTGATGCACCAGAGATAGTCACAGTCTCATCGCGTTCATTAATAAGATCATTAGTAGGAACTAACGCAAACGTTTCTGTACCCGATGCGGTGCCGCTAGCGATCGTGAGATCGAAAGCGGTCGGGATCGTGAAATCCACGAACTCATCTCCAGCAGACCCCATCACAGTAACACGCACCGTTTTCGCTTCCTCGAAACGGATCGCAGCATCATCAACAGTCGCAGTCACAGTCACAGTCGTTGAACCAGCACTCTCAGCTACAGACGACAGATCCACACTCAAATCTATTTCAGGGGTATCATCATCATCAGTAACAGTAACCGTCACATCCCGATCACTAATACTCGAATAATTAGTGTCGGTAGAACTAAAAGCATGAGTCAACTTAGCGCTGCGTTCATTGCCGGTGTTGTCTAGGTTATCGTTCACACCAGTAACAGTCACCGTCTGCACAGTGGCATAGTTGGTTGACGTGAACGTTAACGTTTCAGTAGGTTTCGGTGTCGTATTACCTCCAGGACCATCAACCCGAGCTGCTGCTGGCGTGTCAGAAGTAATCGTTACTGTCACATCGGCACTCGGTTCGCTATCCAACACCACCGTATAAGTCTGCGTGCCACCATTCTCAGCTACGGTACGCGTCGACTCAGAGATCGTTACACCAGCACCATCATCATCAGTGACAGTCACCGACACCGATTTAACCCCCGACAAAGCATTATATTTACTGTCAGAAGACTCAACCGTATGAGCAACAGTTGAAGTACGCTGATCACCAGCGTCGTTTCTATTATTGTTCACACCGATCACAGTCACCGTTTGTGCGGTATCCCAAGTTGATGATGTGAATGTTAACGTTTCAGCAGTAGACCCGACCGTGCCCGCATCTGAGCCATCCACCGTCGCCGCGCCCGGCGTGCCAGAAGTCATCGTAACCGTCACATCCGCTGTCGGCTGGCTATCCAACACCACCGTATAAGTCTGCATGCCACCATTCTCATCTACGGTAAGCGCCGATTTTGAGATCGTTACACCCGCAGTGTCATCATCAGTCAACGACACGCTACCAGAAGTCACCGTCGCGACCGGTGGACCCGCAGAAACGCCTGAAACGGTAATCGTTTCGGTGTCTTCGTCAATGTCATCGGCTGCTGGGGTTAACGTGAAATTAGCTGAACCCGAAGCCGTGTTGGCGGGGATCGTAATATTGAAATCATTTACAGCCGTGAACCCGACCAGATTAGAACCCCCAGAACCCGCGACCGACACCACCACTGTGCGAGTACGATCAAAACGAACCGAACCCCCCACAGTCGCAGTAACCGCGATCGTTGTAGCATCATCACCCTCATCAACCGTAGCCGGGGTCGCGCTCAATGTGATCCCTGGCACGGTTTCATTATCAGTAATCGTGAACGACGTAGAGGTTATAGTTAACGAACCAGAAGTACCAGACACGTCCACAACCTCAGCCGTTTCAGCGAACGTGTCATTAGTAGGCGTAAACATAAACGTCACATTGCCGCTCGCTGCGCCCGCAGCGATAGTGATCTTCTGATCGGCGACATTAGTGTAATCTGTGCCTTCGGTAGCATAAAGAACATTCGCAGTGCTGCCAGCCCCCACGCTCACTGTCACAGTCACCTCAGTATCATAACGCGTTGACCCGTTCACCGATGCGGTCACTCGCACGGTTTTTGTGCCGCCACCCTCAGCTACCGTAGACTGATCGTTATTTACACTCGTATCAGTATCAACAGATAACGTAATCCCGGACGGCGCATCATCATCATCGCTAACCGTCACAGTCACAGTCTCATCGCTCAATGCATTATATTTAGCATCCGTTGAAGCGATATCGTGAGTGAAAGTCACGCTACGTTTATTACCAGTATTATCAATATTATCATTCACACCCTGCACATTGATCGTCTGCGCGGTAGCCCAGTTCGTAGTCGTGAACGTTAATGTTTCAGACGAATTAAACACTGTAGCACTATCAGGACCATCCAACACCGCCGCAGCAGGCGTCTCAGAGGTAACCGTCACTGTCACATTCGCTGCGGGTTTAGTAGCTAACTTCACCGAATAGCTATCAGTGGTAGTGGTGCCATCCTCGGACACAGTAGTGCCTGCAGGCGTGCCAGTCTCAGTAATCAGCACCGCCGACGTGTCATTATCAGTGATCGTGAACGAGGTGTCAGTGAACGTCACCCCAGCTAACGTTCCTGACACGCTTACTGTTTCAGTACCCTCATCAAGATCATCATCAGTCGGCGTGAACGTAAACGTAGCTGTGCCACTATCAGCGCCCGCAGCGATATTGATCGTCTTATTCGTGACTGTTGTGTAATCCGTGCTTTCAGTAGCGCTATCACTATTAGCACCAACGCTTACTGTCACAGACTGCGCTGTGCCGAAACGGGTAGCACCACCAACCGTAGCAGTCACACGCACCGTTTTCGCGCCACCCCCTTCAGCTACCGTAGACTGATCACCACCCGTACTCGTATCCGTGTCCACCGATAATGTGATCCCAGTCGGTGCAGGATCATCATCAGTAACCTCAACAGACACTTCCTCATCAGCTAACGCATTATATTTAGCATCGCTTGAAGCAATATCGTGAGTCAATGTCACAGTACGTTCATCGCTGGGGTTATCAATATTATCGTTCACGCCAGTCACTGTTACCGTCTGCGCGGTAGCCCAGTTCGATGTCGTGAACGTTAACGTATCAGAAGTCTTCAATGTAGCAGTACCACCAGCCACATCAACCAACGCTGCGCCAGGCGTGCCGGAAGTAACCTCTACTGTCACATTATGAGTCGGTTTGCTATCCAACACTACCGTATAAGTATCAGTGCCACCATTTTCGGCTACGCTCGTGGAACCAGAAGACTCAGTGATCGTCACACCAGCAGTATCATCATCAACAATATTAAACACAATATCAGTGATCGTGATCGAAGAATGCATAGCAGACAAAGTAACCGACTCATTACCCTCATCAACATCATCATCAGTAGGCGTAAACGTAAACGTCACATTGCCGCTATCAGCACCCGCCGCGATAGTGATCGTTTTATCGGTGACCGCCGTATAATCCGTACCCGAAGCAGCACCATCACTACCCGCACCAACGCTCACCGTCACAGTTTGTGCAGTCGCGAAACGAGTAGCACCACCCACAGTAGCAGTCACCCGCACCGTCTCTGCGCCACCACCCTCAGCCACAGTACTCTCAGCAGCGTTCGTATCAGTATCAGTATCCACCGACAAAGTGATCGCCGTCGGCGCCGCATCATTATCAGCAATCGTAATCGCTGCTGTTGCTGGATCACCAGCACTATACCCCTCAGGCAAAGTCCCGAACCCTAACGACAATGTCTCACTAGCTTCGTCAATGTTGTCATCAACCGCAGTAAACGTCAACGTTCCCGACGTAGAACCACTATTGACAGTAATCACACCACTAGCACTCAACGTGAAATCAGCAGCAACCGCGGTGCCGCCCGAAGCCTGCCGTATCGGGATCATCACATTAGCCGACGGCGCAGACTCCAATGTAGCAGTCACCGTACGAGTACCACCTTCAGTGACGTTACCGCCGCTGTCAACACTTAGTGTGACTGCTACATCTGTAGACGCAGGATCGTTGATTGTGACTTCGGCTGCGCTGTCGGTGCCAGACGCGCCACCACCAAGATTAGTACCAGAACTCGCATTAAGCGTACCAAGCCCAATATCGACCGTTTCGCCGCTAGCTTCGGTCACGCTATCTGTGCTGGCTGTGAGGGTAATCGTGACTGCTGTAGCAGCGCTATCACTACCTGTGAAAGTAACTGTTGCGTTACCGCTGTTAAGATTCGCGCAAGCCACACCAGTAGGCAATGTAGTCGGACACGCCAGCATGTAATCAGTGCCACGGGTAGCGCTGCCACTAAACATGAGCGGTACAGCCAATACCTCATTGGTCACTAGCGCACGACCAAGCGTCAACGTGTAATCAAGTGTAGAACCCTCAGTGATCGCACTTCCAGCCGTACGCGCCAAAGTCACAGAAGTAGCATCATTATCAGTCACATTCACCGAAGCAGAACCATCAGAGCTAGACACAGAATAACCAGTACCAGTATTTACAGTCACAGACACAGCACCATTGGGTTCATCCGTCGAATCAGAGGCTGTAGCTACAGTTAACATGACCGTACCAGAAGTCGGGACCGTAACCGTTGTAGCGCCTTCATTCCCAGCCGCAACAAAATCACCGCCATTAGACGCGTCAGCCACACTCAAATTCACTGTCAACGCAGCCGACGGCACCGGAGACGCAGAAACCGTAAACGAAGCAGCAGAACCCTCAGTAACCCCCGAACCCGCCGTAATCGAAACCACCGGATCCGCAGCTGGGGTTGGGTCCGTGCCAACAGTAAACACCGGCGACAAAACATAAATCGGTCGCGGCTTATATTTATCATTTTCAATATTAGTTACCCCAGTGTTAGGACTACCCAATGGTCGCTGATCGCCACTACCATTCAAATAACCCAAAGCTACGGTGCTGTGACCCGCTTGGTTACCGGTAGAAGGAGTACCATCATTACTAGACCCAGTCCAATAACCCTCAGGGCTAGCAGTAGTCGTAGCACCTAAAGAAGTTGTAGGAGACTCACTGTCCCAGTCAGTTTGGCCATTATAAAATTCTCCATAAGTGTCACTAATCTTATCACCCGAAGCAGGTGACGCTGCAAGCCAATGAATCGGCACATCGGTACCAGTCAAACCGTTATGCGCGATCAAAGCCGTAGCAGGAACCGCATCAACCGCAGGAATCGCAGGTAAACCATTCCTAGCAGGAGTCCCAACAATCGCGTCGCAGCCCTTAGTCGAGATCAAAGCTTTGAAAGTAGCAATATATGGCTGAATCGATGCTATACCATTACTAGCATCAGACATAGCCCAATAATCATAGTCATCAATATTACATGAATCAGCGTTATCAAGAATCGTAGTCACGAACAGCAGACGGAACTCATCACCTGCTGAAAGGCCATGAGGTTTTTGCGGCCAGTCAGACGGCACAGTCAAAGAATCATCATCAGCAATAGTAAACGTTTTTGGAGATGGGTCTGATATACCAACCCCACCCGAAAGGTTACTACGAGCAACACTAGCCTCAGTCGCCAACGGTGCTACCTTAATCTTCTCATCAACAATATCACCATCATCATCAGGATACGAAACAACCAAATCCACTATAAACTGATTAGCGTTGCTCCTAGTAGTCGTATTAGCATTCGTGGGACCCGTTACTGTGAGATTCCAAAAGCCTTGATGCAAAATCGCTGGATACAAATCAAGCTGATCCAACTCAACACCCACCGGTTTCTCACCAGGATTGCCTCCAGGCTTATCCGGTAAACTCAACACCAACTCAGGTTTACTACCCGCCGAAGACAAAATCGCGCTCTGCCGCACACCAGCCCCACCACCATAAGTAGTCGGCATCCTAACAGAAGTAGCCGTATCATAACCCGCGGAAGTCAAACGAATCGGTATCGACAAAGTCTCACCCTCAACAAGATGACGAAAAACATAAACCTCAATACTTCCATCCTTACCCTGCTCAACACCATCACCAGTACGACGTATGTAATAGTCAGTCGTCTCGTCGTCAACCACCACAACCGTAGCATCCTCCACAGTAAGATTCTGATATGTGCTATCAGTAGAAGACACACTATGACTAATCGTAACAGTCCTATCAGGATGATCATTAAAGTTATTCGCAGACCGCAAAGTTACTGTACGCGGATTCGCCCAATTAGCATCATCAGCAATCGTAACAGACGCTGGAGCCGCCAAAACCGACGAAGCACTACTAGAAAAACTAACCGTCACATCAGCCGACGGATCCATAGTCAACGCCACCGTGTAACTACCCGAACCACCTTCAGTGATCCGTAGCACACCATCAGGCACACCAACCGTCACAGGACTCGCAGAATCCAACAACACAAACACCGCAGAACCCGAACCCGTAGCGCCACCAGCAAGCCCAGACGCAGTCATCAACCCCGAAGTGCTACCCGAAGACGCAGGAATCGCTACAGACACCCGCTCAGACACAGAATTACTATCACCAAGCGCAGACACCACCAAAGTCGCCGCCGCAGCAGAAGGCCCCGTAAAAGTCACAACACTATTACTATAAACCACCCCCGAAGGCGAACCATCCAACCCAACCGAAAACTCAGTACCAAGCGTCGCACCCGAAAAAGACAACGGCACACTCAACACCTCACCAGCAACCAACCCCCTCCCCAACGACAGTTTAAATTTGGCTGTATCAGAAGAAACACCCTCGGTAGCCGAACCATCAGGCGTATCAGCCGCCCCCAAAACCACAACAGTCGGATCAATATCAACCACTGTCACTTCCACAGTAGGCATATTCTGATATAACGCACCAGGCACATCTTCAAGATTAGCAATTGCTGTGCCCGGCTTATACACTTTCGCTGCGAAGCTCACAGTCGCAGTACGCTTCCCGCCTGGATTATCTTTCTTGTCATTCACGGGCCAAACCTCAAAAAACAAATCACGATCCCAGTCAGTAGGCCAAACCCACGGCTGAGTCGACACACGCACCGCACCGTTATCCACCGACGGCACAATCAACACACCATTATTAGCACCTTGCACAGTAGACGCAGGAGGCGCCGACAACAACCTCAACAAAAAACAATCAGACACAGGCCGCGTACGAGAATACTCCGACACTTGCAACGTAGCATCACACGACCTCGCAGGAGCACCACGACGCGTGCTCTGGAAAGTCCCCGGCTTAACCTGAGCTGCAACGCCTTGAGCATCAAGAATACTCAAAGTGCCAGAAAGTTTCGATGAAACAGAAGTAACTCCACCGCTCACGTTAGTGCTAGACTGACTCGACAGAGCCGACGAATTAATGGCAACTCTAACCGTGTCGGTATCAGTGTCGCCATCTGCGTTTGAGGTGCCCGTAAAAACAAGCTCACCGTTTTGTGCGCCAGCACCACTGAACGTCAAAATAGGGTTAGCAGAAGTCTCCGCAGACAAACTCACACCCGTGCCCCTAGCGGTCACCGTAAAATCGGGAGTACTACCACCAATACGAGCGCCCGTTGTAGTGGATAACATGAGCGGCACAACAATAACTTCATCGGCCACTAGGCTGCGACTCAAAGACACTGTCAGAGATCCCGTGCGAGAACTCTCTTCGAGGATAAAGGCCGTACCAGACAATGTTACTGTCGTCTGCTCAGTCTCTGTAACTGGTGCGGTCGCAGAACCCGCTGTAGATGAAACCTGATAACGGTTACGAGCAACGATCGTCGCGGTAACACCAAGCCCAGGATCATCCACACTGTCATCTTCGGTAGTGACAGTCAATGTAGTTGACGTTTGGCTCGCTGTAATAGTCGCAGTACGAATACCAGACGTGCCTCTACTACCTGCAGCATTAGTTGTGTAAACAGGATCAATATAAACATCCACATCAAAATCCGCTGTCTGCGCCGAGTCTACAGACACCGTAAACGAGACATCATTACCCTCAGCAACCGCAGTGTTGCTAGAAGGCACAATGCTGACAGTCGGATCAGTTGACGTTCCAATCACCACAAACTCGGGCGATAAACCAAAAATAGAAAGCGATGAATTGAATTCCGCTTTTTGTGTATTTGTACAATAGCGAAACGAATCATACAAGCGATTACCCGAAGCATTTCCTGCTGCAGCACATTCACGATCATTCAAAGGAAAAGCGCCAATAAAAGGGCCCAAACCCGTTGTTAAACCAGTCCAATGCTCAGCAGCTGTTTTAGTGTTACCAGATTCATCACGATCCGACGTATTATTACTCCCCCATGAGCCGGTTAGTAAGTCGCGGCCATCAGCGGCTATCTTCACACCATTCAGCCAATAAACAACAACATCCACATCAGGCCCCTGCGCTACGGCTCGAATGGGTTCGCCAAGACCCTCTTTAGAAAGATCAATGTTCAAACCAAGATTTTCTACAAACTCTCTTACATTTCTTTGCTCATTATTCGAGGTACTCACCATAGCCCTAAAATGGCTAGCATAAGGCTGGATTGATGCATGCCCCTTAGCAGCATGAGTCTGGACATACTGATTAAACTGAGCCGTAGTACCCTTATTTTTACGCATCCCAGATGTAGAGAACAGCAGCCTGAAACGATCACCAGCACCTAAACCAGACGGTATCAACGCCCAGTCAGCGGCAACAGTAAACGACCCGTCAGCATTCGCAGTCGGAGGGGTCTGCGCTTCTGCGGGTTGAGGAGCCAGCACCGCTATGCCAGGCGCGACCACTAGCAGAGCTGCGAGCAGCACAGTCGTGAGCGCTGCGGTAACAAGCCTCAAACTCAAGCGGCTCGCTAGTTGACAGCGCGCAGGTCTCAAAGCGCTCACCCCCCCCCCCCGCAAGATTTCAAGACGACGCGGCCTGTGCAGCCCCGAGCGCGGGCTCAAACGCTCTCGTCCAGACTCATGTGCCTCTAGCACAACAACTCTCCCATCCTGGTCTCTTCTAGCATTCTGCTCGCTCATCGACTTGACTAAACCTCTCTATAGGCATGCCTAACTTCGGCCGAAGCCAGACCATCCTAGCAGCCCCTAACGGGCAAGCCGAACAACACCGTTGGTCCCAATACTAGGTACTAGCGGGTAAGAGTATCCGCAGGCAGGCAGCAGTAAATCCGCCTCAGTGCCCGAATGGCGACTCAACAGCGGCTCGCCAGCCGGAAGCGGTCAGTCGGGATCGGGATCGTCTGTCGGGGGCATCCTCAGATGCCCCTCAATACGAGCCACACGCATGTCAATGCGATGCACCCGCATGTCAAGGCGATACACACGATCGCTGACCTTACTGATCTCACCGCGCAAGTCGGCATGCTCGCGAGCGTTCTGAGCACGCAGGTTCTCAATCGACGCAGTGGTGTCGGTGCGCTGATTCTCGATCGACGCAGTGGTGTCGTCACGCAATTTGTCGATGGATCCTCGCATCTCGCGGGAATCCTCTCGGGTCTCAGTACGCAGGGTCTCGATCAAGCCCCGCGTCTCGCGGGCATCCTCGCGGGTCTCGGATCGCAGCTTGCTGGTAGTGCGCTGCTGATGCCAGATAACACCCACGAAACCGAAGGCCAGGGCAACGAAATACGCAATCTCTACTTCAGTCATGAACCCATCTTAGCATGCCTCAACGAGAATGCAACAAATACCACCGAAAAATATCAGATAACCTTAGAAGAAAGCTTGAGATCTAAAGAGCCTCTCTACTCATCCTAGCAGTCCGATGGTGGGGCCACTCCACCGGTGGCATCCACCCTGCGCCCAGGATCCGCGGCGAGATTCGCGTATGTAGGGTGACGAACCCGCAAATCTGCGAGACACTGCGCCGACCACGCGTCATAACCACCGGTGGAGTCCGCTGTGCTTTGCGGCATTGGGCTTCTAAGCGGACTTTCCTAGTTGGCGTTTGCTATTCTGCCATTGTAACATGCATAATAGTGGTTCTAAGCAAAGCCCGCCGTCATTTCACAGAAAGGAGCATCTCATGAACGGAGACACATGGATTCAACTCGTCGTCCTTCTCGTGGCTATTGCTGGTGTCGGAGTCAGCCTAGCAATCCTGATCCAGAACACAGTCAGAGATTTTCGTCGTGAAATGTACCGTATTCATGATCGGATTAATGCTCTTGAAGGTAACCTACGTGATCGGATTGGTTGGATTGAGGGCATGTTGAGCGCATCAAGAAGAGATACTCAATCCGAGTCTTCGTATCGTTGGCGCTATATCAACGATTCTGAGTCTAAGCAGGAGGACTAGCGATGAGTCGTCAAGAGTTTTGGTCAACAGCTAAACAGGATAGGCCTCCTGTATCTTGGGACGGTCGCACAGGCACGTTCTCCATCGTGTTGAACACAGTAGGAAATGGAAATGGTGACGGAGTGGAGGCGGAATGGATTCCGCCGATTACCTATATTGTCAGGTTTCGCAAAGCTGGTGACAACAAGTGGAGTATAGGTTTCGTGACTCCGCTGACCGGCTGTGGACTTGTTGATTTAGAGCCTGACACTGAATACGAAATCGAGATTAGAGCCAAAAATGAACACGGCGAAAGCGACCCGTTGCTTGCGAAAGTTCGAACAGACGCACTTGGCACCGTCGGCATCTGACGCTGCCAAGCAGCAAAACTCAGTGACTGTGATAGCCGTGCAGATGCATCATCATAGCTTTGATGCTCCGTAACTGAACTGTGGTCATGAACCCACATTAGCAGTTCTCAATGAGAGTGAAGATAACGCAGAAGACCCCGCCAAACATGTCAGCGGGGTCTTCTGGGTTAGGAGAAATCCGGCGGTGTCCTACTCTCCCAGGGCGTCACCACCCAAGTACCATCGGCGCTGGCGGGCTTAACTTCCGTGTTCGGAATGGGAACGGGTGTGACCCCGCCGCTATCACCACCGAAACCTGTTGTCATATCTTGTGCGATTTACCTGAAGGCCGAACCTTCTAAAGGCAGAACTCACATAAGCATTCTGGGCCGAAACCAGATGCTTCAGAGACGAAGATCGTCTCTTGATGAACTCCATAGCGAGCACGAGCACCGAGCGTGCGATGCGAAAATAAACCAAGCCCTCGGCCAATTAGTACCGGTCAGCTGAACACGTCACCGTGCTTACACTTCCGGCCTATCAACGTGGTGTTCTGCCACGGGCCTTACCCGGTTTTATCCGGTGAGAGACCTCATCTTGAAACAGGCTTCCCGCTTAGATGCTTTCAGCGGTTATCCCTTCCGCAGGTCGCCAACCAGCCATGCTCCTGGCGGAACAACTGGCACACGAGAGCTGCGTCCGTCCCGGTCCTCTCGTACTAGGGACAGCTTTCCTCAAGTCTCTTCCGGCTGCAGAGGATAGGGACCGAACTGTCTCACGACGTTCTAAACCCAGCTCGCGTACCGCTTTAATGGGCGAACAGCCCAACCCTTGGGACCTGCTTCAGCCCCAGGATGCGATGAGCCGACATCGAGGTGCCAAACCTTCCCGTCGATATGGACTCTTGGGGAAGATGAGCCTGTTATCCCCGGCGTACCTTTTATCCGTTGAGCGACGGCGCTTCCACACGCAACCGCCGGATCACTATGCCCTACTTTCGTACCTGCTCGACATGTACGTCTCGCAGTCAAGCTCCCTTGTGTCATTGCACTCAACGCCTGATGGCCGACCAGGCTGAGGGAACCTTTGGGCGCCTCCGTTACCTTTTAGGAGGCGACCGCCCCAGTCAAACTACCCATCTGGCACTGTTCCTAATCCGGATCACGGACCTAGGTTAGATTCCCAGCATAGAAAGGGTGGTATTTCAAGGTTGACTCCACGACAGCTTGCGCCGCCGCTTCAAAGTCTCCCACCTATCCTACACAAACTAGACCAGAAACCAATACCAAACTGTAGTAAAGGTGCACGGGGTCTTTCCGTCCTTCTGCAGCTAACGAGCATCTTTACTCGTACTTCAATTTCGCTGGGTCTATGGTTGAGACAGTAGGGAAGTCGTTACGCCATTCGTGCAGGTCGGAACTTACCCGACAAGGAATTTCGCTACCTTAGGACCGTTATAGTTACGGCCGCCGTTTACTGGGGCTTAGGTTCAAAGCTTCGCCCGAAGGCTAACCTTTCCCCGTAACCTTCCAGCACCGGGCAGGCGTCACAGCGTATACATCGCCTTGCGGCTTGGCACGCTGCTGTGTTTTTAGTAAACAGTCGCTTCCCTCTGGTTTGTGTCACTCCTTCGGGCTCAAGCCGTAAAGGCTGTCACCCTATTGGAGTCGTCCTTCTCCCGAAGTTACGGACGCAATTTGCCGAGTTCCTTAACCATAGTTCACCCAATCACCTTGGTATTCTCTACCTGTCCACCTGAGTTGGTTTGGGGTACGGGCACCGAGTGAGCTCGCTAGCGGCTTTTCTCGACAGCATAGGATCAGTGACTTCACCTATAGCGGTTCGGCATCACGTCTCAGAGTTTGTTGAGGCCCGGACTTACCTGGTCCTCCTCCTACACGCTTACCCCAGGACTACCATCGCCTGGGCTCACCTACCTTTCTGTGTCCCCGCATTGCTTGCAGCCACGGGATGGGTCGTTTCGTCCTATTGCCCTTTCATAGGGCGCAAGGCATCCACTTAGCAATCCCGCTTTTGCATGGACGCGCACTTGGTGGTACCGGAATATCAACCGGTTGTGCATCGGCTACGCCTGTCGGCCTCGCCTTAGCTCCCGACTTACCCTGGGAGGATTAGCCTTCCCCAGGAACCCTTGGACTTCCGGTGGAGGGGTTTCTCACCCCTCTTTCGCTACTCATACCTGCATTCGCACTCGACCTCGGTCCACGCCTGTTTTCACTGACGCTTCACTCCAAGATCGACGCTCCGCTACCACGCCTATGTCCAAAGACACAGACATCCGCAGTTTCGGCTCTGTACTTGAGCCCCGTTACATTATCCGCGCAGGGCCACTCGACCAGTGAGCTGTTACGCACTCTTTAAAGGGTGGCTGCTTCTAAGCCAACCTCCTGGCTGTCTGAGCAATCCCACATCGTTTACCACTTAGTACAGAATTAGGGGCCTTAACTGGCGGTCTGGGCTGTTTCCCTTTTGTCCATCGAAGCTCATCCCCCGAGGACTCACTGCCGCACTCTGGAGCCGTGGCATTCGGAGTTTGGTTGGGGTCAGTAACCTTGTGGGGCCCCTAGCCCATCCAGTGCTCTACCTCCACGGCTGAACATGCGACGCTGCACCTAAATACATTTCGCGGAGAACCAGCTATCACCGAGTTTGATTGGCCTTTCACCCCTAGCCACAGGTCATCCCCTCCGTTTTCAACCGAAGTGGGTTCGCGCCTCCACGGGGTCTTACCCCCGCTTCACACTGCCCATGGCTAGATCACTCGGCTTCGGGTCTACAGCATGCGACTGAACGCCCTATTCAGACTCGCTTTCGCTCCGGCTTCCCCTCACGGGTTAACCTTGCCACACACCATAACTCGCAGGCTCATTCTTCAAAAGGCACGCCATCGTGACCTAAGAAGCCGAAGCCTCAAAGGCGACACTCTGACTGCTTGTAAACCAACGGTTTCAGGTACTATTTCACTCCCCTCCCGGGGTGCTTTTCACCTTTCCCTCACGGTACTAGTTCACTATCGGTCACTGACTTATGCTTAGCCTTGCGAGGTGGTCCTCGCAGATTCACGCCGGCTTTCCCGGATCCGGCGCTACTCGGGAGATCCGATCAGAGGACAGATGAGTTTCGTGTACAGGGCTATTACCCTCTGTGGCTCGCCTTTCCAGAACGATTCCACTACCCACTGTCTTTGTAACTCTGCGGGAGATCTGGCGCTCTCCCTATCGGTTCCCACAACCCCCAGATGGCAACGCCGCCAGGCTTTACACCACCTGAGTTTAGGCTCTTCCCGTTTCGCTCGCCGCTACTCAGGGAGTCGCTGTTGCTTTCCTTTCCTCGGGTTACTTAGATGTTTCAGTTCACCCGGTTCCCTCTAGCCGTTCTATGTGTTCAAACGGCAGTGACACCCCATTACGAGTGCCAGGTTTCCCCATTCGGTTATCCGCGGATCGAAGCTTAGTCGGCAGCTCCCCGCGGCTTATCGCAGCCTCTCACGACCTTCATCGGTAGTCAGTGCCAAGGCATTCACCGTTGGCTCTTAGTAGCTTGGGTTTTATTTTTATTGCATCTTTACGAAAGATACTCGTGCTCGCTATGCAATTCTCAAGAAACGATCACTGGGCGATACAACGATATTGCAACAAACTGTCAGCATAAAACTGTCAGCATAAAACTGTCAGCATAAACTGTCAGCGTAAACCGTCAGAGCATTGCACATCGCATTGCGCCCATCAAGAAAGCAGTGCGTTGACTGCTCCCTCAAAACGGAAGAGACGAGCACATTAGTGAGTGCCTTAACTGGGAGACACTCAACTAACTACTAACTCGAACAGTAGGCAGATCGTTGAGTTCTTTCTCCTTAGAAAGGAGGTGATCCAGCCGCACCTTCCGGTACGGCTACCTTGTTACGACTTCACCCCAATCGCCAACCCCACCTTCGGCAGCTCCTTCCCAAAAGGGTTAGGCCACTGACTTCGGGTGTTGCCGACTTTCGTGGTGTGACGGGCGGTGTGTACAAGGCCCGGGAACGTATTCACCCCGGCATTGCTGATCCGGGATTACTAGCGACTCCGACTTCATGGAGTCGAGTTGCAGACTCCAATCCGAACTGAGACCGGCTTTGTGGGATTCGCTCCACCTCACGGTATAGCAGCCCTTTGTACCGGCCATTGTAGCATGTTTGCAGCCCTGGGCATAAGGGGCATGATGACTTGACGTCATCCCCACCTTCCTCCGAGTTGACCCCGGCGGTCTCCTAAAAGTCCCCACCATTACGTGCTGGCAATATAGGACAAGGGTTGCGCTCGTTGCGGGACTTAACCCAACATCTCACGACACGAGCTGACGACAGCCATGCACCACCTGTGCACAGCCCCGAAGGACACCATATCTCTATGGCTTTTCTGTGCATGTCAAACCCAGGTAAGGTTCTTCGCGTTGCCTCGAATTAAGCAACATGCTCCGCCGCTTGTGCGGGCCCCCGTCAATTCCTTTGAGTTTTAGCCTTGCGGCCGTACTCCCCAGGCGGGGCACTTAATGCGTTAGCTACGACACGGAACCCGTTAAGTAGGCCCCACATCTAGTGCCCAACGTTTACGGCGTGGACTACCAGGGTATCTAATCCTGTTCGCTACCCACGCTTTCGCTCCTCAGCGTCAGTACCGGCCCAGAGCACTGCCTTCGCTGTAGGTGTTCCTCCTGATATCTGCGCATTTCACCGCTACACCAGGAATTCCATGCTCCTCTACCGGACTCTAGTCAGCGCAGTATCGAATGGCATCTCCGGGTTGAGCCCTGAGTTTTCACATCCGACTTACGCAACCGCCTACGAGCTCTTTACGCCCAATAAATCCGGACAACGCTCGCCCCCTACGTGTTACCGCGGCTGCTGGCACGTAGTTGGCCGGGGCTTCTTCTGCAGGTACCGTCATTTTCGTCCCTGCTGAAAGGGGTTTACAACCCGAAGGCAGTCATCCCCCACGCGGCGTTGCTGCGTCAGGCTTTCGCCCATTGCGCAATATTCCCCACTGCTGCCTCCCGTAGGAGTCTGGGCCGTGTCTCAGTCCCAGTGTGGCTGATCGTCCTCTCAGACCAGCTACCCGTCGATGCCTTGGTGGGCCGTTACCCCGCCAACTAGCTGATAGGCCGCGAGACCCTCCCAGAGCGCCGGAACATTTCCTCGGTTGGCCATGCGACCATCCGGGGGTATCCGGTATTAGCCAGGGTTTCCCCTGGTTATCCCGGTCTCCGGGGCAGGTTCCTCACGTGTTACTCACCCGTTCGCCACTCGACAGCAGCCCGAAGGCTGATATCTCGTTCGACTTGCATGTGTTAAGCACGCCGCCAGCGTTCGTCCTGAGCCAGGATCAAACTCTCCGTTGAGATCTTGGGCACCAGCCGTAGCCGGGCTTTAGATCGGGTTGCTCGGCTTGCCTTCCCGGCTGGGCCGGGTGCGTCGGCAGCCGTGCGTTCAGAGAGCCATGCCTCTCCGCTTGGGTGCGGTGAGGACTTCGGCTCACCGGTTGTCGAAACAACCGGGCGGTTCGGCAGGTACGCCGAACCTTGAATTGACAGACATCACCTCGGTTTACGCAAACCGAGCCGATGCCCGCACTCGCTATGCGTCCGTCTCTTCCGTTTTCAAGAAGCAATCATGCACCGGCGACGATTGCGGAGAGGGCTTAGACAGCCGAACCCGGTCGTGCCGATGGCACTTGTCCTCGTCGTGGGCTTGCAGCCCCGACAAGAGCGACTCGCTAAGTTAGCGACCACAACACGACACTGCAACCTCACCGTCCCATAAATTTTTTTGCGGGTTTTCTCTGCGGGATTTTGCAGGTCTTTTGCAGGTCTTTTTCTGAGCAGATCTTTGCGGTCTTTTTCTTTGCGAGTCTTGGTCTGCTTCTTTGCGGGTCTTGGTCTGCGGCCTAGGGGTAGTTGATCACCTCTGGGCTGGTTGTTCTAGTTGATCGGTCTGAGGGAGTTGATCGGTCTGGGCTGGTTGGGCTAGTTGATCACCAACAGATGCCGTTGGCGACGACCTCGCTGCAGCAGCGCGTAACGCCCGCCTACCAACTCAAGGCGATCACTCAGGGAAGCCGCTCTCTGACCGTTTACGCGGATTCCTTTGGCACCAATAGCACGACGAGCATCGGAGCGTGAACTGCAAACGCCGGTAGCCACAAGCACATCTACTAGAGGCTCATCTGTGCCCACAGCTGAACCTGCTAGTTCGGTCTCGGGCACTATGCCTCGCAGTGCTTGCAGTTGCTGGACTGACAACACAGATGCCGAATCCCCATCGCCGAAGAGGGCTTCGGCAGCTAGAACAGCCTGCTCGGTGGCTTTGGTGTCGTGAACCAGCGTGCATAGCTCATCAGCTAAACGTCGCTGAGCACAACGCTTGTGGGGTGCCGAGGAATGCTCGGCCATGATCTCTGTCACTTCGGCCACGGGCAACAAAGTGAGTTGCAGCAGCAGCCGCTCAACATCTGCGTCATCGGTGTTGACGAAGTATTGATGCAACTCGAACGGCAGGGTGCGTTCAGCATCAAGCCACACCGCCCCTTCGGCTGTCTTACCGAACTTGGTGCCGTCGGTTCGAGTCATCAAAGGCCAAGTCAGGCCATGCACTGCTGCACCACTGCGGCGGCGCACGAGGTCTATGCCTGCACAGATGTTGCCCCACTGGTCGGAGCCGCCCACTTGTAGGCGACAGTCGTAATGCTCAAACTGCCACCAGAAATCGAAAGCCTGCAACAGCATGTAGCTGAACTCAGTGAAGGAGATGCCCTGGTCGCCTTGCATTCGGGCTCGCACCGAGTCTTTGGCGATCATCTGGTTGACGGTGACGTGCTTGCCGACATCACGCAGGAAGTCAATCAGCGTCACATCTTGAGTCCAGTGATAGTTGTTGACTAGCCGCGCACCTGTGGCATCATCGAAGTCCAGCAGTCGCCTAAGTTGGCGCTCAATGGCAGCAGCGTTGGCTTCCAGCGTGGCCGCATCCAGCAGATTGCGTTCATCGGAGCGTCCGCTGGGATCGCCGATCATGCCAGTGGCACCTCCGACTAGAGCCAGCGGGCGGTGGCCAGCATCAGCAAAACGACGCAACACCAGCACACCTACCAGATGGCCGACATGCAAGCTGTTAGCGCTGGGATCAATGCCTAAATACAGTGTCGCGGGTGCCGTGTCAAGCAGTTGGCGCAGTGCAGCTTGGTCGGTGGTGTCTTGAACCAGCCCCCGAGCCCGCAAATCATTAAGCAAATCCATCATTCAGGTTCAACCTCCTTGCTGAGCGGTCCGGCGGCAACTACGCGCAATCGCATCCGTGATACTACGCCATACGGTCGCATGGCTATCGTTTGCGAGGTCCGAGCACCTTGCCTACGTAGCTACGACTCGCTCCGACACGGCGCGCAAGCTGAGCATTCGTTTCGTTGGGGTGTGCTTTGTGAGCTGCAATGATCGCGTCTCGTAGCTCAGGGCGCGGTGCCTGCGGTTGAACAACCTTGTGGGCAACTACCGGGGGGCGGGTCTTTGTGCGGGTGGGTGGCAAATGCCAGCCAAGCGATGTTTGTGCTCCAGCATCAAACTCTATGCCACGCAGCCAATCTTTCATCAATGGATGCTGAAAGCGGGCTATGGCAATGGAGAGCCGTTCTCAATGCGTTCAATAGCTTCGTCGCGTCCAGCCATTGACGGCGGCGACTTCCCGAAACCCGGACTGAAAGGATTCTCTTGCTGCTTCACGGTGTCTCCTCTACGTCTCCTATACAGGCATCACGCGCGGGAAGTTTGTAGCCTGTTCAGAGTCTACAGTCTACAACCGAGTCTACAGTTGCCGCAGCAAGCGGTCCAGTCTGCGGTCTGCAGTCATGCGGCCACTCTGGCACTAACGCATTATCAGTGGTCCGTTCAGTGGCGCTGGCATCAAAAATATGATCTTGCATGTAGCAAAAGTATACCTTTAGGTGTATGCTTGATTTATTAACAACTTTACAAGAGTTACATAAATATCAAAAATTATAGAAATATAATATAATAATACTAAAAAATATGGAGGATAATCGGTGGAACTGATTGAACGAGCTCGTGGAATGATGGTGGGAATCGGAGTCGGAAATCTTCTCGGTATCCCGTGGGAGTTCAGCACCGGAGCCCTGCGACGCGAACAGCAGCTGCATGGTCCTGTGCGGGAGATCACCGCCAAGGAGGGCTATCTCGACGATGACGACCTCGCCCAGGCGATCCTGCTCGCCGAAGCGTGTATCGATTCTGCGAATTCAGAGGGGCTCACTGTTGAAGACCTCGCCCGAAGGTTCTGGCACTGGGGAGAGACCAACGGAGCTGGCATGGGCGGACTGACCAGAGCAGTGCTGACCAAATACGGGGGTTATCCGCCTCAGCGCGCTTGGAGAAATTTCGCACGATTCGATGAGCCAGTGACCGCAGGCCCGAGCGAACCCTGCGGTGCCGCAGCCGACGAGGCTGCTCGGCTCGCTTGGGAAGAGTCGGGCTGCTCTAGCGCAGGCAACGGCTCGGTGATGCGCTGCGGGGCGGTGGCTCTGCGCTGGATGCATGATGAGCAGGCTCTGGCTCGCAATAGTGTCACCGCTGCAGCGGTTACGCATTGGGATCCTCGCTGCGTTTGGTCGACCGTTCTTGCTGACTTCACGATCGCTGACTGCCTTCGCGCAGGCCAGCTTGAGGCCGACACGCTGATCGAACGCTGCTCAGCTGCCCTGAAGTCTCAGCGAGGGCAGCTAGCTCAACCGGATCTGCCCTCCGAGCCGCCCGCCGTCGTGCTGGCAGCCGTAAAGGCCGCTTTGGCACCTGATGCGAGCATTTACGACCTTGAGTTGGATAGCGGCGGCATCGGGTATGCGCCCAAGGCCATGTCGGCGGTGCTGTGGGCTGCCCGTCATGCTCAAAGCGTCGAGGACGGGCTCGTAACCATCGTTAACGCTGGAGGCGACACCGACAGCAACGCTCCCCCTGCTGGCGCAGCCCTCGGTGCCCGTTTCGGGCTTAACGGCATTCCGGCACGCTGGCAAAAGCGCGTAGCCGAGATCCGCTCTTGGACTCCTGATACCCGCGAACTCAAAGGGTTGTTGGATTGGCCCGAGCGCTACCCACTCGAAGATTACGCCGACCGCATCGTCGCCCTGATATCGAACTGACCCGCCCTACCCTGCCCTACCCAACCGAGGTGATTCACAGATATTCAGGGCTATTGCAACGCCTAACGAGGATTCGATCTACCGCTATCGAATGCGTCTGAGCGACTCAAGGCGTAATGTCGGGACGTGGCAAATGTGACTGATCTGCACTATCTCTCAGCGACAGATGCCGTGGCCATGTTCCGGCGGCGTGAACTTTCGCCACGAGAACTGATGGAGGCGATCATCTCACGTGCCGAGGCGATTGAACCTGAGATCAATGCTTTCACCGACACTTACTTTGAGGAAGCTCTCAGTGCTGCTGATGCCGCAGCCGATGCCTACGCAAGAGGTGGCGAACGACCGCTTGAAGGGCTGCCGCTCGCAGTCAAGGACGAAGTTCACGTCAAGGGATGTCGAGCTACTGAAGGCTCACTGCTGTTCGCCGATCAGGTCGCTACCGACACCGACCCCTTCGCTCAACGACTGATTGACGCGGGCGCGATAATGCATGCCCGCACCACCACACCAGAGTTTTCGATGGCTGCGGTTACTTGGTCGCTTCTTCACGGCGTAACGCGCAACCCGTGGAATCTCAATATCACCTGCGGTGGTTCATCTGGTGGCTCTGGAGCGAGCTTGGCAGCGGGAACCTGCACGCTAGCGACTGGATCCGACATTGCTGGGTCGATTCGAATTCCGGCATCGCTCAACGGCCTGATGGGCTTCAAGCCACCGTGGGGACGCGTCGCTGAAGCTTGGCCGTGGAACCGTGACACATACGCGGCTTCGGGCCCGCTAGCTAGAACCGTTGACGACTCCGCCTTGTTGCAGAACGTTGTCTCGGGACCGCTCAAAAGCGACATGTTCTCGTTGCCTCCTTACCGGCTGCCCAAACCAGTTCCGACCGGACACGGTATGAGAGTGGCTGTGAGCAGCGATCTCGGTTACTTCGATGTCAGTGATGAAGTGGCTGAGGCTTTGGCCGGTGCAGTTTCTGTGCTTGAAGCAGCCGGGGTCGAATGCGTGCCGGTGGGGCTCGGCTGGAGCGACGAAGCTCTAACGACTGCGATAACTCATCTGGACTTCCTGAGCCGCAGCGTGGTCAAAAGCATGATCAACGACGACAGCGACAGTGCAAACGCAGGTGACGGCAGTGACAGCAACAGGGGCATAGACAGCAAGCTCACCCCTTATATCCGAACCTGGTTCAAGGACCGGCCAGAGGTGACCGTGGAGCAATGGTGGCAGAGTTGGCGTTACGGCGAGCAGATGCACGCCGAACTGTATGACAAAGTGTTCGGTGCGGGCTTCGACGCGCTCGTATGCCCGACGCTAACACGAACCGATGTTGCGGCTGATTTTGGCCGTGACAAGGCCGCTGATCTGCGCGATCATCTCGACTTTTGTATGACGTATCCGTTCAATATTTTGGGACGACTGCCGGTGATGAGCGTTCCGATAGCTTTGGCCGACTCCACTGGTGTGCCTATCGGTATGCAGATTGTGGGAACTGTCCACGCTGATGTCGTCTGCTACCAGCTGGCTGCATCACTGGAGTCCGAGACGGGCAGCTTCTTTGAAAGTCACCGACCCGCACTCACCTCAACCTAAGTCTAAAGCTGAGGTTGAGGTTGAATGCGATTAGCGCATAGCGCGGCGCATCATTGTCTCATAGACACCGTCACCTAGCCATTTACGCACCAGCAGCGCGGGTCGTGCCAAATAGCCCTTCACATACCTGCGGCGTGGCTTGTCGGTGGTGGCGGCCTCAACGTAGACCTCTGCTAGCACTTTGGCATCGGTGCCGCGGGTTGCCATGCGAGGGTCTTGCATCATCTTTTGGAACGGTTCTAGCTGCTCCTTGTAGGCAGAGTCGTCGGAGGTTCCGCTGATCTGGGTGCCCATCACTTCGCCGAACTCAGTGCGGACACCGCCAGGCTCAATGAGCACCACATCAATGTTGAACGGCTTGGTCTCGAAACGCAGGCAGTCAGACCAGCCTTCTAGAGCGTGTTTGGTGGCGTGATACCAAGCCCCAAAAGGCGTGAAGACACGACCACCCATTGATGAAATATTGACGATCCGTCCGGCACCTTGAGCCCTCATGTGAGGCAACACGAGTTGTGTCAGATGCGCCAAACCGAAGAGGTTGACTTCGAACTGATAGCGGGCATCATCAAGCGACACCTCTTCAACAGGTCCATACAGGCCGAAGCCTGCGTTGTTGATTAGCACATCAACACGACCTTCGCTGTCTATCACCTGCTTGACGACCCGCTCGTTGTCTTCGCTTTTGGACACGTCAAGCTCGACCGGGGTGATGCCGTGCTCGGCTAGGTCGGCCATGCGATCTAGCCGCCGGGCACCGGCATAAACCCGATGTCCCTGGGCAGCGAGTTGCAGAGCGGCTTCGCGGCCCATGCCCGACGACGCTCCCGTGATCAACACAATCTTGCTCATTGCTCTCAACTCTCTTATCTTTGAGGTTTGGTGGATTGGTATGCGACGATAGCAACCAAGTCTCGACATTGCCAGAAGCCAACCAAGCAGCAAGACTCACAGTAATGACACCCCACCCCGACCTAATGCGTCGCCACCTAGAAAAATGGAGAAAGGAATTAATAGGCCTCTCCAGAAAGAACCGAGTGCTTTACTTCAAGCATCTGAAATCCGGGTCGCTGGAGTTCGAGCAAGATGCACTCACCGTGCTCAATGGCCTCAACAGTCGCAGAGGGTGGAGTTTCTATCTGCCGCCCGACCCCGAACCGACCGGTTCCGATGATGATGCGATCCCACCGATCCTGCCAAGACCGCCGCGCAAGCACGAACTGGTGATCGCAAGTCATCAGAAAAAGACCAGCAAGCAAACAATAAGCAGCCTCAAGACACTGTCAAGCAAGTCACGGGCGGGGTTCCTTGACGCAGGCCTCTGGGTTCTCTACCTAGGCCTTGGCATGCTCCGCTGGCGCGATGGATCAGATGAAGTGATGAGCCCCCTCTACCTGCTTCCAGTGGATTTGAAGCTGAAAGGTGAGCCAGACCAATGGCGAATGGAGCGCTCCGAGGAGGGCGAACCGGCGCTTAACCCGAGTCTCGCTGTCAAGTTTGAGCAGGAACGTGGCATTTCACTACCCTCACTCGACGAACTGGAGGACAATAACTACCAAGAAGTTCTGGAGTCCGTGCGAAGAGCTGTGCGCTCCACCGGCTCGAGGATTGAAGAGACCGCTGTGCTTAGCACTTTCACCTTCCAGAAAGAGGTTATCTATCGTGACCTCAGAGACAACGAGGCAACCGTTGCCAACCATCCGATGGTGCGTCTGCTAGCCAACGGACCCAACAGCGATGAACACGCTTCTTTGAGTTTCGAGTCTGAGCCCGATAACGGGCTTGACGAAAAGCACCCACCCGAAAACTTGGCGTGTGTGCTTGATGCCGATGTGACCCAGCGGCAGTGCATCATCGCTGCACGGCAGGGACACAGTTTCGTGATGGACGGACCGCCCGGCACTGGCAAGTCGCAGACCATAGCCAACGTGATAGCGCAGTTGATCAGAGACGGCAAAACAGTCCTGTTCGTCTCAGAAAAAGCGGCTGCACTTGACGTGGTCTTCAGCCGCCTCGCCGCCGCGAAACTTGACCGGTTCGTGCTAGATCTACACAGCCACAAGGCAACACGTAAGGCCGTCGCCTTAGAGCTAGGTAAGGCTCTTGAAGAAACGCCTCAGGCAACATCCAGTTTCTCGCCAGCTGATCGGTCCCAGATCATCAAAGAGCGTCAGAAACTCACCGACTATGCGATAGCCGTCAATGAGGTGCGTCAACCCGACCAGCGGAGCCTGCACGATGTCATCGGCGAAATCAGCGAGTTAATAGGCAGCGGTGACTACCCGGCGATCTCTCTTTCAGATTTCGACGCGGTCAACCTTGATATCGAAGCCTTGAACAGGATCCGTGATCTCTCAACTCGACTAGGCGGAGCGTGGGCACCGGTAGAACGCGGAGATGAATTCTTGTGGCGAGATCTTGTAGCGGGGTATCAGGCACCAAATTCACACGAAACGGACTGTCTTCAGCGTATCGATCAACTCCGCAGTACCTTGTTGAGTCTCGAGTCCGTGAGTGCAGCTATTCACGAAAAATTGTCGATAGCAGGTAAGTCAACACCTGCTATGGCGGAGTGGCTTCAGAAGCTGCTGAAACTGGTTGAGAAGCGTCCGCCGGTAGTGAGTGCATGGCTCATATCACTCGAACTCGAATCGGACACTGCGAAAGTGCACCAGCTTGCGTTAGCGGCTAACGAACTAGCGGAAGTTGAGGCGCAGCTAGCGTCTGAGATCACCGCTTGGCGGCAGATTGACCCTGCAGCCGCTGAAAAGTTGGAGAAATCATTCGAATCGCTGATCAATAGCAATCCCCGAATCGACATCAACCAAGAAAACACCGCTAGGGATATCGCCGAACTCAAACATGCTCTGGACGAGGCAGGAGAGCACATCAAACAGGCTCAACAATTGAGCGAACTGCTTGCAACCGCTTTCTCGGCAGGACAGATTGAAAAAATCCCTCTCGCCGCCATCGACAGACTCGTTGAACTGGGCCGATTCGCTACTTCTGACTGCCCTCCAGAGCAGGGCTGGTTTAACGAGGCAGGACTACAAGCAGCATCGGAGGCGCTGGAAACACTGTCAGAGATAGTGCCGCGCTACATCTCTTCACGAGACGAGATTACAAGAGATTTTAAGCCTGACGTTTTGGAACTTGATCTCGCCTTATTGAAAGAACGACGAGACGAGCGTGCCAGAATCATCGGAAAACTCGGTCGAAGCTACCGAGCCGACAAAGCGACTATGGCCGCTGTCACTATCTCAGGCAAAGCCACCGGTCAGACAATGATGCGCCTAGAAGAGCTACTTGCCTGGCAGAAGATGCACCGCGAACTCAAAAAAGCTGAATCCGTTCATGCCGCTGCATTAGGTGTTTATTATCCAGACTGTGATCACGCAGATTTTGAGCGAGCCGAAAGCGCAATCAATATCGCCGCCCGTGCTACAGAAACTGCTGTGCAATGGTCAGAGGCAGGAGGGAGCGTAATCAGCGCACAGGGCCTCGCTTCTGTCATAAGTCGCGATGCCGCTATCGCCGGGGTCGTTGACACGGCAGAGCATGCAGCAACTCATCTTGAGGCTTTCCGACACGGAACTCTCGCTTCTCAGGCCGGACCTTCCATGCTCGCTCTCCAGCTGAAACCGTTTTCGCATGTCAGCAGTTGGTGCAGCGACGCATCATCTGCCTGCTCTGCGCTTATCAATGTACTGTCAGCCATTGACGAAATGTCGGGCAGCAATTTCACTATTGAGCAGGCACGAGAGTTGTTGGAAACGCGCTCTGAGCAGTCCAGACAAGCCGCTCAAGTCAAACATCAGGCTCATTGCACCCGCCACCTGATTGGCGAAATGTCCGAAGAACCCGATAGCAACGCGTTGAACAATGCCTGCGAGTGGGTCGCAGCGATCCGCTCTCACCTTGACGGAGAAATTGAGCTGCCCACTGCTGAACTGATTCTGACCTCAGACCTACGCGAGTCCGACATCGCTATGCCTAGCGAGAGCGTTAAGGCAGCAATGGATTGTCTGCTCAAAGTCTTCGAAGAGGGAGCACATCGCAACGACCTGACTCACAAACTTCAACATTCATACAGTAGTGCCCACGATCTGCTTAATGCGCTGGAATATTCGGTAACTGATATAAGCATCTGGTCGGACTACGTCGAAATCACTGATGCACTCAAATCCGATGGATTAGCGCAAGCTGTGAAGGAATGTATGCGTCACAGCTTGCCCGAAGCCGATGTTGCACCCACATTGAAGTTAGCGGTCCTGCGCCGGCGGGCTGATCAGATAATGGACGGTGACAAACGCCTCAAACCCTACAAATCAACCAGTCGTGACGAGATCAGGAAGACCTTCCAGATACTTGACCAAAAACTGGTACGAAACGCTGCCGCGGACGTGATCAACGCATGTGCAAGCCGTTGGCCGAGGTCAACGGCTGGTGGTGCTGGGATCATAAGGAAGAACGCTCTGCTCAAGAAACGACACATGCCGGTCCGCAGACTGTTTAGCCAAGCTGGCGATTCTGTTCAACGAATTAAGCCCTGTTTCATGATGAGCCCTCTGTCAGTGTCTCAGTTCCTGCCTTCGGACTTCGCCTTTGATGCTGTGATCTTTGATGAGGCTTCACAAGTAAGAGAAGCCGATGCCATCGGCTGCATCTACCGAGGCCATCAGCTCATCGTGACAGGTGACGACAAACAGCTGCCGCCCACCAGTTTCTTCGACAGGCTGGCCGACACCGACGAAGACGAACTCAACGATGATATGGATGCGGACTTAGGGTTCGAGTCGGTGCTCGACCGTTGCAAAGCCCAAGGATTCACGCCTCTGCCCCTGCGCTGGCACTACCGAAGCCAACACGAGGATCTAATCACCTACTCGAACTACCAGTTCTATGACGGCAAGCTCCACACATTCCCCGGCGCGGCGGACGACACACCCGATCTTGGTGTGGAGTTGTTCATAGTGAACGGTATCTACCGGCGAGGCGCAACCAGAGACAATCTTGAGGAGGCCAGCGAAGTCGTCAACCGAGTGCTCTATCACCAGCGACATCATCCGCAAGCCACCATTGGAGTGGTCGCTTTGTCCACGGCGCAACAGCAAGCGGTGGAAACAGCTATTGAGCAGCGATCTAGCGATGAGCCCGAACTGCGAAAGTTGCTTGACACTGACGACCGCCTCTCGGGATTCTTCGTTAAGAACCTCGAAAGCGTGCAAGGCGACGAACGCGACATCGTCATCCTGACTATCGGTTACGGACCCGACGAACATGGCAAGTTGACCATGAACTTCGGTCCAATAAACCAGGTAGGTGGCGAGCGCCGACTCAATGTCGCCATCACACGAGCCAGACGACGCGTAGAGATCGTCACATCAATTTCAAGCAGCAATATCCGAGTTCCTAGCGGAGAGGCTGGCGGTCTCGCACACCTACGCGGTTATCTGGACTTCGCAGAGCGGGGACGCAATGCCTTGGCTATAAACCTACAAGGCTCGCTAGGCGACAGCGAAAGTCCATTTGAGGAGGAAGTCCTGCGTGTCGTTCGATCGCTGGGGTTGGAGGCGGTGCCACAAGTCGGCGCAGCCGGGTATCGGATCGACATCGGAATACGTCATCCTGACAAACCCGGCCAATACCTGCTCGGAGTCGAGTGTGACGGTGCCTCCTATCACTCTTCTAAGGTAGCTCGCGACCGGGACCGTCTCCGCCAAGAGATCCTTGAAAGCTTGGGCTGGACCATTCACCGAGTCTGGAGCACTGCATGGTTCACTGACCGTAAAAGAGAGATCCGAGCACTCCAAATTGCGGTAAATAACGCTCGAAAAGGATCGTCTGGTCGAACGGAGTCCACGCCCGTCTCTGGACCGAAGGTGAGAATCGCGCCGACCGATTGGGATGCCAAACCAAAATGGGCGCACGAATACATCGAACCGACAGTTCGCAGTCCTTTGCGTAACGCTGACTTCTGCGATCAGCGTTCGCGCGAGTTCATCATCAAGCAAATCCGTGAGATTGTCGATAAGCACTCTCCTGTTCATATTGACATTGTTCTTAGGGTCGTTCGCGATGCTTGGGGTCTCGGGCGTGCAGGCAGTCGTATACAGGAAGCCTTCAACAAGGCACTGAGTCTCGCTATCAAGGAAGAAGACATCGAAAAACGCGGAGACTGGCTGCATAACCCATACACGAAGACGAGAGTGCGGGTGCCTGCTTTAAGCGGGGCTCCCCAGCGCCCGGTTGATAAAGTGCCGCCCGACGAAATTGAGTTGGCAATCTTGAACCTGCTGAAAGACGCAGGCCCCTCACCCAGATCCAGCCTGCAGGAAGCTTGGGCTCGCCTCTACTCATGGAACCGTGTCGGACCGGAAATCAAGAAAGCTTTCGATCACGCCGTTTGCGAACTCATCAAAGCTGGAAAAGTGACGGATGAGGAAGAGCAATTGTCGGCAATGCTGACTTGACTCGGCTGCTTGCTAGGGGGTCTGGCGTTAGCGACAACTTGAGTTAGGAGCGAGTCGGACGAGGGCCTGCAATCAGTTCGAGCGTCATGAACTTGCGCGATAAGCGACCGATATTTGTGTTTTTTATTGCATTCGAGGATTTGCGCGTAGTCGCGCGACATGATTGCACGCGTTCCGTTATGGTTAATGCATGACTTCACCCATCCCAGCACTAGATCTAGCTGATCGCATGATCGCTACCGGCGAGTTGACGGCGACTCCTGAGCGTGTCGCTGAACTGCTGGGAGTGCCGACTAGCCGAGTATCTGCTGCTTTAGCGGTGGCGCGTGATGATGGCAGCATCGTGTCGATCACCCGCGGGCTATACGGTGCTGTCCAAAAAGGCTGGAGGCGTATGCGGACTCAGCCGCCTGCTGATTATCTGGATGCTCTTATGGAGCATCTGGGGCACGGTTACTATCTGGCTTACCGTTCCGCGGCTCGTGCTTACGGGGTCGGGCATCGTTCTCCTCGCTGTGTGCAGGTGGCTGTTGACTCCTATTGTCGAGAGCGACGCATTGGGGATGTGCTTGTGTGTTTCTACATGAATCGGCGAGTCGGACAGGTGCCCACCGCCCGACGGCAGCTTGGGGATTACGAGGTAACTGCGAGCATTCCCGAGGTCACTGTGTTTGATTTGGTGGAGCGGTTAGTGGGTGTTGGCGGCGGTTTCGCTGAGGTCGGTAACAATCTTGGTGACTTCCAAGCCACCAATCAACAACTCAATGCCGATGTGCTTCTTGAGGTGTCTGAGCTGTTTCCTTGTGCGGTGGTGCAGCGCACAGGTCATATCTTGGAGAGCATGAGAAAAGATCTGGGACCGTGGGTCACAGAGCCGTTAGATCTTGATCCGCTGGCGGAGTCCGTCCATCGACGAGGAGCGCGTCTGCTGGATTTAGCGACTCCTCGCTCGTTTATCGATTGGACCGGCCCTGATGTAGCAGTGGATGACCGGTGGAAGATACGCGTAAACTGTGATATCGACCATGACCTAGTAGGCAAGTCAAAGCGTTTGATGTGATCTCGATAGAAGCTTATGACCACTGGCGTACGGTGGTGCCATGGGATGAGCCGGAGCACGTTGAGCAAGATCTCATACTGGAGCGTTTGATGGTGGACGTAGCACGCCATGAAGCTCTCAGCGGGAAGCTCGCTTTCAAGGGAGGCACCTGTCTGCACAAGCTGTGGATGCCTGAGCCGTGGCGTTATAGCGAAGACCTCGACTATACGCTCATCGGCGACTTAGAACTGCGTGTTCTCCGCGCCGCGTTCAAAGAGATCGGGCTCCATGCAGGCTTCACTTCTATGACGTGGCAGACATCTGATTTCGCTTCCGGCCTTGCTCACGCTAGATGGGGAGGCTCCTATCTGGATGGGTCTCCTTTCTATCTAAAGGTTGATATTCAGCTAACACAAGGAGAGCCGCCGCCTCTTCTCCAAGAACGTTCCCACAGTGTCGATACTGCCTGGTTTCAGGGCGAGGCGAGCATTATCTCTTTCACGCCTGAAGAGATGCTGGCTTCTAAAGTGTCTGCCGCCTATCAAAGACGTAAGCCCAGAGATATTTTCGATATCTGGGCTGCGCTTGAAGCAGGCATTGTGACTTGTGAAGGAACCGCTGAACGTTTCTGCCGGTATAAGCCTGAAATCTGGGCTCCACGGATGGTTGTGAAGAGTCTTGTAGACAAACTGAGTTTCGAGGATTACATGAAGGATCTGCAACGCAACCTGGGAGAACGGAACAAACCGAACTCCACACCCGAAGCGGTAGTGCGGCGCACAGCGGAACTCGTCGATGCTTGCACGGAAGCCACTGTTCCCCCGAGGCGATGGCAAAAGGTTCTCCAAAAGGGAGGCACCGCCACAGGGTTGCTTAAGGACTGGAAGCCGGAAGCGGTGCTTCAACCTCCCCGCCATCGCAGTAATCACCCGAAGGCTCCGCAAATCAAACCAGACAAACCGAAAAACAAAAAATGGTCCACGAAACGCACTCCTATCATCGCTGCCCTCAAGCGTGATCCGAACGCTTCCTACTCTGAGGTCGCAGCAGCAGTCGGGGCCAGTCGTTCCTATGTGGCTCAGATCGCACGCGAACGAGGACTTCAACGCGGGGGGTAAGTCCAGTTCTTCGCGTTGTTCGTTGTGGAGGTCTGGGAGGTGCTGAATGGTCGTTTGTGTTGGTGAACATGGTAGACCTGTAGAGCTATGCGTGTTGCAGTCACGGGATCTACGGGGCTGATCGGGTGTGCTTTGATGCAGCGCCTCAAAAGCGCTGGGCATCAAACAGTGCCAGTGCTGCGCAGCGCTTCGGCAAGCTCAAGCCAAGAATCAAGTCAGCAAGCTGTGATGTGGAATCCGGCAAGCGGCGATATTGATGCGGCAGGGCTAGAAGGCTGCGATGCTGTCGTGCATCTCGCGGGCGAGCCGATCGCTTCGCAACGCTGGACACAAGCCCAAAAGCAGCGAATAGCCGACAGTCGCACACAAAGCACCGCTCTGCTAGCTGCGACGCTGACAAAACTAGACGCGCCTCCCAAGGTGCTGGTGTCGGGCTCGGCGATTGGTTTCTACGGCAACCGTGGTGACGAAGTGCTTGATGAATCCTCTAGCCGCGGCGATGACTTCCTGGCGACGGTGTGTCGCGACTGGGAAGCAGCTGCAGATCCAGCCCGGGCGGCAGGCATTCGGGTGGTTCATCCCCGCACTGGAGTGGTGCTCAGCAAATTAGGCGGAGCACTGGCTGAAATGTTGCCCTTCTTCAAGCTTGGCATCGGGGGGCGCATCGGCAACGGACAACAGTGGATGAGCTGGATCACTCTGCACGACGAAGTTGAAGCCTTGCTTTGGCTACTGCAAGCCGACCAAGCCGACCTAGAAGGCCCAGTGAACCTGACCGCGCCGCAACCGGTGACCAACAGTGAACTAACCCGAGCCTTAGGCCAAGCTTTGCGGCGTCCTACGCTGCTGCCAGTCCCAAAACCGGCGTTGCGTGCCCGCCTCGGCAGTGAACTCGCTGATGCTCTGCTCTATAGCAGCGCCCGAGTGCAACCCAGTCGACTAATAGCAAGCGGCTTCACTTTCAGTCATAGCGATATTGCTACCGCTTTGAAGACTGTGCTGGCTTGAGAATAACTAGCTGAATTAGCTGTGCTTGATATGAAATAGGAAGTATCGTAGAACTTCCCTGAACTCCCTCGAATCTGGAGTGTTGATTTATGTGCCTTAGAGCGATCAAACGAGTTGTGAGAATGACAGCCTCTGAAGCAGGCCGAGTGATAGCAGCAGTTGCTGTGCTAGCTGTCGTGACAGCACTGCTCGCGCATAACGGTGCCGGTCCACAGCAGGCGGTAGCACAAACAACACCAGAGACGGAGGTGCCTGAGTGTAAAGCCGGTCTCGTAGTGAAAGCTGGCGAGTCGTGCGTCTATCCCGATACGAACCAAACCTTCAGTGTGGACAAGAAAGGTCGAGCCTCCTTCCTGATCTTCCAGAACGAAACCGAGTCGATCGAAACGCCAGAGTTCCGCATTAACGGGCGTGTCTGGATGCTGACGGCACGAGCACTGGGAAACGACAGTTGGCTTATCGAAACAGCGGGAACAACTCAGAACTCCGCAACGCAGCCGCAAAACCCTGAGACGCAACCGAGTAGCGGCCCTCTCAAAGCTCTTTCAGTGAGCGGTCTTGACATAGGCCAGTTTGATCCAGCAAACACCGAATACCAGGCCACTTGGAATGCAGCTGTGCGTCAAGTCACGGTTGAGGCACGCGCGACCGATGAAAACGCAACTGTTGTCATCTTTCCGCCCGACGCAGACATTGACTCATCCAATGGTCATCAGATCAACCTGTTTAGAGACCCTCCTAGCGCGATGACTACCACGATCGTCGTGACAGTGTTCGCCAGAAGCGGAGATTTTTCGCGTTACCGGGTTGCGCTGCCCAACCGCACACCGAAGGCGTTCTACTCCACGGCGTTGCAAGAACTATCACAAGACGGCGTGTTGACTGGCTGCGCCTTCTCAGAAGACATTGACGCTGATGGTTTCTGCGGCGAAGACCCAATCGACCGCAAAACGCTGGCCGTGTGGGTGGTGCGCGTGCTTGACGGTAAAGACCCGGCAGCAGTCACCGACACGCGCTTTGAGGACGTTGAGGATCTGCCAGCGAGCTGGTGGCCTTTCATTGAGCGCCTCGCCGAGTTGGGTCACACCACTGGATGCGGTGACGGCAGCAACTATTGCGGCGACCGCAACATCACCCGTGCTGAGATGGCCGTGTTTTTGTCACGCGCTTTTGACCTGCCCGCCGGGCCCGACCCGAACTTCGCAGATGTATCCGCCGATGCGGATGCCGATGCCTGGTATTTCAATCATGTGGCAGCACTCAAAGCGTCGGGCATAACCACCGGATGCGGCGACGGCAGCAACTTCTGCGGTGACGAAATCACCACCCGCGCTGAGATGGCAACCTTCCTGCATAGAGCTAAAACTTTCGCCGACTCCAAGCAGTAGCACACGCTCGCACAGGGTGAAGCACAAGGCAACGACAAGGTTTCACCTGCCGTTAACCATCATTTGCCTAAGGTTCACGGTCACCTTGACTGACCGAAACCCGAAATGCTTTAGCTTGCTTCATGGCTCGCGGCGAAGCGCGTGCCTATGCCATGCCTACCCCAAGGAAGGACTACCAAGTGAGCAAACCAGATCATCGGACAGCCACCGCTAAGCCAGCAAGCAGCTGCGCCGGAAATCCGGGATTCTCGATCATGCGACACCGAAGCCGTCGTCGCGCCCAACTGATCCTGACAGCCGTTCTTATCTGCTTTTCGCTTGTGGCCGCAGCCTGCGGCGACGACGATGACGAAGATGCCAACAACAGCGCAGCGCCTGCTACAACAGTCGCAGCGATGACCGAAGCCGCAGAAGAAATGACGACAGATGCGGCTGATCCAGCGACTGTGTCTGGTGAGGTGAATATTTCGGGTTCTTCGACGGTTGAACCGATCTCGATACGTGTTGCGGAACTGTTCGAAGATGTCGCTCCTAACGTGTCTGTAACAGTTGACGGCCCTGGCACCGGTGACGGTTTCCAACTGTTCTGCACAGGCGAAACCGACATTTCCGACGCTTCACGCCAAATCAAAGACTCCGAAAAAGAAGACTGCTTCAACAACGGCATCAACAACATCGTCGAACTCAAAGTCGGAGTAGACGGCATCGCAGTAATGACCAACGCCAACAATAACGCCGTCGAATGCCTCAGCTTCGAACAACTCTTTGACCTAATCGGACCCAACGGCGAAGGCACCAGCACCTGGGCACAAGCCTCACCAGAACTCCCAGACGCACCCCTAGACATCTTCGGCCCCGGCGAAGAATCTGGAACCTTCGACTCGTTCATCGAAATCGTGCTCGAAGACCTCGCCGAAGAAGCAGGCGTAGAAGCCACCACCCGCACCGACTACAACCCCTCAGGAGACGACAACGTCATCCTGCAAGGCATCCAATCAAGCGACACCAGCCTCGGCTGGGTCGGATTCGCTTTCGCTATCAACGCCTCAGGAGTCAAACTCATCGATGTAGACGGCGGAAACGGATGCGTCACACCTACAGCAGACACCATAGCATCCAACGAATACCCGATCAGCCGCGACCTGTGGATCTACGTCAACGCCGACAAAGCCGCAGCCAACCCCGCACTCGTCTCCTATGTCGATTTCTACGTGTCAGAAGCGCTCAGCCAAGCAGTAAGCGAAGTTGGCTACGTGCCCCTCACCCAACAAGCACACACCGAAACAGCCCAACGTTGGAACACCCGCACCATCCTCAGCTAGAAGAGAAGCGACATCAAAGACAGAATGCTCAAAGACAGGCGATGTTGAAGGCAGAATGTCTGAGCATCGTCAACACATCAACTAAAAGCGCCAACTAGCCAAATAGGAGTTCCCTCCAAAAGCCATGACCGACACGAACGCCGTCGCTGCAGAGCAGTTGACCGTTGATCAGCTTCAGATAGCGCCGTCTAGACGGCACCGAGAAGTGATCATCCGTTACACGCTTTTGGTGACGGCGCTTGTGTCGGTTCTGGTGAGCACGCTGATCGTGCTGAGCCTGCTGCGCGAAGCCTGGACTTTCGTAACCGAAGTGGTGTGGGCTAACACTTGGGGGCAGCAAGGCTGGTTCCCGCGCAGGGGCCTCTACGACATTCCAACGATCATCGTTCCTACGCTGATCGTCACCGGCATCGCTATGGTGGTGGCCGCCCCACTCGGTCTTGGTGCGGCGGTCTACCTGTCGGAATACGCCAATCAGCGAGTGCGTGCCTGGCTCAAACCAGCTTTGGAGATATTGGCTGGCATACCGTCGGTAGTGCTGGGATTCTTCGCCCTCACTTGGGTTGCACCGAATCTCGTGGGTCGCGTTGGCCGCAGCACTTTTTTGGTACTCGGAGCTGTGATCTTGATCGGCTACGCCGGGGTTTCGGCGTTGATCGCCCGCAACCGGATCAAGCAGTATCGCGAAGGGGCAGCCGACCCGTCAGCACGTATCGCAGCGGTGGCAGCAATCGCCATGCTGGTGCTGGTGTTCGCCTTAGCAGCCGGTTGGACATTGAACGTGTGGCTTGACTTTGCGCCCAACAACGCGGGATCGTTGGCTGCTGCTGGCATCGGCGTAGGAATCTTGACCATCCCGCTGGTGGCATCAATCTCTGAAGATGCCATGGCGGCAGTTCCCGACTCGCTGCGTGAAGCCTCAGCGGGTCTCGGTGCCCGCAAGATCTCCACTGCTACCGCGGTGGTGCTACCGGCAGCTATCTCTGGGATCGTGGCGGCGTTCATTGTTGCGATATCCAGAGCTGTCGGCGAGACCATGGTGGTGTTCATGGCTGGAGGCGCAGCCGATGCCTCACGCTTCACCGACTCACCTTTTGAGGGTGGACTCACCATGACCGCAGCCATGGCCTCACTAGCTTCGGGAACCGACAACGTGGTCGGTGAAGGCCTCACCTTTCAGAGCCTCTATTTTGTGGGTTTGTTGTTGTTTGTGATCACGCTGGCTTTGAACGTGATCGCGGCGCGCTTCGTGTCCAAAGTTCGTGAGGCTTACTAGTGATTAGCCGTCTTTCTGATGACAAGTCTCGAGCGCTTATTGCGGCATCCATTGAACGTCGTCGTGCAGATGCCCGCGGCTTGCTGTTTCGCGCCTTATTGCAGGTTTGCTTGCTTTTGACTTTAGCTCTGCTGGCGGTGCTGTTACTCACAGTGGCTTTCGACAGCACCGAGCAGCTCACAACACGGTTATGGGATTTTCTTGGAGGCACGCTGCGCTCGCAGTCAAGCGACGACAAACTCGGAGTGCATCAAGGCATCTACGGCTCAATGTGGATCGCCATCATCGTGGCGTTGCTGGCTTTTCCTGTAGGCATCGGCGGCGCGGTGTATCTAGAGGAGTATGCGCCTCGTAACCGTTTCACTTCGTTCATCGAAGTGAACATCCGCAACCTATCTGGAGTTCCTTCGGTGGTATACGGCCTGCTGGGATTGGCGCTGCTACTGAACGGCCAATTTTTTGGTCTTGATGGACTCACCGGCGGGCGTTCCACCCTCTCAGGAGGTATTACTCTGGCGATTCTGGTGCTGCCAATCGTGGTGATTACCTCAGGAGAAGCTCTACGAGCTGTGCCGACCGCGTTGCGTGAAGGGGCTTACGGCGTGGGTGCCACCAAATGGGAGATGATCCGCACCCAAGTGTTGCCTTACGCGGCTCCAGGAATCCTGACCGGCACGCTGCTTTCGATGGCAAGAGCGGTCGGCGAAGCAGCGCCGCTAATACTTGTGGGTGCAGTCACTGGACGCTTGGGAGACAACCCAGGACTTTTTGAGGTGAGCGCTCTTGATGACCGCTTCACGGCTCTGCCGATTGTGATCACCAGCTGGACTCAGCAATCAGGACGCGACGCAGGTTTCGCGGCTGCTGCTGCAGCAGCCATCGTGGTGCTTCTGATTCTGGTGCTGATCATGAACTCGGCGGCCATCCTATTAAGGAACCGATTCGAAAAGAAGAGAGGCTGATGTGTTTATGACCGACGAAGCCCCACGCGTGATCGAACGTCCGACGGTTGCAGCGCTTGATGATGACAAGACCACAACCCAGAGCGCCGTATCGCCTGACTCAACAGCGGAGACCACAGACACTGTGTTTGAGTCGCGTGATGTCAACGTCTACTACGGCAGTTTCCGTGCTGTGCGCGACGTGACCTTTGATGTGCCTCGCAACCAGATCATGGCTTTGATCGGGCCGTCAGGATGCGGCAAGTCCACGGTGCTGCGCTGCTACAACCGTATGAACGACCTGATCAAAGAAGCTCGCGTAACTGGCACCATCAGCTACCGCGGTGCCGATCTTTATCACGAGCGGGTAGATCCAGTGGAGGTGCGGCGACGGATCGGCATGGTCTTCCAAAAACCAAACCCTTTCCCCAAGTCGATCTATGACAATGTCGCCTACGGGCCTCGTGTAGCTGGCCAAAAAAAAGGGTTAGACGACATTGTGGAGAACTCTCTGCGTAAAGCGGCATTGTGGGAAGAAGTCAACGACAGGCTCAAAGATTCGGCGCTGAGCCTTTCGGGTGGGCAGCAGCAGCGTCTATGCATCGCTAGGGCTATTGCAGTGGATCCTGATGTGTTGTTGATGGACGAACCCTGCTCAGCGCTTGACCCTATAGCCACAGCTCGCATCGAGGACCTGATGCAAGAAATCAAACAGGACTACACCATCATGATCGTTACTCACAACATGCAACAAGCAGCTAGAGTTAGTGACACGACAGCATTTTTTACAGCAGATTTGCGTTCCGAAAACGACACCCGCACCGGGATTCTGGTCGAAGTTGACACCACTCAGAAGATCTTCTCTAACCCTTCCGATGAACGCACCGAGAATTACGTGACAGGCCGATTCGGCTGAACTGGATTGACTGTAAGAAGAATTGAAGAATTAGTTGACCATAAGAAACCGAATCGCAACAGCTGGTAGGAGCAAAATATGAGCGAGCAAACTCGCCGAAACTTTCACGCTGAGATCGAAGAAACCAGCGAACTGGTGGTGCAACTCGCAGCGCGTGCTAGCGATGCTGTAGCCCGCGCCACCGACGCTTTGTTGCGCTATGACCTAGCCGAAGCTCAAAACGTGATCAACGACGACCACCAAATCGATCTGGCAGCTTTCGAGATAGAGGAACAATGCCAAAGCTTGCTGGCGTTGCAGCAGCCAATGGCTGGAGATCTGCGACAGATTCTGGCGACAATGTGGATCAGCGGCGAACTTGAACGCACTGGAGGGCTGGCCTGCAACATATGCAAAGGAGCGCGGCGCATGTTCGGTACTGAACTTTCTCCGAAACTGCGCGGACAGATAGCCGAAATGAACGAAGAAGCGATCCGACTGATTCGGCTGTCGGTGGATTCTTACTCCGAGCATGACTCAGCTTTGGCCAGCGCCCTTGACGACATTGACGACAGGCTCGACAGTATGCATCACTCGTTCGTGCAGAGCCTTCTTGAGGCGAGTCGCAGCCAAGACCTTGAAGTGCAACCGGCTGTGCAGCTGGCTTTGATCGCCCGCTACTACGAGCGGATCGGTGATCATGCTGTGAATATCAGCGATCGGGTGCGTTACATGGTTTCTGGTGAGATGCCCCCAACAACGGAAACGCTAGATCCTCATCTTGAAGAGCTGTCAGCCGACCCTGCGGAGGTGTCGCTCAACGGCGAAGACTCAAGCGACTAGCAACGGGCAGCCTCGTGTTACCGTTAGCGATGCCGCAATGAACAGCACGCAGGCAACAACAACTCTTAGAACTCTGCTGACAGCATTACCTAGATGACTGCTCTGCTCATCGCGTTGCTAATAGTTTTAGCGGCTGCCGTCATAATCCTCGCCAGCGAACGGATACGACTACAGAGATGGCTGAGGCGCAACACTGCGCCCACATCTCACCCCAGCGACTCGCAGCAACCAGATGGGCATCGCTTGCCGGTTCGCCGCGCTATCGCAGAAACCCGCCGACGAGCCGAAGCGGCCGAAGTCGCTCAAGCCGCTATTGAACTAGCACATCAACGCATCGCTTTGAGCCTCAACGCTTTGTGGTCAGGGATTGTGGTCTGTGACAGTTCAGGCAAAATAGTGGCCTCCAACACGGCGGCTGACTCGGTGCTGCAAGCCCGCCACGGGGAAGCCCTCGTAGCTGCCACGGTAAAGGAACTGCTTGAACGGGCCCACAACGGTGAAGAAGTCACCAGCAATATCGAACTACATGCCGAGCCTCGCAAGAGCTATGAGGTGCGGGCCTGCCCCTTACAAAACAGCGGTGAACTGCTTGGCGCGGTGGCTCTGGTGCGTGACACCACCGAATCGCAGCGCATTGAGTCGGTGCGCAAAGACTTCGTGGCCAACGTCAGCCACGAACTTAAAACCCCGATAGGTGCACTCAGCCTGCTAGCCGACACGCTGAGCACCGACTCGGATCCGCAGGTTTCGCAACAGCTCATATCGCGGATGCAGATTGAGATTCAGCGGGTGGCTAACACCATCGAAGATCTGCTGACTCTCTCGCTGCTTGAAGACGAAAGCGGCCATCACGCTGCACCGCTTGAAATCGCTGAAGTTGTCGCCGCGGCCGTTGACCGCATCACCGAGAGCGCCGAACAGCGACAGGTCAAGGTGACCGCCGCAGTTCCTGATGATCTGATGCCGATCAACGGCTCACGACGCCATCTTGAGTCAGCGATCTTCAACCTGCTCGACAATGCCGTCAAGTTCAGCGAACCTGGAGGCCGAATTGATGTGACAGTGACATCCGGGCCGCAGAACTTGACGGTAGCAGTACGCGACGAAGGCATCGGCATTCCCGCAGCAGAGCAGAGCCGTATTTTCGAGCGTTTCTACCGCACTGACCGCGCACGCAGCCGCAGCACGGGTGGCACTGGGCTGGGGTTGTCGATCGTGCGCCATGTAGCACTCAACCACGGAGGTGACGTGAGCGTGACCTCGCGTGAAGGTTTCGGCTCGGAGTTCAGGTTGACTCTTCCGCAGAGCTAGCTGCTACCCGCAACGAAGGGCGTTGACGTTCGAGCCATCCCAGTAACACCGCCACGGCACGAGGGTCATGGCGCAAGTGATGCGAAGCTCCAGCGATGATACGCAGATCGGCACCCGGGTGAGCGTCAGCAATGACACGCGCATCAAACACTGGAACGGTTTCGTCGTCGCTGCCGTGCAGCACCAGCAACGAGCAGTCCCTCAAAGACTCGGCGGCCTGCACAGCTCGCAAGCTGCGCAACTCAGCAGCCCAGCGGTCGAAGCTGGACGGAAAGTCCGGGTCGCGCACTACACCGACTTCTCGCGCCCACAACAGCAGTTTGCGAGGGTTGCGTGCCCAGTCCTCAAAATCGGCGGGCGCGGCCATTGCGGCCACGCCTCGCACCCGCTGATCACGGCTGGCTACCACCACGGCCAGAGCGCCGCCGGTACCGAAACCGACGAGCCAGATGCCATCGCAGTCCACTTCGGTCTCAAGGAAGTCGATAGCACCGACAAGATCCCGCCGCCAGCCGTCAAGCGAGAAATCGCCTTGTGAACCGGCCACTCCTCTGGAGGCGTAGGCCATAGCGGTAAAACCGGTCTCCTGAACTATCTGATCCGCCAAAGCAGGCAACGTCATGGTGGAGTTGATGCCTCCGCCGGGTTCGGAAGGAAAGCCGTGAACTATCACCACTGCGGGGCGCAGAGCTGGTGCTTGCAGCGGGCGAGCGAGATGAGCGGTTAGCTCGTTGGAGTCAACAACAAAGCTTCTGTCCATTACTTGCACGGTAGTCGCCTTACCTGCTAGCGGGTTCGCGCTATCCCAAAATAAGCCGCCAGCACAGTATGCGCCACTAGGCGATATGTACCGGCGGCACATACCGGCGGCACATACCGGCGACACATACCGGCGGCACATACCGGCGACACATACCGGCGACGCGACAGCGGGGCGAGCTGCAAGAACTCGCCCCGCTGAATAGATTATTGCCGGATATCCCGGGCGAGCCTTTGTGACTACCGCAAAATTGTCAACAATTTTTGCGCTGACAAGAGCAGCAGTCGTGCCAGATGTGACAAGTCCAGCGACTCAATCCAGGGGTGGAGCTGACGGGGATTCGCCAGTCGGTCCAGCTTGCCGTAGCTAGCGGCCAGCCACCTCCAAGGTCACAAAGCGTTTATCACTCAGTTGGACCACCTCCTTTCTCTTGGTGACAACAGTTAACCACACTCGGCGCAACAATCCAAGCACCCTCAGATTTCGCATCTCCAGATTTCAAGCGCGTCCGTCAGGCCAATGCGATGAGAACGTTGACATCAAGTAGCGGAGTCACCACTCCTCGCTTGCCGCCCGCACCATCTCGGCAGTGATCGGACCGCTCTCGGGCCCGACCGTGAACCCGGGCACGGCTCTGCGAGTGTCTACGGGACGCTGCCTCCAGCCGCGGCGGGCCAGTTCGGACACCGCCGCGCCGAGCGACATGCGCCGCTCAACAGCCAGCGAACGTGCCACTGCGAGCACATCTTCGTCGAGTTCCAAAGTTGTTCGCATCGCAACATCATAACATCATCGCATCAGGTTGCGGGAGGGGGATTGCCGGTGCTGAGCGCTCCGATCTGTGACAGATACGCGAGCTGCGCCTCCAAGATGCAGACCACATCCACTGGTTCAGGGCCTGACTCCCGAAGCGAGCGTGCCACTACTGCGTCGCAGGCAGCGTCAGTATCAACTACAGCCACTTCACCGATGGCAACCGCCGGGTCACCCAGTTCGGTGCCGTAGTCGGTGGCAAGACCCACCTCGGAGAACCAGTCAAGGTGCCAGCGCAGCACTTTGCCCACATCGCTGTGGCTGACTCTGGCGGTTACTTCAATAGGCAGCTGCTCAGCAACAAAATCCACTGCGTCGGAATGACGATACACCGCTGGCGCGGTTTCGGCTTCAAGGCCGCCGACAGCGATCCCCACCGACACGAAAGCGATCGCCACCACTGCGATCAACCCGACGGCTGCGAACAGCCAGATCACACCCGTTATCCCTGAGGTTAGTGAACCGTGTGATCACAAACCGATACGTTGTGCCAGCAGTTCACGGTGATAGGTGGGATCACCGAACAGCAGCTCTGAACTCTTGGCACGCTTGTAATACAGATGCGCTGGATGCTCCCAAGTGAAGCCGATGCCGCCGTGGATCTGTATGTTCTCAGCTGCAGCATGGAAATACGCCTCTGAGCAATAGCTCTTGGCCAGCGAAGCCGCTTGCGGCAACTCGTCGTTCATCTCAGCAGCACACCAAGCCGCGTAATAGGCAGCGGATTTGGCGGACTCGACCCCCAAGAGCATGTCGGCGCACTTATGTTTGATCGCTTGAAACGAACCGATCGGGCGCCCGAACTGCACACGAACTTTGGCATAGTCCACCGACATGTCCAGGCACTGCTGGGCACCACCGACCTGCTCGGCCGCCAGAGCCACTGCAGCTAAATCAAGCACAGTTTCCAGCACTGGCCAGCCCTGCCCCTCGGTGCCGATCAACTTTGCGGGCACCCCGTCGAAGGTGAGCTTGGCCTGCTTGCGGGTCTGGTCCATGGTCGATAAGGCGCTGCGGGTGAGTCCCTCGGCATCTGCGTCCACGCTAAACAGCGACACACCGCTGGAAGTGCGTGCCGCTGCCAGTATCAGGTTGGCGGTGTGCCCGTCAAGCACATACATCTTCACCCCGTCTAGGTGCCAAGAATCGCCTTCGGGCACCGCTGTCATAGCAATGCCGGACTCGTCCCAGCGACCGTTCTGCTCGGTGAAGGCCAAAGACGCTCGAGTCTCACCAGAGGCGATGGCAGGCAGATGGGACTGCTTGGCTTCCTCGTCTCCGCTGTGCAGCAACGTGTTGGCAGCTAGCACCACCGACGAGAAGTAGGGCGCGCAAAGTAGCGACTTGCCCATCTCTTCAAGCGCCACTACCTGCTCAACGCAGCTGAAACCCTGGCCGCCGTATTCCTCGGGGATCGTCAAAGCGGCCAAACCGAGCTGCTCACAAAGCTGAGACCAGACCTCGGGATCGAAACCTTCGGTGGTGTCCATCTGGCGACGCACCTCGGATTCGGGCGATTTGTCCGCCAAGAAGCCGCGCACGAACTCTCTGAGCTGCTCCTGCTCATCTGTGAAAGTAAAATTCACTCGAAACCTCCAAGATCGAACGCGGAGTCAATCACGAATCCGATGGCTTATCCAATGCTGCTGACAAGCTACCGCAAGCAAGAGGCTCGGCCACGCCGTAGTTGCCTTTGCGCGCCGTAGGATTCGTTGCGTGCCTGAAGCGCCGCTCTTTGAGATCGAAGGTCTGCATGTCGGCACCGCTGACGGCGAGGTGCAGATCCTGCGCGGTGTTGACTTGGTGGTCGAAGCCGGTGAGACCCACGCTTTGATGGGGCCCAACGGCTCGGGCAAGTCCACTTTGGCCGCGGCGCTGCTAGGAAGCCCCGAGTTTGAGGTCACCCAGGGGTCGATCCGTTTCAAAGGCGAAGATGTCACTGACTGGCCGCCGGAGGTTCGTGGCCAGGCGGGCATGTTCCTAGCTTTTCAATATCCCCAAGAGATACCTGGAGTGTCGGTGCGCAACTTTTTGACTCAGGCTCTGCAAGCCCGCAAGAGCACCGAAGTCAGCTCCATTGAGACTTACATGACCATGGTCGAATGGATGGAGCGGCTCTCGATCGATTCCGCTTTGATGGATCGCCACCTCAACGAAAAATTCTCTGGCGGCGAAAAGAAACGCAACGAAATTCTGCAGATGGCGGTGCTTGAGCCCGACATGGCGATCCTTGATGAAACCGACACGGGACTTGACATTGACGCGCTGCGCATCGTGGCTGGCGGCGTGCAGGAGGTGCGCGCCGAACGCCCCGAACTGGGGGTGCTGGCAATCACGCACTTTCAGCGGATCCTCACCTCAGGACTGCAACCCGACCGAGTGCATGTGCTGATGGACGGACGCATCGTCGACAGCGGCGGTCCGGAGCTAGCCGACCGACTAGAACGCGAAGGCTACGAACGCTACGAACGTCAAGAGCTTCACGAGCTTCACCAGCCAGCAGCGGCTGGCACGGCTCACACGTCATGAGCGCTGTAGCAGCCAACGCTGGCGGCTCGATCGGCCCGAACGTCCGGGCGGATTTTCCGATACTGGCTTCCGCTGGTCGCGACAAGCCGATCATCTATCTCGACTCGGCGGCTTCGTCGCAGAAACCGCGCTGCGTGCTGGATGCCATGAACGACTATTACGAGACGATAAACGCCAACGTGCATCGCGGTGCTTACGAACTGGCAGCGCAAGCAACCGAAGCCATGGAGACCGCACGAGCCGAAACCGCCCGCTTCGTGAACGCTTATTCAGCTAACGAGATTGTCTTCACCAAGAACGTGACCGAAGCTTTCAACTTGGTGGCGCGCTCCTGGGGGGGCACCAACTTGGGGCCAGGCGACGCTGTTTTGATCACCGAAATGGAGCATCACGCCAACATCGTGCCTTGGCAGATACTCGCCGCTGAGAAAGGTTTCGAGATTCGCTGGATCTCGGTCACCGCCGACGGACAGCTCGACTTGAGCAACCTTGACCGGCTGCTTGACGGGGCCAAACTGCTGGGCGTGACCGCTATGAGCAACGTCTTGGGCACGCTCAATCCGATCCAGCGTCTAGCTGACGCAGCCCATAACGCTGGAGCTTTGATCTTGGTGGATGCCGCCCAATATGTGCCGCACCTGCCCTGCGACGTTCAAGCTTTGGGTGCCGACTTTCTGGGTTTCACCGGCCACAAAATGTGCGGACCTACCGGCATCGGCGTGCTGTGGGCGCGGGCCGAGCTGCTGGAGGCAATGCCACCGTTCATGGGCGGCGGCGAGATGATCCTCGACGTGTGCAAAGACGGTTTCACTCCCAACCGGATCCCTCACAAGTTCGAGGCGGGCACTCCACCCATTGCTGAGATCGTGGGGCTAGGCGCTGCGGTCAAATACTTGGACGGCCTCGGTATGGATCAGGTGCGTGAACACGAGGTAAGTCTCACCGCCTATGCGTTGCGGACCCTCGAGGAGCGTTACGGCGATGACTTAGCGGTGCATGGCCCTTCCGAGCCTGCGTGTCGTGGCGGGGTTCTGTCGATGAGCTTCAGGGACATCCACCCGCACGACCTGTCGCAGGTGCTTGACGACCGCGGTGTGTGCGTGCGTGCTGGCCATCACTGCGCCAAGCCGCTGATGCGTCATCTGGGGCTGGCGGCCACCACCCGAGCCTCGCTTTACGTCTACAACGACACTTCAGACGTGGACGCTCTGGCCGATGCCATCGGTGCTGCTGGCGAGTTCTTCGCGGTATGAGCTAGCTGAGGGGAGCGCTGTGGCCGGACTAGAAGACCTCTACCGCGAGATCATCCTCGACCATTACCGCAACCCGCGCAACCGCGGCGAACTGGAGGTGCCGCCAGCTGTGCAGGCAGTGGGTTTCAACCCGCTTTGCGGCGATGAGATCATCATCTATGTGGAGGTAAGAGACGGTGTCATCGCCGATGTTTCTACCGGTGGTCAGGGATGCTCAATAAGCCAGTCGTCGGCTTCGATGATGTCCACGGCGGTGAAGGGTCGCAGTGTGGTAGAAGCGCAGAAGCTGGTGCGAGCTTTCAAGCACATGATGTCGATCCACGGCAGCGGCATCGGCGGCAGCGGTGATGACCTTGATGAGGACGAGACCGAAGGCGAAGAGCCCGACGATGTGAAACTCGGTGACCTAGAGGCGCTGCGCGGCGTAGTGAAGTTCCCAGTGCGCATCAAGTGCGCCACATTGTCGTGGAACACTCTGGTGGATGCCCTAGACCAAGCCTTCGACTGACCCTCACCTCCAGCACTACCGCATGTAAAGCCGCTCTCAGGCTGTTTTTGACGTAGTTGACGTGCTATATGCGGTCAACTACATCAAGAACGGAATGCTTAGTCGTTGTCTTTGATGGTTAAGACGGGTTGACTGTCAGCGATTTGTGCGCCTTGGGGTTCTGATAACACGATCGTGAACGTTTCATCAGGCTCTTTGACGCGATCATTCAACGCGTAAATCAAACCAATATTGGAAGTCACACCCGGTCTGAAACTAATAGACGAAGTCCGCACCACGAAATCCTCGCCTGCTGTCGCATACCCAGCACCGGTACCAAGTATCCCAGGAGTGTACTTAACCGTCACCCGCTCACTAGCAGGCTTGTTGAGCTTGAAACGAACAAGATAAAACGGACTCCGACCCTCAACATAGATACTGTCCTGCACAGAAATCGTAACCACATCCACAAGCGGCGGCGGAGGCGGTAGCGGATCGTCATCATCAGAGATAGCAACGGTTGCTGCTGACGCAGATGAATCCAGGTCATAACCAGAGCCGGTAGCCAACGTCACAGTCACAGACCCGTCAGGCTCATCAATGCTGTCACCCGTAGTAGCGACCGTGAACGTAGTTGTGCCGCTGGTTCCGATCGTGACTGTCTGTGAGCCTGTGGTCACACCATAACTACCCCTAGAGGTGACATTCACAGACACACCCAAAGATGCTGACGGCACCGGAGACGCAGCAAGCGTGAACGTTGCGTTGCTGCCCTCAGTGACCGTGCTACCAGCAGTAATACTGACCTCAGGAGTCAGCAGCGGTAGCGGGTCGTCATCATCAGCAATAGCAACTGTTGCTGAAGATGTAGACGAATCCAGGTCATAACCGCTGCCGGTAGCCAACGTGACGGTCACAGACCCGTCCGGCTCATCAGTAGAGTCACCCGATGTAGCAACAGTGAACGTAGCAGACCCGCTAGTAGGGATCGAGACTGTCTGAGAGCCTGCGGTCACACCATAATCACCACTAGAAGCGACATTCACATTGACCTGCAACGCGGCTGACGGCACCGGAGACGCGCTAAGCGTGAACGTTGCGTTGCTGCCCTCAGTGACCGTGCTACCAGCAGTGATACTGACCTCAGGAACCGGTGGTGGCGGTGGTAGTGTTGTGGTTGTTGTTGGTGGTGGTGGCTGAACCTGCTGTTGTTGCTGGGATTGTTGCTGTTGTTGGTTTGCTTCTAATGCTTTGAGCGCAGTAACTACCGGATCCCAGCGAACACTCCAGAACGTTTGCGCGTTTTGTTGCGCTTCGCTAACCGTCATTGAGCTGCCAGTGAACCCAGGCACAGACTCACCAAACGCCAACAGCACACGCTTCCAACGATTCACATGCGCGGCACCATTACCAGTTTCAGCTGCGTAACCCTGCACGTTCGCAACCAGCGATGCAGGCACCACATAACCAGACTCGCTAGTCTCAGACTCAGTCTCAGTAGTGTCGGTTTGGTCGCTGCTGGTGGTGTCTGTGCTGGCTTGTGCCTCTAACGCTGTGAGCGCGGTGACGACTGGATCCCAACGACTCCAGCCTTTATCAGCATAGGTTTGCGCTTCGCTAGCGGTCATTGGTGTGCCCGTGAACCCAGACACGCTCTCACCAAAAGCCACAAGCACACGCCTCCAACGACTCACATGCTCACTGCCATGAAAAGCCTCAGCCGCATACGCTTTCACATCAGCCAACAACTGCGCTGACACAGCATCACTGCTGCTGGTTTCTTGTTGTTGCACAGTATGCTTCGGATACTCCTCACTAAACACAGAATGACGACCATTCTGATTATCTTTCACACGAACCTTGATCTTTTTAGGAGTACTATCATCAGCCGGTCTCAAAGTAACCTCCACCTCAAACTGCACACACGCAGCAGTACGCCCCTCAACACCCGAACCCGGATATTTACCCCAAAAATACCCGAACACACCATACGGAAACAAACCCGGCTCATGCGCTACAGCCTCAACAGCCGGCCTCGTCTCATCACGAGGCGTGTTCGGGTCATCAACTACCGCATCCCTAGCAGCAACCGCGCGCACCTCGCCAAGCTGATGCGCGGACGCGCACAACGGACCATCCCTAAACCTCAAAGAAGCAGTCTCATTACCCGTCTCACCATCAAAACTCGCTAAATCAACCGTCACCAACGAATCCGCCAGCTTCTTCATCAACGCAGCATCAACATTACTAGTAGGACGACCACCGGAATCCAAAGTAGCAACCAACATATCGATAACCCTGTAACCCCCAACAGTATTAGACGCAGCATTTTGATTGAAATACGCTACATAATCACGACTCGGGGGACTACCTGGAGCCGGGGGATCACCGGTTCTATCAGCAAAAAATGTTTTATCATGAAAAATACGTTCATCATGTAAAGCAGTATCAGTGATATCCATATCAGCAGTCACAACCCTCGGATCCCCAAACACCGCCTCAGGAGCCACCTCAGGCGCCAACTCCAGTTTCGTCACCGTAACAGAATCCACACTCCGCCAAACCGTACCCGCAGGAGCCACAAAATCACAATACGAATCCGCAACAGCAGTCTCAAACAACCTCAACGTCGTCGCGTCACCATCACCATCATCACAATCATACGCATTAGCAGCAATCACATACACCGGCGAAATACCATAAAAAGGCAATTCTGTATCATTTGAAGCATTAAGTACTGTGCCCACCACCGACAAAGCATCATACTCCGCTACCGACACAGTCCCACTATCACCCAAAGCACAATCAGAACATTTCGTGCCGTCAGCGTTGCTGCCCGTCCATACCAAAGCACCAGCAGACATAAATTTGGTGCCTGCGAGGCTGCTGCGACTTGATAGGCGTCCCCGCTCATCACGCACAGCATCAACACCTGAAACCTCCAAGCTAGGCGACCAAAAACCCTCCCCAGCCGTATTCCCATAATTCCGCGCCAAACGCGACCCATCCAACCAATAGATCGGAGCCACCACATCAGAAGACCCCAGCTTCGCATTCACACGAGCATCCACCGACGACGTAGAACCCACCACCCGAAACGTCTCCGAATGCCCCCGAATAGCACGATGACCCGCAGCCGCGCGATCCTGCACAAAACTGTTATACGTAGCAATATCAGTCGCTTGAGCATCACGCACTGTAGAAGTAACAAAAAACAAACGGAACTTATCACCCGCACGACTACCAGCAGGATTCAACGACCACCTAAACGGCACCGTAACCGTGCCATCAGCATTAACAACCGGAACCGAAACCGCAGCAGGCGGAGTCGACTGAGCAACTACACGCCCAGAATCAACAACCCCCAACCCAGCGACAAGCAACACCGCCACCAACAACACGACCACCGCACGCGACCACCCAAACCGAAGCAGAAGGCAGCCACCCCCCCCCCGCGCGGGTCACGGACGCGTCAGGCGACGACAAACCCACACCACCAGACAACCCAGAAACTTTCATGACCAGCTCCTAACAATTTCGGGGACAAGAATATTTACGCGACATAGTAGCAGACCAATACCACTCACGCAACCACCCTCAAACCAAGGTCTCGCCTTTTCTGCAAGAGATGCGTCAGGAATCCTCGACGGCTTTGGGGGCGTGCTTCTCGTCGTATATGGCTCGCAGAGCGGCTCTCGTAGGTTCGGACAGGCCAGAGTCGGTGGCTTCGTCGTCGTTACGGAACCACAGCGTTTGCTGAGGGAACGGGATCTCGATGCCAGCCTCGTCGAAGGCTTCCTTGAGCCGTAGTCGCAGTTCGCGTTCGACACTCCACTGCATCGACGGCTCCGTCTTGACAGCCACACGCAAAGCGATGCCTGACGCGCCCAGATATTGCACACCCCACACGTCGGGGCATTCCGCCAGTTCGTCGCCACCCCATTCGGGGTCTTCCCAGAACTCTTGCGCCACCTTGTGGATCAAGCCCATGGCCATGCGCAAATCGGTGTCATACGCCACTTCAACGTCGATCAAGGCGCGTGACCAGAGCTGCGAGAAGTTGCCGACACGAGCGATCTCGCCGTTGGGCACATGCCAGACGGTGCCCTTAACATCGCGGATGGTTGTCGACCGCAGCGACACTTCCTCGACTATTCCGGTGGCGTAACCGAGGTCTACGACATCACCCACGCCGTAATGATCTTCGATCAGCATGAACAAGCCCGACAAGAAATCCTTGACGATCGACTGGGCACCAAAACCCAGTGCCACACCGCCAATACCAGCCCCGGCAATCAGCGGGCCTAGGTTTACGCCGATCTCGCCCAGCACGATCAGCAGCGCAAAAATCCAAATCAAGGCCACAGTCACGCTGCGCAGCACATGACCTAGGGTCTCGGCTCGTGACTCGGCGCGGGAGCGAGCGTCAGCATCAGCGAGACTTTTCACCGGCCCCTTCTCACGCAGCTTCTTCAGCCGGTCGCTGCTCGGAGCGGTGGCGATGCGCTTGGTGAAGCGCACTATGGCGCGTCTAACGATGCGGGTAGCGATCCAAGCTGCTACCAAGATCAGGGCTATACGGATCGGGCGGTCAAGCAACCATTCAGCTGCGGTAGCCAGACTGTCGTTGCCAGTCCAGTCAAAGACCCGCTCGCACACGAAACCGCGGTTGGATTCCCCGCAGGCTTCAGCGAGCCCCTGCGACGGCGATACCTGAGCAAAAATGTTCATCTCCCAATATTAGCTGATTCATAAGTAAGACTGAGCTACCAACCTCTATAACCACTACAACTAGCGACTATCCCTACCTTGACAAGCCATCCCATGGCCTGTATGATCTGTTAGTGCAAGTGCCAATTGAAAGGTTATTAGCAACCACCATGACTGATCAAGGACACCCCTTCGAAAGAGTTCAATCTAAGCGCGCCCGTAAAATTCTCAAGATAGACAGAACGCACTCTTCAACATTAAGTCGAAAAGCTTTGGTTACAATAGTTGTCGGCTGGAGTTTGACTGGCGGTTCTATCGCTTATGCTCAGCAAACAAAATCTGATCCTGTTCCTTCAACTGAGACCCAGGTAGCGACGGAGACTCAAGGAAGTAGCCACAACACAGCAACTCAAACATCGGATGATAATGTAACCGAGTGGTATTACACAAAGGGCTCTCAAGTAATCAAATCGACAGTTGGCACCTCTTACCGACATATAGAAGTTTGGACAGCTTCTGACGGCCGCTATCGAGTTATGTCAACCTCTCTGGATGGATCGGGGGCCTACGAAGAAATAGCTTACGATGGAGAAGGTAACCAGCTAATAAAGATAGTGGCTGGAACTGAAGCAGACCCATCATTTTACTCCGTAAAGAACGATAAACATTTTGCTGTTACGCCTGCAACGACTGGAACCCATGAGCGTTACAGCGGCACTGCATACGACAAACTCATACTGAAGAGTTCTGGTATGACAGCAGGCATCCACTCTGCTCGGTTCACATCTGGCTCGGTTACGCAACAGAAGGGTGACCCATCCATGCTCTCGGTTGTTGTTCCTGAAGGAACTAAGGTCGGCACTCAGCAAGAACTTGAGGGCAAAACCGAACTTGAAGGACATATAGATGCTCTATCTCAAGGTTCAACTGCACACACTGCATCACGGACACAGGTCATCACAGACCTATATTCTCAACCATGCATGGAGACGCGAAATCATCGAAACACATCTACAAACTACTTCGGCGCATCATCAAGGCGGACATCGGATCTTTCTCGTGAATTTGCATGCATGTGGGTACACGTTGCTGCGTGGGCATATGGCTATTTGAACGGATGGTGTATCTATGACTGGGCAGGTCAAGGTGCAGTTGCTACATATTACAGTAGCTGGGCAGGCACAATTAACAATAGTGATTGGCAGGAAGCGCGTGGCAATCGAGTTGCAGCTTGCTCATCACATTCTGCATGGGACAGATACTGGGTGCCACATGTAACTGGATACCATCTTTCAGCCGCTATTGCTGGGTAATCATTACGACGATAATGGAGATGTGAGGGAGGCGGGATAATGAGCTTTTCTATGTATTGGGGGCTGGCCGTCTTGGTGGGGCTGGCTCTTTGTGCCAGCGGATGCTCCAGCGACTCTGAAACCGTAGCTGTGAGAGGGCTGCCGCCGAACGGAAGCATCGCTGCTGCGTCTGAAACGGTGACTGTGACGGTTCCGCTTTTATCTGCCGAGAATGAAACCACACCAGATATAGAAAGCTCTCTAGAGCTACCTGAAGTCGCAGCCTATCCTGCTGTTATGCCAGTTCCAGAACGCCCTGTGTCTATAGAAAGTCCTGCATTTGTCGGTATGCATACCCAGCTATGGCAGTCTTTTACGGGTTTGGCAGACCCACAAGAGGAAGTCTGGGTAGAGCGTGTGCAGCGAGCTTGTGATGCGCCGATCTGGGAGCGCAGCCCAGCAGAGGCGCTAGCTGCTGAGTTGATCCGCTCCGATGGAGGAAACCCTGACGATTTCAGTCCTTTGATGCAAGATGCCACACTCATAGATGCTGGAGTGTGGGTGCTGTGGAGACTCGCCTACTCATCACCTCAAGGCTGCCCAGAAACTTTTCCGTATCCGCCACTGGCAAGCACCGTATTGACCTGGAATCAAATGACGGGACTACTAGGGGTGACAGCGCTCGCTGAATGGAGAACAATGCTTGATCGGGCATGCAATGTCTCGCCCTTTGGTGGCTCTGAGGCAAAACAGATCGCTACGGAACTCGTAACCGCTGCTGGTGCTGTCGCCGAACCCGGCACGATCATGAATGCGATCACCGCTCTTCAAGTGATAGTGCGACAACCCGGCATCTGCTCATAGCGGCATCACGCCTCCCACCGGCCTAACAGTCGAACTGTCTGAGCCTTCGTGTGGCCGCCGCCGAGCGAGGCTAGATTTACGGGTCTGTATGGTGTCGGCACGCGACACTGGCCCGAAGATGCGACCGCATCGACTGCTGGGTGGCCTTCTAGCTGGAGCTTCGGCATTGTTGCTATTGGGTGTCGGATGCGCTGGCGGCAACGACGACGAAAACGTGGTGATGGCTGCCTCGTCGTTGACTGATGCTGTCGAAGCGGTGATCGCTGAACACAACAACGTGAACGCCGTGTTCGCGGGAAGCTCCACTTTGGTTGCTCAACTGGCGGCGGGTGCGTCCGCCGACATTTTGATCACTGCGGATGCCGCCACTATGACCCAAGCTGTCGCGGACGGTTCGGTGCAAGGTGACACGACTGTGATCGCCAGCAACTCGCTGGTGCTAGCAACCGCGCCGGGCAATCCCGGCGGAGTAACCGCACTGGCCGATCTGTCCCGCAGTGAGCTGCTGATCGGGCTGTGCGCTGAAGCCGTGCCGTGTGGAGCCTTGTCACAGCAGGCATTAGCGGATGCTCAGATAGAAGCCGCTGCCGACACGCTGGAGCTGAACGTGCGTGCTCTTGCGGCCAAGCTCTCGCTGGGTGAACTTGACGCTGGCTTGATTTATCGCAGCGACGCTTTAGCCGCAGACTTGCCGATGGTGGATGCACCGCAGCTTGAAGGGCTCAGCAACCGCTACCACATTGCTGCCGTGTCGGCACAACCCTCGCTGAGAGTGCAAGCTTTGCTTGATGATTTCACCGACAGCGACGGCAAGGCTGCCATGATCTTTGCTGATCAAGGTTTCGGGCCACCATGAAAGCCGTCACCGAGAACGACTCTAAAACCGGCAGCACTCCTGCCAGCGGCAACGCCGCCACTGCAAGCAAGCGTGTCTCAGAAGTCGAACAACAGCCTCTAGGCAGCAAACTGCCTGCGACTCTCACCTGGGTGGGTTTCATAGCGTTCGCTCTGCTGGCTCTGCCGATTGCGGGGCTTCTGCAGCGAGCGCCCTGGTCAGCTCTGCTGTCAATCTTGCGTAGTTCCGATGTGCTACAGGCTTTAAGGGTTTCATTGATTGTTAGCGTGGCCGCCGCCGCAGCCTGCCTGGTGCTGGGACTGCCATTGGCGTTCGTACTAGCTCGTCGACGGCTGCGGTTCCCGCGGCTGGTTCGTGCTGTGGTGATGCTACCGATGGTGCTACCTCCGGTGGTGGCTGGCACGGCTCTACTGTTCGCGCTGGGACGGCGCGGCTTGGTGGGTCAATGGCTTGACTCTTGGTTCGGGGTGAGCTTGCCGTTCACCACAGCCGGGGCGGTGGTCGCAGCAGCCTTTGTGGCGCTGCCATTTTTTGTGATCACTGTCGAAGCTGCCCTACGCCAAGCTGGTAACGAACTCGATGAGGCGGCAGCAACTCTCGGAGCGGGTGCCTGGGCTCGGATCCTGCATGTAACACTGCCGACGATCCGTCCAGCACTGTTTGCTGGTATTGCGCTAGCCTGGGCACGAGCTTTAGGGGAGTTCGGTGCCACGCTCACATTCGCAGGGTCTTTCGGTGGCCGCACCCGCACCCTGCCGTTAGAGACTTATCTGGCTTTGGAGCGTGACCCAGAAGCCGCTGTGGCGGTCAGCCTGATCTTGATGGCAGTAGCGCTGGCTGTGCTAGTGACTTTGCGAGATCGTTGGACACCAAGATGACCGTCGAACTTGACGGCGAGCTGGCACGCCCAGGCTGGGCACTGCTAGCCGAGCGGGTAGAAATCGGCGAAGGCGTTACTGCTGTGATCGGAGCTAACGGTGCTGGCAAGACCAGCTTGGGGCGAGCATTGGCTGGGCTTGATCGTCTGCGCCGAGGTCGTCTGCTCATAGACGGGACTGTCGTTGATGATCCTGAAGCAGGTGTGTTTGTGCCTGCCGAGTCGCGTTCAGTAGGCATGGTGTTTCAGGACTACCGGCTCTTCGGGCATCTTAAAGCGATCGACAACGTGGCTTTCGGTTTGCGGCGCTATGGGGTTGATCGTCGCCGCGCTCGCAGCCGAGCATCGGAAACACTGGAGCGGGTGGGCTTGGATCCGAGTGCCTGGCAGAAGCGGCCTGATGTTTTGTCTGGGGGGCAATGCCAGCGGGTGGCACTAGCCCGAGCTTTAGCAGTCGAACCCGATGTGCTGATCGTGGATGAGCCGCTCGCAGCGGTGGATTCTTCGGGTCGGGCGCAGTTGCGTGGCTTGCTGGGCGAGTCGGCGGCGAGGCACACGATCCTGATTACTCATGATCCTGTGGATGTCGCCACGCTGGCTCAGACTGTGGTGGTTCTAGATGCGGGCAGTGTGGTCAGCCAGGGATCATTAGCCGAGGTGACCGCAGCACCCGGCTGCGAATGGGCGGCCGCGTTTTTGGGTGCCAACGTGATGACCGGACACGCTAAGGGAACTTCAGTCACCACCGCTGCGGGACTGGTGTTGACCATCGCTGAGGAAGCATCCGGCGATGTCATAGTGACCTTTGCCGCGCACGCTGTGACCTTGCATGATTCCCAGCCAGCGGGCAGCGCCCGCAACACCTGGCAGGGTGTAGTGCAGCGGGTTGACACCGATGGGGAGAGAGCCCGCGTGCATCTGACGGGTCCAGCAGACGTTCTTGCCGAAGTGACCCGCCGATCCGCAGACGAACTCGGCTTGCGACCTGGTTTACAGGTCTGGGCTTCGCTAAAAGCCACCGAACTAACCGTAGTTCCCTGAACCCCATGAAACCTTCTTTTGGGCAAGCGGTTAGTCGCCTGATTCGCTGCCTTCTTCAGCGAGAGATGCACTGGATTGGGGAGCACTCAAGACCGTGAGGCAAAGCTGAAGCATGCCATATCTGTCTAACTGCGTGACTTCTGAGAGTCCCAAGGTCGATAGTGTTAAAGGTTGTGCTGAAACTGCTAATCACGCTCCTGTGACATACATGCAGCAAATCACTCAAAGGGTCGCTCTCACAGTCTCCGATACGATGGAAGTGCCTGACCATATGGCGGGATACGTGTCCCTCCCAGCCAAGATGTCAGTAACTAGATGCCTCGGCATTCTCTCAGAAAATCACCGGGACGTTCCCGAAGATTTAGCTGATGTTTGCGCCTTTTTGGTGTCACAGTGACCGTGCGATCTAGTGGCATCAGCGCGTCTGTGGCATGGATGCTTGTCGCTGTTGCCTGCTTTGCAACGCTGCCTCTAACTATTTGGGCGGGAACTCAAGACATGTCGCTCTGGTTGTTCGTGGCAGTGCAATACGCGGTAAGGGGATCGTTGCATCTTGGCTTTGTCCAGTGGCAGGCAGGTGTCGGTGTTGGCGACGCTAAAGCCGATCGGCGGGGAGTGGCAATGCTTGAAGACTTGCGTGCCACTAAACCCGGCTATCTAGCCGCTGCGGTGGTCGGCAATCTTACCTGGCTACTGTTTGCCGCGGCATTGACCTTAACTGACCCGTCGGTAGCGACCGTAGTCTTTGAGTTCTGGCCCGTATTCTTTGGCTTGTACACACTGACCGGGTTCTGGCGCAATCGAATGCTCAGCGCTTCTGAGCGCGAAGACCGCCGCTTAGGATCAATGCTAATAATGCTTATTGTCGGGTCTGCTGGTGTGGCGTTGGTGGTGTTCAGCGACCAAGAAGTTGGACTATCAAACTGGACGCTAACGGCGGCGCTCGGGGTTGTTCTAGCTCTCGCAGCAGGAGCGCTAGCGGCTGCTGCTGATGCCAATGCGACGATTATGGGCGCTGATCAGCGTGATCCCAAATCGCTGCGTGACCGGACTTCTGTTTCATCATCTGGGAATGCAGCAGCGCAGTTGGTGTGGGTACCTGTTTTTCTTGCTATCGGGTTGGTAGTAGGAGGTGACTCAGACGGAAGGTTCACAGCCAACGGTTTAGCACTTGCTGCACTTGCAGGCTTTTTCCATGTGGTTGCTGGATGGTCCTTTGTGCGAGCTCTTCATCTCGCTACCGACGATCATGGACACAAAGCAGCCGGAATCACCACTCTCTACTATCTGACCCCTGTAGCCGCTTTGCTGCTCTTGGCCGCTTTCGCGGACACCGATATCGTGCGAACCGATCGTCTGATTGCGGGCGCTGCCGGTGTGGTGGCGGTGAATATGGTCTTGCACCTTGACCCAGAGGGTGCTTCGACCAGGCTCGGTCGTGGCGGCTACGGCTACCGTGCATTGGTGCTGGCTTTGTGGGTGTCGGGGGTGATGGTTCTGTTTCGTGACGACTGGCTTCCTGATAACTGGCAGGTTTGGTCAGTTGTGGAGTATTGGGGCATACTCGGACTGTTAGCAACGGTGTTTATTCTGGTGTACTCGTTCCGACAGAGCCGTGTGGAGGTTCTGCGCCGCGATGCTGACGAGTTGATGCTGCGACTGCATCACGAGTTTGATGTGATACGTCTCCATGAACAAACACTTCTCACAATTGAGGAGGCAGATAAGTGCATGTCGCTGTTGCGCGAGGTCGACGAAAAGTCGGGCAGGCCTTTCAATGAGGCCTATCTAGATCTACGGCGGCGGCTAGCATCCCGCACAGCCAACGCAACTAGTGTCACAGAGGCACAGCGCTGGTCGAGGCTTCTTGTAGATGTGGAGCGGCTTGTTGGTCTGCGCCAGCAAGGTCGCGGCTTTGCCGAACCTGCGGTGCTGGCGATGTTCGCTGCCGTTACCGCTGCATTAGCTGTGGTGGCAAGACCTGAGGCCACAGTGGTGCCTTTTGCGAGATGGATACATGATTCGGTGTCGGTGACTATCGCAGCAGCGTTTCTGTTTTTGGGGTTTGATCTTGTCGACAAGCGAAGGGAAGCTGACACGCCTGTCTTTCGTAAGGTCAGTGAAACCGCACAAATCGAAGATAAACAGCCGCCAGGATGGCGCCTAGAACTGGTGACCTGGGAAGATCGAAGGATCCCACAAATAATCACAGCAGGACTCGGCGCTGTGCTGCTGATCGGCGCAATAGCAATGCTCGGTGTCAAATGGATGACCTAACCCTCTCACAGTCACGCAGCGAAACTCAGGTCTGGGCTTCGCTAAAAGCCACCGAACTAACCATAATCGCCTGAACTACCCTGAAACGCCATTGTTTCACTGGGAGGCTCCCCCGCTTGAGGAGCTTTTATCGGCATTATTCCAGAGGTGAGATCTTGCCTGGATTCTGATTCATAGCGGACTTTTTCCAGGCTTCTTGGAGTTCATGGCGATGCTTGCTAGCCCACTCGATCACCATTCGCTCTGCTCTAGGGGTTAGATGACCTTTTCTAAAGTTGGGGGGATCAATTTGCACTTCCGCCTTCTTGCCACCGTACTCGGCATGGAAGTGAGGCGGCATATGGTCTTCGTAGAAAATCCTGATCACGATGCCATAGAAGCGACTAATCTCAGGCATGTAAGCGTTCACGCTTCTCTGGGAAAGCCTCCTGCTCTGTGAGTCCTGTGAGTTTTAGATAGAGAGCGTCACCACACATATCAAGATCATCGCCCCATACGACCCCCCCAGCGGAACAGAGACGCACTTCCCCGAAGAACGAATGGTCTTCCCAAGCAGCGAATACACCCTTACCTGCCAAGTAAGCCAAGTCTACTTCACCCTCAGTTCCATCATCGTAGCGTAGCCAGATGCGGTAAGGCTCTAGGGCACGCACCTCCACCAGACTCACTCCATACTCGGTCGATCCCATGCCGGTAGCGTATCGATCTAGTTAGCGGGTGGCCATGCGTGAAACGCTGGGTAAGCGCCTGACGCTTAGGAAACGATTCGCTGCCGTCCAGCATCAGCTGCGAGTTCGGACGTGGCGCAGAAGGCGCTTGGGGGGGGGGGGGTTAGTCGCCTATTTGGGACTGGAGATAGTTCTGGATGCCTATGTCAGCTATGGCGCTCTGCTGGGTCTCGATCCAGTCGAGATGACCTTCCTCGCCGACTAGCAGCCCTTCGAGCAAGTCACGGGTACCTACATCTTCGTGTTGGGTAGCTAGCAGCACACCACGGCGGTAACGCTCAATAGCGGCAGTCTCAAGCTGTCTGTCGTTCTCGAGCTGCTCTTCTACCGTGCCTCCAGCACGCATACTGGCAAGGCTTTCGAGTTTCGGCATCCCGTCAAGGTAGAGGATCCGGTCCATCAACTTCTCGGCATCATGCATCTCCTCAATGGACTCTTCGCGCATTTTGGCAGCCAGACGAGTCCAGCCCCAATCTTCACAAAGTTTGGAGTTGACAAAATACTGGTTGATGGCAGTTACCTCAGCGGCCAAAGCCTCGTTGAGGAACTCAATGATTTCTGGGGAACCTTTCATGGCACCAACCCTAACCGATTCCGACTCTACGCAGACCATCTTGTGCATCTCGGGGCTCAGTCCTCCACTACATGGTCTGCGAAATTGTCGAGATGATTGATCCAGGCTTGAAGATCGACCGTGCCGTCGAGACTGACGCACTGCGCCGCTGCTTCGCCCATAGCCAGAACATGATGCAGATTGTCGAGCACTCCAAGACCGTGACGCCCCAACGACAAGATGCCTTCGCTGGCAAGCGAACGCAGCCACGCGTCAACGGTTGTTCGAGCGTTCATCGACGATTTTTCATAGACGGGATACACCGACGGCAGCCGCCTCACCTGCACCTGTTGCGGCTCTGCACCCTCAAGACCGACTGCGGCCATTTCGGCTATTACTTGCTGAGCGAGGCTGTCATCGCTGCGTTGCCATATTTCATCACCGACCCAGCAGGGGATCTCAGCACAAAGCACCGTGGTAGCTGTCGGATCATCACCGTCGCGGTAGTTCTTCGGCTCTGACAAACGTGAGATCACAGTTTCGGGACCCGGAAAATAGTGAGCGTCCCATGGCGTGAACTGCTCACAACCAAGCACTAGATACACCAGCACCAGCGCACGGCTGCGACAGCGACTCAAAGCCGTCAGCACAGCATCAGGTGGTGACGGATCAGTAGCTGCGGCTAAAGCTGGCAACGGCATCGTCGTCAGCACCGAGTCGGCTTGAAGAATGTCACTCGTGCCGCTGTCGCCGCTGTTATCTGCATGAACCGACACGGTGCTTGAACCGATTTCGAGTCCTAGCACTCGGGTTCCGAGCCGCAGTTCAGCACCAGCTTCGGTGGCGGCACCGGCGAGTGCTTCGCTGAGCTGGCCGTAGCCACGACGCGGATACCAAAAGCTGCTCGTCTTTGTCTTTGAGGCACCGGAGACTCGTTTCAAGATGTCGGCGATGCTGGTGACCGACACTCTGCGCAAAGCCAGTTCACGGTCAAGGTTTTTGGGGTCGCAGCCGTAGAGCTTGCGGGCATAGGGCTCGTAGAAATCCCGGGCCACGGTGGGGCCTAGCCGATGCTTGATCTCAGTAACAAAACTCTCGGTCGGATGATCCTTGAGCCGCCGCAGCGGAGCAGTCAAGACATCAAAAGCAGCGCCCGCCGCGAAGGCTGGAGGCAGGTTGCGAGTCATGTCTGTAGCCCGCAACGGGAATTTGATCCAGCTTCCCCTAAGGAATATCCGCCCCTGACGCGGCCTCACCTGCAGATCAGAGCCAAGACGTGATTCAAACAACTCCATGAAACGCTGCGGAGTGGCTGGATGAAGGCGATGCGATCCATAATCCACTCGCTGTCCAGCAATCTCAAAGCTGGCGGACATTCCCCCGACACTGTCCGTCGCCTCCAAAAGAATGACGCGATGACCGCTTTGGGCGCTGCACAACGCAGCCATGAGACCAGCCGGGCCTGCCCCAACTACAACTATCTCAGCCATTTATCTCAGCCGTCAGCTATCAGTTATCTCAGCTACTTAGTGCAGAAACACTGATGGGTCATGAATCCTGAACCTGTGATTGTGGTGCGGTTTCGCAAGGAGCCAACCTATGTGTAAGGTATACCTAATGCATACTATATTGCCAGGCGAATACACCGAAGCTAGCGCAGAGGCAAGCGACGGCATCACGGTAGTGACTGGAGCGGCTGGCTTCATCGGTTCGCATCTTGTTGATCTGCTGCTCCGCCATCAACACAAGGTGACCGGATTGGACTCTTTTGCTAGCGGATACAGCACTGCACAGAAGCGGGCCAACCTCAGCGAAGCAGTCAAAAGCCCTCGGTTCCGGTTGATGGTTGACGATATTCGCTGCGCCAATCTTGTCGGGTTGTTTAGCGGGGCTGACACTGTGTATCACCTAGCAGCTCAGGCCGGGGTGCAGGACTCATGGCAATCCTGCGAGCAATGCGATGTCAATGTGGCAGGCACGCAAGCGGTTCTGTCGGCAGCTCTGGAAGCCGGGGTGAAACGCCTAGTGCTGGCATCAAGTTCGTCGGTCTACGGCGAGACCGCAACCCTGGACGGAACCAGAACCCTCAAACCGATAAGCCCATATGGTGCCGCCAAAGCAGCTTGCGAGCAACTTGCGGATGTTTATGCCCGCCGTGGTCTTGAAGTGGTGGTGCTGCGCTACTTCACCGTGTTCGGTCCTCGTCAGCGTCCCGACATGGCCATGCATCGCCTTTTTGAGGCGACCAGGCCAAAGGCAGCGGTTTTTTGTCGTCGCGGCTCCGGTGAGCAGACACGCGAGTTCACGTTCGTGGGTGATGTTGTGGCGGCGACGCTCGCTGCGGGGACTGAACAGCGAGCGGCGGGCAGGACTTTCGATATCGGCGGCGGCTGCAGCCATTCACTCAATGAGGTAATCGCCGAAGTTTCAGCGCTGAGCGGCGCACAGGCGAGCATCCGTGAAGTGCCGCAACCAGCAGGTGACCCGCAGACAACTGTCGCCGATATTGGCGAAGCTCGCCGAGTTCTGGGCTGGAGACCCCTTACTAATCTGAGCCGCGGTTTGACGGCCCAGGCTTTGTGGCATCAACAAAACTGGAAGGCTCAGGCTCAAGCTCAATCCGCCGGTCGAGACCATGACCCGGCGATAACCCTTCGGCAGCCTCAGCGGGTGACGGCCGCAGTCTGAGCCACACCAGCAGAGCCGCTGCTGCAATCAGAGCAGTCCAAGCAAGGGTCAAAGCCACAGAGGCACCCTCAAAGCGTCGATGATCTGGCAGCAGCACCGACCAAACCTGATACAGAGGGTTCGCGGTCTCTTCAAAATCCACGATCAGGGTGCGCCGCCCAGTGGAAGCCTCGGCGACAAGCCACAGCCAGTTGAAAACCCCTACACAGCATCCCACCAGAAGCGGTAGGCGCAAAACTCGGAAACGTTCAACAAGCATTGCTGCTGCTGTCACCACTATGGGCAGCATCACCACCACCTGTCGACCAGGCCACCACCAGCCATGCATAGTCAACGCTGCCCAGGTTGCCATGGCATATCCCACTGAGAATGTGCCCAGCAGAACAGCCCAGCCGGGCGGTCGCCTGCGAGCTAAAGCCACAAGCGCTGGCACAGCCAGCAGATAAGCAGGGTTCCAAGCCGCCAAACCGAAACCGCGATCTATGAGCAATCCCATCAGACGACGGCTGCGTCCCAGATAGTCAGGATCTGATCCGAACACCAGCAGCTCACCGTTGACGAAATGGTCGCCACTTGCATAAGCGGTCCAGCCTCCGTAGACACTGCGATGAAAAGCCAGGTATGCCACACCAGCGAGTGTCAGCACAGCAAAGTTGAACAGAAGCTGCTGTCGCTGTCGCTGATCCGGCCACAGCCGCAGCACCATCACAACCGTAAGCACTGCTGCTAGCGGCACAAACTTTACTGACAGCCATGGCAGAGCCACAATGACAGCAAGCGCCACAACCCGACCACGAAACCGCAACGGCCCGGTGACTGCCGCAAGACCCAAAGTCACGCAAAGCGCTGCGGGCATCTCTGGATAAACCTGCGTGGCGTAACTCGTCAAAGGCGGTGCCGCGAAGAAAGCTCCAATCACTAGCGCGGCGACACCTGCGGACACACCGAAGCGCCGCACCGCTAGCCACACAGTTGCTGCGGCTGTTGCTGCGGCAGTTGCTGCTAATGCGACCTTGGCTGCGACCCAGCCCCCTACCAACATCGGCAGTGCTAGCAGCGCAGGCAGCAGCGGATCATGTGGACTGATGCGCCGTCCAGACTCGTTAAGCGGGATCGTCTGCGGGTTCAGGTTTATCTCGTGAAAAGGCTCGAATCGCCGCTCGGCGAGTTCATCACTGATGTCGAGATCGAAGTCTTCAGCGATGCTGATAGCGGTGATCAAATATTGGGGCTCATCGGCTGTCACCCGAGCGCCGTAGCTGGCCCGGGCACCAATAGCAGGCAGGGCTATGACGAAGACCCAAAGCGCCACCGCGGCCATAGCCAACCCAAGCTTTGCAGGAGTCGCTAACGAGGTCTGCCCTTCTGGTTGCTGGCTCACCAACAAGGTCTAACCACCAGAAACCTCACAGCAGATGATCTCGCCGAATCACCAGAAACCAGGTCAACACGAGCGAAAGCGCCACCAAAATTACAGCCATGATCCCAGCCTCAGCTATGAAAGCGTCTTCAAAGGAACTGAAGATTCGGGTGGCCAGAGTCGAAAATCCCAGCGGCGACACGAACAGGCTGATCGGCAGTTCTTTCATTACTGACAACAGCACTAGGCCAACACCTGCAAGCAGACCGGGTGCCATCATCGGCAAATCCACCGCCGCGAAACGACGCAACCGTCCGGCACCAAGAATCTGCGCCGAGTCGTGCAGTCTTTGAGGCACTCCCCGCACCGCCACCAAAGTCACTCCCATAGCCAGCGATCCAAAACGCACCATGTAAGCGAAGATCAAAAGCGCCATAGTGTCGTTCAAAAGCTCGAAAGCAAGATCGGAACGTAACGTCCAGAACCGCATCGAAAGCGCAATGAGAATGCCGGGAAGAGCGAAAGTGCTGATCACCAGCGCATGCGCGAATGATCCAGCTCGTGAGCGGTAGCGACCAACCAGCAAAGCTATGGGAAGCACCGCCGCGGTGGACACCAGCGCCGCAGCCACGCTGACCCCGACAGTGTTAATAGTGGCTTCATACACCTGGGGAAAATCAATGGTGAGTTCGCGTTCGCCGGTGGCGGAGCGGATGAGACCTCTTGCTGCCCAGTCCCCTAATGCCACCAGAGGTGCCCCAGCAGCGGCTGCTGCTGTCACGGCAACGAAACCGGTCGCAACAGCGCGCCAACGGCCCAGTCGGTAGATCATCGGATGCCTAGAGCGACCCGAGGCCGCATCAGGTAGTCGCTGCGAAAAGCCGCGCTCACCAACCACCACCAAAGCGGCCAGCACCAAAAGGATCAGGCTCAGCGCCAAAGCAACCGGAGGATTAGCCAGCTGGTTGGTGGCGATCGCTCGGGTGAGCGTGTCATAGCGCATCAACTGCACCGCGCCGAAGTCGCTGAGTGTGTAGAGAAAAACCAGCAAAGTGCCCGCTCCCATAGCGGAAGCTGTTTGCGGTAGGCAAATCCGCCAGAAAACCCTGACCGCGGTGTCGCCGAGCACTCGGGCGCTTTCTTCGAGGGTGGCAGGCAACTGCCGCAGCCGTGCTGCTACAGGCAGATACACGTAGGGATAGGTCATCAGCGTGAGAACCAGCCAAGCCCCGCGAAAGCCGCGCAGTTCCGGTGTTCGATCAACTCCGATCCCGGTCAGCAGGTCATTGACCAAACCGCCAGGGTTGAGAGCGTGAATGAACGCTGCGGCACCCACGAAAGTGGGAAACACCAACGGCAAAGGCATCAAGATCCGCCAGAGCCGCAAAAACGGGAGATCGGTGCGGCTGGTGAGCCAAGCCAGAGCAGTGCCCAGCAGCAGCGACGCTGCTGACACCGACACCGCCAGTTGCAGTGAACGCCACAACGGGCCAGCGGTGCGGTCGCTGATGAGCAAACCCGCAGGATCTGCACCAGCAGCGAAGTTCCGGTAAACCAGATACGCCCCTGGGAAGGCAAAAGCTCCGGCCAAAGCCAGACCCAGCAACCTCAAAGTGACGGGCGTACCCGGCTGGCGAGACATCTGGGCTGAGGCGGCGGTCACGGCTTGAGGATGCCTCAAGGTTTGACTGCTCACCACGTCATACCTGATACTGCACAGCGCCGACGAAGGGACTACGCCTACTTCTACTGGTTGTAGATCCCGCTTCGTTCGATGATGATTGTGCTCTGCTCGAAACCGCCGCCGAGAGCGTCGAAGTCGACGCTGCCGATCTCGAGTGCCTCCAACGGCGGCAAGATCTCGGCTGGCTCAACCCCAGCCGCCAGCGGATACTCGAAGGTGCGTTCGCTGAAATATCGCTGCACCGGCTCCGAAAGCAGATAAGCGATCAACTCGTTGGCTGCTTGCTGGTTGTCGCTGCCAGCGGTGATCGTGGCCGCGGTGATGATCAGCAGCGAGCCGATGTCGTCGTCGGCGAGGTCGTGGTTGGCGGCACGGTGACTGTCGCCAGAAGCTGCTACAGCTTGATACTGGTAGTAATGGTTAACCAGGCCCATGTCGATCTCACCGCGCCCAGCAGCCTCAACGATTGAGCGGTTGTTGGGATAGAAGCGAGCGTCATTGTCGACCATGTCGTTGAGCCATTGCTCGGCTGTTTCATTGCCGTAGAGATCACGAAACACTGTGAACCAGTCGATAAACGAGCCGTTGGTGGCTGGGATGGCTACCCGTCCTCGGTAACGGTCATCGGTGAGATCAAACACCGACTGCGGCAAGTCGTCACCGGTCACAGTGTCGATGTTGTGAACCAGAACCCGTTTGCGTCCCGAGAAACCGACCCAAGTGCCGGTCTGCGAACGGCTCTGAGGCGCAACCAGATCAAGCACCGAGTCATCTATGACACCAAGCAGGTTGTCGCTTTCCAAAAATCCCACAGGACCAGGCGAGCGCGACAAGAACACGTCTGCGGCTGTGCGGTCACCTTCTTCGGCCATCAACAGCGCTAGGTCGGTGGAACTCCCCCAGCGCACCGCTACGTCGGTGCCGGTCTCACAAGCGAACGCCTCAAGTGTCGGGCCGATCAAGTTCTCGGTGCGGCCCGAGTAGACCGTCACCTCACGACCATTTGAGGAGACACAGTTGCCGCTGTAGATATCGGCTGCGATGCCGTCAAGAGAGCGTTCCTCCTGCCCGCAGGCCCCGGCGATTAGCAGCAGAGCCAAAGTCACAGCAATCGTCTTGGAGGCAATCATTCGTCCTGTCATAACCCAGAACTATAGCCGAGGTTTGCGAAGATCGTAAGGTATACCTAACTTTCGATTATCCTCTTGTGGCGTTATGGATTTGATAGCTCGCAGGCTGCGTTCGATTTCGGTGCGGACACTGACGAAACGGCTGTCCCGCCGTGCTGCGGTGGCGCTGGTGGTGGGAGTCACAGTCTTGGCTACAGCAGCGGTGATCGCAGGTCTTGACACTGCGGCTCTGGAGCGTGCTGTGCGAACAGCTCAAGGTCAGCCGCTTGGAGTGACTGCCGCGCTGGGCTGTTTCGGTCTGGCGTTCGTGCTGCGAGCGGTGGCCTGGCAGCGGATCGTGCCGGGGTTGAGCTTTTCACAGAGCCTCGGCGGGATTCATTTGGCTTTGGGCGGCAATCATTTGCTACCGCTGCGTCTCGGCGAGCCTTTGAGGGTCGTGAGTGTGGTGCGTCGTGCTGGGGTGAGCCTTGAGGCTGCGACGGCTTCGGTGGTGGCGTTGCGTTCGGTCGATCTGGTAGCAGTGGTTGGGTTGGGGTTTTTGGCGGTGCCAGCCGCTTTGACGCATCTCGCTGGCTGGGGTGCTCAGCTGGTTCTGGCGGTGTTTGCCGTGATGGCGGTGGCGGCCTGGCTGTGGTTGCGACGACTAGCTCAGCAGCGCAGCGAGGTGAGAGTGCCCGACGTGACGACGTTGCTACTGTCGGCAACTGCTTGGCCAGCGGAAGCGGTTCTGGTTTGGCAAGCAGCGCATTGGGCTGGTCTGGACATCAGTTACCTGCACGCTCTGGGGGTGACAGCGGTATCGGTTACGGCACAGCTTGCAGCGATTGCTCCAGGAGGTTTCGGCACTTATGAAGCCGCTGCGGTTGGTGCCTACGCAGCTCTGGGCTACGACGCGGGTGGTGCGCTAGTGGCTGCGCTTTTGGCACACGGCCTCAAGACCGCCTACTCGCTAGCAGCGGGTGTCGTGGCGCTACTTGTTCCGAGTCCCAGCTTGGCGGGCCGACTCCGTTTGAAGCCTGTTAGCAGTCCCCGACTTGCGCGTCAGCGGTCTGCGAAGACGCAGACATCTGAAAGCACAGAGAGCGCTGGGAGAACTGGAGAGCCTTGGGACCCTGCGAGATCGCCACTTGACGGGCCGGTCGTGTTGTTCATGCCAGCTCACAACGAAGAAGACTCTGTTGGCGGCTGTGTGCGACGCGCTCCTGCTGAGTTGCTAGGCCATCGGGTTCAAGTTCTGGTGATAGACGACGGCTCAGTTGATGACACTGCTGCACAGGCCAAGTCAGCAGGTGCCGAGGTGATTAGCTTGGATTGCAATCGTGGGCTGGGAGCCGCAGTGAGGGTAGGGCTGGCAGCGGGTGTCGAACGCAAGGCTGTTGCGGTGGCTTTCTGTGATGCCGACGGTGAATACCCTCCCGAAGAGCTGCAGACCCTGATCGAACCGATACTCGCGGGTCAGGCCGACTATGTGGTGGGCAGTCGCTTCATTGGCGAGATCCGTCACATGCGGCCGCATCGCCGCCTCGGGAATCTGATCCTCACTCGGTTGCTGTCGCTGGTGGCACGTCACCGCATCAGCGACGGGCAGTCGGGTTATCGCGCTTTTTCGCTGAGTGCTGCCGCTAACGCTGTAATCATCCACGACTACAACTATGCACAAGTGCTGACCCTTGATCTGCTGGCTAAGGGGTATCGCTACGCAGAGGTTCCCATCAGTTACAGCTTCCGCACCACTGGACATAGCTTCGTGAAATTGGGCTGCTACCTGCGAAACGTTGTGCCTGCGGTGTATCGGCAGCTCAACTCAGCCACATGATCATGAAATCAAAGTGCAGGTTGCCCACAGCCGCTAGTTGTGTTAGGTATACTTATCATAAGTTCTTAGGTAAGGGTTATCCAAAATATGGCTGACCTGCTGGGAGTAAACGAAAGGATTCTGAATGAAACGCTTCTTTGCCCACAGTCGGCGCAACCGTCTGGCGGTGACCACTGCTTTAGTCGCTGTTGTAGCTTTGGCGATAGTCATTGCGAGTTGCAGCAGTGATGACGATGGTGCCGAAGTCCGAGCGCTCAACTCTGGCTCGGAGTCAATCTCGGCATCTGCAAGCGGCTCAGCCTCAGGATCTGCATCGGCTTCGGCCTCGGGATCTGCATCGGGATCGGCCTCGGCTTCAGCGTCCACACCGGGTTCTGCGACTGCTTCGGCTAGTGCTTCAGGCACAGAAGAGGCTTCGACAGATCACGGCGCTGATGGCGGCTACGAATACGCCTCCAATGTAGACGCGCATCGACGCGTGGTTGCCGACATTTGCGGTATAGGCGACCTGCTTGACGCAGCCGACTTCCAGGCCGTTGCTGACATCTACCGCAACGGCGGGAACTCGGTCAACAGCGACGGCTCAATCCGTACCATCGCCGGGTTCGCTAGCCGAGACGACCGCCAACACGGCCTTGATGCTTACTACGGCACACCGGGAGTGCTTGATGAGTTCGTCACAAACGCGCTCGAAGGCACCGGCATTTTCGCTGGGCAAAGCAACGCGGTGCGTGCCCAGGGCACCGAAAAGGGCATCCAGAACCAAGTGATGGTGGCCTGGGTAGTTCACGAGCTGAACACAGCTCTTGACAAGGCATCCAACGGAGATTTCAACGTAGACAGCGGCGCTGTGCATAACTGGGACGAGGCGTGGGCTTTCTATCACGGCATCGAGCCAGGTTGCGCTCCTTACGCCACTGCTAACAAACGTGCCGCTAACTTCGCAACCACCGGCAGCGACGGCGAGACTGCGCTGGCCAACGAAGCAATTCTGGCTGCCATGATCGCAGGCCGTGATGCACTGCTTGACTCTGACGCTGCCGCTGCCGCGGACGCAGCAGATCAGGCGCTGCGCAACGTGGCGATCACCTATTCACAAGCTGCGATCCGTTACGCCAGCCTCATTGAAGGTGACCTAGCCGACGGCAACGACGCAAAAGCCAAAGAACATCAGGCTGAAGGCTTGGCGTTCTGGCGGGTTGTCGAGGCCTACCTGGTTCCTGTCGGTGCCGATGCTGAAGCTATGAACGCGATTTTTGATCTGTCTAATCCCCCGGGTGTCAACGGTTTCGGCGACGCGGTGCGTGCGGCGCTGGAACCGTCATGGGCAGAGTTGGGCATCACCGAAGGCGACATCGGCATACTTCAGTAGCTGCCCAGCCAAAGGGAAGGGACTTCTGGGCTGGCCCGGTGCTGGTCCAGAAGTCCTTGACCTTCAGGAGCCCTTAAAACTCAGGAGCCCTTGAATGCGGGGTCTCGTTTCTCCACGAAAGCAAGCATGGCCTCTGTAGTGTCGGCGGTCGAGAAGTTCAATGCCTGACTAAGGCCTTCAGCTTCAAGCGCTCCGAATAACGAAATGCCAGCAGCGTTATTCAGCAGCCGCTTTGTGCTTGCCAACGCTATGGGCGGGCCAGCTGCGATCTGATCGGCTATCTCAGCCACAGCAGTGTCAAGTTCATCAGAGTCGACTACCGCGTTGACGAAACCGAGTTCTGCTGCTCGGTCTGCGTTAATGATCTCACCGGTCAGAGCCAGGCGCTTGGCTTCATGCAGTCCGATCCTCTTGGGAAGAAGCCATGAAGTCCCGAAATCCAGGCTCAGGCCGCGCTTGGCGAAAATGAGTGAGAACCGCGCCCGTGACGAGCACCAGATCAGATCTGCTGCTAAGGCGATACCGAAACCAGCACCCACGGCCACTCCATCCACTTTGGCGATCACAGGTCGAGGGCAGTCGTGTATTGCCATCACCGTGTCAGCGATGTCACGCATGTAATCAACCCTGTGGCGCTGATGCTGCGGCTCTTCGGTCTGCTCTGTGTCTGTGGGACCCACGTCTGCACCAGCACAAAAATCGCCGCCTGCGCCTGTGAGCACCACCACCCGAGTCGGTGCAGCGGCAATGTCACGGAAAGCGTCTCGCAGTGCTGCGAACATCTCTGCTGTGCAAGCATTCTTGCGCCGTGGGTAGTCAATGGTGACAGTTGTGATGTCATCGGCATGTGCAATGTGGATATTGGGATGCGGCAACGGTGCTCCTGAAGATTTGGGGTGTTTGGGATAACTGAAGGGTCTAGCCGAACGGGCTTTGTGAGAACGTTAGGCAAGAGACGCTGCGTTTGCCACAGCGGTGCTCTCAGCAGGAGCTAATCGTCAGACGCTAGATGCGCGATCTGCATTACGGCAGCATTTCCGTCAGCGATCACAAGGCATCGTCCCGGCACTGCCGCGGTGGTCAGGCGCGGCGAAATGTTCGCTCCCAACAGGTCAGCGTCAAGCGGTCCGGGACGGAACAACACACCAGTGCGACATGCCCGCATCTCATGCAGCCAGGTTCCGTAACAGTTGCGAAGCCGGTCAGCGGTCGTGGCTGCCACCAGATGAAGGTGCCCGCTCCCGGCAGCCGCCGTATGAGCTAGCAATCCCGTGGGGTCAGCGACTTTCTCTGCGTCATCCACCAGCAGCAGATGCCGCACATGGTCTCCCTTATTTATGCTATTTATGCCATCGTTATTGATGCCGTCGTTATTTACGTCGTCGCTGATGCTGATGATTTCAGTGAGTCTGTCAGTCGGCACAGTTTCTAACCCGAGCATGGCAGCTACTTCGCTGGGAGACTCGCCCACCACCGTCACTGGCACCCCGGCACTTACCGCAGCAGCACCCATCGCCGCCAACGCTGTGGTGCGCCCAGTGCGCGCTGGCCCCAGCACCAAAGCATGTTCACCGTCGTGAAGCGTCAGACCAGCCACCGAAAGATCAAGGTCACTCATTGCGAAACGAATCCGAAGACATCGTTCATCAACGGCAGCGCTCACCGGCAACTCAGATGCGCTAATGACCTGCGGTAGCGAGCCCACCGGCACCGGCCCCTGCCTTGTTGGTGGTGCCTGCTCGGCTGATGCAGCCACCGCCGCAGCCAGATCACCGTCCACAGGGCGCGCCAGCTGCACTTCTAAGTTCTCGCCCACGACCACGGCCCGGCCTGTCACAAGATCAGCGGTCGGCTGTTTGAGCCCGAAACGCATACCGTCGGTGGCATCAGAAGTGGCATGCACTACCACTACACCGGCTGACGCGGCTAGCTCTGCAGGAAGATCGCCAGCGCGGCCGATGCTCACAGCAACCGTTACTCCCACTGCTGGACCGTCCGCCCAGATACGCGTGAAATGATCATGGGGTGCTGGTTCACGCACCGGGTCATGGGCACGCACTAGGCCTGCTAGGTCATCCACCAGCAGCACTACATCGGTTGAGTGCCCCGAGTCACTGTCAGATCGGCGGGCGCTTATCTCGTCGTCAAGCAGCCGTAGCAGCCTGCTGCGTCGCTCGTTTTGCGTTGGCGCTACCACAGCCCCTACATGCGGCAGTTTCTCGAGTGCCGACAGCCCGCCGGAGTCCAAGTCGATCACATATACGTGCAGTTCGTCGGGGCTGTGCATCCGGCAAATGTCGAGCGCAACAGTCGCCAGAGTTGTGGTGGTGCCTGATGCTGGGCCGCCGATCACCACAAGATGACCTTCACTGGGATGCCAGCCGCTTGCGAACTGTCGTTGATGCGCTGGGTCGTCCACCAGCCAAGCCGCGGCATCGCTCGCAGACACTGTGCTAGCCAGATCGTTAATGCTGATGTCGCTAGGAAGAGGCGCTGGCCACGGCGACCGCGGCTTTTTGCCTTGATGAGCTTGATGCACGGCTTCCACCAACAAATCGAGATCGCTTTGCTGACCGCCGCTGGAGTATCCGGTGGTGGTGTCATCGCTGGCAGCGGACCCGAACGGCACATACGGCTCGACTCGCAGAGTGTTAGAGACACGCCGAGTGCTGCTGCTAACCAGCGCTGACTGGAACGTAATCAGCTCATCAGGCCCAAAACGCGCCATGGCTCGACCTGGACGCTGCCTAGGAATGCGTGCCGCGTCGGGAGAGTCGATCACGTCGTTGGAGTCGTGCCGGTCTGTTACTCGCAAAGCAATACGACATGAGGTATTAGCTCGGATGTCATCGGTCACTACTCCGGCGGGTCGTTGAGTGGCCAGCACCATATGCACGCCGAGACTGCGGCCCCGCTGAGCGATCCCGACCAGCGAACTCAGAAACTCTGGCAGTTCAGCGGCCAGCGTGGCGAACTCGTCAACTACCACAACCAGCCGCGGCAGTGGATCATCACGGCTTGAGCTTTGGGCACGAAACGCCGCCAGATTCTCAGCGCCGACAGCTCGCAAGCGCTCTTCGCGATGCTTCAGCTCAGCTTCTAGGCACAGCAGCGCTCGCTCGGCTAGGCGGTCGTCGAGGTCGGTGACCATTCCGGCTACATGAGGCATTTCCGCGCAGCGGTCAAAAGCGGCACCACCCTTGTAGTCGATCAGAACGAACGCCAGATGATCAGGATCAGCCGAAAGCGCTAAGCCAGCCACCATCGACCGCAACAGTTCGGACTTGCCCGAACCGGTGGTACCACCGATCAAGAGATGAGGTCCGTCGGCTACTAGATCAAGCACAAGAGGTCCCTCGCTGGTGACACCCAGCGGTACCTTCAGCTGATCTGTGCCGCGTACCTCCGCCCAGCGGCGCTCAACTGTTTCAGGGTTGAGATCAATTCCCAGCAGTTCCAGCAGCGGCATCAAGTCGGGCAGGCATGACGGTGCCGAGTGCAGTTCTGGGTCATCTAGGCGAGCGAGTCGAGCCGCTGTAGCACAGGCGGTATCGGCAGTAACCCCCCATCCCACCATGGGGCTGCTGACCGCTGAAGTACGAGGATCCACCAGCTTGAGCCGACCTGCGCCGTGATCAATGCGCACAATGGTGGTGCAACTTGATGGCAACTCGCAGATGTCATCAGTTATCACAATCCCGGAGCAGTGCTTCAGAGCTAGAAGCATCCGACCTGGCGCGGCGCGACCGGTTAAAGTTTCGGCACCATCAATGACAGCCAGCAAAGCACGCTCTTCTAGGCTTGCTGCGGCCGCTTCAGCTGCCGAAGCTGTTTCTCCCGGCGCGGTGGCTACTAAAGCTCCTGGCTCGGCGGAGATGTCAGTGGTGTGAGGCAACCAACGCAGCCATGCCCATTCTGCTTCATCGGTTTGATCGGTTTCATCGGCGAGGTTGGGGGCTAAGCCTGCTATAGCCAGGTCTGCGGGGCCGTGCAATACCGCTGCCTGCAACACCAAACTGCGGGCCACGGCACGAGCCGCTGGCAGCGAGCCGACCACCCCTACCACCTCGCCGGGCTGCAATGACACTGCTATCGGCACATCCGCTAGGGGCTCAAGCCCTGCAAGTGCTTGCTGAGCTTCGGGCGCAGCCAGTTCTCCGTCTATCACTTCAAGCAGCGGCGTATAGGGCACGCAGGCAGTGCCGACACCGAGGCGCATCGCGTCAGGGTCACCGAGGCGACGCTCCCAGCAGCGTTGTGACGGCATCTCGGCTCGTCGTACCAGTTCGGCTAGATCAGGGACTACTGCGAGTCGTCGGCGACGTTCAGCGGCCTGTGCTTCTGGAAGTCTGGCGATGAAGTCTTGAACCCTGCGAGTTACCTCGCTGCAGACACGGTCGTGTGAGCGAGCTGCTCGGCGGCGGCGCTCTAGCCAAGTCCCGACAGTGATCAACGGACCTAAAACTGCGAACACGGCCATGAACGGGCTCCACACCACAGCCAGCGCCAGCCCGGCTATTGCAGGCAGCAGAATCCCGGCCCACGAAAGTGGCTCGGCCTCGGGGTGGGCTGGAGGGCCCGCTGGCACGCTCAGCGGGGTGGCTACGGTCGGCGGCCTGCGCCTCGGGGGTCGGTTGAAGGGGATCCGTCCGGCTCTGGCACCGAGTCCCGCCTGCACGCCCGCTGGCGCGTCAGCGGGGATCGCCCGCCACTGCAAACAGGTCGCGCCGAGCCGCAGTGTGGCACCCGCTGGGATACGGCTCGGCCCGGTCACTCTGCGGCCGTTCAAGACCGTGCCGTTGCGTGATCCGAGATCTGTGACTGTCGGCCTTTTGTTGGCAGGATCGATCTCCACTTGGGCATGATGTCGAGAGACTGTGGCATCAGTGAGCACTAGGTCACAGTCGCTTGAACGCCCGATAAGCCATCTTTGTGATGACTGCAAGCCGTTCATCTGAGAGCTGTTTGTCTTTGAGCCAGTCGCACGAGAAGCGGCTGCCTGAGAACCGGCAGTCCGAAAAGCGACTCGGGTGCCAGCCTGTAGCCCGGCCGTCACTACCGGCCGAGCTCTGGCCTGAGCAGAGCCGTCTGCTGTGCCTGCTGCTGCATAGGCAGAGTCTTTGGGTTTGCCAGAGTCTCTGGGGTTACCAGATGACTGCGAGGACTGAGCTGTTTGCGGGGACTTCGATGCTCGTGATGATGACTGCTTATTGCTCACAGCGGATTCGAGCAGCGTCCCCTCCCAGATCGGTGCCGATGCCAGAGGGGTTTCAGGGTGATACCAGCGACCGTCGATGTATAAGCCCAAACCTTTCTCGCTTTCGGTTGCACAACCAGCTGGCTGAGCGTCCTGAGACTGCCCAGCAGTGCCAGAGGCCGCCGGGGTGCGATGAGGTTGTGTTCTGGTTGCCTGGCTGCCCGTTACCTGACTGCTCTTTGCCTGGCTATTTAGTGCCTGGCTGCTCAGTGCTTCAGCTAGGTCTGCCACCGTGTAACCATCGAAGCGCGAGCGGATCTCCACGATCTGCTCGCTGTCACCGAAGCGGAAACGGACCCTCACGACAACAGCGGCGAGGTCTGATCGCATTCAGCCATCTGCACGACTGACACCCCGCCAGTCGCTCAGACAGTGTCAAGTGCACTGACCCCGGCACGCAGTTCCGCGGTTATGAAAGTCGAATGCTCACCAAGAGCATCACACAGAGCCCGCAGATTGGGTCGGAACTCACTCTCCCAAAGCTGACGGAAGCGGTCGGCTCTCGCTCCCTGCCAAGTGGTGCCCTCAATGCCAGCACCGATGGCGCTTATCACCCCCTCTGTCGTCTCTCGCTGCCGGGCGAAGATCACCGCGAGCTGCTCCATCTGCGATTTGGACATCACCAGCATGTCGCCTGCCATTGATTTCCTCCTTGTTTCTAAAAATATTCGGGTTACCCGAATATTTGTTCTACGGATATTGGTTTCAGATAGCCACAGCACATCTTGACTGCGATAACGACCGCGATATGATCGCGAGACTGACCGCAATACATGATCGCGAGACTGACCGCAATGCTTCGTGTTACTTCGTGTTCATTATGATTTTTCAGCTATCTTCAGACATTATGACATGCCCCTATGACAAAAGCAACCCGAATATGCGAATTATGCTGAAATATCTCCAAAATGCTGATAATCTCCGCTCTCGGGTTAGCCCGCTGAGATCACCTAGCTGACAACGCAAGCAGAGCCCAGTTCCTCACATCGGCACTGGGTTCTGACGAACAATCTGCCGTGACCCGAACGCGGCTACGCTGAAAACCTTGAAAGCGCTGCGCTTCTCACGGAACCCGACCCGCTACGTAGCGGCATCGCTAGCTTCACGGCTGCAGCCTGGTGCTGGAGCAGCCTGGGGGCCTCTCAAGCTGATCTCCTCGGATCCGCCGTCGCTGCCGGGCAAAGACTGGCAGCGCATCTACCCGCGGCTCAGCGGCATCTGCGGATCGGACCTGTCCACCATCGACGGTCGCTCAGCCCGCTACTTCGAAGACTACGTCTCGTTCCCGTTCATCCCTGGACACGAAATAGTCGCCGACACTGAAGACGGAAGACGGGTCGTGGTTGAGCCGGTGCTGGGTCACGCCGCACGAGGCTTCGAACCCCCTTTCGCTGATGCCTGCCCCGCTGACGGCAACGACTACCGGCATCTGGTCTGCGGTCACCTCAAGCCTGGGCTACAAACCGGGTTCTGCCGCTCTACGGGAGGGGGCTGGTCCAGCGAACTAATCGCACACGAATCGCAGCTTCACGACGTGCCCGAATGGATGAGCGATGAACTGGCGGTGATGATCGAACCGGTCGCTGGCGGTGTTCACGCCGCGCTGCGGGCTTGTTCACAACCAAGCGACACGATTGCCGTTGTCGGTGCTGGAACCATGGGTCTGGTGGCTGTAGCTGCGCTGCGGGGACTAACAGATGCTGACTCAATCCTGATCGGGGCGCGCTACTCAACCCAGCGCAAGCTGGCGCTTGAGTTAGGTGCCGACATCGCTGTCGAAGCTGACGAACTGAAACGAGCCGTGCGTCGGACTACGGGTTCGTTCATGGTCGGGGATCATCTTTCGGGCGGTGCCGACGTGGTGATCGACGCGGTGGGCTCAGCGGCTTCGCTAACTCAGGCTCTGTCTTTGTGCCGACCCCGCGGACGGGTAGTGCTGCTGGGAATGCCTTCTGTGGTGACTACCGAACTGACCGGTTTGTGGCATCGCGAGATCGAACTCGTTGGTTGCTACGCCTACGGCACCGAAGTGCGGAGCGACGGCACACGCATCAGCAGCTTCGCCTTAGCGATGGAACTGGCCGGAAAAGTCGCTTTTGACCGTCTCGTGTCGGCTCTCTACCCGCTTGATCGCTATGTCGACGCTTTGGGTCACGCCGCTGAAGCTGGCAGACGCGGTGGAGTCAAAATCGCTTTTGACATGCGCTGAGCCAGCGACACCGACACGATCCGACCAGCCAGCGCGGACTTTCAGCCGCCAGCGATCAGTGCCACTGCCAGCAGCGCTACCCCTAGCCCTAGCAGCTGAACCCGTCGCAGCTGTTCGCGAAATATCAACCACGCCCAGAACACTGTCGCTGCACAAAACAGTGATGTAAGAACCGCCGCAACTGATGTTGAGCCCACCCGGGTGGCAGCCAGATATAAGCCGTTGCCTACGGTCACCAGCAAAGCGATACCCAGCAGATGAGGCCACAGCTTCAGGCATGATGCCAAAGCGGTGCGCCTGACTGCGATGACCAGCGCCAGCACCACCACCGCTGAAGCCCGCGCCGCCACCAGCGGCCACAATCCGCTGTCTTCGGCTGCCTGAGCCAACAACAACAAGAACAAGCCCAGCCCGACCGCACCGCCAGCACCATAAAGCAGGCTGGAACCGACACTGCCCTGCTGCTCTGAACGTCCCATGCTGACCAACGCGATTGCTGGCAACGCCAACAACACGCCAGCAGCCGAAGCAGCCGACAAGGTTTCATCACCGATGACTGCTGTGACGGCCACCGGCAGCGCAGCGGCTCCCACGCCAGCCACTGGTGCAGCAATAGCGACCCTAGTGCGGGCATAACCAGCGTAAATTGATGCCAGACCTGCTGCCAAGCAGATACCGGCTGTTGCTCCCCAGGCCAGGTCGCCGAGCCTCACCTCGCCGGACACGATCAGACCTGCCAGCAGAGCCAAAACGAAACCCAGCAGCCCCGAAGCCGCGGTAACCAATACGGGATCAGCCCGTCGGCTAGCCAGCCCGCCCAGAAAATCCGAGGTTCCTACCGACAGCGCAGCCAGCAACCCGAAAACCACCGTCACAGCAAGTCCACCGTACAACCCACCGTACAACAATGACAGAGGGGACGGAGCCGAAGCCCCGCCCCCTCATCAAAAACCAAGATCTAATGGGATCCGATGATGTCAGATCTGTCTCAGATCATGCTCGAAACCTCAGCTAGCCACATCCAGTGCCGAAGCGACCCAACTATCGACATCGCTGCGGTTGTTGTTGATCCACTCACCGGCAGCTTGAGCGATCTGAGCTTCGGTATAGCTGCCTTGGTCTTGTTCAACGTTGGCGATTGACACGTCAACCACCGACAGCTTGGCTTGCCTCAGCAATTCGGCAGCGGCCGGGTTCTCGGCCAGCCAGTCCGAGTTGGCGGTCACCTGAATGTCGGCTGGCACCCAGCCGATCGGGCAGTAACCAACTTCAGCTGCGGCGGGGCACTGATCCGGGCCAATGTCAAGACGAACCTCTTCTGTGGTGTTCGGATAGAACCGTTGGTCATGTTGTTCACCACCCTCAACACCGCTCGGGTTGGAGTCGTCGAGAGTGTTGCGCATGCCGATCCAATACACATTGTCACCAGGACGTAGTTGAGTGATGTATGCGCTCGGTGTCCAGGTGTAGATGACCATCGGCTCATCGGCCTCGGCTTTGGCTACCGCTTCAGCGAACATAGCGTCATAGCCAGCGATGGTCTGATCGATGTAATCCCAGCCAGAGAAGAGGATCTGGTTGGTGATGATGTCATCGCAGGTGTAGCTCTCTTGACATCCGTAGATTTCGGCATTTCCATCGCCGTCGGAGTCAAACAAAGCGCGGAGTTCGGGGTCATTGTTGATTTGATCGATGTAGGAGATCCCGTATTCGTCGGCCACGGACTTTGTGATCAGCATTCCCTGTAGTCCACCCCCACGGAAAACAGCTCCAACCCTCTCAAGGTGGTCGCCCACCTTTGAGCCGTCTGGCAGCTCGGGCTCCCACCATGCGGCGTGCCCTGGGTACCAGCTGTTGGTCCAAAAATCAATGTCGCCCTCGGCCATGGCCAGATAGGCGAGCGACGGTCCAAGTTCGTTCTCTGATGGCTCAGAAACGTCGTAGCCGAGTTCCTCAAGCAGCTGCTTATAGACCTGAGCCTGGAAGTAGCCGGTCGCCCAATCGGCTCGGGCCATTGTGACAGAAACGCCCTCACCGGGCAGTGCAGCATCGACGGGTGCAGGCTCAGGCTCAGCGGGTGCGGGCTCCGCTGGCTCTGCGGGTGCAGGCTCTGCAGGCTCTGCAGGTTCGGGCTCGGGCTCTGCGGGTTCGGCGGCTGCCGGTTCGGCCTCAGCGGGCTCAGGCTCAGCTGGTGCAGCTTGCGTGACTGTCGTCGCCGCAGAATCAGAGTCTGAGTCGTCGTCATCACCGCACGCAGCTGCGACCATCGCCAAAGCGGTCAAGATGGTCAGCAACGCGAGCAGCAGGCTTCGTTGTTGCTTTCTCATTGTCGGGGATTCCCTCCCTCGTGGACATAACCACGCGCACAGGAAATCGACCCGAAGGAATTGAAACCCGCACGCGCAGCACACCAGGCTACAGCGACACCGCTGAGTAGCCACCGAACCGAAGAACCCGAGCGAAAGCACCACGGATCCTCGCGGCGGCACCACCGCCGCCAGCAACCTAAATCAATAACTCGCAAAAGATCTAAAGCTCGCAAAAGATCAATAACTCGCAAAAGATCTAAAGCTCGCAAAAGAAGCTACAATCAGGTGTTCCTACCATCAGTGCACTCTCAAAGGTCAAGATACGAGTGAAATCAAGCCGAGCAGAATCCTCAGGCCGTAACCATTACTCGTCTGAGTTGACACCAAATCATTTGGCTTAGCGAATGGCTAACGGCAATCCCTTCAAGCCATCGTTCGGAGCCTCGCCGCCCGTGCTCGCAGGACGCAGCGAGATCTTGGATTCGCTTGAGGAGGCTCTTGACAGCGGTACGGGCCACCCCGACTTCACTTCATTGCTCATCGGGGTGCGCGGCGCAGGGAAAACGGCGACGCTCAATGCTGTGCAGGAACATGCACAAAACAAGGGTTGGCTGGTAATCGCAGAAACCGCCCACGGAAATCTGTGCGACAGACTGATAGCGGCAACATTGGAACTGTCAGGCGATGCTCACGCAAGCAGCGGACGGCCACGGCTAACTGGTGTCAGTGCATTGGGTGTGGGTGTCGAATTTGAACGGGCAAGCTCAGTTGTCGCCACCGCTGGGGAGATACGACTACGCCCCGTTCTGACAACACTCGGCTCACGCCTTGCATCCGAACGTCGGGGCCTGCTCATCACGATTGACGAACTGCAGGGTGGTGAACCTCCGCATTTGCGCGAGTTCGCAACGACTTTGCAACACGTCACGCGGCGTGAGGAGCTGCCCATTGCGTTCGTGGGGGCAGGACTTCCCAGTATCAATGACACCATGCTGCAAGATTCGGCTATTACGTTCCTGCAACGCTGCTCGCACCATGAGATCGCAGACCTGTCCGACGCTGCAACTGTGACTGCCTTCGCTGAGCCGATAGCTGCAAATGGAGGCCAAATCAGCGAGGACGCATTGCGCTGCGCCGTTGAGGCCAGTAACGGCTATCCCTTCATGGTGCAGCTGATCGGCTTTCACTCATGGAGGACTGCTGCCTCTGACCCGCCACATCTGCAGATCAAGGAGGTGTCGTCGGGTATAGCCGAAGCCGAACGACGGCTCCAGCAACTGGTTCTGGCACCCATGTGGCGAGCCATGTCAGAAGTGGACCGCCAGTTCGCCCTAGCCATGGCCCAAGACGATGACGAGACATTGACCGCTGACCTCTCACAGCGGCTGGATCGCAGTTCCAGCTACATCAGCATCTACCGGTCGCGACTACTGCGCTCTGGGTTTATCCGCAGCACTGGCTATGGCCGTGTTGACTTCGCCCATCAAGCAACCCGCTCCTGGCTGCGCTCCCCCGACCAAACCCCCTAACAACCACACCCGATCGCTGATCTCGCGTACGGCGGACTCCGCTGAGTCCGCCCACATATTAGTGCGCTTCACTATTTTACTGAGTATACCCAAGAGGCTGTTTTCCAGTCGTTTGGTGCATTCGCTGAAGAATTTGGATACCATATTATTGGCATTATTACATATAACCTCGACTTTAACTTAGACAAGAGCGGTCTAAAGTCGATATTGAAGTCAATCCCAGTTTCAGTCCTAGTCCAAGGGTACACTTTGATCAGCTCATCAGAGTTCTCGCTATTTGCTGTTGTGCAAGGCTCATTTTCCTGAATTTCCAGAATCATATTATCCACAAAATTATCATCTGAACATGTTACTTCCGCAATTCTTCGCGCGTGCTCTGAAGGTATTTTATCATAGACCCATATGTCAACCACGCGAACAGCATTTGTATAATCATGAAGTGCTACAGTCAGCGATTTTGCTATATCAACATCATGAATATCGCCTAGTTCTGGTTCACCAGATGCAGCATGCCAGTCTGAATGAAATGGAGACAAGATGGTGCCATTAATTTCGATATAAGGCTCCTGCATCTTTGATTCCTCATTGCCATAGCTTCTACTTTGTTTGCCATTCATGTCAGGAGATGAGCATCCGGAAATCATCGCTACAATTCCAAACATGCAGGTAATCATTTGTAAGAATCTATAAGTTTTCACTATCAAAGATTACATGGATTGTTTGCATATCTGCGTTGTTCCGGACCTTCATAACGCATTCCAAAATGTATGCCATAGCCGTTAGCGGTTGCACGGATACGGTTGTTTCTACACCTATCACTAGCGTTTGTCTGTGCATAGCTAGCATTATAGCGACTCTCAGTTCCTCTGATTCCAATTCGGTCCCATCCCCACCATCTAACTTCCCAAAGCTGAGCTTCAATATGGAGTTCAGGAAGCGATAGTGGGCAGGAGACTGTGAATACTACATTCATATTTCCTGGAACATGGCGCGATGCATGAATGTCGTCTAGTCGCAAGTCACACCCTAAGCCTCGCCTAACGAACGGTTGTATCGTACTATTTTGTTGAGCACTACTGCTTTCAGGTGCGCTAGTTTTGCTGTCAGCTGGATTCATTTCATCACCAAGCGTGCCACTAGTTCCAAGATTAATATCTTCTAGTGAAGGTGTATCGTCAACTAATGATGGAGGTTGTGCATCAGAGATGCTTGCGGTAGCTAACCCTGTAGCTGTAATCGCCAATATGCAGGTGCATATGATTTACGACACTAATTGATTTTTCACGATGTGCTCCTTCCAAGTGCCTACTAATAAATTCTAGTGTCTAGCAGTCTAAGTGCCTATTCGTCAAACTCGGACAGGCATGAAGATTCCTGGCTCTTCGCGTTTGGGGGCTGTTTCAGCAAATGATGCACTAGCACACGGATAACCTCCCAGCAGACCGTAGGCTAGGTTTTGGTGTGATGCAGAACATTTTTGTGTGAAAAGGAGTGCTTTGTCACACCCATAGTCTATACTACTGTTCATGATCTTAGAAGACGCTCAACAAGCAGTCACCGCCGTCAAGCGGATGCTCGAAGCGGTGCGTGTCGGTGGTGTTGCTACTACCGAGTTGCGTGCCGCGTTGGAGCAGACGCGAGTGTTGATGGCAGCCGGGGCAGCGTTTCAGACCGCTGCTGCTGAGTTGATCGCAGCACGAGAACGCCACGGTGACGGTGGCGCTGAAGTACTAGCCGTGTCGGCTGGTTTGACACAAAGCGAAGCCCACAGCCAGGTCAAAACCGCTCAGATGTTGCGTAAAGTCCCAAAGCTGCGAGACGCTGTGCAAGTTGGAGAGGTGTCGCAGGCTAATGCTCGCCGGTTGGCTGACGTGATCACCAAAACTAGTGCCGACGCTGTAGTGGGCGATGCTGAGTTGTTGAAGCAGGCAGCATCTTTGCGGCCTGAACAATTCGGTACCGCCGCGCGACGCTGGGTTACTGCCCAGCAAGTCGACAACGGGGCTTCAGAACATGCACGACAGCGTGCCAAACGGTATTTGAAGTTCTATGACACCGACGACGGCATGATCGCATTGCACGGCGAGTTCGACAAAATCACCGGCACCCGCATAAACAACCGAATACGCCACATCGCAGGCAAACTCTTCACTAACGACAAGAAACTCCCCAAAGACAGCCGCCGCGAGTTCCCACAATGCATGGCTGATGCTCTAGAACACGCCACCACCAATCCTGCCACCAACACAGGCAGCGAAACCAGCAGCAGAAACCAAAACAATCAAAACGCTGGCTCTGCTCGCAGAGTTAGCGATGAGGGCATCGCCAGCCCCAGCAAAACCCGCAACAACCAGGATGCTGTATCTGGCTGCGGTGAGAACACCGTCACCAGCAGACAAGCCGATCACGTCAACAGAACTAGCAACACCCAAGATGCCAGAGCCGGAAACGACCAGAACATCAGCGCTAATACCACCACAGCCAACAACAACCGTAACGAGAGTGCTGGCGATGGCGAAGATGGCGTTGATGCCCTCTCAGCAACAGCACCTCAAACCGTCAACGATGCCAGCACCGCTGATGGTGGTGAGGCTTGTGCTGTAGATGCTGTTGATACTGCTGACAATAGCGAGGTTAGCGGTGCTGGTGATGCCGCAAAAGGCACAAAAGGTGCGGTTTGGACCGCTGATATCACGCTGGTCGCTCACGTAGATGATGCGACTGGTGAGTTGATTGCTGAACTCTCAGACGGCACGCGGCTACCTGATGCAGTGCTAGAGGAACTGTCCTGCAACACGCGTTGGACAGGTTTGATATATGACCGTGTCGGTGACGCGATCTGGCGCAGTCGATCCCGTCGAACAGTCACAGAAACCCAATGGCAAACACTGCTCACCATCTACGGCGGCTGTTTTCACTGCGGGGCACCACCAAACATCTGCCAAGCACACCACATCATCCCGTATTCGCGGGGTGGGGCTACCAGCGTCAAGAACATGGTCATGGTCTGCTGGAACTGTCATCACAACATTCACCACAACAACTGGCAAATCCAAACCCACGACGATGGCAACCACCACACCCTGAACCCGCCAACCAACCCAAAAACCCAGTCCCGACACGGGCCAGCCCACGCAGATATGCACCACAAGCCTGAGCGCTATGAGCCAGAACCGCCAGCCCGCCGTGGGCGATCACCATCACGAACCCAGAACAACCCAAGCCGTGACAAAAATGTAAGTAGACCCCGAAACCAAGAGTCGGGGGTCACAAGCAGAGACCCAACCAGCAGCGCCCCAAAAAGCAACCAGAAAGAAAGGAGCCCACAGGCCAGAAAACCGGCCCCACAAGCCAGAGACCCGGCTGGCAGTCGGACAGAAAAGAGCAAACTAGCCAGAGACCCAGATACAGCCATGCTCTGGTGAACACTGCCCCGAGCTAGGAGCGGGTGGACAGACCACACCAAGGCCTAGATAGTTCAACGGCTAGGCCGCTTGATGACTCTAGGGATGGCTAGTTGGATTTCGTGTAGGGGTGCTTGCATCCAGGTGCCAACGGCTAGGCCGCTCGGTGACTAGGTGTGGCTGACCGCAGCGATCACCAAGCAACACGACAGTTCCCAGGCCGCTCTAAGCCGGTCGCCTATCGACGTGTGGCTGACCACAGCGATCACCGAGCAACATCGCAGGCTCAACAACACGACAGAGCTAAGAGACATGAAAGATCTGAGCAACACGACGGAACAGACCTGTCGGCCAGTCCAACGACAACGCCGACACGACCATGCACACGACTCACAATGTGACCAAATCACAACACAGATGTGTTGGGCGGTTTGGCGGTTAGACCAGAGTTCTTAGGGTTTCGGTCATGCGCTTTGCGGACTCGCGTAGGGCATCGCTGTCTGATGTGAAGTCTTCTACATCTGCTGTGTCATCTAAATCTGCTAGATCTTCAAGGCTTGCTTCGAAGCCTGCTGTGCTGTCATCTTCGAGGCTTGCTTTGATGTCATCTTCAAGGTTTGATGTGTCAGGTTCGTGTTGGGCGCTGTCGCTGGTTTGTGAATCTGTGTCTTCTGCATCTTCTTCGGGAGCTTCCTGAGATGCTGTATTCGACAAGCCTGAAACGCTCTCCACCAACACAAGCAGTTCGGCCACCGAGTTGCGTAGGTTCTTCCAGTTTCCCGCAGCAAAACCAAAGGGTGTACGCACGCCTGCCATACGCTGAGCAGCTACTCGTGCGCTCTGCAGTCCCTCAACATCAGCAGGTTCACGACGCAGACGGTCACACGCCACAAAAAGCGTGCTCAACAGATCGTTAACTTCTAGGCCGTCAAGCTCCTCGAACTGAGCTTCCTCTTCACGCGCCAGCAAATCATCAATCAACAACTCGACCCGCTCCTCGTCTGACTCACGCACCAACAAATCACAGATAGTGGCAGCGTTGGTGTCGGCGGCGGCAGAGTTGTTGGTGGTGTTGTTGTTGTCGCGGCCATCCTCGTCGGGTTCGTGCTCGCTCACGCCAGTATCAGCTTTGACGGCCTCGTCAGATACTTCCCTGAGATCAACTGCGACAGCTTCGGCGGGGTCAAAACTTGACTCATCTAGAGCAGGTTCAACAGGATCAACGGCCAGCTCATCCAGAGCAGGTTCAATGACGACAACAGCTTCAGGGGCTTCAAGCTTGTCAACTCCACCCAGATCTGGCGCTGGCTCGGCTAGCTCATCGGCAGCGGTGCTTCTGGCATCTTCAAGATCAGCCATGTGATCTTCAGCCAGCTCAGGATTACCATCAGCAGCCTCAGTATCGCTTTTAATGTCGAAGATGTGTGGCACTCGGGACTGCACCAAAAGATCAGACAACTCCGAACGCAACTCATCGGGCCACTCGCTCAGATCGAAGGCTGTCAACTCATCGTCAGGGCCTATCGGTTGATTGGCCGCCTCTTTGGACTGCTCAGTCTCTTGCACCTCATCCACGAGATTGTCAACTACTGCCTCCAGCGACTCGTGGACCATCAGCGTGGTGCCTTGCCACGAATGCACCACCTTGTCAACCACCAGCAACTGCTCCAACATCACCCTGCTCTCAAGCGACCACTCATGCAGCTCATAGGCCAGCCACTCCCCCGCCGCGTCATCACTGTTATCACCGTCATCACTGTCTTGATCGGCACCATCAGCCAGAGAAGCAGAGGTCAGAGAATCAGCCTCCTCAGAAGCCGAATCGGTAGCGGAGCCACTCTTGGCACCAGCGGCACTACGCCGAAACCTGTCACGAAGCGCGGCCGCCATAGCTGCCATTCTGCCACCCAGAGCGCATTATGACGTGCCTCGTCGTGACAGAAGAAACCAGCACACCCAGAAGCGTGATTTCTCAGGCCAGCCTGATTGCGCTGTTTATCGCTCTATCGCAGCACCCCGAACTGCCTAACCCCCTTAACCGTCGCACGTCAACAGCCGACAGACCTCCTGCACCGAGTCAGGTATGGCGAATGCAACCACATGGTCACGTCCCCGCAGTCGACTATGCCACGGGCGATGTGAGGCTTGCCGTCACGCACAATGGCAACAATAACTAGCACTACTAACTGGCAGCACTAGCTGGACTAGCTGGCACTACTAACTGACAGCACAGATCCGCCTCCGCCTAGTGCCAGGGACTGTCAGATTTTTTGTGTAACTGGTGGTGGTGGTTTTCATTTGGATGGTTGCTTGTGTTGTGACCGGCCATCAGCGGCGATCATTCGCAACCACCGGTGGAGTCCGCCCATCCTTAAGATGTTCTCAGTGCCACTACTAAGAACAAACACTAAGTGCCGACGTTGGTCGCGCTTGGGGTAGCTTCGCGCTTATGGTGTCTACGGCTCATCCCAAACCCGACCGCAATATCGCCCTCGAGATGGTGCGCATCACCGAGGGCGCTGCCATAGCAGCCTCCCGCTGGATGGGTCGAGGCGACAAGGACGGTGCCGACGAAGCCGCCGTGGAGGCCATGCGCACTGTGCTGAGCGAAATCTCCATGGACGGCACAGTCATAATCGGCGAAGGCGAAAAAGACGATGCACCGATGCTCTTCAACGGTGAGCGGGTGGGCAACGGGCACCCGCCGCTGACCGATGTGGCCGTGGATCCCATCGACGGCACCACCCTTACTTCGCTGGGCAGGGGCAACGCCCTGTCGGTGATCGCAGTAGCCGACCGGGGAGCGATGTTCAGCCCCGGCCCTTGCGTCTATATGGAAAAGATCGCCACCGGTCCCGAAGCCGCCAACCACATCGACATAACCAAATCGCCGACAGAAAATCTTCAGGCGGTTGCCGATGCCAAAGGCGAAACGGTTCGAGATCTCACAGTCGTGATCCTTGATCGTGATCGTCACGAAGACCTCATAGCGGAAGTCCGCGAGACTGGAGCACGGATCCGGCTCATTCCTGACGGCGATGTAGCCGGAGCTATATCCACCGCATGGCCCAACACTGGTGCCGACATCCTGTTCGGCATCGGCGGCACCCCCGAAGGGGTGATTACCGCAGCCGCGATCAAATGCATGGGTGGCGCATTGCAGGGCCGGTTGTGGCCTCGCAACGACCACGAACGCAAAGCGCTCACCGAGAAGGGATACGACCTAGAGCGTGTGCTTACCCAGGATGATCTTGTCAACACCGACAACTGCTTTTTTGCTGCCACGGGAGTGACCGACGGTGACCTACTGCAAGGAGTGCAATTCGATTCTCGCTACTGTCATACACAGTCGCTGGTGATGCGCAGCCGCTCGGGCACAGTTCGCATGATCGAAGGCCGCCACCATCTACACAAGACCCGCCGCATCTAACATCTAACAGCGTTTGAACCCAGGCCGCGCTAGCCGCTGCAGCCAGGCGGACAAAGGTCAAGCTCAGACTCAGACTCTGGTAAGTCTCAGGCGACGCTCAGACTCAGACCCAGACCCAGGTAAGGGCCAGGCCTTGTGGCCGCACAACAGAGAAACCCGAACCCTTAGCGTGAACCTCGGGCCCGGGTTTTCTGGGAGGAGAACTTCTGCTCAGCGCCACAACAAGTCAGCGCCGCAACAAGCCGACGACACCCAGCGGCGGCGGCTCATTGACACTCACTGGCGGCTCAGTCTGTGTCAGCCACCTGTGTGAGCCACGAAAACTCGCGGCCCTTCAATGCTGCTGTTCTCGGAGTCGACGCTCGGCAGCTGCCGGACCGCTGCGATCACATAGTCCTGACCTACCGCCAGCTGCGACCAAGCGTCTTCGTCACCAACACCGAAAGCGTCTCGCTGGGTTTGCCAGGCCCAGTCGGTGCCGTCAGCCGACCAGCCGATCACAACTGGAGAATCCTCAACCTCAACTTCAGGTTCACCGGCAACGGCGGCTTCGCTGAAGATTTCTGTCAACTGAGACTGGATGCTTTCACTGTCAGCGGAGGTGAAAGCCACTAAGTCTTCGCCTGTCGCAGGGTCTACGAAAGTGAGACCACCGTCAGCGCTTTCACGCACCCCGTCAATGTTGCCAGAAGCCAACTCATCGAAGCTGCTCACGATTACCTCTTCACCTGTTGACAGATCAACGAGAGTCAAGCCGCCAGGAGGATCGTTGTAGCGCAGTTCGTATCCATCTCTAACGACGGTCGCGGTTGCCGAATTGATGAGATCGTTGACAGACTCCATGGCATTGCCATCAATTTGCAGAGCAGAAACCAACAAGCCAGCAGGACCGACATCAAGGCTGGCGATGACCACCCCGTCAAGCGTCGCTACCGTCTGTGTTTCGCGGCCATGGACAGTGCGATTCAGGGTCGTGCCTGCAGGATTGACGATAGGTATCCAGGCTGCTTCTGAAGTAAACCCGGCAGAGTAGATAGACCATGTGTCTTGAAGGGTTTCGGTCCAGTTGCGTCCATCAGATGAAATCAACACCGAACCCTGCGCTTCGCTGTTGGTGAGATAAACGGCAAACCCTGTCTCGGTAGCGGTGCCTACCGCGCTTCCTTCAACGGTGTGAGTCACTTCTGCGGTGCCACCACCGCTGTAAAGCAAGCGGGTCACATTATCTGGGCCTCCTACCAAGGACTCTCGCTGCTCGGGACTCAAACCTAGCTCTGAGAAACTAACAGGGAAGCCCTCCAAAGCACCTGGGAACAGCCCAGAATCAGTTTCTGTCACATCAGTTTCTGTAACATCAGTTTCTGTAACATCATTGTCTGTAACAGGGCCTGTGGTGGCTCCTGATTCGAATGATTCAACCTCTGAGTCAGCAGCAACGGAATCCAAGACCAGCGCCAACTCGTTGTCATCATCAAGCCCAGAGTAGGCCCATCCGAGCACCGTCCGGCCTTCGGGCACGACACCGCTTTCTTCAGCCAGTTTGACCACATCAAACTCTTCGACACTGCCAACTGCTATCACGATGTCGGTGCCTCGCACCATCAGCAGTTCGATACTGCTGCGCTGCTTCACCGGCTGTGAAGTTTCAGCAGAAACAGCTGCCTGAATGCTGATCTCGGTCCAAGTGGTGCCAGCATCTCGCGACATGAACACACGATGCGCCACTTGACTTTGATCCCCGGACTCCCCAGCCATGAAATCGCTGCTCATATCAACGCCAGCGACCACCCAATGATCACCGTCCACGGCCACATGGTCGTGGCTCACCTCCTGGGGAAAGCTCACCTCGGTCCAGGTTTCACCGTCAGCGGTGACCAGCGTCACCGGCCGGGTGTCGACTTGGGGAAGCTCAGCGACATTGACAGAGCCGTGCAGCAGCACCCGACCATCGCCGAGGCTCTGCACCTTCTCCACATCCCAAAGACCTGTTGAAACAGGAGACCAGTCGAGCGACGGGCCCGAAGAGATCTCCGCCAGCATTGCCGAAATGTCATCTGGAGGGGCATCAGCCGGGGCGGGATTGGCGGCAGCCGGTGCGACATCGGGATCGACGGGCTCAGCAGCAGGCTCAGCAGGAGCAGCAGGAACAGCCGGGGCAGCAGCAGGGTTCAAACCCTGCTCAGCCTCTGCGACCACCGTCACACGGCTCGGTTCGTCGTCAAGCATCCTGTAGCCGACTACTGCGGCGATAGTTGCCACGCAAGCTGCCACAGCCACCCCGGCCCGACGTGCCTGGCGGCGACGGGCTCTCACCCGGACACGCTCCATTACGTCGCTGAGCGGATAGTTGTGGGGGGTTGCACCGAAGCTTTCGGCTCGAGCGGACACTGAGGCACGCAACTCCTCACCGATCCGGGATTCCCAGGATTCGTGTTCGCTGTGGTCATTTTTAGATCTGTAGGTGTTCATGCCCATAAAGACGCCTCAGCCCCGAGTTGGGTTCCCAGACCTTCGGTACCTCAGAACTGGAAGCTAACTTTTTGAGAAGCTGACTGTTTTAGACCCAATCAAGTAATAGACCCAATCAAGTATTAGCGCCGACCAAGTAATAGCGCCAATCAAGTGTCAGTCAGATCTTTTCAAGAGGTGCCCATGACAACAGCAGCTGCTTTTCGCCAACACTCGCGAAACTCACTGCTGCCTCAATGTCATCGCCTGTGGGCTTAACATCAATAATGACTCCTTCACCCCATTTGGCGTGACGCACATCGTCACCCACCCGCAAACCCAAAAGTTCGGCACCCGACCTGCTCGGCAAGGGCTGCTGGCCCGCATCCAGAGCCCGATCCACGATCTCGTCGTGCTTAGCTGCCCGGCGGTCAAGGTTGCGTTCATGACCGCTGTGCTGCCGGTAACGATGCCGCATCATGCGGGTGCCGTCGGCAGCCTGCATCAGTTCGTCGGGGATCTCATTGATGAAACGGCTCGGAGGGTTGTACTGCCGGCTGCCGTAAAGCAGACGACTCCAAGCGTGGGTTAAGGTGAGTTGACGCATCGCCCGAGTGATCCCCACATAGGCGAGCCGACGTTCCTCTTCTAGTTCATGCGGCTCACCCAACGCCCGAATGTGGGGAAACACTCCGTCCTCCATGCCGATCATATAGACATCGGGGTATTCAAGACCCTTAGCAGAATGCAGCGTCATCAATGTCACCGCCGAATCATCTGCTTGCGGATCGGCCAGATCATCGGTGTCGGCCACTAAAGCCACCGTCTCCAAGAAACTGTCGACTGTGTCATGCTCACCGGCTGCGCCCACCAGTTCGGCCAGATTCTCAAGCCGACCATCGGCCTCAACCGTCTTCTCGGCACGCAGCTCATCCAAATACCCGCAACGTTCCAGCAGTTCCTGCAGAACCGTGGCAGGTGAAGCCCCCAACGAAGCCACATCGTCGATCAACGCTATGAATTGTGAAATGCCGACAGCCGAACGTCCCGACACGCCAGCAGCAGAGCACCTGCTGAGAGCCTCATAGAAAGTGATACCCGCCGAAGCTGCATAAGCATCAAGCTTCGACACCGAGGTAGCACCCACACCACGCTTGGGCACACTCAAAGCTCGTTTCACGCTCACTTCGTCGCCTGGATTCACCACCGCCTTCAGATAAGCGATGGCATCACGCACCTCGCGTCGGTCATAGAAGCGAGTGCCGCCAACCAACCGGTATGGGATTTCGGCTGCGTTCAGCTGCTCTTCCACAGCGCGGGACTGAGCATTAGTGCGATAAAACACGGCTACTTCGCTCAAGTTCATCTGCTCGTCTTCGCAACGGCGAACAATCTCTGATGCCACGTATCTGGCCTCGTCGGTCTCATCGTCAGCGTGATAGCGGATGATCGCCGGTCCCGAACCCTGGTCAGTCCATAGATCCTTAGGCTTACGGCCAGCATTGTTGATGATCACAGCATTGGCTGCGTCAAGGATGTTCTGGGTGCTGCGATAGTTCTGCTCAAGCACCACAATGCGAGCATCGTCAAAGACCCGTTCGAACTCAAAGATGTTACGAATGTCAGCACCCCGAAAGGCGTAGATCGACTGATCGGCATCGCCCACTACGGTGACTTGACGGCTCTCAGCACCCAAACGCAGCACCAGATCGTTCTGCACTGGGTTGGTGTCTTGGTATTCGTCCACCAGCACATGAGCGAAGCGCTGCCGCCAGCGTTCCAGCACCTCAGGGCATCGCCGGAACAGTTCGACCGTGTTTAACAGCAGGTCATCAAAGTCCATGGCCGCTGCCGTGGCCAGACGACGCTGATAATGGCTGAACACGTCAGCGATGCGCCGCTCAAAAATGTTGCCTGCGGCTTCGGCATAGTCGGTGGCGCTGATGTTGTCGTTCTTTGCAGCAGAAATGGCGGCATAAACCGAACGCGGCGGAAACTTCTTGGGGTCTAGGTTCAGGTCACGCAGCACATAGCCGCAGAGACGTACTGCGTCGCCCTGGTCATAAATAGTGAAAGTGCTCGGATAATCAATATGAGCCGCGTCGCGACGCAGGATACGCACACAAGCGGCGTGGAATGTCGACACCCACATGCTCTCAGCCACGGAACCAACAAGACCAGCGACGCGATAGCGCATCTCGCTTGCGGCCTTGTTGGTGAAGGTAATCGCCAAGATCTCGAAGGGTGACAGCCCGTGGTGGTCGATCAGGTGCGCGATGCGATGAGTGAGCACCCGTGTTTTGCCTGACCCAGCCCCGGCTACTACCAGCAGCGGCCCGCCAGAATGTGTGACCGCTTCGTGCTGGGCAGGGTTTAGACCTTCCAGTATCGCCGACTCTGCCATTGCAGCTCACCCTACTGCCGCTCACCGACAGCAAGTGGATACCTCGGCGCGCTAAGTCCCTGCGCTAAATGGGGCCGCTACTAAACCCCGTGCTAAGTGGGTGAGCTAATCCCTGAGCTAAGTAGGAGCGCTAAGTGTGTGGCTGCCTATGCGCTAGTGGCAGCGTTGCCAGAGGCAAGCCAAGGGCAGGCAGGCAGGGGCAGCATTGCCAGAACAGGCAGGGACAGAGCAGGCAGGGGCAGGCAGGCCAACCGAGAGGCGAGAGCCTGCACTAGCGATAGCCTGCAATACATGGAGGTCGCTGACTCCGTACTCGACCTCATAGGTAACACGCCGCTAGTGCGGATGCGGCGAGCCGTCAGCGATGCCCGCTGTGAGGTGCTGGCCAAACTAGAGATGCTCAACCCTGGCGGCAGCGTCAAGGACCGAGCGGCTATCGCAATGATTGACGCTGCCGAGCGGGACGGACGGCTCAAACCTGGCGGCACCATTGTTGAACCCACATCTGGCAACACTGGTGTCGGCTTGGCTTTGGTGGCAGCTCAGCGCGGCTACCGCTGCGTCTTCGTGATGACCGACAAAGTCAGCGCCGAGAAGGTTCAGTTGCTGCGGGCTCACGGTGCCGAGGTGGTGGTGTGCCCGGTCGCGGTCGCTCCCGACGAACCTGACTCCTACTACTCCACCGCTGAGCGCTTAATGCGCGAAATCCCTGGTGCCTACCGCCCCAACCAGTACTTCAACCAGACCAACCCTCTCGCCCACGAGCAGACCACCGGGCCCGAGCTGTGGCACCAGACAAGCGGGCGGATCACCCACTTCGTGGCAGGCGCAGGCACCGGTGGCACCTTGAGCGGTGTCGGTCGATACCTCAAAAGCCAGAAACCCTCAGTGCGGATCGTGGCAGCCGACCCCGAAGGCTCAGTGTTCAGTGGAGGCTCGGGCCGGCCTTATCTCGTGGAAGGGATCGGTGAGGACTTCTGGCCCGAGACTTATCACCCCGAGATGGTGGATCAAGTGATCGCTGTGTCTGATCAAGCGTCGTTTGACATGGCTCGGCTGGTATCGCATCGCGAGGGGCTACTGATCGGCGGATCAGGTGGGACGGCCATGTGTGCAGCCGCCGAACTGGCTCAAGGCTGTGACCCCAACGACGTGATCGTGGTGCTGCTGCCCGACTCTGGGCGCGGTTATCTCTCTAAAGTCTTCGACAACGCCTGGATGGCTTCTCACGGGTTCTTGATCTGCGATCACCCATGCATCAAGGATGTGCTTGATGCCAAACAGGACACGCTGCCGTCGCTCATCTACGTCAACCCCGATGACCCGGTGAGCTTGGCCGTCACCCGCATGAGCGAAAACGGATTGAGCCAGCTCCCGGTGGCTAAAGGCGAGATGCCGCTGGCAGCGGCTGAGGTGATGGGATCACTGCACGAACTTCGGCTGATGTCTATGGCTTTTGAAGGCGACCTGCTGAGCCAGCCGGTGGAGAACGTGATGAGTCCACCGCTGGCACAGATCGGTATAGGCGAGCCAATTGCTCTAGCCGTGGCCAAGCTGGAACGCTCTCCCGCTCTGCTGGTGCTGGATGGAGGCCGACCGCGAGCGGTTATCTCCAGCACCGACGTGCTCGGCTACCTGTCGTCAATGCCCGATGCCATAACCGCCGAGGTTGCGGTGCCTGCACTGTGAGCAGCAGCAACACAAGCAGCCTGGGCGACAACCCCGGCGACACTGACTGGAGTTTTGAGACTCGGGTCATCCATGCTGGACAGGAACCCGACAAAACCACCGGTGCCATAACCGTGCCTATCCATCTGGCTACCACATTCGTGCAGTCCGAGCCCGGCCAGACCCGCGGCTATGAGTACTCCCGCACCTCTAACCCCACCAGAGTCTGTCTTGAGCGCAGCGTCAGCGCCCTTGAAGGCGCACGACACGGCTTTGCTTTCGCCAGCGGCATGGCTGCTGAGAATGCTCTTTTGACCATGTTACGGCCCGGAGATCATGTGGTGATGGGCCTTGATGCTTACGGAGGCACTTATCGTCTGATCGCCAAGGTCTACGGCGAGCGCGGCATCGCCTGGTCGGTGGCTGATCTGAGCGACCCCGACTCGCTGGCGGCAGCGCTGAGACCCGAGACCCGCCAGGTCTGGCTGGAGACACCCACCAACCCCACCCTCACCGTGGTGGACATAGCCGCAGTTACCGAAGCGGCTCATCAAGCAGGTGCCATCGTTGTGGTGGACAACACTTTCGCTACCCCTTATTTGCAGAACCCGCTGCTACTAGGAGCCGACGCAGTCGTTCATTCCAGCACCAAATACCTGGGCGGACATTCTGATGTGGTCGGCGGTTTCGTGGCCGTCAACGACGACGACTTAGCCGAAGGCTTGGCTTTCGTGCAGAACGCGGCGGGGGCTGTGCCTAGCCCGTTTGACTGCTATCTGTTGTTGAGGGGTATCAAGACCCTGACTGTGCGCATGGACCGCCACTGTGACAATGCCGAAGCCATCACCCAGTTCCTGTCAGCGCATCCTGCGGTGGAGCGCGTCTGTTATCCAGGCATGGCGAACCATCGCAGCCATCAAGTAGCCGCCCGCCAGATGCGGCGCTTCGGCGGCATGGTCTCGTTCGTGCCGCACGGAGGGGAAGCCACGGCGGTCGCGGCCGTGAGCGCTACCAAAGTTTTCCAGTTGGCTGAGTCGCTCGGCGCGGTGGAATCACTGATTGAGCAGCCCGCCACCATGACCCATCAGTCGGTGGCCGAATCACCACTGGAAGTAGACCGGGGTCTAATCCGCCTATCAGTCGGGATAGAAAACATAGACGATCTCAAAGCTGACCTAGATCAAGCTCTAGATCAAGCCACCAGCCAAGCCACAAGCCAAGCCACCTGATACTCCACTAGGTAATCCACAAGTAAAATTGGGTTACTCCCATTCGATGGTGGCTGGCGGCTTAGAGGTGATGTCATAAACAACGCGGTTCACTCCGTCTACCTCAGCGATCACGCGGCTGCTAATCGCCTCAAGCACATCGTGAGGCAGCCGGGCCCAGTCAGCGGTCATAGCATCTGAGCTGGTGACAGCGCGGATCACCACTGGGCGACCATAGGTGCGCTCGTCGCCCATTACTCCCACGGTGCGGATGTCGGGCAGCACCGCGAACGACTGCCAGATTTCACGCTCAAGTCCCGCAGCCTTCAACTCGTCCCGCACAATCGCGTCAGCGTGACGCAAAGTGGACGCAGTATCAGGAGTGACTTCGCCGATGATCCGAACCGCTAAGCCCGGGCCAGGGAACGGCTGACGATTAACGATCTCTGGCGGCAAACCGAGTTCGGTGCCTAATACCCGAACCTCATCCTTGAACAGCGACCTCAACGGCTCAACCAGCTCGAAATCCAGATCCTCGGGCAAGCCACCCACATTGTGATGGCTTTTGATGGTGGACGAATGGGTAGTCGCGCCAGACTCGATCACATCGGGATACAGCGTTCCCTGCACCAAGAAACTGGCATCGGGTATCTGACTGCGTGCCCGCTCGAAAGCCCGAATGAACTGCTCGCCCACAACTCTGCGCTTGGACTCCGGCTCGGTGACACCAGCCAAAGCCTCAAAAAACTCAGCGGATGCGTCCACACGCACCAACTCAACGCCGAAATGCCCTTCAAAGACCTGCTGCACCTCGTCGGCCTCACCCTCACGCAGAAGGCCTGTGTCTACCAACACGCAGGTGAGCCGAGAACCCACCGCACGATGCACCACTGCCGCGGCCACCGCAGAGTCCACGCCTCCTGACAAGCCACAGATAGCCCGACCATCACCGATTTGGGATGCCACAGACTCCACAGCCGCGTCGATAATCGAATCCATAGACCAGCTCGGTGCGGCATTGCACCCTTTGAGCAAGAAACGACTTAACACTCTGCGACCGCAGGTGGTGTGCTCCACCTCAGGATGAAACTGCAACCCATAGAGACCGCGCTCGACATCCTCAAAAGCGGCCACCGGCGAAACTGCGGTTGAGGCGGTGACTTCAGCGCCCGGCGGCGGCGAGACAATGGCATCGAAATGGCTCATCCACACCGACAAAGGCGAAGGTAGTCCCGCAAGCAATTGGCTTCGGTCGCCGGGCATAGTTAATTCGGCTCGGCCATATTCGCCACGTTCGTTGCGTCCGACCGAACCGCCTAGTTGCTCGGCGATGAGTTGCGCCCCGTAGCAGATACCCAATATCGGCACGCCGAGTTCATAGATCTCGGGATCAAGGCTGACCGCTCCTTGGACATGCACCGAAGCAGGGCCACCGCTGAGGATCAAACCGCATGGCTGACGGGCTGCGACCTCGGCTGCGCTGATCGAAGCGGGAACAATCTCGCTGTAGACCTGACATTCGCGCACCCGCCTAGCGATCAACTGCGAATACTGCGCCCCGAAATCAACAACCAGAACGGTGTCGAACTCTCCCGAGGATCCGCCACTGGCCGCTGTCGAGGGTTTTGTCACGATGAGGTGATTGCTGCTGCAGCCCGCTGAAAATCCTTCACGTCGGTGTAGCCGCATTTGGCCATTGAGGTTCGCAAAGCGCCCATCATGTTGGTGGTTCCGTCTGCGCTGATTGCGGGGCCGTGAAGAATCGTCTCTAGCGTGGCGAGCGGAGTCACATCAGTGACGCGTCCACGCGGCAGAGTGGCATGACCTGCCGACAAGTCCCAGTGACGGCCTGGGCACGGCGAGTCAGTAGCTGATGCCAAAGGCAGGCCGACCATGGCCGCATCAGCACCACAAACGATTGCTTTAGCGATGTCGCCAGCGGTGCGCATCGTGCCGTCAGCGATCACATGGCAGTAAACACCGGTCTCATCAAGGTGTCGCATCCGCGCAGCGCGGGCATCTGCTATGGCAGTGGCCTGCGGGGCATCAAGACCGAGCACATGGCGGGTAGTGCCTGCATATCCCGAACCCACACCAACTAGCACCCCCGCTGCACCAGTGCGCATCAGATGCAATGCCGCCTGATAGCTAACGCACCCTCCCACAACTACCGGTGTTTGCATACGCCGGATAAAAGTCTTCAGATTGAGAGGGTCATCGTCGGATGAAACATGCTCAGCCGACACGATCGTGCCGGTTATGAACAGCAGGTTCACGTCAGCTGCGATGGCGTGCGGAGCGAGCTCTTCGGCTCGTTGCGGACGGACACGGCCAGCGGTTCGCACTCCGGCGGCGGCGATTTCGGACACTCTGCGCGCTACCAGTTCTGGTTGCACCGGCCGGGCGTAAAGCTCCCGTAGCCGTTTTGTGGCTGCATCTAGCGATGCTTCGGCCAGCTCAGCTAGTTCGGCGGCAGGATCCTCGCAGCGAGTCCACATACCTTCGAGATCAATAACTGCTAGGCCTCCGAGTTGCCCCAGTTTGATAGCTGTAGCAGGACTAGTAACGCTGTCACTAGCAGCGGCCAGCACTGGAAGATCAAACCGGTAAGCATCGATCTGCCAGGAAATGTCAACATCGGCTATGTCGCGGGTGCGCCTGCTGGGCACGATAGCAATCTCATCAAGCCGGTAAGCGCGCCGCCCCGACTTGCCTAGCCCTATTTCGATTTCAGCCACGCAGTGCCTTTCCTTGCTGCCTTAGTGCTGCAAACTAGCCAGCCGAAAACAGGCCAACTGCAAACTAGTCAACTGACGACTGGGTTAGGTATCAGGATTCTTGATTGTCGACCAAACCTTGGAGAAGTTCACGCAAACCGCCGGTCTTAAGATCGCTCATCACTCGGCCAGGTGGAGTGTCACCGCGCTCCCACTCTTCCCAATGATCTAACAATTTGCGAGGGTCTGGCGCAGGGCGATTCACAAGCGTGAGCCTAACGGCGATGCACCAAAGTAAGTTGCCCTAGCGCAAGTTGCTCTGACGTAAGTCGCTCAAAGTGAGTTGCTCTGAAGCTCATCAAGGTCATCAATAGTCATCAATGTTGGGAATGTTGGAAATGTTGCGACTGCTAGGAATGTTGGGGCTGAACACATGCCAGTGCCGATACCTGTGCCAATACCCATGGCTAAGCCTAAACGCGCAGTAGCTCGAGCCTTGTGAACCGGCCCGAGCTACTGCAAGGTGTTTAGGCAAGCATGCAACGCACCAAACGGTGATCACCGAACAGTGATGTTTTGGGGATCATCGCAGCGCGGTTGCGGCTACATCATGCCGCCCATGCCTCCCATACCGTCCATGCCACCACCAGGCGGACCTGCTGGCGGTGCTTCTTCAGGCTTATCAGCCACGAGCACTTCGGTAGTGAGCATTAGTCCAGCGATTGATGCGGCATTCTGCAAGGCAGCTCGCGTGACTTTCACAGGGTCAATGACACCGGCAGCGATCAAGTCAACGATCTCGCCCTTGGCGGCATCGAAGCCTTCTGAGCCGGAAGCCGACTCGACTTCGCGCACCACGATGGCGCCCTCATGTCCAGCGTTCTCAGCGATTAGCCTGGCTGGCGCTGCAAGAGCTTCAGCAATGATGCGGGCACCAGTTGCCTCGTCGCCGTCAAGACTGGATGCAACTTTGGCAACCGCTGGACGGCTGCGCAGCAGTGCCGTTCCACCGCCTGCGACGATGCCCTCGTCAATAGCTGCACGAGTAGCTGAAATGGCATCCTCAATGCGGTGCTTGGTCTCTTTGAGTTCTACTTCAGTGGCGGCACCGACCTGCACCACAGCTACACCGCCAGCGAGCTTCGCTAGACGCTCTTGGAGCTTCTCGCGGTCCCAGTCCGAGTCGGTGTTCTCTATCTCGGCTTTGATCTGGTTGACTCGGCCTTCCACGTCAGAGGAGTCGCCTGCACCTTCAACGATGGTGGTGTCGTCTTTGGTGATGACCACTTTGCGGGCCGATCCCATAAGCGACAGGTCCACAGAGTCAAGCTTCAAGCCGACTTCTTCGGCCACGACTTGGCCCCCGGTGAGGACAGCCATGTCTTGCAGCATAGCCTTGCGGCGCTCACCAAAGCCGGGGGCTTTGACAGCCGCAGAGTTGAAAGTGCCGCGGATCTTGTTGACAACAAGCGTGGCCAGAGCCTCACCTTCGACATCTTCGGCGATGATCAGCAGCGGCTTGCCTGTCTGCATCACCTTCTCGAGCACCGGCAGCAGATCCGATACAGCTGAGATCTTGCCCTGGTTGTAGAGCACGTATGGATTTTCAAGCACTGCTTCTTGGCGCTCGGGGTCAGTCACGAAATAAGGTGACAGGTAGCCCTTATCGAACTGCATGCCTTCCACGAAGTCGAGGTCCATCCCGAAAGTGTTGCTCTCTTCGACGGTGATCACGCCGTCTTTGCCGACCTTGTCGAAAGCTTCGGCAAGGGTTTCGCCTACAGCACTGTCGGCTGCTGAGATCGAAGCCACTGACTGCACCTTGGCTTTGTCAGTTGAAACCGGCACGGCCTGCTCGGCCAGCGAGTCAACTGCCGCAGCCACGGCTGCTTCCATACCGCGCTTGAGACCTGTCGGGTTGGCACCAGCAGCAACATTACGCAGCCCTTCACGAATCAGCGCTTGAGCCAAAACGGTGGCGGTGGTAGTTCCGTCACCGGCAATGTCGTTGGTCTTGGTGGCTACTTCTTTGACAAGTTGGGCACCCATGTTCTCGAACTGATCGTCGAGTTCCACCTCACGAGCAATAGAAACACCGTCGTTGGTGATGGTTGGAGCGCCGAACTTCTTGTCAAGCACCACATTGCGGCCCTTAGGCCCGAGTGTGACCTTGACCGCGTCGGCGAGCTTATTTACGCCCGCTTCGAGGCCACGGCGGGCCTCTTCATCGAATTTGAGGATTTTGGGCATGGGCTACCTCAGCCGACTTTGGCCAGCACATCGCGGGCGTTGAGGATGAGCAGGTCTTCGCCTTCGACGGTGATCTCGGTACCGCCGTACTTGGAATAGACGACGGTGTCACCGACGGCGACATCCATGGGGATTAGTTCACCGCTGTCGTCGGAACGGCGACCGGGGCCAACCGCGAGCACCTCGCCCTGCTGGGGCTTTTCTTTGGCGGTGTCGGGGATGACGAGACCGCTTGCGGTGGTCTCCTCAGCGTCGCCGGGCCGCACAACGATGCGGTCATCGAGTGGCTGCAAATTCATTTGTCCTCCCGGACTGGATATGAATGGATGGATGATGGACTGTTTCGGCTGAGGCGGTTTGTTTTTACCTCTAGCCACGACACAGGTGTTAGCACTCTCCTATGCCGAGTGCTAACGATAGAGGCTTAGCGGCGGTGCCACAACACCCGACCCAACTGAATCTGCCTCTTCGCTAGTTCAGCTCGCTAGTTCAGCTTTTGGGGGAAGTTTCAGACTGGTCTCGGGGAGTCCCCAAGAAGGGTCACCACCAACGCTCAGAGGCGAAGGCCCGTCGGCTTGCAGCCGCCACCAGCCAGCGGCTGCGACCATAGCAGCGTTGTCAGTACACATGGCCCGGCTCGGCAGGTATGCGGCCAACCCGTCGGCCGCGCAGGTGTCGCGAGTCATTTCTCGCAGCCTGCTGTTGGCAGCAACACCACCCGCTAAGCACAAACCTTTAGCGCCGTGCTCCGCTGCAGCTCGACGGGCTTTGGTGACCAAAACATCTGCTACCGCCTCTTGAAACGAAGCAGCCACATCCTCTGCTGGAGCATCGGAGTGGCGGCGCAAATAGTTGATAACGGCAGTCTTGAGCCCGCTGAAAGAGAAGTTCCAGCCGTCGTGCAGCATGGCCCGAGGAAAAGCAATCGCGTCACGGTTGCCTTTGCTGCTGAGCTTGTCGATTACCGGCCCGCCTGGATAACCGAGTCCCATGAAACGAGCTACCTTGTCGAAGGCTTCACCAGCGGCATCATCAACAGTTGCGCCCAATACCCGATAATGCAAACGATCCTGCATCAACACAAGCATGGTGTGCCCTCCCGAAACCAGCATCACAACAGCAGGCAACTCCAAGTCGGGCTCATCAAGAAACGCAGCATGCAGATGAGCTTCAAGATGATTAACAGACACAAAAGGCACATCCCACACCAAAGACAAAGCCTTCGCAGCCGACACCCCCACCAACAAAGCACCAATAAGACCTGGGCCTGTAGTTGCCGCTACAGCAGTGACTTGGTCAGCGGATCGCTGCGCTGCCTCGAAAGCCTGCTCTATCACCGGCACAATCCGCTGCACATGAGCCCGGCCCGCCACTTCGGGCACAACACCGCCATAACGAGCATGCAAATCAACTTGGCTAGACACAATCGACGACAAAACCTGCTGACCCTCTGCCACCAAAGCCGCAGCAGTCTCATCACAGGAAGTCTCAATGCCAAGTATCAAACCAGCAGGATTCACTCCGCCCTCAAATCTTGATGTCGAATCAAGATGGTGCCCACAGGCAAGCAACAGTGCAATGCCGAGCAATCCATCACAGTGAAGCTACCAACACTGGGATTGTGGCTGAGCATCGGGATTGCGCAGATATAGCGGTTGCACCTCTTCGGGGCGCAGAAGTTCCTGTTGCGAGGCGGCAGTTTGTGCCAACAGCACTAGTGATGCCGCTGAGGGATGCGCCAAACCTGGGTCAGCCTGCCCAAAGCTGGGCAGACCCTCAAACAGAGAGCCGTAACGCAGAATGCCGTCACCCACGATCAGTGTTTCAGCTTCTAGCCCCGAAGCTGCCTGAGAGGCAGCTGAGGCATCTGTAGCGACAAACTGTTCGCGGAGTTGCTCGGGCGTTGTGACCGCAGGCTCGGTGAATCTCTCAATATGACCATCGGCACAGCTGTAGACGGCATGAAACACTTCGCCGCGGCGGGCGTCGATCATCGCTGCAACCCTGCGCTGGCTATAGCGAAACGGATAAGCCAGCAGATCAAGGCTGGAAACGACAATCACGGGAACCCCTAAAGCATGGGCCATGGTCACAGCCGTGGCGACACCCACTCGCAGTCCGGTGTAGAGCCCCGGGCCGACATCCACCGCCACCGCATTGAGATCGCTTAGCGCGATACCGCTATGAGTACAGGCTGTCTGTATCTGCGGTGCCAGCAGTTCGGCATGATGACGGTCGCGTGTTGCTTCCACACAAGCCAGCACGCCTGCAGGGCCGCCAATAGCGCAACCGACTCGACCTGTCGCTGATTCGATCCCCAGTATCAGCATTGCCGTCTCAGTATTGCCGTCTCAGTATTGCCGTCTCAGTATTACAGTCACAGCATCGCCGCCTCAGTATTGCAGTCCCAAAAACAGTCGCAGCATCACAGTCACAACGTCACAGCCATAACGTCACAGCCATAACGTCACAGTCACAAAACTGTCTCAGTCCTCAAAGTCAGCAATCCCTTACAACCCAAGGCCTAACAGCAGCAGTCAGCCCCTCGGCACGGCGCAGCCATAGCTCACCGTCACCTCGCAGTTCGAGGCTGCGTTCGTTTTCGCCCGAACCTAAGCTGATCGTCACCGTCAAACGGTCAGCGGGCAGAACCGAAGCGATCATGTCACCCCATTCGATTAGGGTCACGCCTTGCTCCAGAAGCTCAGGTAATGCCAAATCATCCACTTCGGCAAGGCTCTCGAAACGGTAGACATCAAGGTGGTTGACAACTATTTGACCCTCATGTATTCGGCCCTCATGTATTTGACCTGCATGTATTTGACCCTCATAACGGTTGGCGAGCGTGAAAGTCGGACTCGTCACCGCAGCGGTCACACCCGAAGCAGCTGCGAAACCCTGCACGAAAGCTGTTTTACCGGCACCCAAATCACCTACAAGCACAATCACATCACCGAGTTCCGTCAGCGAGGCAACAGCGCCACCAACGGCTCGTGTTTGTTCAACGCTGTCAGTGCTACACGAGATCACTTTTTGAGCGTAGCGATACCGTTTCGTGGCGCACCCGCGCGGACAATGATGTCAACACCTCATAGCCAATAGTGCCGAGACGTTGCGCGACCTCCATTGCGGTGATCTCCTCTGAACCTTGACAACCAATCAGCACCGCCTCATCACCGACACGAACCCGCGACGCTAAGTCATCTGGTAAAGCGACCATCAGCTGATCCATCGTCACTACACCCACGATCGAGCAGCGCCGACCTCTGATCAGCACCTCCACGCCAGCCGCTGCGCTGTCGCGCCTGACACCGTCGGCGTAACCGATTCCCAGGGTGGCGACATGAGTCGGTTTTTCAGCTCTCCAGCAGCGCCCGTATGACACACCTTCACCTGCTGCGACTGTGCGTACCGCAGTAACTTGCGATATCAACTCCAGCGCTGGCTGCAACGTGACCAGGTTCGTGATCGCATTGGCGAGTTCTGGCGAGGGAGCAACCCCGTAGATAGCAATACCTGCCCGCACCATGTCAAAGCGAGAGCCCCGACGGGTTAACAACCCCGCAGAGTTAGCAACATGGCGAATATCAGGCTCCAATCCGCAGGCTCTTAACGTTGTCAAAGCCTCATCGAAACGTTTGAGCTGCACTTCGGTGAACGGGTCGTCGGGCTGGTCTGCTACTGCGAGATGAGTCCACACTCCCTCCAAGCGAAGCTGACTCTCGGCTACCTGCGATACCTGCATCAAAGCCGAAGCCACCTCTCGTAGTTGGTGAGGTTGCGCGCCCATACGACTCATGCCGGTATCGACTTTCAAATGCACCTTGCGTGCGCCGCCGGGAGCTTGAGCGGCTGCCAAAGCCTTGATCCCGTCAGTTGAAGCAACTGTGAACCTGATTCGTTGCGGGCAGATCGCATTTGCTTCTACGGCCAGGTCGGGGGGAAGTTCCGAAAACAGCAGCACTGGGGCATCGCTGCCGATGCTCTCAGCTGCTTCAGCGGCTTCTAATGCCTCAGAGACGGTGGCCACAGCCAGCCATGAAGCACCGCCAGCCAGCACCGCCCGAATCGCTGTAGCAGTGCCGTGGCCGTAACCATCAGCTTTGACCACCGCGCATAGCGCAGCCCCGTCAGCGAACTCTAGGAGTGAGCGGACGTTCGCTTCGATAGCCGCAGGACGCACCCGCCGCAAACGTAAAGTCTCACCAGCGCTACTCATCCTCTACTGCCTGCACTGCACGATTCATACTGCACTATTCATCTTGCGCGATTCATACTGAGATTCATGGCGTAACTTCCCTTAGTTTGTCGAGCAGATCGCTGGCAATAAGGCGAGCACCGCTGACCGCAGCAGCAGCTTCAGCATGAAGATAAGCGCATTGAGCTACCCGCTCCAGCAAACGCTCGCTGCCGAAACTAGCCATGCGCCCGGCGATGATCCCAGTGAGAACATCGCCGCTGCCTGCAGTAGCCAAACGGGCATCGCCGTTGGCCACGATCCTCACACGCCCAGCGGCATCTGCTACTAATGTCGGGCCGCCTTTGAGCAGAACCACCGCATCGAATCGTTGAGCGGCGGCAGTCACAGCAGCAATGCGATCTGAGCCTGACGGTGCCGACATTAACGCTTCGTATTCGCCGTCATGAGGGGTCAGCACCAACGGTATCCCCGCATCTCTGCGACGTTTCAGCACAGCCGCTACCGCTGGGGTTTGCAGCAGCCGCAGACCGTCAGCATCAACCACTGTGGGCAGATTCAATGCCAGCGCTTCAACAAGACGCTCAACAGCCTGAGCACTCGTTCCCATTCCCGGGCCGACAGCACACACCTTGAACCGGCGAGCATCAGCTTTGAATGGAGGTTCGTGCTGCACCACTTCAAGCGGATGGGCAGACGCATGTGACCCAGGCGCGCAGAGATGCACTATGGCTGCGCCACTGCGCAACGCGGCAGTGCAAGTGAGTGAAACCGCGCCAGTCATGCCACCTGCTCCGCCCACCACCAACGCAGCTGACTCCCATTTGTGTGTAGCGCCCGAGCCGACAGGCAGCGGCTCTACATCAGTGCCGGTGAGCAGCGCACATGCTGCAACGTCTTCAGAGGCAACGCTGAGACCTATGTCGGCCACAGTCACGTCGCCGCAGAGTGCCGGACCCTCCCCTAACAGTAAGCCCGGCTTGAACGCTGCGAAGGTGACTGTGCGATCCGCTCGCCATAGTCCATCACCGCGCATCTGACCGGTGCTGCCGCAAAGCCCGCTGACAATGTCGACAGCTAGCACTGGTGCTGCCGGATCACTGCGCTTGGGAGGCGTGTAAGGCCGTGACAAGCCCGTACCGAAAGCTGCGTCAATGTACAAATCCGCTGCTGGCAATACATCAGGTGCGCCGACCGCAGGAATCACTTGGACTTTGGCACCGCGACGAGCGAGCATTCGGGCAGCGGTTCGGCCGTCGGCACCGTTGTTGCCGCCACCAGCGAGCACCACCACACGCCGTCCGTAGTGTCGCGACATCATCTCAGCAGCCAGATGAGCTACTGCAGCACCAGCTCGCTCAATCAATACCTCAACTGGATCGGACGCGGCAGCGTCGATCTGCGCCATTCGAGCTGGTGTGACTACAGGGATCACGTCACCGTCACGCCGCTTTTGTTATCACTATGTACGCGCAAGAGTATGCACGAGAGTATCTTCGCTAGTAGGTGTAGGTTCGCTGTGATCATCAGCAGGCAGGGCCAGCACGGTGGCCTGAGCAAGCCGGTCGGTGTGCGACAATGACACCAGCCAGTGGCCCACATTTCGTGCAGCAGCGACAGAACACGCTGCGCCGTGAAGCAAAAGTCTGGGCTGACCGTTGTGGTCTCGAAGCACTTCGATCTCGGACATACGCATCCCGCCAAGACCCAAGCCGAGAGATTTGAGAGTTGCCTCTTTGGCAGCGAAACGAGCTGCAAGCCTGGGCACTGGATCGACAGCGCGCTGGGCGTAGTTTCGTTCAACATCTGTGAACAGTCGCCTCGCCATTGAAGGACGGCGTTGCAATACGGCACGGAATCGGTCAATGTCCACTAGGTCAGTGCCGACACCTATCACCCATTGGCAAACCTGTCGGGTCTGTTCCACGTCCACTGGCTCCCTGTCTCTTGATCCTTTGGTCCTTGCGCGTCAGACCCTTGCCGTCAGGACTCTTGCAGTCAGACCCTTATCCGTCAGACCCTTGCCCATCAGAGTTCTAAGGCTAGTCGCCGCACCCTGTGCCCTCTCCCTCTCTCTGTGCCCTCTCTCTGTTTGGTTCTCTCTCTGCTCGCTCTGTAGCCTTTCTCGCTGTGAGGTTGCTGCTGGCCTGGCTGCTGGTGTTGCATGCAATCAGCCGCGGAGTATTCGTAGAACTACTGGGATCACAAACAGTGATCACAAAACACTAAGCACAAAACACTGAGCAATGATTGGCGTTCTGGTATCTCAGCCCTAGCCTGAGGAGTCGGCTCAAACGGCAGCTTGCATAGCTGGCCTAAAGGAGCCGATCAAAGCACGAAAAACTCTGGGAGCCAGCGTGGCCACCTACACACCCAAAGCCTCTGAAATCCAGCGCAGCTGGCACCTTGTTGATGCCGAAGGCATGGTGCTGGGCAGGCTCGCCACCGAAGTCGCGACTTTGCTGAGAGGCAAGCACAAGCCCACCTTTGCGCCCCACATCGACACAGGCGACCATGTGGTGATCATCAACGCTGACAAGGTTGTGCTCACCTCCAACAAGGCCCAGTCCAAGCAGGTGCATCGGCATTCCGGTTACCCCGGCGGTCTGCACAGCGAGAGTTACGGCACCAAACTGGCGAGATGCCCTGACGATGCCGTGCGGGACACGATCCGCGGCATGCTTCCCAAGACCAGGCTTGGCCGGGCACAGATTCGCAAGCTCAAGGTCTATGCAGGCCCCACCCATCCACACACCGCCCAGAAGCCTCAACCATATGCAGTTGAGCACGCCCAGGCCCGATAGGGCCCGACAGGCGTTTCGATCACAGAGGTAATGTCAAAATGAGCAGTCCGCTAGTGCAGGCAACTGGGCGTCGCAAACGATCCGTGGCCCGAGTCCGGTTGCGCAGTGGCAGCGGCAAAGTTGTGATCAACGGACGCGATGCAGAGGACTACTTTCCGTCGCGTGTGCATCAGATGCAGATACTTGAGCCACTGACCGAAACTGCCACCGAAAGCCGCTACGACGTAGAAGCCACAATTCATGGTGGCGGCTCTAGCGGTCAGGCTGGCGCGTTGCGGCTGGGCATATCTCGCGGGCTTGTCGAGTTGGAGCCTGAACTGCGCGACACTCTCAAAAAGGCTGGTTACCTGACCCGCGATCCTCGTAAGAAAGAATCCAAGAAATACGGCCTCAAGAAGGCACGCAAAGCTCCTCAGTACAGCAAACGCTGATCGCTCAGAAGCCGCAGCGCACCAGCGCGCAGCAGCCATGACTTTGACTTTCGGCACCGACGGGGTGCGTGGAGATACACGCAGCGATCTGACCTCGCAATTTGTTGAGGCGCTGGGCTACGCCGCTGCGCGAGTGCTGGGCGGCTCAAGCTTCGCGGTTGGTCGTGATCCCAGGGTTTCGGGTCCTGAACTTGTGGCAGCCTTCTGCCGTGGCGTGCAGCGCGCTGACGGTTATGTGGTTGACCTAGGGGTTGTGCCGACTCCGGCTGTGGCCCGCTGGTGCAGCGACGAGCAGGTCGCTGGAGCGATGGTGTCTGCGTCGCATAACCGCTGGCACGACAACGGGGTCAAGCTGTTCGCTAACGGCGGACACAAGCTAGCTGACGAAGCCCAGCATGAAATTGAGAGCGTGCTTGCTGAAAGCCTGTCATCAGACAGCCTGCCAACAGAAAACTTGCCAACAGAGAGCTTGCCAACAGAAAGCCAGACGAGAGAGCAAGACAACCAAGAGGACAACGCTAGGCAGCGACATATCACAGCAGTGGTTGACAGTATCGCAGGAAGAAACCTGAAAGACCTGCGAATCGTGGTAGACGCAGCCAACGGTGCTGCTTGGCGTTCTGCTCCAGAGTGCCTGCGCCAGCTCGGTGCCGAAGTGCAGACGATCCACGCTTCACCCGACGGCTACAACATCAACGACGCTTGCGGGTCGCTGCACCCCGAAAGCTTGCAGACAGCGGTGATCTCCTCTGGTGCTGACGCTGGCTTGGCTTTCGATGGCGATGCCGACCGTGTGCTGGCAGTTGATGCTGAAGGTGATCTGGTTGACGGCGACCAGATACTCGCAATATGCGCTCTTGATAGAGCCAGCCGCGAGCTGCTCAAAGATGCGGCTGTGGTGGTGACAGTGATGACAAATCTCGGCTTCAGGCAAGCGCTGGCGGCTCGAGGTATCGACATTGTGGAGACCCCGGTTGGTGACCGTCATGTGCTAGCGGCCCTAGAGCAGAGGCAACTGCTGCTTGGAGGTGAGCAGTCCGGTCATTTAATCTTCCGTGACCTGGCTACCACCGGCGATGGCTTACTTACTGCCGTGCAGCTTCTGGATACGGTGAAACGCTCTGGTAACGATCTGCGCGGCCTGGCCGATACAGCAATGACGCGAATGCCTCAGGTGCTGCTCGGCGTGCCTTTACCCACCGGGCGAACCGCTGACGACACTCTTGAAGCAGAGCTGGCACCTATAGCTGCTGAAGCCGCCGAGCGACTGGGTGACTCGGGCCGGGTACTGCTGCGACCGTCAGGCACCGAGCCGCTAGTGAGAGTGATGGTCGAAGCAGTGGATCTAACAACGGCCAACGAGACCGCCGAACGCATCGCTGCTCGTGTTACCGCCATCCTGACTCGCTAAGGCTCACTCAGACTCCCTTAAGGCTCCCTCAGACTCGCTCAGACTCGCTCAGCTAAGCGGTCTTGTCGTAGAGGACATCCCAGAGCACCAGGCCCTGAGGTGGCGCAGGCGAAGGGGTGGCGCTGCGGTCACGCGCCGCAATGATCTCAGCCACAGCACCAGGCTTGCGGCGACCCGAGCCCACCGAAACCAACAGCGACACCAGCGAACGCACCATCTGATGACAAAAAGACCTTGCCTCAATCTCAAACACTACGAAGTCGCCTTCTCTCCACCACACGACACGACGCACGGTGCGTACCAATGACTGAGTGGGCTTAGAGGGATTCTTGCGACAGAAAGAACTGAAGTCGTGATCACCGACCAGCAGATCCGCCGCAGCGCGCATGTCTGCAAGGTCAAGTCTGTGTTCGACATGCCAGCTTTGGGCGGCTGCCAGCGGATCAGGGGTCACCGAGTTGAGTATCCGGTAGCGGTAAACCCTGCCGGTGCAGCTGTGGCGAGCGTTGAAATCATCAGCCACGATACTAGCCTGTGAAACCGCGATATAGGGAGCGCACATGCGGTTAACAGCGCGTATGAGCCGCGGCGGATCGACTCGCTGCTTCGGCGCGTCAAACGAGATCACCTGAGCCCGAGCATGCACACCACGGTCAGTGCGCCCGGCACAAACGATGTCCACGGCTGATCGCAGAACACGACTCAAAGCATCGCTGAGGACTCCAGCAACCGTAGGCACATCAGGATTATGAGCGAAACCGTAGAACTGTGAACCGTCATAGGCAACAGTCATACGCACCCGCACCAAGTTGCCAGAGCCAAAGCTCTTCAAGCTCCCAGAGTTTTTCGGGTCTTCTGGGATAGCTGAGACTTCCCGGTTCCGAGAGTGGCTTTTTGTCAGTGCCCCAAACCTTGTAAGGCGAATGCTCTAAACGAGTTCAATGCGCGCCATGGGAGCGTTATCACCGTGGCGGGGGCCGAGTTTAAGAATGCGGGTGTAGCCGCCGGGACGATCCAGGTAGCGAGGCCCGATCTCATCAAAAAGCTTAGATGCCATCTCACGGTCACCTAAGAACTTCACCACTTGGCGATGGTTGTGAACTCCCCCACGGCGGGCTTTGGTGATCATCTTCTCGGCGATCGGGCGCACAGCCTTGGCCTTGGCTTCGGTAGTGGTGATCGCTTCAGCTGCGATCAAGGATGCCACCAAGTTCGCCATCATCAGCTTCTGATGGCGGCTGCTTCCCCCGAAACGAGGCCCCTTACGCGGGCGTGCTGGCATTTTCGTATCCTGAAGACTCTCGCAGCGACAAGCCCATCTCGTCAAGCTTGGCGATAACTTCATCAAGGCTTTTCTCGCCGAAGTTGGTGATAGCCAGTAAATCTTCGGGGGTTCGTTCAAGCAGATCGCTGAGCGTGTTGATCTTAACTTTCAGCAGGCAGTTACTCGGCCTTTCAGGCAGATCAAGGTCCTCAATGCTGATCTCAGCCTCGGCCTCAACCGAGGTCGTATACATCACTTCAGCCAGTTCTAGACCCTGAGGGGCGTCACTCAAATCTTCAACCAGCCCGATCAGGTTTCGCAGCGTGGCGCTAGCAGACGCAACCGCCTCCATCGGCGAGATCGACCCGTCGGTTTCAATGTCAAGCACCAGCCGGTCATAGTCGGTGGACTGCTCTACTCGAGTGGCCTCAACGTTGAAAGCCACGCGCCTCACCGGCGAGTAGATCGAATCCACTGGGATCACTCCGATTGCGGCAGTCAGTTCCTTGTTCTCTTCGGCTGAAACGTAGCCACGCCCTTGAGCCACGGTTATGTCAAGGGCGAGACGGCCACCCTTGTTGACAGTAGCGATCGGAGCATCAGGGTTGAGGATCTTCACGTCGGGATGTTCTTGAATGTCGCCAGCAGTGACTTCAGCAGGACCTCGAGCATCAAGCCGCAAAGTGACTGGATCATCGCTCATAACCAACAGCACCAGATCCTTGAGATTCAAGATGATGTCGGTAACATCTTCGACCACGCCCTTGATGGTGGCGAACTCGTGCAAGGCACCGTCAAAACGCGCTTGGGTGACAGCCGCGCCGGGTATCGACGACAGCAGCGTGCGACGCAGTGAGTTGCCGAGCGTGTAACCGAAGCCGGGCTCAAGAGGACCGATCGCGAACTGCTGGCGATTGTCGTCGGTCAACCCAAACGCTTCAACGGTGGGACGCTGCATTACAAGCATGAGGACTCCTTGAGTTACTTACTTGGAGTACAGCTCAACGATGAGCTGTTCACGGATCGGAACATCAATCTGCTCACGCAGAGGCAGTTCACGCACTGTGGCGGTGTAGTTATCTTCACCGCGGTCGATCCATGCTGGCGGGTTTCGGTCGAGCACGTCAACATTCCACTGGACCGTCGCCGAGTTGCGGATCTTGTCACGCAAATCGACCACATCACCTTTACGCAGCCGGTAGCTGGGGATAGTGACCCGTGATCCGTTGACGTTTACATGGCCGTGGTTAACCAGTTGGCGGGCTTGGGGGCGTGTCGCACCCCAGCCCATGCGATAAATGAAGTTGTCGAGTCGTAGTTCTAGGAACTGCAGCATGTTCTCGCCGGTAACGCCTTGGCGCCTGTTGGCTTCGGCGAACAAGTTGCGGAACTGACGCTCGGTCAGCCCGTAGGTGTGGCGAGCTTTCTGCTTCTCTGACATTTGCACCAAGAACTCCGACGGGTTGCCGCGACGGCGCGAGCGGCCGCTTTCACCCGGCGGGTAAGGCCGACGATCAAGGGCTATGGCCTCGCCTTTAGTGCCCCAGATGTTGGTGTTGAGCCGACGCGACACGCGCGCTTTTGGTCCTGTATAACGCGACACGTCAGACCCTTCTACGCTTGGGCTGGCGACAGCCGTTGTGCGGCACTGGTGTGACATCGGTGATACCGGTCACGTCAATGCCGATGTTCTGGATGGACCTGATAGCGGTCTCACGGCCCGACCCAGGGCCTTTCACCTGCACGTCAACCTTGCGCAAGCCGTGCTCCATTGCTTTGCGGGCGGCTTGCTCAGCTGCCATTTGCGCAGCGAAAGGTGTGGACTTGCGTGAGCCTTTGAACCCGACATTGCCAGCCGAAGCCCACGACACCACATTGCCTTTCAGGTCGGTGATGGTGATGATCGTATTGTTGAACGAACTCTTGATGTGCGCCACGCCGTGTGTCACATTCTTGCGCTCGCGTTTGCGGGTGCGCTTCTTGTCTGATGGTTTCGCCATAGCCCTAGTCGCCTACTTCGTGACTTTCTTCTTGCCAGCCACTGTGCGTTTCGGGCCTTTGCGGGTGCGGGCGTTGGTGTGGGTGCGCTGACCCCTCACTGGAAGCCCACGACGATGACGCAGCCCCTGATAACAGCCAATTTCTATTTTGCGTTTGATGTCTTGGGAGACTTCGCGCCGCAGGTCACCCTCTACTCGCACGCTGCTATCAATGAAGCCCCTGATTCGTGTCACTTCATCGTCGGTGAGATTACGCACCCGCGTGTCGGGGTTCACCTCGGTGACTTCACAGATCTGTTGAGCTGTGCTTCGCCCGATGCCAAAGATGTAGGTAAGTGAAACCTCCACCCGCTTCTCGCGAGGGATGTCAACACCAGAAAATCGCGCCATAAGCCTTCGCCTCCTCAGCCCTGCCGCTGCTTGTGGCGAGCGTTGTCGCAGATCACCATTACGCGCCCGCGCCGGCGTATCACCTTGCAACGGTCGCACATCTTCTTGACGCTAGGTCGAACTTTCATGAATAACTGATGCTCACTGATTGATTGCTCACTTATTGATGCTTACTTGTAGCGGTAGGTGATACGACCCCGCTGGAGGTCATACGGCGTCACTTCAACCTGGACACGATCACCGGGAAGTATCCGGATGTAATGCATCCGCATCTTGCCCGAGATGTGTGCAAGCACAAAGTGGCCGTTCTCGAGTTCTACACGGAACATTGCGTTGGGGAGGGACTCCGTAACGGTTCCCTCCAATACGATCGCGTCTTCTTTCGGTTTCGGCAGTGCTGTGTCCTCCTGTGGGGTTAGCCTCGGTCGGCGCGCGTCGCCACCGGCTCAGGGCCAAACGGCAACGCTACCTGCATCAAGCCGCGCCTACAACCTGCCACTACGCGCTCTTTTCAACTGTTCTATTAAGACTGTTAAGACCCGTTACCACACGGTCGAAGACTTCATCAAGCGAGCCGACACCGTCGACAGTAACCAGCAGGCCGCGCGCTTGAAACCAGTCAAGCAGCGGCGCGGTCTGTTTCTCATAAAGCTGCAAACGACGACGGATCGCCTCAACAGTGTCATCGGAGCGACCTCGGGCGAGCATCCGTTCGGTGGCTTCCTCTATGGGCACTTCAATGTTGATAGCGACATCAAGATGCTGACCCAAGCCTTCAAGTATCTCCTCCAGTGCGTCAGCCTGTTCGGCGGTACGCGGATAACCGTCAAGCAGCACACCGTTGGAGACAACATCGTCATCGGTCAGACGATCCCGCACAATGCCGTTGATAATGTCATCACCAACTAGCCCACCAGAATCCATGATCGCCTGAGCCTGGCGGCCTAGTTCTGTGCCTGCCGCCACCGCAGCACGCAAAGCGTCACCAGTCGAAAGATGGACACACCCATACTCAGCAACGAGACGCTGCGACTGTGTCCCTTTACCCGCGCCCTGGCGTCCCAGGATCACCATACGCAACGGAGCCATCAGAGGGATTACTTCAGGAAGCCCTCATAGTTACGCATCATGAGTTGGCTGTCGATTTGCTTCATGGTTTCAAGAGCCACACCGGTGGCGATAAGCAACGAGATTCCGCCATAGAGCAATCCGCTGGCACCCCCGCCTTGACCAGCAGAGATATCCGTGTCAAGAAACACGGCATAAAGAATGGAGGGGACCAACGCCACCGCAGCAATGAACAGCGAACCGGGAAGCGTAATGCGCGAAAGGATCCTGGCCAGATAACGCTCAGTTTGTGCGCCGGGGCGGATCCCAGGAATGAAGCCTCCCTGCTTGCGGATCGTGTCGGCTTGCTTTACTGGATCAAAGGTAATGGCCGTGTAAAAGTAAGCGAAACCTATAATCATCAATCCAAAGACTGTTAGATATACCGGACTTGTCGGCAAAGTAAGATGATCGTTGACGAAGTCTTGTATCGCCCCGCCGATACCGCCGTCGGGCATCGCCGCTCCGATAAGTGTTGGCATATACAGCACCGAACTAGCAAAGATGATCGGTATCACACCCGACTGATTGACTTTGAGCGGGATATAGGTGCTCTGACCACCATACATGCGCCGCCCCACCACTCGCTTAGCGAACTGCACAGGAATACGACGCTGACCCTGCTCCACGAACACGATGCATACCAACAAAGCAACCGCAACCAAAACGAAGCCAACCACAGCGTCATAGCCGTTGTTGGCACGCACAGCAGTGAGCTGAGCAGGCAGGGTTGACACCACACTGGCAAAGATCAACAACGACATGCCGTTGCCGATGCCGCGCTGTGTTATTAGTTCACCCATCCACATCAGCAGTGCGGTGCCGGTAGTGAGCGTCAAAACTACCACGAACACAGCCCACGGAGTGAAGTTAGGAAGCAGGTCAATTCCACCCACTAACGCGCCGCTGTGGAACAAAAACGAGAAACTCGTGGACTGCAATAAGGCAATACCGATCGTGAGGTAGCGGGTCCATTGCGTGATCTTGCGCTGACCTACTGCTCCCTGCTGCTGCCACTGCTCAATGCGAGGGATTACCACACCGAGGATCTGCATGATGATCGATGCAGTGATGTAGGGCATAATCCCCAAAGCAAAGATTGCGAACTGGGTTAGCGCGCCTCCCGAGAACAGCTGAATAAATCCTAGGATCCCGCCTGAGGTGTTGGCTTGATCACGCAACAGTTGCACTGCGTCAGTGTCCACATAAGGAGCGGGAATGAAAGCCCCCAACCGGTAGACGGCAATAATGAACAAGGTAAACATGATCTTGTTGCGAAGATCTGGGATCCGAAAAATGTTCAAGATGCGATTCAGCACGGCTGTGTCTCCCTGATCTCAGCGGTTGGTGTGCTGGTTGTAGCTGCCGTGAGGCGGCCTGCGGTCACCCCAAGGTTTGTCGATGATCTCAACGCTGCCGCCCGCCGCGGTTATGGCTTCAGCAGCCGAAGCCGACACCGCGTGAGCCTTGACCTGCACCGCTCTTTTGAGTTCGCCACGTCCAAGCACTTTCACCAGTGCTTTTTTGCTGACTAGGCCAAGCTCGTGCAGTGTCTCCGGTGAGATCTCGTCCAAACCGGTGGCTTCAATGGTGTCGAGGTTGACTGGCTGATACTCCACACGGAACGGGTTAGTGAACCCTCTCCATTTGGGAACACGGCGCAGCAAAGGCATCTGGCCGCCCTCGAAGCCGATAGGCACTTTGCTGCGTGCTTTCTGGCCCTTCATTCCTCGGCCTGCGGTCTTGCCACCTCGGCCAGCGATACCGCGCGCTACTCGCTTGGATCGCTTATGCGCTCCAGGAGCTGAACGCAGGTCATGCAGCTTAGTAACAGGTGTCATTGATCTTCATCCAATTCTGATGCTGTGTCGTGCTCTTCTGCTGCTTGTGCTACTTGGTCTGTTAGCGGTGCTGATTGTTCTGTCTGTTCTGTTGCAGGTTCTTCGGCTTGTTCTTCTACCAGCACTAGATGCGGAACCCTTTGGATCATGCCACGAATTTCGGGACGATCAGGCAAAGTGTTGCTGCGACCTATGCGGCCCAAGCCCAGAGCGCGCAGCGTACCGCGCTGTTTGGGCTTTGTTCCGATAGCGGAACGCACCTGGGTTACTCGCAGAGTCATCACTAGTCCTTAGTCTTGCTCGGTTTCGGTGCTGCGCAAGGCTGCTGCCGCGCGGTCAATGCGAGTGCTTTGATAAGCATCCCAGAGACCTTTCGGCAAAAAAGTTTCTGGGTCAAGGCCGCGTAGGCGCGCCACTTCATCGGGTCGGCGCAGCGACTGCAGGCCGCTAATCGTGGCCCGGGCGACATTGATGTGATTGGGCGAACCCAGCGACTTGCACAACACGTCGCCGATGCCAGCTTCTTCAAGAATGGCGCGGGCGGCTCCGCCAGCGATCACACCGGTGCCCGGGGCAGCAGGTTTGAGCAGCACCCGGCCTGCACCTGTGGTGCCGATCACTGGATGCATGATCGTGTTGCCCGCCATTGCCACCTCAAAAAGGTTACGCCTGGCCTCCTCTGTGCCTTTCTGGATAGCCAGCGGCACTTCTTTGGCTTTGCCGTAACCAAGGCCGACACGACCGCCGCCATCGCCGATCACCACCAGAGCACTGAACGAGAAGCGACGCCCGCCCTTGACTACTTTGGCGACCCGGTTGATGTTGATGACGCGTGATTCCCGTAACGGCAGAGCACCGCTGCGTTCTTCAGCCATGACTGACCGCCGTTTCACAAACCTTCATGTCAGAACTCCAGTCCAGCAGCGCGAGCCGCATTTGCGAGCTCGGCTACTCTGCCGTGATATTTGTAGCCGCCGCGGTCAAACACCACAGCTTTGATTCCTAGTTCTTGAGCCCGCTGAGCGATGAGCGTGCCCACAGCGCGGGCTGCAGCGACATTGCCCCCCGGTTCCGAACGCAGATCCGACTCCAGTGTCGAAGCCGAAGCAACGGTCGCGCCAGCGAGATCGTCAATGAGCTGAACCGAAATGTGGCGAGTCGAACGAAACACTGAAAGCCGCGGACGCTGCGCGGTTCCCTGCACCTTCTTGCGAACCCGTCGATGGCGCTGTATGCGCCCTGTGCGGCGCTTTTGAGCCTGATCAACCATGACTACTTGGCCGCCTTCCCAGCCTTGCGCTTGACTCTCTCGTCGACGTAGCGAATGCCTTTACCCTTGTAGGGCTCAGGCGGGCGCCACTGACGAATATCAGCCGCCACCTGACCGACGAGCTGCTTGTCTATGCCTTTGACCAGTATCTGGGTGCGCTGTGGAACCTCGAACTCCACGCCTTCGGGGGCGGTGATGTGGACGGGATGGCTGAAACCCAGAGCTAACTCAAGTGAAGTATTGGTGAACTCCGAAACACGGTAGCCGACACCTTGGATGAGCAGTTCCTTGCTGAAACCCTCACTCACCCCAGTGACCATGTTGGCGACCAAGCTTCGGGTGAGCCCATGCAATGATCGGTTCTCTGCGACATCGTCGGGACGCTCAATATGCACTACACCTTCGCTGGCTCGCAAGCTGATCTCACCAGGCAACTGGTGGCGCAGCGTGCCTTTAGCACCCGTAACCACCACAGTGCTGCCTTCTAGCGACACCTCCACCCCGCTGGGCAACGGAATCGCAGAATTACCAACGCGGCTCATAGCTCCACCTTCACCAGACGTAGCAGAGGATCTCGCCGCCCATACGGTTACGACGAGCCTCTCGGTCACTCATTAGACCCTTGTTGGTAGAAACAACAGCCACTCCGAGACCGCCTTGCACCCGGGGGATCTCGTCACGCTTGCGGTAGATGCGCAAACCCGGCTTGGAGATGCGACGCAGGCCGCGGATGACACGATCACGCTCAGGCGAATACTTCATTTCGATGGTCAGCGTTCTGCCGGTTCGCTCGGTGTTGTCTTTCTCGGCATAAGAGGTGATATAGCCCTCACGCTTCAGCACCTCAGCCAGCGCAAGCTTGCGCTTAGATGAGGGCATCGACACCTCGTCATGCATCGCCACGTTGGCGTTGCGAATTCGGGTCAGCATGTCAGCGATCGGATCTGTCATCGTCATTTGTTTGTCACCTCACTCATTAGAGTCACCAGCTGGCCTTCTTCACACCTGGCAGTTCTCCAGCATGTGCCAGTTCACGCAGACAGATGCGACACAAGCCAAACTTCTTGTAGACCGCCCGCGGTCGGCCACAGCGACGACAGCGCGTGTAGGCCCGCACCTTGAACTTTGGGGTGCGCTGCTGTTTTTCTATCAGGGCCTTTTTGGCCATCGCTTCATTGCCCCTCTCGCCGAAGCGGGAAACCGAACGCTTTTAGAAGCGCCCGGCCTTCGCTGTCGGACTTGGCTGTAGTAACGATCGTGATATCCATCCCCCTAGTGGCATCAACATTGTCATAGCTGATCTCAGGGAAGATGAGTTGTTCGTTGATTCCGAACGTGTAATTACCGTTGCCGTCAAATGACCGCAACGGCAGGCCGCGGAAGTCACGGATACGCGGTATGGCCAGAGTGATCAAGCGATCAAAGAACTCATACATGCGGTCGCCGCGCAAAGTGACCTTGCAGCCGATAGCCATGCCGGTACGCAGTTTGAAGCTGGCTAGAGACCGTTTGGCTCTGGTAATCACCGGTTTCTGGCCTGAAATTACTGCCAGATCAGCGAGCGCTCCCTCAAGCAACTTCGCCTGGGTAATAGCCTCGCCGACACCCATGTTGACCACAATTTTGGACAACCTCGGCACCATCATCACGTTGGCAAGACCCAGTTCGGCTACTAAAGCAGGCTTGATCTCTTCGTTGAAAGCGGTACGCAACCGCGGCTGATATTCGGTTGCGGTGCTCACAGGTCAGCCCCCGTGCGCCGACAAACGCGAACCTTGTCGCCGTCAGGCGTGAAACGGTAACCCACCCGGGTCGGCTTTCCGTCCGACGGGCTCACCACGGCCACATTCGAAGCATCCAACGGCATCGCCTTGTCAATGATGCCTCCTTGCTGGACATCGCGTCTAGGAGCCTGATGACGTTTGGCGACATTGACACCTTCAACGATGACCTTGCCCTTGTCGGGCATGACCCTCTCAACCGTGCCCTCAATGCCAGCGTCTTTGCCCGACAGCACCACAACCCGATCACCTTTGATGATCTTCATGGAGCGCCTGCGAGGACGAGAGTTCTTAGTGCTTGTAGCTCTGCGTGCCATCACAACACCTCCGGAGCGAGCGACACGATGCGCATGAACTGTTTGTCACGCAATTCACGGCCAACCGGACCGAAAATGCGGGTACCACGAGGCTGGTCCTGATCGGTGATCAACACCGCAGCGTTCTCGTCGAAACGGATGTAGCTACCGTCGCCGCGGCGCTTCTCTTTGCGAGTGCGCACCACCACGCAGCGAACCAGATCGCCTTTGCGCACCTGCGCGCCCGGGATGGCATCTTTGACCGTGGCCACGAACACGTCACCCACCGAGGCGTAACGCCGCCGTGAGCCTCCGAGCACCTTGATGCACAGAACCTCTTTAGCGCCGGAATTGTCGGCAACCCGAAGCCGGGACTCCTGCTGGATCACTTAGCACGCTCCACTATCTCAACTAGACGCCAGCGCTTAGTCTTCGACAGCGGCCGAATCTCGGCCACGCGCACCAAGTCACCGATGCCGAGTTCGTTGTCAGCATCGTGAACAGCTAGGCGAGACTTGCGCTGCACCGTCTTGTCGTATCGGGGGTGACGAACCCGCTCAACGGCTTCAACGATGGCGGTCTTGTCCATGCGATCCGAAACCACCACACCCTCACGCACCTTGCGGCGGTTGTTGCGTGTCTGTGAACTCTCAGAGTTAGCAGCCATGTCTTTGGTCATGTTCTTGGCCGTGTCTTCAGCCATCGGAATCTCCCTGTGCGTTTGAAGCGTTCACGTCCTGAGGTTGCGCCGCAATACTCTCGGCGGCTGCTATCTCACGGGCGCGAACCTCGGTGAGCAGGCGGGCAATGTTGCGGCGCACCTGCTTGAGACGCGCCGGATTGTCGAGCTGGCCAGTCGCGAACTGGAAGCGCAAGTTGAACAGCTCTTCTTTGGTGTCAGACAAACGTTCGATCAAGTCGGTGTCGCCTAGATCGGCAAGCACCTTGGCGCGGGCCATCTAGAAACCCTCCTCACGGGAGATGAAGCGGGCCTTCATCGGCAGCTTCTGGATGGCTCTGTTGATGGCACCGCGGGCGATCTCCTCGTCGTGATATGACAACTCAAACAGCACCCGCCCTGGCCTTACCACCGCCACCCAATGTTCGGGGTTGCCCTTGCCTGAACCCATTCGGGTTTCGGCTGGCTTCTGGGTCACAGGCTTGTCGGGGAAGATATTGATCCAGACTTTGCCACCGCGCTTGATGTGGCGAGTCATGGCCACACGGGCAGCTTCAATCTGACGTGATGTCACCCAGCCAGGCTCAAGAGCCTGAATTCCGAAGTCGCCGTGAGAGACCTCAGTACGACCTTTGGAGGTGCCTTTGGTGCGTCCCCGATGGTGTTTGCGATGGCGAACTTTGCGCGGCATCAACATGATTGTTCTCGCGTTCTTCTTGGCTCTATTGGTTTCAGTCGTCTGGTTTCAGTTGTCTGGTCTTAGTTGCTTGGTCTCAGTCGTCGCCTAGACGGAAATGAGGTGCTTCGCGGTGCTCCCGTGTGGAAGCCTCAATGGCATCCTCTTCGTCAAGTAGCTTCTCGAACTCTGGATCAGCCTCGCTGATAAGCGGAGCTGACTCCTCCTCAATGCTGTCGTCGCTGTCTTCACGGCGACGACCTGCTGCGGAAGAAACGATCTTGCGAGGCTTAGCCCCCGGGCCGGAAGTCTCACCGGCAGCCATAGCGGCCTCTTTGGAGGCTTTGTCTTCCGAAAGGGTCTTGTAGGGCAGAATGTCGCCCTTGTAGAGCCATACCTTCACACCGATCCGGCCATAAGAAGTGCGAGCCTCGCGGAAGCCGTAATCCACATCGGCGCGCAGAGTGTGGAGCGGAACCCGTCCTTCTCGATACCACTCTGTGCGAGCCATTTCTGAACCGCCGAGACGTCCCGAGCACTGAACCCTGATCCCCAGAGCTCCAGCTCGTTGAGCGTTCTGCACGGCCCGTTTCATGGCCCGTCGGAAGGCGACTCGGCCAGCGAGCTGATCGGCAATACCTTGAGCTATCAAGGCTGCATCAAGTTCGGGTTGTTTGATCTCTTGGATATTGAGCTGCACACGCGGGTTGCCGCTGATATCGGTGAGGCCAGCACGCAGGCGGTCGGCTTCGGCACCGCGGCGCCCGATGACGATGCCTGGGCGAGCTGTGTGGACATCAATGCGCAGACGGTCGCGGGTGCGCTCCACCTCAACGCGGCTAATAGCGGCGTGAGGCAGTTCGGTCATCAAGAAGTCACGGATTTTCCAGTCTTCAATGACGTTGTCGGCATACTCCTTGCGGTCGGCGAACCACCGGCTCTTCCATTCGGTGGTGACACCTAGGCGGAACCCGTAGGGATTGACTTTCTGACCCATCAGCCGCTCCCCTCTGCTTTCTCGGAATCTTTGGTTTCAGACTCTTTTTCTTTGTTCTCAGACTTCTCGGTCTCAGACTCCTCAACCTCAGACTTCTTGATCTCGGCATTGTCACTGGCTTCTTCAGTGTCGCTCTCAGCGTCGCTCTCAGTAGTGTCTGACACTTCTGGTACTTCTGATGTCTCTGCCGCTGTGGACTCCTCAACCGAGGTTTCGGCTTCTTCGGGTCCTGAATCCTGCGCTTCTGTCAGTGCCGCCTCGGTGGCTTCAACAACAGACGCAGCCTGTGCAGCAGTATCGGCAGCAGCGACCTCTGAGTCTTCTGAGTTCTCAGCGTCTTGGGAAGTGTCTTGTGAATCTGGGTCTTGGGAGTCCTGCTCGGCCTGTTGAGCTTGAGCCGTCGCCCGAGACCGCTGCACCCGACGTTGACGAGATTCAGCGCTGCTGGTGCCGCGTTGAGCCTGTCTGGCCCTCAAACGCTCCAGAGTCTCAAGGTCATACATGCTCACTATCACCGTGATGTGGCAGGTGCGTTTGCGGATCCTTGTGGCTCGTCCCCGAGCACGCGGCCGCCAGCGCTTAAGCGTGGGACCCTCATCGGCGTAACACGCCGACACATACAGATCATCAACATCAAGAGCATCATTGTGCTCAGCGTTAGCGAGCGCGGATTGCAGCACTTTTGAGATTGGTTGAGCCACATCACGCTCAGAGAAAGCCAGAATGTCTTGAGCGTCGGCGCAGCTTTGACCTCGTATCAGGTCAAGCACTTCACGAGCTTTGTAGGCAGAGCAGCGCACATAAGAAGCCCGAGCACGCGTGCCGGGGCGTTCGTTGGTCTTGACACCAGCCATCAGCGACGCGCTCCCCTCTCTTGTCCCGCATGGAAGCGGAAAGTGCGTGTCGGTGCGAACTCGCCGAGCTTATGGCCCACCATTGATTCGGTGATGTAGACCGGCACATGCTTGCGGCCATCATGCACAGCCAAAGTGTGTCCAACCATGTCAGGGATAATGGTGGAACGGCGCGACCAAGTTTTGATCACACGCTTCTCGTTGAGTTCGTTGAGTTCGTCAATCTTGCGTAGCAGATGATCGTCGACGAATGGGCCTTTTTTGAGGCTGCGGGGCATGGTTCTACCTCCGGGTACCGCGCCGGCGACGGCGACGAACTATCAGCTTGTCGGATTCTTTGCGGCGGGATCGGGTGCGTCCTTCGGGTTTGCCCCAAGGCGACACTGGATGGCGTCCGCCAGAGGATTTTCCCTCACCACCACCGAGCGGGTGATCCACCGGGTTCATGGCCACGCCGCGTGTTTGAGGGCGGACACCTTTCCAGCGGTTACGGCCAGCTTTGCCTATTTTGGTGAGTTCATGCTCGGAGTTGCCGACCTCGCCGACGGTAGCCCGACAGTCGATCGGCACCCGACGCATTTCGCTGCTAGGCAAGCGCAAAGTAGCGAACCTGCCTTCTTTCGCCACGAGTTGCACGCTGGCTCCAGCGCTGCGACCCAGACTGCCTCCAGCACCTGGCTTCAACTCAACACTATGCACGACTGTGCCTACTGGAACATGGCGCAGTGCCATGGCATTGCCGGGTCGCACCTCTGCGCGGGATCCCGACATCAGCCGATCACCGACCTGTAAGTCCTTGGGGGCCAGGATGTAGCGCTTCTCGCCGTCGTGATAATGCAACAAAGCGATGCGGCAGGTGCGGTTGGGGTCGTATTCAATTGTGGCAACCGTAGCCACCACATTGTCTTTGTTGCGGATGAAGTCGATCTTGCGATAGCGCTGTTTGTGACCTCCACCGCGATGACGTGAGGTAACGCGCCCGTGGTTATTGCGCCCACCAGTGCTTGACTGCTTTACTAACAGGCTGCGCTCAGGATGCGAACGGGTGATCTCCGCGAAGTCAGATGCAGTCTGAAAGCGGCGGCCGGGGCTAGAGGGCTTGCGTTTGCGGATTGACATGATCAGGCCTCAAAAAGATCGATCGTGTCGCCTTCGGCCAGAGTGACCAAAGCACGTTTGCTGTCGGCGCGCTTGCCCCAAGTGTTGTTGCGGCGGTTGTGGCGACGCTTGCCTTTGCGGCGCAGGGTGTTGACTTTTACTACTTCCACATCAAAGAGCGCTTCGACCGCAGCGCGTATCTCTGGCTTAGTAGCCTGAGGTGCCACCACGAAGGTGTAAACGTTGTCACCGAGCAGTGCGTAGCTCTTCTCAGACACCACGGGACGCAGGATCACGTCACGATGATCATGCATCGCTTTGAACCTCTTCGTCTGCTACCTCTGCTTCTTCTTCGTCTGCTACCTCTGCGACAGCTTTCTCTTCTTCGGCTGCTTTGTCTGTTGTATCTGTGCCATCGGGCATATCTGCGGTATCAAGCGTGTCAGCTGCATCGGCCGTGTCAGCATCCAGTGGCTCTGAGTCAGCTAATCTAGAAGCTCCCGTAGGCAAAGTCTCAGAGGTAAACACCACTATGTCGCTGTTGACAATGTCATAGGTGTTCAGCTCACGAGAACTCAGGCAATGCACCACAGCAAGGTTGCGGAAACTTTTGTGAGCATTGGAGTCGCCCTCGCCGAGCACTACCAGCACCTTTCCCTCAGCTCCTATGGCATCAAGGGCTTTGGCGGCAGCGCTAGTGCTTGGCTCTTCGAAACGCCAGCGGTCTACCACGATTAGGCGCTCAGAGCGAGCCCGATCAGAAAGCGCAGAGGCAAGAGCGAGGCGTTTCATCTTCTTGGGGGTGCGCTGGCGATAGTCGCGAGGCTTGGGTCCGTGTGCTGCTCCGCCACCACGCCATTGCGGTGCGCGAATGGAGCCGTGACGGGCTCTGCCGGTGCCTTTCTGACGCCATGGCTTCGAGCCGCCGCCTGCCACCTCGGCTCGACCTTTGGTGCTGTGCGTGCCAGCACGACGAGCCGCCAGTTGCGCAGTCACGACCTGATGCATCACACCAATGTTCGGTTCCACTCCGAAGATCGCTTCGTCAAGATCAACTTCGCCGACCTTTTTGCCCGCAGGCGACACCACCTTCAGCGAAACCATTGCTCAGCCCGCCTTCACTGCGTTTCGCACCACTACGGTTGCACCTTTGGGGCCTGGCACAGCCCCCTTCACCAGCAGCATCTCGGCTTCGGGATCAGTGGAGACCACTTCTAAGTTGAGCGTGGTTACCCGACCACCGCCTGCTCGTCCCGGCAGTTTCTTGCCCTTGAACACTCTCGAAGGTGTGGCGCACTGGCCAACCGCTCCAGGCTTGCGATGCACTTTGTGAGCTCCGTGGCCTGCAGGCTGACCCTTGAAACCGTGACGCTTCATTACGCCACTGAAACCTTTGCCTTTAGACACTGCCGTCACATCAACTTTCTCACCAGAGTCGAGTACGTCCACAGCGATTTCTTGGCCGACGGTGTAGTCGCTGACATCCTCAAGACGCAGTTCCAGCAAAGCTCTGCCCGGGGTTACACCAGCACGCTGGAAATGCCCAGCTTCGGGCTGCGGGAGCCGAGTGGGATCAACCATCCCGTAAGTGACTTGTATGGCGCTGTAACCGTCGTTTTCGTTGGTCTTGACTTGCACGACACGGCAAGGCGGGACGCGCAGCACAGTCACCCCTACGACCTGGTTATTTTCGTCCCACACCTGGGTCATACCGATCTTGGTGCCGACGATCGCCTTTGTGGCCATGCCTTGCCCTGTCTCACGCGAACGCTCCGCTCGGGCTGGCCCGGCGGAGCGGTAACTTGGTTGTGCCACACGGTTCCCTCCGAGGGGAGGGCCTGTGCGGACATCGATTCGTAACCGCCTCAGAGAATCCCTGAGGACTCCGAGGCGAAACGGCAAGTGTAACGCCACCCACCGCTTTTGCCACCAACCCAACACTCAGACTTCTCAGTGCCTTGCGGAAAGCCCGTGCAGAGCGTAGCTCAACCGCTAAGGTTCATGTGCTTCACCTCCCCTCCCCTCCGCCCCGCCCCCGCCCCTGAAGGTGCATCATGAGCAAGAGCATTCCAGCGCCCGTCAGGCCGCCAGACAAAGTCGGCGACATCGCCCAAGACCGCTGGCACCGACGAGACCGAGCCAAGCAGCCGGTGCTGGGGGCCAGTGCAGTAACAGGTGGTGTCGGTGCCTGACGTGCCACCGGTGCTGACACTTTCGGGCACCGTACTGCTCGAAGCCGCGGTCATGTTCGCCGTTTTTATGGGCGCTCTTTTTGTGGGTTCGATAGTGGTGCCTGCACGGCGCATCACCGGGCCTGACCTCGGCGGCGGGGAAACGATCACCTACAAGCTCAACGGCCTGGCGCTGTTGTTTCTGATCGCTGTTGCGCTCGGTGTCGCCCAAGCACTCGACGTGTTCTCTCTGTCTTCGCTGTACAAGCACTTTTTTGCACTGTTGATAGTCGCCAACGTTTTCGCCGTGACGTTCTCTGTGTGTTTGTGTCGACGTGGGGCGCGCAAGCGAGCCGAGAAGCCGGGATTCCTGCAGTCCTGTTTCGTGACTTCGGAACGCAATCCCTCCCTAGCGGGCGTGGACCTTAAGGTGTTCAGCTACCGCCCTTCGCTCATCGGACTGGCGCTGATGAACACCTCGTTCGCTGTGACGCAGTACGAAACCTACGACGAGTTGACCTTGGCGATGGTTCTCTACCAGATCTTTACATGGATCTATTTGATCAACTACTTCCAGTTCGAAGACGGCATAGTCCACACTTGGGATGTCATCGAAGAGCGCTTCGGATGGATGCTGGTTTGGGGCGATTACGTGCTGGTGCCGTTCTTCTACTGCATCGCTGGCTGGTGGCTGGTCAATGCCGACGCTCCGGCGCTCAACCCCTTCGCTGCCGTCGCCATCGTGCTGCTTTATGTTTTCGGTTTCTGGATGTTCCGAGGTGCCAACTACCAGAAGCACCGCTTCAAGCGCGATCCTTCCGTCACCATTTGGGGGCGACCAGCCGAAGCACTTGACGGGCGACTGCTCGTATCGGGGTTCTGGGGAATTGGCCGGCATCTCAACTACACCGGCGAAATCTGCATCTACATCGCTTTCACGCTCACCGCTGGCTTCGCGTCGGTTGTGCCGTTCTTGCTGCCAGCCTGGCTCGCAGGCTTGCTCTGGAACCGTTCCCGCCGCGACGAGAGGCGCTGCAGCGCCAAATACGGCGAACTGTGGGTGCGCTACAAGCAACGGGTGCCGTATTCGATGCTGCCTTTCGTCTACTGAATTCTATGACGCAGGAACTCCACGAAACGGCGAGACGAGATGGATGGAAGCATTGCAAAACGAATGAGCGCATGACCATACGAACAGATACATGAGGGGGTCAAACAGATGACAGAAACAACAGTGACAAACCATAACGGCAACTCAGCCGCCTCAATCCCCGAACTGTCCGGGGGCAGGCCGCTGATCGGACATCTGCCGGAATTCTTGAAGGACCCGGTGGGAATGCTCGACCGCTGCTGGCGCGACCACGGCGATCTGGTGCGTTTTCGGCTGGGAACCCGCAAGTTCGTGCTGTTTACCGGGCCGGAAGCCCACGATAGCTATTTCCGGGCGCCTGAAGAGCAGCTTGATGCTAGAGCCGTGTATCAGTTCACGGTGCCCATCTTCGGACGCGGCGTGGCTTATGACGTAGCCCCTGAAGTAATGGCGGAACAGCTGGGATTTCTTTATCCGGCTTTGCGCGATGCCTCCATGCGCAGATACGCCCGCATCATGTACGAAGAGACCAGCGCGTTCGCCGACGCGCTCGGCGAGGAGGGGACCATTGATCTGCCAGTCACGATGAACGAACTCACCGTGAACATAGCCAGCCGCTGCCTGCTCGGGCAGGAAGTGCGGGATCAAGTGGATTCGGGATTCGCCGAGGCGTACCACGACTTGGAGGGGGGCATCAACCTCCTCGGCTTCTTCGCTCCCAGGCTACCTATCCCAGCGCACGTCCGGCGCGACAGAGCGCGCCGCAAGATAGCGGAGATCCTGTCGGAGGTCATGAGCGAACGGCAACGCTCGGGGGTTGATCACGAAGATTTCATGCAGACACTCATGGAAGCGCACTACAAAGACGGTCAACCCTTGAGCAAAGAAGAGGCAACCGGAATATTGCTGACAGCGCTATTTGCAGGCCAGCACACCAGCGCCGTGCTGGCGACCTGGATCGGTCTTGAGATGTTCCGCGACCAAGACTGCGTGACGCGAGTTCGCAACGAAATGCAAGAGGTCTACTCCGAAGATGGTGCCTTGAGCTTGGCAGGTCTTAATCAGCAGTCCGCTCTGGGGCGTGTCGTGCGCGAATGCGAGCGGCTGCACCCACCGCTGATAATACTGATCCGCAAAGTCATGGAGCCGCTGGAGTATGCGGGGCATACCGTACCGTCAGGCACTATGGCGGCTGTGTGTTCGGCATCTTCGCATCGTTTGCCTCACTTGTTCTCTGACCCGCACCGTTTCGACCCGGAGCGGTTCGCCGATCCGCGAAATGAGGGCGCACAACACAAATACGCCCTGATCGGATTCGGCGGAGGCAAACACCGATGCATGGGCGAGAAATTCGCCTTGCTGCAACTCAAGGCGATCTGGACGGTGCTGCTTGACCGCTTCGATTTCGAACTCGCTACAGAGTTTCCGTCACCTAACTATCGCAGTTGGGTGACGGGTCCCAAGCCTCCGTGCCGGGTTCGTTATCGCCGCCGCTCACAAGCACGCGTGATCAGCTAAAAGCCGAGCGAGGGTGCCGCGACAGCTAATTCGGCTGGCACCGCAGACGGCCGGACTGCGGCCCGAACCACGCGTGCGACCAGTCGCCTCGAGCTAGCCGCCTAGACGGCTCAGGCGCAGGGCAGCGGCCCGAACCATTCGCAGGAAGTCTCTGTCGAACAACAGGCCGACCGTCAACCGGTGGCCTGCGTTGTTGAGCGAGCCGATCGACAGCAGCTTCTTCATCTTCTTGAAACCGCCCAAGTCGGTTTCGAAACGCCCGTTGACAGCGAGAGTGTCGTAACCCCAATTGTGGAGCAGCAGGTAGTGCAGGCTGCTGGAGTGCATCCTCACGTCGGGGCTCGCTGGCGCGTCAGAAGGCCCGAGTGAGCCGAGAGGCTCTAGCCCGTGCTCAAGCGACAGTCGGTATCGACGGCCGAGGTCGTGCGCTTCGATGGTGAGGGGGCGCAACAACCCGAGCAGCGGCATCCTGCGAATCAGCCGCAAAAGCGCGGCGCTGTTGCGCGAGTGGATCCTTTCGGTATAGGCACGGCCTGCCCCTATCAAGGTGGGTTCATTGATACTCTCAGAACTCAGATAACTCTTTGCAGCAAAGTCGTAATGTCTGCGGTAGCGCTGCAAGGCGGTGTCGCTGTCCCACTGGTCGCCTGCTCGCCATGCATCGCCGGGATACAGCACGACAGGTTCTGAGCCTGCGGCTCGGATGGCGGTGACTGCGTCGTCGGGGCGGTTGATGCTGTCGTTGCTGTGCCGGTTCTCGTGATGCGAGAAGTACGAGAAGCTGGCGAAGGGCACTGTCCATGTGGGTGCCAGCACACGGATCTGAGTCTGCATGGCTGACAGCTTGGCAGCAGCGGCTTTTCGTCTCATGGCCGTGTCGGCGGGGCCTCCCTTCCATCCGGCGTAGCTGAACTGGGTGAAAAGCACGTCGATACTCCCCACGAGCCGCCTGATCGTCTTCAGGGCTTTGGGGGTCACCGTGCAGTCGTTGAGGTTCAACACTTTGAAACCGGCGCAGTCGTAGAGGATCCAGGAGTCATACAGCGGCACCCGCCCGCAGATCACTTTGAGGCCGTCGTCGAGCGTGAGCGGTTCCGTGTGCGGGAGTTCAAGGGTCGGATAGCCGATCTCGGCGCAGAAGTCGATCACCTTGCGGTCTTTGGTTTGCTGGAACAACACGGTGATGTCGCTGCGGATCGCTTCGGGCACGCTGCGCAGCACCATCGGCGAGAAGTGGTCTGGATGCTCATGCGATATCCAGATGTAGTTGATGTCGCGGAACCGCTGCGGATCAAAGTCGTGGTCACACAGCAGGCTCCAACCGTCGTTAAAGGCCGTCCCGAAGAGCCACGGATCGCTAATGATCTTGTTGCCCGCGAATTCGAGCACGAACGATGCGTGGTTGACGAACTCAATTACGGGCCGGTCATGAGGCGCATCGACTGCCGCTGTCGGACGCAACAGACTGTCACCGGTCACCGTGCAAAGCTAGTGCGATTTCGATCTGTCTCCAGTGATTGCTAGGTGCCCGACGCAGTTGTGGTCTCACGCGCCTAGCACTGTCGAAATGCTTTCTCGATTCGCCACTGGTGAATGACGCAGACAGAGCTATAGCAACACTGCCGCGCCTCTCATGTTGCGACGAAGGAGTCTCGGCGACCTCGGCGAACGGGACTGCCAGCGGAGATGTAATGTCTAGCCAGTGCGCGACACACACCAAGCAGGCGAGTCTTCCGAATCATCTGGAGCTGGAGCCAACGCAGATGCCGTAACCGATAACACGGACGCAGCGGACAGCGCTGGCGACGCGGCAGCTGAGACTGCTGAAGCGACCGACACGACCAAGATGCCGGGCTGGGTCAAGCGGGCCATTATCTGGTTCTGGCTCGGGGGGCTAATCGCCTTCTATTTCGTCGATGTGGTGAGTTCGCTGCGGAGCTTGCTCACCGTGCTCGTGGTGTCGCTGTTCGCGGCTTTCGCGTTTGAGCCAGCGGTCAACTGGATGGCTGGCCGAGGTATCCGTCGAGGCTTGGCAACAGCCGGAGTGTTCGTGCTTGTGGCTCTGCTGGCGGCTGGGTTCTCAGCTGTGATCGGAACAGCCCTAGCCACAGAGGTTGATGTCTTGATCGACAACGCCCCCGGCTACATCGACGACATTGAGGAATGGCTCAACGACACTTTCAACTCGGATTTCGACTTCGACAGCCTGCGTGATGAGTTCCTTGATGAGGGTGGCATAGAGAACCTCGCTAGCCGTTTCGCCGACGATGTCGTCAACGTGGGTGCCACGCTGGTGAGCCTGGTCTTCCAGCTCTTCACGGTCGCTTTGTTCACCTTTTATCTGCTGGCAGAGGGCCCCAAACTGCGCCGCATGATCGGGTCGCGTCTGAGCGCTCGCCGTGCCGCCATAGTCACCGAGATCTGGGACCTGTCAATGAACAAGACCGGCGGCTACATGTACTCACGCACGATCTTGGCGGTCATCTCGGCGTTTGTGCATTGGGCGGCTTTTGCGCTGTTGGGGGTGCCTTCTCCGGTGGCTTTAGCTATGTGGGTTGGGGTCGTGTCGCAGTTCATTCCCGCTATTGGCGCTTACATCGCCGGGGTTCTGCCGGTGCTGGTCGCACTGCTGCATGAGCCAAGCACTGGACTGTGGACACTACTGGTGATCGTTGCTTATCAGCAACTAGAGAACTACGTTTTCTCGCCTCGGATCACGGCGCGCACCATGGAGATACACGTTGCGTTGGCTTTCGGTTCGGTGATTGCAGGAACCGCGCTGATGGGGATCGTCGGTGCCTTCTTGGCGTTACCGGTGGCGGCTGTAGCTCAAGCCTTCATCTCCAGTTGGCTCGACCAGCGCAGCGTCGGTGTCGAACCAACCGACAGACAATCCCCTGAAACGTCACCAAAAACGGCACCAACGGAACCCACCGATCCGACTGAAACTGACTGACCCGCCGCTAGCACCACTACCGGCTCCTCAGCCCAGCCTCTTTTATATGATCTGCGAGCAATAAATTATGTGATTTGCCGACTACAAACTATAGGATTTGCTGACCATCGGAACCACGGCCCAGGACAAATAAACCCGTATCACGCGCTAGCAACCTCACACGAACCGTCAGCTAGCCATAGCCAGACTGCACAGACCCAAGCGCAGTGTTTAGGCATCCCATAGGCAAGACAGTGGCAAAGCAGCTATGCGATCGCTGAGCCTGTGAGGCAGCTGGCCCGTATACAGCACGATACCGATTTCGAAGCGGTCACCGATTTGGTCGCGCAACCAGGCAAGCGACTTAACATCGGTAGGTCTTACAGTGCTCGCAGCCTTTACCTCAACTGCTATCAGATGCCCGTCTGGGCGCTCTATGAGCAGATCAATCTCACGTCCGCGCGAGTCTCGGTAGTGACAGAACCGCAACTCTGGAGCTACCGCTTGTGCCTGCCTGCGTAGTTCAGCGAATACAAACGATTCGTGCAGCTGTCCTCGCTCGCGCGTTACTGGATCGCTGAGCGACTCAGCAACTATGCCAAGCATTGCCGCCGCCAAGCCAGAATCCGTGACGTGAACCTTGGGCCTGCGCTTGGCCCGTGTCGGAGCAGACGCGGCCCAACCATCCAAACGACACACGAGATGCGTCATTTCAAGATACGAGAGATAGTCGGCGGTCGTTTCGATGCTGCCAAACCCTATGTCGCGGTGAAGGTCCTGCATGACCAGTTCTCCCGCAGTGCGAGCAGCCACTGCACGTAACAAGCGAGGCAGTTCACTCGAACGCCGGGCTCCAGTCAGCTCAACAATGTCGCGGGTCACCAACGTGTGGATATACGACTGAAACCAGAGTTGACGATCATCATCTGCTAGACCAATCACCTCTGGATAGCCACCTCGGCACACCCGCTCGGCATACTGAGAACGGTCAAGCGGAGCATACGAAGCCCCTAACTGGTGCTCAAGACCTTCCCGGGCATCGCTTAGCAAACGCTCCAACAAACCACTGGATTGACCGCATATCTCTACTTCCGACAGGGGCGACAACTCGAAGAACACGGCACGCCCGGCAAGAGACTCCGACAAGACCGGGACATGCAGGAAGCCAGCCGAGCCCGTGAGCAGGAACTGGCCAGGTGCTGGATCGACATCAACAGCCAGTTTGATTGCCCTGACCAGGTCATCACCGCCGCGCTGCACCTCATCAATGACAATGGGGCGGGAGCGGCCGCTTACGAAACCCACTGGATCTTCACGAGCGAGCGCCGCCAGAGTTGGTTCGTCAAGGCTCAAAAATGATTGCCCAAGAGTCACGGGTCTTCCACCAAGAGTCACAGGCTCTCCGTCCAGAGTCACAGAATTTTTGCTAGCAGCAATCTGGCGTGCCAGCGTGGATTTGCCCGACTGACGAGGCCCCGACAGCACCACGATCCGAAAAGTCTCAAACGCTTTTCGTAGCATCGGCTCCATCTGGCGCGGAACAAAGTTTTGTTTGGCCTTTGGCGGCATAAATCAATGCTACCAGTAGTTTTACCGACTGGCTACTTGTAATTTTACCGGCTGTCTAGTTGTAATTTTACCGGCTGTCTAGTTGTAATTTTATCCACACCATCGGTTTGACAAGCGGCTTGGGTGCTTCTAGGTCAAACTGCCTAGAAGGCGCAACGGCTGGGTTTCAACAACTGCCGACTGCCTGGCAGGATTTATTGCCCGCGATGCAAGCCGCGGATGATCAAGCCTGCTGGACCTTCAGTTCTATGTCCACGCCAGCGGGGACCTCAAGTCGCTGCAACGTGTCGACAGTCTTTTTGTTGGGTTCAAGAATGTCCAGCAGGCGCTTGTGGATGTGCATTTCGAAATGCTCGCGTGAGTCCTTGTCTTTGAAAGGCGAGCGCACCACAGTAAAGCGATGCTTCTCAGTGGGCAGCGGCACAGGGCCACGAAACTCGGCTTGGGTGCGCTTGACCGTCTCAACGATCTTCTTGGTGGACTGATCAAGGATCTCGTGGTCGTAGGCCTTGAGCCTGATCCGAACCCTATGCTTGGCCGCCGCCACAAGAAACTCGCTGTCGCCTAGTGCCTAAAAGATCAAGCTTTACTTGATGATCTTGATAACTGAACCCGCACCCACGGTGCGGCCACCCTCACGAATAGCGAAGCGCAGTCCTTCATCCATAGCAATCGGGCTAATCAGATCAACATGCATGACAGTGTTGTCTCCGGGCATGCACATTTCGGTGCCTTCTGGCAGGTTGATAGTGCCGGTCACGTCAGTGGTGCGGAAATAAAACTGCGGCCGGTAATTCGAGAAGAACGGCTTGTGTCGGCCACCTTCTTCTTTGCTCAGCACATACACCTGCGCTTCGAACTCGGTGTGTGGAGTGATGCTCTTAGGCGCAGCCAGCACCTGCCCGCGCTGAACTTCGTCTTTGTCGACACCGCGCAGCAGTGCTCCGATGTTGTCTCCCGCTTCGCCGCGGTCAAGGATTTTGCGGAACATCTCCACGCCGGTGCAGGTGGTCTCCTGAGTGTCGCGCAGGCCAACAATCTCGACTTTGTTGCCGGTCTCGACTACGCCTTGCTCAACACGTCCAGTCACAACGGTGCCGCGTCCAGTGATTGAGAACACATCCTCAATCGGCATCAAGAACGGCTTGTCGATGTCACGCTCGGGGGTGGGCACGTAGTCGTCCACAGCCGCCATTAGCTCAAGCACTTTCTCAGCCGCAGCATCGTCGCCTTCCAACGCTTTGAGTGCCGACACTCCAATGACCGGTGTGTCGTCACCCGGGAAGTCGTACTCGTCAAGCAGTTCACGCACCTCAAGCTCAACTAGTTCAAGGATTTCTTCGTCGTCGACCATGTCAACCTTGTTGAGAGCCACCACGATGCGAGGAACTCCCACCTGACGTGCCAACAGCACATGCTCACGGGTTTGCGGCATGGGGCCGTCGGCGGCCGACACCACCAGAATCGCACCGTCCACTTGCGCTGCGCCGGTGATCATGTTCTTGATGTAGTCGGCGTGACCAGGCATATCGACATGGGCGTAATGTCGGTTGTCGGTCTCGTATTCGACATGAGCGACGTTGATAGTGATACCCCGCTCACGCTCCTCGGGCGCGTTGTCGATCTTGTCGAACTCGGTAAACGAGGTACCTTCTACACGGTCGGACAGCACCTTGGTGATGGCGGCTGTGAGTGTGGTTTTGCCGTGATCGATGTGGCCCATCGTCCCCACATTAACGTGAGGCTTGTTGCGCTCGAACTGCTCCTTGGCCATGGATGTTCCCTCTTGTGGTCGGTTGGTTGAGGACTGTTGATCATTCGCCGCGTACGCGGGCGACAATCTCTTTTTGCACGTTCGCCGGGGTGGGCTGGTACGAGTCGAACTGCATCGTGTACGTGGCTCGCCCCTGCGTGCGTGATCGCAGGTCGGTACTGTATCCGAACATCTCCGCAAGCGGCACTTGCGCGCTCACTACTTGGTTATTGCCGCGCCGCTCGGTGCCGCGCATCTGACCGCGGCGAGCGTTGAGGTCACCTACGACATCGCCGAGATGTTCGTCTGGGGTAACGATCTCTACCGCCATTACAGGCTCTAGCAGGATCGGCTTGGCTTTGGGTGCCACCTCACGGAACCAGGCAGCACCAGCGATCTTGAAAGCCATCTCTGAGGAATCCACGTCGTGAGTACGGCCATCAGTGAGAGTGACTTTCACATCGACCGTTGGGAAACCAGCCAGAACTCCGTTGCTCATAGCATCCTGGATACCTTCATCCACCGGCTTGATGAACTCCTTGGGTATTGCCCCGGCACGGATCGTGCTCTCAAAAAGATACTGTCCACCTGGGTTGGGTTCGATCGTGGCCGTAACCACAGCGAACTGTCCAGAGCCGCCGGTCTGCTTCTTATGCACGAAAGTATGGTCAGAGACAGTGCTGGCAAGGGTTTCGCGGTATGCGACTTGAGGCTTGCCGACGTTGGCTTGCACATTGAACTCACGCAACATGCGATCCACCAGAACTTCCAGATGCAGTTCACCCATGCCAGCGATAATGGTCTGAGCAGTGTCGGCATCGGTGCGAACCCTGAATGTCGGGTCTTCCTCGGAGAGTGCTGTGAGCGCTCTAGACATTCTGTCCTGGTCAGCTTTGGAGCGCGGCTCGACGGCCACGTCAATCACCGGCTCGGGGAAGTGCAAATCCTCCAAAGCCAGTGGATGCGCTGGATCACAAAGCGTGTCACCAGTGCGGCAGTCTTTCAGCCCGATTGCTGCGGCAATGTCGCCAGCGCCCACCGAATCTAGGTCTACCCGATCATTAGCATGCATCTCTAAGATGCGTCCGATGCGCTCACTGCGACCGGTGCGTGTGTTTAGCACCTGCGAGCCTTTTGCCAGCGTGCCGCTGTAAACACGGAAATAAGTGAGCTTGCCGACGTGAGGGTCAGTGGCAATCTTGAAAGCCAGCGCGGCCAAAGGTTCCGAGTCTTCCGACAATCGCGAGACTTCGGTACCTGTCCGGGGCTCAACTCCCGTTACTGCGGGAACGTCACTAGGAGAAGGCAGATAGTCAATGACCGCGTCAAGAAGCGCCTGCACGCCCTTGTTCTTGAAAGAAGAACCGTTGAGCACCGGCACCAAACCGCCGGTAAGGGTTCCGGCGCGGATGGCCGCAGCAATCTCGGCTGAGGTAATCTCTTCGTCTTCAAGAAATTTTTCGAGCAAACTCTCGTCGTAATCGGACAGGGTTTCAAGCAGGTCATGGCGATAGAGCTCGGCTTCTTCGAGCATGTCGTCAGGGACATCGGTTTCGGTCCAAGTAACTCCGAGGTCTTCGCCCGACCAAATACGAGCACGCATCCGCACCAAATCAATGATGCCCCGGTAGTCGGCTTCAACCCCGATCGGCAATTGCAGCACGGCGATTTTGGTGGTTAGCCGCTCTCGGATTGAAGCCAACACAAAATCGAAGTCGGCACCGGTGCGGTCCATCTTGTTAACGAAACACAGCCTCGGCACTCGGTAACGGTCAGCTTGGCGCCATACCGTCTCACTTTGAGGCTCAACGCCAGCCACCCCGTCGAACACTGCGACCGCACCATCAAGCACACGCAACGAACGTTCAACTTCGACCGTGAAGTCGACATGGCCGGGAGTGTCAATGATGTTGATGCGGTGATCACGCCAGATGCAGTGCGTCGCAGCCGAAGTGATAGTGATGCCGCGCTCTTGTTCTTGAGCCATCCAGTCCATGGTGGCTGCACCGTCATGCACTTCACCGATCTTGTAGTTGCGGCCTGTGTAATAAAGGATCCGCTCGGTAGTAGTGGTTTTACCCGCGTCAATGTGTGCCATAATCCCGATGTTGCGGGTCTTAGACAGGGGGTATCGTCCGTTTTCGTTTGCGGGCATTGCAGGGCATCCTGGATTGATTCGGTTTGGGGGTGTTCTCGACTCGCCCCCACAGGGAGTTTTTGGCCTGCGGGATGGCGGGTCTATGGATGACTAGTCGAAGTCTATCGTGGCGACTGGTCAAGCCTAAAAGACATTCTATGCCAGCAGTTCACCAACTACGCGCATAGTCGATATTGGTTTTGGGGTTACCAGCGGTAGTGGGCGAAAGCCTTGTTGGAGTCGGCCATCTTCTGCAGGTCTTCTCGACGCTTCACTGAAGCCCCGAGGCCGTTGCCAGCGTCAAGCAATTCGTTGGCGAGCCGTTCGGCCATGGTGCGCTCACGGCGGCCTCTGGCGTAGGTGACGATCCAGCGGATCGCCAGAGTGGTCGCCCTGCGGGGTTTCACCTCAACAGGCACCTGATAAGTAGCACCACCAACACGGCGGCTGCGCACCTCAAGCTGCGGACGCACATTCTCAACAGCCCGTTTGAGTGTGGACACCGGCTCGGCACCGGTCTTGGCCTCAACAATGTCCATGGCATCATAAACGATCCGCTCAGCGCGGGTGCGCTTGCCACGCTGCAAGACTTTGTTGATGACTTGAGTGACTAGCAGCGACCGATAAATCGGATCGGGTTGAAGCTCACGGCGCGCCGCTGGGCCTTTGCGCGGCATCTCAGGACTCCTTCTTCACGCCGTAGCGGCTGCGAGCCTTGCGACGCTCACGCACCCCTGCCGTGTCAAGAGTGCCACGAATTACTTTGTAACGAACACCAGGCAAGTCACGGACCCGCCCGCCACGCACCAACACGATTGAGTGCTCCTGCAAGTTGTGTCCCTCACCAGGGATATAAGCAGTGATCTCCACTCCAGTGGTGAGCCGCACACGAGCAACTTTACGTAACGCCGAGTTGGGCTTCTTGGGGGTGGCTGTATAAACCCGTGTGCAGACACCGCGCCGCTGTGGCGCGCCATGCAAAGCAGGTGTCGACTCCTTGCGGCGCTTCGACTGACGGCCCTTGCGGACCAGTTGTTGAATCGTGGGCATTACGGTGTCTTGTTCTCTCGTTCTTTGGGGTTCTTTAGCCGGTTGACTCTACCGTGACAGCGGGGTTACCCGGCTTCAGGGACCGAATCAGCGGTTTCGCTCAAATCCGCATAATCGAAAGCATCAGGCATCTCATAGCGGCGGGCTAGTTGATCAGCGATCTGATCAGAAAGCGAGTCCTCAGAGCTGTAATAGTCCATCGGCGTATGGTCAGGGGCGTGAGTCTGGAAACCGTCGCGGTAGCGGCCCATGCCGGTACCAGCAGGGATGAGCTTGCCGATAATAATGTTCTCTTTGAGTCCCACTAGTTCATCACGCTTGGATTCGATGGCAGCCTCGGTGAGCACCCGAGTAGTCTCCTGGAACGAAGCGGCCGACAACCACGACTCGGTAGCCAGCGAAGCCTTAGTGATGCCCATCACTTCACGACGTCCCGAAGCCGGGCGGCCACCAGAGCGCACAACCTCACGGTTAACCTGCTCAAAGATCGCCTTGTCGACACGCTCATCAGGCAAAAAGCGAGTATCGCCGGGCTCGCCGATAGCAACCCGCTTGGTCATCTGCCGCACGATCAACTCAATGTGCTTGTCGTGGATTGACACGCCCTGATCACGGTAGACCTTCTGCACTTCGGCTACCAGATACCTCTGCGTGGCATCAATACCTCTGATCTCCAGAAGCTCCTTGGGATCGCGCGGCCCCTCCACTAAAGCATCGCCGGGTTCTACCTCGTCGCCGTCACGAACCTCAAGACGGTATTCGCTGCCGATCTTGCAATCGTGTTCGGTGCCGTCGTTCTCGACGATCACCACAGTGCGATCCGAATCCCCGTAGTCACGGATGCGCACCACTCCTGCCTGGCGCGCCAAGATGGCTTTGCCTTTCGGAGTGCGAGCCTCAAACAACTCCACCACTCTGGGCAGACCACCAGCAATGTCTTGAGCACCAGCGACACCGCCGGTGTGGAAGGTGCGCATAGTGAGCTGCGTGCCGGGCTCGCCGATGGACTGAGCAGCGATCACACCAACAGCTTCGCCTTGCTCAATTAGTTTGCCAGTAGCCAGCGACATCCCGTAGGAGGCAGCGGTGATACCCGAAGGCGAATCATCGCTCAACGGCGACAAAACCCGGACTCTGCTCACCTCAGGATCATCACGCAAAGCCTCAAGTTCACTGTCTCCAACCATGGTGCCAGCCAAGATCACCGAACCGTCACTGAGAGTCACGTCCTCAGCTAGGACACGGCCAAAAAGCCGAGTTTCTAGATAAGTGCGCTTGTGCGGTGTGTCGGGCGCAACATCATCAAGCCAGATGCCCTTGACGTGACTGCCCGCAGCAAACGGGTCTTTGCTGTTGATGATCACTTCTTGAGCCACATCCACCAGACGCCGTGTCAAATAGCCGGAGTCGGCAGTGCGCAGCGCCGTGTCCACCAAACCCTTGCGGGCACCCGGCGTAGCGATGAAATACTCCAAGACTCGCAGCCCCTCACGGAAGTTGCTTTTTATGGGGCGAGGGATCATGTCGCCGCGGGGGTTAGCCACTAGACCTCGCATACCCGCGATCTGGCGGATCTGCATCATGTTGCCGCGAGCACCTGAGGTGACCATCATGTTGACTGGATTGAAATCGTCGGATTCCAGTTCATCTTTCATCCGTCCAGTGACTTCCTCGGTAGCTTCGGACCACACCTCCACCTCAAGCTGACGACGCTCGCCGTCGGTGATGATGCCACGACGGAACTGCCGCTCGACCTTGTCAGCCTGCTTCTCGTAGCGGTCAAGGATCTCGGTTTTTTGCTTGGGCGTTCGCACATCATCAATCGAGATGGTCAAACCCGAACGCGACGCGAACTCAAAGCACATGTCTTTGGCTTCATCAAGGCAGCGAGCCACTTCGGCCACATTGAAGCCCCGCGCCAGACGATCAACGATCTCGCCCATATGTCGCTGCCCTACCGCATAGTTGATATAGCCGAAACCCTCAGGCATGACGCTGTTGAAGAACACCCGTCCGGCTGTGGTGGGCTGATATCGGGCTGCGCTGCCATTGGCGGGAGCCTCAAGCAGATCGGGAGAGCCGCGGAACTCAATGGGCGCATGCAGCGCAATATCGCCGTTCTCGTAGGCGAAACGGACTTCGTCGACGCTACGGAAGGCGCGTCCCGCGCCGTGAGCGTCGCTGACCATTTCGGTGAGGTAATGAGATCCGATGATCATGTCCTGGGTGGGGGTTACCAGAGGTCGGCCATGCGCGGGGCTCAAAACATTGTTGGCCGACAGCATCAGTACCCGCGCTTCGGCTTGAGACTCCGCCGACAGCGGCAGATGCACAGCCATCTGGTCGCCATCAAAGTCGGCGTTGAAGGCCGCGCACACCAGCGGATGTATCTGAATCGCTTTACCTTCTACCAGCACCGGCTCAAAAGCTTGAATGCCTAAGCGGTGCAGCGTAGGTGCCCGGTTCAGTAGCACCGGATGTTCAACAATCACATCCTCTAGCACGTCCCAAACTTGAGGCTTGCGGCGTTCCACCATGCGTTTAGCGGATTTAATGTTGGGTGCCAGTTCAGCATCAACCAGCTTCTTCATCACGAAAGGCTTGAACAGCTCAAGAGCCATGATCTTGGGCAACCCACACTGATGGAACCTCAGGGTCGGGCCAGCCACGATCACCGAACGCCCCGAATAATCGACACGTTTGCCCAGCAGGTTCTGCCGGAATCGGCCCTGCTTGCCTTTGAGCATGTCCGACAGTGACTTCAGAGCGCGGTTGCCTGGGCCGGTGACGGGACGGCCACGCCTGCCGTTGTCAAATAGCGCGTCTACTGCCTCTTGCAGCATTCGCTTTTCGTTGTTGACGATGATGTCAGGCGCAGCCAAGTCCAGCAGGCGCTTGAGACGGTTGTTGCGGTTAATGACGCGCCGGTACAAGTCGTTGAGATCCGAAGTAGCGAAACGCCCGCCATCAAGTTGCACCATGGGACGCAGCTCTGGCGGTATCACCGGCACAACATCTAAGATCATGGCTCTCGGGTCATTGATCCGCCTGCCGTAGTTGTCGCGGCGGTTGAAGGCAGCCAAAATGCGCAGCCGTTTGATGGCCTTCTGCTTGCGCTGTGACGAAAGCGGCTTCTGTCCGTCAGGCGGATTGATTTGCTCGCGCAACTCTTTCTCTTCGGCATCGAAGTCAAGTGCAGCGATCAGCTGAGCGATAGCGGCAGCACCCTGTCCACCCTCAAAATAATCCTCCCAGCGATCGCAGAGCTCCCGCCAGAGATCCTCATCGTCAATGATCTGACGGCTAAACAGCTGCGAGAACACTTCCCAGGCGCGCTCGACTCTCTCACGTTCAATGTCGAAATGCTCGCCTAGTTCCTCGATCTCTTTTTCGGCTTGGCGCTGCAAAGACCGCAGCTCAGTTGCTTTGGCATCCTGGTCTTCGGCTTCTGCTAGTTCTCTTTCTAGTTGCTCTTGGCGTTGGGTGATCGCTAGAACCTTGTCGGCATCAATCGCTTCGAGTTCTTTGCGGATCTCGATTTCAAGCTCCGGCAGATCCTCATGACGGCGCTCTTCGTCGACACGGATAACGATGTTGGCACCGAAGTAGATCACCTTCTCGAGCTGCTTGGCTTTGAGTTCTTCACGGGGTTTGGTACCCATCAGCAGATAGGCCAGCCATGATCTGGTGCCTCGCAGATACCAAATGTGAACCGCCGGGGCGGCCAACTCAATGTGGCCCATACGCTCGCGGCGCACCTTGGAGCGGGTCACTTCAACGTTGCAGCGCTCACAGATGATCCCCTTGAAACGAACCCGCTTGTATTTGCCACAGGAGCATTCCCAGTCGCGAGTAGGCCCGAAGATCTTCTCGCAGAACAAGCCGTCCTTTTCGGGCTTGAGCGTGCGGTAGTTGATCGTTTCAGGTTTCTTGACTTCACCGTTGGACCAGGTGCGGATCGAATCTGCGCTGGCAAGGCCGATCTTTAGATGACTGAACTCGTTGACATCAAGCATGGGGCATCTCCAGTAGTAGGGGCGTTCGCTTTAGTGGCGGTTGTTGCAATGTTTGCTGTGGTTGCGATGGTTGCTTTGATAGCTGCTTTGATGAGCTACTCAGCCGCGAGCGGCAATCCGCGCTAAGTCGTCTTCGTCGCTGCCGCGTTCGGGGCGCTGCAGATCAATACCCAGCGACTCAAGTGATCGCAGGGTTTCTTCGTCAAGTTCGCGCATCTCGATCTGCTCGCCAGCCGCTGAGAGCACCTCGACGTTGATGCACAGCGACTGCATTTCCTTGATGAGCACTTTGAAGCTCTCCGGAATGCCTGGATCGGGAACGTTCTCGCCCTTAACAATGGCCTCATAAGCCTTGGCTCGACCGAGCACGTCGTCGGATTTCACGGTGAGCAGCTCTTGCAAGCAGAAGGCTGCGCCGTAAGCCTCCAACGCCCAAACTTCCATCTCGCCGAAGCGCTGTCCACCGAACTGTGCCTTGCCACCAAGAGGCTGCTGAGTAATCATCGAATACGGCCCAGTAGAACGAGCATGCACTTTGTCGTCCACGAGGTGCGCCAGCTTCAGCATGTAGACGTAGCCGGTGGTCACGGGATTGTCATAAGGCTCGCCGGTGCGTCCGTTGTAGAGGGTCTGCTTACCGTCGGTGCGAATCAGCCTGCGGCCTTCAAGGGTTTCAGGGTTGAGGTTGCCCAAAATGTCGACAATGGTCGGCTTATCTTGGGCTAGTTCTCGCTCATCCCAAGTGGCACCATCAAACACTGGGGTGGCTACATGCACCGCGGGCGCAGTGATCGGACGGGTTTTGCGTATCGGTGACTGCGAAACGTCAGTGCCGACACGCTCGCCGTTGATCTGCCACCCGTAGCGGGCGCAGTAACCGAGATGAGCTTCCAGCACCTGGCCTACGTTCATGCGCGAGGGCACACCCAAAGGGTTGAGGATTATGTCAACCGGCGTGCCGTCAGCAGTAAACGGCATATCTTCAACCGGCAAGATCCTTGAGATCACGCCTTTGTTACCGTGACGCCCCGCCAGCTTGTCACCGACACTGATCTTGCGATTCTGAGCGACGTAGACCCGCACCAGCTGGTTGACCCCAGGAGGGAGTTCGCCAGCTTCGGGGTCATCGCAATCAAATACTTTGACATCGATCACCTTGCCGGACTCGCCGTGAGGAACTTTCAGTGAGGTGTCGCGCACTTCTCTGGCCTTCTCACCGAAGATGGCTCGCAGCAGACGCTCCTCGGGGGTTAGCTCGGTTTCGCCTTTGGGCGTGACCTTACCCACCAGCACATCACCGGGTCCGACCTCGGCACCCACACGGATAATGCCGCGAGAGTCAAGATCGGCCAAAATGTCGTCGGAGAGGTTGGGGATGTCACGAGTGATCTCTTCTGATCCCAGCTTGGTATCGCGGGCATCGATCTCGTGCTCGTGGATGTGAATTGAGGTGAGCACGTCATCGCGCACCAGCCGCTCCGACAAGATGATGGCATCTTCGAAGTTGTAGCCCTCCCATGACATGAAAGCCACCAGAAGGTTCTTACCCAAAGCCAGCTCACCCTGCTCGGTGGACGGACCGTCAGCCAGCACATCACCAGCTTCTACTTTGTCGCCGCTACGCACCAGCGGCTTCTGGCTAACGCATGTGTCCTGGTTGGAACGCTCAAACTTGCGCAGCGGGATGCGTGTGTTTTTGGCAACGCCAGAGTAGTCCATCACGATCTCGTCGCCGTCCACTTCTACGACAGTGCCTTTATGTGACGCGATCACCATGTCAGCGGCATCGCGTGCCGCCCGACCTTCCACACCAGTGCCTATGTACGGCGCTTCGGTGCGCACCAGCGGCACCGCTTGACGTTGCATGTTGGCACCCATTAGAGCGCGGTTGGCATCATCGTGCTCTAGGAAAGGAATCAACGCTGTAGCGATCGACACAATCTGTTTAGGCGAGATGTCCATCATCTGTACTTCGTCGGGTGGCACGAACGAGATCTCGGTGGTAGCACCGAAGAACACTTCTTGCTCTAGCTGAAGGCGTAGATCCTGCAACGAAGCCGCCTGCGGGGAGCGACGCACCAGAACACGCGGGTTAATGAAGCGGCCTTCGGAGTCGATCGGCGCGTTGGCCTGCGCCACCACGAACTCCTCTTCTTCATCTGCGGCGAGATAGCGGATTTCGTCGGTAACGCGCCCGTTTTTGACCACCCGGTAAGGCGACTCAATGAAACCGAACTCATTAACCCGAGCAAACGATGCCAAACCTCCGATCAGTCCAATGTTGGGGCCTTCAGGGGTTTCGATAGGACACATGCGGCCATAATGCGAGAAGTGGACATCACGCACCTCAAAGCCAGCACGTTCGCGGCTAAGACCACCCGGGCCGAGAGCTGACAAACGGCGGCGATGGGTCAAGCCCGACAGCGAGTTGACCTGATCCATGAACTGCGAAAGCTGCGAAGTGCCAAAAAACTCTTTGATGGCTGCTACCACGGGACGGATATTGATAAGCGTCGTGGGGGTGATCGCTTCAACGTCCTGGGTGGTCATGCGCTCGCGCACTTGACGCTCCATACGCGCCAAACCGATACGCACTTGGTTCTGTATCAGCTCTCCGACGCTGCGGATGCGACGGTTGGCGAAATGGTCCTGGTCGTCGAGACGGTAGCCATGCTCGCCTTTAGCTAGGTTCAGCAAATAGGTGGACGCTGCCAGCATCTCACACGGCGAAAGCAGCGACTGGTCAGGGTCAGGGCGATCAAGTTCCAGCCCGAAAGTCTTCTCAAGGAAGTCGAACTCGGGGCCAAGTTTGCGGTTGAGCTTGTGTCGGCCAACCCGCGACAGGTCATAACGACGGCCACTAAAGAAAGAGTTCTCAAAATAGGAGCGGGACTGATCAATAGTGGCCGGGTCACCGGGGCGCACACGCTTGTAGATCTCAATAAGCGACTCTTCGCGTGTCGGGGCCAGATGCCCCTGCTTGTCCCACTGCTCCGCCAGAAAATCAAAATGCTCAACGAAGCGCTCAAGGAATCCCGGCTGGTTCTCCTCGTCGTAGCCAAGAGCTCGAAGTAGCGTGAACACAGGCAGACGGCGTTTGCGCGCCACTCGCACGCCAGCGGTGATCTCTTTGCGGGGCTTTTGCTCCACATCGAACTCGATCCACTCACCGCGGTAAGGGTGGATCGTGCCGGTCACCAGCTGATATTTGGAGAGGTTGCGGAGACGGTAACGCTCGCCGGGCTGAAAAATCACTCCTGGTGAACGCACTAACTGCGATACCACCACGCGCTCGGTGCCATTAATGATGAAAGTGCCTTTGGGGGTCATCATCGGGAAGTCACCCATGAAGACGATCTGCTCTTTGATCTCGCCGGTGCCAGCGTTGAGGAATCGCGCCCGCACAAAAACCGGCGCAGAGTAGGTCATGTCCTTCTCTTTGCATTCATCCACCGTGAACTTGGGCGGAGGATGCAGTTCCTCATCGGTGGGATCGAACTCGAGTTCTAGGCGTAGCGTCTCGCTGTAGTCCGAGATCGGCGAAATGTCGCGGAAGGTGCGTGCGAGACCTTCCTGCATAAGCCATTCGAAGCTTTCCCGCTGGATGGCGATGAGGTTGGGAAGTTCGAGGATCTCCTCGAGATTTCCGAACGAATAGCGTTCGCGTGAAGCGGCGCGTGCGGTCACGTAATACTCCCGAGGGCCAGACGATCTGATTTCACGCGGTCACACACGCGCGCGTATGAAGATAGGAGATTGCCAAGGGAGCCGCCTCCCAGCGCGCACGGACGACCACGGTGAGCGGAATGCTAGCACCTAACGCGGCGCGCAACAACTCTTTTGCGGCTCTTTTTTGTGGCCTGCCTGAAGCCTTGCCTTTTTGGGTGCTCTTGTCAAGTGGTCGGCTATTCGTGTGGGGCTCGCAGACAGGCACGAGCCGCCTGCAAATCTGCATCACCCAAACCGGCAGCACGCAAGTAGCCAGCAGCATCACCCCAGTTATGTCGCAGACCCGCCAGCGTGGCCTCCATTACTGCCGCGCGCGCTTCCCACAAAGGTGCGAACAAGGCCGGATCAAGGCCGTGATTCTCAAGCAGCGGAGTGACGGTTTTGGCTTCGGTGTGGTCGATCTGTCGGCTCGGGCGACGCTCTGCGGACAGTTCATAGTCAGCGACGATCTCCTCTGGCGCTGCACCTGCTAAATCCAGTAGCAACATTGCGGCCAGCCCAGTGCGGTCCTTGCCAGCGGTGCAGTGGATCAGCACTGGATCACCTTCGCACACAGACCTTACGATCTCAGCGAAACTAGCGGCGAAGTTCGTAAGGATGCGTAGGTATCCCTCCACCATCTCGGTTTCGCCGTAGACGGTGATCTCGCCTGCGACTATGCGTTGATAGATTGTGCGCGACTGGAAGGTTACGTCGCTTGTCATGGGTAAACGCGTGTATTGCGCGCCTTGGGGCATCCGGTCTGGGAACTCTTGGACTTCGGTGTCGGATCGCAGATCAAGGACACGACGAATGCCGAGATCGCTCAGACGGTTCAGGTCGGTATCGCTGAGCGCGCATAGTCGGTCGGCGCGGAATACTCGGCCGAAGCGGGTGATGCCGCCGTCGGTGAGCCTCAGACCTCCGAGGTCACGAAAGTTGCTGGGACCGTCAAGGTCCACCTGTCGCTGCACAGCGATGAGAATTGTGTTGTGAGCGAGCCCTGCGGGCCTCAGCGCAACGCGGCTAGGCGTTAGGCCAGTTCCACCTCAGCACCAACCGCTTCCAACGCAGCTTTGGCTTTTTCGGCATCTTCTTTGTTGAGGCCTTCCAGCACCGGCTTGGGAACGTTGTCGACGAGTTCCTTAGCTTCTTTGAGACCCAGCGACGTGAGGCCGCGCACCTCTTTGATCACTTGGATCTTCTTGTCACCAACACCGGCTAGTACTACGTTGAAAGAGTCTTGCGCTTCTTCGCTGTCACCACCAGCATCGCTGGCTGCTGGTGCTGCTGCCACCACTGCGGCTGGCGCGGCTGCGGTGACATCAAAGCGCTCCTCAAATTCTTTGAGGAGTTCGCTCAACTCGAGCACTGTCATATTTGAGATCGATTCGAGGATCTCTTCTTTGGTCGCCATTGATCAGGCCTCCTGTTTCTCGGATTGTTTTTCGATTAGTGCCGACAAGGCGCAAGCGAAGTTGCGCGGCAATGCCTGCAGCAGCCCAGCAAACTTCGACAGCGGCGCAGCCAAACCTCCAGCCAGCTGCGCCAGCAGCACCTCACGGCCGGGCAGATCAGCCAACGCGGTGAGATCGTCGGTGCTGATCACTTTGGTGCCTAGCACTCCGCCTTTGAGCACTAGAGCCTTATTAGCTTTTGAGAAGTCACGCAGAGCTTTGGCCACAGCCGCGGCATCACCGGCGGCATCTTGGTTGGGCACAACGAAGGCGATTGCGGTCGGTCCAGTGAGATGAACATCAAGGTCAAGACCCAACTCTGCGGTAGCCAGACGAACCATTGAGTTCTTGTAGATCTTGTATTCGCCTCCAGCGGCGCGCAGCGACCGTCGCAGTTCAGCCATCTCAGCAACGTTGAGCCCCCGGTATTCGGTGAACAGGGCTGCGTCGCTTTGCGAGAGGCGGTCGCGCACTTCGGCGACGACGGCCACCTTCTCAGGCCTTGGATTTGTCATGGTTGCCTTCCTCGTCTGGCGGGCCTGCTGGCCCATTGGTGCTCCCCACGGAGCGCACCAGATGTCTCAGGTGAGCGTGATCTTGTGATGGATGTTGCGATTAAATGAAATGACGACTTAGTGAAATGACGATTATGTGAAACGGCGACTAGTGAACTAGCTACTGCGAACTTGCGATTATACGGCGACTGCTACTCGCTGGCACCTACTCGCTGACACCGACTTCGGCGGGATCAATGCGCACACCAGGGCCCATGGAGGAACTAAGCACCAGCTTCTTCATGTAACGGCCTTTGGCAGCGGCTGGCTTGGCGCGTTGAAGTTCCGACACCACCGCCCGCAGGTTCTTCAATAGATCCTCGGTGTTAAAGGATGCTCGACCGATGGGCACATGAACGTTGGCGAAGCGGTCAGTGCGGTATTCGACCTTGCCGCCTTTGAACTCGGCGACGCTGCGAGCCACGTCGTTGGTGACCGTACCGGTCTTGGGGTTGGGCATCAGACCTCGCGGCCCAAGAACTTTGCCGAGCTTACCCACCACGGGCATCATGTCAGGCGTAGCGATGGCTACATCAAAGTCGGTCATGCCGCCAGTTATCTCCTCGGCGAGGTCTTCGGCACCCACATGATCAGCTCCAGCTTCTCGGGCTGTGGTAGCGGCTTCACCCTGAGCGAACACCGCCACCTTCACTTCTTTTCCAGTGCCTGAAGGCAACGAAACCGTGCCGCGCAGCATCTGGTCGGCTTTACGAGGATCAACTCCTAGCCGCACCACCACATCAACGCTCTCATCGAAACGCTTAGTAGCCATGGTTTTCACCAAGTCCACAGCTTCGGTGTCGCTGTGCAGACGCATACGGTCAAAACTTTCGGAGGCTGCCAGATATTTTTTGCCTCTAGCCATTGCTGCTCCCTTAAATCCTTTGATGCTTCGTGTGCCTTGTGCCTTATTCGACGGTTATGCCCATTGAGCGGGCTGTGCCCTCGACCTGTGCTTTAGCTGCGGTCAGGTCGTTGGCGTTTAGATCAGGCATTTTGACTTCGGCGATCTCGGTGAGTTGAACGTCGCTGATGCTGCCGACACTTTCGCGGCCTGGTGTCTCGGAAGCTTTCTCCAAGCCAGCGGCTGAGCGGATCAGAAACGATGTCGGCGGGGTCTTGGTGATGAAGGTGAAAGTGCGGTCTTCGTAGATGGTTATCTCAACCGGGATTACCTGGCCGCGCTTGTCTTCGGTGCGGGCGTTGTAGTCCTTGCAAAAGTCCATGATGGCCACACCGTGAGGGCCTAAAGCAGTGCCCACTGGAGGGGCAGGAGTGGCCTGACCTGCCGGTATCTGGATCTTTACTACGGCTGCAACCGGCTTGGGTGCCATCGGACTCTCTTAGCCTCTCTCGTTGTATGGGTTCTGTGGGTTTGTGATTGGTTCTGCTGGTTTAGTTGTCTGGGCTTGAAATGACGGTAGGTGATCCTGATCGGACGACTCGGCATTGTGGCGGGATAACAGCCGGACGGCAACCCGCCAGAGCCATCAGAGGCGGGCAACTTGAGCGAACTCGAGTTCTACCGGGGTTTCACGACCGAAGATGTTGACTAGCACCTTCACCTTCAACTGATCCTCGTTGATCTCGATGATCTCGCCGGAGAAGTCAGCGAAAGGCCCGTCTTTGACCCTCACGGTTTCGCCCATGCCGTATTCGAACATCGGCTTAGACCGCTTGGATGCCTCACTGGAGCGGTCGGCTTCAACCCCGAGGAAAGATTCCACGTCGCGGCGTCGCAGCGGTGAAGGCGCACCACCCTGATTGACGAAGCCGGTGACGTTGGGGGTGTCGCGAATCACCGGCCAGACCTCGTCGTCTAGTTCGCAGCGCACAAATACATAGCCAGGAAACAGCCGCTTGGAGGAGATCACCTTCTTGCCGTTTTTGAATTCGGGCACGTCACGCAGCGGAATGACCACTTCATGGATACGCCCTTCCATGTTCATTGAAGCGGTGCGTGCTTCGAGGTTCTGCTTGACCTTCTTTTCATATCCCGACTGGGTATGCACTACGAACCATCTGCCGGGCTTGTCGTAGGGACTGAGTGCCGCGGGTTCTGCTTCTGCGCTGACATCGTCGCCGTCGACGAAGAGGTCGTCTTCGCTCAGCACGGTCTGGGGTTGGGGTTGGGGCTGTGCTTCAGTTTGGGGTGGTTCGGCCAACTGTGCCTGGTCAACAATGCCAGGCTGTGGGGGTGCCTGATCCTGTGTCACGGAAGTGTCAGTCATCGGGGATTTACCTCAGGAATCGAAGAGTTCGAGAATGAACGTTGAGAAGACCCAGTCAAGGCCATAGATCATTGCGGTGAGCAGAACTACCGTTACCAAAACCACAATTGAGTATTTGACCGTTTCGGCTCGGCTGGGCCAGGCTACTTTGCGAAGCTCGCCACGGACTTCGCGAAGGAACTGCACAGGTGGCGTGCGCTCGCTGGGCGCGGTGGTGGCACCGCGGTCGCGGCTGCGCACTGGCGCGCCTTCAGCATCTATCTCACCCTGCTTTTGCAGCATGCGCTTCTGCTGGCGGTTCATTGCCATTTGTGGAACTCACCTCGTGTGGATTACAGAGCCGCGGATTGGGGCCGCGGATTGTGGGCATTGTCAATGTCGCAGGGGCGGAGGGACTCGAACCCCCAACCGCCGGTTTTGGAGACCGGTGCTCTGCCAATTGAGCCACGCCCCTCGGCAGTTCGCAAGGCTAACAGCGACTGCGAGAATTACCGCGCTCAAGCTTTGTGTTTATGAGGTGTATTTACGAGGCGAGTCTGGCGACACGGCGATGTCGGGCCGTGAACACGATCAACCCCGCGGCAGCAGCACCAGCAGCGACTTTGGCCGCGAGGCGGGGCCTAGTGTCCCAAGTGCCGCGGGTGCCGTAGCGATCCAGATACATGAGTATCTGCGACTCAAGACGCGGATCGGTGGGCACAGGAGTTTCCTGAAGCCGGTTCAAGCCTTGCATAAGGTGTCGGTAGCGGGACTGCTCGACACGGCATCGCAGGCACGAATTGAGGTGGGCGACTTCTTGTGAGTCGTGATCGCGATCTCCTCGAGCGGTCTCAGCAAGAACATCGCTAAAGGCAGCACAATCAACCCCAAACTCAGTACTCGCCGGATTTGGCGATGTCGTCGGCGGTGTGGCGGTAACAGATGGTTCGCCGGTCATGGCTGCGCTACCTCTCCAGGCATCGGCAGTACCTGTTCACGCAGGCGCCGCCGTGCGCGATGCAGACGTACTTTCGTTGCGGTTGTGGAAATGCCCAGTTCTGCTGCGATTTCTTCGTGTGGAAGGTCATAAACATCGCGCAGTACCACCACCGAACGCAGCCTTGGTGGCAGATCGCGTATTGCTGCGTCAAGGCGGGCGCGCAGTTCGGCATGATCGCCTTGCAGTGCCGGGTCATGCTCTGGGCGGGTGTCGATCACTTCAGTGTGGATGCTCAAAGTGTCGTGACGCTGACGCTGGCGTCGCCCGAGATGTGTGGTAGAGCAGTTGGCGACTATGCGATAGAGCCAAGTGCTGAACGCAGCGTCGCCGCGAAAACGGTCAATGCCCTTGTAAGCTCTGAGATATGCGTCTTGAACCACGTCTCGTGCATCCTCCGCGTTGGCCGTGAGACGTAGAGCCAGCGCATACGCATCCTTGTGGGTGATCCGCACGAGCCGGTCAAACGCTTCCCGGTCACCGGCCTTGGCCAACTCTACGAGCTTGGCCATATCCGTTACAGATTGAGACTCGCGATCAGCGTCAACGTTACGCGCGGCTGCGGCCTCATCGGAGTCCACTAGCCGCAGAATGCCGCGAGACGCAGTTGTCACGGCCCCTCCTGTGAGGTCATCGGGTGTGCGGTGGCGGTCACTGCTCGTTCTGCTCCCCTGCCGCGAATCGTGTTCGGTTACTTCTGCTCAAACCTAACTCTAGCCTCGACCGGGCCGCTGGCCAGCGTCTCAATCAAGTTCATCGCGACAAGCCGCGGCGGTGTGTTTCAGCTTCTCGGTCGTGCAGACCTGCCTCGTGGTCATAGCTGCAAGCCAAGCTTTTGAAAATCGCTGAAGTGCGGGGCCATTCTTGCCAGTGGCGACTCTTTGCTCTGCATCTCTCGGCGAGTTCGCGCTCTTGATCTCCCCCGTCCGTGAGGGAGCGACTGCTCACACCGTGTTGGTTGCGCACAGCGACGAACAGGCCATCATCAATGTCGTTGCTCTTCAGTCGCTCAATGAGATCACGAACAGCGACCCCGGGCCATTCGCCGTCTGGATCCGGCGGAGACGATGCCAATGCAGTGCCGATCATTGTGTCGCCGATCTTGACCCGGTCGATTTCACTGAGGTGGCGACGGGCACTGTCAACCCACTCGTTGAGAGATCCCGCTTCGACTCCACCCTCATCTGCTATGTCGGGCGCGAAAGTCGAGGCAGGCCAAGCGTGCAGCACCCGAAAGGCTTGTTGCGCTATCAGGCTTTGCGATTCGCTCATTGGGGGCGAATCTCCGGGAACTGAGGAGGCAGGCTTGAAAGCGTTCGCAACGAGCTTGGCAAAGAATTCCGGGTTTTTGGCAAGTTGGTTGTACAAATTCGGCGCGCTGAATTTAGAGGAGTGCGACATGATGGCGCAGTAGTGCCATTCGATAGCTGCCATCCGCACAGTGTCGAGATGAGTGCTATGCCTATTAATGGTCTCTAAGAGTTCAGTCAGTTCGTGGCGAGTCATTGCGGAGTGGTTCGGACGGTCCGGTGGATGCTGGATCCATTGTTCGAGCAGTGTTATGACCTCCTCGGCGAAAGCCTGGTCGGTGCCGTGCCGACGGGTGCTCAAGGCCAGCAGCATCTTCGCTAGGTCAAAGCGTTCTGCTTCGCGCAGACAGTGGCTGACTTCAAGTAGATCGCTCAACTCTTCGGGCACACCGATGTCGTAGTAGTTGACGCAAGCCCAGTAGTCGGCTGCAACTTCGGGGCCTAAAGCACCAACCCTCTTCCACGGCTTCTCGATCGGCGGTGCCGCAAGATGGAGTCCTGCAACGACCTTTGAGGGCGGATCATGATCAGCAACCAGCCGGTCGATCCCATCCCACCCGAACTCTTCGAAGCGGCATGCAAAATATCCCAGCGCGGCCTGAGTCACCGTTTTGGGATCAGCCTTCATGGCTTGAAGGATCTCACTGTCCAGAGTCGAGTCGCAGCGGGCTAACGCTGAGCCGACTGAGCGAGGCGACTCGACTGACTCTGACAGCTCTAGAACCGCTCTGACACCTGCGTCGCCCAGGATTTCAGAGACAGCTTCTGTCTGTTTTGCGCTGACGGTCTCCTGCAAGGTCTCCCAGCCGTCTGCGATTGACACTCCATCGACATGCGTCGGACTGCTAGAGAACAGATCGCCGTAGGAGACAACTGGATCGCAAGGACGCAGACGGTCAAGTATCTGCTCGAACGAGACGAGTTCTGACTCGGGGAGCGCCCACTTGGCATCTTTGTAGTGACGATGATCAGCAATGAACGCTCGCAGTTGCGGCCACACCACTGATCGGAAGATCTCTCCAGGCTGGGTGTTTGCCACTCTTTCCAGGTCCTTGACAACCCGACCGCGCGCCTTTTCGGACAGTTCGCCTGTGTGTTTGATCAGATCAACCCAGCGGCTGGCATCGTCCCCCACATCATCAAGCAACATTTCGACGACGGCATCAACCATCTGGGCGTACTCAGACCGCGACACGGCATTCTCAGGGTTATTCCAGTTACGGTATTGAGGAAGATGCCCAGATATATGGCAGTTGCTACTGCTCGGCAGCATCGACAGCAGCAGCGCCCAAGCAGCACCCCCATACGACCGCTGGAGCATCCGAACTGCTTTCAGTCGATCTTCTGATTCAGCGGAGGTGTGGGGGTTCCATGGACACATGATCGAGGCAAGGCTTGATGAGGGTCGATTGGCGTATTGGCCGCCTGGGTCAATATCCGCCAATGCGGCCAGCAGTTCGACTGCACCGATCAAGTGATCTGGAGACCATGCAAGGACTTCCAGCGCTGCCAGGATCTTGAGATGCGGCGAAGGCGGCTGGAATAGGGAGTAGCCGGAGTCTTGGTCTGCGAACATCGCCTGCGCGAAGGGATGCTGCTCGCAGAGACAGGTGTGCAGACCTTCCAGGACGGTGTCAGGTGCAGCCTCTGCCAGAAGCGGCAACACCTCTGACACCGCGGCCCACGTCTTCGCGGTTGCGTCATCGTTTGCCGATCTGAGAACTTGCCAGACGACTCTCTGCGCCGTCGCCGATGTCGGTGAAATGTCGCCCCTCAGTAGCGGCGGATGGGTTCCTAACAGCGCCAGCGTGCCAGCGACTCCTTGTTTGAGCTGAGGCGAGTACTTGGCTCGGACTCCCCCTATCTGGGCACTTGTCAGGTCCTCGCCTTTCAGGCCCCACATCGGGTCCGGCTCTGTCAGGATCAAGCGAGCGACTTCGCCGAAGAATTTGAGGTCGTCGGGGGAGAACTGATTACGTAGCAGCATCCAGATGTCCTCTGGCGACACAACATGCCACAGTTCACCGGTTGGAATCATGGGCGAGTCGCCGGTGTCAAGACTGCTCAGTGCCTCCGTCACAGCTTCATACGACCGACCCACGAACTGCTCCACAATCTGGCGATCACCTTCATGGCTCTCGTTCTCCGTCCAGCCACCCAGCAGCAGGCTGCGCCTCAACGATGCCTCGACAGTGCCCGTCGACCATGCAGGCCGGTGCAACGAGGGCTGCTTGGCGAGGCATCTACGAAGTTCCAAGAGGCTGATGCGGGCGAGTCCGCCCAATTGCTGAGCCTTGTGGAGTTCCAGACCCGCCCCCTGCAAGAAGGTAGCCACAGTCTTAGAGTCCACAGATCCCAAGACGATGTCGGTCTGCGTGCTGCCAGGAACGGGAACGATCATGCGATGCTGGCTTCCCGCAGGCAGATATTGGGCGAAATCTGCTGACTGAACGACCACCGTCATCGACACCGCATGCCGACTCGGATGTCCAGATGTCGTGAGCGCTTCCGCAGCCAGCAGGCGCTGCGCCTGGTCTGTCTCATGGACATAGAGAGCATCCGCAAACGGTGCGTCAGAATGCTCAGACTGAGTAAGCACGGCCGCTATGAACGCGAGAAGTTCGGTGCGGTGGACCATGCCTCCGACAGTGATTACGCCGCCGCGATTCTGGCGACAGCGTTCCCGCAGCACGGTGGCCTGTGCATCGCGCCCGGCGAGCACCACACCCGCGTCCAGCGGCGTAGTCGTTGCATCAAGCCACTTGCCCCACCATCCCGACAGAAGATCGATACCGGTGACGGGGTCACCCTTGAGTTCACGCAACCAGACCGTGGTCAACGGCGCACACTCCAGCCAGTTCTCTAGATCGTCCACATCCAAAGCTTCAACCGAACGGAAGTCGCTGCCTTGCTGTCGCTCTTGGGAGAACTCCCGCTTTTTGTCCCATCGAGCATTCATCAATGCCACATAGGTCGCGTCGCTGCGGTCCGCACGCGGCAACTGCTCGACACGTTTGTCGTAGTCTCTGCGAGCCTTTGACGTGCAGTTCTGCTTCTGGGCGGAGAGTTCCCAAACGGACAAACCGGCAGGCACGAAGCGGTTCCCCAAGCGGCACTTGAGAATCCCATCCACGCCGGGTCTGCCAACACCCGAGCCAGCGGGCATGTCAAGCCACTCGGCCGACGGCTCGGTCTCGGCGATCAGATGCCGGACCAGTCTCGGCAACTCCCGGTCGGCTTCCGGCCAAGCAAGGAGATCGTCACGACTCACTCTCATGGGCTCTGGAACCAGAGCCACGAGCGGCTGTCTCGGGACACTCGACCGGGCGAAGCCGACGCACAACTCCCAATCGTCACGGGCCACGAGAGCCAAGGTGCCGCTGCCGCTCAACTTCTCGACCACGCGGCCAAGATCGCGGATCTTCGCCGCTGATGCAGGCGAACGCTCAACGTAACGTTGCAAGTCGTGACCATCTGCAACCTCCGAGCGTAGAGCAGCGAGATCATCGACGACCAGAGAGAATGCCTCTCTCAGTTGGGCCGTTACCAGCACGGCCAGCGGCTCACTCAATGGCTGGCCGCCCCGAAGCTGGACCTCTTCGGCAACTTGTCGAAGCCAACTGAGCCTCAGAGGTTCGATTGTTGCACCGTCGAACACGTCTAACCTCGTGCCTGCCTCCTGCAGAATGCGGTCGCGGTCGCTTCTATCGCGGTGACAGCGCAGACCCTCGCACCAAGCTCTTTCAAGCTCCAACATGTCCACTGCGCGTCCGACATACTCAAGGACGGATTCAATGGTTCGAGTCGAGACTGATTCCACGGTGGTCATAGTGCGCGCCAATCGTACTGCTTGACACCGTCAGGCAAGACTCGCAAACCGCTCTCTTCGAACTCTTCTACTACCGCATCAAGACTCTCGCGGCCGGGCCGATAGTGCCCGCTCATGTTGTTGATCGACGAGATCATCCTGTTCTTCCCGACTTCACTCACCTCTAATTCGCCTGCCGCCTGTACAGGCCCGCCGTCAGCAAGCACCGCATGAGAGATGTGCTCACCCATGACGTGGCGCTTCGATGCCAGCAAACGCCCGCTGGCCAACACATAGATCATTCGCTCGCCCTCAGCAGCCAGACGATCAAATTCCGCGCTCGGTACTTCGCAGGTTTCGGCTCCTGCGCGACTTGCGGCTTCCCGTTCGTGAGCAAGCGCTGACGGATCAAGATTGTAGTAAGATACTGCCAAGCATTCATATGTATCATAATATATCTAAATATGCATCCGTCGGCTTGGTCACTCTTCGATGTTGTCTCCTTTGGTGGGTTGGCCTGCCCAGGCGAGCCACAGCGCTGCGGTCCATGTGAAACGGCTTCCACCGACGGGTTCGCCAGCCATCGGGTCGAAGCTCTCAGGCATTCCAGCACCAGAGATCAGCTTGGCTGTATCAGCCCTGAGACGTTCAGCCCAAGCGCAGGCACCGAAATCCGCCAGCCCAGAGGCGATCATGTAGTTGATCATGCACCAAACCGGACCACGCCAGTAGCGCAAAGGCTCAAAGTCTGCGTGCCTAGGATCGAAGCTAGGGACAAGGTATGTGCAAGCCTGCGACCAAGACTGAAGCTGTTCAAGCAACCGGTCGGTGTGGCAGTCAATCCCGGCATAGGGTGCGAGAAACGACACCGAAGTTCCCGCCTCGGCTAGCTGCCCGCTGAGCAAATCCAGCGAACAGTAGGCACCCGCCGCTTCGTTCCAGAACTGTTCGAAGCCGGATTCGAGGCGGTCCACGCGTCGGCGGATGTCGCTGGTGTCAACGCCTAGGGATTCTCCGAGCCAGACAAGGTCGCGCTCAGCCCGCAACAAAACCGCGGTAACGCCAGGGTCTGCCACCCGAAAAGGGCTGCGGCGCGCGATCTCGGCATCGTCCCATCCAGTTGATGCGCCATAGTCAATGAGTGCCAGATAGCGGTCGTAGTCGGACTTGTGAGGCCGCATAGACGCATCCACATGATCGAGATCGCGTCGCTTGTAGTCACCATTGGCGGTGGGTGCCACCCGCAAGAGCGGACGGTCCCAGTCCGGCAGGTTGTCACGGCCCGACTCCCAGGGATGCGAGACGGCAATAACCCCAAGACCGTCGGGGTCGCGAGCCTCATGCCACCAGCGGTGCCAGCGCTCAATGGCCTCATACAGAGAACGCTTCGGCGGGCGATCCATCTCGGTTAGTCGCCTTACTATCGTGGCCGCCACTGGAGGCTGCGAAATGCCTGAGGTCGCAGGAGTGACCGTATTGGTCCGCCATGTGTCAGGTCCAGGGAAATAACTGGGAGCATCTTTCCAGAACACAATGTGGGGAACCATTCCTGAAGGCCACTGGGCAGCGAAGAGGGTTTCGATCTCGGTCCAGGCACGTTCGGTGTCGAACTGTGCCCAGCCGAGAGCCGCGAACAGCGAGTCCCAGTTCCACTGGAACGGGTAGAGGCCCGCGGTCGGCACGCAGTAGCCGCCGCGGTCGTTATCACGCAGAATGGCTTTGGCTTCAGCGATGAGATCCGGGCCGCTCGTCATCAGGCGTAGATCACCTTGTCGGTAACAGGATCAATCCATCTGATCTGATCGGCGGGGAACCGTATGTGAAGCGCGTCACCGGCCGCCACCGGCAGAGTCGGGTGGGTGGAGACTTTCAAGCGATGGCCTCCCACCTCCACAGTCAACAGGTTCTGAGCACCCAGAGGTTCAACCACCTCAACGTTCACCGGCACAGTGTCAGGCCCTGGGGTTGTGAGTGTCTCCATGTTCTCAGCACGGATACCAAGCGTGATCTGGTCTCCGTTCAAAGCTCGAATAAGCGGAGCGATCTGCGCAGCGAGTGCAAACTCGTGATGAGCCACTGTCACAACCACATCGTCGGCACTGCGACGGATCATCCCGTCAAGGAAGTTCATGGGAGGGTTACCAATGAAGCCCCCCACGAAGCGATTAGACGGTGCCTCATACACCTTGTTGGGCACGTCGCATTGCTGGATTGCTCCGTCACGCATTACTGCCACCCGATCACCCATGCTTAGAGCCTCTATCTGGTCATGGGTTACATAGACGGTTGTTGCATCTACATCGGCCAACAAACGCTTGAGTTCGGCACGCATCTCTAAGCGCAGCAAAGCGTCAAGGTTGCTTAGAGGCTCATCCATCAACAGTACCTTGGCTTCCATGGCCAAAGCCCGAGCCACGGCCACCCGCTGACGCTGACCTCCGCTCATGGCACTCGGCCTGCGATCAAGTAGATCCTCAATATGCAGCAGTTCGGCTGCACTGTTTACCCGACGGCTAATCTCGGACTTCTCGACCCGGTTCATCCTCAATCCGAAGCCAATGTTGTCGCGCACTGTCATGTGCGGGAAGATCGCGTAGCTCTGAAATACCATAGAGATTTGACGCCTACCGGGCGGCAAATAGGTTACGTCACGGCCGCCAATAGTTATGCGACCCGAGTCGGCCATGCCCAATCCAGCTATAGCTCTCAACAGAGTTGTCTTACCGCAGCCGCTGGGACCTAGCAGCACCAGAAACTCACGGTCTGCGATTGTCAGGCTGGTGTCGCGCACGGCCACTTTGTCGCCGAAGGTTTTGGTGACACGCTCTATCCGAATCTCAGCCATGGCATCCTCCAGTCACTCGCTGTCGCTTTACTTGCCTGCCTGCCCGAATCATTTAGTGACCTGTCCCCACATGTTGAATAGATAGCGGCGGATGAAGAACATGAACACAATCGACGGGATCATCAAAAAGAAACTCCCCGCGAACTGAAAAGCGTCAGGCGAGTTGGCCAGCGAGGCCAACACCAAAGCTGGCAGTGTGCGATTGTCGAGTGTGAGGACGGCCGCTGCGAAAACCTCGTTCCAGGAAAGCACGAACGAGAACAGTCCCGAGGCCGCTATCCCGGGCAGCACCAATGGCACGACGATATGACGGAAGGACTGCAACGGGGTCGCCCCGAAAACCTGTCCAGCTTCTTCTAGCTCATAAGGCACGCTGGCGAACACGCTAGAAACAACGAGGATGGCGGTAGGCAAAGTCAAAGCTGTATGCATCAAAGCCAGGCTGTAGAGGCTGTCGAACACGCCAGCACGCAAAAACAGCACCGCTAGCGGGATCGACAACACCACAATCGGGAAAGCCCTCACGGCCAGCACTGACAGCCGGAACAGATCACGACCCCGGAACAGATACCGGGCAATGGCGTATCCAGCCGGGATGGAAATCAGTGTCGAGAGAACCAGCGTGATTCCGGCCACCACAATGCTGTTCCACAAACCCTGCAGTACTCCCTCGGACTCCAGAAAGAATCTCATAGTGTCGGTTGAGAAGGGAATGAACGGCAGAAAGTTCTTGGGGTAAGAACGCACCGTCTCTTGAGTGGTGAAAGCCATTGAGAACACGAAGTAGATCGGCACAAGTATCCAGGCTGTGATTAGTGCCGCAGCCACATAAGTGAACCGTCGCCCTCGACCGGCACGGCGACGCATACGTCGATGCATCTCCGTTACCTCAGGAGAATCCAGCGGAGGCAGCGTCGCCGCAGCGTCGGTAGAGACAACGCTGGCAGTGCTTGCGGCAGCGGTGCTTGCAGCAGGTGTCGTAGAGGTCATGAGGGTCGGACTTCTAACTCGGAACGGACAGAGCGCAAATAAAAGACAGCGCTGGTGATCGACAGCAGCAGAATGAACAAGGCATACGCAGATGCCACATTGTCGTTACGCAACTCAAAGTATTGACGGAATGACTCATGCGCTAACACAGTCACCACGTCTCCCCCACTGAGAGCGATCACAACCGCAAAAACTTGCAGAGCCAAGATGGTGCGCAGAATTAATGCCACCTGAATGCTGGGTTTCAAAAGCGGCAACATGATGTGGCGCACCCTCTGCCAGTAGCTGGCACCGAACAATTCGGCGGCCTCCAGAGTTTCATCTGGGATGGCCTGCAAACCGGCCACCAAGATCACCATGACAATCGAAGTCGCCCGCCACAGTTCGGCCAGCACTATGGCAAAAAGGATCCAGCCGGTGGTTTCGGCGGTGAGAAACGCGAAGGGGCCGTCGATGAGCCCGAGGCCGTCAAGGATGCTGTTGAGCAGGCCGTTACCGGTAAAGATCGAAAAGAACAAGATGCCCGCGGCCAAGTCACTCATGCCGATCGGTAGCGCGAACACATAAAGGAAGCCAGAGCTGAAACGGATGCGGGCATGGATCACCAGCGCCATAGCTAACGCCAGCAACAGCTGCAGCGGGATCAGCATCGCCATGATCAGCAAGGTGTTTCGCAGAGCTGAACCGAAGAACCGGTCATCAACCATTCGCTCAATGAAAGCTGATGTGAACTCGCCAGCTGTTCCCCGATGCACCCGACCGCGTTCGCCATCGTCGAACACCTGCAAATATCGCGAGGGTGCCCAGCCTGCCGTCTCGTCTGGATTGTCGTCTGGCTGCACTAGGAACCAGACCTCAAGGACGGCCACTTCAGTGATCTCTACGGGTGCCCGCTGCTCTAGACGGCCTACCACGCTGCTGCTTTCTTCGGGCTGGGCGTGAACATCGGTCAAAGGATCAGTCGACTCGCCCAGCCTGGGGCGCACTGTGCCAACTAAAGGATTGCCCGCAGTGTCGCTTTCACGGACGCGGATGCGAGCCTCTGGCACCCATCCGTTGACGCTGCCACCAACCGCAGCAGTGCCGCTCACGCGAAACCACTGCTCGGTGAGCAGGGCGGCTTCTCCGTCTTCGATCATGGCTTGGCTACGACGGTCAAGGATCCGCAGCGCAGTGCCTTGGGGGATTTTGGCGACCTCGGATGAGTTGAGACTCGGCTCGGCTCTCACCGGCAGCACAGCATCGTCATCGTAGATTGCTAGCACCAGCCCCTGATACATCGGGTAGGCGAAGAACATCGCCAAATAGATGATCGCAGGAGCGATCAACAGGTAAGGAACGAGGCGGCGTCGCCAAGTTCTAGCTTTCATAGCGGGCAGGCAAACATCTTTGGCTGCACATGAGGTCGCATACGTGGTTGCTAATGAAGAGTAGACGGCCTCTCACCCCTAGTCACAAACTAGGAGCGAGAGGCCGTCTGGGGATTAAGTCAGCCTGCGGGATTGACAGTGCAAGGCCCGTCGCTAGCTGGATCAGGTGCCCAGCACGGAGCTCCAGTCTCATTTAGCAAAGCCTGCAAGGCATCGCCCTCCTCGTCAAGCACGGTGGCGATGTCGCCTCCCTCAAAGACGATCCGCTCAAAAGCGTTACGGAAGATCTGGTTGATCTCACCGCCGCGCTCTCCCAAACCGACAGGTAGCAGCGCAGGCAATGCGTCGGGGGCGTTGGCCAGCTTCTCAACCGCGGCAGCTTCAAGGGCGACACCAGCGGGCAGCGCCGAAGTGTCAACACCTTCAACAACGGGGAAGAAGGCCAGGTCGGCCAGAACCGATGCCTGGACATCAGGTCGGGTTAGATACTCAATGACAGCAATGCCTTCTTCGGGATGCGGGGCATCGGCTGGAATACCCAAGCCAACGATCACAGGCATGAACCCGCGGCCTGCGGGCCCAGACGGTGTCGGGAAGGCAACAAAAGTCTCGGGCTCGGTGCTGAAAGCATCAATCAGGCGAGCCACATGGTCAAAAGCAACCCATACTTCACCAGCGAGCAGCGGCTCCTGCATGAATTCGTAGTTGATCGACTCAGGGTTGATAGTTGGCCACAGCGAGTCACGAGCCCATGCCATCATGTCAACAGCTTCGTCGCTGCGGAACTCCGAGACCATGCCGCCAGTGAATGAGGGCCACATATAACCCTCCAAGAAACGATGGAACAAGCCAGCGTTGGGGAGCCCGCACAAGGGGCGACCTTCACCCTCCATGATGGCCTGGCACCAAGATGCCAGTTCATCCCAGGTGAGGTTGTCAATGTCAGAGCCCGCGGGCAGATAGTTGAGGGCCTGCTCATGGGCCGCCATGATGTAAGTCGCCTGCGCCCACGGAACATAGGCCAAGAAGTCCTCAGAGCCCAGCAAGCCAGAATTGACGAACGAAGGAGCAAACGTGCGGTCGGCGCTGAGATCGTCAAGCACGTCAATCATGTTGGATAAAGCGTCCTCGTTGGCAAGTGGCGGGAACGATCCGTGCAGTGCCCCGACCACATCAATGGCACCTGCGCCAGCAAGAATCTGGTCAATCGTTGGACCTGCCTCGACACCGGTGAAGTCAATGTTGCCCGGTGCCAGGATGGCACGCAGCTTCTCGGCCTCTTCAACAGGCACGAACTGCGTGCTCACGAACGATGCTCGCGAGCCGTCAGCCATCATCATCTGGTCAGGTTCGGGGGCAGGTTCAGGTTCGGGTTCTGGTGCTGGTTCTTGCTCGGGCTCTTCAACAGCCGGTGCTTCGGGCTCGGGCTCGGGGTCGTCGTCTGGCGTGGCAGCCGCTGGGGCAGCAGTAGTGGTCGGCGACGGCGCAGCGTCGTCGTCATCATCATCACCGCAGGCCGCGGCAACCATCGCAAAGACGGCTATGACAGCGGTCAGAAGCAGCCAAAGCCGTCTCTTTCCTCTGCCTGATTCGTGTTGTTGGTTCATTTTTCCCTCCTAGGGCGCTCATATTTGATGAGCGCAATGTGATAGACACTTGTTTTCCGATGTTTTTCCGAAACGTTTCGGAAAAACAATGGCTAACGGTAGTGCGAACCGATCAGCTTGTCAAGCGCAAGCAGATGCAAGACTCACAGAGACGTTGAGCAAGTGTCGTGAATGGGATAATAGCTGAATGGGAGAATATTCGTGAGAGCCAAGAAGCGGCCAACACTTCGGGAAGTCGCCAAAGCCACAGGACTGTCTGTCACCCAGACTTCACGTGCTCTGAACGGACGCAATGACGTGTCGGCCAGCACCCGAGCCCGGGTGACCGAGGCGGCGGCAAAGATCGGATACGCACCGAACCTTGAGGCCAGGCGGCTCAAGATGCCGGGCACTCGCACCAACTCGATTGGCCTAGTGCTCGCCACCAACAGCCAGCGCTTCTCGGATCCGTTTCTTGGTGAACTCCTTACGGAGCTAGTTGACGAAGCGGCTCGCCGCGGCTGCGAGCTTCAGCTGTCTGCTCCGCTGGCGGACGAAGACCCGACAGCCTCCTACGCGCGGGCGGTCGCAGCTCAAAGCGTCGACGGTTTCGTGGTGCTGCGAACCGCTTTTGACGATCCCCGAGTCCGCTACCTGCGTGACCATGATGTCCCCTTCGTCACATTCGGACGGATCGACGACATCGGCGGCCATCCGTCTGTGAATGAGTCAATCGACTGCCTCCGCCCAGCTGTAGACCATCTCGTTAATCTCGGTCATCGCCGGATCGGCTGCCTAGCAGAGCCGCGCGAGCACGCTGTGGCCGCTCAACGGATCGCCTCGTTTTCTGCCTCGCTGATGTCACACGGAATTGAGGCTGATCCGGCTCACATCATCCCGAGCGGATTCAGGGAAGACGCTGCGGCTGAGGCCACCAGCCGACTGCTTAATAGTCGCAAGCCGCCGTCAGCTCTGATAGCTGTCAACGATCTGCTAGCTATGGGGGCTCTGCGCGCGGCCGCCTCGCATGAGCTTGAGGTGCCTGATGACTTGAGCATCGTGGGTTTCGACGACATTCATGCCGCGCGGTTCATGACCCCGCCGTTGACGACTCTGAGATACCCATCGCAAACCCTCGGACAAGGACTCATCACGCAGCTGCTCAAAGCGATTGACGATCCAAACTTCGCCGACGATATGCACGTCACCCCCGAACTCGTGGTGCGCCAGAGCACTGGCCCAGCCCCACCAACCGCAACACAAACCTAGAAGACGCTCCCGAGCCTGTTGGTAGCGACGGACAGACTCGAACTGTCAATCTTCTCCTTACCATGGAGATGCTCTATCGACTGAGCGGGTCACCCATGATGCCATCAGACAGCACGGCATACTAGCGAAAATGAGAACCACAGCGCTGCGTCCGATTACGAGCATGGGCGGAGTTATAGTCGCTGACTCTTTGCTCGCTTTGGTTGTCGTGGTGTCAGTCGGAGATGACCCGCCGTTGATGTGGGCAGCCGGACTTTATACCGGCTTGGTCGCGGGCAGCGTAGCGTATCTACTGGTCGCTCATAGAACCATGGTCACAAGTCGAGTGGCGTGGCGGAGAGCGTTGAGCAGAGAATATCTCGGCAGTCGCGAGATGCTGCTCTCAGCGATGGGCAGGTTCGACTGGGCACTCTTTGCTTGGGCCTCCGCTTACATCAGCGCTGCTGTCGTCACGATCATCCGCGGCGCTGGACCAGTGTTCTTTGTTGTGTTCCTTGCAGTTAGCGCAAGTCGGGCACCCAGAAAACGGTATAGGAGGATGACCACCGAATCCTATCTCTACATTTTGTTGGCGTTCACAGGACTCGCCTTTGTCACAGCCGCCCCAGGGGAGGAGACAGTGGACGGGGGCCCCTTTTGGATTCAGGCGGTCGGTCTGCTGCTGGCGTTCGCCTGTGCTGCGGCAAGAGGTCTCAGCGCCTTCAATCTGTCTTGGGGCTTCAAGACCCATGAAGCATTGGCCGGAACAGCCGAGCACGGCGGGCTCAGCCCAACACTCAAAGCAAGAGCCGAAGCGGGCGCGACTATTTGGGGGACAACGCTTGCCAACCTGCCGGTCGTAATTGTGCTGTGGATATTAGCGCTCACCATTCCCTCGGCTCATTCTTCGCCCAGCTCGATAGGCATAGCATTTGCAGCAGGTGTTGGCCTGAATGCTCCAGGCCTGATCCTGTTTCGTAGAGCCAATCTGGCAACAGACAATCTCGGCATAAACGCCCTCGGATATCTCACTCCCGTGGTTACCCTCGGCCTGCTGGCAGTTGCGGGAAGACTCGGCGACGTTAGAGCGCCCTATGTTGTAATAGGGGTCGCAGCGATTGTTACAACAAACCTGTTTCTGAACTTCGATCCAGAGCAGCGCCTCGGCTTCAACAGGGACATCGGCTTCAAATCGTTCGTGATCGGTCTATGGCTCTTCGGGACGTTTGTTTTCCTTCGCGACGAGTGGCTGCCCACCGCACTGTTGTCCTGGGGCGGCGGCGAGTACTGGGGTATGGCTGCCATCCTCACCACTATGTTCACACTCCTGTTCGCCTTCCGCGTCACACGGACACAGGATCTCATAGCTTCAGAAGTCCGAGACACTTCCAAACTGTTCAGAAAAGCGGAACTACTGGTACGGCGCGGCACTTTGCATCCCTTGGTGCTCAGATGCATAGCCGGAATTGATGCCACGACCAGACCCGAATTACTTGCCAGGCTGTATTTAAGATTCAAGCGGGCGGTTGACAGGGCATGGGATTCTGCTGATGCTTATAACACCTCTGACCTGGCCGAATTGGAAAGCGGCATGGACGTGCTCGTGCAGAGCAAGCAACGCGCTAGTGGATTCGGGGAGCGCTCGGCGATAACAGCGCTGGGTGTGTCCACCATCATCTTCCTGCTCACAACAAGGCCCGAGGCAGACATGTGGAGCGGAGTCGTCATTGAATCAGCCGCCATACTGCTGTCCACAGTCCTCCTGTTCCTCCTCGCCCAAATGTCTGACCTCAAAAGAGAGCGGACAGTCCCGTATCGGACTCGAGACACGGAGCACAGCAGTTACCACCTGATGTTTCATGCCAACCGCCGCCCCGTTTTGGAAGAAGCAGTCTCGGCACTAGTAGCCATAGCGATGGCGGCCGCCTTTGCAGGCATCCTGTGGCATAAATGGTTCGCCTGAACCTAGGTCAAGCGATACGCAGAGGCTAGAGGACTGGCAGCAGACGCGGGCGGTGACGGCCAACTTCAACGCGTTCCAGATGAAGGCTGCCAAGTTGATCGCTGTTCTGCGCTCGGGCTTTATCTTCTTATCCCCAAGCAGTATCTCTCTAGCAAGAGCCTTACGCTTCGTCTGCTTTTTGATGTTGGGAGAGCTGGTAGCGACGGACAGACTCGAACTGTCGACCTCTCGATTATGAGTCGAGCGCTCTTACCTACTGAGCTACGTCGCCGGGACGGCAAGCTGGGCCTGCTGTGAGCTCCCTGTCAGAATCGAACTGACGACCTTCTCCTTACCATGGAGACGCTCTACCGACTGAGCTAAGGGAGCGGACTAGCAATCATGCCACACCGCCAAGCTTTTACCAACACAAACCTCAACTGAGAGACAGAGTCAGTCCGAGAATGGTTAGCCCTGACCGCCGGAGGTTTCTTTCACCGAGACTTTGCCAGCAGCGATCCAGGGCATCATGGCACGCAGTTCGGTGCCGACCTTCTCGACGGGGTGCTCATGGCCAGCGGCTTCAAGGCGCAAAAAGTTGGCCCGGCCACTGCGGCTTTCGGCTACCCATTCCTCAGCAAACGAGCCGTTCTGCACCTCGGCAAGTATCTGACGCATCTCGGCACGAACCGCGTCGTTGACGATACGCGGCCCGCGAGTTAGATCACCGTATTCGGCAGTGTCCGACACTGAGTAGCGCATACCAGCAATACCTTCTTCGTACATCAGATCCACGATCAGCTTCAGCTCATGCAGACACTCGAAATAAGCGATCTCGGGCTGATACCCGGCGTTTACCAAAGTCTCAAAACCGGCCTGAACCAATGCAGTGATGCCTCCGCACAACACAGCCTGCTCACCAAAAAGATCGGTCTCGGTTTCTTCGGTGAAAGTTGTTTCGATCACCCCAGCACGAGCACCGCCGATAGCATCGGCATACGCCAAAGCCAGCGCCAGCGCTGAACCAGACGCATCCTGCTCAACCGCCACTAGACACGGCACTCCACCACCCTCAACATAAGTGCGCCGCACCAGATGCCCAGGACCTTTGGGGGCCACCATGCACACGTCAACCGTGTCGGGCGGCTCAATCAGTCCGTAGCGAATATTGAAACCGTGTGCAAAGAAGATCGCCTCACCCGGCCCAAGATTGGGTTCCACATGATCTGTATAAATGGCACCCATCTCAGTATCGGGCATCAGCATCATCGTTAGATCGGCCTCGGCAACCGCGTCAGCAATCGACATAACCGACAGCCCCGCCTCCCGAGCTTTGGTTGCCGATGACGACCCGTCTCTCAACCCGACTCGCACATCAATGCCCGACTCTTTCAGGTTGAGCGCATGCGAATGTCCCTGGGAGCCGTAGCCCAGCACCGCAACCTTGCGGCTAGCGATAGCCGAGGAGTCGACATCGGATTCGTAATAGATGTTGGCCACAGAAACCTCTCTTGTTGGCTGGTTTGTTGTTTTCTGGTTGTTTTCTCAGATGTTTTGGCTGGCACCTGCTTTGCTTGGCACCTACGGTGCCAGTAGCGGCAAAGCGACCCTGCCGGTGCGCTGTAGTTCCACTATGCCGAAGGTTCGCAGGCGCTGCTCGAATTCGTCAAGCCGGGTGGGTCGCGCTGACAACGACAGCAGCATCTGCGACTGGCTTTGATCAAGCACATAAGCCCTGAAATCATCAATCAGATCAAGCAGTGCATGGCGACTCTCGTTGCTAGCCGCGCTTTTCACCGTGACCAGCATCAACTCTCGCTCCACAGATTCCAAGGGACTTAGCTCACGGATGTCCACCACGTTGATTAGTTTGTCGAGCTGTTTGACGACCTGCTCTAGCGGTGCCGAAGCCACATCCACTGTAAAAGTGATACGGCTGAAGCGTTCATCCGCGGTGGGGGCAACAGCCAGCGACTCAATGTTGAATCCTCGACGTGCAAAAAGTCCTGACACACGCGCCAGCACTCCCGGCTTGTTCTCGACTGTGGTGACAACGGTGCGGAACCGCTGCTGCGGCTCCAAAAACTCACCCGAGGCTGCGTCACTAAGAGAAGTCATCGCAGCGAAGGATCAACCAGTATGTCGGAGTTGGATAGACCCGCCGGAACCATCGGATAAACATTCTCGGCGCGCTCGCAACGGAACTCGACCACGACGGGGCGGTCGTTGATCTCGTTGGCCTTGCTGATAGCGGGTGCCACCTCTTCGGGTGCTTCGGCGCGCAGCGCCACGCAGCCCATCGCCTCAGCCCACTTCACATAGTCGGGAACTTCATAAGAGAGATACACCTCGCTGTAACGCTCGTCATAAAACATTTCTTGCCATTGGCGCACCATTCCCAGATAAGCGTTATTGAACAAGGCAATTTTGACGGGAATGCGTCCAACCGCAGCGGTGACTAGCTCTTGCGCGGTCATCTGGAAACAGCCGTCGCCGTCCACTGCCCAAACCATCCGGTCAGGCATACCGACCTTGGCTCCGATAGCCGCAGGCACCGAGAAGCCCATAGTGCCCAAACCTCCAGAGTTGATCCAGGTGTAAGGATGATCGAAACGCCAGTACTGGCTGGCCCACATCTGATGCTGACCCACACCAGAAGTAACGATGGTGTCATCCGGGGTGGAGTCTCGCAGCACCTCCAGCACGTATTGGGGCTTGAGACGCTCACCCGGCTCGGACTGCTCATAAACCAGCGGGTAGCGTTCCTGCCAGCCGCTGATCTGTGACCGCCAAGCCTGGCGATCCGCCTGAGCATCACGACCGCCACAATCCCGTAGCACTTTGATCAGTTCCGCAATCACCAGCCGACAGTCGCCGCGGATCGCCACATCAGGTCGGCGAACTTTGCCTAGTTCAGCGGCATCAATGTCCACATGGATCACTTTGGCATCAGGGGCGAAACCGTCAAGACGTCCCGTCACTCGATCATCGAAACGGGAACCCAACGCGATCAGCAAATCCGAGTTCTGCATTGCGGTGACTGCGGTGTAGTTGCCGTGCATACCGGGCATGCCCAGACACAGTTCGTGACTGTCGGGGAACGCTCCCCGAGCCATCAGGGTGGTGACCACCGGCACATCGATCAATTCGGCCAGTTCCCGCAGTTCTTTTGCGGCGCGTGCTTTGAGTATCCCGCCACCGGCATAAAGAACCGGCCGCTCAGCAGCGCAGATCAACTGAGCTGCGGCACGCACGTAGACAGGATCACCAGCAGTGACAGGTTTGTACCCGGGCAGTTCCATGATGTCGTCGTTGGGCTCATACCAGGTCATGGCCGAACGCGGGTTGTTGGGATCAACGATGTCTTTAGGCACGTCCACCAGCACCGGGCCCGGTCGTCCGGTGGTGGCAATATGGAACGCTTCGTGGATTATCCGGGGAATGTCCTGAGCCTCGGTGACTAGAAAATTGTGTTTCGTGACCGACATGGTGATGCCGGTGGTGTCGCATTCTTGGAAGGCATCAGTGCCGATAGCCGGATAAGGAACCTGCCCGGTGATGCAAACCAGCGGGATCGAGTCCATGTAGGCATCACACAGCGGGGTGACCCCGTTGGTGGCACCCGGCCCGGAGGTGATCATCATCACGCCGGGACGACCGGTGGCATGGGCGTAACCTTCAGCCATGTGTCCGGCACCTTGTTCGTGACGCACCAGAATGTGGCGGATCGGCGATTCGATGATCGGGTCATAAACCGGCAGGATGGCCCCACCAGGCAGGCCGAATACCACTTCGACACCTTCGCATTCGAGGGCTTTGACTAGGGCTTGTCCACCGTTGATATTCATGTGAGCCCTCCGGTTGGGCTAGGAGCCGGAACTGTTTCTTGCTTCTTGGTTTGAGTTTGAGGTGTTTGCGATTGGATGGTTTTACGCCTTACGCGAAGCGACCTCCCATTTTGGGAGGTCAGCGCACGATCAGATGGGTTTGCGAACGCGCGCTGTCAGACTACTACTTCCACACAAACAACGAGCCGGGCAGAGTCATGCACAGCTCAAGTATGGCCGCATAATCTCTGCATGACAACCGCAAAAGACAAAACCCCACGACTAGCACCGGTAACGCCAAATGACCAATGAGTGGTAGTCAGCGGCCAAAGCTGCCTCTGGCAATGCGTCGGTCACTAATTCAGCGGCTGGTAATGCGTCGGCCACTATTGAGTTGCCTGAGTTGCCAGTGCTAGCTGTCGGTGCTTTGGGCAGCTTGTTCGTGCAGAAGTCTGTTAACGGCAGCACCATCAGCTTTGCCTTTGGTGACCCTCATCACTTGACCGGTCAAAAAGCCTGACAGCTTCTTGCGCTGGGCTTCGTCGCCAGCAAGATACCGCTGCCAAATGTCGGGGTTAGAAGCAATGACCTGATCCACAGCTGCAGCTAGGTCGGCACTGTCCATGGCCTCGAAACCGAGTCGCTCAGCGATTGTTTCTGGAGCGTCACCAGATTCGGCCATCGCCGCAATCAACTGCTTGGCTTGGGTGGCGGTTACCTGATTTGAGGTTTCCATGGCCACCAGGCTGCACAGACCGACAGCTGTGATCTTCGACCAGTCTTCGACGGCTAGGTCATTCACCACTCGTGTAACCGCAACCGCGGGATCAGCACCATCCTTCACCGCCGCAACCACCAAGTCGTCTTGGCTGCGCTCGACTAGCACAGCAGCATCCTCAGACGACACTGCCGCGCCTGCAGCATCGCAGACGGCGAGCAGTTCGGCTCTACGATCAGCGGGAAGTCGCGGCAACGCAGCATCAATGGCGGCAACAACTGCAGCATCTGGCACCAGCGGCACCAGGTCAGGATCCTGAAAATACCGGTAATCGTCAGCATCCTCCTTGGAGCGGCCTGGAGTGGTGCGCCCGTTTGCTTCGTCCCAGTGACGGGTCTCTTGGCGGGGTCGGTCACCGTTGCTCCACAATTCCACATGACGCTGCGCTTCATAGACGATGGCACGCCCAAGTGAACGCAACGAACCCAGATTCTTGATCTCGCAGCGGGTTCGCAGTTCGTCGCTGCCAGCGGGACGCACCGAAACATTGGCATCCACCCGCATTGAGCCCTCTTCCATACGAGCATCAGAAACGCCTGTGGCCAGCAGCACGCCTCGCAGTTCACGCACGTAAGAACGTGCCTGCTCGGCGCTGCGAATATCGGGGCGGCTGACTATCTCAACTAGCGGCACCCCGGCACGGTTGTAGTCGATGAGGGCGTAATCGGCATCGTGGATGCGGCCCCCTCCGCCAATGTGGGTGGTCTTGCCGGTGTCTTCTTCGATGTGTGCCCGCTCAATGCCGATGCGAAACCCGTCAGGGAGTTCAAGGCTGCCGTTGATGTTGCTGGGCTGGTCATACTGCGAGATCTGATAGTCCTTGGGCATGTCGGGATAGAAGTAGTTCTTGCGAGCGAACACCGCTGCTTCGACGCTGCAACCCAAAGCTCGCCCTAGGAGCATCGCATAATCCACTGCTGTGGCGTTGAGCACTGGCAAAGAGCCCGGCAGGCCTAAACACACAGGACAAACGTTGGTGTTGGGCTCATCACCGAAACGGTTGGCGCAACCGCAGAACAACTTGCTGGTGGTGCTGAGCTCGACATGAACTTCTAGGCCGACGACCAACTCCCAGTCGGGTGGCAGGGCTGCTTCGTGTGCGGGTTCGCGCACGATCTCGCTCACAACGCTGCGCTCACTCGGCGGCGGGCATCATGGTGGCGGCATTTTCGAGCACGGCTGCGGTTCGCATTAGTAGCGGCTCAGAAAGTGCCGGACCCATTATCTGCATCCCCACTGGAAGGCCGTCAACACCACTGCCGAAGGGCACCGACACAGCCGGATGCCCTGTCAAGTTGGAAGGGATCGTGCAAACATCGTTCAGATACATCAGCAGCGGATCAGCGGTTTTGGCACCAAGCTCAAAAGCAGTGGTCGGCGCTGTCGGACACAACAGCACGTCCACCCCTGAGTAGGCAGCACCGAACTCTTGCAGCATCAAAGTGCGAACCCTTAGCGCTTTGCCGTAGTAGGCATCGTAGTAGCCAGCCGACAACGCATAAGTTCCCAGCATGATGCGACGCTTTACTTCCGGCCCGAATCCGGCGGTACGGCTCTCAATGTTCATCTCGGCAGCGTTGACAGCATCAACACGCAACCCGTAGCGCACCCCGTCATAACGGGCCAAGTTGCTGGAAGCTTCCGCTGGTGCAATCAGATAATACGACGACAAACCCAGCACAGCCGACGGCACCGACACCACCGAGACGGTCGCTCCTGCGGCCTCCAATACTCCAGCGGCTGCATCTAGGCGGCTGATGACATCAGGGGCTAAACCCTCAAGCCCCTCAAAGCTAAGTCCTGCATTCTTGACGCGAGCGCTTTCTCCACAGAGTTCCGCCAGGATCCCCACTCGTAAGCCCTCTATCCCTTGCTGCAGCCCCGATACGACCGGCTCAACATTGTCTTTGAGCGAGGTGGAGTCAAGCGGATCGTGTCCTGATATGGCTTCATAGCAGACAGCGGCATCGCTGACGTTCGCAGCTATCGGGCCGATCTGGTCCAGCGACGAAGCGAACGCCACCAGCCCGTAACGCGACACCCGGCCGTAGGTGGGCTTCAAACCGACCACACCACAAAGCGCAGCTGGCTGACGGATCGAACCTCCAGTGTCAGATCCCAGTGCCAACGGCACGAAACCAGCAGCTACGGCTGCTGCGGAACCACCGCTCGAACCTCCCGGCACTCGGCTGATGTCGTGAGGGTTGCGGGTGGGTCCAAAAGCGGAGTTTTCGGTGGAGGAACCCATGGCGAACTCGTCAAGATTGGTTTTGCCGACTATCACCGCTCCGGCTGCTCGGAGCCTTTGAACCACGGTGGCGTCATAGGGTGGCCGCCAGTTCTGCAGCATCCGTGAAGAGCATGTGGTGGGGATTCCTTTGGTGCAGAGGTTGTCTTTGAGCGCGACCGGCACACCAGCCATAGGCCCGACCGGCTCACCAGCGGCCACCGCAGCATCAATAGCGTCAGCTTGGCTGCGGGCTTCATCTGACAGCACCAAGTTGAAAGCTCCGATTTTGCTGTCTTGTTCGCTGATACGGGCTAGGTAATCCTCAAGCACATCACGCGCTTTGAGCCGCCCATAACCAACCTCAGCAGCAATCTCGACTGTGTTCACGGTGCCTCACCCAACAACGGAGGCACCCGGAACTGACCTTCGTGACTTGAAGGTGCCTGCGCCATGACTTCGTCTCGATTCAAAGACGGCCTGATCTCATCTAGGCGAATAACATTCATCAGCGGATGCGGATGAGAAGTAGTTTCAATGTCAGCCAAATCGAATGCTTCAACGTCGGCGGCGTGGTCAAGCACTGCCGCCAGTTGCGCTGTCAGCTCATCGAGTTCTTGGTCAGTGAAACGCAGTCGGGCTAGTCGTGCCACATGAGCCGCCTCTTTACGCGATATTCGCACAGTTTTTTGCGTGGCTTCCTGGCGAGCAGACACTCCACAAAGGCTAGCCAACTGCGGGCATTCGCCCCCTGTAATCGCTTAGAAGCCGAGCGAATAGGCCATCAACAACCTCTGGTTCACCCGCTTAGGAGTCTGCTGGTGCGCTTTCGTCGTTGGTGTCAGCATCAGAGTCGACAGGCTCTTCGGGCTCGGGCGGAGGCATAGGCCCCTGCGAGAGCCTTACCCGAACCGTGCTATCAACTGGCACCGAGGTGCCGCTAGCAGGCAGGAAGCCGATCACGGCACCTTCGGCGACTTCATCTGAGAACTCGATGATCACTCGCGGCGACAAGCGGAGTGCGGTTAGGGCTCTGGTGGCATCTTGGAGTGTGGCGCTGGGAGGAACTTCAGGTACTTGTCGATCAGCAGGACCTTGCGACACCAGCAAGGCGATGTCGCTTCCCGCTTCAAGCTCGTAGACCCCCTCAGCTACCGCAAGGCCAATCACATTGCCTGCTGGCACTACTTCGTCATCGGTGAGCACTTCACCGGCCACACCAAAACCGGCATTTTTGAGTTCAGCTACGGCTTCATCTACTGTCAACCCATAGAGGGTTCTCAGCTCAGACACCAGCACCAGTGGCTCACCCAGAGACACATAGACATCCAAGGTGTCGCCTTCGCTCAGGGTTCCGCCAGCTTGCGGTTCGGTGTCTACTATCTCACCGCGGGCAGTATCAGAAGCTCGCACCAATATTTTGTTGATCTTCCAGCCCGCCTCGGTTGCTGCTTCAGTGGCATCAGCTTCAGTCAGTCCCCTCAGTTCAGGGACGGCGCTGTCGGATCCAGCGTTGAGCCACACCCAGGCACCCGCAACAGCACCTCCCAACACCAAAAGCAGAGCCAGCAGCAGACCTGGCCAGCGTCGGCGCGGCACGTCATCAAGAGGGATCGCATAGCGTTCGGCGGCAGTGGGGCCGACCTGCTCAAAAGTTTCGGCACTGTCAGCTTGGCGAATGCCTTCGGCACTGGCGAGTTCTTCATCAACGGCTCGTGGCAACGGATCAGGGCGCGGCAGCATCGGCGCTACCCGCAACAACTCGGACGCAAAATCGGTGGCAGTAAGTCTGGCGATGGGGTCTGCTGCGGTGGCGTGCTCCAACACTGTTTGAAGAGGGCCTAAAGCGGCGATGCTGAGCGGATCTGATCCGTCAAGGCTCAGGTTCTTTTTGCCGGTGATGGCTTCGCATAGCACCACGGCTAGGTCATGCACATCTTGGGACTGCTCGGCGCGTGTGTAGCTCGGCGATGTGATGTTGGTGCCGGAAACGGCTGCGTTTTCTGCACTGGAGACACTGCTGGCACTGGACGCAACGGCTGCGCTGTCTGCACCTGTGGCGCTGGCTCTGTCTGAAGTGTCTGACCTGACCGTGGCTGCTGCGTCAATTGCTGCCTGGTTAGATGGCAGATCAGTTGCTGCCAGCGCAGCAGCTAGACCTAAGTCAGAGATGTAAGGCCGCGCGCTTGAATCGAACAGAATCGCCGCAGGTGTCAAACCTAGATGAGCACGACCGCTGCCGTGAATCTCCTGCAGAGCACGCGCGGCTTCTAGGCCGACCATAAGTCCCTGCGATACAGTGAGCAGGCGACCTTGCTGTGTGAGCATGCCCAAACTGCCGCCGGTGAGATACTCGGTGACCACATATGGCTGCGGTGTCAAGCCCCAGTCGTATACCGGCAGCACCCGCGGATGATTGAGCACCGCCGTTGCTTGCATCTCCGCAGCGAAACGATCCGCAAAACCAGCACGCTCAGCGATGTCGGCGCGCACTAGTTTCAGCGCTACCCGCCGACGCAGCGCCAGATCTTCAGCTTCGTAAACACGGGCCTGGGATCCTTCTCCCAAGAACTCCAGCAGCCGATAGCGGCCTCCAAAAGCTCGGCTGGCATCCTGCCTGCGATTCACCTTTGCCACGGTACCGTGACCGCTGCTATGACTGCCCACCCGCAAAACAACGGTCAAAGCAGCGCACAGGTCGCGGATCAAGCTCCAAGTCAGACATCACCGACTCACAAAACATCAACATCTCGTAGTTCGTTGCGTATCCGTGTGAGCATCGCGGCTCTGATTCTCTTCGGAATAGCCGGTTTGGTGGTGTCAGCGCTGGTCTCAGGCGAAGACGACAGCGACAACGCGGCGACGGCCAGCCCAGCAGTGGATCGTGTGATACCTGCTGCTGGTGACGAAGTCCTACAGCAGCAGCAGGTGGGAGTGGTGCTTGATCCCCGCTACCAGATGTCATCTCTGGTGATCTTCCCTGGCTCTGGGACTACTGGAGCGGTGGATGTCACCGACGAGGTATTGCATGTGGAAGGGCTCAACCGTTTCGAGTTCAACCCGGGCGCGGGACAGCTGATCGAAGCTTTATCACCTGATGTCAACTGTGCGGTGGCGACTTTTGTGCTGATAGCCCGCCCTGAAGAAGCCGACACCGTGCGCTGGTGCTTCTCAGTATCTTGAGCATCTTGAATGTCTTGAGTGTGCTGAGTAGCTGATGCGTCTGAGCCTGATCGGTTTTGAGTCTCCTCGCAGGCTCTACCTTTGATGGCTCATTGATGGCTCAGCGAGAGTTCGGCGAGTGCTCAGCTTTCGTTGGGTTCGGTGGCTCTAGTTGCTGGTAGTTCGCCGGTTTCGAGCAGTGTCTTGAACGCTGCCTCATCAATTATTGCAATCCCAGCAGCTTCAGCTTTGCGGAGCTTGGAGGCACCGGGTTTCGTTCCCACTACCAGCGCAGTTGTGCTTGCCGACGGTGCCGACGGAGCTGCTCCGCCTCTAGCCAATATGGCTTGTTTAGCTTGGTCACGGCTGAACTCGTCAAGCGTTCCGGTAACCACCACCGACATCGCAGCCAGAGTCTGCGGCAGTTCTTCGCCTGCGGCTACGTCGGCACTTGAAGTGTTCTGCATACACAGCCCAGCTGCTTTAAGACCTTCAATAAGTTTGCGGTTGTCTGGGTTATCAAACCAGGCCCGCACCGAGGCCGCGATAATCGACCCGAACCCTTCCACTTCAGCCAAAGCCTCTTCGTCAGCTGCGGCAATAGCGTCCATGTCACCAAAAGCTGTAGCTAGTAGCTGAGCATTGACCTGGCCGATCTCAGGGATGCTGAGCGCGAACAGCAAACGATGCAAAGGCTGCTGCTTGCTGGCCTCTATCGAATTTTGCAGGTTTGTAACAGATTTTTCGCCCAATTTCGGCATTGCTTGGATCCGCTCAAAGTCAAGCGAATAAAGCCCGACCACATCATTTAGCAAACCCTCCGACACGAAACGGTCAATGTTACGCTCTCCCAAATACTCAATATCCATAGCACCGCGGCTAACGAAATGCTCAATACGGCCCCGTATCTGGCGTTGGCATTTGTAGTTGATGCACATCGTGGCTGACATTCCCTCAGCACGATGCAGTTCGTAGCCGCATACAGGACAATCTTTCGGAAACTGCCACGGCTTTGAGTCCGCGGAACGCTCAGACAGCACCGGCCCCACCACTTCGGGGATTACTTCACCGGCGCGACGTACGATGACGGTGTCGCCAATGCGGACATCTTTGGCTGTCACCTGATCGGAGTTGTGGAGGGTCGCCGTTTCGACTGTAACCCCACCCACAAACACCGGTTCAAGACGAGCGAACGGCGTGGCCTGACCTGAAGGCCCTATCGACACTTCAATGTCTTTGAGCTTGGTGGTGCGCTCCTCTGGCGGAAACTTGTAAGCAATAGCCCAGCGCGGTGCTTTGGCATCTACCCCGAGCAGCTCACGCGTCGCTAGATCATCAACTTTTACAACCATCCCGTCGAACTCAAAGTCGAGTTCATGGCGGCGTTGTTCAAAGCCCGCTACATGGGTTTCCACCGCGGACAGGTCTGTTAAGCGGGTGGTGTGGTCCTCAACAGGCAGACCCAACGACGCGAGCCATTCCAGGGTTTGCAGATGCGAACCGAAGCTCGGCGCAGGGTCGGCGTAACCGAGCTGATAACACCAAAACGACAGTCCCCGCTCGGCGGTGACACGAGCATCCTTTTGGCGCAACGATCCGGCTGCGGCGTTGCGGGGATTGACATAGGGTTTTAGTAATTTGAGCAGCTTTTTGGGTTTTGCGGGGTTTTTGCCTTGCTCAATTAGGTGAGCGTTGAATTGCTCAACTCGGGCGTTGAACCGGTCAACTTGAACATTGAAATGCTCAATTACGGAGTTGGACTGCTTGATTCGGGAGTTGAGCTGCGCGAATGCCGACAGTCGCATGATCACCTCGCCGCGCACTTCTAATACTGCTGGTGCTTCACCGTTCAGCCGGATCGGCACATCAGCGATGGTAAGCACCGTATGAGTGACATCTTCGCCGATGCGACCGTCGCCTCTGGTGGCAGCTCTTGTGAGAACACCGTCTTCGTAACGAATCGAGATTGCGAGCCCGTCGAATTTCAGCTCCACTGCAAAGTCCCCGAGCGCTTGCTCTGGCATAGCCGCTAGATCGCTCGAAGCTGGCTCACTGTCAGCTAAGGGAAGTTTCAGGGTTTGTTCGCCGTATGCAGGGCTAGCTGAGTTGGCAGCCACAGCACGAAGCGCACGCTGATGCCAGGCTCGCAGTTCTGCGATGTTGAGCGCGTTGTGCAGCGACATCATCGGCGGTTTGTGCTCAACTGGCTCAAAGGCAGTGTCAGGCGGAGCGCCGACCCGTTGAGTGGGTGAGTCTGGGTGAACCAAATCGGGATGTTGCGCTTCCAGTGATTGCAGCTCTCGCAGCAAAGCGTCGAACTCGCTGTCAGGGATCTCGGGTTCGCCTTGGTAGTAGAGCGCCGAATGATGGTTGAGTAGAGCTTGCAGCTCGCGAACACGAGCCGCCGAATCAGCGAATCCTGCAACTGCTAGATCGACCATCACCCCCGAGACTACATCCACGAGCCGAGGGTGTCGGGCGGGCGGGTGACACAATGGCAGCCGTGTCAAGCGATTCCCGTGCCGCGGAAAGTGTTCGGTCTAGGACTGCGCTGCTGTCACGCGGTCCTGTGGTTGCGGCATGGCTGACGGTCGGCGTGGCAGCACTGTTCGGCGATGTGATCCATTCGGCGCTGCGCCCCGATAACCCTTCTGCGCAAGCAACCGTGATCGTGGCTATGTGGATCGGCTACGCAGTGGTGCTGGCGGCTCTGCTGCTGGGAGGCGCTCGGGCTTTGGCGATAGCTCGCATCGGTGTCTGCGGGGGCGCAGCAGAACTGACTGCCGCGGCTGTGTCTTCTAACGACCTGGCTGCTTGGATCGCTTTGGCTGCGGGGCTGTTCGGCGTTCTTTTGGTGTTGCTACCCGTTTACGCCCAGTGTCAGTTGGATGCTGCCAGCTACGGCGACGAACGCCGCTTTCTGCTGCGTCCGCCAGCAGTGGTGATGACCTGTCTGGTGGTGCCGATGTGGGTCGTTGCTGTGGCGGGGCTTGCGGTTGGGCCACTGCTTCTGGCTAATAGCGGTTGGACAGAGGGGATCGTCAGTGCCGTGATTGGGTTGCCGGTGTCAGCTTTCGCTGCACATGTGCTGTATCGCCTCGGCCAGCGCTGGCTGGTTTTTGTGCCAAACGGGCTTGTCATCCATGATCATCTGGCTGTAGCTGAACCGCTGCCTCTAGGTCGCCGCGGCATTGAGTCGATAGGACTAGCACACGCTGACACAACTGCAACAGATCTCAGCGCTCAAGCTCTAGGAATGGCTCTGGAGATTCGTCTGGCAGCCGCGGTGAAAGTTCCAGTGATCACTGGTCGGGGTCGCAGTGAACAACAAAGCGTTGATGCGCTGTTGGTGTCACCGAGTCGCCCCGCCGCGGTTCTAGCAACAGCGCAGCGTCGCGGCCTCAAAATCGAATGACCGACCTCACCCTCGCTTTACATGAATACCTACGCTACGAAGCGACCCGCAGTGACACAGGAACCCGGTTCAGGCTAGTGAGACAACTAGTGCGGTTATGAGACAACTAGTGCGGTAGTGAGACAACTAGTGCGGCGATGAGGTCGATGATGCTGTAGGATCAGCCCGTGCGCGAGGCTCTCGGAACACAAGATCTGCCAGCACCTAACCTATTCACACCTGATTTCGGTCAAGACCCGCACCTCATGGTCGGCAGAGACGAGCTGGTCCGATCACTCCGGCAGGGCTTGGCGAGCGGTCCTAGAGATCGGCGTTTCACATCTGTGCTGGTGGGTCCGCGCGGCTCTGGTAAAACGGTTGTCTTGAACCTCGCTAGAGACATCGCTCATAAATCGGGATGGATCGTGTTGATGTTGGATGCTGCCACCGATGGCATCCACGAGCGGCTTAGAGACTTCATCGTCTGGGCGCAGGACACGCATGACGAGATTCCAGACATAACCGGTGAACCGCACAGAGAAGTCACCACCATTGGAGTGCGGGCATTGCTAGGAGAGTGGCAGCGCCAGATCGTGAGAGAGGTGAATCCTCAATGGAGCCTGAGACGACAACTCACCACTCTCGCTCAACACGCTGCGCGTCGAGATGTCAGCGTGTTGCTTGTCTTAGACGAGCTGCATAGCGGTGAACGCTCTGAACTGCGTCGCCTGTCAGCAGACATGCAGCACATAACCAAAAGCGAATCCTTACCTCTGGCGTTCCTAGGAGCCGGGCTCGGCGAGCTAGATCACACGCTGCTAGAAGACCGCAAGATGACATTTTTTAGGCGGAGCACCAGATACACCATGCCGCCCATCAAAACCGAGGATGCCTCACGGTTCTTGGCGCAGACTATTCAGGATGCCAACGGCACTATCACCGAACCCGCACTGCAACAGCTAGTAGACGCGACCGGCTCGCTACCTCACAAAATGCAACTACTCGGGCATTGTGCCTGGTTGGCAGCCAACGCTCCCTTCAACACAATAGACGAACAGGCAGCAACAGCGTCTGTCAGCGAAGCCGCTCGCCTCATGGATTCTCATGTCGCCGAACCAACCTGGAACGCTCTGTCGAGCGCAGAGCAAGAGTTCCTGAGTGTGCTAGCCACACACGGCGGAACCTTACGGCTAGAAGAAATCAGTGCTCACCTCAACACTGGCACTCCCTCTCGCAGGATTGCGTCCCGATTAGCGCATCATGGCTGCGTTCAATTAAGCGAAGAGGGGCGATGCGCCATCACCGATCTGATCCCTATAGAACGAGTGAGAAACTTTATAGAGGCACATCTGGGGAGTGACGGGACTGCGGCACTACCATCAGGAACCCAGCTTCGTTACCGTTGCAATGAATACATGCCCAGAGCACAAGCCAAATGCATCCTCCGGCGAGGCCACGCAGGCGGTCACCGCTCAAAATAATCGCTGCCACCCGGTTTGCTAAGGTGGCGGACTATGGACGGTTTTGGAGCCTGCCGACTGTCAAGAACAGGTAAATGCGCTCATCTATAGGCTCGACGGGCATTAAAAATCTCGCATAGCTCGGTCAGGAATACAAGCCAGCAACCCAGGCTGCGTCTCAAGGGCTCAAGGCTGCGTCTCAAGGGCTCAAGGCTGCGGTACCGCCGCCTACCACTATGTCGTCTTGATAGGCGACCACGGCCTGACCTGGTGCAACTTTGCGGCGAGGCTCAGCCCAGCGCACTTCGGCATCGCAAGTGTCAATCACGGCTGCTGTCGGCGTGCTGTGAGCTGAGGTCTGCACCAGCACTTCACCGTCGACTGGTTCTCCGGTCCAGCGCCAGTCCGCCAGCGCAGTAGTGACGCAGTTGAGGTCTTCAAGGCTTCCCACCGTCACGGTTGCTGTTTGCGTGTCGACATCAAGCACATAGCGAGGTCGCCCGTCGCCAGCAGCACCGAGCCCTCTTCGCTGACCGATAGTGACTAGTTCCAGAGACTCAACGCTGCCGACCTGTTCACCTTCGGTGTCAACGACCCGACCGGGACGCATCGGAATCCGCTCAGAAAGGAAATTGCGGCGCCCCTGTGAGGTGGTAATAAAACACACTTCCTGGCTGTCAGGCTTGTGCGCTGTCACCAGTCCCCGAGCCTCAGCCTCGTTGCGCACCTGCTGCTTGGTGGTCTCCCCCACCGGCAACAGCAGCCGCTGAAGCACTTCGGGGCTCAGCATGTGCAGCACATAGGACTGATCTTTGGCGGTGTCTGCGCCTCGCCCCAAGCGCAAACCAGCAGCCGTTGAGACGATACGGGCGTGATGACCGGTCGCTACAAAGTCGAAGCCGAGCGCCTCAGCGCGATGCAGCAAACGATCGAATTTGATGTGCCGGTTGCATTCAATGCAGGGGTTGGGTGTCAAACCGGCACCATGATCCGCGGCATACGGTGCCACCACATGCTGCTCAAAGTCATCGCCAAAATTAAAAACATGATGCTCAATGCCTAGTTCGTTCGCCGCCCAACGGGCATCATCAACATCAGACACTGAGCAGCAACCGGTGTCGCTGGGACCGCCCCAGAGTTTCATGGTGACTCCAGCAATGTCATAACCCTCATCAAGCAGGCGCGCTGCTGCCACCGACGAGTCCACCCCGCCGGACATGGCCACCAACACCCGCTGAGTTTTCGCAGCCCCAGTCTTCACAGTTCCAGTCATTTCAGCCTCCGTCGAAGCGATCAAGGCGCCGCACCGACTCAACTACTGCCTTGACTGCCCGCTGAATCTCGTCGGTAGTGGTGGTATGCCCCAACGAAAGCCGCAACGATCCCAGCGCCAGATCACGCGGCACGCCCATCGCTGCAAGCACATGCGACGGATCTTGCGCTCCGCTTGAGCACGAAGACGCAGCTGAAGCCCTAACACCGGCTGAGTCCAGCAAAAACAGCAGCGCCTCGCTTTGCACCCCAGCAATGCAAACGTTGGCGATCCCCGCAGCGATGTGATCAAGGCTGCCTACGTATCCGTTTGGGGCAGCCGACACCATCAACCGATCACCGAGACTCGCGCTCAAGCCGTCGATCAGGTCGTCGCGCAGCAACCGAAGCCGCTGCACGCTTTCGCTGCGCTGTTCGGTGGCTTCCGTTAACGCAGCCGCAAACGCTGCCGCTCCAGCCACATCTGGGGTGCCAGCCCGACGACCTCGCTCTTGCCCGCCACCGATTATCAGAGGATCAAGTTGCACACCGTCACGCACCACAAGAGCACCGGTGCCAACTGGAGCACCGACCTTGTGACCTGTAACCGAAATCAGGTCAAAGTCGGTGGTCGCAGCCGCTACATCAATCCAGTTAATCGCTTGAACCGCGTCGCTGTGCAGCAACGCTGACGGGGCCAGTTCACGCACTACTTCAGCCACTTCGCGCAGCGGGTTAATCGAACCGGTTTCGTTGTTGACCGCCATCACCGACACGACCGCTACCGAAGAGCTGGCGTTACCTGCATCTGGCAGACCTTGATGCTGCCCGTCTCGTTCGTTTGGCTCCTGTAGTTCCTTGAGTGCGTTCGCTAGCGCTTGCAGATCAATGATGCCGCGCTCATCGACACCGACTATCACACCGCCGGATGAGATCACAGGATCAAGCACCGCATGATGTTCAACAGCTGTCGTCACCGCCACCGACGCAGGTTGATGAGCAGAGCTTTGGATTGAGCTGTGAGCTGAGCTATGTGCGCCGAGAGCGCCACGCACGGCCATGTTGTCGGCTTCGCTGCCCCCAGAGGTGAACACGATCTCTCCTGGATGAGCGCCGAGACATGCCGCTACCTGTTCACGGGCTTGGTCTAGAGCGCGGCGCGCTTCACGAGCGGCGTGATGTGATCCAGTGGGGTTGGCGTGATACCGGTCTGCGGCTTCTAGCCACGCTCGACGCGCCGAGGCACGCAGCGGCGACGAGGCGGCATGATCCAAATAAATCTCAGGCGTTTCAGGGCGTGCTGACACTATGTCATCCTACGGATCACCCCGCCCCGCACGTCAAGCCCCGCCCCGCACAGCGGCTCCACCGGTGGCACCCCAACAGTTCTGCGGTCACGTTGGGCTGTTGGGAGCTATTGGGCTGCTGCTACTAGCGATCCTGCTACCAGTAACGCCGACAACACACCGCCTGTCAGCACGGCAGCCCAAGAGGGCAATCTGCGACGCTCCATAAAGATGATTACTGAACCCATCAACAAGCCCGCAGCTAATCCTCCGAAATGCCCGCCTATCGAAACACGCGGGACTAGCAGAGTTATCACAATGTTGATCATTAGAAGCGGTGCCAGCGGGGTGCGCCAAATACTTCCAGATTGACCTCTCAGCACTAGCACGCTGGTACCCATCAAACCGAACACTGCTCCCGAAGCTCCGACCGTGGGCACGTTCGGCGGTGTCAGCAGCAGCACCCCGAATGCACCACCAAGCATTGACACAGTAAAAAGCGTCAAGAAGCGTGCCTTGCCGAAGCCTGGCTCAAGTATCTGCCCAAGAAACCAGAGGATGTACATATTGAGACCCAAATGGATAATGCCGTCATGCAGAAATGCTGAAGTGACCAGCCGGTAATACTCGCCCGCGTCAACTCCGATCACCTTGAACTGGAAATCTTCAATCAGTGTGGCCCGTGCGAACAAGCCACCATCGCTGAGCAGTTCACGGTTGATGCGAGTGATGCCGCTGCTTGAGCGGTTCAAGACAAATGAGTAAAGGAACGCCAGACCGTTCAGTGCCAGCAAAGTCTGGGTGATCCAGGGCCGTTTATGCCTTTGAGTCGACGGGGAGCTATACGCCCCTGAAGACCAACGACCGTTTCCGCCTGCACACTCTGGGCAATGGAAACCGACCGATGCCTGACGCATACAAGCCGGACAGATCAACCGTTCGCAGCGCTGGCAGAGCACACCTCCCCGGCGGTCGGGATGGCGGTAGCAGCGGCGATCAGGCGGCGGTGGGGGTAGCACCTCTGGCGCGTTGCTCATCGTTCGCTCATTGTTCGCTCACAGGCGGGCACCGTAGCGGCGCTGATTAATGCGGCCATTACAGCGTGACGTAAGCCTCGCTCATGCCTAGGGCGTTTATCTCAACGACCTCGGTGACTCCCGGCACACGGTCACGCATGATCCGCTCTATGCCAGCTTTGAGGGTCTGGGTGGATGCCGGACAGGTAACGCAAGCGCCTTGAAGCTCAACTGTGACAACACCAGTGGATTCGTCGACATCAATGAGTGCGATGTCACCCTCGTCGGCTTGAATCGCAGGACGAATCACTTTGATGATCTTTTCTACTTCGGCCCGCACCAAGCCAGTCTTGCAGCCCTTTGCCCGAACTCCGACCCTTATTCATGGACAAGTCAGGTCAGCAGCTCAAGCTAGGCCGTTACCATGAAGGGCGGCAGAGCCTCAAGCAATGCCCAAACGCCGATCCGTCGGCAATCAAGCCCGGGTAGCTCAGTTCGGCAGAGCAGCTGTCTTGTAAACAGCAGGTCGCAGGTTCGATTCCTGTCCCGGGCTCCAACCCCCCCCCCCCGCTAGACACTACTCAACACCATTAGTCACCATTAAACACTACGTAGACACGCTCATCCCAAACCAGACCCGAAACGTGAAGAGCCATTATGACCAGCAGCGCCGCTGAGACGATTACCACACCGGAGACCGGCACCGCGACTATCACCGAACCTGATGTGCGCGAGGTCACCGACGAAGGTGACCATGACCGTTTCGCGCATTACACACGCAAGGCTGATGCCAACCGGGCTTACATAGAAGGCACCCCGATACGGGCGCTTTGTGGCAAGGTTTGGGTTCCGAGCCGTGACCCGTCGCGTTATCCGGTGTGCCCCGAATGCGTCAAGGTCCGTGATCGTCTGCGCCGTAGTGCTTTCAACTGACGATCTGGTGAGCCACAAGAGTTAGACATCAAGGCTTCAAGTTATGCGAACCCATCTGCAGGGAACTTTCCTGCTGATTGTGTTGCTGCTGATGTTTTGGGGGATGCTGAGGTGGGCTGTTCCGATAATCGACGATGCCATCTTCGGTGGCGATGGTGCCATCGTTGCTAGAGCCCCTCAGAACCTGATTGATTTGAACGACCCAGACGCGCTGGCTCGCCTAGAAGCAAACCGGCCGCTGGAGCGAGCCGAAGTGGCTGACTTGCAGGAGGTGCTTCTGCTTCTCGGCTATAACCCTGGGCCGGTGGACGGAATCATGGGCGAACTGACTCGTGCGGCTATGGAGCAGGCCAAAGCTGATGTCGGGTTCACAGAAGAGTCAGATCGCCAACTGCTTGAATCTCTTGAGGCTCTTGAGGCTGAGCAGGCGGCCGCGAACCCACTCGCAGACACCAACATTGGTGCCCCGGCTGTTGAAGAGAGCCGGAGCGATGCGGTGACAGACACAACCGCGGCCACATCCAACTCGGTGCCCTAAGAAGATGGCTCGTCGCACGGTTGAAACCTCGGGCAGAGCCCCGACCCGAACCGCACATTCTGCTGCGGCCAGAGCGGCCACATGGGGCATACCCGCGAAGGCAGCCCCAGATTGTTCGACCGTGTTTAGGCCTCGCTACAAGATCAACTTCGAGTTGACCTTGATGTGGGTAAAAACCTGCAAGCGACGCAACGGTGTCGGCTGGTGGTGCAGCGAAACACCAAACGGATCAGCAGCGTTAGCGTTCCGTGCTGTATCAGGTGAGGTCATAGCCGATGCTTGGGGCTCTGGTGCCCGATGGGCTATTGAGCAGTTGCCTGCTCTGCTAGGCAACAACGATGATCCCAGCGAGTTCCGGCCTTTGGATCCGATAATCAGTGACCTAACCGACAAACTGGGTGTGCCACGATTGAGCGCCACTGGACGCTGGTATGAGGCGACGGCCACAGCGGCGATCTTTCAGCGTGTGGTCAGCGCGGACGCTCGCGCTTCGGTAGCTCGGATGGGTCAATTGTTCGGCGCTGAGGTGCCCGGCGGTGCTCCGTTGCCTTTGTTCCCGAAACCTGAAGTGGCGCTGCGGCTGCCGGATCATGATTTTCATCACGCTGGAGTGGATCGCGGCCGTGGTCGTGTAATCCGAATAGCCGCCAAACACGCTGACCGGCTTGAGAAACTGGGAACTGTGGCAGGTTCCGAAGCTCGTCAATGGCTGCAACGGCTCAGCGGTATAGGCCCTTGGACAGCGGCGCGTGCTACGGCTGTGGCGGGTGCCGACGCGGATGCGGTGCCGGTCGGTGATCTGCATGTGCCGAGAATGGTGACTTATGCGCTTAGCGGCATAAACGGTGGCGACGACAACTCAATGCTTGAGTTGCTGGAGCCTTATGCCGGGCATCGCTGCCGGGTGATTCGCCTGCTGCGAGCCGCTAAAGCTGGACCGCCGAGGTATTTCCCGGCACCCACCCGCTTCGACATAGCCAGCATCTGAGCCCGGGCCTGTCACCCCAGCGAACTCCGCTAATGTCGCACGTCAACGCCTGCCGGGTGAATGCGTTCTAGCTCTAGCGGTTGCGGTTGCGTTTAGCTCGGTGCGCCAGAGTGCGCTGCACGTAGCTGGCAACTTCTGGGGTTTTGCAGCCTGTCTGGCCGTGATCCACCTTTACCGGGCCGATCCGTTCAACAGCAGCCAGCACAGAATCTCGCAGTCCCGCGTCACGCAATGCCATCACGATCATGGCACCGTTCATTTCGTGGCGCACCCGGTTGGGTCTTCCAGTGATTTCAGCCTCAATCTGAGTGAGCAGATCATGCAGTTCGGGCAGTGACCACACATCGGGATCTTCAGCAGTGCAGGTCACAATAAACCAACCCACCGAAGCAGGCCACTGCGCCGACACATCACGCCAAGAGTCGCTCAATGTGCGGGCATGAGGTGTTTGAGCGCAGAAGCCTCCCAAAGCCTCAGCAAGGACGTAGTTGTCGACATCTTCGAGCCAGCGACAAGCCTGCGATACGGTCACCACAGCAGGATCGGCTGCTCGTAATGCCAGCACCCGAGCGTCGTGATTGCCGCTATCCCAGAGCTGCTCTGCCAGCATGTGATCCGTCTTGATCTTTTTGGCGATCTTGTTTAGAACCGCGTAGCTGACACCAAACATCGGCTCGGCAGCCCCATGACGGGCATAAATCTTGCGATTCTGGGCTGTGCCCGCGGCTTCAAGCTGCTCCAGCACCTCAACAAGCTGCACCTGTATACACCTCTGTCTATACAACGCTGTCGAGTGCGGAAACGCTGTCGGTAGCGAACTGCTCTATCACAGCACCACCACCGAGCGCAGCACCTCACCGCGCTCCATTTTGGCGAAGGCCTCCTCCACGTCACCAATGCCGATTGTTTCTGACACGAAACCATCAAGATCCAATCTCCCCTGCAGGTAGAGATCAATCAGCATCGGGAAATCACGGCTCGGCAGACAATCGCCATACCAACTGGATTTGAGAGCACCGCCCCGTCCGAACACTTCAATAAAAGGCAGTTCGATAGTCATATCTGGATGTGGCACCCCGACTAGCACCACCGTGCCAGCCAGATCACGAGACTCAAAAGCCTGTCGGTAAGTCTCAGGCAAGCCGATCGCTTCAATAGCTACATCAACCCCGTTGCCATCAGTGAGCGCTTTGATTGATTCCACCGGATCACAGTCAGCAGAGTTAATGGTGTGGGTCGCTCCGAAGGTTTCAGCCCATTGCAGCTTGCGGTTGTCAATGTCCACACCGATGATGATCGAAGCGCCCGCCAATGCGGCTCCAGCGATAGCGGCATCACCCACTCCCCCGCAACCGAAAACGGCGACACTGTCGCCTCGGGACACGCCTCCAGTGTTGATAGCCGCACCGATGCCAGCCATCACACCGCAGCCGAGCAAACCCGCTGAGGTGGGCGCAGCCAACGGATTGATCTTGGTGCATTGACCTGCAGCCACCAAAGTCTTCTCGGCGAAGGCACCTATGCCAAGAGCTGGCGAAAGGACTGTGCCGTCGGTCAAAGTCATTTTCTGGGAGGCGTTGTGCGTATCGAAACAAATCTGGGGGCGACCTCGCTGACAGGATCGACATTGACCGCATACCGCTCTCCAGTTGAGGATCACATAATCACCGGGCGCGACTTCAGTAACTCCGGCACCGACGGATTCCACCACCCCAGCGGCTTCGTGCCCTAAAAGGAACGGGAATTCATTGTTGATGCCACCCTCGCGGTAATGCAGATCTGTGTGGCAGACACCGCAGGCTTGTATCGCTACGACCGCCTCGCCTAAGCCAGGGTCGGGTATCACCACATCGGTGATGGTGACAGGCTCACCTTGAGCCATCGCTATCACGCCTTGCACAGTTTGTGGCATTGGTCGGTCCTTCCCGCTGCCGCTTATGCGGAACTCTCTTGGCTACATCTGCGAATACCGTAGCCTGAAAGCGTGATTGATCTTCGCTCTGACACTGTTACCCGTCCCACCGCGGCGATGCGTTCGGCTATGGCTTGCGCCGAGGTCGGAGACGATGTCTACGGTGAGGATCCCACCGTCAACCTGCTGCAGTCCACAGTGGCGGACTTGCTAGGCAAAGAAGCAGCGCTGTATGTGACCAGCGGAACACAAAGCAACCTTTGCGCGTTGATGTCTCATTGCGAACGTGGCGACGAATACATCGTCGGTAGTCACGCTCACTGCTACATCTACGAAGCTGGCGGAGGCGCGGTGCTTGGCTCAATACAACCTCAGCCGGTACCAACCAGCGAAAACGGAATGATTGACCTAGACGCAGCTTGCCGCGCAGTGAAACGCTTTGATCATCACTTCGCGCGCACCAAACTACTGTGTCTAGAGAACACTATCGACGGCAAAGTGCTGAGCTTGGAGCAGATGCGAGCCTCTGCTGAGGTCGCTTCACAGCATGGTTTGGCGCATCATCTTGACGGTGCTCGCATGTGGAACGCTGCGGTAGCTCTCGGAGTGGCCCCCGCAGAAGTGGCATCGCATTTTGATTCGGTGTCGGTGTGCTTGTCGAAAGGTCTAGGCGCACCGATGGGTTCGCTGCTAGTGGGTTCAGCCGAGCTGATTGACAAAGCTCACAAATGGCGCAAGATGCTCGGTGGCGGATTGCGTCAGGCTGGGGTGACAGCGGCTGCAGGCTTGTATGCGATTGACAATCACATCCAACGTTTGGCTGATGATCACGCTAAAGCTGTTCGCCTAGCTGAGGGGCTAGCAGCAATCGACGGTGTAACTATTGGATCCCGTGACACCAACATGGTGTTCATCCAACTTGATGACGACGCTCTGCATCCACAGCGTGACCCGCAAAATGATCTGCGAGAGCGCAAAGTGATCAGCGAATGGCACGGTTTGAGATGCCGACTGGTAACGCATCTCGACATTGACGATACCGACATAGACACAGCCGTTTCGGCATTCACTGACTTGATCGCCACTCAGTGAAACACGATGAGCAATAAGCCGCAATGAGCAATGACACTGCGTTGTTGGTCGTGTCTGGCAAATTGATGCAAACCCCGACACCAGATCACCTAGAGGTAACCGATGCTGTGGTTGAGGTTGACGACATCGGTGTGATCGCAGCAGTGCATGACCGTGCCCGCGCCGATGGTGCCGCAGCCGCTCAACGCTGCATTGAGTCGGCTGTGCAGCATGTAGAACTGGATTCCAGCACAGTTTTGATGCCGGGGCTAGTGGATTTGCATATTCATGCGCCGCAGTGGCCTCAACTCGGAACGGGACTGGACTTGCCGTTAGAGCGTTGGCTTTTTGATTACACCTTTCCGCTGGAAGCACGCTACGCCAACAGCGATTTCGCGGCGGCTGTGTGGGATGATCTTGTGCCGTCGCTTTTGGCTATGGGTACCACCACCGCGGTTTATTTCTCGTCTATTCATAACGAAGCCACCACCGCTTTAGCTCAGGCTTGTGTGGACCATGGGCAGCGGGCGCTTGTGGGCCGGGTTGCGATGGATCACCCGTCGGGCACGCCTGATTGGTATCGCGATGCCACAGCCTCTGCGGGGGTTGCGGCTTCGGCTGCATCCATTGAAGCAATCACAGCTATTGAGTCAGCCAGGGTCACCAACGCTGGCCGAGCAGGCGGTGGCACCAGAGCCGCTGGTGGCGCTACGGCGCTGGTGGCACCGATTGTTACGCCCAGGTTCACGCCTGCTTGCAGCGACGCTCTGCTTGAAGGGCTCGCTGAGTTGGCTGAAGTGACTGGCACACGGATTCAAACTCATTGTGCAGAGTCGGATTGGCACTGTGGCTACGCCCAAGAGCGTTTCGGAACCAGCGACGCAGCAGCACTTGATCATTTCGGTCTTGTGCAACCCCGCACAGTGTTGGCTCACAGCGACCATCTCAACAGCAGCGACATGGGTCTAGTGGCAGCGCATCAAGCAGGCGTAGCGCACTGCCCGATGTCGAACTCTTATTTCGCTAACGCAGTGTTCGGGGTGCGCCGAGCTTTAGCTGCTGGAGTCGGTGTCGGTCTGGGTAGTGATATAGCTGGCGGTGCCAGACCTGGGCTGCTGGGCGTGTGCCAAGATGCTGTGACAGTTTCGCGAATGCTTGAAGACGGTGTGGATGCTTCGCTTGAACCAGCCGAGCGCGGTGTGGCGCAGTCACGTATTGATACTGTGACAGCGTTCTGGTTAGCCACTGATGGTGGTGCTGCGGTACTGGACTTACCTGTGGGTTTGATTAAGCCGGGCAGATGTTTTGATGCCATTGCGGTATGCACCGACCGTCCAGGGGGTGCGATCCGCCTTTGGGAAGGCATCGATAATGAGGCTCGCTGCTTCGAGAAACTGGTGCGTCTCGCCACCACAGACGACATCACCAATGTCTGGGTAAACGGCATCACCATAAAACCTCAACACCCCACCCCAATATCTTCGCACCTCACTGGCGCTTGACAATCTCATATTCTTGCGCTATACACGTTGCGAGATATCAATCGCATAACGAAGTCCACCATGAAGCTCAAGTTCATAAAATCTCAATCATTGACTCATCAAGCGTCGGATTCTTGGATTTATCGGGTGTGTATTTATGCTGCTAAGCGAAGCCGTCTTGAAGAGGAGCGGCTGCTGAAGCGAGCGATAGATGCCGAAGCTTCAGGAAAAGTAATATCTGCTAACCGTTACCGTAGAAGCGCTAAACGACAAGGCCGTTCGGCAGCGGAGTCCGAAAGAATTGCTGCCGAGTGTATGCAACTTGCTACACGACCGGAGAGCACAAGATCATCAGAACAGGCATCCATGACTGGGGCTACTCCAGCAGCAGTGGCCGCACGAGATGCCATAACAGAAGAAAGTGGTGCTGCTAGCTGGCTCGAACTTTTTGATGGTCTCGGTGAAACGGGGGGATGACAGTAATAGCGGCAGAGCTATTGCTAGATCAGCGTTTTAGGTCTACTTTTAGGGTTACTTGACTTGGGGGTCGCGGTGGGTCAGTGAAACCGAAACCTAGCGGACCTTCAACAGAACTCAGTTCGCCTAGATCTTCATCAGCAAGCAAGCCACGAGCGGCAGTAACTCTCACGATCCTGCGGGTGCGATACCACTCTTTGACACCAGTCGGGCTCACTCCATGAGTTCGGGTGCCGAGCAAAGCCCGAGAAAACCAGTTCTCAACCGTCGCAGTCACAAACCTTGGACGCGGCGGAAAAGGCACCACAAAACTACCTAAATCAATCGTCAAGTGAAGATCGCCAGAGACCACAGACATTGCAATATCACCAAGATTGACCTTCACATCCTGCACACGCACCTCATCAAAAGAATAGATCGAAGTTATGTAGTTGGCACCGTGTTCAGGTGCCAACAACACCCGCTGACCATCGGGTTGAGCCCACATCACGTCGCTGAGCACCCCGACAGGACTGCTAGTCCAGTTGCCGATCACGAAACGATGACCCGACGAAAACCCCAGCGAAGTAATCGAACCGCTAACCGTCTCAATCAAAGCCCCACCCGACTTTCAGGCACACAACAAATCACACACACAACATTCAAGCACACAACAAATCACAACCACCCAACCGACAGCTAGTAGCGACGGTTACGGTCGGCTTCGACAAGTGCCTCAATGGCTTCAACCGCTCGGGTTAGATCGTCGTTGACCACGATTTCATAACCAAGCTGCAAAGCCTCCGCACGCTCCGAGGCGGTCTTGTCCATGCGTCGCTGCACGGTCCGGAGATCATCGCCACGACGCAGCAGTCGCTGCCTTTGATGCTCAGGGCTGGGGGCATCAACAAACACCAGCACAACATCATCATGCAGTTCCTTAACCTGCCGACCCCCGCCAACATCAATCTCTAGCACCACATCGCATCCGTCGGGTGGCTCCGGCAGCGGAGTGCCTTGCAGATAATCCAAAAACTCCACCCACTCCAAAAAACGCCCTTCGGCCACGGCAGCCTCAAACGTGGCCCGATCCACGAATTCGTAGGCGGCTTCGGGTTCGCCAGCACGCCGAGGTCTAGTTGTCCACGACCGAGACAACCAGAGTTTGGGGTCGCGCTCCACTAACCGCTCAACAATGGTTCCCTTGCCTACGCCTCCCGGCCCAGATATGACCACCACTGTGCGACCCGCCAGGAACGTCACCCAGGCGAGCCTATCGTTGCCTCTGTTAGCCGAAAGTTTCAAGCAAGTTGCTGCGTTGACGGTTCCCGAGCCCACGAAGACGACGATTTTCGGCGATTCCGAGTTCTTCCATCGCTCTGCGAGCTGTGACTTTGCCTACGCCAGGCAGAGACTCAATCACCGTTAGCGCCTTCATCTTGCCGACAGTGTCATCATCAACCCGCTCCAACAGATCTGCCAGCAGAAGATCACCAGCCTTGAGTTGACCGCGCAGTTCGGAACGCTCACGGCGCACAGCGGCAGCTTTAAGCAACGCTTCGCGCCGAGCCTCATCGGAAATAGCAAAAGTTTTAGCCATGAGCGACGAGGCTAGTTGAACCAGCGAAGCTCTGCCAACGAAAACGCTTGAGTCATTAGCGTTGTCAAGAACGTTCCCGGCAGCAGATCTGCTACCTACCGCTCTCTAGCTCGGAGTCTTGCTCGGATTCAGTTTCAAGACCTTGGCGGCGCAAGCTTTTATGAAGACGCTCAGCAGCCTCCACGGGATCATCAGCAGCGGTGACCGGCCTGCCGACCACTAGCAGATCCGCTCCCGCGGCCAAAGCCTGCACAGGCGAAGCCACCCGGCGTTGATCGTTCACCGAATCGCCAGCCAGCCGGATACCTGGAACAGCCCGCAACAACTCGGGATAAACATGTCGGGTAGCGGTGAGATCAGGCGCTGCACACACCACGCCTGCGGCTCCTGCCTCAGCGGCGAGTTCCATGCGTTGCGCCACCAGATCGCGAGTTGCTGAAGCTTGGGCTTCGCTGGTGAGCACCGTCACAGCCAACAAACCCGCCGTTCCGACAGCTCCCTCCGCTAAGCCTTCAACGCCAGCTTGGAGCATCTCGGCACCACCAGCAGCATGTGCAGTCAGATACGAAACACCTAGCTCACCGGCCACTCGCGCGGCACTAGCCACAGTGTTGGGAATGTCGTGAAGCTTAAGATCACAGAACACGTCATAACCGAGGTCAGCCAAAGCTCCAATCGCTTCAGGGCCAGCCGCTGTGTAAAGCTCTAACCCCACCTTGGCCACACGAAAATGCTTCACAAGGGATCTGGCTAGACGGGTGGCAGCCACTAAGTCATCTACATCCAACGCCAAAGCCAGACAGTCACGCGGGCTCCCAGGCTGGCTCAAAGCTAGGTTGGCGGTCTCCTCATGATTCATGTACTGCTCCAATCAACTCATCGATTTTTTCTACGTTTTTAGTTTCGCACCAATGCCGCAGTTCGTGAAGCACCCGCCACGGTGCTCTCGGATCAGCGAAAATCGCTGTGCCTACTTGTATCGCCGAAGCGCCAGCAAGAAGCATCTCTACAGCATCTGCGCCACACGCCACCCCACCAACACCAACAATAGGCACCTGAGGCATAGCTTGCCTCACGTCATAGACAGCGCGCACGGCTACTGGATGCAGCGCTGCGCCACTAACACCGCCGCGCCCCGCACCTAGCACGGGACGACGCTTGTTGATGTCAATAACCATGCCCGACAGCGTGTTAGTCAGCACCAACGCTTCAGCCCCGGCGCTAACAGCGGCTTGAGCCACCGCTACCAGATCTGCGGTGTTGGGGCTGAGTTTGGCCCAGCGAGGTCTAACGCAGCCAGCAGTAGCTTCCATCACAGCTGCGGTGGCGGTGCTGGAATGAGCGAACATACGCATACCGTCGTCGGTGTTGGGGCATGACACATTGACCTCTACCGCTGCGACCACCGCAGGGGCATCGGCCAGCATTTCCGCAGCACGGCGGTACGACTCAATACTGTCACCCCAAATGCTGGCTATCACTGTTGCACCGCTGTCAAGCAGCAGCGGCAAATCATGCGACAGCCAGCGGGTGACACCCAGACCTTGCAATCCGACGCTGTTGATCATGCCTGCAGCCGGTGAACTCAAAGGGTGCAGCCGCGGAGCAGGGTTACCAGGCCAAGGTTCAAAGCTAAGTGATTTGATCACCACCGCTCCCAGTTCGCTGAGCTTTCCGTAGCTAGCTAGCTCAGCACCGTGACCTGACGTGCCTGAAGCGGTCATCACCGGCGCAGCCAGCGAAACGCTGCCAACATTTGTAGTGAGATCAACCACCGCTGAACTCTGAGTGATTACGAACTTCAAGCATCGCCGGTCTTCGGGGAGTGTTCCTGAAGCTTCGGGTGATATTCCTGAAGGCTGCACACGCTGGGTTTGCGGTCGCGTAAGTCTCTTAGACCGTCAGCGGTGGCCAGCGCAGCAGCGGCGGTTGTCAACAACGGCAGACCGGCTCGTCCAGCAGCGGAGCGTATGTGCTCACCGTCTGCGCGAGGGCCTCGACCATGCGGTGAGTTGACCACCAGATGAACCTCCCCAGCAGCGATCAACTGCACTGCGTTGGGACTATCACTAGTTGTGTCTTCTCCTAGCTTGGCGACCTCAACAGCTACTGGTACTCCCCCGCCACGCAGGAACTTTGCGGTGCCTGCTGTAGCCAAAAGCCGGTAACCGAGTTCATCGAAAATCCGCGCGGCTCGCAGCCCCGCTGGCTTGTCGCGGTCGGCCATCGACATGAACACAGCACCTTCAGCGGGCAGACGGGTGCCTGCAGCTAATTGTGCTTTGACGAAAGCCATCCCTGGGGTGGAGTCGATCGCCATCACTTCACCAGTGGAACGCATTTCCGGGCCGAGCACGGCATCAGCCTCAGGAAAACGATTGAACGGCAGCACTACCTCTTTTACCGCTACGAAACCTGGATCTGCTGTCGGATCGAACTCTTGTGCTGGCAGCAAACCTTCGGTTCGAAGTTCAGCCAGAGTCGCACCGACCATCAGACGTGCCGCTGCCATCGCCAGGGGCACTCCAGTGGCTTTAGCTACGAACGGCACCGTGCGAGATGCCCTCGGGTTGGCTTCGATCACAAAAACTTCAGCTTCGTCAGCAACTTCAACTTCGCTTTCAACTTCAGTTTCAGCCTTGTCAACCGTGTCAGTCGTGTCGGCAGAGTCACCGGAACTGTCACGGCGCTTCACTGCGAACTGCACGTTGAGCAAACCCTTGACATCAAGTTCAGCTGCGATACGGCGTGTGTGTTCACAGATCAGCTTCACCACATCCGTGCTGAGTGTGGTGGGCGGGATCATGCAAGCCGAATCACCAGAATGCACGCCTGCTTGTTCGACATGCTCCATCACCGCACCGATACACACTTCGCCGGTGTGGTCACGCAGCGCGTCAACATCTACTTCCACTGCGTCTTCAAGGAACCGATCTACCAGTACAGGCCGCTGCGCTGCTGGGCCTCCCTCACGTCCCAACGAACCAAAACCGGCGAGTTCGTCGATCGCTGCGGCTAGTTCATCGTCGTTGTAGACGATGGCCATGGCTCGCCCACCCAACACATATGAGGGCCGCACCAAAGCCGGATAGCCGATCTTGTGCGCTACTTGCTGAGCTTCGGGGTAGCTGGTAGCTGTTCCACCCAACGGTTGAGGAATATCCAAACGTGAACAAAGCGCGTTCCACCGCTGGCGATCCTCAGCTAGGTCAATCGACTGTGGCGATGTGCCTAACACTAACTCTGCGGGCAGTTCCCCTGAAAGCGCTAGCGGGGTCTGACCGCCCATTGACACGATCACCCCGACGGGATCCTCCGCAGCGATCACGTTGGCTACGTCTTCGTTTGTGAGAGGCTCGAAGTAGAGCCGGTCATTAGCGTCATAATCGGTTGACACAGTTTCGGGGTTGCAGTTGATCATCACCGTTTCGTAACCAGCGCTACGCAGCGCCTGCCCAGCGTGAACACAGCAGTAATCGAACTCAACGCCCTGCCCGATGCGGTTAGGCCCCGAACCGCAGATCACCACCCGGGGACGCTCAGCGGGACGAATCTCGTTGCTGTCCTCATAGCTGGAATAGTGATACGGGGTGGTGGCCTCAAACTCAGCGGCGCAAGTGTCAACAGTCTTGTAGGTGGGTCGCACCCCAGCCTGTTCACGCTGTGCTCGCACTTCAGCTGCTGAAACACCCCACAAATAGCCAAGCTGAGCGTCTGAAAATCCGAGTCTCTTAGCTTGATGCCATTGGGCTTGCGTCATCTCCGGCACGCTGCCGTGTGCTTCAACGCCATCCGCCTGAAGCTGCATACGTTGTTGGCTGATACGCAGCATCTGATGCAGAAACCACGGATCCACTCCAGTGGCTTCATTGAGCGCTTGCAGAGAAACACCTCGCCGCAGCAGCGCTTCAAGCTGGAAGATTCTCTCAGGGGTGGGCACCGCAGCAGCTGCCAGCAGAGCAGCGTCGTCTAAGGCATCTAAGGCGACCTCGGCAGGGTCGGCGTTCAACCCGAAGCGGCCTGTTTCCAGTGACCGCAGCGCTTTTTGGAGCGACTCGCAGAAGGTGCGTCCGATGGCCATTACTTCGCCGACTGACTGCATCGAAGTGCCGAGTGTGCCAGGGGTGATCTGGAACTTCTCAAACACCCAACGCGGCACTTTTGTGACCACATAGTCCAGAGTCGGCTCAAAAGAAGCTGGGGTCACGCCGGTGATGTCGTTGGGGATCTCATCAAGCGTGTAACCAACGGCGAGGCGTGCCGCGATCTTGGCGATAGGGAAACCCGTAGCTTTGGAAGCCAACGCTGAGGATCGACTAACTCTGGGGTTCATTTCGATCACAACTTGGCGTCCGGTGGCGGGATCCACTGCGAACTGCACATTCGATCCGCCGGTCTCGACACCCACCCGGCGCAGCACCGCAAAAGCTGCGTTGCGCATCTGCTGATACTCGGGATCACTCAACGTTTGAATGGGTGCCACAGTTATTGAATCGCCGGTGTGTACCCCCATCGGGTCAAGGTTCTCAATAGCGCAAACCACTACGCAGTTGTCGGCATGATCGCGCATCACTTCCAACTCGAACTCTTTCCAGCCCACAATTGACTCTTCGATCAGAATCTCCGATATGGGGCTGGCATCAAGACCAAATGACGCGACCTCCTCGAACTCTTCAGGAGTTTCGGCTATACCGGCACCACGGCCACCAAGGATGTATGCAGGACGCACGATCACCGGCAAACCCACCCGCTGCATAACCTCACGAGCGGTTTCGATGTCATGGGCGATCCCAGAGCGAGGAACATCAAGGCCGATCTCGATCATCGCCTGCTTGAACAGTTGCCGATCTTCTGCTGTGGCAATGGCGCTAGCGCTGGCACCAATCAGTTCGGTGCCAGCGGCTTCGAGCACACCGCTTTCGGCGAGTTCCATGGCCAGGTTCAAACCTGTCTGACCGCCTAGGGTCGCCAGCACAGCATCGGGCTGCTCACGTTCGATGATCTGAGCCAGCACGGCAGCATCAAGAGGCTCGACATAAGTAACATCTGCCACCTCAGGATCGGTCATTATCGTGGCCGGGTTTGAGTTGGCCAGAATCACCCGATAACCCTCATCGCGCAATACCCGGCAGGCTTGAGTACCGGAATAATCGAATTCGCAGGCTTGACCGATAACTATCGGTCCTGAGCCGATAATCAGTATGGATTCAATGTCGTCACGTCTTGGCACGGCGACGATCCATCATTTCTGCGAAACGGGCGAAGTGGTGTCGAGCATCATGAGGGCCGGGACCCGCCTCGGGGTGGTATTGCACACCAAAAGCATCAGCTTCAGGAACTTCAAGGCCAGCCAGCGTGTTGTCGTTAAGACAGATATGAGTCTCAGTCGCTGCTGGCACTGAACCCATCTCAACAGCAAAATTGTGGTTTTGGGTGGTGACCTCAATCTGTCCTGTAGCGCTGCAGCGGATCGGCACGTTTCCTCCGTGATGCCCGAAACGCATTTTGAAGGTTCTGCCTCCGAGTGCTAAAGCCAACAGCTGATGCCCGAGACAGATACCAAATATTGGGACCTCGCCCAACAGTTCTTTTATGGCCTCAATAGTTGAGACAGCCATTTCGGGATCACCTGGACCATTGCTGAAGAACACTCCGTCGGGCTGGCTTGCAAGCACCTCCGACGCAGGCGTGTGTGCAGGCACCACTGTGACGGTTGCTATCTCGCTGAGACAGTGCAAGATCGTGGATTTGATACCTAGGTCATAGGCAACGACATGGCGCGGCCCGCTGCCGACGGTGTACGGCTCGGTGGTGGTGACACTGCTGACAAGATCAACACCACTGGTGCCGGGTTCGGAGCGGGCAGCGGCCAGCAGATCGGCGTGATCAGCGGTGCCGAAAGCTCCCGGCATGGCACCCGAGTCGCGGATGTGTCGAGTGAGGCGGCGTGTATCAATACCAGTGATGCCAGCAATGTTGCTGCGATGCATGAACTCCTCAAGGCTGCCTTCGGCTCGCCAGCTGCTATGGAACTGTGCCAAGTCACGCATGATCACACCCCGACACCAGGGCTGTGCCGCTTCAGAGTCGTCGCTGCTGACACCGTAGTTACCGATGTGGGGATAAGTGAAGGTGATGATCTGCCCGGCGTAGGAAGGATCGGTGATCACTTCGGTGTAGCCGCACATGACAGTGTTGAAGACCACTTCACCCGCTGACACGGCTGCCGGGGCACCAACAGCTTCGCCTTGGAAGGTTTCGCCGTCGCGCAACACCAAAAGAGCTTCTGTAGTCGCTGAAGGCTCTAAGAGTTCAGTGGGCAATCTCTGCTCTGCGGGTGCTGCAGGCAATCTCTGCTCAGGGGGCGTATTCATCGTTGTGCTTCGCCGTCGATTACTACAGGATCGGCTGCCAGCAGAGTGTGACGCACTCTGCCTTTCAGTTGTCGGCCTTCATAAGGGGTGTTGCGACTAGGGCAGGACATTGCCTCACCTGACACAGTCCACTCTGCTGACGGGTCAATAACGCAAAGGTTGGCGGGCTCACTAGGTGCCACAGGTCGGCCGTGACGGTCGTTGACCCCGGCGATAGCAGCTGGCTGCCATGACATCAACGCCAGAACCTTCTCTATCGGCAGATCAAGCTCGGTTAGCGCCAACGACAGCGCGGTTTCGAGTCCCAACATTCCTGGAGGTGCCGAGTCAAACGGTTTGTCTTTGTCGTCGCTGGTGTGAGGGGCATGATCCGTAGCGATGGCATCGATCGTGCCGTCAGCCAAACCAGACCGGATCGCAGCCACATCAGCTTCGGTTCGCAGCGGTGGATGAACTTTGAACACGGTGTCGTAATCGGCGCAGCAAGCTTCGGTGAGAGTGAAATGATGGGTCGTAGCTTCTGCTGTAACCGGCAGCCCTGCCTGCTTGGCGGCTCGCACCATGGCTACCGACCCTGCCGTTGACAGATGCTGAAAATGCACCCGTGCCCCAGTGAGGCGAGCCAAAGCAATGTCACGCATAACCATCAGCTCTTCGGCTTCTGCGGGTTGTCCTCCCAAGCCCAACCTGCTTGACCATTCGCCTTCATTCATGCAGCCGCCCACCGACATTTCTTCCACTTCACAGTGCTGGGCTAGCACCACTGCAGCTCCGCCGGTGAGATGATCGAGACCAGAAGCGTATTCAAGCGCGCGCCGCATAACCATGGCGCTTTGCACCCCGGCCCCGTCATCGGTGAACATTCTCACTCCTAGACGCGCCAGTTCAGCCATCGGCGACAGTTCTTCACCACGCCGACCCATCGTGATGGCTGCAGAGGGATACACATCACAGCAGGTGCCTACGCTGAGATCTTGCACTTCGCGCACCACCGCCGCGGAGTCGATAGCGGGAGTGGTGTTGGGCATAGCAACAACGGCAGTGAACCCACCCAAAGCAGCGCCTCGGGCACCGGTATCTACGGTTTCTGCGTCTTCACGGCCGGGTTGGCGTAAATGCACATGCAGGTCTACTAGTCCAGGCGCGACCACACATCCGCTGGCATCAAGGGTTCGATCTGCCGTGATGTCTGAGGCATCGTCACCGGCTTGCACTGCGATTATTCGACCCTCACCGACCAGCACATCAGCTCGGCGGCTGCCGTTAGAGTCAACAACAGTTCCGCCTTTTATGGCAACGGTGCCGCTTTGAGGCACTACAACAAGTTGAGCGCTCATTGGAGATGCTCACGACTTGGCAGCACTACGGTGAGTTTGACAGTCATGGAAGTTGCTTTCGTTGTGTCGTTGTGGTGATGGTGTTCATGTCTATGGCGTTCATGCCGATGATTTTCATGCTGCCATGCTCTCGTTTTCAGCGATGTCGAGTCCCGAACCAAGCAGCAAAAACAGCACCGCCATGCGTACTGCTACTCCGTTGGCGACTTGCTCGGTGATCACCGTGTTGGGTCTGTCTACCACGTCACCGTCTATCTCGATGCCGCGGTTCATCGGCCCTGGATGCATGATCAGAGCACCGTCACGGAGCCTGTCGGCTCGGGCTGCGGTAATGCCGTATTCGGCTCGGAACTCCCGCAGCGACGGCACACCAAGAGCCGCAGTTCGTTCAAGTTGCATTCGCAGCAGATAGCAGATGTCAATCTCTTCGAGCACTGCGTCAAGGTTATGGCTCACGGTCACAGGCCAACCTTGCAGGCTTGACGGCAGAAGCGGGCGCGGTGCCACCAGCGTGACCTCAGCACCCATGGCAGTGAAGGCCAGCACATCGGATCGAGCTACCCGCGAATGAGCGATGTCACCGACGATCGCTACGCGTGCACCGCTGAGATCTCCGAGATGGCTGCGAGCAGTGTAAATATCTAGTAGCGCTTGGGTGGGATGTTCATGGCAGCCATCGCCTGCGTTGATGACCGAAGCGTCAATCCAGTCGGCTACACGGTGCGGCACGCCAGCACACGAATGGCGCACCACGATTGCATCAATGCCCATCGCTTCGATTGTTTCTACCGTGTCTCGCAGGGACTCACCTTTGTTGATCGCTGAAGACCCAACCGAGAAGTTGACTGTGTCAGCAGACAACTGCTTGGCAGCCGCTTCGAAAGAGAGCCGAGTGCGGGTGCTGTCCTCGTAAAACAGCCAAACCACGGTGCGGCCTCGTAGTGCTGGCACTCGGGGAATGCGGCGGCGGCTCACCTCAGCGAAGGATGCGGTGAGGTCACAGATGCGTTCGATGTCGCTGCCATCAAGGTCGGTGATCGACAGCAGATGACGCCGCGATTGCTGGCGGCTGTTCACATTAGTTCTCCGATATGCACGCCGTCGAGCTGCACGTCAATCATCTCATCAAGGTTGGTGGGCAGGCTCTTGCCGACGTAATCGGCACGGATGGGAAGTTCTCTGTGGCCTCGGTCAACCATCACTGCCAACTGCACTGCACTGGGCCGCCCCCATGTGTGCAGCGCGTCAAGTGCGGCACGCACAGTGCGTCCCGTGAACAGCACATCGTCTACCAATACCACCACCTGCCGGTCAAGGTTGACAGGGATGAGGGTCTCAGCCTGGGGCAGAACCGGGCGCAAGCCGATGTCGTCGCGATGCAAAGCCACGTCGAGGCTGCCAACGGGAACTGCGTAACCATCGATCTCGGCGAGGACTTCAACCATACGGCGAGCAATGGGCACGCCGCCGGTTTGCAAGCCAATCATCACCAGATCGGAACTGCCATGATTGCGTTCGATCACTTCATGAGTCATGCGCTGCACAGCACGGCTTACGTCGTCGCTGTTCATCACCTGACTGCGAGACCGGAACGTGCCGCCAGCGTGTGGCACCGTGAAACGGCGTTCTCGTTCGGCCATGATGTCCTTTCCCGTTCGGGCCTCACCGGACCCGTTTCACGGTTCGCCAAGCGAAGGTAGCACCATCAGCACCAAGCCGCACGCATATGCGTTACGGGCGCTCATTACTGTCGACTGCATATGTCTGTACAGACCAACGACTACCTATGACCCAAGGTCTGAAGACTCCTGTGTATCTTGGCTATCTTCGGAATTGTCTCCATTATCGGTATCGTCGGGATCATCTTCGTTGCCCGGCACAGTATCTTTACCTGACTCCGTCTGCTCAGCAGCCTCGTTGTCTTCCTCTGGCACAACAGAACCCTTGTCATCAGCCTGCCCATCACCAGCGTCGGTATCGGGTTTGGCATCTTCAACCGGTGCCTCCTGCTCTGGAACATTGCCGCCAACTCCCGGACCGGGAACCTCACCATCGTCCAGCACCTCTGAACCGTCACCAGATTCCTGTGCGTCACCCGACTCCCCACTCTCGGTATTATCGCCTTGCTCTGACGCATCGTCATTATCACCAACCTTCTCAAGACTTTCCGAGTCATCAGAACTATCGTCGCCAACATTGCTGTTGTCCGTCTCTGGAGACGACGCTTCACCGTTATTATTCTGCTCTGAAACATCTCCAGCAGTTCCCGGCGTAGGAGCCTCACTGTCATCAGATGCCTCAGAACCATCATCGGCACCCTGAACATCACTTGACTCCCCGCCTAGGGCATCATTGCCCTGCTCCGAACTGTCAGCAGTTTGATCAGCCGGTTCTTCTTCTATTCCAGTGGACTGCTCCTCAGGCACACCAGAGGTGTCCGCAATCCCCTGTATCGCTAGTTGCGCTGCATTACGAGCATCCTGTAAATCGTAAGCAGGACGCCAATCGAAGTTGCCTTCATCATCACTGCGCCACATCTCCACAAAAGGCATACCAGCATTTTCCGGCAACGAACCATCATCGCCCAAACGTAACACACCACTACGTGTTCGAATCCAATATAGTCCTAACTCCTGCGCTTTAGTTCCTGAAGCACTTGGTCCTGCATAAACAAGATATTTTGGAGATGTATCATGGCCGATATTTTTGATTCCATCATAGAATAATGATATCTCACGACTCAAAATTCTGGATTTTGAAGTGCCATCAAGAGTTTCTTGAAAAGCAATTACCCCAAGTGTTAGACGCGAATTAGGTTCAGGCATCTCACCTAGAAGCACTTCATCTGCTTCAATTACAATACCTTCTACTATATCAATTATTTCCCAACTCGGCTTTGCAAAAGCCAGTACCAGGTGAAGGAGGCGCCGTGTATAGCCGTTCCTTATAGTCAACCACTCGACCAACAAAAATTACTTCAGCTGCATGTGTAAGTGCCTCAATATCCTCATACAAGATTTCATATGCATCCATATACGCTACCGGAAGACTGTCATCTAAAATGGATAGCTTATTGTTCGATAAAACTAATGAAGCAATTGGATCCCGACTATAGCTAACTCTTGGAGGTTGCTGGAGTTCGGTCTCAGTGCCTACATGATGATTCTGGGCATTCGAGCCATTTAAGCAGGCGCTCAAAATAGCTGATACAATGAGGAGTGAGATATATTTAAAAATCTTGATCATATTACACCCTTAGTAGTGAAACGCTAGAGCTAATATTTCCCAGACATCTAACTTGGCATTATTGCCAGAGTTCATACAGCTAGTCTTTGCGGTGCCATGATGAAAACCGAACCAACACAAAACAGCAAGAACGTTGCAAAACCCGAATCGATCGCAACGCAAACATGACCAACCTTAGCACACCTCGGACTGACAGTCCCTAGATCACCGAATAGATGCTGTTGGCTGCCTATCCGCTTGACCTGTTGGTCATTGACGTGAACTCTTCTCACATGTCTTGTTGGCTTTGATCAACGATGGCCAGAAGTGCCTTAAGGGCTTCGCCGTAGCGGACTAGTTTGGTTGGGCCGATCCCAGGCACAGCCAGCAGACCCTCATCGGTGATGGGTCTTCGGCGAGCCAGTTCACGCAGAACCGCATCTGAGAAGACCACGAAAGCTGGAATTTGATCAGCTTTGCTGCGTTGTAGCCGCCATTGGCGCAGGCGGTCGAAAATCTCAGCAGCCTCTGGCTCGGTTGCGGCATTAATGGGCTGACTCTCGGAGCTGGACGACCTAGACGACCACATATCCCTATCTTTGAGCGATGCAGGTGCAGCGGCTTGTGCGGATGAACTGAGTTGATAACTGGCACGACCCTCCTCGGGCGGATTTGAGGGCAAGAGTTTGGAGCGGTGCTGCATTTCTGTAATGAACGGCGACTTTGGCCCGTCGGCGACGATCATCAGCGATTGCGAGCAGCGGGTGATGGCAACATGAAACACACGACGTTCCTCTTCTATGTCGCCAGACAAACGGTGCGGCATCAGGCCTTCGGTAGCTGACAGGACGATCACATGAGGCCATTCCAGACCCTTGACACGATGCACGGTAGCTAAGCGAACACCTCTACCCCATGCCAGCGTGCCAGCTCCATTGCCCGTCTCGCTGTGATGAGGCGCATCAGTCAGTCGTGAGCGCAGCCAGCCCTCGAATGCTGCCGGATCTGGGCAGTGTGCCGCTACTGACATCAGAGCACGCAGATCATCGCCGTGAGCGGAACGATCCACGGTGCGGCGTGATGCGTCAAGGCGTTCATCAAGGCTGGCCGCCAAATTCGTGCCGTGTTGGATCGCCTCTAATAGCCGCAGTGTGTCGGCACCGTTACGAGCCATTTCGGCGAGACGCTCGACATCATCCGCAAAATCCTCAACACGCTCCGAGGTTCTTGCATCTGATATGCGACCTGCTAGGCGGCGCAGTGCTCCCACGTTGCGCTGCTCAGCCATCCAGCCGATGATTTTGGGTGAGATGCCTCGAGGCGGGCGGCGGGCTGCTATAGCCAGCGCGTCGGTTGGCAGTCGGGCTGCACCCGAGGTGGATAACTGAAGCCATGCCAGCATTGCAGCCACTCCAGTTCGCTCTAGGAACCAAAGCCCGACTGGTGTCATGCATTCGATCCCCGCCTCTGAAAGCATGATCTGCGGGGCGAGCAGGGTGCTGTTGACTCGGGTCAATACAGCAATATCACTCGCTGCGGCACCTGCACCCATCAGCGTTCGCACATGCTCCACCACAGCTAAACCACCGTCAGGGGCGGCAGCAACTTCTAGAGCTCCCGCGATCTTGTCTGCGCCACCAGAGGCTTCGCTAACCGGTGCTTCCTCTTGATGCGAGCGGCTTGGACGGACCGTGATTTGTTTAGCGATGCGGCGCTGATTGTGTGACAGTAAGTTGGAGGCTGCCTCCACCACAGTTGGAGGGCAGCGGTAGTTGACTTCGAGCAGATGACGAGCTGCACCTGGAAAGAACCGCTCATAGTCGATCAACCATTGCGGTGACGCGCCCGAATAGCCGTAAATGGTCTGATCATCGTCTCCTACAGCGAACACGTCGCCTCGCGGGCCAGCTAAGAGACGAATCATTAGCAGATGCGCTGGTGTTAGGTCTTGGAACTCGTCAACTAGTAGCACACCACAAGCACGGCGAGCTGCGGCTCGGGCGGCTGGATCAGTGAGCAGTACTTCGATAGCGCGAACAATCTGTTGGTCGAAGTCGACGACTCGGTGCTCTGCGAGCGCTTCGGCGTAAGCCGGTGCCAGCTCCGTGAAACCTGTTACATCAGGGGCGTAATCTCGTTCTACTTCAGCGGGGTTACGCAAACCGAGACGCGAAGCGCTGAGCGCTTCCAGCCAAGCTGCCAGCGGATCGGTCATGGCACGTCTGCGCTTGCGGGGTGCTTTCTCTCCCACCAGATCTTGCAGCAGGTCACGCGCTGCCCGCTCGTCAATAACTTCAACACGATCATGATGTGCTGGACGGGCAAAAGCGCCGCTGCCGTTGCACACGGCGAACGCCAAGCTGTTGAGGGTGCGCACCTCCAAGCCTTCGAGATCGGCGGTTCTCTCGGCCATCTCAGCGCGAGCTCTTACGTTGTAAGCCACTAGACACACTGCGCTCGCGGTCACGCCCAAATCACGCACCAGCCAGCGTGCCCGCTCGGTGAGCACTCTGGTTTTGCCTGACCCTGCTGGTGCCACGATGCAAGCCCCGCCGCCGAGATGACCCACGGCGCGCCGCTGGTCGGGTGCCAGATCCGCCATGGGCTTGCAGTGCTTCAACGACATCAGAGAGCCTGCAGCGAGGTTGGCCGCTGGGATTAGCCCGGCACCGTGCAATTCGTGGGCACCGAAAGTGTTGAAAGGCCCGCCGTCGCACCATACGGTTTCGCCGCTGGGCAATGTGATGTCACCTGCTGCTCCGGGCGGCGCAGGTTGAGCACCTAAAGCCAGCGCCCGCTGTCGAGGAGCAAACTCGAAGCAGCCCGGCCGGCGCGCGTCCACCGCATTGGCAATCAGGAGATGATGCCAAACCTCGTCTGTCAAAGTAAGACCGGGGCCTAGTTCCCACCACGGTGACATCAGCACAAGCTCAGCGTTCGGCAGCGGGCCATCGAACTCGATCACTAACCGCTTGCGGCCTTGCCACGCTGCTCGCAGACGTTGGCCGGTGGTGGCTTTGTCACGCGAACCACTATCAACCCGTAGCCGCTCACAGTCCGCCCAGGGGGCTGGCGGCACCTGTCCAAGAGCAACAATCACGCTGCGTCCCAGACAGTCCGGTCCGGCAATTTGCTGCGCTGCAACGATCAGGTCTTCTGTCACATCCGGCAGTGTCGCACATCTAAGCGCTCAAACACATACGCCACAGCGCACTCTCACCAATTCACGCACCCACTGGAAGAAGGCGTGAACTAGCAGGAATGACAGGGTGTCAGGATCAACAGAGGGCTAGAGTCTCAGCAGTGAGTGACCTGCCGCCAGCTGACTGGTACGTTGACCCTGAAGACAGCACCCAGTTTCGCTACTGGGATGGACACGCTTGGACTGAACATCGCTCACCACGCTTCAGTGAACCGAGTAGCGATGACAGCACTGACGGCTCGACGGGTACCGAAATGCGGAGCGCGGGGCAACTCGTCGGAAAGACTTTCTCTATTGCTACGCGCCACTGGAGAAAGTGTGCTCTGGCGAGCCTTATTACCGGTGTCGGATATTTGGCCGTGGCCGTGCTTTTCCTGGTTTCGGCTCAAGCGGTAGTTGCTGGTGGTATCGGCGACTTTCTGGGGCGTGTAGAAGACTTGGGAGAACTCACCGAGATCCGCCAACGGCTTGAAGACATCAACACAAACGAGGCGGCCTTCTTTCTGCCAGGCGAGCACGAAAGAATCCAAAACGAACTCTCAGAGATCAACGCCAGCACAGGTATCTACTCCTCCGATGAAATCAACGAGATTCAGCGACAACTCAACAACATCTCCTCTGGCGGTGAGGGTGCCTTCTCTACTGGAGACTTTGACGATGTGCTGGAACGGCTTGATGACTTCTCAGTTCTAGACGCGTTGGGTCCCTTTGACTGGTCGCCCATCAACTTTCTGCCGCTGGCTTTGGGTTTATTGATTGCGTGGGTCACCAGCAATATTGCTAAGGCTGCGGTAACACGTCTAACGATCGCCGAACTAGATGGCCACAAGCTGAAGCTTCGCGTGCTGATCAGTCAGAGCCTGCCGAGAGTGCCACGACTGATGGGGCTTGACCTGAAAATAATCGGACTGCTGATCGCTGTTGCTTTTGTGTTGACGGTGCCAGTGTTGTTCATATCTCCGTGGTTTGCGCTGCTAGCTCTCCTGACTTGGGCAGCCGCTGCGGTTTATGCGCTTCCGGTCATCTCATTGGCTTACGTGGTAGCTGCATCAGGCCCGTCAAAGGGGTCTTTGAGTTACGCTGTGCAACTGATCCGGCGGCGCTTCTGGAAGACTCTGGGACGGCTACTGCTGATGGTCTTGGTCCTTATTGCAATCTCGATAGCTCTCCAAATCACACTGGATTTGATCCTGCCAGAGTCGGTCGAAGGCTGGTTGACTCAATCTGTTCAAACTTTGGTGTCGATAGTTCTTGGCATCGTTGCCACTATCACTCCAGCGATCCTCTATCGAGATTTAGGTGGCGAGGTGGATACCGACTCTAATAACGACCCAGACAACGAAACTGAACTAGGGTCTTGGGTCTCCTAGATCCTAGTTATTAGCAGTGTCCACACGTTCTATGAAGTCACGGTCACGCGCCGAGATACCGCCAACATCGTGACTGGTGATAGCTAGTTCCACTCGGTTGTAGACATTAGACCATTCGGGATGATGAAAAAGCCGTTCAGCGATTAGTGCCACATGGGCAACGAAACCGAATGCTGCTGCAAAGTCCTTGAACTCATAACTGCGTCGCAGCACATCGCCGTCACGATGCCACTGCGGATGTGCGACCAGTAGATCAGCTATTTCGGCTTCGCTCAACAGATCACTGTTGGCAGGATTTTCTGTGCTCATAGAAGTGAGGCTAGAGGCAGATAACTAGACCAACTGATCGGCGAAAGGATCACCGAAGGGGTCCGTGAAAGCCTGGGTTCCGATGTCGCTCGGTGATGATGCCAAAGGCGAAGTCCATCGCTCATAACCTTCGGCTTCTAATTCGTCGGCTAGCTCCGCTCCGCCTGATTCTTGAATGCGCCCACCCGCGAAAACATGCACCGCATCGGGGCGAAGATGCGCAAATATTCGGCTGTAATGGGTGATGGCCAGCACTCCGAGTCCTTCATGCTCGGTGGCTTCCTCAATACGACCCGCGACTATGCGAAGAGCGTCCACATCAAGGCCTGAGTCAAGTTCGTCCATCACCGCGAAAGCAGGCTTGAGCACTCCGAGCTGCAAAGCCTCGTTGCGTTTACGCTCGCCGCCTGAAAGGTCAACGTTCACCGGGCGCTGCAAGAACTGCTCATCAAAGCCGATGCGGTCGGCTTCTCCGACCATGAGATCGCCGACAGCAGTGCCTTCGGCTGTGCAAACCGACTCGGTGAGCATGTCTAGCAGCGACACACCCGGGACTTCTGTGGGGTATTGCATCGCTAGGAACAGTCCCGCCTCGGCACGCTGCCAGGCGGGCATGCCTAACAGCTCGCAGCCGTCGAGTCGCACCGAGCCGCTCAGGTTCTCATAGCCGCTGCGCCCGGCGATGACATGAGCCAAAGTTGACTTGCCCGAACCGTTAGGGCCCATCACGGCATGCACCTCACCGGCGGCTACTTCTAGGTCAACACCACTGAGAATCTCACGCCCCGCTACCGAAGCGTGCAAGCCTTCAATCGTCAAAGTGCTCATTGAGCAACCTCATTATCGGCGACACCAAGTGTCAGCACGACCATGCCGTCTATGACGCTCACCTGATATGTCGGCACAGGTCGGGTAGCTGGCAGAGTCAGGGGGTCGCCGGTGCGTAGATCGAACTGCGCTCCGTGAGCTTCGCATTCGATGGTGCAGTCGTCGGGCTCAACCCAGCCTTCCGACAGCGACACTTCGGCGTGCGAGCAGGTGTCGCCTATGGCGTAGAGGTTGTTGCCGATGCGAACCACCGCCACCGCACGACCGGCCACCTCGACACGTCGGGCTGTGTCGGGTGCCAGATCATCGAACGCAAACAGTTCGTGGGTGGTTTCAGTCGTCATCAGTTCAAGCCTCCGATCAACGCTGCGCCTCTGCTGTCACGGTCAACATCTGGTTGAGCTTCACAGCCACGGCGCTACGAGCCACTTCTGCGGCGCTCGCAACTGGGAACGCTTCGAGCACCTCATCGAAGAAACCAGCAACGATCAGGCGCTCGGCTACTGCAGTGGGCACGCCACGGCTCTCCAGATAGAAGACCTGATCGGCATCCACCGGCCCCACCGCTGAGGCGTGAGCACAGCGGACTTCGTTGTTCTCGATCTCGAGGTTGGGCACCGACTCCGCCCAAGCGTCCTCACTGAGCTTCAGATTGCGGTTGGTTTGCACAGCGTTAGTGCCGCGCGCTTCGGGCCGCACACGAATCAGCCCTGTGTAAACGCTGCGCGCCGACTCCCCCACTGCGCCCTTGAACAACAGGTTTGAGGTGGTGTCAGCAGCGGCGTGATCCTGATAGGTGCGGAAATCGAGGATCTGATCACCCGAGCCGAAATACGCCGAAAGCAGGTCGCCGCTTGCGCCTCGACCCACTAGGCGGGTATCGGTTCGAGTGCGGGCGTAGCCGCCTCCCAGCGCGAGCGATGCCGCTGTCAGCGAAGCGTCACGGGCTACTCGGGCTGTGTGAGCAGCAATCTGCCAGGCCTTCTGGTCATGGGTTTGCAGGTTCACATAGCCGAGCCTGCCTCCGGCGGCCACATCAAGCTCCACCACGGGCACGGTCAGCGCTTCAGAGGCGCAGTGCTGCACGTCAAGGACTTTTGCGATGCTGTTCTCGGCGACTCTGACTACGAGTCTCGGAAAAACGGCTGTCTTAGCAATGCTGAGATGGTTACGTATCACGATTATTCCGTCGATGGCCACACCCGCGGGCACATCTACCAAGATCGGACTGTCCATGAAGGCATCGTTAAAAACAGTGAAATAGTCAGCCGAGCTTGAAGCCACAGAGCCCAGCAGTTCAGCACCATCGGATGCATCAACCAGCGCCCCGACATGGACACCCTTTGCGGCTAGTTCATCGGCTCCCTGAATTGTTGTGACACGTCCGTCGGCAATGTCAATCACTGCCGCCGTCTCAGCCGTGTCGCAGTCATAAAGCGCCGATGCTTCAGCACTTGGCGGCATCGCTTCGCCCGTTTCGGTGTCTGTCGCTAGCCGGTATGCAGCCGGATTGAAGTCTGCTATGGCGCTGTAACGCCACTCTTCTGCTGTCGTTGTGGGCAGTGTCGCCGCCGCCAACTCTTCAGCCGCGGAACTGCGACGTGCTGTCAGCCAGTCCGGACCGGCCAGACCACGGGCCGCGTCAACAGAAAAGTCGTGCAAGAAATCATTAGGCATGGATCAACGGCCGTCACGGTAGCGCCTGCGGAAACGTTCACCTAGGCCGGGTTTGCCTGAGCTTCGGCTGCCACCTCTACCCCGAGACGGCTTGGACTTTGATGACCGTCGGCGCTTGCCGCGTTCGGCTTCCACCTCGGCGAGCACATCGGGGGCGGCAGCGTTGACGATGTCCTCTGCGGCATCTAGCAGCGCTGCGATGCTGTCGTCGCTGCCGAGGCTAGCGGGCTCTGGTGGTGTCTCTGGGGTGACCAGGCTGCCGTAGCTCCAGTTGACATCAGCGAGACGACGCGTGTATTTGGGGCAGTCGTCAGGGCAGCGCCACGGAGCTTCCGGCGCTAAGTCAAGATCGCATTTGCGCACCGTCTCACCGTTGGGATAGGTGCGCGACTCAAAGAATTTGCAGTCCTGACGCATCGGCACACTGCCATTGTGGCAGCTCGCCAAGCATTCGCGTCGCATCTTCACCTGAACCGAGACTCAGCTACGGCTGTCCCGAGCCACCCAATGCCTCCGCTAGCTTCAGCCAGAGACTGCTCTATGTTTGATTTACATTATTGAGTATTTTTACTCAATAATGTAAATCTGTTGCTAGCCTGTGCATATGCTTGAATACCAGCGCAACCAAGTTGAGACTTTGTTAAGGCGCCTGTCTGAGCCTCCCGATCGTCTTATCGCTATCTTCGGACCCCGCCAGTCAGGCAAGACAACGGCAGTTCGCCAAGCGCTGCAAGCAGTTCCACACGAGCATCGATATATCGCAATCGACCAGCCACAGACAACGGAAGCAGATTCGCTAGCACAACACCCATTAGCGGCTCGCTTTCCAGTTGCTCGCTCGCGAACACGACGAGATGTCGACTGGCTCGTTGAGGCTTGGCTAACAGCTCGTCAACAAGCATGGGAATCGAACAGCGGATTCGTGCTGGCGCTTGATGAGATTCAGACGATTGAAGGCTGGTCGGCAGCAGTTAAAGGGCTATGGGATGCCGACCGCGCTAGCGGCTGCCCGCTGCATGTCGTCATCATGGGTTCAGCTCCGCTATTGATGCAGTCTGGGCTCACAGAGAGCCTTCTGGGCCGCTTCGAGCCGGTCCAGTTCAGCCACTGGGCTTACTCTGAGATGTCGGAGGCGTTCGGCTACAGCTTGGATCAGTACATTTACTTCGGCGGATATCCAGGTGCTGCCGCTTATATCGACGACCCGCAGCGGTGGGCCTCCTACGTCAAAGAATCGCTCATCGAGCCCAACATCGAGCGCGATGTGCTCTCGATGACTCGAGTGGACAAGCCTGCACTGCTTAGGCGGCTCTTCGAACTCGGAGCGGTGTTCTCTGGACAGATAATGTCATATAACAAAATGCTCGGACATCTTCAGGATGCTGGCAACACGACCACGCTGTCCCGCTATCTCGGCTTGCTGTCAGAAGCAGGACTATTGACTGGGCTAGACCATCACACCACTCGGCGAGTCTCGGCTAAAGCCTCGACACCGAAGCTGAACGTGCTCAACACGGCACTGATGGCGGTAGCTACCGGCTACTCCTTCGGCGAAGCTCGCGCTGATCGCTCATTGTGGGGGCTCATGGTCGAGAGCACCGTGGGTGCCCACCTTGTGAATACAGCCTCACCGATAACTGCTGTTAGATACTGGAGGAAAACGTTTTTTGAAGTCGACTTCGTGCTCAGCCGCGGGCCCCGCACCATCGGGATCGAGGTCAAGATCAGCAAGACACCTCCGAACTCAAAAGATCTACGCGGCCTCGCAGAGTTCGAACGCCGCTTCAGTCCCCAGAGAACCATTGTCGTAGGCGATACAGGCATCCCGCTAGCCGAGTTCCTGTCACACCCCGCCGATCACTGGATCGACACCCCATGAGCACCAAGACGGCTGTCGCTGACGAAGAGTTGCAGAGCCAGCTGGCAGAACTGAGAACACAGCGAGCGGAGGTGGAACGCAAACAGCGAGAAGAGTGGCAACAAGCCCTCAACTCGCAACTCGCGGACTTGCGACACAACCGGTTCGATGCACCAAACCTGCATGCGTTGGCGCAAGTCTGCCTGGGCATCACCGAAGTGGCGGACGAAGATGGGTCAGCACGCCAGCGTGTCAGCGACTTCGTCGGCGGTGATGAGATGCTTGTTGAAGCGGTCATGGCTGCGATCCGTGAAGCGGTCTTCCGTGACGATGTTCCCAGCGTTGATGAGACCATCTCTCTGCACTCGAAGTCGCAGCCTTCATTGCTGGCTTATCCAGTATTAGCGAGCCTACAAATGCTCTACGCAGACGATCCCAACCGCTTGGGAACACTCAGCGATCAACGCAAACGCGAGGCTTTGGCCATCCTCTTCTGCGTATCCCCACATAGGGGTGCCGACTGGCTTGAGCAATGGTTTCTTGAGGACCCTGAATTGGTGCTTGATGTTCTAGGGCAATGCGCGATTTTGGAGGTGCGTTCTGGAAAGGAGTTTGTGCCCTGCATTGATCTCCTCAACGGTCTTGCTACAACTCACTCCACGAATCCAAGCTTCGATAGCCACGAAGACTTGACCCACACCGCAAGACTGCGACTGCTGGAGGCGGTGCCGGTACGAGGGCCAAACAAGCAACTCCGCCTCATTGACAGCCTGTTGGCCGAGACAATGGGGCACAGCGACCCGAAAGCCCTTCGCGAGATTGCTCGCAAGAAACTGTCGCGCGCCAGCATGAATATTGGACAGCGAATCCGCTGGATTGCCGTCGATGCTCTGACATCACCCGAACCCGACTTGGGTGGGCTCAAGCAGCAGATTTGCGAGAAGGACAACGAGACACGAGTCCGACATCTCGCAGAATTTCTTCAGCGCAACGCTTGGCAAGACGACATGCGCCATTCAGTGCTAGCAAACATGCGATGCCCCAACGCGCTCCGAGACGCTATTGAGATCCTCGGGACATGGTTCCCACCAGTTCGTTGGGGCGAAAGCGGAATCATCACAATCGGCATGGATATGTCAGACCTGATGGTGAGCATCATTGAGCAACTCGGCACCGTAGCTGGCGACGAAACCGACCGGGCCTTCAAAGACCTGACCGACGATTCGCGGTTGGAACGCTGGCACGACTACATAAGACTGGCTCACGAGCGCCAACGTGTGATCAGCCGCGATGCCTCCTATAGCCATCCGAGCATTGACGAAGCCCAGCACACGCTAAGCCACAGTACCCCTGCAAACGCAGCTGACCTCGCTGCACTGTTGCAGGTTCGGCTCGCCGACATCTCAGACAATCTGAGAGGCGGCAACGAGAACTCTTGGAGGGTCTACTGGAACGAGGATGAGCACAGGTCCCCGTCTGAACCTAAGCACGAAGAGTCATGCCGTGACGCGCTACTCGCAGACCTCAAGGCGAGGCTGCCAGACGAAGTGGACGCTTCGCCAGAGGGCCGCTACGCCGCAGATAGCCGGGCCGACATACGCGTGAGCTGCCACGGGTTCAATGTGCCGATTGAGATCAAGAAGAACTCAAACCCCGACCTGTGGACTGCCCTACGCAAACAGCTCATCAGCAAATACACCACCGATCCAGCAACTTCGGGCTATGGCATCTACCTAGTCCTCTGGTTCGGCCCCGAAGCAACCAAAACCCCAACTAACGGCACTCGACCCGACACACCCGAAGCACTACAGCAGAGTCTCCAACAAGAGTTGACTGCCGACGAGTCCCGCAAGATCAGCGTGATCGTCTTGGATGCCACCAAACCCAACCAACCGTTCTAGACGCAGCCCGATACCTCGCCAGTACTCCACGATGCCATTCTGCCTACACGAGAGTTGCAGGACATGTTCGAATTGATGATTGTCACACCCTCCTGAGAACATAGGAGTATGACGGACAAAAGAGCACACCTCTCGGCGGCGAGTCAAAACAGACATTTCGTCAACCTCCTGCGGGAGTACATCACAAGCCATCCTGATCAGCAAAACCACAGCGTTCGGAGGGAAATACCGTGTCAAGAGTCGCGTGATCGCTATCGTGTCGCGCGGCGTTGCAGTTGCAATGCTGCGGCATTTCTTAACAACCAAAATAGGTGAACACGATGGCCTGCACTGATGAGCACCACTGTAATCCCGAACGCCCTCAGTCGCTGCGTATCTGCGCGCTTCGGATCGCAACAAATTGCTTGAATGCGCTGAGTCGGTGACGGCATGAGGGTTGAGCGAGCCGACAACTTGGCGTTCATGGAGACCATCCCCGATGCCTCTGTGCATCTGGTCGTAACCTCACCTCCCTACAACCTGGGCAAAGATTACGAGCGTCGTTCATCGTTGGACGAGTACCTCGCCGCACAAACCGCCGTGGTGGCTGAAGCCGTGAGAGTGCTGCACCCCCGCGGCTCAATATGTTGGCAAGTCGGAAACTACGTAGACAATGGCGAGATAGTCCCTCTAGACGTAGTGCTTTATGACATATTTGCCAAGCACAACCTCAAGATGCGTAATCGAATCATCTGGCATTTTGGTCACGGGCTGCATTGCAAGCGGCGACTCTCGGGCCGATATGAGACAATCAACTGGTGGACAAAGACGGACGACTACACCTGGCATCTTGACCCTATCAGAGTCCCTCCGAAGTATCCGGGTAAACGACATTTTAAAGGACCTAAGGCTGGCGAGTTGTCTTGCAATCCGCTGGGCAAGAACCCAAGCGATGTCTGGGAGATACCCAACGTCAAAAACAATCACCCCGAGAAAACCATCCACCCATGCCAATTCCCGGTCGAATTGGTTGAACGTCTCGTGCTATCGATGACCGATCCCGGCGATATCGTCTTTGACCCCTACATGGGAGTGGGTTCAGCAGTTATCGCTGCTGAAATGCATGAACGCATAGGTTACGGCTGCGATACCAGTGCCGAGTATGTGGACATCGCTCGCGAGCGGCTCAAGCAGCTCCAAGAAGGAACTTTACGGACCCGTCCAATGGGCAAGCCTGTCTATGATCCAGAGCTCAGACGTGGCGGCCATTGATGCGGGTAGTCGAAAAATATTCGCATTTGAATGGTTGGGAATTCCTCAAGGTTCACAAGCGGAAACTGTGGGACGAGGTAGAGGAAGTGATTGCCAGTGTAGATGCCGAAGCATGCAAGACGAAGGTATCCATGGAGCAGCAAAGCTATGGCGAGACGTTCTACTCACCTAAGGACATGAACAAAGAGTTCGCCACAGGATTCAAGGATCGGCACTGGGCAGAGCGACGCAATAACTTCTGGGTTACCACCGACGCGAAACTGCTTCGAAGCATCCACGGGCTGAACTCCGAGCAACAGCACGATGCCATCAAGGACGCAGGTCTTGAACCCATCCAGTCCTACAACCAGACCGATTTCCTCAAAGACCGCGTCGCGGTTGAGGTCCAGTTCGGAAAGTACGCCTTCGTCGCCCACGACCTCTTCGTTAAGCACCTCAGTTTCTACGTCTCAGACATTATTGACGTAGGCATCGAAATACTGCCCATGAAGTCGCTTGAGCGACAGATGTCCTAAGGCGTTCCTTACTATGAGCGAGACTTGCTGAACGTGATCCGCCAAGGCCGGAGCGTGCCTGCTGTTCCGCTCGTACTAATCGGAGTTGCCCCATAGACACCAGTCAATTAATGCCTGAACCTGTCTTGCACTGAGATTCTGTTACCTCCGCAAACCTCATCATCAACGGTTTGATGACTCATCAATTTCTTGAACATTAATTCTTGAACGTTGCACAGCTCGTGAATAGGGTACTCCGAGGCACAGGAGACACTACGAAAGGGAAACGCAAGAAGCGACAGGGCGAACACCATGTCAGTCGCGAAAGAACCTCAGGGCGTGTCACGCCCGAGGCACCCTCCCGACGAGCGACATCGACTGCTAGACTCATCCTCTTTCAGGGGCGAAACCGAATTCCAGTTAGATCTGCTCATGGGAGATGCGCGCTATGCCGCCAAGGAGTGGCCGCACATGTCCGATCTCAACGAGGTAGAAAAATGGGCTTCGTCCATCCATTTTCTCGTCCGCTCGGCTACGGCGAGAACGATTACTGCCGCTATCACCTGATTCGCTCGCTGATTGCTTTCGTTACAGCCTGCTGGGACTCCGACCCGCTCCGCTGGACACCGCCGCGGATCGCTGCTTTTCTAGAGGAGTGGCTCCCTCTTCGCATGAGCCGCCCTCCGATTTGGAGTGGCTGCCGACCTTCCGTTCGGGTTTCTTGCGCTGGCTTCGCTTCACTGCGGATCTCAGCGACCTGTCAGATGAGGCTTACACCGTCAACTTAGCTGCAGCGAGAGCATCTCTTGAGCGTCTCAGCTCTCGTGTCAGCATCCCTTAAATATGAGCACGGTTAGTCATATTCCCAATTTGTGTCAGTCGAATAGAGTTGCTCATCATCATCATCGTTTCGGGCTTCTACAGGACCCGCCACCAAGAAGCAGCCAGCGTGTGATCTTCTGAGCGTCGCGTCCGCTGCCTTCGCGGAGCGCGACCGGTTTAGATTGAGAGAGATGCACAAGCACCGGCTGCCGCTAGGCATTCAAACCTTTCGCAAGATCCGCGAGGACGACTGCTACTACGTTGACAAGACCGCCGACATCTTTCAGTTGATCCAGGCAGGCTCGCACTACTTCTTGTCGCGGCCTAGGCGCTTCGGCAAGAGCCTGCTGATCGACACAATGAAAGAACTGTTCGAAGGCAACGAGCCGCTTTTTCGTGGTCTGGCTGTGCATGAGCACTGGGACTGGTCAGTGCAGCACCCTGTGCTGCGTCTCAGTTTCGGTAGCGGCAGCTTCAGCGACCCTTCACAGTTAGCTGCCAGCATCTCGGAGCAACTTGTCGCAGTTGAGCGAGACAATCAACTTGACGTGCAAGCAGAAACCCCTGCCGGACACCTGAGATCCGTGCTCAGAGAACTGCACAGCAAGACGGGACAACGGGTGGCAGTACTCGTTGACGAATACGACCGCCCCATCCTTGATGCTTTGGTCACTAAGGCAGACAGTGCCGATCATGACCCCGCAGCGAGCGACACGGCCCGCAAGAACCGTGACTTTCTTCGTGGGTTTTATGCGGCAATCAAAGAAGCCGACTCTCACATACGTTTCAGCTTCTTGGCAGGAGTGACCAAGTTCTCAAAAGTCAGCCTGTTTTCGGGCCTCAACAATCTCAACGACATCACCCTTGACCCGCGTTACGGCACTATCTGCGGATATACGCAAAACGACCTCGACACGGTGTTCGCTCCAGAACTCGAAGGTCTTGACACCGAGGCGGTCCGGCTTTGGTACAACGGCTACCGCTGGGCTGGCAACGAGCGCCTGTACAACCCTTTTGGTGTGCTGATGCTGCTGGATAGACGTGAGTTCGGTGCTTGGTGGTTCGAGACCGGCTCACCCTCTTTCCTAATCGAGACCCTCTTACAGCGAAGGATGCCGTCTGCGTCGCTCGAACAGACTGTGACAAGTGAGGATCTGCTATCAGCATTCGATGTTGACGACATAGCTACCGAGGCGCTGCTGTTCCAGACCGGTTACCTCACCATCGTTGAGGAGGTCTCAGCAGGTGCCCGCAAGAGCTACAAGCTGACCTACCCAAACTTGGAGGTGCGTCTAAGCCTTAACGAGCACTTGCTGAGACGCCTGCATCCAGATCCAGCTCATATTGGTCGTAACCAGTCCAATCTCTACCGGCTGCTTGAAACAAACGACATCGCGGGACTTGAAGGACTTTTCCATTCTATCTTCGCATCAATACCGCACCAGTGGCACACCAACAACGAGATAGCTAGCTACGAGGGCTACTACGCCAGCGTTTTCTACTCATATTTCGCAGCACTCGGCCTTGATGTCACCGTTGAGGAGAGCACCAGCCTCGGCCGTCTTGACATGGCGGTGCGCTCCAGTGGACATGTCTACATATTCGAGTTCAAAGTCATTGAGCAGGCGGGGCCAGGCACCGCTTTGGCGCAGCTCAAGCAGCGTCGCTACGCCGACCGTTACCGCTCCAGCGGCGAGCCGATCCACCTAGTGGGCGTGGAATTCAGCAGCGCAGAGCGCAACATCAAACGTTTCGAGACCGAAAACGCCTGAACACTTCATAACTGCGGCATCACCCCGAGATGTTCTGAGAGGCTGCTAACGATAAGCCGTGGGCGCAGCGTTCATCCATAGCCTGGGTGATAATCAGTCATGCTACGAATAATCATCACCAGATCGTTGTAGCAAACGGTGTCCCGCTATAAGCCCTAATGCTTTCGTCCTTGGTAACCATAGGACAGCCATTTTCGATGGCGGTGGCGTAGATCAGCCGATCTGCTGGATCAGACGGAAACGTGCGAGGAAGTGTCACAGCAGTTGCGGCTATCTTCGCAGTGAGCGCCACTGTGCGGACCGACCGAGCCAGGCCAGTGATCCAGGTATCAATCGGGAGGCTTACCGTGATGCGTCCGTGATGGGCTAGCCAGCCAAGTTCGTACCAGGTAATGGCGGCAACTGCCAGCTCGTCGGCTTTCTCCAGCGCAACTAGGGCTGCGTTGCTGAGTCTCTCAGGCTCTGCTGACCACCACTGCAGAACATGCGTGTCAGCTAGGAGCACCGTTAGTCATATTCCAATTTGTGTCAGTTGAATAGAGTTGTTCGTCATCATCAACGCTTCGGGCTATCCCGGCCATGAGTCCTTTCAAGGCGTGTGGCCCAGACGCAGGAACAAGCCGGGCCACAGTGCGGCCATGCTTGGTTATCTCAATCTCGTCGCCTGCGCTCACCTCATCAAGCAGAGCCAGAATGCGCGCCTTAGTTTCCGTGGCGGTCACTTGTCTAACCATATGGTCATTATACCGGTTAGTAGTGACTTAGCTTCGGGGTTCTACAGGACTCGCCACCAAGGAGCGGCCAGCACATCGGGGGCAAGCCATTCGATGACATCACCGCCGTGCAATAGCAGCCCCGGCAAAGCCCGGACACCGTATTCGGTGCGGAACGCCCGCAGATGAGAAGTGTCGCGCAACCGAGGGCGCATGGTTGCTTTCACCTCAACGGGCAACAGGCGGTCGCTGGCCTCAATCACGAAGTCAACCTCCTCACCAGAGGTGGTGCGCCAATGGAGTATCTCGGCTCGCTCGCTGCGGGCATCACGCCACGCCAGCAAGTCTGTCAACACGATGTTCTCAAGATGTGCTCCTGATGGCTCATCCTGACCAGAGAGGTGAAACGCAACGCCGACATCGCCCCAATAAAGCTTGGGCGACCTGATGAGCCGCTTCGTGCGGTTAGGCGAGAAGGCAGGCACACGCACCAGCAGGTGCGATGTCTCCAACAGGTTGAGATAACGGTTCACGGTCGGCTGGGGTATTCCTATGTCACGGCCTAGCGCTGTCTGGTTGACGATCTGACCGAGCCTCAAACATGCTGCGCGCATCAAACGGCGGAAGTCGGGCAGCGCTGCTACCGATGACAGGCTTTGCAGGTCGCGCTCCAAATATGTGCGCACATACCCATCGAACCAGATCGCACGATGGCTGGCATCGTCAAGGTGCAGCGCTGGTGTTGGCATACCGCCGACTTGAGCGAACCTCCGCCAATCTTCAGGAACTGCTGGCACTGCCGACAGCTCGTCGAGCCAATGATCGCTGGCCGTGGCGAGGAGCATGTCCCAAGCACCGCAACAGCCGTGGCCCAACAGTTCACGGCGTGTCATGGGCCACAGCGTCAGATAACTGGCTCGTCCAGCTAGTGATTCCGATACCTGACGCATCAGCAACAGGTTGGCCGAACCAGTGAGGAGGAACTGCCCTGGGATGCGCTGACGGTCAATGGCTCGCTTCACCGCCACAAGCAACTGCGGCTCGCGCTGCACCTCATCAAGGATCACCGGCTGCCGTCCCCCAACCAGCACATCGGGGTCACGCTGAGCCACTTCAGCGGCATCTAGATCATCAAGCGACACATAGCGACGGTCTCTGGCACTAGGCATCAACTCGCTAACCAGCGTGCTCTTGCCTGTCTGGCGAGCCCCTGTCACCACCACAGCAGGCATCACCCTGAGATGCTCTGCGAGGCTGGTAGCGACAAGCCGAAGTCGCAGCATTTCATTCATAGCCTCAATGATAATCATTCAGGGCGTGAATGATTATCACAACGCATGTCCAGATTGGGGTTAGCCGACGCTGCCTTCCATTTGCAACTCGATCAGGCGGCTCCACTCCACTGCATACTCCATCGGCAGAGTGCGCGTAACAGGCTCGATAAAGCCGTTAACTATCAAGCCCATGGCCTGCTCTTCGGTGAGGCCGCGACTCTGCAAATAAAACAACTGATCATCGGCCACTTTCGACACGGTGGCCTCATGGCCGATCACGGCATCACCAGAGCCGACCTCCATATAGGGATAAGTGTCAGAGACCGAGTCGCCGTCAAGGATCAGCGCGTCGCATTGCACATGGCTCTTGCAGCCGTGGGCATCATCCTCGACACGCACCAAGCCCCGGTATGAGGTGCGTCCACCGCCTGAGGAGATTGACTTCGACACGATCTTGGAGGTGGTCTCAGGCGCGGCATGGGTCATCTTGGCACCAGTGTCTTGATGCTGACCCGGCCCACCGTAAGCCACCGACAGCACCTCGCCGGAAGCTTTGGGGCCCACCATCACCACCGCCGGATACTTCATCGTGAGCCTCGAGTTGTGAACGATGAAACCTTCCGACACAAAGTTGCCGGTGCCTTCGACTTCGATGTCCCAAGTGGGCACAACCTCGGTCTCGGAACTCACATTAACATCACGCACCTCAACGCCAGCAGTAAAATTGATGCCAAGAGGATCGTCAGTGTTAGCACTCTCGACAGGGACGATCGCCTTGTGGAGTTTGTCTGCCCGCACATAACCCAGTCCACCATGAACGTAGGAGTAGAAGGGATGGTTGTCGGTCACCCGCAGCCGACGCGAGCCTTGCCGCACGTCTCTAACCGACTGCTCGCCGGAGTAGCGCTTGGCTGTAACCCGGCGCCAGCACAGTGAACCGGCAGCCTCATCGTAGGAAAGCACCTCATCGCCGGGCATGACTAGCTCAATCGGCTTGGTACCACCCGGAGTGGTCACCCGCGAGCCTTCAGCCAAGCAGCCAATGTTGCCGTCGATCCATTCCATGTGGCCTTCGGCTTCGACCCGGGCGCGCTTGGTGACAAGGTTGTAGACGTTGTCTGACCAGTTCTGGATGGTGGTATACGTCACCCGAGCCGAGCGGCCAACCACGATCTCCACCACCGCTGAATGCAGCGAGTCGGTGGAATAAGTAGGTGCCGAGCAGCCTTCGATGTAATGCACCTTTGAACCCTCATCAGCGATGATCAGGGTGCGCTCGAACTGCCCCATATTCTCGGCGTTGATGCGGAAATAAGCCTGAAGCGGCGCTTCAACCTCCACCCCCGGCGGCACGTAGATAAACGATCCTCCTGACCACACAGCCGAGTTCAACGCCGAGAACTTGTTGTCGTTCGGCGGGATTACTGTGCCGAAATAGCGTTTGACCAGCTCTGGATACTCACGCAGCGCGGTGTCCATGTCGCAGAACAACACGCCCAGAGCTTCAAGGTCTTCACGGTTGCGGTGATACACAACCTCGCTTTCATACTGGGCGGTCACACCAGCGAGGTATTTGCGCTCAGCTTCGGGAATACCGAGACGCTCATAAGTGTTTTTGATTGACTCGGGCACCATGTCCCAGTCGTTGGCGAGCGTTTCGGTGGGCTTGATGTAGTAGTAAATGTCGTCGAAGTTGATGCCGGTGGTGTCACCGCCCCAGGCTGGACGCGGGCGACGCTCAAAGCGGCGATGCGACTTGAGGCGGAAGTCGAGCATCCACTGGGGCTCACCTTTGAGCCACGACATCTCACTGATGATGTCAATGTTGAGGCCCTTCTTGGGCTTGAAGACGTAATCCTCCTCGTCGCTCCAGCCCAACTGATAGCGACTGAGATCGACACCGATATCCGCTGTGGTCATGTTTAGGGCTCCTGTGTGGGCGACGAGTTCAAATCTATCAGTCGATGTCCATCAATCGATGCGGCGCATTTCGGCGCGATAGCGATGACCGCGCGCCACATACAGCTCCGCGTTGTCCCGATTGTGTCCCTCACCCAGCACGCCTTCGCGGATGCGGGCTGGAGTGCCCAGCGCCATAGCTCCCGGCGGCACCACAGTGTCGGCAGTCACCATGGCGTTGGCACCCACCAGAGCGTTCGGCCCGATCACGGCTCGGTGGATCACCACAGCACCCACACCAATAAGCGAGCCGTCGTTGACTGTGCAGCCCTCCAGATGAGCCAAATGACCGATGGTGCAGTTCTCACCAACAATGGTGGGAAGTTCGGGCGCGCAGTGAATCACCGCAGCATCTTGGACATTGCTGCGAGCGCCTATGCGGATCCAGCCGTCGTCGCCTCGCAGCACCGCATAAGGCCACACCGAAGACTCAGGACCAACTTCGACGTTGCCGATCACCACAGCATCAGGATGAACGTAGGCCGTCGGGTCGATGCGTGGCGCTTCGTCGCCCAAGGCGTAGATGGCCATCTACGACACCACCCTCTACAACTCCGCCAATGGTGTCACCTGGCCGTAGCCGCCCTTCACGAACACCAGCGGGCCGGGTGACACAGCATCGCTTCCTGTGGCGGTACCCAACGCTGCTACTTCACCGATCACGATGTCGTGGTCACCTTCTGCATGAATTGCCTTGAGCCGGCAATCAATCCAAGCCAGACAGCCTGCGATCACTGGAGCCCCAGTGGCTTCCGCTCGGGTGCTAACCCCAGCAAAACGGTCATCGCTTCCTCCGGCGAATGCGCTGGACAGATCGGCTTGTTGATCGCTAAGAACGTTCACACAGAAACTGTCCACATGTCGCATTTTCTTCCAAGAGTCAGAGTCGTGTCCTGCACAAAACGAAACCAGCGGCGGATCCAGCGACACACTGGTGAACGAGCCGATGGTAAGCCCCTCGGGACCTTCTGGGCAGGCAGCAGTAACTACGGTCACGCCTGTCGGATAATGACCCAGCACCCGCCGGAACTCACGCCCGTCTATGCGACCTGATTCAACTTCGTCGCCGCCCGTCATCACATGACGATGCTAGCAGTGACACAATTGCGCCATGACCGAACAACGCTGCGACCCCACCGAACAGAGCGGCAACCCGCCGAGAAACTTGGCTCCTAAGGTTCCGGTTCTGCCCGACGGGCTAGTGGCCGTGGTCAAGCGCGACTGCCCCACCTGTGAGCTGATAGCACCCGTGCTGACCGAACTGCACGAGCGATCTGGTCTGAACGTGATCACCCAGGACGATCCGTGCTTCCCCGCCGATGCCGACTGGGTATGTTATGACGAAGACTTAGCCCTGTCGTGGCATCACAACATTGAGACCGTGCCGACTCTGCTGATGGTCTCCGACAGCACCGAACAACAGCGCACAGTTGGATGGTCACGTTCGCAGTGGGAGGAACTGGCCGTTGTTGAAAGGCTGGGCGAGGGACTGCCCGAATGGAGCCCGGGCTGCGGGTCGCTGAGCGTTGATCCCGCCATCGCTGATGAGTTAGCTGTGCGCTTCTGCGGCTCGCGGCTGAGCAGCCGCCGAGTGGAACTTGCGGCGCTAGAGGACGAATGGGAAGCGATGTGGAACCGGGGATGGTCCGACGGCCTGCCCGTAGTGCCGCCAACGCAAGCACGGGTGCTGCGAATGCTGGAGGGCACCAGCCGCGAGCCCGACGAGATAGTGGCGACAGTGCCTCCAAGCCTGGTCGAATGCACCGTTGAAAAGGTTGCTATCAACGCAGTGATGGCTGGCTGCCTGCCGGAATATCTGCCTGTGGTGATCGCCGCAATCGAAGCCGCCTGCAACGACACTTTCAACATGCACGGCGTGCTGGCCACCACCATGAGCGTCGGGCCGGTTCTGGTCGTCAATGGCCCAATCGCAACCCGCATTGGCATGAACTCAAGCCTCAACGCTCTCGGGCAGGGCAACCGTGCCAACTCGACCATCGGCCGAGCGCTGCAACTGGTGGTTCGCAACGTCGGCGGGGGTCGCCCCGGTGAGGTGGACCGGGCCACTTTGGGCTCGCCCGCTAAAGTCGGCTTCTGTTTCGCCGAGAACGAGACCGGATCGCCTTGGGGTTCTTTGGCGACGAGCCGAGGCTGGCAGGCGGATCAGTCAACAGTCACAGTGTTCGCTGGGGAGTCGCCCAGAATCTTTGTGGATCAACGCACTCGCAGTCCCGAATTCCTGACCAAACACCTCGCTCAAGCGCTGCGCGTCACTGGATCGCCACGGGCGATGATAGGCATGGATGCCATGTTGGTGCTGTCACCTGAGCACATGGCCCGCTTCATCGACGCTGGCTGGAGCCGTGACGACTTCATGACGGCGCTGTCGGAGGAACTTCTGGTTGACGGCGACGAGGTGATGTCGGGCGCGGGCGGTATCACCGAAGGTCTACCTGCCGCGGCGGCGGGTCAGAAAATTCCCAAGTTCCGTGACGGGGGGCTGCTGCTGGCTCAAGCAGGCGGGGATGCTGGACTGTTCTCGGCGATCATCACAGGATGGACCAACGGCCCCGGCGGCAGTGACCCCGTTACCCGAGAGATCACACCGTGAAAGTCTTCTACTATTCTCTTGCTGTCACGGCGGATATACGCAGAAACCGCGACTACAACCGTGACTACAAGAGTGAAACAAGACCCGCATGTGGAGGGGTGTGACATGTCTGACATGACTTTTTTACTGGATCCCAGTTCGGAGCAGACTCCGGCGAGCAGGCAGCGGACACCTCGGCCTAGGTCGCTGGAAGGATTAACCGTCGGCCTTCTTGATATTTCCAAACCCCGCGGCAACGTGTTCCTTGACCGTATCTCGCAGCGGCTAGCTGGCCTCGGTGCCGAAGTGCATCGCTACACCAAGCCGACCTTCTCGAAACCGGCACCGGTGGACTTGCGCCACGAGATCGCCACCACCTGCGATGCCGTGATCGAGGCACTCGCCGATTGAGGCTCGTGCGTGTCGTGCAGTGTGCATGACATCAGCTACTTGGAAGCCCGCGGCCTTCCCGGTGTGTTCGTCACAACAGTGCATTTCGCGTCAGCAGTGGAGGCGCAGTCGCAGGCATTGGGTTTCGACGCTGCTGCGGTGCTGACCAGCCATCCCATCCAGGACCGCACCGACGACGAGATGGTCGCCATCGCCAATGAAGCATTCGGTCAACTCGTGAAAGCGCTGACCGCCAGCTGATATCTCGTTCTTGATGCAGTTGTCACGCTGTGGTGAGGTCAAATACATCAAGAACGGTTTCGGTGGCTAAGCGAATATCTCAGGGACGACAGGACAGTCAGAGCGCCTGCCCGCCTCCTCGGCTGTGAACAAACCGGCCGGAGTGACTACACCGTCAACGTAGCGATCCAAATCCAACACAACAAGCCCCATCTCAGCGAGATCATCGGGAATGAGTCTTTGCTTAAGGGGTGCCCACATGGCTTGCGGTAGCATCCGTCCCGCCCCAGTGAACAACCACGCCTTTGTGCCGAACTCTCGGGCTTTCTCAAGCACCGGCAAAGCTTCAGGCGCTACCAGCGCCTCGTGGGGTCCTGCACAGTCGCTGGCCACCACAACAACATCAGCTTCGGCGGCTCTGTCTGGGTCTTCGGGACCCGTGCAAGGCCAGTCGGGATTAATGTAAAGGTTGACCTTGATCTCGTCTATGTGACCCACAGCCACCACCTTCAAAGTATTGAAATTGTTGCTGAGTGAAGCCATAGCATCATGTAGCTTCCAGTCGGCGGTGTCGCAGTCCATGGCTTTAGCGATTTCGAGGACCTCATTGTGACAGTCGGTGGCGGCCACCATTCGTGCAGTCATCCAAACCAGCGGTCCGCAGTGACCTCTGCGTCTCAGCAGATTGCGGCACGATGTGAGCAAACCTGCAGGGTCACCAGCGAGAGACGCAAGCACAGCAGCCGACTCGGCAATGAGCGGCTTGGTTGGTGCCAGCGGGTTACGTGCCACATACCGGAGCCTTTCCAAGGGATGCACAAAGTGAGCGTAGAGCCCTCCGCACTGCTGTCGCATCCGCTAGCTTGGGCGTGGTGACAACGGTTTCGCTTGATATGCCGCTTGATCCTCTGAGCGCTGAGCCGCGGCCTTTGCAGGACTGGCTGACCACCTTCCCGCTGCTGCCTGTGCTGCTTGATCCTTACACCGCTGAGAGTGCCTCAATCCTGCACACCGCTCGGCGCATCCTGCTCAACTACGCCGATGCCGGCTGCCGCACCTGCTGGGTAGTCGCCTGCGGTGCCGACGATGCTCGCCGCTTCTTAGGACCATATGCGCAAGAAACTTTGACTTTCTCAGATCCTGACCACAAGATTGCTGCCGCGCTCGGGATTAATGCTCTGCCCGCGTTCGCGTTTGTTCTTCAGGATGGGTCTGTGGCAGCCTGCGCGCAAGGCTGGAATCCTGCACAATGGCGCAGCGTCGCCGAAACCGTCTCGGAGTTCACCCATTGGAAACGCCCAGTGATCGGTGATGCACAAGATCCGTTGGCTTTTGCGGGAACACCAGCAAGACAGTGACATCGGTATCCGCGCCGCTGACACACCAACCACGAAAACGCCAGCATCAACATGACTCAACATGACTGAACCCGAAGACCGAAACAAGCAACCGCCGCCGAAAGAGTTTGCCTATTCGGACATGCTGCCCCTCGGCGATGACGACACCGAATACCGACTGCTCTCAAGCGACGGGGTGTCCACAATGGAGTTGGCCGGTCGCACCTTCTTGAAGGTCGAAACCGAAGCGCTGACACAGCTCACCGCGCAAGCCATGCACGACATCAACCATTACCTGCGCGCCGGACATCTGCAGCAGTTGCACAACATTCTTGATGACCCGCAAGCCTCCGACAATGACCGTTTCGTGGCCACCGAATTGCTGCTGAACGCCAGCATCGCTGCGGGCGGCGTGCTGCCGATGTGCCAAGACACCGGCACGGCAGTAATCATGGGCCGCAAAGGCGAGCAGGTGCTGACCTTCTCTGATGATGCCGAAGCTATCTCTCGCGGTGTCTACGACACTTATCTCACATCTAATCTGCGCTATTCGCAGCTCGCCCCGCTCGACATGTTCACCGAAGCAAACACCGGCAACAACCTGCCCGCCCAAATCGAGATCTACTCCAAACCCGGTGATATTTATGAGCTGTTCTACATGGCCAAAGGTGGCGGCTCGGCCAACAAATCGTTCCTATATCAGAAGACCAAAGCCCTGCTCAACGAGCAGTCGCTGCTTGACTTCTGCGACGAGACGCTACGCCTAATCGGCACAGCAGCATGTCCGCCGTATCACCTTGCTGTGGTGGTGGGCGGCACTTCAGCAGAGTTCAATCTGAAAGTAGCGAAGCTCGCCTCCGCTAAATATCTCGACTCGCTGCCTACTTCGGGTGATCCCGACAGTGGCCACGGCTTCCGCGACCTCGAATGGGAGAAGCGAGTGCTGGAACTGACCCAAACTTTCGGCATCGGAGCGCAGTTTGGGGGCAAATATTTCTGCCATGATGTGCGGGTAGTGCGACTGCCCCGCCACGGGGCTTCGAACCCGGTGGGGATCGCCGTGAGCTGCTCGGCGGATCGCCAGGCGCGTGCCAAGATCACCTCCGAGGGGCTGTTCTTGGAGCGTTTGGAGACCGACCCGGCACGGTTCCTGCCGGTGCCGTCAAGCGGTGACCTGTCCACCGAGGTGGTGTCGGTGGATCTCGACCGACCCATGGCCGAAATCCAGGCTCAGCTCACCAAGTATCCGGTCAAGACCCGTCTGGCGCTGACCGGGACTCTAGTAGTGGGACGTGACATCGCGCACGCCCGTATCAAAGATCGCCTTGACGCAGGCGAACCACTGCCCGCATACCTGCGAGACCATCCGGTGTATTACGCCGGTCCAGCCAAAACCCCGGCCGGGCACGCCTCGGGGTCGTTCGGGCCGACCACAGCGGGCCGGATGGATTCTTATGTTGATCAGTTCCAGGCGGTGGGAGGGTCACTGGTGATGCTCGCCAAGGGCAACCGTTCCAAACAAGTGACCGAAGCCTGCGCCCGCCACGGCGGGTTTTATCTGGGGTCGATCGGAGGGCCAGCCGCCCGGCTAGCTCGCGACTCAATCAGACGTGTCGAGGTGCTTGACTATCCCGAGTTGGGCATGGAAGCCGTGTGGCGCATTGAGGTGGAAGACTTCCCTGCTTTCATAGTGATCGACGACAAAGGCAACGACTTCTTCGCTGAGGTTTCCACGCCGGTGAGGCTGCGCAACACCTGAAATGCTGGTAGCCAAAGTGCCGACGAGCAAAATGCCGACGGCTAAAGTGTCAGTTGCTTGAGAGTTGCGGGTGAGTGTCAGTGCCACAAATCAATGGCAGTGTTTCGCTGATTGAGTCAGTCACTAGCACGTCAGCTAACTCATCAAACTCGGTGGCTTCACCGTTAACGATCACCAGCCGCGCTCCTGACTGCACTGCTAGCTGAGCTGTCATGTTGATCGGTGAGACAGCCAACGTGGTGCCAACCGCTAGGAACAGGTCGCATTCCAGCGAAGCGCGCTCAGCACGAGCTAAGTCAATCGGATTGAGGCTCTGCCCGAACGACACCGTGGCCGACTTCAATATCCCACCGCATAGAGGACACGGCGGATCCTCTTCACCAGCACGAACCCGTTTGAGCACTTCTTGCATTGCGGCACGGTAGTTCTCGCATGACAGGCACTGCACTTTGCGGGTGGTGCCGTGGATTTCCACTAGAAGGTCAGGATCGCTGCCTGCGCGCTGATGCAGTTCGTCAACGTTTTGAGTTATCAACAGATGAAGCTTGCCTCGCTCCTCTAAAGTCACCAGTGCCTTGTGACCTTTGTTGGGCTCGACTTCAGCCCAGATCTCACCCGAGGCGCGCCGAGCCCAGTTGCTTCGACGGACTTCAGGATCCGAAACATAAACGTTGATGTTGGAAGCTCGCTCGGCAGCGGGATCACGAGTCCAAATGCCTTGAGGCCCACGGAAGTCCCGTAAGCCGCTGTCGGTGGATATCCCGGCACCAGTAAGCACCGTGACGCGTTCAGCGTGATCAACTATCTGCCGCGCTGCTTCCACAGCGGCTGTCGTATTACGGATCTTCGGCTCCGGGTTCTTATCTGCTTTCCGAGAGCATCTCGGCTACACGAAAAGCCAGATCCACCGACTGACGTCCGTTGAGACGCGGATCACAGAGGGTCTCGAAAGCTTGCTCAAGGTCTTCGTGGCTGATGTCGTCAGCCCCACCAACACACTCGGTGACCGCATCACCGGTCAACTCCACATGCACTCCGCCGGGCCAGGTGCCACAAGCCGCGTGAGCCGCGAAGAAGCCACTGATCTCGGCTAGCACATGATCGAAGTGGCGGGTCTTGCGGCCCGACTCTGACGTATAGGTATTGCCGTGCATGGGGTCACACGCCCAAGCCACTGGATGACCCGAGTCACGCACCGCTTCCAGCAGCGGAGGCAGCAGAGTTTCCACCTTGTCGGCACCCATTCTGGTGATCAGTGTGAGCCTTCCAGGTATCCGTTGAGGGTTCAGTTTTTCGCAAAGCGCCAGAACCTCTTCAGCGGAGGCTGTCGGCCCGATTTTGCAACCGAGCGGATTACGCACTCCACGCAGAAATTCCACATGAGCACCATCAAGCTGGCGGGTTCGTTCACCGATCCACAACATGTGCGCCGAACAGTTGTACCAGTCTCCACTAGTGGAGTCTTCACGGGTGAGCGCTTCTTCATAGTCGAGCACCAGCGACTCGTGACTGGTGTAGAACTCCACTTCGTGCAGTTGCGGCGTGTTGGTGTTGGTGACCCCGCAGGCGGTCATGAAACGCAGCGCTCGGTCGATGTCTTCGGCCATCTGCGCGTAACGCTGACCCGCTGGCGAAGAAGCCACGAACTGGCGATTCCAGGTAGCTACCTGCGACAGATCAGCGTAACCGCCGCGAGTGAACGCCCTCAACAGGTTGAGAGTGGACGCAGCCCGATGATAAGCAGTCAGCAGTCGGCGCGGATCAGGCAGTCGCTCAGTCTCACTAAAGCCGATGTCGTTGACCATATGCCCGAGAAACGAAGGGAGTTCGACTGAGCCTTTTGTTTCGGTTGGGCTAGAGCGAGGTTTGGCGAACTGCCCAGCGATCCGACCCACCTTCACCAGCGGAACACCGCCAGAGTAGGTGAGCACGATAGCCATCTGCAGTATCACCCGCAGCTTGTCGCGGATTGAGTCAGCTGAAGAATCGAAAGACTCTGCACAGTCGCCAGCCTGCAACAGGAACGCTTCGCCTTTGGCGACTCGTCCGAGGTGGCTCATCAGCGAGCGCGACTCGCCTGCGAATACCAGCGGCGGCAGATCTTGCAGCGCTTTGGTGGCCTGCTCAAGTTCGGCTATGTCGGGCCAAGCTGGCTGATGAAGCGCAGGTTTGGCCCGCCAAGACGAGGGAGACCAATAAGAGCCGCCGGCTGCCGAAGCCGCATTACCGGCGATCATTGATGTCAGGCTGCGTCGACCGTTTCGGCGAGGCGCAGATCATCAGCGTGCTCTCGCACGGAGTTGATGGCGCGCTTCACCAGACGGCGGGCGGCTTCGGCAGTAACACCAAGCTCTTCGCCAACTTCGCGATACGAACGCTTGATACCGTCGGTGAGACCGAAACGCTGCTCAACGGCATACTTGGCGCGAGGCTCAAGAATGTCGAGCAGGCCGGTAACCATCTCTTCTTCGGCTTTGGCCATCACTTCAAGTTCGGGGCCAGGGTTCGCATCAGGCAACAAATCAATCAGCTCGTTGCTGTCGTCATCGCCGATAGTGCGGTCCAGCGAAGTGGGAGTGGTCAAGCGATGCAGACGAGCGTGATCATCGTCAAGCTCGTCGCCGTCGCCGGACACCTGACGCAGCGCGGCACGAAGCGATGCCGAGCGGTCGCCGGGCAGGCGCACCAGACTGGCCTTCTGGTCAAGGGCCCGTCCGATGGACTGACGGATCCAGAAGGTGGCGTAAGTTGAGAACTTGAAACCCTTGCGCCAGTCGAACTTGTCAACTGCGTGCTCCAAGCCGAGGTTGCCTTCCTGGATCAGGTCAAGCAGTTCCATACCCGGCGGAAGCGGATAGCGGCGAGCCACGCTCACCACAAGCCGCAGGTTGGCGCGGATGAAACGGTCTTTGGCTGCTTCGGCTACACGAATCGCCTTGTCTAGCTCGCGTCCGGTTTCGCCTTGTTCTTTGCGCTGGCGAGCTTCGACGCCGCCCTCAATGGCTTGCGACAGTTCGCGCTCTTCTTGAGCGTTGAGCAAAGCCACCGCACCGATTTCGTTCAAATACTGTCCTACTGAATCGCTCATGCCTGATCTCCTGGCCGTGATCCACTCGCGCGGCACAACGGCCTTCTCACTTTCTCTGTGAAGGGTTTTGTATGTATGGAAGGGTTGAGTGTCATGCGCGCACCCTCTAAGCGCGCTACACCTGCCCTTGGTTACCAATATAGACTAGAAGCCTGTTATTGGCAAGCAGAAACCTGCTGCTGCGAGGCAACAACAGGTCACTCTGAGATAAGATTAGCACAACGCATTAACAGTGTGCAAGTCGACTGCAAGTTGGTCTGACTCTGGTCGTCACACAGACACGAATGCGTCTCTTTGCCGTCGTTGCTTGGCTTTGCCTTGCCGTTGCTTGACTTTGCGTTGTCGTCGTTACGCCCGTTGTCGTTACGCCAGACGATCAACGAAGGCTTCGAGTTGTCGCAGGTTGCGCACCTCGAACACGCCGTCGCAGTAGGGCGCATACTCCCCCACGATTGAGTCGCCTGTGTCCCAGTAGCTGCGAGGCTCAGGGTTGAGCCAGAACACCTGCTTTGCTTTGGCTTGCATGGCTTTGACTATCCAGCTTTGTGGGGCATGATAGTTGTTGCGTGCGTCGCCGAGGATCATCACCGTGGTGCGCGGTCCGACAGCATCGAAGTAGCGATCCCAAAACACACCGAGAGCGTGCCCGTAGTCGGAATGACCATCTACCCACACCACATCGGCTTCGGTGTTGACCCTATGCACCGCTTCGGCGATGTCGTCGCTGCCCTCAAATAAGCCGGTCACTTCGTCGAGACCGTCAATGAACACGAACGAGCGCACTTTCGAGAACTGGCTTGAGATCGCATACACGAGATGCAGCGTGAAACGAGCGAAAGCCGCTACCGAACCTGACACGTCGGCTATCACCATGATGTCGGGCTTGTGAGGTCGCTTATGGCGGAACTTGGGTTCGGCTGGCACCCCGCCGTATGCCAGCGAATGACGTACCGTAGAACGAAAGTCAAGCGGCCCGGTGCGGCCTTGACGACGTTTGCGAACTAGCCGAGCCGCCAGTTTGCGGGTCAGGGGATAAATAGCTTTTCGCAGGCTTGCCATCTCTTCGCGTGAGGCATGCATGAAGTCAATGTCGGCTGGCAGCGGCCTGCGCAGGGTTTTGGCCATGGCTTCAACGCCACGGTCGGCCACCAACCGTCGCCGTATCTCAGATTCGATCTGGCTTTTCAGTTCGGAGATGCGTAGTTCGTATTCGTCGCGGCGCAAGCGCAGCTCGAAATCATCTGCTTCTCCTGCTTCACCGCTGCTGTCCTGCTCGACAGCCATGAGACGCTCTAGCACACCTTCGAGATCAAGGTTCCGCAGCGTGCGATAAAGGTAGTAGGTGCCACCGACGGGGCGTCCCGGCTCCATGCCTGCATAACGGCGCACAGCCTCACTGGCAGCGGCTCGCAGCATTGCGTTATCGCCTTGAAGCAACGCTCGATAAAGCATCTCTGCAAGTTCTTCAGGGCTGAGGGCAGCACCGGCTGCGCCGCCTTGTCCTTCGGCGGTATTTTCTGCGCCTTCAGCGTCAGGATCAACTTCGGCGATGTTGAGGGCTTCGTCGGTGATCGCGTATTCGTCGCCGCGCAGCGAGAAGTAAACCTCAAACGCAGTGTCGAAGGCTTGCCAGTGAGCCTGGTTCTTGACCAGCGTGGCAGCCAGCGCGTATTTGAAAGCGTCACGCTGAGATATGTGTATGTGCTTGACTGCTTCCATTGCGTCAAGGCTCTCGGTGAGGCTCGCAGGAACTCCCACCGCACGCAGTTCCGCGATGAAGCCGCTCAGCAACTCCAGTAGCGGTTCTCCCGCTTCTGCTGGAAGCTCCGACAGTTCTGGCTTAACCTGCGGGTCGGATTTGTCCGCAAAATTGGCTTTACCCGCTGTAGGAGCCTCAGTTACATTCACAATGAATCAAACTGCACAGTCGTTCACAGCGAGTTAAACCGCAGATGACGGTAGGCGTTTTAGAGCGTTAGGTGTTCTAGAGGCTGAGACCATCAACAGATGCCAGTTCTTTGTTGGCTTTGGCGATATCGCTTTGATACTTCAACAAAATGTTGACCGTGTCAGCAGCAACCTCAGCGTCAACATGGCGCACCCCTAACAGCACTAGGGTTTTAGCCCAATCAAGAGTCTCAGAAACCGACGGCGGTTTTTTGAGTTCGAGGCGGCGAATTGACCGCACTACTTGAGACACTTGCGTCGCCAAGTTTTCGGTGATGTCAGGGACTTTGGCTAGCACGATCTGTTTCTCGCGCTCCATTGACGGGTAGTCAATGTGTAAATATAGGCAGCGGCGTTTCAGAGCTTCGCTGAGTTCGCGGGTGTTGTTTGATGTCAAAAACACCAGCGGCACTTGGCGAGCTTTGATGGTGCCGAGTTCAGGGATTGATACCTGATATTCGCTGAGCACCTCTAATAGCAGTGCTTCGGTCTCTACCTCTACCCGGTCGACTTCGTCTATTAGCAACACGATTGGATCATCAGCGGTTATCGCTTCTAGAAGTGGTCGGGTTAGCAGGAACTCATCAGAGAAAATGTCGTCAGAAACGTCATCCCAGCTGGCATCTGCTCGGCGTTCGGTCTGAATACGCAATAGCTGTTTCTTGTAGTTCCATTCGTAAAGTGCTTTGGCTTCGTCAAGACCCTCATAGCATTGCAGTCTTATCAGGCGGCTGCCGGTGGTCTCGGCGACGCTTTTGGCTAGCTGAGTCTTGCCTGTGCCAGCGGGGCCTTCTACCAGCATCGGCTTGCCGAGACGGTCAGCGAGATACACGACACCTGCAAGCCCAGGATCACACAGGTAATCAACCGCCGAAAGTTGCTGTTGCAACTCTTCGACGCTGCTGAAGCAAGCGTGACGGTCTGAACTGCCAGACATTGAATCGCTATCAGAAGCTGTAGTGCTGCCAGTCACAGAAGAACTCTCAGACATGCGTAGTGAAGTGTTATAGCTGAGCGTTCAGCGGATGTGGCCTGCGCCGCGCACGACGAACTTGAGGGTGGTTAGCTGCTCAAGACCCAGCGGGCCGCGGGCATGAAGTTTCTGGGTGCTGATACCGATCTCGGCACCAAAACCGAACTCTTCGCCGTCAACGAAGCGTGTCGAGGCGTTGACTAGCACCACAGCAGCGTCTACTTCTTTGGTGAAACGCTCTGCTGCGGCGAGGTCGGCGGTAATGATGGTCTCGGAGTGACCTGAGCCGTTGTGGTTGATGTGCGCGATGGCTTCATCAAGCGTGTCAACCACCTTAACCGACATTTTCAGGTCGAGAAACTCGGCTGCGTAATCAGCGTTAGTGGCCTGCTTCATTGATGGCACCGCCTGGCGGGCCCGCTCGTCACCCAGCAGTTCTACGCCAGTGAGTGCAGCCGCAGCCTGGGGCAGAAACTCAGCAGCTACCGACGAGTGAACTATTAGAGACTCAAGCGCGTTGCATACCCCTGGTCGTTGGGTTTTGCCGTTGACGACAATGTTTTGTGCATCGTCAAGATCAGCCGACGCGTCGATGTAGGCGTGACAGTTTCCGGCACCGTCCACGATCACTGGCACGGTCGCATGCTCCAGCACTGAGGCGATCAGCGATGGCCCGCCACGCGGGATTAGGCAGTCGATGGCACCGGTTTGTTGCATGAACTCAATGGCTGTGGCACGCGAAGTGTCCTCCACCAGCACCAAAGCATCAGCAGGCAGATCAACGGAGGTCAGCGCTTCACGGATAGAGGCAGCTACTGCGAGGTTGGAGTTGATCGCCGATGACGAACCCCGCAGGAAGGCTGCGTTGCCTGATTTGAGACATAGGCCAGCCGCATCGGATGTGACGTTGGGGCGGCTCTCATAAATGATCGCTACTACTCCGAGCGGCACACGCACACGCTCTATTCGCAGACCGTTGGGTCTTGTCCAGCCGTCAGTAATCAACCCGACAGGGTCAGGGCGCGAAGCGATCTGACGCAAACCGTCAGCCATGGCATCAATTCGTGCAGGCGATAGACGCAGACGATCAATCAGAGGTGCCGGGGTGCCGTCGGTCTCGGCTCGCTGCACGTCAATCGCGTTGGCAGCGCAGATCTCGTCGGCTTGTTTGACCAGCAGGTCAGCCGCTGTAAGCAGCGCTTCGTTTTTGGCAGCGGTTGATGCTGAAGCCAGCGCCCGTGAGGCAGCTTTTGCTCGGGCTGCTAGTTCTGGCACTGCGACTTGTTGCGCGCTTTTCACCATCTCAGGCTACACGTAGCGCACACTCAGCCCCGCCGCGATCCTGACACTGCACATATTCCGCCGACCCGCCCACAATTGTGCTGCAAATTGTCGGATATAAATTCTGCATTTTGCGGGTTAAAACTCCTGCAAAATGTCGGATAACTGTGTTTGATGCTACTATTTTAGCTTATGGTGCCTGAAGACGCTTTACTAGGTCAGCTAACTCCTGCGGGATACCTACCCCGCGTTGTTGATTCAATGATCACCCGAGCTTTGGGCTCAGCGCCCATAGTCGTGGTGGAGGGTGCCAGAGGAGTGGGCAAGTCTTGGACAGGCTTGCGACATGCCCGCAGCGAGGTGAGACTAGATCAGGATCCTGACACAGCGGAATCAGCAGAGTTGGCACCCGGCCGAGTGCTGCAAGGAGAACGTCCTCGGTTGGTGGATGAGTGGCAGCTGGTGCCGAGCCTGTGGAACTTCGCCCGCCATGCTGTCGATGCCGAAGCAGGGGTCGGCCATTTCATCTTCACGGGATCAGCGCATCCTCCCGACGACCGCACACGCCACTCGGGTGCGGGCCGCGTAATGAGGGTCAGGATGCGTCCGATGTCGTTAGCTGAATCCGACGAGTCGACTGGAGACGTGTCGCTAGCTGCATTGTTTGAGGGTTCAGACTGTTCCACGAGTGCGCCGCAAGCCTCAATCGCAGATGTCGTGGAAGCGCTGTGCAGAGGCGGATGGCCACGGCATCTCAAGACTTCGACACCGCAAGCGCTCGCCCTTTGCCGATCCTACCTGCAGGAGATCACCCGAGTCGACATTCCTCGGCTGGGACGCACCTATCACCGCCCCGACGGGGTGATGAGATTATTGAATTCGCTGAGCCGCAACATCGCAACCGATGCTTCCGTATGCACGCTGGCAAAGGATATGGCTGGAGATGCTTCACCATCCCGCGAGACTGTAGCGGAGTATCTGGAGGCACTCAGGCGTGTGTATGTAGTGGAGGATTTGCCTGCGTGGTCGGTTCATTTGCGGTCCCGAGCTCGTTTGCGGCGATCACCAAAGCGTCATCTTGTTGATCCATCGCTTGCCGCGGCAACTCTGGGGGCGGGTCCTGAACGCCTGTGGCATGATCCTGGCTATCTGGGTCAAGCATTTGAGTCGCTCGTGGTCCGAGACCTGCGAATCCACGCGGAGGCCAATGATGCGTCCGTCTACCACTATCGCGACAGCAACGGTCACGAACTGGATGCTGTAGTACAACATGTTGACGGCCGGTGGATTGCGGTCGAGATCAAACTGGGGTCGGGCACTCGTATAGACGAGGCAGCTAAGTCGTTGACGGCGGCTTGCAAGCAGATCGACACGCAGCGCACGGGGCCACCTTCGAAGATGCTCGTGGTGACTGCGGCGGGCTACGGCTATGAGCGTCCCGATGGTGTGTCAGTCTTGCCTATCACTGCACTGGGGCCCTGACCTGCGGCGGCTTCCTTTACATTCAGCTGTCGTCAGTAGCACCGAGCACGCTGCACTCGTGTGTGCTGTTCGGTCTTAGTCTGTCAATCGGGGGAACGTCTTCGGAACCGTCGTCGTTTGTGAGCGATTCGGTCGTGTCCTCGAAGCTTGGCTTCATCAACTCTTCTGCGGCTTTGCGAGCATCTTGCAGGTCATAGGGATGTCGCCATTCATAGTCACCTGCCTCATTCGCGGCCCATACCCAATCGAAAGGGCTTTCCTGTCCTATACCGAGCGTGCCGTCCGCGTTTACGCACACGGCACCGGCATGAGTATTTAGCCAATACAATCCAAGTTCATGTGCTCGACTGCCAGCTTCGCTCGCGGTAGCATAAACCAGATACTGTGGAGAGTTAGCTGAGCCTATACTCTGAATCCCAGCGTTGAATATCTCGGTCGGCTGGTCATGAAATAATGATCTAGCATCTCTATCATAGATGCTCTGCAAATAGCTAGCACCCAATGTAACGCGTGATTCGGCCTCGGGCATTTCGCCGAGAAGAACTTCATCAACCTCAAGAACAATGCCGCTGTATACAAGTCGAACTTCAGAATCCAACTGACTAGTAACCGAATTGTTAGCAGTCATATCCTCAACCTCAAGTTGCTCAATATAATCAACGATACGTCCCACAAACACTATGTCTGAATCCTTAGTGATCTCATTAATGTCTTCGTGCAAACTATACCATTCGCTGTTATCATTGCGACGCTCCCCGAGGCTAGAAACATACGCGCCAGCGGCACGAGCATCCTGGAGTTTGTAGTTGCGCTCTGCCCAAACCTGCTCACCGTGATCACTCCCGACACAAACAGATGTCGTGAAAATCGACCCTCTCTGAGTTAAGTTGATCGTTCCGTTGGAATATATTCCGTTGATATGACGCAGCCAATAGAGATCATGATCAGCCGCTGGAGTATTTCGTGCTGCAGCAGCGTAGACAAGATAGAGGGGGCCTTTCGCTGGGTTTGCCATCGCTTCAATTCCAGGCAATAGCCACCTAATATTTGGCAGCAAACGCTTATAAATCTCATCAGTGCGTTCCTCAAGAGTCACAGCACCGAGGGTTATGCGTGAGTTTGGCTCGGGCATTTCGCCGAAAAGAACCTCCTCAGCCTGCATGACTATTCCCTCATAGATATCCCGAGCTGCAAAGTTATTATTACCAACGTCAAGCTCTTCTGGGTCAGTGTACAGGCGCTGCCTATAGCCAACAACTCGGCCCAAGAACACCACATCAGAAAGTTCCGTCAGTGCTACTACACCACAGTAGGGGATCCCATCCACATGTATGTCAAAAGAATTGATTGTCGGATCCAGGATCGTTAATTCAGCGGGATCGTTAGTGAACTGACCTCCATCTGAGAAGTACGGCTGTGAATCCTCGCCGGTTGCTAGGGATGAATACTCGCCGGTTACAACGGCTGAATACTCAAAGCCACTACATCCAACCGCAACAGCCGCCACTGCAAGGCCAACCAGCATCAAGCCAATCCGACGCAACACAGAGCGTTCAGCCAAAGCCATCTTAACCACCCGGCGATACCACATCTGATTCACCGGGTGTCTGCACACCCTCATCACCAATTCCTGGCGCACCTTCTTCACCAAGGCTATTCTGCTCGGAGCTGTCACCAGCCTCATCTCCGCTACCAGCATCAGACTCATCCTCTGTTTCAGGCACGGTTTCTTGTTCGGAACTATCATCATCAGAATCTCCGGAGTTGGCTTTCAGTGATTCAGCACTACCGGGATCAGACTGCTCTGAGTCATCTTCCGTCTCATCGCTATCAGTGTCAAACTCTACCTCTGGAGTTTGCTGATCGCCTACACCATCCTCAAGCAAATCGCCACTGTTACCATCACCGAGTTCAGCAGAACCTTCGCTTCCGGTCCCAGCATCGTCACCTTCTCCGCTCTCCAGTTCACCGCTATCCGCGCCCGGTGTGATCTCGGCATCAGAGTCAACCTCAGCAGAATCGCCATCGGATTCCTCCTCTTCGGATTCTTCATCTAAGCTAGTAGTCTGCTCCTCAGGAACTCCCGACGTGTCTTCAATCCCTGACTTAGCCAACTCTGCAGCATCACGAGCATCCTGCAAATCATACGGAAACACCCAATCATACTCACCTTCCGCGTTAGCGTCCCAGACTTTAGCGAACGGACTTGCATTTCCTGCTCCTAATGACCCGTCACTATATACGCGTACAGCACCACCAGATGAAAGAATCCAATACAAACCCAGTTCATGCCATCTGGTTCCAGGAGGGCTAGGCCCCGCATACACTAAATATTGCGGGCTTTCAGCCGAGCCTATACTTCGTATCCCTTCGCCAAAAATAGAAATCTCTCGATCAATATGTCGTGAATGGACTGTACCGTCATGAAGTTCGGTTAATGCACGTACTGCTAGCGTTATCTTTGTATCAGGATCTGGCATTTCGCCCAATAGCAAATCGTCTGCCTGTAGCACAATGCCATCGTAAACCCAATATCTCGGCCAACTTGATGACTCAAGATCATGCAGAAAAAGACGCTCTTTGTAATCAACTACTCTACCCAAAAAAATAACATCTGCATCTTCTGAAATCTCGTCAATGTCTTCAGGAAGCCATTCAGAATATGAGCCAGCCGCAACTGGAATAGAATCATCAAATACTAGTAATTGCTCTGGTAATAGTTCTACTGATAATTGTTCGCTCTCTGGCTCAAACAGACTCTCTGAAGTACCAGTGCATGCAGCTGTGATAGGCAGGAAAAGCATGTTCAACCATATAATAATGTTTTTCATCACTAATCGGTCCTAACTAGTATTGAAGATTGATTGCAGTGACTTCCCAATCGTCAAGCTCATTGTTATATCCATCATTGATACAACTTGACTTGGCGGTTCCGTGATGAAACCCGACACTATGTCCTAATTCATGACAGATAAGATCTTTTCGACACAAGTCTCGTGGCTTATTCTCGGTATGACATTTATCTCCAACCACTACGAAAGCCTCATTATTGATTACAATTTCCCCACTCGGACATATTGAATTGCTTGAGATTAATCCAGAACATTCAAAATAGGCAGCAGCATAATATTTCTTACTATCAACTATTATATTTGGAATGTCATGTACACGTCATTTGACATCGGGAGTCTCTTCCTTCTTTGCTTTTCTTATGCTGAGATCTGTCAAACTATTGTAGACTTGCTCGCCTCCTAGAATGAAATATGATTCCCATTGCTTGCGTTCTGCATCATCATCCTCGTCGGCATGATAGGTAAGTACACTGTCTGGAGCAAAGCCTAAGATTGGCTTCCTCGCCGCGATGTCAACAGCACCAAAAGGTGAGGCTTTCGGATGACGGCAGATGCTTCCTTCCCGCAATCGTAGCAGTTTATACCCTGTATCACAGCCAACCGGTGGTGTAGTTACACTGCGGTGGCACTTCCCGCCACCTAAACTCCATTCAGCATTTGTATAAGTTACCGACAGGCTTGTGCCTAGCACAGAACGCAAACTGGCTTTGGAGGTGCCATCACAAGAATTGACAGTAGACGTTACAGTCTCAACTTTCTTTTTGAACTTGTTATCATTACGGTCAATGATATGACCGTCAGAGCATAACAACTCTGGAGGCTTACGCTTCTCTACCTTCCGCTGACGAGTCTCATACACAGGCTCAAAATTAAGAACCTCACGATCCTCATAATTGAAAACCTCCTGATCCTCATAATTAAACACCTCACGCGTCTTTGTTACCTGCCGATTCTCATAGTTCTCAACACTCTCAGTCTCATAATTAAAAACGGCACGCCACTCATAATTATAAACAGGCACACTCTCATACTTATAATTCGGCACAGTCTCATAATTATAGACTGCACGCGTCTCATAATTGTACACAGGCACTGTATTATACTTAACAACGCTGCGAGTCTCATAATTATAAGCCGGAACCGTCTTCCAAACCGTACGATATCCCGTCTTGCGAACAATCCTATAATTCCACTTCAAACACCTACCCATCAAATACTCATTACACGAACTCCGCTCACGAACCGTATACGAATACGACTCACGAACCGACACCCGCTCCGTAAACGGAGCCACCCGCACCCGCACAGAAAACGGAGGAACCCTCACCTGCTTCGAAAACGGAGCCACCCGAACCTGCCTATTGAAAGGCGCAACCCGAACCCGTTTCGTAAAAGGAGCAACCCGCTCGCGACGCGTGAACGGAGCAACACGCACCTTCTCCCTAAACGGAGCCACCCGCTTCTGCTTCGTGAACGGAGCAACCCGCACTCGCTCAGTCACCGTATAACTCTCGCTAAAAGGCGCGACCCGTACCCGTTTCGTGAACGGAGCCACCCGCACCCGCTCAGTCAACGGCGGGACACGCCGCTCACCAGTCTTCACCTCATAATCCTCAAACACCGTCGCCACGCACTGCCCGGACCCCGAATCAAACACCCACGACAACGGATCCTCCGTCGTCGCAAAACAACTCACAACCGGATTCCGGACCGACACCGACGACATCACACACTTACCATCACGCAACACCACCGAAGAACCCACAAGAACCGCAGCACACTTCTTCAACGCAGGCACACTCACCACACCAGAACACCGCGACGACGAGCCGTCCAAAGTCAACCCCGTCGGACACAACGGCAGTTTCGCCAACAGCTCATCAGTTCCCGGCACGTACTTCACTGGCACGTACCCCCGCTGGCTGACCGTCAGCAGGCGTTGACACACTGCCCAACAGCACAACCACCCAACAAGCAGCCACCGCCACCGTCCTTTACCAGCAAGCCCAACACGCTCATAGCTCAACTATGACACGCCACCCGCACCACGTCAAGAGAGCCTTCGGACTCCAGCAGCGGTGTCCCGCGCCGCTCACATGAACTGCTCGCTGTCAGCGACTCCTCACTGAACCGGTGCAGCCTTGCGGCTAACCTCGAAACACTCGGGATGGACGACCTGTATGACCACGGCAGTGACTGAGCCGCAACGGCCACGACGGTCTTCGGGCACGGTGATGGTCGCCTTAGGGATCGCAGCTAGCCGCCTAGCTGGCCTGGGTCGTGAGACTGTTGCTTCTCGACTGCTAGGTAACACTGCCGCTGGCGATGCATTCGCAGTAGCGATGCGTGTACCCAACATGTTGCAGAACCTGCTCGGCGAAGGAGTGCTGTCAGCGAGTTTCGTGCCTGTCTACAGCCGCCTGCTCGACGAAACAAACAGCGACGACAGCGACAGCAACGACAAGGAGCCGTCCCAAACAGCAGGTGCAGTAGCTGGAGCAGTGGCTGCGGCACTGATGGTGATCGTAGGATTATCGGTAGCGCTGATCGTCACTCTGGCACGGCCAATCACTTTCGTGCTAGCACCCGGGCTCACCGCTGACCGCTTCGAGCTGGCAGTATCACTAGTGCGTATCACCGCACTAGGCACCGGTTTCCTGGTTTTGTCGGCGTGGTGTCTGGGCGTGCTCAACAGTCATCGACGCTTCTTTTTGTCGTATGCCGCGCCGGTGCTATGGAACGCTCTACAGGTTGCGGCGCTGATAGTCGCCTGGCTGCTGGCGTTCGACCTAGACGATGTGGCACGAGCCCTGGCATGGGGAGTAGCCGGTGGCGGTCTAGCACAACTGCTAGTGCAGCTACCACTAACTCTGCGACTCGCCAAAGGGTTGCGACTCAGATGGCTGCACAACCATCGCAGCCTGGCCGAAATCCGACAGCGCTTCGGCCCGGCAGTGCTGGGCCGTGGGGTGGTGCAGATCTCGGCGTATGCCGACTTGATGCTGGCTTCGCTGCTAGCTACCGGTGCTGTGGCTGCGCTGTATCGAGGGCAGATTCTCTACATGCTGCCAGTGAGCTTGTTCGCAATGAGCGTGGCTGCTGCGGAACTACCAGAAATGGCACGCCAAGCGGACGATCCGCTGGCATTAGCAGCACGATGCCGAGCCGCTTCTCGCAAAGTGGCTTTCTGGATGCTGCTCACAACTGCGATCTATCTCGCCGCAGGCGATCTGATCATCGGTTTGTTGTTTCAAGGTGGAGTGTTCACCGAACAAGACACTGTGGTTGTATGGTTCGTGCTGGGTGCTTACGCGCTGGGTTTGACAGCCACCGGCTTAAGCAGAGTGCTGCAAAACGTGTGCTACGCCAAAGGCGACACAGCCGGACCCGCAAGGATCGCTGCACTACGGGTGACGGTGGCCGCTGCGGTCGGTGTCGTGGTGATGTTCCCGCTTGATCGTGTGATAGTGACTTCGGGCGGGCTGGTAGATGACAGCGCAAACGGTGGCTGGTTGGGGCTGGCATGGGCATTACCGGAAGCGCAGCGCTCGCTAGAAGACACCGTTCGTCTAGGTGCGGTGGGCTTGGCTATCGGTTCGGCGATAGCCGCTTGGTTTGAGCTTGTGCTGCTAACCCGGCGCTTGGTAGCCCATGACACGGTTCGTGAAGCGCTGAGCGCGCCAATAATCGCTGCTGCGGTTACATTCGCGGCCACAGCTGCCCTGAAATTACTGATCGGCGGCTGGCCGGTGCTGATATCAGCACCATTAGCTGCGGGGTTCGCGGTGGCGGTCTACGCCTTTGTTGCTTATAGGCGCGGTGTCACAGAGTCGCAGTTGCTGCTGGAACCCGCTCGCAGAATCATCTGGCGCAAACACTCAAACACAGACGAAGCCAACGAAAGCGACTAGAGTCACAACCGTGTGGAAAGTCCTTAAGCGTCGTTGGAAGTACTTGACAGCTCGCTTAGCGGGCCGATTCGAAGAAACTGCTGATCCCAAGGTTCAGTTAGAGCAGGCCATCGATGAGGCGCGTGAGCAGCATCGCCGTCTCAAGGATCAAGCCGCCAACGTGATCGCCAACCACAAGCAGACCGAGATTCGCCTCAACCGAGCCCTATCGGAACTAGAAAGAGTCAACCGAAACGCTCGCCAAGCGATCATGATGGCCGAAGAAGCCAGCGCCGCAGGCGACACAGCCAAAGCAGACTCCTACACCAGCGCAGCTGAGCAGCTCGCCGGTCGCCTGATCAGCCTAGAAGACGAGATAGAGGGACTTAAGACTCTGCTGTTCCAAACTTCGGAGGCTGCTGACCAGGCCAAAGCAGCGGTGTCGCAAAACTCTTTGAGCTTGCAAGAGAAGCTGAGCGAACGACAGAAGCTTCTAGGTCAACTAGATCAAGCTCGGATGCAAGAGCAGATGAACGAAGCAATGAGCACTCTGTCAGAGGCTGTGGGTGAGGATGTGCCGACGCTTGCAGAAGTCCGTGAGAAGATCGAAGCCCGCTACGCCAAAGCCAAAGGCGCTTCCGAACTAGTCGAACAAGACAGCAGCGAAGGGCGGATGCTTGAGATTGAGGCTGCTGCCCGCAACCAGGAAGCCAAAGCACGCCTCAGCCAACTACGCGAGCAGCTAGGCATCGAAGCCTCCTCTGCCTCATCCGCACCGTCAGCACCGACAGCTAAAGAAATCCCCAACCAACCCACCAACTAGGTCTACGCGCTGTAATCAGTACCAGCGCGAGGGTTGCTGATGTCAAGCGGGGGGCAACACCACCAAATCGTTGGCGTGTATCACCACATGCGGCGCTCCAGGAGGCAGTTCCTCACGGCGGCGACCTACAGCGCTACGCAAATCGTCGCCGCTGTGACGGGCTAAGCCCTTGGCGAAAACTGCGCCATCAGGGTCTTGCACTTCTACAGGTGACCCTGCATCGAAATCGCCGTCAACTGATCTAACCCCGATAGCCAGCAGAGACTTACCGCTCTCAAGCGCAGTCCGAGCACCAGAGTCCACCACGATCCTGCCCTGAGAACCCACCGCGAAACCGATCCACAGTTTGCGCGCTGGCAGCCGCACAGAAGAAGCACGCACCAAAGTGCCGACACCTGCCACACCAGCCACAGCATCAGCCAGCACATCAGGTCGTCGAGCGTCAGCAATCACGGTGGGCACACCCGACAACGATGCCACCCGAGCCGCAGTGAGCTTCGAAGCCATACCACCGCTACCACGCCGGGTTCCCGCACCACCCACTTGACTAATAAGCAGTTGATCAAACTCAACGATCTCCTCGATCAACGAAGCTTCAGCGTTGCGTCGAGGATCATCACTCAGCACACCAGCAGTGTCGGTCAACAACACCAGCAGATCAGCCTGCACCAAATTCGCTACAAGTGCAGCAATGCGGTCATTGTCACCCCAGCGGATTTCGTCGTCAGCGACCGCGTCGTTCTCATTGACTATCGGTACCACACCCAGATCAAGCAGCTTGCGCAAAGTGTCGCCAGCATGCACGTATTGGCTGCGGATCACGAAATCCAGAGGCACCAAAAGCACCTGACCGGCCACCACACCAAGCCGTGCGAAAACTTCTCGATAGATGCCCATCAAAGCGCTTTGACCAACAGTGGCGACCGCCTGCAAAGTCCTGATATTGGATGGTCGCCGCTCGCCTCCCAAACCCAGTTCTGGCAGTCCCGCTGCGATAGCGCCGCTGGTGACCACCAGCACCCGGTTGCCTTCCTGGCGTAGAGCGGTCACCTCGGCGCAAAACTTCTCGAGCGCAGCCCGATCAATGATGCCAGCCTCGTTGGTGATCGACGACGTGCCGATCTTGGCGACAATCGTGTGCTCTCTGCCTAGCCGATCTGCTCGGCCAACCACAGGAGGGCTCGCTTCAGACATTGGGCTCATCAATCATTTCGGGTCATAAATCATGGCAGACATCAAGCATGGCAGACATTGTGGGCCTCAATCGTGACAGACATCAGGCATATCTGTCACTTAGGCCTGCTGTTTACATCGTTTACGCCATCAAGATCATCCACGGCACTGAGATCGCTTATGCCATGATCACTTATGTCATGATCACTTATGGTGTCAGTATCAGCGAGATACGTGAAACTGAAATCGCCTATCCGCACATCATCACCGTAGAGCGCACCCGCTCGCGCCAGAGCCTTCTCTACTCCCAGGCTGCGCAGCCGTTCCTGCACATAGGCAATCGCGCCAGCATCAGTTAGATCACTCAAAGCCACGGCACGGCGTGCCGCTCGTCCGTCTACCTGCCAGAGCCGCCCGTCAAGACGATGAACAGTCACCTCCTGAGCAGGCGGCAAAGGCCGATGCACCACTGGAACCTCAACAACAACCTCATCTGCAGCACGCGACTGTGTCACCAGCTTGCGCAGCTCACCCAGAACCTGCGCCACACCCTCACCAGTGACCGAAGACATACGCCCAAAACGACTCCCGCTATTGAGAGAACCAGTCGGCTCTTCGGGTGCCGTAGTTCCCAGAGCGGTGTCAGCGCGGCTGCCTACCACCAGCCGTGGCCGCGTCAGCAGCTCAGGCCGGTAACTGCCTAACTCCGAAAGAAGCACAGACAACTGCTCGGCAGGCGACCTTTCGGCTAGCTCACACAGGTCAACTAGCACTAGCAGCACACGAGCCCGTTCCACATGCCTCAAGAAACGATGCCCCAAGCCGCGGCCCTCACCAGCACCTTCGATCAGTCCAGGAATGTCAGCCAGCACCATCTCAAAAACATCATCAAATGAATCCTCAAGACGGCATACACCCAGATTCGGCTCAAGGGTCGTGAAAGGATAATCGGCGATCTTGGGCTTGGCCGCCGACACTCTGCTAATGAACGTGGACTTGCCAACATTAGGAAAGCCGACAATGGCCACATCAGCCAGCAACTTCAGCTCAAGACGCAGCCAACGCTGCTCACCGAACTCACCCTGCTCAGCGAAAGCCGGGGCGCGACGACGGTTAGACAAAAAGCGGGCGTTGCCACGGCCACCGCCACCAGCAGATGCCGCCAACCAGCGTTCACCATGAAACGAAAGATCGGCCAGCTGTGACTGATCGTCATGGTCAAGCACGACAGTGCCTACCGGCACCGGCACCTCAGTGTCGTCACCGCGGGCACCGTGACGTTTGTTTCCCGAGCCGTGTTTGCCGTTGCTAGCCCGACGATGAGGATGATCACGGAAAGCTAGAAGCGAAGCAACGTTACGGTCCGCTACCAGCCAAACGTCTCCACCGCGGCCGCCGTCGCCGCCGGACGGCCCGCCACGAGACACATGAGCTTCACGGCGGAAAGCCACACACCCAGCACCACCGTCACCGGCAGTCACATGCAGATTGCACTCGTCGACGAACCCAGACACGCCCTAGATGCTAAAACACTTCCTGCACTCACGAGCCACCCAGAAAGCATCTAAGCGCTTTATTGGGCTGCGCTTAAGGGAGGCGCTAGCCGCTCTAGCCACGCTCGCGCTCTGAGATCTCGCCGTTTATGGAGGGGGGTATTGAATATCTTGGCTTACTTATTCGCTCGAGCTTTGAGGCACGACGGATACCAGCTTGCGGCCGTGCCTCGCCCCGAAACGCACTACCCCGTCGGCTTTAGCAAAAAGCGTGTCATCGCCGCCACGTCCGACATTAGTACCGGGATGAATCTTGGTACCCCGTTGACGCACAATGATCGCTCCTGAAAGCACTCTTCCACCGTCGAAAACTTTGACACCGAGACGCTGCGCATTGGAGTCACGACCGTTACGAGTGGAACCACCGCCTTTGGTTTTGGACATAACTAATCTGCTTTCTTGTTGACAGGCCTTCAAGCCTTTTTGATGTCGGTGATCTCAAGGGTTGCCAGCGTCTGGCGATGACCCCAGCGTCGTCGCTGGTTGCTTTTGGACTTGTATGTGAAGCCACGAATCTTGGGGCCGCGATGCTCGTCGCGCACAACGGCAGTGACGCTGGCACCAGCCAAATCCGCTGGCGTGACCAGAACAGATCCTTCGTCAACCAGCATCACTGGGCGCAGCGACACCTCAGAGCCGGGCTCACCGACACGCTCCACATCAATAGTGGAACCCTGCTCCACGCGGTATTGCTTCCCGCCGGTCTCAACAACTGCATACATAGCAAGTGCAGGCTAGCGGGCTAGTCGATAAGTTCAGCCATAAGCCGGTAACCGCGACCTGAACAGTCGCTGCAAAGATCCGACAATGACTCAAGTAGCCCTTGACCGCTGCGTTTGCGGGTCATTTCCATCAACCCGAGACCGCTGATGTCAAGCACCTGAGTGCGAGTCTTGTCACGCGCCAAGGCATCACGAAAACGCTTAGACACCTGCGCTCGGTTGGCGGCGATCTCCATATCAACAAAATCCACAACGATAATCCCACCAATGTCACGCAACCGCAACTGGCGGGCTAACTCCTCGGCAGCTTCTAGGTTATTGGACAGCACCGTCTCTTCAAGGCTGGATTTACCCACATTCTTGCCAGTGTTCACATCTACAACCGTCAGCGCCTCAGTGTGCTCAATGATCAAAGAACCGCCTGAAGGCAGCCAAACCTTCGGTTCAAGCGCCTTCTTGAGTTGCTCGGTGACGTAGTAGCGCTCAAAAAGCGGCAGCCTCTCCTTTTGGGCATCGTAGTACTCCACCCGGTCAGCTAGAGGCGAGATAATCGAAGACACATAGCCCGCGACCTCTGAGTGCAGCGAGCGATCATCAATGATCACACCCCGATAGTCAGAGTTGAGTTCCTCACGGATTAGCCGCAGCGGTGCCGCTGGCTCTCTGTAGAGCAAAGCCGGGGCCGTGCTGGCCGCTGCAAGCTTGGTGATGTCGTTCCATTGACCGACAAGGCGAGCGATGTCACGCTTGATCTCGGCTGCTGTGACCTTCTCAGCTGCGGTGCGCACAATAACTCCGTGACCTTCCGGTCGGGCTTTGTCGAGTATCGACCGCAGCCGTCTGCTTTCGGAATCGGGGAGCCGTTTGGATATCCCGAATCCTGAAGAGTTGGGCACCAACACCACGAAACGTCCAGCCAGCGACACTTCCTGAGTGAGTCGGGCACCTTTCTCACCAATGGGATTCTTAGTGACCTGACACAAAATCGACTGGTTAGGACTGAGGAGATCCTCAATACGCGGCTGGGACGGACTGCCGTTAGCACCAGTTTCGATCTCGTCTGAGTCGTAATGGACATCGCCGCGGTAAAGCACCGCGTTTTTGGGAGTGCCAATGTCGACGAAGGCGGTTTCCATGCCGGGCAGCACGCTTTGAACCCGTCCCAGATAAATGTTGCCGTGAATCTGGCTGATGTCATCAGCGGGACGCGACACGCTGAACTCAATCAAACGACGCCCCTCAAGCACTGCTATCTGCGTGGCGCGATCCGACACATGAACACACATCAAATAACGGCCCACGGCTTGACCTTTGCGGGTACGGCCACGGCGGCTGCGCAAGCTTTTTTCGTCAAGCTCAACGGGTTCGTCGACGGTTACGGCCTCCACCACCGCTGTATTGTTGACACCACCTGAGCCTTGGCTACGACCACCGCGCCGTCGGCGACGCCTGCGACCTCCAGGCGTTGCTTCAGCAACAGAACCAGATCTGGGTGTGGACGCTCGACCACTATTAGCAGCGGGTCTAGGCTCAGATTGAGGCTCAGGCTGAGGCTGACGTTGAGGCTGAGATTGACGCTCAGTTCGAGACTGACTTATTGCTCGTGGCGGCGCGGGCCGCGTGTCGCCAATCCGAGGCTTACGCTGCTGATGAGCCGAGCCTTGAGATGGCGAACCAGCCGTGCTTTGACCAACCGTGCTTTGAGTCCCCAAGTTGCGATTGCTCTGCGGATCAGCAGGCAGCGATGCAGACAGATCCGCTTGCTTAGGACGCTTGGGGCGTTGCCGTTTCGGCTGCTCAGCAGGTTGGGCTTCCTGGACTTGCTGAGCTTCAGATGCCTGCTGGGATTTTTGTGTTCGGGGCGCGTTTCGGCGCACTCGACTTGATGTTCTGCTGCCGCCAGAGCGCGAAACGCTCGACGGCTGCGGTTCTGAGTCCATTATGTTCCTTCGAGTAGAAGCGCGGGATGCTCATAGCGCAGCTCCCGCAGCTGATACCGACAGCTCAGGAACCGTCAGCGGTTCACGGCACCCCGAAGCGTCGGTTGTAATCCATTGATGAAGACGGCAGGCACGCAGCACCCGCAGCGGCGGGCGCAGGCTGGCCAGAAACTCCTCAACACGCACCGCTTGCGGTTGAGTGGCCAGATCAGCGCGAAGCCTCACACCGTCATTGATATTTTCTTGCACTTCAACTGAATGCACAGCCGGGCGGATGTTGGCAGTGCTGAGGCGACCCTTGCGGCAGCGTTGCACCAGTAGCTCTTCACTGGACAAAGCCTGCGAAACCGCTTCGGCCACCTCGCCAGCAGTGACGACACCAGCAGCGCCGACAACTGAAACATCGCCAGCATCTGCCAAAGCAGCATCAATGCTCCAGGTGCAGCTAGTGACAGCATGTTGCAATGACAGCTCACCTGGAGCTAGCTCAGCAACCGCTAATGCCTGCATTCCCGCAGGCAGCGACGCGCTCAACTCTTCGACGAGCTGGAGGTCGGGTTGGCTGAAACCGCGGCGCGATAACCATTCTGGGTCGACTTCCACATCGAGATACTCTGCGTCAGAAGAGAACCCGGTCGGCAAAGCAAACCCGAACGAGATTTTCGGTCTAGGGCTGAAACCCGCCGAGTAGGTCACAGAAACCCCAGCTCGGCGCAGCGCCCGCTCCCAGATCCGGGCCACATCACGATGCGACGTGAAACGAATCTTGCCGTGCTTGGCGAAACGCACTCTTAGCCGTGTGCCGCTCATGTCGCTGCGGATGCGGGTGCCATAGGACGTTGCAACAGGCGCACTGGAACCGCACCACCTGATGAAAGGTCCATACCGGTGCCTTGGCTGCCTCCCGCTGGCGGAACCGCCGAAGCTACGACATGCTCAATGCCGTAGCCGGTGCAGGCACCGCAGTCATAGCAGGGTGTCCAGCGGCAGTCCTCAAGACCTACCTCGTTGAGAGCGTCACGCCAGTCCTGCCAGAGGAAGTCTTTGTGAAGACCAGCCGATAGATGATCCCACGGCAGCACTTCATCTGAGCTGCGATGACGATGCACGTAGCTATCAATGTCAACACCGCAAGCCTCGGCCGCGGCCTGCCAACGCCCCAAGTCGAAATGCTCAGACCATTCCTGGAAGGTGCCGCCGTTGCGCCAGACATGTTCAATCACTGCACCGAGGCGGCGATCACCGCGGCTGACGAGACCCTCAGCCAGAGTGGCCGCCGGATCATGCCATTTGAGCTGCACACCCTTAGCACGGCGCAAGTCATCACGCAGCAATCCGATCTTGCGGCGTAGTTCGGCCACAGTGTTTTGACCAAACCATTGGAACGGAGTGAACGGCTTCGGCACGAACCCGCCCACCGACACGGTCACTGATGGTGAACGCACATGCCGTCGTCCCAGTTCCACGCAGTTGCGCGCCAGTTCAGCAATACCCAAAGTGTCGGGATCGGTTTCGGTGGGCAACCCAGTCAGGAAATACAGCTTCATCCGGCGCCAACCCTGTGAGTAAGCCGACTCGACAGCCGAATACAGGTCATCGTTGGTGATCAGTTTGTTGATCACCTGACGCATTCTCCAGCTTCCCGCTTCCGGCGCGAAGGTGAGCCCGGTGCGGCGGGCTCGCTGGATCTGCGCAGCTACTCCCACCGTAAAAGCATCAACACGCAAGCTAGGCAACGACACTGACACTTGGCCGCAATCCGCGCCGCTGTCTGAGCTGTTAACTGTGTCGGCTACGACCTGTTCGATACCGCTGAAATCGGCAGTGCTCAGCGAAGTGAGCGCCACCTCGTCATAGCCGCTACGTCGCAGGCCTTCGCTGACCATGGTGCGAACCTGCTCGGCGGGACGTTCACGCACTGGCCTAGTGATCATCCCCGCCTGACAGAAACGACAGCCACGAGTGCAGCCGCGGAACACCTCAACGTTGAGGCGGTCATGCACCACCTCTGTGAGAGGCACTAGCTGGCTCTTGGGATAAGGCCAGTCGGCCAGATCAGCCACTGTGCGCTTCTCCACGACCGGCGGAACGTCGGGATAGCGCGGCTCAATCGCAACCAGGCGGTCTTGTCGATAGATGGCCTCATACATTGACGGCACATACACTCCCGTCACCGAAGCCAGCTCTCGCAGAACCCCCAAACGCCCTCCAGCACGACTCGACATCTTCCAGTCGTGCAACACCGAAGTGATATCACCCACGGCTTCTTCGCCGTCGCCGAGCACCACAAAATCCAGGAAATCCGCAAGCGGTTCTGGGTTGTAGGTGCAATGTCCGCCAGCTCCTATCAACGGATCGGTGTCGCTGCGTTCGGCTGAACGGATCGCTACGCCAGCAAGATCAATGCAGTTCAAAACGTTGGTGTAGGTCAGCTCAGCCGAGAGGTTGAAAGCGACGACATCAAAGCCGGGTGCCGGTCGGTGAGTGTCCACCGAAAACAGCGGCAATCCAGAGGTTCGCATCAGCGCTTCTAGATCGGTCCATGGTGCGTAGGCGCGCTCAGCCGCTGCGTCGTTGCGTTCGTTAAGTATCTCGTAGAGAATCTGCAAACCCTGATTGGGTAAGCCGATCTCGTAGGTGTCGGGATAGGTGAGCAGCCACGACACCACGTCTGATCCGTGACGCGGGGTTTGCATGCCACCCTCACCGCCAATGTAGCGAGCTGGCTTGGACACCTGCGGCAGCAGAGGTTCAAGCTGCTGCCACAAGCTATGTTCACGCAAGTTCTGATGCCGCAAAGTTGTTACCGCGAATCTTGTTGCCGCGGCTCTTGCCCAGTCTCCTGCCTTCTAGTCAAGCTGCTTTGTAAAGCTGCTCAGTCAAGCTGCCGCGAGAAAATCCTTCAAGGCAGTCTACTACTGAGCTTGGGTCATACCTTCGATGCCTAGACGGCGGCGATAAACGCCAGCCACAAGCCCTAGCGCCAGCAAAGTAGTCAGCATCGACGATCCGCCGTAGCTCACTAAAGGCAAAGGTATGCCAGTTACCGGCATCATGCCCATGGTCATGCCCACCGACTGGAACATTTGAAACAACAGCATGGCGAAAATTCCAGTGCATATCAGCTTCTCAAATGGTGTCGCAGCGAGTTGTGCTGTACGCCACACCCGAAACAACAGCAACGCCAGCAGCCCCAGAAGCACCGAAGCACCACGCAAGCCCAACTCTTCGCCAGCTACCGTGAAAATAAAGTCGGTTTGTTGCTGGGGAACCAGATCCGAGCGGGTTTGGGTTCCCTGGAAGAGACCCTGACCTCGTAAACCGCCGTTGCCTATGGCTATCTGGGCCTGTTCGACGTTGAAGGCGTAACTAGCGGACTCTTCACTCACGTCAGATGTAAACAGATAGACACGCAAACGGGCTTCCTGATACTCAGCGAGCACATCTGAGCGGTAGATCCCTACAGCTCCCACCACAGCAACTATCACCAGCAGCGCTATCCAGCGCGCCTTCACTCCGCTGACGATCACCATCAACAAAGCGATCACTAAATACACCAGCATGGTTCCCACATCGGGCTGCAACAGGATCAAGCCGATGGGTGCGGCGGTCATCGCTAGAGCAGCAAGCAGCCGTGGCACGCTGACGGTGGTGGGCACAGCAGAGTTCAAGCCACTGGGACGCTTGCCTGGCGACAACATCATGGCCAAGCCGATGATCAAAACCAGCTTGGCGGGTTCTGAAGGCTGAATCCTGAAAGGGCCCAACTCGAACCAGGCTCGGGTGCCGTTGACTTCCACGCCGAACTGCAGCACAGCCAGCAAAGCCATCAGCATCACCGCAAAAGCAGCCACATACAGCCTGCGTATCAGCTGAATTGGTACAAACACTGCCACCACACCAACGATGAGTCCCGCCAAGATGTAGAGCACCTGACGCTCTAGGTAGTCGGTGCTAGGTTCGGTGAAGTCGCCGACCACACCGCGTGTCGCCGAATACACCAGCAGCGCCCCAATGGTCGCCGCCGCCAGAGTCGACAGGATCAACAGCGGGTCCACTAACAGCCACCAAGGATCTGGTGAAGCTCTGCGGCGTGCCGGTTCTTTCGCTTTAGGAGCTGCTGACGACACTGCCGCAGAAGACATAGCTGGAGAAGACACCGTGCTCACAGCAATGCGTCCAGTCCTCGTTCTTCAACGGCTTGCGGGCCGCCGACCAATTCAGAGCAATGCGACGACAACTGCGGTTGAGTTGTCGAGATAGGCAAACCGTCGGCATCGACTTTGATCGCGCCTGAGCGCACCCCCTCAAAAAACGATGCCAGCAGGTAGACCTCGGTGTAGCAGATGTCCACCTCGGCGGCTGTGAGCGCCCGCTCCACAGTATCGGTGGCGATCGGCAGCAAGACTCGAGCCACCGCTGGCGCGGCCACATCACCACCGAAACCGGCTTCTTCTAGCACCATCGCTACCACTACTTCGGGCGTGTGTGAAAACCCACGTTCTGGCCAGGTGGCTGGGCCGAAAGCCACAAACCAGGCATAATCGGCCTGACCTTGCTTTTCGGCGGTTCCCGTTTTGGCTGCCACGGGCCAAGCGTCCAGCGGGAAATTGACACCACCTTCACCGGGAAGGTTGAAAGCTTCATAGGCGGTGCCACGCAGCACCGACGAGTCCCCGGTGCTACTAGGCAAGTTATAGGCGGTGACACCGTTGAGGCCGTCTAGCAATGGCGCTGCGAGTTCGGCGGTCCAGTCAAGCTCGCGTAGCAGCCTAGGACCGAACTCTTCAATCACTTCACCGCTGCGGTCAGTGATTTTGGTTGCGATATTCGGTTGGTAGAGCCTGCCACCAGAAGCTGGCACGGCATACAGATTGGCCATTTGTAGAGGCGTGGTCAACAGATTTCCCTGCCCAATCGAGAGGTTGATTGTGTCGCCAGCGAACCACTGGTCGCCACCGCGCAAGAACACTCCCTGCTCGAACTGAAAGTCGTAATACTCTTTGTCGGGTACCACGCCAGCTCGTTCGTTCGGCAGTGGAATGCCTGAGTATGATCCCAGACCGAAGGCCCGCGCCGACTCTTGGATACCTTCATCTAGGGGTTCCTGACGCAAAAAGAAACCTTCGCCACCAAGCCGATAGAAGTATGTGTCGCTTGACACTGTCAAGGCATCACGCAGATCAACACCCCGCTCACAGCAGTAAGGACTGTTGAACACGCAAGTATCAGATTCCAGGGTGCAGAACGGGTAACGGTATGTACCAGTGTCGTTATAGAAATCGTCGACCGCGATTAGCGAGGTTGGATCATCGCCAATCACGTTTTGGGTCATGGCCGCATATGCGGTCACCAGCTTGAATGTTGAACCGGGCGGGTAAAGACCCTGAATAGCGCGGTTGAGGATCGGCGAGTAGTTATCTTCGGCGGTTAGTTCGTCGAACTGTTGCTGCGATATCCCGTTAACAAAATCGCTGGGATCGAAAGTGGGAAAAGATGCCATGGCCAAGATTGATCCGTCTCGGGGGTCCATCGCCACAGCCGCACCCGCCGACGCGTTGAACTCAGGAGCATCGGGTTCATCTTCGGGAGGCTCTTGTCGGCGGGCTTCGTCAAGGCCACGCCGCAGTTCCTGCTCCAGCAGGCTTTGAACGTCAAGGTCGATAGTGAGATGGAGATCGCTGCCAGGCATCGGCTGGCGACTCTTGTCGTCATGGACTCTGACGATCTCCTCACGACGATTGACTTCAAAGACACGCACCCCAGGCACTCCCCGCAGTTGGTTCTCAAAGATCCGCTCCACCCCAGACTTCCCGATCTCGTCACCAGGCTGATAAGTCTTGGCACCAGGGGCTGCACCAAGCCCCGAAGGTCCGACCTGTGCAGTTTGAGCCCGATATTCCGCCTGAGTGAGCAGACCCACATAGCCAAGCAGATGAGCAGCTAACTCGCCGTAGGGATAACTGCGGACGGTGCGTTCCTCGACTGTGACCCCAGGGAAGAGATCCGGTCGCTCACCGAGGTAGACGAGCAGGTCAGGGTCAATATCGAAAGCTACCGGCACGCTGTCGAAAGGTCCGAACTGTCGACTGGTGAGGCGCTCTTCAATGTCACTGACTTTTGTGAGACGCCCCGAGCGGCTGATGATCTTGGACAGTTCCATCAAAGCGTTTTGCTGCTCGGCAGAACTTAAAGTTGAGTAGAACTCTCGACGATCAACAGCCACCACCTGCACTACACGGTTGTCGACAAGGATTCGCCCTTTCACGTCGAAGATGCGTCCGCGTGGCGCTTCGGTGTAGACAACCCGCAGGATGTTGGCCGCAGCGGCATCTTGCAGTTCCACCCTCTCCAGAACCTGCAGATACCACAGCCGTGCGAACAGCGCCGCCACTAGACAAACCGCCACGATACCGATCACATACAGGCGGAACCCGTGTCGCCCAGAGGTTTCCGCAGCGCTGCTGATCACTGGCCGAAGCCCCGCCCGCTGATATTCGTTATGCCTGAGCCGCCTGTTGCGCTACCGGCACCTCTGCTTGAGCGTTTGCGTCGGCGTGTCCGACTCGGCGAAGAACTGCGGGTAGAAACGGAGTTTCGGATGCCGCTATCTAAAGCCGAGGCGCGTCTGATCCCTAGAGCCCATCGCATCGCCGCAGCCGCTGGCAGCGAGAGCATGGTGTTGAACAGCGAAGCCACTAACACGATGATCAACAAGCGACCGGTGACGAGTCCGCCCTGTCCAAGCACCGCTCCAAGCAATGCATACGCTGAAACCATGGCAGCAGTTCCCACGAACACAGCTATCAGGGTTCTTGTTTGTGTGTCGTGGAACAGGTCTTCAGTGAAATCGCCCAGCGCGTAGGCCACCACCGCGAAGGTCACAGCGGCTAGTCCGATCGGTGTGGGCAGATACACATCCCATACCAGACCGGCTATGAACGCCATTACCGAGCCGTTCTGAGCGCCAGCGAAAAGACCTGCCAGAATTGCTATCAGCGCTGGCAGTTCGGGGGCGACATCAGCGACCCGAACCTCGGTAAAGAAAGTCAACTGCAGCAAAAGTGCGACCGCATAGACGATCACCAACCGCAAACCTATGACAGTTGCGCCGAGGCTGCTAAATAGCAATCGCTGATTAGCAGAAGACGACCGTGACGGCCCCGCAACTGATCTGCTCCTAAACGGTTGAGGCATTGATGCTGATGACCCCACAGAAGTCACTGCGATCCCCCTGTCGCTGGATCAGGATTTTCTCCAGGGTTTGGATTCTCTAACTCAGGGTTCGGTGTTTCAGGGGCAAACGGCTGCGGCGCAAAAGGAGATCCTGGCCCTGTCGGGGGTTCATCAGCAGGTGTCTGCAAGAGCACCGCCACATAACCCAAACCACCCAACTCAGCGTTAAGTTCAACGGTCACCCGCTGCGCCAGACCCGCTTCTGCGGGTTCAACCGCAAGCACTCGCCCCACTGGGATATCCGCTGGGTAGCGACTGCCTGCCGCGGTCACTACACCGCTGCCGACTTCGGGGAGTTGTGACAAGTCACCAGTTTCGGGCCAACGCAGACCTGACTCCACCACAAACTTTGAAGGATCACCCGGCATTCCGTGACCGAGGCCTACGTCGCCGGTGCCCAGCAATCGAACTCCAATCACCAGATCAGGGTCGCTCACTGCGGTTACTGTGCTTGAGGTCGCGTCTACCACTTCCACACGACCAACAAAACCGGCCGAGGTCACCACGGCCATGCCTGTTGCTACACCGTCTTGATGCCCTACATCAATCGACAACACATCATCGGCGAAGTTGCCTGGAGAGTCACGCAGCACCGATGCGGTCAACTGAGGCACGTTGCTGACATATTCCACCCCAGTGGCTGATAGCAGCCGCTGGAAAGCGTCTTGCTGCGCGGTAGATCGAATGTCGGCAGCTGCGAGACGGTCCCGCTCATCTCGCAGTCTGGCGTTCTCGTCTTCAAGGTCGCTGTAGTTGAACATCACGGTCCAGACTCTCGCCACCGGCCCCAGAGCCGAGTCAACCGCCGACACCACAGGCTCAAGAGCGTCACGGGTGCGGCTCTGGACGGTCTCTAGCGGACCGAAGCCGCGGAAGTCAAGAGTGAGCAGGGTCACCGCCGTCAGTATCAGTAGAAGCAGACGGTAGCGGGACCGGCCCTTGCTCTGGGCGACCGCCATCTTGCAAGCTTAAAGATCGCCCGATGAGGTCACCGCTAGCAGTAATTCTGCGCCTGAGAATTCTGCGCCTGAGCTGAAACTCACTGCAGACCCATGGACAGCATTTGACCGCAGCCTCGAGCAACTGCGTGCAACGGATCAGGCGGAACCCTGACCGGTATGGCAGTCTCGTTGGCTAACCGCTGATCAAAGTTCTTCAGCAGCGCCCCACCTCCTGTGAGCACGATGCCTGATTCCATGATGTCGGCCGCTAGCTCAGGTGGAGTGTGGTCAAGGGTGCTGCGCACAGAGTCACAGACGGCACTGACCGACTCTTCTAAACCTTCACGGATGTCCTCGGTAGTGACCGGCACCACCCGCGGCAGACCGCTCACAAGATCACGACCCCGGATCTCGGCACGGAACTCTCTGTCGAGAGGGCCAGCCGAACCGAGCACGATCTTGACTTCCTCAGCGGTGCGCTCACCGATCAGCAACGAAAACTCTTTTTTGACGAACTGTGAGACACTGTGATCGAACTCGTCGCCGCCTACCCGCAGCGACTGACTCGCCACAATGCCGCCGAGCGATATCACAGCAACTTCAGTGGTGCCACCGCCGATGTCAACAACCATGTTGCCGACAGGTTCCCAGACCTGAAGCCCGGTGCCTATGGCCGCAGCCATCGGTTCCTCAATGATCTGGGTTGGCTTTCGGGCACCGGCCGACTCAGCGGCCTCCTGCACGGCCCGCTGCTCAACGCCGGTGGTGCCTGACGGCACCGCGATGACCATTCTCGGTTTGGCCCAGCGCTTCATGTGAACCCGCTCAATGAAGAAGCGCAGCATCTCCTCGCACATGTCGAAGTTAGCTATCACGCCTTCTTTGAGCGGTCTTACAGCCTGGATATGCGAAGGGGTACGACCGATCATGCTCTTGGCTTCGCTGCCGACAGCCAGCACTTTGCGAGTGCGAGTGTTGACAGCCACCACAGAAGGCTCATCAAGCACGATCCCCTCATCGCGCACGTAGACGACGGTGTTGGCGGTGCCGAGGTCAAGTGCCATGTCTCGACTCATCATCGAACTGAGCCCTGAAAGCATGTTGGCTGTTCTCATCGTGTTGCCTTGATTAATTCACCGAACCGCGTTGCACCGGCGAAGACCCGGACAACCGCCTACGGGAGTGTATAGGGCGCGGCAAACTCTCGCCTATTCGCGCACGGGGTTAGCTGCTCAGGCGGGGTTGGCTGCTCAGGCAGGGAAGAAGATATTTATTTCGCGTTGTGCGGACTCTGCTGAGTCGCTGCCGTGAACCAGATTCTCGGTGACTTCTGTAGCTAGATCCCCGCGGATCGTTCCTGGTGCTGCGACAGCGGGATTGGTGGCACCCATGATCCCGCGAACCACGCTCCAAGTGTCGGGGGGGCCTTCCACGACCGCTACCAGAACGGGGCTTCTGCCCATGAATGCGACCAGTTCGTCGTAGAAGCCCTTGCCGATGTGTTCGTGATAATGCTGAGCCAACACTTCAGGGCTCAGAGTGCGAAGCTCGGCTGCAACAATTCGCAGGCCTTTGCGCTCGAAGCGTCCGATGATTTCGCCTACCAGACCGCGTTCTACCGCGTCGGGTTTGCAGATGACCAGAGTGCGATTCACGGTTAGCGATGTTAGCGGCTAGCGCAGCGCCTCAAAGGCTACCTTGGCTGCGCCGACCACCGTGAAAGAGCCTGCCACGATCACGACTGGAGGATGCCCAGAGGCAGTTTCAGATTTTTGGGCAGCGCTTTCGGCGAGGAGCATGGCTCGTTGCAGCGCCACCGCAACATCTTCAATGGCTTCTGCGGGCGCTCCGAGTGAGGTTGCTGCAGCCGCCACTTCGGAGGCTGCAACACCACGAGCGGTCGGCGCAGTGCAGCACAGCACGCGTTCGGCTCTAGCTGCTTCGAGAGCTTCAAGCACGCCAGCAATATCGCGGCCTGCCTGCATTCCCACCACCAAAAACCGAGGCCCGACCGGGCCAAAGTCTTCGTTGAGTGTGGTTGCGGCGGCTCTTGCCCCGGCAGGGTTGTGTGCACCGTCTAGCACCACCAAAGGCTCAACTGCAACTACTGCGCCGCTGGTCGAAGCTACTGCGTTGCTGGCCTTACCAGAAGTCACTGCGTTGCTGGCCTCGCTAGAAGTCTCGGTAACAATTTCAAAGCGCCCTGGAACTCGCACCCCGGCGAGAGCTTCTTTCACCACATCATCAGGTAGCTGAGCGTCGAAAAAGGCTTCTGTGGCAGCTACCGCCAAAGACACGTTGTCGAGTTGATGCCTGCCGTGCAGTGACATCATCACATCGCTATGACATCCGTAGGGAGTGCGGAGATCTGCCTGCCAGCGATGCGCTTCTAGGCGCTGATTATCGGCGGCGAAGTCAGTGCCGCGCTCGAACATAACTGCATGCGGTTCAGCACGAAAAATGTCGCGCATAGCGGGATCCGTCTCGCCACACACCACCGTAGTGCCGGGCTTGATGATGCCAGCTTTTTCTTGGGCTATGGCACGTCGCCAGTCGCCGACACCGTCGGTGTGGTCTCGTGCCACGTTAGTGATGGCAGCGACTTCGGCCTCAACCACGTTGGTGGCATCGAAACGTCCCAGCATCCCCACCTCGACCACCGCCACATCCACGGCCACATCAGCGAAATGTTGCAGAGCCGCTGAGGTAACGGTTTCAAACCAGGTGGGGCGCATCTGTAGATGCTCGGCGAAGCGAACCACATCGCCTATTGCTGCACCGAAAGCTGCTGAGTCGATAGGTTCAGAGTCAACGCAGATGCGCTCGGTTGGTGCCACTAGATGAGGGCTGGTGTAAGCACCGACCCGCAAACCCATTTCTTGTAGCAGCCGAGCCGTGACCCGCACCGTGGAGCCTTTACCGTTGGTTCCGGTGACATGAATCACGCGGTAACAGCGCTGCGGATCGCCCATCGCGGAGGTCAGGCGCTGCACTGACTCAAGGCTCAACCCAGCGACTCGCCCCGCACGAGGGCGTGTTTCGTGGTTGATGAGCGTGTCGAGATGGTTTAAAGCCGCTTGGTAGTCCAACTTCTCAAGCCTGACGGCTAGCAGCTCGTCAGCAAGCGCCGTTTGTCAGCTGGCGCGCCGCGAGCGGGTGTCTTCGGCGTTGGATATGGCATCGGCCCGAGGCACCAGCGTGGGGTTCACGTTGCGCCGCACCATGTCACGGTCAACCACCACATCGGCAGCGTCGGCTTGCCCAGGCAGATCGTACATGATGTCAAGCAGCACTTCTTCAAGCACTGCCCGCAGCCCGCGCGCGCCAGAAGCACGTTTGATGGCCTCATCGGCTATTACCTCAAGGGAATCCTCGGTGAAGGTCAGCTCAACATTCTCAAACCGGAACATTTTCTGATACTGCTTCACTAAAGCATTGCGAGGCTCCACCAAGATCCGCATCAAAGCTTCACGCTCTAAGCCGCCGACTGAGCCTGTCACCGGCAGGCGCCCGATGAACTCGGGGATCAGCCCGTATTTGGTGAGGTCTTCAGGTAACACCTCAGAAAATATGGCACCCAGATCTTTGTCTTGAGGCCGGCGGATGTCGGCACCGAATCCGACTCCGCTAGCACCGATGCGGCGCTCAACGATCTGCTCAATGCCAGCAAAAGCTCCCCCACAGATGAACAACACGTTGGTGGTGTCAATCTGGATGAACTCCTGATGCGGATGCTTGCGTCCGCCTTGGGGAGGCACCGAAGCAGAAGTGCCCTCCAAAATCTTGAGCAGAGCCTGCTGAACTCCTTCACCAGAAACATCGCGGGTGATTGACGGGTTCTCGCTCTTGCGGGCGATCTTGTCGATCTCGTCTATGTAGATGATGCCCTTCTCGGCTTTCTTGACATCGTAGTCAGCCGCCTGGATCAGCTTCAGCAGGATGTTCTCCACGTCTTCGCCTACGTAGCCAGCCTCAGTGAGGGCAGTGGCATCGGCTATGGCGAAGGGCACGTTAAGCATCCGGGCAAGGGTCTGAGCCATCAGCGTCTTTCCGCAGCCTGTGGGCCCGATCAAAAGGATGTTCGACTTCTGCAGCTCCACTTCAGGGTCTTGGCTCTCGCTGAGCTGAACCCGCTTGTAATGGTTGTAGACCGCAACCGACAGTATGCGCTTGGCACTGTCTTGCCCGACGATGTAATCATCCAAAAATGCGTAGATCTCACGGGGTGCCGGGAGTTCCCCGACAATGTCTTCGGATGATTCGGCTAGCTCTTCGTCGATGATCTCGTTGCACAAGTCGATGCATTCATCACAGATGTAAACACCGGGACCAGCGATGAGCTTCTTTACCTGCTTTTGCGACTTGCCGCAGAACGAGCACTTGAGAAGCTCGCCTCCCTCACCAAGCTTAGCCACCCGTTTCTACCCCTTAGCCCTGTTCGCTCTCAGCGCTGAACCCTGTGTTCAACGCTCAACTAATCGCCCTGATGGCGCTGCTGTTGTCGGCCACATTACGCGCTTGGATCACTTCGTCAATGACACCATAGGTTTGCGCCTGCTCAGCAGTCATCACAAAATCACGGTCTGTGTCGGTGGCGATCTGCTCAATGGGCTGGCCGGTGTGCTCAGAAAGCACTTCCTCTAGCGACTTCTTGAGCCTGGCTACCTCTGAAGCGATCCGCTCAATATCGCTGGCATCGCCGTGAGCTCCTGCATACGGTTGATGCAACAAAATCTTGGCGTGCGGCAACGCTAAACGCTTGCCTTTGGATCCAGCAGCAAGCAGCACCGCCGCGGCTGACGCTGCCTGACCGAAGCAGATGGTGGTTATGTCGGGACGGATGTACTGCATCGTGTCGTAAATCGCGAATAACGCATTGATGTCGCCGCCGGGGCTGTTGATATAGAGGTTGATGTCCTTGTCGGGATCTTCGGACTCAAGGTGCAGCAACTGTGCACAGACCAGGTTGGCCACCACGTCATCAATGGGGGTCCCCAAAAAGATGATGTTCTCTTTGAGAAGCCGGCTGTAGAGGTCAAAGGCCCGCTCACCGCGGTTGGTCTGCTCCACCACGGTAGGCACTAGGTAATTGCGAGGATTGATCGTGCTCATGCATCTTCCTGTTCTGAGTCGTCTTTTTGATCTGCTTCTACTTGATCTTCTTCTACCGCAGAACGCAGCAAATCTGGGTCAATGACTTTGCCGTCGGAATCGACAAGTTCCACACGGTCGGTGATCCACTCCAGCGCAGCACGTTTGGAAATCTGTGAACGCATCTCCGGGAGTCGACCCGACGAGACCAGCGACTCACGCAACCGCTCAATCTGCTCTGCCTGCTCGGCTTCTTTCTCTGTCTTGTCTACCTCTGTCTTTTCTGCTTCGGCCTGTTCTGCCTCAGTCTGTTCTGCCTGCTCTGTGAGATCTGTTTGATGCTGCGGGCTGGTCTCATCCTGGCCGGACTCCAACTCAGCGGATTCTGTGGCGGCTGCGGCGACACCGCCAGCTATGGCCTCTACCAAGCTTTGCAGTTCAGCATCCACCGCTTCGGGGCCTGCGGTTAGCCCCTCCGCTTCAGCTACAGCTCGCAACGCAAGATCTAGCTTGACGCTGCGGTCGGCATCTTCGCGCAGGCTCTCATCAAACTCTTGGCGTGACTGCCCGACGCTGTTGAGATAGTCATCAAGTTCATAGCCGCGCCGTGACAGATCCGCTGTTAAGTTCTCAATCCGGGCCTGTACTTCTGAAGCGACCATAACTTCAGGCACTTCGTCGGTGACCAAACCTGCTATCGCGTCAGCGATGCCTTCGCGTCGCTGCGACTCTGCGTAGATGGCCCGAGTGCGGGCCTGGCCGCGGCGTATTGCAGTCTGGAACTCTTCGGCGGTCTCAAACTCGGTGTTGGCTGCCACGAACTCGTCATTGAGTTCTGGAAGGATGCTCTGCTGCACTTCTTTCACCAGCACACGGAAGCTGATCACGCCGTTGGTGTCGGGATCTGGATGCCTAGCGGTGAACTCCAAAATGTCGCCAGCTGAAGCGCCGCGCAGGTTCTCATCAATTTCGGGCACCACAGCGCCGGTGCCGAGTAGGTAGTCGTAATCGGAGGTGGTGAGACCGTCAAGGGTTTCGCCTTCGAAGCTGCCAGAAATGTCGATAGTGAGATGGTCGCCGTCAAGCGCGGCTCGCTTCACCGCCGACAGTTCAGCGAACTGCTCACGGAACCTGTCAATCTCGGCCTGGATTTCGGATTCGTCAACCTCTGGATTAGGTATCTCCACGCTGAGATCGTGATAACCCGAAACTTCGATGCAGGGACGCACGTCAACCACAGCGTCGAAGCTGACCGGCCCAGACTTGTCACCCTGAGTGATCTCAATCTCGGGCATGTCGATGACATCAACTTCATGCTCTACCACAGCACGCGAGTAGTAGTCGGGCAGCGAAGCCCGCAAAGCCTCCACCCTTCCGGCTTCGGGGCCAAGTTGAGCCTCTAGCAGCCGACGCGGGGCGCGTCCCGGGCGAAAACCAGGGATTCTCACCTGCCTGGCAATGCGCTTGAAAGCGGCTTCGACCTCAGTCTCGAACTCTGATTCGTCTAACTCAATAGTCAACTTGACCCGGTTATCCGAGAGCGTTTCGACGCTGCTGCGCACATCGGGGAGTCTAGCGGTGCCGCTTCAACGCACTACGCGACCAAAGCACCCACTGTCCGCTTGCCTGAGCTGAACCCGGCAGAAACGCAACCAGAACCAACAGATACACAAGCCCCACACAAAAAAGCAGTGCTGCAGCGCCGCTGAGGCCGCTACTGTAGAAGGTTTGCGGGCGTAGTTCAACGGCTAGAACCTCAGCCTTCCAAGCTGATGATGCCGGTTCGATTCCGGTCGCCCGCTCAAGATTGCTGACTCAAGCAATGAAAGCCAAATCCACCTCAAAGCAGCCTCGCATGACTTCGATCCGCACCGAGTTTGACCCTGATCGGCTGCCTTCAACCCTGTTGAACCTGTTCCGAATCAAGCAAGGCGAAATGCTCTCGGCTCTGATGCACTTGGGCACACGCCTCAATCTTTGGGATGCCCTCACAAAAATCGAACCTTGCAGCAGCGAGCAACTGGCTCAACAGGCAGGACTGCAGGAACGCTGGGTAAGGGAATGGCTGCACGGCATGGCCGCCGCCGACATCGTGCAGCACGAACAAGGCCGTTTCGCGCTCACACCTGAAGCGCGGGTTGCTTTGACCGACAGCGATCACTGGAGCTTCATGGCAGGGGTCTACGGCCCGCCTATGACGCATCGCGAGATTGAGCGCACCGCCGAAGCGTTCCGCAGCGGCCTGGGTATGACCTGGGACGAGCACGGCGATCATGCCTGCCATATGCAGTGCGCCATGTCGGCGGCACGCCAGGAAAGCTTCTTAGTGTCAGAGGTGCTAGCCAGCTTTGATGGAGCAGTGGAGCGGCTCAACCGCGACCCCGCCCGCATCGTGGACATGGGCTGCGGTGCCGGTGTGGCTTCGCGGTTGCTAGCAGCCAGCTTCCCCAAAGCGCAGGTCGTAGGTATTGATCCCTCAGAGCACGCTCTCAGTGAGGCACGCACAAGAGCCCAGACTGCGGGTCTGGAGAACTTGTCCTTTGAGCAGGGAACCTTTGACGATCTTGACAGTTTCGGCCCTGTGGAACTGCTGGTAACGCTTGACGTGCTGCATGACCTACCCCGCCCCAGCGAAGCAATAGCGGCAGCGCGGCGCAATCTGGCCGACGACGGCTGGTGGCTAGTAGCGGACCTGAAAGGCCGAGGCGATCTTGAGGCGAACCGCAAGATCCCACTGCTGCCCTACATGTATGCCATGTCGGTTTTCTACTGCCTGTCTTCGGGTTTATCGGAACCCGAAGGTGAGGGACTAGGCACACTGGGACTGCATCCAGCCAAACTCGAAGAAATGGCTAAGCACTCTGGGTTTACCCGATTTACCCGCCATGAGGTGGAACTGGATCCCACCAACTGGTATTACGAGATCCAGATATGACTCAGACCCTCCAGGTCTGAGTCATGCCAGACTTCAGAAGCTGAGCAGTTGCTATGCAGAAGGGCTTACTGGGCTAGGGCTTGCTGGGCTGTTGCTTGGATTCTTGGGTACCACTTCGGGATAGAGGTGAGAGATGGTGCCCGGCTCAATCCGGCAGGCCTCAATGTAAGCATCAACATCGGAACTCAGGACACGAATCACTCGACCCATTCGATAGGCCGCGATGTAACCCTCATCAATGAAGCGATAGAGAGTGCGCGTTGTGATCCCGAGGCGTTTGGCAGCAGCGGTAGTGCCTAGCCACTGGCCGGGCGATTTTTCAATTTGATCTACATCAATCATGGCTATAGTGCCTTTCAGTACCATTTTGGTGGATTGGAGTTGTGTGTGATTATATGTGGACGCTCGTCGCGTGAACAGCATTTCATACGAAGAGACTACAGAGAGTATATGACAATGACCGCTGAAGAACGTGGATACCCCCCGAAATCTTGGCAAGGCAGCCTGATAGGAGTGGTCGGCACTCGCGGGGTCGGCTGCACTCTGCTGGCTGAGTGCCTAGCAGAAGACTTGAGCTGTGATGCCTCCAACCGTGGGCTGGTGGCTCGCGTCACCGGCACGACCAGCGTCGCTGATCTGGACAACCTGAAAGCCAGTCATCGCTTCGTGGTAGCCGACATCGGCAGCGCTGCTACCAGCGCTGCCATCACTTCAGCAGCCGCTGCTTTGGCAGTCGCAGCCCCGGTTGGCTCAGACAGTGCAGATTCAAACAGTGCTGGCTCAGACAGTGCAGACGCTGGTGCGGTTGCTTCTAATCGGGCCGATACTGCCACATCAAGCATTTCAGCAACAGCAGTTACAGCTGCGATGCTGAGCCGCTGCGACCTGATCGCAATGGTCGCCAACCCCAACACGGAAAGCCTTAACTGGCTTGCTAGAACCAGCGAAGCCTTAGCCACCATGATGGATATTGAGCGGCTGGTGACGGTCATCAACCGACTGCCGCGCAACTTCAGGCATCGCTCAGCGGCTGTAAAAATGAGTCTGCGCCAGTTGGCGGACAGCAGCGCGCTCGCTGCCGGTGCCCCGGTGCTAATAAACGAAAGCCGTGCACCGAGACGCGCAACAGGACGCGCCGCCCTTGGTGATCCAGCTGCTTCGGCTGCCCTAACTCAAATGCTGTCTAATGAGACTCGTCAGCGACTAGCATCACTGCTGTGATTGAACGAGTGCTGCTCGCCTCGCCGCGGGGTTTTTGTGCTGGGGTGGACATGGCCATAAAGGCACTTGCTTGGACAATCAGAGCTTTCGGCCCGCCGGTTTACTGCTACCACGAGATCATCCACAACCAAAAGGTGGTGCAGCGCTTTGAGGAGGCTGGTGTGGTTTTTGTGGAGGACATCGCCGAGGTGCCAGACGGTTCGCCCATCATGCTTTCTGCTCACGGCTCAGCGCCCGAGGTTGTGCAAGCAGCCCACGACCGAGGCGGCTATCTAGTGGATGCAGTGTGTCCTCTGGTAACCAAAGTTCATCACGAAGTCAAGACCCGAGCCGGTAAGGGTTATCAGATCGTTTATATCGGCCACGAAAACCATCAGGAAGCTGTGGGAACGATGGCTGTAGCCCCTGAATCGATACACCGCGTCGACAGCGTCAGAGGGGTAGCTGCGCTGCCCGAGTTTGCTGAACCGGTGGCCGTGCTAGCCCAGACCACCCTTTCGCACCGCGACTGGCAGGGCATTCTGGATCACACCCGCCGACGTTTCCCGGATTTGTGGCAGCCCGGTAAAAGCGACCTGTGCTTCGCTACCACCAACCGCCAAACAGCACTCATGGAGATCGCTCCACGCTGTGACGCGGTGCTCGTGATCGGCTCTGCCAACTCTTCCAACACTCAATCTTTGGCAGCTCTAGCAGCTGATGCTGGATGCCGCCGGGTGCTGAGGATCGACGATGCTGACGGCATTCCCTCTGACCTTTCGGGAACAATCGGAGTGACCGCTGGAGCATCAGGGCCCGAAGACTTAGTGCATCAAGTGATCGAACGGCTGGCACCCGCACAGGGTGTTGAAGAAGTGACAGCCATGGATGAGGACGAATACTTCCCGCCACCCCGCAATCTTCGTGATCTGCTTGCAGCGGTGGAGGCAGCAGCACTAGTGGCTCTGGGTTCGGGCAACGCAGAGCGTGCGCCGCTCAATGACCGCTCAATCAGCGCCAGCGACCTACTGGACCAGCTGACCGTATAAGCGTTCTATTTTTCTATAAACGTCTATTTCTTGTAAGCGTCTGATTCTTGGGTCTGGGTTAGGCGGGTGCTGCCTGCTGTCCAGCCAGAACACGAGCCTCCAGATAGAGATCGCTCAGTTCCTCATACAAACGATCCGTGTGTTCGCTGATTGCCCGACGTGGCAGCTTTCCCTTGGGCGCGGCAGGCGGATCTATCGGATCACCTACCACTATCACCACCCGACGCAGCCGGGGTATCACCGAACCCACCGGCAAAGCTCGCACCGTGCCACCGAGCCCCACTGGCACGATCGGCACTCCAGCACGAGCTGCTACGAAAGCCGGGCCGTCAAGCATGTCAGCGCGCTTGACGCGATCGCCGCTTCGGCGCGTGCCCTCAGGGAACATCACTAACGGCTCACCTAAAGCCAGTACATCGGTTGCTGCACGCAGCGCGGTGCGGTCAGCCATGCCGCGCTGCACTGGGAAGCCTCCGACCGCTGAAAGAAGAGCACCTAGAGGCCGTATCTGCCAAAGGCTCTCTTTGCCCATGAAACGCAATCGCCTGCTGGTGGCCAGAGCCGCTATCGGAGTGTCAATGAACGAGCGATGCACCGGCGAAAGAATGAATGGCCCCGACGGGAAGTTATCTCTGCCTTCAACCCGCAACCGAAACAGCGCTTTGCAAAGCCCCAGCAACAGCGTCCACAACAACCGGTAGAGAATGCGCCCCCACAGCCGATGGTGACTGCGACGGTAAGCCCCACCGCTGGAGTCATCGTCAATGGCGTTAGCGCTGTCGCCAGCAGCGCTGCGTCGCCCGTAGACGCTGCGACTCATAGCAACCCGAGTTGCCTGCTAGCCCAGTGCCAACTTGCCCAGTGCCAGTTAGCCCAGCGAAAAACACCAGCCCAGCTAAAAACAGCAGCAACAGCGGGGCAGTGATTGAGTGTCGGCGCGCTGTTGTTCATATCAAACCCATTATTTCGTCGACGGTCTCATCGAAGGTGCGCTCAGTGGTGTCGATCACTATCGCGCCGTCGGCAAGAGCAAGCGGATCGGCTTGCCGTGTGGAGTCGATGGTGTCACGTCGTGCCAGTTCCGCGGCCACCGACTCAACATCTGCGTCTTCGCTGCCAGAATCAGCTAAGCCGCTCTGGCGGGCACGCCGCAACGCTCTAGTGTGAGGCTCGGCTTTCAGATAAACCTTGAGGTCAGCATCCGGGAACACCACCGTTGCGATATCTCGTCCTTCTATTACTCCTCCGCCACGTTGGCGGGCCCATTCCCGCTGACGGGCAACGAGTTCAACCCGAACTGCTGCATTAGCTGCCACCATGCTTACAGCTCGGTCTACTGATGCGCCTCGGATCTCCACTGTGGCATCAACACCGTCCACCAGCACCCGATCAGTGCTGATCTGCATATCAATAGTTCGCGCCACGTTGGCAGTGAACTCGTCGTCGGAAGGGTCGCCGCCTGCTCGAAGCACCGCAAAAGTTACTGCGCGATACATCGCTCCAGTGTCAAGACACTCCAGATTCAGCCGATCAGCCAAAGCCCGTGCGAGGCTTGTCTTGCCTGATCCAGCTGGACCATCAATCGCTATCAAACGCATACCACTCATCTTTGTATCTCGCTTTTGTATCTCGCTTTTGTATCTCGCATTTGATCCGCGCAAAGAGTTCAGCGTGTCAAAGAAACCCGGGAAGGTTTTTGATACGCAGCCGGGGTTTTCGATCTCGATGCCAGGTACTACCAAACCCAGCACAGCAAACGCCATAGCAATGCGATGATCGTCGTAAGTACAGATGCGCGCAGCTCTCGCCGCCGCGCCGCCAGCCACCACAAAACCATCGTCACGTTCATGTGCTTCGACTCCGCAGCGGCGCAGTTCCTTAACCACTGCGGCAATCCGATCGCTTTCTTTGCCTCGCACGAACCCGATACCTCGCACTACTGTCGGTGTCGCTGCCTGAGATGCCACCACAGCTAAGGTCGGGGCAATATCAGACAGGTCATCAAGCATCACGTCAATACCATGCAAAGGCGCTCCTGTTACTGCCAGCGAGCCAGCGGTTTGATGCACCGATGCCCCCATCTGCTGCAATAACGACACGAAACCGGTGTCTCCTTGGATTGAGTCTGTAGTTAAGCCTTCCACTGTCACGATCCCGGCTGTGATAGCGGCAGCAGCCCAGAAATAAGAGGCCGCAGAAGCGTCGGGTTCTATCTCGTAACACTCAAGCGACGAGTAACCTCCGCCAGCGACCTGAACCGAATCGGCAGCCACTTTGACGGTTGCACCGAAGGATCGCATCACTGTGGCGGTCATCTCCACATATGACCGGCTTACCGTGCTGCCTCTTGTCAACAGAGTCAGGCCACCCGAAACCAGCGGGCCAGCCATCATAAGCGCTGACAAAAACTGGCTGGAACGCTCACCAGCCACCGTAGCCGTGCCTGATGAGACAGGTCCGCAGATCCGCATCGGCAGACCACCTGCGACCCTGTCGGCGCTGCTGCCGAAGTCGCCCGACGCATCCGCAGCAGGGTTGATGCTCACTCCTAGTTGCCTCAACGAATCAGCTAGATCACCAAAAGGACGAGCCCGCAGCTGCGGATGGCCGTCCAAAGTCACTGGATCATTCCCAAGCGCCAGCAGCGGCGCTAAGAAACGTCCAGTAGTGCCCGACATGCCTGCGTCAACGACTGCACCCGCTGCGACACGCACCCGCCCCGCTGTGCCTGTGACTTCCATAGCCGACTGTTCGGGCAGACAGCGAATCTCCGCGCCGAGCTGTCGCAGAGCTGAAACCATGGCTTCAGTGTCATCAGCAAAAAGCGCTCCTTGCAGCCTGGTCTCACCTGATGCCAGCGCAGCACACACCAGCGCTCGGTTGGTGATGCTTTTGGAGCCCGGCAAATTCACCACTGCTTCTGGCGGTGCCGAGAGCGGTTCAATACTGAGAGTCGTGAGGCTCTGTGAAGTCATCTCAGCGGATTAAGCGACGGACGGTAGCCGGAGTCAGTCAAACAACGAGCGAAAAGATCCGCCCGGTCGCTATCCACAAGCGTTACAACCACACCTTCAGCGCCTTCGGTGGAGTGAGCTATCTCAAGGTCGTAAATGTTCACGTCAAGCTCGGCAGCGAGGGTAGTGATCCGAGCTAGCTCGCCTTTGCGGTCGCTGATTGCAGTGCGTACCTCGGTGAGACGCGATGGCTCGGGTGCCCCAGTTGACATACTCCGCCGGGTGACACGGGCGGCTTCCAGCCGGGAAAGCAGCTCGCTGCGTTCCTCTCTTGAGACGATTCCGCGTATCTCATTGAGTTCAGAAATCAGTTCGTCTAGCACGTCGGTGATGGCTGCGCTGTTTTCAACGCAAATGTCGGGCCATATGGCGGGATGCCCAGCCGCTACTCGGGTCATGTCCCGAAACCCGCCCGCAGCCATGCGCATCAGCGCACGATGCTCATTTGAGCGCCCCGCAGCAATACGCATCAACACCGCCGCAGTTAGATGAGGAACATGCGACACCACTGCCACCAGCGCATCGTGGTGCTGCGGTGCCAGCGATATCGGCAGAGCTCCAAGCTGTGTCACCACTTCACGCACCAGCGCTAAGGCGGTGTCATCGGTCGCTGCGGTGGGGGTCAACACCCAGACGGCATCACGGAACAGGTCACCAACAGCACCGTTGAGGCCATCTTGTTCGCTGCCCGCCATTGGATGGCCGCCCACGAACTGTGGATCGTTCACGGCAGCGCACACTGGTGCCTTGACGCTGCCGACATCTGTGACCACCGCCGCTCCAGCATCCAGCAGACGCTGGGCAACGTTTGCTAGCTGGGCTGGGGGCGTGGCCACCACAGCAAGGTCACAAGGACCAGATTCAGTAATCTCAATAATGCGGTCAACAGCACCAGCTGCTAGAGCATCGCAGGCTCGCTGAGTATCCGGCTCAATCCCTGCAACTTGCCAGCCAGCGGCGCGCAGAGCCATCCCTACTGATCCGCCGATCAGGCCCGTACCCGCAACGATGGCACTGCGGCTCTGCGTCATCAAAGGCGATGCTAGCTAGCGATGCGGCCCGCAGGCTTTTTCGAGGCTTCGGGTCTCGGTTGTAGTCAGCGGGCGCCAATCACCTGGTGCCAGCCGATGATCCGACAAGGGTCCGATCCTGGTTCGCACTAAACGCAGCACCGGGTGTCCCACCGCTTGACACATTCGACGCACTAGACGATTGCGGCCCTCTTTGACGGTAATACGCATCACCGAAGGCGACACCAAAGAGACTTTTGCCGGAAGGCTGCGACCGTCACCAATTTCAACTCCTTCACGCAAGGCGCGCACAGCAGCCGGTTTCGGTGACCCTGACACCTGCACTAGATACTCTTTTTCGACCCCGAAAGACGGATGGGTCAAACGATGAGTTAGATCACCGTCGTTGGTGAGCAACAGCAAGCCTTCGCTGTCAATGTCAAGACGTCCGACCGGGAAGACACGCGACTTAGCTTTGACAAGCTCCACGACAGTCGGTCGGCCTTGCGGGTCATATGCGGTGGTGACCACGCCCACTGGCTTGTTGAGCAGATAGTGAACCAAGTCAGGGCGAACCCCAACCACGGTTCCATCCACTTGCACCTGAGCTTGTGAGGTATCAATGCGACAGCCCAGCTCAGCAACTGTGCCGTCGACTAGCACCCGACCCTCGGCGATCAACTCTTCGCAAGCTCTGCGGCTGCCGACACCTTGGCGAGCTAACACTTTCTGAAGCCGTTCGGGCTGATGCACGAACCGCGTTTGATCAGTCGACAACTGCTTCGCCCTGAGATATTTGACCTTGCTGGCTAGCGTTGGCATCGCTGCTTTCAGTTGGAGTGTCGCTAGTTATTAACCGCAGACGGCGCTCTAAGGCTTCCACCATTTCGGGGTCGGGAACGAACTCGCCCAGCTCGGGCAGCTCATCAAGATTATCCAAGCCGAGATGCTCTAAGAACTGTGCGGTAGTGCCGTAGAGAACCGCCTGACCGGGACCGTCAAGACGAGCCACTTCATCCACATAGCCGCGACGCTGCAAGGTGCGCATCACGCCTTCCGCGTTGACACCACGTATTTCCGCTACCTGCTGGCGCGACACTGGCTGTTTGTAAGCCACCACGGCCAGGGTTTCCAGCGCGGCAGCAGAAAGGCGGCCGCTGTGGCCTTCTCGCACGAAACGCTCCACATATGCATCAGCGCTGGGGGCTGTCTGATAGCGATAGCCGCCCGCTACCCGCGCCAGCACGAAACCTCGCCCCTGCGACTCGTATTCGGCTGACAGCTCTGTGCACATCTGCTCGACTTGGGTATCGGATACACCTAAAACACTGGCCAGCACCTGCGAAGTTACTGGCTCATCAGCGAGCAACAGCAGCGCCTCTAAAGCTGCTGTGATCTCGATCGCGGTCTCGGTCTTGATCTCGGTGCCTGATTCTTTCACTTTCTCAGCCTTCGTAAACATCAACACCGGCAACAGCGGCTTCACGGACTTCTGAGTCATCGCCTCCAGTCCAGGAGATGACAATGTCTCCGAAGGTGACTGCCTGCTCCACATCTGCAAGGCCCTGCTTGAACAATTCCAGAACCGCCAAGAACCGCACCACCAGCTCAACACGGTCTTTGATGCCATCAGTGAGATGTCGGAACGTGGCTCGCTGCTGCCTTGATAGTTCTTCAATCAGTTCAGCCACGGCATCGCCTACGGTCAACGAGATCGAAGTGATATGAGCGATGTCTACCTGCGGCTCGGGCCGAGGAGCACATGCCCTTAGACAGGCATTGCGTAGATCGGCCAGCGACACCCCAGCCAGAGCATTGGGTGTCAGCATCAGCCAGCGCTCCTCACAGATGCCTGCGGTGCGGGGCTGGCTGCGAGCCGCCTCTTCAAAAAGTTGCCGCAGTATTCGTGAAGCATCACGGAAGGTAGTGCATTCCAGCAGGCGTGTCAGTAGTAGATCGCGCTCAGACACTCCCTCAAACTCTTCGTCGAGCTCCACGGCGTTGTCGGTGGGTAGCAGACGCTTGGTTTTCATTTCCAGCAGAGTCGCCGCGATCAACAAGAACTCGGTAGTCAACTCAAGATCACATTCAGGCAGTTGCTCCATTTCGATAAGGAAGGCGCAGGTAATGTCAGCAACAGAAACGTCATATATCTCTACCTGCTGGCGCAAGATCAGTTGCAGCAGCATCTCGAAAGGGCCGCTGTAGGCAGGAATCGACACTTGATAGCCGCTTCGCTCGGCTGTGCGATGACCGACATCGCTGCCATCACGAGCATCACCGCTGTTAGCTGTGTTACCAACAGTGTGAGCTGCGCTGCTACTGACTGCGCCGGTGTTAGCAGCGTCTGCGCGGTGATTGACGAGCGTGAACGCCTGCGAAGTCATTAGCGCTGAGAATAGTCCTCACGAGGGCTGCAACCAAGACAGGTCATCTAAGCACTTGGACACGCAGTTGGCTCGCTCAGATGCTTGGCCTCTACGCTGACAAGCTATGACCAGAGCACTTTCGGGCATTCAGCCCAGCGGAGACTTGCACTTAGGCAACTATCTGGGAGCGATCCGCAACTGGGTGCGACTGCAGCACACCACTGATGCCTTCCACCCGGTGGTAGACCTACACGCCGTTACCGTGCCGCAAAAACCGGGGATGCTCGGCAAAGCAACGTTGCGGATGTCACAGTTGCTCATGGCAGCGGGATTAGACCCAGACCTTTGCACGATTTTTGTGCAGAGCCATGTATCAGAACACAGCGAATGCGCCTGGTTGCTTGAATGCACAGTGTCGTTTGGCGAACTGAGCCGGATGACCCAGTTCAAAGACAAATCGGGCCGTCAGGAGTTCATATCGGCAGGATTGTTCACCTATCCAGCGCTTCAGGCTGCCGACATTCTGCTTTATGACGCGGACGAGGTGCCGGTCGGCGATGATCAGCGCCAGCACATCGAACTGACCCGCGACATTGCCGAGCGCTTCAATTCGCGTTACGGCCCGACTTTCAAACTGCCCGAAGCGGTAGTACCCGCGGCAGGAGCTCGGGTCATGGACTTGCAGCATCCCACCAACAAAATGTCGAAATCGCTGGACTCGCCTCGAGGCACCATCGACTTGCTTGATGATCCCGCTGATGTGGCCCGCAAGATCAAGTCAGCGGTCACCGACAGCGACGGTGAGGTCCGCTACGACTTTTCAGCCAAGCCTGGTGTGTCAAATCTGCTTTCGATTCTGGGGGCGGCCAGCAACAAATCACCCGCGGAACTAGCCGACGAATACTTGATGTATGGGCCGCTCAAAGCCGACACCGCCGAAGCTGTGATTGAGCTGCTGCGACCTATACAAGCCCGATTCGCGGAGCTAGAAGCCGATCCAGCTGAAACTTCAAGGCTGCTTGCCGTCGGGGCAGCCAAAGCCAAAAACATCGCTTCGGTCACTTTAGAGCGGGCACGCACAAATCTTGGTCTGCTAGCGCCCTAACAGTCCAGGTCTCATGCCCAGTCAGGCATCACGCTGCGGCCCGGGGATGAGCCGCGCGGTAGACGGCACGAAGCCGCTCAGTTGACACTCGTGTGTAGATCTGCGTGGTCGAAACCGATGCATGGCCAAGAATTTCTTGCACAATGCGAATGTCGGCACCACCGTCAAGCATGTGAGTAGCGCACGAATGCCTCAGCACATGCGGAGTGATCAATGATCCAAGCCCGACCTCATCACCGTGACTACGAACAATCAGCCACAAACCCTGACGGCTTAGCCGCCCGCCCCGCCGATTCAAAAACACTGCCTCAGCATCGCCGCGACGAGCCCACTGCTGCGGAGCTAGCTCGCCTCTACCAGCAGGCTCTAGCCAGCGCTGTAACGCTTCGGCTGCACAACGTCCCAGCGGCACTATTCGCTCTTTAGAGCCTTTGCCGATCACCCGAACCAGGCCGCCGTGAAGGTCAATGTCGGCAAGCGACAAAGACCCAGCTTCCGAAATCCGGCAACCGGTGCCATACAGCAACTCCAGCAAGGCACGGTCACGGCGAGCTGGCGGGTCATCACCGGTAACTGAATCCATAAGCGATGTCACCTGCTGCAGCGACAGAGCCTTAGGAATGCCTCGAGGCAAACCCGGAATCTCCACATCCGCACAAGGGTCATCCTCACGCAGACCCTCCGCCACCATGAAACGATGCAAGCCCCGCACAGACACCAGCATTCTGGCCACCGACGAAGCCGCCAAGTCCGCAGCGGTTAGGTGCCTCACAAAAGCGATCACCTCACTTTCGACCACATCATCAAAGTTGCGGCCGCGCTCTGCGAGATGATGTTGATAGCGCAACAGGTCACGTCGGTAGGCCTCCACCGTGCGTGGTGATCTGCCTCGCTCCACGCTAAGCCAGGCCAGAAACTCTTCGGCTCTGCTGTCTAAGGTGTCTAAGGGATCACGCAACAACGCCTTGTTGTTCTTGTTGTCTTTGCTCACGCTCGTTGTCTGTGCTCACGCTCGCTTATTCGTTCGGCTTGTGCGGTCCCGACTCGATTTCAACGGTCGCGGCTGAGGTGCTCGGCTGGATCGTTGAGATGCGGCAGCCGCGGATTGCGACCCGCGGCTCGCACCAGAGCCGCTGTCACTAGTCCGTTAAATAGTGGGGCGGGACGGTGGGGACGGCTCTTGAACTCTGGGTGTGCCTGAGTGCCCACCCAAAATGTGTGCCCTTTGAGCTCTATGAACTCCACCAACCTGCCATCAGGGGATTCGCCGCTGAGCACAAGATCGGAATCCTCGAAGCGTCCCCGGTAGCGGGGATTGAACTCATAACGATGGCGGTGCCGTTCCGACACCACCTCCTCGCCGTAAGCTTCGGCTACCTTCGAACCAGCTCGCAGCTGCGCCACATAAGCACCGAGGCGCATGGTGCCCCCATAATCGGTGATGCCTCGCTGACTGTCCATCAAATCAATCACTGGATGCGGAGTGCGAGGATTGAACTCTGTGGAGTTGGCATCGGCTAGACCCAAAACGTTGCGGGCGTATTCGATGGTCATTACCTGCATCCCCAAACAAAGTCCAAGGCAGGGGATCTGATGTTCGCGGGCGTAGCCAGCCGCGGCGATCTTGCCTTTGATGCCCCGCTCACCGAAACCCCCAGGGATAACGATGCCGTCAAGGTCGCGCAGCCGTCCAGCCACGAGCAGGCCTTCCACGTCTTCGGCTTGGATCCATTCGATTTCGATATTGGCACTGTGATGGATCGCGGCGTGCTTCAGCGCCTCAATCACCGACAGATACGCATCAGGCAGGCTCACATACTTGCCAATAAGGCCGACCTTCACGGTTGTGGATGCCCCGTGGATACGCTCCACTAGCGCCTCCCATTCGCTTAGGTCCACCGCCGTGTGGTCTATGCCGAGTTGACGGCACACCACCTCATCAAGCCCTTGATTGTGCAGAATCAGCGGTATCTCATAAAGGCTGGCTGCATCTGGGCAAGTAACTACAGCTTGAGGCGACACGTCGCACAGGCTGGAAATCTTTAGTTCGAGGTCTTTAGTGAGCGGTGCTTCGCAGCGACAAACAATGGCATCAGGTTGCAGACCCCGTGATCGCAGTTCGGTCACCGAATGCTGGGTGGGCTTGGTCTTCTGCTCACCGGTGGGGCCTATGAAAGGCACCAGCGTCACATGCACAAAGCAGACATTCTCGCGGCCTACGTCTAGTCGAAACTGCCGAACAGCTTCAAGAAAGGGCAGAATCTCAATGTCACCAACAGTGCCACCCACCTCGGTGATCACCACGTCAACATCGTCGCTGCCCAGTCGAGCAATGCAGCGTTTGATTTCGTCGGTGACATGCGGGATCACCTGCACGGTGCGGCCCAGGTAGTCGCCTCGACGCTCAGCAGCGATCACCGACGAATAGATCAAACCGGTAGTGCCGTTGGATTCGCTGGTGAGGCTCTCGTCGATGAAACGCTCATAGTGCCCCAAGTCAAGGTCGGTTTCGCCACCGTCATCGGTGACGAATACTTCACCGTGCTCGAAGGGGTTCATAGTGCCTGGATCAACGTTGAGGTAGGGGTCGAGTTTGAGCATGGTGACACGCAAACCCCGAGCTTTGAGCAGGCGACCCAGTGACGCTCCGGTCAGCCCTTTGCCGAGACCGCTGACCACTCCACCGGTGACGAAGACGTGCTTTGTCATCGGGATCTCAACTTAGCGCGCTGCGCCTCAACCCGACGACATTCAAGACTTTGCTGATTCAAGGCTCTGTTCACTCAGGACTTTGAGGCTGCTGCTGCAGATGCTGCTGCTCTCCCGGCCGGTGAGGCAGCGCTGGATGAGGTAACGGAGGCAGCCGCGGTGAGTAGTTCTTCAGCATGGCGACGCGCCGATGCCGACTGCGGTGAGCCTGACAACATCCGCGAAAGTTCTATCAATCGATCCTCGTCGTGAAGCGCCCGCAGATCCACAGCTGTTGAGCCTGCTGCCTGAGATTTCTCCACCACAATGTGGTTATCGCCATAGGCAGCAACCTGCGGAAGATGCGTCACCACGATCACCTGATGGCTGCCGGTTAGTTGCGCCAGACTGCGTCCCACGGCCTGGGCTGCGGATCCTCCGATGCCAGCGTCCACCTCATCAAACACAAGAGTCGGCGGGCCTGCTGTGAGCACCAACCTCAAGGCCAGCATGGTGCGTGCTAGTTCACCTCCACTGGCAACGACGTGCAGCGGCTGCGGTTCATGGCCTGGATTGGCCGCCAGCTTCAACGAAACCTGCTCACCTGCTGATCCTTCAACCGAAACGGCAAGTCGGGCACTGCCCATAGCCAGCTCATGCAGATGCAACTCAACCGCCGTTGCTAGCTCGGGCGCTGCGGCTACTCGCGCAGCTTTCACACGCTGGCGCTCGGCTGCTAGGCGCTGCTCAATATCGGCTTTGCGCTGCTCCAAAGCAGCGCCGCGCTGCTCATAGCTCTCAAGTTCTGACAAGCGCTGGGCGGTCTCAGAGCGGAACTTGAGCACATCGCTGAGGGTGGTGCCGTATTTTCGGCGCAGTCCCGCCAGCAGCTGCCTGCGCTCACGCAACAACTCAAGAGATGCTGGATCATCTTCGATTGCTTCAGCGATGGCACGGGTTTCGGCGGCGAGGTCGGTGATCTCAGCTGCAGCGGCTGAGAGACGTTCGGTCAAAGCAACAAACGGCGCACGATCCGCTAATGCAGCATGTGCCTGGCCCAAGCCGTTGGCCACGATGCCGTCGGCTTCAAGCAGTCCCAGCACCTGCCGGGCTGCTTGTTGATGTTCGGTCGCATCAGCCAGCAGCGACTCTGCAGAATCGAGCCGCTCGTCCTCGTCAGCGTCAACGATGGCCGCGGCATCAATTTCGGCGAGTTGATGGCTCAACAAGTCGATCTCACGCAGCCGCGCCCGCGCATCTCCGCCTAGTTCCGCAAGGCTGGATTCAACTGCACGCAAATCGTCTTTGAGGTTCTGTAACTCTGCGGTATCGACAACACCGAAACGGTCGAGAGCGACCCTCTGCACAGCGCCGCGTAGCAGCGACTGATGGGCGTGCTGTCCATGAAGGTCCACCAGTGAGCCTCCTAGCTCGCTGAGGCTGCTCACTGTGGCGAGACGTCCGTTGACGTAGGCCCGTGAGCGACCGTCGACCGGTATCACACGGCGCAGCACTGTTTCTTCGTCGCCGCTGATGAAGCGTCCCTCAATTTCGGCAGCTTCTGTGCCGGGACGCACCAAACCTGCATCGGCACGGCCCCCGATGAGCAGATTGATGGCACCAACGACAAGGGTCTTGCCAACCCCGGTTTCGCCGGTTACGACGGTCATACCACCATTGAGGACGACGGACACTTCGTCGATCACGCCGAGATTGCGCACAGCCAGCTCAGTCAGCAAAAGGGTTCTCCCAGAGTCGATGCCTGCTCATGTTTTGGTGTATGCAGATCACTGATGTTCACCGGTCGTTAAGACCGAACTTGGTTTTTAGTACCTGATGGAAGCGTTGCGCGCCAAAGGTCACCAGATGAGCCGAATGCGACGATGCCGAACACGTCACCGTGTCGTGCTGCTCAAGTGCTGCCAGACGACGGCCGTCCACCGATAGCACCGCTCCCCGATCCGAAAGCACTTCTAGTTGCAGCTCCGTGTCGGCGGGCACCACCAAGGACCGGTCAAAAAGCATGTGAGGCGACACTGGCGTCAACAGCAGCGCACGATGTGCGGGATCAACCACCGGACCGCCCGCCGACATTGAATATGCAGTAGATCCAGTGGGGGTGGAAACAATCAGGCCATCAGCAACGTAGCTAGTGAACTTCTCGCCATTGAAAGACACCCCCAGCCGCAGCGCATACGACGCTGCGGGGCGCTCCACCAGAGCCTCATTGAGTGCAACCTGTTGCTTCTTTGCGAGCCCGCTGGCTGTGCCTCGGTCAGCAGCAGCATTAGCCCCAGCATTCACCTCAACATCATTATCGATTGGCTTCTGATACTCGACGGTGAGCAGCATCCGCTTCTCCACCGAATAATCCCCGGCAAGCACACGGTTGATCGCGGAATGAATATCAGCAGGTGCCACCTCCGTGAGATAGCCCATGCGGCCAAAATTCACACCAAGAATCGGCACGCCTGAGGTGCCAATCAGTTCCACTGCACGAAGGATCGAACCGTCGCCACCTAATGTCACAACCACATCAAGACCCTCTGCAAATATCTCGGGGTCTACTTCAAGGTCTGAACAGGCTGCCGCTGCCTGCTCGCGTGGCATACGAACCTGATGCCCGAGGTCGGTCAGCCACGCTGCAAGATCACGAGCCGCGGCTGCGGGCTCCGGCCGGCCCTGATGCACGATCAGCCCGATGGCTGCCATCTCTGTCAGACTACCTTGGCGTGTTCCACTGCGTGGTTGATAGCAACGCTGTGATCGCCCACACCCAACGCGTCGGATCGCATATCTGCATGCAACAAGAACTCAACGTTGCCTTCGGCACCCTTCAACGGCGAAACCATGATCCCCATAATCGTTGCTCCAGCAGCCGTGAAGGTCTGACATGCGTCTTGCAGCGCCCTGCGCCACACCACGGGGTCGCGGATCACGCCGCGACCGCGATCAGCTTCGGCTCGACCCGCTTCAAACTGTGGCTTCACCAGCACAACAATGTTTGCTGTCGCTAGCTGGCAGAGAGCTTCGGCCACGAGGCGCAGTGAAATGAAAGAAAGATCAGCCACGACTAGTTCAGCGGGCCCGCCTACGGCCTCGAGGGTCACGTTGCGTATGTCGCAGCGCTCAAGCGATTTAACTCTGGGGTCGGCACGCAGATGTTCATGGAGCTGGTTACGGCCCACGTCAATGGCTGTAACTTCGGCGGCACCGTGTTGCAGCAGGCAGTCGCTGAATCCTCCGGTTGAGGCACCTGCGTCAATGGCTCGGCCACCATCGACAGAAATATCGAAACCAACAAGAGCAGCCTCAAGCTTGTAACCGCCACGAGACACGTAACGAGGCGTTTGCAGCAACGACAGTGGCTCAGCTGGATCAACCAGTCGTGAAGCTTTGACGGCTGGCGCTCCAGAGACGGTGACTTGTCCTTGATCGATCAGACGTTGAGCTTCACTACGGCTAGTGGTCATGCCGCGTCTTAGCATCTCGACATCAAGCCTGCGTCTTCGAGGTGCCATTGCTTACCGCTAGAATGTCACGCTTAGGACTGAAAATAATATAATTTTCATAATATTACTTTAACATAACTGCAAGTAGCTGTCAACCCGTTACACAAGAAATTATGTGCGCTGGCAAATTATTTGTCCTGGCAAATTATGTGCGCTGGCAAGTAATGTGCGCTGGCGGCACTGCCAGCAACCGCTAGTCTCGCATCTCATGGCTGGCACAGACAACAGCAGACAGTTCCTGCACATCAACGGCGACCGCCTGATACAGCGCTTGTGGGATCTCGCCGAGATCGGCCCAATCCCTGGTGGCGGGAACAACCGCCTCGCTTTGACCGACAGCGACAAAGCGGGCCGCGATCTGGTGGTCACCTGGATGCGCGACCTAGGTCTAGAGGTCAACATCGACACCATCGGCAACGTTGTAGCACACCAGCCTCACATAGACGGCGCTCCAGTAATGATGGGCTCACATATTGACACGGTCGCTACCGGTGGCAAGTATGACGGCAACCTCGGCGTTCTGGCCGCCCTAGAAGTCATAGAAACCGTAATTGAGCACGGCACAGAACTGCAACGCCCCTTAGCAGCAGGGTTCTTCACCAACGAAGAAGGCTCGCGATTTCCCCCCGACATGATGGGCAGTCTTTGCTATGCGGGGGGACTCACAGTCGAAGAGGCGCTGTCAACCACCGACTCTGATGGCCTTTCCGTGGGCGACGAACTAGACCGCATCGGCTATCGAGGTCCGCTGCCATGCCCAGGCCCAGTGCCGTATGCCTTTGTGGAACTGCACATCGAACAAGGCCCTGTGCTTGAACGTGACGAAATGCAAATCGGCGCAGTCACCGGCGTGCAAGGCATCTCCTGGACTGAGGTCAACATCACTGGACAGTCCAACCACGCCGGAACCACCCCGATGAGCATGCGCCACGACGCAGGCCTCGCCGCAGCCGAACTCGTGACCGCAGTAAGGCGCATCACCGAAGAAATGGGAGGCACCCAGGTAGGCACGGTCGGGGCTCTGCGACTTCACCCAGACCTGGTGAACGTGGTGGCTGCAAGAGCACAACTAGTGGTTGACTTGCGCAACACCGACGACAACGATCTGCAATCAGCGGAACGTCAACTGTTGTCAGAAGTTCATCGCGTGGCTCAAGCCGAGGGCGTAGAAATCAACACCAAATGGGTGGCACGCTTCGAGCCTGTCGTGTTCGACCCTCGGGTGGTGGAGTTGGTTGAATCAACAGCGGCAGCACTGGGTTTGACAGTACGGCGAATGCCTTCTGGCGCTGGCCATGATGCCCAAATCTTCGCTGGTATCTGCCCTGCTGGGATGGTCTTCGTTCCGAGCGTCAAAGGCATCAGCCACAACCCAGCCGAACACACCAACCCCGAGGACCTGATCGCAGGTGCCGACGTTCTGCTCAACGCTGTAGTAGCTCTAGCAACTGAGACAGGCTGACCCTGCCTCTGCACTGAATTAGCCGCAGGGCTATGCCTAAATCGCCACAGGGCTATGCCTATACTGAGTTTGCGGTTCAGTGTTGATCTGCAGATGGGGTTAGTCCACAAGTTGAGGAGACCAATAAAAATGAACTGGAAAACCCGTCGCGTCACCAAGCGAGGGCTAGTCATAGCAGCCTTAGCGGTGGTGCCTGTGGCCTTGTTGACAGCACTTCCGGCTAGCGCATTCGCCGATGAACACACATCGCTTGGAGTCAGCGACGAGACCCAGTTCATCTTCAACACCCTGGCTTTCTTGATCTGGGGTGCCCTAGTGATGTGGATGTGTGCAGGCTTCACAATGCTTGAGTCGGGAGCGGTGCGCACCAAGAACGCTTCGATGATCTGTCTCAAGAACATCGGTATTTTCTCGATTGCCAGCCTGGCCTATTACTTCATCGGCTACAACCTGATGTACGTTGATGTCGGCAATGTAATCGGCTCCTTTGAACTGCTTTACGGGCCTTCTGACGCTGAAATTGGTTTGCTTGACGGCGCAGTTGAGCATGTTGGGGACGTGGTCGGCAATGGCTATGCGGTGATGTCGGACTGGTTCTTCCAGATGGTGTTCGTTGCCACTGCCGCTTCAATCGTGTCGGGCGCTATTGCCGAGCGGGTCAAGATGTGGGTCTTCTTTTTGTTCACATTGATACTCACCGGCTTCATCTACCCAGTCGTGGGTGCCTGGTTCTGGGGAGGCGGCTGGCTCGCCGAAGAAGGTTTCGTGGACTTCGCTGGCTCTACCATCGTTCACAGCACCGGCGGATGGGCTGCACTCGCCGGTGTGTTGATTATCGGGCCACGTCTCGGCAAATACCGCAAGAACGGAACCGTCAAACCCACCCCGCCATCCAACGTGCTAGTAGTGACCTTGGGCGTATTGATCCTGTGGCTCGGCTGGTTCGGTTTCAACGGCGGATCGCAGCTGGCTTTGGGTAGTGCTGCCGATGCTGTCGCCATGAGCAACATCTTGGTCAACACCAACCTGGCTGCGGCTGCTGGTGTTGTGGCTGCCTTGACTGTGTCACGTCCGATCATGGGGCGCATGGACCTGTTCGCTGGGCTCAATGGTGCCCTAGCCGGGCTGGTGTCAATAACCGCAGCCCCTTACATCACCGAGCACTGGTGGGCGATCATTATCGGTGCCATCGGCGGCGTAATCTGCACTCTGGCCATCAAGGGGCTTGAGAAGCTAAGGATTGACGACGTGGTGGGGGCCATCCCGGCTCACTTGGTGTGCGGCATCTGGGGCACTCTGGCGGCCAGCATCGCAGGCGGTGCCGACTTCGGTACTCAGTTGATCGGCGTGTTCGCTGTTGCTGGATTCGTTTTTGTGACTTCTTCCATCGTGTGGAAGTTGCTAGATTTGATCTTCGGTTTGCGTGTCGGAGTTGATGCCGAACGCCTCGGTCAAGACACTGCGGAACTAGGCATTGAGACCTATCCAGAGTTCGTGCTGATGCCTGAAGAGTTCGGAGACGACGACTAACCCCTCTGATACGTCTGATACCTCCACCTGATCGTCTGCCTAAATCGTCCGCTCGAACCGTCTGCCCAGCCTCAAGCGCTCACCCGCAGGAGGCTGGGCGGCTAGGGTGAATCGGCCGACTAGAAACTGACTGGCTAGTGGAGGGTATGTCTCATGCCTGACTGGCTTGGAATAGACCACCTCACCGACTACACCACAGCCGAAGCCGTCTGGGCTTTCTTCACGCCGCTGATCATCATGGCGATCTTCGCGGCGCTGCAAGTGATCCTGCCGACGAGGCACGTCAAGGGTTACGTCAAAAACGAGAAGACCGGCGAACCGCTCGACTATCGGCTCAACGGGCTGCTGGTGTTCGTGATCGTTCAGCTTGCCTGGATTTTCGAGATCACCGGCCTGTCTCACGACTGGTTCTACAGGTCGACGCTCTGGGCGGTGGCGGGCGGCACGTCATTCACCGCGATCTTCGCAGTGTGGTCGGTCTACACCCAGCCGCCGCTAGAGGGACACAGCAAGTTCGACACTTTCTTCTCCGGCCGGGCACAAGAGCTGCGGGTCTTCGGCGGCCGGCTCGACATCAAAATGTGGTTTTACGTCGTCGGCGGGACAATGTTGTCGATCAATTCGCTGTCGGGGGCTGTCTGGCACTACAACAACGTGAACAATCCCAACCCGGGTGTCTATCTCTTCGCCGGGTTCTGGACCTTCTACGTGTTGGACTATTTCATCTTCGAGCATGTGAACCTCTACACCTACGACCTGCTGCATGAGCGCATCGGCTTCAAGCTGTGGTGGGGAGGCATAGTCATCTACGGATGGATGTTCCCCATGCCGCTTTGGGGCACAGCAACCCTTGACAAGCCTGACATTTCCGACGGCCTCACCTACGTCTGGCTGATCTCGCTCGGGTTGCTGCTTCTGTGCGGTTGGATCATGGAGCGGGGCGGTGCCAACCAGAAGCATTCCTTCAAGCTCGACCCTGAACGCAGATGGATGGGCATCAAGCCCGAGTACATCGAAGCCGGTGAGCGCAAGATACTGGTAAACGGCTTCTGGGGCGTGTCGCGTCATCTGACCTACACGGGTGCCGGAATCAACTCTATTGCCCTGGCGCTGGCGCTGGGCCATCCCGGCAATCTCTGGTCTTGGACCTTTGTGGCTTTCTCTTTTGTCTATATCGTTCATCGCCAGCGCGACGACGACAGACAATGCGCCAAGAAGTACGGCACCGAAGCCTGGACGCAGTACCAGGCTCAAGTGCCCTACCGGCTAATCCCCAAAATCTACTGAAACGCTCTGCTGGGAGGCAGCGTCTTAGGCAGCTGGCCTTGACAGCGGCCCGCGTGGTGGAGGTGAGGGGATTTGAACCCCTGGCCTCCTCGATGCGACCGAGGCGCTCTACCAACTGAGCTACACCCCCGCAGGAACCCCAAGCCTAACCTGCCGGGCCGCTGCTCCCCGCTCTTGTTCGCTCCGCTCACGGGCCGCTCGGGCCACGGGCTACCCGCTCAAGCTCGCAACGTTCACAGGCCGACGACCAGCTGGGCTGGGTCAGCCGAATACTTCAGCGAGGGCGCACCTGAAGCCCGGCAGGACATCGAAGCCGTCGAGTTCGGCCTCGCCGACGACGGTTGACACGGAACGGTCGGCGCTGTGAACGTCGACGCTGCGAGTGTCGGGGTGGATCACCCACACCAGCCGAACGCCGTGGCTGATCCACATGCGTGCCTTGTCGTGCACCTCGCGGCGGCTGTCAGAAGGCGAACGGATCTCCACCACAAGCTCGGGCACCACTTCGGCGTATCCCGGAACGTCAGCGTCGAGAGGCATGATGCCAGCCGAGAAGAAGGCGAGGTCGGGCTCACGAACAGTGTCAGGATCATGTTCAAGCCACACACCCGAATCCGAACCCACCAACGTCCCAAGCCTCTGGGGCTTGACGAACGCACCCAGCTCATAACCAAGGCTCATCACGATCTTGCCGTGTCGAACTCCAGAACTCATGGTTTCGTGCAGCACCCCCCTGATCAGTTCACCGCGCACGCCTTTGCTGTGCAGGCGCAGCAGGTCATCAGCGGTCAACAGGTCGGTCATGGTCGCTTCGGCAACAGTCATATGCGCCTCCTAAGACCACAACATTCTAGGAGAATATTCATCGTTGGAAACGGCATCCGCTGCGGGACAACTCGTCACCACATGTCGAGTTTGAGTTCCCCCTTGTCGGGCGCGGTGACAGCTTTATGTATTGGGCTTTGGTCCCAACGAAAACATGAATCACCGAGGGGAGATCAGCCATTGACGACACGCCTTTGAGGCATGTCAACTACGTTGCCGAAAACGGGATGGTTGGGATAAAGCACTCTCACTTCAGCCAGATTCCCAGTTTCGGCTTGCTGGCGTTGAGCCATGCCGAACAGGAACAAGATCAACACCACATCAACAATCACATGCATCGCCAGTGCTGTAGTCCCGAGGCTGGGGACAAACATCAGCGACAGCAGAGCCACGCCGACAAGCCAGGCAGCAATATGGCGACGACGACGCAAAGCCTGCTGCGGAGTGCGGGGAGCTTCAAGCAAATCAACGACGCTTCTCGTCCCGGTGTCATCAAAGCTTCGCTGTCTCTTGTCTACAAGATTCTTATCTGCAAGATTCCGTTGGCTCGCAGCCCCAACTGCACCTGTCCCACCTACGCCTACCTGCACAACGCCTACCTGCACTGCACCTGCCTGCACACTACGAGCGCTGCGGTAAGAACCGAAGGGTAGATCTAGGTATTGGCTGGTGTCAATCATGCCGTCGCTTCGCGCAGCACGCGACTCGCGCCTGTCGCGAAACCACATCGCGAAGTAGCCAAGCCAGGCGGCGACTAGCACTGTTAAAACGATCAGGGTCACCGTTTGCTCCTATTCGTTAGCATTTATGGGTCACCGACACCGCGCAGCACAATGCGCCTGAACGCACCGCACTGCCCGCCCTGAATGACCCGTACATGCCAACGTCGGTTTATACACAATGACATACGCGTGACCGCAAGTGGTGGATCCCTAGTGTCTCAAGCGCATGATCGGCCTTGAAGACATTCGTGTCACTGATCCTGACCTCAGCATGATTGATAGTTCCTCTGCCGAAGGAACGGCGCAGCGGCACGTTCACTGCCTACGTGCCTCACCCGTTAACGGGATGACAGCCGCAGCAGACCGCCGAGGTCTCTGAGTTTGTGGGGGAGACGGAGGGGGATCTGTTCGCTAACGAGCGCACTGGCGACACGCCCGCCGAGGCGTTTGCTTCCCGTTTGCGTGTTTGGGGTTGGGGTGTGTTAGGGTTAGGTTTGTGATAGATAGCGATGGTTCCTGCCTGTTTGGTGGGGCTGTTTAGGAGGTTCGCCATGTTGGATGCTGTGAAGCGTTTGTTGGGTTCACCTGTTGAGGGTTCTGTGGTGTCGGTTGGGCTGACTACCCCCCCCCCGCGGGGTTGTTAGCATGTGTCGGCGGCTCAGGTGGCATTTGTGGGGTTGTTTTGTAGCTGCTGCGCTTGTGGCAGCGTTGTTGGGGGTTGTGTCTGTCGCTCCTGCTGTAGCGCAAGGCGGATGGCGAACCCAACCCAACGGCGTACGCTACCTACCACAATGGTTAGTGAATTACTCTAACTATGTAGCGGATTGCACAGGAACGCAGTCTGATGCTGAAGAACTGCGATGCGAAGTAAAAGCAGATCGTGTTTGGTCAGTATCGCTGCAAGCCAAAAACCCCAACAAAAACACCAGCAACACAAACCGATGCGAAGGAGGCCACTATCTAGACCCGGTGACTTTCACTTTCGAAGGTAAGACAACAAGTCACCCAAACCCACGTTCATGTGTAGGAGTAGCCCGTACCTACTACCACACCGAGGAAATCCAGCTTGATGCGCTGCTAGCTGGCGGCAGCGAGACTATCTATAAAGATCATGGGTCGAAAAGCTTCGGTTTGACTATGATCCCTAGAGACGTTAACGGAAACTCAGCACAAAAAAGGGACGTAGCATGGCCGTCTTTCACTAACGGCATATCAACAATGCCGAAACGTTCTGGAACTCATGTTGATAGCATATGTTTTGATACTCCTGGCCAATCTGGGGTTCATAAACAGTTCATGCGAAGCTTCTTTCGTAACCTCGGCATCAAAGAAACCGGCTATGTGCAATGGTGCATCAAAAACCCCAACCCACCAAATGTTGCCCAAGCCGACGCGATCACCGATCTGCGTGAGTGGGCGAAGGTCCCTGTGAACAGCCAGCAGGCGGTGCCCCAGAATTGGCCGCTGATCCCTGACGGCATAGGATCGGGCGACAGATTCCGGTTGTTGTTTATAACATCAACAGGTCGTGACGGCTCATCAGCAGACATCGCGGATTACGACGCTTTCGTGCAAAACGCAGCACGTCGTGGTCATATAGCAATACGAGAACACGCGTCAAAATATCGGGCAGTAGCATCAACACCCACAGTGCATGCTCGTGTTCACACACTGATGCGGCCTGGTGATATCGCAGCGCCAGTGTACTGGCTGAATGGACTACGTGTAAGCCAAGACTACAGCAACACCGACAGGATGGGTTTCTGGTCGAATGCCTGGGAAAACTATTTAGTGAGCAACCGACGCAACGAGCAAGGATCGGCGCATAACTACAATTACACCAACAGTCTACGAGGTGTTTGGACAGGCACGCAAACTAATGGCAGGAGTGGCAATGGAACCTCACTTGGCGGAAGTAGAGTGATTGCCGGGGACTCTTCCTTAACTAATTCCGGCATTGCTAAACCGATTAATGTACAATCGGGTTCCTCACATTTCATATTTCCGCTGTATGGTATTTCACCGGTTTATGTCGTCGCAGGAGGCCAAGACACTATCACCAGCTTAGAAACGGTACCGCAAAGTCTTGTTGATGATGTTCGTTCTTATGCGGCTGAAACATCCAACGGTGACGCGCATGTGAATCGTTGGAAACGTGTACTGGTCGCTTTCGGCGAAACCGTGCCCGGGTTCACGGGAGCATCCATGACTGCTGCTGAAGCGCAAACCTACGCAGACAAAGGCTGGACCCGCTGGAACCCAGTAGTCACAGCACTCACCGCGCTAGAAGCAGCCCCACCACCACAAGCGCAGGACTCAGAAACGGTTCAACCCCAAAACGAAAACGACGACACAATAAAAACCCCTGCCTACACAGTCCCGCAAACCCTGATTACTGACGTGCAAGGCTATGCAGCAGAAACTTCTAACGGTGCCGCGCACGTTAACCGTTGGAAACAAGTACTGCTCGCCTTCGGCGAAAGCGTACCCGGCTTCACTGGTACCCCTATAACTATTGCTGAAGCACAAAAACATGCGCGAACTTATTGGAGTGTGCGCTGGGATCCGGTCGTGACCGCGTTGCAAGCCCTCGCAGCGAACCCGCCACCAGCCGAAAACCCGCAACCCGAAAACCCAGTGCCACCCGTAGACCCAACACCGCCTGTTGACCCAGTGCCGCCCGTTGACCCAGTACCAGTCACCCCTGAGATTGCTATCAGCGCCAACGCTGACATCACCGAAGGCAACAACGCAACCTTTACGCTCACCGCAACCCCCGCCCCAGCCACAAACCTTGACGTAACCGTGAACATCACCGCTAACGGTGCCTACGGAGTGACCACAGGCTCACAAACCGTCACGATCCCCACCAGCGGCACTGCCACGCTCACAGTTACCACCACCAGTGACACTACAGACGAACCCGACGGATCAATAACCGTCACATTAGCTGCCGGTAACGGTTACAGCCTGAACTCATCAGCATCAACAGCAACCGTCACGGTCTCTGACGACGACGACCCGCCGCCGCCACCACCGCCGCCTGCTGTTAATACAGCCGAGTTCTCAATAACTGACGGAACCTACACCGAAGGCAGCGGAGCAAGCTTCTACATATTCTACGTCACACTAAACAAACCAATCAACAAACCAGCACGAATCCAATACAACCTCCAAACAACAGGCACCGGCGCAGGCCACGCCACAAAAAACGATGATTACATAGACCGCACCGGAACAATCCACTTCCGGCCAGGAATCACCCGCAACGCCGGACTCATAATCATCAAAAACGACAACATCAAAGAACCCGACGAAACACTACAAATCACACTCACAAACCCACAAAACGCAACCATCGGCCAAGGAACCGCCACACTAACCATCAAAGACAACGACTAACCCCCTTAACCCCACCCCACCCCACCCCCCGCACCCCCACTTCTCGTTCTTGACGTAGTTGACCGTATATAGCACATCAACTACATCAAGAACGCGTAGCTGTCGCCGCACACTTGATTAGCGTCAAATACCAAATTCGGCAACAGCCATGATCGCAATAATCAACCACTTTCGAGGACTTGCACCGGCCGTTCTGCTCATTGCATTGATAGTAGGCTGCTCAGCTAATGAGGATTCAAGAAGTGATGCCCTCGTGGGGATGTACAGCGATCACCCGAAAATAGACTTCGCTGTGTGGTCGGGCGCATATCAAGAATGGTCGGGCTCACTCGTCATTGACGGATCATGCGTCTACCTTGATATAGCGCAGCGTGACGGCGTTATGCTAAAGCCCCACGAAACGCTACGCGCTTTGGTACGCCTGCCCAAACTGCTGACCGAGCACAGTCCTGCTAATAACAAGCTGAGCGTAGCTGGCGCGGGACTGTTGGGCGACGGTGACCAAGTAGTGATCGCTGGCTTCTCAGGCGGGATCCCGAACAGCGACAGCAGTTTGAAATACATTCGCGAAGAATGCCGAGCCCACGTTGCCTTCTTCGCCGCCATCATGACTTCACCAGCCGATTACGCAGCCACTGTGCCGCTCGCAGGCCTCTTCCCATTCGGTACAAAGAGTTCCTTAATCGACATAGGTTCTGATGGGATACTCGTGATTGAGCCGCCGTGTATCTACTTTGAAGATGCCAGAGATTTTGACATTGATGAAACAAGCGACCCTCCACATGTGCGCTACTTTCTGAAGCTCGCCCGTCCGCTGGTTCGATTCAACAAATCCGACAACTTGCTTTGGATGGGTGAGCATGGACCAATGACCTCTGGTGACTGGGTCACAATAGGGCCAGGCGAACACCGCGGTGACGATGAAGGCGAAAATGTCTACAGCGGAAATATCTACGAAGATGAGTGCTTTACGGAACACGAGACCAGCGCTGCGTGGATGCACCCACGATGGATGTCACCCCTTACTCGCTGACCTGTTCCGAGACTGCCAGGTTTTTAGATGTTAATGGTGGGGGTTTGGCGCGTTATTCTGGGTTACGATTCTGGGTTGCGGTGGTAGCTGCCGGAGCGTCCGCCTGACTTCTCCCAAAGTGCAATGTCACCTATGGTCATAGCACGGTCACGCGACTTGCACATGTCATAAATAGTCAAAGCCGCAACACTGCAAGCTGTTAAGGCTTCCATCTCCACACCAGTGCGATCAACGGTCTCAACGACGGCTTCAATGCTCACCGCGTCTTCGCTGATCTCAAAGTTCACAGCAACCGAACTCAGCGCCAGGGCGTGACATAAAGGGATCAGTTCTGAGGTTCGTTTAGCGGCTTGAATGCCCGCCACCCGAGCCACAGCCAACACATCGCCTTTGCTAATCGTGCCAGCGCGCAAAGCCTGAACAACTTCGGGTTGCATAGTCACCCTGGCCTTAGCAACCGCGCGGCGCAACGTGGTCTGCTTCTCAGAAACATCCACCATACGCGCCTGACCCGCTGAGTCAAGATGGGTGAAACCCGCGAAAGTTTCGCCGCTGGTCATCCGCCGATCTGTGACATAGACCGATGCGGCCGCACAAAATGCACTCTGTTGATCTGATGCCCAGCCCATTTAGAGGCCACCGACCGCTCCAGTGCAACCGCTATCTCGTCATCGCTGGCGCCAGAGCGCAGCAGAGCACGAAGATCAGTTTCGTCAACCGCGAACAGGCAGTTGCGGAACTGGCCGTCAGCAGTGAGACGCACCCGATCACAAGTCGCACAAAACGAGTCGCTCACCGAAGCCACGATCCCGACCGTGCCTGAGCCGTCATCGAAACGGTAACGGGTGGCTGGTGCCGAAGTTCGCTGGATCGCCGTCACTGGCCTGGCTGCTTGCACAAGCGCCAATATCTCATCAACGGCAACCACGAGATCGTTACTCCAAATTCCGTCAGCGTCAAGAGGCATGAACTCAATGAAACGAACCTCAACACCGTTTTGGTGACCGAACTCCACGAAATCGCCGACCTCGTCATCGTTGATGCCTCGCATCACTACACAGTTGACTTTCACAGGGTCGAAACCGGCTGCAAGAGCCGCATCAATGCCTTCCAGAACTCTGGTTAGGTCATCACGCCTAGTTAGCTCAGCGAAACGCTCCGCCCGCAGCGAATCACACGACACGTTGATCCGCTTCAGCCCGGCAGCGCGCAGTTTGTCGGCCAGCAGCGGCAGTGTCACCCCGTTGGTGGTCAATGCAAGGTCGGTATCCAGCTCTGCAAGCATTCTCACCAACTCAGGCAGATTGGCCCGAACTGTGGGTTCACCACCAGTCAGACGAATGCCGTTGACACCGTAACGCTCAACCATGATGCGGGCGATGCGAGTGATCTCCTCAAAAGTCAGCAGCTGTTCTCGTGGTGTCCAGTCAAGACCTTCGGCTGGCATGCAGTATGTGCAGCGGAAGTTGCAGCGGTCAGTCACCGAGATGCGCAGATCACGGTGAACTCTGCCGAATGAGTCGATTAGCTGATCAGCCATCTACGCCGCAGGCTAGCGGCGCAACCGCCTGAGGGCTTAAGTGTGAGAGCTACACGAATGCGCGCAAAGTGGCACTGCACATTTGAGATCAAAGTGAGACAGGCCTTGATCCACCTAACTCAGTTCTAGCTGACTGTTTCTGAGGTGCGACGATGATCACTACAACGTGGTCGAGACCGAATCTTCAACACCTGACCATCTACGCTGCAGGCTACCGCCGCAACCGACGTGAGCGCGGTGATCATCACAGACGCTTGGCTAACGTGCGCGCGGCTTCAAGCTGGTGTCTCTCATCCAACAACCCAGCGCGGTGATCGCCACAGGGTGGTCGGGGTTGGGTCTCCGGCTTTCCGGCTTTTGCTCTTTTCTGTTCGACTACTCCTTTCCGCTTGACTAATCCTTTCCGCTCGACTACTTTTGTCTTCTTGACTACTTATGCTCCTTTCGACTCGACTAGTGTCTGGGTCTTCTGCTCAACTAGGTGTAGGGGACGGGTCTTTAGCGCTGGTCTTGGCACGGTTTGCTCTGCTCTTGTTGTGGGCTGGTGATCGCCCTCGACGTGATGGGGGTTCTGCTGGCGGGTCTTCTGCGTGGGCTGGCCCGTATCGGGATTGTGTTCCCTGGTTGTTAGGTGGGTGCAGTGTGTGGCGACCGTCATCATGGGTTTCGATACGCCAGTTGCTGTGATGGATTTTGTGGTGACAGTGCCAGCACACCATCACCATGTTTTTCACGCTGGTCGCGCCACCTCGAGAATACGGGATGATGTGATGAGCTTGACATATCTGTGGCGGCGCACCGCAATGAAAACAGCCTCCATAATCAGCGAGTAATGCCTGCCACTGAGACTCTGAGACCGTTCGCCGTGATCGACTGCGCCAGATCGCGTCACCAATACGGTCGTACACCAAACCAGTCCAACGAGTGTTGCATGACAACTCTTCCAACACCGAAGAAGGCAAACGTGATCCATCGGAAAGCTCAGCAATCAACTCACCAGTCGCATCATCAACATGAGCCACCAACGTGATATCAGCCACCCAGCCACCACCCGCTTCTTGTTCAGCATTGCCGCCAGCGGTGCAATCACAGCTATCTGCACTACCGCCCTCAGGGTTGCGGCTCGTGCCACAGTCACAGATGTGAGCGCTCTTCTTGCTGCCAGTGACGGTTCTACCTGCCGGTTTGATGCGGCCAGTGACGGTGTTGCCTGCCGGGTTAATACGGCCAGCGGTTCGCGCGGTGCTTCGGCTCTTGGTGTTGGTGGTGATGTGCTCTAGGGCATCAGCCATGCATTGCGGGAATTTGCGGCGATCGCCTGCGGGGAGTTTCTTGTCGCCATCTAAGAACTTGCCTGCGATGTGGCGTATGCGGTTATGGATTCGTGTGCCAGTGATCTTGTCAAACTCGCCATACATCGCGATCATGCCATCGTCGCTGTCATAGAACCGCAAATACCGTCTGTCACGCTGACGAGCATGCTCAGAAGCCCCGTTATCAGCCTGATGAGCGTTGATCCACTGTTGCGCAGTGCGTTGGAACTGCTCAGGACGCAGCGACGACGCTTGCTTCAACAACAAATCATCACTAGCAACCGCATCAGCTCCAGTCTTGGTGATCACGTCAGCCAACCTGCGAGCGTTTGCTTGCGAAACTTCACCCGACTGCACAGCGTTATGCAGTTTCGGAACCTTGCGTATCGCTTGCGAAGTTTTAAGTTGACCGCGTGCTTCGCTTTGCGAGAACCCAGCAGACACGGCTAGCACCTCTGCACCACCATCACCATGATGCTCACGCGCGGCGATCAGCTCAGCGGCAGCCCTCTGGAACTCTTGCCCAGCAGCTATAAACACACGGGCCTGCTCCAGTGCGGCACGCAGTTCAGCAGATGCCACAGCACCGTCACGCACCACAGCAAGCATCCGCCTAGCGGCGGCGACCGCTTGTTGAGCGTCTTGTAAAACCATACCCAGCAGAGTAGTGCAGGGGTGTGACAAAGGATTATTTTTCAATCAAATAACTTCACTAATATATAAAAACATATGCACTCACACAGACAGAGAACGCGCCGCTTGTAAAGGCCTCCCCACCCTCAACCCGACCAGCCATCGGGCAGTGCTCTACTCGCTCAGGCTCAAATCAGAAGCTACTGGCCGCACTCAGATTCTTGTGTTGAGCACAATCACATCAACCAGGTCACCTTGGCGCACCGTCGCATTGTCGGGAATTATCGCTAGCACATCAGCTCGAGTCATGGCAGCAAGCTGATGCGACCCTTGACCGCCAGAGCTTCTGACATGCAACACACCGCTGCTGTCACGTTGAGCAATCATCCGCATGTAATGGGTTTTGCCGTCGTGGTGATGCAAGTCTTCACCGCATTGGGCTTTCACGATTGTCGGACCTAAGTTTGCAGCCCCGAAACCGGCCATTAAGCGCAAAGCTGGTTTAGCCAACAACTCAAAGCTCACCATTGACGAAACCGGATTGCCTGGCAACCCGAATATTGGGATCTCATCAACAAGACCGAAAGCGAAAGGTTTGGCTGGCTTGATAGCTATCTGCATCCAGCGCATGTCGCCGATCTGATCAAGCACCACCTTGACGTAGTCGTAATCACCCATCGACACTCCCCCTGATGACAGCACTGCGTCACAGTCGGCTACCCCGACGCGAAAAGCCTGCTCAATTTCTTCGGGACGGTCACGAGCGATACCCAAGTCAACCCCCTCGAAGCCTGCTTCTGCTACCAAGCTCAACAAGATGCGGCGGTTGGTGTCGCGGATCTGACCGCGACGCAACGGCACGGCAGTGTCGACTAGTTCATCGCCGGTGGACAGCACCCCTACTCGAGGACGAGGAAACGCCGCCACTTCGTAGGCACCCGCCGAAGCCAGCAGCCCGACCCGTCCAGGGGTGACCATCAATCCCGCCTCAAGCACCCGTTCACCAGCTGCAACATCCTCACCGGGGTAGCGGATGTGGTTGCCGGGCTCAACCCGCTCTTTCACCCGCACACGGTCACCCGCGTCGTTGAGGCTCGTTGACTCGACTTTCACGACCGCGTCAGCGCCTTGTGGCAAAGGGGCACCGGTCATGATGCGTGCTGATTGGCCTGTGCCTATCGGCAGGTCGCCGTCATGGCCAGCGCCGATGGTTCCCACAACCGCAAGCTCAACAGGAACATCGCTTGTGTCCGCGGCCTGCACTGCATAGCCATCCATGGCGGTGTTAGCGAACCCAGGGATCGGATCATGTGCTTGAACCGGTTCGGCGAGCACCAAGCCCAAGGTTTGGTCGAGCGCCATCCGGCTCGGCGCTAGCGGTTTGATCTTCGACAAGACATGGTCACGAGCCTCAGAAAGTGGGATCATCGCCGACCTCCTAGCAGGCTCTGGTTATGACGGTTGGAACTCATCGTTGCAGCCTAGACATAACACGCGTCGGCGGGTGCTGGCCTGCTGAGCTGGAGCTATCCTTCGGTCTCGTGCCAATGTACGACTATCGCTGTGAGCGCTGCGAAACACTGTTTGAAATGCGGCAGTCTTTCAGTGACGACACGCTAACCCTTTGCCCCAGCGAAGGCGGCCCTTCCGCCTGCGTTGCGCCTGGTGAAGGCCCTGTCAAAAAAGTGTTCAGCGGGGTAGCGATTGCCTTCAAAGGCGACGGCTTCTACAAAAACGACCACGGCTCATCGGCTTCAGGTAGGCGCAAAGAACAAGAGTCTGCCTCGGAGTCAACCAACGGTTCGGAGTCGGCCAAGCCCTCAGAATCAAGTTCGAAAGACTCAGCATCATCCAAAGACTCTGTGTCGTCTTCTTCGTCCTCTTCTTCAGATAGGAAGGCGACGGCAGGTGACTCCAAGTCATCGGGCACCAACTCGACATCAAGTTCTGGAGGCTCGCAGGCTAAAGCTGGCGCGACTTCATCATCCAAGTGAACTTCTAAATAAACTTCATCCGCTAGCTAGCCTCAGTTGTAATAGCTAGCTTGTAATGGCTAGCTATTGAAATAGCTGGCTGTGTGAGCCTGCTGATCGATTAACCAGCGGAACTGATCACTCCGCCTCGCCGCCAGAGCGGCCCCAGTATCCATCTCGCCGCCAGAGCGGCCCCAGTGTCCACCTGAGTGCCCAGCTCAAGGAACGCCCTCAAGGGGCACCGGCGAATACACACCACCAGCCGACCCGGCACCCGTGTTAGCTGCTCAAGAAGGCCAAACATGCCCAGAATGCATCCCACTCGACCCTCAGCCCCCAACAACGCAAACGCAAAGCCGAGTTGGCTCACCTCGCAGGCACCCGAAAAACCCGGCGCAGCGCTTCGCAGGCCAGCCCCTATTGATGGTCGCACCACCCTGGCCCGATTTCAGGCTCTGCTTTACCGTCATCGCTGGATCCGCTGGGCGGCAGCCGCTGGCGCAGCGGGGATTGTGCTGATCTCGCTGCGAGGCAACGAGCCCAACAACACTCCCCCACCAGTGACCATTCCCGCAGGAGCGGTTGGCCTGCTGCCCGAAGGCACCCGCGGTGTTCCCATTCCTGTAACCAGCAAAATGTTCGCTGTGCAGAACCGGGTAGATGTTCACGCTGTTGCCGACGGCGGCCCAGTCGCACGCAGCGCTCTGGTAGTCGAAACCAGCGACGACGAAGTGATTTTGGCGATACCCAACGCTCAAGTTGATGCCACAGTTGATGCCTTATTCACCGGCGGGGTGATGCTTGTGCTGGTGCCCTCAACGAATGCCAGCAGCAACTAACAGCAGCACCGCGCACCCGGCCAACACTCGGTAAGCCACAAAAGGCCGCAAGTTGACCCGCGTGACGATCTGCACCGTCGCCCACACCGACACCCAGCCGGTGACCATCGCCGAGCCAGCCCCCCAGCCCAGCGCTGCCCACAGCGATGTCGGGATACTCAAGCCCAAATAGCCGTAGGCCCCTGCACCAGCGATAACCGGCAAGCTCATCAAAAACGCCAAGCGCACCGCCGCTTCGCGGTCATAGCCGAGCCCGCGAGCCACTGTCATAGTTACACCCGAGCGTGACACTCCAGGCTGCAAAGCCAGCGCCTGTCCAAGCCCCATCAACAAGGCATGCAACGGTTTGAAGTCATGAATCTGGTGACGTGCTGGCAGACGATCTGACACCCCGAGCAGCAACCCGAAAGCGATCAAAGCCAGCGCCACCAACACGATGCGCTCAGAGCCCCTTAATGCATCGCCAGCAATCACTCCGACAACGCCAGCTGGAACCGCCGACACGAGCAGCGACCAACCGACACGTCCGTTGGGGCTGAGCGGCCCGTCACCGAACAGCGGAGCCAAAGCTGCGGCAACGTATTTCTTGATATCTCCACGCAGATACAGTGCCGAACCCACCAAGGTGCCTATATGCACAGCAACATCAAAAGCTGTAGCAGCATCTCCAGTGAGTTCATCCCAGCCGAAAAGCCAGCGCACCAATATCAGATGCCCGCTTGAGGAGATAGGCAAGAACTCCGACAGACCCTGGACTACGCCCAGCACGATGGCTTGCAGTATCGGCACTGCCGTGAAGGTTACGTGAAGGCTAAAAGGCGGCGAAGTTCAGTTGCCCGACATTGTGCATACCTGACACTTCAGTTGCCTGACATTTCAGTTGCCTGACATGGTGACATCCGCAATAGCCAGCGACACGCCAGCCGCGCTCATGGGCAACCACTCCAAATCTGCACCGACCTCAATGACATCCATCAACAAGCGCTGGATCGTGCTGGCAATGGTGACTTCGCGGATCGGTTCGGCGGTTTCGCCGTTGCGTATGCGAAGACCCTCAGCCCCCGCCGAGAAGTCGCCCGACACGGCATTCACTCCGCTGTGAAGGCCCGTCACGCCTTGCACTAGGAACCCGTCGTCAATGCTGGCAATGATCTCGGGCTGGCTGCGAAGCCCCGGCTTGAGCCGCAAAGCGTGCGCTCCTACGGTGGGCGTGCCCTTGAAACCGCCCCGCACCGCCGAACCAGTGGAATTAACCCCAGCACGCCGTGCCGTGTAACTGTCATAAAGAAAAGCTTGCAGCACCCCTTCGCTGATCAACGGCACGCGACGAGTGGCTAAGCCTTCGGCATCAATAGCCGAAGCGGTAAAGGCTTCGGGGTCGGTGGCATCATCTACAAGAGTCAACGAATCTGCGGCAACCACATCATCCATGCGCTGAGCGAACAACGACCGTCCTTTGAGCACAGCGTCACCGCTGAGAGTGCCACCGACAATGCCCAGCAGTTGGGCTGTCACATACGGATCAAACACCACGGTGAGACGACGAGTAGATGGTTTGGTGGCACCAAGCAGGCGCACAGCTCGTTCGGCTGCGTCACGGCCAGCCTTCTCGGGCACTAACTCATCTGGCGAACGTCCGACAGAGAACCCGAATCCGGTCTGGGTTTCTTCCTCGTTAGAGGCCAGTGTGTAAGCCACTAGATAGCAGCCTGTTTCACGTGCCTGTGCCGCGACACCGCGTGATGTAGCTACTGCACCTTCATAGATGGTGTCGGCGTATTCGGCTGTCTCAACTCCAGTCACTCTCGCCTCTGCGGCCAAAGCGATGCTCTCTAGTTCCAGCGCCAGCGCCACTTTTTCTTCGCTGCCAAATTCGAGGAGTTCGCTGCGGTAGAGATCAAGCGATGCTGGCTCTACCCCATCCGGCTCGGCTACTCCCGCATATTCGTCGACGCTGCCGAAGCGAGAATTATCGAGTGCTTCATTGAAAGTCTCACGAAGTGTGGCTTCGTCAAGAGCAGCAGCGTAGGCGAACCCTTGCCTGCCGTCGCGAACCACCCGCACCCCGACCCCCACCGAAGTCGCTGAAGTCAGCGACTCAACCTCTCCTTGATAGGCGCGCACTTCGGTCTCGTGTTCACGCGCCACGTAAGCCTCAACGTCGCAACCTGCATCAGCCCAGCCGACAACCCGTTCGGCTACCTCCAAGAGGTTGTCGTGGGGCATTTCCTCTGGCACAGATACGCCGCTAATTCTGCAAGCAGTCTTCGAGCGACAGTTTCTTAGGCGGCGGTGCCACCCACGGTTAGAGCCGTGACCCGTAGTGTGGGTGTGCCGTCGCCTACAGGCACCCCCTGACCATCCTTGCCGCAGGTGCCCGGCGAACCCATCGCAAAGTCGTTACCCAAAGCATCAATGCGGGTCAACACTTCGGGGCCGTTGCCGATCAGGTTGCCTTCACGGATCGGGGCGGTGATCCGACCGTTCTCGATCAGATAAGCCTCGGTCATGCCGAACACGAAATCTCCAGTAGCGGTGTTGACCTGTCCGCCTCCGAGTTGAGCCACATACACGCCGTGGCTGGTGTCAGCCACGATGTCGTCAGGGTTGGTGTCACCAGCCTCAATGAAGGTGTTGGTCATCCGCACCATGGGCAGATACTGATAGCTCTGGCGCCGTCCGTTACCAGAACTAGCTCTGCCCTCCTTGCGAGCCCGCAGCCGGTCCCACATGTAATCAGTGAGAACCCCTTCGGAGATGAGCACATTGCGTGCCGCGGGTTTGCCCTCGTCGTCGATGCCGTAATGCCCCCACTCTCCTGCCATGGTGCCGTCATCAACCAGAGTGACCATTGGCGTAGCGACCTTCTCGCCGATGCGTCCGGCGAACACCGAAGCCGACTTAGCTACCAGATCAGCTTCCAAGCCGTGACCGCAAGCTTCGTGAAATAGCACTCCGCCACCGCCGGGACCCACCACTACCGGCATTGTGCCGCTGGGTGCAGGCTGGGCTGTCAGCTTCGTCAAAGCACGCTGAGCGGCTCGACGAGCCATTTCTTCCACATCGTAAAGATCGAACATTTCAAAGCCGACGGTTCGTCCGGCTGACTCACGTCCCGTCTGCATACCGGTGTCGCCGGTAGCCACGCACGACACTGAGAACAGGGTGCGCACCTGATCGTCGCTAATGAAAAGCCCATCACTGTCAGCCACCAGCACTCGGCGGTGCCCGTCGCCGTAACGAGCGGACACTTGCGTGATGGCAGCGTCACTGCTGCGGGCTGCGGCATCTGCGGCGGTCAGAAGCGCCACTTTGCGGTCTTTGGGAACTTCTGCGGGAGGTATGCGAACTTCCAGACGGTGAGGGGTTAGCAAATCCGAGACCGCTACGGTGCGGGTGCCGCCACCGCCCTGACGTGCTGCCGCGGCAGCAGCCGAAGCCGCCGAAGTCAGACCAGTTTCGCTGAGATCGGCAGTGTGGGCGAAACCTGTGGTGTCACCCGCCACGACACGTATCCCGACTCCACGATCACGCCCAGTTACGACCTCTTCGACGCGGCCGTCATCAAGGATCGCCGAGGTGGAGCTTTTGTCTTCGGCGAAAACCTCAGCAAAGTCCGCTCCAGTGCGCATAGCAGTGGACAAAGTGCGGTTAACGAGTTCAGCGTCAATTATGGGGGACTCAATCATGGAGCACTACTGTAACGCAATGACTTCGGAGCCGGTTGATGCAAACGACCAGAACCTCTGGTCAGGCAAAGATTCGGTTACCAACACCAGCACTGAGAGCACTAACACCGGCAAAAACGGCGCAGACAACAAAAACGGCGCAGACAAGACGCTGCGCTGGTGGGGCGAGCTAATCCTGATAGCCGCCTTCTACGGCATCTACACCTTTATCCGCAACCAGTTCGGCTCGGATCTAGGAGAATCGGTCAAACAGACCGCCATCGACAACGCTTACGACGTGATCGCCTTAGAGCGTTCCCTGCACTTATTCGGCGAAAAAGGCATACAGGATCTGTTCATCGAATTGGAGTGGTTCATCAGGTTCTGGAACATCTTCTACGGGTTCTGCCACTTCGCGGTGACTATCTCAGTGATGCTGCTGCTTTATCTGCGCCACCCGGCGCGTTACGGAGTTCAGCGGACCATCCTGGCCATAACCACCGCCTTGGCTCTGGTCGGGTTCGCTTTCTATCCGCTGATGCCACCCCGGCTGCTCAATAACTGCGGCCCGTTCGGTGCCTGCGACCTCAACTATTCCTATGTCGATACTCTCGCCGAGATAGGTGGTCTTTGGTCATTCAGTTCAAGCACCATGATGGAGATATCCAACCAGTATGCGGCCATGCCCAGCCTGCACATTGCCTGGTCGCTGTGGTGCGTGGTGGCGGCTTTGCCGGTACTGCGACGGCGCTGGGCGCGTCTGGCTCTGTTGAGCTACCCGTGGCTCACGCTATTTGCAGTGATGGTCACGGCTAACCACTACTGGATCGACGCTGTGGGCGGCCTGCTGGCTCTGCTAATCGCTTACCCGGCTGGTTCGGCGCTGTCAAAGAGACTCCCGGCATCGCTGGCACCGCGGACACTGCGTGGACTAACATAAGACCATGCAGTTAAATGCCATCACCGGACCCGCTGACTTGCGCGACCGCACGCTTGAGGAACTCGAAGACCTCTGCGGACAGATTCGCGCTCGCATAATTGAGGCTGTTACCGCCAAAGGCGGGCATCTGGGATCGAACCTCGGCGCGGTTGAGCTGACCGTGGCTCTGCACCGTGTGTTCCGCTCGCCTCATGACGTGATCCTGTGGGACACCGGGCATCAGGCTTATGTCCACAAGATGCTTACAGGTCGAGTAAGCGACTTCGATTCGCTGCGTGTCGCTGGTGGGCTTGCTGGCTATCCGTCACAAGCCGAGTCCAGCCACGACTGGATCGAGAACAGCCACGCCTCCACTGCATTGGCGTATGCCCACGGCCTAGCCACAGCCTTCGAATCCTCCGACGCACAGCGCCGAGTGGTGGCAGTTGTCGGTGATGGGGCACTCACTGGCGGCATGGCTTTCGAAGGGCTCAACAACATCGGCCACAGCGGCCGCAACGTGACCATCGTCTTGAATGACAACGGCCGCAGCTACGCGCCGACAGTTTCACGACTCAGCGAGAACCTGGTGGCACGTCTCAGCGAGAGCTTGGTACGGCTTCGCTCCAACCCCAAACTAATGCGCCGCTCAGATCGCCTAGAAGAGCTTGCCGAGGGCATCCCCTGGGTGGGCGAAATGGTCCACCAGGGTGTCAAAATGTCAAAAGCGGCTGTTTTGGAACTGTGGGAATCGGCTGGCTTCTTCGAGAACCTCGGAATCCGCTACCTAGGCCCCTTTGATGGTCATGACATTGCTGGGCTTGAGGAAGCCATGCAAAACGCCATCGGATTCGAAGGGCCGGTGCTGTTGCATGTGCTCACCCAGAAAGGACGCGGCTACGGTCCTGCTGAAGAAGACACCATCAAGCACATGCATGATGTGGGCAAAGTCAAGTCCGACAGCTACACCGGCATGTTCTCAGAAATGATGGTCAAACTAGGGGGATTGCATCCTGAGGTCGTGGCCATTACAGCGGCCATGCCCGACTCCACTGGACTGCTGCCGTTCCGTGAGCATTTCGGTGACCGTTGCATTGATGTCGGCATAGCCGAACAGCATGCCGTGGCCTCAGCAGTGGGTATGACCATGGGCGGGCTGCGGCCGTTCTTTGCTGTCTACAGCACTTTTTTGAGCCGCGCTTTCGACCAGCTCAACCTCGACTGCGGACTGCACCGAGCGCCAGTGGTTTTCTGCATTGACCGTGCGGGTATCACCGGCGACGATGGCCCTTCGCATCACGGAGTGCTTGACATGGTGCTGCTCACCAAAGTTCCTGGGATGGTGGTGCTAGCACCTTCTTCGCTGCAAGAACTTGAGCGGATGATGCTTGATGCTATGGACATGACCGACGGTCCTGTGGCGATCCGCTGGCCCAAGACGGCAGCACCAAGCGTAAGTCCAAGCGAAGTGGGTTCGGGTCTGAAAGCTCGCCGGGCTCGTGAAGGAGACGGACGAGCATGCCTGATCGGTGTAGGCAAGATGCTTCAACCGTGTGAACAAGCAGCAGAACTGCTAGCGAGCGACGGTATCAACGCCACCGTCTGGGATCCGCGAGCTGTGAACCCGCTATGTGATCAGATGCTGACTGATGCCTCGGGCTGCGATCTAGTTGTGACCGCAGAGGACGGGCTACGCGTCGGAGGTGCGGGAACCGCCGTGCAAGAAGCTCTGCTGCAACGAGCTGCCGCGGCTGGCCAGGATGCTCCGACGGTGCGTGTGCTAGGTGTGCCGCTCGAGTATCTTCCTCACGGCAAACCTGATACCATTCTGGCTGACCTCGGGCTTGATGCCGAAGGGATAGCAGCCACAGTCAAACAAGAACTGCTTTAGCTGCTAGCTGGCGCAACGCTAGGGCGCAGATACTGGCGCAGATGCTTCTTTGGGAAAGCTGGCTGCACAGAACTAACTGAAGTAGGGATTGATGCCAGCTTCGTGGTCTGTGGCATCAAGCACTTCTTTCACTTCGGGAATGGCTGCCATGATGGCTCGCTTGATTCCGTCTGACAGGGTGGCTTGGCTCATAGCGCATCCTTGACAGCCGCCGCCCATCTTCACTACCACGGTGTCGTCGGAGCGCACCTCTTCTAAGGTGGCGTAGCCCCCGTGCGATGCCAGCGCAGGGTTGATGCTCATGTCGAGCAGTTGCTGCACCTTCTCGGCGGTCCCGCCGCTGAGTTCCAACCGGTCCATGTCGCCCAGCGGATTGGGGCGATTGGGATTGCGGATCACAAGCCCGCCCTGCCCTGCCGCCGAAGGCACGTCCAGAGTTGAGCCCATCAAACGACTGACGCTGGCATCTGGGACTATCACCGTCAACTCGCCTGAGGTGTGCAAATGATCATCGGTGGCTGCGTCAGCAACAGGTTCAAGAGCTAGGTCATATGTGTAGTCGATGCCTGCGATTCCGGTTATCTCAACCCGCAAACCGAGAGTGTCGGCATCGTCTTCACGTTTGCGGATTTCAAGCACAGCCTCGCGGGCTGCGTCTGTGACTATCAGTATCTCCAGCATCTCGCCAGCAGATGCTGGAGATATGGCTTCGTCTGACACGGCTTCGTCTGACATAGTGTCGGTCATAGCAATTAGCCTAACCCTCACCTATCCGCGCCCCCTCTAATGCAGCCCACTCAATCTGTACCGGCTAAACCTGGACTGGCTAACTGACCAGCTAATTTGGACTAACTAACCCTGCCTGTGGAAATCATGGCTCATCCTGTGAATAACTCTCCTGAAAATAAGCACTCACGCAGCTCGTCTGCGCTTGACCGATCCGACTCTGCTGATGACTCTGAATACGACTCTGCTGATAATCCCTACGATGCCGTGCTGCTCTTGTCTTTTGGGGGGCCTGAGGGTCCCGAAGATGTCGAACCGTTTCTCTTGAACGTCACCGCTGGACGCAACATTCCCAGCGAGCGTCTAGCTGCGGTGGCCGAACAGTATCTGCACTTCGGCGGGATTAGCCCTATTAATGAACAGTGCCGCAGGCTGCGCTCTGCGCTCGCCGACAAGCTTGCGGCTGCGGGCCGTGAACTGCCGGTCTACTGGGGCAACCGCAACTGGACTCCGTATCTGGCTGACACGGTGGCGGATATGACCAAAGCGGGACACCGGCGGGCGCTGGCTGTGGTCACTTCCGCCTATTCGTCTTATTCGGGCTGCCGGCAGTATCGCGAAGACATCGCCGCAGCTCGGGCATCGGTCGGCGAAACCGCGCCCGAGATTGACAAAGTGCGCGCCTATTACGATCATCCAGGTTTTGTGCTGCCTTTCATTGATGCGGTCACCACAGCACGCTGCCATCTAGACGAACGGCTACAGGCTGGCGCTCACCTAGTGCTTACGGCGCATTCCATACCTGAGGTAATGGCCGCAGCCTGCGACTACGAGCAGCAACTCGCCGAGACTGCGAGGCTTGTCGCCGAGGGTGCCGGTTTCGATTCTTGGACTATGGCCTGGCAAAGCCGAAGCGGCCCGCCGTCAGTTCCGTGGCTAGCACCCGACATAGGCGACTGCCTTGAGCAGCTTTCACGCGAGCAGGGTGTGGAGGCGGTGGTGCTCGCGCCCATCGGCTTCATCAGCGACCATATGGAAGTGATGTGGGATCTTGATGTGGTAGCGGCATCGCTAGCGGCTGATCTGGGAATAAAGCTGGCTCGTGCTGTAACACCGGGCACCGCCCCCGACGACCGCTTCGTGGATATGTGGGTGGAGCTGATCAGCGAGCGCCTCAATCCTGGAGTAGCGCGACGCTCTCTAGGAAGCCTCGGTATTCGCCCAGACGTATGCCCCGAAGGCTGCTGCCAGTTCTGATAGCCAGCCAACGCTTAGCAAGCCAAGTATCCACCACTTGGCTTGTGGACAACATTAATTTGGGTTTTGCTGCCTAGGCAGCGATGAACGCAGTCTTGGCATTAGCCCTAGAACCCGCCGAACCCGCCGAACGCACAGTGCCAACCAACAGTGCAAACTGACCTAGCCAGCACAGAACCCACACAAGCCCACACCAAGAAACCAGGATCACACTGAAGTCAAGCTTCTAGCCGATGAACAACACACTCGTCGCCGTCCAAGCAATCCGCTTCCGGATATCCACCATTCGCCGTCCTTTGTTGAGCGATGAGACGGTCAATGTGGAAACCCTTGCAAACAACGCAGTGCTTTCGCCTGATCCACGAGTTGCACAAGCGCTCAGAATGCTGGCAGCTGCTTGGAATCAGGCCGCTTTCGATCCTGAGGACATGATCAAGCCTTGGAAAGCCGAACATGTCGAGCATTTCAAAGGGCGACCCGAACTGATCGACGCTATTGACGTAATCATTCGAGCTGCCAGCGCAGCGTCCGCCGCAGCCTGACCACTTGAGCTGCCAGCGGAGTCTGACCGAAGGTGACGACCCTCACCCAGATTTGGTAGATCCAATTACCCAGAATTTGTAGATCAAATTACCCAGAATTTGTAGATCAAACCACCCAGATTTGGTAGATTGCTCTAGGTGGTTGACAAACAGCTTTCAGACAAGCAAACGGCGACTCTAACACCTGCTGGTTACTGCAGCAGGATCGCCGAAGCAATCGCTGCTCGGGTGCTGAGCACTGCCCGGGCCTTGCTAATTGAAGGCCCGAAAGGATGCGGCAAGACCTGGCTTGCCAAACGTTTCGCCTGCAGCGAGGTGCTGCTTGAGCAGGATCCCGGCGCCTTAGCACTGGCTCAGGCAGAGCCAGCCAGGCTGCTTGAAGGCGCAACACCTCGACTTATAGATGAATGGCAGCGAGTGCCGCCGTTGTGGTCGGCTGTGCGAGGGGCGTGTGATGCCCGCTCCAAAGCTGGGCAGTTCATATTGACAGGCTCTGCCACGCCCTCTGACCATCTGACTAGGCATTCAGGCGCATTGCGGATCCAGCGTCTGACACTGCGCACCATGTCGCTCGCCGAGAGCGGCCTTTCCACGGCCGAAGTGTCGCTGGCCGAGTTACTGCAGAGTGGCGACTGTGCCGCCGCGCCTACGCAAAAAGGGGTGCCCGAAGCTGTTGATGCGCTGTGTCGTGGAGGCTGGCCGGGTCTTGAAGACGGTCTGCCGGTGCGAGACGTGATACGCGCCCTGACCAGCTATCTCGAGGATGTGGCGCGCACCGACATCCACCAGGTGGACGGTGTAGCCCGCGACCCTGTGCGGGTCAAGGCTCTGCTGCGTTCGCTGGCTCGCAATGTCGGCACTTCTGCTACCCTCAAAAAGCTGGCAGCCGAAACAAACGCTGCTGCGCCTCTCAGCCGGCACTCGGCACGCGCCTATCTTGATGCTTTGGAGCGTCTGCATGTGCTAGAGCCACTGACTGCATGGCCAACCCATTTGCGGTCACGTTCACCATTGCTGCTAAGCCCTAAGCATCATTTCACCGATCCTTCGCTCGCGGTGGCGGCACTGAAAGCTGGCCCTCAGCGGCTGCTTCAAGACCCTGAAACGCTGGGGCTGCTTTTCGAATCGCTTGTCATAAGAGACCTGCGCATCTACGCGCAAGCATCGGACGCACAAGTGTGGTCTTTCACCGATGCGGTCGGTGCTGAGGCTGATGCCATAGTTGACGGCGGTGACGGTCGCTGGATGGCGGTGGAAGTCAAACTTGGTGGGGCTGACCAGATTGAGGAGGGGGCTCGCTCACTGCTAGCAGTGTCGCGAAAGGTTGACTGGTCAAAGATGGGTCAGCCTGCCAAGCTTGTAGTGATCACTGCAGCCGACGGCTATGCCTATGACCGCCCCGACGGTGTATCTGTGGTACCCATTTTCGCATTAGGCCCCTAGCACCCCATGTCCCTAGCACCCCATAGTCGCGGTCGGCCTCGTTGGGTTGCGGTCGGTCTTAGCGATGCCGAACTGCTTTGACTTAACTGCGGCTCAACTATGGTGGCGGGCCGGTGCCCGAACTTCCAGAAGTCGAAACCATCCGCACGCAACTGCATCCGCTGTTGTCGGGGCTTCAAATAATTGATGCGGGTTCACATGCATCAGCCAAATTCTCAGCGGCTGTTGAGGCTGTTGGCTGTCAGATTTGCGGAGTTAGTCGCCGCGGCAAATACCTGATCGTTGCCTTATCAGACGAAGCTGCCACTAGCAAGAGCAACATCAGAAGCAGAAGCAGCATCAACAGCTATAGCGGCATCAGCGGACACGGCACGCGATGCGAACTGATCATTCATCTGGGCATGACCGGCCGACTGTCGGTGACACCTGATGTTGATCTGCACCATCCGCATCTGCGTGCCTGGTGGCATCTTGACAACAATCAGACGTTGACATTTCACGATATTCGCAGATTTGGTCGGGTTTATGTGGTGCCCGCAGGAAGATACGAAAACATTGCCACTCTCAGTCGTCTCGGCCCCGAGCCTTTCAGTGAAGAGTTCACCGGCGAAGCTCTCTGGCGAGCACTTCGCTTAAGCAGGCGCTATTTGAAGACTCAGCTGCTGTCACAGCGCCCAGTGGCGGGAGTGGGCAACATTTACGCTGATGAAGCTCTGTGGCTAGCTGAGATAAACCCTGCTGTTCGCACTCTGTCGAAACCTCGGGCAGAACGGCTCGCCGAAACGATCCGAACTGCGCTCTCATCGGGGCTACATCACGGTGGAACCACTTTGCGGGACTATGCATCACTGAACGGAACGGGTGGCAATCAGGACTATCTGCATTGTTACGGGCATGCGGGCGAACCCTGCGAGCGTTGCGGTGTTGAACTGCGCCGACGTGTTATTGATGCCAGAGGCACAACCTGGTGCCCTCAATGCCAACGCCGCTAGCTTGACCGGCATGGATCTGGGGCCCCTTCATCATGTATCGATCAACGTTTCGGATGTGGAAGCCACTGCACCCTTCTATACCGACGTTTTGGGCATGAGAGCGCTGGAGCGCCCCAACTTCGGCTTTGCGGGCCGCTGGCTGCAGTCGCCTGGCGGCGGTGAGGTGCATCTAGTTGAGGTCAAAGGATGGGTTCCGCCCGCTGGACAGCACTGGGCTTTCAAAGTCGATGACATCAACTCCGCAGTAGCCGAACTTAGAGACCGTGGCGTAGAGGTCGACGACCCCAAGCCAATCCCAGGCACCGCCGCCAGACAGGCATTCTTCTTCGATCCGGCTGGCAACATGATCGAAATCAACCAGCCCAACTGAGCGCACCTAGCGCAACCTGGGAATCAGCGTTATCTGAGAAGGGGCACAAAGAGCACACGGATGCGTGCTCTGCTCCTTAGATGTCACAGTTAGCCTTGCCAGACAATGAGTTCCCGACACTCAGTACTCAGCGATGTCGTAGCTGCCTACATCGAAACCTTCTCAAGTGGCCCCGACGAAGTGCAGCGGGAGTTGATAGCAACCACTGCCGAGCTGGGTGAACCAAGCATCATGCAGATCAGCCCCGCCCAAGGCACTCTGATGGCAATGATCACGAACCTGGTTCAGCCGAAGTTCGCGGTTGAGCTCGGAACCTTCACCGGCTATTCAGCGTTGTCTGTGGCTAGAGCGCTGCCTGCTGGAGGGCGGCTGATGTGTTGTGATGTCTCTGAGGAATGGACTGCGATCGCCCGCGAGTTTTGGGAGCGAGCCGGTGTCGCCGACCGCATTGACCTACGCATCGGCCCAGCCCTTGACACACTGCGATCTCTACCCGCAGAACCCGAGATCGATTTAGCGTTCATTGACGCTGACAAGGCCAACTATGTCACCTACTACGAGGAGATTTTGCCGCGTCTGTCACAGCGCGGCGTGATCCTGGTCGATAACACTCTTTGGTACGGAACTGTCGCCGATACAGGCAACACTGACCCTGTCGCTGCAGAGATCCGCTCCTTCAACGCCCATGTCAACAGCGATGACCGTGTCGACGTTGTGGTCATCCCTATAGCCGACGGTCTATCGATCATCACACGACGCTCAGCCTGAGCGCTGCTGTACTGAGTAAAGACGCTGTAATTGGTAACCAGGGAAACAACTAGGAGAAACAATGAGCATTGTCCGAATAAACGCCATCACGGTCCCCGATGGATCCGGTGACGAACTGTCTAAGCGCTTCGCTAAAAGGATCGGTGAAGTAGAGCACATGGCTGGCTTTGAGAGCTTTGAACTGCTACGCCCCGTTAGCGGCAACACTTGGTATGTCTACACCCGCTGGGCCAGCGAAGAAGACTTCTTGGCCTGGGTGCAATCCCCAGCGTTCGCCCGGGGTCATCAGGATCAGCAGCAGCCGCCAGTCGCCCATGGCTCAGAGCTGCTCAGCTTTGATGTGGTGCTGACTACCAGCCCTGCCGATGCCAGCCCTGCCGATGCCAGCTCTGCCAATTAGAGCATCTCGTAACTGCATCTCATTGCAAGCAGCGCACTGCAAGCCACAGCACTGCAAACATCGCTGAGAGCACAGTATTGCGAGAGCGCCAAGAACCTAGGACTCTTGGATTATCGGCTTGACTGTCGGCTCTTTGTCGTCAAGATTGTCGGCTCTTAATTGTCGGTAGTCAGTGGCACCCCGTACGGGATTTGAACCCGTGCTACCACCTTGAGAGGGTGGCGTCCTAGGCCGCTAGACGAACGGGGCAAGCGCAGACGCAGGTTAGCGCCCAGTTCGGGGAGGAGGACTTGAACCCCCAACGGCTGGGCCAGAACCAGCTGTGTTACCGATTACACCATCCCCGATAGCACTATCAGGCTACCCGGTCAGGCTACCCAGAAACTGCCTGCACCGGCACGAGCGATGCCATGCGTGAACCACCGATCTCGTGAGGATTAACAACCTCATTGACACCAGCCTGAAGCAATTTTGGCTCTGCCGAAGAGTTGTTAGAACGTGCCACAATAAACAGCTCTTTGCACATCGAACGCGCTGTCAAAGCCACATAAAGATTGTCGACATCGGAATCCAGCGCTAGCACTAGAGCCCCGGCACGCTGCACGCCTGCAGCCACTAGCACCTCGTCATCGGTAGCTTCGCCGGTTACTACATGCGGTAACTGCTCGTTTTCGAGTTCTCGGCGGTCGACCACCACCACAGTCCGTCCCTTGAAGGTCAGCTCACGGTAGATGGCACCGCCGACCTGACCGTAGCCGCAGAGCACTACATGTTCTTGCAAGCGGTCGATCTGCTTTTGCATACGCCGTCTCCGAATCTCTACATCAAGTCGTCCTTCAAACAGTGACTCTATGAGCACACCCAGCGTGTAGAGAGCTGTGCCCACGCCGAACAAGATCAACACCACAGTGAAGATCCGATAACTGTCTGTGACAGTGCCGATCTCGTCGTAGCCGACTGTGGTGATAGTGATGACCGTCTGATACAGGGCATCCATCACCGACAAACCCAGCCGGTGATATCCGAAAGTGCCGACAACGACCACCGCTAGCAGCAATGCCAGGCCAGCCCAGAAACGGCCCCAAGGGTCTTTGGGCGCGCCTCGCACCAGCGGTGCATGACGATGACCACGTCCAAGGAACTTTAGGAACCGGAACCTCACAGCGATACAACCTGATCCTAGATGAGCGGCACGGCTAGCTGGGAGCTACCCAAACACGCCAAACACGACTGTGGACTGTGGTCGGGGCTCATAAGTGAGCGAAGCCGTGACGGGGACCGCGCGAAGCGGTAGCGATGAGTGCGCGCAGCCGTGGCAGTGAGCGACGTGATGTAGTAACTGAGCTTTGTGCAGTAGTCGGCGGTAGCGATGAGTGCGCGCAGCCGTGGCAGTGAGCGACGTGGCACTGCGGCGGCTTCAGTGCCGTTTAGCTTCGCTTGCGGTTAGCTTTGCTCATTCATGAGCCAATCTGCCGATCAGGCACCCGAAACTGCTGCTTTGATCCCTGACAAGCCTGGTCTTGAAGGGCTTGAAGCCAAATGGGATGCCGTCTGGGAACAGACGGGTATATACCGCTTTGTGGAAGATCGCCCGCGCAGTGAAGTGTTCTCTATAGACACTCCCCCGCCGACCGTGAGCGGCTTACTGCATGTGGGTCATGTATTCAGCTATACCCACACCGACATAATCGCCCGGCATCGCCGCATGAGTGGCAAGGCGGTGTTCTATCCGATGGGCTGGGACGACAACGGCCTGCCCACCGAACGACGCGTGCAGAACTATTACGGAGTGAGCTGCGATCCGTCGCTGCCTTATGAGCCTGACTTTGATCCTGGCGCAGCAACTGTTCCTGAATCCGACGGTGGTTCAGGCTCAGGCAAGCAAGGCAAGCAATCTCACAAAAAGCTGCCGGATAAGCCGTCGGTTATTACGCCGCCGGTTAAGGTGAGTCGTTCCAACTTCATCAAGCTGTGCGAGCAGCTCACAGCTTCAGACGAGCAAGCTTTTGAAGACCTGTTCCGTCATATTGGTCTTTCGGTTGACTGGAGCCGCACCTACACCACTATTGATGGTCACTGTCGGCGTGTGTCGCAGCTTGCTTTTCTTGAGAATCTGCGGCGCGGTGAGGCTTACCAGATCGAAGCTCCGACGTTGTGGGATGTGACCTTCCAGACCGCAGTAGCTCAAGCCGAACTCGTCGACCGCGAAAGGCCCGGTGCTTACCACAAGCTGCGCTTCAGGGGTGGTGGTGGCAACAACCACAGCAGCGACGGCGACAACGGCAGTCACAACGACAACAGCAATCACAACGACAGCAGCGCTATCTGGATCGACACTACCCGTCCCGAACTGGTGCCTTCGTGTGTGGCTCTGGTTGCTCATCCCGACGATGCCCGTTATCAACCGCGTTTCGGCTCGACGGTGCGCAGCCCCGTGTTTGATGTGGAGGTGCCGGTGCTTGCGCATGAGGCTGCTGACCCCGAAAAAGGCACCGGCATCGCCATGATCTGCACTTTTGGTGACACTACCGACATCACTTGGTGGCGTGAACTTGATCTGCCGACACGAACCGTGATCGGGCGCGATGGACGTTTCGCTGCTGAGCCACCTGAAGTCATCAAGTCACAAGCTGGACGCGCCGCCTACGCCCGCTTGGCTGGCAAAACCGCCGCAGCGGCGCGGCGCGAAATCGCAGCCGTTTTCGCTGAAAGCGGTGATCTTGACGGTGAGCCTCGACCCATCACGCATCCAGTGAAGTTCTTCGAGAAGGGCGACAAACCGCTGGAGATCGTGGCTAGCCGCCAGTGGTATATCCGCAACGGCGGACGCGATAATGCATTGCGACAAGCTCTGATCGAGCGTGGCACTCAGATGAACTGGATCCCCAGTTACATGCGAGCACGTTACGAGAACTGGATTGCCGGGCTTAACGGTGACTGGCTGATTAGCCGTCAACGCTATTTCGGTGTGCCGATACCGCTGTGGTATCGCCTTGATGACGCTGGTTTGCCGGTCTGGGATGATCCGCTGCTACCCGATGTCAGCGATCTTGACAGCGGCCTGCACAGCGCTCTGCCGGTTGATCCGTCGGTGGACTGCCCTCCCGGCTACAGCGAAGCTCAGCGTGATCGTCCCGGCGGCTTCACCGGCGATCCTGACGTGATGGACACTTGGGCTACGTCATCGCTGACACCTCAGATCGCTACCGGCTGGCGTAGCAACGAAGCTTTGCATAAGTCGACTTTTCCTATGGATTTGCGACCTCAAGCGCATGACATCATCCGCACCTGGCTGTTTTCCACGGTAGTGCGAGCGCATTTCGACTCTGACACTGTGCCGTGGCGCAACTGTGCATTGTCGGGCTGGATACTTGACCCTGACCGCAAAAAAATGGCAAAGTCTGTCGGCAATGTTCAAGTGCCTACTGAGTTGCTTGAGTGCTACGGGGCTGACGCGGTGCGCTACTGGGCAGCTTGTGGACGACCGGGAACCGATACGGCTTTTGGTGAGCAGCAGTTCCATATAGGCCGACGCTTGGCTGTGAAACTGCTGAATGCCTCGAAGTTTGCGCTGCGCTTCGATGACCCTGGTGAAGCTGGCACTAGCGAAGCCGACCCTAGCGAAGCTTGCGTCACGGAAGCGCTTGATCGTTCGATGCTGTGGAGGCTGGCTGATCTCGTTGACGATGCTGGCGCTGCGCTGGAGTCTTTTGACTACGCCCGAGCCTTGGAGCGCACCGAGTCGTTCTTTTGGGCTTTCACCGATGATCATCTTGAACTAGTGAAAGCGCGTGCTTACGGTGAGCAGGGCGAGGCTGCCTCGCGTTCAGCTCGTCGGGCTCTGCGTATTGCGTTGGAGGTTCTGCAACAGCTCTTTGCTCCGTTTATGCCTTTCGTGAGTGAAGAGGTCTGGAGTTGGTGGCACGACGGTTCTGTGCATGTGTCGCCGTGGCCGACCGCTGATCGTCTGCGAGCTTTGGCCGGTGATGTCACAGCCCTGCCGAGTGAGGTGGCCGCTTCGGTGCTGAGCGCAGTGCGGCGAGCCAAATCCGAAGCCAAACGACCGCTGCGCACTGAGGTATTGCGTGCCACGGTGACTGACACTGCTGAACGACTAGTAATGCTGCAATCCGTCGCTAACGACGTGAAAGCCGCTGGCCTTATCCAAGATTTGCTCACTGTCGAAAGCACCGAGTTCTCAGTCAAAACCGAACTCGCCCCTAAGACTCGCAAATGAGGCCGGTGCGCGCCAATGAAACCTCGCTCGGTTCGGGGGGCGTGCATTGATCGTGGCAAGAGACTCGCAAATGAGGCTGGCGCGCCAATGAAACACTCTGAACGCAGGCATCGGCACTCTTATCGACACCGTTCGCGCATGATGCGATGCCCTGCACAGGCTGCGTTGCTGCTTGGTGCCTGCGCTCTTATCGGCGCGTGCGCGTCCGACAACCCGGTGTCGTCAAGCGAGCCGCTCAACGAACAGCCGCTTAGCGAACAACAAGACGATCAGGGCGTTATGTCTTCTCCGGTGCCGTCTCAGCCGACGGAGACGACAGCGCAGACGGAGATGTCGACGGACCAAGGGCACGATGCAGAAAGTTCCGCTGAACAGAGCACTCAGGTACAGAGCACTCAAGTACCGTCAATCGCAGTTCCGACACCTGAGACTTCGGTGTCTGAGACTTCGAGCACCGAGCCCGACTGCTCCAGCGAGGCTGCCCGATGGCCAGCCGCCCCGTCGAGCCCGACCTCACCACCCGCTGAACCTTGGAACGGTTCCGCCGTGTTCGATCTTGAACTCGTCGTCTCCGACGCCACACGCGCGGTCGAACTGGTGTCACAACCCGGCACAGGCCGACTGTTGGTGGTAGGTCGCGACGGTACCATCAGCGAAGTCCGCGACGGTGAGCTGGTAGAGCCCGCTTTCTTGGACATCTCCGCCGATGTGCTTTCCCAAGCCGATGCAACCGACGGGGACTCCGCACCTCCCCCCGGTGCGGACGTTGAGTTGCTCTCATCCGAGCAGGGGCTTCTCTCGCTCGCTTTCCACCCCGATCATGAAGCCAACGGGCTGCTCTACACCTTCCACACACGTTTCGGCGACGGTGCCAGTGTTGTCACCGAATGGCACGCCCCGTCCGACGATGCCATCGACATGGACTCGGCCCGGACCGTCATCGTGTTCGAGCAACGCCCGACCTCGCCAAGTCACAAAGCGGGCCAACTCAGATTCGGGCCTGACGGACATCTCTACATCGCCGTCGGCGACGGTGGCGGGTCTGGCGATCCTTTCTGCCACGGACGCAACCCGCACACTCCCTTGGGGTCGATCGTGCGGATCGATCCGATGCCGTCGCCCACGGTGCCGTACACGATCCCGGCCGATAATCCTTACGCCGACGGTGTCTCGGGCCATCCAACTCTATGGGCTGGCGGTCTGCGAAACCCGTGGCGCTTCACGATCGACGACGATCTTTTGATCATCGGAGATGTCGGATGGAACGACCGCGAGGAGATCAACACCGCCCGCATCAGCTCCGACGCTGGCATCGACTTCGGATGGAGCACTTTCGAGGGAGAAGTCTGCATCCGCGCCGACTACTGCGACGAGCCCAACGCCCTGCCAGCGGTGCGCTACAGCCATGACGAAGGTGTCGCGGTGGTCGGCGGCCATGTCTACCGTGGCTCCGCGATCCCCGAGTTGACTGGCAGATACTTCTACGCCGACTTCACCGCAGGATGGCTGAGATCGGTCACTTTCGACTCTGACGGCCGGGCAGGCGAACATATCGACTGGACCGCCCAGCTGTCGGCACCTGAACTCATTCAAGGCATCTACGGTTTCGGGGTGGACGCTGCCAGCGAACTCTACGTAGTGACGAACTGGGGCAGGCGCGTCTACAAGCTCATCCCAGCGGTTTAGCCAGCAGAACTGGAATAGCGCAGCGCCACCGTGTAAGCGGCTACCGCTCGGATCTCAGCCTCGTTGAGAAGGCCAGCGAACGAGGGCATTGACGGCGGATCCACGCCAGCCGTGATCAGAGCGGACACCGCCTCGACATCAAGCGCTATGGTCGTGAGTGCCGGTGCCCAGTCGCTGCCGAGTCCTCCCAAGCCATGACAGTTGGCGCAGATGTCGCCGTAGATGCTGGCACCCGCAGCCGCGAGTTGCGCGTCGGGCCGCTGAGCCTCCCAAGAACTCAAGCCAGTACGGTCCGGTGCCGTAAGCGGTGTCTGACAGCCCGTTGCGAGCGCGGCCACGGCTAGAGCTATCAACGCTGCGCGAAAGCCAAGAAGCCAGCGCTGGAGTGTTCCGCTCAGTGGCATCACAGTGCGAGCAGGTCGGTGATTAGTTCTCGGATCTGTTGCAGTGCCACAGGCCCGACATTCGTGCCTGTTGTCTCAACAACACGATCAACGCTGATAGTCGTCGGCAGATGCGCCTGAGCCACACCGAATTCGGCGATGTCGATCTCGCTCAACCATCCTCGCCTAATAGTTGCGCAAGGCACGACCATGATTGCGTGTTGCTGGAAATCAAGCACATTATCACAAGTGACAACGATGGCTGGACGGACGAACCCCGGCTCGCCCCGAGTCGGTATCCCGAAGTCGCAGCGGATGACATCACCGGCTCGCATCGGCGACATCGCTTGCGGAGGCATCAAGCCAGACCTCGTCGTCAGCATCAAGCAAGGTGCTAGCGAGTTGAGCCCCAATGATGCGCTGACGTTCCCGGCGGATCAACTCCCTGATCTGAGCGTCAAAGGTGAGTCCCTCACGATCAGCGAGTTGACGCAGAGCATCCCGAGTCCGCACAGAAACCTTTATAGTAGTCGAATCTGGCATACCTGTGAATATACCATTCAATATGCCAGCGCACAGATTCGTCGGGCTCTCACCAGAGCAGGCCTGAACTTTGCTCTAAGAGCATGCCTCCACGGTTTAGGGGAACCTCAACACAAGCCTAAGCACCACATGCATAGCAGCGCTGTAGCGCTACTATGTGCAGGTGGCGACCATCCAGGTTAGAGACATCTCCGAGGATGCCTATGAGGTCATACGTCGCCGAGCCCGCTCTGGCGGCCAGTCCATCCAGTCTTACTTAAAGAAGCACATTGAGCGAATAGCCAGCGAACCCGACGAAGATGAACTCTTTGAGGACCTAAAGCGCTTCGTCGAAACCCACGGCATCGTGCTTGACATTGACACACTGCTGGCCGACCTAGATGCTGATCGTCGGTAAACACTGGAATCGTCGTAGTTGATGCCTCAACGCTCGTAACCGTCGTTACTTCCCGCAGCGTCTTTAGAGATCAAGCATGGGCAATGCTGCGGGGCCGTCGCCGTTTAGCGCCTCACTTGATTGATAAAGGCTCAACTGCCAGCTAATCACAGCCGACAGACGCATAGCGAGGGCGCTCAATGATCACGAACTTGTTCGCCTCATCACCGCAAGCGACTAGCTGCAAGGAATGCTGGCTAGATAGCTGCCATGACTCCCGCCGGTCGTGCCAGGCTTCATGCTGCTCCGCAGTCGTGGCATCCTCCGCTACCTCAGGGAGAGTGCATCCGTCCACTCAGGTTATCAGCGCTTCGATGCTCAGGCGGTCATGCTGCCGGTAATGACTTCATGCCATTCGCTCCAACTTCACGCTCGGAGCGAACCAGAACTCGCCCCATAATCCGAACGTCATATCAACGCAGCGAATCAAATGCCCGACTGGGGCTAGACACCTATTGCGAGGCTCAATGTAATCCGGTGCATAAATCTGACTACCCCGCTCCATATGACCGTAACGCAAGGGCACTCCATCCTCTGGAATGACCTGGCAGCCAGGGTCGTAACGCTGCCGAATGTCATTAGGGCTGCACAAATCCCACGGCACCCATAACCCGTGAGCTGGCAGCCCATCGGTGTGCTGGTCCTAGCATCCAGGCTAGAGCTACCCCTACGAGCCGAATGCTGTTAGCCGTTAACCCACCCGTTCGATCAGTAAGGCATCATCATCGACAGCGCCCCAGCCGCCCCCGATAATGAGGTGATTGCAGGCGAGTGACCGACCGTCTTGTCAGCGCATAACTCATCAGCACACAACTCGCCAGCGCATAACATGTGTGTCGTGTCACAGCGGGAACGCGAATACTGGCTAGAACGCGTCAACCGGATCAAGCAATGGCGAGAACCCAATCAGTCAGGTCGTCGAGCGCCACATAAGCCCCTTGTGCTGTTGCACGCACTTGCCCAACTGCAGAATGACCGGAACTCACGCGTTCGCTATGAAGATCTGTCCCCTCGACTGAGTAGATGGCTAACCGAGTTCGGTCCACCTCGCCGTGTCAACCATCCCGAGCAGCCTTTCTGGCGCTTGCAGAACGACGGGCTCTGGTCGGTGTCAACGCAAGACGTTGCAGCCGATCTAGACGCAGCCGATCTAGATGCAGCCGGTTCAGACGCGGCCGGTCTAGCAGGCTCCAGCGGCAGCCGATCCCCGAGCCATAAACAACTCATTGACTCTAAGGCGGTTGGGCAACTTGCGGCTGACTTCGAGGCGGCACTTATGAACGACCCGGGGTTGTTGCTTACTGTGGCACGCACCCTGTTACTCGCCAACTGGCCTGAGAGTCTGCATTCGGAGATTTGCCTGAGCATAGGCTTGGATTTAGATGCACTGGAATCAGGATTGGTTGCTGCCCGTGCAGAGGCGCTGGCCGCACTGAGACAACGGCGCGATCCCAACTTCCGTTTGAGAGTGCTGCGTGCCTATGACTACCAGTGCGCGATGTGTGGATTTGACGGGAGGCTCGACAGCACAACAGTTGGGCTTGAAGCTGCACATGTGCGGTGGTGGGCCGAAGGTGGACCCGATCACACTTTCAATGGACTGTGCTTATGCGTGATGCATCACAAGTTGTTTGATCTAGGAGTCCTCGGAGTGGGACAAACTCAAAGAATCTTGGTTTCTTCGCATTTCGTGGGGCGCAACAATGCTGCCGAAGAACTGGTGACCTCCTTAATTGGGAAAGATCTACAACCACCGCGCAACGACTCCGATGCCATAGTTGAGCAGCACCGCAACTGGCATGAACGCGAAGTCTTCCGAGGCCCTCCGCGCTAGTCGGCAATCGCGAGCCTGCGAGCCTGCACATGGCGAGGTTGGCATTCCACAGGCGTAGCGGCTTGAAGCTAGTTAGTCCTACGGCACTATGGCCCTACTGCCCCCATAGCGTCTACCCGCAGCCGAGCACATCAACGACACAACAAAAATCTATTCAGACATCTAAGCCCGCTGATAAGTAAGACCGCTACACAAACAAGCACTAAACAAACAAGATCATGCACAGCACCGCCACGCTATTATCGTTTGATCCGTGCCCTGCCACGTTCATCTGCCAACGTCGCCACACAGAGAATGTCAAGTTGCTCAGGGCACTCGCGGCGTGCAGTAGCAAGAGCTTCAATAGCATCCTCGGCCCGCTCCAGTGCCGTAACTGCCTCCAACTTAGTGCAAGAGTAGTCGTGGTCATAGTCAGCTAGATGCCTGAGATCGTATAAAGATTCAAAGTTGCGTGCGAACAACAGAAGAGCGGAGTGGCACTTCGGATGTCCTGGGAGCCACCGGACATTCCCTGTGCTTGTGAGTTCCTTGCACGCGCCTCTAGCAGATGTGTGACTGACCAACCTGTGCATCGCATGCTTGGCGGCTGCGGATCGGTGGTGGACGGATGCCTCAGAGGTAAGAGCTATAAAAGTGGCGTAGTAAGCTGTGGAAATAGCCCGTCGCAGTCGGGGTTTACGGGGTCGGCCTCGTCCAGTGGGGACGAGATGCCGAGCGGCTTCAAGCAGACCCTCTGGCTTGAGTTCAGCCGAGGTCATTGAGGGCTCAGGCGACTTGAAGCTGCTCGCCCCGCTGGTGGGCGGGTTCGGCGATCTCGTCAGGTGTGCGGAACAGGCATACTGAAGCCGTTGCGCGGCCAACTGCATCTCGAGTCCGATCCTCGTAGCGGTAAAGAACCTTCAGCGGCCATGACTCACCGGTTGGTGGTGGAAGTTCCCATGTCACGATGGCGATCCATTCGTCCATGAAATCGAAATCGGGCTCCACCGAAAGGTATCTCACTCGAGCATCGTCACCCTCGGAGCGCAATGCGGCATTGAGCTGGCACAGCCCCTGTCTCGCTTCCTGCAAGATGTCCATAATCAAATTTATCTTATCGACTTTATGTCGGTCTCTCCGCCAAGAATCGCGAGGAGGATAGCCGAGATTGAGACAGTGACCAAAAGCGAGTTGCGGCTTGTCGTGCTGAACAGTGCTGATGGCCGAACCGTATGGACGCAGCTTGAGGTTCTCAAGTGCAGATGGCGAAGCATTGAACGCTTGGGCGATTTGCCAGGCCCCTTCATCTACCGCGCCAGCCGAACTCAATTGCAGCCCGTACCGCTGTGATGGAGGCACTATCGCGGCTTGTTCACCGTCGGGGACTACCAGCCGAACTTGATTACAGCCCGTGCCACTGTGATGGCATCTCGGTTATGGCAGCGCTGTGATGGAATCTCAGTGATGCATGACAGTTACAGCATCTCAAGGGTGATCGTCTAGCAGGCCTCCTCGCTTGATCCGTTCAGTTCTCCTCACGCCTCTTGTCTCTGTGTGCCAACGCTCTATCCGTGCCAACGAGAGATCAGCGACGCTTCGTAATCCAAGCAACTCACAGACTGCCAGTTTTGTGTGGCGACTGCGAAGTTTCTTCAACCGGAAACCTAGACGCATAATAATCAATATTATTGTTCATCGGTTATCACCAACAATAATATTTTGGATTGAAATGCTTGCTAATGTCACACACATAGTCTACACTACTGTTTATGATTATCGAAGTCGCCGAACGAGCCCAAGCAGCGGTCAATGACCTGCTGGCTGCGGTCAACGCTGGCACTGCGACATCTGTTGAACTGCGTGAGGTTCTAGGCGTAACCCGTTCAACAGCAGCTACCGTCAACGCTGCACAGACCGCTGCTGCTGAACTGATCGCCCGACGCGAACGACACGGCGATGGCGGCGTGGAGATTTTGGCTTCGTCTGCGGGATTGTCACAACGTGAGGCGCACAGCCAGGTCAAAACAGCGCAAACACTGAGCAAAGTTCCGAAGTTGCGTGACGCTGTGCAATCTGGTGACGTGCCTGCTGCTAACGCCCGCAATCTGGCAGATGCCATCACCCGCACGAGTTCTGGCGCGGTAGCAGATGATGATGTGCTACTGGCTCAAGCATCCACTATGCGACCTGAAGTGTTCGCGCGCGCAACGCAGCGCTGGATCCAAGCTCAACAAGCCGACAACGGCGCATCAGAATATGAACGTCAACGAGCCATGCGTTTCTTGAAAATCTATGAATCCGAAGACGGGATGGTGAACCTGCGAGGCCAGTTCGACAAGATAACTGGACAGCGCATCAGCAACCGACTGCGCCACACAGCAGCCAAGCTCTTCAACGCCGACAAGAAACTCCCTCAAGCCGAGCGACGTGAGTTCACCCAGTGCATGGCCGATGCCCTAGACCACCACACCACCAGCAGACCTAGCAGTGTTGCTCATGCAGCAAGCGGTGACGGCAGCGCATCAGGCAAGAGCGCAATGGGCAGGGACGCATCAGGCAAGAGCGCAGTAGGTAAGAACGCTAAAAGTGACAGCATGGGTGCTCGCAGCGACAATGCCCCCGATAGCGACAACACCATTAGTAATGACAACACTGTCAGTGGTAACACCGGCAGTGACAACACTGTCAGCGAAAGCAGCGAGCAAGGTGCAGCCGGTGGCTGGGTAGCTGGGCGGACTTCACCGGTGGTTGCGAATGATCGTTGTTATTGCGGACAAACAGGTGGAGAAAGTAGATTAAAGCAAGTGAATCAATTGCCGCGGAACGACGATGTCGCAGCTGCGGCCAGCGCCGACTACTGGGTCGACAAGATCCAGTCGATCCGACGCTTCGCCAGCACAAAGAAGGACACCAGAGCCCCGTATAAGCCTTTGCTTCTACTATGGTTGATCGGTCGCCTAGCTGCAGGACTTCCGGCCGGGGTGTCATTCAAAGAAGCAGAACCCGATCTGAAGCGGCTGATGCACCGGCATCGGATCGGACACCAAGTTCGCGTCGGCTTTCCGTTTGTGTATCTGGGCAGCAGCCAGGATCTGTGGAGAGTGCAAGATTCAAGCGGCAACGACGTATTCAAGATGCCACAGAGCACTAAAGAGAGCCCGATCTTCTTGCGCAAGGAGGCGGTTGGCACCCTCACCCCAGAGTTCGAGTTGGCGCTTCATGATCCCTACGTGCGTTCACGGGTTGTTAACGCTCTGCTGACAGTGGAGTTCCCTGAGACTCTGCATGAGGAGATTCTTCAGGAGGTCAACCTCGGGCACTTGATCGCACGCCAGCAATCTCCACGCGATCCGCGGTTCAAGAGCACCGTGCTTCAGGCTTATGAGGATCGCTGCTCGTTCTGCGGCTACGACTTGCGCCTGGGTGGTTCACCTGTGGGGATTGATGCCGCTCATGTGCAGATGCGCTCTCAAGGAGGACCTGACCGCATTGAGAACGGTCTGGCCTTATGCGTGCAGCATCACCGCCTGTTCGACTTCGGAGCACTCGGATTGGATCAGGAGCATCGGATTATGGTCAGCGAGCAACTGAACCTGAGCGACCAAGAATCAGCTGCTCTCATCAAGAACCTCGTCGGATCACGGATACGCAGACCGCTACGTCGTTACCGACTACCCGCGCCTGAGCACATCGACTGGCACAACAAAAACCTCTTCAAACACCCCGCCCGCTGAAGCCACCTAACCATGCATGACTCTGTCAGGTTCGTTAGTGAGACAAGAGTTCGCCCACTGCCTCGGGACGATGCTGAAGAGCATCAACTAGTTGCTCAAAGGTCATCTCCTTGCGATCCAGTAAGGGCTGGAGACGATCTTCCACAGTGTTCGCGCAGGTCAGATAATGGACTATGACCGGCTTGCGCTGACCGATACGCACCACCCGGTCGACCGCCTGAGAGTTGGTCGACGGATTCCACCAGCGATTCACGAAGATAACCCTGTTCGCTTCGGTGAGCGTGAGACCTTCGCTGGCGACGCGTGTAGATGCAAGCAGCACCCAGCAACCAGGCTGAGTTTTGAAGCGATGCACGGAGCGCTTCCGCTGATCGAGTGACTGTTCACCAGTCAATATCGTCGCAATGTCGCCTTCGGCAGTTGTTAGTCGCTTGTGAAGCTGCCTCAGAGGATCAATCATGTAGGAAAATACGACGCTCTTGCATCCATCTGCCATAGCTGCCACAACAAGTTCAACAACGCGGTCAAGTTTGGCGCTCTCCCCTGTCTCAGGATCAATATCGCAGATAGACCTCAGCTTGTTGAACAAAGCCAGGTAACCATCTTCAGTCCTGCGCCCACCAGAAGATGCCACAAGGTTGTAGGCGTGTCGTTGAGCTGGATGCAGATTGACGGTCTCAATGTGCTCTGTCACCTCGGGCAATTCTGGAAGAACACGATCTTTGGTACGACGCAAAAGATAGGGACGCGCACGAGCCCGCATTGCCTCAATTCCGTGGCGGTGATCGTCGATAGCAAACCGGCGGGGTTCAAGTAACGACAGCAAGCAGGCCAGATCCTGTGCGTTGCGCTCTACAGGTGTCCCAGTGATCGCCCACACTTTCGGCGCGGCTATTTGGCGCATCGCTTGGTGTGCAAGAGATTCAGCCTTGCGGAGACGGTGGGCCTCATCGGCAACAACGAGGTCTGGCGGTTGATCTTGTAGATCATCCCAGAGACCACGTAAGTCCTCATAGCTTGCAAACAAGACATGAGCCTGAGCTACGGCACTGCGCCAGTCCGCTGGCGTGAAGGTGCGATTAGTGAACTCCAGACGCTGCGTGATCAGCTCAGGTGCCCACTTGTCGGCCTCAGACAGCCAGTTCGCCAGCAAAGTCCTCGGCGCAATGACTAGACATGACTTGATCCGCCCATATCGGTACAAGCGCCGAATAGCCCCGATGACTTGGATTGTCTTGCCGAGGCCCATGTCATCCGCGAGGATCGCTTTGGGGTTTTGCAAGAGCCAGGCCACACCCTCACGCTGAAACGGATAGAGGCCGTCTCTAACTCCCGGCGGTAACAGCAGCGGCAGCACACGTCGCAGACGTCGATCACAGTTACGCTCATGCCCAGGTCTCGGATCAAAACTCCAAGACAGTGACCGCGATGGGCTTGAGCGAAGTTGCGAACGAATCGATTCACCCCAATCGGTAAGAGATTCGATCACTCGCGCCATCTGATGCCCCATAGTCACCCCGGTCCGGGACAGGCTCAACTTAAACTCGCTGTGGCATCCATAATGGATTACCGAGGCCCGCAGGATCTCCTCAGGGATCACTCAACAATCTCTCGCTTGATGCAAGTCGATATGCGAGTTATGTGGCTAAGGAATCACTCCGGCTTCAATCTGGGTCCACATCAGTTCAGCTTCGTCCACTGCCGTTGCTGGGAGATATCCATACCAATCCTGTCTAAGTCGCTCAGTCTCCTCGTCGGTCAGTGGAACGATACCTGCCTGCCAGCGAAGGATTTTCTCCATCAATACTAATCGCTGCTTACGGTCCGGGCCTGCCGCGATTCGCCATTTTTTACCTTCAGTATCATTAACGGGCACAAGAAGAACATGCCTCCAAGGAACGCCATGAGCGTCCCAGATAAGATGTGACAGTGGCGCAATCGCATGCTTCGCCTGTTCCACGGAAAGCTGCAAGTTAGCATCATCCCCTAGACGATAAATTGCATCATCAAAGAGGTCACGTGCAAGATCTACGAGCAGTTCTTGCACAATAGGCCAAAATAGAACACAGTCCTGCGATTCTTTGCCTTCGGGGCGCAGCTCTGGTGGAGTATGATCTCGCATTGAAGCTCCATTCTCTCCGAGTATTGGCAAAACATCTACCAAAGCATCCCAGCACACTGTGAGTTCTTCTGCAAGTAGATCTATCTCTTCCTCACTGGGTCGAAACCGTTGGTAGATCTTGAGCGGCTCTCCACCCTCACCCCAGCCCTTGTTGCGCCTCTCTCTGGAGAGCAGTAAACGTGTATTAAGTTTGTAGAATACTTCAAGCGTTGTGAGCCAATTGGATCCAGGCTTAATGTTTTTACCTGCATCCATATATATACGACTATGATCGAAATCGGAATCGGTGACAGATCTGAAGAATGGGTGATCAGAAATAAGCCGACGGGTTGCGATAGCGATCGCGTCATCCTCATCCATAATAATATTATCATAGTCGGACATCGGTTTTGCGTACCTATTGAGGTGGCCGAACAAGCGTCGATAACGGACTATAAAATCTTCTGCATCTTCAAGTTGCTGAGGTGTAACGATCAAAACACTAACTTCTTCATCACGAAAATTGGGATCTGGCGAGTAGTGCGCTTCGTTGCTAAGCAAGTGCTTTATTGCAAACAGCCGGTGCTGACCATCAAGAGCGTAGTATTTTTCAGTACCATCAAAAGTGAGCACCCCGAACGCTTCAGTTAATCGCCCACGACCAAGCAAATTAAATTGCGGGTCATCTTCAAGGCTTACAGCATGCCATTGAGGATCGCCTCCCAATGCTGCTACCACAATCGAATTAAAGAACCTATCCTCATGCCGAGCTAGATATTGAGCAATCTCACCTGTTGAACGGCTCTTCTTTAAGCCGCGTTGAATGGCTTGAGATAGTTCAGTAGCACCGTGAATATCTTCTGCAAAGCCAATGTTTTGAGAGATCTCAAGCATGGACATTCTTGCTAGATAATAATGCCATCTACCTATTTTTGCTTGAACTGCAGGATATATTTGCATTATGCATTCCTTCCTATACATCCGACTGGAACAGCACTATTGAGTTTTCCCATCATTGATGCTCCAGCAGGTATAACACGATTTGCGGGTGGATCAAGTGCTACCACCAACGCGTGTTCAGCGTTGGCGAGCCAGTCCTTGGCAGCATCATCAAACTCTGCAGGAACAAGAGCATATGAGAACCTGATTTGACGAAAAATTTCTTGAAATATTATGATCCTGTCATTATCATGTTTCGGTGCTGTGTGCTGCTGAAAGCGGCGATTTAGATTCTGAGATTTACCCACATATATCGCACCGGATACTTCAGGAGGTAATGTATATTTTTCGGACAAGAACTCTGGGAATGTATGCAAGATATAGACACCAGACATTTCGGGAATTGAACCAATCCATCGCGGATCAAGCCATGTTGAATGCCAAGTCGAACCTGCTAGAGATTCGCTAAGTTCTCTCCAATCTGAACTACTAAGCGACAAGCCTCGGACACTACTCATCATCAACCTTCACCCGTTTACTCTCATATGAAGTCCGCTGTAGTTTGATATTGAGGTGAGCGCTTATCGGCGGACCTACCTTGACACCTTGAAGAATTGCTGGGTTAGCTGTAGGCCTGCATGTGAATGCCTGTTCTGTATCTATTTCAACTGCTTGGCGATGCTTGCGACAGTCATCAGCCGCCCTCAGAGAGACTCTTTTGTCTTTGTGGATAACTAATCCAACGACAGTGCCGTCACAAAACCTCAGAGCCCTTAGAGCATCTGCGAGGCGGCCGATTTCGGGGCCGTGCATGGATGTTTTGCGCCAGATGACTGAGATGTCTTGGCAGTCCTTTGGATAGCGAACGGAAACCTTGGCACTGCCACCGAAAGCACAGCCAAGTGCCACTGCTACTTCGGGAGGCACGCCATGAACGCTGTAACCACGCAGGTGGCGATCCATCATCTCAAAAGTCCAAAATGGATCACCCTCATCAGTAACACCATCAGCCAAATCAGCAAGCGAGCCCAGTTGGAGGTCGTACTCAGCCGCCTCCATGACGTATCCGTGCTCAACTCTGAAGGCTGGCGTGTTCAAGTAAGCCCAAACGCTTGACTCGCTGACACCGAACTTGCGGGGTAGTTCGTCTAGTAAGCGGTTCAGTCTTGTTGAGCCGCCATCTTCGTTGATTCGCTGGATGATCTCGGCGGGAATCCCTTCGTAGACATCGTCGATCCACTCCCGCAGGCCCCAGCGATCTTTGGTGGCGCGGGCAACAGACTCTATGCTTGACAAGGCACCACCAACTTGCTGCTCGGTGAGTCCTGACTCTGCAGCGAGTTCGGCTTTCGTCGCTGGCTTGCCGATCTTGAGCAAAGCCGCCTTGGTTTGGGCACGCGCTGTCACTCGCAGTGCTAAATGTTCTGACAGCTTTTGCCAACCGAGCCAGCGCACGAGAGCCTCTAACTCCCCGTTGAGTTCTCGGTCTAAAGCTTGGCGGAGTTGCTCGCTGTCGATCAGACCAGCGTCGTCAACGAGGTTCTGGGCAGCTTGCTTCAAGGTCTCAGCAGCTTGAGAAGCTTCACGACTCAAGCAAAGACCATTGTGGCACTCGTAGCCGAGCTGGTTCTGCAACAATCGCCGAGTCACAATCAGACTGTGAATGGCATCCGAGTTGCTGCTGGAGCATGACAGGAACTCCGCCACGGCGTTCTCGATCTCTGGGTGGGTAGTCACATAGCCCAAGCGTTCCGTCACGGCCAGCGACAAGAGTCCTAGAAGTGAGCCCGCTGCGGCATCCAGCGCTGAGCGAACCCGCATGTCAAGCTGGCGGATGCGCTCTCGTGATAGTCCAGCCAAAGCCGCTATCTCTTTAAGCGACTTTGGTTCGCTTGCCACCAACCTCTCCATTACCACTAGGCGCTCTGTGTCTGACATGCGTCCTAGACAGGCCTCGACTGCTTCGATTGCCCGCTCAGCGAGACTCGGGCTATCGTCCTCAAGCGCTATCTCAGCAAGCGCTGAATCCGCTTCAGCTGCAGCGATTAGATCTGTAAGATCAAGCTTCAACAGGTCGCCGAGACACCTAGCGCCGCGTAACTCTCGTGCGGCTGCAACAACTAGCTCTGCCTCATCGCAAATCAGTGCCGTGGATCGGATGGCAAGACTCCACCGAGGAAGTATCTCCGACAAGAGTCTCGTCGCATTGACTGTCACCCCCGTGCCGATACCTATTATGTTGCGCCGCGGAGAAATCTCTGGCGTTATCGGCGATTCAGTAGACACGTTGTCAGCAGATTCATTCGCATCTGTGACGGATTCAGAAGAACTTCCATATGCCTCAAGCACGCACATGAGATCAAGCAACGAAGCGATACCAAAGTTCGGCAAATTCATGAGTTCATCTACGGAACCAGCGGCAACGGCACCGCTATTCAGACCTCGACTAACACAGTTGCGAGTCCGAATCTTTAGCGGCAAACGATCCAGTTCGGCCGGACCAATACCGTTGCCCAACACAGTCAGATGCCCTGGAGGCCGGAGCTGGCTAGCAAGATCCCGCAAGTGCCAGATCTCATTGAGAGTAAGCGGACCCTCATGGTGTTCCCAAAAGTTCCGCAGATCGCCAAGTCGCCGGATCTGGGGATACACGTCAGTGAATACTGCTGGAAGCTCAACCTCTCCATGTGTGTCGAGGTACCAGCTAGGCAGCAACGGAGTAGGCGGGGAGCCCCAAGGTTCTAAGCCGCTAATGCGACTCACCGAAGAGGGATCAGGCCGAGAAGAAGACTGCTCGTCGGGAACCACTCGACGTAGATAGTGACTGCGAACTGTCGGTGCCAAAGCAGCTACAGACTGCTTGCGCCGCGCGCGGGTTGCTTTGACTTCAGGGGCAAGTTTGCAAATCTCAAGCTGACGCATCTGATTGGTGGACAACTGCACCAGGTCACCGTCCTTAGCACCAATCCGTCGAAGCACCTCAGACAAGCCAGACAGAACGGTCCTCTCCGTTGGAGAGGTCTGCCATCCCACTGTGATCAATGCATGGCCTGCTGGATTTATGACAGTGACGACTCGGTCCTGGCCAGATGAGCAACCGAGCAACGCTGCGACCTCAACAGGTAGCCCCACACTGTTGTCGCTGCTGAGCATGGGACCGTTCACGCGGATAGTCAAGCTAGAACTGTCGTCAGGAAGTGATTCATAAGTAGCGTCAATCACAAGACCTTGATCAGCGGGCGAAGCATTAGTGCTCTGGAGATGGCTAGATGTAGTCATAGGGCGCAGACTGTGCAGGGGGTTGTGTTGTCTTCTTCGTCGAAGGCTTCGGCGAGAGCTTCGATTAGGGGGACGTTGGCTCTGGTCTTGTTGGCTCGGGCCAGGGCTGTCTCGTGGCGTTCGAGAATCTGCTCACGGCGACCAAGAAGCTGCACTAGGGTTTCGCCGCCAGACCAGGTGTACTGGCGGCCTTGCATGGCACGATCACCGAAATCGGCGTCGCCGTTGACACCGGCATCCTGCAAAACTTTCTGCTCAATAGCTACTGCTCGCTCAAACAACTCAGGATGACGCTCGGAGAGGCCGATCCACTCAGCCTTGCGCTGATAGAAGCAGAAATAGCAACCCGAACGAGTGCGCCACTCGTAATAAGCAGGCAACCCGATACCAGCATCATCAAGGATTCGCATTACTCCGTCATGGTCGATGCCTTCCTCCACAAATGGGAACCTGGTCTCGATATTCGGCTTAGTAGAGACATAACCCTTGCGGTTGGACTCATCGGCTCTGATCGCCACATAAGACACCGCTGGCTCATCGCCGATCCACTCCTCAATCGGCTTGATCTTCATGTTCTTCGTGCACCAACGCATCTGCGGCGAAGGCAGCGTTCCTCGAAACACCTCAAACCAGTGATCAAAACCACGCGTTGCGTTCAATCTGGCTATCGGCTTAGCCAAGATCACCTCAAGGCGGGTCAAATACTCATACGTTTCGGGCAGTTCCGCACCGGTATCACAGAAGAAATACTCCATGTCCGGCACTCGGTCACGCATATGCACCGCTAAAGCGCTCGAATCCTTGCCGCCGGAAATGCCGCAGATGTGACGCACCGGCAAAGACGGCTCAGTAACCTCAGTGATCTCAGCGGTCTCAGCACAATCAGCCTTATCAGCAGTCTTAGCAATCTCAGTGATCTCTGTAATCTCAGTGACACTGTCCTGATACTGCAAGTCTTGATGCTGCGAAACTGGACTCACTGGCACCGCGGCTTTGTTGTTAACCATCAGCGAACCCCCCTGTACCCAATGCACAGCGACAACGACATGCCCACCACATGGATGAGGAGAGCAGGGCAAACACTTGCGAGCCCCTGTTCCCCAACGCACAGCGACAACAACGGCTGGGCACGCGAACCGACAACTAGTGTTCGCCGTGCTTTACTGCTAACCATCGGCGACCCTCGCAAGCGGCTCAGCGCCGACACGAGCACCTGTGCCTGGCTCAACTACTGACTCAACTGCTGGCTCGCTTGGTGTCCTTGGTGTCCTTGTTTGACTCACTTGACTCGTCGGCTGCTGAGCCAGTCCACCCTGCGCTGCCTCAAACGGTTGCCCCGCTACACCTCGCAATGCGTTCCCGTTTGGCTCAGCGTTTGAGTCGTCGTGTGGCTCGTTGGCAGCAGGTAACAAGCGCTCGCTGAGCAGTGCAAGAAGGCTCTGCTCGGCTCGCTTCGCCGAACCACTGATCGCAACCAAATCAGTGAGCACTCCGTCAAGAGCGTTCTGCAATGCAGACCGTTTCCTTGCGTCGATGCTCACCATGCGGATGTATTCGCTGCCGTCTGAACGGGTGACAGCCACCCTGAGCGCATCAAAAGGCCCTCCCCCATCGGCGCGCCGTTCGGCGTGCAGCGCCACCAGCCGATGAAACGCAGCCAGCCTCTCGGGCAACTCACTACAGAAACGCAGCCGGTCTTCGTCGCTCCATTCCGCTGGTGCTTTACGAGCCACAACAGTGGCAACAGCAGCGATCCAGTCCCTGTCGGTGCTGAGCCCCTCGGTAGGACAGTTGGCCAACGCCAGCACGAACGCACGCACTTCAGGATCAAGCACCTCATTACCCAACGCCGCAGCCTCACCCGCAACCGCCATACGGCTGCCAACCGCACACGCGTCAAGCAGCAACTCAAGCAAATCGTCCAGCAATCGACTAAAGCACGATTCCAGTTCGGTCAACGCCGCCACCAACGCATCAGCCAAATCGTTGGCTGCGTTAGCCACAGCGCGCTCCTCGGCATCGGCAGCAACCGCAGCATCAACTGCGGCAGCGTCATCGGCTGTGACTGGATCGGCAGCAATCGGATCAAACCCCAGAGCCGCAGGCAAGGCCGCGAACAACAACTCGTCAGGCTCAACCGCGACCGTCAAGGCATCACGCACCGCTAAAGCCGAAGCACTCAAACTGCGTGTCTGACGGGAATAGTTGTCCAAGCGGCTGATCCGCGAAACCAGAGCACTGACCACTGCAAGAACGTTGGCTACCCGCTTGCGGCGGCTGCCCACGTCATGATTACCCAGCCCGAGACGCTCGGCCAGCGCCTCAACCACCATGAGCCGCCCACCGCTGGTGTTAGCGAAATGCTTGATATCGAAATGGATCGGATTGCGCACCATCCGTTCGGACAACTCCGGCGACAGCAGCGGCTTGAACGTGCCGTGCTCATAGATGGCGATCTCGTCACGGAAAGCCAGCAACCCAGCAGTAACAAAAACTGGCACCACTGCGGCTTTCATGCCGACCGGCGGAGCCATCAGCGCAGCATGAATATCGTTCAGGTTGATGCGCTGATCTCTGGAACGCTTGAACTCACCCACCAAGGCATCCCATGCAGGTCTTAAGGAAACATCCGTGGGCGCAGCGAACATCATTCGTGACCCACGCCGGTCAGCTGAATGCAAACCGGTGTGCAGCAAAAACGACCGGTACATGGCGATCTCGGGGCCGTAACCCTCGAAACCCATATCGGCGATGTTTTCGTCGCCGCGCTCAATCATGGCCTCCAGCAACAACCGTCTCGCCTTGGCACCCTGTGAAGTCAGTGCGCTGCGATTAAGCATTTCGTTGCCGACCGCTGGCGTGAACTCATAAGCAATATCCGCAGCCGCTGACACAGGCGCGCTGCCCCGCCCAGCCGCAAGCTCAGTGAAGCTCTTGCTTTTGTTGCTGCCATCGCCCTGGTTGCTGCTGGTGTCATCAAGATCGCTGCTGGAATCGTTGCCCAGCAAAACCCAGCGGCACTCTTCAGAGCCGAAAGCTTCGGCTAGGGCATGATCGAAAGCCACACGAGTTTGAGCTAGACGCTCGCCCAGTTCTCGTCGTGCCACCCGGTCACCAGACACACTTGGATCATCAAGAACTGCTGTCACCGCAGCTACCTCACGAGCCGTGGCATCAACACCAGAAATATCTTGCGGGATTGCTGCAAGAACAGGCTTGCACCCCTGACCTGATGCTAACTGGGTCAGGCTCGGTAGTTGATCGCTTGGGTCAACGACAAGCAGCACTTCGCCGTCGTAAGGCGAGAACGCATCTGGGGCTTCAACCTGTTCGCCGCCGCTGATATAGCGCCGGTTGAAAACGCGCAGCACATCATGCACCGCACTGTGACGAGCAGCAACTACTGGATCGGGCTGATCAATCCCCGACACGATCTCACAAAGTGGCTCTGCCTGCAATCGCAGACGAGCGGCATCTAGCAACAAGCCAACATCAACATCGCTGCCTTGCCAGATCCGGTATTCGTCAGCAAAATCGCGATACGTAACGACCCCAGCGCTCTCTAGTTCGGCTAGAGCCGTATCAGCGCCTTGACCGGTGAGCATCAGTAGTTGCCGAGAGGCGCGCAACGTGCCTGTGGTGGACACCAGATTGAGCAAGGCAACCGCTTTCGCTGCCCGCTGCTGAGCGGCATTAAGGCCGTGAGAGTCACGCAACCGGGTGGCTATCTCAGTCCAGCGGCTTGACTGGCGAGCCGAGGCGATACTCAGCGCGCCGCTAGCAACAAAATAATCGTAAACCGAGTCGAGTCCCAGAGACGGCAACGAACCTCGAGCCGGAAGTTTGGTCGCTTGGAGAAACGACTGAACACCGTCGGGGTGACTGCCAGCCAGGAACGAAAAAAGCGTGCGTTCGTGTTGGCCGTAACGGCTGCACAACTCTGGCAGCACCAGAGCCGCCAGCGGATGCAACGGATAACACGAAGCGATCACAGCCGGATCCGACAGTTCTGCGATCCCTAAAGCACGCAACTTGCGAGCGTGGCTCTGTGCCCAACGGTCAATGCGATTCTTCAAGCTTGAACTTGAACTTGAGCTTGAACGCGAGCTTGAGTCTGGGCTTGAACTCGAGGTTGAATCAGCGATGCTGAACACGGTGCCGATAAGCGAGCGGGTTTGATCGGGGGAATCCACAAACGCCACATCCTCGAAACGGCCCTGCACTTTGGCCCATTCACGGCGCTGCCCGTCGTCTGCTCCAGCCAAGCAATCCTCAAACGACAGATGCTGCAATGTGACAACAAAAATCGGCAGACCCGATCCCTGCCCAGCCTCGGCGAGCTGCTGCAGCAAGTAAGGATCAGCGTCACCGCCGTCACGCACTGCTTCCAAGTTTTTGCCGAACTCGTCGATTATCAGCAGCAGCGGAGCTTGGCGCGCCAAACTGCGTGCCATATCAACAACAGTCGACGGCGAAGGAGTTCGCGAAGAGGTTGTTCCAGAGGTTAAGAAACTCGGATCAGTTCTGGAGTCCGCCGCGCCTCGCGGCTCGCAGGTTCGTAGTGAAGTGTTAAAAAACTTGCTTACGGGGGGGGGGGGGAGATTTGTCGCGATGCGCTGCGGAATGCAAAGCGCGTGCCACAGTGACAGTCAGCGGCTCTCGCGCGGCGGTGACCAGACCACGGTTGAAGCCTTTATCATCAGTGCCGTGACGGCGGTGGGCTCGCTGGATCAGATCAGCAGTAGATGCGGACGCACTATCAACAAGCTGCAAAGCGGTATCACGGATCTTGGATTGACCTCCGAAAGCGGCATCTAGCAACAATGCCAGCGACGACTTACCCGACCCATAAGGACCAGTCAACGACCAAGCACCACCAGCAGAGCTGCTCGCTGCGACTGTCGCTATGCGCTCAACCACGTCACGGCCTCTCGCGGTGAGCACATAGCCATCCAATGGCTCGGGACGGGCCAAGTCACGCTCAAGGTTCGCCGAGCGAGCAAAACGTCCGCTCACCTTGATGCTTTCAGCAATGCTCTCAGCGACACCCTCAGACATGCTCTCAGGCATGTTCGCGGCACTGTTCTTAGCAGTGCTCTCAGCCAAAGCCGACATCAAGCTGCTCCCGCCAAGCCGTTGAGGCTCCGCAGACTATTAAGAGAACCAAGAGAACCAAAAGAACCAAGAGAATTACGTCCCGCTCCCAGATCTTTCAGCAGGTCGTCATCTACTGCTGTGTCACCCCAACAGCCAGCGCAGACACCCGACGATGAATTCTGCGATGATGAGGCGTAGTAATCATCAAGCACGGCAGTCGCGACTTTCACTAAGTCATCAGAGTAGGCCAACTGCCAGGCACCCGCTGGAGCGGCCAAGGTTAAATCTTTGAACCGGTCCACGGTCGGGGTCAAAGCAGCCAACAGTTCTTTTTCGGTGAGTTTGAAAGCACGGCCAGGGCTTCCGGGCTCTTGAGCCAACCGCGCAACCGCGACAGTTCTGCCGCTAATGCCTATGCGATTGATGTAGTCAAGCACCGCATAAGTGACTACCTCTGATGGGAGTGTCGGCTTTGGGCCAAGCGTGAAACGGTGCAAACCCGTAGCAGGAGAGCGTCGCAGCAGATTCAACTCTCGCAGCGGACAGTCCAGCAAGTCGTCAATACTGCCGCGACTACCGCGAATATCGCCACGACCGCCACGCCGAGAACTCTCAGCCGGTGCATAGCTACGCAGCAAAACCGAGATGTCTTTGCTGATCGAAGACTCCTTTGGTGTTGTCCAGTCCGCGACCGCCTCCAACTGCATCAAAACCGCTTCAGCCAGATCAGCATCGCTGAACTCAACAGCACTGAGTTCGTTGAAAGCAAGCCACCAGACCGGCAGCCGCGAAGGTGGCGCTAGCAGCAACCAATGCAACAACCACAGTGTGCCCGGATCCTCCATATAAGGATCCCAGCCTTGCTCACCGAAGAGGGCGTGACCACGGCGGGTCGGCACGAACTGCGATGCTCGCCGATTGGAAGAATGCGGATCCTCTGTGATCAGCTTTGCGGCTAGCCCCCAGAAGCGAATGGCTCGCACCATGTTCTTGCCAACACCGATCACCACCGGTGCGTCACTGCGTCCAAAGGCATACGGGTCAGCAGCGGCAACTGCATAAGCCTTGCGGAACCAGCCATAGCGCGGGTGGAACGTCTCGTGGCGCGCGAATGACCGCTCAGCGATGTCGGACAGCCTCACCGGCCCGCTCCGCAATTCATGGCTGTGTTATGCATGGCTGTGTTATGCATGGCACGAATATCCACGGCCATGAAGATAGCCCACCCCTGTGACATCGGACTGGGTTTGCAGATCGCCACGCCGCGATATGCCTAGGTCAAGCCGCGATCGTGCCTCAGTCAAGCCTCCTAGGTCACGCGGCGATCATGCCTTGATAAGCCTCAGTCATGCAGCACTGCCACAGTCTTGATGGAACCAGCAACAGAGCGTGCCAGCACTTAGTGCTATCATATAGTGCTAGCACTTTATGATAGCATTTAGCGCTAGCATCACCGAATGGAACCGCAGCAACCACAGCAACCAAGGCAACATGGCAACTACAGCAAACATGGCAAATACTGCAACTACTCGGACAACTTTTACGTTGGATAAAGCGCTAGCTGAAACCGCGAGGCAACTCAAAATCAACCTCTCAGAAGCGGCCCGTGAAGGTGTCGTCGCAGCAGTAAAGCGTGCCATGGGCGAAGCGGATCGCACGGCGTATCAGCGATTCCCGGAAAAGTTCGACGACTTCTGGGACAACGCTGAAGCTTGGCAAGCTCAATGAACAGAGGCGAGGTGTGGTGGGCCCATGCGGGTCCCAAGAGGTGTCCCGTCCTTGTGCTGACTCGACCTGAGGTCATTGACGTACGCGAACTAATCACCGTCGCAGAGATAACCACCACTATTCGAGGCATCGCAGTTGAAGTGCCGCTGCCAGAGTCCGTTTCGGGCATAATCAGCGGGTCGGTTGTGAACTGCGACGGCTTGCACACTGTGCGGCGCGTGTCGTTGTCTGATCGCATCGCAGAGTTGGACAACTCAACAATGCGTGCCGTCGGCCAAGCAGTGACCTACGCACTTGGTTGTTGACCCCCCAGCGACTGAGTCCAGCGACTGACCCAGCGACCAACTCCAGCAAAAAGCGTTTAGTCGCTACGTCTCCAGCAGTCAACGATGCCCAGCACTTTGTCTCTGGAATGCACAACTACTGATTTACATAACGCGCTATAAATAATCTTTAGAATGTGCAGTTTTAGATCTTCAAAATGCGCTATTATTGACCTACAGAATGCACGGTTAAGAGTTAGCAGAGGCAAGCCATGGACGATAAAGCTACTACCCTGACGATGCCAGGCTATTTGCCGCGCATTGCCGGGCGCGAGGTTGAGAACGCTTTGCGGAGGCGCGGCGCAGTGCTTGTGGAAGGTGCTCGAGGATGCGGCAAAACCTGGATGGCGAGGCATTTCGCTCGTAGTGAGATTCGTCTTGACGACGAAGCAGCGCTGGTTCTGGCATCAGCTGATCCCGCAGAAACACTTCGAGGCATCACTCCGCGACTGCTTGACGAATGGCAGAACGCTCCGCATCTGTGGAACCGAGTACGACGAGAATGCGATGACCGTCCCGAGAACGGCCAGTTCATTCTCACCGGCTCAGCCAGCCCGCAAGACGATGTGACCCGCCATACCGGCATCGGGCGTATCAGCCGGGTGCTGCTGCGACCGATGTCGCTGTGGGAGACGGGAGCATCCACAGGGGTGGTGTCACTCCAAAAGATATTTGAAGGCGAGACGGTTTCTGGCCTCTTTGACGATCAAGCAGGTCTGCGCGAGATCGCATCAGCGGTGTGTGTCGGCGGCTGGCCCCAGAATCTCGGTCTCTGCGACGGGGATGCTGCATCGTCAGTGAGCGATTACGTCAATGAGATCATCCGGCTGGACATACCCAACGGCAGCGGGATACGCCATGACCCAGTCATGGTGCGAAGACTGATGCTGTCGCTCGCTCTTAACGTGGCAAACGAGACCAAGATGGCGAAGTTGGCCTCCGACATGGACATCGGTCATCCCCCAAGCCGCCGAACTGTAGTGGCTTACCTTGATGCTCTGCGCCGCATCCACATAGCCGAAGAGCAGCCTGCGTGGTCGGTGAGCCTGCGATCAAAAGCCACCTTACGCAGAGAGGCTAAGCGGCACTTCGTGGATCCTTCTTTGGCCGCTGCCCTGCTGCGAGCCACTCCTGAGAGACTGCTTTCGGATCCAACCACTTTCGGTGCCTTGTTTGAGTCGCTAGCCGTGCGCGACTTGCGGATCTACAGTCAGCCCGAGCAGGCCACCGTATTCCACTACCGTGACAACACCGGCCTAGAAGCTGATGCCGTTATTGAGCGAACCGGCGGCCGATGGATAGCCGCCGAAATCAAGCTCAACACCAGCCCTAGGACTATTGACAGAGCAGCAAAGAACCTGCTTCTTCTTAATGAGAAAACAACCCGTCGACGCGCCAGTGACCTGGCTGCTCTGCTGGTGATCACTCCTACCGGCCCTGCCTACCGTCGCTCCGACGGTGTGCAGGTCACTCCCATCACCGCTCTCGGCCCCTGACAGTCCGCCTAGTTGTAGTGGACATAGAGGTTGGTAGCAGCGTTTAGTGGTGGGCTTGGATACGCCACTACTACTGTCACCGACACCACACCGCCATAGGCGGCACACCCACAACACGAGCCCCAACCTCACGCGAACCGACAACTAGGTAGCCGTCGCATCGCTGCTAGAGGCATGGATGAATCGGCTGTCCCATGACCGAAAGTGGTGCTTTCACTAGCCAACCAAACTCTGGTAGAAACAGCCACCACGAGCAACTCTTGTACAATGTGCAAGAGTGAGCTAGAGAAAGGCTCGCAGTGGCTGCCGAGCTGAGGGGCGGAACTTGAACCGTTATGACGGCGAGTTCGTCATCTTTGACCTTGAAGCCAATGCCGACCGATCCGAAGGGACCCGCGTGAGTAACGAACTGGCGCTGACAGACAGTTCAGCGCATACAAAAGTTGTGCTTCACTTTTAAGATCAAGTGAGGCGGCAACTGGGTAGGCGTTGCTTGATTTGGTGAGCACTGCACCGGTTCAGGCTTTGGCAGCGAGGGAGATCAAGCCGCTCAATGTCTTTGTGTCGTCAGTGCCGACTAAGTAAGAGATGCCGCGGTGCAGGTGTAGCCGGAACTGATTTGCAAGGTGTTCGGGTGTCAGAGGGATTCCGTCGCCGGAACAACGAGCTCGGATGATCGCTGCGTAGATGTCGGCTGCTGGTCCTCCGAAAGTTGACCAAGACATTTCGACGTTGGATAGCGTGCCGACTTCTTGATCTGCTGGGATTGACGGCTCTGCGAGCGAGACACACAGTGCCCATCGGCAGAGAACATTCCAGTTTTTGATGCCAGTACGGCGCTTAAGGGTTGTGAGATGGCTCTTGGCGCGCTCGTCGACTCGGACGACTTCCACGATAGAAGGCTTACTCATTGAGATAACCCTCCCGGATGGTTGTGCAGGCCTCAATCGCGTCGAAGTCCAGCCGGTATTGGGCACCAACGCTCGGCAGCAAACGAACTAGTTGATCGCCGGTAACTTCTTGATCCGTGGAGAGCAGCACGACTTGGCGCCCTGCATTAGGGAAGTAGTGATCCACGAGGTTCGTGCGGTGTGCGCGGTCAAGCCTGGGCAAACTCTAGTGGTGGATGCAATTGAGTTTAGTGTAGATGTTGTGGGCTGATTGCCAGTTGTGGAGTTTGCGGGGCATGTGGTTGAGGTTGTCTTCGATGACAGCAAGGTGGGCTGGGTTGATGTTGAGATCTGTGTGTTTGGGTAGCCAGCGTCTGAGTAGTGCGTTGGTTTGTTCGTTGCTGGCGCGTTGCCATGGTGAACGCGGTTCGCAGAAGTAGATGTCGATGTTGAGGGCTTGTTCGATGTCTGCCCAGCGCGCCATTTCGCGTCCTTGGTCCCAGGTGAGAGTTTTGACCAAATGTTTGGGTTGACGTGACAGTGCTGCGATGATTGCTGTGGCGGTGTGTTTCGCGGTGTGACCGTGTGGTAGGGCTGCGAGCAGGGTTTGTCGGGTGAAGCGTTCTACGAGTGTGATGATGGCGCTGGCGTTGTTGGTGCCGATGATTAGGTCGCCTTCTGTAATGGCCAGCCTCAACGCGCTGCTCAACAGCTATCGGTCGTTGTGTGATCGGTTTGTAATCGCCTAAAGCATTGGGTTTTGCTGTGATGCGGTTACGGGGTTTGCGTTTGCGGCAACGTCTCGGCAGCAACCGCCAAGCCTCTTTGGATAGTCCTCGCGAACCGGTACGGTCATAACAGGCCGCATAGATCGTCTCCGCGCAGATCTGATATCCCTCGGCGCGTAGATCAGCACTAATCGCGTGCGGTGACCAGCGCATCACCTGCCGTTCATGCACCTTCGCAGCCAACTCAGGATCCGCAGCGAGTTTGGGTTGTTTCGGGCGACGTGCCCGCAAATCCGCGAAACGCTGCGCCACTGACGCGTCATAACCATCGTTATCGCAGCTTTTGCGTTTTGTTCTCGATAAATCGTTGAAGGATCCCGACCCAGCTGTCGTGCAATCTGTTGAGCATCAAACCCCACTGTGCGTAACGCCTCAATACGAGCGCGTTCGTCAAAGCTAAGCCTCGCTGCCATAATAAAAACCTCCATCGGATGGTTGCTTGTGGTTCGACCGGCCATCATGGCCGATCAATTGCAACCACCGGTGGAGTCCGCCCTTTGTCGTGGAGCGTGCCATCCCAGCGAACTAGCCACCCGTCGCCGATGTCACGCCACGAACCCCTGTCCCTAAGCAGCTGCAGGCTCGTTTCAGGACGGACGGGATACCCCAACTCAACAACTACGTCTTCTAGCTCTTTGGTGCTGAGCAGCCATGCATTGCCGATGGCGTTGTTAAGTTTCTGCAAGATGTCTGAGATCTTCCCAATCTGACTTTGCAGAATCCAGTCGTCATCGTAGATATAGTTGGCGAGCCATCGGAGGGCTTCAAAGCTGTCTTCATCTAGCCGCGCCTTCCAGTGCTCAACGATGCGACTATCAGCGGGAACTACTGAACCGAAGTCGGCCTGCATTCGCATTGCAGCCCAACGGACAGACCTGAATCGGTCGCTTGCGAGCAGGCCGCGAATCAGCAGAGCATCCTTAGCGAACTTCCTACGAGCTGCCTCTCCAGTGATTCCTCGATCACACCCCAATTGTCTCCAAGAAGCACGAGATCGTCTGAGTCCGCAGGAAACAAAAAGAACTGTGTCGCTGGCTTGTGAGATAAGTTCAGCTATGCATGCTGCCAGAGGAGGCACTTCATCTCCCAAGATGCGCGAGAAAGGAACGCTCATAACGTTTCTGATGGCTTCCTCGACTTGCTTGGGAACTTCATTCTGGTCGAGGCAGGCCCGAATTAGCCCCTCTAGCGTTGTGTCGTCCGTGAGGATACCTGCCCACTCAATTGCGATCCTGAGGTCCGTTTCAAATTGTGCTGCCAAAGTCTCGCGTTCACTATCAGATAAAGAGCATTCGGTGTTCGGTCCCAAATTTCTAGTCATGTTGGCATCGTGTGCTGCGAGCGTTCTATTGATGTAGGCAACCGTGATCTCGCCCATGTGTGGAATTTTGAGAAGGGACGTGTTGGTGTGAGATGCCAAGTCCCCCCAAGTGCGGATACCGGCACGCCTGAATCCAGATAGCGACCGCTGGTCAAATATGTTGGATCCAGTAGTTGATCTGCGACCGCCTCAAGCCATCCGAACTTTGCGCCCAGAGTGAGATCAGATGGAGACGATTGAGGCTTATTTTCCACTTAAACTCTCTTAGCTGATTGCTCCAGAGGCGGCTCACACGCGAGTGGAGACCCTTTTTCTATTGTATCTGGAAGCCAGGTTGGCGTTGAGTTGTTGTTTCCCCGATGGAGAAGTGAAGTCTCGCCACCGGGGATGAGGCTCCAGCAATTTTGCTGGCAGCGGCCTCAGTAGCGACTGGGCGAGGTGCGTTGGTTGCGTGGTTCTTCCACAGCAGTTGAAGACCAATTGCGGTGTGGTAGATCAGATTTTTGATTGAAAAGGATGCTTTGTCACACCCCTTATCTATACTACTGTTCATGATTATGCAGATCGCTCAACGAGCTGAAACCGCAGCCAACGAACTGCTTGCTGCTGTTGATGCTGGGACTGCGTCCTGTGATGAACTGCGTGAAGTGCTGCGAGTCACCCGTTCTGTGGCGGCTGTTGTTGCTTCTGTTCAGACTACAGCAGCAGAGCAGATCGCTGGGCGTGAACGTCACGGTGATGGAGGTGTTGAAGTGTTGGCTTCGGTTGCGGGACTGGCGCAGCGTGATGCTCGTGACCGTGTCAAGGTATCACAAGTGGTGCGGAGGGTTCCTGAACTGCATGAAGCGGTGCAATCTGGTGAGGTATCTCAAGCCAACGCGCGGCAGCTTGCGGATGTGATCACAAAGACCGGTTCAGATGCTGTAGCTGCTGATAGTGATCTACTCAAAGATGCTCAATCAATGCGCCCCGAGAAGTTTGTTGGCGCAGCGAATCGTTGGATCGCCGCTCAGCAAGGCGATCACGGTGCTAGCGAGCACATGCGTCAGCGTGCTAGGCGTTATCTGAAGTTTTATGACACACCTGAGGGCATGATCGCTTTGCATGGCGAGTTTGACAAGATCACTGGGAAGCGTTTGCATAACCGGTTACGTCAAACAGCTGCACGAATGTTTACTGCTGATAAGCAGCTTCCTGAAAGCGAGCGCCGTAAGTTCCCGCAATGCATGGCTGACGCATTACAACACCACATCACCCACACCACGAATACCGGCACCGGCAACTCCAGCAGCAACCACAAAGATGAAGTAGATACCAGTGACGAAGCCTGCGTCCAAACTGGAGTCACCAGCGCTGCCACAGATGCCGAGATAGTTGCACCGTGTGGCGATGTCAACGGTGGTTGGTTGGCTGATATCACTGTGTTGGCTCGCGTGGAAGACACCAGCCGAGACCTGATCTATGAACTCTCAGACGGATCACGGCTACCACCAGCTGTCGTTGAAGAACTCACCTGCAACGCACGGCTCACCGCACTGATCTATGACCGCAACGGAGACGCACTATGGCGCACCCGATCACGGCGCACAGTCACAGAAACACAATGGCAATCCCTACTCGCCACCTACGGCGGTTGCTTCCACTGCGGAACAGCGCCCAACATGTGTCAAGCGCATCACATCACGCCCTACTCACAAGGCGGAACCACCAGCCTCGACAACCTGATCATGGTCTGCTGGAACTGTCACCACAGAATCCATCACGACAACTGGCAAATCCACAAACATCCAGACGGCAGTCAAACCCTGCAACCACCACAACACGCCAACACACGCCGCTACGAGCCAGTCCACAATGATGACCGGTCACCACCAAAGCTACCGAACCAAAACCGAAAAAGTCGAGATCGAAACAGCCGAGACCGAAGAGGCCAGGCTCAAAAAAGAGGCCGATCCATCAGCCAAAACAGAGCTAGAGACCCAGCCAACAATCAAGAAAAAAGGAGCAGCAAAGCCAGAGACCCCGCTCCAGCAACGCTCTGGTGAAAGAGTCCACCCCCAGCAAAGCTAGAGAAACCTGAAGGCATATCCCAATGACATCTAACCGAACAATGTCACAGCTCCCAAGAATCGACTCACCAATCGGCGGGGTGCCCGACTAGAAACACTGCGCGGTCAGGTGAGTAGGGCGGCTAGAAGGGTTACCTCTGTGAAGTGGCCTACCCACTGGGGAAGGATGCCGAAAGCTAAGGTTGCAGCACCTGTTATTACCAAAGCAGCTGACACTGAAGTTGGAACTTTGATCGGAGACACTGTGTCAAAGCCGGACTCGGCGGGTGCTTTCTCTACCCACATGTAGCTCGCTATACGGGCGTAGTAGTAGAGCGCTATCACCGAGTTGAGCGCTACCACCACACCCAGAGCCACACCCCACGGCGTTTGCGGGGAGATCAACGCCAAAACGATCTCGAACTTGGCGAACCAGCCACCCAAAGGTGGAATCCCGGCCAGTGCCATCAAAAAGATGGTCATAGCCACCGCCAACGCAGGCGAATAATGGAACAAGCCTTTGTAAGAGTCGATTTCTGCTGAAGCAGTGCGGCGAGCTACCGCAATAATCACCGCGAAAGCTCCCAGGTTCATGGCCGCATAAATCGCTAGATATGTCACTACCGCTGATAGTGCATCATCAGCAGTCGTCAACGACTCCCCCGCCACCGCCAACGGTGCCAGCATGTAACCAGCTTGTGCGACACCTGAATAAGCCAGCAGCCTCACCAGGTTGGTTTGGCGTAAAGCCATCAGGTTGCCGCCGAACATTGATGCCGCAGCAAGCACCCACATCAACGGTTGATACACATCTGAACGACCCCAAAAACCCACAAACACCAAAGACAGCAACGCCACAAACCCCGCGGCTTTAGATGCCACCGACAAAAACGCGGTCACTGGCGTGGGTGCCCCCTCATAAGTGTCAGGTGCCCAAGTATGAAACGGAAACGCTGAAACTTTGAAAGCAAAACCCGCCACCACAAAGATCACGCCCAAAGTCACCACCGCTAATGGGGCAGCTCCGTCTGAGACAGCAGCGTCAATGTCAGCCAGCAGAGTTGAACCGGCGGTGCCATACAGCAGCGACATTCCGTAAAGCAGCACAGCCGAAGCGAACACTCCCATCAAGTAATATTTCAAACCGGCTTCATTGCTGCGCAGATCACGTTTGCGCCAAGTAGCCATCAAATACGCCGGTATTGACAGCAACTCCAAAGCCACGAACATGGTCACCAGATCACGAGCAGAAGCCATTACTACCATGCCCAAAACCGCAGATAGTAGCATCTGGTAATACTCGCTCTCCCAATAGTCACCCTCAGCGATATAGTTAGTGGACAAAAGCACCACCACGTAACCAGCCAACAAAAACACAGCCTTCATGACTAGGGAATAATCGTCGATCACATAAGCACCCCAGAAAGTGGCTCGATCCGCGCCGTCGGTCGCTAAAGTCAGCACCGGTACCATCGCAGCTAGCAACCCCAAAGATGCCAGCACAGAAGAAACAGCCCGGCCGCGTTCTAGCCAGACAACATCAACCAGAGTCAGCAACGCACCGAAACCCAGCAACGTCAACTCGGGCGCGATGGCATGCCAATCGATAGGCGGCCGCTCAAAAGCGAATACCAGCACAGAACTCAGCATCTGTTGTTTATCCCCCAGCGCCAGAGGCGAGCAGGTTGACCACCGCTGGGTCGATCACATCAAAGATCAGTCCCGGCAGCAAACCGAACAGCAGAATCCCGACCAGCAGCGGAGCCCACGAAATCCACTCGGCACGTTTAACATCCACGATCTCTTCGCTGTCGGTGAACTCCTCCGACGGTTTGCCCATAGCGGTGCGCTGCAAAAGCCAAAGCAGATACCCGGCTGCTAGCACCGTGCCAACCGCAGCTACCACCATGTACGTGCGAAAAACTTCTACCGGTAAACCATCTGCTGGCGAGTAAGCAGCCAAAATAGCTGGGAACTCCCCCCAGAAGCCAGCCAAGCCCGGCAAGCCAAGCGAAGCCATTGACACGAAACCGAGTATCCAACCCAGACGCGGTGCCTGAGTAAGCAAACCCCCAAGACGGCGGATTTCTAAAGTGTGGTAGCGCTCTTTGACTGATCCAGCCACAAAGAACAGCATCCCGGTGATGATCCCGTGAGCGACCATACCGAAAATGGCTGCGTTGATACCGAAATCTGTGAGCGTGGCAATGCCGAGCATCACGAAACCCATATGCGCCACCGACGAAAAAGCGATGAGGCGTTTCATGTCGGTTTGGGCTAGGCATCCCAGCGCGCCATAAATAATGCCGATCACTGCCAGCAAACCGATCCACGGTGCCCAAGCTTCAGCGCCTTCGGGCAGCATCGGCACCGCAATACGCACAAAGCCGTAGGTGCCGAGTTTCAACAAGATCGCCGCCAAAATCACCGAGCCGACAGTGGGTGCCTCGGTGTGGGCATCAGGCAACCAAGTATGGAACGGGAACATCGGCACTTTCACACCGAAACCGATGAACATTCCCGCGAAGATCCAGACCTGGGTTGCGCTGAGAATCCCTGCTCCCGCCAGATCTGATAGCAGTCTCATATCGAAACTGCGAAGCGAGTCGCCAGTGGCAGGATCGGTGGACAAGAAGAACAACGCCAAAAACGACAGCAGCATCAATGCCGAACCAAACAACGTGAACAAAAAGAACTTGATGGAGGCGTAACGCCGGTTTTCGCCACCCCATACAGCGATCATGAAGAACATCGGCAGCAGCACAACCTCAAAGAACACAAAGAACAAGATCAAGTCTTGAGCTAGGAACGTGCCAACCATGCCGGTTTCGAGGATCAGCATCAGAATGAAAAAAGCCTTGGGGTTGCCTGGCTCGGGAACATGATCCCATGAGTAGATAATGCACAATGGCACTACCACTAGCGTGAGCGCCATTAGCGGCAGCGAAATGCCGTCAAGCCCGACGATGTAACGGCTGTTGATCACATCAATCCAGGATGCGTCCACCACGAACTGCAAATCACCGGCTGCGCCGTAATCAAAATCAAGCAGCAGCAGCGCACCGACCACTGCCGCTGCCAGCGAAGTCAGCAGCGCTAGCCGTTTGAGAGCTTGATGCTCAGCGGCGGGAACTGCCAGCATCACCAGCGCTCCCACCAACGGTATGAAGGTGACCAGGGTCAAGCCCCAATCGTTGAGAAAGTCGGTCATAGTCAAGTCCTAGAAACTCCTGGAATTTGTGAGTTTGCAAATCGGCGGTCGGGCGACAGGCACGGAACGAAAAGCACGGCGGTCACAACAGATCACGGCAGTAGAGCAGTCATAGCAAGCACAGCAGTTCATAGCGAAAGTATCAGCATGAACACACCAGCGAGGATGGTGGCAGCAGCGAAAAGTATGGCGGCGTATTGCTGGACTTTGCCGCTCTGAATGGTTCGTAGGTTCTCACCGGTGGCATCAGAGGCTTTGCCTGAGCCGTCAACGATGATCCGGTCGATCAGCGTTTGGTCGACATGGTCATAAATAGCCCGTCCCGCTGTTACTGAGCGGCGACCAGCGGTGTTGACGACGGCATCAATGACCCGCTGATTTATCCAGTAGGCGGCTCTGGAGATCGGGCCTTTCACTGCTTTGACGATCACCCCGTTATAAAGATGGTCGAGGTAATACTTGTTGACCAGTGTCGTATGCACGGCTCTCGGCAGGCCGCCGCGCGAGACTGGTCCATCGTTGATCTCGGTGAGCGATTTCGCTGAAGCCACCGAACGAGCGGCAACATTTTTGAAGTAGTAGCGCCAGGCTGCTCCAGCGCCAAGCAGCGCCACTACTGTAGCCGCGATACCTAGTGACCAGCTTGGTCTGGCGTGAGCGATATACGGAAAATAGGCAGCTTCAGGCTCAACGTAATGACCGAAACGTTCATGCCATGCTTTGGGCAAAAGCTGGAAGCCTTTGGGCACGTTGACCAGTCCACCTAACAGCGCCACAGTAGCCAGCAGATACAACGGCACAATGATGCGCGGCCCTGATTCATGCGGCTGGCCATGACCACGATATTCGCCAAAGAAAGTCAGATAGATAACCCGTGTCATATAGGCAGCAGTCACAGCAGAGCCGAGCATTCCCATTACCAGCATCAATGTGTAGGCACCGTTGGCTTGAGTGCCGCCAAAAAAGCCCCATCCTCCTGTGCCAGCCAAGATCTCGTCTTTGGACCAGAAACCGGCCAGAGGCGGCAAACCCATCAAAGCCAGCGATGCCACTAAGAAAGTCCGGTAAGTGTGAGGCATCACTTTGCGTAAGCCGCCCATGTCGGCTTTCATGTCAAAGCTATGCACCGCATGACTAACCGAGCCTGACCCGAGGAACAAACAAGCCTTGAAGAAAGCATGAGTGAACAGATGGAACATAGCCGCATTCCAAGCACCGACACCTAAAGCCATAACCATGTAACCCAGTTGGCTAACAGTGGAATAAGCCAACACTTTCTTGATGTCGTTTTGAGTGAAAGCTAGCAGCCCACCGAATAGCAGCGTGACCGCGCCCACCAACGCCAGCATATTGATACTTGACCCAGCGATAGCCATGCCCTCCCAGAACACTGGATACAGGCGCGCCACCATATATATACCGGCCACCACCATGGTGGCAGCATGAATCAATGCTGAAACTGGTGTTGGGCCAGCCATGGCATCAGGCAACCAGGTATGCAAAATGAACTGTCCCGACTTGGACATCACAGCAGCCAGCAGACACAGTGATGCTGCCAAAAGCGCAGTATGGCTGACTTCGCCAGCATTAATACGCTCAGACAATGTCAAAGTGTCGAAGGTGTTGCCAGCAGCAAAAAACAAGATCGACACGCCCACCAGCAGTCCCACATCACCAACTCGGTTAGTCAAAAAAGCTTTGAGAGCCGCGTCTGAGTTGGGGTTTTCTTCCCACCAGTGACCGATCAACACAAATGAGCAGACTCCAACCAGTTCCCAGCCGACGATCATCTGCAAAGTGTTGTCGCTCAACACAAAGAACAGCATTGCTGCGGTGAACAAGCTCAAGAACGCGAAGAAATGTGTGTAACGGGAGTCACCAGCCACGTAATCGGTGCTGTAAACATGCACCAGCAGCGACACTGCTGTCACTACGAGCAGCATCATCACCGACAAGCCGTCAAGCAGGATCCCGACATCAAAGGTCACGCCCCCCGAAGTGAGCCAGCCTACGCTGCGATGCACAGCCGCTACTCCTTCATGGGCTTCGTCGCGATGACCGAACCAGGTGATCAACGCACCGATCGACAACACAAACGAACCTGAAACCGCGGCGATGCCCAAGCCCGCTCCCCCGCCGCGCATTCGTTTGCCGAACAACAGGATCACCAAAAACGACAGCGCTGGCAGAAGCGGCACCAGCCAGGCGTAATCCAAAAAGAAACCGGCGCTGTTGGTGGAACTGGGCCCGTAGGCGACAGTTTCATCGGCAGCAGCTAACACAGCAACAGCAGCAGCAAACACGGGGCTCGCTATCCCTATCCCTTGAGCAGATCGGCCTCGGTGAGGTCGATACTGCGTCGGTTGCGATAAATCATCAACACAATGGCCAGGCCAATGCCTACTTCAGCGGCAGCTACTGCGATAACGAAAAGCGCAAAAACTTCGCCTGCGACATGATCCCGAAACGCCCCGAAAGCCACGAGGTTGATGTTGACAGAGTTGAGGATGAGTTCCACAGACATCAGCACCATGATCCCGTTGCGGCGCGCTAGCACTCCGTAGACCCCTATGCAAAACAGCACTGCTGCCAGCAACAGGAACTGGTTGAGTATCACAGCGCGAGACCTACTCTTTGCGTGCCACGACAATGGCCCCGATCAAAGCGGCCAGCAACAGCACAGACACTGCCTCAAACGCCACGATGTATTGGCTGAATATGGCATCAGAAACTGCTGAGAAGCGTTGCGGTTCTTCGATCACTAGACGGGTGTCGGAGTAACTGTCGATCAATGCGATACCCATCACCACAGCCAACAGCACCGCCACAAGTCCAGCCATGAGACGCTTCTCGCCAGCCACGGATTCGTCGTCGCCCATTGAGGCTTTGGTGAGCATGATCCCGAACAAGAACAACACGATGATGGCACCGATGTAAACCAGCACCTGTGTGACTGCCACGAACTCTGAGCCAAGCAAGATGAACTGTGCTGCGGTTCCGGCCAGCACGAGAACCAGCCACAACGCCGCATGAACGACATTGCGGGTGGTGACGCAGCGGATCGCCGAGACGATCATCACCAATGCGATCACCGCAAAAAACACATTCTGAGCGACGAAAAGATCGCCGTCGCTAGCTGCGGCCGCTAGCAGACTCGCCGAACTCACGTGGGGGGAACCTTGGCTTTCTTGGCTGTGGAACCCGCTTCGTAGTCTTCGAACTCGGGCACTGTCTCCATCCAGTCAGCGAGCCGAGCCTTGTCGTGCAGCAGATCAGCGATGCGCGGTTCAGAGAACTCATATTCGGGGCTCCAGAAAAGCGCTTCGAAGGGGCAGACATCAACGCAGATCCCGCAGAACATGCATAACGCAAAGTCAATATCGAAACGGTCAAGTTTGTTGACCTGACGTGGCTTACCACCAGCGCGGCGCGGTGGTGCTTTTTCTTTGTGGCCTTCGATGTAGATACACCAGTCTGGGCATTCACGGGCGCACAACATGCAGGCAGTGCAGTTGCCTTCGTGCAGTGCGATCACGCCACGGGCGCGTGTGGGTGGTGCCTCTTTGACGTGGGGATACTGCACGGTGGCTGAGCCTTGCGACGGCGCAGGCAGCAGTGTTTTGATTCCACGCTTGGGGAACACGGTGCGTATCACCGTGGATCCAGTGACTGTCAGCCCTTTGACCAGACCTGGAACTAGAGCCATCGCTTCACCGTCTTCGCTGTCGGCATCTTCGTCTTTGACCATGAACCAAGATTGGCGAATGGTCGTAGGTCCGCAAGCCCGTACACGAAACGCAAGCCTACCGAACGGCTAGACGCTGTCCACGACAAAGCGCCAACCTCTCATGCCAGCCGTCTGGTCACCCCAGCACCAATCCCGCCGATCCGCCTCGACATCACTCCTCGCGAGCCGTAGCGACAGCCCAACTGCATCATGTGCTAGCAACCTCACGCGAACTAGCATTGAGACCGGCGCGAGATCGAAGGTCGTGATACAAGACGGTCGCGCCTGCGACGAGAACACAAAATCCCAACCACTCGAACGCCCAGCCAAGCGCAGAAGACACTAACCGAACGGCTAGAGAGCCATCAAAGGACAACAATTCGCTCATAAGCCCACAAAATACGGCCACTGCAATCAACATGTAGACAGCAAGCTGCGAACGCCAAAAATGTCCTCTCAGCAGTCGCCAAGACCGCTCGCCCTTCAGCTCGGTTTCACCGACAGATGCACCCACAAGCGCAACTGCCACTGGTGCTGGAGCCAGCATCATCGCCCCAAACATGCTTAGTATCACGCTCACCATCAAGAACACCGCAACAAAGACCAGTGTGATAGCTACAGCTTCGATAACTTCAATCAGTGCCAGTCCGAGAGCGAACAAGCCAACAACCACGGCTAAAGCAAAACTCACGATTACAGCAGCAATCCCAAACATTTTCATCGCAGTTGAAATAACTCTAGGAATATTTCGTATTCCCCAGCGAACTGCTTCTACAAGACTGCACGGCTCTTCGGCGAGTTCTGATATTGATACCTTTACGATGGCTGCGCCATGCACAATACCAGCAATCAAATAAAGAGCCCCAACAGCAGCCAGCGTTACTACACCAACCAGATTAATGCTCCAATCAATCGACGCAAGTTCTGATTGCAGCGTTTCAAACCATTCCGCAACTCTGTCCTCTTCCTGAGAAACCTGAATGCCCTCTATCTGATTCCAGAGTTCTGCTAACTCCAAAGTTGCTATATTGTCTGAGATCAACCATTCTGACACTTCAAATACAGTAATCGCCGACGGTGCAAGAAGCAAAATAGCACGCCACCGCCTCACAATCAGCGCTAAACTCTTAGCAACTACAAACATTTCTCACACCGTAAAAATGTAACTGTATACTTCATCGCGCCAGCGACAGCTTAAGTTTTGTATATCTTGCACCCTAGGTATCTGGCTAGTGCCATGCGTTAGACAAGGACTTTGAGGACTGCGGTGACGACTATGTTGGCTAATGCTAGCGGCACTAGGAACTTCCAGGCGAGGCGCTGAAGCTGGTCTTCACGGAACCGTGGGAAAGTAAAACGTATCCAGAAGATCAAAAACGAAAGCAGCACGACTTTGCCTATTAGCACCAGCGGGCCGATCACGTTGAACAGGTTGTCGGTCGGGTCCAGGCCGGGCACATACCAGCCACCCAAGAACAGCACCGCGGCAATCGCCGAGAACACACCCGCGGTAGCGAACTCGCCGATGAAGAACAACAAGAACCGCAACCCTGAGTATTCGGTCATGTAACCGGTAACCAGCTCGGACTCAGCGACAGGCATGTCAAAAGGAGTCTGAGTCAGCTCAGCCTGCATCGCCACCATGAAAATCAGGAACCCCACGAACTGTGTGATGATGAACGGATTGCCGATAGCTCCCCAGCCGAAGATCTCGCCGTTGGCTTGCACCAGCACAATCTGCTGCAGGTTCATGCTCTCGGCTTGGATCACCACACCGACCACTGCCAGCAGCAGTGGCAGTTCATAAGCAATCAACTGACCTGTGGCTCGTAGCCCGCCGAGCAGAGAATATTTTGAAGCTGAACCCCAGCCCGCCATGAGTATCCCGATCACCGAAACCGAACCCACAGCCATCGCCAGATAGATACCTAGATCATTAGAGATGAACCAGGCATCGGGGCCTCCCGGCAACACCACTAACAACAAGAACGTGGAGGCCAACACCACGAACGGCGCGGCTTTGAACACGAACCGATCGGCGCGACGCGGAACGATGTCTTCCTTCTGTAGGAACTTGCCGATCTCGGCCATCAGTTGCAACGATCCGTATGGGCCTGCCTCCATAGGACCCAGTCGGCTCTGCATGAAGCTCACCATCTTAAAAAGATGCACATAGACCAGAGTTCCTGCCACTAGCAGCACGGCTACTAGACCAGCAGCCACCCGGATTGAGGTGACCTGCCAGTAGGAAAGCTCAGAAAGCACGCCAATAGCTGAGAGCACTCCCGTCATCGGTCAATGTCTCCCAGAATGAAATAAAGGCTACCCAAGATAGTGATGATGTCAGGAACGTAGACACCTTTAAGAAGCCACGGCGTGATCGAAACGTTAGAAAAAGATGCCGAACGGATCTTGACCCTAAACGGGAACAGATCACCTTTTGACACGATGTAATAACCCATCACTCCCAACGGGTTTTCGGTTTCGATGTGGGCTTCACCCGGTGGCACTTTGATAATCACCGGCACTTTGGCCATGACCGGCCCCGCAGGAATACCTTCAAGTAGCTGTTCAACGATTTTGATGGCTTCACGGGTTTCTTGCAGTCTCACCCAGAAACGAGCGAACGAATCCCCGTCGGGGTGAGTCCACACTTTCCAGTCAACCTGGTCATAAACCAGCCCGCAGGGATTGTCACGGCGCAGATCCCAGTCCACCCCTGAGGCTCGGATGTTGGCTCCAGTCAAGCCGTAAGACAAACCAACCTCAGCAGGGATCACACCAATACCTCGGGTGCGTGCCTGGAAGATCTCGTTGCCTTCAACTAGTTCTTCGATCTGATCACAGAAAGATCGGAGCTTGCGCATGGCTTGACGGGTCTCATCAATCCAGCCAGCGGGGAGGTCATCTTTGAGTCCACCGATGCGATCAAAGTTGGGATGGAAACGCCCGCCGGTAACAGCTTCTATCTGGTTGAGCACATGCTCACGGTCACGGAAAGCAAAGAACACTGGAGTAATAGCACCCACCTGAACAGCCATGTCTCCCAGAAAGAGAGTGACGTTGGCGATACGGCTCAACTCAAAAAGTATCGTGCGTATCCATTGAGCACGCGGCGGGGCTTCTACTTCCATCAATTGCTCGGCGGCCAATATGAACGGCACTTCATTGGCGAAATTGCCGAGCCAATCAATGCGATTGATCAGCGTGGTGACCTGAGGATAGGTGCGCACCTCGGCAAGCTTCTCGTAACCACGGTGCATGTAACCCATGATCGGATCAGCGGACACGACCTGTTCGCCGTCGAGTTTGGCCACGATTCGCAGCGTGCCGTGAGTGGCTGGATGCTGAGGGCCGATATTGAGAGTCATACCCTCGGTTTCGATTTCGAGATTGACTCGGGCATCGGCAGCTTGTGCAGCGATATAACTGAGCTGCTGTCGTTCGGTAACAGTCACGACGAATCGCCGCTTTCGTCACTGACAGCAGAGGATCCATTGCTAGAAGATCCAGCACTAGAAGATCCAGCAGCAGGCGACCCATCTGCAAGCGATTCTGTGGCAGAGTCTTCAGCTGCTGAGGCTCCAGTATCAGCAGTCTCGTTCTCAGCAATCTCTGGCATCAACTCAACATCCACAAGGCCCGGCCATGGCTTAACTCGACGTGCTAACAGCGGGTAATCCTTGCGCAGCGGATGACCCTCGAACTCTCCAGGCAGGTAAAGGTGCCGCAAGCCTGGGTGCCCTCGAAAGTTGATGCCGAACATTTCCCAGGCTTCACGTTCATGCCAGTTGGCACCGCTGTAGATCGGAACCCAGCTCGGCACACTGAGATCATCGTCAGGCAAGTCGGCTTTAGCGATGACGCTTCGACCTGTGGTCACGTCGTTGACCCGCGCCAGCAACTGGAACCGACTTTCACCGCCTGCAACACCCGTCTCAAGCGCGGCAGACGCGGTAGACCCAGAGGGCTCAGCAGACTCAGCAGACTCAGAGGGCTCAGCAGGCTCAGGCGGGTTCAACACGTTGTCGACCGCACTATCCATGTCACGCCCGAACGGCGAAGGCAGCCAGTCAATCGCCGACAAAAAATTAAAAAACTCGAAACCTTCGTCGTTACGCAAATATCCGGCGAGGTCAGCCCATGCGTCACGCTGCACCCGAATCCAGTGCGTGTGTCCTCGGCTATGGGAATCGACCAGAGCTTCACCCATGGTGCCGCGCAAGCGATCAGCCAATGCTTCAGCGGCAGCTTCAGCTTCGGCGCTTCGTGTGTCGCTAGCCTCCGGCGTTACGGTGGCAGCGTCAGGTGACGACAATCGGCTCACCTTGCCAACGCTGGCTCATGTCTTCGTTTTGGATGCGCTCTTGAAGCATGACGATCCCTTCAAGCAGAGCTTCAGGGCGAGGCGGACAGCCCGGCACATAGACATCAACCGGCACTATCTGATCGACTCCTTTGGTGACCGAATAGCTGTCCCAGTAGGGACCGCCACAGTTAGCGCATGAGCCCATGGAAATCACATACTTCGGGTCGGGCATCTGCTCATACAGGCGCCGCACCGACGGTGCCATCTTGTCGGTGACAGTGCCGGAGATCACCACTAGGTCAGCTTGGCGCGGACTAGCAGGCAGAGGGATCACCCCGAGACGCATCACGTCGTAGCGAGGCGACCCGAAAGCGGCACCCATTTCGATGGCGCAACAGGCCAGCCCCCACTGATAAACCCACAGCGAGTATTTGCGGCTCATGTTGAGCAAAGTCGAAAGCGATTTGGGGACCTTGCCCGATTCAACTAGACCCATGCATGCTGCCTAAAGACGGTTCCGTTGGTCATACCCACCTCAGCATTCGTTTGCGCCAGGCATACAGAAGCCCCAGAAGCAGGATAAAAATAAAGATCGCCATTTCTACAAGGCCGAACACGGCGTAAGTCTCTAGACGAGCTGCCCACGGGAAGATGAACACTGCTTCCACGTCGAACAGCACGAACAGCAGCGCAAACACGTAATAGCGAATGTTGGCCTGCGACCACATGTCGCCTACGGGATCAACCCCCGACTCATAGTTCTCGACTTTGGCTGGGGTGGGGCGCGAAGGCCGAAGGATGCGGCCTACCCCTAGCAGGGCTGCAACAAGTCCAACACCGACAGCTCCGAAGATACCGACAGTTAGATATGTGCGAAGAAACTCCGACACGAACCGCGAGCCTAGCGGCGACGCAAACTGTGTTTGTGCGGCTCAGCCACCGATTGCGGCTAGCGCGTCGGCGCGTGTGCCGTGAACCGGGATGATCTTGTCGAAACCGCTGATCTCAAAGATTTCTCGGATTGAGTCCGACAGCGAGCAGACGGCCATCTTGGCGTTTTGTTTCTGAAGCATCTTGGCAACCAGAAGCACCACTCGCAGCCCAGCGCTGCTGATATATGAGATGGACTCAAAGTCAAGCACCATTCCCGTGTCTTCTGGGCTTATGGCAGCTTCAAGCGCTTCATGAAACTCAAGGGCGTTGGCTCCGTCAACGCGGCCTTCGGCAACAGCGATCAACGCCCCGCCTTGCCTGTCAGTGCTGATGTTCAATGGAACACTCCTCGGTCTTACGAACCTGCCCCGCCAAACTGTAGTTGACTGCTGGCGGGACTTCAGCCACTTGCTGCGCAGCACTCTAGCCCCCTTCCAGCCGCCTACCTACCATCGGCTATCACTCATCATAGCCAACCATCCCCTTACGGCGGCAAGCGGTGATTCCTTGAGCTGGTGCGTTTCTTGGTCAAAGCCTTTGTTTCTGCGGTGCTATGGTCTTGCGTTGGCTACGGGAGTTGGGTTTAGCATTGTTGCGATGACGCTTGTATTCGCGGGTGTTTGCAGCCACGCCCCTGGCATTGTGGGGCGAGCCGAAATGGCTGACCCACAGGTCAAAGCCGAGGTTTATGCCGCCTACGCCGAAATGTCTAAAGCTCTGGCCGCAACAAAACCCGATGCCCTGATGGTGATCGCTGCGGAACATTTCGCTAACTTCTTCATGAACAACATGCCGAGTTTCGCTATCGGTATGGCCGACTACTACAAAGGCCCGATTGAAGACCCCGAATGGTTGGGCATACAACGATTTACGGTTCCAGGCAATCACGACCTGTCGCAGCGGCTCATCAACGAGATCATGGCGACCTCAGATGTTGCCTACGCCGAGGAGTGGCGGCTTGATCACGGGATAGCGGTGCCGCTGCATCTGCTGACCCCCAACTATGACATCACGCTGATACCGGTGAACATCAACTGTCAAGGCCCGCCGCTGGTGCCATATGAACGTGTCTGGGCGTTCGGCGAAGCTGTCCGGCGAGCTGCTGACAGTGTGCCTGAGCGGATTGCGGTTATCGGAACCGGTGGGATTTCGCACTGGCCTGCGACACCTGACTCAGGCAAAATCAACGAAGCCTGGGATCGGGACTTTCTTGACCGCTGGTGCCGCAACGACCGTGAAGCTCTAGTCGGTTACGACGACCTGTCGGTGTATGCCGAAGCCGGTCAAGGCGGATTTGAGATCCGAACCTTCATTGCTGTCAGCGCGGCTGCGTCCCCGGCGGTCGGAACTGTGCATTTCTATCGACCGGTGCCGATCTTTGCGGTAGGTTGCACCACCGCCAGCTACGACTTGGCAGCAGTATCAGCTGTGTCAACTAAGTCGACTGTGTCGGCTGGCACGCCTTCATAGCCGACCATCGCATACACGCCAGCACGTACCGGACCGTGCTCGGCGATCCCGTCGCGCATTAGTTGAAGGTAGTCAGTCCACGGGATCTGATGCAGAGCAGCGAAATGCATCAAGATCTGGCCGTTGACCCCCAACACATATAAAAAGCCGATGTCTGGAGCCGCAAGCGCCTCAACCTCTGTTTCGTCAAGGTCATACGGTGTCAGCGTCTTGCGCCTGTCAGCTTGGTAGGCCGCCTGCAGCTGCGGGTCGCGGTTGAGTTCGTAGAGGAACTTCTGCACGTAATACAAGCTCATATAGGACTCTTCAGCTTAGAGGCTAGGCGGATAGGCGAGCAAGCAGATCGGCGGAAACAACGGTCTCTGCACAATAGCGAAAATAAATCAGGGCTGAAGTTGCGTATGGCCTAATCATCATCTATCATGTATTTCATGCTCATTGCATTGATATCCATTCTAGGTTCAGGTCTGCTTGGAATAATCGCGGTGCTGCTGCACTATCTGCTCAGACAAAACTCCCTGAGAGCCGAGGAACACATGGTGGCCATTGCCGCTATCACACGGCAAAGTGAGCGGACCGCCGAGATGTTCCAAGAAGCTATGACCGCCGTAGCACAACAAGGCGAACGAGCCGCGGTGATGTTCCAAGAAGCTATGACCGCCATCGCACGGCAAGAAGAACGAAGCGCCGACCGACATCAAGAAGCCATGAACGCCATCGCCAAGACAGCAGCTGACCTCACAGCCCACACCGAAGCACTACACCGCGAAGCCATGAACGCCATCGCCAAGACAGCAGCTGACCTCACAGCCCACACCGAAGCACTACACCGCGAAGCCATGAACGCCATGGCACAACAAGGCGAACGCATCTCTGCGCTTGAAGCCACCACCGGACTGCGTGCGGCTGTCTAGCTCTGAACTAGTTCTGACTACACGGCTAGCGGCGAGCGGCCAGATTTAGGATTCAGTAGCCAGCCTGATCAAACGACGAAGTCAGCAACGGTGCCACCGGTGATCCTCACTAGATCATCGCTTGAGAGAGCGAACACTAACTCTGCGGTGCCAGCGGCGGCCCATACGGTTTCGTAATGCAGAAGAGAAGCATCCACGAAAGTGCGCAACGGATTGCTATGCCCAAACGGGGGTGTGCCGCCAATGGCGTATCCAGTGGCCGCTTTGACAGTGTCGGCGCTTGCCTGTTTGACCGTTCCGCCCGCCAGATGACCCAGTGCAGCCGTTTCGACACGCTTCGATCCCGAAGTGAGTGCTAGCAGCGGCTCGCCGTCGCATTCAAAAACCAGAGACTTCACGATCTGTCCCAGTTCGCAGCCCACCGCGGCAGCGGCATCCGCAGCGGTGCGGGTTCCCTCAGGGAATCGCTTGATGTCAAGGTCAAGACCCAGCGCTGTCGCAGCCTCTTCGAAGCGTTTAGCTGCGCTGCTCCTAGTGCTCGACATAGCGAAGGATCAGGAGCTGACGGCGGTGCTGGAAAGTGACTCCAACACTCCTGGGAACAAGCCAATCACAATCGTGAATAGAACAGCAGCTGCGATGACTGTCGCTGCCCCTAAGCCGATAGCCGACTTGGACTCTCCCACAGACTGCACAGCATCCCCGTCCTCACCGCTATCACGGAAATACATGACCACCACCACTCGCAGATAGGCGAAAGCCGCGATCACACCGCTGATCATCGCGACCACAGCCAGCCAATAGGAACGAGCATCAGCGGCCGCGGCGATCACCGAGAACTTCGCCACGAAACCTGACGTGAACGGCACACCTGCCTGAGCTAGCAGCAGCATCGTCAAACCCAAAGCCAGCGCCGGTCTTCTGTTACCAAGTCCGGCCAGCCAATCAAGGGCGATCCGGTCGTCTCGAGCACCTGAAAGCGCTGCCAACCAGGTGAAGCTTCCTACAGCGATCACGGCGTAAGCGGCCAAATAAAACAAAACCGCTGACACCCCAGAATCGTTGGCAGCCTGCACCCCAACAAGAATGAACCCTGCATGAGAAATCGATGAGTACGCAAGGATCCGCTTGACATCGCTTTGCACCGCAGCCCCTAATGAACCGACCGCCAGAGTGGCGCAAGTCAGCGCAAACACCGCTGGCCGCCAGTCGTCAGCTCGAAGGCTCAAAGCCTCAATGAACACACGTATCACCGCGGCGAACCCTGCGGCTTTGACTGCGGAAGCCATGAAAGCGGTTACCGGGGTTGGTGAGCCCGTATATGTATCAGGTGCCCAAGCATGGAACGGCGCAGCCGCCACTTTGAAACCCAGACCTACTAGCAGCATCGCCATACCGGCAAGCAGCATGGCATCTTGCAGCAAAATGAAATCAGCGAGAAAGTCGCCGATCTCAGCCAGGTTGGTGCTGCCGGTGGCACCATAAACCAGTGCGATCCCGAAAAGCAGGAAAGCAGTGGAGAAAGCGCCCAGCACGAAATACTTCAAACCAGCTTCCAGCGACTCAAGGCGACGCAGATTGAGCGCAGCCATTACATAAGCGGCTATCGACATGGTCTCGAGTCCGAGGAACAACACAATCAAATCTGCGGCTGCGGCCATTGTCACAGCACCGGCTGCGGCCAGCAGCATCAAAACGCAAAGCTCGGCACTGGCGACACCGGTGCGTTGGCAGTAACGCGGCAGCGTAAGAGCCACAAGCACAACAGACCCGAGAATCACGCCAGCTAAGAAGAGCGACGTGCGATCCATCACCAACTGGCCCGCGAAAGCCTCTATTGCTTCGTCTCGCTGCCACAAAACCACCACCGCAACAAAGCCAGCAACGGCTGAACAGAAAGTCCAGGCTGCGTCAAGTGTGGCGGAAGCTAAACGGCTCGGCAGCAGCGAGCGCACCAACAGCCACAGCAAGGCCCCAGCAGCAGGTAATAGCACCGGCAACAGGCCTACCCAATCAATGTCAGGGGTTTGCACTGGGAGTTGAGCAACAATCATCACATCACCCGTCACTGTGGTCGGGATCGTCGTGATCATGATCATGATCGTCATGGTCGCCGTGATCATCGTGATTCTCGGAGTGGGAGCGTGCTAAGTCATCCAAGCTCACCGATGGGGACACATCGGCAACAGGTTCAGAGAAACCAGCAACGTTTTGCTCCACATGAACAATGACCGCGTCAACTGCTGGCTCGATTCGTTCGATCACCGGTTTGGGATACACCCCCATGAACACGATTGCCGCAACGAATGGTGCCAACACCAAACCTTCACGCCATCCAAGATCTGGTATCTGAGAGTTAGCTTCGGAGGCTTGCCCATGAAACACCCGCTGATAAGCCCAAAGCAAATACACCGCCGCCAAAATCACACCAGAAGCCGCTACCACAGCCCACCAGCGGTAAGCGTTGAAGGTCCCCAGCAGCACTAGCAGTTCACCCACGAACCCGTTGAGGCCCGGCAACCCGATTGATGACAGCATCACCACCATAAACACTGCCGCCAACAGCGGCGCAGGCTTCTGCAAGCCGCCTAGTTCAGATATTTCACGAGTGTGGCGACGTTCATAGATCATCCCCACCAGCAAAAACAATGCACCCGTGGACACGCCGTGGTTGACCATCTGCAACACACCACCGGTGAGACCTTCGCTGTTAAGCGCGAAAATGCCGATCACGATGAAACCGAGATGCGCCACCGACGAGTAAGCAACCAAACGTTTAAGGTCGCGTTGCATGGCCGCTGCTACAGCTCCGTAGATGATGCCGATCACACCCAAAGTCACCATCAGCGGCGCGAAATAGACCGAAGCTTCAGGGAACAGATACAACCCGAAACGCACCAGGCCGTAGGTGCCAAGCTTCAACAGCACCGCTGCCAGGATCACCGACCCGGCTGTGGGGGCGTTGGTGTGAGCATCAGGCAGCCAGGTATGCAACGGGAACAGCGGAACTTTCACTGCGAAAGCCAATGCGAAAGCCAAGAACAGCCAGCGCGCCGTGTTGGTGGCCAACAACTGCGACTCGGCTATAGCAACCAGACCGAAAGTCAGTTCACCACCTGATGCTGAGGAGTGCAGGAAGGCCAACGACACGATCGCCACCAGCATGAGAGCCGAACCGAACATCGTGAACAAAAAAAACTTGGTGGCCGCATATGCCCTTTGACCGTGGCCCCAGCCCCCGATCAAGAAATACATTGGCACTAGCACAATCTCGAAAAACACGAAGAACATCACCAGATCCAGCGCTAAGAAACTGCCTAGACAGCCAGCTTCTAGCAGCAGCATCCAGGCGTAATAAGGCTTGGGGGAATGTTCGGCATCTACGCCGATGATCACCAGCGGGAAGATCAGCGCTGTTAGCACCACTAGCAGCAGTGACAGGCCGTCTATTCCCACCTGCCAGGAAATGCCCCAGCCTGCGATCCATTCGTGTTGCTGCCAGAACTGGAAACTGGCAGCAGAGGCGGTATCAAACTCGCTGAGTATCCACACAGTTAAAGCTGCTGGCACTGCCGCTATCAACAACGCCACCGGTTTCAACAGATCGGGCCTACTGCGCGGCAGCAGCATCAACAGCACCGCACCCGCGGCTGGCACCAGCACTAGCACTGTCAAAGCAGCCGGGAACGTCGAAGCTTCAATCATTTCACACGCTCGCTCTGATAATGAACCAGACCAGCAACGCCAACGCGCCTGCTGCTGTCAACAACGCATAAGAGCGCACGAAACCTGACTGAGCCCGGCGCATCACAGCAGCGGTGGCACGTACTGAACGACCCAAACCGTTGACGGCACCGTCTACGACATCAGAGTCAAAAGCTGCGACCGCTTCGAAGCTTCTTCTGCCGGGCCCGCCCACGAAACGAGTCCAGAGTTCATCAACATAGAAGGCTCGGGCTGCAGCTGACCACTCAAAACGTTGTGCAGGCAGGCGCTGACGCAAATAAACCGCTGCAGCAACTGCGATGCCAAGCGCAGCGCCAGCTATTGACAGCAACGCCAGCAGCCATTGCGTTGCCGTCGATGAACTGAGATGAGCTTCGTTGCCGAACAGCGAAGGTTCAAGCCAAGCCCCCAGAAAGTGCAGATCGGAACTGAAGGGCAGGTTAATCAAGCCAGCGACCACTGCGGCACCAGCTAATGCCACCAACGGCAACGTCATCAACAGAGACATCTCATGGGGCTTGTCGTCGCTTTCGTATCGGGCCGAACCAAAGAAAGTCATGAAAACGAGTCGGCTCATATAGAAGGCGGTCAGCACGGCAGTGGCGATACCCACCAACCACAACGCCGGGCTGTGATCCCAGGCGTATGCCAAAATCTCGTCTTTGGACCAGAAACCCGCAAACGGCGGAACCCCGGCGATAGCCAGCCAACCCACAATGAAAGTGCCCGCAGTGATCGGCATGACCGCACGCAGCGCGCCGTAGCCACGCATGTCTTGGCGATGATGCATGGCATGAATAACCGAACCTGCTCCCAAAAACAGCAGTGCCTTGAAGAAAGCGTGGGTGATCATGTGGAAAATCGCGGCCACATAAGCCCCTGACCCGACGGCCAGCATCATGTAGCCGAGCTGGCTGATAGTGGAATAAGCCAACACTTTCTTGATGTCGTTTTGGGCCATGGCCGCACCCGCTGCAAACAATGCAGTGCCGACACCTACCCAGGCGATTAGTTCAGGTGCCCAAGCGTCAGCTGCTGCGATCACTGGATTGACCCGCACCAGCAAATACACACCGGCGGTGACCATCGTGGCTGCGTGTATTAGCGCTGACACTGGGGTAGGGCCAGCCATGGCATCAGGCAGCCAGATATAAAGCGGCAACTGCGCTGATTTGCCAGCAGCAGCCACAAAAAGCAAAACCACGATCACTGTGGCGGTGCTTGACGACAGCGAATCGGCTTGACCGAACAAATCTAAGTAGCGCACCGAGCCCAGCGCTGCGAAGCACCAGAAGATGGCCAGCATGAAACCCCAGTCGCCCACCCGGTTGGTGATGAAAGCCTTTTTGCCTGCTGCGGCGTTGGCTTCGTCGCTAAACCAAAACGAAATCAGCAGATAGGAGCAGGCACCCACTCCTTCCCAGCCGAGGAAGGTGAGCGCCAGATTGTCGCCTAGCACCAACACCAGCATCGAAAAAGCAAACAAGTTGAGATAAGTGAAGAACTTGGCGAAGTCGGAGTCGCCGTGCATGTAGCCGATGGCGTAAATGTGGATCACTGTTCCCACACCTGTTACGAACAGCGCCATCGTCACCGATAGTGGATCAATCAGCAGTCCAGCATCTACCGTAAAGTCGCCAGCGGGGATCCATTCGAACAAGGTCACCACAAAACGGCGGTCGGCTTCGTTGCGGTTCATCAAAGCGAAAAACGTCGCCGCTGAGCTTGCGAAAGCTCCGGTCATGGCGGCAGATGCCAACCAGCCAGCGAAGGGTTCACCGATACGACGACCCAGCACGACAAGCAGAACGAACCCGGCAAGCGGAAAGGCGCAAATCAGCCAGGCAGCCTCAAGCACTGTTGTCAGCCTTTCAGCAGCGTGAGGTCATCGGCTGTGGCACTAGCACGACGGCGGTTGATGGCCACCACCAATGCCAGACCGATCACCACTTCGGTGGCTGCTACTACCAGAACGAAAAACACTGCGATCTGGCCGCCGACATCGTTAAGTCCGGCACCCAAAGCCACGAACGCCAGGTTCACAGCGTTGAGCATCAGTTCTACGCACATGAACATCACCAGCGGGTTGCGACGCACCAGCAGTCCGACCCCGCCAATAGTGAACAACGCCACCGACAGCGCCAGATACCAGCCCACTGACAGCCCGCCAAGATCCATCACTGCTCTCCGCCTACGGTCGCTGCGGTTCCAGAAGCTGCGTTAGAAGCCGCCGCGTCAGCCTGAGGCGATGAGGCAGAACCTTGAGAACCCGAATCGCCGTCCGAAAGAGCATTACGAGAGGTACGCCTGGTCAAAACCACTGCTCCTACTACTGCAACCGTCAACAATGCTGCGGTGATTTCAACTGCGAAAGCGAACTCGCTGAACAGCACCCGGCCGATGCGTTCAATGTCGGTTGCGGAGCTGTCAAGGGCTCGCTCTCCTGACTGACGCTGCCAACCGGTGAGCACGTCCGCACCGATGATCACGACTGTTCCCAGAACCGCAGCCAATCCTGCGCCGATCACCACAGCCAAGGGCCGTTGACCTACGATTGGTTCGATCCGCAGCTTCTCGGCTTTGTCCACCCCGAGCAGCATGATCACAAACAAGAACAGGATCACGATGGCACCGGCGTAAACCACTACCTGAACCGCAGCCAGAAAATGCGCGTCGTTGAGCACAAAAAGCACAGCCACACCAAGCAGGGTGAGCACTAGCGAAAGGGCAGCATGTACTGGGTTGCGGAACAGCACCACACCAACAGCACCAGCCAGAATCAGCACCGCAGAAACCGCGAAAACTGTTTCAACCATGGCTGGCCTTGCGATCATCATGTGACGCGAGCTTGTTGGCTGGCTCGACCACATCAACAGGTTCGGGGGAGCGAACCCCGTAACCTAGTTCGCCCGACCAAGCCTCAACACCCAGATAACGCTGATCGCCTGAAGGTGACGTGGCACGCATCCAGCCAGAGGTCAGAGCGTCATCGCCATCACGCCAGTCTTCCCATGGCAACTGCTGAGGCTTGCCGTCATCGCCTACCAGCAACTCGTCTTTGGTGTATACAGCATCGGCACGATCAGTAAAGGAGAACTCAAAGAGCTTGGACTCAGTAATGGCTTGCGTGGGGCAAGCCTCTACGCAGAGATCACAGTGAATGCAACGCAGATAGTTGATCTCATATACGTAGCCGTAACGCTCTCCAGGAGCGACCGGATCGTCAGGATCGTTGTCGGCACCTCTCACATAAATACAGTCAGCCGGGCACACGCCAGCACACAACTCACAGCCGATGCATTTCTCCATCCCGTCGGTGTAACGGTTAAGCACATGACGGCCATGCATTCGCTCGGGTTTGGGGCGTTTCTCGTCATCAGGCGAATCGTCGAAGCCGCCGCGGTAGTCGGTGGTGACCCGAGGCAAAAACAATTGCCGCAAAGTCACTGCGAAGCCCTGCAGGTAACCCATTTCAGATCCTCTCGCTGATCTTTTCGGACTGCTCGTCGGTGTCAGCAGCATCATCAGCAGCATCAGCAGTCGCAACGGCGGCGGCTGCGGCGCGGCGTCCGTTTTGCACGGCACGCACCAACAGTGCTGTGGCTACCGCGATCACCAGCAGCGACAGAGCCGTAACCAGCGCTTCGTTCCAGTTGCGTTGACGACCTATCTCCAAAGCAGCAAGGAACAAGAACCATGCCAATGCCACGGGTATCAAAGCTTTCCAGCCGAGGTCCATGAGCTGGTCGTAACGGAACCGGGGCAGCGTGGCTCGCATCCATATGAACACGAACAACATCACAAACAGCTTCAAAAAGAACCACAGCAAACCCCATGCCCAGCCGGTGTTGAAACCAGCTATTTCGCCGATCAGTACTGGGCCAGCGGGGCCACCAAAAAACAGTGTGACGATAATGGCTGACATGGTGATGGTGTTCATGAACTCAGCCAAGAAGAACAACGCGAAACGTATTGACGAGTATTCGGTGTGGAAGCCGCCGACAAGTTCTTGCTCAGCTTCAACTAGATCAAATGGTGGACGATTCAACTCGGCGGTTCCAGCAATCATAAAAACAATGAACGGCACTAGGCCGGTGATGATTACGTTCCAGCGCGGGATCACACCGAAATATCCTTCCGCTGCTTGAGCGAGCACTATGTCGTGGGTTGACAGCGAGCCTGCGACCAGCACGACTGATGCCACCGACAACCCCAAAGCAGCCTCGTAGCTAACCATTTGAGCAGAGGCGCGCACCGAACCGAGCAGCGGATATTTCGAGCCTGATGACCAACCAGCAAGCATCACGCCGTAGACCGCTACCGAACTCATGGCTAAAAACCACAGGATCCCGACCGGTGGGTTAGCTACCTGCAAAAAGGTGGTATGGCCGAACACTTCCACGCTGCCACCAGAGTTGAAATCTCCTCCGAGAGGCACGATTGCGAACGCTAGGAAAGCAGGAATCAGCGACAGATACGGTGCCAGCTTGAACACGAAACGGTCCGAGCGGTCAGGAACCAGATCCTCTTTGAAGAAAAGCTTGATGCCATCAGCGAGGGTTTGCAGTATGCCGAACGGCCCCGCCATAGTCGGCCCGAAACGTTGATGCATTCCTCCCAGCAGTTTGCGCTCAAACCAGATCATCAGCATCACCGACACCAACAAGAACCCGAAAGCGATTAGCACTTTGCCTAGCGTCAAAAGCACTTCAGCCAGGCCGACATTGCCTACCAAAAGCGGATCAGCGGCGAACATGAAAGTGGCGGTCATCGGGGCTGAATCCTCACTGCGGTGATGTGACTGCCTGCTGCGATAAGCGAGTTGGCTGGAGCGCCTGGAGCTAGCCAGTTGACCTTCAATGAACCCGGCGGCACACCCGCCTCTGAGGTGAGGGTTGCCTCGATATGACCACAATCCGACACGATCCGCACAGCAGCCCCTTCACGCAAACCTTCGGCTTCCATGTCTGCCGGGTTGATCAAGGCACGAGGCACCGCGGCGAGGTTTCGGCTTGATTCGCAGTGACGCAGCATCACGCCGTCGTCATACATGGCGCGACTTGCTATCAATGCGTAGGCATCGTCAGGGATTTTCTTAGTCGTGCCAGCACTCGTGTCAGCGTCGCGCGCGCTAAACATGCCGGTGCGTTCGGTGGCTGCGGTGGGTGCCAGCAACACGCCTTCGAGATGGTTTTCGGCTAGGGCCTGTTCGGTGATTGGCTTGTGAGCATCAGACACAACAGCCAATTCGGCTCTCACGGCTTCTGGTGAATCTAGCCTCGAAGCTGAACCCGGCTCAAGCCGCTCAACAAGGTCCGCAGCGATCATCCAGTCAGGACGGGCTGTGCCAGGTGATGTCACTTTGCGGTTCATCAGGCTGACACGACCCTCAATGTTGGTGAAGGTGCCGTCGCATTCGCTGGGCCCAGCAGCTGGCAGAACAATACTGGCTGCAAGCTTGGTCGAGTCGTTCACGAACAAGTCAACGGCTATTACTTGACTAGCCCCTTTGAGACCTCGGTAAGCGAGATCACGATCAACGAAATCGTTGAGAGGGTCCGCGCCAACAAGCAACAGCACATCAATATTGCCTTCGGCTGCTGCGGCGAGCACCCCAGCGGCATCAAGTCCCGGCTCAGCGGGAAGCCGCGGCCACAGAGCGCTCAAATCATCTGAGGCTTCGGTGAGTTGAGAACCCCCAGGCAGCAGTCCTGGGGCTAAGCCTGACTCCAAAGCGCCTACCACGTTGCCGCGGCGCAGCGCAGGCAAAAACCGTACCGTCTCCAGATCCGCTAGCGCATATGCTGCGGCCTCCACACCGGCTGATGCTTCAGCTAGCGAAGCTCGACCCAAAATCACTGTCACACCTGCGCCTGAGCTGACCGCCTGACTGAGGCACTTGGCTGCTGCGCTTATCTCACCGCTGGCTTCGGAGGTGCCATCAGTGGTGCCGCCACCAGTAGTGCCGCCATCTGTAGTGGTGCCGCAAGCTTCAGCCACCAAAGCCTCCACCAGCTGTGCAGTGTGTCCGGGAACTGGACGCAGACAGTGCTGAGCCAGATGCGACAAACCCGTAGAGGTAGGGGTGATCTCAATGAGCATTACCTCGTCGTTGACAACAGCGTGGCGCAACCGCAGATAAAGCACACCGAGCTCTTCTTTGGGGTCTGGCCCCAACAGCACCGCAACGCTGCCGGGCTTGCAGGCATCGTTGATAGTGGCTCGAGGCAAGCCCAGAACTACAGCGGGATCAAGTCCGTCACCGAGTTGAGAGTCGACATTGTCGGTTCCGATCACCCCTTTGGCCAGCTTTGCCCACATGTATTGAGCTTCGTTGGTGAGGCGAGCACCACCCAGAACTGCTACACGCTTGGGAGTGGTTGCGTTGATGGCGATGCTGATCTTCTCAAGCGCTTCTCCCCAACTGGCATCACCCCAGTGATGCTCAGCATCTGCTGAAGAATGCCGCAACTTCGGCGACGAGAGTCGTGCTTCGCTGTTAAGTGCTTCAAACCCGAAACGTTCCTTGTCAGATAGCCAACCCCAGTTGACCGCATCTGCGTCTGCTCCCAGAACCCGCAACAGTCGATTGCGTGATGCCTGCAAGGCGACCCGAGACCCGACACTGTCAACCCAGGCAGTGGACAGGGTTTCGCTGAGGTCCCAAGGGCGAGCTTTGAAACGGTATGGCGCAGCGGTCAATGCACCTACCGGGCAGATCTGCACGGTGTTTCCTGAGAAATACGAGGCGAAAGGCTCGTCGGTGAAGGTGTTGACCTCGGTGTGGTTGCCTCGGCCCATGAAATGGATCAGCGCATCGCCAGCCACTTCATCGGCAAACCGTGTGCATCGGTCGCACAGAATGCAGCGCTCACGGTCAAGGAATACGGTTTCGCTGATCGGGATCGGTTTCTGAAAGTGTCTTTTCTCTTCAACGAAGCGGGTTTCGCCCGGGCCATACGCCATGGTCTGATCCTGTAAGGGGCATTCGCCACCTTTGTCACACACCGGACAATCAAGCGGATGGTTAATCAACAAAAACTCAAGCACTCCATCCTGGGCTTTCTTGGTGGCTTCGGAGTCGGTGGACACTTTCATCTGATCAGACACCGTCACCATGCATGACGGTTGCAAAGCAAAACCCCGTCCAGTGTCAACCTCCACTAGACACATACGGCACATTCCTACCGAGTTCATCCGCGGGTGATAACAAAATCGCGGAATATGGGTGCCGTTACGTTCGCAGGCCGCTATCAACAGTTCGCCACTGTGAGCGGTTACAGCAACACCGTCAACAGTTATCTCAACAGTGCTGCTCTGCTCAGGCGGGTTCGGCGGGTTCACAGAGCTGCTCCCTCAGTAACTGCTCCTACGGGCATAGCCGTCACAGGAATAGGGTCGCGCCGAGTGATTTTGGCCTCGTATTCGTGACGGAAACGGCGGATGGTCGAAACCACAGGTGCCACCGCTGAGGGACCCAGTGGGCAGATCGTGGTCTGGCGGGGTGGGAACGGCACAGCTTCAAGCTCTCCGTGTGCGGCAGCCGGATACGGGCCGGGGCTGATGTTGTCGCCTATGTCAAGCAGCAAGTCAATATCTGCGGGTCTGCCTTGACCGTCAAGGATGCGGCGCAGGATTTGTTCAAGCCAGGTAGTGCCTTCACGACATGGGGTGCATTTGCCGCATGACTCGCGTGCGAAGAACTTCACCACCCTCCAGGCTGCTTTGACCGCATCGGTGGTGTCATCCATCACCACAATCGCCCCTGATCCCAGCATCGACCCGGCAGCCCCAACCGGCTTAGCTTCCAACGGCAGATCTAAGTGCTCATCAAAGAACCAGGGTGACGATCCTCCACCAGGAATAAACATTTTTAGTTGGTGACCTTGGCGAATTCCTTGACAATAATTGTCACCGTAGATCAGTTCACGGAATGTGGTGACCCCGTGCTGAACTTCGTAAACCCCAGGGCGTTGCAGATGCCCTGAAACCGCGAACATTCGTGTGCCTGGCGAAGTTTCCGAGCCGTAGCTGCGATAAGCCTCAGCACCGTTGGTTAACAGCCACGGCAAATTCGAGAGAGTCTCCACGTTGTTGACGATGGTGGGCTGCCCGTAAAGCCCGACCGCAGCCGGAAAATAAGGCGGCTTCAGGCGAGGCATCCCACGCCGACCTTCGAGGCTCTCGATCAGTGCTGTCTCCTCGCCAACGATGTAAGCACCAGCGCCTTGTGACATAACAATGTCAACCGAGAAGTCGCTGCCACGAATTTCTTTGCCCACATAGCCAGCTTCGTAAGCTTCGTTGAGGGCTGCTGTGATCCGCTCTTGTGCCAAAGCCATCTCGCCACGCACATACAAAAAGCATTGCTGCAAACCCAGCGCATAGCAGGCAATCAGACAACCCTCAATCAGTTGATGCGGATCTAGTTCCATCAGCAGTCGGTCTTTGTAGGTGCCGGGTTCGCTTTCATCGCCGTTAACCACTAAGTAGTAGGGATGCTTACCCGGCGGAAGGAAACCCCATTTGATCCCAGCAGGGAATCCAGCACCACCGCGTCCCAAAAGGGTGGCTTCACGCACCTGCTGATGAACCTCTTGAGGGGTTGACCCTAGAGCGGCTCGCAGTCCTTGATATCCCCCCGTAGCCAGATAACGCTGCAAAGTGAACGAATCGCTATGCACGAAGCGGCTAGTAATCAGCTTGGGGCCGTCGTTGGCGACATAGCCAGGCGCATGAGCTAGATAGCCATCGGATTCGTGAATAGTGCTCATCTCAGTTCGCCGCCTGAGTGTCAGCGTTTCGCGATATCCACACTGGTGCTTCACGAGCTTGCTCAGGTGGGACTATTCCGGCGCGGCGGTCCGCATCAGCAAACTGATGCACCTCTGACAGCACCCCGTGACGAGGAATGCCGGTCTGTCCAGCACGCAAATCTTCGATCAACTGATCAAAAACGGCGTTAGTGACACGCCCTCGGTAGCGGTAGTTGACCTGCAAGCAGGGTGCTTCTGTGCAAGCCGCAACGCACTCAACCTCTTCTAATGTGAACATGGCATCGCTAGTAGTGCCACCAACTTCGGTGCCTAGCACTTCGCAAGCATGTTCAAGCAGTTCCTCACCGCCACAGAGCAGACACGAAATGTTGGTGCAAACGTTGATTAGGTAACGACCGACCGGTTCAAAGCGGAACATCTCATAGAAACTCGCGGTGCCTTTCACTTCAGCGGTCGTAACCCCGATCAGTTCACCAACACGGCGCATAGCCGCGTCACTGACATAACCATCTTGTTGTTGTGCTAGATGCAGCAACGGAATCATCGCCGAACGTGGTCGAGGGAACCACGAAATGATCTCAGCCGCTCGGGCTTCGCTATCGGCAGTGAACACCGAAACAGAATTGAGGCTCACCGATCGACTTCACCCATGATCGGATCAATCGAAGAAATAATGGCTACACCGTCAGCGATAAGGCCGCCTGCCATGAGATGCGGCAAGGTCTGAAGGTTCACGAAGCTCGGTGCTCTGACATGAACCCGATACGGCTTTGAAGTTCCGTCGCTCACTAGATATACGCCAAGTTCTCCACGCGGTGACTCAACCGCTGCGTAAGCCTCACCGGGGGGCGCTTTGAAGCCTTCAGTGAAAATCTTGAAATGATGAATCAGCGCTTCCATTGAGGCATCTATGCGGGCTCTAGGCGGGGGCGTGACTTTCTTGTCTTGGATCCGGTAGTCGCCGGACGGCATGGCTTCAATGATCTGCGAGACGATTCGCAGTGATTCACGAATCTCGTTGAGGCGGATTGCGTAACGGTCATAGCAGTCGCCAAAGCTGCCTACGATCACGTCAAAATCCACCTGGTCATAGAACAGGTAAGGCTCGTTGCGGCGCAGGTCAGCGGCCATCCCTGTGCTACGCAGCAGCGGTCCGGTGGCACCCAAAGCAAGAGCTTCGGCGGTGTTGATCACGCCGACACCTTGCAGTCGTTCACGCCAGATGGGTTGACCTGTGAGCAGTGTGTCGTATTCGTGCAGGCGAGGCTCAATGATCTTGATTAGTTCAGCAACATCGTCACGCCAGTCAGCTGGCAGGTCTGCTGCTACGCCACCCGGGCGGATGTAGTTATGGTTCATGCGCAAGCCGGTGACTTTCTCGAAAAACCGCAATACCTCCTCCCGCTCGCGCCAGCCGTAGATCATCATTGACACAGCCCCGAGATCCATGCCGTTAGTAGCCATGAACAGCAGATGCGAGCTGATGCGGTTGAGTTCGCACATCAGCATCCGAATCCAAGTAGCACGCTCTGGTGCTTCGATACCTAATAGGCGTTCGGTGGCCAGCGAAAAAGCCAGTTCGTTGAACAGTGGCGAGGCGTAGTCCATGCGTGTGACGTTGGTGCCGCCTTGCAGATAGCTGAGATTCTCGCCGGTTTTTTCCATGCCGGTATGTAGATAGCCAATCACCGGTTTGGAGCGCAGAACTGTCTCACCAGAAAGCTCCAGCATTAGTCGCAGCACCCCGTGAGTGGAAGGATGCGACGGTCCCATGTTCAAAAGCACTAGCTCATCGTCTTCGGGGTCATCGAGATCGCTGCCGATGGCTGCGGCTTGCGTCTCCGACATGCGCAAAACAGCCGATGGTTCACGCAGGCTGACCCGTTCAGCACCAACAGCCGCACCCTGCGGTGGCGCTGTCACGGCTTGGGTTACCGTTGCTGACGGCGCTACCGATGCTGGCGACACAGCGGCATCATCTTTATCTAACAGGGTCATGGCTTGAGGGTCATCTAGAAAACAGCGGGCTCTCAGCGGACGTTGGAGGCGGCTTTGAATTGCACAGGTATCCGCCCGATGTCATAGTCTTTGCGCAATGGATGCCCTGTCCAGTCTTCAGGCATCAAAATGCGCGAAGCATCGGGATGGCCTTCAAAGACAATCCCGAACATGTCGTTTACCTCACGCTCAAGATTTTCAGCACCAGGCCATAGATCAAACAAAGTCGCGACAGTCGGGTCATCGACAGGAACTTGGGTGCGCATTCGTAACCGCTCACCACGCTGGCGCGAAATCAAAGAAGCCACCACTTCAAAACGTTCGGGCTTGACCCCTTCGGGCAGCTGACGCGGCGCATCGAAAGTCAGGTAATCAACCGCAGTGAGATCAAGCAGTTGTTCAAAACCATCCGCACGAGCTTGCGCGGCCACATCACACCAGTGCTCACGTTGGGGATGGATCACGGCTTGGCCGCGTGATGGCTGCTCAGCCCCAACTTCCGCACCGTAACGCTGCGTCATGAATGTTCGGCCTGCGCTGCGGCGACTTGCGGTGAACCGGGCTGCTGCATCTCAGTGTGCAGAGTTTTTGTGGCTGTTTGGCCGTCTAGTTGCTGGATAACCAGCCCGGCACCACCATCTGCGCCCGAGGAGCGGCGTGCCAGCAGTGGGTCAGAGTTGATCCGGTCGTGGAGTGTGAAGATGGCGTGCAGCAGTGTCTCGGGACCGGGAGGGCAGCCTGGGGCATACACATCCACAGGCACCACTTGATCAACTCCTTGCACTATGGCGTAATTGTTGAACATGCCTCCGCTGGAAGCGCACACCCCCATGGAAATAACCCATTTGGGCTCCATCATCTGGTCGTAAATCTGGCGCAAAACCGGTGCCATTTTTTGTGAGACCCGACCGGCGACGATCATCAGATCAGCTTGACGCGGCGAAGCCCGAAAGACTTCCATGCCGTATCGGGCTAGGTCATAGTGAGCAGCTCCAGTGGCCATCATTTCAATAGCGCAGCAGGCAAGACCGAAAGTCGCAGGCCAGCAGCTCCGTGCTCTTGACCAGTTGACCAGGCTCTCAAGCCGTGCGGTCATAAAATTGTGTTGTATAGCTTTGAGGCCTTCTTCTCGTAGACCTTCGATCTGGCTGGTGACACTCATTAGTTACCTCTCGTCTAATCTCTCATCGCACCTGCTGAGATGACAGATCCGCTGGTACCGCTACCGCTGCTGTTACCGAAGACGAAGACAATGCTGATGTCGCTGACGTTGCCCCTGACACTGATGCTTCTGGCACTGATGCTGGCTCGGCTTCGACTATGCCTCTACCCTCAAGACCGACTCGGCGCACCGTGAAGTCCGCGTTTTGCTCTGTCAACAAAGGTTGCATTTCGCTAGTGACATCATCAAGTCGGCGTTGTGCTGGACCCCATTCAAGAGCCCCAGCACCAATCAAATAAACGAAAGACTCAAACACGGCAAAGCTAAAGATCAGCAGAGTCACCAGCCCGAACAATCCCAGTCCGCCATGAGCTACCGCATACGGGTAAAACAACACAATCTCCACATCAAAAACGATGAACAGCATCGCCACCAAAAAGAATCGCACAGGAAATCGTTCGGGGGTGTCACGCGTCGGCACTATCCCGCATTCGTAAGGATCAAGCTTGGCTACGGTCGCTCGGCGAGGTGCCAGCAGCCCAGATGCAAAAAAGCTGCCTGCTGCGAACAACGCTGCTAGAGCAAACAGCGCGAAAAGGGGGAGATACTGACCCAGCACCGCTCAGGCGTCTATTAGTGCTTGCTCGCGTTGGCGCCAAGCCAGCTTGTCACGCTCATGCAAGAACAAGCACAGCGCCGCAAAAATGCACAAAGAACCGAGAGTCACCAACGCAGGCCGCAGACGCAGATTGCCCAAGTCACGAACCATGATTACCGAGATCACCGGCTGTGACTCATCCACGATAGGACGCGGTGGTGCCTGCCCAGGCAGTAACGGCTGATCGATTACTTCCTGAACTTGCACAACGCCGTAGCGGGTCGGATGAGTGATAGTCAAAGCACTACGAATCTGAGTCCAGATCCGGTCAAGGCGATCAGGATTGTCGGGCAGTCCTTCCTTGCCGCCGATGGTGTAAGCATCAAGCAGCTTGAAATCGTCCTGGGTGGTGAAAGCCAGATCAGGGCTTTCAATCAGCATCGCTACCGCTGAAGCTTGAGCTTCGCCAGCCTCAGCGGTGGAAAGCAGTTCCCAGCCCCCGAAGTTGAGTCGCCCTGACGCTTCAGCATCTGCGATCACTCCAGGCGAGACCGATGCCAGCTCAGAAAGAGTGGTCTCAATGTTGCGAGCTTGTTCATCAGCGACCAGCTCATCAATCTCTTGAGCGGTCAAGCCCTCGGTTTGATCAGGTGTCAACGTGTCGCGGGTTACTTGCCCGAACTCGGCTTGAGCAACCGGATCGCTTGAGTTGACAACCAGATCAAACGCCGACGGCAGCTCGTTTGCGTCGGGCAGAACTGTGGCGACTTCGAGGGCTGCGGCATCAAGATCGCCGACATTGATCTCACGCAGTTCCCAGACGGGTGAATTGCCAACCCAACCGATCCCGTAAATCCACCAGACCAAACCCATGATTACCATCCACCCAAAGAAGCCTGCCAGAGAGATCAGCGCGCCCAGTCGGGTGCCAGCGTTGACTGCCAGCAGCAGCCAAACCGAGCCCATCAACACCACCACTCCAGCAAAAACCGCCAAAAAACCGCGAATCTCAGGATCCCAGCCCAGCCCAGCGATCAGATGCAACGCCTCCATCTACAGGCTCCTCTCGAAAGCCACGATGGCATCAATCTGATCTTGTGTGAGTGTGGCTGGGTAAGTCACCCCGAGATCATTGTCGGTGCGGGGCCCGAATCCGGGCATCTGCCCGTTGCCGCCTGATCCACCACGGCCATACGTCTGACCGACACTCTGGCCTACAGAGATGAAGTCAGAGTGCAATCCAGCGGTCTCGAACTGATCAAGGGTGCTGCCGCCTGTGAGGTTGGGGCCGAAATAGCCGCCACCAGTGTTGTATTCCTCAAGTATCGGGCCGCTGTGACCGTCGATGCTGTCATCGCCGTCGGTCACAGCATCGAACGACCAGCCGTAGGTGTGGCAGCGGGCACAGTTGTATGTTCCTGAAGCGGCTTTGTTGTTGAACAGGATCTCGCCGTAGGTGTAGTAAAGCTCGCTGTTAGCCGCAGCACCTGATGCCAGCAACTCAAGCCCTGCTTCACGTATCGCCTCATCGTTGCCAGCCAGCGACGAGTCTGCAGCCAAAGCCATCGCACGAGCTTGCTCTACTACCACATCAATGCCTTCGAGCCAGGCATCAATAGCCGATTCGTCGTCGGTGCCGAGATGTTCAGCAACACCATCACGTACCCCGCCATCAACGATCTCACGAAGCTCAGATTCTGGTATCTGGATACGGCGCATATAGCGGATTAGATACTCAATCTGCTGCTCGGTGAGAGGCCCGCCACCAGGAGCCCCCCAGGCTGGCATCACATTGTTGCGACCATAGTTAAGCACATGACGAACTTCGTCTTCGCTGTGACGCGACAGCACAGTATTGAGAGACGGTGCCGCCCACGCAACCGTGGCAACGAAATTGCCTCGAGAGTCTGTGAGGGTTATCGGCGCTGAACCGCCACTGCCCTCAGCGCCATGGCATTGCTGACAGTTGGCACCCTCAACATAAAGTTCGCCGCCACGATCAGCGAAAATACGGTCGGATTGGTCGATCAGGCCGTCGTGACGACCCGGTTCGCCCAGCCAATACAGCGGCAATGCCACACCAATCACCGCCAGCATGGCCAACCCGGCTAGCAGCGAGCGGTCAAGTTTGGTGCCTTCAAGCTCGGAGTCTTCCAGATAAGGCTTACGGTTGGAGGCCAGTTCGATCTCGCTGCCGACTTCGGCGCGTGAGGCACGCGAGTTGAAGAACAGATAGACGATGTAACCGATAAAAACGATCGCCAGCAGAAGGAACCCGATGGTTCTCTGAGTGGAAGCAGCAAAAATCATGCGTTATTCATGACCCTTAGTGGTCGCCGGTGGCTTGACCGATACAAGCAGCACCTTCAGCTTCTTGGCCGGTCGTGTTGGTACCGATAGGCGGACCCTGAATGATCGTGCCAGTGTCCACTATCAACGATCCATCCACAGTGACTTCAGTGGCGAAACGGTCCATGCCACGCGGGGCCGGACCACTGCGCTTCTCGCCGACTTGGTTGTAACGCGAGCCGTGACAAGGGCATTCGAACCACTGAGATGTCACACATTCAGGTACTCGACAGCCCAAATGTGGGCACTTCTGATACAGAGCCACAATGCCAGCATCCAAGCCCAGTTGCTGGCCTGCCGTCATGCCAGCTAGTTCTGAAGCCGAGTAAGTGGCGGCCGCTTTCTCAATAGCACCGTTGGGATACTCAGTCAGCCACATGCGACCGTCGGGCTTATAAAGAAAACCCGAATTGCTGCGAATGTCAGCTAGCACATCGCTGACCAAACCGACCCTGATCTTAGAGCCGAAGCCTCCAGAGCCTTGTGGCCAAAGAAAAGCAATGACCGCAACCCCGAACGACGACAAGCTCAAGCTCATCAGCATCACGATGGTGCGGTTGAAGAACTGGCGACGGCTGACACCGATGGTTTCAGGGTCAGGCGGCACGTAAGGCACGGGCGGGGCTGCGTCTTGCGTGGTTGCAGGCACACGAGCACTACGAGCCTCAGCTGCGGCTTTCTCTATTTCGCGCCCGGTGGGCGGTGCTTCGCTTTGCAGCGTCTGTGCTGACCGGTCACGTTTGCGGGTCTCACGCGACAGCATGCCGATAGCAGCATTGGACTGGCGACGGCGAACCGCGGCCAGCACCGCAATGACAGCCAGCACTAACAGCACAGCAACAGCGAAATAGATCATTGCGCGCCTCCTGACAGCGTCACAAAGCCGAGCAGGCAGCCAGGCAATCGGTTATCAAACAATTGGTTAGATGCTGTAGTCATGATCACAGTTCAAAGAACAGCCCTGAGTCCCAGGGGAAAATGAAGTTGAAGCCAGGCCCTCTGAAGAACGAGCCGATGATCACTAGCACCGCCCAAAACATCAGGTGGATCGTCATCAAGCTCAAGGCGAACTTGCGGTCCTCAGGCTTGAGCGACGGGTTCTTGTCAATGTAGGGAGCCAGCATCAAGGCCAGCAAACCGACACCAGGGATGGTCACTCCCGCCACCATGGGATGGAACAAGGTGAGCAGTTCTTGCAAGCCGAGGAAATACCAAGGCGCTTTCGAAGGGTTAGGGGTCTGGTTGAAGTTAGCCAGCTCCAGCAGTGGAGCGTTCACGAAGATCGCAAAGATCAAAGTAAACGCGGTAATAAACAAAGCTGCCACGAACTCCACTACCAACAGGTGAGGCCAGACATGCACCTTGTCTTGAGGCTTTGATTTGACATCTTGGATCGAACCTGACTTGACCACAGTCAAAAGACGCTGAGTGTGACCTCCTGGTCCGGTGGCACCAAGATCAGCGGGCGCAACAGGCGGAGCAGCCACGGCCACACCACCACCTGAGCCTTCTGCGACACCGACAGCCGCAGCAACGGCTTCTGTAGTCGCAGCCGAGGTTTCACCAGATGCCTGAGCCCGGGCCGCTTTTGAGCGCTCTAATAGATGAGCCGGGATCTTGCTTGCTGCTTCTGAGGGTTGGGCTTGTTGCTGTGCAGGTGCTTCGGCACCATTGCCGGGCGCAGCGGCTGCAGCTTTAGCAGCCTCGGCTTTGGCTCGGGCTTCTTCAGCGCGCTTGCGAAGATGTTCGGGGATCTCAACCATGGCTTTTTGCCTTTACTCCTTGGCTCTTCACAGTCTCTACAGCGGGCCTGAGATGCCGCCGTCTTTGCGGACCCGCCAGAAGTGGATAGCCAAGAAGATGACCAGCACAAACGGCAGCATAAGCACATGAAGCACATACCAGCGCAGCAGCGTGTCGGTTCCGATCTCCACGCCACCGAGCAGCACGAACCTGACCTGCTCTCCGAACACTGGCGTGTAACCCATCATGTTGGTTCCGACCGTCACCGCCCACAGAGCTAGCTGATCCCAGGGCAGCAGATAACCGGTGAACGAAAGCAGCAACGTCAACGTCAAAAGGATCACTCCGATCACCCAGTTGAACTCTCGGGGCGGCTTGTAAGCCCCATGATAAAACACTCGGGCCATGTGCAAGAACACGGTGAGCACCATCAAATGCGCTCCCCAGCGATGCATGTTACGCACCAGCAGCCCGAAGGTCACCGAAGTCTGCAGCACATAGATGTCGTCCCATGCCTGAGCTGCGGTCGGACGGTAAAAGAACATCAAGAAGATGCCTGTAACGGTCTCAAGGATGAACAAAAAGAAGCTCAAGCCGCCGAGGCAGAGCGTGTAGCTGACCTTCACAGCATGGCGCTTCACCTTCACCGGGTGCAGGTGATAGAGCACGCTGTTCATGATCACGTAGGAGCGGTTGCGGGGGCTGTCGGTGTAGCCCTTGCGGAAGATTGACCCTGGCCGAAAGATCGATGTCCAAGCCTGAGAGCTTTGAACTTGGTCACCGATCTTGGTCATCTGCGAGGCGAGACGCTCTGGCAATGGTGCCTTGCGCTCTTCGGTGTCAATGGCCATGAGGCTCCTGTATATCGGTCGGGGTTGAGTCTTGAAGGTAGTGAACTGTTAAGCGAGTCGCATCCCGTAGCCGTAGCCGTGGGAGTTGGTGCGCTGATGCGGGTCACCGCCGGGGGGTGCGTCGCCTACCTTGCCAAGAATTATGACACCGGTGGGACAGCGGTCAACGCACAAAGCGCAGCGAGTGCACACGTCGTCGTCGATAGTGAAGATCACTTTGTCGGCTGGGTCTATGCCGGGTAGTTCGGTACCGACAGCCTCATCAACAGCATCGGTGGACACCATGAAGATGCATTTCCATGGGCAGATGTCAACACAGCCTTCGCACATGATGCACTCGGACTGATCAATGTGGATGAACTGCTTGGGCTTTACCGCCTGCGACAGCCACGCTGCGTCTACTTCTTGGAGCACGTAGTCATCGCGGAACTCCGGCATTGGCGGGTTGGCATCGGTGGTGGTCACGTTTCAGAGCCTTCCCGCACTAGCGGTCGCCCGAAGCTTGACATCTCCACCGTTTCTTCGGCTTGGGCTTTCTTGCCGCGATTCTGCCAGAGCATCCACAAGGCGATCTGTCCAGCTACAGCCACGACGTAGATCCCGCTGGCGATGATGTCACGGATCACTACATAGTTGATAGTGAACGGGAAACTGCCACCTTGGGCTTGGGCTCTCAATATCCCGCCCGGGCCTACGAAGAGCTTGTCGGTGCGCCAGTTAAGTTCGTTGTCGGCCCAAGTCAACCACTGATGAGGCACCACTCCGTAGACCCAGAACATTGCGAAGAAGACGATCATCGCGCCGAACATGGCCTCGCCCCAAGTGACCGGAGTGCCGACCGGGCGACGGCGCATGTAGGCGAGAATGCCAACAATGAGGACAACCGTTACAACAATTGACAACAGGAATGCGACCACAGGTTCTCCTGGACGAGAAATTGATTGCGTTTGGGAGTGTAGTCCGAGTTGGGCGTACCCTTACCGAACCGCTGTAGGTCTACCAGAACAATGACCCCAATCCGAACATCAGCATCGCAAACCGTGTTAGCTCATCAGGAGTCAGCTCCGTGATCTCCAACAACTAGCCTGTGGCTTGCAAGGAACTCGGCAGGGGCTCAGCTATGGCTGATAGTTGCGGCTGACGGCTGCGGCTGCTAGCTAAGACTAACGGTTTGCCGACTAACGGGCTCGGGTATGAGGCAAAGACTTTTGCAGCTTTTGCGATGGGGAACTGCGATGACGGCGCTTGCAGTCGCGGCTGCTTCATGCGCCGCAGACGATGAACTTCTGATCCCCACACCAACGGTGCCTGTGGTGACTACCACAATCGCACAGGGCACCTCTGTTGACAGCGCATCCCAGTCACTCATGCCAGAGCCATCTGCCGCGAATGCATCTCCTGTTGATGCACAAGGCCAAGGCATCGAGTCGCAATCCGGTCCAGTGGAACCTTCAGTGCAATCCACTGCGGAAACTGAACCCGTTGCGACTGAGCCCGTCGAGACTGCCGCAACAGGTCTCGCCACTGCGAACACCACCGCGTACACCACTATTGCAACTACCACGATTCGCCCTCACGGCAACATCTTCGACGCAGACATCGAGCTGTCGCCGGTTCTCAACCTTGACAAGCCCATCGACATGGCAGTTCCCCCCGGCGACGATCTGGTTTGGATCGCGGAACAAGCCGGTCGGGTTTCGAGAGTGGACTTGGCTTCCGGCGCAGTGGTCGAAACGATCCTTGACATCAGCGACGAAACCCGACCAACAGGCGAGCAGGGACTCCTTGGAATCGCCGCCACCGAGCAATGGCTCTATGTCAACTTCACCGACCTTGAAGGCGACAGCCGCGTTGATGCTTTCAAACGTGACGGCAATCGCCTCGGAGACGCACGTCGGCGCATCCTCTTGCAGGCGCAACCGTTCAGCAACCACAACGGCGGTGACCTAGCGATCGGCCCCGACGGCCTCCTCTATATTGCTTTCGGTGACGGCGGTTCAGGAGGAGACCCGCTTAACGCTGGCCAAGATCCGAGCACTTGGCTGGGTTCCATATTGCGGATTGAACCTCGCCCAGACAGCGCCGCAAATGCCGATGCCTATTTGGTCCCGGCCGATAACCCCTTCGTTGCTGATACCTCCGGTGAACGCAAACCCGAGATTTTTCTTAACGGTGTTCGTAACCCGTGGCGGTTTTCATTTGACCGTCACACTGGTGATCTCTGGATCGCGGATGTGGGTCAGGACCGATACGAGGAAGTAACCCTGCTGCTGGCCGCTAACAAAGGCGGGCTTGGTGCCAACTTGGGCTGGCGTCTGCGTGAAGGACTGCACAGCTTCTCCGGTCAAAAACCCACCGCCAATGTGGATCCTGTGTGGCAATACGACCACGATGAAGGGTGCAGCGTCACCGGCGGCTACGTCTATCGGGGAAGCACTATCGCAGACCTTTACGGGGCGTATGTATTCGGCGACTACTGCACGGCGCGCCTTTGGGCGCTACAGATTTCAAGCGGTGAAGTCGAGTTCCGTGACTTGGGCGTAGAAATACCTGGAGGCCGGTTGGTCTCCTTCGGCGAAGATGCCAACGGCGAGTTGTACACCATGTCCCTTGACGGTACGGTCGCCCGCCTGCACAACAAAACCGATCGGTGAATCAGCAATGACAACACCTGGCTTCGACACCTCAGAAGGTTTTGACACCTCAGAAAATCCTGATATCTCTCAGAGCATTGATGAAGTCAAAAAAGATGCTGAGGTCACAGTTGAGGTGTGTCGGACAGTCGACGATGAACTGGTTTCCGCCATGGCTCGGCTGATTCCTCAGCTTTCGTCTTCGAGTCCGCCGCCCGGTCGAGCAGAACTCGAAGAGATCGTGGCATCTGATGCTGCAAACTTGTTCGTGGCACGGCACCAAAGCCGCATCGTGGGGGCATTGACTCTGGTCGCTTTCCGTATTCCCACAGGGATGCGCACCCGTATTGAGGATGTGGTAGTGGATGAGATGTTCAGAGGCCACCGCATCGCCGAAAAACTCACCCGCACGGCTCTGGAAGCAGCCCGACAAATGGGAGCACACAGCACTGATCTGACTTCAAGGCCGTCACGGCAAGCAGCCAACCGCCTTTACACCCGGATGGGTTTCCAGCAGCGTGACTCCAATGTCTACCGCTACACGCTGTAAGTCTCCGGCTGTGAGCATCTCCACTTGATGAGCGCCACGCTTTGGAGGCCGTCACCACAGCGTGTAGCCACCACCAACCTTGAGCACTTCAAGCGGTGGCTGAGCGACAATCGCGGCCTTGACCTCCCCGACACGGCCAGCTTGCATCGCTGGTCAGTGAAGACAAGCAGTGAGTTCTGGGCTGCGGTCTGGGACTGGTGCGAAATCACCGGCGAGCGCGGCGAGCGCCTTGTTGAGATGCCTGACAGCAGCCTCTGCGAAGACCCTGGTGAGCGACTGAGGCGCACGCGCTTCCTGCCCGATGCCCAACTAAACGTGGCTCGGAATCTTCTTGGCGAGCCCAGCGACGAGATCGCCTTAGTGTTTCGCAGCGAGGACGGCGAAGCCGCAGAACTCACCCGAGCCGAACTTCACGACATGACGGCACGGGTGCAGCAACTGCTGCTTGACTCAGAAATGAAACCAGGAGACCGGATAGCGGCTTGGCTGCCCAACCGCCCCGAGACTGTTGCGATAATGCTGGCTGCGGCTGGGCTCGGAGCGATTTTTAGTTCTACATCACCAGATTTTGGTGCAGCAGGCGTGCTTGACCGCTTCAGCCAGATCTCACCCACTGTGCTGTTCTCTTGCGCCGACTATCCCTACGACGGCAAGCGTCACGACTGCCGCGAGCGTCTCGCGGCCATCACTGCTGGGCTGCCGTCACTGAAGCGCAGTGTGCTAGTTGAACCAGGCTGGCTTGATGGTTACGGCACCGCTGGCACCACAACCGAACCGATTTTCACAGATTTTGAGTTCGATCATCCCTGGTATGTGCTTTACTCCTCGGGCACCACCGGTGCCCCAAAATGCATTGTGCATCGGACGGGTGGACTGCTGCTCAAGCATCTCAGCGAGCATCGGCTGCACTGTGATGTCAAGCCGGGCGACCGAGTGTTTTATTTCACCACCACCGGCTGGATGATGTGGAACTGGCTGGCTTCGACTTTGGCAGCCGGTGCTACTGCTGTGCTTTATGACGGTTCGCCTGCGTATCCAGGCCCCGAGCGCCTGTTCGATCTGATCGACGATACAGATATCACCCTGTTCGGCACCTCGGCCAAGTTCATTGATGCCTGCGCCAAAGCTGGTGTGCGTCCCTGCATAACACACGACCTGTCGTCGCTGCGCACCATCACCTCCACTGGTTCGACGCTGGTGGCTGAATCCTTCGACTGGGTCTACGACAACATCAAGACTGATGTGCATCTCGCCTCAATCTCGGGCGGCACCGATCTGTGCGGTTGCCTAGTTGCTGGCGACCCTACGGCAGCGGTGCGAAGCGGCGAGATTCAATGCGCCGGGCTCGGCATGGACATTGATGTGGTGGATGATTCTGGACAGAGCCTGGCAGAAGGCACGCAAGGAGAGTTGGTGTGCCGTAATGCTTTCCCGTCGATGCCGCTGCGCTTCTGGGACGACCCCGGCGACACACGCTACCGGGCGGCCTATTTCGAGCGAATCGCTGGCGTGTGGCATCACGGCGACTTCGCGTCTAAGACCTCTGCCGGGGGTTTCGTGATCTCGGGTCGCAGCGATGCCACACTCAACCCAGGTGGGGTTCGCATCGGCACCGCAGAGATCTACCGCCGTGTGGACACGATGCCCGAAGTAGCTGAAAGCATCGCCGTAGGTCAACCTTACGATGGCGACACGCGCATAGTGCTATTCGTCAAAATGACTCAGGGCTATGAACTAACCGACGAGCTACGCAGCGCTATTCGCTCACGGATCCGTGCTGAACTCTCACCGCGTCATGTGCCTGCGGTGATCGCAGCCGTTAACGATATTCCACGCACACGCTCAGGCAAGATCACCGAGACCGCAGTTCGCAACATGATCAGCGGCAGGCCAGTTCACAACACCGAGGCACTAGCCAACCCAGAGGCTCTACAACATTTCCTCAACCGGCCAGAACTGGCGTAGCAGTCTGGTTCTTGGCGTTGCTTCGGAATTTGTGGGGTTATCGTGACACTCGTGCCGAACGAGCCGGAACACGAGCCGCTGCATGTTGAATGGCTGAGCCCCAGACCACGACTGAGTCGCCCTACTTTGATAGCCGCGTTTGAGGGATGGAACGACGCTGGCGACGCAGCAACCACAGCAGCACTGCACCTGTCAGAAAGTTGGGGTTGTGAGCCTTTAGCGCAGATAGATCCAGAACTGTTCTTCGATTTCACAGCGGTCCGGCCTGCTGTTCGCCTCGACGAAGCCAGGGTGCGCAGCATCGACTGGCCGACCAACGAACTGCGAGCGGCCCGTCTCAGCGGGGCTTCTACAACCGAAACTCCCGACAACGCTGAAAGCTCAGGCAAAGCCGTCAGAGAGGGCAAAGCTCTCAGAGATGTGGTGGTATTGCTCGGCACCGAGCCGCAGCTGCGCTGGCGCACTTTCACCCAGCAGGTGGTTTCGACGGCTGAGCTTCTGGGGGTAGAGCAGGTGATCACCTTAGGCGCGCTGCTCGCCGAAGTGCCTCACAGCCGAGACGTGGCGGTCTATGGTGCCACAGAAGACGAGGAACTGCGGGAGGCTCTTGATCTGTCCCCGTCGCGCTATGAGGGTCCCACTGGAATCTTGGGTGTGCTGTCAGCGGCTTGCCGAGACGCTGGTTTGCACACCGCGTCGTTCTGGTCGGCGGTTCCTTCGTATATGCCAGCTGCACCGTCGCCCAAGGCTGCGCTGGCATTGATCAATCGAGTATGCACCGTGATGCGTTCAACAGTGCCAACCTTTGAGCTAGAGCAAAGAGCCGAAGTTTACGAAAAGGAAATCACTAGGATCGTGGCCGAAGACACCGAAACCGCCGAGTATGTGGCTCGCCTTGAGCACGCCTGGGACAACCACCGTGACCTCGAAGACTTCAACGGCACGCCCCTCAGCGACAACCCTGAACTGCTTGTGGCTGAGGTGGAGAAGTTCCTGCGAGAAGGCAGTTAGCGCATCAAACCAAAACTAGAAGCCAGTCATCGGGTTGCGAATGATCGGCCATTATTGCGGGCTGCGCTGTGCTTCACTAGTCAGAGGCTACGTCAGCTGCGAGAGCGGCAATGACTGCTTGACTGAGTCCGGCAGAGATGCCGTCGTCGCAGCCGACTAGCGATCCAGTGAGCGAAGCGCTGGCATCACTCACTAGGAAATGGAACACCGGTGCCATCTCATGAGCTTGGCGCACGATGCCGCCAGCGGTCAAACGCCTTATCAGCTCGGTGGTGGGCGCAGAACCGGCCAGGTCGGTCATCTCGGTTTCGACGATCCCGGGCAGCACAGCGTTAACACGGATACCCCGTGGTCCCAGTTCCATCGCCCAGACTCGCACCATCTGGTCGACCGCCGCTTTCGAGGCGGCGTAGGCGGCCATTCCCGACACTGCCACCGATCCTGCTGGCGAGCTGGTCACGATCACTGATCCGCCACTTCGTAGCGCGCTGATGCCAAGACGCAACGTCCTAGCCACGCCTACAGTGTTGACATCAAAGACCCGCTCAAACACAGCGGCATCAAGCGACTCGATCTCGCCGTGTTCCAGGTTGACTCCAGCATTGAGGACCAGCGCGTCGATCTCGTCGAAATGCTCAGCCACACGCTCAAAAGCCTGCCGGGTCGAGTCCTCGTCGCTAACGTCCATGCGGATGAAGTTCGCGCCGATACGCGCGGCGATCGCCGCTCCTTCGCTGCGACGACCAGTTATCACCACCTGCGCTCCCTGTGCAACAAGATGCTCCGCGGCAGCTAAGCCGATGCCTGCTGTGCCTCCAGTGATGACTACTCGTCGTCCGCTGACATCAAACAAACCGCCTGCGGCATGCATATTCAAAGACATGTAGTGAGTCTATTTGTTAACCCTTTGGTTGTTAGGTCTCTTTGTGTTAGGCATCAAATTTCGTTTTGGCCTTGCCAGGGCTGCTCGCGGGGTAGATCAAAAAGCATTTCTGTCGGCTCGCCTCTGATCGCTTTGAACGCCAGATCTGCCCACATTTCAGGGCGGGCGATGCGTTCGGGAAGTTCGTCTTCAGCGAAGAACCCGACATCGCGGCATTCCAGAGGATGAGCCTTGAGTTCGCCGCCAAGGCTTCGACACAGAAACACGATCGACACCAGAGGAATCCTGTGAAACCCGAGACGCATCCCGTCAAGGATGGCAAGGGGACGCAGCACCTCGCATTCGATGCCGGTTTCCTCAAGCACTTCCTTCACGGCTACTTCGGACGGCGAATAACCCACATCAGCCCAGCCGGTGGGATACAGCCACCAGCCTGAATCGGCGCGCTGCACCAGCAGAATGCGGCCTTGGTCATCACCAACTACCGCGCCGACAGTGATCTTGGGAGTGACATATCCATCAACCCCAGAGCCAACCCCGTTGAGCCATTCGATGACCTGCTTATCAGCATCGATACCAACAGTGCTGCGAGCGCGTATGTCGGCCGCTACCGCTAGCACCTCCTCGAAACGTTCCTGCTCGTAGCGGTTCTTGGTAAAGCCCAAGCCGGTCTGGGCTATAGCGGCAAGGCTTTCAGCCCAGCGCAGCAGTTCAACTTCGCCCACAAGATGTTGCGGCGAGCGCTGCGGGTCTTGCTCGCTGCTGTCGCCTAAGTTTAAGGACGCGGACACCGAGTGCTAGAATATCGGCGGACTCAAGAGAGAGGAACGCTTCTTGACGAATACCGCTAAACATACGACCTCAGCCTCCGAATCAGAGCGAGAGAAGAATCATCGCGCCGAAAAACCAGAACTGCCATCGACAGTTGATCGTAGCTACGCAGATGCCGTACAAAATTTCAATCAAACGTATTTATCAACCACTCAAAAAGGCGGGCCTGCTGCATCACTTGATAAATCATCCGATAATCCATTTACGGTAGTGACAGAAGCTCAAGCAGGTCATACCAACGACTATTATGATGTGAGTAATCGTGCTTATGAGTTAGCTTGGGGTTCATCTTTTCATTTCGCTCCACGAGAGCCGTGGGAGAGTTTGGGTGATTCACTATTACGCCTGGAGTGGCGGATTGCTGAAATACTACAGTTGAGACCGGGCATGAAGGTTATAGACATGGGCTGTGGCATCAGCGGCCCGTTAACTGCAATTGCAGCCAAGAGTGGTGCCAATATAACAGGTGTCACAATAAACGGATATCAGGTACACCGCGGCAGACAAAGAATCGTCAGACAAAAACTTGCAGATACTTGTGACGTTATGCATGCCGACTATATCGATCTACCTATCAAAGATGGTTTCTTTGATGCCGCATATTCATTCGAAGCCTACTGTCATGCTAGCGACAAGCCAGCTTGCTTCTCAGAGTTGTATCGCGTCATCAAACCCGGTGCAGAAGTAGTTATCGTAGACTGGTGCAGCACCGAAAAATATGATGCCGCAAATCCACATCATGTTAAGTTGATCGACGATATCAAAATTTATAATGCCACACCAAGTATCTTTTCTTTTGAAGATCAAATCGCAGCGATTGCTGGTGCCGGTTTTGAAATTATTGATTCAGATGCACCCAACAAAGACTGCGGGAACCCAGAGACTCATCCCGAAATCCCCTGGTATGCTCCGTTAGAAGGGCGAGATTTTCCCCTGCGGCGCTATGTGCGCCATCCTTTGTGGCTAGCCCGTACTCCTCGTGGACGCTTCCTAGCCGAGAGAACGACGAAGATTCTGGAAAAGGTGCGAGTGATTCCTGCTGACTCAAGCCAAGTCAGCATCATGTTCAATAGAGCTGCCGATGCGCTGGTCCAAGCTGGAAAACTCGGAATCTTCGATCCGAGCTTCCTAGTGCATGCACGCAAACCGTTGAGCGATCCCAGTAGTTGATCTGCAGCACAGTTAGACATGCTGTGAACTCAGTTGAGTCGAACAACTTGCGTTTGATGAGCAGAGGTCAGCGGGTTCGAGACAATATCTCCTCGGCCGGGCCGACTAGGCCGGTTATGAAAGGCCCGAACTCGGCGTAGGTAGCCGAAGCGCGGTCATAGCGCATTGTGTAGACAGTGTCTTTGAGAGCTGCTATGTCGGTGCCAAAGAGCGTTACTCCCCATTCCCAGTCGTCTAGTCCTGTGGATGAGGTCACGAGTTGCACGATGCGGCCCGCGAACTTGCGTCCCGAGGCACCATGCTCATACATAAGTTCCTTGCGTTCATCAAAGCCGAGTTCATACCAGTTCTGTCCTGGATTGCGGCGCTTGGTCATCGGGTAGAAGCACCAGGCTGGCTTGCCTGGCGGAGGCAGTTTCGGGTTGAGTCGCATTTCAGCCATTTCAGCAGGCAGACCCAAGGCATATTCGGAGAGTTCGGTGATCGAAACGTAACTATCGACGATTCTGAGCCTTGCGGCTTCCAAGCCGGTCTGCAGGTCGCGCAGCACCCATGCATCAGCGTGCAGTCCCATGAAGCAAAGTTGTGACTTGTGACCAAAAGTCGCCACGGTCACTACCTGAGCTCCAACTTCGTCAGCTTGTTTCAGCACGCTGAGCACCGCCGCGTCATCGCTGTCAGGCGTGCGCGCGCAGAATAGATGCACCACCACAAGTCCTTGCTCAATCTCACTTGCTTCGATCATTTCATTGATTTCGCTCATCATGCCCAGTCTAGGAACCCGCTGCGGTGCCTGACCGCAAAACCTGGTCGCGATTGGCTTTCGTCGTTCGCTCGGTCACTTAGCGGGTGGTGTAACGATGCTGGCCTGCGTGGCCTTTGGGCAACCGGCACTGCTTGTCAGAGCGCGTGCCAACAAAATCACAGACAGATGGTATTGACAGCGTTAGACGGCTTGCGTTTTTGCTCATAGGCACTGCTTGGCCACTCGGACGAGCTGGTAGTCCATTGTCGGGAGCTATGTGACGCAACGATTCCACAAGTTCGGGCACAGTGAAGCGACGATTACGACTGGCACCTGTGCGGGTCACTATTCCTGCGGCTTCTAGCGAGTTCAGAGCATCACGAGCAGCTCTTGTGGTGATACCCAGCTTCTTTGAAACCATGTCGGCATCAAGCACCGGCATTGACGGAAGCGCCTCAACTAGTGCTGCCGCAGCGCTACCACTACGAAACCGTCCTGCCTGCAACCAGCGTGCGGTCATCTTCTCTGCTCGGTAGGTCGTCAACACAGCTTGATACTGCGCTTCGGTGCAAGCCTGAGCAAAGCAGTTCAACCAGCTGCTTAAAGCAGTGCTTCGCGCCATGTCGTTATCGTCACACACCACACGAATTGAGTTGAGTGCGTCGTAATAACTGCGACGATCGTTGCTTAGCGCCGTGCTGATCGGCAGGGCTCCTTGAGTAACTCCAGCAGCGGTCAACACTGTGTGAATGAGCGCGCGACCGGTTCTGCCGTTGCCATCTGCGAATGGGTGGATCGTCTCAAACTGGGAATGCACAACAGCCGCACGCAGCACGGGCGGATGATCGTTGACATTCATATATTCCACTAGGTCTTCTAGTAGCGAAGCCACATAATCCGCCGGTGGTGGCACGAACGATGCCTCATCCACCGAGCATCTAGGCAGACCGATCCATACCGGCGAGTCCCGCAGTACACCTGCTATGGCCTTATCTTGTGTTCGCTCGAAGAGCTGATTGTGCAGATTAAGTATGTCTTGCGTGGAACAGATGGCACCGTTGCACATCTTTGTGCCTAGGTCCACCGCTGCTGTGGTTTGCTTCGCCGCTCCGAGGGTGAGCGCATCATTGTCGTCGGTCACGGGCCTGCCAACGAAATCCAGGTAGCGCGCCCAGGCAAGCCCCGGCTCGGTGGCATCCACTCCCTCAATGACACTGGAGTGGATGCTCTCATCTCGGGCCATTATCCAGTCAGCGACCGCGCCACTGAGCCCAGCACGCGGCTGAGAGGCTACTTCGGCAAGTGCCCGGTCGGCAGCGGTCATCGCAGTCAGATCACTTGCGCCAAGAACAGGATCCCATGTCGCCAGAAAATGCGGCACAAAGGCTCTATAGGTTCTGCGTCCATAGCCCGATACCGTGGCCATCCAAGCCTCGGCATCAACATATCGTCCCATAACTTCACCTTATCGCGTCGTATGGGCTATACAACAGCTTTTTGCAACGCGAAAGTTTCACTAACGCGTCGTATGGGCTACTCCGATGCCCGCAGAGGGCTCGCAAGCAAGTCTGCGCCGGGCATCTCCCTTAGTAGCACCCTGCTTCGCGCTGGTTGCAGTTAGAGACAGCACATCGGGTTCACACGTAGATGGTCATGGTGTTGTTACGGGCGAACCCAGCTAGTTGCATTCCTGCGGCTTCAGCGGTGGTCGCGGCTAGTGCAGTGGGAGCGCTCACTGCCACCAGCGCACGAAAGCCTCCCGCCCAAGCTTTGTGTACCAACTCGAAACTGGCTCGTCCGCTGACCACTAAGCCCAGTCCAGTGGCAGGCAGGTCACCATCAAGCAGCAGCCGCCCGATCAGCTTGTCGACCGCGTTGTGGCGTCCCACATCCTCACGCACCAGCTTCACTGATCCGTCGGGGGCTACCACACCAGCGGCATGCACTGCGCCGGTGTCATCAAAAAGCGCCTGATCGCCGCGCATTCGTTCTGGGGCTGCGGCCAGCGCTTCCCACGGCAACAGTTCACCAGCTACTCGGGGCAGTTTGGCGACCAGTTCATCGATTTCGCTGGTGCCGCAAAAACCACATGATGAGGTGGTGGTAGTCAAACGAGGCCGAGGCTCAGGCATATCGCCAGAAGTCATCACTGTCACCACATTGAAATCAGATGCCACAGCCGAACCCGAAGCACAGTATTTGACCTGCGCTATCTCGGCACCGTCAAGCAGTCCTTCAGTGAAACAGAACCCGACAGCCAACTCGAAATCGTTGCCGGGCGTGCGCATGGTGGTAGCAACACGCACATCGTTGACTTCGATAGCCATGGGTTCTTCGCTGGCGAGCCGTCCCGCGCGCCGGTCAAGTTGGAAGTCCATCCCGCTCCAAGGCCGCACCAGCCATTGCTGGCTTCTCGACTTCGTAGCCACGCCCACAGGCTACGACCCTCATAAGAGGCTGCGCGGCTTCCGAACCAGTCAGCCCAGATGAACTCTCAGAAAATTATTTTTCTTCGAGCATAAGGCAAGGGTCAGCCGAGTGTGGGGGGCAACAGCCCGGTTCCGAAGAGAGAGGGTCGGGAACCGGGCTGCTGCTTAGGGGGAACTAGTTCTTTAGAAGTCCATGTCGGGCATTCCACCGCCTCCAGCGGCTGCCTCTTCGGGTGCTTCAGCGATGACAGCTTCGGTGGTGAGGAACAGTCCAGCAATCGAGCCAGCGTTCTGCAAAGCCGAACGAGTGACCTTGGCAGCATCGATTATTCCGGCTGCGATCAGGTCCTCGTATTCGCCGGTGGAAGCGTTAAGCCCGTTGGGTCCGCTGAGGTTGCGCACTTTCTCTACCACTACGCCGCCCTCAAGACCAGCGTTGACAGCGATCTGATTGAGCGGCGACACCAGAGCCTTGGCCACGATGCGCGCACCTGTGCGCTCATCAGCATCGTCAAGGCCTTCAATGGCGGCTTCGACAGCGTCAACAGCACGCAGCAAAGTCACACCACCACCAGCGACGACACCTTCCTCAATGGCGGCTTTGGTGGTGCTGACAGCATCCTCAATGCGATGCTTCTTTTCTTTGAGCTCCACCTCGGTAGCAGCACCAACTTTGAGCACGGCCACACCACCAGACAGTTTCGCCAGACGCTCTTGCAGCTTCTCGCGGTCGTAGTCGGAGTCGGTGTTTTCGATCTCGCCTTTGATCTGGGTGATGCGACCCGCTACATCGGCAGCATCGCCAGCACCTTCAACGATGGTGGTTTCGTCTTTGGTGACGATCACCTTACGAGCCGAGCCCAGCATGTCGACACCGACACTGTCAAGTTTGAGGCCGACCTCTTCGCTGATGACCTGGCCGCCGGTGAGGATCGCCATGTCTTGCAGCATCGCCTTGCGACGGTCGCCGAAGCCCGGAGCCTTAACTGCTGCCGAAGTGAACGTGCCGCGGATCTTGTTGACCACCAGCGTGGCAAGAGCTTCGCCCTCCACATCCTCAGCAATGATCAACAGCGGCTTACCGCCCTGCATGACCTTCTCAAGCAGCGGCACAAGGTCACGCACGTTGGTGATCTTCGAAGCGACCAGCAAAACATAGGGATTGTCGAGCACTGTCTCCATACGCTCGGGATCAGTCACGAAATAAGGCGAGATGTAGCCCTTGTCGAAACGCATACCTTCGACGGTTTCCATCTCTAAACCGAAGGTCTGCCCTTCTTCAACGGTGATCACGCCGTCTTTGCCGACCTTGTCGATGGCATCAGAGATAGTGGCACCGATCTCTTCGTCGGCTGCGGAGATAGCGGCCACGTTGGCGATCTGCGCTTTGTCGGATGACACATCCTGACTGCTGCTATGCACCGACTCGACCGCCGCGGCGACCGCGGCTTCAATGCCTCGCTTGAGCGACATCGGGTTGGCACCAGCAGCCACGTTGCGCAGACCTTCACGCACCATCGACCAAGCCAACACGGTGGCCGTGGTGGTGCCGTCACCGGCAACATCGTCGGTCTTCTTGGCGACTTCTTTGACCAGCTCTGCGCCGATCTTTTCGTAAGGGTCTTCCAGATCAATTTCTTTAGCAATTGACACGCCGTCGTTGGTGATCGTGGGGGCACCCCATTTTTTGTCGAGCACCACGTTGCGACCTTTGGGCCCTAGCGTGACCCGTACTGCATCAGCGAGCTGATTCATGCCCCGCTCAAGCGCACGGCGAGCTGTCTCGTCAAACTGGATTGTCTTAGCCATTTGAACCTCCTGAGGCGAACCTTGCTTGAAGCAGGTCGCCTTTGATTGCCTAGTTGTTCAGGTTAATTGATTGGTTTGGCACTCTCGTGCCGCGAGTGCTAAGTCAATCATGGCTCACAACAGATAACAACCCGCAGCCGCTTGGATTTATGCCCCGCTTGACGGCTGCTTACAACGCACCGCTGGGACAACTATCGGGTGTCTTCTGACCGCTTAGAACCGCTGCTGGACTGTTGAAGGTTGACCACAATGCACAGGCCGAATGTTGAGTGCTTGTTAGCCGCCCGCGACAGCTGGAACGATGCTGACGATGGCACCCTGTGCAACAGCAGTGTTGGTGCCGTCAATGAAGCGAACGTCTTCGTCGTCAATGAACACGTTAACGAAGCGGCGGAGTTCTCCAGCTTCGTCAAGAATCCGCTCAGCGAAGCCGGGATGATGCGACTCAAGCGACTCGAACACCTCCGCCAAAGTGGCACCATCAACCGATACCTCCGAAGCGCCAGAGGTCAGAACTCTCAAAGTGGTGGGGATTCGCACAGTCACGGCCATAGATACTCAACCCTACCGACTCAGCACCTCTTCAAGAGCCTCGATGACACAGCCACACGGGTCATTCAAGGCCCTTGAAGACCCGAAACAGGCGGTCAAGTCGATGATCTCCAAGCCTTCTGGCACTGTTGCGGCGGCATCAGCGCATCCAACTACCGCCACCGCCTGAACATCTGCTGCGGCAGCCAACGCCGTTACACCACCGACGACTTTGCCTTGCAACGATGTGTTGTCGTAGCGCCCTTCGCCGGTGACCACTAGATCTGCGCTGGCGATCCGTTCCGCCAAGTTCACCTCATCGGCCACCACATCAAAACCGTTAAGTAGCGCAGCTCCGCGAGCAGCAAGCCCACCCGCTAAACCTCCAGCTGCCCCAGCGCCTTCTAAGGCGGTGACATCCACCCCGAAGTCACGCTCGTAGATCTGCGCTAGACGTTGGAGTCGCCGTGTCAGCAGCTCAACTTGGGCCGATGACGCACCCTTCTGAGGCCCGAACACCGCTGCTGCATCCAAAAAAGACGTGCGTACATCGCAGGCCACGACCATCTCAACTCCGGTCATTCGAGCTGGCGACGGCAGAGCCTCAATTGCGCCGAGCCCGCCGTCTGTGGTGGCTGAACCCCCCACAGCCACCAGCACTCGCTGTGCACCAGCGCCGACTGCCGCCGCTATCAGTTCACCGGTGCCTGCCGTGGTGGCGTTGACAGGGTCATTGTGGGCAGCACCGCCCGCAAGCTCCAAACCCGAGGCGCGAGACATTTCCACCACGGCAACCCCACCGCTGATACGCCAAGGTGCGGATACCAGATCACCGAGAGGGCCTGTGACAGTGGACCGTCGGTTGGCACCGCCGAGAGCCTCTAGGGTGCCTTCACCGCCATCGGCCATAGGCACCTGATCGCATTCAGCCGAAACAGCCACGCCAGCAGCGCTGTCCGCAGCGGCGCCAATGGCCGCAGCGATCTCAGTTGCCGATGCTGTGCCTCGAAACTTGTCTGGTGCTGCCAGCAGCCTCATAGCCACTCTCTCAGGCAGGTATCACTGTTGTGCTGAGCGCGTTGAGCAGAACGTTTCAGCCGGGGGCGGGCGGTGACGGGTCAAGAATCGCGTCATCGGTGCCGAGCACCACAAAAATGTGGAAATCCACTAGATCCGCTGGTGACTCTGGGTTACGTATCAAGGTCATTATTGTGGCTGGGGCGGGCGTGATGATGTCGGCAGCAGCACCGAGTGTTGAAGCAACTCCTTTGGCATCGTCGCTGTAGCCCTGCCTGTAGTAGACAACCGAGGCATCCACACGATCCTGCTGAGTGTTCTTGGCTGCGGTGACATAGCCGCCTGCGTTAAGCGTGTCAGCAGTACGCCCCGCTCGGCCTCTCACTCCAGTGCCGTTCATCACAGCCACTTTCACTTCGCTGGGGCTTCTGGTGACTACTGGTGGCGGCAAAGTGGTCGTAGTGGTGGTGACTGTAACAGTGGTGGTAGCAGCTTGAGGGTCATCAGGCTGGGCTTGAGATTCGTTGCCAGAAGACTCCTCCGACGCTGAGTTGCCAGTGTCAGCGGAACTGCCAACTTCATCGTCGAAGCCTCGAGCCAGCAAGAACACGCCAAGGGCAACCGCTACAAGCACCAACACAATCGCTCGACCCGCGGCAGCGCCTCCCGAAGAATGAATGTGCTGGGGAGTCATAGAAACGATGCTAGCCGCTGATGTCTGACTATTCAGATATTCACTCTGTGCGTCTGCGTAGACGCGAACTGGGCTGCGAGTCGGCCAGCAGTGTTTCCGCTTCGGACCGCGCCTTCCATCGTTGCGGGCCAGCCGGTGTCGGTCCAAGCGCCAGCCAGGTAAACGCCCGCAAGTCCAGATGCACTGGGTGAGCGAAGCGAATCGCTGCCCGGCAAACCCAAGAAAGTGGCTGAATGCTCGCGTGTGACCATTGATTCTGTGACCTCAGCATCGCCCGCTGCGGGCAAAAGCCGTGCCAGTTCCGTCGTGAAATGTGACACCAAGTCTGCTGAGGGTGTGCCGATGTAGGACTCGGCAGCCGACAGCGACACCGCTAAACATTGTCTGCCGTCTTTGAGGCCAGCTGATTCGGTGCGGTCAAACACGAACTGTGCATCGCTGTCGACGGTTGCGAAGAAGTCCAAGTCGGTGACGGATCGGTCATACACCAGATGAACGTTGACGATCGGGGATTTACCCAACTCTGTGAGCTGCTGTTGAGCATTGACCGTGCCGGACGGCAACAAGTCGGCCACGGCATCATGGGGCACAGCCACCACCACCGCGTCGGCTTTGACCGTCTGAGGATTGCGAGGCTCGCTGCCTTCGGTGCTGTCGCGATCTTTGTTGTCTTTGTTGATCACCCCATCTAAGTGGACTTCCAAACCCTCCGGGCTAGGCCGCACGGCTGTTACAGCAAGCCTTGAGTAAATCTCTCCTCCAGCGGCTTGCAGCGCTCTGATGCCAGCATCGGCGTGCAGTGCTGTCAAAGGAATGCGAGCCCAGCCGATGTCAGCAGCACCGGCATCGCTGAGCAGTCCGGTAACAAAAACTTTGGCTGCGAGCTTCAGAGAAACATCGGCTGCTTCGACATTCACCGTCGGCAGAACGATCAGATTCCAGAAAGTCTCAATTGCTTTCTTGTCTTGACCGTGCGCCGTCAGCCATTCACCGAAGGTCATTCGGTCATGAGCGCGATCGTCGGGATCGAGTCGTCGCAGCGCCAGCCCGGCGCGCACCACAGCAATCCGCTGGCGCAGGCTCAGATGCCGGTAGGTCAGCAGAGCTGGAGCCAAATGCAGTGGGGCTGGGCCGAGGCTGCGGCGGATTGCGCTGCGTCGACCACCTGGTGCCAGCACCACAACATCAAGCCTTTTCTGCAGCTTCACATCGTTGGCTGAGCCGATCCTTTCAAGAAAAGCCTGATATGCACTACAGCAGCGCATATACACATGCTGGCCGTTGTCGTAGCAGATGCCTTTGCGTTCAAAAGACCAAGTCGCACCACCGAGGCGGTGGCGACGCTCAAATAAGGTCACCGCTGCGCCGTGATCAGCGGCTTGCAATGCAGCCGACAGTCCAGCAAGTCCGCCGCCTATCACCACCACTTGAGGCTGTTTAGCAGCAGATGTTTTGGTGGCAGATGTCTTGGTGCCAGATGTTGCAGGATCTGAACTCACGGTCGCAGACCCGACAGGCTGCGTGCTGCCACCAGAACCTTCTGCGAAGCAGGCAAGCTGACACGACCGCTCAACGGTGCGTGCGGATCAGCCAAGATACGGCTCAGCAGCCTGCGGTAGATGCCTGCCATGGTGGCGGTGCAGGCCCGGCTGCGGTAGTCGAGATGATCTAGCAACAACAGACCACGCTCAAACCAGATCACCGCCTGACCAGCTATGAACTGCACCAGTTCTGCGGCATTCTCAGCCGGATCCCAGCCACCCGCGGTGATACCGAAGCGTTCGCGCTCAGATGCCGGAAGGTAGATCCGTCCCATGCGACAGTCCTCCACTATGTCACGCAACATGTTGGTGAGCTGCAAACCGACCCCGAGATCATCAGCAAGTTCTTGAGGAGTTTGCGATATCTGCGGCAGTGCTGTTGTTTGTGTCGCAGCCGTCGCGGACTTGGTAGCCGTCGCAGTCTTGACGGTCTTGGTACCGAACACTCCCAGAGACAATCGCCCCACCGAGCCAGCCACCAACCGGCAGTATCGCACCGTGTCATCCATGGTGGTGTAAGCCACGGCACGCACGTCAAGTTCGCAGCCCTCCACTATCTCATGCAGCGCCGACACGGGGATCGGGAACTCCGAAGCTGCATGATGCAAAGCCACCAGCACTGGATCAGCCGAGTCGAAGATCTGTCCAGCTTCAAGGGCTTCTATCGCCTGGTGCAGTTCTTGTAGCGCGGCCAGTTTGCGGTCATCGGGCCAGTCGCCGTCGCCTACGTCATCAATGCGGCGTGCCAAGGCATACAGCGCAGACATGGCTCGGCGCTGTGTACGCGGCAGCAACCGGATCCCGTAAGCGAAGTTGCGCGCTTGTGACCAAGTGATCTGCTCACAATGTTGGTAGGCCGACTCCGGCGACATGGTTTCGGTCATTTTGGGACTGCCACCGTCACGATGCACTCTGTTGATGCTGCGATGCTGAGTCTTTGTGTCCTAGCGCGCCTACATACACCCGAATGAAGCGACCCAGCAGCCTGAGGGTTCCAGCCTTGCGGGTGGCACCCAACACTTCGAAGTCGGCGGCCTCTAAAGCATCCAGACCGGCCAGTCCGCCAGCCACGAAACCGCATATCGCCGCTCGTGCCGGGCCTCGCAGCGAAGCCACCAGAACAGTGCCCTGCTGCAGCATGACCCGGGCTCGGGCTGCTTGATAGGCCACCAAGCCTCTTAGTGCAGACGATGCTGTCGGCGCAGCCAGGTCTGCGGCGCTCACACCGAAGCGTGCCATGTCATCAGCAGGCAAATAGATGCGTCCTCGGGCGGCATCCTCGGCCACGTCTTGCAGATGCTCTAGCACTTGCAAAGCGCTGCACACCTGATCGGAGCTAGCTAGTCGTTCAGGGGTGGCCGCTTCAAACACTGCCAGCACTAGATGCCCCACCGGGTTGGCCGACAGCGTGCAGTAATGCATCAACTCGTCGAAGTTGGCGCAGTCGGTCTTGTGCTGGTCAAGCCGGTTGGCGGCCAAGAGCCCGTCGAAAGGTTCGCGGCTCAAATCAAAACGAGTCACGGTTGCCGTTAGTGCTGCGAAAGCTTCATGGAGGGGTTCACCAGCGAACAATGCATCCAGCTGTGCATCCACCCAGTCCAAGGCTTCTGATCTGTCGCCGGGATACTCGTCACCGAGATTGTCTACAAGGCGCGCATAGCCGTAGATGGCTCGCAGATGCCCTTGAGTCTCTCTAGGCAGGAGCCGCAGCGCCACTGGGAAGTTCTCAGCCGATGCCTGAGCCATCACCTCATCAAGGTTCACATAGCGCTCTACCGCTTCGGCACCGCCGCTCACACAGTTAAAGCTACCACCGAGACACCAAAGGCTCAGATGATCAGACCTTCACTGCGGATTTTGTGCAGCGGCTCGTGTTCGCAAAAGCCCACGTCAGCGGCTGTTTTTGTGGCTTGCTTGGCTCAATCGAGGTACTTGATTTCAGAAAAAATCATAAAAATATTTGAAAGAGGTTGTAAAAGGTTATTTAAGCTGCTTAGATGGTTTACATGCTTTTACATTATTTCAAATTATATCACACACAGGAGCTTGATGGCGGCTGCTGTGGCCGAGGGCCTCAAGCCTCTGGAGGACAACTGCGCGGGTGTCTTGGGCTCGCTGTGCTAGCAACGCTGTCTGTGCTAGCGGCCGCTTGCGGCGGATCAGCGGATGCTGTTGACCGCGAGCTGCCGGTAACCACCACCGATATTGGCGCTGACACAGCTGCCGGTACTGGTGCTGGCACGGGTGCCCAGACCGAAGTTGTTGAGCCGAGCCTGCTTCCAGCCACCGAATCTGAGTCTGTGAACTCGCCGGTGCCCGCAAGCAACACCATTCCTGTGGCAACGCTCGGCGCCGAGGACGCTCCTAACGGTGGCCATCCACCAGCACCACAACCGGGCATGATCCCTCGCCAGCATCCTTACTGGAACTATCCCGACTGTGGTTCGGGTCCCCCGTGGCAAGCGGACTGCTACCCGCCAGCCGAATGGGAAACCCCGCAGGACTTGTCGGATTGTTTTGCTCCCTATCCCGAACTCGGAGCAGGCGGCATCTGCGCCAGCGGACCGACTGAGGAACTGCCTCGCTGGACAAGCGATGTGATTCGCTGGACCAGTTGGTGCTTTGAACAACCCCGAGGCAACTGCACCTGGCTGCTCTATGAGATGAAGTGGGCGCTGGACTATCTGGGCGCGCATCCATGGTGCGTACTCAACGAATATCAAGACCGAGCCGATGCCTACGGCAGTGGCGAGCGCGGTAAGCCGGTTCAGAACCGCCATGGCTGGCACAACTGCGCCAGTGTGATCGACCCGCCAGCGGGCGAACTACCCGAGGGTCGGTTCAACGATGCCGGTCGACTGCTCTCTGACACGGTGTCGTTGGCTGAACAGTGTCGCATTGTTCTGCCCACAGACATCGAGCTTGAGACACGAACTCCTTTGTTCGGTGATCAACCCGCCCAGAGGTTCGGATCGGACTGCAACGCTTGGGCGCTCTGGGTGCAGAACCGAACTAAGGGCTCTGAGAGGCGCAACTGTGACCGCTCAGCACGACTCGCCGAGGAGTGGATGGAACACCACCACGCCACACCCGAGCGTTACTTCATCGTCTACTGCTGAAGTGCCGCAGTGCTCGCTTCGTAACAACAGCAACGACGAGCATCCATCGGCAACGTCAGCACATACAGCAAATGGAGATTCAATGACTTCCTCAACTGTTTCACCTAAACCGCAGCCACCGCACCACACACGACGGCAACTGTTAATGATTGCAACCCTGACGGGCTTGACTCTGCTGGGTGCTGTCTATGCCCAACACGATTCCGTTTCTTCGCCGAGTTTTGCCGAGCGCCCCGCCTGGGCTCATCCAGGGCCTCCAGGTCATAGCCATCGACCACCCACCACAACCCGCAGACCTTCAACAAAACCACGCTGCTACTCCCGATACGGCTGCTTCCAAGCAACCACCACCACACGCCGACCACCACCCACCACAACCCGCAGACCTTCAACAAAACCACGCTGCTACTCCCGATACGGCTGCTTCCAAATAACCACCACCACACGCCGACCACCACCCACCACAACCCGCAGACCTTCAACAAAACCACGCTGCTACTCCCGATACGGCTGCTTCCAAATAACCACCACCACACGCCGACCACCACCCACCACAACCCGCAGACCTTCAACAAAACCACGCTGCTACTCCCGATACGGCTGCTTCCAAGCAACCACCACCACACGCCGACCACCACCCACCACCACAGTTCGCCGACGGGTGACCACCACAACTCGACGGCCTGTGATCACCACAACAACACTTCGCCGACGGGTGGCCACTCAATCCCGGCGTCCACCAACCGTTACTACCCAGCGGCGTTCGGTAACCACAACCACAAGGCCGCCTGCGACGAGCACCACAACTAAAGCGGGCTGCCGCGGTTGGGCTTGTGGACATGTGAAGTCCGGCGTGGCCGAAGGCTATTTGCCTGAAACTTTTGACCCTGATCGTGACAGCAACACTGAGGATCTGCGCAAGATCATTGAGGACTTCGGCAAACGCAACCGCTACTTCAAAACCGACGAGGCTCTGAAGGCTCTTAGGGACATCGAGTCGGTTGAGGTCGAACGCGGTGACATGTTCAACGTGATCGCAGCTGGACTGGGTATCACATATGACCCGAATGATCCCTTCAAGGTGGCTTCGGAACTAGCCGACAGAGGCATCTTGTATGGCCACGATCGAGACGGTGACGGGGTGGTCAACCCTTACGAGCGCCCCGATGCCGATCCCGACTCGACGATGAACAACGAGCAGCTTGCCGCTTTCCTAGACCGCATCACCGGCAGCAACAGCAACTCTGGCGGCAACAGCAACGGTCAGCAACCTAATTCTCCCGGTGGCCAGAACCCAAACAATCCTGGCAGCCCTGGCAATCCAGGTAAACCTGTCGATCCTGATACGCAAGAACCGCCCAACCCGAGAAATCCCGACTCGACGGATCCCAACTCTCCCGAGGATCCTGACAAGCAAGGCGCACCCCGCGTGGGGGTCTGCGCCAACGGCCTGACTCTGGACAACAACAGCCGCAGCCGCATTCTGGGGCATCTGAAGTGGGCGACTCTCGTGAGTGTCAAGACCCAAGGCGAGCCGGGCAGACCTTGGCCGCCGCATCCCAGCGTGCCGGGAGGCAGCACCTATCTGCATCTAGCGGGATCACCGATGTGGCCTGTGGTCAGCCCTCAAAGCAACTTGAGCTTCACTAGCAGCGACGGCTGCCGCTGGCAGGTGGCTTCCTTTGAGGCTCGGCTGACTCAGCTTGTGCCTTGGGACTCAAATCATCGCGCCATGATCGTTCGTGCAGATTCGGCGCGACCCGGCACAGGGTTCGGTAGTTATCTGCGCCGCTGGGACAACCTGAGTGCCGCTCAGAAGGCACAGGCTCAACGCAGTCACATCTCCGCAGATGTCAACGCACCCTCATGTCCGATGCTCACTGCTCAGGTGTCCGCTGATTCTTATGGCCTGTGTCGTTGGGAGCTTGCAACCCCAGGTATTTGGACATGGCAAGCCAATGCTTGCTTTGAAGCAGATGTCAACAGCAGACAGTTCCGCGACTGTGAAACCTTGGCTGAGGGCCTCGAATGGTTCTTAGAAATCATCGACTACACCTCGGGGATAACCCTCAAACAAGCTTCAGATATCACACCTGCGAGTTCTGACGAGGGGCATCTGCTGATGTCACATGCGCCTTCCCAAAGGGCCCGCCGCTCAAGCGGCCAAGCGCCTAACCACCCAAGCAGACACTCAAGCAAATACTCCAACAAATACTGAGGAGGCAACAAATGCCCATGAACCCCGGCTCACTGTCGGGACAAGCAAGACGCTTCACGGCTGCGGCGGGGATTGTCGCAGCGGTGGGAGTGTCGCTGTGGTTATTCGGTCGCCCTGAACCACTCAACGAAGTTGCGGTCGTGGCCGCCGCTGAGGACTGGCCTGCAGGCCACGAACCAGGAGCTTTCACAACCGTTGCAATACCCGAGGAATCGGCTGCTCTCTTTGTCACAGCCGAGCAGCTGATCGACCGTGTGCCAGCCGTGGCCGTGCCCGCTGGGACGGTCGTGTCGAAATCACTGCTAACGGACTCAGTGATGGGCAGAGCGTCGGAGTTGTCGGCGGCTTTGATTGCCGTGGCAGTGGATGCAGCTTTGTGGCCCGAACCAGGCCCGACCACCGGTAACACTGCCGTGCTAGCCACTCAGCCAGGCGGTTGTGCCACTGCGGTGCTGCCTGTGGTGCTAGCGGGCGAGGGGTTCGTGGTAGTCGAAGCCGAACCGCAGTTGGCCGCAGTGCTAGGGCCGCTGGTTTGGTGGATCTGGGAATCGCCTCCAGCGGGCTGGCCAGCATGTCCACCAGAGCCAGCAGACGATGAACCCGAACTCGATTTGTCAGATTTTGACTCTGACTTGTCGGATTTCGATTCTGATTTCTCGGATTTGAGCACAGATCCGAACTTCGACAATGCCTATAACTCGAACCGGGGAGACCCAAGCCGCGAAGCCGCAGACCAGGGAATTACAAACCAAGAAGACACAGATCCACAACAGCAGTGACCGAAGACTGTCGCTTCAACAACCATCAAGAAAGGAGGCCGAACAGTGCTGATGATTTCAGCTGATCGCCTGCTCAATAAGCAAACCACCGCCTGGGTGGTGCGCACCATTATCGACGGAATAAGAGCATCCGTCCCAGATGTAGCGGTGGGCGAGTCGCTGGCCGACCCGTCCCTAACAGGTGCCGCTCATCGGGCGACTGTCGTCACTGTTGACGGATCCGCCGACGAAACTGTGCTGCGTTCCACAGCAGCAGCTGCAGCTGGAGTGGTGTGGATAACCAGCGGCTCGGGCTGCGGGCTGCGCGAGCGCCTGAATCTGCACACCGGTCCAGCAGCGAACGTGCGGTTGGCTCTGGTGATTATGTCAGACCATGCAGTCGACGCAGGCGAGTTGCGCATGATGGCAGGCGCTCAGGTAGCGAGAGCCGTGCCGTATGCCCCCACACGACGCTGCGAACGGGCTATGCGCCGCGTGGGACGCTCGCTTGCATCTCTGGCCGCCGCTCCGCAACGCATGGACAGCGCCGATCGCGCCGTAAGACGAGAGTCAGCAGCTGCGGCGGCGGCTCGGCGGCTGCGCGAACTGCTTGACGAGGAAGATGTCGAAGAGTTCCAGATCCGAGGCGGCGAGTCAATGGTGGTGGAGTTCTCCAACGGCAGCCGACAGAGCCGCCCCTCGCCTTTTGTGAGCGACGACGAACTGATCGGTGCTTGCCGTTTCCTGGCTGCCTACTCTGGTGAACGCCCACAACGTTTCGATGAACTAGATCCGCGTCTTGATACTCGCATCGGTGACCGCTGGCGGCTACATGCCGAGGCTTTCGTTTGCTCTCCACCGACACTGGTGCTGCGCAGCAACATGGGAGGTCGTCACAGTCTCGCCGAGCTAGGTCTCTGCAACGAGCAGCTCGCCGCCATTTTGGTGGAGTCGATAGCTGGCAATGTTCGAGCCAACGTGGTGATCGCTGCGGCCATGGGCGGCGGTAAAACCACTCTCTGTCAAGCGCTTCTGGCGAGAGTGCCACCCGAGGAGCGGATCGACACCATTGAGGACACCGCCGAGCTTCGGTTGCGCGAATACGGCATACACCCCAACGCATACGAGCGCCTGACTCGCGATGCCAACAACGACGGAGTCGGCAAGCATTCGATGGCCGATCATGTGCGTGATGCCAAGCGAGCCAACAGTTCCAAGCTGGTGGTGGGCGAAGTCAGAGGCGAAGGCACCATGGCACTACTTGACGCTATGTCGTCAGGGCTCGACGGTTGCATCGTCACTCTGCACTCACCGCCGGGTGATGGGGTGATGGAGAAGCTCACCGGTTACGCCACCTCAGAAGGTGCTGATGAGAGTCTGGCTAGACGCTCAATTGCGGTTGCGGTGCATTTGCTGGTGTGGATGGGCCGCAACAACGCCGGCGAACGTGTCATTGCCGATGTGACCCAGATAAGCGGAACCGAATCAGACGGCTCAATCAGGACCCGCTGTTTGTGGCGACTCAGACCGAATGAGCGATGGGCGACTCCGATGGATCAGCCAGTAGGGCGCGTGGCTGACGTTTACCGATCCGCTGGAGTTGCTCTGCATCCGCTTCTGCCTGAGCCTGATCTCGAAGCTGAAACTTCAGCCGGACCATGGCTTGAGCGGGTGCCTGATTCTGGACTTGAGCCTGCGCTCAATAAAGCCGCTTCAGACATGCAAGACACCGCTGAGGTAGCGACACGCCGACCCGCTCTGGAACTTGTGGGCAACGCTTCAACAGCTTCGGGTGCCGCGGACTCTTCAAGACGCAACGGGACACCGCCGCTGTGACCTCAGCAGGCATGATCATCACCGTTGGCGGTGCAGCCATGCTGGCCATCTTGTTGTGGCCTACAAGCGGAACCCGCCTGTCTTTGCGGGCTGGCCCGGGACTTCGCTCAACCGCTTCACTGCCTGCTGAAGTCCCAACCGCTGTTGTTACCGGGGTGGCCATGCTTGTGGTGGGTCTCGCACTGCCGCACGCCATTGCGGCAGCGATTTGCGCCGTGGTTTGCACTTCGGCCATCAAGATCCTGATCTTTTCGGGCCGACGGGTGCGCACAGCAGAGGGGGTGGCCCGCTTCGCTAGCGTGCTCAACAACCAGGCATCAGTCGCAGTCACAGTGACCGACGCAGTAGCTCGGGCTGCTCCGTTGATTAGTGGGCCCGTGGGTGTGGCTGCCACCGCCATGGCCTCGGACTGCGAAAGTGTCGGTGTCGATATCGCCGCGCAACGTTTCGCTGCTCAAGTGCCTTCGGCTGTGGCTGGCTCTTTGGCTGATCTAATCGCTATTTCAGCAGTCGGCGGCGGTCGCTGGGTCGAGACGGTTGCTGTTCTGGAAGCTGAAGCTTCTCAGACCGCCAAAACCGCTCGACTGTTTCACGGTCGTGTGGCGGTAGCCATGCCCACCTTGGTGCTAGTAGTGCTGCTTTCGGCGGGGTTGGTGGCAGGCACAAGCCAGGTCGCTGATGAAGTAGGCACATGGCTAGCCAGCGCTCAAGGTTCTGCGCTGCTTTTGGCTGCGGCTGTTGTGATAGCAGCGATGAGCGCTCGGGTGCTGCTGCCAGCAAGGGCTGCGGCACGCTACGGAGGCTTGCAATGATCTGGCTTCTTGCGGCTGCGGGGAGCGCTGCTGCGCTACGGCTAGTGCTCACGGGCAAGCCTGCCCGTGTCACTGGCAGTACCGCCGAACTTGCGGCTGCGGGCTGGTCGCCTCGACGGCTGCGTGCAGTTTCAGCGGTAACGGCTGCGTTCGTAGCGATCCTGGTGCTGATAGTCGCAACCGTGATTGCGGGATATCGCAGCGGTGTATTGGCGGCGCTGGCAGTTGGTTTCTGGACACCTGTTGGGGCACCTCTGCTGCTGCGACACTCAGTGCTTTCGGGTTACCGGGTTCGTCGTGATGCCGCACTAATGGAGTGGCTGCGCCGCATCAGGCTCTACACCGCTGCGGGTCGTCCCATCAACGATGCTGCTGTTGAGGCTGCCGAACTGGTGGAGGCACCAGCCTTCGCACCCGTTGCTACCAGCATCAACCTGGCTTTGGCCTCAGGCAGCGACCCGCTCAGTGCTGCTGCAGAGCATTTCGCTGGATCAGAAGCCGAAACCCTGATCGGCACTCTCGCCGCCGCTGAACGAAGCGGTGCCGCTGCCACCGGTCTAGTCGATCGACTAATCCTCGGAGCGGTGGACGCTCTCGAAGACGCTCGGCGAGTGCGCATCGAAGCCCTGGGCCGCTCAGTGGCGGGCACTTGCACCATCTCGACTGTCGTTGCTAGTGCCGTAGTGGTGCTGGCACTACTCGCCGGGGTCGACATCGGCGTGTGAACCCTCATTGAGATCATCCGCAGTCGCGAGCTCACTGCCTCACAGTCGACTATCCCGACCATCCGTTCAGTTATCCCAAGTAGTCACCTAGTCACCCCAAATATCTACTCACCCAAATAGTCAACCCCATCAACCATAAAGGAGAAGAAAATGGAATCACCTGTTGCCAAAATCATCATGCTCGCTGCAACTATCGCAATCACCGCTGCGGTAGTGCTGTTCACTTGGAACGTAGTAGGCGAAAACACTCCAAATCCCAAAGCCGATGTCACCGACCGGTCACAGATCCAAAACGAAGCGCTCTGCAAAGCTGCTGGTGGCAGTTGGGCAAGCGGCACCAGCAAGTGTTCATAGCTGAATACGCGCAGACTGACTTCTTGTAAATCTCTCGGGACACACGATGGACACCGCATATGCAGCGATGCATACCACTGCGATGATTTTTCTAACCGTGTCAATCAGCTTCGGTGTCTACCTGCATCAAGTGGCGAAGGTCACCGCATCTTCTGCTGCTGTGGCCGCTGCCACAGCAGCAGTGCAAGTCCTTGAGCAAAGCGACTGGAACTGTAGCGACACACACGCCATCTGGTCGCAAGCCGAAACTGCTGGTGCCGTCGCGGCGGCGGCGCGCACCAGCGCCCGTTCTGCCGCCACCGCTACCGGCTATCAACTTTTTGCTGAGCCGTCATGCACAGTGCTGGCGAGAGTCACAGTGGGAGTAGCAGGTGTGCATAGCTGGTTGGAAGCCAGTTCAGTGGCTTGCCGTCCAGTGCGGGCTGGTGATGCCACAGGCTGGGCTTTGACACCACCGTGCTAGCCGATGAATCCAATGCTGGAGTCGTGCCAGCATCAGCAAGGAGATAGGTGCATGACAAAGGAGATCCTCGTGACAACTGAAATAGCCGTGCTACAGAAACCAATGATGGGCCATTGCCATGGATGAGGCAGTCGGTTTGGCAATTGCAATACCAGTGATCGCGCTAACGCTTTGGGCTACAGCGCTAGCTGGCAGCCTTGCCAATGGTCAGGCTCGTGTGGCTGTGGCATCGGAGCTAGCGGCGCAGGCAGCCTCTCAGGCGACGGGTTCCCAAGCCGCCGACACCGCCGAACGGATCGCTTCGGGGGCAACGCTGGATTCTTGCTCAACAGCAAGCTCCAGCACTGCTGTGGAAAGCACCATGGTCTCCTCAAGCCGCTGGGCGACGGTCACGCTGATATGCGAAGTGTCCGGTCCTTCTGGTGCTATTCGGGTGTGCGTGGTCGGCTACGCGCAGACCCGTCCGGTTCTCTCGGCGCATCACCCTGTGTCATGCCCATAAACGAAATGAGACAGCTATGAGCAATCAACACCTGCGCTGGCGCAAGCCGCCGCCCAGCCAAAGGAGACGGCTATGACTGTGCCAGTGCTGGTGTTGATGCTGGCATCCATGATTACCGCAATGACAGTGTCGCTGCGAGATCACGCAGCTCACGCAGCCGCCGGTGACCTAGCCGAGATCAGAGCCGAACACGCAGCAAACAACTATGTAGCCGGTTGTGTCTCTGCTGCTGGCTGCGCTCTGCCCGAGACCGAAGGCGTAACAGTGTGCGCTGCGGCAGATACCGGTCTGGTGGTCACGGCGCAGGTCGCCTGGTCGCCGCTGCTTTGGAAGGCTCTAACTCCTGTGACCGCTGATCGGGTCTTGGCTTACGACGACGGCTTGGGCTCTGACCTCAGAGCCCGTGCCGCCGCAGCAGTATCGCCGTGCTGATGTCACATGTCTTCGTGGTCAAGAATGCCAACAAAAGCGATCTTGTTGGGGATCCCGTCAACATCCCAGCTATGAACCACCTCAAGATTCTCGTCTTCGAGCATCAACACGCTGCCACCGGTGGGGTCGGTCACGAAGATCGCCCCAGGCGCAGTCGTCATGTTGGGACGCTCCCAGAAATCGGAAGACACACCGCCAGCAAGGAAACCGCTGGTGGCTGCCTGAAGGGTCAAGCTTTCGGAGTCGTATTTACGGAGTTCGCCGTTGCTCATTATCACTAGGAAGCTCTCACCATCGTGGCTGAATTTCACGTCAACCGGTGACCGTCCCTCAACAGCAGGAATCAACAGTTCCATGGAGCCCTCATGGGGATGCACCACGTAGAGCCCGATCGTCCTTCCGTGACCCAAAAAGTGGTCAAGCCCGTATGTGCCCCACACGGTTCCGATCCGGAAATCCTCGGCTGAGCCTTCAGGTGCCGCTACAAAGCCGCCGTGATAGTCGGAGTCGTGAGCTTCAACCCACATCGCTCCGCCAATGCAGCCGAACACTGCCACCGTTCCGTTGCCACCATTGCCGTGCAAACCGTCACAACCCAGTTGCTGGTGCAGCACTTCGCCGTCAACAGTAACGATCTCAGCGCCGATGGGTAGCACGTAGCTCTCTGGGTCAGATTCGTAGTCGGGATGCCGGTATGACACTGCAAACAGATCGTTGTCCAGCGGCACCACAGCACCGTGATGAGATCCCACATTGATGCGAGGAGCTACATAGCTACCGCCGTCTTCTTTGAGCCCGTCCTCGGCGATGAAGGCGACAGCACCAGAGCCGTCATAGAACAATCCAGCCCAGTCGTTGCCCATGTAGAGGTGAACAGGCCTTTCACCCGCAAGATCAACTTCAAGATTTGAAACGTCACGCTTGATTAGGTCCATGTGATCGTCGTGAGGCTCAAGGTAGGTGCCACCATCAAAAACATGGACATCGTTGGCATCAGTGGCAACAGCAATAGCGAAACGTCCGCTCTTTGTGGGATAAAGCCGGGTTGGTCGCGCTCCCAGGTCAAACGCGTTCTGCATCACGGTGTCACTGCTGACATCAATCACCGACAGCATGGAGTGGGTGCCGTCACCGATCAGCAGTCGTCCTGTCACCTCAGGCAACTCGTGATCATGCCCAGCTTCATCCATCGCCTCGGACTCGTGATCGTGGTCATGCTCATCGGCTGACTCGTGATCGTGGTCATGATCGTGCTCGTCCTCCGTCTCGGACTCAGAGGCAGGCGCATCGGTAGTGGTCGGTGCCGCAGTAGTGGTCGGCTGAGTCGTGGGGGTGGCTGGTTCGGCGACTGTTTCGGGCTCGCTGTCGGAGCATCTCGCAGCCACAAGAAACACCGCTGCCGCCAAAGCCAACAGCCAAGATGCTCTAGCCACAGAAGGCTTCGACATAGCCGCAAGTCGTCTCATCTGTTTGGGTCTCATTTGGTTTGCCTCCTTGAAGGAACGAAAGATGATCCAACAAGGATACAAAAATAAGACTCATTCCCAAATCTGGGTAGGGTCACTCTCCGGTCCCCTTGATCTGAAAGCCACCAGAGCAACCCTGAGACGCGAAGAGTCTTGTCTTTCGCGCACCTTAGAGAAACTAAGTATCAACGATGCGATGCGCTTGGTGGATGTCTACAGCAGGGTCTCGATGCTTATTCGACGGTGGTGACACCTTCGGTCACCAAATCCAAGACTTCGGCTTCATCAAAACCGAGTTCGGTAAGCACCTCACGACTGTGCTGACCGAGCGTGGGCGGCGGGCGGCGCACAGCAGCCGGTGTGTCGAACATCTTGAACGGCACGCCCGTGATCGGCAGTTGCCCAGCGGTGGGATGAGCAACGGTAGTCACCATATTGCGAGCCAGTGTTTGAGCGGAAGTCAAAGCCTCAGCCACAGAGTTGATAGGCCCGCAGGGAATGCCGTTGGCCTCAAAATCGCTAGCCCATTCGGCGCGGGTTCGGCTAGCCATCCGCTCAGCGATCAACTCGTCAAGCAGTTCACGGTTAGCAACCCGGTCGGCGTTGCGGATGAACCGCTCGTCACAAGCCCACTGCTCACAGCCAAGCACCCGAGAGAACTTTGCGAACTGTGAGTCGTTGCCCGCCGCCACGGCTAGTTCCCCGTCGGAAGCCTGATAAGTGCGATAAGGCACAACGTTGGGATGCCCGTTGCCGTAGCGGACAGCATCTGTGCCACTGACTAGGTAGTTGGCGGCCACATTGGCGAGCATGGCGATACCGGTGTCATGCAAAGAAAGCTCAATACGCTGACCCTTGCCGGTTCGACTGCGAGCGGCTAGAGCACCAAGCACCGACATGGCGGCGAACATTCCAGTGCAGACATCCACAATGGCGACACCAAGCTTCATTGATTCGCCGTCGGGTTCGCCGGTTATGGACATTAATCCTGTCTCGGCCTGCAAGATGAAGTCATAACCGGGCATAGCCGCTTTGGGGCCTGTTGATCCGTAACCCGAGATGGTGGCACGCACCACAGTCGCTGCTTCGGTGGCATACCAGTCGTCATCGAAACCCCAGCGTTCTAGGGTGCCTATCTTGAAGTTGTCAAGCACCACATCGGCACCCTGGATTAACACGGCAAGGATTTCGCGACCTCGGGGCAGGCTCAGATCCAGTGTCAGGCTGCGCTTGTTGCGGTTAGCACCCAGATAGTAGGCCGCTTCTGTTCCAGCAAACGGCGGTCCCCAGGCTCGTGTGTCGTCACCAGTGCCCGGACGCTCAACTTTGATGACATCGGCACCCATATCACCGAGCCACATTGAGCACATAGGGCCAGCCAGCACACGGCTTAGGTCCAGCACCCGCACCCCGGCTAGCGCACCTTCAGTCATAGTGCCCAATCATTTCTGTGTCACGAAGCTGGCGCGCAAAGGCCGGATTCAGGCAGGTGTTGCGACGCAGGCGAGAGCTTTGCTGGACAATGAAATCCGGCGGCGTGCTGAAGCGAGTTCGTTGCGGTCGAGACCGTTGGTGAAATACGCGAACGACAAGCCGCTGCGAGGATCAGCGAACGCGATCTGGCCTCCTGCGCCACCATGACCGAAAGTTTCCGCAGAAGCGCCGTGCCCGTGTCCACGCCAGCTGGCCTTGGCACTATCACCAGCTAGCACAAAAGCATGTGAGCGGTTAGCTGGAGTGCCAGTCCAGTCGGGATGGTTCTGACGGACGGTCATAGCATCAACGCGCACCTCAGGACGAAGTATGTCGTTGCTGTTGTGCAGCACCGCCTGATACCACAAAGCCATCTCTTCGGCGCAGGTGATCCCGCCGCCACCGGGAACTCCCAAAGCACGCAACCACGGCAAGTTGAACACCGTCAACATCTCTTCGCTGATAGCACCAGGGATTTCTTCAAGGCCCAAAGCCATGAGTTCAGCTCTGGTCACCAGCGAGCCCACACCCACCACATCGGCTACGTCATGCTGCTGATCTTCGGCGATAGCAAGCCAGCGTGAACAGCCCACCGGTGTCATCATTCGCTGAGTAATCACATCAGCAAAATGGCTACCGGTTACTTCGGTGATGATGTCAGCCAGAACCCAGTGCGCCGAAAGAGGGTGGTATTCATAGCGGGTGCCTGGATGCCATTCGGTCCGCCAAGCCGCGTAAGCCACAAGCCGTTCAGTGCGGTCGATGACTTCTTCGCGCTCTAGCGTTGCGTAAGGGAAGCCGCCAGCGTGCAACAGCACTTGCGACACGGTGATGTCATCCTTGCCAGAATCACCGAAAGGATCCAGCACATCGCCTACCGGCGTTTCAAGGTCGAAAAGGCCTTCGGCTGCTAGTTCCATCACAGTAAGCGACACTGACGGCTTGATCGCCGAATACGTGTGGAAACGGGTGGCTGTGTTGCAGTCACCGAGAGCTTGTGACACCACGATCTCGCCGTTGAGAGCCAACGCGAACTGCGCGGCTGGCAACAGGCCAGAATCCACATCACGCTGAACGCGCTCTGTCAAAGCATCCAAAGCCCGCTGATCAATCACAGCACAGAGCTTTCCGTCTCAGTCGTGTTATAGCCATTCGTCTGCATAAGCCAACGTCACTTTAAGTGGATCATCACGCGAACCGGCAACTAGTTGACGGCCTTAGTCATGCCCTCCCAGTAGGGCTCTCGTAACTTGAATTTCTGTAGCTTGCCGGTAGCGGTGCGAGCCAGCTCATCACGTAGTTCTACTGAGGTGGGGCATTTGTAAGCGGCAATGCGTTCACGGCAGTAAGCGATCAGTTCCTCAGGGGTGGCGCTTGACCCTGGTGCCAGCACCACTAGCGCTTTGACGGTTTCGCCCCATTTCTCATGCGGCACGCCGATCACCGCTACTTCAGCCACCGATGGATGCGAAAACAATGCGTCTTCCACTTCAATCGACGAAACGTTCTCGCCACCAGAGATGATCACATCTTTGCGTCGATCGGTGATGCTGTAGTAGCCGTCATCATCGAGATAACCGCCGTCACCGGTGTGGAACCAGCCGTCAACAATCGCTTCAGCATCGGCTTCGGGCTGCCCCCAGTAACCGTCTAGCACATGGTTGCAGCGAGCCAGGAACTCCCCAGATGGACTTAGCTGCATACGCACACCCAACGCTGGCACACCCTGACGCGACAGTTTGCGTGCCCTGTCAGACGGTGACAAGTCATCCCATTCGGGGCGGCTGCGGTTGAAGGTCAGCACTGGTGCCGTTTCGGTGAGGCCATAGAGATGAATGAACTCCCAGCCCAAGTCGGTTTCCATGCGTTCAATAGTGCGAGTGGGTGGCGGCGCACCAGCTACCACCATGCGAGTGCGTCCCGCCCCCGGCACGGGACCTGCCCATTGGGCGGCAGCATCAAGCACAGCAGCCACCACCGCAGGCGCACCGCACAGCAGGGTGATGTCATGGCTGTCGATGCGGCGCAAGATCTCAGCACCGTCCACTTTGCGCAGCACCACCTGCTTAGCCCCCATGCCTACCAGCACATAAGGCATACCCCAGCCGTTGCAGTGAAACATGGGCAGCGTATGCAAATAGTTGTCACGATCAGTTACCGAGACATGCAAACCGAATACTGCTGCGTTGAGCCAAAGACTCCGATGGGTTTGCGCCACGCCTTTAGGTTGCGCGGTAGTGCCGGAGGTGTAGTTGATGACTGCGACCTCGTCCTCGTTGGGTGCCCACGGCTGGGGCGTTTCACTGGAACCGAACATGACCTCATCGGATTCGTCACCGATCACGAACTTGTGACGGCATTGCACCGAGTCCAGAGCATCGGCGAGTTCAGGGTCAACAAGCAACACTTCGGCACCGCAATGCTCAACGATGTAAGACACCTCGGCCACGCTGAGCCGGAAGTTGATGGGCACAAAAATGCGTCCGTTAGCACTAACCCCCCAAAAGTTGGCGAGCAAACGTCCAGCGTTGTGCGACACCATGGCCACCCGCGCGCCCATCGGCACCCCGAGACGATCAAGAGCAGCACCGGTCGAGTTGACCATCGCCGCAAGACGAGCGAAAGTGACTTCACCCAGCGACGGTGCTGGCTGCTCAGGCTCATCCACAAAAGCAACCCTGTCGGGATACACGGCCAAAGCGCGGTCAAGGTGATCACGGATTGTTAGCGGAACCTTCATAGCCCTATTTTGCACCCCAGTTCACCTACTGCACACACCGAGCACTGTTTAAGCACCAGCGGCACCGACCAGCGAAAGTGCCCAGCGAAGCGAGGCCGTATCCCGAGCCGCCCTTGAGCGCAACGAACTCCAGCGAGAATGGCACCCCTGCAACACCGTAAACTCACACATAATCGCGCGCCCTCTAAGGAGGCTTATTCGTGAAAGTGCTGCGCAACGCTCGCCTCAGCGACGGACGCAACGTTGATGTAACCGTTGATCCCCGTGATGGAACGATCAGCAGTGTCTTGGCTGCCGGTTCGAGCCCAGCCGATGGCGACACTAAAGAAAACGCAGCCGATGTTGATGATCTAGGTGGTTGGCTACTGCTGCCTGCGATGGCTGAACCTCACGCCCACCTAGACAAAGCTCTGACCGCTGATGAGATACCCAACCCCGCCGGTGACCTGATGGGTGCCATCAACGCCTGGTTCACAGCCGCTGAGCAAGGCAAGCTGTCTTATGAGCGCACCGTTGAGCGGGCCGCTAAGGCTCTTGAACTCCTGCTGGTGCATGGAGTAACAGCAGTTCGCACGCACATAAACGTCACCGCTGATGTGGGCATAGTCAGCGTGAAAGCGGTGCAAGAAGCGGCGCAGGCAGTGGCAGGCTTGATCGACTTGCAGATGGTGGCATTGACCGGTTTCCCTATGACCGGACCCGAAAGTGCAGGCAACCGGCAAGCCCTTGACTCTGCTTTGGGGGCTGGGGTTGATCTCATCGGCGGTGTCCCGAACCTGCAGGACGACCCGGCGGCTTACATCAGCGGAGTACTGAGCTTGGCCGAATCCGCTGATGTTGACATTGATTTGCACACCGATGAAACGCTTGATGTGGCGGTGCTGACGCTGCGCGAACTAGCTCGTCAGGTGAGTTCTAAAGGCTTCGGAAATATGGTGACGGCCAGCCATTGTGTGAGCCTAGGAGTGCAGACTCAGCAAACTCAGGCAGCAGTAGCCGCAGAAGTCGCTGATGCGGGAATCTCGGTGATAACCCTGCCCCAGACCAACCTGTTTCTGCAAGGGCGTGACAGTGCGGTGGCTACACCTCGTGGCCTTACCGCTGTCAAAGCTCTAGTAGATGCTGGAGTTGAGGTGGCTGCGGGTGCTGACAACGTGCAAGATCCGTTTAATCTGGTAGGTCGCAGCGATCCGCTCGAGACTGCTGCTTTGATGGTGATGGCCGGGCATCGTCAGCCTGATGATGCCTACAACATGGTCTCGAATGCTTCTCGACGAGTGATGGGGCTGCCGCCAGTGAACTTCGAACCCGGCGATCCAGCCGATTTTGTCGCCATTGACGCACCTTCTTTGCGAGCTGCTATGGCAGATGCGCCGATGTCGCGTCGGGTTTATCGCCGTGGTCAGCTAGTGGCTGCAGCCACCCAACAAACCCAGATATTGCGCTAAGAGTTTGCGTCTTTAGATATAGGGCTCAGCGGGTTTAGATGTAGGGCTCAGCGGGGCTGTCAATACGCGCTGCTAGGAACTCGCCTGCTGTGACCGGCTCATAGCGCGCTGGCTGATCAGCGGTCACGCAACTATCGATCACCGATACCACAGTTTGAGGGTCAGGGTTCACGAAGAACGGGATCGAGAACCTGTCAGTGCCGGATGTGCCAACCACACGATGAGGAGTGGAGCGGTAACGGTCGTTGGTCCAGCGCGCCAGCATGTCACCAAGTTGCACGATCAAGCCTCCGGCGGGTGCTGCAACCGGCTTCCAGGCACCCTGGTGAAGCACTTCCAGCCCTGGTTTGCCGTCAACAGCAAGCAAGGTGATCGCCCCGTAGTCGGTGTGGGGTTTGCTCAATACCGGCATTGAGCCGTCACTCGCAGTTTCGCAGGCGCGATAGTGCAAGAATCTCAGCCGGCATTGCGGTGCCGACATGCGTGATACAAAAAAGCCGGGAACCCCCAAACTCACCGCCAAAGCCTCCAGCACTTGATGCGCTACACCCAACACGGCATCTTGATAGTTGCGAACCGCGATCGTGAAACCTTCACAGCCCAAGACTTCCACGGTTCCAAGGTCGAACTCGTTGGCCAAGCCCATGTCGAGATACTCAGACGCAAGACTTGAGGCATCTTTGCCGACCGCGTCTGCTGGTTGGCGTGCTTGCACGCGATCAGGCACATAGCCGTAACGGTTGGTTCGCGGAACTCTGTCTTTGGTTTCGGACGGAAGAGTAAAGAAGCCATGTGAGGCTTCAAAGGCTGCTTCGAGTCGCTGCTCAATGCCATGACCCACCGCTAAGAACAACCCGTCGGTGATGCAGGCAGCTTCTATCTGAGCAGCCACCAAAGCACGATTATCTGGGTCACCGTCGGGTGACAGAGCCGAAACATCCACTAGGCGCGGTGTGATCGCTTCCACCGCAACTTCGCCGGTGTCATCTGTTGGTGTTCGTGCTGGATGCATAACTGAGTGTCACGCTAAAGGCGGTGCAGCAGAGACAACAACACCCGCCAGCAGCGAAGCACATCGGCAAGCCTGCTCAAGCACTTGCGGATTAAGCAGCTCAGGTTTAGCAGCGACTGTGCCCAGACGCGCCGTGGGGGCTGACGCACCAAGCGCCAGCCCCCACGGGATTAGTCAGTTATTACTAAGGCTTAGGAACTTAGGAACCAAAGCCGATGGCAGAGTCGATGAACTCGTTAGTGAAGATGTCTCCAGCAGTCAATCCAGGGGCCACATCCGCTGCGAGGTCAGTCGCGAGGATCTGATCAAACACACCCTGGATGCGGTCGGGTTCCATATTGCCGACCGTGTTATCAGGGCCGTTACCAACCAGACCGATCTCGCTCATGGTACGAACCGCGTAATCCGCTAGCTCAGGCGTGTAAACCCAGCCGGTTTCGTAGTTCTCAACGGCATCAATGATGGTCGCGTTGGCTCGATCTGGTGAAGTCGAGAACGAAACCACCGACTGCTGGAACACTGGCACTACCCGCTCAAGGCATGGTCTCATGTCCTCAAGATCAGCAGGCCGTATACCAATGGTCTGTGAGTAAACCTGGAAGCCAGCGTCATGCAACGTTTGATACGCCACTGGGCGTCCCCACTCCTCAAAGACGTTCTCATAAGTGAAAACCTCAGCTGAAGCGAAGCCCTGCTGGGCGATGCTGCCGTTAGCAGCAATGAACGCTGCTGGCTGACCGTTATAAGACGGATCAACCTGGTTGGGGTTCCAGATGTCTTGAGCCACGAACACCTGAGCAAAAGTGCCGCCAGCGAATACGTTGACGGTGATGTCTTCTTCACCCAGATCCGCGATCGTCTCAACATTTGGATACGTCTCTGGATCCCACATGATCATCTGCGGGTTCTGCTCCAACGGTGCTACCACAGATAACAGTGGAGCGTCAGCCCAACGCAGGATCTGACCATCAGTCGTGGCGTAACCGAGATGGATCGAGTCGTCGGTGTACATATGGCTTGACACTGGAGCGAAACCAATCGCTGGACCACCAGCACGAATCTGGAAGCGAATGCCTAGATCCACACCGTCAAGCACCATCGGGCCCTCAATAACCTTATTGTCGTTGTCAAGCTCGTAGCCCTCACCGATCAAGTTGTATAGAGAACCATGCTCAGACTCTGGGTTCCAGTCGGTCTGAATCACCAACGGACTCGGACAAACATCAGCCAGACCGGCTGCCACGGCTTCGGCCAGAGGCAGACCCTGTGAGCCGACACCGACGGTGCCAGGGGCATATGAGAAGACTACGTTGTTGAGGCTGGCTTGGATGTTTTCTTCACCACCAATGTTTTGCACAACGGTGATCTTGGCAGCGCCGCAGTCACCAAAATCGTCGCAGTTGATGGTGCCAATAATGCCTTCATAGCCGCGCACTCCGTAGAGGAAGTCACGCACGCCTTGACGGTCGATCATCAAATGATCATCCTCAATCCAAGAAGCAGCCTTGATGGCTTCAAGCAACAGCGTGGTCGCATCATAACCATGCGCCCAGAACGCCGAAGAGGGAACCTCACCATATTCGGCTTCGTAGGCTTCCGTGAAGTCAGCGGCAGTCTTGCCGGTGCTCTCATTAACGTTCTCACCGAAACGCTGATCCGGGCCCGAGAAATACATGCCACGAGTCTGCGGCAACGGCAGATAGTTAGCATTCAACAAACCATCCGCAGCTAACAGAATCGTGTCCTCAAGACCCGAAACACCAGGTGCCTGATCAGCTACGAAATCGCCTGCAGGCTGAAAAATCGGGAAAAACAGTGCCTCAGGACTACCAGCCGCGATTTCAGTTAGCACCGGAATCATGTCGGTGTCTTCTTTGTTCACAGCCGAAAAGCCGGTAACCGAACCACCCAGTTCCTCATAAGCATCCGAGAACGCCTGAGCGAGACCCTGCGTATACGGATCACCATCATGAATGGCCGCAGCAGTGCTGAAACCCAACTCGTTGAACACGAAATCAGCCATCGCTGCGCCCTGATACAAATCGTTGTGAGCAGTACGGTAATAGCCACGCACATGATTCGGACCTGCGTTGCCTGCAAGATCCGAAGTCAAAGCAGGCGAAGTGTTACCACCAGAAATCAGCACCATCCCCGCATCAGTGATCAACGGTGCAGCAGCCACAGCCGCTCCAGAGCACGAAGTGCCCAACACACCAACCACATCTTCATCCGCGACAATGATCTGAGCAGCAGCCTGACCACCGTCGTTGGAGCAGAGATCATCAAGACTCGCGCCCAGATCCACATCAAAACCATGAACCGGACCGAAATCATCGACCGCTATATACGCAGCACGATCAATAGGCAACCCAAACGAAGCAGTATCACCCGTAATCGACTGCAAAGACCGGATCTGGATAGCGTCGCCTGGCTCCACTTCAACGACACCGAGAGACCCATCACCAAGATGCATCATCTCGTCGTCGTCCATAGTCCCGCCGTCGCCGTCATCGTCGGTCATAGTCCCGCCGTCGCCGTCATCGTCGGTACCCGAACCCGACCCAGCAGGCTCTGATGATGTGGCGCTGCCTGCATCATCATCGTCATCGTCGTCGCCACATGCTGCGGCAACCAGCCCGAAAGCGAGCAGCACCGCCGCCCATCGGAGAAGGTGCTTGCGTTTTCTCATGGTTTATTTTCCTCCCAGGGATTGACCCGACCGAAGCCGGATGCTTTCAATGATTGCGAGATTGATGGCAATCTTTGAGCATCGGCCTAAGCCAACGCAACGGTAAATCGCCCGCATCCCAGTTACAAGGTTACCACGGCCTCCGACTCTTGGCTAAAGCCGCGCGACACACCGGCAGACGGGCGGCTCAGCGACAGGTCAAGATGCGCCTACCGCGTCCAGATTGTTGGAGTGATGCTTGAGTTCGTGGCTCAGAGCTCAGATCTGGCGCGAATCGTGCCACTTGCCGATTATCAAGGTTTGGAGCCAACCAAAGACCCAGAACACGACGATGCCCAGCACGGAGGACAGGATCACCGAAGCGAGAAGTTCTTCGCCGTTGAGGTTGTTGGCATAACGCCTCAACAGCTGGCCGATACCAGCCTCGCCGCGCCCAAAGAAGAAATCGCCGACAATCGCGCCGATCACTGACAGTCCAGCAGAGATCCGCAGACCTGCGAACACTGCAGGCAGAGCAGCCGGAAACATCAGCTTGCGAAGCCGTGTCAAACGATTGGCACGATGCAGCGTGAACAGATCATGCATCGCTCTTTCGGCCGAGAGCAAGCCGAACAGAGTGTTCACGATGATGGGGAACAGCGAGATGATGACGCAAACCACTAACCGCGAAGTGCGGCCATAACCCCACCAGAAACCGATCAGCGGCACAATCGCCAAAATCGGAATGGCCTGCAGAGTTACCATGAACGGGAACACAGCCCGCTCAACGATCTTGGCTTGGCTCATGACCGTCGCCAAGAAAATCCCGATGCAGATAGCGATAAGCAACCCGATCAAAGCCACCTGAGTGCTTGACCACAGCGCGTTGAGCTGATCGGAGATGTTCTCAGAATCAAGAAAACCGACTTCAAGCACTTGATGCGGTGGACGCATCAGGAATCGTCTTGTCTCATCAAGGACCCCGTAGGCAATGTAGTACCAAAGAGCAATGAGAGCCGCGCCCAAAATCAGCGGCGGCAGGATCGTCTCAACCGCCTCACGTCGGCGCGACTTGAGACGATAAGCCTTGGGGGCATCGTCTGGCAAAGCCCGCTCAACCGCTGGCACGGTCATATCGACAGTTGACATGGCTGTATCAGTTGTTTCCTCGGCGACATCAACGAGCGTGCTTGACTCGAATTCGTCCGTCTCGGATTGGGGGGATGTTTGCAGGGTCATGAGTGTGAACCTCTCAGGGCCTTCGAGACTTCACCACTGAGCAGGGCAAAGTCTGGCTCGAAACGAATATCTGGATCTCGTGGATAGCTGAACGGCACTTCGAAACTCTCGACTAGACGGCCTGGACGCGCTGACATGACCAACACTTTGGTGCTCATGAACACCGCCTCACTAATCGAGTGGGTGATGAACAGCCCAGCGAAGCCTTCCGACTTGAAGAGGCGCTGGGTTTCGTCGTTGAGGTGTTCGCGTGTGATCTCGTCCACCGCGCCGAAGGGTTCATCAAACAAGAAAAGCGGAGGTTTCAGGGTGAGGGTGCGTGCCAGTGAGGTGCGCATCTTCATGCCGCCCGAAAGCGATTTGGGATAGTGGTTCTCAAAGCCGACTAGACCAACCAGCTCAATGGCTGCCTCGGAAAGGGAGTGACGCTCGGCCAAGTTGATGCCGTGCAGTTCGGCCAGAAGCTCAACGTTCTGGCGTACGGTTCGCCACGGCAACAGCGTGGCATCCTGGAAAACGTAGCCTAAGCGTTGTCGATCAACTTCGACGGTGCCAGCCGTGGGTTCAAGCAAGCCCGAAGCGATGCGCAGCAGGGTTGACTTGCCACAGCCTGAGGGGCCGACGATGGTGACGAACTCGCCTTTGTCGATCGACAAGGTGATGTTGCGCAGCGCTTCGGTCCCATCTGGAAAGATCATGCCGATGTCATCGAAAGTTACCGCAGCATTCATGGTCGCAGTCTTCACCTGTTATGTGTCTCCTTTTTTGACAATTCTCCGCGGTGATGACTTGGCTTAGCGGCAGCTGATCGTGTTTGCGAAGTCATCGGTGAAGAACTGTGCCTACGCTACCGCGACCTTACCGCAGTGTGACGGCACGGTCGCAATTCGGTTGCAAGCCTGGTTGCTAGCTTGCTTGCGCCGTGATGCTGCCGTGATGCTGTTGCGAGAGTGAGTGCAAGTTCTAACGTGAAAGCCATGCGTGTTGACAACAAGCGAGCAAAGGGGGGACAACACCTGTGGGTGAGTTGCTGAAAGTCACGTTGCTGAAGGTCACATTGCTGAAGGACACGTTGCTGAGCGCTTTGTTAAGGACAGCATTGTGAGGGTGTTGCTGCTTGACGGCTTTGATCCCGACGAAGCAGATCACCGTCTAGTAGATGTGGCCGCTGAAGTGCTGAGTTCAAAAGGTCATGAACTTGATCTGATGGCAGTCCACGGCTTCAACTCAGTGATGTCGCAAGCCGAACGGGCCGCCTATCACAGCGATCAGCCGGTGGTCTCAGAAGATGTAAGCGAATCGGTGGAGCAGGTGAGAGCCGCTGATGCCATGCTCTTTTGCTATCCAACAATCGTCTTCACCGTGCCGGATTCGGTGAAAGGTTGGCTCGAGCGGGTCATGGTGCCGGGTGTGGCTTTCGTGTTCAACGACAAGCACCGTCTCCGACCTGGCATGACCAACATCCGGCGAATCGGTGCTATCACCACAAGCCCGCATGACCGCTGGACCAGGCTGCGTCGCCGAGATTCGGGCAAGCGAACCACAGTACGCACACTGCGGCTCAGTGCTCACCGGCGCTGTCGCACAACGTTCGTGTCACTACCAACAACTTGCGACGAAAAAGGCATCGAAAAAGTTCGTCGTGCTTTGCGACGCTGGTAGCACCGGGCGGCGAGCGCGCCAAGTCAGTTCACCAAGTCAGTTCACCGAGTTAGTTCAGCAGGGGAAGCACTTCCTCAGAGATCAGATGCAGATTCTCTTGGATCTCTTCGTAGGGGTCTCCCGGCATGGCCGGAAACAGGATCAGGTTCTCAAGGCCGATCTGCTCGTCATACCAGTTGATCGTCTCAGCCACGTCGGTGGGTGTTCCCACCAAGCAACTCTTCTGTGCGACGGACTGCTCAAGGGTGGGTATCAGCCCTGGTGGTGCCGGTTTGCCGTCTTCACCCATATAGCCCTTGCTCCAACCGTAAGGTCCCAAGAACTTCCAATACTCGTCATGGCCGGGGCGCATCGCCTCCATCGCCTTCTCGTAGCTGTCAGCCACCCTGACGTTGAGCACTAGTTGCCGGTGCTCGCCCCGCCCGAGTTCACGGCCATGTTCAGCAGCGAATATTTCGGCGAAGCGTTCCCAGTGCATCTTGATGAAGGAATGATGCAGGTTCCAGAAAACTCCTCCCCAACCGCTGCGAGGCACCCGCTCAAGAGTGGGAGGCGAAGTGACTGCCTGCCAGATCTCATATGGATAGAACGGACGAGGCACTAATGACAGTTCCTTCACGAAATCGCCGCGGTCAGGTATGCCTTTAGGCGGGAAGTCATAGACCTCGCCATGGAAGCTGAAAGTGTCGTTATCGAGCGCTAGGCGGATCACCTGCATGGCCTCATCGAACTGTTTGCGGTTGAACTCATCGGCGGTCGCTGCATCGGGATTGTCGAAGCTGCCGATCTGAGTGCCCAACGTTTCGGCTTCACGCGGCACCGTGCCGCGACCCACGCCGAGAATGCCGCGACCCCCAGAGATGTTGTGCAGAGTGGCGAAATCTTCGGCTAGTCGCAGCGGATGCCACTGCGGCACGATGTTGAACGCCATACCGATGCGAAGGTTCTCGGTGCGCTCCGCCATGATCGCTCCAAGCAGGATCCCGTTGGGGATGATCTCATAGCCTTCATATTGGAAGTGGTGTTCGGTCAGCCAGAACGAGTCGAAACCCAGCCGGTCGCACAGCACCGCGGAGTCGATGATCTGTTCGGTTGCCCGCCATATTTCTTTGTGACCGAAACGGCGGTCGGTGGCAGCAGGCGGGCCTGCGCCCGCGTCTGTGAACTCGACCCCGCCAAAAAGGAACACTCCAGTGCGCACGATGTCAATGCTAGATGTTCTGAAATAGAAATAGAGGTCGCGCCGAAGCTCTCAAGATGGCTCGCTAGCTCTCAAGATGGCTCGCTGACTCTCGCTGCTCAGCTTTGTCGTATCACTTGGTAGGTGTGCAACTTAGCTGGGCGGAACCACTTGCCCATATCTTTATCGACCGCTTCGACATCTTCTGCGGGCACCGCATTCCACGCTGCTTGGGTCTGCCAGCGGATCACTGCATGAACCTTGCCGGGATCATCGCCGACCCACATCTCTTTGCTAATGAAACCGGGGCGGCTCTCCAGATAGCGACTCCAGTGACGCTCTTCGACCTCCAGCCATTGGTCTCGTTCTGCGGGGGCGACCTCGAAAGTCAGGAACTCAATAACCACAGTCAACGAGATTAGCCCGCAGATCAATATCGCAAACCAACATAAGGATCTGTTCGGGAAGTTTTGACTTCGCTCGCAATGCAGGCTCGGCGTTAGGGTTGAGATCGGTGAGTGCCGCAATCTTTGATCTTCGCAGCTACATGAGTGCCGCTGAGGATGCTGGGATGCTCAATCGAGTGATGCGTCCGGTCAGCTTGCAGCATGAACTAGCCGACGTTGCCGCAGCGTTTGAACGCAGCAACGCCGGGCCTGCACTATTTGAAGCGCCGAAAGATTCTCCGTGGCCGATCTTTTCGGGGGCGGTGTCTAGCCGCCGCACCGCAGCTCTGGCTCTCGGTTGTGAACCCGACGAAGTCGTGGACCGTATGGGTCAAGCGCTGGAGCCCGCCAATCAGATCGCACCGACACCGGTTGATTCGGCGGCCTGGCACGACAATCGCCTCACCGGCGAGAACATTGATCTGGCATCCATACCCATACCGGTGCATTCTCGAGGCGACGGGGGTGCGTTCATTACCGGTGCTGTGAGCGTGACCAAAGATCCGGTCAGTGGCCGCGGCAACCTGTCCTACAACCGGATGCTGGTTCTGGGACGTAACACGCTGGGGTTCAACCTCAACGAATGGCGTGATGTTGGAACATTCATGCGCAGCCGAACCGACCCAGAGGCACCTTTTGATGTGGCATTAGCTATCGGGCTTGACCCGGCGGTGATGATTGCTGCTGGAGTGCGCACAACTGTTGACGAGTTATGCATTGCTGGGGCACTGCGCGGTCAGTCGGTGGAGGTCTGCAAAGGCAGCACCGTTGATGTGGACGTGCCTGCTCACGCCGAGATTGTGATTGAGGGACGGATACGCCCCAGCGTGCGTGCCGATGAGGGGCCGCTAGCCGAGTTTCACGGTTATCACGGCGAAATGTGGCCTAGTCCCACCGTTGAAGTGACAGCCGTCTCGTGGCGGCACAGCCCGATCTTTCAGACGATCATTCCGGGCTGGTATGAGCATGTCTACATCGGCAATGTCTTGCCTCGCGAGCCGTTGCTGCGCCGTTTCGTTCGCCATATTGACCCGAGCGCAGATGTTTCAATCCCGCCTTACGGCAACGGTTTTCTGGCGGTAATCCAGATAGACCGCGACAATCCCGGAACTCCCAAGAATCTGGCTATGGCAGCTTTGTCGGCGCACATCAACATTCGCAATGTGATGGTGGTGGATCGCGACATTGACGTGACTCAACCTTCTGAGTTGCACTGGGCGCTGACCAACCGAGTGAACTGGCTAGACGACGTTTTTACTGTTGCGGGCGCGCAGGGACATGAGATGGATCCGACTGCACAGGATCGTGGTGTCAGCACCAAAGTCGGGATTGATGCCACTTACAAGCGGGAACGACGCGAATACGGTGAGCGTGTGGCTTATGCGCCAGTTGACTTGAACAACTATCTGTCTTGAGCTATCTCTTGAACAACGGTCTTTGGTGATGCTGGAGTCAGCACCACCTGCGGTGCCAAACGAGCCACGTCGTGTGGTAGTAGCGATTAGTGGTGCCACTGGAGTGATCTTCGGGATACGGGCTTTGGAGTTGCTGCGCGACATTGCCGAAGTGGAAACCCATTTGGTGATAACCGGGCCTGGGCGTCAGACTCTGGCATACGAAACCGACCTCTCACCTGCTGACGTTGAGGCTTTGGCTGATGTGGTTCATGGTGCCCGCGACATCGCCGCACCGATCTCGTCAGGCTCCTATATCACAGCCGGGATGCTTATAGCCCCTTGCTCTATCAAGATGCTTTCAGCGGTAGCCAACTCTTACGGCAGCGACCTGGTGTCACGAGCGGCGGATGTGACTCTCAAAGAACGACGGCCACTGGTGATGATGGTACGTGAGACACCATTGCATCTCGGGCATCTGCGTCTAATGGCGCAGGCAGCCGAGATCGGAGCGGTGGTCTATCCACCGGTGCCAGCCTTCTACACCCGACCGGACTCGATCCAAGACCTTGTTGACCACACGGTGGTGCGGGCTTTGGAGCAGCTCGGCATTGAAGCAGGCACCATCTCGCGTTGGGGCAGCGCCTCGGAGCCACAACCGCATTCTTGAATGTCTATTTCAGGATTTTCAGCGATCGCAGTACGGCGTTGGCGGCGTGCCAGCCCGAGGCACCCCATACTCCCGCACCCGGAAATGTGCCCGCACCCGACATAAATAGTCCTGGCACAGGTGCGCGATGTCGGCTCAGTTCGTAGCGACGACCCAGCAGCGTTGACAATGGTGAACCACGGTACGAAGGCGTGTAGCCGCGGGGCAAAAAGAACTCGCTTTCGTAGCGCTCTGGGGTCATGGTTCGGTAACGAAGCAGCGATTTGAGATAATCCGGTTCAAGCAGATTTGACCATACTTCTAGCCAGCGGGCGGGCTCAGGCGACTGCTCCCAGCCCCCTTTGAGGTGATACGGCGTGAACAGTGTTTCGAGGCTCAATACATGATGCCCGTCGCTGCTGCGCATTGACGGATCAAGCACCGACGGCAGGTTGGCTAACAGTGTGGGACGCTTCGCGATCCGCCCCGCCGCACGAAGACGATGAGCTTCGATCAACTCCGCAACGGTGGGTGAGATCACATAGTTGGACTCGGCCGGGTCACGGTCGTCGAACAGGTCAAGCAGATTCGAGTTTTGTAGCGCCTTGTAGATGGGCACTTCGCTGACGACTGCGTCGATTTTGGATTGGTAGCCATCGCCTGGCGTTGCTGCTTGAGCTCGTTCAACGAAGCGTCGTGCCCGCCACGAGCGAGGAGCGCCTGTTGCGGCCACACCAGCTGATGGCTTGAGCCACTGAGATGCCACGATCACTGGATCGCAGGTGACTGCCACAGCTGATGCAGTGATCTCGGTGCCGTCGGCAAGTCGAACACCGCAAACCCGGCCTGTCGCCGTGAGCAAACCATCCACCTGAGAACCACAGCGAAGCTCACCGCCTGATGCTTTGAACGAAGCCGCCAGAGCATCTGTCAGCGCTCCGCTGCCACCAACGGGACGGCCAGTCTTTATTAGGTGACGAGCCGCATATTGCGCTGCGGCCAAACCTGAACCGGCTGCATTAGGGGACACACCCCAGACGGTGGGGCCGTTGCTGATCGCGCCCATAATCAGGGCCTCGTCGTCGAAGTAACGGCTCAGCACTTCTAGCGCGCTGGAGCGAGCCCATCGCATCAGACGCGCCCCTCCCCGGCCTCGACGAGCCATTATTCGAGCCAGCATTTGCGGTGTTGAAGCTGGACCGACTGCTGTATCCAGAGTCAGTTCCGCCACAGCGAACGCATCTTTGAGGTAACGGCGATAAGCCCGAGCCTGAGAAGGACGGTTGCGCCCGATTGACTCAATCGTGAGTTCGCGATCATGAAAGAAAAGCCAGGGCGGGTTGCCGTCGTGATCTAGGTAGACGGTGCTGGGATCGGCTTCCAGATAGCGCAGTCCGTGAGTCGCTAGGTCAAGATCCTCGATCAGAGGCATGAGGCGCACTAGGGCGTGATCACAGCTACAGATGTTGAAGCGAGCGCCGAGATCGCTGACCGTTGAGGCGCATCCGCCGACGGTGTCGCGACCCTCAATGAGCAGAGTCTTGACACCAGCGCGAGCTAGATAGGCGGCGCAAACCAGGCCGTTGTGCCCTGCGCCCACGACAATCGACTCATAATCGCTGGCAGGCAGGCGAGATTTCATGACGGCTCGCCTTGTGTGGGGTCGAAGGTGTTAGAGATGTCACTGCTGGGGACGTTGTTGGTAGCGGAGTCGTTGTTGGTGAGGTTGTTACTGCCGATCCCTGCGACGGTTTCGGTTTCTGCGTCAATTTTTGGCACTACTAGAGTCTCGGTGTTGCGCTGATCAAGTTCGGCAACCAAGTCTTGCACTTGTGTGTCGTCAGGGTCAGCTCCCGACACGACAACTGTGAAGCGTGCCGTGGCAGGAACGTGCTTTCGCATGCCGATATCGCTGGTGAGTGCAGCGGCGGCGCGTTGTGGTGTCAATCGCTGATAAGGCGAACAGTTTGCGGCGGCGGCCACTCGCAGAGGCCGATGAACCCGGTCGGCGATCACATAGCCCAAAGCGTCCGCACCGATGCAAGCCAGCACGTTCGTGGATAACGCGGGTATCGGCGGTTCCCACGGAGCGGGGGCGGTGAAGGGGCGTCTTCTGGCACCATCGGCTTCTACAACTATCTGAGCAGCGATGCCCGAAGCGAACCAGCGGTCAACGGTCTCAGGCGCGAAACCGAGTGCTTTGCGCTCGTCGGTGCTGCACCATGCCAGAAGCGTGTCATGTGTGTTGAATGCTGTGGCAAGGTCGTTGTCACTGGGCGCAATCAGACAAGCAAAGCCGCCAGTGCGATCACGCCCCATACGTGTTGTGGTGGTTAGCAGAGTGCGCGGCGGCAGTGTCCGTCCCAACGCGAATAGCAGTGTGGTTTTGCCACCGCCGCCAACCAGCGCTGTCAGCGACCGTCCAGACAGCTCCAAGGCTTCAGCGACGCTGGCAAGTTCAGTGACACGCACGCCGCAGCTGCTACGTCAGTTCTCCTGAATCTTGCGAGCGAGAATGACGATCACTGTTACGAGCACGGCCAAGCCGATGATCCATTTGCATTTTTTCACTCTGCGAAGCGTAGTGGGCGATACCGCGTCTGCCATGTCTTGGCTGCGACCTTTTAGGGGCAAGTCGGTTGTGGCGGTTAGCCTGCCTAGCGGAGGTGTCTGAGCGCCTGGTGGGCTCCCCCGCCTTCAAAGCGGGTGGGACGGGCGATCCCCGTCCGGCGGGTTCGATTCCCGTCCACCTCCGCCACTAGGCACTCTCCTTCAAAACCGATGACAAGAACGTCTCTAGCAAGATTCTCAACTCAGAGTGCAGCTGCTGATAGCTAGAGTCTGGTCTGATTAGATCAAGTAACGGGAGCGAGGCGAAACATGGGGGAAGCTGTTGTCAACGTCTCTGAAGCCAAGACTAACTTGTCGAAACTCCTTGATCGGGTAGAGCAAGGAGAAGAAATTGTGCTTGGGCGAGCCGGACACCCTATCGCTCGACTCTGCGCATACCGGCCCCGGCAAACACCTCGGATGCCAGGTCGCCTAGCTGGCACCATTGAACTAGCCCCTGACTTCGCAGAAACGCCAGAGTGGCTCATCGAAGCCTTCGAGGCCGATTTCGAGGCCCAGGAGTGAACCTGCTTCTCGACACCCAGCCCACTGGCAGTTGTTAGAAGTTAAGTAGGTCGCGGGCGCCGGTGTCGCTTGAGGGGTGGCGCAGCTTCGACATTGCTCTCGCCTCGATTTGGCGGATGCGCTCACGGGTGAGGTCAAAATACTCACCGACCTCTTCCAGTGTGCGAGGCTCTCCCCTATCAAGACCGAAGCGTCGCCTCAGAATTTCACGCTCTCTCTCATCCAACGGCGACAGCAGCCGCGTTACCTCATCGGGCAGCATCGTGCTGGCAGCGATCTCAGACGGCGAATCAGCCGAACGATCCTCCACTATGTCACCAAGTTCAGCTTCGCCTTCTGTGCGCAGCGGCTCGGACAGCGACAGCGGCTCGGACTGAAACCGCAGCGCCTCAATCACTTTTTCTTCTGGCATCTCTACCGCAGCGGCAAGTTCGGCGACGCTCGGCGGGCGGCCTTTCTTGAGCTCTAGGCGAGAACGAGCTTTTTGCAGCCGTACCAGCGTGTCGCCTGCATGCACCGGCAGTCGAATGGTGCGGCCCGTGTTGGCGATACCCCGCGTGATTGCCTGACGGATCCACCAGGTGGCATACGTCGAAAACTTGAAACCCTTGCGCCAGTCGAACTTCTCGACTGCGTGCATCAACCCGAGATTGCCTTCCTGTATGAGATCCAGCAGCGGCAGTCCAGAAGCCTGATACTTCTTGGCGATCGACACCACCAAACGCAGGTTCGACTGCACAAAAGTGCGCTCAGACTCCAAACCTTGCTTACCTTTGCGACGCAACTCCCTGCGGCGATGCTCGCTCAAAGAACCAGCAGCAGCATCCTTCAGCTCCTTGCGAGCCGCTACCCCGGCTTCGATTTCCTGAGAAAGCCGAACCTCGTCGTCTTTAGTGAGCAACGGATACTGACCGATGTCGCTGAGATAGAGGCGTACGAGATCCTCATCATCTCGCTCTACTCGATCTATTCGCTCCCTGACCTTAACCACGCAGTTCCCCACTCTGGGTCACAGGAGCCAGCCTTCAACGACCGCAGCCCCGCACGCCATTGCCGAGCTAGACGATAACGACATTTTGACTATTGCCAACTTGCTAAGTCCTCTTAGTTCCTGACGACTGCCGCAGCCCTTCTCCAGCTCTATGTCGCCTCTAGCGAGACATGCTTCGCTGCCGTGGACAAACCGGTGATCGAAACGACCGCTAAAAGCGGTGTTGAAACCCATCATGCCTTGCTTCATTGAGCCTGTTTAGGGCCAGTCCTGCGGACACAGAACCTCAGAAGGGATCAGGCCACCGGCGGCTGCTAGAGCTTTTGCAGCCTCGGCAGAGACATGCCGAAACTGTTGAGCCTCTGCATAATCGCTCACCAAAACGTGGGGCAAGCGACTCAGCTGAGCACCGAGTGTTTCCGCAGTGGTAATGAGAGCACCGTCGCTATGCCATGCAGCCTGCTCACCAATCCGCTCATAAATCGTGCAGAGCATCGGCATGATCAGACGCTGGGCAACAGCCACACGCTGCGAGACAGAACTAGCGGAATCATCGGCGACCGAGATCTCTTCAAGAGCGGCGCACAGTTTCGGGTTTGCGGGAGCGGCTTCGCGCCAGGTTGCTAGCTTCTCAGAATCCGGCTGAAGGCCGTCCAGTACTTTGCGGTGATCGGCCAGCCTGCGACTGAGCCGCATTAGCTCTACCACCGCCGCCGCGGCTGCAACATCAGAGTCGTCAGGGTCATCGCTGACTGCATCACGGGAATCAAGGGAAAAGACACCCTCACTACTGTCAGCGGCTGCTAACCGGGCAACACCAGTCTCGTCGGCTGCTTGAGTCGCCCAAGACCCAAACATCTCCGACAGGCGACCACACACCCAGCGAAGCGTGCATACCAGCCGGGCCGTCTGCACTAGGGAGTAGCCGTAAACCTCACACCCAGCCGAAGGTAGATGCGGTTCGCCCGAAGCTGACTCAGCAACTTTGGCCTCAGCTGAGGTCACGAAATACCCGCCGATCGATAGCGGCTGATGATCGGCATTCGCCGGTCGCGGCCAAACGCTCGAGCAGTAAGCCTGGGACCGATTGGTGTCTGACGACGCTTGTATTCGGCGGCATCCACCAGATGACACACCTGCTCTACCACCTCCGCTGGAGCAAGGCAGGTCTGCTGAATCTCAGAGATACTGCGAAGCTCCTCCACGTAGGCGCGCAGGATCGGATCAAGCACCTCATACGGCGGCAGCGACTGATCGTCTCGCTGACCGGGTGCCAACTCCGCCGAAGGTGCTTTGGTGAGAACCGTTTCGGGGATGAGTTCTTTGCCCACTTGCCGGTTGCGCCAGCCACACAGCTCATAAACCTCTAGCTTCCACAGATCAGAAATCACTGCGAAAGCGCCAGCCGTATCACCGTAAAGGGTTGAATAGCCTGCTGCCAGTTCGCTCTTGTTGCCGGTGGTGAGCACCAGCCAGCCATTGTCGTTGGCTAGCGCCATGAGAGTCGTTCCGCGGATACGTGCCTGCAGGTTCTGGTCGGTGAGGCTGCCGGGCTCCAAGCTGGCAGCTAAAGCCACTTCGAGCATGGCAGTCAATGCGGCGTGGGCAGGTTCGATGCCAACTATGCGGGCATCAATGCCGAGGGTGACGGCGAGCTTCTCAGCATCATGCAGTGAATGATCGCTGGAGTTGCGTGACGGCATCAACACACCATGCACATGATCCGCGCCGAGCGCGTCCGCGGCGATGGCTGCGGTCAGCGACGAATCCACCCCGCCGGACAGTCCCAGACAGACATCGCTGAAACCGCTCTTGTGAACATAGTCACGGGTGGCCAAAGTCAAAGCGGCCCAGCGCTGAGCTTGACAGTCAAGCAAAGGCATAAGCGGAGCGGCGATGTACTGCGAGTGTTCAGGCTTGCGTGGCAGAGCCGTCGGCTGCGTCACCGCCACAATCGTGCGAGTCGTTGACTCAGGCGAGGCGGCGCGGCGCTCTGGTAGTTCCACATCGAAGATGTCCACCGTCTCAGCGAACGACTCGCATCGAGCCAGAGTCTCTCCATTCGCGCCTACCACGAAGGATCCGCCGTCAAAGACGAGCTCGTCCTGGCCGCCAACGAGATTGACGCACACAACCGCAACACCTGCTGCGGCTGACCGTTTTCCGATCACCTGCTCGCGGGCGGCTTGCTTGTCAACCCGAAACGGCGAACCGTTGAGGTTCAACACCAGCTGGGCACCTGCTTGAGCCAGTTCGCTCACCGGTCCGTCAGGCACCCAAGCGTCCTCACAGATCGTCACCCCGACCAGAGCCCCACCGAAATCGAACAATGGCGGTGGTTGCGCGTCCACCCCGAAATGGCGCATTTCATCGAAAACGTCATAGTTGGGGAGATGACGCTTTCGGTAAATGCCACGCACCTCCCCAAATGCACAAACCGCCGCAGCGTTGTAGGCACTGCTGAAGTTCTCGACACCAGCCATGTCGGGCACTTGTCGCAACGATTCGCCAACCCCGTCAACAAAACCGACAATCGCAGCGCAGTCACGGGTACGCGCAGCTAGTTGATCAAGCACCGCACGAACTTCGGTAATGAAACCAGGGCGGAACACCAGATCCTCGGGCGGATAGCCCGTCAGAGCCAGTTCACCGAACACTGCCACATCAGCACCTGCTGCTTCGGCGCGACCTAGTGCCGCTGCGATCAGATCCGCGTTGGCTTCCAAGTCACCAACGATCGGGTTGATCTGACAGATAGCCACCCTCAGATGATTGGGCGCATGATTGGACGCAGCACCGTCGGGACTATCGCAGCTAGCAGCGCCACCCGAGTCGTCCGAAGGCATTGTGGTAACGCGCGGTGCTAACGCGCAGCGAAGTTGCCTGCCCGCGCGCTCGGGTCAGTCGAAGCCGACGAGCGCCTCGCAGATGGTTCTCGTCAGCAGCGTGGTCACGTAATACGGGTCCGCATTGGCGTTGGGGCGACGATCTTCGATGTAGCCCTTGCCGTCGCGGGCGACCTGCCAAGGGATGCGCACCGAGGCACCTCGGTCAGATACTCCGTAGGAGTATTGGTCGTAACGCTCGGTCTCGTGCTCGCCGGTGAGGCGGAACTCAATGCCAGCACCGTAGCCAGCAAGATGCTCTTCGGGCTTGCCAGCCATGCCCAGCGATTCACAGGCCACGATGATCGGCTCATAGCCCTGACGCATCGACTTAGTGGAAACGTTGGTGTGCATACCTGCGCCGTTCCAGTCGCCAAGCATCGGCTTGGGATCAATGGTCACCTCAATGCCGTGCTTCTCAGCAAGGCGGAACAGCAGATAGCGGGCCACCCAGATGTGATCGGCGACTGTAACAGTGTCCAACGGGCCGATCTGGAACTCCCATTGGCCTGGCATCACCTCAGCGTTGGTGCCAGCAATGGTCAAGCCAGCTTCGATACATGCGGTGGTGTGCTCTTCGATCAGGTCTCGCCCCGAGATTCGGCCTGCGCCCACACCGCAGTAATAGGGGCCTTGCGGTGGCGGGAACCCTGCGGGCGGAAATCCGGCTGGCCAACGAGTAACAGCGTCAAGCAGCGTGTATTCCTGCTCCATACCGAACCAGGGATCCTGATCCTTGTATTTCTCGTAAACGGCTACGCACTCGGCACGGCGGTTGGTGGGATGCGGCGACAGATCGTGGGTGAGAAGTGTCTCGCACAACACCAGAATGTTGTCACCGCCGCGTACAGGGTCACCGCAGGTGAACACCGGCTTGAGCACCACGTCAGAGTTGTCGCCTGTGGCCTGATTGGTAGAAGAACCGTCAAATCCCCATATCGGGGGCTCCTCGTCGTTCTTCAGGATCTTGGTTTTGGTGCGAATTTCGCCCACCGGCTCGCTGCCGTCAATCCACAGGTATTCAGCCCGATAAGTCACGCCTGCTCCTTGCTTGCTAGGCCTTGCTTGTTTTTGCTTTCAAAGGCAAACCCTGAACTAAGGTTCAAAGTCAAACCCTTTGCTGAGGCTATCGGCTTTCTGGCGATTCTTGACAGCGCTCTTGCAAGAGCCCGCCAACGAGTTCACGGAAGGCTCACTGACGATGCTCGGCCCACCAGTTGTCGAGTCTTTGCAGCAACTCCTCTTCGGGCAGTTCACCCTCGGATAGTTTCAGCTCCAACAGCCAAGCCAGAGCTTTGCCCACCGCTGGCCCGGGTGACACCCCAAGATGCGCCATCACTACGTCACCATCAATCTGAGGTCGTTGTGCTGCCTGACGCTCGGCTTCGGCCAAGTCGGCAATACGGCGCTCAAGATCATCAATCTGACGGTGAAGGTCAACTTCTTTGGCACGATTGCGAGTAGTGCAATCTGAACGAACGAGCTGGTTGAGTCGCCCAAGCAGCGGTCCAGCATCACGAGCGTAGCGTCGAACCGCCGAATCGCTCCAGCCTGATGAATAGCCTTTGAAGCGACCCGACAGTCGCACCAGTTCGCCGACATTCTCGATCATCGTTTCGTCAAAATCGAGTGCGGTTAGGCGTTTGCGGGTCATGCGCGCGCCGACGGCCTCGTGGTGACGAAAGGTCACTTCTCCGTGCTCATAGCTACGGGTGCGGGGCTTGCCGATGTCGTGAAAAAGCGCCGCCAGCCTCACCGTGAGATCATCGGGAGTTTTGGCTACAACCGCAACCGTGTGTGCTAGCACATCTTTGTGTCGATGGATCGGATCCTGCTCCATTCGCAGCAGTGGAAGCTCAGGAATGATCACTGCCATCCTGCCGCTGTCGATGGCTGACCAAAGCCCTGGCGCAGGGTCAGTGCCTGTCAGCAACTCGCAGAGTTCATCTCTAAGTGTGGGTGAGTGTTGGCCTATCATGTTTAACTACCGTACCGCAGCCTATGATTGGTCCAGGTAGTTCAGTCTTGTCGTTGACGAGGCCGAACTGATGACCCAAAGTTGCCGCACAAAAGGGAGTTCCTCATGCGATCTTTGCGCCTTGCGATAACAGTTCTCGCGTTGACGTTGATTGCTGCGGCCTGCAGCGACGACGGCGACGATGACGGCGACACGGCCGAGCAAGTCACCACAACCACTGCGGCTGCGGTCATCACTACCACAACTGAGCCGTTTGTGGTCCCGCCGACATCATCTCAACCTGTGCTGCCTCCCGAGCCCGTTGTGCAGCCGATTACGACGAGCAGCACCACCACGACGCTGCCACCGGTTGGTGTGGCACCCCCGATAGCGCCGAGCAACGTGGCTTGCCGAGCTGGCAGCGCCCCCAACGAACTCACGGTTGAGTTTGATGCTTTGCCCGATCCATCCGCAGTGTCAAAGATCCGCGTCTACGTGTCGGGACCATCTGGTGACATGATCACCAACGGCGAATACACGCTCGGCGAGATCGACACCACTCGTGCTGGCGGCACCCGTTGGGCTGCTCGGGCACGCAACATTGAGCCAGGCGTTCAGGTGAGGTTGACTGCTACTTCTTTCAATCAGCTGGGCCGCGAGTCTGGCTGGTATGTGATTAGCGGTGTTTACACCGGGCAGGGCCAGCCGTGCGGCAGCCTGCCAGCCCCCAGCACCACAGCTGGATAACCACTGGATAGCAACCAGTCACCCATCATCAAGCCGGACGAGGCATTCGGCGTTTTTGCTGTTACCGCCGACGACTATTTGAAGTCGTGTTTGGAAGGGTCGGATAGTCGCCAACCATCCGTGTCACACCCCTGACGTAACGTTGCGGCCATGGCTACGCACGCACTACAGAGCGGCACTGTTCGCATCTCTGGTTGCCACAGACACAAAGAGTATGTTCAGGGCATGACCCGTACGAACAGTGCCGAGTGCTTCATTGAAGCGTGCCGCTCACCCCAAATTTCTGGATGACCTAAGGCAGCCAGAGCAGATGAGCCCCGAAACATTGTTCGCAACCGACATTGCTGCCTCTTCGTGTTCGTTGAGCGAGCAGAGGCTCAACAAGGTGCATTGTGGCGACGCGGTGACGCTGATGAACGCGATGCCAGCGGAAAGTGTGGATGTCGTTGTGACCTCGCCGCCTTACAACTTGAAGAACAGCACCGGCAACGGCATGAAAGACGGACGAGGCGGAAAGTGGCCTAACGCCGCGCTGCAAGACGGCTACGACTGTCACGGTGATGCGATGCCGCACAACGAATACATTGCCTGGCAGCGCGACTGCCTGAGCGCGATGCTGCGCTTGCTTGGAGATGACGGAGCGATCTTCTACAACCACAAATGGCGCGTTCAGGGCGGGCTTTGGCAGCGGCTCGCTGACGACATCACCAGCGGTTTCCCGGTGCGCCAGATCATCATCTGGCAACGCGCAGGCGGCTTCAACCACAACCCCGGCTACTTCTTGCCCACTTACGAGGTGATCTATCTGCTGTGCAAACCCGGTTTTCGGCTAGCAAAAGGCGCAGGTAGCCAAGGCGACGTTTGGCGCATCCCGCAAGAAGCACGCAACCCGCATCCCGCACCGTTTCCTGTTGAGCTTGCCCGGCGCTGCATAGCGTCCACCACAGGCCGCGTAGTGCTTGACCCGTTCATCGGATCTGGCACTACGGCTATTGCAGCTATCTCGGAGCAGCGAGACTGGATCGGCTTCGATATCTCAGAGTCCTACTGCGATCTCGCCCGCAAGCGCATATCAACCCACGCTTCAAAATGAGCGCATCAAGATGAGCGCTCCGAATAACCGCAAGGAACTCTTCGCCGCCATCACCGACCTGATTGATACAGGCTGGCATACCATGCCTGACCGGTCGCCTTACAAAGGCACTGGCGCGCCGGGCAACTACCTAGAACATAAACTGGGCTTTGACCCCGGATCTGCTGACATCCCGATGCTCTGGGTTGGGAACTGAAGTGGCACACACCGCGAAGCCATCTCGTAACGCTATTCCACAAGACACCTGACAACAGTCCTGAAGTCATCCGCAATATGGTCCGCAATTACGGAAAGCGCGATAGCAAGGACAGGTTGAGCTTTCGTCACACTGTGGATCCGACATCACGCTCCGAAGCGCAGAAATTCAAGCCGATGTATGACGCTGGGGAACTCACCGTGCGTCACAAAGATGGAAGCGGTCCAGTGCCTCGATGGTCACAGGACAGTCTGCTCGCCGCTGTAGGAGGCAAACTGAGACGACTGTTGCTCGTTCTCGGGGAGCGCAAAGGACAACAGGTCAATTTCCTGCGAGCTGAGGCTTACGACACGTTCAGCCTCACTGATTTCTTTGCGGAAGTTGAGCGCGGTGTCATCATGATCGACTTTGATGCCCGCGAAGCCGAGCCAGGCAGCTACAGCATGAGAGACCACGGTACGAAGTTCCGGGTTCGTCCCGAAAACATCTGTCGTCTCTACATGAACAAGCGGCGCATCCGTTGACTGGTTTGGGGTGCAGTTCAGGTGACTATCACTAAATCTGGGCTTGGGTTGTTGAGGTTTCGGTAGGTTTGGGTGATGCAACGCCCTGAGACTGCGGTGCAGCGTTGGGCTCGGCAGATGGCCGATTGGGCTATACCACAAGAGATTCTGGGGTCTGCTCCTCGGCAGCCGTTCGTGTTTGCGCCCGAGATTTTTGTTGCGCCTGATCGCGGCACTTTTGAGCTGTCTCTGTCTAACCGTCGAGCTGCTGAAGCGCTTAGCGATGGCGGCTCAGTGCTTGATGTGGGTTGCGGGGGCGGGGCTGCGGCTTTCGCTGTGGCACCACCAGCGGATGAAGTAATCGGCGTTGACCGTCAAGACAACATGCTTGAACTGTTAGCAGCTACCGCAGCAAAGCGTCGGATCACTGCGCAGGTTTTTGCAGGGTCGTGGCCCGAGATGGCCGATGCAGTGCCAGCAGCTGACGTGGTGGTTTGTCACAACGTCCTCTACAACGTCTCCGACATTGTGCCATTTGTTACTGCGCTTGATACCAAAGCGGTACGCCGGGTGGTAATCGAGATCACGCCCAAGCATCCGCAGGACCGTCGCCGCGCTCTGTGGCATCACTTTTGGGGTCTTGAACGCCCGCATGAACCGACCGCAGCAACCGCAGTTGAGGCTTTGAATGAAGCCGGGTTTAATCCAGTGGTTGAGGAGTCTCTACTTGGTGATGATCCACGAGCCGAACAGCGCCAAGCCTTCGAAGCAGCCCAATGGTGCCGAAATCTCTGCCTGCCGCCCGAGCGTGAGCCTGAGGTGGCTGAACTAGTGGCTCAGAACCCGTTCACGCGTGAACGAGTAACAATCTGGTGGGACACCAACAGCTGAGACCCGCTCATTCCCGCCCGACCCAGAGTGGAAAGCCGAAATGGGTCACTAATCAGAAGGAAGCTCTGTTGTGATGTAGTTGGCTCGCTATGAGTCGGTCAACTACGTCAAAAACGGAAAAGTGTGCTTAGTCATTGTCTTATTACAAGAATTCCACGGCCTCTACATTGCAGGCAACTCTCCACAAGCACTCCAAGCGCTCGACAGGTTCTGTGACCTATACGAGACCAGAGAACTACCCGAATTGCACAACATCGTAAACACTGTCACCGCAGCCTCTCAACAGTAACGAGAATGTTAGGATCTTCTCTTCGCAAGCAAGGAAGAACCATGGCACCGACCGTTTATCGCGACACCGGCTACGCGCTAACTCATCTGATTGAGGAGATTCGACACGGCAAGATCGCTCTACCCGACATCCAGCGACCGTTTGTGTGGTCGGACACTCAGGTACGCGATCTTTTTGATTCGATGTACCGGGGCTATCCCGTTGGAACGTTGATGTTTTGGGAGACCGGTGCCGATGTGGGCATCCGCCAGGTCGGTGGCGACGAAAACGACGGGGTTGCCCGTCTGCTGATCGTGGACGGGCAGCAGAGGCTGACCTCGCTGTTCGCAGTGCTCACGGGCAGTCCCGTTCTCACCAGCCGTTATAAGAGTAAGCAGATCAGCATCGCATTCCGGCCAGCGGACGAGACCTTCGAGGTCGCAAGCGCCGCCATCAAGCGAGACCCCGAGTACATCGCGGACATCACCGTGCTCTGGGCCGACCGGTATAGGTCAATGGTCCGCTCCTTTCTCGACAAACTCGGGGCTCATCGAGGCACTGCCTTCGACGGCACAGGCGACAACTGGAGTGACGAACAAGATGTCTTAGAGGAGCGGATCGACAGGGTGCGCGATCTGCGAGACTTCCGATTCCAAGTGCTTGAACTAAATGCAAACGCTCGTGAGGAGCAGGTCGCCGAGATCTTCGTGCGCACCAACTCTCAGGGCGTGCAGTTGAAGCAGTCCGACTTCATCTTGACACTCATGTCAGTCCACTGGGAGAAGGGTCGCCAACAGCTTGAGCAGTTCTGCCATGACGCGATCAACCCACCAGACAGCGGACCGTCGCCCAAGAACAGTTTCATTGAGCCGGGCCCCGACCAGATGCTGCGAGCTGGGGTCGGGCTTGCCTTTCGACGGGGGCCTCTGAAGCACGTCTACAACATCCTCAGGGGCAAGGATCTGGAGACGGGCGAAATATCGGGAAAGCGCCGCACCGAACAGTTCGAGGCACTGGAACAGGCTCAAGGAGAAGTCCTGAAACTGAGCAACTGGCATGAGTTCCTCAAATGTCTCGCATATGCGGGGTTTCGCAGCAGCCGGATGCTCACCTCGCAGAACGCTCTCATCTACGCCTACGTGCTCTGGCTGATCGGCAGGCGCGACTTCGGAGTGGACATCAAGACACTGCGAAGCGTCATCGCCCGCTGGTTCTTCATGGCCCACACGACAGGCCGCTACACAAGTTCCTTCGAGACGCAGATTGAGGCTGATCTCGGGCGGCTAGAAGCCCACGCTGACGGGAGCGGACAGGCATTCTGCGATGAACTCGACCGTCTCGTGCGAGCAACGTTTACTAACGACTACTGGGAGATTTCGCTACCCAACCTGCTTGACACATCCGCTGCCAAGTCGCCGGTCCTGTCGGCTTATCAGGCAGCCTTGAATCTCCTTGATGCCGAAGCGCTGTTCAGCGACCTGAGATTGCGCGATCTACTTGATCCCAGCGTGGCCGCTCCCCGATCAGTGGAGCGGCACCACCTGTTCCCGAAGGCTCACCTCGCCGCACTAGGTGTCACCGGCACCCGCAACCTCAACGCGATCTCCAACATGGCCTACATCGACTGGCCCGACAACGCGGCCATCGCTGCTCAAGGCCCCTCCACTTACTGGCCGGAGATAACGGCACGACTTGAATCCGACAGGCTCCAGCGTCAGATCTACTGGCACGCTCTTCCCGTCGGCTGGGAGCAGCTCGACTACACAACCTTCCGTGAGCGGCGGCGGACGCTCATTGCGCGTGTGGTGCGTGACGGGTTCAACACTTTGTGGGAGGATGACACGCCAGCACCAGCGGAGAGCGTCGCCGAACTGCTACGCGTAGGGGAATCGCAGACAGTCGAGTTCAAGTCGACTGCCCGCTGGAACCTCCATGTTAACAAACCTGACAAGAAGCTGGAGCATGTCATCGCCAAGACAGTCTGCGGATTTCTCAACTCCCAAGGCGGCAAACTGCTCATCGGTGTCGATGACGGCGGCAGCGTCGTGGGGCTCGGATCAGACTTGCAGACGCTTCATAAAAAGGACAAAGACGGCTACGAACTGTTTCTGCGCCAGATGCTGGACGACGCTCTCTCGACTCCAACTGCTGGGATCGTCCGCATCGGCTTCGAGAGCTTCGACGGCAAAGATGTCTGTATCGTGTCGGCATCCTCTTCGGGCAAACCGGCTTTTACCAAGCCCCACGAGGGTGGTACCAATCACTCCGAGTTCTGGGTTCGTATAGGAAACTCCACCAGACAGCTTCACGGCGAAGACATGGAGGTGTACAAGTCCAACCACTGGAGTTGACCTCGTTGAGCTGTGCTTGCGGCAGCGCTTCTTTCCCTCTTGAGATGCAGCCGTTCGTACAGCAAGCCCGTTGACTGGGGCTGCGGAGTGACTTCTCCCATGTGGTTTACACTCTCGAAGCAATCAAGGAGACCCAGCCCTGACAGTCGCTCGCTGCGGGGTGTGTTATTGCCAGAGGATGTCGATGGGGCACATGCTGAGACGATCTCCGGCTTTGAAGCTCTGCGATCCTGTGTGGAGCAGCACGCCAGCTTTGAAGATGCCCGGCTCGGCGGTATCAAGGCGGTCACGCAACCAGCGAACATGTCTCAGATGCTCGGCGCTGGGTGACGAGGTGGCCTTGATCTCCACGGCAACCACAGCTCCGTCGCTGCGTTCGAGAATCAGGTCGATCTCGTGACCGAGTCCGTCACGGTATTGGTGCAGACTCAACGGCATCGGTGCCTCAGGAATGCTGCGGGCGATCTCATTGACGACAAAAGTCTCGAGCAGCGCTCCCGCGGCAGGCGCAGCAGAGCTCATGAGCGACTCGGAGTCAACACCGTGCAGGGCAGCCGCCACAGCAGTGTCAGTCACATGGATCTTGGGACGGCGCACTGGACGCGCTTTCGGATTGCGCGACCATGAGCCGATGCGGTGAATCACGAACACCGTCTCCATCCATTCCAAATACGAAATAACCGTCTTTCGGTCGATTCCGAGACGGCTGCTAGCCGATTGAAGATTCAGCTCCCCGGCAGTGTTGGCAGCCGCCCAGACGAGCAGCGGTCGCAGAACGGCACGTCGCCGAAGATCCCCGAGGTGCAGAATGTCGCGCTCGATGACCGTCTGAAGGTAGCTATCACACCATCTTGATCTAATGTTCTCGGGCAGACCGACGGCCTCGGGATATCCGCCAGCGCACACTCTGGCGAAGTAGTCGCTGCGAGAGGTGGGCTCGCCACTGCGGGCACCTGCGGCGAGCGGACCGATGCCGTCGTCGTCAAACCAGTCCTGCAGACGAGGCGGCGGCGAACCCCGCAACTCCGCCTGCGAGAGAGGCCAGAGTCGCAGAATAAGCACTCGTCCAGCGAGCGACTCGCTGATGTTGGGTACCGTCAGGAAATTCGTCGAACCTGTGAGAAGGAAGCGGCCCGGAACCGGGTCTTCGTCCACCACCTGCTTGAGTGCCCGCACGAGCCTGTCACCGCCGAGTTGCACCTCGTCGATAATCAGGGGATGGCGCTGCCCAAGCAGAAAGGTTCGGGGATCGTCCAAGGCTGCGTTTCTGGTGGCATCATCGTCGAGAGAGGCGAAAGTGCCCTGACGAGCCTCGGAGGTCAGCCGAGCCAGAGTCGTCTTGCCGGACTGACGGGGACCGTGTAGCAGCACAACCCGAAAATGCTGCAAGCCTTCGTCGATCTGCGCCGACATGCTCCTAGCGATCATCGCCACAGGAAGCACTATAGTTGCTAATCACACTTTTGCAGAAGCACTAATCCCAGTTTCGCAGGTTCACTAATCCTAGTTTTGCAGAACTGCTGGCCTCATCAAGAGGCAGCAAGTCGAGCTTGTGCTCAGCTTGCCTGGGCTTCTTGGGTGAGGCTGGCCGCCACTGAGTCGAGCGTGTCAGCCACCGCTTCGAGGTCGGTTTTGACCGGGACCAGAAGCTCACCGAGGGGAGCGGTGCGGTCAGCAATGGAACGGACCGCGGCGGTAATCCCGGCGAGCGACTCGTTGACGGCACGCAGCACGAACACCACCCGAGTGAGGTAGTAGGCCAGCGCAGCCGCTATCACCAGCGCGATCACCACTGTCACAACAGCTGCGGCTGGCATCAGTTCACACTCCTACCGTAAAGTCGTTGAGTGGTCCGCGATTCACAGCAACGGCCCTGCCGCTGTGACATAGCGAACCGCCAGACCTTTGGCCGCTGACACTAGGTCACGGGTTTCGGCTACAGCCGGTATCGGCTCAAGATTCTTGTCTAACCCAGCGCCATGTTCAAGAATGTCTGCGGCATAGCGTTTGATCTCCAACGCAGGACGCATTACCCGGTTCGCCAGCAGCAACACGACGGGAACAACCACCGCCAAGAGCAGTGCGTTGCCGATCCACCAGAGCCACATCACCACACACACTAGCCGCTGCTGATACGAAATAGCCATTCAGGCGAGAGAACGCTCAACCAAACAAGCAGACGGCTCAACTAATCCAGCGGCGACTCACCTGCAACGATCCACTCCGCTGACCCGCGCCCAGATTCGACCAAGCCTGTGGCTCAACGACCGGGATAGTCCACACCTAGCAAATCGACCAGGCCTTCGATCGCTGTCACCGCAGGCGCTGAGGGCTCATGATCGACCGGCGAGATGCCGAGCCGGTCGGCGGCATCGACTGTTGGATCGACTGGAACCACCACCAGCGGCCTATCGCCGAAGGCTTCGAGGATACGTTGCCGGTCCTGCTCGTCGTCAACCTTGTTGGCGACGATCACCACTTGGCCCTGACTCTGCTCTTCAGCCACCGACACCGCTCGGAGGCCGACATCAATGGAACGCAGCGTTGGCTCCACAACTACTACCGTGGCATCCACTGAAGCGGTTTCGAGACGCGTCAGGGTGCCGATGCCAGCCTCAAGGTCGGCGACGATAATGGCGGCATCAGTCTCAGCGAAGCCAAGCAACTGCTCGGCTGACAGTCCGCATCAAGGTCAATCGGGCTCAGGGTTCTCGATGCGGGTGATCACCGCAAGACGAACGTTGTCTGGTGCATCACTGCCGTAACGCTCAAGAATCTCATCGAAGCTGGGGGCGTGCTCGGTTTCGCCGGTGTCAAGCATCTCACGCAGAGTCAGCAGGCGTTCGGTTTCGTTGTCACCCACCCCCAGCGACAAGCCGAGGTTGGGGTTGGTGTCGCAGTCGAGAGCTACAACAGGCAGACCGCGCCGTCCGAGAGAGCGTGCCAGCACAGCGCTGGTTGTGGTCTTGCCAGCACCACCCTTGCCAACGACAGCGATTTTCATTGCACTACCTCCTCAAAGGTGAGAGTAAGAAGCCACAAACTGTTCAACCAGCGGCGGATCGTGAGCTGGTTTTGGTGCCCAATCTCGGGGATTGAGAATAAAGCGCCGCAATCTGTTCAACCAAAACTTCCACTGATTGTGCGAAAGCGCCGTCGGGCGATGCGTCTAGCGGTGCCAAGCCGCGGCGGTCAGCTTGTATCACCGCAGGATCTTGAGGCACCACCGCAGTGGGCGTAACGGCAAGCCGTTCGGCGACTCGATTCACATCAGCACTGTCTTGAGCTTTGTTGACTATCACCACGAGACGGCTAGGACCCCATTTGGCTTGTGTCAAGGTCACCAGACGTGCCGCGGTGTGCAGAGACTTAACGGTCGGCTCCACCACAAGACACACCGTGTCGGCGTATTTGGCCCAGCCGAACATGGCTTGACGAGTACCTCCCGGCAGGTCTCCAATCAGATGCCACTGCTCAGCGTCAAGTTCGGCGACCACTTGACTCCAAGCGAACTGAGCTTGCTGCAATCGCACTACCGGACCCCAAAGATTGCCGAACTGTAGATAACGAACGCCGTCAGGGCACTGCGCTGCGTAACGCTTAACCATGGCGGCGGCATCAAGACCGGGGCGCAGCACCCATCTGGGCCGGCCCTCTCCGCCAGCGACCACCACATCTTCGGGTATGGGATGATCATCTACTGCCACACCCAGTGAATACGGCATACCTGGCATCGGGTCTGAGTCCAATGCCAGCACCGGCTCACCGCGACGTGCCAGCAGCCGTGCGAAAGTGCCCGCAATGGTGGACTTGCCTGCGCCTCCTTTGCCGACAAAAGCAACTCTGATCATCACGGCTGAGTCTGCCACAGCCAGATGCCATTCTGAGGTGGTTTCTGGATTTGGATCCGCATACCGCGGGTCTGATGCCTGTCGAGGGAAAAGCTTGCAGATGGTGGGCTTATATCGCATGGAGTGCTAGGCATGGGTTCATGCCTGCCAAAAGCGAATCTCGTCTGAGGGGTTCCCTGAGTTAGGCGGCTTTGAGTTGCCGGTCATTCAACCCGCCTACATCGCCATCAACAAGCTAGATGCCTTGCATCGTCGAGCAGCCACAGAAAGATGGGGAGAATTGCAGCGACGGATGCGTGACATCTACGACCTTCACAACATCGCACGCCTGCAACCTCACGCCGATCTGTGCCGAGAGAAGGTCTCAGAATGGTGGCATCAAATGAACCGTGGCGGCGGACCGGCAGTGGATCGCCCCAAAGATGGATACGGAACCAGCCCCATTTTCGTATCTGGCTCCCCAGCACATGAAGCATTACGTGATGCTTACAACACTGGAATCACAAGAATCGTGATTGGGCAACCGTTCCCTTTGAAGACGTGATCAACGCAGGCAAAACACTTGACCTGCCATAAGGAACGTGACCCAGCCAGACGACATTTCTGCTCTGACCGGCTATGACTGCTTCAAACAACTAAGCAGTATTGGATGTGAACGGCGAACCGTTAGTTAGCCGCCAACGAAGATCAGTTCAGAGATACCGTCAGCTACTTCGGTAAGGATCTCGCCAAGATAGCGAAAGTCGGCACCAACACTGGCAGCCGCCTGTGCTGACACCCCACGGGCATCACTTGAATACGGTCAAAACGACACCACAAAGGCTGCTTCGCGGCCCGCAGCAACTTTCTGGCGCACATCTCGGCCCAGTTCAGTATCCGGAATTGCTTCAAGATCGGCGACCGCTACAGCATCACCGGCAAGACGTACTTCTGCTTCAAGTCCGGCGGCGCTGGCAGTCATCGCAAAGTGATACGCACGAAACAAAGCGTCACAGTCACTGCGAGGATCCGCCGTGGTAAAGAAGATCAATTTGCGCCTATGAGCCATAGCTCTTCCTTGCCTTTTTGCGTAAAGCGAACCTTACCGACGCTTTCTGGCTGTCGGTGCGCTAACTAACTCAGTGCGCTAACCAGCGCTGGCCGCAGACCTAGAACTTGCTCTGTTCAGCAGGCTGGCGGCTTGCTGGCGGGTTAGGGACTGTTGAGGGCAGAAGCGCAGCGGGTCACTGCCACAACCGTTGGTGACACCCGCAGCGAACAGCGCGTCGATGGCTGCTGCATGGACATGATTGCTTGTTACGTCGGTGAACCCGGCCGAGTCGGCAGCAGGCAGATTGAACGCTGCGGTTATGAATTGGGCTGCCTGCGCGCGATTAAGTAGCTGGTTTGGGCAAAACAGATCGGGTTCGATACTGCATCCTCGAGTAACACCGAGTTCGTCAAGACGTTGCACATGCTTTGACCACCAGACCTCGGACTCAACATCGCTGAAGCTGCCAGCATCAGCACTAAGGGTAGGTGTGTCTGTGTTTTCGAGTAGGCGTATCAGCAGCACAGCGAACTGCCAGCGTGTTATCGGCTGCGTCGGGCAGAGAAGCTGCTCATCGCAACCTAGCCCGTTGAAGAGCCCATCTGTAGCCAAAGTGGTGAGATCGTCACGATGAACGTCATATGCAGTATCTAGGTCAAGCCATTGCGTAGCAGGCGCAAGCTCATCATCGGTAGGCCGCTGCGGTGCCGGAGATGTCGGCGGACGCTGAGTAACTGGGGTACCCGACTGCGTCTGAGACGGCTGAGACGTCTGAGTCTGTGCATCGTTGTCGGCCACAGTTACAGTCGCCGATGTGGCTGCAGTATCCAAGGTATAGCTGCTATTTGCAGCTACCAATGTTACCGTCACCGAACCGTCGGGTTCGTTGCTACTGTCATCAACAGTAGCAACTGTAAGACTACCCGTACCGGTGGTAGCAATCGTAACCGTACGGAAACCAGTCGACACACCATAATCACCATCGGCAGTGACATTCACTATGACCTGCAAATCCGTAGCAGGAACAGGATTAGCGCTCAGAGTGAAAGTAGATGTGCCACCCTCAGTAATATTTCCGCCAGCAACAATACTAATCTCAGAAGTCAGTGAGGGAGTCGGCAGCAGCGGCTGAGACGGCTGGGGTTGAGGCCGTGTCTGTGCTACATCGTTATCGGTAACCGTTATTTGACCGGAACCCATTGTGGCTGCCGTGAGTGAACACACTCCATGCGTTTCCACGACAATGCCTGATCCTTGACTCATAGACGGAATCGATACGGTCATCATTTCATCGTCTGTGTCATCATCAACATGAAGAAAACTGAACAGCGCCTCGCTAGCTGACTCGCCGCTGATGGCACCACACCAACCAGAACCGGGCACAGACTCGGGCACGCAAGCCCCCAACCCGGTGAAAGTGACCCTTTCGCCATTCCAGGTAACACCTGCAGGCATATCTAGACCACTAACTTCGAGAATAACTCGGAAATTGCCTGAAGGCGTAGGCACCCGATCATGAAAAACACCATCAAACAGTAATGGCACCGAAACTCTCTCACCAGCACAAAGACCACGCGGCAAACTCACCCGCAGTTGTCCGAACTTGTGATTAGGTTTCGAACTCGCCGAATCATCAACAGCTTCAGCATTCACCGCCTCCACAAACACAACAGGCTCAGCAACTTCAAACACTCCTGACAAACCGTAAAAATAGAACGAATCGCGTTGATTATTAATATATCCTATATTATTCCTTTGTCCACCACTCCAAAGCGGTCCGCTGTCTGACGCGTAATTCCTTCCACCGAATCCTACATGTGGAGTTCCTCTTTGAATTAGGTTTTGCCAGTCATCTGGATATCGAGCTCCGATAGATAGGTCTCTAATAACATGCGGTAGAAAGGATATATGCTCACGGCGCGCTGTTCCATCATGATTGGAGCCAGTCAAAAATCGGATTTGATCTACTCGAGTCATACGACCAGATTCGTTGTTGCCCATCTGTCTTGAACCCCACGACCCTTGAGTGTATTCCCAAGTTCCATCATAAAAATCTACATAATCGTTAGCTGCTTTCGCTCCATTGAGCCAATAGATCGGAACCCCCGATGCTTGAGGAGTCCAGAACGTATTGGTACGGTCACGGACATCCTCATCATAACTGCTACCGAGCACCGAGAACCATGATGCGTGAGGCTTTGCATCAGCGTGCCCACGACTCTTGATCAGATCCTGCAAAATAGTTTCATAATCTGCTATATCATCACCGATCCCGTCGGTTTGACCAAAAAGAAAATGATCACCTCCAAGTTGCCAGGATCGGCTTGATGAGAATAGTAGACGGAACTGCTCACCGGCACCGATGCCATCGGGTATCAACGGCCAATCAGGCGGTACCAGAACCACATCTTCACAGTGCTCACCACCCGTTGGCACATTGACTGTCGTTGACGCTTGAGCGTCATGCGGTCCGGCAAGCAAATTGAGTGCCTGCACTTCCACCACATACTGTCCAGCACCAAGTCCACTGAACTCTGCCGACAAGTTGTCGAGGTCTGTCACCTCTACCTGTCGAGACGTTCGACACGGGCCAGTCGTTTTGGTCAGAGTAACCTTGAAACGGTTCACCGGTGCAAACCCTTGCGTCCGCGGCGGGCCTTCACTCACTGGCATGCCGAAAGTGACGGTCACCTTGCCGAGCGGTACCGTGCCATCACTAGAAACCTCAGAAGAATAAACGGCCGACAAATTAGTAGGTTCCGTGGGATAACAGCCCTTGGCTGCCCACGGATTGATAACCGAATCCAACTCGGCTCGAATCCTATCGTAGTCTTCTATACCTGATTCCAAGAACGGTATCGAAGTTATGAGTTGCGTATAGCAAAAGCCACCCGGAAATAATTGCTCCATTCCTTGGTGTGCACTTTGCAGATGCCTCTGACCAGTAGCACCAGTAGCAATCGGCGATGCTAGATAGTAAGCCCATATAGCTGCCTGCTCATCGTAACTCCAGTCATCATCATCCCATGTTGTGTGGTCTCGGCTTTCGCTACCATCACCGAATCTTGTAATGAACCAGGAAGGGAACTTGCGTTCCAACATAAAAGACGAAGTAACATCTAATTCCTCTTGAGTGGGCCAGTTTCTGCTCTGACAAAGAGTCCAATAAACTGAACTGGTCAACTCTTCAGGTGCATACAACTTATTGAAGGTCACAATCGTTGCTGTATCGGCGGGGATTTCAAAAACGATAACTCCGCAGTCTGAGCTTGTAGTGGACATATATGCAAGATGCATTGCATCAAGTGGAGAGATCGGATGATCTCTTCTGTGTCCTGTAGTCAGAGCATGATAAAGTTCATGTATAATAGTTTCTTTATCTCGTACAAAGTCTACATTTATATTATAAGAGGCTATCTCGCAATAGGGTGCCCAAATATGATTGTTGTCATTACAAGTTATTTGGACAGAACCTGCGTCGTTAGATCTATCTATCTTAACAAGATCCCGAGGTACTCGATCCCAGGATTCTTTGAGCCAAGGTGCCTTCTTTCGGCCATCACTGTCCAATTCTTCACCTTTGGCGATAACCTCGGTCTCAATAAAGTCAATCATCTGCTGCACAGCTGACTTAGCAGTAGCACTAACCTCTGATGACGTTGCACTGGCCTGATCTGCGCCGAAGAGTGTGTAGACTCTCACCAAATAAGTCTCGCCGTTCGTAAGCTGGTCGATCGTGTAGCTCGTCGTTGATGCGCCATCGACATCATGCGACAGTGCAGCCGACCAATCCGCTGCCGTAGCGTTACGCCACTGCACCCTATAGCCGGTTGGAGTACCGACAGTTACTTCATCCCATGACACATCAAGCTTCTTGCCACCCTCAAGCACATTGTTGTTCGAGTCCAGCAAATTCTCTTGGCCTGTACCACCACCAGGAACCGCAACTACATTGGTGGGTGCTGGAGGATCCTGGGCCTCAACCGAAGTAACCCACACAAACTGGATAAGTGCCACGACAGCAGCCATGCGTAGCAGTCGGCCGACCATTACAAAGCAAACGAGAGGAGAGAGAGGAGAGAGGAGACTATTTCTGTTGCGCTAGACCCAGAAATCTTGTCTCCAGCAGATGTCTTCATTGCTTTGCTCCACCAATGTATTTGATCCACTAGCACTGTAACACTCATCTATCGGGTTGAGCCCGAAGTATGGCTGTGGCTTGCAGCTTGGATTAGTGCCTGGGTCTCGGGATGGCTTGGCGAGTCAACCACCTGCGCGGCAGGGCCATCCTCAACCACGCGACCTTCGCACAGCACCACTATCCGCTCAGCCGCTAGACGTGCCAGAGAAATGTCGTGAGTGATGAATATCAGCGTTGCACCTAGCGCTTTGCGAACCTCCAGCAGATGCAAAGCCACAGTCGCTCTGAGCGATGCGTCAAGCATTGATGCCGGTTCGTCGGCGACGATGAGTTCTGGCTCGGCTACCAGAGTGCGGGCTAGAGCCACACGCTGACGTTGCCCGCCACTAAGCGTCTTGGGATGCCTGTCAAGGAAGCTCTCAGCCGGGGTCAGCCCGAGTTGGTGCAACGCCGTAAGCGTTCGATCTGTGCGTTCACGGCGCGGCACTCCGGCGATGGCCAACGGCTCACCAACCAGCGAGGCGACAGTCATGTTGGGATGCAGCGACTCATACGGATCCTGAAACACCATTTGCACACGTCGCCACAGACGGCGATGCTGACGCTTCGACAACTTCGCCAAGTCATGACCCAGCAGTGTTATTGAGCCGCTGCTTGGTTCGACAAGTCCCACCACTAACCGCGCAATAGTGGATTTGCCTGCTGCACTGCGGCCGATGATGGCAACGGACTCACCGACAGCAACCTCAAGCGACTCTTTATGCAGGGCATGCAGAAGACCGTCTGCGTCACGGTGCCCGTTTGTGTCACGGTGCCATTGCGCTTGTCTCGGATACACCACCCCGACATCAGACAAACTCAGAACCGCCCGAGACAGCGTGCCGTTGCTTGCCGAAAGCTCACCAGATTGTGATCTCGGGCCAGGCTTGCGAGTAGGTCGGCATCCAATGCGACTGTCCAAAGAGTCAGAGTCCGGTCTCGAAGAAGACGCAGACACGTCAGCATCAGCGGCAACTGCGAGCGCAGATGCCCAGACGGCTCGGGGCAGCGGCGCGTGATGGCAGGCCACCATTGCTTTACCGATCGGTCGGACGACAGGCAAAGTTTGTAGGCAGTCATCACGGCGATGAGGGCAGCGCGGCGCAAAAGCGCAACCGGTCGGCAGATTGCGAGGATCAGGGACTTCACCGGGCACTGGACGCAGTCTTGTGGCAGCATCACGCAGCGAGGGGAACGCTTCAACCAGCATTGACGTATAGGGATGTTGCGGATTTTGCGCTATTTCAGCTGCGCTACCGGCTTCCACTACACGACCGCCGTACATCACCACAAGATCATCAGCGCGAGACGCAACCAGCGGCAGGTCATGCGAGATGAGCCAAAGATCAAAACCCAACCGTCGTCGAAGTTCGTCCAACAGGTCAAGAATGGTCTGCTGATTGATGACATCAAGTCCCGTGGTCGGTTCATCAGCGATCACCAGCTTCGGTTGATTGGCCACAGCCATGGCAATCACTACCCGCTGGCGCTGCCCGCCGCTAAGTTCATGAGCGAAAGCATTGTGACGCTGCTGAGCAATACCCACCTGAGTCAACAACTCTTCAGCACGCTGACGTGCTAGATGACGGTCAAAGCCGCCATCAACAGCTTCTGCTACTTGATCAGCAATCGTCATTGTTGGGTCAAGCACGCTCATCGCCGCTTGCGGCACGATCGCTACATCACGACCACGTATCTTCTCCAGGCCGTGCCTTCCCAGACGACGCAGATCAAGTTCTTCAAGCATCACCGCAGCGGCTGTGACCCGGCCTGGGTGAGCCACCAATCCTGGCACGGCCAGCCCCAGTGTGGATTTGCCCGAACCTGATTCACCTACCAGACCCAGAGTTCTGCCGCGGCTGATCTGCAAGTCGACGTTGCGCACCACCGCTGCCTCAGCAAAGTCCACTGATAGGTCACGCACATCAAGGCGCAAATCAGCAGCGCACGGCTCGGGCAGCGTCTCGCTGAGGCGACGTCGCCTGGGAGGTCTCCAACCGTGACTGCTCAACTGTGGGTCGGCTAATTCCTCAAATGCGAATCCCACAAGAGCCAGTCCGACGATCAGAACCGTCAAGGCTGCGCCTGGAGGCACGATCCACCAAAGCCAGGCATCGGTGAGGATGGCGCTGCCGTTGTTAGCGAAGTAGAGCGTTGATCCCCAACTAACCCGACCAGGATCACCCAAACCCAAAAACGCCACGCCTGACTGCACGATCACCGCCACCGCAGCTGCTCTCACAAGCTGCGACACGATCAATGGTGTCAATCGCCAGCCGATATGGATTGTCATAATCCGCAACGGCCCAGCTCCCATGGCTTGTGCAGCCTCGGTGTGACCGAACTCTGAGATTTTCAGCACCTGACTGCGCAGTAGCCGCGCCGGGCGCGCCCAAAGCACTCCTGCGATCAACACGATCAACACTTCAAGACCACGACCGAAATAGGCCGCCAGCACCAGAACCAGCACCAAAAACGGCAGAGACAGGGTCAGATCAACCAGCCGCATAGTCGCTGCGTCGATCCAGCCGCGGCACCAGCCTGCGAGCAAAGCAGCAGCCGTGCCAAGCAGTGTCGCTGCCACAGCCGCTACCAACCCCACAAGCAGCGACACTCGAGCACCGAACACCAGCTGCGCCCAAAGATCGCGGCCTAAGTCATCGGTGCCCAACCAGTGCTGCGCCGAAGGGGACTGATATGGCAGCCCGCTTGTGCGATCAGGTGGATGCGATGCCAGCAGATCCGCGAACACGGCTGCGCCGATCACCACCAGCAACATCAACGCGCCAACTGATGCCAGAACCAGTGTGGCCGACCGAAGCCGAGTGCGATACTTCGCCAGCATCACGAACCCGCTCGGCGAACCCGCGGATCAAGAACCGGGTAAAGCAGATCTGCTAGCAGGTTGGCGGCCACCGCAGTCAACGACAGCAATACAAACACTGCTTGAAGCACTGGATAGTCGCGAGCTCTTACAGCATCAAAAGCCAGCGAACCAAGCCCTGGATACGAGAACACGCTTTCAACCACGGTCGCTGCTCCCACCAGTGTCGAGAACCCCAGCAATGCCACTGTGGACACTGGGATCATGGCATTACGGGCAGCGTGACGTTTGACAGCACGATCTGAAAGACCTTTAGCGCGTGCCATAAAAACATAGTCCTCACCAAGTTCGGAGATCATTGCCGAGCGAGCCACGACGAACACCGATCCCAAGCCGACGAATGTGAGCGTCACCGCAGGCATCACCAAACGTTTCGCAACATCAACGATCCAGTCCCAGCCACCTAGCTCATCTGGTGACACAGCCCCATAGACGGGCAGCCACTCCAGATGCACCGAGAACACCAGCAAAAGCATCAACCCGACAAAAAACGCTGGCAGCGCATCCACTGCCAAAACTCCTGCCAGAAGCGAAACATCGCGCCGTGATCCGCGACGCCAACCAGCTGCGAAACCCAACATCACCCCCAGAACCGTTGACACCACCACCGCAGTGCCTACCAGCAGCAACGACCACCAGAGACGCTCGCCGACCACCTCCGACACCGCTCTGCCGTCACGCACCGAGATGCCGAAGTCACCTCGTGACAGGTTGCCCAGATAACTACCGAACTGCTGCCAGGCTGAGCCGTCAAGATCAAAACGTTCCAGCATCGACTGACGCACAGTGTCTTCGACTGCTCCCGACTCCGGCGGGACTAGATAGTCGGCCGGATCGCCGGGTGCCAGCCGCGGCAATGCGAAGTTGACTACTAGAGCGGCAAGGATCACCGCCGCATACTGAGATGCCAGCCTCAGCAGGCGCACAGCAAGAGTCCGCTGTCGCCGTGAGGCGATGCTGGTCTCAGTCTTCGACGGTGCCCTGCTGTCCACGGCGTCGCACTACGGCAAACGCCGCTACCGCAGCCACGACGGCCAGCACAATCACCGCAGTCACCACCGACGCGGCACCGCCGCCACCACCGTCATCTGAGTCGCCCTCGTCTGAAGCGTCTTGCTCTAAGTCTTGCGCGGATGCGCCAGCAGAAGCCTCAGCGGGCTCACCCGAATCTGCGTCTGAACCTGCGTCCGCATCATCTGCCGCCATCTCGCTGGCTGCCATCTCATCGGCTGATTGTGACTCATCAGCAGCTCCAGAAGCGTCTTCTGAGCTGTCGGCTGTGCCAGCGCCTCCGTCGGTGTCGCCATCATCATCAGCGCCTGCGACGGTGTCTCCATCATCGCCATCACCTGCGCCAGACTCGTCGGAAGCTGTGCCTGCAGCGCCTTCGGAAACTTCAACTGAAGACCCGACTGCCGCATGAGGTGCTAGCAGTGAGCGTTTGGTGAACACTCCGTGGCCTGGGTCGCTGATCCACCCGTCATATGCAGCAGGTCGATAACCCCAACGCCCGTCGGGATAATACAGCACTACTGCTGGCGCTTCGGCAGCGAAAATCTCCTGCGCTTGGCTAATCAACTCCTGCTTTTCTGGTACCGACACACCCAGAGCAGAATCAAGCACAGCATCGAACTCGGGATTGGAGTAGCCGCTGAAGATCCCGCCCACCCCTCGACCCGGGGTATGAAAGAAGAAGAACAGATGGTCAGGATCAGCATGAGCGTGCGACTCAAACACGGCAATGAACATTTCCACCGACGGCGGCCCGTCAGGCCCCGGACGGCGAGCCGCGGTAATGGCAGGCGCATCCAGCGGCTCGACTGTGACATCAACACCTATGGCAGAAAGCTGCTCTGCGACTAGTTCCCCTGATCGGATCTGCGGCGGGGCGGCTGCGTTGACGAGCAGCGTGAAGGACATCGCCGCGCCTTCAGGGCTGCGCCGCACATTGCCGTCCATCGCATATCCGGCTTCATCAAGCATTGCGTTGGCGGCAGCTACATCAAAAATGTGGCCACCAGATGGATGAGCCCAAGGCGAATCAGGATGAGTCCAAGTGTCATTACCTGCACGTCCCAGACCACCCTCAACAATATTGACGATGCTCTCAAGGTCAAGCGCCATGCTCATGGCTTTGCGCACTGTCGGGTTTGACAAGATCGGTTTGCGAGTGTTGAACATCAAATACAGCGACTGCATACGGCTGCCTGTGATTACTTCAAGTTCGTCGTTTTCTTGCACGCGAGACACCAGCGGTGCAGGCAGATTGCGGGTAACGAAATCGAGTTCACCGGTTTGAAGTCCCGCGAAAGCCGCCTGGGAGTCTCTCACCACCGGCATGATCAGCGTGTCAACTAGGGGTGCCCCCAAAAAATAGTCGGGGTTGGCTTCTAGCCGATACGAGGTGCCAGGGTTGTATTCAACCATCACATAGGGGCCTGTCCCGACCGGCAGCGAAGTGGCATCCGCACGCGGGTCTTCGACATCTTCCCAGATGTGTTTGGGCAGTATCGGGATATCGCCACCGGGCAGCATCATGAAAGTCGACACCGGATCCTCAAAACGAAGTTCGACGGTGGTGTCGTTTATGACCGTCGCCGACTCAAATACTGGATGGTCATAGACGTGATGGCCGTAGCGTCCCGGGCCAGCATCATCAGCGAAATACTGGAAAGTGAAAGCCACGTCTTCAGCGGTGAACGCAACACCGTCATGCCAAACAACGTCGTCGCGCAACGACACCGTCCATACACGAAAATCTGCGGATGCCTCTGCGCCAGTCGCTAGCCAGGGCTCGGGATTGATACGGCTTTGCGACCAAAAGAGCGTGTCGTAGACCAGCATCGTGAAGTCGTGCGTCAGCGGCAAAGCCTGGGGAACAATGAACGGGTTGAGGTTCTTTTCGGCTGCGTGCAAGCCCACCCGCACTACGACCGCTTCGCCATCGTTTTGGGCATGCGCCAAAGGTGACAGCAAAAAAGCACACAGCGCTAGGACTAGAGCGATATGGACTAGGGCGATATGAGGAATTCGGCGAAGATACATGATCAGAACCTTAGATAATGCCTCTGCACAGTCCAACTCTATAGTTTCGCTGGCATAGAGTGCCCCGCACCTGCAACATTAACGATTAGCCAGGCAACCTTCATGTGTTGTGATTTCGCACCTGATGCGGCGCTGGGTTCGGGAAGGAGTGGTAAGGCTCGGTAACCAGCGCGCGGTAACCTGCGCGCTGTGCAGCGACTTCGCCTGCGCATCACTGGCACTGTGCAGGGCGTAGGTTTCCGACCTCATCTACATCGACTGGCGAGATGTCTTTCGCTGACCGGTGCGGCTGGCAACGATAGCAACGGCGTTTGGTGCGAGATCCAAGGTGCCCAAACCGATCTTGCCGCTTTCGTTGATCGAGTTACCGCTGAGGCACCTCCGCTGGCACGAGTGGAATCGCTGCATTCGACGGTGCTGTCCTGCGTTGAACAGGAACGTGAGTTTGTGATCGCTGACAGCTCAAACGCAAGCGGGGCAGTGGTTACCGGCGTGGTTGATGCAATGACTGCGGGTGTGGTTGATCCAGTGGTTGCTGGCGTGCCTGCGGATGCTGCCACATGCTCGGCGTGTCTTGCCGAGATCCGCGATCCGAGCGACCGTCGTTACGGCTACGCCTTCACATGCTGCGTCAACTGCGGGCCTCGCTGCACAGTGGTACAGAGCCTGCCCTATGACCGCGAACGCACCTCAATGGCCCGCTTTGCGCTCTGCGAATCATGCAACAGCGAATATCGCAATCCAAAAGATCGGCGTCATCACGCTCAGGCTGTGTGCTGCGCTGACTGCGGACCAAGACTGAAACTGCGTTTAAGTAGCGGCGAAGCTTGCGAGGATGATCCGCTGACGGCGGCGGCTGCGCTGCTGAGAGAGGGTCGCATCGTCGCTGTCAAGGGTGTGGGCGGCTATCAGTTGACATGTCGCGCCGACGATGCTGTTGCTGTGGCTCGACTGAGGCAACGCAAACATCGCGATGAGAAACCTTTCGCTCTGCTGGTCGCTTCGATCGCGGCAGCAAATGAACTGGTTCAGCTTGACGATGTGGCGCAGCGAGCGCTCTGCGGACCCGAAGCACCCATAATGCTGGCCCTGCGAGCACCGCAAGCGACACAAGCGACACGAGCGTCACACGCGGCAATCGCAGCAGAAGTGGCACCTAACACCAATCTGTTGGGGGTGATGCTGCCCGCAAGCCCGCTTCACGCTCTGCTAGCAGAAGCTGTCGGAGTGGCACTGGTCTGCACCAGCGGCAACCGCAGCAACGAGCCGATAATCATCGACGACAACCTGGCCGAGGCTGAGCTTGCCCCGATGGTGGATGCGATCCTCAGCCATGATCGGATCATCGAACGTCGTGCTGATGATTCCGTGGCTCATGTCGTCAACGGTGGTTTTCAGATTCTGCGCCGCGCCCGTGGCTACGCCCCAACACCGCTGCATCTCAATGGTCAAAGTGGGAGTGTCCCGACGGTGCTTGCGCTTGGTGCCGAACTCAAAAACACAGTGTGTTTGGCTCTAGGCAATAAAGCTCACCTTTCGGTGCATCTCGGTGACCTAGAGCACCCGGCCGCTTTGGAAGCTTTTGAGGTCGCCGTCACTGATCTGCTTGAGTTAACCCGAGCCGCTCCCGAACTGGTCGTGCATGATCTGCATCCCGAGTATCTATCAACCAAGTTCGCTTGTAGCGTTGATCTCGCCCCCCTACTTGGTGTGCAGCATCATCACGCACATTTGGCTTCCTGTCTGGCCGACTCGGGTTTCGCGGGTGAAGCCATTGGGCTGATCTTTGATGGCATCGGTTGGGGTGCTGATGGCACCCTCTGGGGCGGGGAGGTTCTAGTCGGCGACGCAGCAGGTTATGAACGCTTCGCTCATCTGCGTGCAGTGCCGATGCCTGGCGGCTCTGCTGCGATACGTCAACCGTGGCGTATGGCTCTGGCTCATCTCTTCAATGCGTTTGGTGCTGATCTGCCGAAACTTGATTCGCTGGCAGGCCATCACGACCAAGTCGAGCAGGTTCTGCAACAGTGCCGTGCAGGTCAGTCGATGATGACCACATCAATCGGCAGGTTGTTTGACGCAGTGGCATCGATGTGTGGAATATGTCAGACCGTGAGCTACGAAGGGCAGGCCGCCATCGGTCTTGAGCAGGCTGCAGGGTCAGGGTCATGCGAGCAGCGTTATCCGGTAATGATCAGCGCAGACTCTCCCGCGATGATCGACCCGATGCCGCTGATCGTTGCTGTGGCAGATGATCTTTTGGGCGGTAGGTGCCTTGCTGAGGTTTCGGGGTCGTTTCATCGTTGGGTAGCCGATGTTGCTGTGGCTGCGGCGCAGCAGTCCCGTGAAGCCACCGGATTGACTGCTGTGGCATTGTCGGGAGGGGTCTTCCAGAATCGTCTGCTGACCGAGCTGCTGACCGCAGACTTGCAAAAGTGCGGCTTCAAAGTGCTCAGCCACCGCCAAGTCCCTCCCAACGACGGTGGCATTTCGCTAGGACAAGCCGTTGTAGCGCGGGCTTGGATGGCCACAGAATGCTGACTCAATGGCCCGATGATGTTGACTCACCAGGGATGCCGCTATGGCTGCTACCTTGCCAAGATGATTACCGTGCAAATGTTGTACAGAACTAAGACACAACCGCGATGAAGATCGGAGTGGTCGGCAAAGGCGGTGTGGGCAAGACAACAATCAGCGCGCTGCTAGCCCGGGCTCTGACCAAGCGCGGTCGACGAGTGCTGGCTGTTGACACCGACTCCAACCCCAATTTGGGGCTGTCTCTAGGGCTCGACCCTGCCGCTACCGAGGCTTTGCCGACAGTGCCCCGGTCGATTGTTGTGGGCAGTCGCGGTGATCTCACCGCCGCTGAACTGATGGCCGACTACGGCACACAAACTCCTTGTGGTGTGACCGTGATGTCGGCTTTGCGTGTCAACGAGGCAGCCGCAGGATGCACTTGCGGAGGGCACGCCACCGTACGCAGCCTCTTGGGGGAAGCTCTAGAAACCGAGACCGATGACACCATCATCGACATGGAGGCTGGCATTGAGCATCTGAGTCGTTCCGGCGGCACTCTGGCTCACGCCGATGTGCTGGTGCTTGTGATGGAACCCAGTCTCAAGGCGGTGATCACCGCTCGCCGCACGATCGCTCTAGCCAAAGAACTCGGCATAGCCGCCTGGGTCGGAGTAGGCAACAAAGTCAGTGAAGACCAACGTGACCTGCTAGCCCGGTTGTGTGCACAAAACGATGTGCCTCTTGATGTGGTGATCCCCGCCAGCAACGAAGTAACCCAAGCGGACCGTGAAGGGATCTCCCTACCAAGTAGTGAAGCTGCCTCAGTGTGGTCAGCCGTAGATTCTCTCGTCGAGCGCCTACTGCAGCAAGCGCAGTCTGGCATCAAGATCGCTTGACCGCAGCCGCACTCCGATCTTCGCTGATCTTAGCTAGCAGCACTAGCCTTGCAGGCCATCAGAAAATATTGTGATTACACGAGTTGCAATGTGTTGAAGATTGATGTATAGTCAAATTCATGGACTCAGCAGCGTTTATCAGCTTCGCGGTTGCCATCATCGGCTTTCTCACGCCGTTTATCGGCTTCATCTTGTGGATGATGCGTGACCATACCAAAGCCATCCTCTCGATTCGCGAGTACATCGACAATCGCTTCACGACCTCCGAAAAACGAACCAGCGAGCAGATCAGCGAGCAGATCGAAGCCTCCGAAAAACGAACCAGCAAACAGATCACAGACTCCGAAGCACGAACCAGCAAACAGATTGCAGATTCTGAAAAACGAACCAGCAAACAGATCAAAGCCTCCGAAAAACGAACCAGCGAAAGGTTCGCTGATCTCGGTGGGCGGCTTGACCGGATGGATGGCAGGCTTGATCGGATAGATGGCAGTCTTGCTGACACTCGTGAGCGGGTTGCGCGTATTGAGGGTCGCCTTGAGTTGAGTGCCCGTCTAGACGGTGAGGCTTCTCACGAAGATGCCGGACACGACGACCAAGCATCTCCAGACGATGCCATGCATGACGGTGAGGCTCGTCTAGGCAACACTGAACATGATGAGGCTGAAGCAGCTTGACGGATTGAGTCGCCTTGTTTGCTGTTTGGGTGCAGGTTGATGCTGCAACGGTCACTCGGTGAGCAGGCTGCTTACTGAGCTAATCCCCCTGTGGAGACTGTCGTCCCGGGGGTTATGGGGTTGGGGGTTATGGGGTGGGTTGGTTTAGTTTCTCAGCAGCGCGGGTGATCATGGTGGCTAGTTCTTGGAGTGTGATTGTGTCGTCTGGGCAGAAGCGTAGGGGTTCGCTGCTGCAGCCGTTGGTGATGCCTGCTGCGAATAGTGTGTTGATAGCTGCTGTGTGTGGACTGCCTTCTATATCGTTGAATTCTGCGTTGCTGGTGTCGGTTAAGTCAAAAGCATTGACAAGGAATTGTGCTGCTTGGCCTCTTGTGAGTTGCTGATCTGGACAGAAACTATCTTCGGTGCAGCCTCGAGTGAGTTCTAGTTCGCTGAGACGCTGCACATAGCCTGACCACCAGATGTCTTCAACATCGGTAAACGTGGGCTCAGTGTCGGTTTCGGGTTCGGTTTCGGTGCCTTCAAGCTGGCGTACGATGATTACTGCTAGCTGCCAGCGTTTGACCGGCTGATCCGCGCAAAGCTGATCGGTTTCACAGCCAATCTGTTCGAACACGCCTTCTTCAGCGAGTTCGGTGACCGCCTGGCGATGCACTTCAGGGATTTCAGCGAGATCCTCAAACACCGGCTCAGGCTCAGGTGTTTTGGCGGCTTCAGCGGCTGCTACATCAGCGGCGCGGGCGAGCAGGGTTGCTAGTTCTTGTATCGTGATTTTGTCGTCAGGGCAAAACAGTAGCGGTTCGCTTTGGCAGCCTAGTGTGATACCTGCTTCATATAGTGCGTTGATCGCCGCGATATGGGGACTGTTCTCGATGTCACCAAAACCAGGATCTTCAGTAGTAGTCAGACCAAACGCTTTAGCTAGGAACTGTGCTGCTTGACCTCTGGTGAGCTGCTGATCCGGACAGAAACTATCCTCAGTGCAGCCTCGAGTGAGTTCGAGTTCGCTGAGACGTTGCACATATGTTGACCACCAGACATCCTCAACATCGGTGAACGTGTTTTCGGTGTCGGTTTCGGGTTCGGTGTCGGTGCCTTCAAGCTGACGTATCAGAATCACTGCTAGCTGCCAACGTTTAACTGGTTGGTCCGGGCACAGTTGATCGCTTTGACAGCCAACCCGCTCAAACACGCCTTCATTCGCGAGTTCGGTGACCGCTTCACGATGCACTTCAGAGGTTTCAGTGAGATCCTCAAACACCGGCTCTGGCTCAGGTTCAGGCTGCGGAGCTGGTGTTGCCGGTGTTGCTGGTGTTGCCGGTGTTGCTGGTGTTGCTGGTGTTGCTGGTGTTGCCGGTGTTGCTGGGGGTGGGGTGGGGTTGGTGCTGGGGGGTGGGTCGGTGCTGGGGGGTGGGTCGGTGCTGGGGGGTGGGTCGTCTGTGTCGATGACCAGCACAGTTACGGCATCAATTTCGACGGTACGGTATTCGCTAGCAGACGCTGCGGTAACAGTATGGGTGATGGTTGGGCGGCGTCCTCTACCGTCATTGTAGGTATTGTCGCGTCTGCCTGTAACAGTAATAGTTTGGGCTGTGTTGTAGTTGCTGGATGTGAATGTGAGTGTTTCGGTTGCTGTGGGGTTGGTAGCTTCGTCGGGGCCGTCGATTCGTGCTGCGTTAGGGTCGCTGGAGGTGACGGTGATGATCACATCGGCTGTGGGTTCAGTGTCTAACACGATCGTGTAAGTATCGGTGATGGCGATTATGGGACCGGTTTCGAAGACCCGAGTGGAGCCACCGGTTTGTGTGACTGTGACACTAGGGATCACTGGATCAATGATCGTAACCAAATCCGCGTCATCGTTGCCGGTTGCGCCGCCATCAAGATTAGTACCGGAACTCGCAGTAAGCATACCAAGATTCATGTTGACTGTTTCACCACCAGTTTCGGGTGCGCCGTCGCTTGTGGCGGTGAGAGTAATCGTCACCATTCTAGCTGCATTGTTGCTACCAGTGAACATAACTGTTGCGTCGCCGCTATCAAGACCCGAGCAATTCACACCAGTAGCCGACGCGCAAGCCAATCTGTAGTCAGTGCCACGAGCTGCTGAACCCACAAAAACTAGTGGCACAGGCAATACTTCACCATCAACCAAGCTCCGACCTAATGTCAGCGTATAGGCAAGTGAGCGACCTTCAGTGAGCGTAGCGCCAGTATCACGCGTCAAAGTGACGGTAGTCGGATCATTATCAGCGATAGTCACATTAACCGTGCTAGGGTCACCACCCGTGTAACCAGAAGGCAGGTTATTGAGTCGCACAGTAACCGTTTCAGAAGGTTCATCAATACTATCGTCTGTAGCAGTCAATGTAACAGTACCAGAGGAGACGTTCTGAGCAATAGCGGCACCGGTGGTTGGTGAGAGACTGTAATCGGCTGTGGGATCACTGAGCGGGATAGTCACAGCGTCTGTGGCAGCCGACTCGAGTGTGACTGTGAGAGTAACAGTGCCACCTTCGGTGACGTTGCTGTTGGCGACAGCTAACGTGACTTCCACGTCTTCAGGCGCTGGATCATTAATGGTTACCATAGCCGCGTTGTCGGTGCCGGTCGCGCCGCCACCAAGATTAGTGCCAGAATTCGCGTTCAAAGTACCTAATCCGATATCGACTGTTTCACCAGCATCTTCGGTTGTGCTATCGGTTGTGGCCATAAGAGTAATCGTGACAGTTCGTGCAGCGTTAGTGCCGCCTGTGAAAGTAACAGTCGGGGTTGTAGCAGTGTTAAGATTATTGCAGGTCACGCCGGTCGGCAAAGTGTTCGGGCAGGCGAGCGTGTAATCAGTGTTGCGCACAGCGGTGTCGGTACCAGCGAAAGCGAGCGGTACCGGCAATACTTCACCAGCAACAAGGCTGCGACCTAATGTCAGTGTGTATGTGAGTGTGGAGCCTTCAGTGAGGAGGGTAACCCCAGCAGCACGCGTCAACGTGACAGTAGTAGCATCATTATCCGCGATCGTGACATCAACACTATTAGAAGAACCAGCCCGATAATTCGCAGGCAAACTACTACCAAGTCTTACAGTCAACGTTTCAGGAGGTTCATCAGCGTTATCACCGGTCGCGGTGATCTTAACAGTCGCAGTGGTTTGACCCTGAGTGATCGTCACGCTAAAAGCAGAAAGACTATAATCACTGTTAGCAGCAGTACCGTTCGTGACGACAAGCGGAATAACTACACCACTTGATTCAGTAACAGCCGACGCTACTGTGACAGTGATAGTACTGCCAGTGCTATCATCCTCAGTAACAGTCGCATCATCAATACTAAGATTAACCGCTGTGCCTACATCATTATCGTTAACAGTAACACTCCTAGTAGAAAGCCCAGAAAAAGTGTAGTCCGTGCCAGGACGCAAAGCTAACGTAACACGGCCGTTAGCTTCTACTATACTGTCATCCACTGTAGGAACCTTATAGGGATCTCTTTCACCCGTGAGGATTTTAACAAGGCGGGTTCGTCCAGCAGGCAAAACAACCGTCTTATTACCCAAATTGCTAGACGCAACGAAACTACCGGTTTGACTGACAGTAAGATTTATAGTCAACGGGAAAGCCGAACTTGCAGCATTCTTCAAACCGCCGCCTGTATCAATTATTTCTATCTCAAACTCGGCTGTCTGTCCTTCAGTAATCGTTGAAACCCTAGGACTGTTCACCACTATAAGCGGATCAGTTTCATCATCAGTCAACATCAACGTCGCAGAATTAACTGTTAACCCTGCTGATGAGCCAGCTACCGTGAGCGTGTTATCACGCTCGTTCACTCTATCATCAGTAGGAGCTAACACAAACGTTGCAGTAGCAGACGCAGCCTCAGCAGCAATCATAATATCGAAAGCACTCGGGATCGTGAAATCTACATACTCGCTACCCGCAAGCCCTGCCACAGTAACACGCACCGTTTTCGCTTCCTCAAAACGGATCGCAGCATCATCAACAGTCGCAGTCACAGTCACAGTCGGCGCAGTGTTAACATCCTCAGCCACAGATGCCGTGTCCAGACTCAAATCTATTTCAGGAGTATCATCATCATCAGTAACAGTAACCGTCACATCCCGATCCGCGATGCTCTCATACTTCGTATCAGTAGAAGACACATCATGAGTCAGTTTCACGCTGCGCTTATCATCAACGTTATCCAGATTATCGTTCATGCCGGTAACCGTCACCGTCTGCGCTGTAGCCCAGTTCGATGTCGTGAACGTTAACGTTTCAGTAGTTTTTGGTGTCGTATTACCTCCAGGACCATCAACCCGTGCTGCTGCTGGCGTGTCAGAAGTAATCGTTACTGTCACATTATGCGTCGGCTGGCTATCCAACTTTACTGTATAAGTCTGCGTGCCACCATTCTCAGCCACCGTACGCGTCGACTCAGAGATCGTTATACCAGCACCATCCTCATCAGTGACAGTCACCGTCACCGATTTAACCCCCGACAAAGCATTATATTTCGTGTCAGAAGACGCAACAGTATGACTAACAGTCGAAGTACGCTGATCGCCAGGGTCATCAATATTGTTGTTGACACCAATAACCGTGACCGTCTGCGCTGTATCCCAGGTAGAAGATGTGAATGTTAACGTTTCAGATGCTGACCCGACCGTGCCCGCATCAGAACCATCCACCGTCGCCGCGCCCGGCGTGCCAGAAGTCATCGTAACCGTCACATCCGCTGTCGGCTGGCTATCCAACACCACCGTATAAGTAGCCGTACCCGCAGCCTCAGCCACCGTACGCGTCGACTCAGAAATCGTTACACCAGCAGTATCATCATCAGTCAACATCAACGAAGCAGAAGACACCGTCGCTGCTGGTGGACCCGCCGAAACTCCTGACACGGTAATCGTTTCGGTGTCTTCGTCAATATCATCCGCGGCTGGAGTCAACGTGAAAGTAGCCTGACCCGACGCTGCACCAGACGTGATCGTCACATTAAAATCGGTAACAGCCGTGAACCCAACCAGATTAGAACCCCCAGACCCCGCGACCGACACCACAACCGTGCGATCTGGATCAAACCGGATCGTGGCATGATCAACAGTCGCAGTAACAGTCACCGTTGTAGCGCCATCACCCTCCTCAACCGTTGTAGGACTCAAACTCAACACAATCGGCGGGGTTGCATCATTATCCGTAATAGAAAACGAAACTCCAGTCACCGTCAAAGACCCCGATGTTGCTGCCACGCTAACCGTTTCATTAGCTTCATCCAAAGTATCATTAGTAGGCGTAAACGCAAACGTCACACTACCATCATCGTCACCCGCCGCGATAGTGATCATCTGATCCGCGACTATTGTGTAATCGGTGCCTTCAGTAGCCTTATCAGTAGCAGCACCCACCATCACAGTCACAGTCTGAGCAGCCCCGAACCGAGTAGTACCATCCACCGTCGCGGTCACACGAACCATCTTCGCGCCGCCACCCTCAGCAACAGTGCCCTGCACACCATTCACAGACGTATCAGTATCCACAGTCAAAGTAATTGATGTCGGTGCATCGTCATCATCAGTAACCTCAGCAGTCACAGTCTCATCGCTCAATGCATTATATTTAGCATCAGAAGAAGAAATATCATGAGTAATCACCGATTCACGCTTGTTAGCTGGGTTATCAATATTGTCCTTCACGCCGGTAACCGTGATCGTCTGTGCAGTAGCCCAATTCGTAGTAGTAAACGTTAACGTATCAGAATTCTTCGGTGTAGTATTACCGCCCGGACCATCAACCTGCGCCGCTGTAGTTGTGCCAGAGGTAACCGTAACAGTCACACTATGAGTCGGCTGACTATCCAACACCACCGAATAAGAATCAGTGCCAGCATTTTCACCCACAGTCGTGTTACCATCCGACTGAGTAATCGTCACGCCAGCAGTGTCATCATCAGTGATCGTGAACGATGTTGGGTTTACGGTCACATTTGTCAGAGTTCCTGACACGCTAACCGTTTCAGTGTCGGCTTCATCCAAACTATCATTAGTAGGCGTGAACGTAAACGTTGTAGTGCCAGTATCTTCACCTGCAGCAATAATAATCGTCTGATCCTCAACAGTTGTGTAATCCGTGCCCTCAGTAGCGCTATCACTATTAGCACCAACGCTTACTGTCACAGACTGCGCTGTGCCGAAACGGGTAGCACCACCAACCGTAGCAGTCACACGCACCGTCTTAGCGCCATCCCCCTCACCAACACTCGTCTCGCTAGCATCCGTAGACGTATCAGTATCCACCGACAAAGTAACCCTATTCGGAGGACTATCATTATCTCTAACCGTCACATCCACAGTCTCATTATTTAAAGCACTATATTTAGAATCAGTCGAAGAAAACGCGTTAGTAATCACCGAAGTACGCATATTACTCGGGTTATTAATATTATCGTCCACGCCGATAACCGTAACCGTCTGCGCCGTATCCCAGGTCGAGGTAGTGAACGTCAACGTCTCAGTGGCTGACCCAGTCGAATCAGCATCAGAACCATCAACCACCGCCGCGCCTGGCGTGTCAGATGTCATTGTGACCGTCACAGTCGCGGTTGGTTCAGTATTCAACACCACCGTATAAGCCTTACTACCAGCATTCTCGCTTACCGTAAGCGCCTTACGAGAAAATGTCACCCCAGCCGTATCATCATCAACAATATTAAACGAAATAGGAGTAATCGAGATCGAAGCATGAGAAGCAGACAAAGAAACCGACTCATTATCTTCATCAATCTCATCATCAGTAGGAGTAAACGTAAACGTCACCGAACTACTAGCCTCACCCGCAGCAATAGTAATCGACTGACTCGAGACCGCTGTGTAATCCGTACCCGAAGTAGAACCATCACTACCCGCACCCACACTCACCATCACAGTTTGAGAAGACCCGAAACGAGTAGAACCCCCCACCGTAGCAGTCACCTGCACCATCTTAGCGCCACCCCCCTCAGCAACAGTATTCTGCACACCAGTCTCACCAGTATCAGTATCCACACTCAAAGTAATCACAGACGGTGTCGCATCATCATCAGTAACTGTCACAGACAACGTCACATCGTCCAACCCATTATATGTAGCATCATCCGACGAAGCAATATCATGAGTAAAAACCACAGTACGCTTATCACCCGGATTATCAATATTATCATTCACGCCTCGCACATTAATCGTCTGCGCGGTAGCCCAGTTGGTGGTCGTGAACGTCAACGTTTCAGTAGTCCCAAACGTAGCACCCGAGTCAGGACCATCCAACTCCGCCGCAGAGGGCGTGCCAGACGTAACCATCACCGTCACATTCGCAGACGGTTTAGTAGCCAGCTTCACCGTATAGCTATCAGTCGTAGTAGTACCATCCTCAGACACAGACGTACCCTCAGGATCACCAGACTCCATAATAACTAAAGCAGCAGAATCATCATCAGTAACCGTCACAGTCACCATCTTATCAGCTACCGCATTATATTTAGAATCACCCGACGAAGCAATATCATGAGTAAGCACCGACGTGCGGTTAGCTGAGTTATCAATATCATCGTTCACGCCTCGCACATTAATCGTCTGCGGCGAGTTCCAGTTACTAGTCGTGAACGTCAACGTTTCAGTAGTCCCAAACGTAGCATCCGAGTCAGGACCATCCAACACCGCCGCAGAGGGCGTGCCAGACGTAACCGTCACCGTCACATTCGCAGACGGTTTAGTAGCCAGCTTCACCGTATAAGAATCCGTGGTAGTAGTACCATCCTCAGACACAGACGTACCCGCAGGATCACCAGACTCCGTAATAACCAAACCAGCAGTATCATCATCAGTAACCGTCACAGTCACTGTTTTGTTAGGTACCGCATTATATATAGTGTCATCAGAAGTAACAGCATGAGTAAGCATCGACTCACGCTTATCACCAGTATTATCAATATCATCGTTCACGCCGGTAACCGTAACCGTCTGCGCCGTATCCCAGTTCGTGGTAGTGAACGTTAACGTATCAGAATCCTTCGGTGTCGTATTACCGCTAGGAGCATCAACCTTAGCCGCGCCTGGCGTGCCAGAAGTAACCGTCACCGTCACACTATTCGTCGGTTTAGTATTCAAAACCACCGTATAAGTAGCCGTACCAGCTTTCTCAGCCACCGTACGCGTCGACTGAGAAAGCGTCACACCAGCAGTATCATTATCAGTGATACTGATATTAACACTAGCAGGATCACCAGCAACGTAACCATCAGGCAAAGTCCCAAGTGTTAACGAAAGCGTCTCAGCAGTACTACCCTCATCAACCTTATCATCAGTCGCCGTCAACGTCAGAGTACCCGACGTTGAACCGTCATCAACAGTAATCATACCATTATCAGACAACGTAAAATCATCGTTTGCCGCGGTGCCGAGCGTGGCAGCGATCGGGATCACCACATTACTACCTGAAGGCGCTTCACCCAGCGTGGCTGTCACGGTAAGTGTGCCACCCTCAGTAACAGCACCACTATTGTTTACCGTCAACGTAACCGGCACACTCGAAGTCTCCACAGTAAACGGCATCGACAAACCATAAAACTGGCGTTCATCGGTTGAACGTAGCGGTATGATGGATACAATCGGTGTCTGATATGTACCTGTAGTACTCAAGGATCCAGCTGCTACAGTCGAATCGGCACCTAATGGACGCGTGGAGTCAGCATCGCCTCCGCTAGCAGTACCAGTAAAAAACGATGTCGGATTACCACTAGCAGCGGTCGCTGTACCAGCTTCAGTCGTGAAAGACACTACATCATCCCAGCTGTTATCCCAGAAATCTGCGTAATCATCAGCAACCTTATCACCATCCAACCAGAAAATCTTTTCACCAGTACCATCATTAGTAGTGTCAGCATCGTTATGATCATCCGCATCCACGGTAGCCGTGCTACCCACTACACGAAAAAATCCTGCATACGGTCGTAGACTCGCATGCCCAGACGCTGCATGCAAACGCACGAAATGATCATAATCAGCTATATCAGTCGAAGTCGCGTCACGAGAACCTGACGTAGTGAATATCAATCTGAAATTCTCGCCAGCAGACACCTCAGAATCAGATGGAGTAAACATCCAGTCAGCAGGCACCACAATATCACCAGTCTCATCATCGGTAATCGCAAACGAGAACGGGCCACCCGACGGAGTCTCAATCGTCACATTACTACCAGAAGGCCTACGATCAACACCATCTTCATTAACCCCGTAACCAACCGTAATATACGGTTGAGTACGCAGCTCGTTGTCTACCGGTGCGAAACGCAAAACCGCCGTCGACGCACCCGCCGCCAACTGCAACGCAGGATTCTGCGCGCTATGCGGAGACCCTGTCAACAACGATACACTGGTCTGTGATGCTGGCTGCAACGCTAACGTGAAATCAGTAGTAACCGTAGCACCCGAAAACACTAGTGGTACTGTCACAGTTTCATTACCAGTCAACTCACGCCCCAACGTCACAGTAAAATCTTTTGTGCCCGTGTCTTCAGCAACATCACCCGCAGAAGCACTCAAAACCACGCTCACATCAGTCGCAGCAGGAGCATCCCTAATCGTCGTCACACCTGCAGGATCACTACCTTTAGTAGCGCCACCACCAAGACCCGTAGCAGACGGATTAGCACGGAACAAGAGTCTTACTGTCTCACCACTAGTTTCAACAATATTATCAGACACAGCAGAAAGCGTCAACGTCACAGACGAAACAGCACTATCACCACCCGTAAACGTCACAGACGGATTCGCAGTAGTAAAACCAGCGCAAGTCACACCCGAAGGCAACGGATCCGGGCACGCCGCCGTATAATCCGTTCTAAAAGTCGCGACGCCTCGCCAACGTAACGGCACAGTCAACGACTCACCAGACACCAACGCCCGATTCAGCGACAGTGTCCAATCAACCGTAGAACCCTCGTCTACAGAATCCGCCCCACGCGTCAAAGTCACAGTCGTAGCATCATCATCAGTGATCGTCACAGTCGTAGAAGACCGCGAGCCGACCGTGTAACCCGTACCATTAGCAAGCGTCAAAATGATCGTTTCAGCAGGCTCATCAGTGCTATCATCCACTGCTGTCACCGGAATATTCACAGACGTATCGTTCGCAGCTAACGTGACCGTGCCCGACAATGCAGTGTAATCAGACCCAGACGTAGCAGTACCAGTCACATTATAGTTGATAGTAGTATTCGCAGACGGCGCCGAATCCGCGTTCAAAACAACATTCACGCTACGACTACCAGAAGCCTCCCCCACCGAGTAAGTCGCAGAACCGAACTGCACCGCAGGATTGTTCTGCGCTTCTGCGGGTTGTGGAGCCAACACCGATATGCCACCAGGCGCAACAGCAAGCAGCGCTGCTAGCAGCACCGTCGTGAGCGCTGCGGTAACAAGCCTTGAACTCATGCGACTCGCTAGTTGACAGCGGGCGCGTCTCAGAACGCTCACGACCCCCCCCCCCCCAGAGGTTTCGAGATGGCGCGGCCTTAACAACCCCAACCGCTTCTGCCCAAACTCATACTTCTCTATCAAGACAAGCCTCCGTCTTGCTCATGTGCCCTTGGCACAACGACTCTGCCATGCTACTGGCTTTTCCTTTGACTCTCACTCATCTGCTGCTCGCTCATCAACTTGATGCGACTAACTCTTGACTGGCTTCGCTTTGGCTCAAACAAAACCTTGACCAGCCTAGCAGGCTTGAAGCCTACAAGGCAACAACCTCACGCGAAGCGATGCCTAACTGACAGTCCCACCGTTCTCAGAACTCGGCGGCTAAAGCCTCTTCGAAGCTTGCCTGCTGTGCAATGAGCGTGCGATAACGCATTACATGGCGGGGGCGGTTGAATCCCAGCACCCCGGTAATGCGTCCAGCACGTCCATAGATGGCAGCGAAGCGGCGCTCTTGCAAAGAACCGGTCACCACTTGGATCTCATCATCAGGGCGAACCCGTCCCGCTAGTTGAATCTTGCGGTCGTACTGGTCACTCCAGAACCACGGCACCGGCGCGAACGGCTCCACAGCCTCATCTAACAGCCGTCGGGCTGCGTGAGCACCCTGAGCAGCCGCGTTATCCCAATGCTCGACACGCATCATTTCGCCAAAAAGCTGATTCGGCCAACGGGCTACATCGCCAGCCGCCGCCACCCTCGGCGCTGCCAGACAGGTGGCATCGCACACCACACCGTCGTTTAGTGTCAAGCCAGAACCGTGAAGCCATTCAGTGTTAGGGATTACTCCAATACCCACCACTACCACATCAGCGTCAACACTCGAACCATCCGACAAGGCCACACGCTGCACACGATCAGTGCCCACCACGGCATCCACGCCCACACCGGTTCGCAGATCCACGCCATGATCACGATGCATCTCGGCGCACACGCTGCCCATCTCATCGCCGAGCACTCGGCTGAGCGGGTTGGTAAGCGCTTCCACCATCGTCACTTGCAGGCCACGGCCCCGCGCTGTTGCGGCCACCTCAGCACCGATGAACCCTGCGCCCACCACAACCACTCGCTGCGGTGAAGCCTCGAAATCAGCACGCAACGCTAAGCAGTCATCCAGTGAGCGCAGCACATGCACCCCAGCAATGTTCTCGGTTTCAGGCAGAGTGCGACAGCGTGCCCCAGTGGCGATCACGAGACCATCAAAGTTGAGTGTCTCACCGTTTTCGAGGGTCAGCCGACGTGAAGTCAAATCCAGTGCTGAAGCTTTTTCGCCGAGGCGAACATTGATGCTGTCTTCGGCTAGTTCTTCGGCATCGGTTAGAGCGGTTCGCTCGGGTTCCCAGTCGCCTGCCAGCACCTGCTTGGAAAGCGGCGGACGGTCATAGGGAAGATGCGACTCTTCACCCAGAAGCGTTATCTGGCCTTCAAAGCCGTCGCGACGCAGCGCTTCGGCAGCGTTCAGTCCAGCAAGCGAAGCTCCGACAATTACCACAGAACCCGACGACAGGTCTAACGATCCATTCATAGCTGCAACAATTTCCGTTTCGAGCTGCTTGGCGGTATCAGATTTAGCAAAACCGGGCTCGATAAGACTGTGCCTGGCAAAACCGCGCTCGATAAGACTGTGCCTGGCAAAACCGTCGATTGATTGGATGCCTCAAGCAACCTTGGCGAACCGGGCTAGTCCTCAGCAATGGAGATGGCCTGCTTGGGGCAGCGCCGCACGCATTCCTGCACCTTTGCGCGGTCAGTCTCGTCAGGTGTTTCGTTGAGGATGTAAAGAAAATCGTCGTCTCTCACCTCGAAAATGTCGGGTGCGATCTGCATGCATACGGCATTGCTCTCACACAGAGCAAAATCAACAACTATGCGCATGAGGTTTAACTCCTAGGGTTGAAGGGGGATTATTTTCGAGAGGGTTATTTGTCATTGCTTTGCGTGTCGCCTGCCGCGACTCGTGTCGAATGGCTTTTGCATTGCTCTAAAGCATTACGCCAGAACTTAGCCTGTCTTCGCTGCGACACTGAAACCGAAGCTCACGACAGAAACTCAGCCACGCGGTCTTTGGCTTTCAGGTCGCCGAGCGGTCGCCCGATGATAGCACGATCTCCGCGCATCAACACTGGACGCTGCATGAGCCGCGGATACTGCAACAGCACCTCAATCACCGCTTCGGGGTTGGCTACGTAATCATCGGGATTCAAGCCCAGTTTGGTGAACTGCGAGTCTTTCCTGACCAGATTCTCCACTGGATCCTCTAGGCGTTCAACCAGACTCTGCAGCGCTGCTCGGTCGGGGCGATCCGACATGTAGAGCACCACTTCAAAATCCACACCAGCATCCGTAGCGACCGCTACAGCATTGCTTGAAGAGTTTCAATGCTTGTTGTGATATATAGTTACTTCAGCCATAGGTATCGTCCTCCTCCATTTCTGGCTTTGTTGACTTCTGGCATTGTCCATTTTATTGCATGGCTTATTTCATAGCAGCGTCTTGGTAGGCGGACACGATCGGCTCGATCTCAGCGGCGGCCCACTCCTCACCTTCGGTGGCAAGGATGTCCGCGGCTTTTCCGGTCAAGATCAAATAACCGTCTTCGGTGAGTACACCTAGCACCCCAGTACGAAAACGTCCCCGGGAGTCGAATGCATCGGCATCTAAAGCGGGATCGGTGTATCCCGAAAACAGCATCGCGCCGCTCACCCTCACCTCACCCTGAATCCCCGCAGGGGCACGCACCTCACCACCGTCAGCGCCCACAGCCACAATCGCCACCCGACAGTCTTGCACTACACGCCCGGCGCTGTGAGCGAGTCGATCATCACTGTCATGCGGCGATCCCTGCGCGATTATCGGGCATTCATGCATGCCGTATCCGTGAGCTACGGGCACACCCATCTGCTCTTTAACTTGGAAGTAAAGCTTCGGCGCGATTGCAGCACCCGAACCCGCCAGCAACCGCAGCGCAGGCATAGCCGGACTGCCAACGGTCTCGCGCGAGCGGCGGTCCTCAGCCAAAAACATCCGGTAGAACGCTGCGGAACCTCCGGCCATGGTCACCCCGTGGCGGGCATAGACCAGCATGGCATCGCCCGGGTCAAAGCTCTCAATAAGCAAAGTAGGCACTCCCGCAGCGAGCATCATGGTGATGTAGCAAGGTCCGCGGATGTGAGCGAAAGGAAATGCAATTGAGCCGACATCATCAACACCAACTGCAAGCGCTCGCATCATTGCGAGACCACCAGCGAGCAGCGACGAGTCGGTGTGTTTAACACCTTTGGGTTCTGCGCTGACACCAGAGGTGCCGAAATTGTAGTAAAGCCAGCGCACTGCATCAGGCTCAATAGTGGACTCAATATCAGGCTGCTGAGGCAGGGTCGCTGGATCGGCTTCGGGAAGGTTCTCGTAGCCGTCAAGAATTGTTATTGCATGCTCAAAGTGTTGCTCTGACTCATTGATGATCTCGTTGAACATGGCTCCATAGTCGAAACCGCCCCACATGCCTGGATGGATCGCCAGCTGCGCTTGGGTCTGACGGATGCAGAACTCGACTTCGCTGCGGCGATAAACGTGAACGATGGGGTTCTGCACAGCGCCGAGCCTGCTAAGCGCGAAGCTCAATACCACAGTCTCTATGCGGGTGGGCAGCATCCAAGTGACGGGTGAGCCTTGTGTCACACCCATTTGGTGAAGTCCCGCCGCCACGCGTTCGGCCTGATCCTTGAACTCGGCGAAGCTCATTACACGACCCGAGTCGTCAATAAGCATCTCTGCGTCAGGAGTAGCCGTCACCCTCTGGCAGAGCAGATCCCAGATAGTTGAAGCTGCGTAGATCGGCTCGCTCAAGGCAGTTCTTTCAGGGATTCTAGATTCTCCTCAGCCAGACTAGGACTAAGACAAATCAAGCCTCAGACGTGTCTCTGGCTGGGCGAAGCTTACAGGCTTACAACTGGACTGGATACGTGTGGACTGATTACGCGCCGGAGCCCGTCAGCGTCACTGACGGGCTCCGCACGGTCCCTGGAGGGGGGAATGTGGATCCAGGCTTTGTTGAATCCTGAAACTTTGACCTGGCTCCTGTGCAATAGGTTACACCATTGTTACAGACTTGTCACACTCTTGTTGCGGATATGTCTTAAATCTTGGGGCTGCACCGCACAACTGGGCAAACTCTCGCTTAATTTGGGGTGAAAACCGCATTTTGCAGGTTCACAGCAATGGCAGCCAGGCTTGCCAAAAGATTGCATTTCTGCCAGCGCGAACTTGCGATAACGCCTCTTATGTGACGCTTTAGGACTAGTCTTCAGCAGCGTAGCGACCTAGCACAACAGCTCTGCTAGTCGTCACGGCGGCGGACTCTGAACTTCAGCGCGGTGACTCCAAGGTCGAAATGCTCACGCAGGGTGCGTTCGATGTAACGCAAATAGGTGCGCGGCAGGGTGCGGTTCACGAACAGCGTGAAGGTAGGCGGATCTGTGGCCACTTGAGCAGCGTAGAGAATACGGGCACCGGCGGGCGCTGGCTGAGCACTCTGAGCGGCTCGAATTGCATCGTTGACTCTTCTTGTGGGGATTCGTGTTCGATACTGCGAAACCGCTGAGTTCAGTGACGGCCAAAGGCGGGTGACTCCTTTGCCGCTAAGCGCGCTGATGCGTAGCAGCGGCGGCGAACCCAGAAACCCCAGCCTGTCAGCAACGTCACGACTCACAATGGCACGGTTGTTGGTGTCTAGGAGGTCCCACTTGTTGAGCAGCACCACGATCGGGCATCCGGCAGCATCAACCCGCTCCGCTAGCCGTTGATCCTGATGGGTCACACCGACCGATGAGTCAATGACCAGCAAGGCCACATCAGCAGAATCCACAGCGCGTAGAGCTCGCAGCAACGAGTAGTACTCGGTACCCGAGTCAATGCGTGCCCGGCGGCGCATCCCGGCAGTGTCAATGAACCGCACAGGCCCTTCGTCAGTCTCGACAAGAGTGTCGATGGCATCGCGGGTTGTGCCAGGAAGGTCATGCACAATCGCTCGATCTTCTCCGATCAAACGGTTGAACAGCGTTGACTTGCCTGCGTTGGGGCGACCCACGAGCACCACCGAAAAAGCCTCGGTTGCTGCCTCAGCCAATAATCGCGCCGACGCATCAGACGGCGCAGAGTCCACCGAGAGCACGCCTACTGTGGAGGTGTCTGGTTTTGCGGTGCTGTCTGCAACTTCGCGAGACGATGCGGATCGTGCAGCGCCCGCCGCATCGTCTAGGCGGATCATCAAAGCATCTAGGAGATCGCCGGTGCCACGGCCGTGCAGAGCGCTCACCTGATAAGGGGTGCCGAGACCTAATCCCAGCAGTTCCCACGACAAATCCGCACCGCTGGCATGATCAACCTTGTTAGCCACCACCAGCACTGGCACGTCTGCGGAGTGCAACACCCGAGCCACTTGCTCGTCATCGGCTGTTGCGCCCACTAGAGCATCCACTACGAACAGTACTGCATCGGCTTCGCGCACGGCCTGCTCAGCTTGCGCGCTCACTTTGGCATCAAGCGCGTCACCGGCAGCGCTCCAGCCACCGGTGTCAAGCAGCACGAAACGCTGTCCCTGCCATTCGGCATTGAGAGCCTTACGGTCTCGGGTTACTCCAGGACGCTCTTCCACGATCGCTTCGCGCCGTCCCAGGATGCGATTCACCAGTGTCGATTTGCCGACATTAGGACGACCCACGACTGCAACCACCGGGGACGAAAGCCTCCGACCCGCAGATACCGGCTTCACGATTTCATAGCTCATGGTTCAAGCGCAGCCGTATTCTTGGTTGCCAGTCCACTGGTTCTCCAACTGGCTCGAACTCAATCAGAATCGAGTGCAGCACGCAGAGCTTGGCCATGAGTCGCTATCACCTCCACGGGGCGGGGCAGATCCTCTGGGGCTGTGCCGTCAAGGAAACGCCCGCGACTGAGGCAGACATCAGGCAACAGATAGCGGGTACCTTCGGGCTGCTCGGCAAGCACACGAGCGATGTCGCTGCCGACCATTAGTCCGGTGACCCCGATATTTCCGCCGAAGAAGTGGTTCTCTACTGGCACTACCCGCACATCGCTGCGACCCAGCGAAGCCACAAGCGGCGACACGACCGCCGCGCCAAGCGTGCCGGTGAGCACCGCAGCGGGAGCGTCCCGGCGAGCCCGTTGCGGTGACAGCGACACTGCCACAGCTGTGCCATCTGCAAAGCTCTCGGCATCCAGTCCAGAGACGCTTCCAGCGCAGCAGCCAGCCGCTGAACCCTCAACAGATATCTCGGCAGAGATATCTGCAAAGCTCTCGGTGAACCCGCTAGCCCCTGCCAGTTGATCAGCAGGCGACCCTTGCCTGTGAGAGCGGTAGCCGTCGGCAGGAGCACCATCCACCCAAGCGAAGAAACCCGAGCGAGGAGGAGTCGGCGCAACGCCACGTTTAGTGAACTGCGTATGGAAGGCTCGAGCCATGCCGATGCCGTCCTCGTGCATCTCGAAGCCCTCATAATGATCGGTCTCGGGGAAGCCGCGTCCGCACATCAGGTAGTACTCGTCGGCCACGAAGGCGAGACGCCTGCCCAGCACCTGCAAATATCGCGACTGCCAAGCTTCGACCAGGTCGACCACAGCCTCAGCTTCGCTGCGAGTGTGGCAACGCATCCGCGGCTGGCGGTTGTAGCGCGATATCCCGAGAGGCACCACGCACAAGGTTCGTAACTCACAGAAGCGCTCAAGCACGCCCGTCAAGGTGTCTTCTAGCACGGCACCGTCATTGACACCAGGGCACACCACCACTTGGCCGTGAACTTCAATGCCTGCGTCCAAAAGTAGCTTCAACCAGCGCAGCGACACAGCACCCCGGCGGTTCTGGAGGATCGCGGCCCGAACATCTGGGTCGGTGGCGTGAATCGACACGTAGAGCGGGGACAATCGTTCGCTGATCACCCGTTCGTAGTCGAGTTCGTTGAACCTGGTGAGAGTGGTGAAGTTGCCATATAGGAACGACAGCCGGTAATCGTCGTCCTTGAGATAGAGCGAGCGCCTCATGCCTCGCGGCAGTTGATGCACAAAGCAGAACTCGCAGTGATTGTCGCAGGTCTGCACCCCGTCGAACACTGCTGCGTCGAACTCTGCGCCAAGCGGTTCGCCATCGCGCTTGGAGATCAACATGCTGGTTGCGATGCCGTTGCGCTCTATCTCTAGGGGGACCAAAGCAGCGTCGCTTAGAAGCTGCCAGCGGATCACGTCGCTTGGTGACTCTCCGGCGATCGTCGTCACCACGTCGCCAGGCAACAGACCTGCCCGCTGTGCCGGAGAACCAGACGCGACAGCCATGATCTGCGGACCGGCCATCTATCAAGAGTAACCGCCGAGCCTTCGCCAGAAACACCATCGCAGTTGCTGCACCTAAAACAGTGGCGGCTGAGTCGCCATGACCCGAAGTTGCGGTGTCGTCAGCAATGCCATGCACAGAAATGCCAGGCACAGAATTCTTCGACCAAGGTGTTGCATAATCATTAATTACTAAGTATTTTCGTGTTATGAGCATATTTATAGGATTACTACAGGGGTGTGACATCTCTCGTGGGGTTAGAGCTGCGGCCACACCAGCCAGGCGCAAATCTGTCATGCGAATTGTTTCAAGTCGCGGCACTCAAGCACGAGATGGCACCGAGCTTTGTGGAGGACAACCATGTCAGCAGTAACAGTAAGCCGCTGCGATGAGCAGCTGATCGCCGTCAAGCAAGTCACAGCAGAAAGAGCTGAATACTTGGAGAGAGAGGCGGAGCTGCTACGCCGTCTTGATCATCCAGGACTGGTGCGTTTTGTAGACCTAGTCGAGACGGCCGACGGCGGACGCGCTCTGCACACCGAGTTCGTGAACGCCGACACCTGGGCTACCCGACCGCTGAGCGACCCTGCCGAACGAGCTGCGGGAATGGCTGCTCTTGCGGCTGTGGTGGCAGATCTGCATCAACTGGGTGTCGCGCATCTGCAACTAACCGAGCCGCATGTGCTTCACGGCACCGATGACCGTCCTGTGCTTTGCGGGTTGACCAGAGCCGAGGAGGCCACAACCGAGAACTGTCAGCGTGACTTGGTGGCTTTGGCAGAACTATGTCATGACTCTTCGCTGGGCAAAAGCGTGCTTGCTGGGAAGTTGCTGGCGGTGGCTGATGCAGCTCGCGGCGGTTTGATCGGCGCACGCGAAATGGCAAGACGACTTGACTTACTGGCTGCCAAGAAACCTGCCAAACCCAAAACAGTCAAAAGTGTGACCAACAACGACACCAATAACAAGAGTGCAGAACCAGGCGGCAGCAGGCCCAATCAGCGAGTAAGACGGCTAATAATCGCAGCAGCGGTTGGTGTTGCGATTGTTGGGGGTTTCGCTTTGGGTAGCCGCAGCGCAGATCAAGACGGCGGAACAACCGCTGTCAGCGCAAATGACAATGCCAACAACTCCTCACGCCCCGACAACACCGACAATGCCAACGACTCCTCAAGCCCCGACAGTGCCGACAACACCGACAATGCCAACGATAGCGAAACCGCAAATGAAGCTGTTAAGGAATCGGAGCATAGTGAAACCGCAGATGAAGCTGTTGATGAAACAGAGCGCAGCTCAAAAACTGTCGGCGCGGTCGGCGCGATCGGTGCTGTCGGTTCAGCGGTCTCTGTGCAGCAGGCAGCGGCTGTACTTACCCACGACGGTCACCGTTATGCGCTGGGCAGCGTCGGCGATTTTGTAGAGACCGGCGACTGGGACTGTGACGGCATCGCAACCGCTGCGATCGTGAGTCCCGAAAGCGGCGAAATAGTGCTGTTCGACGACTGGCCTGAGCCAGGAGAAACGCTGGCGCTGCCGCAGCGCTGGAGCGTTGACTCACCCACTGGTGTCGAGGCCGTTGCCAACGGGAACTGCGACATGCTGCGGGTCTACACCACCAACGGCTCCAAGCTGTTCAACCCAGCCAGTGACGAAGGTTTCTCCATGATTACCCAGATCACCGGTCGCTGAAAGTCTGCCCCCTGAAAACCTGCCGCTGAAAGCCTGTCAAAAAGCTGCGCCAAAAACCTGCCGCTGAATCCTGCGACACTGCCTACGACCCTGGAAGGTGGCCGCTGCGACGCGCTCCAAGCAAAGCCGCCGCGGCTATCGCAGCAGTCTCGGCACGCATAATCTGCGAACCGAGACACACATGCTGGCTCACCGCAGCAAGTTCAGCGGAACTCCAACCGCCCTCGGGGCCGATCAAAACAAAATTTTGCTCCGCTGACAAGCCTCGACCTGTCGGATCGGCTAGTGCTGCCCCACGCAGGTCAAGCTCATCAAAAGGTGCTGGCATCAACAAGCACGGCATCCACAAGCGGCGGCACTGCATCACCGCCTCAGCAGCAACCCGCCGCCAGCGCTGCAACATCCGCTGTTTTCTGGCTTCATCCCATCGCACTAGCGAACGTGCAGCCACGAAAGGCACTATGCGATCAATCCCTAGTTCGGTGAGCTTCTGTATGACGGTTTCGCTGCGTCCGCCTTTGAGCACAGCAAAACCCACCGCCAGCTCAGGACTCGGAGCAGGCACCGAAATCACCTCACCAAGCGGCTCAAGCTCGTCAGCCGCCGCTCCCCCGTCGCCGCCATAACGGCAAAGCCGCCAAGACCCAGCCCCGTTACCCACAGTAAGTGAGTCACCCGCACGCAGCCGCAGCACCCGGCTGAGATGATGACGATCGTCGCTAGACAACTCAGGAGCACAAACATCAGCCACCAGCACATGCGGACCCGTGCTGGAATCGCCAGCGGTCAGAGTCGAGCGGCCAGTTGAAGAAACGTTAGGCAGGCTGCTGTCGCTCACCGGAAAGCGTTACGGATCCGACCCAGCAAACCTTCGCTAGGTTCAGCGACTTCTTCACCGCGCAGTTCAGCTAACTGCCGCACCAGCTTCTCTTGATCGTCGCTGAGATCATCGGGCACGTCCACCACCAGCTGAATTAGCAGATCACCCCGGCCTCGACCGTTGACTTGAGGAACACCGAGCCCTCTCAGGCGCAGCACAGCACCGGTCTCGGTGCCTTTTCGGATCACTATCTCTTCGTTGCCGTCAAGGGTCTCATAGTCGAGTTTCGCCCCTAACGCTGCCTGAGTGAACGGCACATGCAGTTCATGCAATAGATCATTGCCGTTGCGGTGAAAACGCGGATGGGGCCGAACCCGGGTATGAACATAAAGATCACCGTGAGGCCCGCCGCGAGGACCAGCGGCACCTTTGCCGCTAAGCCGCAAAGTGGTGCCATCATCCACACCAGGGGGAACCTCCACGTTGTAGGTGCGTTGCTCAAGGCAGCGCCCATGGCCTTCGCAATCTGCACAGGGCTGTTCGATCATTTCGCCGAGTCCGCCACAAACCTCGCAGGCGGCTGATGTAACCATCTGTCCCAGCATTGATTGACGCACTCTGCGGACCTGTCCAGTGCCTGAACATTGCGTGCATCGCAGCGGAGAAGTTCCCTCCGCTGCGCCATTGCCATCACATGACTCGCAGCGCACTGCGGTACGCACCTTCACTTCACGCTGCGCACCAAAAACCACGTCGTTGAGATCAAGATCCACATGAGTTTCTAGGTTCTCTCCTGGGGGTGGGCCGCGGCGCTCAGCAGCAGAACCGAACCCGAAGTTGGCATCCCCAAAGAAGGCATCAAAGATACTGCCCAAACCCCCACCGAAGGGATCTGAAACTCCTGCCGTGCGCATGTCGTCAGTGCCGAAACGGTCATAACGCGAGCGTCGCTCAGGGTCAGACAGCACTTCATAGGCGGCGCTTATTTCCTTGAAGCGGGCCTCAGCGTCGGCGTCTCCAGGGTTGGCATCGGGATGAAACTCCCGGGCCTTTTTGCGGTAGGCCCGTTTGAGTTCCTCTTCGGTGGCATCGCGATCCACTCCCAGTGTCTCGTAATGGTCCGCCACTTATATAGACATAGTCGAAATCAGCGCCAGCAAAACCAGTTCAGAGAAACCAGCTCAGAGAAACCAGCTCAGACTTCGCCGAGGGCCGAACCGAGCCTGCGGCTCACCGCTGCCACCGCTGACAGCGCCTGCGGATAGTCCATTCTGGTGGGGCCGATCACTCCGATCGCTCCACCGTCGGTGCCTTCGATGCTGTAAGGTGCCAAAACCAGCGAGCATTCAGCAAGCGACGGCATCCCGGTCTCTTCACCGATCGCCACCCGGCGACCGCCGTCGATCACCCGGCGCATCAGGGTCACCACTAGAAGCTGCTGCTCCAGCAGGCTCAGCACTTCGCTTAACTGCTCCACCGCGTCGAAAGCGGCGGCCAGTTTGGATGTGCCGCCCACGAACACCTCATGATGCGCTCGAGCTTCCTGAAGCGCTGTGATCGCAGCAGCCAGCAACAGATCGTCGTGCGGGTCGCAGTCACCGATCTCCACCAAAGTGCGTCCCACTATGCGCCGAGCGAGACGCTCAGAAGCATCAGCAACCACTTCCGGCTTTAGGTCAACCGGCACATCTAGAGTGCGTTTTTCGATCACGCCGTTGGACATCACCGCCACCACCAGCACCGTCGCCGTTGATAGATCCACCAGCTGAACTGAGCGCACAGTTGCTGCCACAGGACTCGGCGCAACCACGACCGCAGTCCAGTCAGTGAGATCCGACAAAAGCCCGGTGGTGTCGCTGAGTATCGACTCGAACCCCCCGTGCGACGACGAAAAGAACCGGTTGACCTGCTGGCGGTCAGCAGCATCAAGGATGGGAGTAGGCGACTGACTGCGCCACTGATCAACAAAAAACCGATAAGCCTTGGCTGTGGGCACCCGACCTGCGCTGGTGTGAGGCTGGATCAGATACTGCTGCTCGGACAGCGCAGCCATCTCGTTGCGTATGGTTGCCGGTGAAGCCTCTATTCCCGGCAATGCAGCCACACGTCCAGAGCCGACAGGCGCAGCGGTGCGGATGTACTCACCGACAACGGCATACAAAATCGCGGCCTTGCGATCATCAAGCACAGTGCCGCCGGGCGCAACATCAAGCACAGTGCCGCCGGGCGCAACACCAGACGCAGTGCCGCCGGGCGCAACACCAGACGCAGTACCGCCGGGCGCAACACCAGACGAGATACCGCTCGTGGTGTCTGATGCTATGTCGGGCGTTTCATCACGCATGACAAGACTCTACAGGTGCATCTGGCTCTAACTTGTTCAATCCTTGAGAGTGAGAGCCGAGATGAAAGCCTCCTGAGGGATGTCCACACGCCCGATGCTCTTCATGCGCTTCTTGCCAGCCTTTTGCTTTTCGAGAAGTTTGCGCTTGCGGGTGACATCGCCTCCGTAGAGCTTGGCTGTGACATCTTTGCGGTAAGCCTTCACAGTTTCGCGAGCGATAATTCGCCCCCCGATCGCGGCCTGGATTGGCACCTCAAACTGTTGGCGGGGTATCAGATCACGCAGCCGCCCCACCAGAGACCGTCCGTAGGTGTAAGCCTTGTCACGATGCACCACAGAAGAAAAAGCGTCGACTGCTGTCCCTTGCAACAAGATGTCGACCTTCACTAGGTCAGCTTCCTCGTAGCCGCCTGCGTCATAGTCGAAGCTGGCATAACCCTGGGTGCGGCTCTTGAGTTGATCAAAAAAGTCGACCACCACTTCGGCCAGCGGTAGTCGGTATCGCAACTCTACTCGTTCAGGCGACAGGTAGTCCATGTTCACTAATTCGCCGCGGCGCGACTGGCACAGTTCCATCAGGGTGCCGGTGTAGTCAGCTGGGGTGATTAGCGATGCCGACAGGCACGGCTCCGCGATGGCAGCGATCTTGCCAGCGTCAGGCATGTCTGAGGGATTAGACACGGCCAGCTTGTCGCCGTTAGTCAAAGTCACCTGATACTCCACTGACGGAGCGGTGGAAATCAACGAAAGATCAAACTCACGTTCTAAGCGTTCGCGCACTATCTCCATGTGCAACAAGCCCAGGAACCCGCAACGAAAACCGAAACCTAGCGCGCCAGATGTTTCGGGCTCATATGTGAACCCGGCATCATTGAGCCGCAGCTTCGATAGTGCCGCCCGCAGGTTGGTGAAATCGTCGCCGTCGGTGGGATACAAACCCGAGAACACCATGGGTTTAGGCTCGGAATACCCGGCTAGGGGCTCTGATGCAGGTCTAGTGTCGTCGGTGACGGTCTCACCAGAGCGAGCTTCGCCCACATCTTTGATGCCAGCAATTAGATAACCAGTTTCGCCTGGTCCGAGACTTTCAACCGGCTTGTTTTCGGGGGTGCGCACACCCAGTTCTTCCACGTTGTGAACTGTGCCTGCTTGCATGAACCGCAGCCGTGTGTTAGCGGTCAAGATGCCGTTCGTTACTCGCAGAGAAGACACCACCCCGCGATACTGATCGAAATGCGAATCGAAGATCAGCGCTTGCAAGGGTTCTTCGCTTGAACCGGTGGGCGGCGAGGTGCGCTCAATCACCGCGTCAAGCAGTTCGGCTACTCCGTCGCCTGTTTTGGCTGAGATCTGCAGCACTTCAGCAGCGTCAAGGCCGAGCACCCGCTCTATTTCTTCAGCGGCACGGTCAGGGTCAGCTGCAGGCAAGTCGATCTTGTTAAGCACCGCCACCACATCAAGATCATTCTCCATGGCCTGATAGCAGTTAGCCAGAGTCTGGGCTTCGATCCCTTGAGCTGCATCCACCACCAAAATCACCGACTCGCAGGCAGCTAGTGAGCGGCTGACCTCGTAGCTGAAATCCACATGACCGGGCGTGTCAATCAGGTTGATCACATGGTCACGCCAGTTGAGCCGCACCGACTGGAGTTTGATGGTGATACCGCGCTCGCGCTCAAGATCCATTGAGTCGAGGTACTGCTCGCGCATCTCCCGAGCTTCGACCGCTCCGGTCAGCTCCAGCATCCGATCGGCTAGCGTCGACTTGCCGTGGTCGATATGGGCAATGATCGAAGTGTTACGGATGCGGTTCAGTTCCATGTGCCGATCTTGAAGCTGATGTGAGCTGCTTTGATGTGTGAGCTGCTTTGATTTGAGGCTGTGTGTGCGTGGGCTGTGAGTGCGTGGGGCTGTGAGTGCGTAGGGCTGTGAGTGCGTAGGGCTGCGCATTAAGGTGCAACCGCAGCGAGGCAACGCTAGCCTCAGCTCTTGGCTCTGATTGAGTTCTTCATGGATGCTCGGTGGGTTGGCTGTTCAGCCACTTCTGGGCAGAGCTATACGAACGGCAGGTAAACGTGGCCAACATCAAGTCTCAAATAAAGCGCAATCGTCAGAACGAGAAGCGTCGGCTGCGCAATCGCACGGTTCGTTCCGAAGTGAACACGCGCAGTAAGGCTGCGCTGTCAGCTGTCGAACACGGAGACGAAGGTGCTGACGAGGCGCTGCGGTTGGCGGTGAAACGCATCGACAAAGCCGCTGCCAAAGGCGTGCTTCATCGCAATACCGCCGCTAGACGCAAAAGCCGTCTGGTGCGTGAAGTTCAGCGACACCGCTCGGCCAGCTGAACCCAAGCCAGCTGAACTTCAGCGCTTAGAGAGTGCTGCCAAGCGGGCGACTAGCACTTCCATGACCAGCTCATCAGGCCAGGCAATCGTTCCGCGTAATGCTAGATCAGCATCAGCCAAAAGTCGGATTGCTTGAGCGATCTTGTTAGAGCCCAGCTTGCGGGTCTGACCCAAGATTTTTTTGGCGGGAAAAGTCGAACCTTTCATCTCCAGAATCGCTGCGGCCTGCTGCTCATTGGCAGCACCAGCACCGTCAAGGCGTAGCATCCGCTGGTAACGACCCGCAAGAGCCGCCAGCAGTTGCAGAGGATGACGTGATGCCAACTGCCGCTGCAGCACTTTGAGCGCGTTGCTGATATCGCCGCTGTCAATGGCATCGTCAAGTTCCCAGGGCACCACCGAACCGGGATCACCGCCGTAGACAGCCACATCATCTGCGGTGACTTTCGCTTCAGGGCCTAAGGCACCTTCTAAGGTGCGCAAAAGCCCCACGATGTTGCCGTGATCTGAGCCGACATGATGCTCAATGGCTCTCATGGCCTGCGAATCGAAGCGCAGAGTTGACTGACTGAGCTGATCTCTAAGCCATTGACCGGCCTGCGATTTGCCGCGTGGGGGCATCACATCCAACGTGACACCACCAGCTGATTTCACTGCTTCGACGAGTGCTTTTGGCAGTGTCGGCAGACGGTTCATCGCTGGATCGACTCCTCGCTCCCATACCAGCACCAGACGTGTGGTGTCGGGCAGTGTTTCTAGGAGGCTCAGCAGTTCGTCGTAGTCGCTTTTGGCTGAGAACCGTGCCAAGTGCCGACCGACCACCACCCGCTTCGCGGTTAAGAACGGTTCGGTTTGCGCGGCGTTGACCAGAGGAGTTAGTCGCCAGTTCCCGTCGGGGTCTCGCAGGCTGGTCTCATCGAATTGTTGCAGAGCCAGGCTGCGGTCTTCTTCGCCTAATGCTTCGGTGACGGCTTTGTTGACCGCTTCTGATAACAGCACCGCGTCATCGCCGCTGAGTAACTGCACACTCATGAAACGCCGATGCTAGGCGCTCGGTAGGCAACACTTGCTGTTGATCTTCACCTCTAGGCGCGGTTCGTCGCTGAGTATTTGCATCTCCAAAGAGCCAACACGCACCGAATCACCAGCGCGAACCGTGCGAGCATTAGGCACTCGATGCAGCGGCGGTGCTACAACCGCAGCACGGCGATAACGGTCACGGATAGCTAGCACGGCATGAGCATCGGAGGCACCACCGCCAGAAGCCACCACTAAGTCAACTTCGCGAACCCCTGCCAAACGCAACGACTCCAGCAGATCACGCGGCCGTACCGAAGCTTCAACTACCACTATCACGGTGCTTTGCTGGCGGAACAGTCTTGCGCTATCGACTTGTGACCATCCTGGAGCTGGCGAAGCCGCGGTGATCACGCTGTAAGCCAGAGTCACAACCACTATCAACACTCCCAGCCAACCCAGAGATCGACCAAGACCGAGCCGTTGACTCCCGAGCCGTTCACTACCGAGCCCTTCGCCACCGCCGAACCGTTGAAGCCAGCGCTCAAAGCCGCTGGCATGGTTGAGTTTCGGTGCCACCAACAGCAGGATTACCCCTGATGCAAGTACCACAGCACTGCCAGAGGTGATCATCGCGGGTGGCGCTGCTGCCGCAGTTTCGGCGACGCTTCGCACCCACCAAAGCAGCGCTGCTGTAGGGCGATGGATCAACCAAGCGACCGACTCACCGAGCAGACCCGCGCCAAGACCGCCTGTGAGTCCCCACATCATCACCGGTGCTGTAGCTGGCCCGGCAGCCACGTTGGCGGGAAGCGAAGCCACGGGAACAGAACCAAACACCGCCACCAGAAGCGGCATCACCCCGAGTTGCGCTCCTGCTGTGGTCGCTACCGCCAGTCGCAGCGGTGCCGGGCCGCGTAGCTTGGCGGCCAGCGCAGGAGTGATCCACAAAATGCCGCAAGTGGCGCACACCGAAAGCTGAAAAGCAAGCACCCGAACCAGAAACGGGTCTACCACTATCACCGCAGCCACAGCCCAGGCCAGTGCTCTACGCCCTGTTTCGGGTCGCCCCAAAGCAGTGCTAATCACCGCCACCCCGGCCATAGTCACCGCACGAAGCACCGAAGGCTCAAAACGGGTCAGCACCGCGAACACTCCCAAAAGCATCAGCAACACCAGCAGGCGCACACCCGGACGAGTGCGGGTGACCAAAGGTGATGCAAGCGCCAAAACGAAAGCCACGTTTTGTCCCGACACCACCAGCAGATGCCCCAGACCCGCTGCCCGAAAATCGTCGTAAAGGCGCGGCGACTGGCTGCGGTCGTCGCCGTAGACCATGCCTGCGAACATGGCGCGGCTGTCATCAGGAAGGCTGCGAGCCCCCGAATCCAAAAATCGTCTGATCTGGTTAGTGAACGCAGCTAGAGGTGCCGCAGCGGCGCTCTCGCCGACTGTTGCTACGTTCACGGTTGCTGTCACATGGCGCCAACGATGCCAGTCGCTGTTTGCGGGTTTGGCGGTTCCTGTGATCCGTACACGCTCTCCTGCCAGCAGGTCATCTAGGCGTGAGGCGACCGCTCCGTAGGCTCGAGCCTCAAGCCGAGCGTCGTCGTAGCGGACGGTGACTCTGACTCCGCGATTTGCAGCAAGTGGTTTCGGGTCTTCGAGCAGTGTCACCCAGCCTTCAACATATCCCGAAATCGGATCATCTAGTCCAGCTAAGGCTCTGGATCCCAGAAAACCGGTGAGAACTGCCACCGCTATCACCACGACCAGCGGTTTCGGTCGCCACACACAGATCAGCGCCGCCACAATCACTGCTGCTAAAGGCACCGCGACACCAGTCAGCAGCCAAGCACCCGCCACGGCACCAGCAGCCGCTGCGTACGGCACAACGGGGGCACCCCATTTGTGACGCAGCAAGTCCAGACGAGGTGGCGGATCTGTGAGCCGAAACGGCGAAGCGGTGTCGGCTCGAGGATTCAAGGGCCGTCAACTGTGGCCATAGAGCGGATCTGTTCGAGTTTGGCAGGCCCAATACCTGACACATCATCAAGTTGATCTATCGAAGCGAAGGGGCCTCGAAGCAAGCGATACTCAACGATTGCCGCTGCCAGCGCCGGACCGACCCCTGGTAGATGCTCCAGTTCTTGCGCTGATGCAGTGTTGACATTCACCAAACCCGAGCTGTCAGCAACCCCGGAGCCGTGACTGCTGCCGGTGCTTGCGCTCACGGGTCTGCTCACCACTACCAGACCTTCCTCGTCGTTGAGGGTCGGCACATACAGACGCGCTCCGTCGCTGAGCTGTTCAGCAAAGTTAAGTCGCATCCGGTCGGCTTCTTCTGTAAGCCCTCCCGCTGCGGCTACTGCATCAACTATGCGGCTGCCTTCAAGAAGTTCATGCACACCAGGGCTCGCCACAGCCCCAACAACATCCACAAGAATCCGGCCCGTCTCAGCTGTTGTGGTGGTTATGGGGATCTCGACCGTGGCGGCTCTGGGCAGTATCTCTGCCGGGTCGGGCTCTGGCGGGGATCGCAACGCCCACCATCCCCCCAGCGCAGCCGCAATCACCACTAGCAAACCCAGAATCACCACCGCTGGTGACACTCCGAGCCGGTCAGCCCACGAAGTCAGCGAGAAGTTCCCGTATCGCCTGTTGGGATTGCTGCTTGATGGGAAGTCCAATGTTCGTGCTCCCGTGTTGGCTGCGATGAGGCTGCGCTCGTCGTCGTCGTGGATGCCGTAGTCGTCGGATCGCCGAGGTGCCCCGATTCGAGGCTCTGGTTCACCGCAGATACTGCAGAAAATACTACAACCTTTTATATCAAAATATATTGAAAAATATTTATAGATGCACAGGCAAGTGTGCTCTCTTATGCGAAGATGATCCCGGAAGCTTCGCGGGGAAGGTCAGAAAAGCGCTTCGGAAAGCCGCTTGCGCCAGACAGGCGTGCGCGGATCATCAGGCCCGAGCACTTCAAGAAGATCAACGAAGCGCTGACGAGCTTCTTCGTCTGTTTTGGCTCTTGCCAGCAACTCAGCTAATTCGGCTTCGATCTCTGTCGAGCCGCCTGCTTCGCTGTTAGCGTTCCCCTGGACTCGTGCCAACGAGTGCAAACGCCGAGTCTCGGGGGTTTCGGGAACCCGCTCAAGCAGTTCGGTGGCCTCAGCAACCCGGCCGTCGCCAATCAACAGTTCTGCCAGAGCCGTAACCACTGCGACGTTGTCCGGCTCCAGTTCCAGCGCAGACCGCAGTGAGGCTTCATCACCCGCTTCAAGCAGCCGCTCAGTCTCTGTCTCCTCGGGTGAAGGCAGCAACCGCTCCACGAACTCGCGCACTTTAGACTCGCCTTGTGCTCCCAGGAAGCCGTCGGTGATCTGCCCGTTGACCATGGCATACACCGCCGGTATTGACTGCACCTTGAAAGCTTGAGCAATCCCTGGATTTGCCTCAATGTCCACTTTGGCGAGTTCGACTGCGCCGTTGGTGGAGGCGATTACTTTTTCGAGCCGCGGTGTCAGCTTCTTACACGGCCTGCACCATGAGGCCCACAGATCTATCACCACTGGAACAGTCCGGGACCGCTCCACTACTTGAGTCTGGAACGTGGTGTCGGTTACATCAGGCATAGTTTCAAAACGCTATCGCCCCTCAGAAATTCTTGGTGGCTGAGCCCGCCTGACACACGGCGCTAACGGTATGACAGCTTGGTCTTGCCTAACACGATCAACGCAATCAAGGTCCTGAAGTCGCAGACCTGTTATCAAATAGCTTTAGAGTCATACTCATAACTAGTCAACAGCCTTCAATATAAGGAGGCATTATGAAGATTGATGCTTGGATTGGGTTGCCGGAAGCTTCGGCATCGCCGCGTCATCAGCTTGCGGGCCTGGGTGAACATGCCCGCATGATTGAAGCCGACGGATACAGCGGCTTGCTGTCAGCTGAGACCAGCCACGACCCGTTCCTGCCGCTCGCGCTGGCAGCTGAACATACCGAACGCATTGAGTTGATGACCGCTATTGCGGTTGGCTTCGCTCGCAATCCGATGGTGCTGGCCCAAGTTGCTTGGGATTTGCAAGGGCTGTCACAAGGGCGCTTCCTGCTTGGTTTGGGTAGCCAGATCAAGCCTCATATCACCAAACGCTTCTCAATGCCGTGGTCACAACCCGCAGCCCGCATGGAAGAAATGATCGCTGCGATCAGAGCTATCTGGGACTGCTGGCAGAACGGCGAACAGCTCAATTTTCGTGGAGATTTTTATCGTCACACTTTGATGACCCCGATGTTCAGTCCTGGGCCGCTCGACACTGCGGCACCGCCGATCCTGATCTCAGCTGTGGGTCCGCTGATGACGAAAGTAGCGGGACGAACTGCTGACGGTTTGGTGTGTCACGCTTTCCAGACAGCGGAGTATCTGCGCGATGTGACCATGCCTAATGTGCTCACAGGTCTGGAGTCAGCGGGCCGCTCACGATCGGATTTTCAGATCTCTATGCCGGTGTTCGTAGTGTCGGGTTTCCGTGAAGAAGGCGTGTCAAAGCAGGCTGCTCAAACCCGTCAGCAGATCGCTTTCTATGGCTCAACGCCTGCTTATCGGGGAGTGCTTGAGCATCACGGCTGGGGTGATGCCCAAACCGAACTCAACCGTTTGTCGAAACAGGGAAGATGGGTAGAAATGGGCGATGTCATTGACGACACGATGCTTAACGCTTTTGCTGTGGTGGCTGAGCCCCATGAGATACCTGCACGTATCGCTGAACGCTTCGGTGACACGCTTGACCGGCTGCAGTTCTATGCCGGTGTGACCGACAAGCAGCTTTGGGCGCCGATCCTTGAGGAGATCCGAGCTGCGTAACATCGCTAACCTGCATCGCTAACCAGAATCGCCCAGCCCATGCTGCGGGGCGCTGCACCTAACATCGCTGCAAGGCCGCTACCCTGTTGCCGGTGTTCAAGGCCAGCCCTTGAAGACTCGCGGGGCTATAGCTCAGTTGGTAGAGCGCTTCCATGGCATGGAAGAGGTCAGGGGTTCAATTCCCCTTAGCTCCACACCGCACCCGCTTTCTGCCTCCGCTGAATGCCTCCGCCCTCCTTCCTCTTGCAAATGCAAAATGCGTGCCGATAGGCCGGTCGGCTGGCAGCATTCCACAAGCAGCACGCCATTAGCGGTATTCAGGGTTGAACTCAATGCGACCGTTGACGCTTCGCAGCCAGGGATACAGGTCGGTGGGACGGCGAGCGATGATAGCAAGCTGGTTGCATTGACGTTTCGAAACCGCGCAAACCGCAGATAACGCTGGCCGCGCCAAACGTGCAGCCCAGAGTCGCCGCGTGCCGGTAGCTTCCGCTGTGGGCAAACGCAGGCCGTGGCGAAACTCGACGCTTATTTCGCCGGTGGGATCAAAAGATCGCAGCGTCTTGATCACTTCAGCTTCGCTCCAGCGGTAAACATGGTTCGGAACAGCGGTGTTGTCCACGCCGCCTGCTGCGAAGCCTTGCTCTCTGACTGCGGCCAACTCAAAGGAGTCAGCCATCCCGAAGCGCACCGCTAGGCGCATCAAGGCGCTGTCTCGGGACTCAACGGCGATCAAGCCCACACGGCAGACGCGGTACATCTCCAGCAGCGCTTGATGAGGTGAGCGGCAATGATGCAAACCTTCTGACACGAACACCCAGTCAAAGGAACGATCCTCGAAAGTCAGGGACTGTGCATTCTGACGAGACCACCTAGCTTCAGGCACCGACGACGAAAACGATTCATCCAGGTTCGACACGACCACATCGCTGAAACCAAGCCCGACTAGCAGTTCCCAGTCATCAATGCTTGCACAGACCGCAAGGATCCGAACATCGGAACGTAGTCCCAGACTAGAAAGGGTCGCAGAGGCGAAGTTACGGTCCATGGTCGGCCTTGTGCTCATCCTATGATCTATCACGATTATGAGGGCTCACGGCATTGACGGCACCGCGCACGCAGCGCGCACCAACAGCACTGTGCGGACCCCGAGACTGACACCCGCAGTCCGTACCGGCGCGCGGCTTGTACGCAGTTTCGCTGAACGCGAGACCAAAGCGCTTTACAAACGCAACGTGCTGGGGTGGTTGTGGTCGCTGCTAAAACCGTTGACAACGGTGGCGGTCTACAGCCTGGTATTCGGTGTCATCTACCGGGCTGCAGCACCGCTCACCTCCAACGGGCGGGCCGAAGTGTTCGCCCTCTACCTGTTTTCTGGTCTGGTGGTTTGGAACATCTTTAACACCATCCTCAGCAGCTCAATGCGATGGTTGGACGGTGTAAGCGAACTACGCAAGAAGATCTTCTTCCCTACCGAAACAGCGCTGATCGGAGGTGCCGCGGCTTCTCTGCTGCAAAGCTGCCTCGAAGCTCTGGTTTTGGTGGTGATTATGGCTGCACTGCTGAACCTGTCGCCAACACTGATTTTTTTGCCGGTAGCCATGCTGCTAGCAGCAATGTTCGCTCTCGGACTGGGTTTTGCGGCTGCGATCATCAACGCCCGCTACCGTGATATTCAACACTTGACCACTATCTTGTTGAGCGTTGGATTCTTCACGGTGCCGATCGTTTACACACCCGACATTGTGCCCGAGCGTGCCTACGGACTGCCAGTCGCGCGCATCGTTGAGTTGAACCCTCTTAACTCGATTATCGCAGTAGCCCGCGATGCCGTCTATTTCTTGGAGTGGCCTGAGATCTCTGACCTTGCCACCGCTTCTGCTTGGGCGATCCTTGTGTTCGCTGCCGGGTTGGCTTTCTTCCGTAGGCGTTCCATGGCGATAAGTGAAGAGCCGTGAGCAACACCGACCAGAACACGGCACCTGCCGTTGAAGTGTGCGATGTTTCTAAACGGTTCCGCCAGGAACTCAACAGCCCGTCGTCGATCAAGGAAGCGGTGCTGCGCTTCGGTCGCCGCGAGGTTAGGCATTTGTGGGCGCTGCGAGACATTTCGCTCACCATCGACGGCGGCGCTTTCTTCGGCCTCGTTGGGCACAACGGCAGCGGCAAGTCCACCCTGCTGCGGTTGATGGCTGGTATCCATCGGCCCACCACTGGAAAGATCGAAGCCCGAGGGCGGCTCTCGGCGCTGCTCGAACTCGGATCCGGCTTTCATCCAGAGTTGACTGGACGTGAGAACGTGTTCCTGAACGGGGCCATGCTCGGACTCAGCAGGCGTCAAATGGCTGCGGCTATGGATGACATCATCGACTTCAGCGGGATTGGAGACCAGATCGATGTTCCAGTCAAGATCTACTCAAGCGGGATGTACATGCGTCTGGGTTTTTCGGTAGCTGTGAACGTTGAGCCCGAGATACTGCTGGTTGATGAGGTGATCGCTGTCGGCGACGAGGAGTTCCAGCAGCGCTGCCTCAACCACATGCAGCAACTCCGTTGTGGTGGTACTACCATCGTTCTCGTCTCACATGATGCCGCCTTGGTGCGGCGGCTATGTGATCGTGTCGGCTGGCTTGACGGAGGGCGATTACGCGCGGTCGGAGATCCTGATGAGGTGCTGGATTCATACCTCCGCCACGCCACCGAAGCCTGAGTTGACAACACGACAAGAACTAAAGAACTAGAAGCCCAAGCACAGCAGCTAGCGGACACGCCGCAAGCTTGGTCAAGAACGCAGGTGGAACACGTCACCGCTGTCGATCAGCACAGTCCGCGGCACCTGATCAGATGCCTGTTCGCTTCGGGTTTCGAGCACTAGCCGTCCTAAGTCATCAATATCGACCGCGGTGCCGACAACAGTGCTGCCATCAACTTGAAGCACTTTCACCTGGCTTCCGATAGTCGCCGACACTGCCAGCAGGTCACGGCGCGCCTTTTGAGGATTCGTCAGATAGGTAGGCAGCTCTCGCAGCAGCCGCGCCAGCAGCTCATCACGGCTACAGGCAACTCCGAGTTCTGCTAGCGCCACAGCGGTGGGTTGTTCGGGTGCGGCGGTCAAGTTCATACCTAAACCCACCACCACCACTTGCGGTTCACCAGCGACTATCTCCGACAGCACACCAGCGAGTTTCCCGTTGACATCAGGCGAGCAAACCAGCAAATCGTTGGGCCACTTGGACCGCACCGCAACAGCACTATCTGATTCACCAGAACTGCTGTCTTTAGAACTGCTGTCTTTGATGATGCCTGATACTGCGGCTAAAGCCGCGGCCGAGACCGCCGCAACACAACCGTATGCACCAGACGGCGGTATCTCAAGCTTGAAACTAACTAGCAAAGCGGCTTCGCTTCCTTTCGGCCCGGCAGCCGCATCCTCCCAGAGTCGCCCCAGCCTCCCCCGGCCCGCGGTCTGATGATCAGCCACAAGAACTACCTGCGAACGGTCACCAAGTCGGGCTTCAGCGGCCAAATCATCGTTAGTGGAGCCAGTCACCGCAACATGGCGCAGTTCAGAGAAACCCGCAGCCAAAGCCAGCGCAGCACTAAGCGGCAAATGCTTGCAAGCTGACTGCGACTGCGGCACAACCGATCCCATAAGACACATTCTGTGCGATCCGAAGCCGCAACCCGTTGCTTTGATGCCGATCTGCACGCTCTGGTGTCGCAGGCACACGGTAAGTTCATGGCCTGATAAGCACTTGGGGAGGATGCGCCACGTATGGTCTTGCGGATCGCCTGTGCCGGTTGGTATGGGTCAGACAACTTGGGAGATGAGATGATTCTGAGTTGCCTGGCTGCCTCTCTGCGGGCTCGGGGAGTGGAACCGGTAGCCGTGTCCATCAATCCTGAGCGGACTGCTGCAGTTCATGGCATTGACGCGGTGGAGCACCGCTCGCCTTGGGACAACGCTGCACTACGCCGAACGCTGCAAGGCACACAAGCACTGATCCTGTCGGGAGGTGTGGTGCAATCAGAGACATCACCGTGGAATATGTGGTTTCACATGTCGCGCCTGCGTGCTTACAGTCGGTCGGCGCAGGCTCTGTCGGGTGAGCAAGCCGTGCGGCGAGCGGTGATCTCTGCTATCGGTTTAGGAGTGGGACACACACATGTCACAAGAGGGCGACACCTGGCGATCTCAGAGCTGCGCCGAGCCTGTCGCGTTGTGACTAGAGATGCTGCTTCGGCACAGCATCTGCGCGACTGGGGCGTGCCCAACGTAGCAGTCGGTGCCGACCCGGTGCTTGCTGGCAACGCCGTAGTCGTTTCGAACCAGATGTCCGCGAACCAAACTCCGCTGGCTCACGCGGTGGAGCCGACGCAATCACGGGTATCGGAGAAACCCAGCGACATTTCTGCTGACACGATCTGTGTGATCCTGCGTCCCCCGAATCGACGCGGCATCCGCACAGCCGCAGCCAAGGCACGCACAGCCTGGCAACCATGGACCAGCCAGCTGGCACGATCTCTAGATGCACTAGCCGAGCACAACGCTATGACAGTGCGTCTGCTTCCCTTCCAGCCGAGCCAGGACATTCCCATGCTCGTGGCGCTGCAACAGAGGATGCGAACCGGCGCAGAAATCGTCACAGCCAACATTGATAATGTGCTCACCGAGGTCGCCCGGAGCCGTTTCGTGGTCACCATGCGCTACCACGGCGCTATCGCAGCTCTGCTCAACGATCAGGCGGCGGTGATGCTGGACTACTCTCCAAAAATGGCTTCACTTGCCTCCGAAGGCGGTGGCTGGGCTTCACTGGTTGACTTGGCTCCGCTTGACGCTCAACGTTTCGAGCCTCGCACACTTATAGACGCTGCCAAAAAAGCGCAAGACAACCAGCACCGCACAGCCGCGGCTTGCGAGCAGCTACAGGCACGCTTGAAGATCAACGATGCCGCACTAGATGATCTGCTTGAGCGGATCCAGTGACCTGCTGACCAAGCATCGCATCTTCCTAAAGCAGCATCCTCCGATGACAGACCAACCAAGGCAACGACGACTGCTGAAATGGCTGAGGGTCGCATACCTCACCCTGCTCGCCGTTGCCGTGCCTGTAATCGTGTCTGTGCGCCGCAACGAAGTGAGCGACCTTCTCGGCTACCTCACAGGCGCAAGGTATGAGTTCGTGACCGCATCGTTCGCTGCGGGGTTCGTGTTAATAGCACTGAGTTCGTATTTCTGGCTTGTGAGCCTGCGCCAACTCGGCCAAAGTCCAAGCTTTCGTGATCTAACCCTCACCGCGGCTCGTTCCCTGCCAGCGAGATACGTGCCACTAATGGTCACTTTCGCGATTAGTCGGGTGGCTCTGATGCAGCGCCGCGGCATTCCGGCTGCACCTCTTGCCCTCACCGCAGCCCTTGAAACAGCGGTGAGCCTGGCAGTCTCGGTGGCCTACGGCCTGATGCTATTCGGCTGGGCTGGCGATCTGCCCGGAGGTCTCGCCGTCCCGCTCGTCTCCGCGACTGGGGTGATCATCGCGGCTTCGCCGTCAGTGGCGGGCCGTGTTGTTGCGGCGCTAGCGCAACGGCGCGGCATCAAAAGCCTGGCTCCAGTTAGCGGATTCACCTGGACGGGCTACCTGCACATGATCGCAGCATCGGCGTGCTATTGGACTTGTGCAGCCGCAGTGTTCTGCTTGTATATGCGCGCCTTCGAAATCGCCGATGACTTCGGGACGGTACGCCTCGCGGGAGCTTTCATGCTCACTTGGGGAGGACTGCGATTTCTGTCTGTGATTGCGCCTCAAGGAATCGGTGTGGTGGAGGTGACCGTTCCGTCACTGCTCGGCGCAGCTAATCCCCTGACTTTAGGAATACTTATATTTGGGTTCAGGCTGGTGTTGCTGGTGCGTGACCTGCTAGCCGCAGCCGTCTCGGAGTTCCTCTCAACTAGAACAAGGCCGCTCGAAGCAGCTCCTTTGCAGCGTTCTGGAAGCACGGAGTCGTGATCCACGTCTTCATTGGCACACTCGCTGAGTACATCAAACTGGCACCGCTGCTGTGGCGTATGGAATCGGCTGGCCTCCCCTACCGCCTGATCGACTCTGGACAGCACGCCGACCGCTCTGAGTCGTTTCGCCGAGAGCTGGGTTTGCGCTCACCCGACTACACATTAGGAGGCACGCGCAGCGTCGACTCGGTGCCTGAGGCTTTGTGGTGGGCAGCAGGGCTCGGACGCAAACTGCTGCGATCCCAAAAGCTCTATCAAACTGTCTTCGGCGGATGCCCAGGCATTTGTGTGGTTCACGGCGACACGCCAACGACTCTGATCGGCGCGCTCATGGCGAAACGATCAGGGCTAGCAGTAGCGCACGTTGAAGCGGGGTTGCGCACCCATCGGTGGCTGCATCCCTTTCCAGAAGAAATCGTCCGTGTTGGTGTTGATCGAATCGCTGATCTGCTGTTCGCGCCCGACGACACAGCAGCCAAAGAACTGCATAAGAGCCGTGTGAAAGGCCAGATCATCGCTGGATCATCCAACACGATCAGCGACGCGCTCTGCGCCGCACTGGAGCCAGAGACCGTTCCAACTGAAGACGAGCCGGTTGCGCTTGATACGGCGTTAGACACCGTCTCGCACTCTTCTTCTCATCGTCCGAGCCCTGTTGTGGTGACCATGCATCGAGTGGAGAACCTGCATCGGCGACAGCGCCGAGACGGTCTAGTACAGGTGATCACTCAACTGGCGCGAACTACCCCAGTGCGATGGTATGTTCACGAACCCACACGCCGTTCGCTCAGTTCCGCAAACGAAGCAAGCCTCAAAGCTTCCGGCGTAGAACTCGCGCCGATGGCCCCTCACGCCGAGTTCGTAAGAACACTCGCACGAGCGCCGTTGGTGATCACCGACGGAGGCTCCATCCAAGAGGAATGCGCTCTTTTAGGGGTGCCGGTGCTTTTGTGGCGAGACCAAACCGATCGAGTTGATGGCCTCGGCGAGAACGCTGTGCTAAGCCGCTACGACCCTGATGTCGTGAAAGCTTTCCTAGCTGATCCTGAGCGTTGCAGACGCGCTCAGAAGCTGCCTCAGTCAAGTCCGTCAGATGAGATCCTTGAAGTCCTTACCGATTGGATCAACGGCCGAATGCGTACCGAAACCCCGTAACGCAAGATGCAAGCAAAAGCGGCAATGCCGTCTTTCCAGGTTATTTTTTTGCCTTCGGCATAGTTTCTGCTCGTATAAGAAATACCGGTCTCCCAGATGCGCCAACCTGCAGCTGCCACCTTCGCTGTGATCTCGGTGTCGATACCGAAACGGTTCTCGCGCAGGTCTAAGGATCTCACGACCTCAAGACGGAAAGCCTTGTAGCAGGTCGCTACATCGGCTAGACGCACACCGGTAAGCATGTTGGACAGCAGCGTCAGCATTCGGTTGCAGATCATGTGCCAGAAATACGGCGCTCGGCGCGTCGTGCCTGCCTGCCTGCGGACTCCGTAGACCACGTCTGCATCCCCGCTTGCCAGTGGTGCCAGCAGTGCGTCCCAGTCAGCGGGATCGTATTCAAGATCAGCGTCTTGGATCACCACGAATTCGCAGTTCGCTTCGGCGAAACCCCGCCTCACTGCGGCACCCTTTCCGCGGTTGTTGGGCTGCAACAAAACCTTCACACGCGAATCGTCGTACTCAGACAGCAGCTGACGCGTTGCATCGGTTGAAGCGTCGTCTACCACTATCAACTCAGCAGTGAAGCGGCTAGCAAGCACCCTAGAGATGATCTCATCGACGGTAGCGGCCTCGTTGTAGCAGGGCATCACCACCGATAGGCATCCGTCGGAGGCGCTCACGCATCACAGCATAGAGTTCCGACGAAGATTAGAGCCGGGCCTCAGTTAGGGTGACCTAATGAGAGTCGGGGAACGTCCGCTTTGAGAGCGTCCCTCAATCGTTTATTAACTCGCCTTTCGTCGGGATGGACCGTTGTGGCTCTGATAGTGGCCACGCTCCTAGCGGTCTGGCTGCCCGATCTCAACTTGCCTCTCGGTAACAGTGACGACGGTCGCATACTGGGCTTGTTCGGTCTTCAGGCACGCAACTTCTGGGATCTGGGCATCTTGGACTCGAACTTCGGTGCGGCAGTTGAGCCCTATGTCCGAGCGGTCTATGAAGTAGCTCCCCGAGCCGAACCTCCTCCAGAGGCTGTCATCTACGCTCATCATCCGCCTCTTCAAGTGTTCATGTCGGTGGTGTCCACTGGCGTTTTCGGGGACAGCGCCGCGGCATTGCGAGTGCCCGGCCTACTGGTAGGCGCTGCAACAGCAGTGTTCATGGCATCTCTGCTTCGCAGTCGGGACTTGCCTTGGGGACCGACGTTGCTGGCGGTGGCGGCCATGGCGAGCACCGGCTTCTACTACGTGTATGCGCGGGTCAGCGTTAGCTTCTCGCTGCTGCTGGCAGTCATTGCGGCGGTGTCGTGGGCACTGCACAGCAACAAGCCGCTGCGCTATAGAACGCTTGCTGTGGGCGGATTCGCTGCACTGGCCGCGATGCAGTCCTGGATCGGGGCTGCGGCGATGGCTCTGGTGATGCTGTGGCTGTTCGCTAACAGCCGCAGCCACAGCGGCGCGCCACTCTCCGACAACGCTCAACCAGAAAATGACAGAGCCGAATCGAGCATCGGCACCGCTGAATCGGGTATCAGCACATCTGTCCGCGCCCCGCTGTCAAGGCTCTCACTGTCGTGGCCATCTCTTTCGTGGCCATCGGGCAGGCGCAAAACGCTGCTCGCTGCGGTGGCAGCAGGCACAGCGCTTGGTGGCGGCATCACCGCTCTGTGGATGCTCAGCGCTGCCGGAGTCGAAGACCTCGCTAATCAGGTCACAATACGCACCAGCAACGATGCAAGTTCTGCTGGCGGGCCAACCTTCACCTTCGGCGAGTTCCTAGCCCGGCAATGGCGTTTCGTTACCGAAGAAATGCTGGTGCCTGTGTGGCTGCGGTTGTTGCTATTGCCATGCCTGCTGGCTGGCCTGATCGACCGACGCACACGGATGCCCACCGCTATAACTCTCTCAGTTGCGGCTGCGCTTACTTTCGGGGTTCAGCAAGGTGCCTGGGTTCACAGACTGTGGAACTTCCCCTGGCTAGCTCCTGTGACCATCGGCTTCGCGGCTCTCGCTGACTGGATCCGTCGACTCATCCCACGCCGTTGGTGCCCGCTTCCCGCCGCGCTTGCCACGGTAGTGATCGCAGGCACCTTGTTCGCGGTGGCCACTGGCTCAACACGACAGCGTTACATCACTGATCCCGCCGACGCGGGTGCCGTGCTAGAGCAGGTGGGGAGCTTGTCGGGCTCGCAGCTGGCATGGGCTGTAGCCCCTGTTACCAGCCCTACATGGGTGTCTTATTACCTGAACACACGGGTGATAGCCCTTAACGAAGACAATCTTGACGACTTGCATAGATCAGATGTCGTGGTTCTCAAAGTGGATCGGGTGCCAGATTTCTTCCCCGAAGGAGCGCTGAAAGACCCGATTGCTATCCACAACGATTTCGTGGTTATTTCCGCCTCAAGACTGATACCGCAATAGTAGACTTATCCCTCAGCAGCGGCATCGCAGGACATATCGCAGGACATCCGTGTGATCTAAGCCGCGATCGGCTATCCAATAAGTTGATGTTCTCCAAGGTGCTTATAGCCAACAGAGGCGAGATCGCAGTCCGTGTGATCCGAGCCTGCCGCGAGTTCGGTATCAAATCGGCTGCCGTCTACTCCGATGAGGACCACAACGCGCTGCATGTGCGGCTCGCTGATGAGGCTTACCCGCTGGGTGGCTCAACCGCCGCGGAGAGCTACCTACGAAGCGATGCTCTGATCGCAGCAATTCAACGCAGCGGTGCCGATGCCGTGCATCCCGGTTACGGCTTTTTTAGTGAGAACGGTGATTTCGCCCGTGCCGTTACCGCAACAGGCGTTGCTTTCATCGGGCCACCACCCGAAGCGATTGAGGTGATGGGCGACAAAATCTCTGCACGCGATGCCGCCACAAGCTGCGGAGTGGATCCCGTCCCGGGCACCACCGAACCGTTGCATGATGCTGCTCAAGTAGAGGCTTTCGCTGAGGCTTACGGCTGGCCTGTCGCCGTGAAAGCCGCCTACGGAGGCGGAGGTCGCGGCATGAAAGTGGTGCGGAAAGCTTCTGAAGCCGCTGATGCGATTGAGTCCGCGCAGCGCGAGGCGCTCGCCTATTTCGGTCGTGACGAGTTGTATATGGAGCGCTATTTCGATGCCGCACGCCATGTGGAGGTTCAGGTGCTGGCAGATGCTCACGGTAACTGCATTCACCTAGGCACCCGTGACTGCTCAGCGCAACGACGTCATCAGAAGCTGATCGAAGAAGCACCCGCGCCTGATATTGATCCTGAGATTCTCGAAGCCATGGGCCAGGCAGCCATTGCGGTAGCTCAGGGCTGCGGTTACGTCAACGCTGGCACGGTTGAATTCCTCTACGCAGAAGGGTCTTTTTACTACCTAGAGATGAACACACGGCTGCAAGTAGAGCATCCCGTCACTGAGCTAGTGACTGGAGTTGATCTTGTGGAACAGCAGTTGCGCGTAGCCAGCGGCGAGCCTTTGACTTTGACACAAAGCGACATCGTCACCAACGGCTGCTCTATCGAAGTGCGCGTTAACGCTGAAGACCCCGCTGGCGGTGCTTTTTTGCCCTGCCCGGGTCTGGTGACCGAACTGCGACCTGCTCATGGTTACGCCACACGCTGGGACGGCGGTTACGAAGCAGGCGACAATGTCAGCGCCTACTACGACAACCTCATCGGCAAGTTGGTGGTGTGGGGACGCAACCGCAACATCGCTATCGGGCGGATACTGCGGGCTTTGTCCGAGACTCAGATCTCTGGCGTGGCTACCACTATCAGTGCTGCTGAGGCCATCATCAGTCATCCAGATTTTGCGTCGGTGACCCATTCCACACGCTGGGTGGAGGATCAACTCGACCTGACAGGACTAACTGCGAGCAGTCCCGACAGCGACAACCTTGACGCTGATGCTGACAGCAGCGACGCTGCCGTGCCCAAGGTGCGTCATGAAATTGAGGCTGAAGTCGACGGTAAGCGTTTCAAAGTGGCGCTTTGGGCTCCACAGATAGAAAGCGCCGACCCTCAACGGCAGGCCGCTTCGCGCCGCAAAACCCGTAACCCGTCAAGGGTGAGCGCTGGCAGCGCCGAGGTCACAGTCGGAATGCAAGGCACGATCATCAAACTGCTGGTAGCTGTCGGTGACGAAGTGCAAGCCGGTGATCCAGTTGCTGTGCTAGAAGCCATGAAGATGGAGAACAACATCACCGCAGAACGCGCTGGCACTGTGTCTGAAATACGGGTTCAGGTGGGTGATTCAGTTGGAAGCGGCGACACCATCGCCGTCATCAGCTAAAAGGCCGTGCTGCCAGGTGCCACTTGAATCGTGCTGGGATCTCAGCGGTTATCTCGTGTTCCCTCGCTTCGCAGCATTCAGACCAGTGTCATACCCATGTGCGATGATGATGCAATGATCCCGCAGAACACAGATACGCAAAGCACAGATATCTGACCCATGGGCGAGCAGTCGCTGTCAAGCATTGACCTGTTCGCTGGAGCCGGGGGATTAACACTCGGTTTGCAGTGGGCCGGATTTGACACCCTAGGGGCCAACGACAACTGGAACCCGGCGATTAATACTCTTAAGCAAAACTTCAACCATGCATGGGTCTCTACCGAAGATGTGCGGGAGTTGTCGGCAACCAACATTCTTTCCGAGACAAGAGGTGTGACACCACTCCTCGTTACAGGAGGGCCTCCATGCCAGAGTTTCACATCGGCTGGCGCTCGGCGAGCTTCGGACCAACGCAACACACTCGTCGGAGAATTCGCTCGTATCGTTGCCGAACTGCAACCGAGATGGTTTATTTTCGAAAACGTCGAAGGTTTTCTGACGATGTCAGCTGGCAACTTTGTCATTGACCTGCTTGATGGGGTAATTGATGCTGGCTACCAAGTGAGGCTCCGAAAAGTGAACGTCGCCAACTACGGCGTGCCTCAGCTCCGCAAAAGAGTAATCGCTGTTGGATTACTCGGAGCTGACCCAGGGTTCCCCGATCCATCGCATCATGCGTTTGGCGCGCCTGGAGCAGGGATGGAATGCACCGCAGCGGCTGTAGTGGGGGTGCTGTAGCGGCGTATCACACGCAGCGTGGCGGGCATTCGATTGCTGCCTCATAGAGGATGACCGCTCTCGATGACGCATGAACAGCGTCAATCAACACTTCCAGCCTATTGCGGCGCTGCGAGCTGTGACGTTCGGCTCGCCCACATAGTGAACTTTGTGGTGGCATCAATGTTGGCGATGGCCTCGCCTACCGCTCCATACACACTGTGTTGTCCCGTGTGCTGGCGTGCCGCTAACGACCGCATCACACGGCGAGGATTCGGTGTGATGTCCTCTATATGGGAAGAACCCAGCGATTCGGCCCAGAAGCAGACAGCTTCACCAGCTGGAGAGTTGAAACGTGCCGAAGCGGTGATGAGGGCACGCTCCGCTTCATCGACATACTCAGCGACTTCGGGGACAGATGCGGCTGCCATCCCGTCAACGGATGCGGAGCGTAGGCAGTGAACGAGCCGCTGAAACGTTCCTTCGGGCGCGGAGCCGCATCGTTGCCTACCCAACACTGAGTGAGAAGTGTGCCCATGCTGTCACTGTTCTTGAGCCGAGTCCCAAGCACTTTGTAGTCTCACATCAGTCTATATTCCACAATCTGACCTCTTCGGTGCCGGTTAGAACAGTTGTGCTGCTGCTGCTGCTACTGTCGCTTCGCTATGCCATCGCAACCTTCCTCCTCCCCCATGTTGGCACCTCCAGACGACGAATGGGTTGCCGCCACAGCGGTCAGCAACCGGCTCAACGATGCGGGGCTGCTGGACTGGCTGAACCTGTATGGGGAAGCTAACGGCTATACCCGAGACGAGCCTTCGTTGATGGATACCTTCAATTCCACCAAAGGGGCAGAGTTTGAGCGAGCGGCGGTGGAATGGATCAGCGCACAAACCGGTTCGATGGTTGTTGAGGTGGGGGCTTCCGTTCGCCGTGATTATCCGGCAGCCGTCGCAGTCACCGTTGAGCAGATGAAAGCAGGCGTGGGGCTGATCTGGCAGCCGGTGTTCATGGATTCGGTGTTGCGGCTGTACGGCAAAGGCGACCTGCTGATACGAAGCGACCTGCTGCACGGTCTTTACCCTGAAGCTCTCACAAGCGACGAAGCCGGAGAGCCAGCCCCTGAGATCGGGATGCCAGAAACCCATTATCGAGTGATCGACATGAAATTCGCTCGTCTTGAGTTTCTGAGCGGCGGAGACTTCTCTGATAGTCCCACCTCCAAATGGCGTGGCTACAAAATGCAGTTGTGGGTTTACAACAAGACGCTCGGCGATATGCAGGGATACACGCCGCCGGTTTCGTATCTGCTGGGTCGAGGCTGGGAACAAGAAGCGGGTCACGCTCAAGGCAAATCCAACAGCTCAGCGGAACGGCTCGGCATCGTCCCTTTCAAGCAAGCTGACGGCAACGCTGTAACCGCGGCTGCTGACTGGCTGCGAGACCTGCGAAACAACGGAGCCAGTTGGCAACCCGGTGTTCATTCTGATCTGCTTGTGAACCCATCGGTCGATAACCGAAGATGGAGCACAACAGTCGGCCGGCTCACCGAACAGCTCGACGACCCAACCCGCGTCTACATGGTCCGTGCGAAACATCGAGCTAACGCCCGAAAGCGTGGAGTGACCACCTGCGCTGACTCGCGTATGACCGCTGAAACGCTTGGGGTTACAGGCGAAAAAACCGCCCCGAGGGTGGATGCGATCTTGGATGCCAACCGAGAACCCGTTGCGAGGCTGCTGCCGTCCACAATCCAGGCAGGCCGAAACGATTGGTATGAAGAGCCGCCGCTTGAGTTCTACGTCGATTTCGAGACGGTCACCGACCTCTACGACAACTTCACAAAGTTCCCGATTCGTGGCGGGCAAGAGATGATCTACATGATCGGCTGCGGGCACATCGAGAACGGCGAATGGAAGTTCGCTCACTTCACGGCTCTCGGATTGTTTGCAGGCTACGAGGAGCGGATCGTGGAAGGTTGGCTGACTTACATGCAAGATGTTGTGAAACGGTTCGGCGAAGAAGGCAACCCCGCCCCGCAAGTTCTGCACTGGTCACACGCCGAATCAACCGCTTACAACGCTGCCGTCGAACGAGCCGCCCCTAGTAGCGACTCATGGCAAACCCCGAACTGGTATGACCTGTTCAAGAATGTCATCCAAGCAGAACCTGTCACCATCAAAGGCTGCTACAAGTTCGGATTGAAAGAATTCGCTAAAGCCATGCACACCGCTGGGCTCATCCAAACCGAATGGCCCGACGAAGGCCCAGAGGGTGGCGCTGACGCACTAGCAGAAGCCTTCTTCGCACAAGCGGAGATCGACGACCGAAGCTGCATGGGTTTCGGAGAATTTCTGCTCGCACGCCCCAACATCCAAAACGTGGTGCGTTACAACGAAATCGACTGCAAAGCGATGATGGAGATACTCCGCTACCTGAGGCAGCACCACTAAACACAATAAGCTTCCAGTATGTCTCACCAGTTTTCGGCACCGGTCTCCTACACGAGGGATCAGGTAGAAGACATCTTGCAAGTGCTCTGGCCGAACCAGTCGAGACGCATCTCCTTTTCGACTGCATTGGCATGGGCAGGGGTGCCGATGGTCACAGGCATTACTGCCGCAGCAGCAACCCCTCCGAGCCTGAAATCATCCGCTATCACCGAGAAGTATCTCGGCTTTATCCCAGTTCTTGAGTCGCCCGAACTACTGCTTGCCGATGCTCAACAACTCACAGAATTCACATGGCTATCAAACCCAGGGCGCGCGCTATTAGAAACAGCGCAGCGGCCTGAGCGTATTGGGCGACGATGGGCAGAACGCACGGGACTAGCAGTGGATATCCTCGACGACTGCCTCAACACAGAACTCTTGGACGAGATAACAGAGAGACACGACTGGCGTGACGGGTATCGGCGAATCGCTTCCCTATGCGAGGGTCTCGCTAGCACATCTGTAGCAGAAGAACCGGCAGGGCAAGCTCTATTTCTGCGATGGGCACAGCGACTCCCCCATTGCGAGCCTCATGAAGACTGGATTGACATGTTTGGCCGTTGTGCATTACGCAAACCATTCCCAGAAGCCGTTCACGATCAGCAACGGCGAGTTCGATGGGATTTACCAGCTCCAGGTCGGGACACTAATCAACCTTGACGACATGCAGCGCGCCTTCCCTAACAAGACGCGTGACGCTCTCAAAACGGCTCTCGGACGGCTCTGCCAAGCAGAAGACCCCCTCCTAGCACGCATGACCCGAGGTATCTACTGCCGCCGAATCCTCGGAGAGCGCAGCCTCACCGGCGCACCTCTGAATAACAGCGCACCTCTAGAGGCATGGGCTGCTCTGCCGTGGCGTATAGCAGGTCCCGGGGCAGGACTGACGAGCATCAATATTGTCAACAAGGTGGGATGGAGCACCCAAGTGCCAGCACGCTTTTGGATTGCGGTCGTCGGGCGACCTCCCCAACGGCCAGAGGTTGGAGTTTTTTTGTGGGTCGCTCCAACCGGCTACGCCGAAACCTCACCGTGTTCGAGACGTAGACGGCTTGAGCCGTGGTAGTTTAAGGAGAGACGGTCATCGGTTCCCCTGGGCAATATCTCAAATAATAAACCGGTGACCGTCTCACCTACCAATCGGCACAGCTTCAGCGTGTCGCTAGGGACGGCTCGGGGCGTGCCGATATTTATTTATCTCGACGGCGTGTGTTTATTGAGGTGAACGAGCAGGCGGCGCTGACGATCCGCTGATGAGCCGGTCCGGTGCTGATTCGCCATTTGAGCAGGTGCATCAGGTTTTGAGTAGGACGGAACTGTCCTGCATTGCCGGGCCTTCCGCGTGGTTGATGCCTTGCTCGTTTGGAGGCATCATCATTCATGTTGAGGCTTAGGCTTTCTGCTCGATTTGATATCGAGTTTCAATAGCAGATGCTACGTCTTGAATTCGTTCTGGCAACTGTTTCCCAAGATCTGCGGCTTTCAGATGTATGCGGCAGCGCATCGGCGCACCTCGCGCATAGCCGAAATAGCAGCCTGGGATGGTGGTGTTCCGAATTTGCAAACAGGATGCCGCACGGCCGCCTCGCTTCTCTACGGGAGCCGAAAACCAGAACACAGCAACACTTCTGTAGCTGCCGCTGCGCGCCCGCACGCGACATGATTGCACGCGTTCGGTATGGTGAGAGCATGTCTTCACCTATCCCAGCACGCGATTTAGCTGATCACATGATCGCTACCGGTGAACTAACCGCTACCACAGAACGAGTCGCTGAACTGTTAGGGGTGAAGCCGTATCGCGTTTCGGCGGCGTTAGCTGTCGCCAGGGATGATGGCAGCATGGTGTCGGTGACGCGAGGGCTTTACGGTGCCGTCCACAACCGTTGGAGGCGGATGAGAACTCAACCGCCCGCTGATTATTTGGATGCTCTGATGGGGCATCTTGGGCATGGGTATTATCTTGCCTACCGTTGTGCTGCTAAGGCTTATGGAGTCGGGCATCGCCCACCGTTTTTTCTGCAAGTGGCGGTAGACGCCCATTGTCAAGATCGGAGGATTGGGGATGCGGTTGTGCGTTTCTATAAGAATCGAAGGGTCGGGAAGGTCCCGACCGCACGACGAAGGTATGGGGATTACGAAGTGACGGCCAGTATTCCCGAGGTCACCGTGTTCGATTTAGTGGAGCGCCTGACGACCGCCGGGGGTGGTATCGCTGAGGTCGGCAACAATCTCGGTGATTTTCAAACCCCCCAGCAACTTGATGCAGACATACTTATTGAGGTGTCGGAACTGTTTCCTTGCTACGTGGTGCAACGCACAGGACACATCCTAGAAAGCATGAGCAGGGATCTAGGCACATTCGTCAAAGAGCCCCTTGATCTCGATCTGCTGGCGGAGTCCGTTCATCGCAGAGGAGCGCGTCTACAGGATTTAGCGACCCCGGGCGAGTTGATAGATTGGGCAGGTCCAGGTGTGCCAGTCAATGACCGCTGGAAGATACGCATGAACCGCGACATCGACCATGACCTGGTAGGTAAGTCAAAGCAGGGAATGTTTTGATCTCGCTAGAAGATTACGACCACTGGAGCAAGGTGGTGCCGTGGGGATATCCGCCTCACGTTGAGCAGGATCTCGTGTTAGCACGTTTGATGGTGGACATAGCGCGCCACGAGGCACTCAGCGGGCAGCTCGCCTTCAAAGGCGGCACCTGCCTCCATAAGTTGTGGATGCCAGAACCGTGGCGTTATAGCGAAGATCTAGACTACACACTCATTGGCAACATAAAACCGGACAATCTTCGTGACGCTCTCAAAGAGATCGTTCATAAGGCTGGCTTCACCTCCGCGGATTGGCGCACATCGGGGCCTGCAACGCTGAAACATACTGCTGGCTTTCACGCTTGGCGCTGTGTCTAAAGCATCTATCCATGCTTGCTGAGGCAGGCGATACGTTGTCGGTGATGGTTTTGAGTTCAAGCAAGCCTGTGTGCAGTGTCGCAAAATAATGGAAAAGCTATGAAGGCCACGCTGATTTGGCGCGTGTCTGCGGCGTTGATCTATCTAGATAGTCGACTGATTCGTCGCAAGCACGCGCGGTTGCTGCTAGCTAGCTGAGTTATGAAGGCGGAGAATGTGACTGTCTTCCCCGATACGGGCTGACTCCTCGCGGTAGGGGCCGCCGACCCCCAACCCAACTTTCTCAAGATAGCCCCCGCCGCTGCCTTCATTTTCGGCGGAAAGACCGCTGCCCTGTAAGGAAAGACTTGCCGCCCACCTTGTCGCTGGCTGCACAGCAACCGGCACCACAATCGACCACATCATGCCTCGCTCTCGCGGCGGCCGCCTCGAATGGAGCAACGTGGCTTTGATGTGCGCTGCCCATAACCGAGACAAAGGCGAACCGGCTGCTAACCGAACTCAGATGGCAGCTCAAAAAACACCACGCCCGCCCGCAGCTTCGCAAGCCCTCATCCAAATCAATCAAGAACCAGCAACAGTCTGGATGCCGTATTTGCATTGAACGAAATGAGTTCCATACGACTCAATCCGCTAGAATGTTCCCATGACTAGATGGTGGACTTCAGATCAACATTACGGCCATGAAAACATCATCCGCTACTGCGACCGTCCGTTCGCGAACGCTGATGAGATGAACGAAGAGATGGTGGAACGCTGGAATGATGTTGTGGCTGACAGCGACGAGGTGTGGATGCTCGGTGACTTAGTGATGAACCAGCTACCGAAACGGCTCGAAGACCATGTAGCGCGTCTCAAGGGACGCAAGATATTGGTGCCTGGCAACCATGACGCTTGCTGGCAGCATCACCCCAAAGGCCCCAAACAAAAAGGTGCCTACTACCAGATCGGCGGGATCGCAAAGATTCTTGATGACCCTGAACCGGTTTCGTTGGCAGGCGTTGAGGTCACGATTAGTCACTTCCCGTATCGCAACGACTCACACTACGACCAGCGCTACCAGCAGCATCGCCCAGAAGACCGCGGCGGCTGGCTGCTACACGGGCACATCCACGAGAAGTGGCGACAGAACGACCGGCAAATCAATGTCGGAGTCGACGCATGGGATTTCGCTCCTGTCGATGACGACACGCTCGCCACTCTGATTCGTTGCGGTCCTGCTGATATTGCCTGCTCTGCTCCAGCACAAAGCCAATCGCGCGCCTCTGCGACCTAAACAGCAAAATCTCGGTCCAATTTCGTCGCGCAAGCGCGCAACGGCCCGCAAACCGGCAGTCACTTCGTAATCCCCAAGCTGCCGTCGGGCGGTGAGTGCCTTTCCGATTAGCCAATAATCGTGAACTGCCTACGACGGCTGTAGTCCGGTTGCTGCTGTGCTCGTTTAGAGGCATCTGAACTCATACCAGCACCCAGCCTTCCTGTTCCGCCTTGTATCGTGCCTCAATCGCGGCTGCTGCCTCGCACACGGTTGCTCGCTCGGGAAGCAAGAGTGTGACCAATCTGCTGCGAGCACCCATGCCGCAGATCTACTCTCAACTCCGATCGGACGGGATTGCGGTGGCGCTGTGCAGTTCTGCCCTGTTGGAGAAGAAGAGGCTTTGCTTGCTCGCATGGAGGGAATACGACCACTAAGAGAAGCGCAGGTGGCTGCAATTATACGCAGGCTGCAAAGCGACGCTTTAGCGTGGTCGCAAGGACCTGATGATTCTGCATTTAGTCTCGGAGGGGCCCAAGCCAAAACAGCGTTACGTTTTGAGAATGGACGCTGGTCACTACCTTTCGGTAAGTCCCCCACCACACACATCCTCAAACCTGGTGCGAGCATCCTCCCCGACTCAGACCTAATCGAACATCTCTGCCAACGCACAGCAACACTTCAGATCCCCATCGCCTTGCAGCAAGCGATTGATGAACTTTCCCCAGAAGACCGCTACTCTCACCATCTCGGATATCTGGTAGAAGACATACGCAATCGAGCAGCCAAATGCCGGACTGTCGGCGAGTTGATGTCTCCTGTAACTCCACTCTCCGGTCAGCGCACGATCCTTCCTCCCCCCATCCGCAGAAAGCAAGTGCAGAGTTCTTTACTCCGACCTCGATGTAGCCACATCGGAGTTCGATCCGGTAAACGCTGCCTGCTTGCCTCAGGTCACACTTCACCGCATCGCTACAAACGGCGATGATCTGCAATTACAGTCGCGGCCTGTTCATCCTGCCTAAAGCCCGATCAATGGTCCCCAACGTGGGTGGATTTTTGCGCCGTCGGTTGATGTTCACGATTGGTAGTCCCAGCAGTTTGGCGACGCGTATGGTGCCGTGACGTTTAGCGAACTCGTTGATCTAATCGCTGAGTGCGAGAAGCGCATCATGTGCTGCCTAAGGCTTGTTTGATGTCAGCTCAGCGTGGCTGTTTTGCGTTCTTGGTCTTAGGTGAGAGTTTTGACGAGACGCGCTGGTTGGCTTGTCAGGGTTGCGGTGACTGCTGCGCAAAGCGTCTCAGCAGCAGTTGCTACGAGCGCTTGGGTAGTCCCTGCTTTCTTGTGCGATCAAAAATCTGGCCACAGTTCGCTGCTTGGTGATGTATGCTTGTGACGTGGATACGCAAGCCCGTACTGCAACGCCCAGGGGCAGTAGTCAAGATCGGGGGGGCTGGTGATGTATGCTTGTGATGTGGATACCCAAGCCACCGTATCGCTGCTGGCTGCTAGCCGAGCCGTTTTCGGCTTAGATTATGCTCGGGTAGTGGCAGTGGCGTTAGCTGTGAGCAGGAGCAGTCTGGATGCGGACTAAAACTCTCAGCAACAGCGGAACTAGCTGTGCTAGCCCGTCGAGAAGCACACCTCCCGGCGGTACGGCACAACCAGCGGCAACGCTGAAAGCAGGTGGTGATGGCAGATAACTCTCAGCTGACCGCTGCTAAACGAGCCAAGCAAGACGAGTTCTACACACAACGCGTTGACATCGAAAACGAGTTACGGCACTACAAAGCGCATTTTGCTGGTAAAACGGTGTACTGCAACTGCGATGACCCGTATGAAAGCAACTTTTTCAAATATTTCGCTTCTCAGTTCAATCATCTCAACTTGAAACGGTTGATCGTTACTAGTTACGCGGGTTCGCCGGTCGCAGCTCAAGAGCTTCCCTTCGCTGGCATCAAAGGACTAGCCGACAGAGAGAGAGAGAGAGAGAGAGAGAGAGAGGGTTGCTTACTACGCTGACATACGCCGTGTAGAAGATTTCAACCAAGATGGGGCTATAGACATAAACGATGTAAGACACCTGTTAGAAACCGATCCTAACACTGTTACAGAACTAGAAGCCGGCGGAGGTTTTCAAAGCGCTGAATGTATTCAACTACTCAAACAAGCAGACATAGTAGTCACCAACCCGCCTTTCAGCCTCTTTAGAGAATACCTAGCACAACTAATCGAACACGAAAAACGGTTCCTGATACTCGGTCAACAGAACGCTATTACATATAAAGAAATATTTCCGCTCATAAAAGACAACAAACTATGGCTCGGAGTGAACAACGGCGGAGATAAATGGTTTCAAGTGCCCGACCATTACAGCAACACAGCGGCAGGACACTCCAAATGGGTGGAAGGCATCCAGTTTCACAAGCACCGTAGCATAAACTGGTTCACGAACCTTGACCACAAAAAACGCCACGAAAAACTAATCCTCTACAAAAAATACACTCCCGAAGAATACCCGCATTACGACAACTATGATGCCATCAACGTAGACCGTGTAGCCGACATACCCGAAGACTACAACGGGGTTATGGGAGTACCAATCACATTCCTAGATAAACACAACCCCGAACAATTCGAAATCATAGGTATGGGTGAAGATAATGGTATGGGACATTCCGGCGGTGTATGGAAAGGCGGTTCTAAGAGTTGCTTAGTCAAGGGGAAGGCAAAATTTAAGAGGATTTTTATTCGCAACAAACAACCATGTCAACCCTGAGCAAATTATCATATTAAACTCAATAAGCCTCCCCAGTCTATCAGAAACATGATCGAGGGGATTAGAGAAAGGTATTTATATGGAAGTTAATCTTATGGATGTCACAGTGGCAGAACTGACTGACGGTTACGAAGACAATAATGAAGAAGGTGTCAAAGGGTACGGTGGGGAGCTTGACATCCGACCGCCGTATCAACGCGAATTCGTCTACAAAGAAGCGCAGCGAAACGCTGTAGTGGATACTATACTCAAAAAACGCCCTTTGAACCTCATGTACTGGGCGATAAATGACGAAGGTACATACGAGATAATCGACGGACAGCAGCGCACTATTTCAATCTGCCAGTACAAGAACAATGACTTCTCAATCGATGGCAGAATATTTGACAACCTCACTAGCGAAGAAAAGCAACGTTTCCGCGACTATAAACTACTAGTCTATACGTGCGAAGGCGAGGAAAAAGAGAAACTCGAATGGTTTGAGACGATCAACATAGCAGGCGAAGAACTCACGAAACAAGAACTCCGCAACGCTGTCTACACAGGCCCCTGGGTCACAGACGCTAAAAAATATTTCAGCAAACGCCAATGTAAAGCCCACAACATAGGCAAGGACTATCTCAAAGGCGCTGTCAACCGGCAAGAATATCTTGAAACAGCGATCCTCTGGGCGACAATCAGCACTGGAGAGACCATCGAAGGTTACATGAGCCGCCACCAGCACGAAAAAAGCGCTGAACCGCTATTGGACCATTTCGAGCAGGTCATTGAATGGGTTAAAGCGACGTTCCCCGGCGAACCTCGCAAAGAGATGAAAGGGCTGGACTGGGGCGGTTTCTACAGTCAACATAAAGAACAGGTTTTCGATTCTGATAAGATCGAAGCCGAAGTGGCAAAGCTGATGGCAGACGACGAGGTAAAAAACAAGAAAGGCATCTACCAATATGTGCTGACCCGCGAGGAGCGGTATTTGAACCTACGCCTATTCGATGAGGCTATGAAACGATCTGTCTACGAGAAACAAAAAGGTTTATGCGCCCAGACAGACGAAGCGATGCCTATAGAAGAAATGGAAGCCGACCACATAATACCCTGGTCACAAGGCGGCAAAACAACAGTAGATAACTGTCAGATGGTGTCCAGAGAATACAATCGCCGGAAAGGAGCTAGATAGCCTCCTACCGTATGGGGGTGTAGGTGATCGTCCGCTCCCGGTCTGACTGCTTGTCGCCCATGCCGTCGCCGGGTGCCGCCTCAAGAGCGACTATGCAGCGTCTTTGGTTTTCTGCCAGCTTCTTCTCTCTCAGATTGTACGTCATGGAGGCATGCACCTTCTTCTTCAAGAACTCTCTCTTAGATTCGTGAAGCGCTTCCCAGGTTTTGTCATAGTAGATATGAGCTAACTTCGCTGCTATCTCCTGTTCCATGCGGTCACGACCAAGCTGATCTACGTTTGAGTCGCCCTCAAAGTCGGAAACCATCAAAAACACTTCGTTCCACCAGTCCTCATGCTTCCAATCCTCGGGAGCGACAGGCCGTAGGAGCCGAGAGTAGGGCTCACGGCCTGGCTGCTTGTCGCCCATGCCGTCGCCGGGTGCCGCCTCAAGAGCGACTATGCAGCGTCTTTGGTTTTCTGCCAGCTTCTTCTCTCTCAGATTGTACGTCATGGAGGCATGCACCTTCTTCTTCAAGAACTCTCTCTTAGATTCGTGAAGCGCTTCCCAGGTTTTGTCATAGTAGATATGAGCTAACTTCGCTGCTATCTCCTGTTCCATGCGGTCACGACCAAGCTGATCTACGTTTGAGTCGCCCTCAAAGTCGGAAACCATCAAAAACACTTCGTTCCACCAGTCCTCATGCTTCCAATCCTCGGGAGCGACAGGCCGCAGGAGCCGAGAGTAGGGCTCACGGCCTGGCTGCTTGTCGCCCGTACCGTCGCCATGCACCGCCTCCGAAGACGACCCCCGCGGAGGTTCGGTGCCTTCGAGCACAGCGAACAGAGCATCTGGATGTTTATCACGCTCCTCTGGGAGGTTCTGAAACTCGGCTTGCCCCGCCGATGTTATCTGATAGCTGCCGTCGCTCTGTTCTATCAACGGTTCGAGTTTCTTGGATTTCGGGTCTTGCAGCTGGTTTAGAGCATCATCGAATCTGCTCTTCAGTCTCTTATTCCGGCGTTTGCCGTAGAGATCGCCGCCCTCCGTTTTCTTGTCCCGTCTCTTTATGACCTCCTCCCAAAGGCGCTCATATGGCAGAGAAGAATCCTGCTGCTGTTCCTCGCTGGTGTCACCCTCGTCGGCGTTGTTTTTCTGCGCTGCCAGCACAGCAAGAATTGCATACGCAAACAGCTCATACGACACCGACTGAGTCTTGGACCCTTCGCCCCGGCGGGACTCCCAGTAAATCACCGCCACAGTGATAACAACAGTTGCAATCAACCCCAGCAGCCCCTCAAGCGACATCGCATTTCCCCTTCCTAACGGAACCAGCCCCGCCTGCTTCCCGCAGATAGTAACCGTCAAACGCTCGACGCGCAACCCTCGCTGCCTAGGGGAGGCACCCAGGACCCTGCCAAAAGCGCTCATGTACTCGCCGAGTTGTCTTCGAAAATAACCGCAGCATGTGTAGTGGGGGTGCTGTCGCGGTGTATCACACGCGGCGTGGCGGATCGATCGCCTACATAAACTCGCGGAACTGCTGTCGCGGGGGTGCTGTCGCGGTGTATCACACGCGGCGTGGCGGGCATTCGCTAACCTAAGTCTCTGGCGGGCGTTCAGCCGAAAAGGGTGGTTAATGCCGACCCATTCCATACGTTTGCTCCGTTCGCTTTCAAGCGTGCTCGTGACCGCAGCAGTCCTTGCGGGGCTTCTTGCTCCGGTGGCTGCAGCGCACCCTCACGGGCCTTCCAACGACGAATACACTTTCGTTGGCGGAGGCTGGGGCCACGGCACCGGCATGAGCCAATACGGTGCCTGGGGACGCGCCGAAGCGGGTTTCAGCTACGAAGAGATACTCGCTTTCTACTACGACGGCACCGTCGTGCGTTCAGATGCGAGCTTGGTGCCCGACGACGTGGATGTGCTAATCGCAGTGCATAACACCACCGTGTTCAGACCTACAGGCACACTGACCGTCTCGATGGATGGCAGGTTCCTTGACACCACCGTCAACACGCTGACGGTGCGACGCGGCAACGGCGGCTGGTACATCAACTCAAGCAACATCGACTGGTGCCGCGGCTTCTGCAACGGCAGGGTGCTAACTGTTAGCTTCACCACCGGCCAACCTGTGAGAGTTTCAAACACCAGCAACAGCACCGAACGTTACGCCCACGGCCAGTTCCAACTCACCCCAGCCGCTTCTGGTGTGTCCAACTGTGGCAGCGCGCAAGCCAACCAGTACTGCCTAGTAATCGGCGAGTTACCCATGCAGCAATACCTCTACGGCATCGACGAAGTGCCTAGCTCATGGCCAGCCGAAACATTGAAAGCTCAAGCCGTGGCAGCACGCAGTTACGCGGCTGCGGTAATGCAAGAACGACGCGGCTGGGCATCGCCGTTCGATATTTATGCATCTACTCGTGACCAGCAATACAAAGCTTGGGATTTTCAAAGCGAAGGCGGCCACAACAACTGGGCTGCTGCGGTAGATGCCACCAACGACACTGTGATCACCTATCAGCCCGACGACGGCAGCGGACGCGCAGTAGCAGTGGCATATTACAGCGCCTCCAACGGGGGTTTCACCGCTGCCAACGAAGAACCTCGCCGTGACCAAGTGTCATACCTTCTGGCTAAACCCGATCCTTACGACGCGGTCTTTGACGAAGCGGGTGATCCACAAAATCCTTACAACGCTTGGGCACGCAACTACACAGGTGCCGAGATCAGCCGTTGGCTAGCGGAGTATCCCTTCGCCGACATGAACGTCGGCCAAATCCGTGAGATACTGATTGATGATCCAGGGGCTTCGGGGCGCATCGACGACGCTCGGGTAACGCTTATCGGCAGCGACAAGACACTCATCGTGCTTGATGAAGACGGCGAACCTTACGGCTACCGCTTCTACTACGCGCTAGTGCTCGGCTGTCGCAACACACCAGACTGCGAACCTCTGCTATCCACCAAAATCGAACTGTTCAACTCTCACACAGGAAATAACCCTGCTGGCAACATTGTGTTCACTGATGTCGCCCAAGACGCTGCCTACGCCGATGCGGTCTACTGGATGCGCGAATCCGAGATCACAAAAGGCACTTCAGCGACCACGTTCTCGCCTGACCGGCCAGTGACCCGAGCCCAGTTCGCTACTTTGCTTTGGCGTTTCGCTGGCGAACCGCAGATCAGCAGCGGTGCAGCACGCAACTTTGCGGACATTGATTCACAAACTCACAACGCCGACGCAGTGCAATGGATGGTGGATCGCAACATAACGCAGGGCTGCAGCACCGATCCTCTGCTTTTTTGTCCTGACAACCCGCTAACGGCTTCGCATCTTGCGACTTTCCTGTGGCGCTTCGCGGGGCGCACCTACAGCAACCATGCTGTTCCCTATATCGACATTCACATCAACGCCTTTTATTTGGAGCCCGTCAGATGGCTCACCGAGCATCGTCTATGGGTGAGCAGCGACTATCAGCCGCCCCCATCTGCTGGAGCGGAGTTCGCGCCCGATGAACGGATTAATCGTGGTCGGTTGGCTCTGCTGTTATGGAATATGGCCGCCGAGCCGGACGCATTCGATGTGGATGCGCCACTGCCAGCATTCATGCGAGATTCGTGAGCACTAGCAGCAACGCTCCTCTCCAAGCCGCTGCCCGTCCGAAACGAGGCTTTCGTTTTCTTTATCTGATTGATGCGGCAACGCTGTTCGCTCTGATGGTCGTAATCACTACGGTGCGTTTCGGCAGCGACTGGCCGACCTATCCAACATCGCATTACGCGACAGGCTTCGCAATAGCGACAATTCTGCACCTAGTTAGCTACTACTTTGGCGGGCTCTACGAATACGAACAGCGTCTCAGTCCGCCGCCTCTGCTGCCGAGAACCACCATGCTCACTCTGCTAGCGGTGGGAGCAGCCGCCACCGTTTCGTTTCTCAGCGGACGTTATCTGATGCCTCGAGGCAATCTCATAATTCTGGCTGTTACCGCGAGCCTGCTGGTGTCGCTCAACCGTTGGCTGGCGCGGCAGTTACGGTTGCGGCGCTTCGGGCGCTGTCGTGTGCTGCTGATGGGCAACCCCGAAGATGTTGCTTCGGCCCGCCGACACTTAGCCGAAGCTGAGCCAGCGGTAGAGATCGTCGGGCACTTCGATTCGCCAGCCACACCCGCTGAGACGATCACCGAAGTCGACCAAACCTCAGCCACTGATCTGCTGCTGTTGTCGAGCCAGTCGCTGAACCTGATCTACCCTCAACCTCTAGCCGAGCTTGAGGCTCGCCAAGTAGGGGTTTATCAGCGGATCTCTCCCGCCGACACGCTGCTGGGATTGCAACGCTCCCGTCAGATCGCTGGAATGCCTTTCGTGGCTTTGCGGACTCATGCTCTGCCGCTGTGCCGACTGCGCTTCAAACGGCTCCTAGATCTTGTGTATCTGCTGTTGCTGATGCCTTTTGCGATTGTTTTGCTGGCCGCGGTAGCGGTTTATGTGCGCCTCTGCAACGGCCCCGGGGTCATCTACCGTCAACAGCGTGTCGGCATGAAAGGTCAACCTTTCGTGATGTGGAAGTTCCGCACCATGACCCTCAACGCTGAACAAACTGGACCGGAACTCACGACACGCAATGACCCCAGGATCGTTGCTGGAATGGGATGGCTGCGCCGTACTCGTCTTGATGAGTTGCCGCAGCTTTGGAACGTTCTAGTGGGTGAAATGTCTTTGGTCGGTCCTCGAGCCGAGCGTCCAGCGCTTGTAGCCAACCTAGAACGCCAAATTGCTGGATACGGCCGACGCCACGACATACCGCCGGGCATCACCGGACTCGCTCAAACTCAAGGCCATTACCAAACCGATGCCGCCTACAAGCTAGGCCACGACCTGCAGTATGTGGTTACTTGGTCACCACTGCTCGATTGGGAGATCATGGTAAAAAGCCTTGTGGTGATGGCACGTCGTTCGGGTCGATGAGCATCAGCAACACCGAGACTGAGACGCTGTGCAGCTCTGACGCGCCCGGTTCAGACCCGGCAACCAACGAGCTGCCCCATGTGTCGGTAGTGATACCCGCCCGCAACTGTGCCGAGCTGCTGCCGGAATGCCTCGCAGCGCTTGAAAATCAGACATACCAAGGCCCGATTGATGTGACCGTAGCACTAGCACCTAGCAGCGACGGCACCGAAGAAGTTCTGGAGCAAATCTGCACCCGACTTCGTTTGAGAGTGGTTCCTAACCCGGCTAAGACCACCTCAGCAGGGCTCAACATTGCTTTTGCAGCATCTCAGGGTTCGGTCGTGGCTCGCATTGACGCTCAAGCGCGGCCAGCCCCCGACTACCTAGAACGAGCTGTCGTCACGCTGCAACGCACTGGTGCTGCCAACGTGGGCGGCGTGCAACGTCCTGTATGTATTGAGGGTCCGGGTCCGGCTGCAGCGATAGCAGCCGCGATGAGTTCTGCGTTCGGTGCCGGCCCGGCTGCTTTCCGTAGTGGCCGCCACTCAGGGCCGGTTGACACTGTTTATCTCGGAGTTTTTGATCGTGATGCTGTGGCATCGGTGGGAGGCTTCGACGAAATCCTGCTACGAAATCAGGACTACGAACTCAACACACGTCTGCGCAAACAGGGACGCATCGTGTGGCTTGATGCTGATCTGTTAGTGGATTACGTGCCGCGCTCGGATTATCGGAGCCTGGCCCGCCAGTACTTCTCATACGGCACTTGGAAACGCAACATGCTGATCCGCTACCCGACCTCGCTGCGTCTTCGTCAGCTTGCTGCTCCTGGACTGGTAGCGGCTCTGGCGTTGTCGTTGTTGCCTATTGGAAGGCATCGCCAGCCAGAATTGGCTGTGCCGCTGCTTTACGTCGGGGCTTGCGCTGTAGCCGCAATGCGTCTCAAAAACATGCGCGGCGGCCTACTCAACCGGGTAAGGGCTAGCGCAGCTTTTGCGGTAATGCATCTCAGCTGGGGAGCGGGTTTCTGGGTCGGTCGACCCTGGCGTTGGCAGCGTCAGCGGTGGCAGCATCAGCAGTGACCAGCAGCAACATCGCTCAGCAGTCACGGCTATGACCCCAGCTCAGCGACTCCGAGCGATCAAGCCCAAACGTTTATCATCCAGTACCCGAGCGCGACACTGTGGACAAATACGCGGCAACTACTTCACTGGGCTCTCCTAACGCTTTGAGTAAACCGTCTTCTAGCCAGGCAACCCGGTCGCAGTGCCGCTCAATCTCCGCCATGACGTGAGTCCCGAGCACCACAGACCCAGCCGCTTCGCGGATTTCGTCGATGCGTTGAGAGCTGCGAAGGCGAAAATCTTCGTCTCCGACCGCCAAAGCTTCATCGATAAGCAGAATCTCAGGTATCCGAGCGGTAGCAATAGCGAAATGAAGCCGGGCCCGCATACCCGACGAATAAGTACTCATAGGCCGGTCGATGGCATCACGCAAACCCGAGAAGTCGATGATCTCATCGCTGCGGCTTGCGATCTCGTCCCGGCTGAAACCCAGAGCCAAGCCTCCGATCAAAATGTTGCGTCGCCCCGACAAAGCTGGGCGCAAAGCCGACGACACTCCCAGCAGCGACGGCCGGCTACGCCCCAGAATGCTGCCCGACTCTAACGGCAGCAAACCCGTCATCGCTGAAAGCAGTGTGGTTTTGCCTGCACCGTTGCGACCGATAAGTCCCAGAGTCTCGGACTCGTGCAAGTCCAAGGTGACACCGCGCACCGCACGGATGGTGCGATAACGGCGACGCTTCCCCTGAGCAAATATCTGTTTCAACCCGGGCACTGGGTCCTCATAAACCCGGTAGTAGACATGAACATCTCGTACCTGCACCGTGACTCTGCTATCCATCGCTGTCACCCATTGCGGTCAAGCTCCCAGCCGCTGCTCAGAACGCAGAAACACCCAGAACCCGACCACCGGCAAAAATATGCTCCAAACCAGCAAACCGGCTACTACCCAAGCATCTACCGGCTCCCCCAGCAAACACCAACGAGCGCAACTGATGACATCGTAAATCGGGTTCAAAGCAAAGGCTCGTATCCAGCCAGGGCTGCTCACGAAAGCTTCAACACTAAAGATCACCCCAGAGGCATAAAAAAGCAGCCTAAAAAAATGCGGCAAAAGTTGTTGCAGATCCGCTATCAGCGCACCGATCCGAGCCGCTATCAAAGCAGCCCCGAAGTTGAACATGAACTGCGCTGCGAGCACTGCTGGCAGCACCAGCCAGCGCATTGAGGGACGTTCGCCTGTGGCGAGCACCGAAATCAACGCCAACACCAAAGCAGGCACGAAGGCGGCGGTCTGGCCGTTGACTGTCGCAGCTGGAAGCAAAATACGCGGGAACTGCACCGAGCGGATCAATCCCAGGTTGCGACTAATGCAGACAGCTGCATCTTGCACCACTCGCTGGGTCAAATGGAACAGCACTACACCGATAATCAGGAACCCCAGAAAGTTCTCGACCCCGCGGCTGGTGTTAATAACCACCCCAAAAATCAGAAAATATACGCCCACTAGCAGCGCCGGGTTGACAAGATGCCAGAACTGACCCAGCACAGTGCCCATGTTTTTTGCTCGCAGGTCTTGCGCGGGCACCAACACAGCAAACTCTCGACGATGCCACGCCTCAGCCAGATACGTCAACGGCGACGGTGGGCAGGTCAGGTCATGGAGATGCTGGTCTGAACCGCTCACCATGTTGAGCCTATGATCATGTTTGCGAATTATCCCAGCGCACTTGCCCGATGAACTACTTCGCTGCTTGTTTAGCAGTTCCGCTCAAATATCTTTAGTGAGCGTCTCCTGTGACTATGACACACCTCACCGCAGACAACAGTTAGACAGATACCAGTGACTCAGATGCCTGTGACCACAGTGCTGCGAGTCGGTGTCGCGACGGCTGCTCTGGGAGTCTTCACCAACGGGCCGATACTGCTCTTTTCAAAAAGTGTGCTTGATCGCAGCGGCCGCTGGGAAGACTTAGCGGTCTGGCCGTGGCTCGCAGCGGCTGGTTTAGCCGGGACAGGTTTACTCGCCTGGGAGCTAACCCGCCGTCGCTCCAGCACCACTGATAGCACCGCCACAGAAAAAACTGCTACTGATACAGCCACGAAACTCGCTGCCGCAGGCGTGGTCTGGTTCACTCTTGCGGCTCTGGCATCGACACTTTGGAGCGTTGATGCTTCAGCTACCTTCTGGCGGTCTTGCGTCTATGCGGGAATGGCTCTATTAGCCGCAGCGCTAGCGCGCTTTGAAAGCGGTGAGATTTCGGTCGCAGTTAGCCTCATGGCAACCGCGGCTGTTGCTTCCAGCCTGATTTTGGTAGCGACACGGCCGGATCTGGGCATCACTGCCTACGACCGTTGGCAAGGTGTTTACACCAATCCCAACTCTTTGGCACCGCTAGCTGCGATAAGTGTTCTGGCCGGAGTGCGCTGGTCTCTAACCCTGCGGCGCTGGCAGCGCTTGGGTGCGATCTTGCTGGTAACCGCGTCGCTCGCGACGCTGGTTGGTGCTGGCAGCCGCACCGCCTGGGCAGCGCTTATTGCTGCTTTGGTGGTAGCGAGCCTGGTGCTGATCTGCCAGAGTGTGCTGCGCCGACACGGTCGCACAGCAGCCATTTGGGCTCTCATAACCTCGGTTTCCTTGAGTTCAGCGGCAGCTGTGGTATTCGTGGCTGTTTCTTGGAACGTGGAGTCTTTCAGTAATCGCCGCGGTATTTGGCGGCTGGTCTGGGAACGGATTTTGGAGCGACCGCTGGCAGGTCACGGCTTTTTCACCTTCTGGAATATTGAAGAGTTGACCCAGCATGTGCTGCTGCGCCTCGGCAGCGCTCACAACAGCCTGCTGGAAGTGGCTTTGGGTTTGGGGCTTCTGGGTACGGCACCTTTTTTGGTGATCGTGATGCTGGCCGCCCGCAACGCTGGCTTAGCGCTTTGGCGAACCCCAAGTTCCGACACTTGGATGTGGGCTGCGCTCATAGTCTTTCTGCTGGTGGAGAACCTGACCGAAAGTTTCGTGTTGTGGTTCTCATACAGTTGGGTGCTGCTAATGGCTGCCGCGCTAAGACCAGCACCCAAACCCGCAGACGCAACACCCGTCAATCCAACAGAACCCGCAACCAAAGCCAGCACCTCTGGCAGTGTTGGACATGTTGGCCGCGTCTGAAAAAGCGCGTTCTACGATGGATGCCGTGTCGCGCTTGCGCTGTCGCCCTTATGCCTTAGCAGCCAGAACTGTTGATCTGTATCCGTGAACGCAACTCCTGTGCCTGCGCCAGTGCGCGGCAACGACTGGCGCTCGTTGAACGTGGCATCAGTCGAAGACTTCGAACCGGAGCTGTCTGTCACGGTGGTGATCCCCTACTACGAAACACTCGAAGCGCTGAAACTGACACTGGCTGGCCTTGAACGCCAGACTTATCCCCGTGAACTCTTCAACGTGGTAATCGTTGATGACGGCTCGACCACACCGCTTGTCGTCGGTGAAGAAACCCCGCTGTCGCTGCAAGTAGTTCATCAAGAAAATCAAGGCTTCGGTGCTGCCCGAGCACGCAACAACGGCGCTCAAGTCGCCAGCGGCGAGATTCTGGTGTTCCTTGACTGCGACATGGTGCCCGAAGCCGACTGGCTCCGCTTTCACGCTCGCTGGCATCACGCCGCGTGCGACGTTCTGACTCTCGGCTTCCGCAGACATCTTGATGTGTCTGGCATCACCGCAGAGGCAGTGCGCTCAAGACCTGGAACTTTGACGGAACTCTTTGCGGACCGCCCGAGCGAGGCACCTGAATGGATCGAAAACCACATGATCCGCACCGACTCGCTGACTAACGGTGACGACAACATTTATCGAATGGTGACCAGCGGAAACCTGGGTGTCTCAGCCAGTTTCTTCGCTGCGGTTAGCGGCTTCAACGAGTCGTTTAACAGGTGGGGTGGCGAAGACGGCGAGTTCGGTTATCGAGCACTAGCGATGGGAGCGGTATTAATACCCGAGCGAGGAGCGCTGTGCTGGCATCAAGGTCCTGGTGCGAAGATCAGCGAAGAAGAACGCCAGAGCCTGACGCAGATGCAAGGCAAGATTCTCAACTTAATCCCACCCAAACGCCCTAATGATCCGACCGACGGACGCTGCTTCACTGTGCCTACTTTCGTGGTAAGCATTGCCACGGACAGCACCCGCCAGCAAGAAACACTACGAACTGTAGAACAGGTGCTAGCGAGCAGAGTCAACGATCTCGTTGTATGGGTTGAAGATCACTCCGATGGGCTCAGCGGAGTGAGCGGAGATAATGGACTCAGCAGCCTCGACTGGTTGCATAGCTATCTTGACGGCGATCCCAGAGTGCATTTCGGTGAGCCGGGCGGGGCAGCGGCTGCTTTCCCGGCGGCACTTTTTCATGTCACTATCGCGGCAGGCACCTCGGTGACACCCATGATGCTCGGGCACCTACGTCAGCAGCTAGGAAACGCTACTGCGGCACGGGCCCTGCTTGCGTCGGGTCATCAGATAAAGATCATCCGCTCATGGGCGCTGCAACGTGCTCAACGCCGGAGGGTGTCGGTGAATGAAGTTGGTGATGTGATCAACCTTGACGGCTGCGCGCTTGAAGCAGAAAGCCGCTCTGAGCAACAAAGCAGCCCGATTCACAACAAACCTCCGGCTCAAGGATTCAGCTTTGTCCCAGCGCGCAGCAGCCGCTTGATGCATTACGGGAGAGTCGTAACCTTCAAAGCGGCCAAAGTACGCAACCCCAGAGATGCCTGGAGGCTGCTGAACTGGTTAGTTGCCGCTTTCCGTCGGCGATTGGCAGCGAGGTTGACGGTTAAGAAACCTGCCGGAATCAACCGTTCCCGATTAGCGAAATACTCGCTGGGAGCGGAGCTTGTTGCTTGCGGCGACCGGGCCTCGAACGTGTTCGCCGCTTCGGCAAGGGTCAGTGCTGCCATTGGCGAGCAGCCTGCCGACTTTCTTATTGTGGACACTCCGCAGGCAATCAAGACACTGACCGCAGGCACCGACACGCCACAACCCGAAGTTGTTGTTCTCAGCGAGTTACCTATTCAGCTCGCTGTTCCAGCTTTTGATCCAGCTTCGCTCAACCCGATCGGCTGGAAGCCCGACCATAAGCCAAGATCAGCGTCTCTGCATTCGCTTTGGTCACCTCCGTCAGGCGTGCCTGCGCTGTTGCATCTTGATGAAAACCTGATCAGCCGCCTGCGAAAGCTGCACCACATCACGGACTCAGGCACTGGGTTGGGCGACACTGTCCAGCGCGCGGGAACGCTGGCCGCCTTAGCCGCCGCCGGAGTCGTGATACATATAACCCACAGCGACCAGGCACTCGCAGAATGTCTCGGTGCTGAACTGCATGATCTCATGTCAAGCGAAGCCGTCGCCGTCGCTGACCGTAATGCACGTGAACGTCTCAGCATTTCTATGCGCAGGCTGGCGTTACGCGATCATTCACTGCGAGCCCGCAGCCGCCAGATCTTGGCGACACAAAATTTCGAGGGCTTTGAGGCATCTCTTCCCGAGGTGACAGTGTTGTTAGCCACCCGCCGGCCCAAACTTCTCGCAGCTGCTTTCGAAGCAGTGCGGGTGCAGAACTATCCGAGGCTGGAGCTGGTGGTTGCACTTCACGGCGACGGTTTCGGTAGCGACTCAACGGTCAAAGCCGCTGCTAGCAACCTGGACTGCCCCTTGACAATCGTTAGGGTTCCAAAAGATAAGCGACTAGGCGAAGTGCTTAACACCGCGGTGGCGGCCTCGTCGGGAACTCTGATCACCAAGTTCGACGACGACGACTACTACAGTGCCGACCATATTTGGGATCTGGTGCTGGCCCGCGAATATTCACAGGCCACGCTGGTCGCCAAAGCTACAGAGTTCGTCTATTTGACTCAACGCGACAGCACTGTGAGGGTAGACAAGATGCGGGAACGTTTCGTTGTTGATCCGGCCGTGTCTGGTGGGGTTCTGATGATTTCACGCCAAGACTTGCAAGATGCTGGAGGCTGGCGCAGAGTCCCCCGCCGCGTTGATATTTGCTTGGCTCGTGACGTGAAGCAGGTAGATGGCAGCATCTACTGGACTCACGGGGCGGGTTATCTGCGGGTTCGCCACGGCAACGAGCACACCTGGATCACCGACGACGACTTCTTTGTGAGTCGCGCCAATGACATCCGGCCCGGTCGTGACTTTGAGTTCGCTGGCTTCTAGCTGCCTGACTGGAATCCGTCAAGTGATGCCTCCGCCTGCTGCCGTGCAAGGCAATGATTGGCGTTCGCTAGCAGTAGCACCCCTCATGGACTTCGAACCTGTGCTGGGTGTCAGCGTGATCGTTACCTATTACGAAGCACCCGACGCACTGGAGTTGACGCTGGCCGCCCTTGAGTGCCAGGACTATCCGCGTGAGCTCTTTGAGGTTGTGATCGTTGATGATGGCTCTACCACACCACTCGCCGCCCCCGCGGACAGCCCATTGTCGCTGCAGGTGCTGCATCAACAAGATCAAGGCTTCGGCCTGGCCCGAGCTCGTAACACTGGAGCAGCTGCCGCAAAGCAGCCGATACTCGTTTTTCTTGACTGTGACATGTGCCCCGAGGCTGGCTGGCTAACCGCGCACGCCCGCTGGCATCACGCCGCCTGCGATGTGCTCACGCTCGGCTTCCGAGCCCATGTGGATGTAGAGGGCATCACCAGCGAGCAGATACGCAACCGCAGCGGCTCATTGCAGGATCTTTTCGCTGGACGACCCTGTCAGCGACCCAAATGGATCGATGACCACATGTCACGCACCGATGATCTCACCAGCAACGCTGATGACATCTTTCGGGCGGTGACCGGCGGCAATCTAGGTATCTCCAAAGCGTTCTACGAAGCCGTGGGAGGCTACGACGAAAGCTTCACTCAGTGGGGTGCGGAAGACATTGAGTTCGGTTACCGCGCCTACACCCGAGGCGCAGTCCTAGCACCTGAGCGAAGCGCGTTCTGCTGGCATCAGGGCGAAGGCGCAACACCTAGCGCTGAAGAATCCGCGAGTCTTGAGTTGCAGCGCGCCAAGATTTCACAGCTGATTGCGCATCAGGGTTTCAGGCGAGACAGCCCTGGACGCAGTTTCACCGTGCCGCAATATGTGGTGACCTTGCGAGCGCCCAAATCTGGGGGCGTGACCCGACTTGAGACCGTTGAGCAGATTCTTGCAGGCAACGTTCATGACCTAGTCATATGGATTGAAGAACCGTTAGGTGCCGACATCAGCCGCAGCAACGATCACGAGAAGATCAGACGGCTACTGGCTGGCGATCCCAGAGTCCGTTTCGGCGCGGTTGGTGCTGCTGTGAAGACATTTCCGGCGGCTTCCTTTCACATCACAACGCCAGGTGACGCTGTCATAGGCACAGATACCATCGCCAGACTGCGACAGCATCTCGGAGACGATCCAGCAGCATCAACCGATCCGCTTAACCCTCAAGCCGCAGTGAGCATCGTGCGATCCTGGGTGCTGCACCGTGCCGCCCGCCGAGGGGTTGGGGTGACTCAATGCGAAGCCGTAAAACCGCTTGATCTGACCGCTTTGGAAGTGACAGACACGAACGCAGGACCTCCCATAGCTATAAGGCGGCTGCAACTGTTTCTTCAGCGGCTGGGTCGATTCGCTAAACGCAACCTCAAACGTTTCGCTGCTGTCAACAAGTCGGTCATTCGCGAAGCGTCACAGATCCGCAGCACCGACGATGCCCGGGAATTTGGCTGGTGGGCTTCCAGCAGCATCAAGTCGATCTCCGACAAACGTCTCGAAGAAGCCGAGAGCTTGCTACGCACCCAGAGGCAAGCTCGCTACCGGCTCGGCCCTGAGATAGCCACCGCCGGGCCTGTGTCCAGCAGCGTTTTCGGTGCCGCTACCGAAGTCTCCGAATCACTTGATGCCAAAACTCAGGTTCTGGTGGCTGACACTGCCGAACACGCCGCAGCAGCAACCGGCGGAATAAGCAAAACACGGGTCGCTGAGCATCTCAAAGTCGAAACAGTGCTGCTAAGCGAGCTAGCACCGTCGGCTTCGGTCGCAGCGTTCAACGCAGAGAAGTTCAATCCTGTTGGCTGGAGTTGCACCTTCCGCAAACCCTCCACCACTACAGCAATGCTACGCCGCGGTCTTGACCCGGTCAGGTTTCGCAAGCTGGCTAGTGCTCATCATGTGGAGGACTCAGCCAATGCACACCGCGACACGCGCAGCCGGGCTGCGACTCTGGCCGCCATGACAGCTAGAGGTGCGGTAGTGAGGCTCACCGAACCCGATCCCGAACTGGAACAGTTGCTCGGCGAGGAGCTTTATTCGCTGATGCTTGATGAGCGCATCCCTACAGCCGATGTTCACACCAGAGAAGCCTTGAGCATTGCTATGCGCCGCTGCGCTTTGCGTGATCATTCACTGAGGGCTCGTGCCCGTCAGGTTCTTGCTGGCAGTCGCCATCGGGCTCCAGCACTGCCGCTTGTGTCGGTGCTGTTAGCGACCCGACGACCACATCTTGTTGAGGCCGCCGTGCAAGCGGTCGCTCGCCAAAGTTACCCACGGATCGAACTGGTGCTAGCAACCCACGGCGAAGGCTTCGACAAAGCGGCCATCAATGCAGTGCTCGAAAGTGTCGATTTTGCGACTTCGACTGTTGCTGTGGCAGCTGAAGAACCGCTGGGGTCGGTGCTCAACGCAGCAGTGAAGGCTTCCAACGGAGAGCTGCTCACAAAATTCGATGACGACGATTTTTATGGGCCGCAACATCTTTGGGATCTGGTGCTAGCGCATGAATACTCACAGGCTGCTCTGGTCGGCAAAGCCGCCGAATATGTTTATCTGGCTGGCTCGGACCGCACCATTCAACGTTTTCGCAACCGTTCAGAGCGGCCTTCGCGAACTCTTGCTGGCGGCGCTTTGCTGATCTCTAGACATCATCTTGACAGCGTTCTCGGCTGGCGGTCGATCCCTTCAGGTGTTGACCGCGCCCTGATCAATGATGTCCGCACCGCCAAACTGGGCACCTACCGCACCCATGCATCGGGATACATGCTGGTGCGCCACGCCGAAGGCCACACCTGGCCCGCTGCGGACACTTACTTCCTCAAACAGGCTGACGAGGTGCGCGACGGATGCGATCTCGAATTCGCTGGTATCGAGCAACACCAAGAAGACACTTAGCGACACCAAGAAGACGCTTTATAACACGACGACCGAAACGTCGAAGAACTGTCCTACTTCCGCGAAAACGTTTAGCGGCACCGCAGCCGAAACGCCTTAGAGCGCCCGCGCTACTGCGAAAACGCTTTGCGGAACGGTAACTCATACGACGAAGAACGACTCCACTACCGCGTTGAGATCGCAGGTGACTCTGATCCCAGGTCTGCAACTCTTGCACTTCACTGGGAGTCATCTGATCAAGACGCCGCAGCACTTGTGCAGAGAGCATGTCGCGCCATTCCGCTGCACAAAACTCGAACGTGTCGGGATGCACTTTCATCGGCCAGTCCAACTTGATGACAGGAAGGTCGGCCACACGAGAAGTCACAAATCTCGGAAGGCAGCTACTACGGTCTCGCGCATAGCTATAGATATGCGCGAAATGCAATGGCCTCTTCTCAAGATGACTGTAAACCTGCTCACGAGCGTAAGGTTTCCAGTCGACTGAGTAGTCCAAGTCGACAATGGCGCGGATCACGTCTCGCCTGAAACATTTCAGACACCTCAAGCAGGTATCGCCTTTATTGGCCATGCAGTAGACGACCTGTCTTGCATTCAGCGCTTCAAGTGAGAGCCGCATCGTGAGAAATTCACTGACACCACATACCGGCGAGAACATAGGTATACCGACGGTATTAAACGCCGACTGCCAGAAGTTACCGGTGAAGCCGTGATGACTTCTCGCCGCGAACCGATCAAAATATTTTGATCCGTTCCATAGCAGTGTGCTACCGAGATTTGATCCCGTGAGGATGATCCCGAAATCGCGGTCGGTTGCCAACAGCAGCGAAGTCGCTGTGGAGCAGGTCCAGCCATGCCAACCTCCCGGCTGCGAAACGTACCGCTGGTTGGTCAAAACAACTTGACCCTGTTCAGTGCCCATTTCTTGCACAATGTCAGCCGATCGTGACGGCATCACCTGATCATCTCTGATGTGTGCTTCATGCACGACGAACGCTTCAGGGAACAGTGCGCGCACTGCGGTCGAGTCGATGCCACCCCCGAAAGACAAAGCCATTTTTGATCCCGAATACATTTCGACAGAGTCATCTACATTCGTGAACTTGAGGCGGGTTTTGAACATCGCAGGCTCAAAAGCTTTCGCCAAGCGAGGTGACACTGGCTGCGGCAAAGTCACCTCACCACCAATAAAGGGATAGAAGATGATCAGGCAGAGCAGTCCGAGAAGATCTGGGTGAATCGACTCTACGGGATAATCGAAGACGATGTCACGGCCCGAATATGTGATCTTTGTACCGGGGCCTTCTTGGCGGGCACCTTCAACACTGTCGCCGTCTTCGAAAATGGCGCGAATGATTGTCTGTGTCGAATCGGACTCGAACCTCAACAGAGTCCCCTCCCCGGCGACACGCGCTTGGCTCGGTTAGTCGCTCAGAATCTCAGTGTATGTCGGTTGCGTAAAGTTGGCGAAGCAGTCCGCCCGCTACCAGCGAACCCGCGGTGACGGCAGCCACCAAACCTAGTTCGACACGCAGGAACGGCTCAAAGTCGAAGCTAACCACCACCGCGAATGCCGCTATCGCTGCGATCCAGCCAATCACCGACAAACGCGAATGATCCAACGCCACTAACCCCAACGCTAGTGACAGCATCAGCATCAAGCCTCCTCCACTGGCAGCCAGCAATGCCATGTCGCTGCGGCTTACTTCATCGTCGAAAACCACGCGCACTACCCAAGGACCGCCAACCCAAGCCACAGCAATAGTGACAGCAGCCACGGCAGCCACAGCGGCACTGATCTTGATCTGCATGTTGCGGAAGCCGACACGGTCGCCTTGCCCAGCAAGAGTCGCCAAACTGGGCAGCAGGCTGGCTTTAACAGCCTGAAAAAAGAAAATCGGCACCCGAGCGATCAACATGGCATTGAGAAAAACGCCGGCCGCATCGGCACCTAGTTCGTCGCCTGCTACAACATCAAGCGCAACCGGCCCCACATTCAAAACGAACGCCTCCCCTAGCGAAGCGATCAACAAGAACGTCAAGTTGGGTCCGAGTTCACGATATGAGATCGGCGGACCGGCTGCCACAAAAGGCCGGTCCGGCGCAGCCGCAACCGCTGTTGCTGCCACCAGTGCAAAAGCAATCGCCAGCCCGTAAGCGCCTACCGCGGCTACACCAACCGCAGCCAAGATCAGCACCAGAGCCAGACGAGCGCCACCCTCAACTGTGAAATACCAGGCGTAACGTTCAAACAAACGACGCCCGCCGACAACACCACGCGCTAGTTGAGCGGCTGCGAAACCGCCCAAAGCCAACACCAGAGCTGCCAGCAGTTCCAGGCGCTGATCGAGCAAACCGTCCAAACCGAGAGGCCAGGCCACTAACAGCGCGATAGTGGCAATCACGAACAAGCCAGCCCCTAACTCAGCGGCTCGTCGAAGCACCGATGCACTTCCTAAGCCTTGGCTGGCCCTTTCGGCGGTGGCTCGAGCTACCTCCTGCTCTAGAGGCTGGAACAAGCCGAAGCCGCCGATGTTGACCAAAGCCCACAGCACTGCCAAGCTGCCGTAGCCGTCATCACCGAGAGCACGTCCAGCCACCAGCAAATAGCCGTAGGTGGTGAGCCCGTTAAAAACCAGAGCCCACAGGATCCATGATGTGCCTTGAGGTAGCAGGCTCTTAAAGCGCCACCGGAGTTGGTTCAGCAGCTTTCCGATGGTCGCGTTCCTTCCAAGGTTCAACCCTAGAGTCTAAAGCCAACGCTATTCGCCACCTTGTCGCCTTGCCCCACTGTTGTGCAGAGCAGTCGCGCTAGCTATGTCAGTGCTGGTAACCGAAATGCGAAATCTGCGGTATCAACGAGTCCGCTTCGCCTATGTCAGCGCTGTTTATGTCAGAGTTGGCATGCAAAGGCCTTCGAGTTCGCGCACCACGATGCGGTCACGATTGTCGTAGGTGACCTCATTGGCGGGATCGACTTGCAGTTTGAACTCCCGGAAGCTCATCTCCAAAGCATCGAACACCAGAAGACGACCCCGTAGCGGGTCACCAACACCAAGAAGTAGCTTGATGGCTTCCAGTGCTTGAGCGCTACCAACGATGCCGGGCAGCACGCCAAGCACTCCTGCTTCAGCGCAACTAGGTGCCATCTCGGCTGGTGGCGGCTCGGGCAGCATGTCACGGTAAGTGGGGCCGTTACGAGGATCGAACACGGTGACTTGACCCTCGAAACGGAAGATCGACCCGTGAACCACCGGAATGCCGAGTTTCACGGAGGCATCGTTGAGCAGGTAACGGCTCGGGAAGTTATCGGCACCGTCGATCACCACGTCATAGCCTTCAAGTATCTCTAGCACGTTGTCGGCACCAAGCCGAGTGTCGTAGGTGACAACATTGACATCAGGGTTGAGCGCTGTGAGAGTCTTTTTGGCGGAGTCGACTTTGCGGTCACCGATCCGATCGATGTTGTGCATGATCTGGCGCTGCAGGTTGGATTCGTCAACCACGTCCATGTCGACCACGCCGATGGTGCCAACCCCAGCAGCCGTCAAATACAAAGCTGCTGGTGATCCGAGCCCTCCCGCTCCAAGCAGCAGAACTTTGGCATCAAGCAGTTTGAGCTGACCTTCCTCACCCACTTCGGGCACTAACAGATGGCGCTGATAACGGTTGCGTTGTTCGTCGGTGAGGGTGCGGGGGCGCTGCCAAGCTCGGCCTTCGTCTTTCCATTTGTTGAAACCGCCAGCCATTGACACCACTTCGCTGTAGCCAAGTTGCTGCAATGTCACCGCCGCGAAAGCTGAACGAACACCGCCAGCGCACATAGCCACAATCGGACGGGAACGATCCGTGACCCGGTTCTCGATGTTGGACTCAAGCTGGCCTCGGGGGATATGCACCGAATCAACGATGGCACCTTGTTCGTATTCATCTGGCTCACGCACATCAAGAAGCAGCCAGCCACGGTTGAGTAGTTCTTCGCTGGCGGCAGTGTCGACCTCGCGGATCTGTGACTTGGCCTGCATCAACAGGTCTCTGAAACTTGCCATGACTGTCCTATCTCGTCTAGTTGTCGTGTCAATTGACTTGTCGTGTCAATTGGCTTCCGCTAAACCCTACCTGTCTTGTCAGGATTTGCAATGTTCGTCGCGCGAGTCAAGCTGTCAAGCTTGCGAGTCCTCGCGGCGCTGTTCGTATAGTCCCAGCGCGTGCAGCGGAAAATACTGCCGGTAGAGCGCATATTCCAGCAAGGCGGTGCGGAAGAACACACCTGCCATGTCCTGATTGGGCCAGCCTCCGTCTGCTTGCTGAGCATCAACGAGGAACTTCACCCCGCGATCAATAGCAGCCGTATCTTCGTGGCTAGCTTCGAGCAGAGCGATCAACGCCCAAGCGGTTTGGATGACCTGGCTGACATCATGCGCGACGTATTTGCCGGTCCAGCATCCGCTGTAGTGCTCACCCCAGCCTCCGTCTTCTCGCTGGTGATCAAGCAGCCAGCGGCACGCTGCGCGCACTGCTGGGTCATCAGGGTGCGCGCCTGATGCCAGTAGACCTCTAATCCCGAAGCGGGTGCCATATATGTACTGGACACCCCAAAAACCGCGCCACGAGCCGTCGCTGCGCTGAGCGTTGCGCAGCCAGGCAGCGGCGCGTGATGCAGCTGCGATTTCCGCTGCGTTGATGACTTCGGGGAAGTGCTGCTGACATGCCGCTAAAGCAGCAATACAAGACGCTGTGCATTCCACATGAGAGAAATCCGTCATGGAGTCGCCGAACATTTCAGCCGGATTCAGCCATTCGAGTCCGACCACGGATTTCTGACTTTCGTATGTGCCGAAGCCGCCGTCTCGGTTCTGTCCGCGCAGCATGAACTCAACAGCTTCGCTCAAAGCCGCCGAGTCCATCGCTTGGGGATCAGTTGCCAACAGCCCCAGCACCGCTTCGGCGCTGCAATCAGTGACAGGCCAGCCATGCCATCCCCCAGCAAAACACCAGCCCCCGCGAGGATTGACCCGATAAGCATCGCTGTAGCCCTCGAAGGTGACTCTGATCTGCTGCGCACGCAGAAAATCTGTTGCCTTATCCACGGCTCTGGCGACACCGACACCTTCTAGTTCAGGCAGTTCAGAGGTTGTAGACAGAGCCTGCAAAGCGAAACCCGTATCCCAAGAACCGCTGCGTGCCCCAGACACTCGCAGTCCTTCTTCTTCGTCCTCCCAAATCCAGCCATCAAGCCTTGCCATAGCTTGAAGCATGTCGGAGTCCTGCGGGTCGTGCATCCATAAAACCGCAATATTTAGCATTCCACTAACCGGAGAGATGCTGGTGTGATCCGATGTAATGAGTTCCCATCTGATTCGGTGAAGGATTAGATCAATGCAGCGAGCGCGCAAGCGCTTGATGTGAAAACGGTCGGCTAACCGTGCCATCGCGAATGCAACACGAAGCCACCTGCTCGGCTTGGCGTAAAGATCAGCATCACGCAAACGATTGCGACTCCCAGGAAAATCAGCTTTGGCAAAACCTTCGGGAAACAGTTCTTGGCGTATTTCAGAGATCACGCCGTTAGCAGGTGCCTGAAATCTGAGCCCGTATATCGCTGACATCGACATGTAGATCAGCCGCGTATGGCAATACCAGTTCGAGGGATGAAACGGGATCCAGCGGGGCAAGAGCCACAGTTCTGGCAGCAAAGGATTGACACCGTTCCAGCCATAAAGGTTGACAACAGCCAGCCAGAACTTGCCCCAGCTGGGAATCTTGAGCACATTCTCGGTTTGCAGGAAGTGCCGCGCTTGATCAATCAGGGGATCTGTCGTCTTTGTGCCTAGCAGCCTGGCCGCCACATAGACCAGAGTGGTGACAAAAAGGTTGGCTGGCCCATGAACATGAAGTCCCCACAGCCCGTCCGGCAAACGTGACTGTTGAAAATATCGCAGCACGCCGCGGCGGCGGGACTCCGGCAACGATTGGCCGGTGATGTGATGTAAAAGCACATACTGAGCCGAAAGCATCGGGCACCATACGACTTCACCTTCGAAGCTGCCGTCATCGCCTTGCAGCTCCAAAAGGCGCTCGGTTGCCTTCCTCAGAGCAGGTCGGGCATCAACAGCCACGGAACCCGCCTAATCAGGCGGACGGTCGGAGCGATCCCGCGACTGCATGGTCGCTGGCAATGCCCGCGACATGGCATCAAGGAACTTCTTTGCAGCCACTGGACGTTTGGATCGTACCTTTCGCAGCTGCCTGACACCCCGCACAAACCATCCGATACGCACAACCAGATTGCGACCGGTCTTGATTGATTGCCTAAGACCATTCAGACCAGCAGATTTTGGCGCGGCTTTAGTGGTCGCTCGCAGCATTGCTAGGCCACCGACTAGTCCCATGCCAAACTCAGATGTGTCTTCGCAGCTGAGCAACTTTACGCTGCGCTCAGCCAGCTTGCCTTTTGACCGCCACATTCGGTAAACGGATTGTCTAACCGCCACCATCTCGGCGCGGTTGTCAACCAAGATCTCATAGAAGGCCAGAGCCAGCATTTCGGGTGCCCTGATTTCCTTAAACCTTTGAGCAAAGAAGCGGCTGGGGTCTTCGCATTCGCTTAAAGCCGAAGCATCGCCAAATCCCAGAGTCATACCCACTGCGGTCGAAGGATGGTAATGCCCTGCGGCATCGCCGAGCAATACCCGTTTTGCGCTGCCGTAGGAGAGCCGCGGGTTCAAGCCATTCGCCGTGATCAGGAAGTTCTCTTGTTGAACCTGTTCTGCAAACTCATCCCTCAAGGCTTCGGGAATCACGGGAACGCAAGTGTCCCGCAATAAGGAGACAGTTTGTTCGGGAGGAAACCTAAGCGGAATGTCAACGTGGATGCGGACACTTTCGGAGTTCAACCGATAAATGAAGATGGGGCCTGGTCCGCCCAACACCACGTTTCCATAACCCTCTTTGGGCAGCTCCACTCCTTGCCCTCCCCCGTTGAGTTCAAAGCCGATCATGCGCGAACAATTGGTCCTCTTTGTTCCTAGACCCAGCGAACGCCGCACCACCGACCTCGGGCCGTCGGCACCAACAATCAAGTCCGCAGCTATGAACTCCTCTTTGCCGGATCTATCAAATCCGACGCGACCGTCATCTACCGAGCGAACCCGTTCCGCTATGAGATCAACCCCGGGATGGTTCGCGGCGGTGTTGCGCAGTCGCCCCACAAGCAGGCCGTGATCACAAGCCAGACCTCGCGACCCGCCAGGATAAGGAAGCTCAATAGGCTCGGATCCATCTTCAGGGAAGTAGATGAAACCTTCAGTAACAGCAGCTTCGTCGGGGGCATCAAAATCAACCCCAACCTGTTGCAATATCTTCACCGCAGGGGGATGCATCCACTCTCCCCCCACCGTCCTAGCCCCTTTGGAGCGTGCCTCAAACAGTGCCACGCTCGCGCCTTTGCGTGCGTAGGCAAGCGCGCAGAGGCTGCCTACTGGACCAGCTCCAACAATAGCCAAGTCGTATTTCCGGGACTTGATCTCGTATTCAGTCTGGGGTTCACCAGAAGGAGCGCTCAATGAATCAGCTTTCTCTCACTCATATAGGGCATATCGCGTAGGGCATATCACATAGGGCATATCGGCAATAGCCATAACTTTAGTGGCTAAACGGATAGATAGCGAAGAATGCGGATTAGCACTCGGGAGCTCGCCTATGGTCGGCTGCCTGCTGAACCGACAGTGAACCGACAGCTAGCTGAGGGTCTCATGGCTGCGCCAGTCCAGCAGCGGGCAGTCACCCCACAGTCGCTCTAGTTGGTAGAGCGCACGGTGTTCAGCATCGAACACATGCACCACAAAAGATCCGTAGTCGATCAACACCCACTGCCGGTCGTCAAGTCCTTCAATCCGCAAAGGTGAAGGGCCTCCTGCCTGCTTGAGAAGCTCTTCTATCCCTTCAGCTATGGCACGCACCTGCCTGGCGTTGTTGCCGTGGGTGATCACGAACAGGTCGGTTACTCCTAGGACATCGCCTACATCAATCACCACAATGTCAGAGCCGTTGCGTTCTTCAGCCGCTGCGGCGGCGGCCAGTGCCCAGCGCACCGGGCCGTCGCCGCTGTGAGCATCATCAGCGTTGTTGTTGTTGTTGTTGGTGATGGCGGATTCAGCGGCATCAATAGCCGAAGCCGCGGAAGCTGACGAGCTAGTGCCTGCGTTCACCGATTTGCCTGGTCAAGTCCAACCGTCACGGTGATGTCAACCAGATTGTCGACAGATTCTCCCAAAGTGACCAGAGTCATGTTGACACCGAGCTGTATGGCGATGGAGTTAGTGATTGGATCATTCACAAGTTCAGCACGATGGTAGGCAAATTGCGTGTCTTGCACACCGAAAGCCGTCGTGTTGCCTATTGCTGTGACCACGCCGCCAGCGGCGACCACTTCGGCTGCAAGAGCATCTCGGATCGCTGGGTCGCCAGCACCGTCAAGCAACTGCACCCGCGGTCGCGGAAATGATTCAGGTTGCCTAGGCCAAGGCACCAGTTCCAGCGTCTCGCTGCGCAGCCAGGCGCGCCCCTGTGCATCAAGCACCGCCACACCTGAAGCGGCGGTGTCGTTGGTGTAGGTCTCAAAGGGCAGCACATCCACCACAGTCGTGCCTGATGCTAGTGCAGAGATGTGAGCTGCCAACGGCGAGTCAAGCGGCGGGATCACTGCCTGAGGGTCTGCCGCCCGCCCGAGCACTCCCAGCCACGACTCCCACAAGGACTTTTGACGGAAGGTGCGATTGCTGTCAGGCTCATCAGGGTTGAGGTGAGCGTAGACGGCTGCCGCTTCGGATGCAGCCAGGTCATAGCGTCCCGATTCGTATATCACTCGCAGCGCTCCATCTGGTGGTGCCTCCAACAGATCATCTGCCAGCAGATACGGCAGCGGGGTCGCGGGTTCGATGCTGTAGGCGAACCATTCGGAGGGGATTTCCACGACCTCATCAAAGCCGATGCCGAAGATTTCTTCAGCGACTCGCTCCACGCCATCGATTCCGCTAGTAGTGAAGACATCCGACAGCATCTGACCCTGCGAGAGTGTTCCTTGTGGTGGCACCACCAGCAGGTCAGCAGGCAACAGCACTATGCCACCGCCTGCCTCAATGCCGGTACGAGCCAGAAACGACACTCCAGTGAGTTGGCTGTTGTGAGTGTGAAGCGCCAACAGCGTGGGGGTGGCACTCACTAGCTCTAGGTATCCAGGCTCATCAGGCTGTAAGACAACCGGCTGCTCAACGCTGTTAACCGTCTGAGTGAGCACGGCTCGTCCGCCTTCAAGTGCTAGAAGCAGCACTGCTGTGGCTGCTGCCAGCACCAGCACCGGGTAAACGAATCGCCAGAAGTTATGCGAGCGTGGGGCTGGCTCGTGACGACCGAAAGGGTACGGAATGCGACTGATCATCGCTAAGCCACGCCCGATCAATCCGCGGCCTTGTTGTTGTGAGTCTGGGGATTGCGAGTCTGGGGATTGCGAACCTGATTGACGCAGGCTCGGTTGATGCGCCTGATTCACTGACGGCACCCGTATAAACCTCTGGAGCGCACAACCTCAATCACTGCCTGAGGCACGAGAGCCTCCACTGGACGACCCTCGGCGAAGCGTGAGCGAATATCGCGCGATGAAACCTCCAGCGCTGGCACTGCCACGGTGATTGACGGCCAGCCAGCCGGACAGCGACGGTCTGAGCGTCCGGCTCTGTTGACCACCACAGTAGTGGCCAGCTCACGCAACTGTTCTGGGTGTTTCCAAGTGTCGAGTCCTTCAGCAGCATCTGAGCCAACCACCATCAACAGTTCGGCGTTGGGATGCTGATCGTGCAGTTGCTTCAGCGTGTCGGCCATGTAGCTCTCGCCGCCTCGTTCCATCTCTAAAGTGCCTGCCTCAAGGCCTTCAAGTCCGTCAACTGCTGCACGCACCATTTCCAAACGCAGTTTTGCAGGTGTCACCGGCGCTGTGGCGGACTTCTGCCACGGATCATTGGCCACCACGAACAGCACCACCGAAAGGTTCAGCTGGTGACGAACTTCAAGCCCGACCGCTAGATGCCCCCAGTGCGGAGGATCAAAAGTGCCACCAAGCACGCCAATGCGAAACAATCGCTGAGAATCTGATTGCCGAGATTCCACTCGGGACTCCCATGTGTCAGTTGACGGCACCAGCTAAGTCTATGTTTTTTCGCAATTTGAGCCCGCGCGCATTCGCGGTGAGCTTGACACTCAGCCTGCACCCACATAGTGGCGCAGCTACCGAAGTCATGCTCAAAGAAGTCTCCAAACGCGGCCTGAACCGCACACGCGCATAAGAGCGCGCCGTTTGCATACGGTTGTGGTTTACAGCGATTAATGGCGACCGGCTTCGATCAGGCTCAGCGTTCCTATCTGAACCGAAAAGCCCGGCCGCTGAGATCAGGTGAGTGTCCTTTACCAACGCGTGACGGGCTCTATAAACGCCGCTGATGTTCAGGCCGCAAAGGGGTCTACGGTCACAAGTTCGGGGAACAGTTCAAAGTCGCGGTCGCGTGTTAGTAGATGCCTCGCTGCGTGAGCAACGCAAATGGCAGCCACTCGAGCGTCATGCACTACACCACCGCGCACATAGGGCTTAGAGATGAAACGTTCGAGAATCGGCCAGAAGTTTGATGTCTCGCCGATGAGGCGACAGTTCGGTGATCCTGTCCATGCCTGCAGTTGCCGCAAAGCCCGGTCGGGCGAAGTTGCTGAGTCGCTCCAGATACGCGGATTGGTGACCACACCAAAAAACTCATAGCAGCACGGCCAAGGAATTGCCCAGACCTCGCCGCCCTCGGCAAAACCACGCATGATCTGCATCGCAGTGTCGTGCTCAGCCAATTCGCGGCGGTGAGCGTAGACGAGCACATTGGTGTCGACAGCGATCATCTGGCTGCACTGCCGCCGTATATCACTTCACGCAGTTCAGGCCATGAATAGCGCTCCAGCGGATTAGCTGCTGCTGGATCTCCCACGCTGAGATCCTCAAGCACATAGGACTTGACCTCATCGCTCTCAGAAAGCACGCTGCGCAAGCCGTCTTCAACGACGGAGCGCAGGGTGCAACCGTTCTCCTGGGCGTGGCGCTTAGCGCGTCGCAGTAGTTCGTCATGGATTTCCAGGGTTGTTTTCACGGACCCATACTACCCATATCGGTCGTGATGGTCGGACTGGCACATCCTGAACTAGTTCCAAGCAGTTGATCCAGCCAGTCGAACATTCAATTATCTCGACTCTTCGGGGCAAATACCCGCATTTGCAGGTCAAATACGGGTGATACAGCAACCTAATGTCGGCACACGGTGACGCGCCAGGCCAGCGCAGGCCCCTCTTGTGGAGGGTGGTCTTCGCTGCGTTCTGCCTCGCGCTGTGCGTCGAGAAACTCCGCCAGGCCCTGATAGTTGCCGCCGGTTGCGAGGAACTCTTCGACCAAGTCTTTGCGGGAGGCTTCGCTCACGGCGCAAATCGTAGCCTGTGCCAGCCTCGTCGTGCTGCTGTCGGAGCGGTTTACAGCGATTAATGGCGACAGGCTTCGTTCAGGCTGGCTGTGGGCGTAACCAGCTGACGATTCGATCGCATGCTTCACGAAATCAGTGATACCGTGAAGTCGTGAAAAATGTTACCATCAGCCTCGATGAAGAAACCGCGCGCTGGACACGGGTTGAGGCGGCAAGCCACGACATGAGCATGTCGCGCTTCGTCGGCAAGGTCTTGCGAGAGCGCATGGCGAACTCCGACAACTTCGATCAGGCTCAGCGTTCCTATTTAAACCGAAAAGCCCGACCTCTGAGATCAGGTGAGTCTCCTTTACCAACGCGTGACGAGATCCATCAACGCTGAGACAATGTGAGCGTCTTTGTTGACACCAACGTGCTGGTGTATGCGCGGGACCTGTCGGTGCTCGCCAAACACAAGCGCGCCCACGAGTGGATGTCTGCACTGTGGAAGTCGCGGCTAGGGCGTACCAGTGTGCAGGTTCTCAACGAGTACTACGTCACCGTCACTCGTAAGCTCAATCCAAGACTTGAGCCACACGAGGCCCGAGCCGATGTGGGCGATTTGCATGCTTGGGCACCAGTGCCTCTCAGCGCAGGCATCGTGGAGTCTGCGTTCGTGATCGAAGACCGCTTCGGCCTGTCGCATTGGGATTGCCTGATTGTGGCTGCTGCGATGGCTGCGGACTGCGACTACCTGCTCACCGAAGACTTCCAGGACGGTCAACGCCTTCATGCTCTGACTGTAATAAATCCCTTCATGCATCAGCCCAACACAATCCTGTAGCTACCGTTGACGCGCACCGTTGAAGCAATTGGAGCCTGCGCGCATTTGCGGTGAGCTTGACACACAGAGTCTTGGACCCGCAATCGCGTGTATCGCGTCAATAATCGAACGGACCACGCGTTCGCGTGTTCCAGCGGCTGCTATCTCTAGCGGATAGTTGAACTGTTACTCCAATCATCGTCTAACCGCTGGCACCCCACAGACAGCATTTCAGCGGCGATCAAACCCCAGGGAGACGAAGCATCAATGAATAGCTCAGGCACCGATACCAAAGCGAACGCTCTGCGCAATGCATACATGAACGACGAGCTTCAGGCCATCTACGACCAGACAGTTGACTTCGTTACCCGAGAGGTTCGAACAGTCGGCGAAACTTGGGAACAAGAAGGCAAAGTCCCGCGAGAAGTGCTCACCAAGATGGGCAGCCTGGGGATGCTCGGCCTGCGGGTGCCTGTTGAACTCGGAGGGCTGGGACTAGGGATGCTTGCGTCTGCGGTGTTCTCGGAAGCTCTGGGAGCCTCCACATTCGGAGGCTTCGACGTGACAGTGCTGGCGCACACCGACCTAGCGGGGCCACATCTAGTGAACTCTGGCAGCGACGACCAGCACGCCCGCTACCTGCCGGGTGCTCTCAGCGGAGAACTCATACTCTCCATAGGCATCACCGAAGCCGATGCTGGCTCAGATGTTGCTGGCATCCGTACCTCGGCTGCACGAGACGGAGACGGCTGGCGCATCAACGGATCAAAAATGTTCATCACTAACGCCGTCTACGGTGACATGACCATCTTGGCTGCTCGCACTAATCCGCAAGACAAATACGGGATCTCTATGTTCCTACTACCGTCGGACACTGAAGGATTTAGCGTGTCCAAGAAACTCGACAAGCACGGCTGGCTCTGCTCAGACACCGCCGAACTAGTGCTTAACGACGTGTGGGTCAGCGATGCACAGCTGCTAGGCACCCCGCATCGCGGCTTCTACGAGACCATGAAAAACTTTCAGAACGAACGGATGGTGCTCGTCGGGATGGGATTGGGCGCAGCTCAGACAGCCATTGACATAACCAACGAATACACCCAACAGCGAAAAGCTTTCGGCGGGCATCTCAGTGATCTAGGTGCGATACGTCAGCGCATGTCAATGAATCAGGCCAAAATTGATGCGGCGCGGGCTTCGATGTACCATGCGGCCTGGCTAGGCGACACCGGTCGCGACAATGTCAAGGAGATTTCGGGACTTAAAGCCTTCGCCTGCGAGGTTGTAAACCAGGTGATGTATGACTGCGTGCAGTTCCACGGAGGCATGGGCTACATGCGCGAGTCAGCGATTGAACGCATGTCCCGAGATGCCCGCATCCTGTCGATAGGTGGCGGAGCTACCGAAGTCATGCTCGAAGAAGTCGCCAAACGCAACCTGCAAAACACGAGCACATAAGAATGCACGCAGTTATCTCGACTCTTCAGGGTAAATACCTGCATTTGCAGGTCAAATACGGGTGATGCAGCAACCTAATGTCGGCACACGGTGACGCGCCAGGCCAGCGCAGTCGCCGCAGTCAAAAGTAAAGCAAACCCACACAAGCAACAAGAACGAAGGGAACCATGATGGCGATTCCTGACCCCGATTTGGATGATCTGCAAGCCATATCGCAGAGATGGGGACTAGAGATCAGTGACGGCGACTTAGCGATCTTCAAAGCTCTGATTGATGGCGCACTGGGCTCATACCATGAAGTAGATGCCATGTATGAAGCATCTAAACCGTCAGCACCAGATCGACCTAGCTACCGGCCTGCCGATAACGAAAACGAACTCGGTGCCTGGTATTACCGCTGCGACATTCAGGAGTCTGACTCTGGGCTGCTAGCTGGCAAAACCTTCGCTATCAAAGACAACACCACCGTCGCTGGGGTGCCAATGATGAACGGATCACACATAGTTGAGGGATATGTGCCTTTGCGTGATGCCACGGTAGTCACCCGCATCCTTGAAGCAGGCGGCAGGATCCTAGGCAAATCGGCCTGCGAAGATCTGTGCTTCTCGGGGGCCAGCCACACCTGCGCCACCGGCCCGATCCGTAATCCGTGGGACAAGACCCTCACTGCTGGCGGCTCCTCAGGAGGCAGCGGTGCTTTAGTAGCTGCTGGTGAGGTGGATATGGCTATCGCTGGTGACCAAGGCGGATCAATCCGTATGCCGTCAGCTTTCTGCGGGGCTGTCGGTCTCAAAGCGACTTTCGGGCTTGTTCCCTATACCGGTGCTTACCCGATTGAGTGGACTATTGACCATCTCGGCCCGGTGGCGCGCAACATGACCGACCTTGCTGCTTTCTTGACTGTGATCGCTGGCCCTGACGGTGACGATCCGCGCCAGTCCCACGCTCCCTCAGGCATTGACTACACGACCGGGCTCAACAACGGCATCAAAGGGCTCCGAGTAGGCGTTGTGGCAGAAGGGTTCGGATACGAAGGTCTCAGCGACCCAGACTCCGATGCCCGAGTCCGTAACGCCGCTCATCGCCTGGCCGATGCTGGAGCTGTGGTGGAAGAGGTCTCGATACCGCAGCACCGTGACGCATTGCATGTCTGGAATGTCATCGCCACCGACGGTGCATTGTGGCAGATGATCCGCGGCAATGGTTACGGCATGAACTATCGAGGCTTATTTGATCCCGAAGTCATGGAGCAAACCATGCGAGGTTGGCGCAGCAATGCCCACCTGACCTCACAGACTCTCAAGTTCGTAATCCTTTGCGCCGAACACGCCTTCGCCCACACTGGAGGCAGCGCCTACGGTCGGGCTTCCAATGTTCGCCCTCAGATCAACGCTGCCATAGACGCAGCACTTGCTGATTACGACGTGTTGTGTTATCCAACTCTGCCGTTTGCGGCCAAAGAGATCCCGTCTAGCGATGCTCCTATTGACGAATACGTGGCCCGTGCGTTGGAGATGATCCCCAATACTGCGGTCTCAAACGTGACCGGAAACCCTGATCTGACCATCCCGGTGGGCGGCGGTGATGACCTGCCCGTAGGGATGAGCATCGTCGGGCGACAGTGGGACGAAGCCACGCTTCTGAGAGTCGGCCGAGCTTATGAGCAACTCGTCGGAGGCTTCGCTGTTTCACCGATGGCGCAAGCCCAGATAGGCGGATAGTTCCTAGACGGGAAACTTGGCATGAGTCTGTGCTTGACTAACTGCTGGACTGTTGATCTCGGAAGGTGGTGAGGTCATGACAGACACCAACTCAGGCGCGGGACACGGCTTCGGTGGCACCGTTGAAGCCTTTGATACCGAGGACTTGGAGCGTCTAGCTGACCTCAGCCAAACCTTGATCGGGTTCTTGGACCCACCCGCGCTCGCGCAACGGACTGCGCTTGACCTCTTCCGAATGCTGGGATTGCCGCTGGTATCGGTGGCTGTGCGGGAAGGTTCAACCAATTTTGCTATGAGAGGAGCGCACGGAGCTCGTACCGCTCGCTTCCGCGAAGTGAAGGTATCCACCGGCAAAGGGCTAGGAGGTCGAGTGATGGTGGAGCGTCGGCCGGTGGAAGTCCACAGTTATCTGGATGATCCGCGTATCACCAACCATTTCATTGATGTGGTCAGCGCCGAAGGACTCGGCGGGATGGTGGCAGTACCAGTCGAGCATGAAACCGAGATGGTTGGCATCATCTACGGAGGTCTGCGCTCCATAGGCTCAATCGGCGATAGAGCCAAATCTGTCCTTGAGCGAGCCGCTCAAGATGTGGCACCGATGATGGCTACTTCGATCCGGGCCTCAGCCACCATCCGTCATGTGAAGATGGCTGAGCGTCAGCGCATTGCCAGCGATCTGCATGACGATGTAGGGCAGTTGCTCTTCTCCATAAGATGTGCAGCTCAGCGCCTACGCGACGGCGGTGACCAGAACCTGCTGGACGTAGCGGAGAGCATCGAACATCAAGCCCAAGAGGCGACACAGCGAATGCGTCAAGCTTTCAAGGTGCTGGAACCCGCCTCTTTGGATGAAGCTGCTGTTACCGCTCTGCAACGTGAGATTGACGACTTGACCTCTCGCTCAGGAGTCGCAACCCACTTCGTGGTGCGCGGCGTTTCACGCCGATTGCCGCCGCATGCTGAAGCGGCACTGCTAGGAGCTGCCCGCCAAGCGCTATTCAACATTGAGCGTCACGCCGACGCATCGCTGGTCGTGGTGACACTGCACTTCGGTGCCTCCGAGGTTTCGTTAGTCATCCAAGACAATGGCTGCGGATTGCCTGATGACTTCGATTTAGCCGTTGTGCCTTGTGGAGGTCAGCACTGGGGTCTGGCATCAATGCTTCGACAAGCTCAACGTCAAGGCGGTGATCTTGAGGTAAGGCCCGGCGAGGATGGAGGCACCACTGTTCGCATCACGCTGCCCATTGACAAGGTCGCCTAATGCCACGCATTGAACCATCAACCCAAGCAGCTTATGTCCACCCGACGCGGTAACCCAGTGGAGCAAGCCGTGGCATCTGTTCTTGTTATTGATGACCATCCAGTGGTGATTGACGGCATCCGCCAGTTGCTGGCGCGTGAGCCGGACTTAAAGCTCGTAGGTGAAGCTTGCACAGGAAAAGAGGGTGTCGAGCTAGCAGCTCACCTGTCACCTGATGTGGTTGTGCTTGACCTCAAACTCGGTGACAACTTCGCGCCGCATTTGTGCCGATCAATCCAAGATGTGTCAGGTAACTCACGGGTAGTGATCCACACCGCATTCGATGACCGTGAACCGCTGCGCGCCTGCCTCAACGCTGGAGCAGTAGGGATCGTGCTAAAGGATGCCAGCAATCTGGTGGAGGCACTCAGAAGGGTGATGGCTGGCGAACTTTTCGTTGATTCGTCACTGGTGGAGGATCCGAGAGCCCGAGCTCTGCGCCTCGGCGAGGACGGCGGCATCTACGAGTCGCTCACGCAAAGAGAATACGAGGTTTTGTGTGTGCTGGCTTTGGGGCGTACCAGCAAAGAGATAGCAGCGGAACTTTTCCTGGCCGAGAACACCGTTCGCAGTTACACGCAGACATTGTTGACCAAACTGCACGCCAGAAACCGTATTGAGGCTCTGGCCAGAGCACGCGAACTGAGACTGCTGTAACCCCCCCCCCCCTTCCCCCTCAAGTAATCCTGCAATACCTGCCACTCTCGGCTACAAGAACGCCCCAGAACGACGCTGAACAACGCTGAACGACACTGATCTAAGCGGACCCTGCATTCGCGTGTAATGAGGCGCAGACCCTGCATTCGCGTGTGTTCGCTAGCTGTGGGTTTGCACTAGTCAAGACCTATGACGGCTCCGCGATGTCCAAGATGCGCTAGAGCCGTCGCTGCGGTATCGAGAGCCGGCACCGTAAAAGTCCAACGAAGGGATACAAACCCATGAGTCCACTTAGGGCTTCCATTCGTCGCCGAGTTCGCCCGACACGGACGGCACTTGCTGTGGTGACCATCGCGATGGCGCTGATTGCCGCAGGCTGCGGAGACGACGAAGACGACGATCCAACACCAGCAGCGACCTCGCAGCAGGAAACTACACCGGCCGAACCCGACAGCTCATCTGGCACAGACAATATGAGCAGCGACGACCCAGAAGAGTCCAGCAACGAACCCGACGAGGCACCTGAACCCGCCGAAACAGAAATGAGCAACGAGCCCGACGAACCAGAAGATTCGTCAGACTCAGGCTCAGACGCAGCCGCCGTTGAGCCCGTAAACAGCGAACCGCTGCGAGTGGGAAGCCTTCTCGACGAAACCGGTCCGCTGAACATCTACGGCACCCCGATGGCTGATGCCACTCGGCTTGCTATTGCGTCCATCAACGCAAACGGTGGTGTGCTAGGCCGCCAGCTGGAGTTGGTGGCTCTGGACTCGAAGTCCGACCAGAACGAGTACATCGCTGGTGCTGACCAGCTTGCGGCTGAAGATCTCGCAGTGGTTCACGCTGGTATCACTAGTGCGTCCCGCGAGGCGATCCGGCCGATCTTCGGTGAAGCTGAGCTGCTTTATTTTTATAACGTCCTATATGAGGGCGGGGTGTGTGACCGCAACACTTTCGTGACCGGTGTGGTGCCCACTCAGCAGCTACAGGTGTTGATCCCGTGGGCTATCGAGAACTACGGACCGCGGCTCTACGTGCTAGCAGCGGACTACAACTACGGCCAGATCTCAGCCGACTGGGTTCGGGAATATGCCGCAGAAGCTGGAGGCGAAGTCGTGGGAGAGGACTTCTTCCCGCTGGACGTAGCCGAGTTCGGTACGACTATCTCCGAAGTGCAAAGCGCCGATCCCGATGTTGTGGTGTCAGTGCTGGTGGGCGGTGCCCACATGTCTTTCTACAGCCAATATGCCGCTAGCGGAGCTGGCATACCGGTGGTGTCGACATCGTTCGGACTGGGTAGCGAGCAGGTGGCTCTGGACGCGGCTTCGTCTGAGGGCATAGTCGTGGCCTACCCGTACTTTGAGGAGCTAGATAATCCCACCAACGCTGAGTTCACCGCGGCTTGGCAGGCTGAATATGGCAACAATTATCCCTACATCACCGACTTGGCTGTCTACGTGTGGGAGGGCTGGCATCTCTGGGCCGAAGCGGTCAACAGTGCTGGCTCCCTTGACCGTGAAGCCGTCATCGCTGAACTCGAAACCGGCACCATTAGCTTCGACAGTCCCAAGGGCACGGTCACCATGGACGGGCCGTCTCATCATCTGGTGCAACCGGTGAGCCTGGCACGAGCCAACGACAGCAACGGCTTTGACGTGTTCGAGACATTTGAGAACATCCCACCGTCGTTTGAGCAGCAGTCCTGTGACCTGATCGCCAACCCCGACACCAACGAGCAGTTCACACCCTGATACCGACGAATAGCTAGCGCCGTCCGCGGGCACTAATCCGCGGGCGGCGCTAGCTGCCTGTATCTCTGCTTTTCTGCACAAGATGTCTCTCGACCGAACCTTCAACCTCGGCTTTGACCTCGCCACCACCATCGCGATTTTGGCTCTGGTGTCGTTAGGGCTCGCAGTCATTTTCGGGATGCGCGGTGTGATCAACCTTGCGCACGGCGAATTCATCATGTTGGGTGCCTTCGCAACGCTTAGCGGCACTCGTAGCGGCCTCAACATATGGCTGGCCATGATCGTGGCTGCTGCTGTCGTTGGTCTATTCGGGATTGTCGTGGAGCGGCTAATCATCCGGCACCTCTACAGACGTCTCGCCGACACCATGCTGGCCACCTGGGGATTGTCTTTGATCATGGTGCAGATGGTGGAGAACAGGTACGGCTCGGTTACTGAAGGCATCCCGGTACCGGTCGGGAACTTCACTGTCGGGGAGTTCTCAATGTCTAAGTACAGCTTGGTACTGATGACCGCAGCTACAGTCGGAGTGCTAGCGACTTACGTGATCATGCGCCGCAGCCGCTACGGACTTCTTGCGAGAGCTGCTACCCAGTCAGAGACGATGGCCGAAGGTCTCGGTGTCAACACTTCGGTAGTGAACATGTGGACTTTCGGGCTCGGCTCAGCTTTGGCTGGTGCTGCGGGCGCGCTGCTGGCACCTGTTGTTGGGGTGATCCCCACTATGGGCCAGAACTTCATAGCGCGAGCCTTCATGGCTGTCATCGTGGGCGGGCCTTCGTTCGTGGTGGGAACAGTGTCCGCGAGCGGATTGCTGGGATTCATCGAAAACATCGGCACCAACTGGTTCACTCCTGTTATTGGTCAGGCCATGCTGCTAATGGCCGCGATAGTGGTTCTGCGGTTCTTGCCGCAAGGGATCACAGGCACACGCTTGCGGCGATGATCCACAGCGGACTCCACCGATGAGCGATCATAAAGAGTCTCCACCGAGAGACCCACAGATGAAAGATCTGCTGTCGCGTGTAGCCGGTTTCGGTGCTTCAAGGGCTGCAGGCAGCGCACGAAGCGACCTAGGTGGGGCTGCGCTGGCGTTCACAGCGGTAGCGATCCTGGGCAACTGGGCCGAAGAGTTCACTGCCTTTGAGTGGTCGCTGTGGGCTGTGCAAGCCATCTTGGCTCTCTCGCTGACATTGGTCTGGGGCTACGGAGGGATCTTCAGCCTGGGTCAAGCTGCCATCTACGGCATCGGCGGCTACACCTACGGCTTCTGGGCAATCAACTTGGCAGACAACACTGGCGAGACTCTTACTGCTGTGCTGGCAGCCGTGGGTGTTGGTGCTGCCTTCGCGGCTTTGCTGGGCTATTTCATGTTCTACGGCAACATCAACGATGTTTATGTGGCCATCGTCACCCTGGCCACAAGCTTGGTGCTGTTCGCTTTCATGAACTCAACATCGGGTAGCGCCTATCGGATCGGCGACGCTGCATTCGGTGGCTACAACGGCATGACACGCATACCGCGTATCACTTGGCGGCTACCGGGAGGCGAAAGCCACGAACTGACCAGAACCCAGTTTTTGTTGTTCTGCGTAGCTGCGGGACTGCTCATAGCTGTGGGCATTCGCGTGCTTTCTCGCCGTCCGTTCGGTCGGATAGCTGTAGCGCTGCAGCACAACGAGTTGCGGACCGGGCTGCTGGGCTACGACGTGAGATGGCACAAACTGGCCGTGTTCACAATCGGTGGCGCGATAGCAGCGTTAGCGGGTGCCCTTTTTGCTGCTTGGGGACGCTTCATGAGCCCAACCGTCTTTTCGCTTACGCCTGCTGCGCTGGTGGTGATCTGGGTGCTAGTCGGAGGGCGCAACAGTGTTGCAGGTGCTTTCGTTGGCGTGCTGGTTGTCAAAGGCTTCTCCTCATGGTTTGGAGGTGCCAGCGGCGACAACGAACCGATCGTGCTAGGCGTGATCCTCATCTTGATCGTGTTGGCCTTACCCGGCGGGATCGTCCCCAGCATCTTGCGGCTCAAAAAGTGGATACTGAGCCGTATCAAGCCTGCCCGAAGCGACGAGTTGACTACTAATGCTGAGCCCACGGTTCAGCATTCCGAGCTGCGCCCTGATATGGCACTTTCGAGTTCAGCAAGCCCGCCTCTCAAGTCAGCTCATCAAGGGACTCGACTGATCGCCACGGCGGGGCTCACCAAACGTTTCGGTGGTTTAGCCGCTGTGGATGCTGTGACTCTGGAATTTCCGCGGGGTGTTTCATGTCTCATCGGCCCTAACGGTGCTGGCAAGACCACGCTGCTTGGTCTGCTGTCAGGTCGACAAAGCCCGACCGCAGGAACGGTGACCCTCGACGGGCAGGATCTAACCAAACGCGAACCGTTCCAGCGCGCTCGCTTTGGTGTAGGCACCAAGCTTCAGGTCGCTTCGGTTTATGAGTCGCTAACGGTAAAAGAGAACCTGTGGCTGGCCTGTTACGCCATGACCCGCGACATCAAGCAAGCCGATCAGCGGGCTGAGAGCTTGTTGGGTTGGTTGGATCTGTCCGAAGAAGCGCAGCAGGCAGCTGGAAACCTGTCGCACGGCAAGAAGCAGTGGCTGGAAATAGGCATGGTCGTGTCAACCGACCCTGCAGTAGTGCTGTTGGATGAGCCCACTGCGGGTATGACCCGCCACGAGACGCAACGCACTGCTGCTCTCGTTAAGCAACTGGGAGAAAAAGCATCGGTGATTGTCGTGGAGCATGACATGGATTTCGTACGCCAGCTAGACGCACCGATCACCGTTTTGCATATGGGATCAATGTTCAAGCAAGGCACTTTTAACGAACTCGCCAACGACGACAGCGTGATCGATATCTATTTAGGCACCCAAATAAGCTCTGCGGAGGACAACACCGCCGACAACACTTCTGAAGACAACACTTCTGAGGACATCGCCAGCAGCCACACTGGCAGCACTTCTAGCAGCACTGGCATCAGCACTAACATCAACGCGGATCGGGCTGATGCTGACTCTTAGTGATCTGAGATCTGGCTACGGTGCCGCACCAGTGCTGCACGGCGTAGACCTTGAACTCGCCGGTTCCGAATGTGCCGTGGTGCTGGGGCGCAACGGTGTCGGCAAGACGACACTTATGCGAGCTATAACGGGAGCGGTTGCCTCTACTAGCGGATCAATCCGCTTCGACGGCACCGACCTACTACCACTCAAAGCGCATGAACGGGCACGACTCGGGATTTCTCTTGTGCCACAGGGCCGTGACATTTTCCCCAAGCTCACCGTGTTAGAAAACCTCAAAGTCGCGACTGCTGCTCGCCGAGATCGCAGAAGCGACACCGTAGACAGGGTCTTGGAGGAGTTCCCGATACTTGCACAACGCAGACGTGTCCGTGGCGGGAGCCTCTCGGGAGGACAACAACAGCTACTGGCTCTGGCTAGGGCGATGGTCGCCGCTCCCCGCCTGCTGCTTCTGGACGAACCTTCAGAAGGGATCCAACCGTCAATCCTTGATGAGATCGCTGAAGTCATCAACAAAATCAACACTGAACGAGGCATCACGGTATTGGCAGTCGAACAGAATCTTGATTTCGCAGCCCGAATTGCGCAGCGATCCTTGATCATGGAAAAAGGAGAGATCATCGCCGAAACTGCTACTGCCGAACTGCGCCGCGACCGCGAACTCCAGCGCAAATACCTTGCGCTCTAGACCAAAAATGCCTAATTCTTTAACCCCTAAGCACACAGCTTTACACCCATGAAGGAGCACACCATGAAGGCCTCAAAGGCATCAGCGGACTCAGGCCCTATTTCAGTACCGCTTCTGGAAGAGACTATCCCTCAGAACCTGGCTCGTATCGTCGCTGCTCACGGTCAAAGCGATGCCCTCGTGTCAGTGCAACAAGACCTGCGTTATAGCTACACCGCCTTCGCTGCACAAACCGACCGAGTGGCACGCGGGCTGATAGCTCTTGGCGTGGCTAAGGGCGACCGGGTGGGGATCTGGAGCCCGAACTACGCCGAGTGGGTGCTAATCCAGTATGCAACCGCCCGCATCGGCGCGATCTTGGTGACCATCAATCCGGCCTACCGTTCCTCGGAACTTGAATATGTGCTCAAACAGTCGGGCATCTCGGTGCTAATAGCAGCAGAAGCTTTTCTCAGCAGCGACTACCGCTCAATGATCGAAGAGGTCTCAGGCAAGGTGCCGACCGAGCGGGTGATCTATCTCCACACCAGCGACTGGGACACTCTGCTAGATGGTGCCGAGTCAGTTTCGCATAACCAACTGGAGCAGCGCAGCACCACACTCGATCCTGATGACCCCATCAATATTCAGTACACCAGCGGCACCACCGGCTTTCCTAAAGGTGCCACACTAAGCCATCGCAACATCTTGAACAACGGCTACTTCATCGGCGAGGCCTGCAAATACACAGCCGAAGACCGGGTATGCATCCCAGTGCCGTTCTATCACTGCTTCGGGATGGTGCTCGGCAATCTGGCCTGCACTACACACGGAGCCGCGATGGTGATACCCGCCGCCGGGTTCGACCCTCAGGCGACCCTTCACGCGGTCACCGCCGAACGCTGCACCAGCCTCTACGGAGTGCCGACGATGTTCATTGCGGAACTCGCCGAGCCTGATCTAGCCAGCTATGACCTGTCAACTCTGCGTACCGGGATTATGGCCGGTTCGCCTTGCCCGATAGAGGTCATGCGCCAAGTGGTGGATCGGATGAACATGAGCGAGGTCACTATCGCCTACGGCATGACCGAAACTTCGCCGGTGTCCACCCAAACCTCAGCCGATGATCCCCTAGAGAAGCGTGTCAGCACCGTAGGTCGTGTCCATCCCCATGTGGAGATCCGAATCGTTGATCCCGAAACCGGTGAGGTCGTGCCTCGCGGCATCAGCGGCGAGTTCCAGACCAGGGGCTATTCGGTGATGCTGGGCTACTGGAACGACGAGGCTCGCACCGCTGAAGCCATTGACCCAGAAGGCTGGATGCATACCGGTGATTTGGCCGTGATGGACGACGAAGGCTACGTCAATATTGTTGGGCGCATCAAAGACATGATCATCCGAGGCGGCGAGAATGTCTACCCTCGAGAGGTTGAAGAGTTTCTCTACACCCATCCCGATGTGATGGAAGTGCAAGTAATCGGAGTGCCGGATGTGCGTTACGGCGAAGAAGTGATGGCCTGGATCCAGCTACATGAAGGCACCAACACAACAGAAACCAATATCAGGGACTTTTGCCGGGGCACTATCGCGCATTACAAAGTCCCTCGCTACGTCAAGTTCACTGACAGCTTCCCTATGACCATTACCGGCAAGATCCAGAAGTTCAAGATGAGAGAGCAGTCGATCTCCGAACTAGGCCTCGCCGATGCCGCCAGCGTGCAAAGCGCCTAACACCCTCAGTTGACTGCGCAGTTGGCCGCGCCAGCGACAAGCGTCCTGCACCAGCCTGACTGCAACTAGCCCGACTCAGCGCAGCGGCTAGGCGGTTAGGTGACTAGGCGACTTGCCAGGTAGGGCGTGAATGCAGCAGCGCTTGCAGATCGCCAGGCCCGGCCTTCGACTGTGAAGCTGCTATCTGAGAGGTAACAGCCGAGCCGTATTCGGTGCGTTCCACTGCACGGAACACTCCGATCGGTGTAGGCACGTCGTTGCTGTCAGCCAGCCGACTCAACGCAAACGCGACTGACGGGTCGGGGTCGTTCTCGTCATGCACTACCAGTGCTTCTATCCCCACATCGGCCACTGCCACCGTGCGGGCACGACCACTCTCAATCACCACTCCGAACTCTTTTTCGGCACCGAAACGCACCGGCTCGCCGTGCTGCAAGTTGATCAGCATTGATTCGCGAGCGTCACGCTTGGTGAGTGCCGCAAAGGCACCGTCGTTGAACACGTTGCAGTTCTGGTAAACCTCCACAAGCGCAGCACCAGGATGTTGATGCGCCCTCCGGAACATTTCCTGCATGTGCCCTCGGTCCATGTCATGAGTGCGAGCCACGAACGAAGCTTCAGCACCCAACGCCAAAGACACTGCATTGAAGGGTTGCTCTACCGAACCGTGAGGTGTGGATTTGGTGACCTTGCCCCGTTCGCTGGTCGGTGAATACTGGCCTTTGGTTAGTCCATAGATCTGGTTATTGAACAGCAAAATATTGAGGTTCACGTTGCGGCGCAGGGCATGTATTAGGTGATTACCACCAATCGACATCATGTCACCGTCACCGCCTACTACCCAGACATGCAGATCACCTCGAGCCATAGCCAAACCAGTAGCAACCGCTGGCGACCGTCCGTGAATAGCGTGAAGCCCGTAGGTGTTCATGTAGTAGGGAAAACGCGCTGCGCAGCCAATACCCGACACAAACACGGTGTCTTCACGGCGCACGCCTAGCTCTGGCATTAATAGTTGCACAGCGGTAAGGATCGAATAGTCGCCACATCCAGGGCACCAGCGGACTTCTTGGTCGGTGGCCCAGTCTTGGCGTGTGGTTATGGGCACTGTTGTGGGCACTTCTGTCATTGCTGCGCTCCGCTCTGCTCGTCATTCTGATCGTTGCGGTCGTCGTTGCCGGTGCTGGTCATAGCAGCTAGTTCTTGGTCGCTGTCGCCACCAGATGTGGCTGCGATATCAGGCCAGAAAGCTTCAATCAGCTCGGCCGCTGTGAAAGGCTGGCCTGTGATCTTGTTCACCGCTTTGGCATCAACTAGATACTCGGCTCGCAGCATCCGACAGAGTTGGCCGGTGTTCATTTCGGGCACGATCACCCGTTCGAAGCCGCTGAGAAGCTCCCCGAGATTGGCGGGCAGCGGATTGAGATGATGCAAATGAATATGAGCCAGCCGGTGTCCTGCTGCTTCTAGACGACGCCTAGTTGCGGTGACAGCACCCCAGGTTGAGCCCCAGCTGACCACAACAACAGCAGCTTCGGGGTCGCCTGCTACTTCGGCTTTGGGGATGTGCTGTGAGATCAAAGCGATTCGTTCGGCTCGTAGTCGCACCATGGCCTGATGATTCTCGGGCTCGTAGCTGATGTTGCCTGCACCGTCTTCTTTTTCGATGCCGCCAATGCGATGCATCAAATTTGGCGTGCCGGGAACAGCCCAAGGGCGTGCTAGGCGCTCGTTGCGCAAAAACGGCCAGAATACGGCTTCGCCGTCTTCGTTGACATGGTTGGGCTCCGAAGCGAACTCCACCTCTATCGAAGGCAAATCACTCACGTCAGGGATCTTCCACGGTTCGCTGCTGTTGGCCAGGTATCCGTCGGACAACAGCACCACTGGAGTGCGATGCTGCACCGCGATCCGTACCGCTTCCATCGCCGCGAAGAAACAATCCGACGGGCTTTGCGCTGCCACGATCGGCAGGGGTGCTTCACCGTGGCGTCCGTGCATGGCCATCAAAAGGTCGGCTGCCTCGGTTTTGGTGGGCAAACCGGTGGAAGGACCGCCTCGTTGAATGTCGATCACCACTAGCGGTAGTTCGAGACTCACCGCCAAGCCCACAGTCTCAGCTTTCAAGGCCATGCCAGGGCCCGAAGTGGTGGTCACGCCAATGTGGCCGCCGTAGGCCGCGCCCAGCGCTGCGCCTACTGCTGCTATCTCATCTTCGGCTTGCAGGGTGCGCACCCCGAAGTTCTTGTGACGGGCTAGTTCATGCAAAATGTCGCTGGCAGGCGTGATCGGATACGACCCCAAAAACAGCGGAATGCCAGCCTGTTGCGAAGCGGCGATCAAACCCCACGACAGCGCCGTGTTGCCGTTGATGTTGGTGTAAGTGCCTGGCTCTAGCACTGCTGGGCTGACCATCAGCCTGCTAGCACCCAGTTCTGCGGTCTCGCCGAAAGCGTGCCCTGCCGAGAAGGCTGCCTTGTTGGCTGCGATCACAGTGTCACGCCCAGCGAATTTGTCTTCAATCCATTCAAGGGTCGGCTTGACTGGGCGAGAGTAGAGCCACGACACCAAACCCAAGGCGAAGAAGTTCTTGGAGCGTTCAGCATCTCGGGGCTTGACTCCCAGTTCTTGACAAGCCCGCTTGGTGAGATCGGTCATCGGCGCTGGCACCACAGTGAAACCGTCAAGGCTGCCGTCTTCGAGAGGATTCGCGTCGTAGCCAGCTTTGCTGAGGTTGCGTTCGTTGAAAGCATCTGAGTTGACGATGACAGTGCCGCCAGGGGCAAGCAGTCTCAGATCTGCACGTAGCGCTGCCGGGTTCATGGCCACCAGCACTGTGGGAGCATCACCAGGGGTGGTGATGTCATGATCGGAGATCTGCACCTGAAACGATGAGACACCGGCCAGCGTGCCAGCCGGGGCTCTGATCTCAGCAGGGAACTCCGGCAGTGTGGCCAGATCGTTGCCGAAAAGGGCGCTCGCTGAGGTGAAGCGATCGCCGGTGAGCTGCATACCGTCGCCGGAGTCTCCAGCGAAACGCAGCACAATGCCATCAGTCGTGGGGACCTCTTGGGCCCGCGATGCGGTGTCGGTCACTGATGCTCCTTTGCATCTCTTGCTGACGCAGATCGCGAACTTGGCGCGCCACAAGAGCCCGTCACATCCGTCCTGCCTCGGCAACACTAGCGGCAACACTCAGCCTCTAGACGCTATTCACTCGCATTCATCCGCGTGTATTTGAGCTTGTGCGGCAGGATCACCCAGCTAGCGGGCACGAGCAGACCCTAGACACTATTCACCCGCGTAATCTGCTGATGTCTTGGGTGGCGACGATCAGACTGGCTTCAACTGTATCAACCATGGACTCAACCGTTTCGTCAGCAAGGTGTCAGAGAATATTGATGTTATGATGTAGCATCATGCGTACTCAGATCGCTCTTGAAACCGAACAGCACGCCCGCGTAAAGCGCAAGGCCGCGGAATTGGATATCAGCATGGCTGAGTACATCCGTCGCCTCATAGACCGCGACCTTCAACAGACGAGACCTAATGGCGATATCTCAGACATCTTCGGAATCGGCGACTCTGGCGGCAGCAACATTGCTCTAAACCGCAAGTCTGCCACAGCCAAGGCAATAGCCGCACAAGCCACACGGAGATGAGCGTCTTCGTAGACACTTCGGCATGGTATGCAGCCGCCGACACTGCGGATGTTCATCACCTGAGAGCCGTTGAGCGACTCAGCGAGTTCTCTCGGGATCTGCTAACGAGTGATCATGTACTCATTGAGACATGGTTCCTTGCCGATAGTCGCCTCGGCAAAGATGCCGCTGAGACCCTGCTAAGCACAATCCGCGGCGGCGTAGCCCGAGTCGAAATTGCCACAATCGCCGATCTGGAAAAAGCAGCGCAGATTTACGATGCATTCTCTGACCAGGCTTTCTCAATCGTTGATCGCACAAGTTGGTCGGTAATGCAACGCCTAGGAGTAAGAGATGCGATCTCCTTCGACCAGGACTACTCAATCTATCGATTCGGGCGAGATCATCGTCAAGCCTTCACCATTCACGCGTAATGCATCACGCTTCTAGTGAAGGAGGCTGCCGTGGGCTGTGCTTGCTCGGAACTGCCTTAGGCCAGGGTGATTGAGTGGTCTAAGTAAACGTCCTGGATGGCGTTGAGCAGCTCGATGCCTTCGGCTAGGGGACGCTGAAAAGCTTTACGACCTGAGATCAGACCCATGCCACCGGCTCGTTTGTTGATCACGGCGGTGGCGACCGCTTCGGCTAGGTCACCAGCTCCTGATGACGCTCCCCCGCTGTTGATCAAACCGATGCGACCCATATAACAGTTAGCTACCTGATACCGGCACAGGTCAATGGGATGATCGCTACTGAGTTCTGTATAGACGAGATCATGGGTTTTGCCGAAACCGATATCACGGTAGCCACCATTGTTGATAGGCAACTTCTGTTTGATGATGTCAGCTTCGATGGTCGCGCCGAGATGGTTGGCTTGACCGGTGATATCAGCCGCAGCGTGATAGTCGGTGTCGCCAACTTTGTATTGCGGGTTGCGCGTGTAGCACCACAGCACACAGAACATGCCTAGTTCGTGGGCGGCTGCGAAAGCTTCTGAGATTTCGGTGATCTGACGGCGCGACTGCTCCGAGCCGAAGTAGATGGTGGCACCGACACCAGCAGCCCCGAGATTCCAGGCTTGCTCAACTGACCCGAAGGGCACCTGGTCATAGGTTTCGGGCAGGCTAAGTAGCTCGTTGTGATTGAGTTTGACGATGAAAGGAATGCGGTGGGCGTAGCGGCGTGATGCCAGGCTGAGCACACCAAAAGTGGAGGCCACAGCATTGCAGCCACCTTCGATAGCTAGCTCAACGATGCGCAACGGATCAAAGTAGGCGGGGTTGGGCGCGAAAGAGGCTCCAGCGGAGTGTTCAATGCCTTGATCGACCGGCAAGATCGACAGATAGCCGCTGCCTGCGAGTCGTCCGCTGTCGAACATGGCAGCAAGATTGCGTAAAACTTGCGGCGAACGGTCGCTAGCAGCAAACACTTGATCAACATAGTTGGGGCCGGGAACCGTCAAAGACTCAAGGTCGATGGTGGTGCATGTGTGCTGGAGAAGCGACTCGGCTGCATCGCCGAGCAGGTTGTGAATGTCCACTAAGGGCTCCTGACGAATGTTTCGAGGTGACCGCTAGCCGCTCAGTCCCGCAACCAGCACAACACGTTTCATCCAAGGTAGCGCCCTAAACCCCCAACTCACGCTCTACCCCTCTTCTCGTCTAGATGTCTCGTAGATGTCTCGGCTGACGCTTGCTGGTTGGTATTGCCATAGAACCAGTTGTTAGTGCCAGAGCACGCTGATGGGTGCAGACCAGATCTTGTCGCTCTTGTCACTGCGGATCTTGCTGATGTGGGCACCGGTGGTAAGCACCAAACCCAGCATGAACCTGTCCCCCACTTTCTCGGCGAGCCACTCAATGTGCTTGGCATCGCCAAGCCGGTGACGGTTAGCCGATTTGATCTCAATCGCGATAATCCCACCTTCTGGAGTCTCAATCACGGCATCAATCTCATGGACACCCTTGTGGGTGCGGAGATGACTCAGCGCGTCTCTCATCCCCAAAGCCTCTAGTTCGCATCGGAGTTGGTTAATCACGAAAGTCTCCAAGACCCTTCCGTAGAGGTCTCCGTTTAGCTTCAAACGGGCTAGCGGCACATTCATCGCTGCGATCAACAGTCCCGAATCGCTGAACAGCATTTTGGGAGATTTAGCGAGGCTCGGCACATCCTCGCTGCTGAAAGCGGGAACCTCAACGGTCACCTCCATATCAAGCAGGATGTGCCGATAGTCACGATGGGTTCTAGGGTTGACCCCGGCAGCTGTACGCAAGCTTCCGTCCTCGGGAGAACGAGCTGTGTGAAAGGCAGTGGTTTCTAGATATCTACGAAAATGCGAGGCTGAACGCCGAGTGCCGAACAAAGGCAGATCCCGCCGCAACAGAACGCTCAGATAGTCGCTGCACCATTCCTGAGATCGTGCCACCGAGCCTTCTGGCGCGCACGCCGGGAAGCCCCCGACTGCTGCCAAGTCAAGGTACCCAAAAATATTGAGTGCCTGCTTTGGAGATGCCGCTGGCGGATTCCCCGCTAGCAATCCTGCAACTATCGAAGTTCGCTGCGGATCCTCTACCTGTATGCCCTGCTCACTGACGGTTATCGGAGTGAGTTGCTGAAGGCCCTGCGCCTGAAGAACGCCGAGCCTACTCCCAGCTAGTTCCCGCATATTCATCGGGTTAAGGCGAACAACCCCTGCCCTGCCGGTCAACGACTGAAACTCTGAGCGGCCCTTTGGGTCAGGAGAGCCAGTAAGGATGAACCGGCCTGGCCTGCGATCACGGTCGACCGTGCGCTTTATCGCTCGAACTACCTCAGGCACTAACTGCCACTCATCCACCAGCAATGGCTCGTCATACTTAGCGAGAGTCGCTTCGGGGTCGTCATGGAACACGATGCGAGTGGCAGCATCATCAAGAAAAGCGCTTGCGGTGGCGGCTCGCAGCGCAGTGGTGGTCTTGCCGACCCCTCTTGCGCCTGTAACCAGCACAACAGGATGAAGCCGACAAGCACGCTCGAGCTGCGAGTCCACAAGGCGAGGTATGTAGTCCAAGAGTCCTAGCGTAGCAGTATTTGGAGCCTTAGCATAGCAGTAATTGGAGGTTTAGCATAGCAGTGATTGATAGCTTAGCGTAGCAGTATTTGGCAGCCATATCTGCCCATAGCCAACGTCAACAAGGGCGGACTCCATCGGTGGTTGCTATTGATTGGCCATGATGGCCGATTGCAAGACAAGCAGTCAACCGATTCGCAGTCAACTGCTTAGCTGAGGGCTTGGGCTCGCTGGGTGACATCGGCTAGCAGAGGGTTGTGGCTTTCGACCCAGCGAAACAGTTCGCGCGCTCTGGGTGCTCGGCCAGCGCGCTCATACAGGTCAGCTAAGGCATAGGCGCGACGTAGATGATGCTCACGCGGTTGCTTGGGCAGCTGCCAGCCATGCTCAAGGGTCTTGATTGCTTGTGCAAGTTTGCCGCGGTCAGCTTTAGCACCAGCCAGAACCAAACGGCCTTCGGTGACCAGTTCCACTGAAGGCGAAGCCTCGCCTAGTTCCTGCCATAATGCCTCAACATCATCCCAGCGGCGCAGCGCTCGATGGCAGTCAGCCAGCACTGGATGCTGCTCGGTTGACCCGCTCAACTCACGGAACTGTTCAAGTTCGTTCATGGCTTTTTGAAAGCGACCCAAGCGATACAGCACCAAGCCGTGCAGTTCACGCACTTCTGGCACTTCGGAAGCTTCGCGAGCCAGCCGAGACAAAAGCGGGAGAGCTTCAGCAAAACGCTCATCTCGAAAGGCTTTTGCGGCTGAGTCGAAACGCCGCACCGCGCTGCGGCTTTGTTGAGCACCCAGCACACGCTTCAAAGCGTCATGCGGATGCGAAACTGGATGCGGTTTAGCTGGCAAAGGCCGTCGCTCGCGCACAGATCGCACAGATCGCGCCGAGGCCGAACCCGAGCGCTTCTTAGTCTTCTTAGTCTGAGCGTTCTTAGGTTTTGTTTTCTGAGATTGCGCTCTCTTGGGGATTTCGCTAGCTGAACGCTGTGCAGGACTCACGGCCGAAGCCTAGCTGTAGTGGACATAGAGGCTGGTTCCAGCGTGTAGAGGTGAGCCTCCTGTGTAAGTATGAGACTGCTTGTGGTGCCAACGTCCCGAGATCCAACCGCAACCCGTCGCTGGCTAGACACTAGCGAGCGCACTCCGATCTTCGCTAGCGGCACGGCCCTGCAGGCAATCAGAAAATATTGTGAATGCACGAGTTACAATGTGCTGAAGGTTTACTGAAGGTTGATGTATAGTCAAATTCATGGACTCAGCAGCATTTATCAGCTTCGCGGTTGCCGCCATCATCGGCTTCCTCACGCCGTTTATCGGCTTCATCTTGTGGATGATGCGTGACCATACCAAAGCCATCCTTTCGCTTCGCGACAGCGTCGACAATCGATTAGCGATCTCCGATGACAACACCCGCACACCGATCGCAACCACCGGTGGAGTCCGCGCACCAACCATCTCACAGGCTGCACCTGCCGTCTGGGGAGTTACCGGGCTTCACTTCGGCAGACTAATGCCCTTGGCGAGTCCATTATCCAACAGTTCAACCATGCAGCCACCACGACGCGCGGTCTTATCATGCGGCGACACGCTTTAGGAGTTTTCGGTTGAGATCCTCGGTGGACTCCAAAGATGAGATCATGTCACCACCCACATCGGAGAGCCTCGCAAGATCAACTCTCGGTATCTCAGCCTGGTCAGCAAAGACGATGATGGACTCAAAAGCGAGATGCTGCCGGTGAAAATAGCCTAGCATGATCGTCGTTAGCCGAGCTTTGTCGCGGTTAGGCACACCGTATACGAACAGCGGGACACCACTCTTACCTTCGATCCTGTAGTCCACCAGATAAGCCGCAGCGTTGGGTACCTCTGGTTCGTAGTCGCGCTGCATCTTGGATTCGTCTATCTGTGCCGAGAGGCAGTCGGCTAAGTCGTCGTAAAAAGTAGAGCCGACATTCGAGCGCGACAGCAAAGTCAAGTCGTAGATTCGTGTCAGCGCCTGACCGAAACGAAAAACAGCCTCAGGTAGCCCTTCGTGAGAAGTGTCGACGTAGAAGGCTCCATCTTCGTCTTCGTAGCAGATACCAGTCTCAGTAACGATGCGCTCGAGCAGCAAGCCCCGCGTGCCAGCCAGGAATAAGTCGACATCGTGATCGTAGCTGATGTGCATGAGTGTGTGGCCGTGATCCGACAATCGAAGGCCGCCCGATGGTGCCGAAGTCAGATGGAAGGGGTATCCGTCTCCGTCTGGGAAGGCGAAATGGGTCCGCAACATCAAAGAGCCGTTGGGACGCTCATCAACCTGCACGTCTTCGCAGAGGCGCTCACACAAAAGTGCCCGCAAAGCGCCTGTATCAAGAGTCATCAAAAAGCTTCCGTTCACCCGCTGGCGGAACCGCAATACCCTCCAACTGGAAGTCTTGGATCAGGCACCTAAAGGCACCGTCAAGAGTCGTGTAAAGGTCGGTCTCCTCAGCCTCGGACTCGGGCTTCCTGCCAGCGGCAATGGCCTTCTCCGTGGTGATATGGATATGCGGCTGGTAAGCGATATTGCCGTGAACGTGACTTGAGCCGTTGTAGCGGGCAAGAGTCAGACGGCTCCCACTCTGCGGGAGGTAGGCGATGCCGCAAGAAAAGTCCTCAAGGTCTCTCTCACTCTGTCGCTGATAGACCGCAAAATGCTTCGAGTGGTCCTCTTGCGCTATGGCCTGGAAGTTTCGTTGCCGATGGCCGGTCTTCTTCACCCATCGGGCTCTAGGGTTGGTTACCCGCTTAGGCATTGAGCGCAGCTTGGCGAGTTCGTCGTCGGTGTAGAGCCTGATACTCATTCCTGACTCTCTTCCTGTTGCCAAGGCCGAACAAGATGCCGTCCCTGACAACCCCGGCAAGGCTTATGCTACCTCTACTCTTCTAGCTTCACAGTGGTCAGGGCGATGCCGCAGCATGCTGCGATGGACAAACTCTTGAGAATCTCACGCACTGGATCTGAGATCGGATAGGAGCTAGGGGCGATGTCTGCACAAAAGTCCCTACAGTTGAAGATCCAAGCTGATGATCAAGTTGCGGCGCACTTATGAACGGAGAGTCAGTGCCAGTTACGGAGCCGATCCCAAAGTGTCCAAGATGCCACAAGCCCATGGTTCTGCGAACCGCCCGGAGGGGTGACAATGCTGGCAAGCAGTTCTGGGGATGCTCGGAGTTCCCGAAATGTCGACAAATTCTGCCATACGAGGCAACCGCGCTAGCTCTGACGCTGAGTGACAATCCGTCTACTAGTTCTGGCGCAGGGATTCAGCAAAGCACCAAAGAAAGGCGGGACTCAAACCTAGCAGAAAAGCCTGAAGGTCTCCTCAGCAGGTCTGCCCGAACTGTTGATAAGGGGTGGCGCTGGTACTTGGAATCTGATGAACCAGACGCATCCGGCCGCTGGGATGACACTCACCGACGGCGCATTCTCTCCTATATCTATCGACGCGACGGCGGTCGCTGTGGTCTGTGTGCAGGCGAGATGAAACTCAAGGGTGCTCAGATCGAACACATTGTGCCAGAAATATTTGCTGTATTCGATATCAGATGAGGCGACAAAGCCGAACCGGGCACCCACTACAAGAGTCGTCTGCACAAACTCGACAATCTCCAAGCATCCCACACTTACTGCAACAAACGCAAAGGCAATACGCCAGAAGTCCGCAAGTGGCATCACCCTGACATGCCGTCGCTGCCTGTTGCAGATGCCAAAGACGGCGAGATCTTACTTCTACCGCAGAGGCACGCGGCTTAACTGGGTGCTGCACGTTTGAGGTGGGAGTTTGTGGGAAAGCAACGCCGATGGGTTGGGTCTCAAGTCAGCGGGTGAGATGCAATTGATCACAACCCTGACAGGAATGCCTTGACGGGTGACAGCGACTCGTGATTGAGATTCCAGACTTCATGGGAGCGCACGGAATGGCCGACAGAACGTGCAGGATTGGATGAGGCCGCGATCCTTGCATAAGCTCGGGCTTTATCGCGGTGTCTTCCAGTTAAGTTGAACTCTGCCTCTCGTCCCAGACAAGCGAAGAATTCCTCAATGCAAGCATCAATTGGGTCTCCAGCTTTGGTCCTGTTGAGCATAGTCTCTAGGTTGCCTGGGCTCTCGTTATCAGGGGCGATGAATACAGTCGTGGCAGGACGATTCCCACCGTGAACTCCCGCTTTGGATGGTAAATTTGTCCTGAGTGGCGGGCACTTGCTGAGCGCATTCAGCACCGACTGAAAAGCTCTCTGAGCGTTAGAATCGGCATCACGCGCTATCGCTAGGGTCCGTAGGTTACGAAACCCTGGATCTCTCACTACAACTTTAAGGCGTGAATGCAGGTTCGTGATTCCCTCCATCTGCATGATCTGGATATCCTGAAGGCCCCAGTAGGCACAAAGCTCTTTGAAAACTCTGAGATCTTCTTTACCTTCAACGAGTAAAAGCTTGGTTTTGCGAATTCTCTCAGGGCCAGACGGGCTGTTTTGATCTACTGACATACCGCCCTGTGTCATCCGCGTACTTCCATCTGCGCTGCAATCGCATCTGCTAACACATCAGGCGGATAGCTCGTTGCTGTGCCATCCTGCAGCCGGTAGAAGTGGGGTTCCTCATCGCCCAGAACCTCAGCAGCAGTGCGGACACACTCGTAGCTGTGAGTGGTGGCAAACACTTGCACATTCTTGTCAACAGCTATCTCATGAAGCGCTTTCCAGACATCTCCGAGCTTGCTATGATGCAGACCAGCATCAAACTCGTCGATAAGCAAAAATCCCCCTGCAGCAGCTGCGGCGCTCGTAGCTAGAGCTGCGACGCGTTGAGAGCCAGCACCTAATGTTTGCATGGGAAGTCTATCTTCGAGACCAACATCAGCAAGAATTATGACCTGACTACCGAGAACTCCGATCTCTATACTTTTAACAGATGGATCGACCATTTGGATTGCCCTGAGGACACCAGCGTCTCCTTTTTCTTTTTTGAGAATTGAAAGATGCTCGATATCGGTAACCATGTTATGCATCCCGACAAAAACAGCCTGAAAAGGAACCTCTATCTCTCCGCTAGTGTTAATATCGTAACTCTTCCCTGAAGTTTTGATCCTAATCTCAAGCAAGCCATTCTTGCCATCATTCCTGTATCGAAAGATCAGATCGTCAGGGTAGCCATTACTAGTATTGGAATTGGGTGGGAGCACTAACTCGTTCGACTGCTCTGTCAAAATGTTGAGTTCTAGCTTTCCAGAAATTGCATGGGTGCCAGCAATCTCGATCGGGGTTTCTAATCCGAGATCATGGAACATTGGCTGCCAAGCTGTACTCCACATGTACCCGGCAGCAGGCATTAGACTAGGAACCGGGCCCGAAATAGGCACTCTCTCAACAGGCACGTCGACTCGTACCACGACAGGACTGAAAACAAACTGAGGATTACCACCAGCAGACCAAAGGAACAGTGCTTCTAGTAGAGTGGTCTTACCAGAATTATTCATCCCAGCGAAAATATTGATTCGCCCAAAGTCGCGTATTGAGCTGTCTTTGAAGCTCCGATAATTCTTGATGTGAATACTCTTGAGCATCGTGACTCCTTATCTAAATCCGAGTCTCGTATAAATGTACAATTAGATAGATTATATCTATATTTATAAAAGTAATCATATATTTTGACTATTTTAACTCAACTGTTGGATTTGGTCTTTGATGCTACCAGTCAACACTTGCCTAACTTGCTCCTTTAGATTTTCTGACATTTCGAAACACAAGCCCTCTGAGCATGTCCGAACGTCGAAAGCGCCTTCTCTGGCCTGGCTTGCAAGGAGTTCAATACTCTGAACATCACCGTGACTCTCTCTTATTATGACATCCTGAATCTTAGAATTGAAACCACCTATCTTGGAAAGAACATACTCTTGATCGTCGGGCAAGAACTCTTTTGCTAAACGCGACAAAGTTCCAACGCCTGCCGGACCTTCCGAAGTTGAAGCCTTTGCTAGAATTGAAGGTGCAAGGTCAAGTAGACTCATATAGCGGCGTATAGTGGGCGCTGAAACTCCAGTCTCGCGCGCAACGCGCTCATAATCACCATACTTGTTGTAGATGCCTTGGTATGCTCGAGCCTTATCAATCGGACTCATATCGGCGCGGTGAACATTCTCTACCAAGGAAATCACCGTTGCATCTGTAGCATCCAAATCATCTCTGACAATGGCGGTAATGGTGCTCATTCCAACCTTCTGACAGGCCAGAAAACGGCGCTGACCTGCTATCAGTTCATACTTACCACCATGACCTTCCATGACAGTCACCGGCTGTAACAATCCTAACTCGCGTATAGATTCTGCTAAGTCATCAAGGCTAGTATCTTCAGTGCCTGACTGGAGATCTTGGCGTGTGTTCTGGGGAGACACACGTATTTCGGTTAGTGGGATTTCGACAGTCTGCATGAACTACTCCTCACATTTCCCTGTGCTATCTGCACTTACAGAATAAGTGTAGAGCCTTTATCGGGCGCTGGCATCATGAGGGTCACGAATCGGGTCAGCGGGCTAGGTCTGCACTAGACCCATTGAGCAGATGATCTGGGGCGGAGCGATCTCGGCTGATTCTGGCGCACACAGTTGATTTTGGGAATGAAGATTCGCAACGAGGGCTGCAAGGTTGTCGTCGCTGTGCTCTTGTAGAGCTGTTGCGATCTCCTCGCGAGCGCTACGCAACAAGGGACGACGATGCAAGGCATCTAGCGCAGCATCAAGGTTTGATGGCTCCCACAGAAGGTTGCCTTGAGTCCTCAAGTCAGAACTGTTGAGGAACCCGCGTAGTCGATTCCAGCATCGGCTCCGAACGCCTGACATCTGGCCTTGAGCAGCCGCCGCAGGAAAGCGAAGCGGTCCATTGAATGCTGTGGCCACCAGATCATGATGTCCTTCAAGCGTGTTGGTGACAGGTGTGTCAGGCTCGCAGGCAGCCAGACGCAAAGCCTCACGGGCTGCGACAGCGTTCGGCGGACTGCCCGATGCTGGAGCGACAGCGAAAGCATTAATCTCATCCTCGGTCTGGATATGAACAAGCACTCCAGGCTCACCCACATCATTGCCACAAGCAAGAGTGGAGTAGACCACGTCAGGTAAAGCCTCAGCAGCTTTGGCCTTATCGGGGTTATCCCGCTTCGCCGAACGCCATATCTCATAGGCCATAGACACCACATCAACTTCCTCGTCGGAGTCGTCGGGCGGATCTTCGTTGTAGATCGCATCCCGCAACGCTGCCTCTTCGTCTTCAGTGCCGAAGAAACGTTCTCCTCCCCCAAACACAACAGCGTTGGCATCTAGCCGCTCACGAATCCGGCGGTGGTTGCCAATCACCTCTTCAATGCCACCAGGCGGGAGCATTGAGGCAACTACAACCTCGTCTGCTGTCTGACCGATACGGTCAACACGTCCGGCGCGCTGCACCATCCGCACCACTGCCCACGGCAAGTCATAGTTGACAACAACACGAGCATCTTGAAGGTTCTGACCTTCCGATAGCACATCAGTTGACACCAGCACTCGTATCGGCTCAAAGCCCTTGGGCATCCCGCCTAGCGATGCATTGGATAACGGCGAAAATCTGCGGGCAGCCAGAGTGGGATTGGCATCGGAACCGGTGACCATCGCAACTTGATCAACACCACGCTCGGTTAGTGCGGCAGCAACGTAGGAAGCCGTGTCGGCATACTCCGTAAAAACCACCACTTTCTCTGAGCCGTAGTCACCGCAAGCAAGCTCAGCTAAAGAATCAAGCTTGGTGTCATCTCTTTGATCCCATTCTCCGATACGAGCGAGAATGCGACCGATAAGCCGGTTGTCTGAACGCAAGGAATCCGCAAGTGCGTCAGTGAACAGCAAAGGTCGCAGGCGTTTGACTTTGTCAGAGTCAATGAGCTTGGCGTAGGCGGCCTCAGCGCCCGCAAGCCTGTCAACAGGCAGTTCTTCGTCTCCTGCGCCGTCATCAATATCGGTAGTTAAAGGCTCCACGGGCTCCACAGCAATGGAGCTACTCCTCGTTGGCAGGTCCCAGCCACGGCTCATGGCGAGAAGCAAGATGTCATTTCGGAGCCGGTGACGGCGAAGAGTGGCGATGAGCGCTGGCCCCGAAGACCCAAGTCGCTTATAGATCAATGTTCGAGCAAAGCCAACCAGATTCAGGTTGCGATGAGGCTGCTCTCGCCAAATCTTGATAGTTGCGGACTCATCAACTGTCAGATCCCCGCGCTTATCAGCGTTTTTTGACAGAAAGTCGATCAGACGGTAGCGAGGCAACTCCAAAGCGTTAATGTCATCTAGGGTTTCGTTGGATGCAATCTCAGTGTCGGGGCCGGGCTGGTAGGTAACGCTGACAGCGCGCCGCCGCGGAATGAGATGCAGCGAGTCGCCAACACGCAGACAGCGCCTCACAGATACACGACTGCCCGCAGAACGTTGACTCGCGATTCAAGCACCGCAGCTCTCCACGCCATTCGAACAAGCGGAACCCAAACCGTCCTACGTAATTAGCTCACTGACAGGTCTGTGCCCTGCCCCCAATATCGGCTAGTATCTTTAGTGATATCATTATTGTGTGGATGTGGAGGCAATGCGTGAGGAATTTCACAACAACCCCCAAGGGATGCGTTTCTCTGAACTTGTCAAGCTCTGCGACACGATGTTCGGGCAGCCACGCCAGACGCGAGGCAGTCACTGGGTCTAGCGGATGCCCTGGACAGGGGATTCTCGGGTAAATACCCAGAGTCACAAAGGCATGGCCAAGGCGTATCAGGTTCGCCAAGTGCTCAAAGCCATTAAGAAGTTGGAGGAACTGAGTGAGTGATCATTACACGTATCGAGTGACTTGGTCAGCCGAGGATGGTGAGCATGTGGGCTTGTGCTTGGAGTTTCCATCACTGAGCTGGCTGGCACCGGCCCGTGACGAGGCCTTCTCGGGCATCTGTGAGTTAGTGCATGATGTTGTTGTCGACATGCAAGCGAACGGCGAGCCAATACCGACACCGTTGGCGGAGCGGTCATACAGTGGACGTTTCCTTGTTCGTGTGCCACCAGAAACCCACCGCCAGCTAGTAGTGCGTGCAGCCGAGAACGGAGTAAGCCTCAACCGACTCGTAAGTTCGCTGCTAGCCGACTGAACTGGCTACTGGCTTGCGGGAGAATATATGAACTACACCGAAACCGAAGCGTCCGAAGCAATCGCACGAATGGACGCTGAAAGGTCTTTTCCAGTCTATCTCACTATTCGAGCAGTGAAGCCAGGGAACGGCCACCGGGCGTTCCGAGTAAACTGAGTTCCGTTTCCGCCCGTGCCACGAGTTGCAGTGGCTCTAAAGGATTGTCGGTCTGAAGTTGGGCGTGAACAATACGATCAAGTCCAGCACCGACAAGAGCGAACGACGTTCTTGCGGTAGCCGTTAGGGCATCAGAGCGCAGTGAACCCGAGTGTGCTATCTGATTTCGCTGGTTGTAGAGCCTACGCATTGATTCTGCAACGTAATCCTTGATCCTTCCAAGGCTCCGGGCGGGGTCATCAAGGATGGAGACGATGCGGTCTTGGGCGGCGATGTCGCTGCCATCGGTTAATGCGAGACGTTCCCCAGATCTGAGGTACTTCTCTACATGTCGCACCTTGGCATAGTTCGTGTCGGATGCTCGAATAGCGGCTGCAAGTTGATCGTTGGCTGCCTCCATGTGCCGGTAGGCGAGGGGTGTCAGTTCAGCACGAGGCAGCGAGCAGGCAACTAGGGCAGCCAAGCGGTCGGCTGCATGATGCTTACTTCGCTCCTCTGGCCTTATGAGTAGCGCCTCAATGGCTGACCAAGCTCCAATTACGGCCGCTCCAACGTTGGGGAATTTCATGTAGGAAGCGAGTTCCAGCGCATCGTCAACCTCAATAGGCAGGCCAGAGTCGAAGCGATAGATGGATCGCTGCCTGTCAAGGCTGCCAATCTCTACTTCACTGTGTCGGTAGTTGATCCTGTAATTGCGGTTGCTGCCAGCCACTAGAGCCCAGCCGTTCATTCTGATGCTCTCACCGAACAGTCGAGCGACTTTAGCTCGGGCATCAACGCGTGCTATCAGCGCCTGAGCAGCATCCACTGCTGACCAAGGGTCGCGTCTCTGAACCGATATGAGGAATCCGCCACCGTGACGTCGTGTCTCAGAGTGGGAGGACTGCTGCCTTATCCATTCGGCCGCGGTGCTGCCGTCAAGCCACTTCAAAGAGCCGCCAGACTTAACGGGTTTGTCGTACGGTGCAGAACAGGGGACAAACACCTCATACTGCCGAAGGCGAGTCCTATGCATCATTGCCGCTGCCTCCTCAGCAAGCTCAGCAACATTTGAGAGCGACGAGACGGTCGCTTGCAGCCACCGATAAAGGTGTTCACCGCTCAGACCGCTATCAAGAAGATGCGACGCGATTGCGCGACTGGTGAACTCAACAGGAGCATCGTTACCGGCGTTGCACCATCGCTTGCAGTAGTCGCCATCGGCCCGTTGGACAAGTTGTTCAAGCCGAGCATGGGCGTGCCTGCTCAGGTCTTTAGTAGAGTTGAATTTGAGTTCTTGGAGCAATCTCTTAAGTTCGGCAGCCAGATGTGCAACACCAGGATCGCGATTGACTTCGCGACTAGCGGTGTCAACGACGAACTTGAGTCCCTCAGTGTTGGGTGATCGTCCGGTCAGGCAACTTTCGGCGTACTCAAGCACTTCCCGAAGACTGAGAACTGTGCCGATTCCCCAGAGGCGACGGTGCCATGTCCCGTTGCGAGCGAAGAAATCCCGGAGCCTGCTACATATCAAATCAAAGTCAGATAGCAGCGGTAGTTGTTTCTCACTCATAAGTCCGCTACAGTCCGATGTAGACCTTGATGCCATTGCATCGGTCACCGTCTAAACCGGGAGGAGCCGCCTTCAGGCCGCTCCTCCCTTTACGTTTCGATCTTGATCCTTGCTTGGACAGATTTCTAGACAATATTCCAATATCCAGAAATCCGACACTGCACAAACTGTGGCGCTCTGGCCTAGAAGCACGAAGTCCTACTGACGCTTGTGAGCGAAACCAAATCATAGTCTGATTATACATGTATATACATGAGAAATCAATCTCATAGTCGATTATGCATGATGAGGCGATCCTGATAGCCCTCTGATAACGGCGGGATTTAGTTGCTGGTGGTGGGGCGGGGCATGGCTACTACGGCCACGTTGGCGGGGCACTGTTCCAGCACTGTCTCCACGGTGTGACCCAAAAACGGCCTGCCGTCCACATTGCGAAGCGAAGCACCTAGCACTACCAGATCAGCCTCCTGCTCAGCAGCCACAGTCACCAATGTTGAGGCTGCCGTGGTGCCTTCAGACACCAAAGCGCGTGCCTCAACACCCATCTCAGCTCCACGAGCCTGAGCCGCGTCCATGAGCGCATCAACCACTTGGCGATTACCAACGGGCAATGCCGACTCGCCAAGCACACGCGTTGCCAGCCTGCTGCGGGCCAGTCGCCTCGGCAACATCTGCATCTCAGCCCGAGAACGCTGCGTCACATGAGTGAGCACCACCTCAGTTCCCAGCTGGCTACTAACCCCGAAAGCCACCTCTTGGGCAGCGCTTGAAGACCGAGTCCCAGTCACTGGAACAATCGCACGAGTGAAAGCACCCGGCAGTGGTGTCTCCAAGCTCAACGCACGCCTAACGATCACCACAGGAAGCGGCGAGTTCAACAACAGCTCATCAACCAGCGGCGAATAAAGCTGTGCATCGTGACGCACCGCCACACCCACACAGATCACCCCGTAACCGAGACGAGCCTCAGCCACAATCGCATCAGCCACAGCCGCTGCACCCGAACCTGCTCCTGGACCCAGACCCGAGCCCGAACCTAAGCCAGACACCGAAGCCCGAACCTGGCGATGATCAACCTCCCGACCGTCTAGCACGCTACGGATGATGGAGATATCGGGCCACTGATCCCGAGGCTCCCCAGCCGAAACGTCCGAAACGTTCTCAACAGGATCAACAACAACAGGCGCGTCACCAGAACCGGTCACAGAAACCTTGCCCCGAGACCTACCAGAAAGAGACCTGCCAGAAAGAGACCGGCCAGAAACCCCTAGCGGGCTTCTGTCTGAAGCCTTGTCAAGCGTTACCGAGATCACTGTCGCAGGTACCTGCACCGGCCAAGCGAAGTGCATCAGCTGCGCAGCCGCAATAGACGCAGGTTCAGACCTTGAAGCCAACAACAGCCTTGAGGAACGCACCACAAGGTTGCGACTCAAAGCCTCTTCACGCTCTAAGCGTTCTACCTCCTCGGGCGACCCGATCCAGTCACGCACCACTAGGCGCAAGCTGACAGCAGCAAAAACCGAAGTCACCAGCGGTACCAGCACGATCACGGTGTAGGCCGTCTCGCTAAACACACCCAGCGACAGTCCAACAGAAGCAATCACGATCTCAAGCGCGCCACGAGCGTTGAGTCCCGCCCCTAACGCTGAAGCAGCACGCCGAGACTGTCCCGCGAGTCTGGCACCCACAAAAGCGCCAGCGAACTTGGCAACGATCGCCACCACCATCACAGCCCCCGCCCAAAACAGTGCTTCGCTGTTACCTAGTAGACCAAGATCCATGCGCAGCCCGGCCATAGCAAAAAACACCGGCGCAAGGAAAGCGTTGGTGAGCGACTCAATGTGGTGAACGACTTCGTGCTGTTGAAAGCGCGACCGGTTCAACACCACCCCAGCCACAAACGCCCCCAGCACAGCTTCGATGCCCAACGCCTGGGTAGCCACCCCAAACACCAGCATGGTGATAACTGCAAGGCTGAGCGCGCCATGCAGGTTGGGGCCGTCCCGACGGATCCTCCGCAAACTGGCATCCACGACACGCTGCCCCAACGTCATCGCCAAAATCAGGAAAGCCACCAAACCCACAACAGTGCGCAGCGTGGCCCCCAGCGACACTTCACCTGCGGTAGCGAAACCCGTGAACACGGCGAGCATCACCCAGCCGACCACATCGTTAGCCATACCAGCAGCCACAGTGATCTGGCCAAAGTCACGGCGCATCAAGCCCAACTCCGACAAAATCCGTGCGATCACCGCAAGCGCCGACACCGACAAAGCCGCGGCCACAAACAGCGCGAACACGGTGCGGTCGGCACCTCCGCCCACGAAGTCTTCCGGCAAAAACAAGCCCGTCACCAGACCACCCGCTAGTGGCAAAACCAAACTGAAGCCGGTCACCAAAGCCGCGGCGCGACCGAGACGGCGGATCAACTCCAAGTCGGTCTCAAATCCAGCAGTCACCAACAACAGCGCCACACCAAGCCAAGTCACAGCAAAAAGCGCCCCCGATGAGATCACGTCTTCGGGGATAAACCATTCGAAACCGCTCGGCCAAACTGCACCAAACACCGACGGTCCGAGCACCACTCCAGCGCCCAGCTGACCGATAACCGACGGCAAGCCCACTCGGCGAGTCACATAACCCAACGCCCGTGCCGCCACCACAAGCACCAGCAACTGGGTCCAAAACACCAGCAGGGCGTGCTCGTCAAGCGGTGTCAGCACGGCTCACTCACAACCACTCACAACCACTCACAACCACTCACAACCAGCCGCTCACCCAAAACCAGCTCAGTCTCAGCAGCGGCCACTATCGCGACACTTTCTCGGCTGGAGTGCTTCACGAGGCGCTCAAGACATCGTCATCAAGATCAACCAGTAGCGGAGCGTGATCGCTGGGAGGATCATCTTTAGGGCCTTTGCGCTCGTTGCGATCAATCAGCACAAAATCAGTGGCCTCAACAACACGGCGGCTGCCTAACGCAAGGTCGATGCGCATGCCTTTGCGTTTGTGGAAGTCGCCTCCGCGGTAATCCCACCAGCTAAAAAGCCCGCCGTCGTGGTGATGCTCACGAAACACGTCCACAAGCCCCCAATCCAACAGACCCGCCAGACGCTGACGCTCAGCATCGCTGGTATGGGTAGTGCCAACGAACTGTGCCGGGTCATGCACATCACGGTCATCGGGGGCGACATTGAAATCCCCGCACACCAGAACCGCCATATCGGGATGTGCCTGCACATCAAGCGATGCCCGCAACCGCTGCAGCCAATCCAGCTTGTAGTGATAATGATCATGGCCGACAGCACGCCCGTTAGGCACATAGCACGACGCCACTCGCACCCCGCCACACGTAGCCCAAACAAGGCGAGCTTCGCCATCAGGTTCAACACCCTCACCGAAGCCAGTCACTGGGTCGTCAAGCCCTACTCGGCTCAGCAACGCAACACCATTCCAGCGCCCTTCGCCATTGTGGATGCATTGATAGCCGAAAGACCCGAAGTCCAACTCCGCAAAGGCATCGTCGGCGAGCTTGGTTTCTTGGAGACACAACACATCAGGCTCAAAAGCCTTGATCCAGCGCTCTACCCGGCCTAGCCGCGCCTTTAGCGAGTTGACATTCCAAGTGACTACCCGCACGCCCGCGACCCTATCGGAGCCGTCAAGCGGCAACTAGGATCACAACCATGAACGATCCGTCGCGTTCTGAAGCCAGCGAATCGTTGGGGGCCAACGCTTGGGTCATTGATGAGATGCGTGAACTCTGGACGGACAACCCCAACTCGGTCGACGAATCTTGGCGCGCCCTGTTCGAAAGCGAAGCCGCCGAGGTTTCCTCTAGCCCCGACCTCAGCGACGCAGCCCCTGCAACAGATACACCTACAGACACTGCGACCGACACTGCAACAGCCACCGGCGCAAATGTCGCCGCAAATATCACAATCGAAACCACAGCCACCGAAGTCGCTGCACCTGCTCCCGCAGAAACCACACAAGACGATCCTGCTGGCGAACTGATTAGAGGTATCGGCGCTCGCATTGTGGACAATATGGAAAGCAGCCTGGCTGTGCCCACAGCCACGAGCTTCCGTGACATACCCGCCAAGCTCCTTGAGGTCAACCGCAAGATCATCAACGGTCACTTGAGCCGCAAAATGGTGCGGAAGGTCTCTTTCACGCATCTGATCGGTTTCGCGGTGGTGAGAGCCATCAGCGGAACAGTCCCAGCTATGAACAGTATCTACAGCCGAGACGCACAAGACAGACCGCGCATCGCACAACCCAAAAACATCGGACTCGGCATAGCCGTTGACATCGTGCGCGCCGACGGCACTCGGACGCTGATGGTGCCATGCATCCACAAAGCCGAAAGCCTGGATTTTGCGGAGTTCGTAGACCGCTACGACGACCTGATCATCAAAGTTCGCACTAACGCAATACAACCCGAAGACCTGCAGGGTGTCACCGTCACCGTCACCAATCCGGGCACTATCGGCACCAGGCAATCGGTGCCACGGCTGATGTCCGGCCAAGGCACGATCGTTGGTGTGGGTGCGCTGGCATTCCCCACCGAGTACGAAGCAGCGGATCCGTCAGTGCTAGCTGACCTGGGTGTCAGCAAGCTAGTGACGATCAGCAGCACCTATGACCATCGGGTTATCCAAGGTGCTGAATCGGGAATGTTCTTGCAACAAGTACACGACCTGCTGTTAGGTGCCAACGACTTCTACAGAGCGATCTTCAGATCGCTGCACATCCCCTATGAAGCGGTGAAGTGGCGGCGCGACTTTAACCCAGTGGACCGTGAAGCCGCAATGCTCGAAAAGCAGGCCAAGGTCAACCAGCTGATAAACCAGTATCGGGTGCGGGGACATCTAATCGCTGATCTCAACCCTTTGCGCGATGAAGCGCCAGAAATGCACGCCGAGCTTGACCCTGCCACCTACGGGCTAACAATCTGGGACCTAGACCGCGAGTTTTTGACCGGCAGCGACACCGGAATCTACGCCACCGTAGGGACGAAGCTCCGCATGAAACTCGGCGACCTACTCGGCGTGCTGCGTGATGCCTATTGCCGCACCGTCGGTGTGGAATACATGCACATCCAGAATCCCGCAGAGAAACGCTGGATACAAGAACGAATCGAAGGTGCCGACACTGCGCTCAAATCCGATGACCAGCAGCGCATTCTTAGCCAACTCAACGCCGCAGAAGCTCTTGGAAGTTTTTTGGGTACCAAATACGTCGGTCAGAAGCGCTTCGGCCTTGAAGGTGCCGAGTCAGCCATTCCGCTTCTTGATGCTCTGCTGACATGTGCAGCTGATGCGCCTCTGGCCGAAGTGGTCATGGGTATGGCACATCGGGGACGACTCAATGTGCTGGTCAATTTGGTGGGTAAGACCTATCACGAACTGTTCAAAGAGTTTGAGGGAGCCATCACCGAAGATCAAATCCAAGGCAGCGGTGATGTTAAGTATCACTTAGGCCAGATAGCCGCCTACGAAAGCCCCTCAGGCAATCATCTGCTAGTGGAGTTGGCAGCCAACCCGTCACACCTTGAAGCAGTAGACCCGGTAGTTGTGGGCATGGCACGAGCTCGCCTAGACAACATCAGCAACTCAGGCAGCTACGGCACCTATGCAGTGCTGCCGCTGCTAGTTCACGGTGACGCTGCTTTCGCGGGCCAAGGCGTGGTTGCGGAAACTTTCAACCTGAGCCTTATCGACGGTTACCGCGTCGGTGGCACCATCCATCTAGTGATCAACAACCAGCTCGGTTTTACCACCACACCCGATGCCGCGCGCTCCACTCAATACTCCACCGACGTCGCCAAAATGGTGGGTGCGCCGATCTTTCATGTCAACGGTGACGATCCTGAGGCTTGCGTGCGGGTGGCTCGCATGGCTTTTGCCTACCGTCAGCGCTTCAACAAAGATGCCGTGATCGATATGGTCTGCTACCGCCGTCACGGCCACAACGAAGCGGATGACCCCAGCTACACACTGCCGGAGATGTATCGCCGCATTGATGCCAAACCCTCGGTGCGCACCCAATACCGTGAGTCGCTGCTCAAGCGGGGCGATATTAGCGAAGCCGAAGCGGATGCCTCGCTTGAGGAATATCGCGAGCAGCTTCAGGCCGCTTTAGATGAGACACGCGACGCTTCAGGCGGCCAGAACCTTAGAGCTCGACAACCACCGGAACCTCTCGGCGTGATGCCTCATGTGCGCACTGCTATTGACTCAGTCACTGTGAAGCGTGTCTTTGGGACACTCAACACTGTTCCCGAAGGTTTTACTCTCCATCCCAAGTTGGCTCGTCAGTTCGAGCAACGCAACCAAGACTTCAACAAAGGTGAACTTGACTGGGGTGTCGGCGAAGCTATGGCTTTCGGTTCGCTGCTGCTTGAAGATGTCACTGTGCGACTCAGCGGCCAAGACAGCCGCCGAGGCACCTTCTCGCATCGTCATTCGACTCTGGTGGACTACCTGACCGGCGAGGAGCATGTGCCGCTGGCAAAACTGTGCGGACCCGACACGCAGCTATGGATCTATGACTCGCTGCTGTCGGAGTATGCCGCTTTGGGTTTTGAGTATGGCTATGCAGTCGCAAAACCTGAGGCTCTGGTGATGTGGGAAGCCCAGTTCGGGGACTTCGCTAACGGTGCTCAGATCATCATTGATCAGTTCATCGTGGCCGCAGAAGACAAATGGGGGCAAAACTGCGGCATCGTGTTGCTGTTGCCTCACGGCATGGAAGGCCAAGGCCCCGAGCACTCCTCGGCACGCATTGAGCGATTTCTGACTTTGGCTGCAGAGGACAACATGCATGTCTGCCAGCCGACCACATCAGGGCAGTATTTCCATCTACTGCGGCGCCAGATGATCCATCGTGTGCGTAAGCCGATGATCGTGTTCACGCCCAAGTCGCTGCTGCGCACCAAGTCTGCACGCTCAAAGGTGAATGAGCTTTCCTCGGGCACATTCGAAGAGGTTCTGGGCGACCCAGCCACCGAAGCAGGAACTCTTGATGCCGAAACCGTTACTCGGGTGATTTTTTGCAGCGGCAAAGTGGCTTATGCGGCTATGGAACTACGCGATGAGCACTCCGCTCCCCTAGCGGTGTGTCGTATTGAGCAGCTTTATCCGTGGCCTTATGGGGCGGTGGACTACGAACTTCGCCGCTATCCGAATGCGTCGGAGATCATCTGGCTGCAAGAAGAACCCGAGAACATGGGTGCCTGGAACGCTGTCAAGGGGCGGCTCTATGAGGCTCACGGCGATGGCTACAGCATCCGCCGAGTCAGTCGACCCGAATCGGGCAGTCCCGCAGGTGGTAGCCCCACCGTGCATGCTCAAGAACAGCAAGACCTTCTCAACGCGGCGGTGCTGGCCTGAAACCGCTCCACGACAGCACCGACAGCCACAGCCCTAGCAGCCCTAGACGCGGTCACAGCCCCGACGTTGACCTCAACTCTTTGAGTAGCAGCAATGACGGCAGTTTGAGCGCTGCAGAACCAACTCTAGACGACCACCGCTTAGCTGCAGAATTAGCGAACACCGCTGGCACGTTGCTAGTGGAACTGCGAGCGCGGCTAAACGCTCATGGGATAATCGGCCCAGAGTTAGGGCTTGAAGGTGACAGGCAAGCTCATGAACTGCTGGCGCAACAGTTAGCTGCGGCGCGTCCCGGCGACGCTGTGCTATCTGAGGAAGGCGACGACGACTCGTCACGACTCAATGCCGAGCGTGTCTGGGTGATCGACCCGCTTGATGGCACCGAGCAATATTGCTGGCCGCCTCGTGTGGACTGGGCGGTTCATGTGGCGCTAGTCATCGACCATCGTCCCGTGGTGGGAGCGGTGGCGCTGCCAGCTTTGGGGCTGGTGTTCTCGACGGCTGATCCGCCAGCGATGCCCGCAAGGCGCAACGGTCCCGCTCGGATGGTGGTGTCACGTAAACGCGTCACTCAAAAAGCTCATGCTGTAGCAGTCGCGCTGGATGCGGAGATCACTCCGCTGGGTTCAGCAGGTGCCAAGGCAATGGCAGTAGTTTCCGGGGAGGCCGACATGTATGTGCATACTGGCGGCCAATACGAGTGGGACTCATGCGCTCCCGTTGCAGTAGCTGAGGCCGCAGGCTTTGCAGCTAGCCGGGTTGATGGCTCGCCCCTTCGCTATAACCAGGCCGACCCTTACCTGCCTGATCTGGTGATCTGTAGACCCGAACTAGCCGACCCAATCCTGCACGCCCTTCACTGAAAAGCGTAGAAACGCCTTCGTTGTTAACGGGTTCACGGGCTCTGCTTGAGCGTCTAGGACTGTCCGCATAGCTCAGATGTCGAAAGTGCTTGACCGCAGCCTCAGGAGAACTAGCCACCCGACAGGTCGCATCAGACCTGCCCTTGTGGCTGCTTCTGGTTGGTCCCGTGCTCCCGTTGCGTGTTTGGGGTTGGGGTGTGGTAGGGTTGGGTTTATTATGGATAGTAGTGGTTCCTGCCTGTTTTGGTGGGGGCTGTTTAGGAGGTTTGTTATGACCGGTGTGGTGAAGCGTTTTGGGGGTTGGTTGAGATTTGTTGATGCTGGCTGCCCCCCCCCCCCGCGGGGTTGTTAGCATGTGTCGACGGCTCGGGTGGCGTGTTGGGGGTTGTTTTGTAGCTGGTGCGCTTGTGGCTGCTTTGTTGGGGGTTGTGTCTGTCGCTCCTGCTGTAGCGCAAGGCGGATGGCGAACCCAACCCAACGGCGTACGCTACCTACCACAATGGTTAGTGAATTACTCTAACTATGTAGCGGATTGCACAGGAACGCAGTCTGATGCTGAAGAATTGCGTTGCGAAGTGAAAGCAGATCGTGTTTGGTCGGTATCGCTGCAAGCCAAAAACCCGAACAAAAACACCAGCAACACAAACCGATGCGAAGGAGGCCACTATCTAGACCCGGTGACTTTCACTTTCGAAGGTAAGACAACAAGTCACCCAAACCCACGTTCATGTGTAGGAGTAGCCCGTACCTACTACCACACCGAGGAAATCCAGCTTGATGCGCTGCTAGCTGGCGGCAGCGAGACTATCTATAAAGATCATGGGTCGAAAAGCTTCGGTTTGACTATGATCCCTAGAGACGTTAACGGAAACTCAGCACAAAAAAGGGACGTAGCATGGCCGTCTTTCACTGACGGTATATCAACAATGCCGAAACGTTCTGGAACTCATGTTGATAGCATATGTTTTGATACTCCTGGCCAATTTGGGGTTCATAAACAGTTCATGCGAAGCTTCTTTCGTAACCTCGGCATCAAAGAAACCGGCTATGTGCAATGGTGCATCAAAAACCCCAACCCACCAAATGTTGCCCAAGCCGACGCGATCACCGATCTGCGTGAGTGGGCGAAGGTCCCTGTGAACAGCCAGCAGGCGGTGCCCCAGAATTGGCCGCTGATCCCTGACGGCATAGGATCGGGCGACAGATTCCGGTTGTTGTTTATAACATCAACAGGTCGTGACGGCTCATCAGCAGACATCGCGGATTACGACGCTTTCGTGCAAAACGCAGCACGTCGTGGTCATATAGCAATACGAGAACACGCGTCAAAATATCGGGCAGTAGCATCAACACCCACAGTGCATGCTCGTGTTCACACACTGATGCGGCCTGGTGATATCGCAGCGCCAGTGTACTGGCTGAATGGACTACGTGTAAGCCAAGACTACAGCAACACCGACAGGATGGGTTTCTGGTCGAATGCCTGGGAAAACTATTTAGTGAGCAACCGACGCAACGAGCAAGGATCGGCGCATAACTACGATTACACCAACAGTCTACGAGGTGTTTGGACAGGCACGCAAACTAATGGCAGGAGTGGCAATGGAACCTCACTTGGCGGAAGTAGAGTGATTGCCGGGGACTCTTCCTTAACTAATTCCGGCATTGCTAAACCGATTAATGTACAATCGGGTTCCTCACATTTCATATTTCCGCTGTATGGTATTTCACCGGTTTATGTCGTCGCAGGAGGCCAAGACACTATCACCAGCTTAGAAACGGTACCGCAAAGTCTTGTTGATGATGTTCGTTCTTATGCGGCTGAAACATCCAACGGTGACGAGCATGTGAATCGTTGGAAACGTGTACTGGTCGCTTTCGGCGAAACCGTGCCCGGGTTCACGGGAGCATCCATGACTGCTGCTGAAGCGCAAACCTACGCAGACAAAGGCTGGACCCGCTGGAACCCAGTAGTCACAGCACTCACCGCGCTAGAAGCAGCCCCACCACCACAAGCGCAGGACTCAGAAACGGTTCAACCCCAAAGCGAAAACGGCGACACAATAAAAACCCCTAGCTACACAGTCCCACAAAGCTTGATAGCTGATGTGCAAGGCTATGCAGCAGAAACCCAAAACGGTGCTGCACACGTAAACCGTTGGAAACGAGTACTCCTAGCCTTCGGAGAAACCGTACCTGGGTTCACTGGCACCCCCATGACCGCGACTGAAGCACAAAAATACGCGCAAACCTACTGGCGTATCCGCTGGAACCCAGTCGCAGAAGCACTCACCGCATTAGCAGCAAACCCGCCACCGCAAACCGAAGATTCTGTAACAGACCAAACCCAAAACGAACCCGAAACCACACCACCGGTTGACCCAGTGCCGCCTGTTGACCCTGTGCCAGCTACTCCTGAGATTGCTATCACCGCTAACAGCGACATAACCGAAGGCGACAACGCAACCTTCACGCTCACCGCAACCCCCGCACCAGCAGCAGCACTAGACGTATCAGTGAACATCACAGCTAACGGCAACTACGCAGTCACCACCGGCCACCGCACAATCACAATCGGAACCGACGGCACCACCACACTCACCATCGCAACCAGCAACGACAACACTGACGAAGCCGACGGCTCAATAACCGTCACAGTAGTCAACAGCGCTGCTTACGATGTGGACTCTTCAGCATCTTCAGCAACAGTAACGGTCTCAGATGATGACAACCCACCACCATCACCGCCGCCGCCTGCAGATGTGGTTACGATTTCTGTGGAGGAGGCTACTTATGTTGAGGGTCGGAGTCCGTTTTATCTTGTTCGTTTCAGGTTGAGCAAGCCTTCTAGTGAACAGGTGACAGTTAAGTACACTCCTGGGATACTTGGTACAGGTACTGGATATGCGACAGCAGGCCAGGATTTCGTGTTACGGACCTCAACTGTGTCTTTCAGGCCGGGTGTGACTTTAAATATGGGTTTGATATACGCGTTGAATGATCGCATCAAAGAACCAGATGAAACATTCACAATCGTATTATCAGAACCCACAGGCGGCGTACACATCAGCGACAAACAACCCGTCTTAACCATCAAAGACAACGACTAACTAAGCATCACCCCTGATCTTGGAGTGCTTTGTTGCGGCTTGTGACGATGATGTTCATATTCTGGAGCGGTGCCCGCCTTTATGCCCCCGCGGTAGCACACAGTGAGCTTGTACGCGTGGCATATATGAGTTGCATCGTGAAAGCGTTCTGGATGGGACGGTGACCGGGTAAGGACGCGAAGTTTTTCGAGTTTCGTATCTCGCTTCTAGTTCTTCGAGCTTGTGGAGTGCTTCTACGGTCAACGGACCTTGCATCACGATCCTGCCGCTGGTGGTTACTTCGATATGCCCGGCCGCTTCTAGACGAGATTCTGATCGGCGTAATTCTTTCCTACTGAACACCATCGCCATGGTTTCTGCGATTTCAGAAGGGGTGGTGTTACCTGCGTTGGCTGCTACAGCGGCTAGATACATCTGGTCTTTGTCCGACAGATCGTGCCACATGGGCTCCACGATTCGTTCGGCTAGATCCTTGCTGGCTTGTTTCAAAGCGGATGCAGCCACATCAGCATCAATGGGTTGTGTCGGTGCTCCCGCCATCACCCAAGCATGATGCCCCAAGCTTTGCAGATGATACGGGAGACTCCCGTCGAGCGCTTCTGCCATCACATCAAGCGCATCCGGGGTGATTTCGCCTTGTGCCTCGTTGATGATAGTTCTCAATCCATTCCAAGCTTCGTCATGAGTTAGGAGAGGAACATGATCACGATGGCATCTGTGGAAGAAGGTCATTTTCTTGTCGCGCAGCACTGTGTGCGTCATCTCTGTAAGACCAGCTGCAACCAGCGCCAACGGCAGCTCCATACCCTTCGTTATGGCTTGCACCTCTGAGGCTAAACGCCGCAACTCTTCGCGTTCGCCTGCATGAACTTCATCAACGATGAGGACTGCACGAGTGTCATGCTGCTCTGCCCATGCTGCTATCCCTAGTAGATGTTGTTTCAACCCTTCCTTAGGTTCAGGGTCTGGTACTGTCTGAAAATTGAATCCCACTGGACCTATGTGAATCCCCGACAGGCGGCGCCTGTTGGGGATGTTGAGTGTGGGATGAACTCTTTTTGTTTCTGCAATCCCTGCCGCGATGCGTTCTGGCAGTCCAGGAGTGGAGGCATCGACCAACACTACGAAATACCCGTTGCGTGCAGCGCTCTCTGCGATCTCATACAGCAACACCGTCTTACCAGAACCTCGTGGACCCAGCAGCAGTCGCGTGAAGTCAGGTCTCAAGGGACCACTTGCTAATGTGGCAGCTACCCTGCTCAAAATCGGGTTTGAGCCGACCATACGTGACGGACGACAACCAAAATCAGGCGTGAAAGGATTCTCCATTACCGTTCATACTACACACTATTTGTCCGCACTACGCATGACTTGTCCGCACTACGCATGACTTGTCCGCACTACGCATGACTTGTCCGCACTAATCCAGGCAGATGCTGAGCGGTCGGGCACCGCCATTGTAAGCATCGTTGGTTAGAGGGGCAGTTACCGAGATGGGCGTATTAGTCGGGTCTTCCTGGTACGCAGCCTCGTATCGAAAAGCGATGTGTCCCCCAAGCATCTGGCGGGGCTGGCTCTCCCAGCAAGCTGCCTCTCCCAGCAAGCTGCCTCCCCATAAATACTTGGAGCGACCAGATCATCGCTAGGTTGGATTGATGCGATGCCGCATCTGGTCACGCTCAACCAGAGCCTCTTCTTCTGGCGTGTAGGGAAGGAAGGCTAGGTGATAACCCAGCACATGCAGAAGGTTGAGCAGTGTCCCCGACTGTGTACTACGTCCCCTCTCAATCATGGAAACGGACTCTCGGGACATCCCTGCACGACGAGCTGTCTCTGCTTGTGTCAAGCCGAGTTCGCGCCGCATTGAGCGGAGAGTGCGCCCCATGCGCGTGGTGGTCGCTGTGTCAGCGCGTGGATACTTGGTGGTGGGGCAGGAATGAGTAGTCATGTCGGCATCTTACAGGAAAAATGTGAGGTGAAAGTCACACCACAGGAATGTGAGGCATAACTCACAATAGCTCAAATGTGAGGTGTAGCTCACAATAGCTCAAATGTGAGGCGTAGCTCACATAAAGCGGTAGACCATATGAAGCGATAGACTAGATGATATGACTCGGTGGTGGACTTCTGATCAGCATTTCGGCCATGAGAACATCATCCGCTACTGCGCCCGTCCGTTCGCTAACTCAGATGAGATGAGCGAAGCGATGGTGGAACGCTGGAATGATGTTGTAGCTGATAGCGACGAGGTGTGGATGCTCGGTGACCTAGTGATGAACCAGCTACCGAAACGGCTCAAAGACCATGTGGCGCGTCTCAAGGGACACAAGATTCTGGTGCCAGGCAACCATGACGCTTGCTGGCAGCATCACCGCAAAGGCCCCAAACAAAAAGAGGTCTACTACCGTCTTGGCGGGATCGCTGAGATTCTTGATGACCCTGCGCCGGTCTCGCTAGCAGACGTTGATGTGCTCGTCAACCACTTCCCGTACCGCAACGACTCTCACCATGACCAGCGCTATCAGCAATATCGTCCAGAAGACACTGGCGGCTGGCTGCTGCACGGGCACATCCACGAAAAATGGCGGCAGAACGACCGACAAATCAACGTCGGAGTCGACGCATGGGATTTCGCACCCGTGGATGACGACACGCTCGCTGACCTCATTCGCTCCGGTCCCGCAAACATTGACTGCCCCGTCGTTGCCAACGAGCTTGCTGACCTTAGCTGAGACTCACTTCAACCCCAAGCCGCCTAAGCTTCACTCACTCCGCCGAAAGTTCTATGGCAGCGACTCTGCATACCCTCGCTGCACACGCTGGTGTGCGACTTCACTATTGGAGAAATGCCGACCACGAAGTCGATCTGATCTATGTCGACCCGCAACAGCCCCTAGCCATTGAGGTCGCTTCGTCGCCCGGCCACAGCCACCGAGGTCTTGAAGCGTTGATCAAACAACACCCTCACTTCAGCGGCCACAGCTACATCGTCGCTCCGAAAGCAGCTGTGATCCAACCCGACGACGACACAAGAGGCATAGGCACTCTGCCCCTTGACACTTTTCTGCTAACAGTCGGAGAACAGATCCGCAGGGCTGCACTAATGCGCCTCGGCATCCAACCCAGTTGAACGCTACATGAGTGGCTGGCTCTTGACGTGGCGCAGCCTGCGTGTCATAGTTTGGCTATGAGCGTGTTGGGCTTGCTGGTGAGGAGGCGATGGTGTTGGCTGCTTGTTGCGGTGGTTGTGCTATTGACATCGGTGCCGGTTCCTGCTCAGGCGGATATAGAGGAACGGGTACCGGCCACTAAAGAGTTGTTGGCGAGGCCGCCGTTGTGCCCACCGGGACTCGTATATGAGGTGTCATCGTCGCGGTGTTCTGGTGTGGTGAGTGTGGATGCGTTGAAGAAGTGTGCTGCGGTTCCTGTGGGGTCTTCGGTTGTTTTGCGTGATGGTAAGTGTGTGGTTTCGTCGGTTTCGGTGGTGGATCCAGTTGTGAGTTGTTTTGCGACGACGGAGGATCCGTTGTCGTGGGTGTTTGATTCGGGGTCTGGGCAGTGCGTAGCGACGATACTTGAGGATTATGAGGTGAAGACCGGTGAGCGTCGTGTGCCGCCGTTTAGTGAACGCGTGCGTGTGGCTCCGTTTACGAGGCAGGTTCGGGTTGCGCCTTTCAACAGGCAGGTGCGTGTGGCTCCGTTTACGAAGCAGGTGAGGGTTCCTCCGTTTTCTGTGCGGGTGCGTGTGGCTCCGTTCACGGAGCGGGTGTCGGTTCGTGAGTCGTATTCGTATACGGTTCGTGAGCGTAGTTAGTGTAATGAGTATTTGATGGGTAGGTGTTTGAAGTGGAATTATAGGATTATACGCAAGACGGGTTATCGGACGGTCTGGAAGACGGTGCCAGCTTATAATTATGAGACGCGGAGTGTTGTTAAGTATAACACAGTTCCGGTGTATAATTATGAGACGCGTGCAGTCTACAATTATGAGACAATCCCAAATTATAATTATGAGAGTGTGCCTGATTATAATTATGAGTGGCGTGTGGTGTTTAATTATGAGACTGAGAGTGTTGAGAATTATGAGAATCAGCAGGTGACGAAGACTCGTGAGGTGTTTAATTATGAGGATCAGGAGGTTTTCAATTATGAGGATCGTGAGGTTCTCAATTTTGAACCTGTGTATGAGACTCGTCAGCGGAAGATAGAGAAACGGAAGCCGCCAGAGTTGTTATGCTCTGATGGTCACATCATTGATCGCAGTGATAACAAGTGCAAGAAGAAGGTTGAGACTGTATCTCCGCCAGTTGCTCATTGCGAAGGGGTAGTCAAGGTCGCACTTACTCCGCAGCGGCGTAAAGCTGTACCAATTACATTCGGAAGTGATAACTGGACTCTAGAGGGCAGTAAATGCCGTCGTAGTGCTAATACCGCATCTCAAGGTTGTGCGGAAAAATACAAGCTGGTTACCCTTAAAGAAGGCAGTTATTGCCGCCACTTCTCTGCTTCTCCTTTTGGAATCACCGACAAAAGCGGATAGAGATTGGTTTGCCCTTCGCAGCAGATAGTCTTCATACATACCGTTCTATTGAGGACGATAAAGATGAGCGTAAGCAATGGCAGTCCTACTTCAAAACTGGCGGAGATGATGTATATGCCAACACTGATATAACTCTAAGAGAGGCAGGAACTCGCGAATTAGCAGATCTCACATGGCAAGTCATTCCGATTGAGAACTCTGAGATTCTTGCTTGGTTTCGATGCACGACTGAATCTGGAGGTACCACTATATGTAATCGTGGCACAATAGAAATCGATTCGGATGCCTACAATAGTGAAACTGTGTTGAGCCGGAAGAATATGGTTTGCCATGAATTGGCTCATAGTATAGGCTTTCATCACGGCAACTCTGAATCAAGTTGTGTGAATGATGGTATGAATAATATGCTAGACCGGTGAGAAATTATAGCTATACAACTTCAATATTAGAGAGTATGTATTAGTATGAATTACAAAATTATATCTATGATTCTAGGTACTTTTTTACTACTATCTGCTTCCTGTAGCAATAATTCAGGTGCACGAAATTTGACTGTTCTTGATGAGAACATTCCTGTAGCATATATCCATGCTTATGAACATCTATATGACGATATCAATGCGATTACTGACGCTGCTGAAGTAGTTTTTATTGGCCGAGTAGTCGACTATAAGGAGCGCCTCATTATAGAACCGCCTACAACCGGCATGTTATCTGTTGCCGAGTCAGATTGGGAAGTGGTCGATGTCTATGAGGGTATCGTACTTGAAGCTGATGAAGTGCTAATTGGTGAGATGCCCGAATCTGAATCTCGTATCACTTTAGGAGTTCTTGCTCTGCAGGAAACTCTTGATGGTAGTAAAAAGTCAAGGCTCTTCGATAGAGAGATCGAGTTATTTGAAGATGGAATCAGAAGTATCGGTTCGGATGACTCACCACAGTATTTAGTCTATGCGGGACCTAGCGATCTAGGAACACAAGGATATGCGTTGGGGCTGTACTGGATCAAAACGCTTGGTGGAGTAGTGCGCATATATGACGACAATTCTCTGGGTTACGGAAAGGGCAAACCTTTTATCGATGTGGTGCAGGTGGATGAGGAAGGTGAGTATGATTGGGTGTTTCCGTATGATTTGCAGGATGCTCGTGATGCTGCGGAGTTGGCTAAGTCGGGGATTGAAGACACGGTCGGCCCGCCCGAGGAACAGACCACCGGTTTGGACGAAGTGCCCGCAGAAGAGGAGTCGAACGAACAAGCGGAAAGCGATTCTGGGGAGGCTGACTCTGATGCCGAGACCATCCCGGACACAGGCAGCAAGGTTGGCGATACTGGCACTGACAAAGAAGGTTCTGCTGAACTCGGAGACGGCAATAGCGGCGACCCGCTCGAGGAAAGTTTACCTGATGCAAACACACCTAACACAGAAAGCGAATCTGGTACTGACAACGAACCCAGTGATGCCTCAGACCAGCCTAATCCTAATAATTCAGACCAGCCTGATCTTGGTGGCACCGAATTACTCGGAACAGAATCTGATGACAGCCCAGAAGAGGAGTCGAACGAACAAGCGGAAAGCGATTCTGGGGAAGCTAACTCTGATGCAGAGAGCACACCAGGCGCGGATAGCGATGAGAACGCGCCTAGCGCCGAAGATGGATCTACTGAGAATGCGAGCGACCCTGAGGACACTCCACAACAAATAGATAGCTCCAACGATGCCCCACCAAAAACCAGCGACAAAGCTACCAAGCAGGATGATCCTGCAGAAGAAGGCGCTCTGGGAACTGGTGATGGGGGTGTGCAGACACCCGGTGGGTTAGACGTGGGATCACCAGGCGGCTGAGACACAACGGACTCCAACCTCATCTCAAGCGCTCTGTGCTGCGTTGGATCAGCCGTGGGGACACTTCGTTGTCATCATCGCTGGATGCTTCGGTGCTCGTCTAATGGGTAGAGTCATATCGGGGCTGATAGTTTGCTTGGGGTGCGGCTCATGATCGCCCGCTGCACCGTTGACTACGACGGTCGCTTGCAGGCTCATCTGCCTTCGGCGGTTCGTTTGATAATGGTCAAGGCAGACGGTTCCGTGTCTGTGCATGCCGACGGCGGTGCCTACAAGCCTCTCAACTGGATGAACTCCCCGAATCGGCTGGTGATCGACGAAGAAGCCGGAGTATGGCGGGTTACAGCTGCGGGACGCAGCGACTCGCTTGTGATCAAAGTCGAAGAAGTGCTTGACGACATCATCCACGAAATGGGCACGGATCCAGGCCTACAAAAAGACGGAGTAGAGGCACAGCTTCAGCAACTACTAGCTCAACAACCCGAGGCGATCTCAGAAGGCTTCACCCTGGTGCGGCGCGAGTATCCCACCAAAATTGGTCCTGTCGACTTGTTGTGCCGAGACTCCGAGGGCAGCACCGTAGCTGTTGAAGTGAAGCGCAGCGGCGAGATCGACGGCGTAGAACAGCTCACCCGCTATCTGCATTACCTCAACTCAGACCCGACTCTGGCACCTGTGCGCGGCATTCTGGTCGCTCAAAACATCAAACCGCAGGCCAAGGTGCTGGCAACCGACCGCTCAATCGACTGTGTCGAGGTGGACTACGACGAACTACGAGGTGTCGAGTCACCCGAACTGCGCCTGTTTTGAACTCTGCCTGTTCTGAACTGCAACCGCTTAATCGTTAACCACTCGAATACCAGCACTTCAGCCCAACATGGTGCCCAACATTGCGCTGAACGCTCACCTAATGGTGAGGATGGCTGCGATACCCTCAAAGCGTGGTTAGACGGCTGCTTAGTGGCAACCTTCGACGCGGCCTGCTTTGGTCGCTTATCGGGGTCGCAGTCTTGGTGATTGCTGGACTCTTCGTTGGATGGCAGCTCTACGAAACGGACAACGAATCCACTATCCGAGAGGGTGCAGTAGTTCACGAGGTGGAAATCGGTGGCCTTGAGCCCAAAGAGGCTGCTACTGCACTTGAGCCGGTGGAACAGGAGATAGCTGAAACCACCATTGAGTTGCGATTCATTGAACTTCAGTTCCAAGACCAAAGCGTTACCGTTCCCGCAACCGAGTTCACCGCTGCTGAACTGGGCATCTCTCTTGATGTCGAAGGAACGCTGGCCTCCGCCGACGACCCCGCTCCGCCGGTAGTGCGGCCAGCATCATGGCTCTTTGATCTGTTTGCCAGCCGTGATGTGAAACCTGCGGTAACCACCGACCTCGGAACTCTTAGCCAACTCGTTGACCCCTACACCGACCCCGAAACACCTCGCATTGAGCTGGTCGACGGTGCCTTTCGGCCAGTGCTACAGACCGATGTGCCCGTACCCGACATGGAACTGCTCGCCGAGCGACTAGAGGACGCAGTGAGCCGCAATGTTGGCGGTCGCGCAATCGTCGAAGTGCCTGTGCAGGGCATGGCACCAGCAGATCCGGCTGCGGTAAAGATAGCGGCTGACCTTGCTGCTCAAGCCAATGAGATCACTCAAGGCGGAGTGGTGTTACAACTTGAGGGAACCGAAACTGCCTTCACGATCAGCGAACCCGCTATTCGGCAGTTCATCACCCTGGAAGGCCAGCATCACAACGCTCGCCTAACCCTGCATGAACGGATTCACGATACTCTCGAAAGCCTCTTTGTGGGTGTAGGCACCCCAGGAGGCGAAGCACAATTCGGCATAGACGACAACGGTGCCGTCACTATCACAACCGACGAGCCCGGCTTCGAGTGCTGCCACGAATCAGCGTCGCAAAAGCTGTTTGAGGGCTTGACTCAGAATCAGCCTGTGATCGTGCTGCCCAGCACTCCGGCCACAAACCCCCGTAACAGCGACTGGGCTGAGTCGCTGGGAATCCTGCAAATAGTCGGCGAGTTCACCACACGCTTCACCGCAGGTCAGGATCGGGTGACCAACATCGCCCGCATCTCGGACTTGACCCGAGGAGCAATCATTGAGCCGGGCGGAAGGTTCTCGGTCAACGATCATGTGGGCAGACGCACTTCGGCCAACGGCTTCGTTCCGGCGAAGATGATCCTTGAAGGTGTCTTCGTTGACTCTGTGGGCGGGGGTATCTCGCAATATGCCACCACCTTGTTTAATGCGGCCTTCTTTGCTGGGCTTGATTTCGTGACGTATCAATCTCATTCGATCTACCTGAGCCGTTACCCCTACGGACGTGAGGCGACCGTGTCGTTTCCGGCACCTGATCTTGTGCTTGAGAACAACAGCCCCTATGGAGTGATGATCTGGCCTACCACCAACGAAGACTCCATCACGGTGCGGCTCTACTCCACGCCGTGGGTGCTGGCACGCCAGACCAATCAGTGGACCAGCCCCATCGGGACGAGCTGCACTCGAGTAACAACAGAACGCACACGAACCTACCTGAGTGATCAGCGCAGCGAGACCGACCTAGTCGGGGCTCTCTACCGCCCCGAGGGACTGCTTTGCGATGGCAGCCCTTCAGTTACCACGACGACCACTACTGTGCCAAGTAGCACAACCATCCCGGTGGCACCCTCCGGCGAGGGTTGGGAGCAGGGCGTGAACCCAACTGACGGCGAACTAAGCGGTCAAGATTCTGGCTCGTCTGCTTCACCAGATGAGGAGACAACTGATCCAACCGACACAGGCAACTCAGAAGACCCAGCCGACGAAACCAGAGACACAACCGAGAGTGAATCTGTGCCCGTCACAACGACAACCATTGACGGCGAGGCCCAATGAACCAAACCGCAATCACTGCCATTGATGAGGCTGTCGATTCGTGGTGGGAAGACAACCTGCGCGGCCGTCCGGCACTGGATCGGATTATGTATTCGCTGTCCGAAGCCGCTAACCACTCCCGGCTGTGGCACGCACTTGGGACTCTGCAAGCCGCGGTTCGACGCAATCGGAGCAGCGCTCAACAGCTGAGTTCTGCGCTCTTTGCCGAGGCTGCGCTAGTAAACGGACTCATCAAAACAGCATTCGGCAGGCGACGCCCTGACTTCACAGGACAGCGGCCGCACAGTCTGCGCCAACCGCTTACTAGCAGCTTCCCTAGCGGTCACGCCAGCGCAGCCATGGTCGCGGCATCTTTGTTATCACGTCGTAGTCGCTGGGCACCCGCCTACTACCTGCTGGCATCAGCAGTGGCTTTGAGTCGGATCCATGTGCGATTGCATCACGCCAGCGATGTTGTGGCCGGGATAGGCATAGGCGCAACCCTCGGCGCAATCGCCCGCCGACTCTGGCGCTAAGGCCGTAACCCGAGAGTCCAAATGAACCTGAGTTGAGCGGTTTTGAGTGGTGTAGGTGGTCACGACAACAAGCAATGTCACACCTGCTCGCCATTATGTTCACATGACTAATCAACTGTTGCTTATAGACATAGCTACCGACAAAACGGCGACCGACAAGGCTGGCCGAAGAACCGGCAAGAAAGCTCGTAGAAGGGCTGCTTCGGGTTCTGCCGTTCATCTCGCTGCGAGTCAAGGAACTGCCAACATCTGGCCGCTTGACACGGCCACCTGCGAGACGGGGCGGCGCGGGGTGGCCCAAGCCCGCCAAGCTCTGCGAGCAGCCAGATCCGAGGCGTGGGATGCTACAGCACCTGCCCCCGACCTGCCTGCTGCGGCCTGACGGTGCTGCAAACCGCTGGACGCAAGCCGAAGCTGTGTTGGCTATAGGGTCGTTAGCTATAGGGTCGCTGTGTCAGGCATGAGGACTAGAGCCTTGCCGAAGACAGGGTGGATGCTTGTCGCTGTGACAGTGCTTGTGTCGGGGCTGCTATCGGGCTGCGGAAACCGGGCCACCGAGGATGACCTGCCTGCTATAGCAGCGGGCAGCACCGAAGAACTTGCCTCGACACCTAACGCTGTGGTTGAGCGTGTCGTTGACGGAGACACGATCGTCGCACGGATCGGCAGTCGTTCAGAAACAGTTCGCCTGATCGGCCTTGACACACCCGAAACGGTGGCACGCACCCGACCAGTGCAATGCTACGGACCTGAGGCATCAGAATTTCTGAAAGCTCTGCTCCCTGAGGGCACGCAAATCACGCTGCTGCGCGACGAGGAAGCCCGAGATGCCTACGACCGGCTTCTGGGGTATGTGGTGCGCTCCAGTGACAGTCTCTTCGTGAACCTTGAGCTTGTCACTGCTGGCTACGCGGCTGTCTTGACTTTTCCACCAAACGATCACTACGCCGAAGCCTTTAACCGAGCCGAGCGTGAAGCAGTTAGCGCAGCTCGAGGGCTTTGGGGTGCCTGCGGTGGTCCAGATGTTCCCCTTGAGTGAGCGCAGCCGGTACCGTCGCATCCATGGAATCACTGGTTGAACGTCTAGGCCACAAAGCCGACGCAAAACTAGTGATTATCAGCGCCGACCGGATTGGAACCACCCACTCCTCCACCGCTGGCGGCTTTCAGGCGCTACGAGACGGTGCAGCCACCACAGGCACAGTGGTTATGCCCGCGGCTTGGGCTCGTCACGCTGCTGAGCTTTACCGGGGCGAAGACCTTGGTGTTCACATCACACTCAACTCAGAACTCGACTGCTTTCGTTGGGGTCCGATAACCAACGCGCCGAGCCTGCTTGACGGTGATGGCGGATTCCCTCGCACTTTGCAAGACCTTTGGGATCACGCCGACCTTGACGAGGTTCGCCGCGAGAGCCGCGCCCAAATCGAAAGAGCTGTGCTCTGGGGGTTTGATGTCACACATCTCAGCACCCACATGGCCGCCATGCAGCAGCGGCCTGAGTTCTTTGATGTGTTGCTCGACTTAGCCGTCACGTTCGACCTGCCGCTACGACTCGAAAGTGGCGAAGCGGAGCGAAATGCCGGATTTCCGTTCCGGTCTCTGGCAATGGCCCAAGGGGTGGTGTTTCCTGATCATTTCAAGCTGGTTCGCGGCAACGCCCGCCAACATGTCACTGAGCAGCTCGCCAGCCTGGCACCAGGAGTCACCGAACTGTCACTGTGCCCGGCACTGAACGCACTAGAGATTCATGCCATTGACCCGGCGGCGGCTGGCCGCGTTGATGATCTGACTTTGGCTCTGTCGGCTGAGCTGACCGCAATGATCCAAGAATCAGATGCCACGCTGATCGGCTATCAGGCGCTGCGCAGCGCTCAACGCAGAGCACGCCACCGCATCTGAAACCCGCGCACGGGGTTACGCGCGTCACGCGGTCTCTTCATGATCTGCTCAACGCAGACGAACTAACGCCTCGCGAAGCTGCTGCGAGCGAAGTATCCGATGCCATCGGTCAAACAACAGCACTTGATCGCCTTCAAGCTTCATCCGTCCCGACATGTAAGCCGCCTCTAGGGAAAGTTCGCCTCGCCAGATCAGCAAAAAATCTTGATAAGCCCCCGAAAGCACTATGTCAGGCTGGGGATGCCTGCGAGGATGCAAGCTCAGACGACCTTCACTCACCTCAAAATAGAAACTCGCAGACGACACTACCTCCGACGGCGCACCACTGACCAGAACCTGAGCGACACCGTCGACCACACTCCCAGCCGCAGTATCACCCTCACCGGCGAGGTTGACGCTGGCGACTTCAGCCGATAATGCCTCCAACCAGCCCTCAGCGAGAGGCTCCAGCATTGTTCAAGCCCGCCCGTTCTGAGCTTGCTGAACCAAGATTTCAGACCTCCTCAGAACGTAACCCCTCAAAAAGATCACGTTCAGGCAGTTCCGCAGGTTGCGGCCCGCGAGCCAGCACATAGTCGTCATACGGATGGATAGAACGCTCCACCTCTGGCGGCAGGCCGAACCAGAAACTCGACTCGGGATCAACCTGGGTGGCATGCGCCAACAAACCATCAAGGCGTGCGTCGGTGAAACCATGTACCGGCACTTGAGTGGTGATCTGCTCATCATGAGATGGCTGCTCAAACCACGACTCCTGATAGGGAGACTCCAAGCCGAGATCCATGAAAGCCTTATGTCGCTCCACTAGGCGTTTTCGTGACCAAAGCGTGTAATAAAGCTTTGAAACAGTCCACGGCTCGCCCAGTTCCAAGCGATACTGAGGATCACCAGAACGCTCGAAAGCGGGCACCGAAATGTCATATACCCGCAGATGATCGGGGTGCTGATACATGCCCTGATCCTCGGGATAGGTGATCATCACCTGTGGTCGGTGCTTGCGTATCACTTCCACCAGACGGCCTACTGCCTCCTCAAAGTCGGCTTTGGCGAAACAGTCGGGATGTTCATTGGCTTCTGATCCAGCCATGCCCGAGTCGCGATAGCCGAGCATCACCACGTCTTCGTAGCCGATCACTTCAGCAGCTCGAGCCAGTTCCGCAGCTCGCACTTCAGCCAGTTTCTCAGCCATCCACGGCTGATCCAAAGCCGGGTTCAGGATCTCGCCCTCTTCGCCGCCTGTGCAGCACACCAGCACCGTATGCACACCCTCGGCGTGATATCGGGCCACGGTAGAAGCACCTTTGGAAGCCTCATCATCGGGATGGGCATGCACTGTGAGTAGACAGAGCCGCCCGTCGGAATTTGGGTTTGTAGCCATTGCTGTTGAACCTAGCGCGACGGTGACTCAAGCGGTGCCAAAAGCAGTTCAGCGGCATCTTCAGTGTGGGTAAGCTGCCAGCCGCACATCTCCGCTAAACGGTCACGTCCCTCGTCGGGGCCGCTAGCAATGACCGCATCGCCTGCCATCACCCGCTGTTGACCGCGCGGTCGATACCGGTACTGGCCGCTGCGACGGATCGCCAAAACAGTAAAACCCGGCTCAAGGTTCAGCCGCAGTTCGCTGAGCGACTTCTGATCGACTTCGGAGCCCTCGGCCACGGGAAGGTTCACTACCACCTCGTCGCTGTCACCTAGCGCCACCGCCAGAATCGGGTGAATCTCTTCTTGGCGCTCAATGATCCACACCATCTGCTGTGCCTGATCGCCGAGATCTTCAGCCGCCTGCGACAAATGCAACAACCCTCTCAAGCCGGGATGATCAACGCCTCCCCGAGCCGCACTAAGCACCCATTCCTCAAGCTGGTCTTTCATCTCATCAAGGCGATCCTCAAGATGGCGCACCTCAGCCGCGAGGCTCTCGTCACGCAAAACCAGAGACGAGTAAGCCAAACCCACCGCCACCTCAGAGAGATCTTTCATTTCCACCAGAAGATTCACAGCACGGTGCAGTTCCGATGCGTGAGGCCCGTCGGGTTCCTCTGGCGGAGACCAGCCCGGCGAACCTGCCAGCTTGCGCAGCTCGTCAATCCCGTCGGGTGATCCCCGCAAAAACAGCACATCATCAGGCACGATCACCGTGTCGCCACGCACTTGGGTGATCCAATCCCGCTCTCGCCGTATCGCCATCACCCGCATCCCCACTTTCGCAGGCATCTCATGGTCAGAAAGCCGCCGATGCGCTAGTAGCGACCCGTCAGACACCAGCACACGATGAGACACCTCCTCAGCGGCACTCAACTCCGCCACCAGCTCAGCTGGTATTCCCACCCGATGAGTGACGATACGGGCGATGTCCACGGCGTCGTTGGCGATGCGCTCAATAGCTGACACCACCTGCAGCACCGACGACATCGGTTCGGCATCACGAGGATGACGCACCGCCAGAGTGCATACCGCTCTCATGTCATGCACCAGGTGGCTCATGCGTTCTTCGAGTTCGCTCACCTCGTCTGCCATGTCAGGGTCACCGAAGTAGAGCGCGGCATATGCCAGATCCACCATCAACTCGGAGGTGTCCTTAGCTTCGGCCAGCATCTCTCGCAGGTTGCGAGGTCTTTCTTCCATCAGGCTTCTCCTTCAATCATCGTAGGTCTCCGCAATCGAACCCGCAGCGGGTTTGCCGGTCTTGTCGGTCTCGCCTAGTCACGTCACACCCACAACAACAATCGCCACTATCAGCGTGAATGCTCCCGCCAAGTCGAGCGAGGAAGTCACCACTGGTATGCCGTAGGTGTCGGGATCCACTCCAAAACGAACTGCAGTAAGCGTTCCGTAGTAGGCGACCGCCACGATCATTACCGTTGCGAGAACTCCGCCGAGCACCGCAACGCCAACCAACTCTGCCAGAGAAGGGCCGGAGTGACCAGCAAAACCGGCGGCAGCTGACGACACTAAACCCAACAGCGCGAACACAGGGATCGACAGCGCGAAGGTTGTAAACAGGTCAATGCGGGCCCCGCCCGAGGGCAGAGCCGACGGTCTAGCCAGCCCTAGATGCAACTTGGTAGACAAACGACTTGACAGAACCCCGCCGAGAGCGCCCGCAGTGCTCAAAAACCCCGGCAGCATCACCAGCAACGCCGGAAAAGCCACGAAATCATCAAGGCGTTTTTCTACTGTGATCCCCGCCACCAGATCCAGCAGTCCCGCCACTATCAGCACTGGGATCGACTCGCGCATGATCTGGCGCAATTCGCTTAGCTGGCTGCGCAGACCCCAAAGCGCCGACACTACAGCCAGCACCGCCAAAGTCCAAGCAACGACAGGTGTGAGGATCTCAAAACCTGCAAGCTCGGCAGCCAACACCAGAGACGGCAACGTCACTACATCGCCTGACACTGTCACCATGGGTGCTACCACATTGTCGAGGTCCCAGCCGAAGCGCACTGCGGCTGCGGTGGTGGCAAGCGTGATCGCCAGCACCACGAATGCTGCTATCAAGCACCCCAGCGCTGACACAACCACAAAATCCGCGAGGCTCATTGTTGGTGAAATGTTGAAGATCAGCGCCGTGCCTTTGGCCATTACCGCTAGAGCTACCCCGAGTCCCAGGCTCAGTGCCACCGAGGCCGCGGCGTTCTGGGCCATCAGCGAGTCGCTGCGCCGCGACATCCGAAACGTGCCAGCATGGATAGCGGTGCCGAGACGGCTACCGAGCGCACCGAAAATGTTGCCTTTGACTGCTATCGCCGCTGGTACCAGCAGCAACAAACCCGGTAGTTCTTCGAGTGTGTCGGTGATTGATGCCAGAATCAGGCCAGCCACCAGACTGGCAACCGCTGCCAGCACAAGAGCCGCGAAGGCGCTGCGAACCGCCAGCAACTCACGCAGCCAGCGAGGCTTTCTAGGCTCTCTTAGCGCTTGAGGCTTTCGGCTGGGTGAAACCATGACTTCAAGTGTGCTCCGAATAGGCGACTTCTGCGGTGTGGGCAGCATCACTGCTGCGGGCTACCGTGCAAGGTGTGGCGATAATTGCTCTAGTCAACCAGAAAGGTGGGGTCGGCAAGACCACCACCACTTTGGGGCTGGCCTCTGCCGCATGGGCACGGCAAGTTCCGAGCCTTGTGGTTGACCTAGATCCGCAAGGCAACGCCACCACAGGACTCGGTGTCTGGGGAGCTGAGACCACAGTTGACGAGGCTTTGGCATCAGACCGTCCCGGCATTGCTAGCAAGCTGGCGGTGTCTTCAACATGGCCCGACGACCAAGGCACCCCTCCGCGGGTGGTGGCATCCGCTGCAGCTCTTGCAGCCCGCGAGCGCCAGCTTCTGTCTGATCCTGTTGGTGCTCAAGACCGCTTGCGGCTAGCGCTGTCGGGTTGCGACGAGGGCCTAGTGCTGATCGACTGTCCTCCGTCGCTCGGCTTGTTGACGATCAACGCCTTGTTCGCAGCCGACAAAGCCCTTGTTGTGACTGAGCCCAGTGCTTGGGCTTCAGACGGGGTCAACGAGATCATGCAAACCATTGAGCGTGTTGCGGCTCGCAAGCCTCTGGGCTTAGGAGTTGCGGGAGTGGCTGTGAACCGTCTCGCCCGTACTCGGGATTCGCGCTACTGGTATGAGCAGCTCAGCGCCGATCACAGTGATTTGATGCTGCCAGCGGTGCGGCTTCGGGCAGCTGTGGCCGAAGCCGCAGCAAGGTCTCTGCCGATTCATGCGCTGACACCCCGCAAAGGTGCAGCCGAGGCATCAGCTGAGTTTGATCAGATCTACGATTCGGTGATTGGCTCGGGTTTAGGTTCGTGAGCTATCAAGTTCAAGTTTCTGTAAGGGGTAGCAATGGTTTATGACCCTCAGAGGGATCAACCCCGCCGCCGACGCAGCGCCGAAGGGGCCCCTGTTGTTGACAGCCTGCTAGATCCTCTTGGCGAGCAACTACCGCCCGCCAGCGAGATCGCTCACAAGACGGACTACACAGCAAACGGCGCACAGCCAACAGCAGCCGACAGCGGCCGCGAACTACGCAGCGGACTTGGTCGTCGCATCTTGCACCGTATACCTGCGTCTGCGGTTTGGGCTTTTGCGGTAGCTGTCGCAGCGATGACTCTGGTGCTTGTGAGAATATTCAGCAGGAACCACAAACGAAGCCAAAACTAGGCAGAGGCAACCCTGGCAGATCTAGCCCACGCAGATCTCGTCAGCAGAAACTAGCCAGCCATCCGCAGCAAGCTTGCTTCCTCAGCAGCTCGAAGTTCTTCTCTGCGAGTCTTCTCGTCTTGACCCTCTGGACATAGCTGCGAATACGAGCAGTAGCAGCACAGCGGCCCTGGACGCGGCTCAAAGTCGTCGCTGCGACAGGAGTCGCCTATGGCTTCCCAGGTTTCTGTGAACTGTTCAACAGCTCCGTCAAGTTCAGCAGTGTTGACCGCGGTCGACACAACCTTCTGACCCAAATAAAGCAGCTGTGCCCGCACCGGCTGTTCACCAGCTTGTTCGGCTATGGCGGCGGCATACAAAAGCACTTGCTTTAACCGCCCGATCGCATAACGCGGCGACGGTGCCCGCCCCGACTTGTAATCGCTAATCACCAGGCCGTCCGGCTCTGACTCAACTCGGTCAACCACACCCCGGAAAGGCACCCCGCCGAGAGTCGCCGACACCTGCTGTTCGGTGGACACTACTTCTACCTCAGAGGGCTCCTCCAAATCCCAGAGCCCCTCAATAGCGTTCCAAGCCGACCAGCGAAACTCTCGAGCTGCGGCATCGTCAAGCGCCAGCTCGCGATAGTCGTGACTAACGGATATCTCCGACCAGGCTTGCCGTGCGATCCGCCGTGCCTCGTCCTTGCTGCGGTTACCGGGATGCCGCTGCATAAGCAGCTCAAGCACCCGATGAGCGAACGTCCCCACTAGCGCTTCAACGCCTGGAGGATCCGGTAGGCGCTCCACATAACGGAACCGCCACCGGCGGGGACACTGCTCAAAGGTGGCCGCCCCAGACGGTGACAGCTTCTGAGGCAGACTCGGGCCACCGTCAGGGTCTAAGGCACCCAGCCCTTCGGGGTCATGGATGTCGGTTTGGTCAAAGGGGAGTTGCACAATCCTGTTTCTAGTTCATCGGCGCGACAAATACCCGGAACCTGTATCGGCTGACCTTAACGCGGCGGTCAATGACGTATCTGACTGTGCATTCACTCGCAGCGCCACCTGACCGTCCACTGAAACTCAAGCCTTAGCTAGATGTCAAGGGTTGCTTCATCAACCAGCGATGAATTATCCACCAAATACTCGCGCCGCTGACCGACATCGCTGCCCATCAACACTTCGAACATGCGCGCGGCAGTGTCAGCCTGAGCAGCGTCAGCCATGGTGAGACGGCGCAGCGTTCGGGTGGCTGGATCAAGCGCGCAATAACGAAGTTCGTCTGTGTTCATCTCGCCAAGACCCTTAAACCGCTGCCATCTGATGTTCTCGCGTTGGCGCCTGCCGCGACAAAGTTCAGCAGTAATCCGATCACGCTCGTCGTCGGAGTAGGCCCGATAAGTTCGTTCGCCAACCCGAGCGGTATACAGCGGCGGCTGCGCCGAGAAAACTCGACCTTGCAACAGCATCTCGCGCATGTATCCGTAGATCAAAGTCAACAGCAGGCAGCGGATGTGGCTGCCATCAACATCGGCATCACACAGGATCACTATCCGCCCGTAGCGGGCCGAAGCAATATCGAAAGCTTCGCCCGCTCCTGCACCCATAGCAGTGAAGATCGCTTGAGCTTCAGCGTTATCGAACACCTGCTTGGTGCTGGCCTTGGCCGCGTTGACGATCTTGCCTCGCAACGGCAAAATCGCCATGAACTCCGAGTCGCGGCCTCGCTTGGCCGGACCTGCAGCCGAATCACCCTCCACAAGGATCAGCTCAGCCTCTGGGCCGTGAACTCGGCAGTCGGCAAGCTTGTCAGGCATACCGGTGGAGCCGAGACTGGCTGCTTTGCGCTTGGTGTCAAGCATCTGCTTGGAAGCAACCCGATTGACCACCGCATCAGCGAGCTTGTCGCCTATGGACTTGACCTGTGAACGAGGGCCACCCCCCGGCTCGAACCATTCTTTGAGCTGCTCATAGGTGATACGAGCAACGATGCCCTCAACTGCGGGTGTGCCGAGTTCTTGTTTGGTCTGGCCACGGAACTGCGGCTCTGAGAAAGTCACTTTTACCGCCGCGACTAAGCCTTCTTGGACATCGTCTTTGGTGGCGCTGACCTTGACAGCTTTGCCGTTCTTGGCGCTGGCAGCGGCACCGCTGTCACGGGCCAGGCGCGCCAGCTTGCGGTTTTCTTTGAGCAGCACACTGTTGACTGCTCGGGTCAGAGCCTTGTCGAACCCAGCCAGATGCGTGCCACCCAAGCGGGTTGGGATCGTGTTCACGAACGACTCGACATTGCTGTCGTATCCCGGCACCCAGCGCAACGCAATATCGACGGTGCATTCACGCTCGACTTCTGTGATCTTTCCGTTGACCGGAACTTTCTCAACGAAACGGTCGATGCCGTTGATTGTGATCACGCCGCTCACCGCCGTGTCCGACAGTTGCTGCGAACGCTCTTTCACCATGTCGCTGACACCGCCGCGGCTGACGCACTCGAAAGGCTCGCTGTTTTCGCCAGCACGGTTGTCGGTCACGGTCATCCGCAACCCTGGCACTAGGTAGCAGAGCTGACGAGCCCTTGTGCGAACTTCTTCAGCGTCGATACGAGCATCGGCAGCAAACAACGCAGCATCCGGCCAGAACCGCACTCTTGTGCCGGTGGTTTTGGTGCGCCGCTTATCGGGACGAACATCATGGCCGGGTTTGAACTTGCTGCCGTTGAAATGCCCTGGTTGTTGATCTTTGAAGCTCAGTTCATGGAAATAGCCGTCGCGACGAACCTCCACGTCAAGACGTGTGGACAAGGCATTCACAACCGAAGCCCCAACACCGTGCAAGCCTCCTGATGCCTTGTAGGCACCCTCACCGAACTTTCCGCCAGCATGTAGCTCAGTGAAAACCACTTCAAGAGCTGACACGTCGCGATCAGGATGTTTACCTACCGGAATACCGCGCCCGTTGTCGGTTACTTCAACTGAACCGTCGCGACGCAAGGCCATGTCTACTTTGGTAGCGAAACCTGCAGCAGCTTCGTCTACGGCATTGTCGATGATCTCCCAGACAAGATGCATTAAGCCTTCGGAGCCGTTGCCGCCGATGTACATGGCTGGGCGTTTGCGCACAGCTTCAAGGCCTTCAAGCGTCTCAATTGAGTCAGCGTCATAGCTTGCGCTTGCAGCCTCAGCTACAGCGGCTGAGTTGGCCGCGTTGGCCGCTTCGACATCAGTCTCGGGAGATGAGTCCAACAGCAACGCCAGCGTGCCTGAGGCTGTGGCAGGTGACACAGATTGTGCAGTCATATCACCACCTTGACAGTGCCAGCATGTGAATGCTGCGCTCGAATCTCTTGGGTGAACGATGGCGGGCTGTGGGCTCAACCCGCACCGGCACCGGGTTCGGGTCAACCTTGCGGGGATCGTCGTCACGGCCCATAAGCGCCAGCAGTGCCCCGTCGCTGCTAACTAATGCAGCCGTAACCGATTCGCTTGGTGCGAGCTTCACTGCCAGCACCCCTTGAGAGCCTCTGCCTTGAGTTGAGAACTCCGAACAGGGTGTAACCGAAATGCCGCCGATTGGGCCGTTGCTGGTCGTCAGCACCAGCAGTGGGTCGCTCTGTGATGCTTCAGTGACCACAGCGCCTGCACCCACTGCTATTGCGCCTGCACGGAGCTTGATTCCCGCAACCCCTGAAGCCGCTCGCCGCTGCACTCGAACTGTAGCGGCTTCGATCCGCAGCGCCCGACCGTCACTGGCAGCAAGCACTAGTTCGGCCCCGTCTGGCGCAGTGAAGGCGCTCACTAACTGATCACCGTCAGACAAAGCCATAAGCGACCCAGGCAACGCACCGTCAAAAAGTTCGCTTGCGTCAAGTCGCTTGATTACCCCGTGCTTGGTTACCAGCACCAGCTTGTCATCCAATTTGCTGCCTGAGCGCGTTTGGCTGTCGGTGACAATAGCCAGGATCTTCTCGCCTGAAGCAAGGCCAAAAAGCTCTTTGGCATCAACACCTCGCACTCGGTTAGCAGCGGTCTCAACGGTAGAGCAGCGCACAGCCGCAGCTCGGCCTGAACTCGTGACCGCAGCCAGCAAGGCCCCTGTTGATGTCACCACACGAGCCGCTATCAGATCATGTCTTCCTGGCGATGCCCGTCGTTCGCCTTTGAGCGGTGAGCTACCGATATTGCCGCTTGTTGACACAGTGACCACGCAGGCAATGTCAGGCCCAGGGTCCGCTTCGCTGCCGTCTCCGCTGCTAGAGCCTGATTCTCCTGTGGAACTGGCGGCCAACTCACGATCGGCTTCAGCGGCTGTGACTATTCGACTGCGGCGCGGTCGGCCATGATCATCAACGATGCGATGCAGTTCTTTGCGCACAATGGCCCGCTGTTTGCGGGTGCTCGCCAAGATCTCGCCATATTCGGCGATGTCGGCACGCAAGCTCTCGGCTTCGGCATCGAGTTTGGTGCGTTCAAGTGCAGTGAGTCGCCGCAAGGCCATGTCGAGTATGTGCGTGGCTTGCACTTCCGAAAGCTTGAAACGCGCCATCAGCTCATCTCGCGCAGCCACAGCGTCAGCACTGGCACGAATCAACGCCACCACTTCGTCAATATTGTCAAGAGCTGTGAGCAGCCCTTCCACAATATGCAGACGCTCCTCGGCTCGGCGCAGCCGGTAGCGGGTACGCCGCACCACTACCTCAAGACGATGAGACACATAATGCTCACACAACCGCCGCAAACCCAAAGTGCTGGGAACACCGTCAACTAGCACCACGTTGTTGATGTTGAGGCTCTCCTCTAGGGGCGTGTGCCGGTAGAGCTCTTCTAGTGCTGCTGCCGGGTCCACTCCAGGCTTAAGATCAATTTGTAGTCGCAGGCCGTCCATGTCACTGAGATCAGCGATGCCTCTGACTCCGGCTAAGCGTCCAGCGGTAAGCAGTTCGGTGATGCGCGACACCACCCGCTCGGGACCTACCTGATGAGGCAGTTCGGTGACTATCACCGCCTGCCGCTGACGGGTGACCGCTTCGATGCTGAGACGTGCTCGCATCCGCACGGAACCTCGACCGGTTTCGTAAGCCTCTTGCAGGGCTTCGTCAGCAACTACGATTCCGCCACCTGGGAAATCAGGCCCGGGCAGCACTTTCATCAGTTCATCTGTGGTGGGTCGCCGTGTGCTGCTCATCACTAGTTCAATGGCTTCGCAAACCTCGGCCAGGTTGTGAGGCAACATGCTGGTGGCCATACCCACAGCGATCCCCGAAGTGCCGTTAACTAGCAGGTTGGGCAGTGCTGCGGGCAGAACCGCAGGCTCGGTGTCTTCAGAGTCATAAGTCGGGCGGAAATCGACAGTGTCTTCGTCGAGTTCACCGACCATGTCCATAGCTGCCGCACTAAGCCGGCATTCGGTGTAGCGAGCCGCCGCAGGCGGATCATCAAGGCTCCCGAAGTTGCCTTGTGGGTCTACCAGAGTGACCATACGGCTGAAGTCCTGACCCATCCTTACAAGCGTGTCGTAGATAGCGGCATCGCCGTGAGGGTGATAACGACCCATCGTGTCGCCCACCACCCGAGCCGATTTGCGGTAGGGAGTCCCCGGACGTAGCCCCATCTGCAGCATCGACCACAACACTCGACGCTGTACAGGTTTGAGACCGTCACGCACGTCAGGAATGGCCCGCGAAGTTATGACCGACAACGCATATGCAAGGAACGAGTCGCTCATCTCCTCGGCTACTGGGATGTCGTCCACTTGACGAGCTGGTACTTGGCGCGCTGGCAAAGAGTCAAGGGGCGCAGTAGTCAATTGCTGTTGTGGTGACACAGTCATCTCCATGATCTGGGGCTTCTTAAGGCTTCTCGTGTGCCGCTGGCCGTCTCGGGTTTGACCCGCTGGGGATTCAGATGCGGCTTACCGTCGGGATTGAAGGTAGTGGCTGAGAGTCGCTAATTCAGTGACCCTCTGTCCTTCTATATCACTTCTGCCTTCAGCCTCCAAGCCGGTAAGGAGCTGACATCAACAACAGCACAAGCCCAGCTGCACGCAACCGCTCGCAGATGCCCAACGAGGCGTATCGTAGAAGCGCATGAGCTTGTCACCACCTTCTGATGGTCGCTTGCGGGTTGTCGCCTTGAGCGAACCGCCACCTCCTTCTGATGCCCGCTGAATATGCCTGGACCTCTTAACGGCATCCGCGTCTTGGAGATGTCGGTGGCTGTCACCGGCCCGCTGGCGGTAGGGCTGCTCGTTGATCAAGGAGCTGAGGCGATCAAGGTGGAAGAGCCTCGCTTCGGTGATCAGGGTCGCTATGTGGGCGTGGCCTCCGGTGGGATTTCGGCCATGTTCCAGATGTGCAACCGCGGCAAGCGCTCTGTTGCTGTGGATTGCACCCGCCCGCAGGGGCGCTCGATTGTGCTTGAGCTTGCAAAGCAGGCTGACGTGTTCGTGCAGAACATGCGTCCTGGGGTGGTTGATCGGCTCGGGCTGGGTTACGACGACTTGTCAGCGTGCAATCCTGATATCGTCTATGTGTCGATTTCGGGTTTCGGCCCTGACGGCCCGTATGCACATCGTCGGGCTTATGACGCTGTGATCCAAGCTCAGTCGGGGCTGGTCGGCAGTCAGACAGGTCTCAACGATAAGTCGCCACGCTTTTTGCGTCAGGTCGCTGCCGACAAGATCACTGCCTACACAGCCGCACAATCCATCACTGCAGCGCTTTTTGCCCGCGAGCGAGGTTCTGGTGGTCAGCACATTGAGTTGGCGATGCTTGATGCTTCTGTTGCGTTTCTTTTTGCTGATTCAGCGGCGCATGAGGTGGCTCTCGACAATGATCAACGCCATCTCGCTCAGTCATCTGCTGCCTATCAGCGAGCCATCGCTCTCGCCGACGGGCATATGGTGGTGACAGCACTCACCGACGACGAGTTCCACGGCATGACCAAAGCTTTTGGTGTCGACTCAAGTGATCCGAGCGTCGCCACTATGGGTGCTCGCCAGCGCAACAAAGAGCAGACCAGCGAAGTTTTCCGTGCGGTTCATGCTGCCGCTGCTGAGATGCCGTTAGCGCAGGCTGTTGAGGCTTTGGATCGGCATCAGGTGCCTTTCGGTGTGGTGCTAGGCGTGGAAGACCTAGCCAGCGATGCTCAAGCGATCCATAACCAGCTGTTTAGCGAGCATGATCATCCGGCTATGGGCAGGGTTCGCCAGCCGCGGCCTGCGCCTCGCTTCTCGGTGACACCAGCAGAGTTGCGTGAACCTTCATCGCCGATTCATGGGCAGCACACTGACGAGGTGCTCACCGAACTGGGCTTGGGCGATCAGCTTGAACAACTCCGAGCCGACAGTGTGATCAAATGAGCAGTGCGATCAAGTGAGCGGCCCAGATGCGGATTCGGCTTTAGCTTCGGCTTCGAGCGATGATGCGAGATTGAGGCAGCGAGAGTTGCTGCCTATTGAGAAGTGGCGACAACAGTTCGCTGGAGGTAACGAGGCTCCGGCTGTTCCTGCGGCAACTGTGGTGGTGCTGCGCGACAGTTCAGCTGGGCCCGAGGCACTGATGCTGCATCGCAACTCGCGCCTTGCCTTCGGTGGAATGTGGGTGTTCCCTGGCGGACGGATCGATGACGAAGACTATGACAGCGGCGGTGACTTGCTGATAGCCGCCCGCACCGCAGCGGTTCGCGAAACCCAAGAGGAAGCATCGCTGGTGCTTGACCCTGCTCGGTTGGTGCATTTCTCTTATTGGGTGCCGCCTCCTGTCGCACCGAAGCGTTTCGCTACCTGGTTCTTTGCGGCATCTGCACCTGATGATCGGGTGCGCGTTGATGAAACCGAGATTATTCACCACGAGTGGATGACTCCCAGCGAGGCGCTAAGACGTTGCGATGCTGGAGAAATAGAGTTGATTGCGCCCACTTGGGTGACGCTTCATAATCTGTGCGAGTTTGCCACTGTGGATGAGATACTGACAATGCTGAGCCAGCAACAGCCGCGGGATTATTTCACCCGCCTAGCTGATGGTGACCACGGGCCGATCTGCATGTGGCATGGTGACGCTGGCTACGAAAGCGGAAATGCTTCACTTCCAGGCCCAAGACACCGCCTAGAAATAACTCCAACCGGCTACCACTTCAACAACTCCGGCCGCCATTAGTTCGGCTAGTTCAGCGGGAAGCGAAGATTAGGGTGCGGGGCGGGTTAGGAGTTCTTCGATTAGTGCGGCGAGTTCTAGTGGTCGGTCGCCCTGGATCGAATGGCCCGCACCTTCCACCAACGAATACGCCGTGTTGGGCAGTCTTCGCATCCACTCTGCCACATCATCATCGTCGACCACGCTCCAAGCGCCGCCTTGCCACAAAGCAGTCGGGGCAGATATCGCCGAAACCTTCTCCCAGAGTTCACCGAACCCAGGCTCAGGCCCTGAACCAGATTTCCAGTCACGTAAGCGGTCATAATTCCAAGTCCAGCGCCCGTCAGGCAACTCATGAGCGTTGTGCAACACGCCACGACGCAGCGACGAAACGCTCCTTGAAGGGTTGTGCTCGATGGTGCGCTCCAAGATCGCTTCGAAACTGTCGAAGTATTCAGGGCCTTCAACAAATGCAATTATCGACTCGGCTTTTTTGTGGTCTGTGCCTGGAGTGATGTCCACGACACCTAAGCGTTTCACTAGGTTCGGGTGATCAGCGGCCAGACAAATGGAGGTGAGACCGCCTAAAGACATGCCGATGATCGCCTCAGCAGCCGGGGCCAGCGCTGCAACTGCCACAGCTACATCCTGCGCCATTGACACAGGCCCGTAATGATGATCTTGTCTGTGGTCGGAACGGCCATGGCCAGGCAGATCAAGCGCAACCAGTGGGCGATCAAGAGCCAGCGCCACGGTGTCCCAAGTGTGAGCGTTCTGCGCGGCACCGTGGATCAGCACCAGCTCGGGAGCGCTCGCTCCCCAAACCAGAGCCGACAGTTTCAGCCCCGAAGACAATCGCAGTGTCTCGCGGCGAACCGCCGGCTGTCCCCGCCATTCGAGACCGTGTTCTTCGGCGTTCTCGCAAAAGAGGCCAAGCTCGTCGTAGGAGGTGTCGTGATCCTCGTTACGAGAGTTGTCAAGATGAGCAGCGTCGGCAGGCATCAAAGGCCAGACTAGACCACTGCGCCTGAACGTGGGCTCGACTGGCTCGCATTAAGCAGCGTTACAGCGCCCTATTCAGCAACAGTATCGGTGTCGATATCGGCCGAACCGGCACGGCTGCGGCGGCGTGAGCTTCGCCCAGCTAGCACAGGCGGTTCCCAACTGAACTTTCGGGATGCCACGAGAGCTCCGACCACCAGCCATGCCAACAGTATTGCGAGACGTTGCCACTCAAAAGCTGGAGCTTGCGAGAACGGGTTCATCGCTTCGCTGAAAGCCCGTCCGAAATGTTTCAACGGAAAAACATTGCCGAGCACATCTAACCATCGCGGAATGTCAGTGCCGAAAGGCACGAAGATGTCGGAGATAAACGCCAGCGGCAAAAGCGTGGCATTAGCGGCGGGCACTGCCATTGACACTGTGCGAGCCAAAGACGACAAAGCCAATCCGAGCGCTGCGAACGACGCGGTTCCCACTACGAAGGTGATGATCATGGCAGGAACTTTGGCAGCTTCAATGTTGACACCGTAAGCCGCTACCCCGAGCACCACCATGGCGGTCACTCCCAGAGCCGCGATCCACACAGCCGACAGCACCACACCACCCAAGTAAGCCCAGGCTGGCAATGGCGTGCCGCGCACACGTTTGAGAATGCCCAGTTCTCGGCGGCTAGCCAAATTGATGCCAATACCGGTGTAGGTGGATGAAGCAGCCGCATATACAGCTAAGCCGGGTGTGTAGAACTGGCTGCTGGTGATCCGGCCATAAACGCTGTCGAAGTCATCGTTGCCGAAGATGGCGGTGAACAGCACCAACATCAAAATCGGGAACACCAAAGTGAAGAAAGCCGCTATAGGGGTGCGCCAAAAGAGTCGATTCTGTAGGCATATACAACGCCATAGCTGTTTGAGCCCTGCAAGCCCTACAGAAAGTGTTCGTGGCCGCTTCACGAGGCACCGTCGCTGTTGTCAGCGTCGTTGTCGCTGTCGCTGTCACCTTCAACTAGAGCCAGATACACGTCTTCGAGACTCGGTTTGGTGACGGTCAAGCCTTCCAGTTCCAAGCTTCGCTGATGCGCCCAGCCAGTCAGATGAGCAAGATCAGCAGTCGGGGTGTCGGTCGTGATCTGCACATTGCGCTGTCGTCCGACTATCTCACCAGACAGCGGCTCCAGAAGATCAGCCACAGTGTCTAGATGATCAGGCAATACAAATGAGATCAACGCCGCTCCAGCTCGAGCCCGCAACTGTGCCGGTGTGCCTTCAGCGACGATGCGACCCTTGGCTAGCACAGCCACACGATCAGCTAGAGCTTCAGCCTCATCAAGATAATGAGTAGTCAAAAGCACAGCCCGTTGCTGTGAAGCGAGCCTTTCGACCAGTTCCCAGCCCCGGCGGCGAGCAGCCGGATCAAAACCGGTGGTTGGCTCATCCAGAAATACCACCTCAGGGTCGCCCACAAGCCCCAACGCAAGGTCTATGCGGCGCTGTTGGCCTCCCGACAATGTAGAAATGCGCGAGTCGGCCTTGTCTTGCAGTTCCACCAACTCGATCAGTTCGTCGGATGCTGCAGGTCTCTGGTAGGCAGCACCATAGAAGTTGATCGCCTCACGCACTGTCAACTCTGGGTCAATACCTGACGACTGCAAAACGATGCCGATCCGCTCACGGAAGTCGCTGCCTGCGGTTTCTGGGTCAGTGTCGAGCACTCTCACAGTGCCCGAAGTGCGTTGACGATGGCCTTCCAGTATTTCGATGATGCTGGACTTGCCAGCGCCGTTGGGTCCTAGCAACGCAAAAATCTCGCCTCGAGCAACCTCGAAACTCACTTCGTCAACTGCTCGGGCCTTGCCGTAATCCTTAACGAGTTGATCCACGATCACGGCGGCATCCACGGTTGCGAACACTACTCGCTGACCTCGAAGACTCTGCAAGCCTATGCACAACCTCTTCATCTCTCTGCGCTTTAAACACAGGCGAAACGCAAAACAGGCACGAATCGGGCACGAATCTGATGTAAATCGGGCACGATATGAGGATGAGACCGCTGCCGGGGATGGTCGCCATCGCTGAGTATCCCAGCCGTTTTGAGGCTGATGTCGCCGCGGCGCGCTTGCAGGAGGCCGGATATGAGGCGACCGTGCTGGTTGATCCGGCCAGCGAAGTGGCTCCTCATCACATGACTCACCGGCTTGCTTTGCTGGTGGTGCGAGTGGAGGTCGCTGAGGTAGCCGCTGACTTGCTGGGGCTTGAGCAGCCTGATCTGGAGGCTGAACGACTTGACGCAGCCTTCCATCAGCGACGCTTCGCTGACCGGCCCGGATGGGTGCGTTCCCTGACCTGGATCGTGTTCATCGCTATACCAGGACCGTTCATCGTCATCGGCCTTTGGCTGATCTGGACCGGCCTCAGCGCCCTATTCCCCTGAACATGACTTCTTCTTCATCTATGGCGGATCGGGTGCCGTTGGTGGATCTGTCGGGTGCTTTCGAGCCGGGCGCTCAACGAGACGATGCCGTGGATGCCATTCGCCGAGCCTGCGAAGATGTCGGCTTCCTGCTAATCACCGGTCACGGCATCCCTGGAGAACTGCTGCAGAGAGTGGACTCTGTTTCGCGGCAGCTGTTCGCGCTGCCGTTGCAGGTGAAGATGTCTTGGGTGCGCCATGACCAGAACCGTCTTGGTTATGTGCCGTTACGCAGTTCGGCGCTGGCGCTAGCTCACGACGAAGTGACTCCTCCTGACTTGGCCGAGGCTTTTTCTGTGAGCCGCTTTGATGATCCCGCTGACGCTTCTCGGGCTGGCTCACATGCTGGGCAAGATGCCGGTCGAGCGTCTTTCTTTGCTCCCAACGTGTGGCCTGATCCCGAACAAGTTCCCGACTTCCGAGAGGCTCTAAACGACTGCTATGCGGCACTGGAGGCTCTGGCCGGTGAGCTGATGCGGTTGATGGCTCTGGCACTGAACCTGGACGAACACTGGTTCGACGACAAAATCGCTGAGCACATCACCGGTCTCACAGTGCTTCACTATCCAGAACTGGAGGCACCTGCGCTGCCTGGGCAGTACCGGCGAGGCCCTCACAGCGATTGGGGAAGTTTGACAATCCTGCATCATGACGGGCAGCCGGGTCTGCAGGTTCTGTCCCCTGAAGGCGACTGGTGCGATGTGCCGACGGTCGCTGATGCCCTAGTGGTGAACCTCGGTGATCTAATGGCGGCATGGACTAATGATCGCTGGGTGTCAACTCAGCATCGGGTGGTGGTCCACGAACAAGCCGTCGGCAGCCGTATCTCGGTGGCGTTCTTTCATCAGCCCGCCTATGACGCGGTTATTGAGTGCATCCCGACATGCACTTCACCCGATGATCCTCCACACCATGAGCCGATCACCTCCGGCGAGTGGATCCGCCTAATGATCAAAAAGACCCATGTCACACCCCTGGCGTAAGGTGCGGGCATGGCAAACGAGGTGACCTTCGGGGCGAGTGATCCGACGAACGGCACGAAGATTGAGCTGACCCGTACGGCTTTCGGGGCGCCTGCACATCAGGCGCTGGCTGATGCTGTGGCCGAGGCTAAAGCTGGTGACTGCCTAGCACCGGTGACTGTGGTGGTGCCGAGCAACTATGTGGGCTTGGCCGCCCGGCGAGCGTTGGCCGCTCATCCGTCTCAAGATGATCAACTGCCTCACGGTGTTCGGCAAACTCAGGACGGTCAGCAGTTTGCAACTAGCGGGATTGCTGCTGTGGCTTGCCTTACTGTTCACAGGCTTGCCGAGCGGCTCGCAGCCACGAACATGTCACCCAAGAAGCATCGAGGCGCTAGCAGTGCGATCATCGCATCAACGGTTCGTGTGGCGCTGCGCGAAAATCCTGGGCACTTTCGCGGTGTCGAGAACCATCCTGCCACCGAACTGGCCATAGCACGGGCGCACCGTGAGCTTTCGGAACTAACTGACACACAGCTTGAGAAGCTCGCAGGCGAGTCGCTGCGGGCCCAAGATGTTGTGAGGATTCATCGCCAAGTTGCCTCTGACCTTGACAATGCTGGTTTCACCTCTGCGACACACTTGGCTGAGACTGCCTTGAAACTGCTGCGAAACGACCCTGATCAAGCAAAGCGGAAGCTTGGTCTGGTGATCTTGTTCTTGCCTCACAGCTTCACTCGCACTCAGACGCTGCTGTTGCGGGCAGTGGCCGAAACGATCGGCATCAAGATCATCGCTGGTCTCACTGGGGCACAAGATGCCGACGCAGCCGTCTGGACCTGCTTGCAGCGCCTCGGCTTAAACCAGGCTGTCCCTCAGCCGATTCCCCATCCAGAACTGTCAGCCCACGAAACTCTGGGGGGCAACCTGCGGGCGTTGAGCTTGTCCGACGCTGACGACGAAGTGCGACACGCCTTGCGTGCCGTGGTTGACGCAACCCGCAAAGGCACGCCGCTGGGTCGATGCGCCATTCTCTACGGACTTGATACACCGTATGCCCGTCTAATCGGCGATGCCTTAGACGCGGCTGGCATCCCACGATGCGGCTCAACGGTTCATACTGTGGAGACATCACTTCTGGGTCGCTCTCTGTTGGAGATGCTGGCACTGGCCGACAGCGAGCAAGCCGGGCACCAAAATGAACGGAAGCCTTACGGACGAGGGTTCTCGCGTCGTGCTGTGATGGCATGGCTGACCGGCGCGCCCACAAGTGTGCGAATAGCGGATCATCAAAGTTCCGAAACCGCAGCCGACACAACCGACGCAGACACAGCTAACACAACCGACGCAAACCACTCCGCTTCAACCGGCAGTGCTTCAACCAGCAAACAATGGCAGAGCGCTCCCACAGCAGCCTGGGAGCGAATCGCTCGGGCAGCCCGAGTTGAAGCAGGCATCGACAGTTGGCAACAGCGGCTCGAACGCTACGCCGCTGATCGTCGGGATGAAGCCGACCGATTGCAACTCAACGAAGAACAGTCGTGGCAGACAGACAGGGTGCGCCGCAACGCCCTTAGAGCCGATGAGCTTCGCAGCTTTGTGACAGAACTGCACAGCGACCTGAATCCGTCAACACCGCTGCACTCATGGGCCGAACTATCCAAATGGTGTCAAGACCTAGTTCATAAATACCTCGGAGGCCGAACCCGCTCCAGTTGGCCCAACGATGAACGAGAAATGGCCAACCGCGTCGATCAAGCCATCAAGTGGCTTAGCGAGCTTGATAGCACAGGAGAGCCAGCCTCAGTGGCGGTGTTCAGACGAGCTTTGCGCCACGAGATGGGGACCTCGTCAAGCCAGCACGGACGCTTGGGCTCAGGTGTGTTTGTGGGGCCGGTGGGTCTAGCGGTCGGTCTGGAGCTTGATTTTGCGGTGGTGTGCGGCATGGCCGAGGGTGCTTTCCCAGCTCGCCGCAGCGACGACACACTGCTGCCTGATCGAGAACGGCGTGTCGTTGGTCATGATCTGCCCGCACGAAGCGACCGGTCAGGCGATGATCACCGGGCGCTGCTAGCCGTGCTAGCTGCTGCCAAAGAGACTCTGCTCTTATGCCCTAGAGGCGATCTGCGCCGAGCCGCTGACCGCTCGCCGAGCCGCTGGCTGCTTGACTACGTGGGTGAACCCGAAGTGGTGCCGTCATTTGTGGCTGGCCTGCGTCGCACAGCTTTCCCGGCTCACGCGCAAGATTACGACACGCGCCGCCTGCTCGACTGGCACGACTCCAAAAACCGCGATGCCAGCCGATGGAGCCAACTCAGTCAGATTCCAGAAGTGCAAAACCGGCCGGAAATACGGCGAGGGATCGAGATGCGTCGAGCCCGTATGTCATCAAAATTGACCCGCTTCGACGGCAACCTGTCAGCAGGCAAGCTGCGAGGCGCGGAGCTATCGCATCCCGACATTGACGGCACCATACTCTCTGCTTCACGGCTGGAGTTGTGGGCGCGATGCCCTCATGCCTACTTCATTCGCTACGTCTTGAGAGTCAACCCAGTTGACGATTCCGACGACGACTACCGCATCAGCGCGCTGGAGCGCGGCAGCCTCGTGCATCGCATTCTTGAACTCTGGCTCAAAGAAGCCATCGCCGAAGACACCGTGCCTGAGCCGGTGCAGCATTGGCCCGAACCGCAACAAGCTCGACTTCTTGAACTAGCCGCACAAGAATGCGACAAGTTCGCCGCTCGTGGACTGGTCGGCCGCCAGCTCTACTGGCAGCACGATCGCCGCCAGATCACGGGAGACCTTGTCCGCTTTTTGGAATTCGACGAGGAGAAGCGTTCTCTCTACAGCTCAAAGCCCGCCAGAGCGGAACTCAACTTCGGATTGCCCGGCAGCGCCAGCGGCCCTGTCAGCATCGAAATCGCAAAAGAGCGTTCTGTGAATGTTCGCGGCTCCATCGACCGTGTTGACATTACTCCCGACGGAGGCCTGCTAGTAATCGACTACAAGACAGGCTCCGCCAAGGCATACGAGAAGCTCAGCCCTGATGATCCGACACTCGGCGGTCAACATCTCCAGCTCGTGATATATGACCTAGCAGCCCGCGAGCTGCTCGAAGTCTCGCAGTCCGCAAGTGGTCAAGGTGCCTACTGGTTCATTTCGACCAAAGGTCAGTTCAACGATTTCGGCTACCCCACCGACCTTGCTCGCCAACAGGTGCTTGAAGCTGTCAATACCATCATTGACGGGATCGGTGAAGGCTTATTTCCGTTGCATCCCGATGAACCCAGCGGACAGCCGTGGGTTTCCTGTGACTTTTGCGATCCCGATGGTCTAGGCACCCGTGACCAGTGGCGCGACTGGCAGCGCAAACAAGACGATCCCGATATGGCTCGTTATTTGGATCTCATTGATCCCAATCGTGAACAGACTCAAGTTGATCCCGATCCTGAGCAGGATCAGGCAGCAGCGCAAGCAGCAGAACATCCAGTCGAGGGGGCAGCGTGACCTCATCGCAGTTGGCGGACCAAGCAAACCGCGAGACAATCAGATCCGATCTGAGCAGCACGCTGTTCGTAGAAGCAGGAGCTGGCTCAGGTAAGACCAAAGCGCTCGTCGACCGGGTGCTGGCACTCATCGGTTCGGGTGTGCCGTTAGAGAACATCGCAGCCATTACCTTCACCGAGAAAGCCGCAGCCGAACTCCGAGACAGGATCCGCAGTCGACTCAAAAGCAGCGAAGCTCTTGCGGACTTAGGGAGCGAACAGGCCGCTACGGCTTTGCAGCAACTCGACGGCGCAGCAGTGGGCACCCTGCATTCCTTCGCTCAGCGCATCCTGTCGGAGCATCCCGTAGAGGCGGGGCTGCCTCCCAGCGTGGAAGTGCTTGACGACATTGGATCACAGATCGAGTTTGAAGATCGTTGGCGTGATTTTCTTGATGAACTGCTTGATGAGAACGACATGGCACCGACTCTGCTGGGGCTCGAAGTGCAGGGAGTGAACCTTAAGCAGATTCGAGCGCTAGCTGTTCAACTCAACAACAACTGGGATCGCCTAGAGCAATGCGACCTGAGCTTCGAACCTGACCTTCCCGCTGTTGACGTGTCTGAGGCGCTAGCTGCACTCAACGAGCTGATCGCACTCTGCCCGTTTTGCACAGATGAAGACGACAAACTACTGAAGCGCATCAACACGATTGCCAAGCAGCGCAGCCGGCTGGAATTTGCGCTCGACAAGCACAGCAACACAGACGAAGTCGCCGACATCCCAGACGAAGTCGCCGACATCCACGACCGTGCCTCTGAGCGTGCTGAGCGTATCGAAGCGCTGCTAGCCACCGAGCGCGAATGCAAGGAAATCAACCGTGGCAAGGCTGATAGCTGGAGTGACATGATTCAAGATGCCCGAGACGGCATTACTCATCTGAAAGAAATCTGCCAAAACACGCTGCAAGCCGCAGCGGAGGCTGCGTTGACTTGCTTGGTAGCGCGACTCGCTGCCTTCACCTTGGACGCAGCCGACCAACGACGAACAGGCGGCCGACTTGAGTTTCATGATCTGTTGGTGCAAGCCCGGCGGTTGCTGCGTCACAACACGCACGGACCGGCGGTTCGAGCGGCTCTGCGTGAGCGTTACCGACATCTGCTGATCGACGAGTTCCAAGACACCGACCCGATTCAGGTTGAACTAGCTGCGTTGCTAGGTTGCGGCGAAGACGCTGCTGGTGCATCGCACTGGACAGACACAACACCCGATCCAGGTCGCCTGTTCTTTGTCGGTGACCCTAAACAATCCATCTATCGCTTCCGCGGTGCCGACATCGCCACATTCTTGACAGCGCGTCAATGGGTTCAAGATCAAGGCAGCGGTCGGATTGAGGGGCTCACCACCAACTTCCGCTCTGTGCATCCAATAATCGACTGGGTCAACACCGTGTTCAGCCAGCTAATCACACCAGTTGAGGGCACTCAGCCTGCATATTCGCCACTGACTTCGGTACGTGAGCCGGTTCCAAAAGGTGCTGCAGTGACGGTGCTTGGAGCGCACCCCATCACCCTGGAAGGCAGGTCTTACGCAGCCGAGTTGCGGCGACACGAGGCGCAAGCCGTGGCTCAAACAGCGAGCACGATCATCAGCGAAGGCTGGTCTGTTGATAAGAACATGCCTGCCGAGTCAGCATTGCGTCCAGCGCGTTTTGGTGACATCGCAATATTGATCCCTTCGCGCACCAGTCTGGCCGCACTCGAAGACGCTCTGGAAGCGGCCTCTGTCCCGTATCGGGTTGAAGCTTCTTCTTTGGTCTACAACACCCGCGAGGTGCGTGAAGCGCTTCACGCATTGCAAGCTGTGGCTGATCCCACCGACGAGTTGGCTTTGGTGGCGGCACTGCGATCCTCGCTCTACGGCTGCGGGGATGATGATCTGGCTCATTGGCGTATCGCCTGCGGTGGCCGCTTCTCGCTAATCAGTCGTCTGCCAGATAACTGCGATCCAGATCATCCAGTGGCAGCCGCGATCAGCCATCTGCATGAACTGCATGAAGCGAAACGCTGGACTAGCCCGCCCGCCCTTTTGGCGCGGCTGATCCGTGAGCGTGGAGCCTTCGAGACGGCTGTGGCCAGCGGAAGACCCCGCGATGTTTGGCGTCGCCTGCGTTTCGTGATGGATCAGGCTCAAGCATGGGCCGACACTGGCGGAAATAACCTGCGCGACTACCTGCAATGGGCTCGCCTGCAAGGTGCTGATAACGCCCGTGTGACCGAGTCGGTGCTGCCCGAAACCGACGACGACAGCCTGCGAATTCTCACGGTGCATGCCGCTAAAGGGCTGGAGTTCCCGATTGTGATGCTTTCAGGCATGACCGCTCGACTTCAAAAACCCACCCGAGGTCCGACCGTCGCCTTCGACTCTGACGGCGCGCCAGTCGTGAGAATGCGCAGCGGGGTTGAGTCCCAGAATTACGAAGCTTGGAAATCAGAAGACACGCAAATGGATGCCGCTGAGCGCCTGCGTCTGCTGTATGTGGCCTGCACTCGTGCCTGCGACCATCTGGTAGTGAGCCTCTACCGCAAAGACCCGGGCGAGAGCGGCAATAAACAAAACACTGCGGCCTGGGCTTTAGCGGATGCAGGTGCCGCGCAAACTGCGGTTTTGGGCGCAGACGCACAGGATGGTGGATTCAAGCCAACCGCAGGCAACGCAAACCTGAACGCTTCATCAGATACAACCCCCTCAGAAATCAAGCGTGCGGAGCTTCCCGAGCGAGACGAATGGTTTCAGCAGTTACAAAGCAGCCTGAAAGCGGCATCAAGGCCGCTGGCATTGTCAGCTAGTGGCCTTGCCCGAGCCGTCGGGTTAGCCGATGATGCTGCTGATTCTGGCGACTTTGACTCTGCGGATGACGCAGCCGATGAGGACAACTCTGAGGGTGCAATGAGCAGCCCCGGCGACACGAGCGGCGACAGTGATGCCAGTCTTGATCACACTGACCCAGGTTTGCATAAAGACCCTGGCGACGAGGACGCAAACCCGTGGAGCAAGGGGCGTTACGGCACCGCCATCGGTCGAGCGGTACACGGCGTGCTTCAAGATGTCGATTTGTCCACAGGTCAGGGGCTCGAAGTTCTGGCCGACCGACAGGCGGCGGCAGAGGGCGTGAGCGGACGATCCAGAATTGTGACCGACCTGGCACGGGCTGCGCTCAACACTGCAGTAGCACGCGAGGCCGCGGAGTCGCAGCATTGGCGTGAGTTGTTCGTGGCTGCTTCGTTTGGTGGGCGTGTGCTTGAGGGCTACATCGATCTCGTTTACCGCAACAGCGAAGGGCTCGTGGTGGTCGACTGGAAAACCGACGCGGTCACAGATGATGTCGACATCGCCGCCAAAGTGGCTCGCTACCGACTGCAAGGCGCGGCATACGCTGCTGCACTGCAAGCCGTGACCGGCGAACCCGTGGCTCGGATGGTGTTCGTGTTTATGAACTCCTCTAACGCTGAAGTCATCGAAGCCGAACTTGAAGACCTCAAATCTGCGGTTGCTGAGGCCGAAGCAACAGTTGCTGAAGTCGAGGCTGCGTTTGCTTAAGCGCAGGCAACTGTCTCAGAGACCAAGTTTGCCCTGTCGCGCGGGCAGGCTGCGGGTGCTGCTCAGTCGCTAGCGATCAATGGGTCGGGATCACCGGGCCGCATTCGTCCCGTGAACAGCACCGCCACCCGCTCACCAGACGCAACCTTCTCTGAAGAGTCCACAGAAGCACCACCCTCCGCACCCTTCCCAGCAGCTATCAAAGCCAGCAAGCCACCCAAACCTGAAGCTCCTGTCGGGCAGACCTCAATGCCGGTATGAAGCTGCGCCAAGCGATGAGCCGACTGCAGGTCGTGCTCGGAAGCGACCAGCGGCCAGCCCCCCGATGCCAGCATCGCTTCCACCACGTCAACCCAGTCGTAGGTGATGTCATCAAGGATCCCTGACGCATATGACACCGGCTCAGACTCCCAGACACGCATATACCGCTGCGGATCACGCAGCATCTGTTGACGCAGTTCGCTGAGCTTGTCGGCGTGCAACACTCCCAAAGCCGCGACCACAGCGGCTCGACGATGGTTGTCCATTTCGCCTTCAGGCACAGCCTGAGCGCGAACAATCCGATCAAGAAAATACGACTGGTCACGAGTGTTAGGGGTGCGCTCACCGGTTAGCGCTTCAAGCGCCAGCGTGTCCCAAGCTCTCACCAGCGGATGATTGCCTTGAGGCTGCACCGCATGAACCCTCGGCAGAGCAGCCAGTTCGCCTCGCTGCACCGCATCAGCGAGCCCGGTCACCACTGCGGTGGCGAGAGCGCCTCCCCCTACCTGCACGAACAGCCTGTCAAGGCGGACAGGCACCGAACCGTCATGACGGATCAACGAATCAACTATCTCCCAGGCGATAGTGCGCGCACCGTCAATAGTTGTAGGGGTTTCACTTCCCTGACACGAAAACGGCACCGCGCCTGCATCTAAGGCAGCGACCATGGCATGATGCGCCGGATCACCGACAACACCCGGCTGGCGCTCGCAATGCACAACCGAGGCACCAAGTTCACGTATGCGCTCAACCACAGCCTTGTTAGCCCATGTCGGCACAAACACCTCAAGTTGCAGCCCGGCAGCCCGAGCCACGACCGCAGCAGCTAAAGCCGCGTTGCCGCAACTGGCAATCACATAGCGCGAGTCGGCATCGGTGTCACTGGTGCCTTCGGCATCGCCGGGGTCTTGTGCAGCATGTTGCTTTAGACGTTGCGCTAGAGCGGCTCCAAAAAGGTGGCGACCTTTGTGTGATCCCGAAACGTTGTCGGTTTCGTTTTTGACCCAAAGTTCGCAGTTGCCAACACCAGCGGCTGTCGCTAGTTCAGGTGCCATCACCAGAGGGGTCGGCTCAAAGCCTTGACCCTCAACTTCGGCGACGGCCTTGTCGAGTTCGACGATCAAAGCTCGGGCTTTAGCCACCGCTTTCTGTGCAGCATCAGACCCCGAAACGGTCCCGACCAAAAGTTGCTGCGTTTCTAGCCGCTCGGCGTAGTGCTCAAACGTGGAAGTCATGTTGAAAGCCTTGCGAGTACCAACGGAGGCTTCTGCGGCTCCGCGGTTTCAGTCGTCGTCACGGGCACCGGTGCGTCCGTTGAACTCAACGATGAGTTCGTCCCAGTCGTCCACGAAATGCCGCATCGAATCCCAGAAATGCTGATGCCCGCGTGCCGTGAAATCCTCAAACACCGTGCCTTGTTGTTCAACCCAGGTGAAATAACCCAGATTAAAGACCCGGCGCTTTTCTGCCTCCGAACAATTCAGGTGTCGCACCTCGCCGCCTGCACCGTCAAGCATCCCCCGACCGAATGTCGCCTCAGCGGCCACATCGTCGTAACCGCTGCGGAAATGGTGTCCGATGTAGGCCTCACGCTCAGCGTCATACAACTCGGATCCGTCAGTGGCGACCGTCACGATCACATCGTCGCGGCCCATGTCATGAGCTTGCGCTACAGCAATCGCAGCCAGTGCGTTGCATGACGACGAGTAGCCCATATCGGTGAGCAATCCCACTGTGGCAGCGTCAATGCCAGCACGATCAACAAGATGATCACGCCCAGCAGCAGTGTTGAACAACACATCAAGTGAGTCGGTGCAAACATCGCTCACCGCCACAATGTCGTCGGTGTTCATCACATTATGGATCAGTGGCACATGCTTGTCGCCGATGCCTTGAATGTTGTGTTCGCCGAAGCCGTTCTCTAGCAAGGTGGGGCATTCCAAAGCTTCAGCCGCAACTATGCGACAACCGTGTCGGTCTTTGAGATAATCGCCCGCGCCGAGAGTGCCAGCTGATCCCGAAGCCGAAACAAAAGCAGCGAGACGCGCTCCAGACTGCCCGGCACTGACATGCTCAAACAGGCGTTCTAGAGCCGGGCCGGTAACGCTGTAATGCCCCAGATGATTGGAGAACTCCGAGAACTGGTTGATTATCACATTGGTCGGGTCTAGCGACATTTCGTTACAAGCGTCGTAGATCTCTTTGACGTTGGATTCGGTGCCAGGCGTGCGCACGATGTCATTTGCTGGGTCTAGAGTCCACTGCTCCAGCCAATCGAAGCGAGCTTTGCTCATGCCTGCAGGCAGCACAGCCACGCCACGACAGTCCATGATCCGACTAATCGCTACCCCACCGCGGGCGTAGTTGCCAGTGGAAGGCCACACTGCTCGCTGCTGAGTCGGGTCGAAACGGCCGGTCACCAGCCGAGGTGCCAGGCAGGCATAAGCGGCCAGCACTTTGTGAGCTCGGATCATCGGGAAACGATTCCCCAGAGCCAAAACGATGCGTGCATCAACACCGGTCAGCTCGGAAGGAAGCTCTACATAGTCGGGCAGATCGTGGGGGCCGCTACCGTCAAGCCGGTTGAACCAGTGAACCCTGAACAGGTTGGCTGCGTCGGGCTCGTTGCGGTCAACTCCTGTCAACGCAGCCAGACGAGCCGCAGGGATCGTGGCAGGGTTAGCCAACTCAGCGAAGGTCGGCAGGGCAATCTGACGAAGCCGGAAACGTTCCACTGTGTTGGCGTAGGCGGTTTCGTCGCTGACTTCGGCTGTCAAACCAAGCGAGCTGTGCGCTCTGGCGATCTCAGTGTCGGGCAAGGTGCTGGCATTTGTCATACCCCAAGTATCGCGCCACTAACACGGCAAGCCACCGCCCAAGTCTCACATGCGCTGCTGGCCTAGCTCGGATGCCTGTGCGGTTGCTGCGAGCATCACATCGCCGACAGAGCCCGCTAACGGTGCTAAGGCCCGGCTGCGATTTTCGCAACCTGTATCTAATGATTAGTCTTCGCGCTGGCGAAACCTTTGGAGGAGAGCTAGTGAATCAAGCAAACTCGACCGCTGCACAATCAACTAAAGGCCGAATTCCGGCATTAGCACAAAGCCGTAAACAAGCACAGAGTTCGCGAAACGTTGTAATACGCGGGCTTAGAGTCGCCACGATCGCAGCAATTGCCGCGCTTGTGGCCTCAACCGCTTCGCCTATCGCTGCGGGGCACCCGACGCAGCAACAGCAGCAACTTGCCCGCGCCGTGGCGCAGTCGCAGGACTCGTCAGCGGTAACCGTGTTTCAGACCCCCCAAGACCAGACCGAGGAGTTGGTGCGCTACCAGGTGCAGTTCAAAGGCACCTGGACTACTGCGTCGCTGGCGCAAGGCGTTTCGATCCCCTCAGGTGCTCATTTCACAACGATGGTAGGCGCAGCTCACAGCAGCAGTGTCACTTTCTGGGAGTCAGGTGGCACCGCAACATCAGGTATTGAGTCAGTAGCCGAAACGGGGGGCACGAGCACTTTCCGCAGCGAAGTCAACTCGGCTATCACAGCCAAAACTGCCCGTGAATGGATCAACGTTGGATCAGGGCTCCTCACCTTCACTCGCACCAGCTCTTTTGACGTGTCTGAATCTTTCCCGCTGGTAACTCTGATCTCGATGGTGGCACCTACCCCCGACTGGTTTGTGGGCGTGTCGAACCTGTCACTGCATGACGGCTCGGATTGGGTTGATCGCAAAGAAGTAGATCTTTTCCCGTATGACGCTGGCACCGAGGACGGCTCAGGCTTTTCATTAAGCAACCCAAATACCAACCCGAGACAGACCATCACCAGCATTCGCAACACCGGGAAGTTCTCTGATAATCGGATAGCGCAGTTGGTTTTCATACGCCAGAAACCGCCCAACAGGGCTCCCGTGTTCGCTTCGGCGACCACCAGCCGAAGCATCGCTGAGAACTCCCCTGCTAGCAGCGACATCGGCGCAGCCGTCACAGCCACCGACCAAGACAGCGATGCTCTCACTTACACCCTCAGCGGTACCGATGCCGGTTCCTTCACGATTGTCGGCTCTACCGGTCAACTACGCACCAGCGCCGCACTCAACTACGAACAGCGCCCCTCTTACACGGTTACGGTCACAGCCACTGACCCCAGCGATGACAGCGACTCAATCACAGTCACTATCAATGTCACCAACGTTGACGAGCCCGGCACGGTCATGCTGTCATCTGGCATGCCAGCAGTGGGCACAACATTATCCGCAAGCCTTACAGATCCTGATGGCTCGCTCAGCTCCACAACCTGGGCTTGGCATTATTCGACCGATCAAGTCTCTTGGACGGCGATTAGCGGAGCCACCTCAGCTAGCTACACACCACAAGCAAGCGACGTGGGGCGCTATCTGCGGGCAACCGTCTCCTATACCGACGGCGAAGGTCCAGGCAAATCAGCTCAGGCAGTCTCAAGTAATCAGGTCATCTCCACAGCGATACCTAACCGGGCACCCGACTTCTCAGCGACAACAGCGCAACGCAGCGTGGCTGAGAACTCCCCCGCTGGAGCCGCAATCGGTGCCCCTTTGACGGCTTCGGACCTTGACGGCGACACGCTGACATACTCCTTGGGCGGCACTCACGCAGCCTCTTTCGCCATTGACAGTGCTACAGGACAGCTACGAACCAAGGCGGCTATCAACTATGAGTCGCAGCGGACGTATTCGGTCACAGTTACAGCTACTGACCCCAGCGGTGACAGCGACTCAATCTCAGTCACTATCAACATCACCAACGTTGACGAGCCTGGTACGGTCACCCTGTCGTCGGGCGCGCCAGAAGTAGGCACAGCGCTCACCGCCAGACTCGCAGATCTCGATGGCTCGGTCAGCTCCACGACCTGGGCTTGGTACCGTTCGACAAACCGAGTCACTTGGAACACAATCAGCGGAGCCACCTCAGCTACTTACACACCGCAAGCAAGCGATGTGGGGCGCTATCTGCGGGCACGCGCCTCCTATACCGACGGCGCAGGCTCAGGCAAATCAGCTCAGGCAGTCTCAAGTAATCAGGTCATCTCCACATCGACACCTAGCAGCGTCATTCAGCCTCCCAGCAGTGGCGGCGGGGGTGGAGGAGGTGGCGGCAGTGTAAGTCCGCCATCAAGTGGTGGTGGAGGCGGCAGTAGAGGCGGCGGTAGAGGCACTACGAATCCGCCGGTGGCAGCACAAACGCCGTCACAGCCGTTCAGAAGTGCCTTTGTCGACATCATCATGGCCGTTGTTCACACCGAAGCGATCGAAGCGATTGAAGAGGCAGGCTTGATTGAAGGCACCGAATGCGAGACGAGCTTGTTCTGTCCGAACCAGCCGATTCAGCGTTTGGTGATGGCGGTATGGATGGTGCGCCTTCTTGACGGTGCCGACACTGCACCCAGCGAGTCACCGCGCTTCGCTGATGTGGAAGCTGGCCAGAAGTGGGCACCTTTCATTGAGCGTTTGGCTGAACTTGAGGTAACTCTCGGATGCAGCACCGAGCCCGAACTGCGGTTCTGTCCCGACGAGCCAGTAACTCGTGCTCAGATGGCCAGCTTCATTGTGCGAGCCTTGAAACTTCCCACTCCGCAAGATCCCGCCGACTTCGCCGATGTTGCAGCCGACAACGTTCACGCCGCCGACATTGCTGCCCTATACGCCGCAGGTATCACTGCTGGATGCAGAGCCGAGCCTGAACTGCGGTTCTGTCCCGACCAACAAACCACCCGCGCGGAAATGGCTAGCTTCGTCAACCGAGCCCGCCAAAAACTCAATCCCTGACAAGCAACCTTGGGCTTGCACGGAACTGCTGCGACATGCTTGGCCAGTCGGTAGTTATCCATTGTGAGACACCCGTCGCATCGCTCTTTCGGTCAGATGTGCGTCTGGCGCTTGCTGTGCGCATGATACGTATATATGATACGTATCATGCCTAACAAAACGATCAGCGTGCCCGAAGATGTTCTGCCAATCATTAACAGTCTTAGCATCCCCTTCTCAAGTTGGGTGACCGAGCAGCTTCGTCGCCACGCGGCTCAGGTGACAACAACCTTCGCTCAACAACTTATCTCCGATGCCGCGCTAGCAGCTGGAGAACCATCAAGTAAGCCTGACCCGCTCGCTGTGGCTAAGAGGATGGATCGCTCAGCGCCGTGGTAGCACGCGGTTCTGTGTGGTGGCTTGACATAGACAAACGTCGTCCGTGTGTAGTCGTTTCCTCACGCGATGTCCTTGCAGTCAATGTCTGGCAGACACATGTGGTGCCGTTGACCTCAAACCTTGACCGAGCCAGCATCGCTGGCAACGTGTTACTCAAATCGTCGGTGACAGGTCTGCTCAAAGACTCCGTCGCAATTCCGATCGGACTGGAAATAATCGAACGCTCTTGGCTCACCAACCATGTCGGACAGTTGCCCGATCCCCTCATTGACGCTATTGACGACGGCCTGAGGGCCGTGCTGGGGGTTTAGAGTTCGTAGCTGTCCACAAAGGGTGGCGGGATCAGATCCTCGTACATTTCTGGGTCGGGTGGATACACCCCCATCTTGCCGTTGCGACTCTCCACCACTCCAGTGCCGGTCTGGTAAGCGATTAGATGGGCATGCTTGGCAGCACGCTCCAAAGCATCAAGAATGCCTTGCTCCCAATGCTCGCCACTGAGCGATTTGTCGAGACCGTCGTCAGGTTCTGTGCTGGCATTGCAATGCGGAAGAGCAGCAGGATCCGGCGTGGTGAGGCCGTATTTGGAGTATGAGTAGTCGTCGCTCACGACTGACCTCTCTTGGCGATGATGATAGGGGGCTTTTTGGTCATTTCAGTAACTCTAGTGCCACGGCGATCTCAGCGGCCACCCTTGCGTTCGACTCGGCCAAAGCAATGTTGGCGACCACGTTTGCTCCGCTGGTTTGTTTGCTTAGTCGTGCCAATACTGCTGGCGTGATATCGCCACCAGACACTCCGTCACGACGCACCGCTGATTCGGCGCTAGCAAGGGCCTCTTGCAGTTCGTCGGCATCCAGTTCGGCATCCTTTGGTATGGGGTTGACCACCAAGATCCCGCTGCGATGCCCTAGCACAGACGCAGCTCGCAGCGTCTCGGCTACCTGATGTGCATTATCGACAGTGTTTGACAGCACCGGGCCACCATCACGCACGTAAAACGCTGGAAAACGGTCGGTGCGCCAGCCCAGCACAGGCACTCCCAGAGTTTCGAGCCGCTCAAAGGTCAACGCCACATCTAAGAACGCTTTGACACCTGCCGACACCACCACCACCGGCTGACGAGCCAGTGCTTCAAGGTCGGCGCTGACATCGCCTGAGCGCTCAGCACCGCGATGCACTCCGCCGATACCGCCGGTGGCGAACACTTTGATGCCCGCGGCAGCAGCCAGAGTCGCAGTAGCCGACACGGTAGTTACCCCCACCTCAAGCCCTGCGGCCACCGCCGATGACAGGTCACGAGCTGCGAGCTTGGTTGAACCCCCAAAAAGCCGTTCGGCTTGATCGGAGTCCGCGCCCACCACAGCAACACCGTCAAGCACGCCGCACAACGCGGGAACCGCACCACCGCCACGCAGCGCAGCCACCACACGCTGAAAGCATTCACGGTTAGCGGGTTCGGGCAGGCCTAGTCCCGAAAAAATGGTTGACTCCAGTGCCACCACCGCAGCACCCGAGGTCAAAGCATCGCTGACTTCTGATCCGATATGCACTACTTCAGTCATCGTTTGAGGCTACGACTGTCACCGCAAGGCGTGCGTTACTGTCAGGTGCGAGAACTGATCCGATCGGGCACTAAGCAGCAACTTGCGCTTCGGCTCTATTATCGCGAGCCATGAACACCAAACCGAACGCTTCGGAACTTGTTGCAGAGTTCAACGCGACTCTGGCTTCGATGACAGCGCCGTCTGCACCGTTCGGTTGGACTGTGCAGGAGATCGCAGGCATGCCAGTGCGGGTGTATGACAACTCTTTTGCTGACATGCGTTCGGTCTGGGAAATGTCCGCAGGCCACGGCGACAAGGAGTATTTGGTCTACAACGATGAGCGCTATAGCTACGCCAACGCTCACGCACGGGTTCGAGCCTTAGCGCATCATCTGCACAGTGCATACGGTGCTGGGCACGGCACCCGCGTGGCTATAGCGATGCGCAACTATCCCGAATGGGTGCTGGCACATTGGGCGATCCTCGCCACGGGTGCCGCCGTGGTTGGCATGAACTCTTGGTGGACAAAACCCGAGCTGGAGTTCGCGCTGAACGACTCGCAACCCGTAGCGCTGATCCTCGACGGAGAGCGTCTACAACGGCTGGCACCGCACGACCATACGATCCCGATGCTGGTGACCCGCCATGACGGTCCGTTGCCCGCCACAGCAACCCACTGGGACGAGGTGGTTGATCCCGCAGCAGCGCCCAAGGAACTGCCCGAAACCGAGATCAGTCCCGAAGATGATGCCTTGATCTTTTACACCTCGGGCACGACCGGCTTCCCTAAGGGCGCTCAACTAACTCATCGGGGTGTGGCTCACAACCTAATGAACATCATTTTGTTGACCACCTGTTCTGAAGCAGCTCGCGCTCAGCGCCCGGGCGGTTCAAGCAGCGAATATCCGTCTGAAGCGCCATCACCACCGGTGGCTCTGCTGCCGGTGCCGCTGTTTCATGTGACCGGCTGCAACTGCGTGATGCAAGCGGTCACCATTGCGGGCGGTTGCCTAGTGCTGATGCACCGCTGGAACCCAGATGAAGCGCTGAAGCTGATCGAATCCGAGTCGGTCAGTGTGTTCAACGCTGTGCCGTCCATGTCTCGTGAACTGCTTCAGCACCCTGACTGGCGAGACACCAATACCTCGTCGCTGCGGTCGATGGGCGGAGGCGGGGCACCTCTCTCCACCGACCTCGTGAAACGCATTGACGACACTCTGGCGCAGGGGCACCCAGGGGTGGGCTACGGACTCACTGAGACCGCTGGCATCGCCACAGCCATAAGCAGTGAGCATTATCTGGCGAACCCGTCATCGGTCGGGCCGCTGGTGCCGTGCATGGAAGCCAAAATCTTGGATGACAGCGGTGCTGAGGTTGAGGCTGGTCAGCGGGGTGAACTGTTGCTGCGAGGACCCAACGTGATGAAGGGTTATCTCAACCAGCCCGCTGCCACCGCCGAGGCGATAGTTGACGGCTGGCTACGCACCGGCGACGTGGCTGAGATCGACGAACACGGTTGGATACATATCAAGGATCGAATCAAAGATGTGGTGATCCGAGGCGGCGAAAACGTTCACTGTTCCGAAGTGGAGGCAGCCATCTATCAACTTGACGAGGTGGCCGAAGTCGCCGTGTTTGGGGTGCCTGATGAGCTTCTAGGTGAGGAGGTCGCTGCGACGGTGGTGCTGGTCGCTGGTGCCGATCTTGACGCAACGGGACTATTAGCGCATCTTGAAGATCGTCTAGCGAGATTCATGCATCCGCGTCATGTCTGGTTCCTAGACGAGACGCTTCCCCGCAACGCCAACGGCAAAATACTCAAGAAAGACTTGCGAGACCGTTTCGTTCCAACCCTCTAACAACTGCCTCGCCACTCCGCATCACGTTCGTCTGAAGTGCCGCCATGTCAGCATTGTGCCCAATGCACCAAGCAAGCAAATCACAAGAAGTATCACCAAGCCCCATTCAGGGTTAAGGGTATGCACATTGCCCTCTACCGTCAAAGTTTGAAGATGCAAGCCCAAGAAACTGGATTCGCTTATACCCGATTCCACTTCACGCATGAGCATTGCAAGAGACAGCATCTTCCAAGCACTAATTCCAACAAACACTAGCGCACCTGCAAGCAGCCAAATCGCGATTACCTTCACGCGGAGCCCTACAGCCTGTAGGCCGGACTTCCGTATCTGCTCTATCCAACTGATTAGTTGCATCCCCGATACCTCCTGCCTCTGACTCCACCGTGAAGTCGGCTCATTTCCCAGATGATAACTCACGCCGATCTGTGCCGCAAGAACATCTCGGAGTGGTGGCATCAGATGAATCATGACGGAGGACTAGCAGTGGACCGCCCCAATGCTGCGCGAACTTTAGTGGTGGTTGCCAGTGAGTGCAGTGTAGGTGTTGTGGGCTGAGTTCCAGTTGTGGAGTTTGCGGGGCATGTGGTTGAGGTCAGAGGCTAAGAATGCTCCGCAGCATCTTGTCGAGATCATGAGCGGGATGTGCTTCGATCTGGCCAAGCCTGTCTACTAGCCGACGGGTGGACACAGCACGCACCTGCTCCACCTGAAAGGCCGTTTCGGTGACCAATCCGTTACCGCGGCTAGGCGACACCACTACATGCATTGATATCCCGCGGATGTTAGAAGTTCCAGGGATCACGATCGCTATCCGTAGATTCGGATGATGGAGCCGATCATCGGACACGATAACAGCTGGCCGACGGAACGCTTGCTCAGGGTCTTTAGGTTCTCACCGAAATCGACGAGCCACACATCGCCACGTTGTAGTCGCGCATCACCAGCCATCAAGACCATCCGCGGCCACTTCATCCACCTTTTGGCTCTCAGCCTGGTACGAAGCCACTTCAGCTTCGGTGAGACCGTCAAGTTCTCGACGTACCGACAACCGCCACTCATCTTGAGAGATCCGATGCACAGCGTCGGCTACAACATCAACCATAGTCGTACCCCGCTGCTCGGCTAAGCGAAATATCTCGTCCCTTAGATCATTAGAAATTCGTAATGTAGTCGTCCCGCTAGCTGCCTGTGTAAGCGCCATAATTGTAGCCTAACGTATCTCACGCTCCATGCTCAGCTCATTTGCAATGATCCCGCAAAGCACAGATAGGCGGACTCCACCGATGGTTTCAAATGATCGGCCATGATGGCCGTTCGCACTTACAAGCAACCAACCTGTGGAGTCCGCTCACTGCCGGTTGTTGGACTGCAACCCTCTAACACCCGCCTCGCCGGTCCGCTAGCGCGCAGAGCAGACTGTCAAGAGCTAATCCAAAGTTCTGAGGACAAATTCAAGGGGCGCGGTAGGCGAGTTGATCTTTTTATGGTCCGAGCATTGATATGGGCACTATGTTTACGCCGTCTTTGTGCTTGAAGCCATAGCCCGTTGCGGTTATGACTACCAGTGCCCTAGGCTCGCCCATTCGTTTGGTGTCCACTTGATCTCTTAGCCGTACCAAGGCTGCGACTGCCTGGTTTATCAGTTTCTCTCCGCCGAGTTTGATCTCAACTGCTATCCATTCGCCGCGGCCGCCTTCGATCACTACATCCACCTCAGGTAATGTCCTTTCACCGAAGTATGACACGCTGCAGTCGTTTGTTTGCGAATAGATTCTGATGTCTCGCATCACCATGGACTCAAAGAGAAGTCCAAGGAACTCCAAATCCTCTATCAGGTGCCCAGGGTCGGCCCGAAGTACAGCTGCCGCCAATGACGGATCAACAAAGTATCGCTTCTCTGAACGCCTCAGCCGGTCCCGTGAACGTAGGTGCGGAGCCCATGCGGGCAAACTCTCCACCACAAAAAGTTGCTCCAGTGCGTCTATGTAACTCTTGACCGTGCGAGGATGTGTCTGAACTTCTCCCGAGCCGCTCATGTCGGCAGCGATTTTGCTGTATCTGGTGGCTGTCGCTTCATTGCGCGCCAGTGAAGCGAGCAAGCGTCTCACACCCACGGGATCATGCGTCCGCCCACCCGAGCGAGCCACATCGGTCTTTGCGATCTCGTCGAGGTAGCCACGTAGGCGTGCTTGGGCAAACCGTGGCGGAACATCAATAAGCCAAGGCCATCCACCACAACAGATCATCTCCGCGAGTTCGGCCACACGAAGAGCCGAGTCGCCACCAGATGCACCCTCACCTCTCAGCAGAGCACCCAATGAGACCTCGCCACTCGACAATCCAGACTCGAATAACGACATGGGTCGCATCCTGACTCGCAGCACTCGTCCAGCACCCGAATGTCGAGTGATGGCATCGGGAGGATTCGCAGAGCCGGTCAAGATGAACTGGCCCGGTTGAGCGCGACGGTCGCAGGCGTGGCGCATCGGATTCCATATTTGAGGTGCTAACTGCCACTCATCCAACAGGCGCGGTGGTGTCCCCTCTAGGAATACGCCTGGATCCATTGCCATCGCCAAACGAACCCTCTCGGAATCGTCAATAACCGCCTCGCTGCGAGCGAAACGTCGAGCTGTCCAAGTCTTACCACAGGATCTTGGCCCCTCTATGACAACCGCTGGAGATGCCTGCAAAGCAAACTGCACCTCCCGATCCACAACTCTGGGTCGGTACCCGTCTGGGGTCAGATCATCTGTCATGCGGCCTCGCTCCTATAGTGCCAGACAGTCCATGCTAGCCTCAAGTGCTGAAACGCAGCAAGTACAAGTGCCGAAACGCAAACTGATGAAGTGCTGAAACGCAGATTTATGAAGTGCTATAACGCAAGCAGTGCATGTGCTGAAACGCAGAGCACTCAGACGCAGCAGTTCGCGCCAGTCACATCCTGAGACTAGAGCAGATGAAGGGTGAAGGATTATTGGACTGCGGGCTGGATTCAGCAGTTGAGAGAGGCGAGGCGTTCGGCTGCCTGCTCTAGCACTTCGGGGCGCTTACAAGCCGCGAAGCGCACTAACGGCGAACCGAGTGCTTTGTCGTCGCACAGCACATCCACCGGCACAGCAACCACACCGCATCGCTGAGGCAATGAACGGCAGAACTCCAGTCCATCGTCCTCACCGAAGCCGCTGATGTCAGCGATTATGAAATAGGTGCCCTGCGGCACAGCCACTTTGAAACCTGCAGCACTCAGCCCATCACACAGCAGATCACGCCGAGCTTGCAGATCCGCCGCTAAGCCACTGAAATAGTCGTCTCCGAGGCCGAGACCGACCGCTACGGCTGGCTGAAACGGCCCGCCGTTGACATAAGTCAACAACTGCTTAGCTGCCTGCACCGCCTGCACCAGCGGTGGACGTGCGCACACCCAACCGATCTTCCACCCGGTGAACGAAAAAGTCTTGCCCGCCGATGAGATCGTCACAGTGCGATCGGCCATACCTGGCCGGGTTGCTATCGGCACATGCACATGGCGATCAAAGGTCAAATGCTCATACACCTCGTCGGTAACCACGATCACGTCATGTTGCACACACAATCGTGCGATCATGTCCAACTCTTGAGTGTTGAACACTTTGCCGGTGGGATTATGCGGCGAGTTGAGCAGCAGCACCCGAGTGCGAGGCCCAAAAGCGGCTGCCAGTTCGTCAGGATCAATGCTGAAGTCGGGCGGATGCAACTGCACCAAACGCCGAGACGCTCCGGCCAAAGCAATATCAGCCGGATAAATATCGAAATACGGCTCAAAAGTCACGACCTCATCACCAGGACCAGTCAAAGCCAGCAACGATGCTGTGATAGCTTCGGTGGCACCAGCGGTGATCAGCACTTCGCTGTCGGGATCGAACTCCAAGCCCCAGAAGCGTTGCTGATGTTCGGCCACAGCATGGCGCAGCACTCGATGACCGATACCAGGCGGATACTGATTGAAACCGCCACGAATGGCTTCCACCGCAGCTTCAGAAACCTCAGCCGGACCATCAACGTCGGGGAAGCCTTGACCTAAGTTTATGGCACCGGTTCGCACCGCCAATGTCGACATCTCCGCAAACACCGACGCACCACCGAAAGGCTGCAACCGGTCACACAAATAGCGCAGTTGCTGTCCAGCCACAGCCCTCAGTCTATGACCCGACAATTAGCGCGCAGTTGACACAAGAGCCGGATTGGTTGCGTCGGTCAGCAAACCTCAACCCGCAGACCTCTTAGCGGAGCGCGTCCGATGCGGGTGTCAGCCGTCAGCAAGGGGCAATCAAGAATCGCCGACAAAGCTGCGTATTGCGCATCGTAGAAGGTCAAAACGGAATAGTTCACCCATGCCCAGTCGCGCAGTCCCGAGACGTGTGGATATCTCTCATCAATAAGGCTGGCGGCTCTTCGACCCAGTTCACGAGCGGTCGTCACTGTAAGTCTTGATTGCAGCACCATCCGCCGAAGTGCGGAGCCCACCTCCACATCTGCAAGATGCGGCGCATGAACTTTTGCCGTTCGCAGACGCTCAAGGGCTTGTCCACCACGCTTCGACGCATCTGCGACAGCCAAAACCAGAACTGAGGCATCGGCAACAAGTTCCATGTCCCCTACCTTCTGTCGGCCTCAATCCCGTCAAGCATCGCCTCAACGTCGACCTCAAAGCCCTCTGAAGCCTTGAACTGCTTGATCTGCTGCACCAGCTCCTCCTTGTCGGGACGCTGCACCAAATCAAACACCTCAGCAAGCATGAACTGCTGAATCGACTGGTTGCGGTAGCGGGCTCGACGCCGAATCTCGCTATACACCGGTTCGGGAATGTTACGAATCTGAATTGTGGGCATGACTGCATTTTAGCGCAGACAGCATGATACGTAAAATAATAATCTAGCCTTATACTGCTCGGATAGCTGATTGGGTCAACCTCCAAACCCTCTTGAGTCTGCCGAGTTGGGGAGACTGTAAGCAGTCCAGAGTTCAGAGACCGGTTGAGCCGAAGCCTTGGGTGCCTCGCGATGAGTCCTCAAGCTGCTCAACCTGCACGAGTCGCACTTGGTCTGCGGCCATGATCACCAACTGGGCTATACGGTCGCCTCGCTGCACCGCGAACGGCTTAGCCGGGTCGGTGTTCACCAAAAGCACTTTGATCTCGCCTCGATACCCAGAATCAATAAGTCCAGGCGTATTGAGACAAGTCACTCCGTGTTTTAGAGCCAGCCCGCTGCGCGGCAGCACAAAACCGGCATACCCCGCAGGCAGGGCCAACGCCACACCAGTCGGCATCAGCGCCCGGCCTCCCGCCGGTGCCAGCAACTCATCATTGCGAGCCAGCAGATCAATGCCTGCGTCACCGGGCCGGGCGTAACCCGGAAGATCAAGACAGGGATCAAGTCGCTGTATCGGAATCTCAAGCATCAGCGGCGACACTAGCGGCAGTGCATGGCAAGGCACGGCAACCTTGCCGTAGAGCCCACCAAAGCAAGAACGCTCGTCATGGACGCAACAAGCCAAGCCGCACCTGCCCGCGCCGACGGCTAGTTATCCTGCCGCGATGCTTGCGTGGATGGATCTAGAGATGACCGGGCTTGATCCTCAGCTTCATTGCATTGTTGAGATCGCTGTGCTGATCACCGACAACGATCTGGAGTTGATAGCCACCGGGCCTGATCTGGTGATCCATCAGCCCGCCGAAGCGCTTGACCGCATGGATGAAATAGTGCGAACCATGCACACCGAAAGCGGCCTGCTAAACCAGATCAAATCGTCAACGCTGACCCTTGACGAAGCGGGCTCACAGACTCTGGCCTTCCTGCAACAGCACATCAAAGAACCAAAAAGCGTGCCTTTGTGCGGCAACTCAATAGGTGTTGACCGGCGCTTTTTGGCTGTGCATCTGCCGCAAATTGAAGACTTTCTGCATTATCGCTCGATTGACGTGTCCACTGTGAAGGAACTGGCTCGGCGCTGGCAACCCGAGATGTATCAGGCCGCTCCCGCAAAAAACAAGGGGCATCGCGCTCTTGACGACATACTCGAAAGCCTTGAAGAGTTGCGCTGGTATCGCGACTGCGGTTTCTTAGCTTGAAAATGAATCAATCATGAGCACTGTCTACACACGTCAAGAACAGGAGCCAGCATCAAGCGAAGTAACCGAAGTGGCACCCGGCGTGCTACGGATGCAGTTGCCGGTCAGCCTGCCAGGGCTCGGCCATGTCAACTGTTACGCGCTAATTGACGAAGCTGGGGTGGCTTTGGTGGATCCTGGGCTGCCAGGCGACAGATCTTGGGCGGCTCTTGGCGACCGACTCAAGCAAGCGGGCATCCCGCTGCGGCGTGTGCATACCGCGATCGTCACCCACTCACACCCTGATCATTTCGGTGGAAGCCATCAACTGCGTGAAGAGTTCGGCACTGAACTGCTAGCTCACAGCGACTTCAGCTTCAATCCTGCGGCTGAAGATGCCAACGCCGACCTTGACTTGGAGATTTTGGACCTCGAACCCGAAACATTGATTGAACTCTGGAAAACAAAGCTGGCCGAGCAAGGTGACACGCCTTGGGGCACGACCCGTCAACCACCTTCTGATTCAATGATCCGAGAGTTCATCCAGACCGACCGATGCGGCTCGCCGCAGCGATTTCGGGTGCCGCAGCCCTCAATACGCGTCAGCGACGGCAAAAACGTTCGACTGTCAGGGAGAGACTGGTTCGCGGTGCATACTCCTGGTCACACTCACGATCATCTGTGTCTATGGGATCCACAAGAGGGAGTGCTGTTGTCGGGTGATCATGTGCTGCCGACTATCACACCGCACATTGCGGGTTCGAACGATCTCAAAGATCCGCTTGCAGCGTTCTTTGATTCGCTAGAGCGCGTCGGAGGATTCGACGGGGTGAAAATGTGCCTGCCCGCTCACGGGCATCCTTTCGATGATCTAAGAGGCCGCACCGAAAGCATCCGTGAACACCACCGCGAACGCCTCAACAAGCTGCACGCTGCAGCCGCTGCCTTAGGTGACGCTCCCGTTGAGGCTTACATGAAAGAACTATTCGCGCCGCGGTCTTGGGGATACATGGCTGCCAGCGAAACCTTCGCCCACTTGGAGCATTTACGAAACATCGGTGCCCTAGACAGCCGCCGCGACAGTAACGGCTTGCTGCATTACCGGCAGAAACTTTTTGACGAGCTTGAGTCGAGTCCTGCAGCCTGAACAGCACAACGATGACGCAGCGCCTTCGCCGCAAACCGAGGAGGCGAGCCAAAGATCATGGTCGGCAATGCGCGCTCGCCTTTTTGTGGGGGTCGCAGTAATCGCGGTAGCCACGCTGATCGTTCTAGCAGCTGGAGCGGTGCTCGAAATCGGTGACCCTGACCACGATGAGTCTCATCTGAACGTTTCGGAACTGAGCTTTGACAACCTTGCGATCACAGAAGGATCAAGCAGCTCAAGCAGCCCAGACAACTCAGGAAATCCAGACAACCCGGTCATCCCAGGCAGTCGCAAACTTGGCGAATACCGCGGGAAGCCGCTGGTCGTGAACTTTTTTGCTTCGTGGTGCCCGCCTTGCGTGCGAGAAATGCCCGAGTTCCAGCAAGTCTTTGAACGCCTTGAGGGTCAGGTGGCCTTCCTAGGACTGTCACAGGATCGCAGCGCGCAAGATGCTCTGGACTTAGTCGCGGCCACTGGCGTAACCTATGACATCGGCTGGGACCTCGACCTTGAGATCTATCAGGCAACCGAAAGCATTGCCATGCCCACAACTGCGTTCATATCACCCGACGGCGACCTGCTCGACACTTTCGCTGGACTCCTCAACGAAGCAGCTTTGATCCAGCGAATCCGCAGCTTGTTCAACATCGCAATCGACGGCTGACACAAATGGACTGGGCATCACTGAGCTACCCGTTTTCGTTGGGGATGATAGCAGCATTCAACCCTTGCGGCTTTGCTTTGCTTCCGGCTTATCTCGGCTATTTCATCGGATCAGATGACCCCGGCAAGTCTTCATCAGGCGGGCGATCGTTTCGGGCGATGCTGCGAGCGATGGGCGTGGCGTTGACGCTCACCGCCGGGTTCGTTGTCGTGTTTGGAACGTTCGGTGCTCTGTTCGAAACGGTACTGAACCAGGGCACTGTGCTCGAAAATATTGGCTACGTCACCATCGTCATTGGCGTGATCATGGCCGCTCTAGGTGCGTGGATGCTGGCAGGCAAAACCGTCAGCCTGCGTTTGCCGAAACTCAGTCTGGGCGGCGAAAGCCGCGGCCTGAGGTCAATATTTTTGTTCGGGGTCAGCTATGCGGTGGTGTCGCTTTCATGCACCATTGGCTTGTTTATTGCTGCGGTAGCTGCCAGTTTCTCAGCCGATGGAGTGGCTGGCGGCACCGGCAACTTCATCGCCTACGGCATGGGTATGGGCGCAGTGATCACGTTTCTGACGATGACTCTGGCTACGGCTCGCAAAAATGTTGCACAATCGATGCGCAAAGCATCCCGGTGGATCAACCCAATCTCGGGCTTGGTGCTGCTCGCTTCTGGTGTCTATTTGATGAACTACGGCTGGTGGGAACTTCAGATCATTGACGATCCCCGCGCTCACAACGTGCTGGTCGAAAATTTCACCGAGTTCCAAAGCGCAGTCACTAACTGGATTGATGCCACCGGCAGCGGGCGTCTGGGGTTGGTTTGCGGGCTCGGTGTGTTGGGCACTCTGGTTGTTAGCTGGTGTCAAGGTTCTACCAGTGTGTGGGCACGGCGACTGGTGGTGTCGGTTTACGCGCTGGTTTACCTAGTGGTGGAGTTCGTCTTCAATCAGGGTGAATTTGTGTTGTTGCCGGTGTTGCGTTTTGTTGCTGGCTGGCCGCAGCGTCTCATCAACTGGTTCAGCGACCCGACTCGTTTCGGTGTGCCGTTAGAGATCGTATTTGTGGCATTAGTGTTGTGGATGCTGTTACGCACGTTTCGCAATATTCGCCAACAGCGCAACAACGATGACTCCGTCCCCGAAAACGACAAAGCAGCCGACACAGCATCACAAAGTTCTTAATCAGAGCAACAATCAGGGTCTTGATGTCGCCTTGACGTTTGACGTTAAGGAGCGAGACGCTCAAGTCGCCACTTGGCTTTGGTCTCTTTGGCTGAATCATCAAGAACGAAAAGCAGCCGGTCATGCAGGCGGCTGCGTCGGCCCTGCCAGAACTCCACTTGCCGAGGGCGCACCAGATAACCACCCCAATGCTCAGGTCGTGGCACCTCAACGGAGTCATAGCGAGCTGCTGTCTGTGACACAAGGCATTCGAGTGCGTCACGGTCAGCGATTGGTTGTGACTGCGGTGAAGCGCAAGCAGCGATCTGTGAACCTCTAGGCCTTGACGCGAAATAGGCATCGCTTTCGGTGTCAGACAAATGCTCTGCCGTGCCCACTACACGCACTTGGCGCTCCAACGGATGCCACAAAAAACACAGCGCAGCACGGCCCGTAAGCTCTAAGTCTGAGCCTTTGGCTGAGCGACGGTTGGTGTAAAACACAAAACCGCGTTCGTCGAAACCTTTCAGCAGCACTGCCCGCGCTGAAGGCCAGCCATCAGCGTCAACAGTTGCCACTATGCAGGCATTGGCATCGTAAGGCTCGGTATCGACCCAAGCCTTAAACCAGCTCTCGAACTGCTGCATCGGATCATCAGCCACATCGCACTCATTTAGCCCCACCTCGGAATAGTGCTCACGCATTTGCGCCAAGTCCATGAGCCTGCGACTCGCTCAATGAGGAGTGATCGACGTGATACCGCCCATGTAAGGCAGCAACGCTTCGGGGATCGTGATTGAGCCGTCGGGTTGCCGATAAGTCTCCACTAATGCCACCCACACTCGCGGCACCGCCAATCCTGAACCGTTGAGACTATGCACCATCTGCGTGCGGCCATCAGCTGCTCGACGGTATCTGACATTGGCTCGACGAGCTTGATAGTCACGACACCAAGAAACGCTCGACACTTCCAGCCAACGATCCACGCCCGGCGCATAAGCCTCAATATCAAAGGTCCGTGCCGAAGCAGCTCCCAGATCAGCGCTACAAAGATCCAGCACCCGGTAAGCCAGCCCCAAATCTGCGATGGCGCTCTCAGCTCGCTGCATGATCTCACGGTGCATGTCTTGAGCTTGTTCAGGTGTGCAGAACCCGTAGAGCTCTACCTTGTCGAACTCGTGCAAGCGCAGCAATCCGCGAGTGTCGCGGCCAGCTGATCCCGCTTCCCGACGAAAACAAGACGTGTGGCTCATAAGTCGCAACGGCAAAGCAGCTTCATCGACTATCTCCCCTGACAGCATCGAAGTCAGCGGCACTTCGGCGGTTGGTATCGCCCAAAGGCCGTCACGTTCTAGCAGGTAGGCATCATCAGAGAATTTCGGCAGATGACCTGTGCTGGTCATAGTTTCGGTGCGTACCAGCGTCGGCGGGCGGACTTCCTCATAGAGGTCACGATTGCGGTCTAGTCCGTAGTCAATAAGCGCTCGCACTAGCCGTGCCCCGAGACCGCGATACATGGCGAACATCGCGCCTGACATGCGCACCGCTCGATGCAGGTCAAGAATGCCTAGTTCAGCGCCTATGTCGGTGTGCTCGGTTCGTTGATGATCGCCGTAGGAGTCAGGGTCATAGCCAACGGTACGCAAAGTCACGTTGTCTTCGGGGCCTGAGCCTTCGGGACAGTCGTCGGCGACCATGTTGGGCACATACAACAAGATGCGACGGATCCACTCTGCGAACTGCTCGGCTTCGGTGGAGAGTTCGTCGATGCGTTCGGTGAGTTCACGGCTGCGGGCTCGCAGTTCTTCGGCCTCATCGGCTCGGTCTTGGCGAAACAGTGCCCCCACCGAAGCCGAAATCTTTTTGACTTCGGCTCGGAGTCCGTCGGCTTCGCTCACTAGCTGGCGCTGGCGCTTGTCATGGGCTAGCACTTCGTCAAGGGGTGCGGTGGGTTCGCCTCGGCGAGCGACCGCGGCTTTGACTGTTTCGGGGTCGGCTCGAAGCTGCCGCAAATCCAGCACGGCTGTGACGGTACCGCGTCAAAGCGCTAGAAGTGAAACTCGCTTCGGTATCTGGCTAGAGCCTTATCTGGCTGAGGTTCGATCTGACTACAGATCGTCGCCACTGCGACACGAACCGTGCCCACGACTGCGACACTGCTGCGGCACGGTTTTGCACATCTGTGGATTACCTGCCACACTGATAGGCAGACCTCGAAAGGCCAGTGACAGCAGTCGCGGCTACGGCTGCGCCTGTCTAGGCCGGTTCGCTAGGCGACATCCTCGTCCACAGCCAGCGGCGAGAACGGACGTTTCTATGACCATGACAAACAACCAGCAACGCAAACCGAAATATCAGCCCACAAGCAGAGAGCGACTAGTTCTCGATCATGTCGAGAACCCGCGCTATGACCGCCAGATCATCAACGGTCTCGACCCGTTCATCAACGGCACGGCACCAGAGGAGATGCAAAGCTTCTATTCGGCTGACGAACTCGCCGAACTGAAGCAGTTTGCTGACACCGAGCGTGATGTCGAGGCGCGGATGCCGGTGAAGATCACACGTCATTATTTTGAGATGGCCAAATCCAGCCCGGCTCTGCAGACGCTGGTCAAGGCATCAGCAGATGAGACAGTCAACCTTGAAGGCGAGGATGATCCAGCAAACCAACTCGACTACAGCCCGGTTGAGGGTTTGCTGCACAAATATGAGATGGCGCTGCTATATGTGATCTCAACCTGCTCAGCGCATTGCCGCTTCTGTTACCGCGAGGATCTGATCTCGCGGCGCGAAATCGAGAGAGCTGACGGCTCAGCCAAAAAGAAGGGGCTAGCCAACCTCTCGGAGGTCACCGACTACATCCGCACCCACAATGCTGCGGTCGCAGCTAACGGCGGCAAGCATCCCGACACAGGCAGGCCTCGCTTGCGTGAGATGCTGCTGTCGGGCGGCGACCCGATGGTGCTACCCAACTCCAAGCTGGCTGGCTGGCTGACAGCTTTAGCTGAAGCCGGTACAGAAGTAATCAGAATCGGTACCAAGGAACTGGCCTTTTATCCCGACAGATTCGATGAGTCTCTGCTGTCAATGCTTGACCGTTTCCATGAGGTCTACCCCGATGTGGCGTTACGGATGATGGTGCATTTCAACCATCCCGACGAGTTCCTAGCCAAAGATGCCAGCGGCAGCTACCAGCAAGACGGCGACGAGCACTACAAATGGATCGCCAGCACGCGCCGCGCCGTAGACGAACTCGTGTCCAGAAAGTGGATCACACTCGGCAACCAGTCACCCATCATCAGAGGAATCAATGACGATGCTGAAGCTCTGCGCTTACTCCAGCAGGCGTTGAAGGCAGCCGGAGTTGAGAACCATTACTTCTTCGGGGGTCGCAACATTGTGGCCTACAAGGCTTTCAACGTGCCGGTGGAGACTGCCTGGCAGTTGCTCAACGACTCTCAGCGCGGCCTGTCAGGCATGGAAGCCCACGCCCGACTTGCGATGGTGCATTTCAAAGGCAAAACAGAGGTCGCTGCGGTAACCGACGAGCCGATACCAGGGCTGCCGGGTGCCGAGAACGGTGTGGTGATATTCAAAGTGTTGCGCAGCCCGGCCGATGCCAGTGATCGAGGTAAGGTGGCGATAGTAGGACGCAACCCGTCAGCCATGTGGTTCGACGATTACGAAGACCGGGTCATCATTGATGAAGCTGGCCTGTTCAACCACAAGCGTCCGGTCGGGGTGCAGATCTCAGCAAACCAGAAGCGGCCTTCTCATCTGCCAAACCACCACACTCCAGTGGGTCGTCGCCGTGACGGGGAAAGCCACAAGCACCGTAACGCTCCTGAGCCTGTCAGCTAGAGGCTAGAAGTCTCACCTACGGTCCAGTATCAAACGACACTGCCCGTCGCGGCGAGCGGTCTTGGCTTTATGAGAACTGCTAGCTAGACGCGGGGTTCAGCAGGTGGTGTCCCGAGGCGCTCAAACTCGGCTTCCACATCGGCTGTAGTGAGGGTGTCTTCTGCTAGACGGCGGCGGCGTTCAGCAGCATCCACTTGACGTTGCGCAGCCGAAAAGCGGAAGAACTTGATAGCGATCAGCAGCCATAGATATACACCTCCCAGCACTTTCATCACCGCGCCAGCGGCTTGCTGGTCTGCGGTTACAGAAATCCCCCACAGCCGTTGGGCGTGGTCATATATCGGGTAGACCGAACCTTCAGCGAAGGTGAGCCACCCTGCGGGCACGGTCGGCACGATCGACATTGCAAACAGGTAGAGCATCTTCACGGGCTCTGAAAGCTGCATCTCTTTGATCGGTGAAACCACTGGTGTCCACATAGCCAAAGCGCTGGTGAACATCAGCAGATGCATGGAGTAATGGAATGCGCCGTTGCGCACCGACAAGTCCACCAAAGCACTCCAGTGCATTAGCCCCTGCAAAGCGTTGAAGACCACGCCAGCCACAACAGGATGCGTCAGCCGTCGGATCACGCGAGCCGAGCGTGAACCTTCCACCAAAACCAGCCGAGCTAGCCATTCAGGCACGGCCATCACCAGCAGCGGCGGCACTACGAAACTGATCAGTAGGTGCTGCAACATATGCACCGAATACAGGTAGTCCTCGGCGATGTCATGCATGGGCCAGTCGGCTGATACCCACAACAGCACCACGCCGGTGACAAAGCAAAGGCGTTGCTTTCGTGTGATGGCAGCAGCGCCTGCGGGAGCGGCCACAGGTGCCACCACACGGGTTACGTAGTAGCCGAGCCCGATGATCGCAGCGATCATCAACCACACCTCGGGATGGAACTGGAAGCGCCAAGCGTCTGTGGCAGCAAACACGGCAAACATGACGGCGAGAACTCTCTAAAGCCGGGAAGTTAGAGCCGGGAAATTATCCGCAGCCGCTGCGAGAGGCTACGCAAAGAACTCAAAGACGGTCAACGTCGCCACGTAGACTCCCACGGCGAGCACCAGTCCGAAGGTGAACATCCGACCGAACAGTTTGCTATCGAAACGCAGATGCATGAACCAGGTGGCCACCAAATAGAACTTGACGATCATCATGAAGATCAGCGACGGCACCAGCGCTACGCCCCAGTCAAGCACCGACTCAAAGTAGGTGAACACTTCTAGCGCGGTGATCACTGCTAGCGCTAAGGCGATTTTGACGTAAGCCCAATCTGAGGGATGGGTGTGATCTTCACTGTGGCTATCAGTGTCATGTGATGCCGCCGATGATTGCTCGGTAGCGGTTTTGGGTGGGCTTTGGGTGGTGGTATCGCTCATTTTGTGGTGTTTCTGTTCACGGTGACAGCTTGACGTGGTTTAGTTGACGAGGTTTAGTTGACGGGGATCAGGTAGATGACAGTGAAGATGAAAATCCATACGATGTCAACGAAGTGCCAGTAAAGGCCGATGATCTCCACCGTCTCGGAGTTGCGCTGCTTGAGGTTCCCATTGACGGATCTAATGAACAGCGACATCAGCATGACAATGCCTATGGCCACATGCACTCCGTGGAAACCGGTCAACGTGAAAAAGGCGCTGCTGGCTGGGCTGGTTGTGAATCCCACACCTTCACGCACAAAAGCCGTGAATTCGTAAACCTGACCGCCGAGGAACACAGCTCCCAGCAATGCTGTGGCTAACAGCCAGGCACGACCGGCTTCTGCTTCGCCGCGAGTCACAGCTGACAGAGCCAACACCATCGTGAGCGAACTCATCAGCAACACAAACGAACTCACCGACGTGAACGGGATATCGAACACATCCGCAGGCAGTGTGCGACCGTTGCCGCGGGTGGCATACAGCAGGTAGGTGGAGATCAGGCCACCGAATAGAAGACATTCCGAACCCAAAAACACCCACATGGCGAGTTTGGTGTGTGACAGGCCCGTGGAAGTTGCGTGCGGATCGTGACCATGATCTTCGCCGTGTCCAGTTTCAGTGGCAGTGGTGCTGGCGACAGTGTTGGTGCCGGTATCGGTATCGGACACGGGATCAGCGGTAAGTGGTTCCGTGCTCATGGCGCGTCCCTGGCTGGGTCACCTTCACCAGCATCATCATCACCATCTCTGGAGCCGCCCCCGACCCCGACAGCGACACCATCGCGTCCAGAGCCATCGGGGCCATCTGAGTCATCATCGTGGTCGGCGTGATTGTCGTGTCCTGCGTCGGGATCATCAACCGGCTCCAAAGCCCACGAATACAGCGAACCGATCGTCACCAGCGCACCAACCAGCGCGAACCAAAGATTGAAGATCAAGCCATAACCAATCAGTGGCAGGCCTACTGCTACCGCCAGCGGCCAGAAAGACGGCGACGGTAGATGCACGTTTGTGGCTTCTCCGGTCTGGGCGGCCTCTTCAGCTGTGGCTACGCGCACCACTTTGCCAGAGGAATCTTCGCCATATTTGGTGTGCCACCAGTCGTCACGGCTGCGGATCTGCGGCACTGTGTCGAAGTTGTGTACCGGTACCGGCGAAGGCACCGACCATTCCAGACTGCGAGCATCCCAAGGATCAGGTCCTGGTGGCGGAAGATACCGGGCATCGCGCTTGGACTTGAACACATTCCACAAGAACAACGCCGTGGCTGTCGCAATCAAAAACGAGCCAATCGTGGCGGTCAAATTCCAGAACTCAAATCCGTAACCGCGCGCATAGCTATCAATACGGCGAGACATTCCTTGCAAACCCAGAATGTGCATCGGACCGAAGGTCAGGTTGAAACCCACCAACGTCAACCAGAAATGCCAGTTGCCGACTCGTTCACTAAGGAAATGCCCCCAGATCTTGGGCCACCAGAAATAGAGACCAGCAAACAGGCCGAGCACACCTCCGCCAAAGATCACATAATGGAAATGCGCCACGATGTAATAAGTGTCGGTCTGCTGGGTGTTGGCTGGTGCCACCGAATGGGTCACCCCTGACAGGCCTCCGATAGTGAACATCGCCACTGTCGCCACCGCGAACTTCATCGCCACGGTGAATCTGATCTTGCCGCCCCACATCGTGGCCAGCCAGTTGAGGACTTTCACGCCAGTGGGCACCGCGATGAACATGGTCGACAACGAGAAAGCTGCTACAGATATGGGTCCCATACCCGACACGAACATGTGGTGAGCCCACACTCCCCAACCCATGAAGCCGATGGCGATGCCTGAGAACACCATGAACTCATAACCGAACAAGGGCTTGCGGCTAAAAGTCGGGATCACTTCGGACACCACCCCGAAGGCAGGCAGGATAATGATGTAAACCTCGGGATGCCCGAAAATCCAGAAAAGATGCTGCCAAAGCAGCGGGTCGGCACCAGCATCAGTATTGAAGAACTGGGCATCAAAAACCCGATCAAACATCAGCAAGAACAGCGCCACGGTGATTACCGGCAAAGCAAACAGCAAAAGGAACTGCGTTATTAGCAGCATCCAAGTGAAAATTGGCATACGCATCAGGGTCATGCCCGGTGCCCGCATGTTGAGGCAGGTCACGATCAGGTTCACTGCCGATATCAGCGAAGCCAAGCCCAGTATCTGTAAGCCGATGGCGTAGAAGTCCACGCCGTGGCTCGGTGAGAACGCCACCCCACTGTTGGGTGCATAGCAGAACCAGCCACAGTCGGCACCACCACCACCGACGATCCATGACGTGTTCAAGAAGATCGCGCCAGACAACCAGATCCAGAAAGACAAGGCGTTGAGCCGTGGAAACGCCACATCTCGTGCACCTATTTGCAGCGGAATGAAATAGTTCGCAAAAGCGGCTGCTAGAGGCATTATGAAAAGGAACACCATGGTGACACCATGCATGGTGTAAACCTGGTTGTAGATGTCGGCGCTGAGCACGGCACCGTCCGGCACGGCCAACTGCAGACGGATCAGCAGCGCCTGAACTCCCCCCACCAAAAAGAAGAACATGGCCGAAACGCCGTAGAGGATGCCGATGCGTTTGTGGTCAACGGTGCTGAGCCAGTCTCGCCAGCCGCGACCTTCTTGTGGGCGTGTGAACACGCCGAGAGGTCTTTCGGCGTATTCGACGGTTTCGCCAGCGGTTATCTCAAGCGGCGGCTTCTCAACTATTGTCATTTCACTCCACCTGGGTTGCTTCGATTATCCATCCGGCGGGCTTGGCACCGAGCCCTGCAAGGTAGGCCACTAACTGGTCAATCTGTTCCTCGCTGAGGTCAAGGTTGGGCATGCCTCGATACTGTTCGCCGGGCACGATGTAGTTGGCTTTGAGTTCGCTCGGGTTTCGTAGCCAGGCTTCCAAGTCGGTGCGGTTCAGCGAACCGTCGGCGTTGTAAGTATTGAAGATCCCACCTGCAAAAGTGCTGCGATTGGCGAAATGGGTGAGGTTCGGAGCAGCGCCCGAGGCTTGATCGGCACGCTCAAAGACATCGTCGTTGACCCCTTCGATTACATGGCATGAAGTGCAGATCCCAGCGAATACTTCTTGGCCAGCAAGCGCTTCGGGGTCAACTGGGGTGACAGCATCAAGGCTGGTGTTGTTAACCCAAGCCTGGAAGTCAGCAGGGTTCAATGCCACGGTCTGCATTCTCATACGAGAATGCGACAAGCCGCAGAACTCGGTGCATTGCCCGAAATAAAAACCAGGGTTTGATGCTTGGATCTTCCATGGCGAGAAGCGGTTGGGCACGCCATCGCGTTTGCCGTTGAGTGCCGGTATCCAAAACGAGTGGATCACATCTCGTGAGGTGACGATCAGCTCAATCTCTTCACCGGTGGGGATTATCATCTGCCCTGATGTGACTATGTCGGCTTCTGGCAGCGTTTTGGCATCACCATGGGCTCGCAGGTCAGCTAGGTCTACCTGGTTGGTGAAGTAGTAACGGAACTCCCACCACCACTGGTTACCAACCACCACAACGGTGGGTTCCCAGTCAACGCTGCGGCCGTCAATCTCAATGGCCATAGTGTTGTCTTCGGTGGCGTTGACGGTGGGCAACGACCAGAGCATCAGCGCAGCCACTGCGGCCATTGTCAAAAAGAAGCCGACAGTCCAGCCAACTTCAAGAGGGATGTGGCCATGTGTTTGTGAGGGCCATTCGTCGTCGCTGTCGTAGCTTTTGACTCGGTTGCGCCAGATCAGCCAGATCATGGCGATGCCAATACCTACGAACACCACCGCAGCGATCCAAAACACCGGCAGCACACCACGGCTGTGAAGTTCTTCGGAGATAGGGCCTTGCGGTGCGAAAGTATCGAGTTCAGCATCGGAAGCGCAGCCGACGACCGTTAGCACTGCTGCGACGAACACCAAAAGCCAGCCGCTACTGCGACGCAGTGCATGGGCGAACTTAGCAGTCCTGCCGATCATTTCAGGAGTTGCAGGCGTTTCAGGCATTTCAAAAGTTTCAATCATTCCAGTAGTTTCAGTCATCTTTTTATCGCTGGATCCTCTGGTCTACTCGCTGGAGGATTCTTCGTGATGATCGTCTCCGTGGTGATGCTCAAAGTCTCGCTCACCACCGACCGCAGCAAGCACTCCGCCGACTAGCAGCCCGAGCGCCGCTACCGCGCCCAGCACACGCACCAAGCGGCGACCTTGACCTGGACGAGCCACATACAGCCAAGCCCCCGCCAATATCAGCGCCGAAACCACCCCAGCAACCGTCACTGCTTGAAGCTGCGAAACGTTCAACAGAATCCGCGACGAAGCCAGCACCACCACACCGATAGCTAAAGCGCCAATGACAGGTATCTCAAGGGGTGCCATGATGCGATTACGCAGTTCGCGGTTGACCTTAGCGTCACCGGTGGCGCGGTCTGCCCAAGCGTCCATGGTCCACTCAATCAATGACAGCACAACCAGTGCCAGACCCAAAATAAAAACCAGAGGGTGCAACACCAAACCCAGCACGGCGGCACCTGCGCCGAAGGCAGCCATCGGCGGCCAGAAGCTAGAAGTGACCGTAGCGGCAGTCGGCGCTTCGGGCAGGTTCTCTATGCGGGCTTGAGCTTCAGCGTCGGCATCGCGGTATGACACCAGCACCACGCTGATCATCAACGACACAGTCGCCAAAGCCAAAAGCAGGCCGTAGCCGATGTGATCACCAACACCGCCTTTCCATCCCAACGACAACGGCCCAACATTGTCGCCGCCAGTGGAGTAGCCGTAGATGATTGCGGCTAACACGAAGACGCTAAACAATCCGAAGAAGAACTTGAAACCTGTGGTGAACATCTGCTTGGTGATCCGCTACTTGTTGATGAACACGACGTACCAGACAATGAAGTAGCACAGCACGCACATATGCCAGTAGATCGCAGCGGCCTGCACTCCGTGCGCTAGTTCACGGCCCGATGATCCCATCAGGGCACGGATAGTGGTGACTGTAAGCATCGCCAAACCTGCGATCAGCATGGCTATGAACGAACCGGTCACTGCGTAGAACAGAAGCTGCGCTCTGCCTTCATCAATTGCGAAAGCTGTGTCGGAATAAACGAACCAGAACTGGTTGATCACCGCCGCGCCGAACAGCAGCGTGACTGCTAGCGCCAAGAAACCGTGCGGACGGTCTTCGGTGCGGGCCGCTTGTACAGCCCATTGCACGGTCACCATCGACAACACCAGCGTCATCATCATCATCCCGGCGGGGCCTAGTTCTACGCTGCCTTCTGGAAACCATTCTTGGCCTGTGGTACGCGCCTGCTGACGCTGCTGCACGTAGATCACCACCAGACCAGCGAACGCCATGAATGCCGCGGCAGTGGACAGCAGCGACCCAACAGCGATAGTGCGAGGTCGAGTCGCTGACGGCGCAGGCAGGGCTGTGGTTCTCATAGCCAGGTTCTCATGTCGATGCGACCTGTTGTGCTGAAGCACTAGCGCCGATACCAGTTCGCAACGCCGCTGCTACGCCAGCCACGCCAGCAGCGACACCCGCGACAAGTGCAACAGAGCCCACGAAGTTCACCACGTTTAGGATCACGCTCCCGTCTAGTGCTAAGTCCATGAGATCAGAGTCATCAGAAATGAAAGCGGAGAGCAGATCGGACAGCACTAGCAGTCCGCCACCTGCTCCCACCAATAGCACACTAGCGGCGCTGGCCTGTTTCGATACTGATGCCCCAAATAGCTCCTTTGACCAGTGGAACAGCGCTACGAAGCCTGCTATCAACGACGCTGTGACCACGCCGTGGAACACCGCCCAAGTAGCAGAGCTTTCAAGTAGATCCAGAGGCTCGATTACTCGCAATGCCCCCGTCATGGTCGCCGCAGCCAAAAGCATCAAAGCCAACGCTGCGCCGATCATGCGAGCATCAAGCAGCTGCTCGGATACTTTCGGGTTTTGCATCACCTGCTGACCCAAACCGCCTATCAATGCTGCGACCGGCACTATCGCGGCTAGGCCAAACACTACGTAGATCAGCCCGTCACGCAGATCCTGAGGAGCTGTGAAATAGTCTTGTGACCAGCCGCCTACTGCCAACAACCCGAACGGCACAATGATCACGGCTATCATCTCAGTGCGATCGAGGCGAGTGCTGAGCACTTTGCTAACTGCTTGGGTGGCGATGCCCAACACCGGCACCGCCATGAGATAAACGGCTGGCTGCTCAAACAGCCAATCAAGTTGCAGCCAAATGTCGGGGCCTTCGGCCTGGCCGAAAGCAATCGCTGGGCGACCGCGCAGATCCGCATACACCACCACGATGTTGGCGACAGCAATCGGCAGAGTGAACAGCCACACCGCTGATGCCACAAGCATCGACCAAGCGAAAGGCGGCACTTCGAGAAGGCTCATGTCTGGACCGCGCAGAGTGATCACTGTCGTTGCCAGCGACACGGTGCCCATGAGCAAAGCCACGATCACCATGCCGGTGCCGAGCAGCGTCAAAGCGATGGCATCTCTCTCGTTGCTAGTTACCCCGTCAAGAGCGCCCCATCCTCCTCCGGCGAGAACCGAAACCACCATGATCACAGAGCCGATGAGCCATGCCCAAAACGATGCCAAAGCCGCACGCGGGAAAGCCAAGTTGCTGGCACCAACCTGCTTTGGCACCACCACCATGGCCACACCTAAAAGCAACGGCAACAACACCAGCAACAGCAGCGACACCCGGTAAAGGGTCCACATGCGGAAATAAGCGTTAAGCCCCGCGAAGAGGTCGGCAGGTTCTACCGCGTCGCTGCGACCGAATGCGAGCAGCGCTCCGACTACCGCAGCGGCTAGCGCCCAGATCAACGAGGCTGACACGAACAGTCGACCAACGGCAGTGCCGTCGCTGGTTACGAAAGGTTGAGCCAGAGCCTGCACCGCAGAGTCGGGGGGTGAGACCTCTGGTGATGCGGCTGCGGTATCGGCTTCGGGGACGGCCTGCGAGTCCGCGGTGGCCGGTTCGGTCAGCGTCATCTCAGAAGCGATGCTACACAATGAGCACGTCAGCCGCGACCGCGGCAAACAAAATCATGACATAAGCATTCGACCAACCGAACAACCGCAACGACCTTGTGGGGTCGGGATTACGAAGCACATCAAGCGCCAAACCCATAAAACCCGCACCAGCGATGCTCGCCGCTAGCAGATAAACGATGCCCATGTCAGCCACAGGCACCAGCAGCAAAGACAACGCCACCAGCACCACTGTGTAGGCCACGATGCGCTGAGCCGTGGCTTTGAGGCTCATCACCGCTGGCAGCATAGGAACCTCAGCAGCCTGATAATCGCTGCGGTAACGAATCGCCAGAGCCCAGAAATGCGGCGGTGTCCAGTAAAAGATCACCGCGAACAGCACCAGCGGCGGCCAATCAAGTGAGCCTGTGACCGCAGCCCAGCCCACCAAGGTCGGCATCGCCCCAGCGGCACCGCCGATCACGATGTTGCGTACCGAGGTGCGTTTCAGCCACAGTGAATACACGAATACGTAGAAGGCAGCCGCTGCGGTAGCGAGCGCTGCGGCTAGCAGGTTCGTAAAAACCCAAAGCCAAACAAACGACACAGCTATCAGCGCCGATGCGAATACTGCTGCCTCGCCGGGCTTTACCGCGCCGGTGACCAGCGGTCGATTGCGGGTGCGATACATCAACTTGTCAATGTCACGGTCGATGTACATGTTCAAAGCGTTGGCACCACCTGCTGACATGGCACCGCCTGTGATGGTGGCTGCGATGAGCCATAGCGATGGCAGCCCCCCTTCAGCCAGGATCATTGACGGAACGGTGGTGACTAGCAGCAGTTCGACAATGCGGGGCTTGGTCAAAGCAACGAACGCGGCAGCTCGGGCTCGACGTGGTGAGCGCACGACTGCGGTCACAGTTTCGGTCACGCTTGCAGGCTAGAAGATCGCGCCGGTCATATGACCAACGGACTCATCTAAGACTGCTAAACACCAGGCAAGAGTGAGACCCAGCGGGTTCTACTCTCAAAACGCCCCTACCATCAAAACGTGACTCCGTCTGCTTATGCTCGGCTCACCCGATTTGCTTTGTGGGCACTTGCTGCGATTGTCGTGACTGGTGTTTCAGTGCGACTCACTGGGTCGGGTTTGGGGTGCGAAGACTGGCCCACCTGCTCGGAGGATCGCTTTGTGGCGGACCTTGAGTTTCACGCTCTGGTTGAGTTCATTAACCGGCTCTTCACTGGGGTTGTGGCGATTGCTGTGATCGCAGCCGTGCTGGGCTCTTGGCGGCGACGACCGCGACGGGTTGATCTGGTTTGGTTGTCGCTAGGTCTGGTGGCTGGCGTGCTTGCTCAAGTTGGATTAGGGGCTTTGCTGGTGCTGTCAGAGCTGGATCCTCGCTTCACGATGGGGCATTTCTTGTTGTCGATGGTGCTGCTATGGAACGCTGCGGTGCTTGACGTGAAAGCCCGTGACCATGACATCAGATCTGACACCGCGGACCGTGACACAGTCGCTGCCGGTGCCATCACCCGCCTGTTGTTGTGGTCTGTGGTGGTTGTCTCAGCTGCTTTGCTGATCAGCGGCACTCTGGTCACAGGAGCTGGCCCTCACGCTGGGGACAGTCGCGCCGAACGGCTGCCTCTGTTGGTGCGTGAAGTGGCACGAGTTCACAGCATCATCGCTATTGCACTGTTAGTGCTGGTGATCTGGGTTTATTGGAGGCTGCGGGTGTCTGGATCAGCTAAGCAAGTCCGTATGCGAAGAATCGCAGAACTGCTGATCGTGCAAGCAGTGATTGGCTATGCACAGTATTTTCTGGGTGTACCAGTGCTTCTTGTGGGGATTCATGTTACTCTAGCTTCGATCACTTGGATTCAGATAATCAAGGCGGCCTATGAGCCGACAGCGCCTAACGAGGCAGCCTTGAGCCGCGGCTTCACAGACACCAGGCCGATTGACAGCGGAGCTACGGACAGCCAAACTCTGCTTGGGGTGCAGCCATGACCAAAATGGATTTCTCTGCGCATTCTCTGAGTGCGGCCTCTCCGGTTACCGCTCCTGTGAAAGACCCAGTGGATGAGACCGACCGACGGCCTGATCTACCCTGGAAGGTGATCGTCCTAGATGACCCGGTCAATCTGATGTCGTATGTGGTTTACGTGTTCCGCAAACTGTTCGGCTATTCGACCGCCAAGGCGCACCGGTTGATGATGCAGGTTCACACAGAAGGCAAAGCCGTGGTGGCATCTGGGCCTCTTGAGAAAGCCGAATTCGATGCCTACCGGCTCCATGAGCACGGCCTCTGGGCTGTGCTTGAGCAGGACTGACCGGCGGCTCGACTACGGCGATGGCACGACGCAGGTTCCGACACGGGCCCGACGGCATCGCCGTGAACTTGCGCGACGATGAACGCTCTGGTCTGGCGACGGTGCTGCAACAGTTCCGAGAGTTGCTCACCGAAGGCAGCGACGCTTCTATGCTGCGTTTCCAGCCGCCTGTGCATATTCAGGACGAGAAAGCTTCCGACGAGTTCTGGGAAATGGCCGCTGTGCCACTGTTGAAGCACCGCCTAGAGGCCATCGACACGGTCGAGTCCGGACTGGCGGCTGGCGTGATCGCTGCTGAGGCGGTTTCTGCCTGGCTGCAAACCTTCAACAGCTTGCGGCTGTATTTGGGCAACACTCTGGAAGTGGGTGCGGTATCGTTTGATCCCGCTGATCTCGGCGACACTGGACATGACATGGCTCGCTACATGCTTTATGAATGGCTCGGCGGGATACTCGACCAGCTTGTGGAAACCGCAGCCGAGACTCTCCCAGAGGGTGACGGCGATGGACGGCCTTGATACCCACGGCTGCTAATGTGAGATTCTGTGATTAGGTTGCTCCAATGGTTTAGCCAGCTGGTAACTGCTCGGCCGAAAGTCACGCTGCTCGTTCTGGCACTCCTCACTATTGTGATGGTCGCAGGAATAGGGCAGCGCGAGCCATCCATTGACGGCACCACAGTGGGCCTGGTGCCGGTGGACCACCCGGTGCGCCTCGCAATCGAAGAACTTGATGAGTTGTTCGACGAGAGCGACGCTGCTTTAACCACAGTCTTGTTTCGCGGTCAGGAGGGGCTGCCTGAAGGCCTCGCCGAACTTGAGGTGCGCACGCCTGAAGCGTTCGCCCAGATGGACACCCTCACCGACGCGATCCTGGCGGATCAGGAGCTGGCGCAGCTGTTGGCGCGAACCGATCCGATCATCTCGCCGTCCCTAGTGGCCGCAGGCATTAACAGCGCAGCAGCAACTTCTGAGAATCTCGGATCAAGCAACAACCTCGACCAGATAGAAGCCGTGCTTGACTCTCTGACTGGTATCGACGAAAACGGTACTCCTGTTGCGGTTGTCATAGTTCGCTTGAACAACACAGACGAAGAAGCAGTCCAAACCGCCGAGCGGGAAATCGCCGATCTAGCTGCCTCCTCTGAGGGGCCGTTGGATGCCAGCACGGTGTCATTGACCGCGATCGAAGACGAATACCGGCGCGCCACTGAAGAAGGCGTGGCACCTCTGATCGGACTGGCGTTGCTTCTGGTTGCGGGTTTGATTCTGCTGTTCATGCGCACCGGCACGGATCTGATGCTGACCGTTGTGGGTCTGATCCTTTCGTTGATCTGGGTGCTGGGAGTGGAGGGATGGCTCGGGCCCAGCGGTTTGAGCTTTATCGGTCCGCCGAGTGCGGTGTCGGCCTCGGTGCCGATCATCCTGATCAGCCTCACGGTCGACTACTCAATACAGATCTTGTCGCACTATCGCGAGAAGCGAGTTGAAGGCGAACCGGTGCTAGAGGCGGTTCGAAACGGTTTGAATACAGTCGGTGTTCCGATCGCGTTAGCGGCACTCACCACAATGGGCAGTTTCTTGTCGATCCTGTTCTCGCCTGTTGATCCGATCGGTGACTTCGGTGTGGTCACAGCGCTGGGTGTGGGACTGAGTTTCCTAATAATGATGTCGCTGATACCAGCCGGACGAACCATCATTGACCAACGACGAGAAGCTCGCGGCACGCTAAAGGAACCGCGGCTTGTCTCGGGGGCACTGCCAGGCATTGAACGAGCTGCGGAAGTAATCGGCACCGCAGTATCACGTCGCCCAGCACCGTATCTGATCGTTGTGCTGGCGATCACGGCTCTGTTCGGTTTCGCGGCAACGGGACTGAAATCCGGGTTCGAGATCCGCGATATTCTGCCTCGCGACGGCAGCCTCACCAAAGATCTTGAGACCCTTGATGAGGCGGTGGGTGGATCCACCGAACAGGCTCGAATACTCATAAAAGCCGAAGCGACCGAAGCCCGCACACTGCTAAACATTCGAGACTTGACCAATTCTTTCGCTGATGAGCAGCAGCGGCCTCAGAGTGCGGCTGGGCCTCTGGAACCCACTTACGCCGACCTGGTCGCAGATGCGCCTGCGGAAGTGCAACTCAACCCGGCACTAATGCAAGAACTGCTCGACAACATCGAGATCGCCAATCCCGACCTGAGAAGCATCCTGGTCAACAACCCGGACGGCGAGGATGCCATCTTGCTGCGATTTTCTTCGCTTAACGACGACCCGACCAACGCTGTGCTTCAGCAAGAAATTGAGGAACTCTGGGACGGCGACGACGCTGCTCTCACAGTCACCTCCGAAAGCGTCTTGGCTTCAGCGATAAACGAACTGATCACCGACGGGCAGACCGAATCAATAACCACCACAGTCCTTGTGGCTACCACCATCCTCGCGATCTTCTTTTGGGCGACGCTGCGTCGTCCGATGCTGTCCGTGCTGGCAGTAGGTCCGATCGTGCTGGTGCTGATCTGGGTGATGGGCACGATGGCGCTTCTAGGGGTTTCCTACTCGCTGCTCACTGCCAACATCGTTGCGTTGTCGGTCGGTATAGGCGTGGACTACACGATTCACATAATCCATCGCTATCGAGAAGAGTTCGCCCGGGTGCGCAAACCTGAGACTGCTGCTATTCGGGCGCTTTCTGGCAGCGGCTCAGCGCTGCTGGCATCAGCGATGACAACAGCGTTCGGTTTCGGTGTGCTGATCTTGGCACCACTTGACGGTTTTCGGCAGTTCGGTATCGTCGCGGCGATATCGATCGGCTATTCACTGCTTGTTGCGGTTTTGGTGGTGCCGCCCGCTATGACGATCTGGGGTGCTTACGAGAACATGCGCTTGCGGTCAACGGTGCAAAGACTCTGGGATGACATCGACGTGGCTGCCGATGAGATATATCAACGCCATGAGCAAACCGCCCCGGCGCAAGCAAATCAAGAGTCGGGCTGATGTGATCGCAGGATTACTGAGCTTTAGGTACCGAGCAAGCTAGAAGGCAAGCCAACAGCGGGTTAGAGGCTGTCGGAACTTCAAGGTCGAAACTTCAGGTTTGCGGCTTCAGGGCTTGGATAATTCGTGACGGCGCGCAACGAAGCGGGCTTTGATTTGCTTTTTCACTGCCAAGCCCGGCACAGGCAACCTATTCATCTTAATCTCGGATTTCTTGTTGACTAGTTGCATTTCAAAGTAATGTGACAACATCAGAGTGTTGATTACTAGTTGCAGGGTAACTATACGTTGGCCAAGACAGCTATGAGTACCGAGCCCGAACGGTGCATATCCAGTGCCGAGATGCTCTTCACGCGGAGGCTTGTATCTGTCAATGTCAAACTTCATTGGCTCTGGAAATTGATCGTTTAGATAGTGAGTGACTGTTGTCAGTACCCAAACCCTTTCTCCCATTGACATTTGATATCCACCGATAAAGCAACTGTTTATCACATGGCGGAATGATGAAAATATCGTGGGATACATGCGCAAATTTTCCTTGACCACTCGCTGAGTTACATCAGTTGCCGGGCCAGTGAAAGCTTCGAAATCAACTTTGCCGTCTTCACCGAATACTGCATCAGCCTCGGCGGTGACTTGCTGATAAATTTCAGGGTGCGACAGTATTAAGTACATTAAGGTCGACATCTGCTGCCCGAGATATATGGAATTTATCAGGGCGGTGACGACCGCTAAGCTCATGTTGGCCTGGGGCATCAGCTGACGGTCGTTGGTATTAAAGCTCAACAGGTCGTCAGTGTAATCTCTGGGGCAACCGGCTCGTTGAGCAGCTGTATGACTAGTCAAGACCTGATCTACAAGCCCAGCAAAGCGTTTCGCTCGACGTCGCATCGCAGGAGTCTTAATCATGAAGTTGGGAAAGTAGCCAGCAATATGCGTTATCATAATTCGTTTTATGAGTTTACTCAAATCATCAAAGACATCCTGAGTGTCAATATTTAACAACAACGGCGACATCTGCGAGTTGCAGACCCGATGCCCAAGTTCGATTAACGGAATCTCGCTGCCGATTTCCAGATTGGAGATACAGTCGCGACCATAATTGAGCATTTCATCAGATCGTTCAGCGAATCTGGAACGCGAAAAAGATGGTTGAAAGGACTTGCGAGACTTGAAGTGATCGGTACCATCAAGCGAAGACACAAATCCTTTTGCACCAAAAACTTCCTCAAAATTATCAAGATAATGCCGTGAGGTTAGATGCAGTCGGCCATAACGGTGAACCCACGCATTGACTTCGGGACCGGCTACGCAGGTAAAAGGCTGCTGAAAAGGCTGCTTAATCTTGAAGACAGGGCCGTATTTTTTGTAAAGTTCAGCGAAGAACGCTGGTACATTACCATTGCGAGCGTTTGAGCTGCGGATCATGTCAATCAGCTTCACCGAGGGAATCTGCTTGGAGAGCGAGGCGGAGACCAACGGCACCGCGGCGATGTTCTCGCGAACCGCGTCGGCAATGGCGCGCCCGATCAGGTCCATCTTGCAGATGTCAGCCACCCTCTGTTCAGCTGCTTCGTCCAACTCGAAGATGAAATGCAGCACATCGCAAACATCGATGAGGCAGATAATGATCACGTCCACAGGCGACGGGATCTCTTCGGTGAAGATGGCTCTGCAGATGCGAGTCTTGACGAACTCCATGCTGATCGGATCATCGTCATTTACCTCGCCGTAGGCACTTTCAGCGGATCCGTCTGCTTCACCCCAGACGATCTTCGCCAGCGACCAGAAGTCCCCGTCGTGATGCCGCAGAATGTTCATCTCAGTCAGACGCTCAAGAGTCTGATCGATAATCGGCTCAGCCTCTGGCAAAAGCTTCTCAATCCAATACTGAGCGTTGTACTGCCCGGTTGAAGCTCCGATCTTTTTAAGCAAAGGGTCCAACGTCGGGTCGCCGGTCGGTGTACCGTCCACGAAGATCAATGAGTCAGAATCGGTATCGATGCGTCCCTGCAGCGACAGTTCAGCCAGAGCCCCGCCAACGACAGCACAGTTGAGATTCCAGCCTGGCACCTGACGGAAATAACCGGACTCCTCATTAAGCAGGGTCAACACCAACTCGTCAACCAGAGTCAAAGGCCGGTCAGAGCCACCGCTCTCAGTTGTAGTTTCACGCTCGATAACCGTCATTGATCGTCCTTTCGAATTTTGTCACCAGAATTGCGTCTAAGTTTGATGTCAACATTGTAACGCAAGCCAGCGGTACTGCTATCCAACGCAGGCCACTACCTCTCAAGACCGACGGCCTCGCATAGCGCTATGGGCGCTGTCATGCCTGAGCAAGTCGGGCATCGCCGTATGCTCGACGAGTGCCTTCTGACCCGCAGATCACGCTGGAGGACCTGAAGCCCGACGCTCAGGTGACCGGCATCCACCCCGACGGGCCGGTAACGGTAGTGCGTCAGCTTCGACTGGCACGGCCTGTGGTCCCGCGGACTACATCCCCGAGATTGGACTAACAATCAGTGAAGTTGGTGATGGACGCTCAAATCGCGTAGCTTTATGATTCATGGACGAACAGTTGAGTTTTCGTAGCACTTTCTTGTTCGCGCGTCCTCGAGCGCTTCACGGTGTCGCCCGTCTGTTCGACTTTTTCGGCACCTACGACAGCTATAACACCTCGCCATCACCCCAAGAGGCAGATCTGCTAGCAGTGTTTCAAGACTGGCTCGCCGTCGAAGAAGACACTCAGAAGGTGCTGGCCTCCCATAAGCCCCTGCCTTCTGAATGAGTTCACCTGATTCTGAAGAACACCTACCTGCCCATCAGCATCGCAGCGACGAAGGCGAAGGTGAAACTTCCCTTCGAGATATTTCAATTCAGCAATCTTTCCATCAAATCCAACTGCTGTTTCCTTCACTCGTGGATGCAATGGCACGCCTAGCTGAGCACCAGCCGGAACTCGCCCACAAGATCGTTGATGATGTCATCTCTCAGGGAGAGCATCGTCAGACGCTTGAGGAAGTAGTTATTAGAGGCGATGACCGAAGAGCCACCCGAGCGCAAGCACTCTCGTGGATTTTCGCTATGACAGCTCTGATCGGTTCTCTCATACTGATCAATTCAGGGCACTCGACAGCGGGAATCGTCATTGTCGTAACAGCGCTCGCTCCTCTCGTCGGTGTCAACGTGTTGGGTCGAAGAGCTGCACAGCGCGAGAGGGTGGCTAAGTCGAATCTGGCTCGCAGGGGTCCCAATAGTGGCGAGCAACACGGGTAGCTGCGCTGAAGTTGTCTATTGAGGCAGCCGATGACAGAACGCAAGAAGCTCATTGAGGTAGCGCTGCCACTCGACACCATCAATACCACAGCTGCTAGAGAAAAATTGACGGCTGCTCGCCTGCTACCACCACCTGCGAAAAGAAAGGCTGGAATATGGCGACAAGGCACGCCTACATTTCGCGTCAAAGCACACGGCAGGGTAGCGGCTTCTCCCAGAGCTAACCGTGGGTAGAGTTCGGGGTCTAGCCTTGAGCTTTGGCATTGCAATCCGCTGCTAGGGAAACGGCTGGTGCCGGTAGACTGGCGAGTTCAGCGGCTAGTGCCAGCAGGCCCCCATCGTCCAGCGGCCTAGGACGCCGGCCTTTCACGCCGGAAACACGGGTTCGAATCCCGTTGGGGGTGCGAGCGGCGGCGCGGTTCGCTAAGGTTTTAGGTTCTGCACGCTTGTCGTGCGCTAGGTCCTGTAGATCAGTCTGGAGTGATCGCCACCCTGTCAAGGTGGAGGCCGCGGGTTCAAATCCCGTCAGGACCGCGTTGTCGGCCATCACCGGGTTGGCGGCATACCCCGGTCGGGTAGCTCAGTTGGCAGAGCGTCCGCCTGAAAAGCGGAAGGTCCGCGGATCGACGCCGCGCCCGACCACCACACACGAGACCAGCATCGCTGCGACTCGCATCGCACCCGCGGCGACCCACCCCTGCCGCGGCTGATGACTTGCTTAGACTGCCGCCATGACCAGCGACACACTGGACACGTCCGCCGACCCGGACGCAGCAGGCGCGCTGCTCACGACTGCCAAACCGCCGCCAGCGCATGAACCAGATCCCAGCAACCCGATCCACAACGCTTTCTGGACACGGCATCGCAGCAAGATAGAAGGCGACCTCCAAACACTGCGCTCAGAGCCGCTTACGTTCTTCCCCGGCTTCGCTTTCGCTGGCGCGCTGGCGGACATTCACACACCGGGTGCCTGGGTCGTCACGCGTCATGCGCCGATCCTTGAGGTCTCACGCAAATCTGAGATCTTCTCCTCAGCTCGGGGGGTGACCGTCAACGACCTCACTCCTGAGTTCAACGAGTACTTCAACTCGATCATCACCATGGACGACCCGCGCCATGCCCGGCTGCGGCGACTCGTGTCGGCCGGATTCACACCCAGAATGCTGGCACAACTCGACGAATCGATAACCAGCCAAGCCCGGATCATCGTCGACGAAATCTGCGAACGCGGCAACTGCGACTTCGTCACCGACGTGGCTGCTCGCTTGCCGCTGCGGATTGTGTGCGATCTCATGGGCATCCCGGCCTCGCATCACGACTTCGTGTTCGACCGGTCGAACGTGATCCTCGGCGCAGCCGACGAAGAGTACGTCCCCGACCTCGACGGCATCACCGCCATTCTCACCGCAGGCGAGGATTTGACCCGGCTCATGGACGATGTGGCCGACTCCAAAGTCGGCAGCGACGACGAAGACCTGACCAGCGTGCTTGTCAACGCCGAAGTTGACGGCGAGCGACTAACCCGATCCGAGCTGTCCAGCTTCTTCATCCTGCTGCTGGTAGCCGGAAACGAGACGACTCGCAACTCAATCAGCTGGGCGCTCGTCTACCTCACCGACCACCCCGACCAGCGCCGCATCTGGGCCGACAACTTCGAAGCAGTCGCCACCAGCGCTGTCGAGGAGATCGTGCGCATTGCCAGCCCGGTCACCTACATGCGTCGCACCGCTCTGCGCGACACCACCCTTGAGGGTGTCACAATCAGCGAGGGCGACATGGTGACCATGAACTACCTGAGCGCCAACCGCGACGAGTCGGTGTTTGATGATCCGCTCGCCTTCGACGTGCGCCGCGACCCGAACCCACATGTCGGCTTCGGAGGCCCTGGCCCGCATTTCTGCCTAGGGGCTCATCTGGCACGTCGCCAGATCAAGGTGATGTACCGCGAGTTGCTCTCGCGCCTTGGTGACATAGAAGCAATCGGCGAGCCCGAGCTGCTCTCGTCGGCGTTCATACACGGCATCAAACACCTGCACGCCGAGTTCACTCCGACACGCCAACAGTCGAAAGCTAACTAACTCACAACGCCGCAAGTGCAGCCGAGTCAAGGCTGCTCAGGTTCGTCATCCTCGGTGTCATCCGTGTCTTCCGTGTCCTCATCGCCCTCGTCATCCTCTGTGTCTTCGGTGTTTTCAGGCCCTGAGCCATTCTCTGGCTGTGGTGCCAGATAAGCGGCCATTATGTCGCCCAACTCTGCTAGGCGCTTCATGTCATCCCTAGATTCCTCCAAGAACTGCATCAAATCTTTTGTGGCGCTCAAGGTACTCCCAAAGGAGATCGCATTGAAATCGCTGAGTTCTGATGCCACGGAGTTGAGCCCTGATGCCACCGTCTGAAGTACTTCATTTGCCATCCTTTGATCTTGCTGCAAAGCAGACACAACGGCTGTCATCTTCTCAATGGCCTTCTCGGTGCGCCTTCCTATCTTTGCTACCTCTCGCGCCGTTTCGGCCACATATTGCAGGAAATCATCTGGCGGAATATCTTTTGCATTCATATATTTACTATAATCTCATTACACACCATACCGCAACCTCCAATTTCTGATCCTCGGCTGAGCGGCTCTGAATGCCTCTGAGTGGGCTCTGCGGGTGATGCCTCGATAGTGTTGCGCTATGCCACAGCTCAGATCTCACACCACCACCCAGGGTCGCAACATGGCTGGAGCACGCGCTTTGTGGCGAGCTACTGGCATGACCGACGACGACTTCGACAAACCGATAGTGGCCGTCGCCAACTCGTTCACCCAGTTCGTGCCTGGACATGTGCATCTACGTAATCTCGGCAAACTAGTCGCAGACGAGATCGCTGCTGCTGGTGGCGTAGCTAAAGAGTTCAACACCATCGCAGTCGACGACGGCATTGCTATGGGCCATGGCGGGATGCTCTACAGCCTGCCGAGCCGTGACCTTATTGCCGACTCGGTCGAGTACATGGTCAACGCCCACTGCGCCGACGCTCTGGTCTGCATCTCCAACTGCGACAAGATCACTCCAGGCATGTTGATGGCAGCAATGCGCCTCAACGTTCCGACCGTGTTCGTGTCGGGCGGCCCAATGGAAGCTGGCAAAACCAAACTGGCTGGGGTCAGCGTAAAACTGGATTTGATCAATCCGATGATCTCCGCTGGAGACCCGTCTGTTAGCGACGACGATCTGCTGGAGATGGAACGATCCGCCTGCCCCACCTGCGGGTCATGTTCAGGAATGTTCACCGCTAACTCCATGAACTGTCTCACCGAAGCGCTGGGGCTTTCGCTGCCAGGCAACGGCACCACGCTGGCCACTCACAGCGACCGGCGGGAACTGTTCTGTCAGGCTGGTCGTCTTGTAGTTGATTTGGCTCAGCGCTACTACAGCAAAGACGACGAGTCGGTGCTACCTCGCTCAATTGCCACCAAGACAGCCTTCGAGAACGCCATGCGACTCGATATTGCCATGGGCGGATCCACCAACACTGTGCTGCATATTTTGGCCGCAGCCCGAGAAGGTCAAGTGGACTTCACTATGTCCGACATTGACCGGCTCAGCCGCAGCACTCCAAACATTTGCAAAGTGGCACCTTCAAGTGATGAGTTCCATGTGGAAGACGTGCATCGTGCTGGAGGCATAATGGGCATCCTCGGAGAACTTGACCGCGGCGGCTTGCTTGACACGTCGGTGAGCACTGTGCATTCAGCCACGCTGGCCGACGCTTTGGAGGTATGGGACGTGATGCGTGACCCCGCCACCGGGGTTGTTGAGTTCTTCAAAGCCGGACCAGCAGGCATTCCAACTCAAGAGCCGTTTAGTCAGTCAAGCAGATGGCCTTCGCTTGACACTGACCGCAGCAATGGCTGCATTCGCACGGTTGCCGATCCCTACAACGCCGATGGTGGACTCGCAGTGCTTTTCGGAAACATTGCCACCGACGGCTGCATTGTCAAAACTGCTGGCGTGGATACTTCGATTCTGCGTTTCTCGGGCCCGGCGAGAGTGTTCGAAAGCCAAGAGGAAGCATGCGACGGGATACTTGACACAGACAACGGGATACAACCCGGTGATGTAGTGATCGTGCGCTATGAAGGCCCACGCGGTGGGCCTGGGATGCAAGAAATGCTCTATCCCACCTCGTATATCAAGTCACGAGGACTCGGCAAAGAGTGCGCGTTGTTCACTGACGGTCGTTTCTCGGGGGGAACTTCGGGATTGTCGATTGGTCATGCATCCCCAGAAGCTGCTGAAGGCGGAGCAATAGCACTAATCCGTGATGGCGACATTGTCGACATTGACATACCTGCACGCACCATAAATCTGCGGATTGATGACACCGAACTGCAACAAAGACGTAGCGAAGAGGATGCCCGCGCCGCCGGTGCCTGGGTGCCGCGTTCACGCCAGCGTGAAGTTTCGGCCGCGCTTCAGGCTTATGCCGCTATGGCTACATCAGCTGACAAAGGCGCAGTGCGCGACTTAGCCCGTCTCAGCAACTAACCAAGCCCGAGCCTTAAACAACCAGGTTCTTTCAACAACTAAGCCTTTTAGTAACGGTCTGATTAGTAACGGTCTGAAGGAGCGGGGGGCGGCTTCGGACGCACGCAACCCTCAGCTTCAGCACAAGCTGCTACTGCGGTTGCCACCTGTGCAGCAACGCGACGATCAAACACCGACGGCACTATGTAGTTGCGGTCCAGATCATCGGCATCAACCATTTCTGCGATAGCAGTAGCCGCGGCGGCTTTCATCTGTTCGGTAATGCAAGTAGCACCAGCATCAAGAGCACCGCGGAATACCCCTGGAAAGGCCAAAACGTTGTTGATCTGATTAGGGAAATCGGATCTGCCGGTAGCCATGACTGCCACCATGCCGTCGGTTTGTTCGGGGCGTATCTCGGGTTCGGGGTTAGCCATAGCGAACACGATGGGATCGTGTGCCATGGTGCTCACATCAGCTGGAGTGAGCACACCAGGGGCTGACACTCCGATAAACACGTCGGCACCTTTAATCACATCAGCTAATGATCCAGACTTGTTGTGGGGATTGCTGTGGTCAATGAACCATCGCTTGGAAACATTCATCACCTTGCAGCCTGAATGTACGGCACCGTTGCGATCAACGCCGATCATCTCCCCGACTCCGGCATCGTAAAGCATTTTTGCGACCGCTAAACCTGCTGCTCCTGTGCCGCAAACCACCACCGAGATGTCACTGAGTTTCTTGTCGACCAGCTTCAAGGCGTTGCGAAGCGCCGCTATCGTGACTATGGCTGTGCCGTGCTGGTCGTCGTGAAACACTGGGATGTCCAAAGCGTCAATCAAACGTTCTTCAATTTCGAAGGCTGCGGGAGCAGCGATGTCTTCGAGGTTTATCCCGCCGAACGCTGGCGACATTCGCACTACCGTCTCGACGAGTTCATCGGGAGTAGCCACATCAAGGCACACCGGAAAAGCGTCCACTCCAGCGAACTCTTTGAACAGCAGAGCTTTGCCTTCCATCACCGGCAGCGCTGCGGCTGGGCCGATGTTGCCGAGACCCAGAACAGCGGTTCCGTCGGTGACTATGGCAACAAGGTTCTTGACCATTGTGTGAGTGTGGCGCAGCGTCGGCTCTTGTGCGATGGCGTTACAAACCCGTGCTACTCCCGGCGTATAAGCCATCGCTAGATCATGTGCGTCACCTACTGAACAAAGCGGATTGACTTCTATTTTCCCGCCTTCATGCAAGCGGAAAGTGCGATCCCACCAGTCAACCACGGTGACCCCATCAAGGTCGCTGACAGCTGCGACTATGCGAACTGCGTGATCCGGCGACTCGGCGAGTACGTCTATCTCTCTGATGATCACAGGTCCCTTGGCTTCGAAACCCGGGATTGCTGCGATGTTACCGCCCGCTGTGCCGATGGCAGTGGCGAAGCGTCCCAGAGTGCCTGGACGATTGCCCAGAGACACTTTGATGGTGATTGAATAGGCGGGAGTCGGGGTTTCCATTCAAGCTTTCCCTTTTAAAAATTTGTGATTTGTACGATTGCATTTATATCTTTAGCCATTAGACTTGACTTCAAATATTTGAAAATCAAATATTCGTGAACCATTGAAAGGAACATCTAAGTGGTACGCTACATGTCCGATGAGCACCGGGCAGCCAATGCTAGGGCTCGTGAAGAAAACCGTGCTGTCAGTGCCTACTTGCAGGCTATTGAGTCGAACAGGCCGAGGCGGGGCCGCCAACGCACTGCGGAGTCGATTCAGAACCGCCTAGAGGCGATCAGCGAAGCGCTTGAGTCTGCCCCACCGATTCGTCGGGTTCAGTTGATTCAGGAGCGCATTGACCTTGAGCGTGCTCTGGCTGCGCCTCAGGAAACTGTGGATATCAGCGCACTCGAAGATGGTTTCGTTGCTGCTGCGGTTGCTTACAGTGGCCGCAAGGGAATCACTTACGCCGCTTGGCGTGAGGTGGGTGTTCCCGCTGCAGCGCTGAAGCGCGCTGGCATCTCCCGCGGCGCCTGAGCCAACTACTTCAGGTTTCAAGACAAACAAGATTTGCTCGCATTGCTGAGGTTCGCTTGAGTTACAGGCGAACCTCAGCTGCTTGCTCAGCTGCCTGCGGATGGCGTGCTGTCACTTCACGCACCGTGGCAACCACTCGCGTTACCTGCTGAACCGCCGTTCCCGCAAGTCCTTGGCGGTCCGCTGCTAGGCACTCTAAAGAGGCTTGATCCAGCGGAACCCGCGGGTCGTCAGCCAACGCATTAATCAGGGAACCCAAGCTGGCAGAGCCTTCGCCAGCAGCATGTTGTGCTGCTTGTCTGGAGGGTTCGGCTAATGCTTGATGGGCTGCTTCGCGGCCCATTCCTGCGCGGGTCAAAGCTCCGAGCAGGCGTGTCGTGATGAGCAGAGGCACATAGCGCTCAAATTCTGTTGACAGAGCGTCATGGTTGATCCGCAGTTCTTGCAGAATCCCCAGCGCTGTGTGCAACATGCCGTCGGCTGTGCAGAAGGCATCAGGCAGCATCACCCGACGAGTTGCTGAGCAGCTCACATCGCCTTCGTTCCATTGATTTCCGGCCAAGCTTGTTGCCATCGTCAAATGACCTTTCAGCACTGCCTGCAATGCACCAACGCGCTCGCATGATCGGGCGTTGACCTTATGAGGCATGACTGACGATCCGACCTGACCGTCACGGAAACCTTCTGACACGAGTCCGTGCCCAGCCATGAGCCGCAACGTTGTCGCTAATGAGCAGATACCCGAAGTGGCCTGCAACAGCGCAGCCACCACATCCAGATCCAGCGAACGCGGGTAGGTCTGACCCGAAGCGTCCAATAGTTCATCCACACCGAGATGCTGCGCCACGAGGCGCTCTAGTTCAGCGACAGCTTGCGTTGATCCGAGCAGGTCCAGTTGGTCTTGCTGGGTGCCGACCGCGCCTTTGAGGCCGCGCAACCGGTAGCTGTCTGTCAGCTCGGCAATCCGCTGATAGCCGATCAAGGTTTCTGTTGCGGTGTCGGCGAAACGTTTGCCCAAAGTGGTGGCTTGTGCGGCGACGTTGTGGGTGCGTGCCACCATCAGTGTCTCAGCATGGGTTTCGGCCAGATCCGCTAGACGAGCGAGCACTGCAACTAGGTCATCATGGATCACTTTCAGCGATTCAAGTATCAGCAGTTGTTCAGTGTTTTCGGTGACATCGCGTGAGGTCATCGCTAAATGGATCGACTCATGTCCCGCCAGTTCGCAGAACTCATCAATCCGGGCTTTCACGTCGTGACGCGTCACCGCTTCACGAGCGGCTATCGACTCAAGGTTGACATCATGAAGCACTGCTTTGTAGTCATCCACAACCGACTGCCCGATATCAAGCCCAAGCGTCCGTTGCGCTTCCAGAACCGCTATCCATAAGCGTCGCTCAAGCACCACACGATGCTCAGGTGCCCACAGCGCCTGCATTGTTGTGCTGGCATAGCGGCTCGCCAGCACGTTGGGCACAGAATCCGAACTCACGCGGCCTGCTGCCAGCAGAAGTATTGACTACGACCCGGCCCGACCCCAACAAGACGCACTGGCACACCAACACCTTCTTCTAGGAACGTGATGTAGTCGGCGGCGGCGGCAGGAAGTTCCGTAAATGAGGTGACTTCGCTCAGATTGGTTTGCCATCCTTCAAGTTCGGCATAAACGGGTTTCGCTTTGTGGAGCACCGACTGGTGATAAGGCATGTGCTCAAAGCGTTCACCGTCGAGTTCGTATGCGACGCACACTTTGAGGCTTTCAAGTCCGTCAAGCACATCCAGTTTGGTGAGAGCAACCTCAGTCAGCGAATTGAGCCGAACCGCATGACGCAACATCACCAGATCAAACCATCCCGTGCGACGGCGGCGACCAGTGTTGGTGCCGTATTCGCCACCAACCTCCACTAGATGATCACCAACATCATCAAACAGTTCTGTCACGAAAGGTCCCGACCCCACCCGAGTGACGTAAGCCTTAGCAATACCAATAATTCGATCAAGATGGCGCGGGCCGACACCAGCACCTGTGCAAGCCCCGCCGACCACAGGATTAGACGATGTCACAAAAGGATAAGTGCCGTGATCAAGGTCAAGGAAGGTCGCCTGAGCACCCTCTAGCAGCACCCGACCACCCGACTCAAGCTCGTCGTGCAGCAAAGTCACAGTGTCACAAATATGCGACTCCAGTCGGGGGGCACATGCGTGCAGATACTCCTCAACAACATCTTCCACGCGAACCGCTAGACGGTTGAACACTTTGGCCAGAACCTTGTTGGTATGAGCCAAAGCAACTTCGAGCTTGGCCGCGAAGATGCTGGGATCAAGCAGATCCTGCACCCGCAAGCCGATACGCATTGCCTTGTCGGCATACGCCGGACCGATGCCTCGCTTGGTGGTGCCCAACATGGCATCACCGAGATGTCGTTCGTGCAGCGCATCTAATTCTAGGTGATAAGGCATGATCAGGTGAGCATTGCCTGAAAGTTTCAGTGAGCTGCAATCAACGCCGCGGGACTCCAATGCCTGCATTTCTGCGATAAGCACTCTTGGGTCAACCACCACACCGTTGCCAATAACTGGAGTGATGTGGTCATAGAGCACTCCGCTGGGGATCAGCTGCAAGGCAAAAGTTTCGCCGTTGACCACCAGCGTGTGCCCGGCGTTGTGGCCGCCTTGATAGCGGACCACCATGTCCATCTCGGCGGCGAGAAGGTCGGTGAACTTACCTTTGCCTTCGTCGCCCCATTGAGTACCGACGACTACGGTCGCGGGCACGGTGCCCCCTTAGTGCTGAGCGTTACCGGCTGACTCTACTGTGCCTATCGGGGATTGTCACCGCTGTGCTCTTCTGCGCCGCTGAGTTTTTCTTCGGTGATCTCTACGCTGACGTGCTTTGGGTCGCTGTGTTTTTCTTCGGCGGTGTCTGCTCCGCTTCGCACAATCAGCGTTGCGTTGGGGGTTCCAGGCTGATCCACATCCACCATCACAACATCGTCTTCACTGAACTGGCCTTGTAGCAACGCCACAGCCAGCGGATCACCCACGCAGCGCTGTATGAGACGCTTCAACGGTCGAGCCCCAAACGCAGGGTCATAACCGCTTTCGGCTAGGAACGCTTTGGCGGCATCGCTGACTTTTAGTCCCAAGCGCTGCTGCTGTAGTCGATCACCGAGCCCTAGCAATTGAATCTCGACTATCGCAACCAGATCTTCGGGTGTGAGCGACTGGAACCGCACAATGTCGTCTATGCGATTCACAAACTCGGGACGAAAGAAGCTGCCCGGCTCGCCCTGCAGGTTGGAAGTCATGATCAACACCACATTGCTGAAATCAACAGTGCGACCTTGACCGTCAGTGAGTCGCCCATCATCAAGCAGCTGTAGTAGCACTCCAAAGACTTCGGGGTGAGCTTTCTCTACTTCGTCAAGCAAAACCACCGCATACGGCCGCCGACGAACCGCCTCGGTTAGTTGACCACCCGAGTCGTAACCGACATACCCAGGGGGCGCGCCGATAAGTCGCGACACGGAATGTTTCTCGAGATACTCCGACATGTCGATACGCACTATGGCTTGTTCATCATCGAACAAGAACTCCGCCAGCGAGCGCGCTAGTTCAGTTTTGCCAACCCCAGTGGGACCCAGAAACAGAAAGCTTCCTATGGGTCGATGCGGATCCGAAAGCCCTACACGGCTGCGGCGAATAGCGTTAGCCACAACCGACACCGCCTGATCTTGGCCGACGACTCTTTGATGGAGATGCTCTTCTAGGCGGATCAGTTTGGCGGCTTCGCCTTCCATCAGCCGAGACACTGGAACGCCTGTGGAGCGACTCACCACCGCTGCTATATGGTCAGCATCAACTTCTTCGGTGAGCATTGATGAGTCCTGTTGCAGCTCCGCCAAGCGGTTCGTGGCTTCTTCGATACGACGTTCTGTGGCGGGGATGATTCCAAAACGGATCTCTGCGGCGCGCTCCAGATCTGGTTCACGTTCCAGCTCTGAACGTTGAGTTTCTAGTTCTTCTTTGAGCGAGCGGATCACTCCGATGGCTTCTTTTTCGGCTTGCCAGCGCGCTGTCAACGAAGCGGACTGTTCAGAAAGATCAGCGATCTCACGCTGCAAGTCACCGAGGCGCTCTTTGGAGGTGCTGTCGCCTTCGTCTGATAGCGCGACGCGCTCCATTTCTAGTTGGCGTAGCCGTCTCTCTACCACGTCAATCTCTGTAGGCACCGAGTCAATCTCAATACGCAAAGAACTAGCCGATTCGTCGATCAAGTCGATGGCTTTGTCGGGCAGGAACCGGCCAGTGATGTAACGATCCGACAGTTCAGCTGCAGCGATCAGCGCCGAGTCTTTGATGCGCACCCCGTGATGCACCTCATAACGCTCCCGCAAACCTCGAAGTATCGCCACTGTGGCTTCCACCGACGACGGCTTGACCAGCACAGGCTGGAAGCGGCGCTCCAAGGCGGCATCTTTTTCTACATGCTTGCGGTATTCATCAAGCGTGGTGGCACCCACCATCCGCAGCGTGCCGCGAGCCAGCATCGGTTTGAGCTGGTTGGCGGCATCCATAGCACCTTCAGCACCACCAGCGCCGACCACAGTGTGCAACTCATCAAGAAAAGTGATGACCTCGCCGTCGGATTCTTCGATTTCTGCCAGCACCGCCTGCAGGCGTTCCTCGAACTCGCCGCGATATTTGCTACCGGCCACCATGGCAGCCAGATCAAGCACCACCAAGCGTTTGCCCGCCAGACTGTCGGGAACATCGCCGTCAACGATGCGCTGCGCTAAGCCTTCAACTATGGCCGTTTTGCCGACTCCAGGTTCGCCGATCAGCACTGGATTGTTTTTGCGGCGGCGGGCTAAGACCCTGATAACTCTGCGAATTTCATCGTCACGCCCGATCACTGGATCGAGGCTGCCTTGGCGCGCTTGTGCGGTGAGGTCTAAGCCGTAACGTTCCAGCACTTGATAAGAGTTTTCGGGTGTGGTGCTGGTCACTCGATGGTTGCCTCTCACATCTCGAAGCACTTTCAACAGCAGTTCCCGGTCGATGCCTAGGCGATCGCTGAGAGCGAGGATCAAATGCTCGGTTGATAGATAATCGTCACCCAAGTCGATGCGTAGCTTGTCGGCTTCGCCGAGCGTGTCGTGCAGTTCACGCGCTAAGCCGACTTCTGATCCGTAGGCATGAGGTAGTTGCTCTAGGCGCTGGCGAGCTTGATCCAAAGTGGCGGCATGATCCACACCAGCCGAATGCAGCATCGGCGCTACTAGTCCTTCGCTTTGGCCCAGCAGCGCTACCAGCAAATGATCCGCGGTGATCTCAGCGTGTGAAGCCGCTCGGGCGGACTCGGTTGCTGCTGTGAACGCTTCAGTGGTTTTTTGTGTCCAACGGTTGGGGTCAACTGCCATGATTACTCGCTTCCTGGTGTTACCGGTTCAACGTGTTCGACTGAATCAACGGGTTCGACAGGTTCGATTACCGAAGCCGGGCCGCGGGTGGCGCGGTAGAGAGTCACCGATGTTTCGTTTCGTTTGGCTGGCATGAGCCGTCCGCGACCACCGAAGCCTTGGGCCAGCAGTTCGGCTGCTTGACGCTGCTGAGCCCGGCGCAGGTTGTCAAGTTCGGCTTGAAGTGCCGCAACGGTCTGCTCAAGTTCCAAAACCCGTTGCACGCCAGCGAGGTTGAGACCCTCGTCACTGAGTTCAGCGATGCGCTGCAGCAGCGCTAGGTCGGCATCGCTGTAGCGTCGGCTGCCACCCGGAGTGCGCGCTGGCGCTAGCAGACCTTTGCGCTCATAAATACGCAACGTCTGCGGATGCACTCCTGCTAGTTCGGCAGCAACCGAGATCACGTAGACGGCTCGGTAAAAACGCTCGTCATTCATTGTTGTTCTCCGTTTTGTTGGTGCTTTCTCCAGCCGTTGCGCTGGTTCTGTTTGCGCGCGAAGGCGCTTTACCAGTCCGCCCCCGCGATCTAGCGTTTTCGCTATTTGTTTCGCTCGTGCTGGATTGGTTGTCGGCGCTGGTGTTTGAGGGATTAGTTTTCGTTTTTTGAGTTGCTAGATGCAGGTGGGCTCGCGGGTCTTCGCTGCTGGCGGAGGCGAAAGCTTCAACCGCTGCACGTTGAGCCTCTGACAGTTCCTGCGGGATCACCACCTCAACCTCCACGATCAGATCAGCACCAGCGGTTCCTGCTCCTGCCGGGATGCGGAGGCGTTGCCCGGTAGTGGTGCCTGGCGGAATGCGGATAGTCACCGATGAGTCGTCCAAAATGGGCACCGACACTTCGGCACCAAGCGCAGCCTCATCAAAGGTGACAGGCACTTTCAAGGTGAGGTTCTTGCCGGAGCGACCAAAATATCGATGCGGCTTGACACGAACCCGCACATAAAGATCACCAGGCTTCGCTTTGGGCCCACGACCGGCCGCTCCTCGGCCTGCGAGCTTGATGCGTTGCCCGTCGCTAACACCTGCAGGGATGCGCGCTTTGACATTGCGGAGACGCTGCTCGGTGCCGCGTCCGCCGCAAACACTGCAAGGATCATCAATGACGGAGCCGCGACCTGAGCAGTCACGACAAGGTCTGCTAAAGGAAAACAATCCCTGGTTCTCGTCGTTCAAGCCCGAACCCGAACATGTGGCACACGTTCGTGGCGCAGATGAAGGCTTAGCACCGCTGCCGTTACAGGTTCCGCAGCGTGCTTCTCCTGTAACCGGCACCGACACAGTCACGCCCGACACGGCATCAGCGAAATCGAGTTTTAGTTCGGTTTCGATGTCGGTGCCACGCTCAGAAGCTGCTCCACGGCGTTGCCGGCGACCGAATAAATCACCGATCAGGTCACCTAGATCGCCGACCTGCTCAAAGTTGAAGCCTCCGGCTGATCCAGCGCCGCCGAAAGCTCCAGACATCGGACCCATCCGCCGCACTTCGTCATAGGACTTGCGTTTGGCTTCGTCGCCGATCACGTCGTAAGCCGATGCCACCTCTTTGAAGCGTTCGTCAGCGGCACTGTCGCCCGGGTTTGAGTCGGGGTGCAGTTCTTTGGCGAGCTTGCGGTAGGTCTTGGTGATCTCCGCTGCTGAAGCGTCGGAGGCCACTCCGAGGATTTTGTAGTAGTCCTTCTCAAACCATTCCCGCTGGGGATCCATGTTCAGCCACGCACTTTCACCATGGCTGGGCGCAGCACCCGGCCTTTCCAGGCGTAACCAGTTTGGAACACTTCGGCCACCAACTTCACGGGCTGTGCCTCATTTGATGCTGGCTCGGTTGCCACGGCTTCATGGAATTCGGGATCGAAAGGCTCATCGGCTTGACCGAGCTGGGTCAGACCTTCAGCAGAAAGCACACCAAGCAACTGCGACTGCAATGGTTCTATCCCAACTACTCCTTGGCTGACTGCTGCTTCGCAGGCATCGAGCACCACCAGCATCTTTTCGGCTAGTCCCGAAGCGGCTTGTGCTTTTACGTCGATATTGCGTTTAGCGGTTTGGCGCTTGAAGTTGGAGAACTCTGCCGTCACTCGCTGAAGATCCGCCAGGTAGGCATCTCGCTGAGCGATGAGCGCAGCAAGGTCAACTGCGCCATCGCCAACTCCATCGCCAGCTTCAGCCTCGCCCGACGCGTCAGATTCTGCTAGCGCGTCGCGCTCAGCAGGTGCGACAACTTCGTCGGGTGTAACAGCCTCAGCCACTTCATCGGTCGCAGTCAGCTTTGCGGTGTCTTCTGCGCCTTCTGCCTGAGCATCACTGCCATCGGCTGCTGATTCCGCAGCCTCAGGGCGAAGCTTGAGGCCGGGATCGGCATCGGTCCCGTCGGTGTTACCCGACACGAATTCGTTCATGGCTTTGTCAGCCCCTGATTCGCTGTTCACGCAGTCTTGCGTTCGTCGTCGTCAACGATCTCGGCATCAACCACTTCATCGTCATCGACAGTGTTGTCGGCCGTGCTCTCACTGCGCTCAGCCGCCGCCGCGGCCTCATACAACCTTTGACCAAAGTCTTGACTAGCGGTCATCAAAGCCTCAGTGGCCGACTTGATTGCTTCAGTGTCTTCGCCTTCCAGAGCACTGCGCAGCTCATCCAACTTCGACTTGATCGTCTGTTTTTCGTCGTCGGATACCGCTTCGGCCTGCTCAGACAAAAGCTTCTCGGTCTGATAAACGAGCGTGTCAGCATTGTTACGGATCTCGGCTTCTTCGCGCCGTTGCGCATCCTCGACAGCATGAGCTTCAGCATCAGAAACCATCTGGTTGATCACATCATCGGACAGCGACGACTGCCCTGTGATTGTCATCGACTGCTCTTTGCCGGTGGCTTTGTCTTGAGCGCTGACATGCACAATGCCGTTGGCATCAATATCGAAAGTCACTTCGATCTGAGGCATACCGCGAGGTGCTGGCGGAAGATCCACTAGCTGGAACTTGCCTAGGGTCTTGTTGTAGTTAGCCATCTGGCGCTCGCCTTGCAGCACATGAATCTCTACTGAGGGCTGACCGTCTTCAGCGGTGGTGAAGATCTCGCTTTTGCGGGTGGGGATGGTGGTATTGCGTTCGATCAGCGTGGTCATTACACCGCCTTTGGTTTCGATACCCAGCGACAGCGGGGTCACGTCAAGCAGCAGCACGTCTTTGACTTCGCCTTTGAGCACTCCCGCCTGGATGGCTGCGCCGACTGCTACCACCTCATCAGGATTAACAGTTTTGTTGGGTTCACGCCCAGTCATTTCTTGCACGAGTTCGGCTACTGCTGGCATTCGCGTGGATCCTCCAACCAGCACCACATGATCGATATCGCCTTTGGCGACACCAGCATCAGATATCGCCCGCTCGAAGGGGCCACGGCAGCGGTCAAGAAGCTGCGCGGTCAACTCTTGGAACTTGGCTCGAGTCAGGGCGTAATCCAGATGCAGCGGGCCTTTGTCGGTGGCTGTCACGAAGGGCAAGTTGATCTGCGACGAAGGAGTCTGCGACAACTCGATCTTGGCTTTCTCGGCAGCTTCCTTGAGGCGTTGCATGGCCATGGCATCGCTTGCCAAATCCACTCCGTGATCACCTTTGAACGAAGCCACTAGCCAGTCGATCACGGCTGTGTCCCAGTCGTCGCCGCCGAGTTTCGTGTCACCTGCGGTGGACTTCACCTCGAAGACACCTTCACCAAGTTCCAACACCGACACATCGAAAGTGCCGCCACCGAGGTCGAACACCAAAATGGTCTGGTCAGCGGTTTCTTTGTCGAGACCGTAAGCCAATGCTGCGGCGGTGGGCTCGTTAATGATGCGCAGTACTTTGAGTCCGGCGATCTTGCCAGCCTCGCTGGTGGCGGTGCGCTGAGCATCGTCGAAGTAAGCGGGCACGGTGACGACTGCTTCCGTGACCGTGTCGCCAAGATACTCCTCGGCATCGCGCTTCAGCTTCATCAGCACTCGTGCTGAGAGTTCTTGAGCGGCGTAACTCTTGTCGTCGATCTTGAACTCTTTGGATGTGCCCATGTGGCGCTTGACCGAACGGATCGTGCGGTCGGGATTGGTGATCGCTTGACGTTTGGCGACTTCGCCAACAAGCACTTCTCCGTCAGTGGCAAAGGCCACAACAGAAGGGGTTGTGCGTGACCCTTCGGCGTTTGCGATCACTACGGGATCACCGCCTTCGAGGACGCTCACCACCGAGTTGGTGGTTCCGAGATCGATACCTACAGCTTTGGCCATGATGGCTCCTCCTTGCTTTGCTTGCTTCTGTAGTTCGTTTGCAGATCCGTCTGAGTTGGTGAACCTGCTTTCAGACTCTGCGAAGCCATACTAGCTAAGTTCTGTGACAAAAGCAACATAACTTGAGTCACTTCGTATCAAGTTTTCTGAGGCCGTTGACCGTGGGCTAGCGAAATGCTGGCAAATCTTGCCGCGAACCTCGCCTCGCGAGCCTGGCTCGGTGCCAATTGCGGTGTGCCTGCTCTCGACACGGCTACTTTGGCATCTATGTCCTACGATCTGATCCTGCTGCGACACGGACGCAGCACCTGGAACGACAAGAACCTCTTCACCGGTTGGTACGACTGCGGCCTCACCGACACTGGCCGCGGCGAAGCCCGTCAGGCGGCGGCGCTGCTTAGGGCGGCTGGGCTGATCCCGAGCGCTGTGCATACGTCGTTGCTGCGCCGCGCTGTCGAAACCACCCAGATCGTGCTGGACGATCTCGGCCTCGGAGAACTCTCTGTGCAACAAAGCTGGCGGCTCAACGAAAGGCACTACGGCGACTTGACCGGACTCGACAAGGCCGCCACCCGTGCAGCCCATGGCGATGAGCAGTTGCAGCTTTGGCGGCGTAGTTACTCCACGGCACCACCGCCGATTCGTGCCGACAATGAGTTCAATCCCAACACGTCGCCGCTGTATGCCGATTTGCCTGCGGAGCTTCTGCCGCTTTGTGAGAGTCTCGCCGACGTGCAGAAGCGTCTGCTGCCCTACTGGAACGAGCACATCGTGACAGACCTGAATGCGGGTCACATGGTGCTGGTTTCAGCGCACGGCAACAGCCTGCGAGCCCTAATCAAGCATCTTGATCAGATATCGGACACTGATATCGGCGCACTCAATATTCCCACTGGAATGCCGTTGCACTATGCGCTGGACTCAGACATGCGCCCGGTTGAAGCCAAGGCACCTTTGGAACGAGCGCTGGATCCTCAGGCCGCAGCCGCTGCTGCCGCGGAGGTAGCCGCCCAAGCATCCCAGCCCCAAAGCGCACCAACCTAAACACCCACTACCAATCCCAGCCTCCGTCACCAACCGACTCGCTCCTGACTCGAAACGGATTGATAAGCCGTCACTTCTAGCACGCTGGAACGGTAGACCGCGTATGCTGAATTGTATGACAACTATTGTTCCGACCCGATTCACCGACGAACAGATGCAATCCCTTGACAGACTTGTTGCCGAGGGCACCGCGAGCAGTCGTTCAGAGGTGATCCGCAAAGCTTTGGACTCTTTCATTGATTCTGTGGAACGCGAACGAGTTGGACAGAGAATCGCTGACTCGTATCGGCGACAGCCCCAAAGCGCAACCGAAGACGCAATGGCAATGGCGAACGGAATCGCCATGATTGAGGCCGAGCCGTGGTAGCTCAAGGGGAACTGTCGGCTGGTTTCGTTCGTTAGGTGGTGCTTGAAGGGTTGCCGTAGACTGAGACGCTGATCGCAGTCGCCTACACAGGAAATACCGAGTGCAGCAACAAGAGTTTTCGAGACTGCTTCAGCAGGGTGATTTCGGCGCGCTGTTCCGCAGGATGGGCTGGGATAACCCCGAGCTGCGGGAAGCGGTCACCGTGCCCGACAGTGCGTTGAGACCGGTGGCGGTGGCCGACAAAAAGGGTGTCACTGCTTGGCGGGTGGACTGTCTCGGTGGTCTGCCGATGCGCTCCGAGCAGCATCGCGTGGTGCGCCGACTCAAAAAACTCAGCCGCGACCAGCTAGCGGTATTTATTGCGCCTGACCGGCATTTGTGGCTATGGCCTGAGCAGCGGCCGAGTGGGGTCGGTTACCGACTGGTGGATCATGAGTATCCAGTGCAAGCACCCACCGACGCTTTGCTGCAAAGGCTGGCTCAAGCAACGTTCAGCGTCGCTGAAGAGAATGATCTCACTTCAAGTTCGGTGCTGGCACGGGTGCGGCAATCTTTCAACGCCGACAAGGTCACTAAATCTTTCTACCGCGAGTTTCAGCAGCATCACAAGAACTTCGCGATGAAGGTTGAAGGCATTCAGACTGCTAAAAACCGCAGATGGTATTCGTCGGTGCTGCTCAACCGGCTGATGTTCATCTATTTCATTCAGCGCAAGGGATTCCTTGACGGCGACCCGCACTATCTGCGCTCATGCTTGCAGAAAGTACGTGAACATTATGGTGCCGGTCAGTTCTATGCCTTCTACAAGCAGTTCCTATTGCCGCTGTTTCATCAAGGCCTGGGAAGTCCAGACCCCAGCTATGCGGATGCCGAAATCAAAACGATTATTGGTGATGTGCCGTATGTGAACGGCGGCATCTTTGAGCCTCACGAACTGGAAACCACACACGATATTCAGATCAACGATGAAGCTTTTGAATCGCTGTTCGACTTTTTTGATGCTTGGCGCTGGCATCTGGATGAAAACCCGACCGGCGACCCTAAAGAGATTAACCCTGACATTCTTGGGTTTATCTTTGAGCAGTACATTAACTTCACCGACAAGGGACAGAAAGAAAAGGGCGCTTATTACACCAAGCCGGACGTAACCGGCTATATGGCAGCGTCAACGATCCTGCCTGCTCTAGCTGACCGTTTCGTGATTGCTGGACTGGATGATCCGGCGATTCTGTTGACCGGCTCAGGTGATACATATCTCCATGATTCCCTCGCCCGCGGAATAGAATTACCGACCTCAGTCAGTCAGTCAGTCAGTCAGTCAGTCAGTCAGTCAGTCAGTCAGTCAGTCAGTCAGTCAGTCAGTCAGTCAGTCAGTCAGTCAGTCAGTCAGTCAGTCAGTCAGTCAGTCAGTCAGTCAGTCAGTCAGTCAATCAGTCAATCAGTCAATCAGTCAGTCAGTCAGTCAGTCAGTCGACAGACCGCCGGTCGGGGAACTGTGGCCGTGGCAATGGCGCAGCGGGGATCGCTCCGAATATGTGGAGTTGCCCCCACCCAGCGACGAGCTTGCACTCGCGGGCGAACGCTGGTGCGATGTGGTGCATCGGCGACAGCGTTACCACCAACAGTTTGAGCAGCTGTCGGATACGCAGCGCATCTGGAGCATCGACGACGCAATAACCGAGAACCTTGATATGCGCGAGCTGCTAGGCGATTATCTCGCTCAGCTCGCCACAGCCGAAGAATGCGATATTGCTTTCAGTGTGCTGCGGTCATTGACGGTCTGTGATCCGACTGTCGGGTCAGGGGCGTTTTTGTTTGCAGCCCTTGAAGTGCTTGACCCGCTGTATGCGGCACTTCTCGGGCGGGCCGCCGAGCTTCACGAACGACACGGCGACGAGCAGTGCGCTGAGTTTTTGCGTGATGCCCGCAAGCATCCCAGCGAGCGTTACTGGATGCTTAAGACGTTGTGTCTCAACAACCTTTACGGCGTTGATTTGATGGATGAAGCGCCCGAGATCGCCAAACTGCGCCTGTTCTTGAAGCTCGCCGCACAGGTTGATGATGTCCAGCTGCTGGAACCGCTGCCTGATCTGGATTTCAACATCAAAACCGGCAATTTGCTGGTGGGTATCGCCGATAAGCGTGACGCAGAGGAGCGGCTGGGTGCCGGGCAGCTTGATCTGGGAGATCAGATCACCAAGATCAGCGAACTAGCAGAACATGTAGCCGATGCCTACGACACTTTCACAGCACTGCAAGCATCCGACACCGGACAACGCGATCACGCCACCGCAAAAAAGGCTTTGACCTCAAAACTCGAAGCCGCACGCAGCCAAGCCGACAAGCTGTTGCACAACAAACGCGAGGAGAGCGAACCGCTGGAGTCATGGTGTGCCTCGCATCGTCCGTTCCACTGGTTTGTTGAGTTCCCCAGCGTATGGCGCAACGGCGGCTTCGACGTAGTAATCGGCAACCCGCCCTACATCAAAACCAGCTTGGTAACCGACTACAAATGGATCGGCTACCAAACCCAAAAATGCCCCGACCTCTACGCCGTCTGCATGGAGCGTGCCACCACCCTAATTAACAAATCCGGCCGCTTCGCCATGATAGTAATGCACTCCCTCTGCTTCAGCCGCCACTTTGCGGACTTGCGAGACTATCTTGCAAATCAATTCACAGGGCTATGGATCTCATCCTACGCAAGGAGGCCTGACAGTTTATTCGCCGGATCCGCAGCTGTAAGGAACTCGATTGTCTGCGGAAGTATGGCAACCTCTAACGGAATACATACATCTCGCTGTCGCCGATGGACACCTGCCATTCGCGATTCAATGTTCACTGGAGTCAGTTTCTGCACTCCAGCTCGAGAGTTAACCTCCGCCGTCGGCCATGCTTGGCCCTTCGTGGAGGACCAGACACTGGCTAATGCCATCGCGAAAGCAGTTACAACCAACACGACCATTAGTAATAAATGTGTGCAACATTCGGAATTTGCCCTCTGGTATAAATCTACCGCCCTCTACCAACTTGGCATCAGCACACGAGAACCTCCAACTGTTGACCCATTAACAGGTGCGCCTGTCACCAATAGCGACAGTTCACGCTGGATGTATTTCAGATCGACAGAAGAGCGCGATTTTGCGCTCATAGCTCTTGCTGGACGCTGGGGCTATTTATGGTGGCTGACCTACTCAGATTCGTTCAATGTCACCCGCAACACGCTTACAGCGTTTCCGGGTGACATCGAACGGCTTGCTCAGCGCGTACCGGGTGACATGGAACTCGTGATTTTACTGGAGCTGTCAAGAACCCTCCAGAATGAGATGCCCAAACATCTCGCATGGCAAACGAACGCAGGTGTCAAAGTAGGCCGCTACAACATGCTCAAACTGCGTCATCTGACTGACAAGGCCGACTGGCTGCTAGCGAAAGCCTGGGGCATTGAGGATGCATTCGAGGCAGCTGGCAACCTGCGTGACCGCATGGTCTTCGGCAACAAAGACTAGAGCGATGAAGGCTACCGATCCAGCCTCAAACGACCTGTTAGGTGCAGAACTTGTCAACGCCTCTCACCTGACGGACGCTCAGTTCGTACCAGTCGGCGACTTCTTCGGCTGTGGCAACCTCCAGGTTGGCTGTGATCGTCTTCACAGGAATGCGAGTGCCACGAACCACCGGTGCCCCGAAACAGACACGAGGGTCAATACCAACCCACGGCGAGATGTCCCAAGCTGCCGCTACATCTTCAACGAAACGGATCTCCTCTGCGAAAGTCTTCACGGCACCCCGGAACGCCATCTGATGCCGATTGCGCCCGACGATCTCTTCGGTGTTGCCCACCATGTCAGCCCAGACGTTTACCCCATCAGTGAAAAAGCTGCGATGAGCCAACGGCGATGCAACATTCGGCTCAGCTGCACGCAAAGCCTCAAGCACTTTGCGTACCTTCTGCAGCGAGGTTCCCTGATCGCGAAAACGACACACCGCCTCCAGGCTCACCAGATCAAGAAAGCTGATCGTCTCAATGGAGTGAGCACTGCCCGTCGGAGCGACAACCACCGCCAGCCAGCGCCGCAGCTGCTCACGAGGGACACCGTTGCGCCGTCCCACGATGTCCGCCGCCTGCGGGAACGAGTAAATCCCCTTCGACAGGCGCGCGGCCGTGTCAGAGGGATGCTCGACATCAGCAGTCAGAAGTTGTGTCACAGCACCAAAGCTAACGCAAGAAGAACTGCTATCTGGGCTTCAGACCCTAATCCTGTCGAGCGCAGCAAGGCATCAGTAGCGGGATTAGGTCGGGCTCAGTGCCAGAGGGCGCAAATCGGGATGGCTTCGATGCGGTCGCTGAGAGTGAACCAGTTAGGACCAGTGTGAAACACCACTCCGGCAAGGAACTTGTCTCCGAGTTCGTCACGCAGCCACATGAGATGCTTAGCGTGAGCAGCCTTAATAGCGCCTTGTGCCTTGATCTCTACTCCGATGATCCCGCGTGCTCGCAAGTCAACAATCAAGTCCACTTCGAAGCGACCGTTGCGGTCACGCAGATGGCGCAGCCGGGGGCGCAGCGGATCGAACTCAGCCTCAACTCGCAGCTGGTTCGTGACAAAAGTGTCGATCAATTGTCCCAACAAATCACCGTCGCTCATGACAAGGTCTATGTCAGCGCCAATGGCAGAAGCCCACAATCCTGTGTCGGTCACATGGCGTTTCGGCATACGGGCGAGGCGCTTGAGCCGGTTGTTCGACCATGCTGGCAACTCCGCCACTACACCCATGTCGATCAAGAGCCGTGTGTAAGACCCGACGGTGCGACTGTCAATCTCCACGACTTTGGCCAGAGTCGCATCATGCACCAAACCAGCCGAGCTAGTCGCATACGCCTCAAAGAAAGCCGCCAGTCGGGCGTAGTCGGCACCGTTGCGTCCCTGTGCTCGCTCATGCAGCAGCAGTTGGGCGACGTAGCTCTCAAGCCATTCTTCGCGTTCGCTGCCGTCAAGTTCAAGCACCGGCTCGGGGAAACCTCCTCGCAGTGCAATCTCCACGTAGTCACGCAAATCGGGGGCATCCACATGGAAACGAGGCCGCTCGGGTGCCAGCAGCCTGCTGAAGAAGGGGGTATCTGGATGCCCCATCTGCTCGCGCACCGTCATCGGGTGCATAGCGATGCGGATCAGGCGTCCTATGCCAGGCCACAAACCTGTATCGGTATCAAAGCGTGCCGAGCCTGTAAGGATGAACCTTCCCGGTCGTCGCTCAGTGTCGACGGCTCGCTTGACAGCACCCACAACCGACGGACAGACCTGCCATTCATCAAGCAGCAAAGGTTCGTCTTGATCCCGAAGCGCAGCGTCGGGGTCGGCTTCAACGGTGGCGGCTGCACGAGGGGTGTCAAGCCGGATGACGCTAGCTGCATGGCGCAGGGCTGTGGTCGTCTTGCCGCAACCCCTCGCACCCGTGATGATGACAGCTGGCGACGCAGCCAAGATCTGAGCCAAGCGAACATCGGCGATGCGCTCCAGATAGGTAGACATGCATCCATAATAACATGGAATCTTATACTTATGCAATTTTTGCACAAGATCGAATGCAGTTACCGCACGAAGCTGGCTGCTGTTATCGCACAACAGTCAATGCAGTTTTCGCACGCCAGTCAATGCGGTTTTAGCACAGCACCTGATGTTGGTATCGCACAACAGTCGATGCAGGTTTCGCACGCCAGCCAATGCAGTTGTAGCACAACAGTCAATGCAGTTTTTGCACAGCACCTGATGTTGGTATCGCACAACAATCAATGCCGGTTTTGCACAGCACCTGATGTTGGTATCGCACAACAATCAATGCAGTTTTAGCACAACACTCAATGCTGTGATCGCACAACAGTCAATGCAGTTTTTGCACAGCAATCAATGTCGTTTTAGCACAGCATTCGATGCAGGTTTTGCACGGCATCGGATGTTGGTATCGCACGCCAGTCAATGCTGGTTTCGCACGGCAACCAATGCAGGAATCGCACAACAACGCTGCCAACTGCGAGTAGAACGACAAGGAGGACGAACATGCCACTGATCCTTGACAACATTGAGCGCGACACCGAAACCGAACTGCTGCGAACGCTAAGTACGTCGTATCGGCTTGACGCGGGCATCGGCTATTTCAATTTGCGGGGCTGGAAGCTGCTGACCGACGCAGTGGATGCCCTACCAAAGCGACCTGGAACACCAAAGGCTCGTGTGCTAGTCGGCATCCATGAAACACCCCGAGAAGAAATGCGTCGACTGACTCGGATGCGCCAAAGCGAACTAATCGACAACCGCACAGCTGCCCGTCTCAAAACCGAGACAATCTCGGAATACCGTGATCAACTACAGATCGGCCTGCCCAGCGAAGGTGATGAGACAACGCTGCGGGCTCTGCTACGCCAAATCAACGACGGTGACGTGCAGGTTCGCCTGCACACTGCGCACCGGCTTCACGCCAAGCTTTATTTGTGTCATCGTGATGACAGCGCCGCGCCTCGCGTCGGTTATGTGGGGTCATCGAATATGACAGTGGCGGGGCTACGTGAACAAGGCGAGCTGAACGTGGACGTGGTGGACGGCGATGCCACCGACAAGCTGTCCCGCTGGTTCGAGGACCGCTGGAACGATCCGTTCACTGTGGATGCGATGCCCGAACTAGCCGAAACGCTGAACGAGTCGTGGGCATCGAAAGATCAGCTTGACCCGTTTTTGGTGTATCTGAAGATGGCTTGGCATCTCTCCAAGGAAGCCCGCGAAGGGCTTATCGAATACGGCCTACCTGCCTCAATGAAAGACAAGTTGCTGGACTTTCAGGCCGCAGCAGTGAAGATCGCGGCGCGCATCATCATGAGCAAAGGCGGTGCCATGATCGGTGATGTGGTCGGGCTCGGCAAGACTCTTGTGGGCACAGCCGTGGCACGTCTACTGCAAGAAGATCAGGGCTTCGAGACGCTGGTGGTGTGCCCCAAAAACCTCACCGAAATGTGGGAGTCGTATCTGCACGAATACGAAGTGCGCGGCAAAGTCGAGTCTCTATCGATGGTGCATCAAACTTTGCCTGATGCTCGCCGCTACCGGCTAGTAATCATTGATGAGGCACACAACCTCAGAAGCGATAAGCGCCGCGACCACAGCGTGCTACATAGCTATATCGCCGACAACGACTCGCGGGTGCTGCTGTTGACCGCCACACCTTATAACAAGGCGCTTGGTGATCTCGCTTCGCAATTGTCTTTGTTTATCCGATCCGACACCGACCTGCAGTTGCGCCCCGAACGGGCTATAGCCGAAGCTGGCGAAGCAGAATTTGCGTTGGCCTGCGATGGGCGAACCTCCACGCTGGGTGCGTTCAAACGGTCGGAGCATCTCGGTGACTGGCAAGCGCTTATGTCGCAGTATCTGGTTCGCCGGACCCGCCGCTTCGTGGAAGACAACTACGCCGATGTAGACGAGCAAGGCCGCCGCTATCTGGAGTTCGGCACCGGTAAACGCTTCTACTTCCCTAAACGGATCGCTGAACCCATCGAACGGGCGCTTGACGAAGACGACCCAGCCCATGCGATGGCTTCAGACGACACGCTTGACGCGATCCGCGACATGCTTTTGCCCCGCTACCGGCTCGGCCATTACATCTGCACCGACTTCGAACCCGCTGACCCAGCCGAACGCCGACTGGTAGACGATCTAGAGAAAGCCTCGCGAGGCAACCTGATGGGCTTCACCAGAGTGACCATGTTCAAACGTTTGTCGTCTTCGGGGCCTGCGTTCACTGCGACACTGCGTCGTCACCGACTGCGCAACCTGGTGGTTGTGCATGCTCTTGATAATCACCTGCCTGTGCCTATCGGCTCAGTTGACAATGCGTTATGGGCCGCCGAAGTGGACACCGACCCTGAAGACAGCAGCGAACACGGCGATGCCACAGGCTTTTTTGATTCGGCTGAAGACACCGCAGCCAGCGCTTATGACAAGCTGCGAGCTAAGAACCCCAAAGCGATCCGCTGGGCACCTCACCAAATGTTCGCTGACGGTTTAGCGCAAGACCTGCGCCACGATGCCGAAGTCATCGAAGAAATGCTTGAGCGTTTCGGTGCCTGGGATTCTCAGCGTGACGGCAAGATCAACGCGTTAGAGAGGCTGCTCACCGACCGTTATCCCGATGCCAAGGTGCTGATCTTCACCGAAGCCGCCGACACTGCCCATTACGTGAGAGAAGAGTTGTTGCGTCGAGGGGTCGAAGCTGTGAGCGTGGTAACTGGCGACTCCGAAAACCCGACAGCGCTGGCACGGCGATTCTCGCCCAAATCCAACAACATCGCCACTACAGGCAGCGACTCTGGCATAGCCAGTAACGGCAGCGGCCCTGGCGAGACACCCGCTGACAGCACCACGACCACCGACGAAATACGAGTGCTGGTATCCACCGATGTGCTGTCGGAGGGTCAGAACCTCCAAGACGCTCACATCATTGTCAACTATGACCTGCCGTGGGCCATTGTCAAGCTTGTGCAGCGAGCCGGACGCGTTGACCGTATCGGACAGAACTCGCCCGAGGTGCTGATCTACACACTGCTGCCAGCAGAATCAATCGAAGATGAGATCAACCTGCGGGGTCGTATCCGCCAGCGTCTCGGTGACAACGCTCGACTGCTTGGCTCAGATGAGACCTTTCTCGGCGATCCGAGCGAGCGTCAGATCATCTCTGGTGTCTACGACGAGCATTCCGCCTACGGGCCAGACGCGACAGCAGCCGAGGAAGTTGATCCAGTGTCGATGGCATATGAGATCTGGCGACACGCCGAACGCAACCATCCCGACATTGCCAAGCAAGTGGCTTCGCTGCCCAACATCGTCTATTCCACCAAACACGTCACCGCCGACAACAAAGCTGCCAGCAGAAGTCTCGGGGACAGTGACCTCAGGGACAGCAGGCTCGGGGACAGCAGCGATCTCGGAGACGGCAACAAGGCCAGCAGCGGTGTGCTAGTCCACACGCAAAGCGTGGCTGGTTCCGACGCTTTTGCGTTCGTGGAACTCAGCGGACAAGCACGGCGTGTCACTCCTCAAGAAGCGTTGCGTCTCGCCGAATGCCAACCCGACACTGCTTGTGCGCCACGCCTAGCCGATCATCACGACCTGACCGCAGCAGCACTGGGCGGACCGCTACGAACCCCATCTGGGCGCGCCACTGGTGCTCTTCAAGGCGTGAGAGGCAAAGTTTGGCGCAGGCTTCACGAGCAGATGAACAACCTGGCCGACAATCTGCTGTTCACAAAGGCTGATCTGTCAGCGGCTCACGACACCATGAACGAACGCCCGCTTTATGACTCGGCCACTCAGCTCCTGTCAAGAGCTTTGCGCGAAAGAAGCGTGGATGACCTCGCCGCCCTAGTGGTAGACCTTCACAACGACAACCGTCTTTGTATGCCGCCCTCAGCCGACGGTGCCGATGCCGAACCCAGCATTGTTTGCACAATGGGTTTCAATGACGGCTAACAAGAGAGCCAACGACAGCTACGAAGCAACAAAGGCGAGCAGCGACTCCCAGTCTTGATCGCTCAGTTCGCCGCTGACCCTGGCCACGACATTGCCGTCAGCGTTCACAGCCACCGTGTAAGGGAAGCCTCGCAAGCCGTAAGCCGAAGCGATCTCATTGGTTTGAGAGTCACGCGCTACCGCTGCGGGCCACTGCTCAGTCTCAAACCATTCAGACGGCGGATAGTTGCCGCGCCCAGCATCAACCGAAGTACTAACCGCAATGACTTCCACCCCCGCAGGGAGTGGATTGTTGTTGAGCCAGTCGGCTATCCGTGGTAGTTCACGCTGGCAGTGCGGGCACCAGTGTGTAAAGAAGCCGATCACTTTGGCAGTTCCGTCACCAGGCTGCACGCTCATCTCGATGCCATCAAAAGAAGTGGCTGCGAAGGCGGGTGCCACTGTCTGCAAAGCCGGGTCGGGCTGAGTGCCCTCATAGGTCGGCAGCGAGGCACCTTCAATGCTGACATCAGCGAATTGGCCTGCGGCGCTTGAGTCGTTGCGGGCAGCGTCTCTTGATGCCAGCAAAGCCACCGACACTGCTATCGCCACAACCGCAAGAACGACAATGATGATCGTTCGCCGATTAGATCCGGCTCTAGCGGATGCAGCACCGGCTGGCGAAGACGCGCGGCGAGAACTGGGAACCTTCACACGGTTGCTCATCGTCACATGACCGTAGCGACCGCAGCCGCAGGCGCAACATCCAGCCAACAACAGCCACCCAGCTATAAATATTTAGATATATTTCAATATTTATAAATATTATGTATGCTGACTTTCGAACAGGGGCCACGAGAAGAAGGATGACGGAGGAACAGCGATGGAGAAGGGGTTATGACAGATCTGATGGCGCTTGACATTGAACGCGCCAGCGAACTACGTCAACGCATGGAAACCGCTGCCACTGGACTCGACTGGGATGCCCAAGCACTGCAAGCCCCTCTAAACGAAGCCGAAACGCTGTTACAAGCGCCGTTGCCCAGAGTCGAACTCGGCACCCGCCGAGTAGCCGAAGAACTGCGCCAAAGCGCTCAGGATCTGCAGGAACGCACTCGCCTAGTGATGGCCGGAGGCCCCGAAATGAACGAGGCTCTGGGAGCTCTAGAGCAGATCCGCGAGCATTTCACCATGATCGAATCGCGTGGTGATCCGTCTAAAGCTGACGGCTTGTTGTCTCGTCGTGACCTGCGCTGGGCTGCAAACTCCAGCGATACGAACACAGCCGCAGCCGCCGACTGGCTCTTGCGTCATGACCTCTACTTCGACCAGGTCGAAACCGCCAAAAACAACAACGAATACTTCTCACGATCGAACTCGACCGGCCTGACGTTCGATCCAAAAGATCGGGACGGCTTGATGAGCCTTGACGACATTGATGCCTATCTCGACAAAACTGCAGCCCGCGGCACGCTGATGACCCACGCAAACAAGATCGACTCCGCCGCCAGCGGCAAAGCAGACGGCCTCATAACCCGAGGCGACTTAGAGGCATTCCTTCGCGACTACAACCTCTCGGCCGAAGAGCAGGCCGCGGTGCGTCAAGTGCTTGACGATGGTGGCTATCACAGACCCAGCAGCAGCCTCAAGCTCGGCACCATTCTTGATGTGGTGTCTTTTATCCCTGTCATCGGTGACATCGTTGACGCTGCCCGAGCAGTTCATTACGCGCTCAACGGCGACTTCTTCACAGCCGGACTCTTCGCTTTGAGCTTGGTGCCTCTGCCCGGGTTGTCGGCATCTGGAGTGCGTGGTGCCGTCAAAGTGGCGCAACATGTGACTAAAGCAGCCCGAGACAAAGGCGCTAAAGCAGCCGGGGAGCAGGCCGCTAACTTCGCTATCAAGGGCGCAGCAGCCAACTTCGCAGCCTATGAAGGTGCCAAGCAGGCCAGCGGGGCTTTGGGCGTGGAGCTTGATCTTGATGAGACAGTTGACTATGTATTAGATGATGTGGTCGGTGAGCGAGTTGGCGGAGTTCTTGACGAGGAACTTGACCCGAGGCTCAAAGCGGCTTTGACCAAGCGGTTCGAGCAGAGCCTTGAGGATCGTCTCAGCTCAGATGCGAAGTTCCGTATAGCGGCAAGCAACACCATGATCGCTCGCCGCGTAGCTGAGCATCAAGCCATTGCGCGCATCTTCTCCAAGCTGGGCTCCTGATACTTAATAAACCGCCAGAACCACTGGAATCGATATACCGCCGGAACCGACATCTAGGTGAACCAATATCTAGGTGCTAGGTTTCTTGGCGCGGCTCGGTGCCACCCGAGTCGGTTCGTCAGGCATTTTCGGATACTCCGGCGGCCACGGCGCGTCAAACAACCCTGCTGCGATGTCACGGTCGTGCCATTTCAGCAATGGAGTCAGCGACGAGACCTCATCGTTGATTGATTTCCAAGCATCGCCTGTCTCCTTGAGATGATCACCGATTGTGGCGATAGTCAACTCATCGGGATGCACATCATCAAGTTGATCCCAGTTGAAAGGGGTTGACACTTGGGCACCGGCACGAGGACGAACCGACCACGCGCCGAACACCGTTTTGTGAGGAGCGTTCTGATTGAAGTCAATAAACACTCGCGGGCCTCGCTGTTCCTTCCACCAAGCATCGGTGATCAAATCGGGTCGGCGACGCGCGAGCTCTCGGGCGAAAGCCACCGCTGCGGCACGCACCTCATAAGAATCCCAGCGAGGCATCAGTCGGCAATAAACATGCAGGCCGCGACGGCCCGAAGTCTTGATGAAGGCTTGCATCTGAAGTTCGTCGAATGCGGCTTTGACCTCATGCGCGGCTTCTCGCACCTGCTCAAAAGTCACTCCTGGCTGAGGATCCAGATCAATACGCAGTTCATCAGCGAAGTCGGGGGTTTCGGCACGAAACGGCCAGACATGAAACCCGAGACAACCCATGTTGACCGCCCAAGCCACATGAGCTAGATCAGATATTACCATCGCATTGGACTTGGTGCCGTTGGGTGTGCTTACTGTCGTGGTTGTTAGCCACTCGGGGGCACCTTTAGGCACCCGCTTTTGGAAGAACGACTTGCCCGACGCTCCGTCGGGGTAACGCTCAAGCATTACTGGGCGACCACCGATGGCACGCATCAGCGGTTGGGCCACAGATTGGTAGTAGCGGATCAAGTCGAGTTTGGTTTCGCCTCTGGCCGGGAAGAAAACCTTGCTCGGGCTACTGACGCGCACTTCACGTCCGTCCACCGTCAAGGTGATGCTGTCACGCTGTGTCGTATCTGAGGTCGCCATTGGAGGAACCTTGCTCGAAGCCCTTCTTGCCGTTCGATCTTAGATGCCTCACTCAAGCACCAGATCGTCGGATGCAGGTTGCGAACACTCGAATACCTAGTTATAATGAAATATATGAATATAACCACTGTTAGCAGAAGACAATCTGCTGCAAAACAAACGAAAGGAAATGAAACATGGGAACCTTTACCTGCCCGCTACGACTCACCAGCCCAGACAAAGCCCGAACCTTGGACCTAGATGCACTAGTCGACACCGGTGCCCTCTACATGCAGGCACCAGCCTCCCTACTTGACGAACTCGGAATTCGGCGCACTAGGAGCATCACCTTAGAGTTCGCTGACGGACGCACCGGCAAATACGACGTTGGCGAAGTCTTGGCCTCAATCAACGGTGAAAGCGTGACCACGCTGGTGGTGTTCGGTGAAGACACAGCTAAACCACTGCTGGGTGCCTACACACTGGAAGGGCTGAGCCTGGCGGCCGATCCAGTAGCCCAGCGTCTGCTGCCCATCGAAAAGCATCACGCGTAAACAAAGTCAGGAGCAACAAACATGGGAACCTTTAGCTGCCCGCTACGACTCACGAGCCCCGACAAAGCCCGAACCTTGGACCTAGATGCACTAGTCGACACCGGGGCTTTCCACACGCAGGCACCAGCCTCCCTACTTGACGAACTAGGAGTTGAGCGCGCGAAGAGCATCAACTTGAAGTTCGCTGACGGACGCACCGTTCAATACGACGTTGGCGAAGTCTTGGCCTCAATCAACGGTGAAAGCGTGACCACACAGGTGATATTCGGAAACGAAGATTCCCTAGTGCTGCTCGGTGCTTACACGCTAGAAGGGCTGAATCTGGCCGTTGATCCAGTCGCCGAGCGACTGCTGCCCATCACAACACGTACGGCTTAAGACAGAGTCAGGAGCAACAAACATGGGAACCTTCAGCTGCCCACTACGACTCACGAACATGCATAGCGACCTGAGCGTGAGCGTTGACGCAATGGTTGACACCGGCGCGTTCTACACGCAGGTGCCAGCCACGATGCTGAGAAAAATCGGAGTGCAACCATTCGACAACTTCGTCTTTCGGTTGGCAGATGGAAGCACTGTGCGGCGCGATGTCGGACGAGCATGGGCCGCCGTGAACGATGAGCAGGAAATCACGATTGTGGTGTTCGCAGACGAAAAGTCTCCAGCACTGCTTGGTGCCTACACACTGAACGGGCTGAGCTTGGCTGTCGATCCAGTGACTCAGCGTCTGCTGCCTATCGAAAAGCATCCCGCAAAAACAAAGTCAGGAGCACCCGAAATGTGAACATTTAGCGACCTACTACGGTTTTCGACTCAACCGTTCGATCAAGGCATCGGTTGCCAAGCGGTAGCTCAAAGGGCCGAAACCGGCGACCACGCCCACGCAAACCTCAGCAATCACAGACCTGTGACGAAAATCCTCACGCGCATAGACATTGGTTAGATGAGTCTCAACCACCGGCACGTCCACTGCTGCCACTGCGTCACGCAAAGCAATCGAATAATGAGTCAAAGCACCAGCGTTGAGCACCACACCGTCAGCTGATTCTGTGCCACCAGTAGCCGCTGCCTGAAGCGCCGCAACCAGATCGCCTTCCAGGTTCGACTGCACACAACGCAATTCCGCTCCCTGTGCAGCGACATACGCTGACAAGTCAGCCATCATCTCGGACAGCGTGACATCTCCGTATATGTCGGTCTCGCGCTGTCCGAGCATGTTGAGATTCGGACCGTTGATCACCAATATTCGCAATGCCATAACTCAGTTATAGCCGAAGTTCACAGTCCAAGCAGCGACACAACCTCAGTGGCCACCTGCTGAGGGTTGCGTCCTTCGGTATCCACCTGTGTGTAACGGCCATAAGCGCAAGCCCGTTCATCCAGCAGCTTTTGCACCAAATCCTGCGGACTTAACGCACTTAACGAAGCCAGCAGAGGCCTGTGTGCAGTTTCTCCGATGCGTTCAACGATGGTCTCCACGGCGGCGGTGAGGCACACCACGAAAGCGCCCGGCTCAAGACTCTCAATGCACGCTTGGTCAAGCATCATCCCGCCTCCAGTGGAGATCACTAGACCACTACGTCCAGCAAGTTCGTCAGCTACAGATCGCTCAAGCTCACGGAAGCGTTCTTCACCAAACTCCTCAAATATTTTTGATACGGGACCGGCACGGGACTCGATCATTTCGTCGGTGTCAACAAAGTCATAGCCGAGCCGCTCAGCCAGTATCCGTCCCACGGTGGTCTTGCCGGTACCCATGAAACCGGTCAAAACAATGTTGCTCAACACAATGTTGTTTGGCGTGTTGCTCGTCTCGGGTGCCACGGCACGAGGCTAGACGGCTATTACCTTTACCTTCAGGCAAGCAGCAGTCCGATCTGGCGGGTTGTTGCCACTACCACACCGGTTGAGTCCCAGATCGTTCCCGACTCGATCATGCGCCCTTTGCTTAAGTCGATGGTCTCTTGGCGAACCTGTAGCCATCCTTCAGCAGGTATCCGGCGAGCCTGCACCGTCAACTCAATAGTCGGAACCCAGCCAACCCAGCCGAGCAGCGGATAAAGCGACGGGATCATGGCATCACCAAAGAACGGCAGCGTCAACGTAGACGGTTCTGTGCCATCAACGAAGCGGATCCAGCCGTCAATCAACGGCCTGTTGCTGGTGCCAGCTGGAGCTTGATCTGGATGCACACGCGACTCAACACGAGAAAGTAGCGGCGGCTCCACGCCCTGCTCAAGGAAGTCTCGCTGCACGCACTCGCCAATCGGTGGAAGCTGTGGCGGAGGCTTAGCAATCTCAAATCCCGCTGTTGCATCCCCGGCAACAGGTTCAGCAGCCAAGTCCGAGAACGCGGCCAGAACCTCAAGACACTGCTTGCCTTTTTGCCAAAGCGAACCCCGCAGCGTGCTCACAGTACGACCCTGGCGGATCAACGAAACTCGCACCTCGCTGTCGGTGTCGCCTTTGGCCGGACGAAGGAAATGCGTTGTAGTCGTGATCGGATCGCGATGCGCAACCAGCGAGCGCATAGCTCGCAGCACTGGGGTGAGCGCATAACCACCGTTGCTGGTGCCAGCAATGTCCCATTCGCTGTAGAGACGGCACCGCCAACGGCCGTCACCGGCAGGCTCAATCGCCGTTTCTGTGTCAAAATGGCTCATCGCGCTACCTCGTTTCGGTTCGGGCGGCTTGCAGACGTATCAACAATGTCCGCAGGCACGCTGACAGTCTGGCATTTTGCTGTGCTCCTACAAACGACCAACTGAGTCAGACTCAGCCCGATCCCAACAGCGGTTACCCTCACGCCGACCATATGGAGGCTCTCTATTGCGACTCGTAACCGTTCGCTGTGATGGTGGCACCCGAGCTGGCATAGTCGTCGGTGAAGGTGACAGCTGCGAGATAGTGCTGCTTGATGCGCCTGACGTTCGAGCCGTTCTAGAGGCCGGGCCAGTCACATCGGGCAGCGTCGCAGTAGCCGAGCACGGTGCCACGCAAGCGCTGCACGAAGCAGACCTAGCACCGCTTGTTCCTGCACCTGACAAGATCATCTGTGTGGGTCTCAACTATCGCGACCATGCTGCTGAAACCAACAGTTCGCTGCCTCAAACACCTCTCTATTTCGCCAAATTTCATCGTGCTCTCACCGGGCCTTATGACCCTGTCGTGCTGCCAGCACCGGCAGTTTCCACACAGGCCGACTGGGAGGCCGAACTCGCTGTCGTCATCGGTCGTGCAGTGCGCCATGCCAACCAGGCCGAAGCTCTTGCCGCCATCGCCGGATTCACTGTGATAAACGATGTGTCGATACGCGACTGGCAGTTCCGGACCTCGCAGTTTCTTGCTGGTAAAACATTCGAGAGATCCACACCGCTCGGCCCGATGTTGGTGACCACAGACGAAATCAGCGACGGCACCGGCCTAGAAATAAGCTGCAGCATTGACTGCGACATCAAACAATCATCCAATACTGATCAGATGATCTTCAGTCCTGCTGAGCTAGTAGCCGACCTAAGCACAATCATGACTCTTGACCCAGGCGACATCATCGCCACTGGCACTCCCGCTGGCGTGGGTCGGGCTCGTGATCCACAAGAATGGCTGGCACCTGGCATGGTTATGCACACCACCATCGAAGGGATCGGCTCAACCGTGAACCGCTGCATCATCGAATGACTAGGGAACCCCATCTATGGAACTCCACGACCGGCTGCGCCAGAGTCATGACCCAACGTCATGGCTGATGCAACATGACTAATCCAACATGACTGAACCAGAGCGCCAAGACTCAGCGAACCTCAAACCAGAGCACGCCAACAATGCCCAGATGGCGATTGAAGCTCTGCGGTATCTGGGCATAGACACGCTGTTTTGCCTTCCTGGCGTGCAAAACGATGACTTCTTCGACGTGCTTTTTGACGCAACCGACATTCGCCCCATCGTGACGCGCCACGAACAGGGAGCGTCCTACATGGCTCTTGGTGCTGCTCAGGCGACATCACGTCCATCGGCGTTCTGTGTGGTTCCCGGCCCGGGAATGCTCAACGCGGCCGCGGGTCTCACCAGTGCCTACTGGACTTGCGCTCCAGTGCTGGCACTGATCGGTGGAGTGCATTCAAAGCTGCGTGGACGCTGCACCGGCGTGCTGCATGACCTTCCCGACTCGGCTGCGGTGCTGCGGCAGCTGACCAAACACACAGACTGCGTGGAGCGCGGCGACAAGAGCACGGCAGTGTGGCAGAGTGCTATCAACGAAATGGTGTCGGGAGTGCCTCGACCTGTGGCGGTTGAAGTCCCGGTGGATGCTTGGAGTCGCAGCACAGACGGAACGCTTATGCAACCCCAAACGACCCGACCCGAGATCGACAGTGACCGCATAGAAGAAGTGGCTCGCATCTTGGGCAGCGCTCAGCGACCTTTGATTATGGTGGGCGGTGGGGCTCAGGATGCCTCTGAGGCGGTTCGTGAACTTGCTGAAGCTTTAGAGGCACCTGTGTTTACCCGCCGTATGGGACTCGGAGTGATCGACACCCGTCACCGCCTGCATGCTTATTTCACTGTCGGGCATGAACTCTGGCAGAGCGCTGATGTGGTGATCGGGATCGGCACTCGCATGGAGTTTCCTAATCTGCAATGGCGCAAGCACTCCGACCAGACAATCATTCAAATCAACCTCGACGCTGACGAACTCAACCGCTACGACACTGCAACCATCGGTGTTCACGGCGACGCAGGCGAAACTTGCCGAATGCTGCTTGATGCTTTGAGCCGCCACAACCGCCAGCGACATGACCGCACCGCCGAGCTGGCTTCGCTACGTGCCGAACACTTCAAAAAGATCACCTACCTAGAACCGCAGCTCAGCTACCTGCGCGCCATTCGTTCGGTGCTGCCCGACAACGGGATCATCGTTGAAGATGTCACTCAAGTAGCTGTGGTGGCGCATCTCGGCTACGAACACCGCCAACCACACTGCTTTCTGAGCACTGGTGCGTCAGGCACGCTCGGCGCGGGAGTGGCTCACGGAATAGGTGTCGCCGCAGCTGTGCCCGACCGTGCCCAGGTCACCATCGTCGGTGACGGAGGAATGCTGTTTACCGCCACCGAGTTAGCCACTGCGGTGCAACACAACATCAACACCACCGTGCTGCTCTTTGACAACGCTGGCTACGGCAACGTGCGGCGTTTCCAGCAGCAACGTTTCGGCGAAGAGCGCACTATCGCCTCCTCGCTTCGCAATCCTGACTGGATCTCTTTCGGTGAGAGCTTCGGCGTGCATACCCAAGCAGTCTCAAGCCCAGAAGATCTGCCTCAACTTCTAGAGGCGGCTTTGGCACATCCAGGCCCGTCGCTTCTAGTAGCGGAAACCGCCAATGAACCCGACCCGTGGCCTTTGCTGCGCATACCTCAATGAGCTCAAAATCTGACCCAAGTCAAAGCCGCTAACACCCTCACAAGCGTCTCGGCTTTCTGTGGCAGCACCTCCACAAGTTCGCCAACTTGACCTCTGCCCTCACTTTGTCGTAACATCTCTGCAATGATCCGAACTGCCGGTCCTCGCCGCGGCGCGCCCCGCACGGGAGTTGACTGGTTTCTGACCTTCTTGCGTGTGGCAGCTGTGACTGTTATCGCAGTCGGCTTAATGGCTTTCATTTGGCAAGAAATCGACGCTGACAATCCTTTCGCCCGTGTGGTCAACCCTGATGCCACCGGACTCACGGGAGCACAGTTCCGTGGGTTGATCGTGTCAGGAGTAGCGCAAGGCTGCATGTATGGGCTGATCGCGTTGGGCTACTCAATGGTCTACGGGGTGCTGGGATTCATTAACTTCGCTCACGGCGAGGTGTTCATGGTTGGTGCCATGACCGGAATGATCACCTCCAACAAGCTCGCTGACGCTGGCTGGTGGGAAAGCAACTTCGTTGGGTCACTGCTGTTGATCGTGATCGTCTCAATGATCGTCTGCACTCTCACTGCGGTAATCATGGAACGCGTCGCCTACCGACCTTTGCGAGGATCGCCTCGCCTGATACCACTCATCACCTCCATCGGAGTGTCGTTCTTTATCCAGAACGCTGCCTTGGTGCTGCTGGGGCCAACAGCTAAGGCCTACCCCGATGTGCCCGACTGGGTAAAAGACAAGCACACCTTCCTGCAAATCGAAGGTGCCAGAATCTTGGTGGTGGTGGTTTCGCTGGTGTCAATGGCTGTGCTCTGGTATCTAGTGGAACACACCAAAGGCGGCAAAGCCATGCGAGCCGTGGCCGAAGACGCAGAAATTGCGGCACTGATGGGGATCAATGTCAACCGCACCATCGTGCGAGTCTTCGCGGTTGGTGGTGCCATGGCCGGTCTCGCCGGAATCCTCTGGGGAATCCTGTTCCGCAGCGTGACACATCTCACCGGTTTCCTGCCAGGCATCAAAGCGTTCAGCGCGGCTGTGGTCGGAGGCATAGGCCATCTTGGTGGTGCTATGGCTGGTGGAGTCTCTATTGGTGTAGCCGAATCAGTGGGGCCGCTGCTGATTCTGGAACCGTTGGGAGTAAGCGGCGTGTCTCAACTTCGTGACGCAGTCGCTTTTGCCATGCTTATCGGTGTGCTGCTGATCCGCCCAGCAGGAATCTTTGGCGAACGCCTGCCTGCTGAGGACAGAACATGACCGCCACCGAGCAGCCAGCACCCGGCGCAGCAGCCACACGCACCTCAACTCACGAGAACGAGGTGCTGTTGGCACCGCCACGTCCAGTGCTTGCACAGGACTGGAAACGAATAATAAGCATGGGTGCAGTCGGCATTGGTGCAGAAATTTTTTTGGCTTTGTCGAACATGCCGCTACGCCTTGATGATCGCCTGCTGATCAAACCGATTCTTAGCCTCGGCTATCTGTCGCTGCTGTTCGTGCCTTTCTTAGCCGGTAACCGTGTCGGTCATCAGATCCAACGCGAAGGCATACCAATGCACGCAGCAGGATTGCACGAGATCTTCGGTGGTGCGATATGCGGTGCTATCGCCGGTGGTGGCGTGTCGCTGCTGTCGGTGCTGCTAGCCAATTTCGATCTACGCGAACCGCTGGTCAACTGGAGCCCGATGATGGCGGAGTTGCTGGCCTTCGGCAACTCAACGACTTTCGCGGTTTTCATATGGCTGCTTCTCGGGGGACTTGCTGGGGCGGCGGGTGGTGCCATGCGCCTGTTAAGCCCCAAAGCTCGACGGGTGGTGGTGACCATGATCCTCACTGTGGGGTTCACCTCGGTGTTGGAGAGCCTGATAGTGGACCTCTCCGAGGGATTACGCTTCGAGTGGCTGACCGAACGGATCTACGCTCGACGTGGCGGGCTCAACTGGAACTGGGCTCTAATTCTTGCGGCTTTCTCGGGTGTGGTCACGATTCTGGCACGGGGGCGTGTTCGCCAAGCCCGTGCACATATTGCTTCTCTTGAGGGTGCCAGTCGCACTCGAACGAATCTCAGTCTCATTGTCCTAACCGGCGCAGTCTTGGTGATCTTGCCACTGTTTTTGGGCAAGTTCACCAACGAACTCCTAGCCAACGTCGGGCTGTTCGTGCTGCTGGCGTTGGGGCTCAATATCGTTGTGGGTCTAGCCGGGATTTTGGACTTGGGCTATGTGGCCTTCTTCGCGGTAGGCAGCTACTCGGCTGCAGTGCTGACCGCGGCGACCTCTCCGCGCATCAACCCAGAAATGCCGTGGCTGGTAGCACTGATCTTCGTGGTGATTATCACCGGTTTGGTGGGGCTGTTCATCGGCGCTCCAGTGATCCGAATGCGCGGCGACTATCTGGCGATCGTGACTCTGGGATTTGGCGAGATCATCCGACTGCTGTTCCTGTCGGACTGGGCTTCTGGCACCTTCGGGGGCTCACAAGGCATCACCATGATCCCCGGTGCTGGAATCTTCGGACTGGGAAGCGTTTCTGGTACCGAACCGCGAAATGTGTTCTATCTGGTTCTGGTTTTCTGCGCGTTAGCCGTCTACATCTCCTGGCGGCTGGAACGCTCACGGCTGGGACGAGCTTGGATGGCGGTGCGTGAAGACGAAACCGTGGCCGAAGCTATGGGTATCAACACAGTCAACGTGAAGCTTATGGCTTTTGTGGTGGGTGCCATTCTTGGTTCGTTCAGCGGCGCGATCTTCTCAGCCAAAGTAGGTTCAGTGTTCCCCAACAGCTTCCTGATCTTGGTGTCGATAGTTATTCTGGTGGTTGTCATCTTTGGTGGCATGGGCAGCATCCCCGGCGTTATCGCTGGCTCTGCTGTTTTGATCGGAGTGCTGGGAGGGCCCAGACAGCCAGGGCTGTTATCGGAGTTCTCCGAGTACAAGTTGCTGATCTACGGAGCGTTGCTGATATGGATGATGCTGGCACGTCCCGAAGGTTTGATACCGAGCGTGCGGCGTTCTCGTGAACTACATCAACAGGAAATAGCTCAAGATGCCTGGCTACGAGAACAACTTGACGAAGAAGCCGACAGCACCAACGGTGGCAGCGGTGACAAACCAGCTGTAACAACGACGTAACCGCGACATGACCGACACCATAAGCGCCACTCCCTCAACCCCGAACGGCAACACAGCCACTGGGACTTCTCCACTGCTAGAAACCCGCAAGCTTAGTGTTGATTTCGGCGGCTTGCACGCCCTTGACGGACTTGACTTTGAAGTGCATGAAGGCGAGATCGTCTCGGTGATCGGCCCCAACGGTGCAGGCAAAACCACCCTGTTCAACGCTATAACTGCCACTGTCGCGCTGTCGTCGGGAGATATTCTCTTTGAGGGTGACTCAATGACAGGTCTCGACCCTAACAAGGTCACCGCCCGCGGCATAGCTCGCACTTTCCAGAATGTGCGACTGTTTGCCAACATGACTGTGCTCGAAAATGTGATGGTTTCACAGCATTGTCGCACTCGTCAGCACGCTTTCGGTGCCTTGTTCTACACACCCGCCTTCCGGCGGGAAGAAGCCGAAATCCGTGAACGAGCCGAGAAGGTCCTCAGCTTCTTCGGGTCTCGCCTTCTCGGTTACCGCTTTGATCAGCCCGCCTTCACTCTTTCTTACGCCAACCGGCGCAGGCTAGAAATCGCTCGAGCTATGGCCACCGAACCCAAGCTGATACTGCTTGATGAGCCAGTCGCGGGCATGAACCCAGTTGAGTCAGCCGAACTCACCAAACTGGTGGGGCGACTGCGTGATGAGTGGGGTTTCGCCATTGTGATGATCGAGCATCACATGGATGCAGTGCGAGAAGTCTCAGACCGAGTGGTTGTGCTTGACCATGGCACCAAGATCGCAGAAGGCGAATACGAGGAAGTATCCAACGACCCGAAGGTGATTGAGGCTTACCTCGGCCACGGAACCGAAGTTTCATGAATAACAGCAACACCCCAACCGAGACTGCGACTGAGGCTGCTCCTCCGCTGCTGGAGATGCGCGAAGTGAACGCCCATTACGGGGCAGTTCATGCGCTGCGCGACGTGAACCTGTCAATCAAAGCAGGCGAGTTAGTTTGCCTGCTTGGCGGCAACGCTAGCGGCAAGAGCACCACCCTCAAGACCCTTCTGGGAATGCTTAAACCAAGTTCGGGCGAGGTAGTGCTTGACGGTGAAGTGGTCAACAACAAACCCACCAGTTATCGGGTAGCCCGAGGGGTAACCATGGTGCCCGAGAATCGGCGACTCTTCAAGCGTTTGAGTGTTCGTGAGAACCTTGACTTGGGGGCGTACCTGCGTTCTGACTCAGACGGCATCGCCGAAGACTTGGAACGAGTTTTTGAACTGTTCCCCCGAGTCAAAGAGCGTCTCAGTCAAAAAGCAGGCACCTTGTCAGGCGGCGAACAGCAAATGGTGGCTATGGGCAGAGCTTTGATGGCTCGCCCGAGACTGCTTTTGATGGATGAACCGTCGATGGGTCTGGCACCAGCATTAGTGCAACAAAATTTTGAGCTGATCGAACAGATCCATGCCTCTGGGCTGACCGTCTTCATGGTGGAGCAAAACGCCAACATGGCTCTGTCGATAGCTGACCGCGGCTGGGTGCTACAAACCGGCAGAGTGGTGCTTGATGACTCTGCTGAGAACCTTCTAACTCATCCCGAGTTGAGAGCCTCATATTTGGGTCAATCAGACGGCTGAAACAGTCGCAGTGAGCAGCCTGCCAGATGCCGTCTCTGGCGACGAAACCCGATCTCTTGACTTCATTAGAGAACAGGTTCGCCGCGATAACACCGAAGGCGTTTTCGGTGGCCGTGTACAAACCCGTTTTCCGCCGGAACCCAACGGCTTTCTACACATTGGTCATGCCAAGGCGATCTGTCTTAACTTTGAGATAGCCGCCGAGAACAGCGGTATTTGTCGGCTGCGCTTCGACGACACCAACCCCGAAGGCGAAGATACCAGCTTTACTGAGGCGATCATCCAAGACATCGCTTGGCTGGGTTTCAAACCCGACGGTGAAGTGGTTTACGCCTCGGACTATTTCGAGACTCTTTACGGCTGGGCACAGCATCTGATGCGTAAAGGTTTGGCTTATGTGGATGATCAAGATGCAGAAACTATCTCCGCTACTCGAGGCGATTTCACTACGCCAGGCACTAACAGCCCTTGGCGTGATCGCAGCATTTCAGAAAACTTGAGATTGTTTGAGGAGATGCGCGCCGGACGCTTCGCCGACGGTGACAAAGTGCTACGAGCAAAAATCGATATGGCACATCCCAACATGTTGATGCGCGACCCAGTGATGTACAGGATCCGTCACTTGAGTCACTTCCGCAGCGGCGATGCTTGGTGTATCTACCCCACTTACGACTGGGCGCACGGTCAAAGCGATGCTATTGAGGGTGTCACCCATTCGTTGTGCTCACTGGAGTTCGACGCTCATCGCCCTCTCTATGACTGGTATCTGCAACAGTTGCCGTTGCCTGGAGATCCGCCCCGCCAATATGAGTTCGCCCGTTTGAACCTCACCCATACAGTTACCTCCAAGCGGCAGTTGCATGCATTGGTTGATGAAGGCTTGGTCGACGGGTGGGATGATCCGCGACTGCCGACCCTTCGAGGGCTACGCCGACGAGGTTACCCGCCCGAAGCGATCAGAGATTTTTGTGCCCACATCGGCGTGGCTCGAGTTAACGGGGTTCACGAAATTGAGCTTCTTGAGTCGTTCGTGCGGACCCGGCTCAACCGCAGCGCTCAGCGTCGCATGGCTGTGCTGCATCCTTTGGAAGTCGTGATCACCAACTGGGATCAGCCCGAACCGGTTGAGCAGCGCCAAGCAGTCAACAATCCTGAGGATCCCAATGCTGGCAGCCGGCTAGTGCCGTTCGGGCCGCGGCTATGGATAGAGCGTGACGACTTCATGATGGAACCACCCGGGAAGTTCTACCGGCTGGCACCCGGGCGCGAGGTGCGTTTGCGGGCTGCCTACTTTTTGCGCTGCGAAGATGTTGAAACCGGCACAGACGGTCAGGTTGTGCGGTTGTTCTGCAGTTATGACCCGCTGACTAGTGGTGGAAAGGCCCCAGATGGGCGCAAAGTTCGTGCCACGATCCATTGGGTATCAGCCGATCACGCAGTAGATGCCACTGTCGCACTGTATGACCGTCTCTTTGCTGAGGTCGTGCCCGGCAGCAACGAAAGCGACCCGCTCAAGTCCTACAACCCGTCTTCGCTCGAACTGATCACTGACGCCAAGCTGGAACCCGAGTTGAGCCGTGCCGAACCTGGTGAGGTGGTGCAGTTTGAGCGGCTCGGCTACTTCGCCTGCGACAGTGACACGCAAATGTTTTTTCATCGTACTGTCGGCCTGCGCGACGAATGGGCCAACATCCAAAAGCGACGCAGTCAACCTTCCTAAACTCTGAACTCTGAGCCCGAGCGGGTTACCTCGGCTACCTGCCTCTGGTGACTCAGGTCAGACAGCTTCTTGGTAAGCCGAACCGATCTGTCTGACAACCTCGGACTTAGCAAGATTCAAGTAGCAGTGCAACGGATCTGCGGCTATATTTGAGATATGAACCGCCGAGCCGGTTTGCGTCGTTTACTTAGTTCATCGTTGCTGGCTGTAGCTTTGACTGCGGGAGCCACGGTTCAGGCTTCGACTGCGGTTTGGGCTCAGCCGCTTGTTGATGCGCCTGAGACACTGGTACTTCAGACTGTGGTAGCCCCTTCGGTTGATGATCTTGACATTGATGTCAACGCAGAGGTCCCCCCGTCAGATGATGGCTCTGACGTTGTCGTGCAGGCTGATCTGGATGATTCTGATGGCATCCCACCAGATACCGATGAGGTGGTTTTGCCGTTTGAGGTGGAGGAGGGTTTTGATGTCACGGAAGGCTTAGCTCCCGATTTGTTGCCTGAGGAGATTGAGGGTCATGAACTGGGTTCCGATCCGCTGGATCTGAGCAGCGCAGGGTTGCTTGATGATGATGGCGTGTTTGAGTGGCAAGACGGTGACGAAACGATGTCGTTGCGGTTGTTACCTGCTGGTGAGGCTGCTGCGTTGGCTTTCAGCGGTTTGGACTCTGATGCAGCAACCACGGCAACCACAGCAACCACAAAGTTGCAGGATTTAGCAGAATCAATGGCTGCGGTTAGTTACGTGCCAACCCATGACGGGCTGTCTAATGAGACTAGTGCTGTGGTTCAGCAGCAGGCTGATAATTGGTTCGTTTCTGATACGGGTCAGTTGTTTTTGCCGGTGGGTGGTGTGCTGATATTGTTTGAAGCTGGTCTCAGCGTTGCTGATATCAACGCTTTGTGGACGCAATACAACATTGATTTGAGGCGTGTGTCAGCGGTTGAGGGTTTACCGCACGCGTTTATGATTGATACTTCCTCTGATGCAGAGTCGCTAAAGTTAGTGCAGTTGTTGTCGCAGGCACCTGGTGTGGAGTCGGTTACTCCTAACATGTTCACTCCAGCCGTGATTGATGTTTCTGAGTCGGTTCCAGTGTCATATCCTTCGATCAACACTGCTACGATAAACGTATGCACGTCGAATAATCCACCGCTTAGCGATGCGTTGTCGGCGTGTTTGTGGCATTTTGACCGCAGCAAAGCTCTCGGTCTTATTGCGGGCGGTAAGACGTATAAGCCGCAGGTAGACATCAACATCGGCGAAGTGTGGAAAACCACTCAAGGTGACGGGATCACCGTGTCAGTAGTAGACAATACCTGGGAGGCTGGGCATGAGGATCTAGTTGGTAACGCCAACCGTGCTGCTAGCACTAATTGGGGTGGACTCACAGGTGAAACCGGAACCCACGCACCATGGCATGCAACAGCTGTTGCGGGAATCATAGGCGCACGCGACAACACGATCGGTGGTCGTGGCGTAGCACCACGCGCGAGTTTGTTGAACGTCAACTATGTTCACTGGCAGAATTCTTATTCAGAGACGCAAAGGTTTTTGCATCGCGCTAATACCGTAGCGGTGGCTAATCATAGCTACGCCCAGTGGGGGAATGGCCGCTTATATCGCATGGCTAGGTTGAGTTCTGCTGCATTGGAGCAGAGTCTTGAGTCTGGTTTTGGTGGTAAGGGCACGCTACATGTCAAAGGCGCAGGCAACGGCAAAGACGGCGGTTTTGGTGATGAAGCTTCCCTTGAGGAAAACAACAGTCATTATGGTGTGGTTGTCGCATGTGCTGTGAACTCCGCTGGTACTTCTGCAATCTATTCTGAGGAAGGGCCAAATTTGTGGGTTTGTGGCCCATCGGGAGAAAAGACTGCGTCGCGTCATGATTTGTTGAGTACGATCGGCAAAAACCATTATCATGTTGGTTTGCGTGGTACTAGCTTTTCAGCGCCGATGGTTTCAGGAGTAGCAGCGCTAGTACGCAGCGCGAACAAGAATCTGACTTGGCGTGATGTCAAATTGATACTTGCTGGCACAGCACAAAAGAATGATAGCAGCGACTCTAGTTGGCAGTCTGGTGCCTTCAAATATGGTTCTACCACAGATTCATATTCTTATAGCCGTAAATACGGGTTCGGTCTCGTTGACGCGTCTGCTGCTGTAACTGCTGCCCAGAACTGGAAATTGTTACCTCCAATGATCTCAGCATCAGCTTCGGCAAAACCAGCTGCTACGATCAGCAAAGCCGACGGCAGCAAAGAATTTACACTTAACCTTAGTTCTGATATTAGTTTCGTGGAGCATGTTGATGTCAACATCGACATGGAAACACCACATTTCCGTAGCCTCAAACTTACGCTAGTTTCTCCGAGCGGCAAAGAATCAGTACTAGTCAATCCTAGTTTCGCTGCTGGTCGACTTTGCTTATGTTCACTGTACGGCGATTTCAAGTTCGCTTCGGTGCGTCATCTCGGAGAAACCTCTACTGGCACTTGGAAACTCAAAATCGAGAATATCAATGACGCTAACTACGCTAGGCTAGACTCTTGGGGTGTAACAGTTTATGGGCATAACCCGTCACGCACCGAAGTGCTGTCACTGTCAACACAGTCAACTGTCACCGAAGGTGATGACACTACTATCAGCGTCACTCACACAGGCGCACCCCTCACTTCTGATCTTATCGTGCCTATCGTAGTAACACCCGGCAGCGGGGCTACCCCACCAGGGAAAGCAAACCCCGACTACACAGAACTCAAATCAATCACAATCCCCGCTGGATCAAATAAAGGTTCAGCCACCATCTCCACCACCGAAGACAACACACACGAACTCACCGAAGCAATCAACATCAAAATCGGCGCTCTACAAGCCCCTCACGTATCAAACGGCATCGCTAAACAAATATTCATCTTAGACGACGACCAACCGATAGTAACCATCAAGCCTGCCAGAACTCTCTTTTACGAAGGCGAGGACATTGTCTTTGAGTTGACAATGGACAGAAAACCTGCAAAGCCCCTCGAAGTTTGGGTCGAAGTTACAGAAGAAGGTCGTCCCCGAATCTATATGACTCATGACTGGTTAATTCAAGCCAATAAGTTTATCACTGGCAAACCTATCAAGGTTGCTGTCAAGACTGTGTTGGATCAAATCGACGAACCAGACCGCGTGATTCGGGCAACTATCAATTCTTCTACCAGTTACAAGATCAGCGGCAAGAATCCTGTTACTGTCACGATGTCTGATGATCTACCGCGTGTGCGTGTTGCCTCTGACGGTGACATTGAGGAAGGTGAAGACGCTTCCTTCACGCTTACCGCATTCCCGGCACCGAGCGCACCTCTTACCGTGGCAGTCTCTGTAAAAGAAACCGGATATTTCGGGGTTGATACCTCCACCCGCACAGTAACTATAGACACTAGCGGCACTGCCAAACTCACAATACCCACTGTGAAGCACCGGTTCAATCAACCCGACGGTAGTGTCACCGTCAAAGTGCAATCCTCCACAGACGACAGTTACTATCCCGTACCCCGCAAGAATAGTGTTTCTGCTACTGCCAACATCACCGATATCGACAACGCTGCGTTCACTGTTGATGCGACCCTACTCGCTAAAGCAAGAGCGCACTCAACAAGTATAGTCTACATGTTCAAACCTGACATTATCAATCTATGGAGACGAGTATTACTAGCATTCGGTGACAATCCTTCTGGTGTTACCGGTGGCGCTATGACCGCTACCGAAGCACAAACATACGCTGATAATGCATTACACGCCGACTGGACTAATGTCGCAGCCGAACTTCGTAAACTTGAAGCAGCACAGGCAAGAACACCTGTGGTGATTATTGATGCTGGTCCTGACATCAGCGAAGGCGACGATGCTACCTTTACGCTGCGAGCCCTCCCAGGCCCTGCATCTGACCTAGAAGTAGATGTCACACTCACCTCTAAAGGTAGTTTCGATGTTGATACTACCCCTCAGACGGTAACCATCCCCACAAATGGAACAGCCACTCTGACCATTCCCGTCGATCATGACTCAACAGACGGTGCCGACGGCGCCGTGACCGTCACCGTCGTTGACGGTACTTCCTACGACGTTTATTCAAAGCCATCGGCTTCGGTAGCAGTATCCGACTACGGCGCTGGTGCACCATTGCCCAGAGTGAGCATCTTCTCCGAAGGTGATGTCACCGAGGCTAGCTGGGCTAGATTCAAGCTCACCGCTAACCCTGTACCCACATCACCTATCAAAGTTCGCTGGAATGCAAGTGGCTCAAATAACTTTGGTGTCTTCGGTAGTACCACAGGAACAATCTTTATCAGTTCCAGAGGTGTCGCCTATTTCAGTGTAGCCGTCATTGATGACCTCATAAACGAACCCGACGGGTACGTAACCGTTACACTAGCTGACGGCACTGACTACGACTTGAAAGCATCAGCGTCAGCAGCAACCGTTAATATCGCTGACGATGACATCCCCGTAATAAGTATCACTTCCAGCAAGAGTAAAGTAACAGAAGGCAGTCCCGCGTCGTTCAAAGTGTTGGCTGACCCATGGCCGCACTCCGATCTTGATGTAAATGTCGCAGTGACTGCGTCTGGTGATTATGGAGTGACCGCAGGATCACACACTGTAACAATACCTGCCGCTGGCAATACCGCTGGTAGAACAACCTTAGACTTAGCCACCACGGGTGACAGCACAAGCGAAGCCGACGGCTCGGTCACAGCAACTCTTGTTGACAGCACCAACTACGACTTGAAATCATCAGCGTCAGCAGCAACCGTTAATATCGTTGATGATGATGATCCATCAGTAATCAGTGTTACCGCTGGTAGCGCTATCACCGAAGGTGGAAATGCTCAATTTACGATTACGCCTAAGCCCATACCCAAATCACCCCTCACAATTAACTACAGAGTCACCACTTCAGGCGACTATGGTGTCACGACTGGCACAAAAACAATCACTATCGGGACCAACACTGCATCGACCACGTTTTCAATCGCTACCACCGGCGACACCACAAACGAAGCTGACGGTTCCGTAACCGTCACTCTTGTCGACGATGCTGCTTATGATCTGGACTCATCTGCATCATCAGCAACCGTCAATATCACAGACGATGATGTGCCCGAAATCAGTATTGCTGCAGGCAGCAATATCACTGAAGGCGCTAATGCATCGTTCACGTTGACCGCGGATCCAACCCCGCATAGCAGCATCACCGTAAACGTTACCGTGTCTGCCACAGGCAGCTACGGCGTTACCACAGGATCACAAACAGTCACTATTCCAACGTCTGGCACCGTCACGTTCACTGTTGCCACCACAGGTGACAGCACTGATGAGGCTGACGGTTCTGTGACTGCCACGCTCAACACCGGCAATGGTTACACCTTGGACTCGTCTGCATCAGCTGCAACCGTCAATATCGCAGATGATGATGTGCCTGAGATCAGTATTGCTGCAGGCAGCGACGTGACTGAGGGCAACAGCGCGTCGTTCAAGTTGACTGCAGACCCAACACCACACACCAGCATTGACGTAACTGTCAAAGTCACCGCCACAGGTAGTTATGGTGTCACCACAGGCAACCAAACTGTCACCATTCCAACGTCAGGCACCGCCACACTCACTGTTGCCACCACAGGCGACACAGTTGATGAAGTTGACGGTTCAGTCACCGCAACTCTGGTAGACGGTGCCACCTACAACTTGGACTCATCGGCATCAGCAGCGACCGTTGCTGTAACCGATAATGATGTTCCCACGGTCGGTATAACCGCTGGGACTGCTGTCACCGAGGGCGGCAGTGCATCGTTCACGCTCACCGCCAGTCCAGTACCCAAAGCGAACCTTGACGTAACCGTTGCTGTCACCGCCACAGGTAACTACGGTGTCACCACAGGCAACCAAACAGTCACCATCCCAACATCAGGCACCGCCACACTCACAATCGCCACTACAGACGACAGCGTTGATGAAGCCACCGGCACGGTAACAGCCACTTTGGTTGATGGTGCTGCTTATGATCTGGATTCGTCAGCATCGGCTGCGGCCGTCTACATCGCTGACGATGACATCCCTGAAATCAGTATCGCTTCTGGTAATGCTGTTACTGAAGGCAGCAACGCAACCTTTACGTTGACTGCAGACCCAGTACCCAAAGCGAACCTTGACGTAACCGTTGCTGTCACCGCCACAGGTAACTACGGTGTCACCACAGGCAACCAAACTGTCACCATTCCAACATCAGGCACCGCCACACTCACAATCGCAACTACCGGCGACAGCGCTGATGAAGCCAACGGTTCAGTTTCAGCCACGCTCATAGACGGTGCTGGTTATGATCTGGATTCATTGGCATCCACCGCAACCGTTGCAGTAACTGACGATGATGTGCCAGAAGTTAGTATCACCGCTGGCAATAATACTGTCACCGAGGGCAGCCGTGCTTCATTCACGTTAGCTGCAGACCCGGCACCATATAGCAGCATCACCGTCAACGTGACTGTCACTGCCAGCGGTGATTACGGTGTCACCACCGGCAGCCGCACCGTCACCATTCCAACATCCGGTACTGCCACACTCACAATCGCCACTACAGGCGACACCACCGACGAGGCTGACGGTTCAGTAACCGTCACAGTTAACACCGGCAACAACTACACCCTGGACTCATCGGCATCAGCAGCAACCGTTGCTATAACCGACAACGATGTGCCTACGGTTGGTATCGCCGCTGGCAGCGGCGTGACTGAAGGCAGTAGTGCTTCATTCACGTTGACTGCTAGTCCAGCACCCAAAGCAAACCTGGATGTCACTGTCACCGTCACTGCTTCCGGTAGTTATGGTGTCACCACAGGCAACCAAACAGTAACCATCGGAACCACCGGCACCGCAACGCTCGCCATCGCCACCACAGGTGACGCAATCAATGAAGCCAACGGATCGGTCACCGCCACACTCGTAGACGGTGCTGCTTATGATCTGGATTCGTCAGCATCGGCTGCGACCGTCAACATTAGCGATGATGATGTGCCTGAGGTCAGTATCACCGCCGGCAGTAATATCACTGAGGGCAGCAACGCCACGTTCACCGTGACCGCTAACCCGGCACCCGCATCGAATCTTGATGTCACTGTGGCTGTCACCGCCACAGGTAGCTACGGCGTTACCACAGGATCACAAACCATCACCATCGGAACGTCTGGCACCGCAACGCTCACAATCGCCACCACCGGCGACACGACTGATGAAGCCAACGGCTCAGTCACAGCCACACTCAACACCGGCAGCGGCTACAACATTGATTCCACAGCATCAGCAGCAACAGTAAATATTGCTGATGATGATGTGCCCGAAGTCAGTATCACCGCAGGCAGCAACATCACTGAAGGCGCTAATGCATCGTTCACGTTAACAGCGGATCCAACCCCGCATAGCAGCATCACCGTAAACATCACTGTGTCCGCCACTGGTGCCTATGGTGTCACTACCGGCAGCCAAACAGTCACCATCCCAACATCTGGCACCGCAACGCTCACTGTTGCTACCACAGGCGACACCACCAACGAAGCCAACGGCACAGTAACCGTCACACTCAACACCGGCACCGGTTACAACATCGACTCCACAGCATCAACCGCCACCGTGAATGTTGCAGACGATGATGCTGCTGCTGTTTATGTGGTGCCCGCACAGTTGATCACTGACGTGCAGGGTTACGCAACCGAAACAGATAACGGCGAAGATCACGTCAACCGCTGGAAACGAGTACTACTCGCGTTCGGTGAAAACGTGCCCGGTTTCACCGGTACACCAATAACCCTCATCGAAGCCCAAGGCTTCGCGAACCAGTTCTGGAGCACTCGCTGGGATCCAGTCGTAATCGCATTACAAGCCCTTGCCAACAACCCACAAACCCCGACCACACCCGAAATCAGCATCACAGCAGGCAGCAACATCACTGAGGGCAGCAACGCCACGTTCACCGTGACCGCTAACCCGGCACCCGCATCGAATCTTGATGTCACTGTGGCTGTCACCGCCACAGGTAGCTACGGCGTTACCACAGGATCACAAACCATCACCATCGGAACGTCTGGCACCGCAACGCTCACAATCGCCACCACCGGCGACACAACTGATGAAGCCAACGGCTCAGTCACAGCCACACTCAACACCGGCAGCGGCTACAACATTGATTCCACAGCATCAGCAGCAACAGTAAATATTGCTGATGATGATGTGCCCGAAGTCAGTATCACCGCAGGCAGCAACATCACTGAAGGCGCTAATGCATCGTTCACGTTGACCGCGGATCCAACCCCGCATAGCAGCATCACCGTAAACATCACTGTGTCCGCCACTGGTGCCTATGGTGTCACTACCGGCAGCCAAACAGTCACCATCCCAACATCTGGCACCGCAACGCTCACTGTTGCTACCACAGGCGACACCACCAACGAAGCCAACGGCACAGTAACCGTCACAGTCAACACCGGCACCGGCTACAACATCGACTCCACAGCATCAACCGCCACCGTGAATGTTGCAGACGATGATGCTGCTGCTGTTTATGTGGTGCCCGCACAGTTGATCACTGACGTGCAGGGTTACGCAACCGAAACAGATAACGGCGAAGATCACGTCAACCGCTGGAAACGAGTACTACTCGCGTTCGGTGAAAACGTGCCCGGTTTCACCGGTACACCAATAACCCTCATCGAAGCCCAAGGCTTCGCGAACCAGTTCTGGAGCACTCGCTGGGATCCAGTCGTAATCGCATTACAAGCCCTTGCCAACAACCCACAAACCCCGACCACACCCGAAATCAGCATCACAGCAGGCAGCAACATCACTGAGGGCAGCAACGCCACGTTCACCGTGACCGCTAACCCGGCACCCGCATCGAATCTTGATGTCACTGTGGCTGTCACCGCCACAGGTAGCTACGGCGTTACCACAGGATCACAAACCATCACCATCGGAACGTCTGGCACCGCAACGCTCACAATCGCCACCACCGGCGACACAACTGATGAAGCCAACGGCTCAGTCACAGCCACACTCAACACCGGCAGCGGCTACAACATTGATTCCACAGCATCAGCAGCGACTGTCAACATTAGCGATGATGATGTGCCCGAAGTCAGTATCACCGCAGGCAGCAACATCACTGAAGGCAGCAACGCCACGTTCACACTCACAGCAAACCCGGCACCGTCAGCGAACCTTGATGTAACCGTTGCTGTCACCGCCACAGGCAGCTACGGCGTTACCACAGGATCACAAACAGTCACCATCCCAACATCTGGCACCGCAACGCTCACAATCGCTACCACAGGAGACAGCACAGACGAAGTCAACGGCTCAGTCACAGCCACACTCAACACCGGCAGCGGCTACAACATTGATTCCACAGCATCAGCAGCGACTGTCAACATTAGCGATGATGATGTGCCCGAAGTCAGTATCACCGCTGGCAGCAACATCACTGAAGGCAGCAACGCCACGTTCACCGTGACCGCTAACCCAGCACCTTCAGCGAACCTTGATGTAAACGTGGCTGTCACCGCCACAGGCAGCTACGGCGTTACCACAGGATCACAAACAGTCACCATCCCAACATCTGGCACCGCAACGCTCACTGTTGCTACCACAGGCGACACCACCAACGAAGCCAACGGCACAGTAACCGTCACAGTCAACACCGGCACCGGTTACAGCATCGACTCCACAGCATCAGCCGCCACCGTGAATGTTGCAGACGATGATGCTGCTGCTGTTTATGTGGTGCCTGCACAGTTGATCACTGACGTGCAGGGTTACGCAACCGAAACAGATAACGGTGAAGATCACGTCAACCGTTGGAAACGAGTACTACTCGCCTTTGGTGAAGACGTGCCCGGTTTCACCGGCACACCAATGACCCTTGTTGAAGCGCAAGGTTTCGCTAGCCAGTTCTGGAGCACTCGCTGGGATCCAGTCGTAATCGCATTACAAGCCCTTGCCAACAACCCACAAACCCCGACCACACCCGAAATCAGCATCACAGCAGGCAGCAACATCACTGAAGGCAGCAACGCCACGTTCACACTCACAGCAAACCCGGCACCGTCAGCGAACCTTGATGTAACCGTTGCTGTCACCGCCACAGGCAGCTACGGCGTTACCACAGGATCACAAACAGTCACCATCCCAACATCTGGCACCGCAACGCTCACAATCGCCACCACCGGCGACACGACTGATGAAGCCAACGGCTCAGTCACAGCCACACTCAACACCGGCAGCGGCTACAACATTGATTCCACAGCATCGGCAGCAACAGTAAATATTGCTGATGATGATGTGCCCGAAGTCAGTATCACCGCAGGCAGCAACATCACTGAAGGCGCTAATGCATCGTTCACGTTGACCGCGGATCCAACCCCGCATAGCAGCATCACCGTAAACGTCACTGTGTCCGCCACTGGTGCCTATGGTGTCACTACCGGCAGCCAAACAGTCACCATCCCAACATCTGGCACCGCAACGCTCACTGTTGCTACCACAGGCGACACCACCAACGAAGCCAACGGCACAGTAACCGTCACAGTCAACACCGGCACCGGTTACAACATCGACTCCACAGCATCAGCCGCCACCGTGAATGTTGCAGACGATGATGCTGCTGCTGTTTATGTGGTGCCCGCACAGTTGATCACTGACGTGCAGGGTTACGCAACCGAAACAGATAACGGCGAAGATCACGTCAACCGCTGGAAACGAGTACTACTCGCGTTCGGTGAAAACGTGCCCGGTTTCACCGGCACACCAATAACCCTCATCGAAGCCCAAGGCTTCGCGAACCAGTTCTGGAGCACTCGCTGGGATCCAGTCGTAATCGCATTACAAGCCCTTGCCAACAACCCACAAACCCCGACCACACCCGAAATCAGCATCACAGCAGGCAGCAACATCACTGAAGGCAGCAACGCATCGTTTACGTTGACTGCAAACCCGGCACCTTCAGCGAACCTCAATGTAACCGTTGCTGTCACCGCCACAGGCAGCTACGGCGTTACCACAGGCAACCAGACAGTCACTATCGGAACATCTGGCACCGCAACGCTCACAATCGCCACCACCGGCGACACGACTGATGAAGTCAACGGCTCAGTCACAGCCACACTCAACACCGGCAGCGGCTACAACATTGATTCCACAGCATCGGCTGCAACCGTCAACATCGCAGACGATGATGATCCACCCGTATTACCACCGCCGACACCGGCAACTCCTGTGGTTGGTGTTACTGCTGGCAGTAACGTCACAGAGGGTGGCAGTGCATCGTTTACGTTTACTGCTAGCCCGGCACCTGCATCAAACCTTAATGTGACCGTCACCGTGTCAGCTAGCGGTGCCTATGGTGTTACTACTGGCAACCGAACAGTCACCATCCCCACATCGGGCACCGCCACGTTCACAATCGCCACCACAGGAGACAGCACAGACGAGGCTGACGGTTCAGTGACTGTCACGGTTAACACTGGTAACAGCTACAACGTTGACTCTTCAGCATCGGCTGCAACTGTTGCCATATCCGATGATGACGACCCGCCCGTATTACCAGCAGTGACTCCTGTGGTTGGTGTTACTGCTGGTAATGGCATTACCGAGGGTGGCACTGCGTCGTTCACGTTTACTGCTAGCCCGGCACCTGCGTCAAACCTTAATGTGACCGTGAATGTGTCTGCTTCAGGCAGCTTCGGTGTCAATACCGGTAGCCGCATAGTAACAATCGGAACATCCGGCACTGCCACGGTCACAATCGCTACCACCGGTGACACAGTCGATGAAGCCAACGGCTCGGTCACTGTCACTTTGGCCGATGGTGCTGCATACGACCTTGACTCTTCAGCATCGACTGCAACCGTTGCAGTATCTGACGATGATGTGCCTGAGGTTAGTATTGCTGCAGGCAGTGATGTCACCGAGGGCAGCAACGCAACCTTCACACTCACCGCTGACCCAGCACCGCACTCCAGCATCACCGTAAACGTTACTGTCACCGCTTCTGGTGATTATGGTGTTACTACCGGCAGCCGCACAGTCACCATCCCCACCAGCGGCACCGCCACGCTCACTATCGCTACCACAGGCGACACGACTGATGAAGCCAATGGTTCGGTCACTGTCACGGTCAACACTGGCAGCAACTACACCCTGGACTCCTCAGCATCAACCGCAACCGTCAACATCACAGACGATGACGACCCACCACCACCCGCGCCGCCTGCGGATGCGGTCACGATTTCTGTGGAAGAAAGTACTTATGTTGAGGGCCGGAGTCCGTTTTATTTGATACGTTTCAAGCTGAGTAAGCCTGCTAGTGAGCGGGTGACGGTTAAGTACACTCCTGGGGTGCTTGGTACCGGTGCTGGGTATGCGACAGCAGGCGAAGATTTCGTGGTGCGGACTTCGTCTATTAGTTTCAGGCCGGGTGCGACTTCCAATATTGGTTTGATTTACGCGTTGAATGATCGCGTCAAAGAACCTGATGAAACGTTCACGATCGTGTTGTCAGAACCCCAAGGCGTGCATATAAGCGACAAGCAACCCGTCTTGACCATCAAAGACAACGACTAACCATCACTTATCTAGGTTCACAAGCTCCACACCCACCGAGATTTACTACGGGCACACCTGTGACCATGCCAGCTGGCACACTACCTCTACAAAGTTGCGCAGCTGAACCCAGTAAGACTTACCAGTCGGCGGCTATGTATTGGGTTTCGCAGAACTCGTAGATGCCCTCCGACGCTCCCTCGCGGCCTAGACCAGACTGTTTCATGCCGCCGAAAGGAGCCGCTGGATCCGAAATAGCACCTCGATTGATCCCTACCATGCCTGCCTCAATACGCTCGCTGACATGCAAACCCTTCGCAAGGTCATCTGTGTAGACGTAGCCGATCAACCCCATCTCGGTGTCGTTGGCTGATGCGATCATCGACTCGGTGTCGTTGAAGGTGATCACCGGCGCGACCGGGCCGAAGATTTCTTGGCTTGTGATCGGTGACGACATATCCACATCGGCGAGCACCGTAGGCTCATAGAAGAAACCCGGCCCGTCTACCGGTCCCCCGCCGTTGACTTTGCGGGCTCCATGGTTGAGCGCACCTTGAACAAGCATCTCGATGTTGGTGACTGCTCCCGCGTTGATCATCGGACCGCAGGCAACACTAGGGTCGAAGCCGTTGCCGACTCGGATCGCACTCATCGCCTCGGCGAGGCGTTGCGTGAACTCTTCAACCACTGGGGCTTCCACGAAAAACCGGTTGGCGGCTGTGCAAACTTCAGCCGAATGGCGCATCTTGGCGGTGACAGCCCCAGCTACCGCTGCATCCATGTCGGCATCGGCGAACACTATGAAGGGGGCGTTGCCGCCGAGTTCCATGCCGACCTTGAGCACCCGGTCGGCGCAACGCCGCAACAGCATTTTCCCGACTTCGGTGGAGCCGGTGAATGACACCATCCGCACCGCCCGATGATCCGATACCGCATCAAACCAGTCGCCTGAGGAGGTCGTCGGCACCACGTTCACCAAACCTGACGGCACACCTGCTTCTTCAAGTAGTTGCGCAACCCGCAGCGCTGTAAGTGGCGTGTCACGCGCTGGTTTGATCACTGCCGCGTTGCCCGCAGCGAGAGCAGGCGCGATTTTGCGGGCGATCATCGCCGCAGGGAAGTTCCAGGGCGTGACCATGGCCACCACACCCACCGGCGGATGACGCACGATGATGCGCTTGTCTCCAGATGGAGCAACACCGAGCGAGCCATGAACACGCACTGCCTCTTCAGCGTTCCAGCGGAAGAACTCTGCTGAGTATGCCACTTCACCGGCTGCGTCAGCCAGAGGCTTGCCATGCTCGCGGGTGATCAGTTCAGCGATCTCGAAACTGTGCTCCAACAGGATCTCGTAGCAGGCACGCAGAATCTCGGAACGCTCTCGGGGTGCCGCAGCCGCCCATTTGTGTTGAGCGGTCTCAGCCGCGTCACATGCCGCCAAAGCGTCGGCGGGGGTGCCAGCAGCGACATCGGCTATGGCCTCACCGGTCGCCGGATCAAGCACCTCGATCCTTTCAGCGGTTCCGTCACGCCAACGACCATCGATCAGCATTTGTGTTTGCATTACTTGAACCTCCGTGATGAAGCATGATGCAACTGCGCGCACACTACAAGGTGCATACGTCAACTAGTCAACGCAAATCCGATCACAAGCAGCGCAGATGAGTATCAAGCAGATCAACGAGTCAGCCTCCAAGCTTGGGGATCTTGTGGCTTCCGTAGGCCACGGCCACGTTCTTGGTCTCCATATAAAAATCGAAGCTCCAGTCGCCACCGTCACGGCCTATGCCGCTGCGTTTCATGCCTCCGAACGGGGTGGGCAGATGCCGCACGTTCTGAGAGTTGACCCACACCATCCCCACAGCCAATGCATCAGCCACCCGGTGCGCGCGGCCCACATCACCAGTCCACACATAGGCTGCAAGTCCGTAATCAGTGTCATTGGCGATCTCTACTGCCTCCTCTTCACCATCGAACGCAACTGCGGTTAACACAGGTCCGAAGATTTCTTCTTGGGCGATACGCATCTCGTTGCGAGCGTTACAAAACAGCATCGGTGTCACGAAGTTGCGTGGAGCCAGATTGCCTTTGGCCAGATTTCCATCGGCCAGACTGCCAGCAAACAGACTGGCATCTGGCGGCCTTCCTGCAACAACCGTGGCACCTTCGGCTTCTGCTAGCTGAATATAGCTATGCACCTTCTCGCAATGATCAGGGTGGATCAGCGGGCCGATCACGGTGTCGGGATCCAGCGGATGACCCACCACGATTCTGCGGAGCTTCGCTGTAAGCAGCCCAATGAAGTTGTCGTGGATGCTGCGCTCAACAAGCAACCGACTTGAACTGGTGCAACGCTCACCGTTGAGGCTGTAGATCATGAAGATCACAGCGTCAGCCGCCCGCTCTAGGTCAGCATCAGCGAACACGATCACCGGATTCTTGCCGCCTAGTTCAAAATGGAGCCGTTTCAGGGTGGGTGCCGACTGGGCTTGAATAAGTGATCCAGTAGCGGATTCACCTACAAAAGCCACAGCAGCAATGTCAGGGTGCTCGGTCAGGGCACGTCCTGCTGTTTCGCCCATGCCATGAACCACGTTGAGAACCCCTGGCGGCAGACCCGCTTCGAGCGCTGTTTCAGCGAGCACATTGGCGGTGATCGGACTCCATTCGGCTGGTTTATGCACGACCGTGCATCCCGCTGCCAACGCTGGCGCGATCTTCCAGGTGGACAACATGAATGGCGTGTTCCACGGTGTGATTACCCCCACCGGGCCGATGGCTTTACGGCTGGTGTAGTTGAGATGATGAACCGAGGGCAGTGCCAAACCGTCGCTGGCCGCGGGGGCTAGGTCGGCAAAAAATCGGAAATTTTCGGCACCTCGCAGCGCTGCTGCTGACATAAACCGGATCGCCTGACCGGTGTCAACCGATTCCAGCACCGCAATCTCGGCGGCGCGTGCCTCAATGGCATCAGCCACATCATGAAGGATGCGTTTGCGTTGCTCACCGGGCGTGTCACGCCATTGTTTGAAGCTGTCACGGGCTGCGGCTGCTGCAGCAGCGATGTCTTGCACGGTGCCAGAGGCCACATCACCGAGATGCGAGTTGTCGATTGGTGAACGGTTAGCGAAAGTCTCGCCGGTAACACTCGGGGTGAGTTCACCGTTGATCAAATGCAGTGTCGGCTCGGCTTTGAAGCGGGCTAGGTGTTGTGTGGCTTCGGTGAGGTTCTTGTCAAAGCTTGTGGCGGTGGTCATAGTGAACTTCCTGTCGTGCGGTGCAGCCACGGCTTGATTTGGGGATGGGCCAAGGCGACACGCCCTCGACCCGCTGGGCGGATCATGCCCGACAGAATCAACCGACGACGATGCGTGCCAACGCTTCCAGCAGGCACCCCACCCGCTGCGCGCAAATGTCGGCTATTTGGGCATCTCGTCCCACGAAACTCGGAGGTGTAGCACCGAATGACGGCACGAACGGCGCTGGCGGCACCTTCTCCGCTAGGAAATAGCTTGATGAAGACTGAGAAGACATCATGTTCTCTTAATTTGACTAGTCACTTCTGAGCCCGCTCGCTTACACAGCATACATTTCTTGATGGGTTTACATAGCATACATTTTTTGATGGGTTTACATAGCGTGCATTTTTTGATCGATTTACCGATTTTTGGTTGGGCTGGAGCGAGGGCGACTCGTTACGCCTGCGCTGTGCATCGCTCTGCCGTGCTGGTCTTTCCAGTTCCACGAACACCCGCAACTAGGCAAGCTGGATGCCGTCTAAGAGTCGAGCTAGGTGCCTGTCAAGGTGCCGCCTCAAATATTTCATGCATAAAAGACTATCAGACAATCCATAATATGGATTATTCACTGACCCTGGACACAAAGCGCGGTCGTCAGAGTTATGAGCAGTTATGAATATGTTGTTCAAATAGCGCAGTCGATACCCGAAAACGCGCAAGATATTCATAACTTGTCAAAACCCCGGACCGGTGAGGATCCCGTCTTGTGACTGATCTTGGCCTGCTGGCCCAGCTAGAGACTGAGCCCGATTGATGCCAGCACGAAGGAGTCCGCCGAGTCCCACTGTCCATCCATGAGCGGACAGCCAGCAACAGGAAGCTGACCACGCTGATGTGGTGAGACAATTCATGAGTCTCCAGATTGCACCCTTAGCCTTGATTTCTCAATGAACCTAGAGATGACTCCGCCGTTTGAAGCTGACCAACATTCGAGGCAGCAGCCTTCGGTCAGTGCCGCGGACCCGATATCGCGTGCCCGTAAGGCTGCCGAGTTGGTTTGGGACAACAAGCCTGTACCTAAAGACCTTGAGCCCGCGAACGCTGAAGAAGCCCAAGCAGCCGTCCAGCATCTCAGCGACTTGTTCGCAGAAGTCCCAGGTGCATTTAGGGAGGCGATGGATGCATCACGCAGCAGCGGGACTTTGATTGCAAGTGATCGGCTCCAAGGCCTTGCTGAGATAGTCCAGAACGCCGATGATGTCAAAGCGTCTGAATTGCGCATCCAGTTGAGGAGCGACGATCTGCTGGCGGCACACAACGGCGATCCAGTGCGCCTGAGCGATGTGCTCGCGTTGGCAATGCCCTGGCTGACTGGCAAAGAGAGCGACTCAGAATCCATCGGCCGTTTCGGTATCGGGCTTTCGACCCTGCAGTCTCTGTCGAAAACTTTTGAGGTGCATTGCGATCCTTACTACGTCGAGATCGGCAATCCGAATCTTGCTCCGATTGCTCCAGTCGATCTGCCTCCCGAGTTCAGCCAGCCGGGCTTAACGACGCTTCGCATTCCGCTGGGCGACGGGACGCTACAGGAATCGGATCTAGATGAGTGGCTCAGTCGCTGGGATGACTCGGCGCTGCTGTTCTTGCGCCATATAAACCGAGTGATCCTGCTTGATTCGAGTGGCAACACGATCCACCGCATTGAACTGTCGCGGCATCAAGCCGAGGTATCGCTGACCGGCTCGGCATCTTTGACTATGGCGCGCGGTTCCGCCAAAGCCTCCGATGGGCGCTCGTGGGCGGTTTACAGTTGCGATCTGCCTACTCCTGAAGGTGTCAAGCGTGTTCGCAAGGCGAAAGACATCACTACTCCAGTAGCGTTAGCGTTCCCGCTTGATGCTGCCGTAACCGGTCATGAGGAGACGACACAGCAGTCCGAGCCTGACATCGCCGCCGACAACACTTCAGCCGTCCAAAAAGGCTCAAGCAAGACAGGATGGCTCTATGCGGGACTGCCCGTAGTCCAAACGCGGTTGCCGCTCTTTGCGAATGCTCAGTTCGACACGCTCACAAGCCGAGAAGGCTTAGCCAAAACACCGTGGAACACAGAACTTGTGAAGCTCCTCGTGGAAGTTTGGTCAGAGGCATTGCTTGACCTCTTTGAGCACGACCCTCAGACTGCCTGGCAGGCAGTGCCGCTGCCACAATCCGCGGAGAACGAGACAGCTTCAAGTTCGGGCATTATCGACGCTTTGGAATCCGCCGTCATTGAGCAGGCGAGACAGGAGGTGGCTTCCCGGCTGACATTCCCGTTGGCTGGTCAGGAACGTGTCGCTCTCTCAAAGTTTGCAGTTGAGGTGGAGCCACTGGAAGGGCTGCTGGACGAGACCGAGATAGCGCAACTTGCCGAACTCAACGCGACATTGCCTCTTAACGTAAGAGATTCAGCGGGGAGGTGGCGCTTAGTTCTTGACGACTGGAGAAGTCACGGTGCCGAACTCCCCGAGCCGGTCAGCGTCTACAAAGCACTCGATTTGTTGCGCGATGAGGGCCGGTCGGTCAACTCCAGCATCGCGCTCGTCGCTGTTGCACTCCAAGAAGACCTCGACAAAGAACTGCGCGACTTGCCCTGTGTAATCACTCGGGACGGTCGACGGATATCTCCTCCAGCTGCTAAATCTCCGACAGTGCTAACCACCAAGACAGTGCCGTTGGCCGACCAACTCGGTATCGCCATTCTGTTGCACCCGGCCCACTTAGCTGAAACCACCAGCGCTCCCGAAGTTCTCAAGTGGCTACGAGAATGCGGTGCCCTGCTCAAAGGTTCTAATGAAGAAGCTGTAGTGCGTCGTCTTGCCGAAGCCGGACAATCCAACAAGTGCATTGAAGAGCCGCTCTCAGACGAGCAGGTAAGTGCGCTCAGAGACGCTTTCGAACTATTGCCCCGCAAAGACCAAGACAATCTCGGGCCACAGGTTGGTCATGCTATTCGCCTTGAGTCGTACACATACGATGCCTCGGGTGACAAGAAAACGGATTCGGCTCGGCCTAGCGATGCCTATCTGCCAGCAGCGATCATTTCGGACAAGCAGAGCTTTGCTGTCGCTGCTGATAAGTCCGAGGGGCCGGTGTGGCTGAGTAAACACTACGCACGAGCCCTCCGCTTACCGCAAGGGAGCGAAGGGATAGGTGCCCGAAAGTTTCTTGGACTGCTAGGGGCTGAAACCGCGCCGCGACTCCAACCGCACCCAGCAGCAAGGAAGCGTTTCGACAATGACTCGCGTCTTGGACTATCCAAAGCAGTCGGCACCAGGCTAAAGACTCGTAGAAAAGCTATGAGCAAACTGGGTGCCGCTTTCACACTGGATGACCATGACAGCCCTGACCTGCACGCTGTGATCGCAGGCATCGCTAGCGAGAGAAAGCCGAAACAGCGTCGAATACGGGCTGATGCACTGCTGGGGACGCTCGCCCGGGCATGGGATAGAAGCTTCAGTGATTTGGCCGAGGTCGTGGCAGCTAATGACCGCTACCGCAAATGGCGTGAAAGAGGCAGGATGAATGCCTTCTGGCTGGCACAGGCCAAGGAGGTCGCTTGGCTTGACGATGAGAACGGCACTCCACGTAAGCCAGCTGACTTGAAAATCCGCACACCAGGTAACGAGGCCATATACGGCACCAACTCACGAGACTATCTGCATAAAGACCTCATTCAGACCAGCCAACCGGGTCGCCGAGCGCTTTTGGCGGCTCTCGGGGTCTCAATTAATCCCAGCCGATCCGAACTCGTTAAGCGACTTCAAGAACTCCGAAGCGTCACTTGCACGCAAGAGATGGCAAACGGCAACCATCAGATTGAGACAGACCTCGTTTACCGGGCTCTGGCACAAAGCCTCTCCGGCCACGAAGACAGTTCCGACCTGACTGCAAATCAACTGCGAAACGAGTTTGAGCAGCACCAACTTTTATGCACGAAGCAAGGCTGGCTGTCTCCTCAGGAAGTGTTTGGAGGAAAGCCCATCTTCGGAGATCTCCGCCCATTCACCCCTGCCATTAAGGATTGCGAACCACTGTGGGATGCGCTCCAGTTGAGGACCCCATCTCCCAGCGATTGTGTCAAGGTGCTCCAAGAGGTTGCCAAAGGGCGCAAGCATGACCCTGAAGCTGCCGAGCGAGCCATCATCCTTGAGACTTTTCTCAAGCTGGCTGAGCATTGGGAGAACGGTGACACATCCGAGAAATCAAAATTAGGGAAGTTGGCCCTCTGGACGACCAAAGGATGGAAGCGCCAACGACCGGTCTACGCCACCGATGATCGGGCTCTCACAAAGGGGCTAGGGGATCGCCTCGCGATCTGGTGTCCAGGTGGAGACCTTGAACAGTTTCGAGTTCTGCTGAAGCCCTTGCGGATTGACGAGCATCTTGCCGACAATGCCCATGTGATTTATCCCAACCTAGCAGAGAAAGATGACAATCTCACGAAAGTCTTTCAACAAGCTGTTGGCTTGTTTCGTAAAGAACTCATGGCCAGAGACAACTCAGTAGCCAAGAAATTGAAACCTAAGTGGGACCGGTTGGCAACCTACTCAGTCAAGGTGCATTCGTCTCTCGAACTCAAGGTTGAAATTGCCGCAGACCAGTCCTACAGCTGCAAGGTTGATGCCAGGGTTGACATTGATACTGACACGATCTATGTAAAAGATCCCGATTTTCTGGGACGAATAGAAAAGGGAGGCAGGGCGCTAGTAGCACTGTTTGAGGGAAACCCTGGACAACTAGCGAAGGATTGGGTAGCCGCATACCAAGACGCACAGGACGGGATTATTAAACCAGATTTTGAACTCGCTGAGGAACGCGAAGCCCGCGAGAGGGCAGCAAACGAAGACTGTCTGAAAACGTTCCAGAGGCACACATCTGAGAGGCACAACTCGTCTAAAGGGCAGGCCAGTCGATCAATCGACACTGCTCATCGCTCCGATACTTCAACCAACGTGCGGGCGCTGCCGAGGCAACCTCATAGATCAGTTGCTCCGCGGGTTCTTCATGATCCTCAATCTCTCAAACTTGATGATCCAGTAGGACACCTCAATAAAACGCGTAGTCCTGCCAGTGGTGTTTCGAAACGGGTTAATGCCTTCAACACGCCGAGGTCTAAGTCAATAGCACCACAAAGCAGAACACCCCCATCCTCTTACAACGACATAGAACGAGAGAACGTAGGACTTGAACTTCTGCGACAAGTGCTGGGCTGCGACAAGGAAGAAATCATCGACCTGCGTACCCAGCGCGGTGTGGGTGCCGACGCGGTCGATGAACTCGGGCGCTTCTACGAACTAAAAGTTTACGCTGGCAACGAACCCGACCAAGTGACACTGACGAACTCCGAAGTGAATCGGGCGCTCTCTGAATCTCACTTCTTCTTGGCGGTGGTGTCCAACGTTGAAAAAAATGGCAACACGAAGCCAACCGTCCGATTAATTCTTGACCCTCTCAAGCAACTACAGCGAACCGTCAACGGATCAATCACTCTGTCAGGTGTGCGCAAAGCACAAAGCCTTGAGTACGAGTTCACCTCAACAGATGAAGAACACATACCTGACAACAGCGAATGACCCGCATACACATCTGGACTTCTTAGCTTTGGCGTTCGATCTCGTCAAAGATGGCGCGTGCAAACTGAGCTGCCTCCGACATTGAATAATCGTGAGGCTTGTCAAGCACGAGCCGATCGATATCTGCCGCGAACTCTCGATCTTCCAGCTTTGCTTCAAGATTGGTAACAGCTCGGGCGGGTGTCCAACCAACGGGCCGGTATGGGCCAAAACATGCTGCAATTCCCGTGGGTGACACGCCCCCCTGCTTAACAGCGAGCCACAGGTCAAACATATCTCTTCCCTTCTTTCGCTGGAATAGTGCCCGTATCTTCGTAGCAGCTAGTTCCTCAAGTGCATAGGTGAGTACCTTGGCGTTGCCAGTAAACCAGGGGCTGTCCACACCGAAAGGCTTAGAGATGATCGGGCGCGCTGGCGAGCGCTCATATGTATTCAGCTCAATCTTGATCCGCATCCGTCCACCAGAAACGAAAGTTGAGTCGAGCCTGACTTTTGGGTGACGACTCACATCGGTATTCACATGGTCGAAGCCCACAATCTCAGCGATATCGCGGAGCGCATCAAGGATCTTGCCGACCCACCGGAAGTCCGTCGGACATAGTCGAGGTCCTCGCTGTAGCGCCACGGTCGGTCGAACCACAACTTGTGAAGGCAAGTTCCACCGCGAAAGACGAGTTCATCTCTAAGCAGGGGATGACTAGAAATCTCAACGATCAATCGGGAAAGAACTAGATCCTGTTCTACTTGCTCAAGTGTCGGCCATGGGGCTTTATGCTGCCAATGGGCAATATCGGCTTGCGTGATCACAGGTCGTGCTCAATCTCGCCGTTGACCAGAATGTTCCAGCGAGAGTTGCGGTGGCCGTCACCCCCACCTGGGAACAGTTCCCGGTAGCGGCTGTCGACGACTAGTTCATGCAGAGATGAGGTATCGAATTGGACACCTGTCTCAGCAGCCATGAAGTCAATGACGTATCCGCACCGCTGAGTTGTCGCCATCGGGTACTCCGCTGCGATTGATACCAATAAGAAAGGGTCAAGGCATCCATCCATGAGCAGACAACCGACAACGGTCGCTACATTCGAGAGCCCAGCTCCATCCTCAGGTGAGTCAACCAGATCGAACACAGTCACTTCGGGAGTCGATATCCAAACCCGTCCTGTCGGCACACTGCGATGCTGACGAGGGCGCTTGACCGCAGCAGCACGCTGGATAAAGTGGATCCGACCCCGACCGATCTTGCGGCTCCGCAGCCTGGCTGGTGTCACAACTTGGAACACCATCGGTGCCTGATGTGAGGCCCCCAGAATGGCCGCTGCAGAAAGGAAGCCGACATAATAGAAGTGTCCAAGGTGCTCCATCAGTGGATGGATGAAGTGGCTTGCAGGCGGCGCGCCAGCACTCCGAAACTCGGGTGGCACTGGCACCCACCCCTGTTTAGTCACCGATACCAACTTGCCAGCCCTGCGAGGACGCTCAAGGCTGGCCGACACCGACGTAACATCTACCCCAAGCACCTCGGCAGCATCTACTGTCGTGATGAAGTGACGACCTTGGCCGATGAGCCAGTCAGCCAACTCACTCGGTGCGACACCAAACCTTAACATGCTTTCTAGGGTATCAAAAGCGAGCAAAACGCTGGATTTTGGTGCTTGAGACGGCATTTGGGCGGGATCGCAGGTGTTGCTTGGCTTGCTGCGGCGAGTGCGGACAGGGTTTCGGGAGAGGCGCGCGGCTGGACCGATCACTGAACCCGCGACACTGCGAAGCGGTTCAAACTGGGGGCTGGCAGGGCTTAGCAGTGCTGTCTCAAGGAAACCCTTCCAGGGATTTGACGGGCTACTGAGAGTGTGGTAGCTATTTCACTAGTGGAGGAGTCCAGGTTTAAATATTGACTCACGTCAGGTGGTTAATCATGAAGCGCTGGATCGCAATCGCAGCGGCCTAGCAGTGTGCCGGTGCTTTGGCAGCCTGAAGCTCCGCCTTTACAACCGTTGCGGAACGATTTCAAGGTTGAGACTGAGCAGCGTTTTGGTGAACCGCCTCCTACCCAGCAGTCCACTATCACCGGTATCGGGCAACTCAACGGCGTAGCACCCGAGAATTGGCCTCAACATGCGCTGATTGAACTGCCGTCTGCGCCGGGTGGCAGATCATAAAACTGGAATTACGGTTCACCGATTCGCGCCGCAAGAGACTACGTTGTGGGCGAGCACGTATCTGACGGTGTATACAGCATCGAAATCGCTGATCCCTCTCTTATCACCGACTACGTGCCCACATCAACGGATTGGAACGCTGCATCAAGCGAAGGTCCCTGCGCCTACCATTTCGATACGAACGGTGACGGCACAACCGACTGGACGTATGACGCACCGAACTGCCGTCAACGCACCTTCGCAGCGGCACACACCATTCAATGGGAGCGCGGTGTTGAAGGGCGACCCCCAGAAGAAGTGACACAGGTTTCGCACACTATCCCTGCTGGCACCCTCATTCGTCGTCACGGCACACAGCAGCGTGTCAACCTCAAAGAAGAACGAGTACGGATCGATAACGGAAACCCATGTGCATACGGCAGCGACGACTACCGTGACCTTGATGTATGCGAGAGCGCTGCACGACGCGCTTACAAAGCAGACAGAGCCGCCATCATCGCACACAACATCAAAGTCCGCGAACGTATCACCGACACACGAACCAACAAAATCACTGTCACCCACCCTGGATACGACGAAGCGCTAGCTGCTTGGAACGCTCAGTCCGCAGCCTACGAAACCGAGTTAGCACGGTTCCATGAAGACCGAGACGGTATGCACGTCTCGTGCAGCTCAACCGACAGTGGCTGGGACTGCCAAGTCAACAACGTGCCATCGACAACACCATAACAGCACCTACAAACACGCTTGCATCATCTACTCGGCAAAGGACACCTTCTAGGAGTTATTCTCGCCAAGCCGTATCATCGTTGGGCGTGGCGCTCAGACGCTGCGGTTTTTCGAAGAGTGTGCGCGAATGTGGTTGCGGTTGAGGCGCATGGCCGGGTCAATCATCTGAGCCTCAGCACTGATCGCTACAGGATGAGTGTCGCAAAGCGGTTCCAGCACTTCATCTACCGTGTCGATGAGGATTTCGAGGAGTTGCTTGATCGCTTCGGGGTCACGGCCCGGGGTCATACGGGCATAAATCGCCACAAAGCCGTAGCTTGGGTTGCCGTCAGCAATGCGGTAATGAAAGCGGGGGGCGGCACGAGTGCGTAGCGCCGATACTTCAGCCAAGCCAGAGCGCAGAACGGCTTGATGCACAGACTCCACCAAAGCATGCATGTTGGTCAGCTCAGTTAAGTTGGACGAGTGTTCGATGATTATGTGCGGCATAACTTGACTCCATTCTTGATTGTAAGATCTGTGCTGATCTGGCGAAGTGCGGCAAATCACTTTTGGGGGTGACGGGTGCGACTGCTCAGCTACAGCGTTGCGGGTATGGCATCCTTCGGGGCGCTTCACGTTGACAGCACTGGGGTTATTGATCTGGCTAAACGCCTTGACGATGTTGCTGACCTTAGCGAACTGCTCGCTCAAGGCCGTCTCGACGAAGCCCAAGACGCAGCACGAAACGCCACTGAAGCTGATCACACACTTGATGAGATCACCTTTGAGCGCCTAGTGCCGAAACCCCAAAAGATCTTCTGTATAGGTGTCAACTACGGCGGCAGAGCAAACGAATACGCAGAAAGTCTCGCAGACGCTTATCCCAGCGTGTTTGTGCGTTTCCCTGAGACACTAGTCGGCCATGAACAGGCACTGCTGCGTCCCCCCGAATCAGAACAGCTTGACTACGAAGGCGAGATCGTGGTAGTGATCGGACGAGGCGGCCGCCGCATTGCCATCAATGACGCTCGCAGCCATATTGCCGGGTTGAGTCTCGGCAATGAAGGCACAGTGCGAGACTGGGTGCGTCACGGTCGCTTCAACGTCACCCAAGGCAAAAACTGGTACCGCAGCGGATCGATCGGTCCATGGCTAGTGACACTCGACGAGATCAGCAGCATCAGCGACAGCAATCACGGTGACAACAGTGTCAGCAGCAACGGCAGCGATTTCGGTGGCTTGCGGCTCAGCACACGAGTCAACGGCGAACTACGCCAAGATGATCAAGTCGCCAGCATGGCTTTCGGGATCGAATACCAGATTCATTACCTATCCACGTTCATCACACTGCAAGCTGGCGATGTGATCTTCACTGGCACCCCCACTGGTGCTGGTGCCCGCTTTGATCCACCGAAATGGCTCAAGTCTGGCGATGTGGTGGAAGTGACCGTCGCCGAGATCGGAACCCTCCGCAATCCGATCCGAGACGAGCAGGCCCCCTGAGCGCTTCTGGGTCCCGCAGCCCTGAAATGATCAGAATCCAAGTTTGCGTCACCTGATCCGACCCTCTAAAGGAGCCGCTTACTTCTTTGTGCTATTGTGTAGAACATGAACAGGGTTGGTATCCGCGAACTAAAGCAAAACGCTTCAGCCGTCGTGGCTCGTGTGCAACATGGCGAAACGATCGTTGTAACCGACCGGGGTCGACCGGCTGCGCTGCTGAGCCCCATACCCGGCTCAAAAGTCGAGGAACTGAAGACATCGGGACGGCTTCGATCAGCCACTCTGTCATTTGCGAGCTTCCAACCTCCAGAGCCTCACGACAAGCCTCTTTCAGAGACTCTTCAAGAAATGCGCTCAGCCGAGCGTTACTGATGGTCTTCTATCTTGAGACATCGGCAGCAGTGAAGTTGATCGTGCATGAGGCCGAAACCGAAGCGATGCTGGCTTTCGCGCGTAACCAGGACGGCAATCTCTTTTCCAGCGATTTGACCCGCACCGAGCTGCTCAGAACTGTGCGACGACATGATCCCGAGCGCGCCGACAAAGCCGCAAAGCTGTTTGAACGAACCCATATACTTGATCTGCGCTCCAGTGTGTTCGAGAGGGCTGCGATGCTGGAACCAGTGATACTGAGCACTCTTGATGCTCTTCATCTGGCAGCAGCGATGGAACTCGGTGCCGACCTTGAGGGTGTCGTCACCTACGATGAGCGGCTGATGTCATCGGCAAGAGCTCACGGCATCAGCGTTGTTTCGCCTGGGGTTGCCTCCGCTAAGCCACAAGGATCAGAAGAGCCATCAGAGCCAGCGAAGTCAGAAGAGTCACAAGAAAGGTCGCCATGATTGAAGACTTAGACACAACCAACACAGGGATACAGATCACCGAGCCTGGTGATCCTGAAGTGATGCGGCTTGTGCCACTTGACGACCCAATGCCAGCTGAAGGCCAGATCACAGTGCAGGTAGCTGCCGCTGGGGTCAACTTCATCGATACTTATCACCGCTCGGGCTTATATGACATGGCACTGCCGCTGGTGCTCGGTCAGGAAGGCGCTGGCACAGTGCTGCAAGTCGGCGCGGGTGTTAGCGGCTTTGAGCCTGGTGACCGTGTGGGGTGGGCTGGTGCTTCGGGCTCATACGCGCAGCGGGTGACGGTGAACGCTGCGGTGGCATACAAGGTTCCCGACGGGGTGGATCTCGAAACCGCGGCTGCGGTCGGCGTGCAAGGTCTCACCGCCCATTATCTGGTGACTGACTGCCCGCCGTTAAAGCCCGGTGACCGGTGCCTAGTGCATGCCGGTGCTGGCGGCACGGGGCGCTTGATCGTGCAGATGGCCAAAATCCGTGGTGCCGAAGTGGTGGCTGCGGTCGGTTCCGATGCCAAAGTTGAGTTGGCTCGAGGCGCTGGTGCTGACCATGTTGTCAATTACACAACCACTGACCTGGTGGCCGGAGTTGAAGCTGCGGTCGGGACCGATGCTATTGACGTGGTGTATGACGGGGTGGGTGCAGCCGTCTATGACGACAGCCTCAAGTTGCTGCGCCTGCGCGGTGCCATGGTGACTTTCGGTAATGCTTCAGGCGCTGTTGAACCGAAAGCTCCGTTGCATCTGATGGGCAAGTCTTTATGGCTGACCCGACCGAAACTCTGGGACTTTATTGCTAGCCGTGAAGAGCTTGAGTCGCGCGCCGCTGAGATGTTCTCCTGGATTGTTGAGGGTCGCCTTGATGTGAGGATCGCGGCTCGCTTGCCACTGGCGGAAGCACCCGAAGCTCATCGCCTGCTGCAAGGCCGCACACTCGCAGGCAAGATACTGCTAATCCCATAACCCACTTATGTTGTGGGCATCACGGCTCGGCGGTACCCGGTCCGATCAAGTCGCACTTGTCTTCATTGGCATATCCGAGGGGACGACAGGATCAATGCCAAGCTCTGCACAGCCTTCAAGATATACATCTATCGAAATTTGGAACTCTCTGCTGATGCCTGATTCATCAAGCGACTCAGCAGTCGCAACAGGATAGGGACCGCTGTTGATGACCGAGGCGTGCAACACCCCAGATTTAACGTCATGTACGACCTCTCCCACATACCCCTTGTACTCCAACATCAGTTTTCCTCCATCATACCTATGAATTTTGTGATGTCTCGAATTGTATCACGGCTAACTGCCGGTCTAGGATGTGGCCGATGCACAACCATTGTGTCATTGCCTTTGACCAACTGCACCCTAGACCCCTTACGCTCAACCAGACTCACTCCAAGAGCCCTCAAAAGTGAAACAACTTCAAACCATCGAATGTCAGATGGAGTAGGTGTAGCTCGCATCCTCTGCAGCGTTCGCCGATGCTGGCTTCGTAACCTGTTACTTGTAGCCATGAGTCACCTTCACCCGATGGCACTTCGTCACATCAGGACGATAATTTAATGTACAGTATTGCATTAACATGCATTATATAACTCAAAAAGAGATTCGGGGTGAGGCGGAATTGCTTGATCTTGCTGAGCGCGAGCGGCGGCAAGTACGTCAAACCACCAGCGTCTACCCGCAGATGACGATTGAGGAGGCTTTCCGTGTGCAGGCCGCCTGGCTAGATATTCGTCTCGACCGGGGTGAGAAAGTGATCGGCCACAAGATCGGTCTCACTAGCAAAGCCATGCAACAAGCCATGAACATCACCACACCCGATTCAGGCTTCTTGACCGATGCAATGGTTTTTGCCCATGACCAACCGGTGGCAGCCGCCGATTTCTGCGACTTGCGTTTGGAGGTGGAACTGGCTTTCGTGCTTAGCGATGATCTAGCAGGCGGTGATCTGAGCATTGACGATGTCTTGGACGCAACTGATCATGTGACCGCTGCGGTGGAACTCATTGCGGCCCGCACGCCTCGCATTGACCCGACGACAGGCCGAAGCCGCACCGTGGTTGACACGATTTCCGACAATGCCGCCGATGCTGGCATCGTCACTGGCGGCGAGCCCGTGCCACCCCGGCAACTAGATTTGCGCTGGGTGGGCGCTGTCGCTTACCGCAACGGAGTAGCCGAAGAGACCGGGCTGGCTGCTGGCGTGCTCGGCCATCCAGCTAACGGCATCGTGTGGCTGGCGCGGCGTTACGCCGAGCAGGGTCTGAAACTGCTAGCTGGTCAGGTGATTTTGTCGGGTTCGTTCACCCGTCCGATGACAGTGTCACCCGGCGATGACTTTCGTTTTGATTTCAACACGCTGGGGGCTTTCAACATCAACATCATCTGAGATGCCTGATGCCTGGGGAGGCTCAGCGCGAGAAGATTGAGGAAAGGCCGCCCGCTATTGAGCCTTCGCCTTGTGAGCCGCCCGGTGTCAGGTTGGCGAGCACCCGATCAGCGATTCGATTAAACGGAAGCGACTGCAGCCACACCCGACCTACGCCAGTGAGTGTCGCCAAGAAGAGTCCTTCACCGCCGAACACCATCGACTTGAGGTTGCCAGCACGTTCAATGGAATACTGGATCTGCGGCTGGAAAGCCACGATGCAGCCTGTGTCTATGCGCAGAGTCTCGCCTTGTAGCTGCTTTTCGATGATGGTGCCGCCAGCGTGCAAAAAAGCCATCCCATCGCCTGATATTGATTGCAGGATGAAGCCTTCCCCGCCGAAGATCCCAGTGCCGAACTTGCGATTGAAAGCAATGTCAAGCTTCGTGCCTGATGCAGCGCACAAGAAAGCGTCCTTTTGTGCCAGCAGATTGCCACCAACCTCGGTGAGGTCTACCGGCAGAATTTTGCCAGGGTAAGGCGCAGCCATGGCCACCGTTTGCTTGCCTTGCGGGACGCTGTTACGGAAATGCGTCATAAACAAGCCCTCACCAGTGATCCCCCGTTTGGCGGCCGACTTCAGCTTGCCCCAAGTGCCTTGACCAGGATCAGAGCCGTCACCCATCTTGGCTTCGAAGGTGATGCCCTGCTCCATATACATCATGGCACCAGCTTCAGCTACGACCACCTCACCAGGGTCAAGCTCCACTTCGACGAATTGCATATCGTCGCCGTAAATCCGATAGTCGATTTCATGGCTACGCATCGCTACCTCCCAGTATTTGAGCCTGCCACCACGAGACTAGCCGCCCCAACCACACCGCAAGCTGACACCTCCGCTTTCCCCTTCACGACATCAACTCTGTCGACTTCGCTGGAGCAAAGCACAGAACAGATTTACTTGAGAGCCGTGCTCAAGATTCAGTAGTCATCAAAGAGCTTCTGTGGAGCGTTGACCGCAGCTTGGATGTTTGTGCTTGTATCGGCTGGACTGACCTGTTCTAGAAGTTTGATTACCTCTGCTTGTTCTTCTTGGCTTGAGAACGACAGCGAGACGACATCTCTGCTCTTCTTCTGAAAGCCGCTGAGACTCGTCAAGGTCTTGGTCAGCACACCTATAGCCGCCTCAGAGAACTTTTGTCGATCTGTGTCCAGCCATCGGTCAAATACTCCGAAAGTTGCCCGACTAAGCATTGTTGCCCCAGTGATTTCTAGAGTCGTTGGAGCACTGGCTTGCCCCACGACGGCCAGTGCCTGAACGATGATGCGTGCCGTCAGTTCCCTGTAACCGTCCGCCTGAAGTTCTGAATCTTGGTTTGCCTGTAGGCCGGGAATCCAGGGAATCAAGTAGAGGGGCCGTATGTCATCGGCATCGCGACGGTGCAAGACAACCACAGGTTCTTGAAGTGCTTCTTGGGCTGGTGTGGGCAGATTGGACAGGCTTGAAATTGAGAGTCTCACACCCTCATCGTCAATGGAGATACCAATCGTGTCTGTTGGCGCTGCAGGCACACCTTTGGACTTGATGGACTCGCTCAAGTCTTGCAGGGTTTTCTCTAGCTGAGCTGCATCGTGCTTGACGGTTGCGTAAACCACATGTCCCGGTCGGGGCTGCGTCTCGGCATACGACTCCGACAGATCATGGGAAGCCACAATCAGCTTCACGGCCTGACGCGTGTTCGATGATTTTCCGCCGAATCCGTGAGATTTGAGTTCAACGACCAGAGTCACCGGGTGGTTCTGATTGATAATGCACAAGTCTGGGTGGCACGGAGAAAGATCGGCGGTACCCGCTAGTTCGCGAAGAACTGAGACGGCCTTATCTCCAGACGGAACAAGCAGTCGCCTGCCGAGCGACTCCAACTCATATCCGGCTTCGCGTAGTACCGGCTGGATATCGGTGCTATTGGGGAGATCTTCTAGCGCCCACAACAAGACGTTGAGCTGGAATACGGTATCCGATACGAGCAAAGTGTCAGATGTCATGCAACAACGCTGGCGGCTTCGGCTACCGCCTGATCGTAAGGCTCACTACCGAGCCAGGCTTTCGCGGTCGGAGCCAGCTCACGTTGCACATTCGTTACAAGCCGATGAACTGTGTTCCCGCAGGTGCCGTGGGGTAGCACAGCTAAGAGGTGCTGGCTTGTGACTTCTAGCAGAAAAGGTTGCCATAGGTGCCGGTCCACGGCAACTACATGCACCTTGGTGGGACCTCGACGTGTAACGAAACCTCCGATACGGAAGCGACTCGTCCGACGCTTGAGCGCAAGTTCAACGAAACGATTGAACAGAGGCTCGCTCAGTGGCTCACCGAAATCAATGACAAGCGGAGTGCCGCGAATCTTGTAGCCATCATGGCCAGCGTCGGCGGTATCTACCCATAGACGCTCTTCGGCGTGCTCGGTGACACTGCGGTAAAGAGCAAGCACCTTCCGCACTGTCGCCCTATGGTCGGCAAAGGAGTCGCTCCGGTTCGTGGCACGTCCGTCGTAGCTGAAGCGATGGCCCCCACGGCCAGCAGCGGGGATTTGCAAATGAACCAGTGATCGCAGCGGATCATAGGAATCAACAAGTCCCTGTAGTTTCTCGTTCAGCACTGAAAGTTGCTCGGTAAGAGTTACCACCGAGCGGCGGCGCTCCACAAAAGCGTTGAGCATCTCGTCATTGGTATCGTCCGCGCCAACATCTTCGGCACCCGTGTCAAGTCCATCAATCGGCTCGTAGCGGGCTTCGTGCTCGAAACCTAGGCGCGCGTAACGATGAGAAGGCGTTGTGGTCTGCACCTGCCGCCACAACTCGAACAGGATCGGCGAAGATAACCAGAGCCGGTCAAGCCACGGACTGCTGTCCACTGTTTGACGAACCCAACGGTCACTGTGCTCAGCAGGCATTTTTGTGTAGAAGACGGGATGCCTGTCATCGAGTTCCTCAACCAAACCAACCACTTGGCCGTTGTGTTTGGCATCTTCAACACGAAACAGCGTGTCGTCAACACGATGAAGGTTCACACTCCCTGCGAATCTGCTAGCCAGATCAGGCATCTTCTGGCAACTACCAGCGGTTTCCAACATGTAGGTCTTGACCAACTTGCGGCCTGCATCGGGCTGCTCCATATCGGCTGCAGCGGGCACGGGATGACCCTCCAAGTAATCAACGAACTCGCTGCGCTTCTCCAGCCGCGGCAAGTATCCCATGTCGTCGGTCATGACCGACAGCGTAGACCGTGACCGACCTACAAGCCCTGCCAAGACATAGACGAACCGACATAATGCCCGCTCTTTCACGTCGTGTGCCTGATAGCTTGTTGCTATTGCTCCTCGCCTTCCTGGCTAGCCGGGAATGGCGGGGATTTATCTTTAGTCGGAGGCTAGAGGTACCGTGACAAGCGTTTCGAGTATGTCTGAGACGACACTGACTACCTCACGAATATTGACGAATCCTCTTGACCGATGGGGGGTTAAATGTCAACTTGCAGACGAGCTAGGTGTTTAGAGCCAGAGCCAGCCTTGAGTTTTTACTAAGCTGGCTGCTACTACTAGCACGGACATCTCGCCTAGTTGTTCGGCTGCGCCTAAGACATCGCCGGTAATGCCTCCGAAAGCTCGCTTGGCTTTCCACCAAACCGCAACCACAGCCAGAAACGCCACCGCAAGTGCTGCGGCACCGGTCGGCCCGAGGCTGACAGTCAACGCTGATACCGCTACAACTGCGACCGTACTCGGCAGCGGCAGCCGATGCGCTGCATAACTGTGCCCTAAGCCGCTGCCGGTAACTGCTGGGGTTGCGCTCATCGCGGCCACAGCCCCGGCACGCCCGACCATATGGGCGAGCAGCAACGCGAGAAGTCCGTCAACCGCGCTCAGCGACGACACAGCAAAAACCCGCACTAGCACCGATACCACTAGCGCAAGCACACCAAAAGTGCCTACCCGTGAGTCTTTCATTATCTCTAGGCGCTGCTCGCGGGTGGTGCCCCCCAGGGCATCAGCAGTGTCAGCAAGCCCGTCCTCATGGAAAGCGCCAGTAACGATGATGCTTACAGCAACTGCGGTCACCGCCGCCAGCACGGCACCAAGCGGGCTGTGCAGACCCCAGTAAACAGCGCCTGAAAGCGCACCGATTACAGCACCCACCAGCGGGAACCAGCCAACGCTGCGACCCAGTTCTTGATCCGACTTAGGATGCCGACCTCCAGGAAGGCGGGTAAGAAACGCCCAAGCCTCAAGCAAGCCCATCTAAGCCTCCGCAATCAGCCAGCGTTCAAAGCGCGCAATCCAGCGCACAGTCAGGTTCACTATCAGGCGCGCAGTCAGGCTCACTAGCCCAAGCCCCATTCGTCGAAGGTTGCTACTTCGGTCACGCAAGCCGCAGCCATAGCGATCATGGGAACAGCCAGCAACGCCCCCGACCCTTCACCGAGCCGCAAATCGAGTTGCATCAACGGATCAAGCCCCAAAGCTCGCAAGGCTCGTTGATGCCCCGGCTCAGCCGAGCAGTGCCCGGCCACACAATGATCAAGACTGCCAGGTGCCGCCACCGCCAAAGGCGCAACCGCTGCGGTAGCGATGAAGCCGTCAAGCACTACCGGCAAACTCCGACACCGGGCTGCGGCGACGGCACCAGCCATGGCGGCTAGTTCACGACCCCCGAGGCACCGCAAAGCCTGCAACGGCGTGACTTCGCCCACCCGATCAAGAGCTTCAGCCACCACATCACGCTTATGAGTCAAGGCACTGCCTGCCAAACCGGTGCCCGGGCCTACCCAGTCATCAACAACACCACCGAGAACTGCCGAAACAACCGCAGCGGCTGAGGTGGTGTTGGCAATACCGATCTCGCCGACAATCAACAAATCAGAGTCGATAGCGGCAACCGCGTCGGCACCGGCTGACACTGCTTCGTCGAACTCTTCGAGGCTCATGGCATCACTGAAACGAATATTGGCGGTGGGGCGACCGATCCCCACATCCACCATGTCAAGAGCTGCACCAACATGACGAGCCAGCACCGACACTGTGGCAACACCAGCTTCGATAGCGGCGGCGATGGCTGCGGTCACCTCCTGCGGGTATGCACTAACCCCTTCGGAGGCCACGCCGTGGTCGGCACCGAACACGATCACATGCGGTTGCTGCACTTGCGGTTTGGTGGTGGCCTGCCAGCCCGCCAACCATCCAGCCACAGCATCAAGGCGAGCGAAAGCCCCTGTTGGGCGCAACACATTGGCTGCTCGGGTTGTCACTTCAGCGCTAGCCGATGCGTCGGGGTGGCACTGATGTTGCAGCAACGCCGCCAATAACTCACCGGGCGCATGAGTCAACGACTGGGAGTTTCCCTGTGATAGTTGTCCCTGTGATCCATCCGTTCCGTTCGTGGCACTCGTTGCGTTCATTGCTCTGCTTCCTTAATCTGTGTCTTTTCCTGTGTCGGATGCGGTCTTTGTGTCAGATCAGAACGCAAGCTCTTTGCGGTATCAGAGCGCAGGCTCTCTGCGGGATCCGCCAGAGCCAGCAAGCGGCCAGCAACCACCAGATAAGCGCTATCAGCAGCTTTCACCACTGCCTGATTAACCGCGCCCAGCAAGTCACGAAACTCACGTCCCAGAGGCGTAGCTGGCACTATTCCCGAACCGACCTCATTAGTGACCACCACAGCCTGACCACGCCGCTCAGACAGGCTCTGCGCCAACCGAGCGGCATCTGCAACGATCCCGTCCGATCCCCGACCATCTAAAGTTTGGCTGTCAGAGCCTTGGGGATCTGAAACCCAGCCAGACACAGACTGTTCAGCAGCCGCAGCCGAATCACCGCTGCGCTGTGCGAGCAGCCGGTTGGATGCCCAGATCGCCAAACAGTCGATCACGACCGTGTCCGCTGGATCAATCCCGTCAACGGCTGCGGCCAGATCATGAGGCGCTTCCACGGTGACCCAATGCGATGGCCGCTGAGCTCGATGTTGTGCAATTCTTGCGATCATTTCTTCGTCGCCGGGTTCTGCGGTAGCGACGAATGTCACAGGCGCGCCCGAAGCCGCAGCCACCGAAACCGCGGCAGACGACTTGCCTGAGCGAGCCCCTCCAGTGAACACTGTTAGCACCATCGCTGCGTGTTAGTTCCCGTTGTTGTTTCGCTCGTGTGCTTGGTCTGCTCTTGGGTTTGGCTTGCGGCGCTTACCCAGCTCAGTAGTCGATGCCTTTTTTGGCTAAGACCCCGGCCTCGTAAGCGTGTTTGGTTTTGACCATTTCGGTGGCAGTGTCGGCCAGTTCGATCATCCACTCTGGCGCGTCACGTCCAGTAAGCACCAGCGACACCTGCTCAGGACGATCACGAAAAGTTGCTTCCACCTCGGCCGAGTCGATCCAGCCCCAGTTCAACGGGTAGGTGATCTCATCAAACACCACCAACCGATGCTGCCCTGCCTCCACCAGCGCTTTGCCGTGCTTCCAGGCCTCACGAGCTTCGGCTTCGTCGCGAGTCAAGTCGTCGCTGTCCCAAGTAAACCCCTCCCCCAAAGACCAGAAATCGACTCCCAGCGGCTCGGCCATCAACTGCTCACCGGTCACCCAGTCGGGGGATTTCAGGAACTGCACCACCGCCACCGGCCAGCCTCGAGCCCTGGCACGCATCACTGTGCCGAATGCAGCCGAAGATTTGCCTTTGCCGTCGCCGGTGTTGACCACTATCAGGCTCTTGGTGTTGCGCATCCCGCTAGGTCGGGGATCCGACTCCGGCGGGCTGTCATTGTTCGGCGGAGTGTCAGCGTTGCTCAGAGTGTCAGCATTATTCGGGCTGTCAATACCGCTCGGGTTGTCAGTGTTGGTCATTGTGGTCCTCCATTGTGAGACTCCAGCTTGTTAGGCACTTGAAGCGCACGCCTTGAGTGGGTTGCAGGCACGATCACGGGACCCTCAGGGTCGTTGATGATCCGCACGGTCGCCCCGAAGTGAGCAGAAATATTGTCAGTGGTCAGCACTTCTGCGGGCGGGCCGGTCACAGCAACACAACCTTTTGAAATTATGGCAACTCGGTCACCGTAACGAGCTGCCAGAGTCAGATCGTGCAGGGTTGCGATCACAGTCAGATCACGCTCACAACGCAAAGCGTCCACTAGATCAAGCACCTCCTGCTGGTGTCCGAGATCAAGCGCTGTAGTAGGCTCATCTAGCAACAAAACGTCAGCCTGCTGAGCTAACGCCCGTGCTATCACCACCCGTTGACGTTCACCACCCGAAAGTGACTGAACCGTGCGCTCAGCAAACCCGCCCAAATCGAGGCGAGCCAGGGTTTCGCCCACGACACGTATGTCTTCAGGGGTTTCACCAGCGAAAACCCCTCGGTGCGGCACCCGACCTAGCAGCACATAATCGCTCACTTTCATACCCGGCGGAACTACCGGTGATTGAGGCACGTATGCAAGTTTGCGAGCATGGGCTTGGCGATGCCGTCGGCCCGCAAGCCCGGCCACGGTGATATCGCCACGGTAAGACACCAAACCCAGCAAAGCTCGCAGCAACGTGGTCTTGCCAGCGCCATTCGGGCCAACAATGTTGACCCATTCGCCTGTCGCTGCTTCAAGGTTCACTCCTCGCAGCACCGGCGTGTCGTCAAGGCTCACCTCCAGCGCCTGCAGCGCCACCGCCGGGCTCACCAGATCTCCCGTCGGCTGGTTCGCAGCACCAAAGCAAACAAGGGTGCCCCCAAAAAAGCGGTCACCACACCGATAGGCAGTTCCGCGGGTGCCAGCACAGTTCGAGCCGCCAGATCAGCCAGCACCATGAAAGCTGCTCCAAAGAGCATCGACAGCGGCAGCACTACCCGATTGCTGGCACCAAAAGCGAGCCGCACGCCATGAGGAACGATGATGCCTACAAAGCCAATCAGGCCACTCACCGACACTGCCGCAGCCGCCCCCAGCGAAGCAGCCAGCACCACTATCAGCCTCACTCGCCTGGGTGCGATTCCCAGCGCTGCGGCTTCTTCGTCTCCTACCGACAGCACGTCAAGCGCCCGACGATAACGCAGCAGCACCGCTGCAGTAACCACGAAATACGGCAACAGCAACGCTGACTCGGACCATCCCGAAGTAGCGATACGGCCCAGAATCCATGAGAAGATCTGCCGGAAAGCATCGCTGTTGGCTTGTAGCACATAGGTCTGGCAAGCCGTCAGGAAGCTGGCAACTGCTATGCCTGCCAGGATCAGCGAAGCTGTTGATCGTCCACCGATGTGACCCACCAGATACGACACTGCAACCGACACCAGCGCACCCGCAAAAGCGGCCATAGGTACCGGATCGAGCACTCCGGCACCGTCACCGAGATTGCTAGTGATGGCGATAGTGGCACCGAGTCCGGCACCAGCGGCAATCCCGAGCAGGTAGGGATCAGCCAGAGGGTTGCGGAAAGCCCCTTGATAGGCAGCCCCGCTCATCGACAGGGTGGCCCCGACCAGCAAACCGAGTGCAACCCGAGGCAACCGAATCTGTTCGACAATAGCAATGTGGATGCTGCTGAGTCCTGAGTCGAGCGAAACTACGGGCAAAGCGTCAAGTAGCTGCAATCCCACCCGATGAGGCGCAATATCTACGGGACCGACAGCCAAGCCAGCGCCAGCAGCAACCACGACTGCCGCTACTGCGGTCACGACAGCGCCAAGTGTTAGACCTGACGAATGCAGGTTCGCTGCCGCAACAGGTGGGTCAGGCGTGGCAGTCCCAGCAGCCTCAGCAGTACTCAAACGGGTGCTCAAATCAGCGCTCCAGTGTCTCGTTCAAGAATGGTCAAACCGGCAACGCTTATATGCGAGATGACTCGTTTGGATGTGAGATGATTCAGGCGGCGGCATCAAGAGACACCAGAGCTTCGGATATGGCTGCAATGAACTCCACTAGGCGAGGCCCCCAGCGTGAGGCGATGTCGTCGTTGAGTTCCACAATGCGACCGTTCTGAACTGCTGTGAGCTGGTCCCAGCCGGGCCTTGCGGCGACTGTCTGAGCGTTCTGACCGCAGCACACAGTGTCAGCCAAAAAGATCAGATCAGGATTGGCGTTGACCAGATACTCGTCACTGAGCTGCGGATACCCGAAAGAACTACCGTCAGAGTCGGCCGGATCAGCCACATTCTCAAGGCCAAACAGTTTGTAAACCTCGCCCACGAAAGTGCCGCTAGTTACCGTATAAAGCGTGTTGTCTAGTTCGTGGTAATAACTAAGCCCCGAAGCATCAGGGGCGGCTGCAACTAGTTCGTTGATCTGTGATCTGATCTCTGCGTTCAGCGATACAGCTTCGTCTGTCAAACCGACTGTTTCTCCGAGTTGTTCAATCTGCTGATATACGTCTTCAAAGGTGACCGGCGCGTTGTGAGCCCAAACCTCAATGCCTAAGGCTTCAAGGCTCTCACCAACTTCAGGGCTGGTTTGCATTAGCACTAGATCCGGCTCATAGGAGGCAATGGCTTCGATATTGGGGCTCCAACCGTCAAGGTCGGTGACAGGGGCTTCATCGGGATAATACGAATACTGGTCGACCGCCACAATGAAGTCGCCTGCCCCGATTGCGAAAGCCATTTCGGTTGCTGTCGGCGAGATCGAGACAATCCGCTTGACCATCGGATCAGCAGCATCGACAGCCGCAGAGGTTGTGGTGGTTGCTGGTGTTGTGGTGGTTGCTGGTGTTGTTGTGGTTGTTGGTGTCGCCGCTGCCGTCGTTGTGGTAAGTGTCGAAGCCTCTGTTGTAGTGGTTGAAGAAGTTGCTGCTACTGTTGTTGTGGTTGAAGTGGTTGTTTCTGCGGTTCCGCCTTCGTTTTCGTCTGCGGCTGGCGCGGCAGTCGCTGAGGTTGTGGTAGTAGTGACAGAAGCTTGATCGCTCGTGTCGCTGCCGTCGTCGTCGCCGCAACCCGCAGCTAGTGACAGCACAGCCAAAAACGCGAACAGTGCAAGCGCTTTTCTAGAGAATCGAACTCTCTGGCGGCTCGCAACGCGGCTCGCCAAGAGTCCCGCAAAACGGTTCGTTTTGTTGCGGTCAGGATTGAAAGTCATGTGTGGGGTCTCCCTTCTGCTCGAGTTCAGGGCCGAGCAGCGGGATCGCCACCGCACAGGCCTTCCCTTGCCTCGAGGGTCGGTCCTTAAAACCGGCAGCCAGGCGATCGGACTCGTCTCACCAGCCTGAAGCTGGCAAGCATCACCGCTGCGGGACAGTCCCGGGTTCTAACCGGCTTCGCTGCCTGTCGGCGGGCAGCATCGTAGCACGCCAAGCCGATCCGACAGCAGCCAGAGAGGCCAGATCGCTCAAATACAGAGAGGCTCGTAGCGGAAGTTGTGTTCCTCGAGCTGCTCTAGGGTCAGTTCCAAAGCTTTCACGGTTTCGGTGCGGGGGCCGCCGCCGTCATGCAGCAGCACCACCGAACCGGGTCGGATCCGCTTCAACATGTATTCAGCCATCTCTTCGGCTGGTGTCTGCAACCAGTCGCTAGGCGACACTGACCACATATGCAAAACCAGCCCATGGTCAGCAGACCATTCTCTGGTAAAGGCATCCGTTGCGGCGTAGGGGGGGCGTATGCAGGGCGTGGCGTGCTCGCCGAGGGCAGCTTGAGCCGCGCCGACGGTCTGATCAAACTCCGCTCGAGACAGACCTGCCAGCGATTCATGGTTCCATGTGTGATTGGCGACTGTGTGCCCTTCAGCGATGATGCGCTCGATAATCTCGGGATAGACCTCCACCAATCTCCCGATCACAAAAAACGTCGCCCGCACACCGTAACGGGACAGAATATCAAGCACTTGCGGGGTGTAAACGGGGTTAGGGCCGTCATCGAAAGTGAAATAAACCGCTTCGCCGTCGGGTCTCGACTTGGGAGGTGGGCTTGCTGGCGTGGCGGTCGGGACAGTGGTGCTGGCGGTTGTGGTAGCAGCCGGTGCTGTTGTTGTGGTGGAGGCGACGAGTTCAACCCCTGGAACTGCTGCATCAATTTCTTCAATATCAATCGTCTGATTGCCTTCTGAAATTAGCGTCAAGAAGGACTCGTCGTCGGTTGATACATCCGGCTCCGTCACTGTGGCTTCACCGTCTTGAGCGCTTGACTTTTGTGTGTCAATCCCCAACACACCGCTCTCGTGATCTTTGATACCGCGCATGCTGCCCTTGCCCTGTGGTGATGCTGCTGTATCGCTTGAGGATGAAGCCCTCTGTGAGGAGCGGGAGTCAGTCGCAGAGACAGTCGTAGTGGTCACAACCACGGTGGACGAAGAGGACGCAGCAGGAGGAGCCGAGACAGGGGAAGCCAAATCAGGCGATGTCAAGGAGGAAGATGTTGGCACTGCTTCAGCACCGTTGCCAGACGCAGCATCACGGCTTGTGGAGGAACCACCGGCGCATCCGACTATCAGCATGGTCAACACCGCTGCAGTAGCCAGAATCAAGCGCCAATTGTGTCGCCTTAAGCGCCAACTGTGCCGCCTCAAGCATCGGGGACCCCGCGGCTGTTCAGCCATGACTAGCTCCAGCGACACGCTTGAGAACTCGCAGCGAACCGACGGCTGCCTGCTGCTGAAAACAGCCTCTGTCAAGGGCACGACACCAGATCTCATAGGGTGGCCGCCCTCCGTCGGCGGGATCATCGAACACATCGTGTATCGCCAAAATCCCACCGAGCGTCACATGTGGTGACCAGCTTTCATAATCGCTGTGAGCTGGCACGCTGCCGTGGCCTCCGTCAATGAACACCATTGCCAGAGGGGTTCCCCATAGCGCTGCCACGGTCGTCGAGTCTCCCACTACTGCTACCACTGTCTTTTCGAGCTTGGCCGTGTTGATGGTTCGACGAAAGAACGGCAGCGTGTCGATCACCCCAAGTTCAGGGTCAACCACTTCAGGGTCGTGATGCTCCCAGCCGGGCTGGTTCTCTTCGGAGCCGCGATGATGATCCACGCAGAACAGCACTCGTTCTGATTGTTGCGCGGCGGCACCGAGATACAAAGCGGATTTGCCGCAGTAGCTGCCTACCTCCAAAAGAGGACCTGCCACTTCAAGGCTGGCCGCAGCCTCATACAGGGCTAGTCCTTCAGCGGCGGGCATGAAACCCCGAGCGGTTTCAGCCGCCCGAAGGAGCCGCTCATCCATCTTTGCTTTCGACCATTGCACCCCAAATCACCTGATCTAAAAAAACGTATCTGGCTACCCAAACAATCCCGTAGGCGGTGAGACTGCCAGCCACCAACAGCGCGGTTGCGTCAGTGATTCGCTCAATTATCGACACCGCCAACGACGATACTGTTAGTCCGACAAGCGCCATCACCCAGAAGCTAAGCACTTCGCCGCCTAATCGGTGCGGGCCGCTGCGCTGCCATACCCAGGCTCTGCTCATCAAATACGCAGGTACGGTTCCTACCAGCCAGGCGGCGAGGTTTGCCACTATTGCTGACCAGCCGAACACGGCGTGGCAGATCGCTAGGACACTGCTGCCGATACCCACATTGATCACCGACACGGCGCAGTAGCGCAGAGCCTTGAGCCCATGTTCGGCTCTCAGTCGTTGCCACGTAGCGGTTCCCGACGACACACGGTCAGGCTATTGGAGCAAACCCCGCCTCCTGTCAGATATTTCCTATCAGAACGCACGACCTTCAGAGCCGAGCGAATCGGCAGTCGACAGCAACCCTGCGTTTTGATGTCCATGGGTTCTTGATGCCACAAGTAGACTAGAATATACTAGTATATAATACTCACATCAAGTCACGAGCAAAGAAGAAAGGAATCAGTCGCCATGGATTCAGAATCAGTCAGCACTCAGGCTCCTTGGACGGTTGCCGATGCAAAGTCAAAACTGTCGCAGATCTTGCGCAACGCCGAGCGAGAAGGGCCACAACGCATCGGAAAACACCGCACCTTCGTCATTGTTCCAGAGCAGATGTGGGAGGATCAGTCTTCCTCCAGCGTTTCTCTAGGCAACTGGCTCGTAAAGAACATGCCTCAAGGCTACGAACTTGAGACTCCAAGCAGGCATTCCGATCGCGAGATACCCTTTGGGAGCGATCGCGAGATACCGTTTGAGAGTTCTGACCCTAAAGCAGAGTGACCGAGATTCTACTCGACACCAATGTCGTGTCGGAGACGATGCGCTCCGAGCCTGACAGCAATGTGCTGCGGTTCTTATCCTCCGATCAACAGTTCTGGCTTTCGACGATTGTGCTGCATGAGCTTCAATACGGCGTGATGTTGCTTCCGCTTGGGCAGCGCAGAGACCAGATCGCGACGGCTATGCGGTCATTGGCCACACTCCATGGCGACCGAATCCTTCCAGTTGACCGTGAGGAAGCAACAGCAGCTGGCGAACTTAGAGCCCGAGCACGACAGTCAGGCCGCTCTCTAGACCTTGGCGATGCCCTCATCGCAGCGACTGCCACGATAAACGGTCTGGCGCTAGCCACAAGAAACACCAGAGATTTTGTGGGCCTTGACCTTGAAGTGATCAACCCATGGCAGTAACCCATGCGGCTGTGAAGCTTCCTGAAGCGTGCGGCGAGTGACAAGTTCATCAGGTGCTTCAATCTGGCAGATTCGCCCCGAGCATCAGCGAGAAGAGTTACGGCCAGCAGCGAGAAGGGGTTGAGTCGGGCATCATGGAGTAATGCAGACAGCGCTTGACAATGTGGTAGAGATCCTTGACCTCGAAGCTATTGAGGTCAACATTTTTCGTGGTCGTTCACCTGACGATGATCGCCAACGCGTCTTCGGCGGCCAGGTCGCCGGGCAAGCTCTGGTGGCTGCCGCCCGCACAGTTGAACAGGGTTCGGTGCATTCACTGCACGCCTATTTCCTGCGGGCTGGCGACCCCAAAACCCCGTTGTTGTATGAGGTGGACCGCATACGTGACGGACGGTCGTTCACTACCCGGCGTGTGGTCGCTATTCAGCACGGCAAAGCCATATTTCAGTTGGCGGCTTCATTTCATGTAGCTGAGGATGGCTTCGAGCACAGCGACCGGATGCCGCAGGCACCAGACCCTGAAACTCTGATGAGCCTTGCTCAGGGTTCGTCATCGGAATCCGTTAGTGCTTGGGATCGTATGCAGGCTTTGATGGATATTCGCTATGTGACTACTAGGCCGCTGGATCGCAGCGGGCCTCTGCCGCCTGATCAGCTTGTGTGGATGAGAGCCAATGGCACGCTGGGCGACGACCCGGTGCTGCACACCTGTTTGTTGACTTATGCAAGTGATCTGACCCTGCTTGACACCACGCTCACACCGCACGGCACTAGTGCTGTGGATCCGACGGTGATGATGGCGAGCCTTGATCACGCTATGTGGTTTCACGGAGCTTTTCGAGCTGATGAGTGGCTGCTCTACGATCAGCACACTCCTGCCGCTGGCGGAGCCAGAGGTTTAGCCACCGGCAGGGTGTTCACCCGAGACGGCCGCTTAGTGGCTTCAGTAGTTCAAGAAGGCCTAATCCGCCGCATCACCGCCACCCAAACCTGAAAAGTCAAACCCAACAGACGACACACCCCTCGGTTCGCGTGAGATCTTTAGCACTGTTTTAGTTTGGCAACAGTTAGTGAAACACGATCAACTTGGCTTGTTTCAATTCCCGTACATAAACCTAAATCTCAGGGCAGTGGCACCACCAAAGTAGGCGACTGGGATGGCAACGCCCTGCCAGTGCCCTAGAGCAGATATAACAATGGCAGTCGCCAAGGTCGCAAGACCGGTGAAGAAGGCCAGCCACAGGCCAAGCTTTTCGTTCACCTCCGTCTAGGGAACAACCCTGGAAACTCCATCAGTGAAGCCATCCCGTTGAAGAAGCTCTTTGCCGTGAGTTTGGGACGCTTAGCACTTACCTCTGTCCAGCCGCGCTCGGATTTTCGCGAAATGGGCGTAAATGCCCACCCCGCGGACGCTGAAGACGCTGACTCTGTGGTGGTCTCTGCGGTTCGGAAATGATAAGTAACAGACACGGTGTTCATTCATGATCTCCCAACTGTTGTTTGCTTTTTTCTATCTGGCGAGTCAGAACCGAAATAAGATCCTGCGCCACCGCAGGCGACAAGCGCATCCTCGCCACAACGGTTACCTGCGGATCATTTGGCGACATTGGGCCTACGAAGAAGTCAATTACCAGATCGTGGGGATTGGACCAGGCCACAGCCCCATTTGCGTATACCCCGACCGGCAACACATCTTCGGCGAAAATGAGATTGAGATCAGTGCCAGCATCACCATGGAATCCTGCCACAGGAAACTCTGGCACACTCACAGAGTCTGACGGTGAAGTGCTCTGACTAGTCATCCTTATCCGCCATCATAAACCTCATCCAACTTGGGGCAAGCACTATGCCCTCCTACTACCGTGCTCAGTCTGTCACACAAGAGCACCTCCGACAACTTGAGGAGCATCCTCAGCCGCAATGGATATTCGCTATGTGACCGCAAAACTAGACCTGAATTGCCCTCTATTGTCAGCGAGAAGCGGGGGGGGCGATATTTCAGCGTGTACTTGGACGCAGCCCGGCATAGTAAATTTAGCGGCGTGCGTTCCACGCAACTTGAGTTGCTCAATGGCGGCCAAGAGCCAGATAGCAAACTGGCGCTAAAGGCGCGCTCGGAGCAGGTGGCTGGCCGGGTTGCTCCCGAACTGATAGAAGCAAGGTCGATACTGACGCGTGCTTCGGGGTTCATGACTGAATGGGACTACACGCTTAATCCCTACGCTGGCTGTGGTTTTGGCTGTAACTATTGTTACGCAGCCTTCTTCGCCCGTGACCAGAAACGCCGAGACGCTTGGGGTGACTGGGTCGATGCCAAGCACAACGCTGTCGAATTGATCCGCCGTGCCTGTGCACGCGGAAACGTCACTGGCAAGTCGATTTACATGAGCAGCGTGACAGACCCGTATCAGCCCGTGGAGCGGCAGCTGCAACTGACTCGCGAAATCCTGCGTGAACTGATTGAGTCCCAGCCGCACCTCACAGTACAGACACGCAGCCCTCTAGTGACACGCGATGTTGACCTGTTGAAAAAACTTCAGTCAGTGCAGGTCAACATGACCGTGACGACAGACTCCGATGAGGTGGTTCAGGCTTTTGAGCCGCACTGTCCAACCAATCGCAAACGACTGACGGCTATTGCAGAGGTAGCAGAAGCCGGGGCAAACTCTAGTGATGGTTGCAACTGAGTGTAGTGTAGGTGTTGTGGGCTGATTGCCAGCTGTGGAGTTTGCGGGACTTGTGGTTGAGGTTGTCCTCGATGACAGCGGGGTGTGCTGGGTTGATGTTGAGATCTGTGCTTTTGGGTAGCCAGCAACGTATGAGTCCGTCCGGTGCGGTCATAACAAGCTGCGTAGATCGTCTCCGCGCGGATCCGATATCCCTCGGTGCGTAGATCAGCACTAATCACATGCGGTGACCAGCGCATCGGTTGCCGTTCATGCACCTTCGCAGCCAGCTCACGATCAACAACGAGTTCCGCCTGTTTCGGGTGGCGTGCCCGCAAATCCGTGCGACGCTGCGCCACTGACGCGACATAATCACCGTTATTGCAACGTTTGCGTTTCAGTTCCCGAGAAATAGTTGAAACAGCCCGACGCAGATGCTGTGCGATCTGTTTAGCATCAACCCCCGCTGTCGGGAACGCTTCAATATGAGCGCTTTCGTCAAAACTCAGCCTCGCCGCCATAATAAGAACCTCCACTGGTGGAGTCCGCTAGCCTTTAGCGAGGACTGCTATTGGCTAACGGTTAGGTAGTCGCTGTTGAGGCTGATCATGGCGGCTCGGATGTGTGGGCCGTCGTCGCCGGTCCAGACGCATAGGGGAGCGTTGAGGTGTTCTGCGGCGGCGACCGCCTCGGCTCCTAGCGTCGAGAGTTTGTGGTCATCTGCGAGTTCTGCTATCCGAAGCGCCAGAGTCCGCATTGGGACGATCTCAATGTGGGCGGGAAGAGACACCAACTCGCGAGCTAGCCTGCGCTTGGCATCGAGTGGCCACGAACCTGTTAGTGATCCTCCAGCAGCTGTGGTCACGCTGCGACACAATCTTAACAGGTACATGTTGGTGGTAGCGGGTTGGTGATTCCTGAGAATATCTTCAAGACCTGAACTTGTATCGTTGGCGAGCAGATCACGTATTAGGTGGTCGTCTAGTACGGCCCGGCTCATGTGGTAGCGAGATCAGGATCTTCGGCAAGCGACTCGACAAACTCCGCATGTTCTTTGTGGCTCCTCAAGTCGTTTAGGAGCTGGCATTCATCGCCGAGCGGTAGCGCCATCACAGCGAATCCCAAGTCGATCACCTTAACGGGGTCTCCGTCGTTGAGGTTCCATCGCCGCAACACCGAGTCAGGCAGTTGAACTTGCCCCGAAGCTGATACGAGACAGGAATTTTCCTGATTGTGATTTATCTGATAAATCGAAGAGGCATCTACGACACCATTTGATGCTTCTGTGGTTTGGGTGCTCTCGATCTCGCAATGCAGTGAAGCTGCATGGGCAAGAAGTCCTAGCACGGGGCTCTGGAACAAGGAGGCGAGTCGGTCGGCTAGCGAGCTTCGCGACAGGTTATCTAGGTCTAGGACATCGGCATCAGCGATCTTCTGGCTAGCGCTTTCGGGTGTGAGATTCTTCCCGCGTCCAAATGCACAAGCCCCAATCAGCGCGTCAAGGATCGCGCCAGCCTCACCAGCGCCAGGAATCACAGAGGCGATTTCTTCTTCGATGTGAGCGGTGAAAAGGTCGCCCTCACGCGGTTCGAACGAACGAAGCAAGCCACTGAAGGAGTCAGGGCTCATGGCTGCAACGAGGGTTAGAGGCTTCCTATGAGAAGGAGGGATTCTGACCTTAGCCATCACTTCTTGCGTGGCTTGAGAACGACGGGAAAGATCTACCCACGTTGAAATCATACCCCCTGATCACCGTCGCGAACGAATCCAGCGAGCAGCGATGTCGATACGAGAACTCTTTGTGAAGGTCATGGCGAAGGTGTTTACCTCTGAGATAAGCAGAGCCGCAAAGCGATCGCCAGGCACGGTTGGATCAGAGCAGACAGCGCTCCATCGCAGATAATCCGTCAGGAGCTGTCGCCTGCCTCCACCGATCCAGTGACGGTTTCGTCGCACGTCACTCCCATTTTGTTGGCTCGCTCTAGCGCAAGCAACAGATGGGAGTCTCTTGAGAACAACACGACGACATCGCAACTCTCCTTGACGGCTCCTAACACTAGTATCGACCGCAAGCAACACATCAAGCTTTTTCTTGCGGGGTTGGCGTTTACGGCAGCGTCTCGGTAACAGCCTGAAAGCATCCTTGGGCAATCCCCGTGATCCGGTTGGGTCATAACAGGCCACATAGAGCGTCTCCGCGCAGACCTAGTAGCCGTCAGCGCGCAGATCAGCAGTAGTCGCGTGCGGTGACCAGCGCATCATTTGCCGTTCGCGCACCTTCGCGCCAACTCAAGATCCGTAACGAGTTTCGACATCTTGGTTCGCTGTGCCCGCAAGATCGGGTGAGATGCTGCGCCACTAACTCGTCATAACCAACATTATCGCTGAGGTTGCGTTTCCGTTCCCGATAAATCGTTGAAGAAACCCAACCCAGATGCTGTGCGATCTGTTGAGCATCAAGCCCCGCTGCCTGGAACGCCTCAATCCGAACGCGTTCGTCGAAGCTCAGCTTTGCCGCCATAATAAAAGCTTCCACCGGATGGTGGCTGTGTTGTGACCGGCCATCATGGCCGATCATTTGCAATCACCGGTGGAGTCCGCCATCTGAAGAGCGAAGACTGCCAATATCGCTAGAAACAATTGACCAAATGAACGAACAGATGCGAGGCGCATCAAGAGTCTGCTATAAACTACTGATAGATCAGGTATAAATATTTTGTGAGTATCCGCATGACGCTACAGTCAGATAACTCCTGATATCAAATGCTGGGGTAACACAATCATCTAAGGCGCATGGGTTGGGGGTGATGCATCTACCTAGTTGTCTGGCTTAATTGGGGATTGGCGCGGGTGGTTAGTTGGGTCAGAGTTTGAGACTGGTTGGGGGGTGAACAATTAGTTCGTACAGGTACGTAGATCTTCTATGAGCGTGACAGTTGCGACATCCCGTGAACCGTAATTTTTCCATTCTAAACAGTAACCGACTCCCAAATCTCCGTCGGGGGGATTAGCAACAGCCTTAGCTAGTTCTTCCTCGAACTCACTGATTCCACCACTCAGAGGCCTCGCACGAGATTCGTCTGGGCTCCAAAAATCGAAACGATCATTGCTGCGATAGGTAATGTACTCTGGTACTGTTTTGCTTCCAGGCCATGCCTCATCGTTACGCATTTCAGTGTCCACAATGATCCTATTGCGACCAAGATCAGCAAACAATATCCAATGCTTGCCGGTAGGATCATCAATTTCATTAGCCCAAAACACATGAGCTTTTTTGCTATGTTCAAGCGCAGCAAGATTATTGCTTGGATCGCTATCGCCGTCAGGGTCAACTACGGGGGTGAGCGTCTCAACCACGCCACCAGCACCAGAATAAGTATATGAGAAGCGATGTACACCATCACCGCCCAGCACAAACGGCCCCTGTCCGTCAAGCGTTGTGTCTGCATTATCGACAGTCGTTGTAAGGCTGACCTTCGCATCCGACAAAGGTCGACCATACTCGTCAAACACTGAAACCACTGCGCTGTTGCGGGCCGAGCCGCTGGAGGGCATGATGACGTATTGATTGTTTGATGTCACCGAAACCACCGAGTTAGCCAAAACTGGAGTCGCGTCACTGAACTCTAGATAGAACACGCTTCCGTCGGCGCGATCCGAATTTTCCTTGATTCTGAATTCTTCAACAGCGGCGACGTTTGGAGCGTTGGGCAAAGATGTCAATCTGAATGTGCGGGTGCGCGACTGACCCACAGAACCACGATCGGGATCCGCTACCGACAGCGAGAATCTGACACGTCCGTTACTATCAGAAGTCAAAGTTCTATTCGTCCTTGATCGGAGAGCGCTTCCAGGACTGGCTTCATCCGAGTTGTCGCCATCCACACTCCCCGTCGCCTCGCTGATCAGTTCCTCTCTGAGATTCCACTCGGCGGGGCGCTTACCGTCAGTTCCGAATTGAACATTATTGCCCTGCGCATCCATCAACTGAACCGTGAAAGTAACGGTAGTGTCGAAACGAGCTTTTGAACCTCTGAACGATGTGGAAAGTTCAGCTTTGATGGCTCCCTGAGTTTGAGTAGATGGCTCAATCTGCATTTCAAACAGTGGGGTACCGCTGCTCACCTCATCGCGATAACGTCCAGTCCAAATCCACAGTGCCGTATCAATGCCATCAATAATTGGTTGCGGTACTGTTAATGACACTTCGCCTTCGTCGTCGGTGGTCAAATCTGAATCGTCGATTTCGCACACCTGCGAACCGTCAGTGGACTCGACTTCATCGCAGACACGTCGAGATGTGAAAGCAAACTCGATGTCCTCTTCCTCAATATAAAACATGTCAATAGGAGCATCCACTACCGGTTCGAAATCTTCATCTCGCAGCGAGACGCGTATCTCGGTGCCGTCCCACTGAGCGCTTAATCCTACTGGACGGGCCAAGGTATGTCCCAGAGTGCGGATAATGAACGCCGCCATCTGACCTCGTGTCACAGAATCGCGAGGCCTATAAAAGAAGTCCAGTCCAGGTTGAGCAGTCCCCGACGCAGGCGTAGGACCAACGCCAGTGGTGATCCCCAGTTCATATGCAGCGCTGATTGCTTTGTCAGCAGCCCGAGGAACTTGATCGCTAGCATCCTTAAAATAGTCGTCAGGGCGGCTTTGGATGCCGTCTGCATCGGCATCAAGCAATATATTGCCCTCACGGTCAAAGCTCACCACAGAACCTGCAGCATCAAGAAATCTAACCAAGAGCTGAGCCATTTCGGTGCGGTCAACGATGCTGTCGGGTTCAAAGACTCTGTTGGACAAAGGGATGGGGATGGCGATGCCGTTTGTGGCCATCAGGTTGATAGCGGCAATAGCTTCCTCACCGAGATGATCAACATCGGTGTATTGCTGATCTCGGGCAGGGTTGAGGTTCACACCGGCAGGACCCAGAGCTCGTGTCAAAAACAGCATCATCTGCCAGCGTTTGACGGGCTCATCGGGCGAGAAAGTGGAACCATCGCCGCTACCGATGGTGATGCCGTAGTGAGCTAAGCAGTTGATCGATTCGTGGAAGGTATGAGTTGGCGGCACATCGGTGAAGCCCCTGTTAGATAGAGCGGCGCCCAAACAGGCCGTCAGGTTGCTCGGCTCGTCGGGCGAGTCGGTGATAGCAACGACTGTGCTACCACTCACGGCGAGCATCGCAGCCGTCAGCATCAATGCCAGCAGGCCAGCACCTGCTTTGCGGAACTCAAATCGTTTCGATCTCATCATCAGACCTCCGTCTGTGGCCTCCGTCTGTGGCTAAACCGTCTGTGTCCGACAGTTATACGGGTCAAGCCTAACCGAAAATACGTTCACCAAGGTAACCAAGGTATTAGCGACAATCCTGACTAGAGAGTGGCGTTGGCTTGTATTCAGTTAAGCGAGATTGTTGCGACCTTGTCGCCGTAGTTCTCCCAGGTCAGCTCAAATCCTATCGCGCTGCTAGCCAAGGCTGCGGCCAGTTCAGCTTCGAAAGCCTCAATCGTGGTGCCACGACCTCGAAGGTTGAAGCGGTCATCTTGGTCGTAGAACAGGATCTGTGCGACGCTGTCATCGGTGACAACAATGCGATGTCTGTTCACACTGCCAGCTACCACTTTCCAGGTATCGTCACCACTTGAAGAACCTGCCTCAACAGCCCAGTAGAACGTGGCGGTCTCGCTGGCAGCGTCGGCATTAGCGGACCCGTATCCGACAGTCAATGTCTCGGCTGAGCCTGTTGTGCCAGTGTAGGAATGTCGGAAAGAATGAAATCCACGATCGTTGGCTGTGAACTCTGCTCCATTGTTGAGTTTGACTTTGGCAGCAGAGAACGGGCTGCCGTACTGGTCAAGCACCGTAACTCTCACAGTTGTGACTGCCGAACCGCCCGACACATACATATAGTCTTGGGCTTCGATGAGCACCGTGGCGCTACCGTCAGCGATGCTGGGGGACCCGGCACTAAAAATCGCTCTGCCAGTTGCGGCTGACGTTCCGTCAGCATTAACCACGGGCGGGGCGTTGTCGGCGGATGTGAGAGTGTAGGTGACAGTTACATCTGTGGATCTTGAGGAAGGAGACGGAATCGTGAAGCTAGCCAAACCGCGCGAGTTGGTGACCAATGTGCTCACATCAGGCTCTGTTGCGCCGGGCACTTGGATGCTAAGCCGGTAGCTTGCCGGATCAATGCCGTTGACACCGTTGCGTACCGCACCGACGGCATCGTGTAGTTGCAGCGTAAAACGAGCCGGTGAACCGAACCGGAACTTGCGTGCATTAGGTGTCTCGGCGAGCACTGCCAAGGTTGCCAAATCGACATCATCAGACTCGGCCACATCCAGCCGGTAAAGGATGGTGTCGTCTGCAACAGTTTCACCGATGTCGCCCGCCCAGGCCCATACGGTGGCATCTCCTGCGGGCACCCTTCGAAGGCCGTTCACTTCTATGGTTACGTCACCGTTGCTGGTAGACGGGTCAGTGAGGTCAATCTCGCAGGGGTCGATTGACTCATCTGCCTGAGTCACCGCCGATAAGCGACAGGTTCCATCGGGTGCTAGCACATCATTGGCTTGGGCTGTGGGTGCCCAGAACACATCCACTGGGGTGGCGGGCGCAGGACTGAACTTGTTGTCACGAACCGATACCACCACCGATGTCCCGTCGAACTGTGCTGTTAACCCGGCGGGGCGAGCAACAGTGTGCGCCAGCGCTCGTGTGATGAATGCCGCCATCTGGCCGCGGGTGACGGCGAGTGCAGGCTCATATACAAAATCGAGCGGTGGATTGGCAGGGTCTTGCACGGCGGCAGCGTTAGAGCCTCTGGTGACACCTAGTTCGTAAAGCGCAGAGGTTTCAGCGTTGCGGGTATCAGCAAAATAGTCGTCGGCAACTGTCACGGATCCGCCCGCCCCCAACAGGATCGTGCCCTGGGAGTCTCTGCGCACCCGAGGCGCAGTCTCGACGAGCAACCCGACGAGGAACGTCGCCATCTCAGCTCGAGTGATTGCCGCTGTGGGTCTGAATGCTCCTCCCGACGCGATGATGTCTTCGGCTGCTAGACGATTGATGGCATCGGTTGCTTCGGGCCAATTGCCTGCAAGGTCGCTGAACTGGTTGCGGGTAGCTGCGGCTAGGTTTGCACCAGCTACCTCGGCGGCTCGGGCGATGAACACTGCCATCTGAGCACGAGTTACAGAAGTTTCTGGGGAGTAGGTGGAGCCGTCACCAGTGCCTTGCGTAATGCCGTAGTAGGCGATGCAGTTGATGGCTTCGGCGAATACGTGATCGGCTGAAACGTCGGTGAAACCCTGATCTGCTATGGCCGGACCTACGCAGGCTGTCAGGCGCGTGGTGTGATCCGCCCTGTCGGTCACGGCTAGTGAAGGCGATGCGTTCGCCACAACCAATGATGCCGCCAAAGCCCAAGTCACAAGCATTGGCACGGTTCGGCTCAGCGAGGTTCGGCTCAGCGAAACGGCTGGTGCCCATCTGTGGCTCGTGCGACTGCGACTGTGGCCAACCCTAATTTTGCTTCTTCCCATCCGCATCATGTTCATGGCGACCTTTCGTGTTGTCTGTGTTGGCTGTGCTCTTGTGCGCCCGAAACGCCTATCTGAGCCCAAGCCTACCGGCTCTAAATTCTAGGGCCGCATAGGTGTCCGATGGCAGTAGGTCTAGGACTCCGAAGGCTCAAGGCCAGCAGCTAAACTCAGGCCCGTTCAAAGCTTCGGCGGTGCGTAATATTGGTTATTATCACAGTTGATGAGCGCTTCCTTCGTTTGTTGTGGATGACCACAAGTCCTAGCCAAGTTTCAGACGCGAGGTGCCAGCAATCGGCGAAAGGGTTGATGCTGTTGATGCGGTTTTAAGAACCTGCTCAAACTCTTCTGGCTTTGACCAAATCGCAATACGCGAGAACGGTTCAACGAGTGCGAAGTCTTCATCGCGCCACACGTTGAAGGTGTCGTCAAATAGCGAAACAAAACAGACGTTGGTCGGCGGACTCCACCGGTGGTTGCGAATGATCGGTCATGATGACCGGTTGTTACACAAGCAACCATCCGGTGGAGGTTTTTATTATGGCAGCGAGGCTTAGCTTTGACGAACGCGCTTGTATTGAGGCGTTGCAGACGGCGGGGGTTGATGCTCAACAGATCGCACGACAGCTGGGTCGTGCTCCTTCAACGATTTATCGAGAACAAAACGCAAAAGCTGCGATAACGATGGTTATGACGCGTCAGTGGCGCAGCGTTTCGCGGATTTGCGGGCGCGTCGCCCGAAACAACCCAAACTCGCTGCGGATCCTGAGTTGGCTGCGAAGGTGCATGAACGGCAGGTGATGCGCTGGTCACCGCACGCGATTAGTGCTGATCTACGCGCCGAGGGATATCAGATCTGCGCGGAGACGATCTATGCGGCCTGTTATGACCGTACCGGTTCGCGAGGACTATCCAAAGAGGCTTGGCGGTTGCTGCCGAGACGTTGCCGCAAACGCAAACCCCGTAACCGCATCACAGCAAAACCCAATGCTTTAGGCGATTACAAACCGATCACACAACGACCGATAGCTGTTGAGCAGCGCGTTGAGGCTGGCCATTACAGAAGGCGACCTAATCATCGGCACCAACAACGCCAGCGCCATCATCACACTCGTAGAACGCTTCACCCGACAAACCCTGCTCGCAGCCCTACCACACGGTCACACCGCGAAACACACCGCCACAGCAATCATCGCAGCACTGTCACGTCAACCCAAACATTTGGTCAAAACTCTCACCTGGGACCAAGGACGCGAAATGGCGCGCTGGGCAGACATCGAACAAACCCTCAACATCGACATCTACTTCTGCGAACCGCGTTCACCATCACAACGCGCCAGCAACGAACAAACCAACGCACTACTCAGACGCTGGCTACCCAAACACACAGATCTCAACATCAACCCAGCCCACCTTGCTGTCATCGAAGACAACCTCAACCACATGCCCCGCAAACTCCACAACTGGCAATCAGCCCACAACATCTACACTAAACTCAATTGCATCCACCACTAGAGTTTGCGGCTTGATCCCCATGTGAGCTGACTTAGGTCGGCTGAGTAGCTTGTTTCCAGCAGTTCAAGTGATGTCTGGGAGCGTGTGCCCACATCAATGGCGGCTATAACTCCGAGGTCCGAATTTATCCGTGTCGCTGCATCAGATAGCCACCGGCGAACGTCTTCTGGGTCGGAGTTATCGTTGATTACACCGAACAGTGCGACTTGCGCTGGCTGCGTGTCATCGGCAAACTGCATCAAGACATCATGAACATCTTCGCTGATTGCTCGACCGTGTCCGCCCGAACATCTTTTTGCTACTTCACGGGCAAGATCCACAAGGTGCTCAGGCACCGCAGGTCGGTCATAGCGAAGTCCGAGCCATGTCTTGAACGCTGTGGTTCTGGCATCATCTAGCGTCGCCTCGCGCTCAGAGTTTGTTGTGTGTAGCAGTGCCGGGGTGACAAAACATCGCGGAGCATAGGCATCAACGTAAGCTTCCTTATCAAGAAGGAAGCGCCTGCTGCGGATACCCCAATCGCTAGGGGGATTATCACAGAGAATCGGTCGGAGTTCAATCAGTGGTTCATCTGCGTCAATTCTTGATGATCGCAGATCACAATCTTGAGTGCAAACCACCCACCGATTGAACGATGTAGAGATTTCTTGGATTCGTTCGTCAAGATACGTCAAATGACTTGCCGTTAATTCAAAGACGACAATGCTGCCTTGTCTCCATCCTTCAGTGTGAAGGTCGGACATTGTGGTGGAGCCTCACAGCAGATCTTCAGCCAGATCGTGTGTGGCATTGCCTGGTTTTGCTGGCCAGATGCTTTGCATCATGGGCTCAACACGGCGTGGGCGTTGAGCATCCAAGACGGCAAGATACGCGTCGGCTGGCTTTCGCTGTGCAAGCAAGGTCTCTGCGTTAGAGCCATTTGCTGACGATGCGCTCAAAAGATCACTGGTCCTTGAAGGGTCTTGATCCGCTATTAGATGCACTCGTCTGACAATCGTGTGAACCTCAACAAGCCGATCAGATAGATCAGCGCCACGCTCTGTCGGTAACACTCCATTCTCTAGAGCCAACACCGTCGTGTGCGAGACTTTAAGCACTTTGGCCAATTTGTCATGCGTCCAGTCGGTCCAGACTAAAAGCTCCCGAGCGAGGCGCTGCGACTGGAGTGCCGGTCGGCTCGTGAGCGCAGGTAGTATGATCCAATTTTCGAACACGTTTTTGCGTTCCGTGCGCGGTGTTGTAGTCACTGTGTTATCGCTTGAAGTGGACCACCAAGAGCGTTTGATGGTCAACGACGATGGATCAGTATTATCGGTTTTGGTCGATCTGACGCTAATTAGCGATACCAAAGTGCTCTGCTCCCTCTTTAGTCAGTGTCCAATGGAAGAAACTATCTATCTGTGCGTGAAACATCTTGAATTGCTTAACGATCTCCGCAGGCTCAAACGGTTGATGTCCGGTCATGTAAACATCAAGGTCTATCAGGTAGGAAGCATCCCACACATGAAGAGGCGGGATACCTGGAACGTCCGTTCCCGGCATCACTGCACCGTGACGAACGTTGGCTTGCACCTCAGCAGGTAGTCCATCTAAGTCACCGTTAGGCGGATGCCTCAACATCACCTGGTTGATTGATGTCTCAAGTGCTCCCTCCGCAACAACTTCGGTGCCGACCCAGCCAATCAGTTCAGGCCGAAACCAGCGTCGCCACGACCGGTCTTCGCCAGGAAGCGACGGACAGATTGAGAGGTAACGCACCCCAAGACGCTCGCATCGAGGTACACCCAACGATCGCAGAGCATTCAACATGCGCTCAAAATCTTCTGAGAATGGTTCAACAGTCGTATAGAAGGAACCCGCCGACAAAGTAGCGCTCCCTGCGCCAATAACTATCCGAGTTTCAGCGTCGTTTGTGAGATTCCAAGTGACTGATGCCCCGCTTGCCCCGCCTGCAGGTCCCGCAGGCCCGATCACAAGCGAAAACTCTTGCACTTTCTCCTGTTCCATGTAAGGAAAAGCCTCACGCAACGACTCCTGCAACGGTGCTATCCCTAGCATCGTTTCAAGCGAAGCGATCAGCGGAAACCGCACCTGCGCGAGTGCCTGCACCAGCGGTGCGTTTTGCAAGCGGTACCTCGGTGCCTCGGGGATCTGAAACAAGGGCAAGAGGTGATTTTCTCCCAGGGTGCTCTACTAGCTCTCTGCACTACTCTAGCACAAAACACCAAATCCTAGGTGATCCCTGTCATGCCGGGCCGATGAAGAGGCACAGAATCATAGGCTGAATCCTGTGCGTAAGCGAAGGCTCTGATGCATGAGCAAGCACCACGGATTCACAGATCAAGCTGAGAAGATTGGGGCGTTTCGTGTGGCTGGCGGCACCCCTCTTGGTTGTAGCCCTCGGCTGGGCGACGCATCTCCTCACGTTCTTCGGCTGCCGGTGCCGATGGTAACGCTGATCCGCTCCAAGCGAACTGGGGGGCTCGCCTTGCACACGGTTAGACCTCATGTTTGGTCCTCCTTGTCGGGTTGGTGAGCGCAGAAGTTGATGCAGCGTTTAGGAGCAGTGACGCGGCCCACCGAGATCAATAATAACTGCTATGATTCCCTTTTCAGGCGACGCTCTGCGCGCAGTAACTTGCTTGCCCACACGAGCCGCCTCAATCATGAGTCCCTCTAGGAGAGCCCGACACTACACCAACCCAACGCCAACAAGAAATAATAGCTGGTATTACTCATTGCGGATAACTGTGGACTAGAGGCAAATAATAGTCACTATTACTTCCTGCGCGAGATACATAATAATAATTATTATGTATCTCCTAGATCAGAGCGATGTAAACACGACCGAGTCCAGCAAGACCGTGACACCTTCTCAAGAACTCTCAGCACTCTGTCGAATTTTGCGTCGTCTCTATGCCAGGCAAAATAATAACAGCTATTATGTTGCTGGCGGCTGAACGGCGGGCATCAATGGATGTGGAGATCGTGGCTGGCGCTGGCAGCACCCGTCGACACGCCGCTCTAACGGTTTCGCTCCAACATCTACCGGCTTCTCGAACATGTCCGAGCGTCCGCATCGCGCCTTCTGGCGATGAGCGAATCCTCTGTCGTTCCCGAGATCGTAGGATGCCTTCTTGAGATCAATCGCATAGACACTGCACATCCAAGATTCAACTTTGATAATATTGGTTATTATCAATGTGGCTCACAGTCTCAGTCCGATACCCCTCACGCTACTGAGCGGTGCTTGAGAGTCGCGACTAGGCACTCTGTGAAGTTGTTTTCATCCAGCAAAGAGGCCAGTCGTGACGGCTTAAGTGGGTCATAATAACTGTTATAATCTAACTCACGAGCATCTGAATGATAACTGATATTACGAATCTGGGGGTTTGTGCGCCTGGCTGAACGGGGTAGCACCTCACTGGTTGGTAGGCCTACTCATCAGGTGTTCGGATTGATCATCCGGCACACCGTACCACATCAACTCAAGCATAGATACTGAATATAATAATAAATATTATTGATCGGGATGGGCGCATAGTTAGAAGCAAATAATAATCGTTATTACTTATCGCTGGCATCTGTGATGCGCTCCTCACCGTGCATCACAAGGCATCAAGGCTCCTCGCTATCAACATTATCAAGTCCAGCAAGACCGCGACCCATCCTGAGAAGCCTCAGATTTTCTCCCGAGCTGCCGCGCACGCTCTATGCGAGGCAAGTAATAATTGCTATTATATTGCTAAGTGGTTGAATGTTGATCGGAGCTGGGCATTACTAGACCAGAGATAGCGACTGGCGCTGGCAGCACCCACCGACCTGCCACTCCGCGGCTTCGCTCCAGCACCTACCAGAACCCCGAACTCGTCGAACGCGTCCGCATCGCGCCTTCTGGTGATGCATGATTTCTCGACGCTGCCCGAGAGCGTAAGAGGTCTCCTTGAAGTCAACCGAACAGACACCACCGACCATCAAGCCCTGATAATATCAGTTATTATAAGGCGCACAGTCCTCGCTAGGTTATCTCTCACGCTACTGAGCGGTGCTCGCACGTCGCGACTAGCCACTCTGTCAAGTCGTTTTCATGCAGCAAAGAGGCCAGCCGAAACGGCTAACCTTCATAATAACAGTTATTACTCAGTTCTCTGCTCTAGATCAGACTACACAACCCAAAATAATAATTATGATTATCCAGCTGTTAGTTCCTCCGGCAGAGCCTGAACGAAGATGAGGCTCAGGGTGACTGAGAAGACTCGACACCTCACAAAGTTGTGATAATAACAGTTATTATAAACCTTGGTGAGGGTTGCGCCGAACTAGTGCCGCGAGCTGAATAATAATGATTATTACGATCTGTTGGATTCGTGCGCCTGATCAAGCGGAGGTAGTACCTCACTGATTGGATAGCTGCCTAATCAGGTGCTTGGATTGATCAATCTGGTGGTCGTTGAGCATCTCGGCGAAGATTTCAGGATGCTGAACCGGCCAAAACCAGGTTGAGGGCTCTGTCATTGCTAGCGCTTGACCAAAGAGGCTTGACAGCCGATGATGCTCATCACATGGCAGATCCCGTCGCTAGCATCGCAGCATTGACAACCAGCGAACTCTAGTGGTGGTTGCAACTGAGGTTAGTGTAGGTGTTGTGGGCTGATTGCTAGTTGTGAGGTTTGTAGGGCATGTGTTTGAGGTTGTCTTCGATGACTGCAAGGAGGGCTGGGTTGATGTTGAGATCTGTGCTTTTGGGTAGCGGGCGTTTGAGTAGTGCGTTGGTTTGTTCGTTGCTGGCGCGTTGCCATGGTGAACGCGGTTCGCAGAAGTAGATGTCAATGGTTGAATGCTTGTTCGATGTCAGCCCAGCGCGCTATTTCTGTGCCTTGGTCCCAGGTGAGAGTTTTGACGAGATGCTCTGGCTGGCGTGACAGCGCTGCGATGACTGCGGCGGCGTGTTTCACGGTGTAACCCTATGGCAATGTAGCGAGCACGGCTCTGGCGGCTGACGCGTTCAACGAGCGTGACTACAGCGCTGGCGTTGTTGGCACCGATTATCAGGTCACCTTCCCAATGGACTAGCCTCGCGGAGCTCTTCGACGGTTGAGGGTCGATGTGTGATCGGTTTGTAATCACGTAAAGCATTGGGTTTTGCTGTGACACGGTTGCGGGTTTTGCGGCTGCGTCCAGCGTCTCGACAGCAGCCGCCAAGACTCTTTGGACAAGCCCCGCGAACCGTTACGGTCATAACAGGCCAAATAGATCGTCTCCGCGCAGACCCGATGACCCTCAGCACGCAGATCAGCGCTAATAGCGTGCGGTGACCAGCACATCACCGCCACTCGTTCACCATTTCAGTCAACTCAAGATCCGTAACGAGTTTCGGTGTCTTAGGTCAACGCGCACGCAGATCCCGCGCGACGCTGCGCCACCTGACGCGTCATAACCACCGTTATCGCAGCTGTTGCGGTTCAGTTCCCGACAAATCGTTGAAGGATCCCGACCCAGCCGCCGAGCCATCTGCTGCGGATCAACTCCCACCGCCTAGAACGCCTCAATACAGGCGCGCTTCTCAAAGCTCAGCCTTGATGCCATAATAATAATCTCCATCGGTTGGTTGCTTGTAGTGCGATCGGCCATCATGGCCGATCATTCGCCTCCACCGGTGGCGTCCGTTATCATAATAACTGTTATTATTTTGTGTTGGGCAGTGCTCTGCACGCAGTAGCTTGCTTACTCACACGAGCCGCCTCAGTCATGAGTATCGCTAGGCGAGCCCGACACTACATCAACCCAACGCCAACAAGTAATGATAGTTGCTATTGCTCATTGGGATAACTGTGGACTAAAAACTAATAATAGTCACTATTACTGCTTGTTAGAGGGCGATAATAATGATTATTATGCACCTCCTTGATCAGGCCGATATAAACATTACCGAGTCCAACAAGACTGTGTCACCTTCTCAAGAACTCTCAGCGCTCTGTCGAATTTTGCGCCGTCTCCATGCGAGAACAAAGTAATAACCGCTATTATGCTAGGCGGCTGGACGGTAGCATCAATGGATGTGGGAATCGTGGCTAGCGCTGGCAGCACCCATCTACACGCCGCCTAACGGCTTCGCTCTAGCATGCAACACAACCTCAAACATGTGTCATAGTGTCCGCATCGCGCCTTCCGATGATGAGCGATTTCTCCTGGGTTGCCCGAGATCATAAGAGGTCTCCTTGAAGTTAGGCGCTCGGGTACCATCAAGAGCAGATACCATTCTGATAATATTTGTTATTATCAGAATCTGGCTCACGGTCTCAGCCGGATTACCTCTCACGCTACTAGCGAATGCGTGAGAGTCGTGACTAGCGACTCTGTCAAGGCGTTTCATGCAGCAAAGAGGCCAACCGGGACAGCTCAACGGGTCATAATAACTGTTATTATACCGTCCAGAGCATCCTAATAATAACTGATATTACGAACCTGCCGGTTTGTGCGCCTGGCTGAACGGGGCAACACCTCACTGGTTGGTAGGCCTACTCATCAAGAGCTCAGATTGACCATAAACCACACCACATCAACTTAATCGCAGGGAAGATAATAATTAATATTATTGACTAGTGGAAGCATAGCCCTATCAAATAATATTCGCTATTACTATCTCGACGGCATTTGCGATGCCCCTTTCGCTGTGCATCGCAAGTCATCAGGCTCCTAGCTATCAACATTAACGATTCCAGCAAGGCCTTGATCTCCAATCAAGAACCCCCCAACCACCCCATAACCCACGTTCCTGCGCAGGCTCCAGTTCTGTTTGGGCGCTACTCAAGACACTGTCGTAATAACCGCTATTATATTGAACGTCGGTCGGGGTCGAGCATCAATGGATGTGGGATCGTGGCTGGCGCTGAAAGTACCGACCTGCCACCCTGCGGTTTCGCTCCAGCATTCACCACAACCTCGAACATGTGTCAGAGTGTCCGCATAGCGCCTTCGGGTGATGCATGATTTCTCGACGCTGCCCGAGAGCGTAAGAGGTCTCCTTGAAGTCAACCGAACAGACACCGCCGACCATCAAGCCCTGATAATATCGGTTATTGTCAATCACTTACTCTCGGTCTCGCTTGGATATCTCTCCCGCTATTGAGCGGTGCTCGCACGTCGCGACCAGCGACTCTGTCAAGTCGTTTTCATACAGAGCAAAGAGCCAGCGGGACAGCAATAACAGGGCTATAATAACCGTTATTATGACAAACTAATGGTTGAACGTTGATCGGGGCCGGGCATTACTAGACCTAGCGATAGCGGCTGGCGCTGAAAGCGCCAACCTGCCACCCTGCGGTTTCGCTCCAGCACCTACCAGAACCCCGAACGCGTCCGCATCGCGCCTTCTGGTGATGAACGATTTCTCGACGCTGCCCAAGATCCTAGGATGCCTCCTCGCGATCCGGCACACGGGTGCTGGAGGTCATGGATCAAGCTAATGGTTTGATAATAACCAATATTATCAAACCCATCTGCTCTAGGTAAGATCTTTCACGGGGCATAATAATCATTATTATCCACCTGTTAGTTCCTCCGGCAGAACTGAAGCGAGGACGAGGCTCAGGGTGACTGAGAAGACCCGACACCTCACAAGTAGAATAATAATAGTTATTATCAACCTGGTGAGGGTTGCGCCGAACCCGCTCCGCAAGTTGAATAATAACCGATATTACGCTTTGTCGGATCTTGTATTTGGTCAAGCTATGGCAGTGCCTCTTGTTTGAATTGACTCCTACTGTAGTTCCTCGTGTTTTGGATTGGGGACAGGGTTGGCTGCGTAGATCGTCAACAATAATTCGGAGTCGTCGATGATCTGATAGTGTGGTTTTTTGCCTGATAGTGCTGTGCTATTATCTAAAATGATAGGGACACCCTCACCTCTTTTCTCCATAATATGCCTACGACTTGTAGTGAGCCAGTTATAGTCGGGTAAAGCGCACTTGGATAGCAGGCTGCAAATAGTCTCGTTGCGAGCAGCCTGCCTGTACTGCAATGAATCGATTGACATCGAGTTGGCAATTGCACCTGGTGAGCACAACTCTAAACGATCATCGAACATACGCAGTCTGATCTTGGATCCATGAATTGAGTAGTCGCGGTGAGCGACAGCGTTAGTTATAGCCTCAAATACAGCAGCCATATCGTACTGCGGAATGTCTTGACGTCCGATCGATTTAACCGCTGGAGTCTTCATATTTTTGGCTACAAAGTGACATGCATCCGAGATCTGCGTCGTGACCGGGCCGTCAATATCACTTGCATCAAGTTGATACGGCTCTACACCTGATTCGGTCCGAATAGAAACACCACGATATGCGACCGCCTGAATATATGCGTTCGGCAACCATTGACGTGGTGCGGTGCAGGCAACAAGCACACCTGCCACGGTTGGGCGTAATAGCCCTTCATCATCCGCCGCAACAATTGCAAGTTTCTGAAGGAAAGTATCGCTATCTGCATCCGAGTGAGTCGTTCGGAAAGAATTGCATAAACTGTCGCTTAGATCGTTGACGCTCGCTCTAGGGACTACCTGTTCATCAAATCTGATGATGCGAGCCTGACTGCGCTGCTGCAGGAGCCGGGCCAAAAATTCGGTTGACATCTGGCGCTTCGAATCGGCTAGACGATGAAAGTAGCCTCCCGGGCTTCGATGTATGAACAGGCTTCTGGGAATGTCGACTTTCACCACTGCAACATTCTCACCTGTGGCGTTCGTAAGTCGGAGCCTGTCAATGATCAGGTTCTCCAGCGGAGGTTCAAGGATGTCTGTGCATGCATCTCTGACAAAGTCAACCACGGTGTCGAGACGAGACTCGTCGATATCGATGATCTCTCGGGTTCGGTCGTCAACGCCGAGAACGAGCACCCCGCCACGACTGTTAGCAAAAGCGGCAATTTCATCGGCAAGTCGGTCCCTCGGTCGGTCCCTCGGCGGGTCGCTGACACGTTCGCCTGAGAACCGAATCTCTTTGAGTTCAAGATAACTGCTCTCGCCCAGGGCAATCTTTTCAGAAAGTTCCTTGATACTGTCAAACATCACTGGCGCTAGCAGAGATTCGACGATAACGGCGTTCTAAGGCTTCGCGCCCTCCTTCCATCACGCGGCAGAACTTATCGTAAATATGTTGACCTTGTTGCGAAAGGCACTGTATGACTCAGCAATGGCTGTTGTTAAAGAACCTTTGCACTTGCGTTGCTCCGCAGTCCTTCATAGTGTATGGTGTGCATGTCGGCTGCTGGGTTTGGTGTAGTGTGTTTGCGGTGAGCGTGCCAGGTGATCGGATTGCACAGTTCCTTCGCGAGAATCCGTCAGGTCGGCTTTGGGTGACAGTCGGGTTCGCTTCAGCGTTCGGGTTGGCATGGTTAGATGAGCGAACCGTTGAACGCCCGGTCAACCTGTTGATCGGAGATATCCGCACTGGGTTCTCCAAATCCAGCGAAGCCGACCGTCTGGCAGCGATCCGGTTCATTCAACGAAGAGACGTGTCGATAAGCAATTGGTACAGTAAGCGTGGCGGCTATCAGACCGCGCACGCCAAAGCGTGGATCGTTGAGCCTGACCCGCTCAACGCCAACTCGGCAGCGGTTCTGGTGGGTTCAGCGAATCTGACCAAGCAGGGTCTTTTGAACAACTTTGAAATGATGACCCTCGCTGATCCTGAAGAGCACGAACGGCTCCGAACTGAGATGCGCCAAGTCATGAACAAGAGCTGGCCTATCGAAAACAAACTCCTCAAACGCTTAGGCCACTATGAACCAAAACGTTCCACTGGTACGGCGGCTGCGTCCGCTTCATTGCCTCAACAGAGCTACCGGCGACCAAGTCCGAACTCTGCGACACACAAGACCAGACCTCGGCATCGTCCTAGTCGTCGAATTTCTGCTCGTTCAAGGAGAGACGAACTTGTGAAAGCGTTAGTAATGGTGGCAGCAGGACTTGTGTTGTTGGCACTGCTCCCATCTCTTTTGAATCAATGCGGCAGCGTGGGCTAACCTCTCGACCCTTCCTCAACATTTTCAGCCTCTCCTAAGTTGCCACTCGAGTTGTGTTAGAGGTAGTGCCAAGTAGTAATAATCGTTATTATGTAACTGGCCTGAAAGAACCACACGCCATCCTGCGGCCTCGCTCTGGCATGTATCACAATCTCGAACAGCACGACCAGCAACTCTGACAAGCTGTTTTCATGCAGAAAATAGGATTTCGAGTCGGCTTAGACAAATAATAATAGTTATTATCTGCCATGGAAGCCCTTAGGCGCACTCAATAATAACCACTATTACGAACTTATCGGTTGGTGTGCCTGATTGAGCGATAGTGGCAACTTCTGTTTGCCTGGCATACTCAGCAAGTGCTCAGAGTGACCACCTACCACACCAACTCAATCACAAATATGAGAGATAATAATCAATATTATTGACTTGTGGCAGCATAGCCTTGAGCAAAATAATCATCGCTATTCCTATCTCGACGGCACTTGCGATGAGCTTTCTCGCCATACATCACAAGTCATCAAGGCTCCTCGCTATCAACATTACCGAGTCCAGCAAGACCTCAGCCTTCTCCGAAGTTTCCGCGCGGATTCTCTTCGATGCCCAAGTAGTAATAATTGTTATTATGTCGTTACGGTTGAACGTTGATCAGGGTCAAGCATCAATAGATGTAGCGATAGCGACTGGCGCAGAAAGCACCAACACGCCAACCTGCGACTTCGCTCCAGCACCTGCCAGAACCCTGAACGTGTCCATGCGTCCGCATCTCGCCTTCCGGTGATGAGGGATTTCTCGACGCTGCGGGAGATCGTAGGATGCCTCCTCGAGATCCGGCGCACGGGTGCTGGAGATCAAGGGTCAAGCCAACAGGTTGATAATAACTGATATTATCAACCCACCTGCTCTAGGCAAGAGTCCACAACTGCATAATAATTGTTCTTATCTAGCTGCTAGTTACTCTCGCAGAGTCTGAGCGAAGATGAGGCTCGCGGTGACTGAGCAGACCGTACACCTCACAATTGAATAATAACAGTTATTACTATCCCAGAGTGCCAAGCGACAAAATAATAACTATTATTACGAACTATGGGTTTGATGCATCTAGTCGAACGATGGCAGCATCTCTCTGTTGGCTGGCTTCCTCATCAGGTGTCGGATTGATCAATCCAGTGGTCATCGGATATCTCGGTGAGGACTTCGGACTGCTGGAGTCACAACGGTCCGGCATATCTCGATGCTCTGAAGTGTTCTCAGCACTTGGATCTCTCAGCCACGCAGGCCACGTTCCTACTGAGCAGTGCCAGAACCGTGGCAGAAGATCGAGCAAGATCGAACTCAACGCATGAAAGAAGAGACTGCGTGGAAACTGGAAAATGGGGTGAGTGTTCTTGAGGAGAGATCGAAGCCTTGCTGGACTCGGTGATGGCGATATCGGTTTGATCTATGAGGCCTTGATGGCTGATGATGCATGTCGATGGGTCGGATCCACGCTGGCAGCAGACGCGCTCTAGCCAGCGGTGCCTCATTGCAGCAGCGTCTGCCAATCGCCAGGCCATCAAAGCTGACATTCTGCATAATAATTATTATTACGAACAGGATAATAACTGCTATTATCAGACTAGCGATCGAGTTGCGTAGTGTTTGTGTTTTCTGTGGAGCACTCGTCATTAGAGCGACTCATGCGAGACAACAAGCTATTGCGAGTAGAGCACTACCCTGAATAGCAGACAGCGTAATAACAGTTATTATCACTGTGGAGAGAACTCTTGCGGTCTGGTTTGGAGTATCGGGTTGTGCCTGCCAAGCAAAGTGTTGGCGGCAAGGTAGAGCTGAGCCAGGCCGCACGGAGACGCACATGACAATCACATGGTCACCGAAGCAAAGTGTTGGCGGCAAGGTAGAGCTGAGCCAGAGCTTCTGCTATGTGCTAGGCGGATGGTTAGCTGTTCTGAGCGGCGGTGGGATTCTCGGCTCGCGACGAGGCGGCGACGAGGCGGTCGTCGGTTGAGATAATCGGGACGTCTAGGCGCTCGGCTAATTCCACGTAGAGAGCATCCACTAGTCGCAGGTCACCTCGGCGGCTCCAGGCTCCGAGGAGCAGCGGCCCGACCGGGTGGCGTTGGATTCGGGCTTGCTCAACTCTCGCCAGCAGTTCTGGCACTGCGCTGGCAGGAACATGGCCTGCGCGGCTGAGACGTCCAAGTGCCGAGAACACTTCAGCATCGAAATGTGCTGGAGCGTGGAGTTGTCCGTTGCGCAGGCGCAGTCTGATAGCGGAAGCTGACGCAGCGTTTAGAAGCAGATCAACCATCGCAGAGGCATCAAGCACCATCTCACTTCCGGCCGTGATGGATGATCGGTGAGAATGGTGAGGATCTTGCTGACTGCTGTCAGAGCCCAAACTCGTCCTTGGTTTCTGTTACGCACTGCTTGACTAGACGGTAGTCGACGTTGGCTGGCTCAAGTGAGGCGAGATCATCAAGCCAGTCATTCACATCAAGGGCATCAAGCGCTCGCCTGATAGCGCCCTGCGTCAGGCTCGACACGTTGAAGCCAGCCGCACGGGACTTAGCCGCCAGCTCGTCAGGCAAATAGATGTTCACGCGTGCCATGCTCATATCATACACACAACAGAAGCGATGCGCTAACGCTAAAGGGCGAGATTGCATCCAACCGCAATCCCTGAGCAGCAGGTGCTGACACCAAATTAGAGAGCCCGTGAAGTGGCTGTAAGAACTGCGGTGCTAGCGACGGGGTCTGTCATGTGACGGAGCATCATCGGCTGTCAAGCCTCTCCGGATCAAGCGCAAGCAATGACAGAGCCCTCAACCTGACCCTTGGCCGGTGCAACATCCTGAAGTCTCCACCGAGATGCCCAACGACCGCTGGATTGATCAATCCGAGGACTTGATTAGGCGGCGATCCAATCAGTGCAGTGCTGCCCCTCCCCCGCTCGACCAGGCGCACGAAACTTGCAGCTCATAATAGTAATTATTATTCAGCTCGCCGAGCGACTTCGAAACGGCACTCCGACAGTAATCACTGTTATTATCACCTGCCTGCGAGGTATAGGGTCTTCTCAGTCCCTCCCGAGTCACATCCTCGCTCCGGCTCTGCCAGAGTAACTACCAGCTAGATAATATTGGTTATTATTTACGAGTGTGCAGCCTAACCTGTAACAGGAGCTGAATAATAACAGTTATTACTCGCCTCACATAGAGCGTGCGCGGGCTCGGGAGAGGATCTGAGGGTTCTTGAGGATGGGTCGAGGTCTTGCTGGAGTCGGTGATGTTGATAGCGAGGAGCCTGGATGACTTATGATGCATGGCGAGGGGATGCATAACAGGTGCTGACGGCAAGCAATAACATTGATTATTTAGCTAGCCCGACACCCTATCTTTAATAATATTGATTATTATTTGGTTTGGCTCGAGGACTTTTCAGATAGTAACCATTATTATGAGCCGCCTAGACCACCTCGTTCGGCCTCTTTGTTGTATGAAAACAACTTCACAGAGTCGCTGGCCGCGACTCTGTGAAGCATCCGCCAGTAGCGCGAGGGGTAACCTAGCGAGGGCTGTGGAACTTTGATAATAATCAATATTATCCAACTCCATGGTCTGCTGCGTCTGTGAGCTTGACCTCAAGGAAGCTTTATAATCTTGGGCAACCTAGGAGAAATCGCTCATCATCAGAAGGCGTGATGCGGACGCTCAGACACGTTCGAGGTTGTATTGCATGCTGGAGCGAAAGCGTTAGGGAAGCGTGTCGGTCGGTGCTGCCAGCGCCAGCCGCGATCTCCACATCCATTGATGCCCGCCGTTCAGTTACATAATAGCAGTTATTATTTGATTTGTTGGTGCCAGCTTGGCGTGGTGTCGGGCTCCCCTAGAGATACTCATGATTGAGGCGACTCATGTGGGCGAGCGAGTTACTGCGAGTAGAGCGTGCCTAACACAAGAAATAATAACAGTTATTATAACTTCCGTCTAGGAGGGCTTTGTCGCCGCTCCGAAACGCTGCGCCAGCTTCTACTAACAGACTGCGCCAGGTTCTGCTCTCACCAGCCCCCGAGGAGGATCCAACATGAGGTTCAACTATGTGCAAGGCGAGCCTCTGACCTCTGGACCTCAGCTCGCCTCAAAACGCTGCCCTGAGAATCCTCCTTCGGGAGTGTCAACAACGCCGCCAACTACGCCAGAGGATGCAAGTAATCGGTCGTGACAACTGAGCCCCTCGACCATGAGCACCACGACTCCACCACAGCTCGATACTTATGATATATTTCTCCATTAGTTAATCTGAGATAGGAGATATATGTCATATCCTTTGTTTCATCCTTCGTGCGCCCGTGTTTCAGTCACAGAGTTGAGCGTTGAGGAGTTCGCTGCGGAGTTCCCTGCTGAGAGCGAATGGGTTGAGTTCAAGGAGGGTTTTCCGGTTGAGCGGATCACTAAGACGGCTGCGGCTTTTTCCAACACTGACGGTGGGGTGATTTTGTTGGGTGTGTCTGATTCGGGTGAGGTCAAAGGGGTTGCGCTCAGCAGCGCCAAAGAGGTCGAGATCCATAACCGACTAGCAACAGTCTCAGGGCTCGGCATCTACGAGATGCATCATCTTGAGGTAGGCGGCTGGCAAGTGGTGGTTATAGCTGTGGCGCGACAGCGAGACGGTTTTGCTCAGCTCAGGGGCGGGCAGATCAAAGAACGTCGAGGTGCGTCTGACCGCACACTGATGGGCACCCAGCTTGCTGATTTCATAGCTCGTCGATTCGTGCGCGCCCCAGAAGTGTCAGCCACAACCGCTGGCATAGATCGCATTGATCAAGATCTTGCACAGCAGCTAGCTGGGGCTTGGGGATGGCAAATCGCAGAGGATCGAAGTCTTTTGATGCAAAGGCTGATGGATAACGCTTTCGTGGTTACAGGCGAACGAGGCGAGCGTTTGAGTGTTGCAGGAGCACTGTATTTGACGGCTGATCCTGCCGCAGTGATCGGGAAGACCTACGTGGAGGTGTTCCGCTACCGCAGTGACAGTGTCGACTATGACCGGCGAGCCGAGTTCAGAGGTCCACTAAATCAGCAAGTTCGTGAAGCAACTGATTTTGTTCTTGACGAGATTGGTTTCGATATAGCGGTGCTCGGCGTGGAACGTCACGAACTTCAGCGGCTGCCTCACAAAGCTCTGCGCGAAGTTGTCGCTAACGCGGTTGCACATCGCTGCTACAAATCCACAGGTGAGGCGGTGCGAATTGAGATTCATCCTGATCGAGTGGTTGTGCGTTCTCCTGGATCGCTTCCCGAAACGGTAACTCTTGCCGACATTGCACAACGTTCGGTGCCTCGCAACGTGTTAGTGATCCGCACTTTAAGATTTTTTGGGATTGCAGAAGATGCCGGACGTGGTATCAATCTCATGTATCAGCACATGGCTCTTAATTTTATGGAAGCTCCTGAATTTGATGCAGATAATGTATCAGTAACGGTCACTTTACGACTCGGTTCAAAAGCGACACCTGCTGAGCGAGTTCTGCTCTCACGGATGTTCACAGCCGCAAACACTAAATCATCTCAGGCTTACTCCGTCACTGCGAATGAGTCACAAAATCCTCAACATGCAACACTGTTGTTGCAAGCCCTCAGAGGAGCAACACTCACCAACACATACGCACAGCAACTGCTCGGAGTTGACGCTCGCAAGAGTCGTTTATTGCTACAACAACTCCGTGATCAAGGTCTGCTCCAACAACAAGGAACCAACTCTGGCACCACCTACAGACTCCATCCCAGATATGCCGGAGTTGATGGAGCACGCACACAATCCCGAGACATCCCAAAGGAAATCCTTGAACTGGCACGCAAAGGCCCGATCACTAACGCAAGCGTTCGAATCCAAACCGGTATTGACCGATCAACAGCAACAAGAATCCTCAACCGGCTAACAAACGATGGCTACCTACAAAGGCACGGCACCAAACGAGGAACCCACTACCTGCCCACCACGCCAGATACACAAAAAATCTGACAGTCCTCTCAAGTGCAGCTATATGCGCTGCAGCATCGGCGTAGGCGAAAAGGTTCATTTTGGGGCATACTGGAAGCACAAGGCCATTCATGCAGGGAGCATCTCATGTCGAACGACGTTGACTCGCAAGTTGAGTTCAACTCCGCCGCCTACCTTGAGAAGTACAAGGCTGAGGCGGAGCGCGATCATTACGGTGAGACTGCCTTGATGGTCAGTGGAGAGATCACAGAATATTTTGAGACCGCGCTCGCAGCCTACGAAGCAGGTTATGCACGGCACGGCCTCGGCAATTTCTCAATCCAACATGTTGGCGTGGAACCGCTTACGCTAGGTGCATAGACCCTCGCGCTGATGTAGATGCCCACCTTCACCAAAACTGTGGAGAGCAATCGCGTCCTGATCCAAGTTTTGGCAACATCTGCATCAGAAACCCGATGCCACCTGACCGTTTCTTCGCGCTCGTTGATACTGGTGCCACAAAAACAGCCGTAACTAGCAGGCTAGCGCATCAAGTAGGTGCCAAGCCCGTGGGCCGTCACTTGTTCACACCTGCGAACGCTGTGCCGGTGGACACCAATCTTTTGGGTTGTTCATCTGTCGGTTCCTGTGGATACCCACGCTGAAGGCGGCGATTTCCATGCCTTCGCTGTGGGAGCACCGATGGTGGTCATGGAACTACCATTTCAACCTCCAGACTTTGATGTGCTGCTAGGAATGGATGTTCTAGTCAACTTCCACATCACAATGCATGGAGCCGTGTTCATCATGAGCAACTAGTTAGGAACTGTCAAGAGACGGCGGACTCCATCGTTGATGCAAGTAATCACCCATGTTGGCCGGTTGCTGCCGAGGCGTTCTCGTAACCGCAAACCCTGCAGTCGCTCCAGCCTGTGGCTCTGTGGTTAGATTTGACGGGGTCGGGCTGCTTCGATTAGGCGATAGTGTTCTTCTTCGTCGTAGCTTTCAGCTAGGCGACGCATCTCCTCGCGTTCTTCGTCTGTGGGCGCAAACGGTGCAAACGGTGACAGTGAACCACTCCAATCGACTTGAGGCGGATCGCCTTGCACATAGTTGAACCCCATGTTGGATACTCCTCATCAGGGGCTGTCGGTGTGAACGCTCCATAGGATTGCTCGTAGGCGGCAACGTATTATTTTGAAAAGCTGGTGTCTTGCTGACGTCGGGGTGACTGAAGCCGCACAACGCGGCCCTTTTGGCTCCAGAAAGATTTGCGTTCCACGGGGAGATAGTTCTCTAGCTACTGATTACGCTGAACCGTTCTTGAAGTCTGATTGTTACATATCGGGATCAAGTTTTCAAGCGGATGATCCAAGTGATAACCGCCGACCTCAATACCAGCATCAGCTAACTGCTTTATTGCCTGGTTCGCTCGCTCAATCGCTGTTGGATCGACATGAGGGTTTGATTTGGTTATTTCGTCCACTTCGTCTGGTTGCATGAGTTGTCTGCCTTTCTGTAGCGATTCAAAAATAGTTTGGGGCGTGAACTATCGTCTCGATTTGAGTCTCAGCCATGTATCCACGCAAGAACCAGAAGTAGTTCCACACTGCTTCTCTGAGTTCTGAACGTTCACCGAGATCGTCGATCTTCAATCCGAGCTCATCAATCAGAGTCTGCATATGAATACCACGACTATGGGTCAACCAGCGCTGCTGATCGCTTAGGTCTCGAGCGATCTCTTCGGCCCGAGCTTCCCGCATCTCTTGAGTCACAGGATCACCCTTAGTTTCGGTTTTGAGCCAATCCTTGAACTTGTAGCAGGTCAACCAGTCTCTGAGCATCCTGATGGTGAGTTCTCTAGCCAACTCACAACGGTGAAGTTCCGCTAAGTCCAGTTTGGACAAAAGAACTAGCTCAGCAGTTGACAATGCTTCCTGACGGCTGCTGTCTACCAATCTCGCATATTGAGCAAGATACGAAAGAGCAGGCTCCAAGCGGCCATCCCGCACCACTTGGGGATCAATAGGCCCTAACAAGAGTGGTAGTCCATCCAAATCTTATCACCGGACATGGCCAGCACAGTCCCAGCCGACATCGCTCGGTCCGGGATAATGAACTTAACTTCACTGTAATGATGCCGCAGAGCACGAACGATCCGCTCAACCACCTCCACGGTGCCGCCAACGGTGTCAAGAATCACAAACAGTTGATCCTTGCGGGTCTCTCTGGACTCAATTGCGATTTTGACGTGATGCTCCACTCCACCCAGCAAAGGAGCGATGATCGTGAGACCATCAGCGTCAAGAAGTTCCTCAATCTCTAGAAGGCGCGCCGTTGCCCACTCGCGAACGCTGTCGGCGGGAGTCGGAGGTCGTGGAGCCTCTTGGGCGCTCATGATCACGGATACCTCACGGAGTTGCATGCAACCGAAGCATGAAGACTTTTGTGGTACGCCCATTAAACCACACCATCGACTCCCTGGCAACCTTTCACGGCCCACTCATCCCCCCCCCCCCCCCGATCTACCCAAGACCTTCAAGCTCGCACAGGATGAGCAGGAAACTCAACACTACAGGACTTCTACGTTAACGACCGAGGGGAGGCAGGCGATACAGGGACGTAGACGCGGGGAGGCCCCAGCGCAAACGCTGGGGCCTCCCTTTGGGTTGGGGTTTAGTTGGGCTGTGGTTCAGCAGCCCATATGAGTTGCTTTAGCTACCTGCAACCAGCCTGAACGTGTTAACATCTCTGGGCCTAGGCCGAGTTTTGTTGATTCTCCATGTAAGAGCATGATCTGTAGACAAAGCCTTCTCAAATGCAGCGTAGTTAGAGGCCTCACCCATGACATCAAACCGGTCATTGCTGTCATAAGTCAACACAAGCGCTTCGCCGGCAGCACCGGCAAAGATTGTGTTTGTGTCCGTGTCGAACGCAAGAATGTTTTTTGCACTGTCACCATTTGTATCACCAGCCTCAGTAGCCCACTCAACCATTGCCGTGTTAGTTTGGGAGGCAGGGGTATCTTCATCGGTAAGCCAAGTTACCGTAACCGTCTCTGTAGCAGCCGTAGCAGACTTTCTTGTATAGTCAAAGGTCACTGAACCATCGCGGAGTGTCCGCCTAGTGGTGCGCCCGGATTCGCTGGGAGTTGTTACGACTAGCACAACCTGTTTGCCGACGATCGGATCACCGTATTGATCAACAAGCTTCGCCGTGACCGAGTTTCTAACACCCTCAGCTGAAGCTTTCAAATATTCAGCAGCTAGCTCAACGGTTGTGTTTATTCCCCCGCCATCGCCATCGTTTTCTTTGCTTTTCTCGGTGCTGAATATCAGACCCGCCTCTGGAGCATTAGTAGAACCAGAGATGACAGTAGCAACATTACCTATATTCGTGGCTGGGGTTTTTGAATCATCAATGTAGAACATATTTGCGTCGACACCATTCGTAGTAGACTGAATAGTGATATCAACACTGAACTTGTCGCCAAACGTGTCTTTATCTGGATCAGCAGGTGCCGTCACAGAGAAAGTCGCTTTACCTTCACTATCAGTAGTAATCGTCAAAGGTGTCACCGATGTAGCCCGCGTTGCTCGTGTAGTGGGGGGGGACGCATACGCATACGCGGACAATGTCACCAAGAAACTAGCAGGCTTCTGTTCGACAATACTAGAACCAATGGTGGTGGCTTTTCCAGTTGAGTCTTGGAGTTGCACAGTGTAAACCACCGTGGACCCCAGTTTCGCTTTGACACCTTTAAGATCGCTGGTGATATGGGCTCGCGCCGCCACCACTGGCGTAGCTTCACCCTTGGCGATATCAAGACGATACACATCGGTGTCACTACCAAAAGTGTCACCTACGTCACCGGTCCAAACCCACACGGTGACACCCTCACCCACATCGTCTGTCTCCAGCGGCTCACTAAAGTCGCCACTGTTCCTAGTCTCTGAATCGCTGTTATCAATCTCACAAAGCTCACCACGCAAAGGGTTAAGTAGTTCATTAGTATCGCAGGTTCCGTCAGTTTTCACCGCCGAATCGGCATCAGCGGTTGCGATATGGAACAGATCCACCACAACACCAACCTTTGGAGCGAAAGCATCAGTGCGAGCAGAAACAACAATATTCTTGCCGTCCCATTGTGCGGTGACGCCTGCTGGGCGGACGCTGGTGTGGGCTAGTGCTCGAGTGATGAACGCCGCCATCTGCCCACGAGTGAGAAGACCCTTAGGATTGAAAACACCAGACGTGTCAGTACCCAATGCTACTCCGAGTTCATAAAGCTCAGAAATAGCAGTGTTAACCGGTCCTGGGCTCGTAGCGAGAGCATCCTTGAAATGATCAAGAGTGTTACCCGTACCACCGTATGTTACGCCTGTGAGCTGACCATTGCTGCCATACACATTCGAAGCTGCCTTGAGCATCGCTGCCACCATCGCAGCCATATCTTCACGGGTGATGTCATCGTTGGGTTTGAAATCGCCGCCAGCAGTGATCACTTCGTTCTCGGCGAGAACGTTAATCGCGTCACGGAAATCTTTGAAAACATCTTCGATGTCGTCGAACTTGTCGTCACCCATCGCGTCATCCAAGTCAGCACCAGCGGCTTTAGCCGCACGCAAGATCATCGTCGCAGCCTGGGCGCGGCTGATGTTATCGCTCGGCGAGAAAGTAGTGCCGTCGTCGGTGCCTAGAGTGATCTTGTAATAGGCGATGCAGTTGATGTGATCTTTGAAAGCGTGACCATCAGACACATCAGTAAACCCGTTGTCTTTGAGAGCATCACCAATACAAGCGCTGAGCTTCGTAGTACTATTTGGGCTTGCGTCATCAGAACCAACCTCAGCAGCACCAACCGGGGACGCAGCGACAGCAAGCAGCGACGCGAACATGGCAGCAACGGCGAGCACTGCCCAAGCCGAACGCCGCTTCTTCACTAGCTGGGGCATTGACCCCTCCTTTGCTTGTGCTCGGGGCACAGGCCCCACATAACGGGGCATGCGCCCCTCCTTTCCTTTATGGGATCCTTTATCGGAAACTTTGTCCCAGACAGTGCTACGAGCTGTGCTCGAAGCAACCGTCGGGGATGAACCATCTGCAACACTACTAGAGTCGTTCAACGGATGCACCTCCTCTGGTGACTGGTCTGAGACATCTGAAACGAACCCTACCACAGTGGGCGGGGTTCGTGGTGGTCCGCAAGTGTAGCACCCTGAACTTCTGAGCGCACTCAAACATCACCTACCACATCCCATGATACGGCAAGATCGGCAAACGCCACAGGGCAAGGGCTGCTCTGAGGCGCGTGAGTGACTGCACTAGTCGGACACATCGGCTCCACTCTAGCGAGTAGAGGCGACAAGACCAAACCGGGCGGCTTGGTGCTTGGGATGCGTCGAGTGCGTGGGTTGTTGGCCACGCCGACAGGATAGCGCATAGTCGCGCACTTTGCGAGGATGCTCTGCAGGAGGCGCGAGTGTTGGGTGCTCGGGGTGGCTGGGTGGCTGGCGATGGGTGGGCATCGGCGATGTTGGGCAGACGGGTGGCGATGGCTTCGACGATAGCTGCGACAGTGCAGGGTTGCGGACAGCTCAAGGTGTGGCGCTTGTCTTTATTGATCGAACTCGCACCGAGGATTCCAGCGATCCATAGGTCGTTGACTTCCAAGCCCACCAACTTGAAATGAGACGATCCGGCGGATGAAGTAGGGGAAGCAGATGAAGCAGGAGAATAGCCAGGCAGTGTTGAGGGCGGTGGTTGAAGACAATCGCTCGCGAAACACAGTTGGAGCGCACTGCTCGGGCCGGAGTATGCATGCCAGCTGCAAGAGATGTAATATGTGTGCCCAGCGGAGAGGACCGAATTATTCGGTTCCGTGAGTTCTGCTCCTCTGCTGCAATCGCAGAACCGTGCCCCGCTTCGGCGGGGCACGGACGCGTTAGGGAGGAACTCCGAACTGCCGTGGCGGATCATCGGAGCAGTTATTGAACGGCGTGATCCCGCAGGCCAGAACTTCGTGCTTTGATCAAGCAGCCCAGAGATGTTTCCAAAGCTATAAAAGCTCTAGAAGCACACGGTCAGGTCTAGCGTGTAGGTATCAAGGCTTGCTCTCGGATCTGTTCTCTTAGCCGAGAACGAACCTGGTTGTGGATGTCGGATCGGACCGTAGGCCCTACTTCAAGTGAGGCCGCGAGCCCGTAGCGGACAGGTGCCTCTAGCTTGCCACCATCGCTGCGACAATCAATATCAATAACGAGTTCTGCCCCGCTGGCGTAGGTAGTCGCAGCGGTGCCCTCAAAGACTTGATGTTGCACAGTGCCCTTTAAGACGGCGTGATGGTAGGCCTCGACGGGGTTAACACCAAGATCCTCCGACGCTGGCGTAAACCGCAACCTGGCTATGCGGTACTTCTGAGACTGCACGTTGATCGGTGATAGCCAGCCCATGGTGATTGTCAGCCGTCGCCACTCCGTTGAAGCCGCAAGCTCCGAAGGCAGCGGGAAGCGGAAGGTGTGGCGCTTGTCTTTATTAATCGACCCCGCACCGAGGAGCACCACGCGCGTGCTTGCAGCCGATGTCGCCCTCTGGCTGCGAACGGCACCGTAACCCAGAATCCGTGTGAGTTCGCGACGAACCTGTCGTCCAGACAGCCCGAGTAGGTCTTTCAAGCGCAGAAGGTCGCCGTGCTTCGCCGAGGCACCAACATCAATCGTGGGTTGAGCGACAGTGTTGCCTCCACTTACGACAATGATGACGTTGTACTTTTCGGCCAGCCAATCCAACAACCTCGCCAGCGGGCTGAGACGGCGGATGAAGGCTCGGGCTGGATCACCAGAGGCACTCGGCCTGACTTGCAGCGCTGGGACTTCGGACGGGGGGTGGGAATCCTGTCCCAGTGTTGCTCTTGGGGATCGGGCCTTCCTGCGCTGGTGCGAAAGCCAGAAGCGGACGAGGTTCGCTCAGGGATGCGCTTGGGTTCGCCACTGTTCAATCCTTGAACGAGCTATCTGCGTCGCGTCGCCGCCGGGCAATTCCAACACAAGTCGACGACGTATGTCAGCAGCGATCTGCTCTAACTCGGCGTAGCTAGCCCCGAGGAGCTTGTCAGCAAGCGTGCGGGGAGCAAGACCCAGGTCACCGCCTAGTCGATGCCTAAGTCGCTCCAAGAACTCCGCAGCTTCGGTTCGGGTAGGAGCTTGAAGCTCAAGTCGTAGCTGGAAGCGTCGCCATGCCGCTCGATCAAGTAGCTCAGAATGATTAGTGGAACAAACCACTACGACATGGGCAGGCAGCCGATCAATCTGCAGAAGCAACGTAGAAACAACCCGCTTGATCTCGCCAGTCTCATGAAGATCTGAGCGCTCCTTAGCAATGGAGTCGAACTCGTCAAGAAACAGCACACAGCGTCTCGTTCGCGCAAATTCGAAGATCGCGTCAAGACGTGATGCGGTCTCGCCGAGGAAGCTGGCTACGACACCTTCATAGCGCACCACATAAAACGGAAGCATCGTTTCACAAGCGATTGCCTCCGCAAGGGTCGTCTTGCCGTTGCCGGGAGGCCCAGTCCATGCGACCTAAGCAAATTCCGCCGCTGTTGTTCCTCAATGACTTCAGACACCAGAGTCGCCGCAGAGAGACATGGCGAAGGCCGCCCTGCCGGGCTCTATTAGGGGTTCAGGCTGGAGGCAGAGGACGTGACTCCCCCGGCGGCGGGGTCGGAACCCACTCAATGACGGCGCGGACTGGCACCGGCGGCTCGTTGAGGTTCAACACGATCTTTGTTTCCCGAATCTCAATGGGATTGTCGGATCCGCTCATTATCTCCTCCTCTACTCCTCTGAGATCATGCCGTCAGGCAGGCTTTTGCCATAGTCGTCCAGGTTGGCTGAGAGTGCATCGATCAACTGCCTCACGAACAACGGTGACACGTTAACCCTCTGAACTATCACACCCTGAATGGGACGCGTGTTGTAGTCCAAACGGGCGAAGTCGATCGTGAATTCGTGAGGAGAGTGGCTGACCATTGCAAAGTTGGCCCAGATACCTCCTCGCATCTGCTGATCGCCCAAAATGTGAATTGCTCCTGGTTGTGGCTCAGGCGGCTCAGGATCGGGCATAACGCCACACTAGAGCCTGCCAACAAGATCTGCCACCCCTTGTCGCCGCTGGTCGGATAGCCGCTTCTAGAAGGTCATGCTCGACACCGCGTGAGAAGATAATTGTAATTATTACATCCCCTTGTGGGGCTAGGTAGCGTGACACCACGCCCACAGTCTCGGGAGGGCCTCTCCACGAACACGCGAAGCTCCAAGCACACTCGGCCGCAGACATGGCGAAGGCCGCCCGCCTTGAGAGCCCTTGCAAGACAGAGTCTGCCCTCCCGCCACAACTAAGTCAGCGGCCGGTTTGGCCTTTGAGGTCCAGCATGGCAAAATAATTGCTCTGAGCGGAGGAACCTTGAGTGAGCGGACGCAGACCCCGCCACGGGCGCAGCGACTACGAGGCATTACTAAAGCGCGCTGAGAGGGTCGGTTGGTGTGTAACCAAAGGCAAATACACTTTCGGGCTCTGTGTCCCGTTCTCATGCGGATGCAGGGTGACGGTGTCGGCCACTCCCCGCCACTCGGAGACACTCAAGAAAGTCCGCGCGGACTTCAACAGATGTCGAGCAGGAGGAGACGGGAAACATGGTGACTGGTGATCATATGCAGGTGCTTGTGGCGGGAATGCTGAAATGCATTGATGCTGAAGGAGTCAGGCTGCTGAGCGTCGCTGAGTTCCACGACGTGATGGAGCGCATCGCGGATCATCTCGACAACGAAGCCGAGATCACGGACCCGAGCACATGGGGTCAAGCCCGCAGCGGCGATGTGGAGATCTGTTTCGTGCTGGAACCACCCGCCGCCGGGCCGGAACTGAACCAGCGGATCGGCTCGATCATCAAACGCCTCAGCGATGAAACAGGACTGATCTGGTCCGCTAGGACAAGCACAGGTTCTCGCCACGGTGCCGGAATGCTGTTGGCCCAAACCCGCCAAGTCTGCGAACTGACACCCGCCTAACTCTGCTTGCCATGGCGAGCCTGCGGCACCGCAATCGCTGGCGCGTGCCATCCGGCACCGTACGGCACCATCGCGGCACCGTCAGGCATCGGCTGGCTTCTGGTGGCAGCGACGGTCCCAGCATCTGACAGTCCCTATCAGAGGGGCTTCTTTGCGGGCCCGCAAAACTCTCACTTACCAACCCATCAATCAGCGCTACCGGTTGCTTGCATCTCGCCCAACGGAGACCCGGCCTGGCATCTAGCTTGTAGCGGCTCTTGTCTCACTGGACGGGTAACGTGGTTTCTACACAGGAGGCAGCTAGATGGTGCAGGCGACTGCTCGCAAATACGGCGTGACCCATCGCCGGTCTAAGCCGTTGCGCCTGAGCCTGCATCCTGACACGCCCGCCGAAAGCGACTGGGGTGAGCGGAGCGCTCGAGTGCGAGGCTCAACGAAGTTGGCGGCTGTGGACCTGATCTGCGGTGCGGGAGGTTTTTGTGGTGGCTGCTTCTGCTGATCACATCAAAGCCCTCGTGCGAAGCTATGGGTCACGCGATGATGACACCTTCTACGCGGTCGCTCTTCAAGTCGCTGCCAAAGCGGCTCGGCAGGGACACCACCGATTCGCTAATGATGTGCGCCGCTTGGTTGATGTGGCGCAAGAGGAGACCCGCAACAGCCAGGTCGCGTCAATAGCTCAACCGAGAGGGGAGTTGGCCGATCTCGTGGTGGCATCGCATCCCGAGGTCTCACTGCGGGATCTTGTAGTGACCTCAGAACTTCGAGATCAGATCCAAGAGGTCATCACCGAGCAGCGACAGCGGCACATGCTCATGATCCGGGGGCTGCGGCCTATCCACCGACTTCTTCTCGAAGGCCCGCCGGGCACCGGCAAGACAATGACGGCGGGCGTGATTGCACATGATCTTGATCTGCCGCTGCTTACTATTCGCCTCGACGCGCTGGTCAGCAAATATCTCGGCGAGACCGGCGGCAAGCTCCGAATCCTCTTTGACGCGGCGGCGAGCCGTCGTGCCGTTTACCTGTTTGACGAGTTTGATGCTTTGGGAGGCGACCGCTCGGGCAACGACATTGGCGAGGCCCGCAGGATCGTGAGTTCATTCTTGCTCTTTTTGGAAAGCGCCGCTGCTGAGAGCGTGGTAGTCGCAGCTACGAACCATCGGGCTGGCCTTGACCTGGCCTTGTTCCGAAGGTTCGACCGAGTGCTGCGCTATTCACTGCCTGAGCCCGACGAAGCGATCCAAGTGCTCAAGTTCACGCTGGGTTCGCTGGCAGGTAACGACATCGACTGGCCGTCGGTCGGTGACTGTGCAGGGGGGCTGAGCCACGCAGAGCTGGTGCAAGCGGCCGAGACCGCTGCGAAACGTTCGCTGCTCTTAGGCCAAGAACTAGTCGACGGTGCTGCACTGATCAAGGCACTCCAGCACCGCAACGGCATAGGCATAGATGCCTGACCAGGCGGAGTTCCTTGAGCATCTGCTCGTAATCGCACGCGCAGAGAACAGAGATTTCACACGAACAGGTCGTGGCGCGCAGAAAGTTCGTTCGGTGAACCGAGCATCTCATGGCCAACGCATCCTGAACGAGGCTGCCGAAGCACTGTCGAGCCGTCCCGACGAGCTAGCAGAGCTGGACCCAGAGTTACTGGCGCTGGGAACCGTGATCACTATTGAGGGTGCGGACGGATTCGAACTCAAGCTCGAATCGCTCGAACAACACAGCAAACACAAAAGCGGCTCACGACCGAAGTGGCTGCTGCTTTCGGTGCAACCAGCCGATGCACTGCAACCGGAGCAGGCACAAGTGTGGGTGAGCGACGAGTACCGCGCCAAGTTCCTAGAGCTGTTCGAACGTTACGTGAACGAAGAACACGCAATGTCGGGTAAGCCGAAGAACGCGGCCTTGGTAGCCAACATCGCTCGGATTAGGACATCTGCTCTACGCGATCTGTGGCAGTCTTCCGGCGAGCCGCCGACTGCTATACGAGTGTGGTGGGAAATATGGCTGCGACCCGAGCTGGAAGCAATAGACCTTGCTCGGCGCTACGCAGAAACTCTTGGGCTTCACATCGCCCCAAACTCTCTGAGTTTCGACAGCCGGCTCGTGGTGTGGATTGAAGCCCGCTGGAGCGATCTGAGCACTCTGCCCTTCAGTGCCGTTCCAGTTAGCGAGATCCGTCGCCCGGCGATTGTCGACACTGTCGAAGATTTGACGCAAGACGAGCAATACGAGTATGCCGACGATTTGTTAGCTCGCGTCACGCACGCAAAGGCTCAAGCGCCAGCTGTCTGCCTCCTTGACACCGGTGTCAGAGGCACCCATTCGCTGCTACGACCATCGATACGCAGTTCGGACATGTTTACTGTCGGCATCGATTCGCCGAGCGATCAGGATGGACATGGCACGAAGATGGCTGGCCTTGCACTACTCGGCCCCCTTGACGAATTGCTCACCAGCAGTCAGCCCGCATCATTGCTGCACGGACTCGAATCCGTCAAGATCATTCCAGCCTCTTCCAGCAGTATGCATGATCCAGATATGTACGGCTTAGTTACGGCCCGAGCCGTGGCTTTGCCGGAGACAGCAAACATCGCCCGTCGCCGCGTTTTCTCACTGTCTGTCACCAGTGAGCCTGACCGACCTGGCGAGCCATCGCTTTGGTCGGCAGCGGTGGATGCCATTTCGGCGGGAACTGACATTGGTCAAGTTGCTGGCAGTATCGAACTGCTGGGGCTACCTGATGATGCCGCCAAGCGACTTGTGATCGTGTCGGCAGGCAACGTCACCGAATGCCAGGACGATTACATAAGCGTGTGCGACACCTCCCCCATTGAAGATCCGGCGCAGTCATGGAATGCGCTTACGGTCGGGGCCTACACAGAGCTTGTGGACACGCCATCGGATCCGAGTTTCGCAGGATGGAAGCCTCTCGCAAAGGAAGGGGACATTTCACCACACTCTCGTACCGGCGTCGCTGCTGGCGGATCCCAGTGGCCCATCAAGCCCGACATCTGCATGGAGGGCGGGAACGTGTTGACGGATAATGCAGGCGATTTCAACACAAATCATCCAGTCGTTTCGATACGCACGACGGATTCGTCTGACGACAAAGCTTTGTCTTCAGCTAACGCTACGAGTGCCGCTGCATCGCTGGCAGCACGGTTAGCTGCGCGAGCTATGGCAGCATACCCGGACTACTGGCCCGAGACGATCCGGGGGCTGCTGGTCCACGCCGCAGAGTGGACACCGACCATGAAGTCCAATCTGGATGCAGAGCCGACCAAAAAGGAGCGTCGGCAGTTACTCCGAAGGTTTGGTTGGGGCGTGCCCGACGATGCAGGAGTCCGCTTCTCGGCGCGCAACGCAACAACGATGGTCGTGCAGGACAGTTTCATTCCCTTCTTGGGACCCGATCACAGATTGCGACATTTCCGGTTGCATACCCTCCCGTGGCCAGCGCAAGAACTATTTGACCTTGGCGAGGAAGATGTAGAACTGCGGATCACCTTGTCGTACTTCATTGAGCCTTCGCCAGCTCGGCGGGGCCAGTGACCGCCTAGCTTGTTGGTGCCGCTTATTGTTGTAGGTAGCCACCCCGATGAACGCTGACCAAGGCACATGGTCATGCACCAAGAACTCAGCCATCCGTCGCTCCCTGCGGTCGGGTTCTTTGTCGGTGTTGTTCCACATTCGTGCCTCCATGAGTTCCCAGTCCACGTAGTTGTCCAAGTCCCGTAGATCATCCCCGTAGCGAGCGGTCTGAAGAGCAGCGTTCCGGTCAGTAAACACAAAACGGAGACATTCCTCTTCCACCTTGTCGATTTTGGTAACGAGGTAGACGATCTCATCTTGACCACCGTTGTAAGTCGGCACACCGCCTTGCCCGATTTTGTAGAGCATGGGAGATCGAGCGGCAAAGTAGAAGGGCACGTAATCGGCAACGCATCCACCCGACGAGAAAGGAGGCGGTCACTCGCCATGAAGCCTCACTCGTTGAGCAACCTCCTCAGCGAACTGTGGAACCTGCGCCTTGCGCAACGCATCCAGTAGACCGTGCAATGTCATCGGGTCTCTTTGGTAGGCAGCCGCCTGCTGATGAAGTTCATTAACGACCACCGCGGGGGCGAGGTCAAACAGGTCTAACAAGAACGCGTCTGGCTGCATCACCTGTATCTCGTAATTCTGCACGCTTTCCTCAGGAAAATCTTTTTCATTGAAAGTCACGATGGCTCCGGCTTTGCATTGGGCAGCGGCCGCAAGCACATGACGGTCGCTTAACGAGCAAGTCATTGAGGGAATTAGAGGCTGATAGCCCTCCACAGCAGCGGCCGGGAATGCAGCCGCCATTTGCGCGATTGTGCGTCTGACCGCTTCACTGCAGAAGCCGTGCTTGATCAGAGCATCTTCAAGTTCTTGAAGGATCTGTTGCGACCAGCGCAGGCTGTACAAATTTCGCAAAGCTAATCGCAGCAGAGCATCACGCAAATACAGCGGGTATAGAGCGCATGTGTCCACAACCACTTGGAACATGCAGATCAGCGCGTCGTGACTGGAGCGGCAGTCCCTTCGTACATTGCGGCCTCTTCGCCGATCTCCACTAGACGACTTAGCGACTCACGGCACTGCTCAATGCTGTGCTCGCGGTAGGCAAGAAGATCCTTGAGCCGCACGAGTCGATGCCTACCTGGTTTGTGAGATGGGATCTCGTCAGCGTCAAGCATCTTCACCACAAAACTGCGTTGCACCCCCAGCAAGTCAGCAGCCTGCTGCGAGGTAAGATTGAGGTTGACAGGCACTATCGACACAGCCCTGTTAGCAGCCATAGCCTCAACGACGCGTCTGAGCACCTCCACAAGTTCGTCTGGAACCTCCACGCTCTCGTCGTCACCAAGCACCAGTCGAGCGCCGCCTTCGCTGTGACTACGATGACAGAGTTCAGACAGCCGATGCGCTAGTTCTGAGTCAAGAGTTTGTTCAGGCGGAAGCACAGGATCCTGCAGAGCTTCAGACATGGCTTCTCCTTGCTGTGCTGGTGGATTGTCCGCGTAACAATAATCCGTGGTGCTCACAGGAGCACATCGGAAATGGAGATAACGCCTGCGTTCGATAATCATCGTTATTGATTCGGGCCACCTCAGGCTCAGGCTTCTCTGAGCCTGCCACTCTAACTGATTGATAATCATTGTTATTATGCGTTGCGAAAGTCGGCTTAGCGTTGCCCCCTCCCAGCTAGGAGGCGGGACGCAGACGCTGCGACCTTTAGCCTCTAGGAATGAGCGATAGCGAGACAAAGCAGCATCAAGGCGACGTGGACGACTTCGGAGACTCGGCTGCAATGCAGGACTTGACGGTTGCGGGCGGCTTTGACGATGTGGGCGACTCGGGTGGCGTGATTGTGCGGCTGGCCATCATTGATGATGCCGAGGCGCTGCGGCGCATCTACAACCATGAGGTGCAGAACACCACCCACACTTTTGACCTAGTGCCCCGCAGTTTGGCTGAACAGCAGGACTGGCTCAAAAAGCGTTCTGGGGCGCACGGTGTGCTAGTAGCCGAGAAGGACGGCCAAGTGGTGGGATTTTCTGCGTTGAGCGAGTACCGACCACGGGCGGCTTATCGCACTTCGGTGGAGTCAAGCGTATACGTTGAGGCCGCACTGCAAAGGCGTGGGGTGGGGCGACAGCTCATGCAAGAACTGGTAAAACTGGCGCAAGCCCGAGGGTTCCATACCATACTTGCCCATATCGTCGGCGGGCATGAGGCTTCAATCCAGCTGCACGCCGCTGTAGGTTTCGAGGTGGTAGGCACCGAACGTCAAGTGGGTCGCAAGTTCGGTGAATGGTTAGACGTAGTCATCATGCAGCGAATGCTGACCTAAACCTGATGGTGAAAGTCGATAATCGCAACGATCACATTCTCAAAGGTGCAGCGAGTCCCCGCATTTGAGAATCTCTACCCGAACCGGTTCCGAACCGAAGCGCAGGCTCGTGAGCTGGCCTCTCAGAGTAGACCTGAACTTATCCAACTCTTTGCCCACGACGAAGCAAGCTCGAGGACTGGGCTTGACCGTCAGACCTGCTTTGTTGAAGAAGTTGTACAACAACTGAAGTCCCTCACTTAACTGCTCAAGGTCTTTGGAGTAGGCGGCTCCGCTTTTTAGCTCAACTGCAACAAGCAGCACGGTCTGACCATGCATCGCGAGAACTGAGAAGTCGCACATTCGGCGTGTCTTATCCTTGGACAATCGTCGATATTTGGCATCTTGAACATCGAGGCGAAGCCCATGCAGACAGCGACGCTCCGGGCCTGCACTCACATAAGCATGGCAGTCATTTTCGTGGAGGTCTGACCAATCAACGCTCTTGGCTCCGTCTTGGATCAACCGAGATTTGAGCTTGCATACCGGGCACTCGGATAGTTCGCAAGAGGGGAATTGGGAGCACGGCGCAGCCTTTGACCGTCCAGTTCGGTCGGGACTGTGAGGGGCAGAACCGTCATCCACCCGACTCTGCCTCCAATAGTTGATTTACCAGCCCAGCCGTCTCGTCATACTGTGATCTCATCACATCTGTAAAGTTTGACTCGTCAATACCGTTGAGACGGTCGGGCGGCAATAGTTGTGCCAAGCACTTGCCATTTTCGCGATAGAACCGCAGCGCCCTAACTCGAGAAGGATCTAGAGACCGCAAACCCTCACCGACTAGGGAAGAGGTCGAGCCGTTCAGTGCATGTTGCCTCAATATGTTATTGAACTGAGCGACAAAGAAGTCTGAGTGCGTAGTGACCACGATACGCATATCTTTATTGACCAGATCAGCGAAGAAGGTAGCCACCCGTCGCTGCATCTCTGGGTGCAAATGTGCCTCAGGCTCGTCAATCGTTAGATGATCAACACCTAGACGCGACTTCAACACCAACAGCAGCGGTGCCAGTTCCGACAACATTGACGACACTCGTGTCATCGGGAAGCTACCCTCCGGCGTGTTAGCCACAATGGCGTTGGGGCCGTCAGTTCTTCGCTCAATTTCGATCTCAGCACGTATGTTGTCCTTCTCGAAACGACTCGCCAGCGAGGCGAAGGGAGACTTGCCTCTTGGTCGATATATGCGTTCTGAGCCTTCAAGAATCAAAGAGAGAAAGTCAGCCGAGGTGCCGGGAAGGGTCTCAATCTCGATAGGCCGGATTCCTGCCCGCGCGGACTGGCGCACCGCTGCCGCCGCCAACATGTTGTGGCTCTGCATGATGCCACTACGGTCAGCTGGCAGATGGACAGCATTGTTAGGCCAAGACGGGAACAACTCGGAGAACACGAGTGTGTTAAACCGAGCCCAGTAAGACCAGCTGCGTTCGCTGGCTGAAATCTTCCGTGAGCGTGGGGGCGAACCGAGAACTTTAAACATATCTAGTATTCGATCCGAACTCAACACTATTTGAAGAAACTGCTTGGGATCAGGAGGCTGGACCTTGATCTCGTCGGAATCGAACCTTATTTCGACCTGCCAATCCGGCTCAGAGTTAGTGACTTTTACGAAACAGTCGGATGCGTAGCGGCTTGGTGTTCGCCGTCTGAGCAAAGCTGGCTCCACGCCGAAGGCGTAGGCGATTGAGTATCGGACGGAGGCTCCATAATCTTGAAGAGCTTTGAGTGTGAGGCTCTTAGCCCATTTCAGAGTGGCTGCGCTGGGACTGAAGAGGCTCGTGGCAGGAACCTCCTCGTCAACAGGTGACTCTAAGACTGAAGAAATCCACTGAGCAACCTCATCTGGTGGCTGATCCGGCCCGCTGCGTCGACTCCAGCCCAGTGACTGTGACTGGTCAAGCACGCGATGCAGCACGGTTGCGAAGAACGTCTTGCCGGTGTTGTTCTCGCCAATGAGTAGCGTGAGGTCCGCCAACTCCAGCTCAGCCGACCGCAACGGTCCGAGGTTGCAGACCTCAACGGTGACAGTCATGTCGTCACATTACCGACAACGGCGGACGTGCTCGTAGTTGGGTCCATATGAAGATGCGTTGATTTCTGCTAGAGCAATGGCGAAAGATTGCTGGCACGAATTTGACGAACCCCAGTGATGCTGCCTCGGTGCTAACTACCGTGGCAAGGGTAAGAGCGGGACAGCTCGGCTGCTGTTCCTGCGGCCGGACAACCGCAGAAGCAGCGAGCTTGGTGTGGGCCGGGGAGGATTTGAACCTCCGTAGGCTGAGCCGACGGGTTTACAGCCCGTTCCCTTTGGCCGCTCGGGCACCGACCCTGTGAGCCGCACGATACCATCGCCACGGCTTCAAGCGACCAGTCGCCCGAGTATTTGAGCATCAATCACAGACACCAAAGGCCTCAACGGCCCTTAAACAAAGCGAGCACGACCCCCATGCCCACCTTCGACATCGTCAATCAGCTTGATATGCAAGAAGTGCGCAACGCCGTGGATCAAGCAGCACGCGAAGTGAACACACGCTACGACTTTCGCAACACCGGCACCGCGCTAGAACTCGGTGAAGGGGCAATCACATTGAACTCTTCCACAGAAGACCGTCTGCTGGCGGCTCGCATGGTGCTCGAAGAAAAGCTAGTACGCCGCAAAGTGTCGCTCAAAGCGTTGGACTACGGCACAGTGCAAGAAGCTGGCGGTGCCACGGTTCGCCAAGTAGCTGCGCTGCGTGCTGGGATTTCTTCGGATCATGCACGTCAGCTCAACAAGTTCATCAAGGGACTAGGCATCAAAGGCGTGCAGTCATCCACCCAGGGCGACCAGCTGCGAGTGCAGTCAAAGAAGCGTGACGACCTGCAAGCAGTGATCACAGCACTCAAAGAGCACGACTTTGATGTGCCGCTTCAATACGTGAACTTCAGGGACTAGCTGTCAAGCCTGCCCCTAGACGCTGAAACTGAAACCCCTAGACGCTGAACTGGGCAGACTCGTCACCCCCAACTCGTTACTCCCAAGAGCGCGACTCCAAGCGGCGAATGCGCTCAGCGGTGGGCGGATGAGTGCTGAACATCCTCGAAAACCCGCCACCACCGCCGCCGCCTCGGGCCTGAGCTTTGAGCGGATCAATGATGTAGTTAGATGCTTGGCTGGGGTTAACACCTGACGGGACTCGCAACGAATACGACTCCAAGCTCGCCAAAGCCCGAGCCAGAGGCTTTCCGTCTCCGATGAGTTTGGCGGCGGAGGCATCCGCTTGGAACTCACGGCTGCGACTAATCGCTGCTTGGATCATCGCTGCTGCCAAAGGTGCCAGAATCGCAAGAGCCAACTGCCCGAAGACGTTGTTGTTGCGGTCGTCGCGACCGCCAGCGAATATCGCCCCCCACATAGCCATATTGGCGATGAAAGTCACAGCCATGCCGATCGCCGCAGCAACCGAACCGATGAGAATGTCACGGTTGCGGATGTGAGCCAACTCGTGAGCCAGCACACCACGGATTTCGTCCCAGCCCATCGCCTGAATGAGCCCAGCCGTTATACACACGGCAGCGTTTTGGGGATTACGCCCAGTAGCGAAAGCGTTGGGTTGCGGTTCGGGCGAGATGTAGAGCTTGGGCATGGGCATCTCAGCACGGCGGCAGAGGTTGACCATGATCTCGTAATACTCAGGCATGTCATCAGCGGTCACTTGCTGAGCACGCGCCGACCTGATAGCGAGCTTGTCGCTGAACCAGTAGCTGCCGCCGGTGATAGCCACACCGAGGATCAAACCCAAAACCAGACCTGCGGAACCGCCGATAGCACCGCCGATGACGATGCACAGGCCGCCGAGCAGAGCCAGCAGAGTGAAGGTTTTGGCTGCGTTGAACATCTTCGATCACCTCCGTGGCTTCAAGCTAGCGGGCAGAGAGCGCCGACTCACACTGCGTTTACCGGCGGTCGTGTAGTAAGCGCATCGTCAGGGTCGAGGCGGGATCGAACTTCGGTCGCACTGCGCTAGGAGCCAGAACTAGACCTAGGGCAGGATGAGACCCGCGGTAGCTGGCTGGTGTGCGGTAGTCATGGTGTGTGAGGAGAAGGGATGAGACGCAGGGCGGGATGAGACCTAGCTGCTTGGGTCGTAAATAAGACCGACTTTAGCCAGTGATATCAAAGAAGATTGAAATAATTTGAAAAGATGTTGCAATGTTTGATATGTTCAGATATATTCATGCTATCCAGTGCATTCAGATAATATCGACACTGCCCGAAATGGCAACGAGCCCCAGTCCACAGTGAGTCACGGAGCACACGAAACAGCAAGGTTCAGGCGGTCGGAACACCGCCACCCGAGGAGGTCCAGATGCCAGGAACCGAAAACCCCTTCCCAGAACCAGCCATCAAGATGGCTGGTAAACCCACCCCGGCTTCCGCTGTTGGCGCAGCGTCTGCTGGCACTGCACCTCGGGCTGAACGTCGGCTGCTCGGGGACAACCCTGGTCAGACAGCGATCTTGGCTCTGATCGTAATGATCCTCCCTGTAATGATGACCACCACCAACAACCGAATCAGCGATACCAACCATCGCATCGACCGGGTTGAGGACAAAATAACTGCCCTAGACAACAAGTTGGATGAAGAGATTGACGGCCTAGAAGTCAAGATGGAAGCTGGCTTTGCGGCCGTAGACGAAAGGTTCAACAAGGTCGACGAACGATTTGCCAAGGTTGATGAACGGTTCGTCCAGATTGATGAACGGTTCAATGCACGCTTCGATGAACTAGACGACAAGTTCAATGTCCTAGATAACAAGTTCAATGTCCTTGACGACAAGTTCGATGTCCTAGACAAGAACATGACAGCACTGATCGCAGTACTGGGCGTGACCGACCAAGTCGCTGCTGCCCTCAACCAAAGGCTGCCAACCAGCAGTACGTCTGCCAAAGACAACGAAACCAATCACCAAGCAGACCCTGCGGCAAGCGCATCCATCGACAACGAGGAGGCGCTCGAACAACAACTCAATCAACAAGATGTTGATGACACCAAATTAGCAGAGACACATTACACATCCGCTGGCAACGACGAAGCGCTCAGCGACTCTGACGATTCACGCCAGTCGGCGATGAAGACCACCTCCAGCCAACTGCAACAAGGTCTCCCCCGTTACACCTGCGGCTCGCATAGCGATATCCTTAGCTGCCTCGGGGCTGTAGCTCAGTCTGGTAGAGCACCTGCTTTGCAAGCAGGGGGTCGTCGGTTCAAATCCGATCAGCTCCACCCGAGACCAATGCTTACGATTAGGCAGATCTGGGAATGGGAATGACTCGAATCGGCTTAGCTCAGATCCGCAGCGAGCCGCACGCAGCTGAAGCCAACCGCAAGACTGGCAGTGATGCCGCCGCAGCACTGTTTGAGCAAGGTGCCGACATTGTGGTGCTACCCGAGATGTCAGTGCCGTGGTACAGCACTGACCGCAGCGCGCTTGAACCGCTAGCCGAAACACTTGACGGTGCCACCGTCGCAGCTTGGCATGAACAAGCTGACCGGCACGGAGGGCTAGTCATTGGCGGGTTTTGCGAACGCAGCGGTGAGGCGATCTACAACTCAGCAGTAGCAGTGGATGCAAGCGGCGTAATCGCGCATTATCGCAAACTGCATCTGTTCGACTCAGAGAAGCACTGCTTTACACCTGGTGATGCTGGGCTCGGAGTAGTGGAAACGGTTTACGGCAACATCGGTTTGTGCATCTGTTATGACCTGCGCTTCGTTGAGGTAGTGCGGCTGCTGGCTTTGCGAGGAGCGGATTTGATCTGTGTACCCACCGCCTGGGTGCGCGGTTTCGATCGGCGTCAATACTGCGAAGGCGAGCTGATTGCTCATGCCGAGGGGGCACTGATTCAAGCCAACCTGAGCCAGGTGTTCATTGTCTGTGTTTCGCAGGTCGGTACAGGCGACGGGGTTGAACTGCTGGGTTCGTCGGTGATCGCTGACCCGTATGGTCAGATTGTGGGCGGGCCGCTATCGACGCAACACGAAAAGCTGGTGGTATGCGATGTTGACCTACAAGAAGCTCGCCGTGCCCAGACACGCAGCGAGTTGATCACTCCACGACTTGACCGGCGCACCGACGTATACGGCATAGCCCACAAAGGCGAAACTCTTTAGCCCGCAGCCCTAGCAGCCAACGGAAACAAGAGTCATATCAGGCTGACAGCATCCAGCGGGCGGCGGAATGAGTGACGAGGTCAAGCAGGGGCAGAGAGCCAGAGCGGGGAGCGGGACAAAGTGTGGCGAGCTCGGGAGAGGTCTGCTGGAAATGGATGCTGGATCTAATAGAAGCTGAATCCCGAAAGCAGACGATTGAGTTCGGGAACCAGCACAGCACGCTTTGAATAGGCACCGATCACCGCATACAAACAGAACCCCCGCAGCTTTGACTGAACCTCCACATGAAAAAAGCGCTGCGCTCCAGCATGACCTGGAAGTGAACGTTGGAGTTGATCTGTTGCGAAGTCTGCCGTGCTAAGCCGCTCTGGGAGGCCCGCCGCAACGAACAATGGCGAACTGGCTGCGGTTTCGGGGAACTCGATCAAGGTGACGAAGATGCTGTTGGCATCCATTGCCTCGACTGCGCCTCGGCCGTAATCGCCACGCTCGGGTGGCAAAGAGAAGTTAGCTGCGTGAACCACCACCAGCGGGATCTCCTCAGGCAACAGATCCGCGTCAAGTGAAGACGGATCCTGCTGAGTTGACAGTTCCGCCTCCCAGCCTGCTGGCACTTCAAGGCTCACCCCGTGAGCCGTCAGCCTGTTCACGTCTTCACGGCCCCTGTTCACGGCTGTTCACGGCTGTTCACTACTTCAAGGCTTCGCTCCCCTGTTCGCACCACAACATCCGTGTTGGCATCCGTGTTCACAACTTCACTGCGACGATAAGAGCGACCGTGCCATTGCGCTACCGCTGAAGCTTGAGCGAACTGAGAGATCACGACATCAGCAAAGTCGTGGTGGCGGCGACTGCCAGAGCCATAGCCACGAAAACTCCAGCAAGCCGCGTCTGGTCGGCTTTTTGATCCAAACGATGATGCAATCTGCGCAGATCTTCGGGGGTGCGGATACCACGAACCGCTAGAAGGCTGACCCCTCTGACAATTCCGAAAACCAAACCAATCAGTCCGCCCGTCCAAGCGTCGCCTGCCAGCATCGCCGACAGCAGAAACAATGCTACGAGAGCGGTGTTGATCACTGTCAGCACCGCAGCACCGAGTTGCAGACCGAAACCCGCTGCGTAAACCCAGCGTCGGTAGGCGACTAGCCAGTCTTCGTTGACTTGACGCAGTCCTCCAAAGCGTCGCGATAACAGATCCCATGCCGCCGCCATCGCGCACGCCAAAGCCAGTATCACTAAGCGAACGCTGTGGCCGATAAACATGAGCGCTGCTTGACCGAACACCCCTGCAACAGTGCCCACAACAGCACCACCCAAAGCTGAACCAACGGTGAGCCACAGCACGGTCAGCGACCAGCGGTTGCCTCGGGCCCGTTCGCCGAGCGGGCTGATGCTTGTGAGCATCGAAATCCCTCAAGGCGACCAGGTGGCGCGAACTCCTGCCGCTGCCGCAGCGAGCATTCCTATGACCAGAACGACGACCATTTCTTATGCAGCTTTGATTTCATGTACAGTTTTCATTGTCTTGTATCGTGATGGTATTCGAATCATTCTGAGTAACGTGACAGCGGCGCGGATTGTCCGCCGTAGAGGCTGCTGTGGCCCGGCCCGATGCCTGCGGATCTTAGAGCCTGGTCAGCGCGAGTCTTGCGGTTGCGGCGACGGGCTGAGTGGCGACTGACAGCAGAAGCCTCGCCGGTTGAAGTGGCCAGGCCAGCATCAGTCAGTGCCTGTTCAAGCAAGTCTCGCAACTGCTGCCAACTCAAAGCGCTGCCAGCGCCGACAACGCGGCTACCAGAGCCGTCAATCAGCACAAAATAAGGCGAGCCGGGCACGTCGTATTGCTGCCATGCCGCCGACGACAGAACTGCTTTGATCCCGGGCGGGACTAGTTGTGCCAGAGCCGACTCGGAGTCGTGGACAGGGTCTTGACCCACGATCACTAGGCGGGTGTTGGTGCCGGGTAAATCAAGATCAGGCACTGCGAACGCTTCCCAGAAACGCTTGCAAGTGCGGCACCCCGGCGACAAGAACGCAAGCAGCGTGAAGTGCTCAACACCGCTGACCACGATTTTGGCGGGGCCGCCGCCGGGCACAGAGCCAACAAGATCATGGACTTGCGACGCATGAGTTGAGACAGAGCCAGAAGCTTGTGATGCCAAGGGGGTCGCTGCGGAGGTCGCTGTCGCTGCGGCTGTGTCGCTGAGGCTGATACCAGCCCGGTCAAGGGCTCGCAGGATTTCGGCGTGGGTTCGCAACAGTCCAAACACCAGCAGTGTGAGCACACCCACTGCTATCGCCAGCAGCACAACCAACAAGGTCATTGCGTGAACATCCTCGAACATGGGGCGAGATCCACTGCCAGAAGCGATTGCGTTTTTAGTGCAATGCTCTTGATCGGCAGGCCAGTTCTCATCGTCGGCGACATAATCGCTGATGTCACAGCACTGCCGGGCTTGATCTGTCCCGAATCGGAGCAGCTGGCAGATGGCGATGATGCACATAAATCAGAGCAGCTACCTCGGCGCGGGTGGCGGGTTTGTCGGGCTGGAAGATCGCGTCCTGTGACCACCAAGTGATGTTGTGCTGGAGGGCCCATTGCAGGGCATCGCGATACCAGGCATCCTTGGGCACATCAGCAAAATCGATGCTGGCGCTGCCTTTGGGTTGACCTTCTAGCCGATGCAAGAACACAACCGCCTGGGCTCGAGTTACTTGGCGTTGGGGAGCAAAACGATACGGTGCCACTCCCACGGCGACTCCTTGAGAGACCATCCAGTCCACTGCTTGGGCATGCACATCATCATCTTTGATATCGGAGAAAGCAGTGGATGACTCAGTTGTTGGGCGACCTCGGTAGCGCCAAAGGAACGTGGCGAACTGTGCGCGGGTAACCGGCTTATCTGGACCAAACAGATCTTCCTTTAGGCCAGCAGCTATGCCCTCTGCGGCCATCCATTCGACTGCTTCTGCGTAGTAGGCCTTAGGCGGAATGTCGGTGAAGCCTTCATGCAGGCAGGGGCGATCATGGAAACCTGTTCCTTGATCGGTGAGCACCGGAGTGGCAGCGCAGCTCGTATCCCATTTCCAGGGCGGCACGCAGGTAACGATGCGACACAGCAGCGGCCCGACGCACACGTCTTGGTTGCATTGTCCGTAACGCCAGTTGAGGCATCCAGAGCGGCGAGTGTCGCAACCGTCGCTGCATTCGCATTTTGCTGAAGTGCAGTCCCGGCTGCACACTCCGTTGCTGCCGCGCGAACTCCTGGGTGACAAGCCCGCTGTAGTGCATCGACAGTCTGGATCACAGACGTGGTTGCAATCAAGGTAATAGCGCGGGGCGGGGCCGTCAAGATCGCAGAAGCCTGATCCGTCAGCCTTCCACCAGCCAGCCACAATGGTGTCGGGAGGGCACAAGTTCTCGCCGGTGAGTTTGCAGCAGAACTCGGTGTAGCCGTCACAGCAGAGCGCTCCAGGCTGACAGCGGAAACCGTGACACAACACGATCGCGGCTTCGGCTTTGTGAGGACGGATGGCATAGGCGACGGGTGCCACCGCCAGTGCTGTGGCTGCCATCGCTGACGTACGCAAAAAGCTTCGACGCCCGCCAGCTCTGCGGTCGATCACGCGTGAGACCCGCTTGACCAGCGTGCGGCTCATAGGTTGGTCTTTGTGGCGGAGAAAAGCGCTGGCGCAGTGGGGTCGGGGCGTGCTGTCAGCGCTTCTGGCAATGCCGTTAAGGTCACCAGACCCAGCCCGGCAATGACGATGATCTCAATGACGAGAGCGACTCCGAATATTGGGTCGTTACTGAACTCTGCAACAACGCTAGCGAAGACTCCGGAGCCGCTGTCAACAGCAACCGCGGCTGCGAACGAGGCTGCTGCGAAAGCTAGGTTGACACCTACGTGAGCCCAAGACGGCGGAGCGTCCAATTTGCCGAAACAACCACATGTTTGCGCTCTTGACAGCACACCTCGGGCCGCAACTACGCCAAATAGTGCATAGACGAGCGCCACTACCCACACGAACACTCCCCCGACCAACAAAGCTGCTATGCCGAGAAACAACTCAACAGCACCCACAAGACGCAGCATTAGCGCCGAAACCTTGAATCCGAGCAGTTCACCAGGTTTGCGAGCCGGTTGTGCGAGCTTTGTCACCCCCGCTGTTATCACCAGCAGAGCAGCAGATGCATGCAACGCAGCAACTACAGACATACGCAATACACCGACTTATCTTCAGATCTAACTATCAACCGAGATCAGATTGATTGGCTTGGGAAGCCAGGGCCTTCACGGTCACGTCCCGACATGTCGGCGTTGAGCCGAGCCGATGCCATCAGCTTGGCCATCACGGGACCTAGCTCGGCTGGGTTGTCGGGTTGCACTTCCACCGGGCCGAGATGCCAGCCTTCGGCTATGCCCAGCTGCTCGCCGCGAATGTCAAAGACACGTCCAGTCACGTTGGCAGCTTCGGGACTGGCTAGCCAGGCAGCAGCGACAGCGATCCAGCGTGGGCTGATGCTTTCTTTGAACTCTTCGGAGGCTTCATCACCGCCCATCAGCGGAGCGGTAAGTCGAGACCATGCCGATGGTGCCAAGCAGTTGACGGTGACTCCGTAACGCACCAGTTCTTGCGCTGCGATCACTGTGAAGGCGGCGATCCCTGCTTTGGCGGCACCGTAGTTAGTTTGGCCGACATTGCCGTAAATACCCGACGGCGACGACGTGTTGATAATCCGACCGTAGGTTGCTTCGCCTGCCTTGGCTTTGTTGCGCCAATAGTTGGCTGCATGATGCGACGGACCGAAGGTGCCTTTGAGATGCACCGCCAGAACTGTGTCCCAGTCGTCTTCGCTCATTGAGAACATCATGCGGTCACGCAGGATGCCAGCGTTGTTGACCACGATGTGGATGTCGCCGAAAGTGTCTATGGCTTGCTGCACCATGGCAGCCGATTCTTCAAAGTTGGCGACACTGCCGCCGTTGACGACTGCTTCGCCACCAGCAGAGGTGATGGCTTCGACTACCTCGGCTGCGGGGGTGAGGTCAGCTCCCGCACCGAACTCGTCGCCACCGAGATCGTTGACCACCACTTTGGCACCGTGTTCCGCGAACAGCAGGGCGTGTTCTCGCCCTATGCCGCGTCCTGCGCCGGTGACGAGCGCTACTTTGCCTTCAAGAAGCCGAGTCATGAAATCTCCTAGTTCTTTGCTGTTGGATTTGATGGATGGTCTAAATGGCCGGATGATAAAACCGGTTCAGCGACATCACAGCACCGCAAAGATTAGTCCGCGATTATCACCGTGAGACCTGTAGCTTGCAGCCGCTGTGCTGTGACGATGCTCAGCCTCCAGCCGCTGTGCTCTGACGATGCCAAGCCTCCAGACAGTGCCAGAAGATTAGTCCGCGAGAATTCGCACCTCGCCGCGGATTCGCCCAGGGGCACCACAGCACCAGCAGGGCACAGTGACCGGGCCACGCCAAGTGACATCACAGGCATCGCAACGCAGCAAAGTGTGCTCATCCGAAAGAGTTGCCATCGGCGCTGCGCTGACAATGGTTTCACCAAGGGGCGCGGGCGTGATGTTTTCGCCCACGGATGATCGCCGCAGCCAGAACCGCACGCGCGTCACCATAGAGCGCGCTGACTCTTGGGTGGATGATGCTTATTAGACGTGGGGGCGAGCAGATCATCTGCGGTCGCGACTGTGGACTGCACAGGGGCAGTTGATTGCAGCTCAGTTGATTGCGGCCGTGTCGGCTGGGATGTGTCGGCTGAGCTGTGTTTACTGCGGTTGTGTGGCGTTAGCGACGCTGGCGTTTAGCGTCATGGGTGGCATCTGCATTTCGGTGAATGCGCAGATGCCGCTCTTTGTCGCAAAACCGAAATCGCTAGGAGTTTTAGCCGTGGATCCCACACCTTGCCCTGCCGTCGACGGATCAAGCCCGCTTCGCCGCAAGTTCAATCAGCCGCCGCCGATGTGCATCGACACTTCTAAGCGTTACACAGCAAACATGGATACCTCCCTTGGTTCGTTGATCATCGCCCTTGACGCTGCCGCTGCGCCGCTGACGGTGAACAACTTTGTTGTGCTTGCCCGTTATCACTACTACGACGGTGTGACATTCCATCGCATCATCAAAGGTTTCGTATGTCAGGGGGGAGATCCTGAAGGCAGCGGGCGGGGCGGCCCCGGCTACCGATTCGCCGATGAGTTGCCCAAGCCAGGGCGCTATGAAATCGGATCTCTGGCGATGGCGAATGCCGGACCCAATACCAACGGCAGCCAGTTCTTCATCATCAGCGGCGCACAAGGCACTCAACTACCGCCGCAGTATTCGCTGTTCGGGAAGGTGGTCAAGGGACTAGACGTGGTAGAGACCATGCAACAGGTCGAAACCGACCGCAACGATCGCCCGCTGACCGATGTAACAATCAACTCGGTGACCATCAGCGAGTCGGACTGACCCCCTACTACAGAGCATCTACTACAGAGCATCGTCCGCAGGTAAACCCCGCGAATAAATCTCGCGAAAAGAACAGGAGCAGGCATATGAAGATCAGCACGGCTGGCGTTGTCGGAGTGGGAACTATGGGCAGCGGCATCGTGGAGGTTGTAGCCCGCAGCGGCATCTCGGTGGTGGCTCGTGAAGCCACACCAGAACTGCTTGAAGCGGGACGCAGCAAAGTTGCTGGCTCGATGGAGCGCGCCGTTGCTCGGGGCAAGCTCGACAACGAAGCTCGTGAGGCGGCATGGGAAGCGATTTCTTGGACCACCGACTTGCAGGATTTGAGCGACTGTCAAATAGTGATTGAGGCGGTCACCGAGAACCTGCCCGTAAAGCTAGAAATCTTCGCTGAACTCGACCGGGTGCTTGAAACTGAAGCGATCATGGCGACCAACACGTCATCTATTCCAGTGATTGATGTAGCCATGGGCACTTCTCGCCCGCAGCAAGTGCTGGGCATGCACTTCTTCAATCCGGCACCAGTGATGCGCCTCGTTGAAGTGATTAGCACTGAACGCACCGACCCGGCGGTGACCGCAACAGTCACGGCATTCATTACTGACGTGCTCGGCAAGCGAGTGGTGACCGCGCCGGATCGTGCCGGGTTCGTGGTCAACAAGTTGCTGGTGCCGTATCTGTGTCAGGCCATTGAGATGTATGAGTCGGGTCATGCTTCAGCCGCCGACATTGACGATGCCATGAAGCTCGGAGCGGGTCATCCGATGGGGCCTTTGACACTGGCGGATCTAATCGGGCTTGACGTATGCCTTTTTGCAGCCGAGTCGCTGCATGAGGAGTACGGGGAGCGCTTCTACGCGCCGCCTCCGTTGCTGCGTCGCATGGTGGCCGCAGGCCGTCTAGGCCGCAAAACAGGCCACGGCTTCTACGAATACTAAACCGTAACTAATGCGTTTGTTATAAAGGGTTCGGGTTCGCCTCTTCGCAGTCAGGTGCGAGCGGTAGATAGTCGGGGCCAGATAGCGGCTCGTAGCCATCGGGCCAAGGTGCGCTCAACCGGCACAGCAATCTCATATGCGGCGGAGAAGTGTCGGGGTTGACATGCTCGACGGTCACACTTACTTCACAATCATGCTCACGCAACTCATGCACCATGTCCACTAAACAGTCCGACACATAGCCGACGTTTCCTCCTACGGGCGTGTTCAACAGGACAGCAAGTCGGTTGACTGGGTTACCCGGCTCGTCATCAAGTCTGAGACTGTCGCCAACCTGCAGGTCATTGATCGCAGCAGCCGCTCCCTCAATATGACGGATGCCACGAGCGAAGAACAACGTGGTCAGGTCACCTTCTGGGGTTCGCTGTGGATGAGCAAAAACTTCAATTCGATCTGTTGCTCTCCAACCTTCGCTACGGATCAGAACCTCAAAAGGGTCGGTCTCCACATCAAGCCCCAGCCTCTCCACGAAGTCTGCATAGTCAGGCCGCGACCTAGGCATTTGTCGATTTCGGAACACCGGGAACAGGTGCTCGCTCTCATAAATTTTATACATATCTCGCAAACCGGGCAGACCGCGAAACCCGTCGAATGTTGCAGCTGACTTAAAGTAGGCGAACCGGTAGAGGGCATCATCATCCGTTCGTGGACGCGTCAACACCCCCACCGGGCGGATTAGGCCCTCGGGATTGCGCCAAGTGGCGTAAAGGCGCTGCTCATGGATTTTTGACATAGGTACCACCATACGAATGGGGTGTGACAAGACTAATCGCTTCTAGCGAACAGTCGTCGGCAATTCTGCCGAACTACCCGTTCTGCGAACTGTCGTGCCTCAGCCGACATCCTATGCTCGGGAACCAGCCACACAGGTTCAACGAGACGATCTACTTTGCTGCAACGATCAAGCCAGAGATCGGCAACGCGCGGAGCACTCATCGCCAAAGCCTGTCTAGCCACAGTTACTGGATGAGGCTGCTCTGCGAAGTGAGATCGCGCACGATCCGCATACGCCTCAGGGGTGAATCCTTGATCTCTCGTGGCCAACCGCCGCTTTCGTTTCTCGTCATCAAGCTGGAAGCCCAAACATGAGGCATGATCAAAGCTGGGGGCGAGTCTGAGACGATCGCCTTGAGCGATAACAGCCCAGTTCTCTTCATGCCGATCTGTGTTGCCGACAACGGCATCCAACACTAAATAGCCGACAAAAACATCCCAAGCCGTCAAATCTGACAGGCCGTAGCCCATATCAGCCGGTACCTCGACATCCTGCAAGGCATCGGCAATCGCAACAAGCGTGTAGCTTGAGCGATCCCGCCCTAGGACAGGTTGCCTAAGCACCTGGTTGCCATCAATTAATTCCTCTGGTTCAGATGGATCACTAGCATCTGCTAACACTGACAGACTGATCACGCCAAACCCAGAATCTTCTGGCCGATGCCTGACAGCAAGTTCGACTTGTGCAACGGGCAGGCCAATGCAAACCGCCACCGCGTTGGCGACACGTTCCGACCAATCGTCACCCTTCCGATGGGCCGCTCCATCGGAATAAACGTTCTCTGTCGTTTCTTTGAAGAGCCAGCGACAACCCGTATCAGGATGTAGCAGCCAGCACTTCGGCTTCGTCCCTCGAATCTCGTCACCCACGAGCGGCCAGTCTGTAACATCAACTTCGACGTAAGGCTGTTCGCTTGCGGTGGTCAGCGACGTGTCTAACCCGGCCATCACTACATTCAAGCGTTAAGACTCAAGCGTTTGGTGGTGGTTTGTCCAGGCTGTGGTGGCGGTGCGGGCTTCTACTTCTAGCGAGATCCCTTTGTAGGCCTGCCGATGGCTACGCAGGCGCAACAGATTGCTGAAATATTCGCGCAGGTAACGCCACAAGAACCTTCGCACCCCTAGACGGGCGTATTGTTCCGCATGAACGAGTTCGTGAGCTAGCAGCGCCTGCTTTGCTGCGATGATCCCAGCGGAGCTGCCCTGAAGATGAGAGTCGTAACTAGGGGTGTCATGGCTAGGGGTGTAGTGGCTGCTTCTTATTAGCACCAACCGTCCGATGGTTATGCCGCAACAGCCTGGAGTCAGCAACGGTATGCGTTGCACCCAGACGCGACGAGCTGTCTGAGGCGACACCAAGTCGTAGGCATCAATCTCGGCAGGGGTCAGACGACGCACAGTGCTATTGGCAGACGCACAGGGCTATTGGCAGAGCTAGCGACACCGGCTCAGCAGCGGTGCCATTTGGGGCCTGACGGGGTGTCTTCGACTACTACTCCAAGCGCTGACAGTTCGTCACGCAATGCGTCGGCTGTGGCCCAGTCGCGTGCTTCTCTGGCCGCCTGACGGCGCGACACCATCTCGTCAACACGAGCGTCGTCGTCTGCTGGCTGGGACGCGTCGGCAGCAACTAAACCCAACGCTGCGGCTGCATCAAGCACCTTCTGCGCCAACAAAACGCCTTCTGCGGCTGCCGAATCAAGCAGCGAGTTGGCTTTGCGCAGATTGTCGAACACGACCGCCATCGCTTCGGGCGTTCCCAAGTCGTTGTCCATAGCTGCACAGAACCGGCTTTGCAGTTCTGAAATGGCGACACTGGATTGGCTTGCAGGATCGGCAGAATGCGCATTCGGCACCGATACAGCGACTAGTCGGCGGGCTAGAGCATCTATGCGCTGCACGGCTGTGCGAGCCGAGGTGAGCAGCTCAGAGTTGACTTCCATGGTCTTGCGATAATGGGTCTGCAACACCAGCAGACGAAACGCTCGGGCGTTGTCGGGATGCTCGTTGAGCATGTCCTCAACTGTGCGATAGTTGCCCAGCGATTTGGCCATCTTGGTGCCGTCCACGTTGAGCATGGCGTTATGTACCCAGTGCCGAGCGAATGCCCGTCCTACAGCCAGAGCCTCAGCACGCTCGTTGGTGTGATGCGGAAACACCAGATCACTACCACCGCCATGGATGTCGAAACCGTCACCGAGGATTCCCAGGCTCATAGCCGCGCACTCAATATGCCAACCGGGGCGACCCGCGCCCCACGGCGACGGCCATGACGGCTCGCCGGGCTTGGCCGCCTTCCACAGTGCAAAATCGAGAGGGTCTTCCTTGTCTTCGTCCACCTCTACTCTGGCACCGGCTGAAGCTCGCAACTCTTCGAGGCTACGTTGCACTAGGTCGCCGTAACCTTCCACGCTGCATACCCGCAAATAGACACCAGCGGTTGTGGTGTAAGCCTTGCCAGCATCAAGGATGCCCGAGATGAATGCGATCATGGCCTCAACCCACTCAGTGGCTCGGGGTTGCTGATGAGGTGCCAGTACTCCCAGACGATCCATCACGTTGCGATACACAGCCTCCCACTCAGCGGCGACCTCCGGCTCGCTGCGACCTTGCGAGCGGGCACGATCAATGATCTTGTCGTCGATGTCGGTGATGTTGGCCACATGGTGAACCTCGAAGCCACGCCATTGCAGATAACGGCGCAGCACGTCATAAGTGATAGCGCTGCGAGCGTGACCTAGATGCGGGTGGTCATAAACGGTCGGACCGCAGGCATACAACGACACCTTTCCCGGCTCGCGCAAATCTAAGGGCTGCACCTCCCCGCTGAGCGTGTCATAAAGCGAGATCACTCTGCGACCTTCGGATTGGCTGATGTAGGCGGACTGTCTGATATGGGTGGATTGGCTGATATGGGCGGAGGCTGCTGTGGAGTCAGCGGCAGCTTGGCTGCAGGTCGAGATGTGGACTCAAGTTTGATTCCACAGAGCGCACACAACTCGCTCAACGTTGCGGGCGCGGTCTCGTCGAGATGATCAGCAAGGATCGCGTCAGCGAGTTCAGAGAGGATTGCTCTAGCCAAAGGAGCATTGAGATCATCATCAAGTGCAGCCCTTAGCTGCTGCGCGTAAGGGGCTGGATCGGATCCGCCTGGCCTGCCCTGATGACGCGCTGCCTGCCTGAGCGTTTCAAGCAGAGCCTCGCCCTCGGCAATGTCGCCGTCATGCCATTCCCAGTCATCGCGATAATGATGACCCATCAACGCTAAGCGCACCGCAGCCGGATCACTGTGAGTGCAGAGATCGCGCACGAACACCAGATTGCCCAACGACTTCGACATCTTGGCACCTTTGTAGGCGACCATCCCGCAGTGCATCCAATGCTTGACGAAACTCTGCCCGACGGCTGCTTCGCTTTGAGCTAGTTCGCACTCATGGTGAGGAAAGATCAGATCGCTGCCGCCGCCGTGTAGGTCAATGTTTGCGCCTAGCAAGCTCATCGCCATGGCACTGCATTCGATATGCCAGCCGGGGCGTCCCGCACCGAAAGGTGACTGCCACACCGGTTCGGCGGGTGTAGACGGCTGCCACAGCACAAAGTCAAGCGGGTTGCGCTGACGGGGATCGTCGGGGGTGCCACCACGTTCGGCGGCCAGTTTCGTCATTGTGGCGTGGTCATAGCCGCTGAGGCAGCCGAACTGCGACCAGGTTGATACGTCGAACCAGGTGGTGCCCTCGACTGTGTAGGTGTGACCTGCTGCGTCAAGCCGACCGATTAGTTCGATCATCTGGGTCACCCATTGCGTGGCTTGAGGTTCAGCTGCGGGAGGCCAAGTGTTGAGCGCCTCCATGTCGCTGCGGAACCGGTCGGTCTCGGCTGCTGCTAGTTCTAGAAAATCCACGCCGAGTTCTCGGGCTTTGGGCAGGATTGAGTCGTCTACGTCGGTGATATTGCGCACCATCTTGATGCTGCGCCCCAGATCCTCAAGGCGGCGGATCAGCAGGTCGTAGGCGAGGTAAGTGTTGGCGTGGCCCAAATGAGTGCTGTCATAAGGTGTGATCCCGCACACGTAAATGCGCACCGGTTCGGGTGGCGAAGGCATCTCGAAAGGCACCACGCGGCGGCGTGCAGTGTCGTAAAGGCGCACGAACCGATGCTAGCGCTAGGTCTCATGCAGTCTCTTGAAGCTGGTAAGCGCCTTGAAGTTGGGCGAACCACGGCTAGCGGTCAGTCGGTGCGATAGGGGGGCGGTTCAGAATCAGTCTCGGCATCTTGAGCGGATGCGTCTTCGTTTGTGTCGTCGGGCAGACCGTGCAGCGTGAAGCGACCCGGCTTCATCAAGAAGCCCTCCAACCTCGCAACACGGCTATCAATCTTGAAGACATGCCTGTTGGTGTAGCCCAGATCCACGCTCAACCGATCAATCTTGGCGCTCAGCTTCGTATCGACTGCCTCGATCTTGGCGCTCAGCTTCGTATCGACTGCCTCAATCTTGGCGCTCAGCTTCGTATCGACTGCCTCAATCTTGTCACTGAGCTTCGTATCCACCGCGCCGATCATGTCCTCAAGGCGATTCGTCTGGCGAAGCATCAGCGACATCATCGTCAAGTTCGACAAGACGATGGCGATCACGATAGTGATGGTGTTGGCATCCATGTTGTCATTATCTCCTTTCCGAGTTGTTCAAGGCGTAAGTTATTACATAGAATATCAGGAATGCATCAAAGATACTAGACAATCAAAAATATTGCAACATTTGCAACAAAAAATCGCGCACGCGCCGAAGAACTGTGCAGATACCGAAGCGCCCTCCTGCCACATGCCACAGATCCCTAGCCAGCAAGTCTCCATAAGCCTGGAGTAGATTATTTACAGACATCTGATGTTGATTATTTATCTACATAAAATGTGGATTATCTTGATAGTATCGCGCATGTGATTTATCGAGCCCCCGAGTTGACCGGACGAGATGAACAGGTTCTCGGCCAGATCGAAGACCTGCGCAAAGATCTGAGCTTTCATCTAGTGTCACCACGCCGCTGGCACAGCACCCTCAGCCGAGTAATGATGGCACGCGCTGTGAGGGCATCTACCTCAATTGAGGGATTCCACTCAACCGTGGACGAAACCGCTGCAATCATCGACGGTGAAGCGCCCCCCGACGTGGACGATGCCACTCGCAGAACCGTCTCTGGCTACCGCGATGCTATGACCTATGTTCTGCAACTCACCGGGCCTTATCTTGCACAAACCACCAGCATTTCAACTCCGCAAAGCGGCGAAATGACGCGCCATGATGCCCCGAGGATGGATGCCTCACTGTTGCAGTCGCTGCACTTCATGATGGTGGGGCATGACCTTTCCACCAATCCAGGTCTGTGGCGGCCGGGCAGTGTCTGGGTGAGCGACAGCACCGGCAACGTCGTTTATTCAGCACCCAACCGGGAACTTGTCGAACCTTTGATCAGCGAACTCGTTCGCAGCATCAACGATCACCTCAACAGCAGCGCTGATGTCGGATGCAGTACAGCCAGCAATGTCAGTGTCGGTAACGCCAGTGTCAGTGTCAGGGGAGACGGCACTGTCGGGGTTGCCAGCACTGTCGGGGTTGCCAGCACTGTCGGGGTTGCCAGCACTGTCGGGGTCAACTCACCGCTGGTGGCTGCGGCGATGGCTCACCTCAACTTGACGCTGATTCATCCTTTCAGTGACGGCAACGGACGTATGGCACGATGCCTGCAGTCGTTTGTGCTGGGATGCGCTTTTGAGGGGCTGTCGCCGGTGTTCACCAGCATTGAGGAATATCTGGGGCGAAACACGGCTGCCTATTACGGTGTGCTCGCTGAGACGGCAGGCGGATCATGGTCACCGCAGCGCAGTTCTCGCCCGTGGATGGAGTTCTGTCTGACCGCCCATTACCGCCAAGCTGTGGCTGTTCGTCGCCGGATCGACCGATTCGAGGCTCGTTGGGATCGCTGCACGCAACTAGCGGCACGTTCACGACTACCTGAGCGCAGCGTTGATGCGCTGATGCATTCTGGGCAGGGTTGGAGGTTGAGTCGCTCGCTCTACATGAGCATCGTGGAATCCGCTTCAGGCGAGTCAATCAGTGAGGCTATGGCTACTCGTGACCTAGCCGCTATGGTCGCTGCTGGTCTGCTGGAGCCGGTCGGTGAGAAGCGAGGGCGTCGCTACATGCCGTCGGCTTCGCTGCGGGCACTTGAACAAGAAATCCGGTCCGCTCAGCCAAACCGCCCCGCCATAAACCCCTACAACCACCCCTAAACCCTCAAAGCAGACAATTCATCAGCTGCCTTTCCGGGTGAGCTCTTGCCTACGGTCTATAGTGCGGTAGTGACCGAAAATCAAGTTTCAGTTCTTGACAGGCCAGTTTATGGCTTGTCCGAAGCGGCGGCTCTGCTGGGGCTAAGTCGGAGCCGTGCTCGCGCCTGGCTTGACGGCTATGATCGCAACGGGGTGCGCTATCCGCCCGTGGTTCGTTCGGCATCAACGGGTGGCAGTGTTGTCAGTTGGGGTGAATTCGTAGAACTCGGTTACCTGAGGGAGTATCGGCGCAAGGGAATGCCGCTACAGCGTTTACGGCCGGTGATTGAGGCCCTTCGAGAGGAATTTAATTCTCCTTATCCGCTCGCTACAGCCAAACCATTTGTGGGCGGAAAAGAGTTAGTGATGAAACTGCAAGAGGACAGCAGCATCCCCCAGCAAATCGCGATCGTGGTGCGCAGCGGCCAGACCGTGATGCTGTCCAGAGAAGCCGAACGCTTCCTCAAGAAAGTTTCGTTCGATCCACCTGATGACGGTGATGTGTGCCGTCTTCATCCAGCGGGACGAACCACGCCTGTTGTCATTGACCCACTGGTTCGTTTCGGGTGCCCTTCTGTAGAAGGGGTTGCTGTAGAACGCTTATGGGAACTTCATGATGCTGGAGAGCCGGTCAGACAGATCGCGGCCAGTTACGACATGAAGCACTCGCTAATTGATGCTGCAATCACATATTTTGAACAACAACGCATGCTTGCGGCGGCATAAGCTGTCAGATCACAGAACTGTGACATGGGCAGCCGTTTCTTCGCTGATGGCTTCAGTATCGGCGACCGAAACCGTCACCGGTAGCGGAATGGTGGGATCGTTAATCAGAGCCACTTTCACCGTTGCGGCACCCACGACAACACCTCCAGGCACGCCAGCAGCGCTGGGGGCTCTGTCACCACTGCCGATAGCGATAGTGATAGTGCGCTGAACCGTGTCAGCACTGGGACGCCCGATCAGCACTAATGTCGCCACTTGGCCGCCAGCGGTGAACTTCACTTCAGAGTTAATTCCAGAAGCGGTTCGCGTCACTCCAGCACTGTTGTCCGCGGCACGCAGTTGCACATTCCAATGCTCTGAAGGCTGGCCTCCTGTGATACTGATCGGCACTGTAACCGACTCGCCTTGTGTCAGTTGACGACTGAGTGTGATAGTGAACTTGGTTTCTTCGTGGGACTCCGAAATTGATGTTTTCTCAGTGTTCAAAGACACTTCTACAGGCGGAGTAGTTTCTACAGGTGGAGTAGTTTCATCAGTGCTGTCGGATTCGGGATTATTATCCTCTTCGACTTCGTAGTCTGAGTCACCGCTGGTTTCGCTATCAGAGTCGGTTGCATCGCCAGAACTACTGTCGCCGTCGCTTTCACTGGGGTCGACGGTGTCGGTGTCGTCTATAGGGTCACTTTCAGGTTCGACATCACTAATGTCATCAGAATCGTTGTCGGTGACTGTCACGCTGACGGTAGACACACTCGTCGTGTAGCCGTCAATCGCGCTTATCTTTACTGTGATCTGACCGTTAGTACCGTCAACATCGTCATCAACAGTAGGCACCGTGAAATGCAAAATCCCGCTTGTCGGCACGGTCTCAGAGCGCGTCTGCGTCGAGAAGTCATCGCCTTCGGTTCGGATGACAGTCACTGTTATCGGCACTTCGGTTGTTGGTGCTGGCTTCAATGTCACAGTGAAGTGAGCGTCTTCGCCCTCAACGGCATCTCCAACAGCAGCTATTGACACGCTTCTCGGCGGTGTCGCTGTGGTGGGGCTTGACACTTCACCGCGTGCTGCCAGTTTGAACCAGGTGCTCGCTTCGCTCACTTCAACATTTTGAGGTCTTGGCAAGACTGTGGCCTGCACAGTGGGTCCCCAGGCACTGTATTCCGTTGATATCTGCGTAAGCGGAGACGACGAACCGTCAACATACATGTTCATATCCGACAGACCCGAATGCCAATAAAGCTGATACGAGATCGTGCCTGGATGCTCAAGAACGAAACGCAACTCAGTTTCCTTTTCGCCCATAGCGATGCGTGCATCAACCCAGCCCCATTCGAACGGGTTAGGGCCACAGGAACTGCATAACCTAGTTCCACCAGGTGGATACGCACTAGTTACGAACCTGAAATCAACATCTCGGCACATCTTTTCACTGAGTCTGGTCTTGATTGACAGCGTGGCCACCTCACCCACCACATATGTGTCCTTATCCCACTCAACGATCATTCCGCTAGGTGGCGAGAACACTTGCGGCGTTCTCAACGCTTCTGCATACTCAATACGCTCGGCGATAGTCAACTCGTCATAATCGGTCTTGCCTGGACCAAATAGATCTTCAACGCTAGGACGCGGCGCCCGACAGATCACTTCACCATGATGCAACGTGAAATAATAGTAGTCGCTCGGAGGTACCTGCTCGTTGTCATTCACTATGACTCTGGCTTCGGCCTGCGAAGCCACTCCAGGCTCATAACCGATACTTGCGAGCACTTCGAGTATTACTTCGCCGTCAGGTTCATCAATGTCGTCATCCTCGGTGGGGACGATCACTTCGACACTGCCAGAAATCGGCACTACCACCGTCAGTTGGCCTTCGTTGGCAGTTGCCACGAAATCTCGGCCTGCGCCGCTGCGTTCCGAAACTTTGACGGTCACCGCTAGCGGCGCAACAGGCGACGGCGACGTAGTGACTGTAAACACCGTATTGTCGCCTTCAACAGCGCTCTGAGAATTGGCTGTAACAGTGACTATTCGCGTCTCAACGATGGTGATGTCGTCATCAACGACAGACACGTTTACCGTCTTGTCAGATAATCCGTTGTATTTAGTATCTGAGGAAGAGATTTCATGGGTGATAACTACGTTGCGGAGACTGCCAGGATTTTGGATGTCATCATCCTGACCGGTAACAGTGATTGTTTGTGTAGTGTTCCAGTTAGAAGATGTGAACGTTAACGTTTCAGATGCTGTCGGGTTGTCTGGGTTAGGTGTATCAGGACCATCAACCAACGCTGCTGTGGGTGTGCCAGAGGTGACTGTGACTGTTACATCATGTGTTGGTTGAGTATCAAGTACTACCGTGTAGGTGTCTGTGCCAGCGTTTTCAGCCACAGAAGTACCACCACTGGTTTCGGTGATTGTTACACCGGCAGTGTCATTATCGTTAATCGTGATCGACACGCTAGAAGGACTACCAGCCGTATACCCGGCAGGTAAAGTCCCAAGCTGCAAAGTCAAAGTCTCAGCATCTTCATCAATACTGTCATCGGTTGCAGTGAACGTGAAAGTGCCCGACGTTTCACCGCTCGTGATAGTGATATCACCACTATTCCCCAAACTGTAATCACCAGACGACGCGGTGCCTGAACCGGCACGAACCGGGATCGACACATTCGCAGACGCAGTCGACCCCAGCGTAGCAGTCACTGTTAAGGTGCCGCCCTCAGTCACAGTACCACTATTATTCACGCTCAACGACACAGCCACATCAGACGGCGCAGGATCATCATCATCAGTGATAGCGACATCGAAGGTGTTGTCGGTGGTGTTGGGGTCATTGTCGTCGCTGGGTTCCGCGTCGCCTGCCACGTTGGTGCCTAACGATGATTCAGCGAGATCACCTAACGCAACGGTCAACGTTTCAGAATCACCTTCATCGCTAGCGTCATCAGCAGCAGTCAACACCAAAGTCGCTGTACGCGCAGCCGCGTTCTGCAACGTGACAGTCGGAGTCAAAGTATTCGCAGCATTCAGCGTGACACCAGTATTGAGACTGCCACCAGACTTCAACGCTAACGAGAAATCATTAGCAGTGATCCCCGTACCAGTGAACGCAAGTGGCACATCTATTCGTTCACCCGCAACAAGTGCTCGACCCAAAACAATCGTGAACTCGGCACTACGAGCAGCCGCAGACGCAGACGCGTCCTCAGTAATCGCACCACTATCGCTGCGAGCCAACGTCACTGTTGTCGCGTCATCATCGGTGATACCAATATCTGTGTTAGTGAACGTTACACCCGCCAACGTGCCGGTAACGCTTATTGATTCGGTGGGTTCATCAGTCGTGTCATTCATCGGGGTTAACGTGAACGTGATCGAAGCCGACGCGTCTCCTGCCGGGATCGTGATCGTCAGGTCAGCCACAGTCGCGTAGTCGGTGCCCTCAGAAGCGCTATCAGTACCTGCGCCTACAGCCACCGTCACAGACTGCGAAGTAGCGAAACGAGTCGCGGAAGTAATCATCGCAGTCACTTGCACAGTCTTCGCGCCCCCGCTCTCACTCAAACTATCTTGCACATTGTTCGTGTTAGTATCAGCATCCACGCTCAACGTGATCGCTGATGGTGCAGCGTCATCATCAGTAACAGTTACCGTCACACTATCAACCGACACACCCGAATAATTCGAATCAGACGAAGCAGTGGTATGTGTAATCACCGACGAACGATTACTGGTGTCATCAATAATATTATCCTGACCGGTAACAGTGATTGTTTGTGCGCTGTTCCAGTTCGATGCTGTGAATGTTAACGTTTCAGATGTGGTCGGGTTGTCTGGGTTTGGTGTGTCAGGACCATCCACCAACGCTGCGGTCGGTGTGCCAGACGTGACCGTGACTGTTACATCATGGGTTGGTTCACTATCCAACACGACCGTATAGGAATCTGTTGAACTGCCATCCTCAGGCACAGACGTAGAACCACTGGTTTCAGTAATTGTCACTCCGGCAGTGTCATTATCATTAATAGTGATATTCACGCTAGAAGGACTACCAGCCGTATACCCGGCAGGTAAAGTCCCCAACTGCAAAGTCAAAGTCTCAGCATCCTCATCAATACTGTCATCGGTTGCAGTGAACGTGAAAGTGCCCGACAATGCACCGCTCGTGATAGTGATATCACCACTATTCCCCAAACTGTAATCCGATGTGGCTGCGGTGCCTGAACCTGCACGCACCGGGATAGTCACATTCGCAGAAGCAGCCGACCCCAACGTAGCCGTCACCGTCAAGGTGCCGCCCTCAGTCACAGTACCACTATTATTCACGCTCAACGACACAGCCACATCAGACGGTGCAGAGTCATCATCATCGGTGATGGTGACATCGAAGGTGTTGTCGGTGGTGTTGGGGTCATTGTCGTCGCTGGGTTCAGTTCCGCCTGCCGCGTTGGTGCCTAACGATGATTCAGCGAGATCACCTAACGCTACGGTCAATGTTTCAGAATCGCCTTCATCGCTAGCGTCATCAGTCGCGGTCAGCACTAACGTAGCAGTACGCGCATCCGCGTTTTGCAAAACAACGGTCGGTGTCAAAGTATTCGCAGCAGTCAGTGTGACACCAGTATTGAGACTGCCACCAGACTTGAGCGCCAACACGAAATCACCGGTCGTGATCCCCGTACCCGTGAACGCTAACGGCACATCTATTCGTTCACCCGCAACAAGCGCTCGACCCAACACAATCGTGAACTCGGCACTACGAGCAGCCGCAGACGCAGACGTATCCTCAACAATCGCACCAGAATCAGTACGAGCCAAAGTCACCGTCGTCGCATCATTATCAGTAATACCAATATTTGTGTTAGTGAATGTTACGCCTGTGAGCATGCCGGTAACGCTAATCGACTCGGAGGGTTCATCAATCGTGTCATTCGTCGGGGTTAACGTGAACGTGGTCGAAGCCGACGCAGCACCTGCCGCAATAGTGATCGTCTGATCGGCTACATTGCTGTAATCAGTGCCCTCAGACGCGCTATCAGTACCTGCACCCACAGCAACAGTTATGGATTGCTGAGTAGCGAAACGAGTCGCGCTAGTAATCGTCGCAGTCACCTGCACAGTCTTCGCGCCCCCAGCTTCACCCACAGAAGTCTGCACATTATTCGTGTTAGTATCAGCATCCACCGAAAGCGTGATCGCCGATGGTGCCGCGTCATCATCAGTAACAGTTACCGTCACAGAATCAACCGACACACCCGAATAATTCGAATCAGACGAAGCAGTGGTATGTGTAATCACTGACGAACGATTACTGGTGTCATCAATAATATTGTCTTGACCAGTGACAGTGATTGTTTGTGTAGTGTTCCAGTTAGATGATGTGAACGTTAACGTTTCAGTAGTGGTCGGGTTGTCTGGGTTAGGTGTATCAGGACCATCAACCAACGCCGCAGTGGGTGTGCCAGAGGTGACTGTGACTGTTACATCATGGGTTGGTTGAGTATCAAGTACTACCGTGTAGGTGTCTGTGCCAGCGTTTTCAGCCACAGAAGTAGAACCCGAAGTCTCGGTGATTGTCACACCGGCAGTGTCATTATCGTTAATCGTGATATTCACGCTAGAAGGACTACCAGCCGTATACCCATCCGGTAAAGTCCCAAGCTGCAAAGTCAAAGTCTCAGCATCTTCATCAACACGATCATCGGTTGCAGTAAACGTGAACGAACCCGACAACGAACCGCTAGAGATAGCAATATCACCACTATTACCCAAACCATAATCCGATGTAGCTGCGGTACCTGAACCGGCACGCACCGGGATCGTCACATTCGCAGAAGCAGCCGACCCCAACGTAGCCGTCACCGTCAAGGTGCCGCCCTCAGTCACAGTACCACTATTATTCACGCTCAACGACACAGCCACATCAGACGCGGCGGCATCGTCGTCGGTGATTGTTACTGTGATTTCTTGATCGGCGAGCCCGTTGTAAGCAGAATCAGCAGTGGACGCGATATCGTGTGTGAGTGTTGCTGTACGTTTGTTTTCGGGATTGTCGATGTCATCGTTTTGGGCTTGTATTCTAACGGTTTGAGGTGTATACCAATTCGAGGTCGTGAATCTGAGAGTCTCAGATGCTGTGAATCCAGACGGTTGGTCGGGACCGTCAAGCAGCACCGCGGTTGCTGTGTCAGAAGTAACAGCAACAGTAACCGCACCAGCAGGTCGGCTGTCAAGCACTACCGTATAACTGTCGGTGCCAGCATTCTCGTCAACAGTGCTCGTGGATTTAGAAATAGTCACACCCGCTGCTGGGTCTTCGATAATGATGCGTGCGGTGCCTGAAGCACTGAGACCGCCATCAACGTTGCTGGGACGATTTGGATTATTGATAGTCGACGCGACAGAAACATTCACTGTTTCATCGCTGCTATCAGAATCGGTGACCTCAGCAGGAGTGAACGTAACCACCGCAGTCTGCGCTCCAACACCAGTCAGTGTAACAACAAAATTCGTGCGATTCCCGAACCGGCTTGTTTGCGCGAAACGGTCAATATCAACAGTCGCGCCGGTACCTGACACGCTCCAGTCAAGCATCCGTCTCACAAGAGTGCGTTCACGATTAAAACGTCTACCAGTCACAAGTTGCGCCCCGGTTGGGCTCACCAACTGCAACGGAATCTGCACTGTCTCACCAGCAACCAACACACGCCCAAGCATGACCGTGACAGTAGTGCTAGAAGACGGGTCAGCTTCAACAACAGTCCCGCCACCCGACACAGTCACAGTCGTAGGATCATCATCCACGACAGTCACGTTTATGTTGGCAGCAGAAGTAACCGTGCCGTAACCTGACACGCTATGAGAAACCGCTAATGAGCGAGACGGTTGCGGATCGTCATTGTTGTTGTTGGTGGCATTCACAGTCACAGCCTGGGGTTGCCACCAGTTAGATGAACTAAACGTCAACTGCACAGTGCTAGACGGGCTACCACTCGTGCTGACTTGCAATCCGGTAGCTGCTGTAGCCGTCACTGTCACCGAACCAGACGGCGCAGAACTAAGAACCATCTGATAGCTGCCACCGCTGCTATCACCCTCAATAATGCTCAGCGTTGCAGGCGCAACAACTACAGCAGCCGTGTTATCGTCATCAACGATATTCACAGTCACCGACTGCGGCTCTGGCGGGTCACTACCAGGTTGAGAAGCTGGTAGCGCATCAATCGTGTTAGCAGAACGGTCAAACGCTGTTTTGTTAGCTAACGCGATGCGTGCCGTTTCAGCGAACAATCTAGCAGCAGAACCTTCAGCAGCGTTATCAGAAGTGGCAGTCAACACCAAAACCGCACTCGACGCGTTCTGGGTGAACACTAACACCGGCGAAGACGAAGACAACAAAGCCGACGGTAGGACACTGACACCAGTGTTCACATCATTACCGGATTTCAAAGCTAGCGTGTAATCAGTTCCCAGAGTCGCGTCACCAGAAACCGTTAACGGCACTTCGACACGATCCCCGGGTTGCACACCAACAACCTGCCCTGCTTCAGTCAACGACACCACGATCTCAGCACTACCAGACGTTTCAAGAACTCTTGCAGTGCTGTCACCTCCTGCAAGACTGATCGTTACTGTCGCAGCGGTTTCTAGTGCGTTCGTGTCAGTTATTTGCAACACGACACGACCCGCAGCACGTCTACTAGACGGCAACCCGGTTGAGGTGACCGTCCCGGTAGTCACAGTGACGCGTTCGCTAATCACATCACTATCAGATACCGCGGTCACAATAATCTCAGCTGTTTGATCCACGGAACGAGAACTAGGACCTCTGAACGTTACAGACACACCCGACAGCGACACTGTCGACAATCCAGAAACAGTGCCACGCGCTCCCTCAGACCGCAAAGCTAATGTCACATCGGTACCAACCACACCACCAGCAAAAACCAGCGGCACAGTAATCGATTCATTCTCCCGTAACGGTTTCGACAACCTCAAACGCAGCAAACCCTGATCAGAAACATCACCCTCAACCAAAACCGTGTCAGAAGAAGACAATGATGCGGTCAATGGATCATCACCATCAACTATCTTCAACGACACACTATTCGAAGACGCATGCGCTGCCACACCACCATAAGCGTTAGTGCCACCACCACGAGCAGCTCGACCAAACGCTGACTCGTTCCCTAACGCGACCGTTAACGTTTCATCAGGTTCGTCACGACCATCCTGATTAGCGTAAATCCAGAACTTAACCTTCTGAGTTGGATCTTCCCTATCAAAACGCACGAACCAGCCCCCCAACCCGTCATGCACAACCGAAGCCTCATTAGCAGCACCAGTAGGCGAAACTACTGTGATTCTCACATCGGCAGAACTAAACCCCGAACCCGACAAACGAACCGGCACTGAGAAACGCTCAACACCATCACTGGACTTGCTCGGAGCGCGAGACAAACTCAACTCAAACTCCGCAGGAATAGAAGAACCCTCAACAATATCACCAGAACCCACACGCCGTAAAGACACCACCGTCGGGTCATCATCAACAACCCGCACACGCACCACACCAACTCTCAAACCACTATAAACCGTATCAGTCGAAGAAGTGCTATGAGACACCGACACCTGCTCGAGATCAAGACCAGAACGATCCACCGCATTATCAACAGCAGTCAACGTCAAGAACTGTTTCACATTCCAATTCGAAGACGTAAACAACAACGAATCCGACACTGACACAACCGACGAATCGTCAGAAACCGCAGACACAGTCACATCAGCCAACGGTTCAGAAGCCAACCGCACCCCATAAGAAACCGACTCGCCCTCAACCAGCGGCAACGTCGAATCCAGCACATCAACAATCACAGCACCCTGACGCACCACCGCGAAATCATTATCCCTAATAGTCACAGTCACGCTAGAGGAACTACCAGCACGATAACCATCAGGCAACACACCCAAACGCAACATCAACGACTCATCACCCTCAACAAGCTCATCATCAACCGCAGACAATGTCACCGAACCTGACGTCGCGCCGCTAGAAACAGTCACAGAAGACCCAGACAACCTATAATCACTCACAGCCGCTGTCCCACCAGAAACAATCACCGGGATCATCACATTACTCGATGGTGCAGACCCCAAAGTAACCGTAACCGTCAACGAACGACCCTCAGATATAGCCGCGCTATTGTTCACGCTCAACGATACGACTATATCGGTAGACACTGGATCAGTAATCGTTACGCTTCCAGCGTTGTCTGTGATTGTAGCACCACCATCAAGACCAGTCGCGGTTGGTGTACCTAAACCAATATCAACTGTTTCAGCAGGCGACTCAACCAAACTATCAGTTTCGGCTGTGAGTGTGATCGACACGCTCGCTGACGCTGACGCTCTGCCAGTAAAAACAACCGTCGCAGTGCCACTGTTAAGATTAGTGCATGACACACCCGTAGCTGCTATGCATGCCAGCGTGTAATCAGTGCCACGAGTTGCTGCACCAGAACCAGAATTAAACGTCAACGGCACGCTCAACGACTCACCAGTCACTAATGCACGACCCAACGACAGCGTGTAACCCAACGTAGTACCCTCAGCCACAGACGCACCAGCGTCGCGAGCCAAAGTCACTGTTGTTGCGTCATCATCAGTAATTGTGATATTTGTGTTAGTGAATGTTACGCCTGTGAGCGTTCCCGTGACGCTAATCGACTCAGCAGGTTCATCAGTCGTGTCATTCATCGGAGTCAACGTGAACGTGATCGAAGCCGACGCAGCACCTGCCGCAATAGTGATCATCTGGTCGGCTACATTGCTGTAATCAGTGCCCTCAACCGCAGAGTCACTACCTGCACCCACCGTCACAGTCACATCTTGTGACGTAGCGAAACGCGTTGCGCTAGTAATCATCGCGGTCACCCGAACAGTCTTCGCGCCCCCAGCTTCACCCACAGAAGTCTGCACACCGTTCGTGTTCGTGTCAGCATCCACCGAAAGTGTGATCGCGGACGGTGCCGCGTCATCATCAGTAACAGTTACCGTCACAGAATCAACCGACACACCCGAATAATTCGAATCAGACGAAGCAGTGGTATGTGTAATCACCGACGAACGATTACTGGTGTCATCAATAATATTGTCTTGACCAGTGACAGTGACTGTTTGTGTAGTGTTCCAGTTAGATGATGTGAACGTTAACGTTTCAGATGGGGTCGGGTTGTCTGGGTTAGGTGTATCAGGACCATCCACCAACGCCGCGGTCGGTGTGCCAGACGTGACTGTGACTGTTACATCATGTGTCGGTTGAGTATCAAGTACTACCGTGTAGGTGTCTGTGCCAGCGTTTTCAGCCACAGAAGTACCACCACTGGTTTCGGTGATTGTCACACCGGCAGTGTCATTATCGTTAATCGTGATCGACACGCTAGAAGGACTACCAGCCGTATACCCATCCGGTAAAGTCCCAAGCTGCAAAGTCAAAGTTTCAGCATCTTCATCAATACTGTCATCGGTTGCAGTGAACATGAAAGTGCCCGACGTTTCACCGCTCGTGATAGTGATATCACCACTATTCCCCAAACTGTAATCCGATGTGGCTGCGGTGCCAGAACCTGCACGCACCGGGATAGTCACATTCGCAGCCGCAGCCGACCCCAAAGTAGCCGTCACCGTCAAGGTGCCGCCCTCAGTAACAGCACCACTATTATCGACGCTCAACGACACAGCCACATCAGAAGGTGCAGGGTCATCATCATCGGTGATGGTGATCGTTGTGATTTTGCGGGTACCGAGTTTGTAGCCGTTACCGGTGTTGAGAGTCAAAATAATGGTTTCATCGTCATCATCAAGGCTGTCGTCTTTAATAACCACATCAAAAGTGGTGCTGGTAGTGTTTGCTGCGATAGTTGCTGTGCCTGATAGTGCTGTGTAATCAGTATCAGCTGTGGCTGTGCCCGTAACCGTATAAGTGACAGGCAGGTTAGCAGTGGGAGCAGTCGACGTGTTTATGGTGACAGTAACAGTCCGACTAGTTGATGCTTCGGTAGCAGTGTAGGCGGCTTGAGCGAATGACACTGACGGCAGCGAAGTTTTGTCATCTCTGATATTGACTCGAACGCTGCGTTCAGACCCGGTTGAGGAGGCAGCTAAACCGCCTTTGAGGTTAGTAGCCGACGAAGTTGAACTGATCGAAGCAGCGATACCAACATTGATGATCTCATCTTTGTCGTCACGGTCTTTGTTTGATGTGGCAGCAAACGTGAGGGTAGCAGTCTGCGCGCCAACGCCAGCGAAACGTATCCCTGCTGACGCTCGGTTGAAACCACGCAGCGACCCGCCTGTAGCTACCAAACTGGTACCGGTTCCAGACACTTTCCACGTGGCTTCACGGAACCTGGGACGACTCGACGACAGCACTGCGCCGGTCGGGCTAAGCAACGACAACGGCACCACTGCCACCTCACCAGCCACCAGAGGTCTAGACAAACTCACGGTCACAGCAGCAGTCACCGACGGGTCACCCTCAACAAGAGTTCCGCTACCCGACAAAACCACCACCGTAGGATCATCATCAACTACCGTCACACTCAAAGACGGTGCTGAACTCACTGATGTATAGCCAGTCACCGAATGCGTGATTTGTGCTGTCACATCGGTGCTGCGGTCAGTGTTATCACTAACCGCTGTCACGAATACTTTCTGGGGTTGCCACCAATTACCAGAACTACCGCCAGTGAAACTCAGCGTCACCGAAGACGACCCCGCGTCGCTACTACTCTTACGCAACCGCAAACTAGTAGCTGCTGTTGCAGTCACCGTCACCGCTGCAGCCGGATCAGTAGCAAGACGCACCCAATAAAAATCGGAATCGCCGTCCTCTACCACAGTCGTGTCACTATCGGAATGTTGCACCAACACAGCCGCCGTGCCAGCATCATCATCAGCGATGTTCACAGTCACCGAATCGTTATCAGCATCAGGTATCGCACCACCGTCAAGGTTCGTGGCTGAACGATTGAAAGCTTCGGTGTCACCCAACGAGACCACCACCGACTCCCCAAAACCTTCAGCGGTGCTGTCGCCGGTCGGAGTAACCACTAAAGTCGCAGCAATGCTCGCAGCGGTCGCGCCAGTAAACACAATCACTGGACTGGTAGAAGTCAACGGCGCAGTGGAAAGCACGCTCACACCAGTAGGAGTCGGTGACTTCAACGACAACGTGTAATCAGTTCCCAAAGTAGCCGAACCCGAGATCACTAACGGCACTTCCACCGTTTCACCAGCCACGAACTGAGCAGTACGCCCAACCGGGGAAATATTCACCTCAGCGCTGCCACTCGTTTCTGAAATCCACAACGGCCGCTGCTGCGCTGTCAAACCTGGCAAATCAACAGAGAACACGGTCGGGTCGTCATCAACCAGCGTCACTGTCACATCCCCAACAGTCACCGAATCATCCGAAGCGGTCACGCTATGGCTAATCACCGCTTTACGAGCATCTTTTACATCGTCAACCATATTCTGCGTGGCCTTAGGCGCAGCAACAGTCAAAGTCTTGGCAGTATCCCAATCAGACGATGTGAACACCAGTGGCCCACCCGACACCACGGCCACAGATTCATCATCACTCAACGGTGCAACAGTAACCTTACCAGTAGGAACTGAACTGAGCTTCACTGTGTAGGTGCCCGAACTACCTTCAGTAATCACAAGCGCAGTCGTGCTCAATACTGCCGCAGCTGAATCATCGTCATCATCAGTAACCACCAAAGTCTGAGACTTCGGATCACCAACAGTGACTGTAGATGCTAACCCTCGAGCCCGATACCTAGAAGAAAACGCAGGCAACGTCAACGCAATCTGCTCATCTTGCGAATCATTGTCCTGAACTGCTGTAAACACCAACGACGCAGAAGTAGCAGAAGAATCATCAGACCCCTCAAACACAACAAAACCGACGGTAGGTTCAGATACCAAACTCACACCATTCGGCGAACCCGACAACGCCACAGAGAAATCATTATCAGCCAAACCTCCAGAATAATTCACCGGCACAGTAATCGACTGACCATCAACCAACGCACGCGACAAGGTAACCGTCACGGTTGCAGTATCGGTAGTGTCACCCTCATCAAGAGTCTTATCCGAAGCAGTCAAGGTAATCTGCAACGGCGAGTCGCCGTCAGTGATCGTCACCGACACCGAGTTCTGAGACGATGAAGGCGAAACCCCGCCCGAAACATTGGTAGCCTCACTAGCACCAGCTCTGGTAAAAGCGTTAGCATCACCCAAAGCCACGGTAAGGGTCTCCGATGCTGACTCGTCAAGACTGTCAGCAGTCGCAACCACCACCAAACGCGCCGAGCGGGCACCTGCAGCAAACCGCAAAGTCAAAGCAAGATCACTACCGCTGCGGCGAACTAGTTGCACACCTGCACTACGCTCATTCGAAGTGTCCAGCGACACAGACAAATCGCCTGCGGTTATTCCTGTGCCCGACAACACTAACGGCACCGCAATCCGTTCACCAGCAAACAACACACGATCCAGCGACACATCAAACAGCGCTTGACGATCCGCGTCAGAAGTGCCAGCTTCAAGAATCGCCCCACTATCAGAACGCGTCAACGACACCACCACCGGCTCGTCATCGTCGGTGATAACCACATCAAACGTGTTATCGGCCGTACTGGGGTCTTTGTCATCGCTGGGTACCACGCCACCATCGACGTTGGTGCCCAGACTCTGAGCCTCCAAGTCGCCCAACGTCACTCGAAGTGTCTCAGAAGCACCCTCGCGTCTGTTGTCATCACGCGCTGTGATTATTAATGTCGCAGTGCGGGCACCCGAACCTGACAGTTCCACAGTTGGTCTCAGCGTAGTTGCGTTGCGCAAAGTCACGCCGGTGTTCAACGCGTCTCCTGACTTGCGTGTCAGCACGAAATCACCTACGGTTATTCCCGTACCCGACAACACCAGCGGCACATCCACACGCTCGCCCGCAACAAGCGCCCGACTTAAAGTCACTGTGAATTCGGCTGCACGATTCGCTTTAGATTCCGATGATATTTCAAATATCATCGGATCATCAGAACCTGCTAATGTCACCTCGGTAGGATCATCATCGCTAACAGCGACCGTAACTGGAGCAACTCTGACGTTGTTATAAATCTGATCATCTGAAGTGGCGCTGTGAGTGATAATAACTCGTTGCGATGCTAGACCAGGGCGATCAGCGGCATCGTCGGCTGCTCGTACGGTGAAAGATTGTGCTGTATCCCAATTCAGAGAAGTAAACGTCAAAGTGCCAGATACTGTCACCACACTCGAATCACCCGATTCGGCAGTCAACGTCACATCATGAGCTGGCTGAGACAACAGCGACACCGTGTACTCAACAGTGCCACCTTCGACCACTTGCAATTCAGCCGCGCTCAACTTAATACCAGGGCCATCGTCATCAGTGACTGTTACTGTGACACTATCAATCTTGATACCCTCATAACTAGAATCAGACGATTTCGCTGTGTGCGTGATCGTAACCCTGCGACGATCGTTCGGGTTATCAATATCATCATCCTGGCCAGTAACAGTAACCGTCTGCGCTTCATTCCAGTTCGATGACGTGAACGTTAATGTCTCAGAAGCAGTCGGATTATCCGGGTTCGGTGTATCAGGACCATCAACCAATACCGCAGAAGGCGTACCAGACATAACCGTCACAGTCACATCACTAGTCGGCTGGCTATCCAACACCACCATGTAAGTATCCGTGCCAGCATCCTCAGCCACGGAAGTAGAGTCCAAAGTCTCAGTAATTGTCACACCAGGGCCATCGTCATCAGTGACTGTTACTGTGACGCTATCAATCTTGATGCCCTCATAATTAGAGTCAGATGATTTCGCTTCGTGAGTGATCGTAACCGTACGCTGATCACTCGGATTGTCAATATTGTCATCCTGACCAGTAACAGTAATCTCTTGTGCAGTATTCCAGTTCAATGTTGTGAATGTTAATGTTTCAGAAGGTGTGGGATTATCCGGGTTAGGTGTATCAGGACCATCAACCAATAGCGCGGTAGGCGTACCAGACGTAACCGTCACAGTCACATCACTAGTCGGCTGACTATCCAACACTACCGAATAAGTATCAGTACCAGCGTCCTCAACCACGGAAGTACCACTATCAGACTCAGTAATCGTCACACCAAAAGGATCATCGTCATCAGTGACTGTTACTGTGACACTATCAATCTTGATGCCTTCATATCTGGTGTCAGACGATTTCGCTGCGTGAGTGATCGTAACCCTGCGACGATCGTTCGGATTGTCAACATTATCATTCTGGCCGGTAACAGTGATCTCCTGCGCCTGATACCAATTCGATGACGTGAACCTTAATGTTTCAGAAGCTGTGGGATTATCTGGGTTTGGTGTGTCAGGACCATCAACCAACACCGCGGCAGGCGTACCAGAAGAAACCGTCACAGTCACATCATGAGTCGGCCTACTATCCAACATCACCGAATAAGAATCTGTTGAACTGCCATCCTCAGGCACAGAAGTAGAGTTTGAAGTCTCAGTAATATTCACACCAGGATCATCATCGTCAATGATGATGATAGTCACACTAGTCGGATCGGTGATACGGTAGCCAGTGGGCACATTATCTATGAAATCCTTGTGGAATCGTACTGTTATTAACTCGGCAACTTCTTTTTTACCATCAGGTAATGCAGTTATTATAAAATCGCCTGATGAAGCTGCTTCATCTATCCTGAAAGACTGAGGCAGCACATTCACACTGTAGTCACTAGAGTCGGCGGAGATCTGATCAACTACCAACGGAACTAGCAAATCTGACCCCAGGGCGGGTGCCGTCAACGACACCGTGACTGTTATTTTCTCACCTGTCTTTGTGCCATCAATAACAGGACCGTCCTCACTAACAATACCGTTTTTGTTGACGCTCATTGATACGTAAATTGTTTCAGGCTCAGCCAACTGGATTGTCGCTCTACCTGATACTGATACATCCGCAGTAATCCCGGATTTTGTCACTGTTTTGTCAGCGGTGACTGTTAGTGTTTCTGCTCTTTCATCATTATCAGCTAAGGCTAGCACTTCAATATCAGCTACCAACACAGACGGGCCGGTGAAAGTAAGCGTCGCAGGATTCTTTGTGGCATCTAGTGTCACACCAGACGGACTGTTACGCAGCTTCAAGTTGTAATCGGTGCCCACACTCAAGCTATTGCTCAACGACAGTGACACAGTAAGTTTCTCACCGGATACAAGCGCACGAGGCGAAAGGCTTACCCTCAACAAAGCTGGCTTGAAAGGATTGGCTTCTATCGCCTTAGTTATAGGTGCAGTGAGTTCCACCGACAGCGTGCCGTCAGCGGCTAATTCCTCAGTGGCATCCACCACATTGAGTGTCGCTGAGGTGCCCGCAACTAAAGGCGCAGCGAGTACCCCAGAACCGATCGTCCACGACTCGGGACCCTCTAACACGTCATCAATAGCCGCGCTAAGTTTCGTGGTAGCGGATACTGATCCTGCCGGAATGGTCACCGAAACCGGCGACAAGGTGTATTCGGCTTGCGTCACTGAAGCACCGGTCACTGCCAACGGCACAGACACAGCGTTCGGCAACGGCCCGCCCGGCAGTGTGGCGGTCACCGTCGCAGACATTCCCTCGGCAATGTCGCTAGGAGCAACAGACACATCTACTGCACGACTCGAAGCTGGTTCTACGAGCCACAGCGTCGCCGAGCCCACCACTGTGCCGATCAAGCTTGCGCCAGTTAAAGCTGGCCCCGAGGCTGTCATCTGCCCGACCGACACTGTCAACTGTTCACCTATTGAATCCTGATCTGATGCGGCGGTGATTTCTACGATTTCTACTCGCGCCCGGCCTTGCACAGGCCCGGTGAAGGTCACCACTCCTGCCGCTGAAATCGACGCATTCGACGGCGAACCCGAACCTTTCGCAACTGTGAAATCAGTGCCTGGTGTGCCACCACCAGCAAAAACCAGTGGCACAGACAAAACTTCACCCGATAGCAAAGGATCAATACCCACTGTGATCAAAGCCTTATCAGCCGCCACGCCCTCGGTTGCTATCGCATCAACCACCGAAACCAGTGCCTGCACTCTCGCAACTCGCACAACAGTCACAGAAGCAGAATGCACGACTTCGCTGTTACTGCCGCCATCTGTGTAAGACACTTGCAAACGCAACAAGCGGCCAGCATCAACAGTAGCGACACTGTAAGAAGCGGTCGCGTATCCAGTGCCCGTAGCTGTCTGCCAGGATGTTCCGTCATTAGCCGATGTCTGCCACAAGAAACTCAAACCCGTGATATCAGACTTGACAATGTTTGCGTCACCGTCAGGGTCACCATCCAAACTAACGAAGCGCATAGTGCCGCGACCTGCCTCAGTAGATCCTGACACCGATACTGATGCTTGACCTTCATTCACGTCAGTCACCGTCACCGACACTTCTTGACGTACTGCCACTGGGGTTGAACCATCAGGCCCAGCCGATGATGCCACCACTACTAGCACTATCTCAGCACGCCTCTCACGATCCAAATTGGAACCAGACCCAGAATAAGAAATCTGTCCCGAAGAGGCATTAATTTCAAAACCTGCTGGCACCGACCCCAACCGTGTCAGCGCCGCCAATGAATATGACACCGAATCGCCGTTCGGGTCGGTAGCGATCACCGGTGAACCCACAGTAATTGCCGTAGTCGAACCATCACTATTCTCAGCGATCATCAAATCTGACGGCAACTCGTCAAACACCGCAACAGAACCATCCGCGTTATCATCGGTCACTGTCACCGATAAAGAAGCTTCGGTCACACCAGCATATAGCGGATCAAAAGACAGCACATCAAAAGACAGCGACGCAGTGCGCGACCCACCCGGATTTACTACATCATCATCCACACCACGCACGAATAGACTTTGTGGCGTATCCCAGTCATCATCACCAAACACCAACTGTATTGAAGAACCGAACGGCCCCGCTGCAGCTATCCCCACCTGAACGACTGACTTATCACTAGATTCGATTTTCACACCCAAACACTGCGGCGAATACGCTGATGGGCATGACAGCGGCGAATCCAACACGACTGTGAAGCTGTCCGTATCAGAAGCATCTTCAACTACAGACAACGCCGAACCGCCAGCAATCGTCACCCCTGCTGGCACCAAAGCAAGTGTCGCTGATGAGGTCGAACCCAGCACGTAGGCACCCGCCAGCAAGTTCGCCGTCAACTGTTCTCTAGCGGATAAATCCTTTGGATTTGAGGTAGCGATGCTCAATGTTGCCGAGGCGGCATCGGCCGGTACCTTGAACGGCGCGCCCACAACAGCTCCGACGTAGTTTGTAGCGTTGTGACTGTAGAGCACGGTCACTGGATACGACTGCTTCGGATCAACCGACACTGTGAACTGCGCCTCGGCTCCTACCGTTACCGAAGGCTGCGTCGGGGTTATTGTCACGCTAGGAGTGTCTTCTTCGCTGACGATCACCAGTTCCACCGAACTTTTCTCTGGGTTGGGCCCAGCTCCGTTCTCCACGTTGGTGTCGGTATCGGCACGGAACTGTGTAAGCGTGCCTAACGCCAGGATGGCCGTCTCAAAATCCTCTGTCGTATCGTCAGCGGTCGCTTCAAAGATTAGTACCGCGGTCTGAGCTCCAGCACCCGCAAATGACACTGTCGGCGACAGCGGAGTAGCTCCTTCAAGGGTTACTCCAGCGTTCAACGAGTTGCCGGTTTTGAGACTCAAAGAGAAATCCGACGGGGCAATCCCGGTACCCGAAATCGATAGAGGCACATCAACCCGCTCGCCTGCTTTTAATGGACTCCTCAGCTTGACCTCAATTTCTGCTTGACGATACCTCGGCGCAGCCGATGCTCGCTCCAACAAAGCGATCTCTGCTGCAGCTGTTGAATCAACTTCCGCAGTATCCAAGCGGCGCATTTCTACAATCGCTGCATCAACAGTGATTACGAAAACCAGACTTGCCGGCACATAGAACCCATCAGGTGCCGCCGGCCTCAAACGGATCATGAAGTTGCTGAGTCTCGGTGACAAATCCAACGTCTTTAATGTCACTGAAACCTCGGATTGACCAGCCGGGATCGTGACCGACGAAGGCAATTCAAAATCGGTGCCTGAGATCCCCAAGCCGGTCGTGCTATCTGTAGGCAACGAAACAGTCACTGGTCCCGTGCCTGACACCAGTCGCACACGGAACGTGAAGTCATCGCCTTTATTGATCCCACCGGTCGTTGCTAGCAGAGCAGATCCATCAAGATCCTCAAGTACAATTTCATGATTTCTGCCGTCGTTGTCATCGTCATGCACCCTCACCGATGCCGATGATGTCTCACCAGGCGAATACCCCGAGCCAGCAAGCACTGATAAGGTTACTAAACCGTTAGGTTCATCGTTGTTATCCCCGACGGTGCTCACCGAGAAAGCTGCCGACTTCATGCCAGCGGAGATCACTACCGTCTTGGTGCCTTCATCGTCCGTGGCAACATGGTCACTGCCGCTGGCTTCTGACACTTGCAGCGACACTGTCAGATCGGCCAACGGCGCTATATCAGTGGTCAAAGTAAAGTTCGCTGCTGCGCCTTCGGTGACTGTTGCAGCATCAGCGGTGACAGTGACTACTGGCTCGGCATCGCTGACAGTGAGTGTGAATGTGGCAGCAGTCGTAGAGAAACCTGGCGGTGCTGTGCCCGCGCTCACGGTTAGAGTCTCGTTGCCTTCGGTTACCGATTCATTGACTACTGAGATTGTTACCGTCGACGACGATGCTCCATATGGAATAAACACCGACTCAGGCAAAGCATCAAAATCATCTTTATCGGCTGAATCGCTCGAGTAGGTCAGCGGTATTGTAACCGGGCCGATCACGTCCTTTGGTAGCGCCACTTTAAACATGAAATCTGAGCCCTCACGCACAGTTGCGGTGCTTAAGACGGTGGGGGGATCATCAAGATCGGTAAAAGAGATCGGCCAGTCAGTTGCATCATCGTCGGTGATCAGTACACGAGTAGTAGTGTCATCAAGCGTGGCGGGATCGCCGTCGTCGTAGGCAACCAAATTGAGGAACGGTGTTATTCTCCAGTTGCTATCGTCTGGGTTCGCTGAAATTGTTACGGACTCGTGATTGTTATCGCTGCTCTCCTCAACTTTGTTTAGACTATCCGATGTCTCCTGGCCGGTGGAAATAAACTTCAAGGTGGCTTGCTGAACAGTTTTACCTGTCTCACCCTTGAATTTCAAACTCATGCTCTTCCCACTGCCTGATGCTGCTACTCCATCGCCTGACGCTTCCCAGGTAAAATAGAGAAGATGTCTAGATGTTCCAGGTCCACCGAGTACCACCGCATCCGACGGAAAAGTGCTCATGTCGTCAAAGCTCAACACCACAGTCGCATCTTCGTTGTCAACAAGCGGACGCGATAGTTCAACGATCACATCCGTCTCGCTGCCGGCACCGCTGCTAATGCTGCCATCAATAACACCACCACCGCGCAAACGCACTGATATTTCTTCATTGTCGGCGGGATCGTCAATGGTATACGTGAATGTTCCTGTGCCGACCACTCCGTCTCGAATACTGGTGACACCAAGACGCGGACTGCCAGTGGTGGATGATGTCGGTATGCTAACAACTAGCTCCTCGTCAACATCGTTGTCGTCATCCTTATAGCTCAAACCAAATTGAACGAATGAATCGGATGTTGTCGGTCCAGTAAAAGTAAAAAAAGATTTTTCGGCTGTCGAGAAATCTCCTGCCTCTACCTTAGTCCCGACATACGGGGTAACCATAAAAGATTCTCCAAGTACTGCACCGCTGAACACTACTGGCACCTTGAGTGTTTCACCTTCAACTAATTGTTTGCTTAGCGTAAGTTGTAGAAATGGAATTGCTGCTGCCTGCTGTTCTATTACCTTCACAAGCGTAAGAGCCGATAATGTCACTGTTGTGGGGTCGTTGTCCAGAACTTTAGTAGTCGCAGAAGAGGCAGTTGAGTCTACGAGATAGCCGGTGCCGGTTTCTATTGATACACTAATGTCGTCATCGTTTTCATCGATAGTGTCAGAAGTTGTGTCCACCTCAAAAGTGGCACTGTTTTTTCCAGCTTTGATAACAACCGTTTTTAAACCTTTATCGTCATCATCCACGAAATCACTACTATCTGTCACCATCAAATTTACAGTGAGGTCAGCTTCGGGCACCAAAGAAGCTGTCAGCGTGAAACTTGCTGTTGCACCCTCAGTAATCGAAGCTGCATCAGCCGCTATCGAAATCTGCGGTCGGTAATCCTCGTTCGTGACAGTGAGCGTGAACGTGGCACTAGTGGTAAACCCTGGTGGTGCTGTGCCCGCACTCACGGTCATCGCCTCGCTACTTTCGGTTTCCTTGTCAAGAACTGCTGAAATCGTTACCGTCGCCGAGGATGCTCCATATGGAACAAACACTTCCTCAGGCAGATCATCGAAATCGCCAACAACAGTCGAAGTGTGCGTGTAGGTCAGTGGCACTGTCACCGGGCCGGAAAAACCCGCTGGCAACGCCACCCTGAACTCAAAATTCGAGCCCTCAGCCACGCTTCCGGTGCTCAAAGCGGCGGGAGGGTCAGCAAGGTCAGTAAACGAAATCTGCGAAGCAGTTGCCTCATCATCGGCGATCACCACACCGGTGGTGACATCATCAAGCGTGTTGGCATCCTCATCGTCGTAAAGTGCAATATCAAGACCAAAACTGCTTCGATGACCAGTAGCAGCAACACTCACAGTGACACGTCCATTGACATCATCACCATCGCCACCGGCTGTCGGATCGGCGCTCTGATCACCAGAATCACGACCAGTAGAAGTGAAACGCAGAGTGGCGATCTGCACTGTCGACTCGTCGGAACCGTCAAAGCGCAGCGCGTCAACCGTACCCGATACTCCGGTGCCAGAAATCGCTACGTCATAATCGCTGCTAGCTGCCGTAGTCAGCGCCTCATCAAGTTTCACTATCACAATCTCATCAGCAACCAGCGCACGCGACAGTTCAACAGTCAAATCCACTCGGCTGCGTTCACCGCTGCTAATGCTGCCATCAATGACACCGCCACCGCGCAAGCGCACCGTGATGTCTTCATTGTTGTCGTCGTCGTCGATTTTGAAAGTGCTGCTGCCGCTGCCTGTCGCAGCATCCGACACACCAACAGTGGTTAGCTTGGGGGTTCCCGAGGTTGACGAAGCCGGAATGCTCACCGTGACCTGCTCATCAGTCGTATCACTGTCATCCATAGCTGTAATGACCAAAGTCGCATGAGACATTTCGGCGGTCGGGCCCGCAAAAACCACTGTTGAAGTTGCCACCGAAGTAAACTCACCACACGACACTTCAGTCATGCTTTCGTCTTGACAAGTCACAGCAATGTCATCGCCTGCAAGCGCGCCCGTAAAAACAATCGGCACAGTCAAAGACTCACTGGCTTTCAAAGCACGATTTACTGTGACCCGCAACCAGATGTCCGTCTCGCTAGACGCAGAAGAACCAGAGGCACGCACAGGCAGAGGCTCACTGCCTTCACGAATGAAGTCATGCGCTTGCACTTCCGACAACGTGACATTGAACTGGTCGTTGTCGACAAGATTAACTGACGCCGATTTCGGATTATTGGCTGATAATCCTGAAGAGGTGAGATCACCGAGAGCAAAAGCCAAAATCTCGGTTTCTTCGTCAATGGAATCGTCCGCAATCTCCAAATCAATAGTGGCAACCCTCGCACCAGCACCAGCAAACGTAACCGAAGGTGCCAGCGTGGAATCCCCAGCGAGAGTCACTCCAGTGTTGATACCAGTACCAGTAGCGGCAGCCAAAACAAAATCATCAACTGTCACCCCATCTCCGCTGATAACAAGAGGCACAGTGACGCTTTCACCAGCCAGCAGCGCCAAATTCAAAGTAACCGTAAAACGTGCGGTGCGATCAGCGGCTGCACTAGCACCTTCGGTGAGATCACCCGAGTCAGTGCGAGCAATCGTCACGCTGGAAGGATCTTTGTCTACGATCGTCACAGTAGCGCTGTTGTTGCTGGAGTGTGGTGCTGCTCCGCCGTCAACGGTGGTGGCACTTTCAGCTTGAAAAGCCGCCGCGTTTTCGAGCGCAACCGTCACCGAGTCGGCGGCTCGGTCACCGTCGTTGCGTGATGCTACGGCTGTCAAAGTCAATACCACGCTAGACACCGCCGACCCATCAGACGCTACTGCGACGGTGACGACCGGTGAAGCAGTGGTTTCATCTGAAAGAGTCACCCCCGCTTGACCAGACTTAACCGCCAGATCAAAGTCACGGTTCTGAGTGCCGCTAAGAGTCACACCGTCAGAACCAGTTAGCTGCAACGGAACAGCTATCGTCTCACCAACGGGCACTGGCGCTGCGAAGCTGAGCGTGATCTCGGCGCTGGTTGATGAGTCGCCTTCGGTGAGACTGCCCGAAGCAGTAAGCGACACAACAGTCGCATCATCGTCAATGATCGATACTGTCGCCGTGTCGTCGTCGCCGACGGTGGTGTCGCTAGAGGCCGCAAGCGTGACAGTGAAAGTCTCGGTGGGCTCATCAATTGTGTCTTGCAGCGTGGTTACTGTGAGGGTCGCAGTGTTGGCATCATGGGCAAGAGTCGCAGTGCCAGCAGAGACTGCGGTGTAGTCGGTGCCAGCGGTTGACAATGTGCCTGCTGCGGTGCTGAAGTTGACGGTTACATCCGCGGCACGACTATCGCTAGTGGTCACTGTGAGAGTCGCGTCGGTGCCTTCGGTTGCATTCACTGCGGTGGCGCTGAACTCCACTTCTGGCACATCATCAGCATCGGTGATGGTGCCGGTCGCTGAGCCTTGTTTTTTGCTGAGCGGCGGCGGTGTGCTGTCGTCTGAGGTCGTCGCGGTGCCGAGAGTCACCGTGAAGTAGTGGTCACCTTCATAAGTGTCATCATCGGTGGTCGCTACTTCGAAAGTGGCCGACGTGGCATCTTTGGCTATTGTGACAGTGCCTGCAGTGTTGTTGTAGTCGGCGTTGGTGCCATCCGCGCTGCCGGTGGCTTCTGCACCAGGTGCCTCATTGGAAAGGCCGCGTCCGTCGCTGAGCGTATAGGGCACTGTGATGTCGGCAGTCGCAGCCAGTGGCACAAGCACAGTGAAAGTAACCGGATCGCCTTCAGCGGCGCTGGCGGGCTGCACACGCAGCCCCTCTTCCACAGTAAACACCGGCGATAGTCCCAGCAGCGGCAACTTATTAGCGGCGGCTGCACGCCGACCGGTGAGCGGCCCGACTCCGTCGGTTGAATCACCAAGACGCCCATGAGCGATATTCGCAGCATTCGCGCCGGTTGTGCCGAGGGGATAGCCAGCGTTGCTGCCACTGCCGAAAGGCACACCAGTCCAGTGATCGCCGGTGGCGGTTGTCATTACTGCTCCGCCGCGGTGGTTGCGTGCGGTTTCGCTGTCCCAGTCACCGTCATAAAAGTCGGCGTAATCATCGGCTACTTTGTCGCCGCCCACCCAGTAGATCGGTGCTTCAACATCGCTTGATTCGGTGTCGGTGTTGGCACGCACGTCAACTGAAGCGGTTTCGGCTACTGCGACAAACAATCCGGCGTAAGGCGCAATCGCCGACGGATTAGTTACAGAACTACCGCCGTGCTGACCAGCATGTGCAATTATTGAATTGTTATAATTGGCGATATCAGATGATGTCGCGGTAAAAGTTCTGTTGGTAACAGTGTTTGTGGCGGTGCTAAAAAGCAGTCGGAAGCTTTCACCTGGGCCTACGCCGGTGGGTATCAGCGGTGAATCTGCTGGTAGCTCATTGACGGGTGGTGGCTCATTGATGGTTAGTTCTATTTCGGTTACAGCCCCTTCGCTTTCATCCAGATAGATACCGTCGGGCAACGTCCCGAAAGTAACGGTTAGCGTTTCGGAGCCTTCTGTGGTGTCATCTGCGACCGCAAAGAGTCTTGTTGTTACTGAACTGCGGCTTGCGGGAATTGTCACCGTGCCAGAATTGTCAAAGTTCACATCAGCAGCTATGGCAGTGCCCGTGCCGGACTTCAATTCTAGAGGCACAGTGAAACTCGAAATACCGGCGGATGCTGCCGTGGGATTTACTTTCACTGTGATTACTACGAAGCTGCCTTCTAAGATTTCGGTGCGGTCTACTGACAGCGAAACATGTGGCTCTTGACCGTTAATAATGTTCACAACACCCGTTGTAGTGCTGCCAGCTTTAGCGTGCTCAAAATCGCTGAACCCAAGACGAAAGTTTTCGGCACCAGACTCAGGATCGGTGTCGTTGATTATCTCGATATTGAACGTTTGAGTGGCTTCGTTGGGTGCGAAAGTTACTTCTCTATCGTTCGGCCATTTGTAGTCACTGCCTTCGGTAGCAGTAGCATCAGCAGCGGTTACAGTAACTATGGCTGGCACCAGAGTCGTGCCGGTCTTAGTCAAAGTCACTGTAGTTGTCCCGGCATTTTCGCTCGTGCTGAAAACAGTTCTGAAAAAAGCAATTGCTGGCAGGTCGGCATCGTCGCTGATAGTGCCAATCGCGCTTTTGTCAGCATTGCGAATCGGCGGAGCGTTGCCGCTTGACACTGTGGGCGTACCCAAAGTAAGCGTCAAATAATGATCACCCTCATAAACATCATCGTCGGTGGTCGCCACCGTGATCTCTACTGATGTCTGCCCTATGGGTATGGTCACCGACCCCGCGGTGTTGTTATAGTCGGCACTGGTGCCGTCGGAACTGCCAGTGGCGACACTGTAGGCAGGATCATTTGAGTCGCCCCTACCATCGGCGAGTGTATACGGCACAGTCACCGCTGTTGTCAACGCTGTCGGCATTGACACAACAAAGCTCAGCGAGTCGCCTTCGTCAGCTTGCGCTGCAGCGACGCTAACCACATTCTCGGCCACAGTGATGCCCGCCACCGGGCCAGTCGAGGAAACACCGGCGTAGCCGCTCACTGCATGAGTCACCATCACCGTCTCGTCGTTGATGTCAACATCGCTCGGCGCTCTCAAACCCACCGGTGCAGGCACCATCCAGCTTTTGTCGGTGGCATCTTTAGGCGCTGGCCAGGTCACCTCAAGCGTGCCGTCGCTTTGCAGCGCTGCGGTCGGCCCGCCCGACGGCGGGTCAATCTTCATAAGCTGGACTGCATCAGTGTCAGGTGAAGCAACAGTTATCGTCACGGCAGCGTCAGGGGCTGTGGTCAGAGCCAAATAATATTGCCCGGTACCACCCTCAAGCAGTTTCACAGTGGGAGGCAAAGCAGATACACCAGCCACAGCATTAGTCTGGTCTATTACCCCAAAAATGGCTGTGTTAGCCGAAGCGTCAGCTTGCACCGTGTCAAGATTGGTTTTAGTCAAAGTGCTAGCACTGAAATCACCGAGGCTCACGGTCACTAGCTCGTCGGTGGTGTCGCTGTCGGTGTCAGCCTTACGCAACTCAATAACGGCGGTTTTCACGGTCTCGTCAAGAGTGCGAGTGAAGGTGAGCACCGCGTTTTGAGTGCCCAAACCCGTCACGGATACTCCAGGGCTATCAGCCGTCTTTAGCGTCCAAGTAATATCGCCACCAGTCACTTTACCAACACCGTCCATAGTGCCGAAGGTCACACCGGTGCTGCTAGCGAAACTCAGAGGAACCTCTACTACTTCATTTATGGTCCCTCCTACACTCGGTCTGAACCTCTCCAGCGATCTGCTGAGTTGCACCGTAAAGGTGGGTATGTGGCCCCCGTCTTTGACTCCCTCATGACGTGCCCCGCCGCCACTCAGCGAAATCACCGTCGCATCATCATCAACCACAATGCCGCTCATTGAGATAGGAGAGGCGATGCTGAAGCCGCCTGTGGGATTAGACAAAGACAGAATGAAATGCTTACGAGACAGTTCGTCGTTAGCGTCTGCGAAGCTTTCAAGAACGAACGAGGCAGTGGAGGTATCTTTTGGCCAGCTTAGGGTAAAACTCCTTGTAGTGGAGTTTACTGTGGTGATCGTGGCATCGCCAATGTAACGAAAGTCGGTGCCGTAGACGGCGCTGCTGTTTGTGAAAATCACATCCACCGAGCCTGCTGCGGGGTCGGTCACGTCAAGGTTGACTGTAAGCCGATTTGCGCTGCTGGTTCCTTCGATAAGTTCGGCTGATGTCGCTGCGAACTTGACCACCTTCTTGGGATCGCCATCGTCTGTGGCGGTGAACTTCTTAGTGTCGCCAGTAATCTCGCTGTGATACGCGGGTGGGCTTGAGCAGAAAGAACCACATGGAGAGTCCTTAAAAGTTAAGTTTGATCTAGGCAATCGCAAGTCATAAGTGGATTGCTCTGCGTTGTCGTCAGCTTTGAATGTGATATCCAGATCAGCCGTAGACGGCGCTGGTTTGCCTGGTTCAGCCTGGAAAGTAACGCTGACAAAAAGCTTGGGATCTTGCTCTGCTGCGTTAGCCGTGCTGACCGCACTCCAACTCACACCCTCAACTGCTGGATCAATCTCGACGACGTAGCCCGTGCTTGGATCAGTAAAGTCTTCACCGGGTATCAATAATTCATCGTTTCGCCCGATGGCGAATATGGCGTGAAGGTTTTCATTGCCCACCAACTGCTGAGGTTGCGACAGTCTTGCAACACCAGTGCTGGTTTTGTTTGTGCTGCCGCTAACCGAAATGGTGACAGTGGCAGGATCAGTAGTGTCACCTTCAACAGTGTTGGCATCAGATATTCGCAGCAGAGGCCCGATGAATGCCAGTTTGGAAGTTGTCGTCAACTGCGAAAACGCCTCTTCAGGATTATCGGTAGCGTCGGTATAAGAAACTCTCACCCGCAACAACTTGCCCACAAAAGAGTTACCTGAAGCATCAACATCAGCATCAGCCACGGTATAGGTGTCGGTAGTGGCACCTGAGTTGGTCAAATCAACCCAGGTAACGCCATCGTCACTGCGCTGCCATTGATATTCAAATATCTCGGCTGGGTCGCCGGTTGGGTCACCGTCGGGGTCGCCGCTCACAGAGTCCACCTTCATGGTGGTGCCAACACGACCGATCGAATCACTGGTAAGCGTTACCGTAGCCGCACCTTCGTCTTCGTTTAGTAAGGTCACCAATATCGCCTGCTCTACAATGGTATCACTGCCGCTGCTGCCGGTGGAGGTTGCTGTCGCAGTCAACTTGACCTGACCGTTGGTGAAATCCTGATCTTCTCGGTCTAAACCGGCTGCGTCCTTCTTGTAGATCAACAAGCCAGTAGCTGTGTCTATGGAGAAACCGGCGGGATGTGGCATCTTTAGTCCATATTCGACAGTGTCACCGTTGAAATCCAAAGCCAGCAAGGTGCCTAGCTCATGATCTTGGGAGGGGCTGAAATTCTCCATCAGCTCAAACTCGGGTACAGTCACGAACACTGCATCCATTGCGGTGGGCAAATTGTCGGGATACACCATCAGCGACAGTTCTACCGGCGAGCATTTACCTGGCTGTGCCAGGCTGATAGCATCGGCGCAGAGTTCGTCACTTTGGGCGGTTACGGTCTGGCCGTAAGGATCTTTTTCGCCTGCGATCAGCTTGCCACCGATTCGCAATGTCATATCATAGACTTGCGCTGCAGGAAGGCTCGCACGGCTGCCAGAGGGTAGTCGCAGTTGTACCACACCCTTATTGCCACCTCGACCGCTGCCAGTAACCCGCAAACCTTCATTGGTCGGAATGGTCAGGTTTCTGGGCGCACCTACAAGCTCGATTGAGGCATTCGCGCCTTTAGCTGCTGCGGCCAAACGACGACACGGAGATGTGGGTCCATCGTATTGTGTGCAAAAGTTTGGAAAGTTCGGATTGCTAAATCCGCCCCGGTCGGTGCCAGCGAACACGTAGTCACCAGCGAGATCAACCGGCAGTGTCAATGCCCAAGGACCACTACTAGTGATACGTTTGAAGTCGCTGGTACCAAAGAGTTTCTTGTCGGATTTGAGCACACCGCTGGCCTGATCATCGTCTGTGATCTCAACAGGTACCGTCGCTTTGCTAGAAAGCAAGCCTTGTGTTTTCAATTCAAGATCGAAAGCTGCGTTGTAGGGGTCGGCATCATCAAGAGCTGCTACGGTCACTTGTTGCGGCTTTGACCAGGCGTTTTCTTTGGTTTCGTCGCTAACGAAGTTGAGTGTGCCGCCCGAGACCACTTCAAACGCTCCAGCAGGCGCGTCCGAGGCTGCAGCCGTCGTCACGGTGCGGGTACTTGGTCTGGTGAGCCGCACCTCCACCGTGGCGCGCTCTCCTTCATCAAGCTCAAGCGAAGCCGGATAAGCAAATATGCCCAGCGGCGATTTCGAGTCGAAAAGCACAAATCTTTGAGCGGCTGCTTCAGTGTCTACGTATACGCCACCTTCAAAGTTTTTTGCCTCGAGTTCGCCGTCAGGAGTTGCAACAATGCGTACAGTGAACACATCAGGATCTTCATCATCATCTTCGCGCTCATCAACCGGCGACACATCAACTGTTGTCTTCGACTTAATATCCGCAGCACTTAGCGTGAAAGTTGGTCTTGTTGACTGTGCATCGAAGCCTGCTGGATTCCAATCGTCCGCGGTCGTAAGTGTCACATGTGCTTGATCTGACGGAGTGAATTTTACGCCCGTATCGCTAAACAACTCCAGTGGTATGACTAACTCTTCTGAGCCTTTTAGTGTGCGGTCATCCGCCAAAGCCACTTCAAGCGATGCCGCAGACTTAGTGTCGGTCTCCTGCAGAACATCGGATCCCCTAACTATCTTCATAGACACCACAGTGGGTTCGTCATCCACTAGATCAGCCACCACGTTGCCTATGGACAACGAAGAATACCCAGAGTCGGTGGTTGAGACTGTGTGACTAATCGTCACATCCGGCCACGGCGAGCCGCCTGGATTATCGGCGTTGTCGTCATCGCCGGTGACTGTTACTGTCTTGGTGAGGTCATCGCCACGATCGCTCGGATTGAACACAAGCGCCCCTGACACGGTTGCTCTTGCTGAGGTGTCAGAGATCGTCGGAGTGATCGTGACTTTGGTTGACGGTGGCCTAGTCAAACGGATCGTGTAAGTATCGACAGCGTCAGGTGAGTCACCCACCACTGTGTCGCCAGCGCTTTCGGTGATGACGAACTCTTTGGCAGGGTTCAATGACAATCGTGCAACCGCTCGATAACACGGCGAAATATCAGTCAAATCATATGGTATGTATCTAGCATCTGACAAATTCTTGCAGTTATCGATCAGCATCCCGCCGATTTTTATGCGGAAATTTTGTGGTCGGTTGAATGCTTCTAGAGCTTCTTTGGTCATCCGCAGAGTCACATAAGCTACGCCTGTACTGCGTAATCTGTTCAAGTCGGTGCGGCGCTGGACGCTGTGGATAGTCATACCGTTGGGCGCGTTCTGCAATTCGATAGACGGTCCGATCGTTACTTCCTTTGAGTCGATGGTAGTCGTGCCCCCACGCAAAGCCAGATCAGTCGCGAGTGTTTTGCCGTTCTTGGTTTCCCAAGCACCACGAGGATCTGAAGCTGAACCCAATTGCAGCCACTCTCCGACACTAAAAGAGTCGCTACTTAGTTTTGTTCTCAGATCTAGCCAGAAAGAAAGCTCATAATTGTTAGATGCTCCGACCTGAGTGAACTGTGATTCATTGAGACTGGAGGTCTGGCTGTTACTCGAACTAGTGCCACTCCATGTTCTAGTATTTGAGGCTTTTATTCGTTTTTCATTAGACGTAAGATTGGTACCATTGAAACCTGTGCGATCATCATCAATTAGGATGATCCTGTCATTACCGACACGACGGCCGGTTGATGCTTTTTGAAAGCCGCTTGATGATAGCACTGGAGCCCCAGGGGTGGAACTGGTTTCAGCTCTCGGTATGTCCACAGTCAGCATTTCATTTGCAAAGCCCGAACTGTAGGGATCGTCAAGTTCGATTAGTAGCACTTCCACCGTCGCCGGGCCTTTTTGTGAGCCATCAAAGACAACTGTGCTACCTTGCAGACTGACCCCTGTGGTCGGCACCAAATCCAGTGCATAGCTGGTGCCGAGCACTTGCGAAGCCGGTGTGACTATGATCGGCACCTCCAGGCGCTCGCCGTCTTGCAGCCGGAAAGTCGAATCGATATTTTTGAGACCCACTTGCAGGCGAGCTGGTCCTGGAAACGAATACACCTCTTCGGTTGCTTCATTGTCAAGCACAGATAGCTCGACTATCGGCGCAGAAATGTCTCTAATGGTCGCCCGTTTTTGGGGCTCGTTTGCACCTTCGCGAGTAGCGAGACTGACGAGGGGCAGCAACTTATCTTCGTCGATGCTGACCAAGATGTCCTCGTCACGCTCAACTTGGTTGTCGTTAGGTGCCGTGAAACTCTGACGCCAGCGGAAACGTTGGCCGAGACGCGTGCTTGAGGAGATCACGAACTCTGTGTCCGCGGGGATGTCTGAGTCGGTGATGCCGGTGCCGGTGAACTTGAGAGGAACTGGGGTCATCCTTCCCAAAGTGGCTGTCCCAGCATCATCACCCGCAACGTAGCCAAGAATGTCCACATAGGCATTGAACGTTCCGCCTTCATCTATTACCTCTGGAGGGTCAGTCGATTCGTCGGCGATGTCAACTGCGATCGTTGGATTCAACATACTGATCTTCGTTGATGCCGGTACCGGGCAGGCCGTGTTGCGTTCGCCACCAAATGTCCATACAAGACGGCACGCGTTGCTGTTATTCAAGTCTAATATTGAAGTTGACAACAAGTGTCCAGATATCGCGATCTCAAACTCTGCGAGCGTGTTAGTATTGAGCGGTTTCTTCTTGAAGTTGAGCAAGGCTGCTTCAGTGAACTCCAGTGTGAGATTTGCAGTGCCGGTGCCAGCACCTGTTGAAGTTTTTTCTAAGCGCTTGATCGTGACTCCTGCTGGAGCACTGTTTATTCGTATCGTTCGTCCCGGAAGAGTGACGTTGCTACCTCCTGCAGTGCAGTTATCCGTATTGTCAGCGTTGCGGCCGGTCAGTGCCAGCAGTGTCGCTACATGTTTGCCGCCCACCAGCTCGAAAGCGCAGCGACGCAGACCCTCGAAGTAGACTCCTGACGGCAAGGTAACAAGAAACGTGTACTGGAAGCGGCGAACATTGTCGCTACCTTTCGCACCGCCGCGGAGCAGGCTTGAGGTAAACGAAGTCGACGAGAAGGTCAGCGGTCGTCGAGTTTGCGCTTCTGCGGTGCGTGTCTCGAGTTCCGGCAGATGAAGCCCCGCTGGCCCCAGTCCGCCCGCCAGCAGTGCCGCGGTCAACACCGCCAACACCAGCGACCGCCATCGCAGATTTGTCTTTGCCCAGCGCAGCTGTGTCCACGCCCGGCGTGACGTTTGCCAGCTTGGCGTTTCCCAGCGTGCCCTCACCAAGCGCAACCTCGCTAAGTGTGGCATCACCCAGCGCAACTTCGCCAACCCCCCCCCCCCGCAGGCCGAGCGCGAGTCGTCCACCGAATCTGGAGCAGGCTTGATTCTTGTGTTGATCTCAGCCTCATGCCAGTGGTCTGCTCATGCTCGTTGTTTCCAACCTCATGCCCGCGCTAAACCCGCTAGTCCAAACACCCAGTAGAGAGCAATGGAGGGGGGGGGGGGGCAATCTCAGACATGCTAATCAACACATCATACATGCCCCATCGGCAGCAATCAAGCAGCCAGCCACACCTTGTCAAAACTCAATGAACCCACAGCCATCTGCCAGAAATTTCTATCAAGATCGTTTAGAGATGTCCAACGTTTAACACCGATCCAACACCCTAATCAACTCTGCCCTAACAATCAAATACTTTAGCTCATCCTCAGACCCAGCCACTGGCACACCCTGCCCCAGCCCCAGAAACCCGCCGCCATCGCCCCCGCAAACCGCCAGCACTCACCGCCCGCACGTCTCGGCAAGCCCCGCAGCCCGGCACCCCTGCCCGAGCCAACAACCCCCTACCCCCGCCATCTCGGCAACCCTCAACCAACACCAACCCCCCGCTGCCCCAACAACTCCCCGCCCCTGCGCGGCATCTCGGCAACCAGCTAGGCGATGCCCCCCCCGATTTCATGGCTAGCCATTTTGGGCTTATGATGCTTATGAGTGCGTGCAATGATTTTCCAATATTTTTAGGTGTTTAAAAGAAAAACTTGCGTATTGAGGTGGCTTTGTCACACCCACTGCCTATACTGCTGTTCATGATCTTAGAGGACGCTCAACAAGCAGTCGCAGCCACCAACAGGATGCTTACCGCCGTTCGTGCTGGCGCTGTAGCAACCACCGAATTGCGCACCGCATTAGAACAAACACGAGTGTTTCTGGCAGCCGGTGCAGCATTTCAAACCGCTGCCGCTGAGTTGATCGCTGCTCATGAACATCACGGCGACGGCGGCGCAGAAGTGCTCGCAAAGTCGGCCGGGCTGTCGCATCGAGAAGCTCACAGCCAAGTCAAAACCGCGCAAGCGTTGCGTGAGGTTCCGCAACTACGAGACGCGGTGCAAGCCGGTGAAGTCTCACAAGCCAACGCTCGCCGATTGGCTGACGTAATCACCAAAACCGGCGCTGATGCGGTTGCGGGTGATGCCGTGTTAGTCAAACAAGCAGGCTCTTTGCGGGCTGAACAATTCGGGGTAGCCGCACGGCGCTGGGTTACTGCTCAGCAAGGCGACAACGGTGTCTCAGAGCATGCCCGGCAGCGTGCTAGACGATATTTGAAGTTCTATAACAGCGAAGATGGCATGATTGCTATGCATGGCGAGTTCGACAGGATCACCGGCACCCGCATCCAAAACCGGCTAAGACAAACAGCCGCTCAATTCTTCGATGCCGATAAGCAACTACCGGAGTCTCAGCGACGCAAATTCCCGCAATGCCTAGCCGATGCTCTAGAGCTCATCACCATCCCAAACACCACTGGCCACAAGCGCCGCATCATTAGCGACTTGGCCACACAACACGGCCAACGAAACGATGCCGACATAGCCGCCAGCCGCACTGCCCACAGCGACAGCAATGCTGATAACTCCAGCAACACTGATAACGCCAGCAACGCTGCCCGCAACGACAGCAACACTGATAACGCCAACAACGCTGCCCACAGCGACAGCAACACTGATAACGCCAGTAACGCTGATAACAACTGCGATTGCGGTAATAATGTCGACAACGAATCACCCGCAACATCGGCTGAGACCAGTGGTGGCTGGTTAGCTGATATCACTGTGCTAGCTCGTGTAGATGATGCAACTCGTGAGTTGATCTATGAACTCTCAGACGGATCACAACTACCGCCAGCGGTGATTGAGGAACTGTCCTGCAATGCACGCTGGAGCGGACTGATCTTTGATCGTCACGGTGACGCTTTGTGGCGCACTCGCTCACGCCGCAGCGTTAGCAGCACACAATGGCAAGCTCTGCTCGCCACTTACGATGGCTGTTTTCATTGCGGTGCGCCGCCGAGTATTTGTCAAGCTCATCACATCACCCCATATTCACAAGGTGGTGCCACCCGTCTCGACAATTTGATCATGGTGTGCTGGAACTGTCACCACAACATTCATCATCACAACTGGCAAATCCATAAGCATCCAGACGACAGCCACACCCTGCACCCACCCAACAATCCAAGCACCCAACCCCACCACGGACCAGTTCACAACAACGACTGGCCTCCAGCACCAGATCCACCATCACTACCAAAACCCGACAGTCCCAGGCAATGCCATCAGCAGAGCCCGATAATCGTGTTATGAGCTGTGATTGCAGAGTGCAGTCAATGCTGTCATAGTGCTTTGCCTGTCTTCGGAGGCGGCTGGGAAAAGGTCAGATGTCGCACAGTCGTAGAATGATTACAGACGCAAGTTCCGTGGATCGGACTGCCGAAACCACTAGCAAATCAAGAGAAGGAGAGAAGGAGAGATGGAGGACGATTACAACGACATCGAGGTTGAGATGCTAGACGAGGCTGGTGTCCAGGAGGCTATGGACAACGCTCTGACTCTGGCGGGCTGCAGCTGGGAAGAACTGCAAGAACAAGCCAGAGTTGGACGGTTTACCGACGAGATCTCACGCAGCGTGTGGTTTGCGGTGTCATCCCTTGTCGAAACAACGCAAACCTGACTTAGAGAAGTTAGCTCGAACTTTCGCGCAGGAGCTTTCTACGACGCTCAACCTGACGATCACCGATGGTCTAAGGCTCGCCCATTTGTATCCATCTCGCTCCGTTACACCGCACTGGCGACCCGCCCCGGGTCACCCACAAAGACAGTTCCCACAAGGTGGACTGGGCGGGGTTTATTATCCCAGTTGAGTTGGATAGAGGTCAGGGGCCTAGGGCAGTTATGGGAGTTACTTGGATTCCGTCGGGGCGGGGGTAAGCGAAACCCAAAGCGGTAATGATCACCATGGCAACAAGTTGCTCGGCACGGTTAGCGGCAACTTTGCTGCGCAGGCGTTGCAGCGACCGGGCCGCGGTCTCAATGGCATCGTCGCCACCCAGTTTGATCTCTACTGCAAGCCACCTCCCGTCGGGCAGCTCAACGATGGCATCAGCTTTAGTGCCCGCCGCATCGCGCAAGTGGAAAACACGCCCGTCGTGAGGTTGCGCAAGGACACGCAAATCTCTCACAACGAGTGACTCAAACAGCAGGCCAACGGTGGACATATCGCCCATCAAGCGCTCGACATTGGCACCAAGCGCAGCCGCCGCCAACGATGGATCAGCTAGATGCCACTTTGGCGACTTGCGCAACGGTGCCCTAGAGCGCAGACGAACTGACCACGCGGGCTGCTCTTCAACCACAAAAATTCGCCGTAACGCGTTGAGGTAGGAGCGAACCGTGTGGCGGTGCAGCGGATCCGACTCAGTATCCGCGCCCAGCGTGCTCATGCTGGCTTCGGTCGCTACGTTTCGCGCCAGCGATCGAAGCAACCGCTCTACACCGGCGGGACTTCGACCAGCTTCATCACCGACTAGCTGGACATCGGCTCGGGCTGCTTCGGACAGATAGCCGCGCAGGTTGCGTTGAATCTCTGGTAGCGGCAGCCCTAGTTGACCAGGCCATCCACCTCGACACAGCATCTGCACAACCTCTGCTAGTGCCAGCCAGAAATGTGGTGTAGTTACGTGCCCCCGGCAGGAATCGAACCTGCGCTCACGGTTTAGGAGACCGATGCTCTATCCACTGAGCTACGAGGGCAGAGGCTGGGTTGGGCGAGTTGGCGGTTGAGTATTGGTAGTTGCGATGCCTGCGGACGGTTAGGGCCGGTCTTGAGGCTATTGGCTGCGCTGGCATCGTTGGAGCAGGTTTTCGAGTCAAAACAAGGTATATTTCTCGGATCAACTCTGATATATTTATCATATGAACTCTGTCAGGGTTCTGAGTGAGTTAGGACCGGTGTTTTTGACACAGGAGTTCGAACGGGCGGCCAGGGTGCGTTCGTCGTCTGCGTCGCGTGCTCTGAGGGAGTTATCGACTGTAGGCAAAGTGGAGAAAATCCGTCGAGGAACATGGCGCAACTTCTGTGTCAAGTGGCCGTCTGCGAACGAGCAGTTGATCGCTGCGGGCCCTATCTCGCACCATTGGACTCCAGAATGGGAAGCAGAGTTAGAGGCAGCCTACGGCAGCGAGGTTCGTCGCATCTGCGGTTTGACCGCTTTAGGGATGTCAGGGGCAGCACTGATCTGTCAGCCAGAGGTCAGCGTGACTAGCGAGGTTGCGTTCGACACTAAACCGTTCGGGTTTGCGTCGTGGCGAGAGAACCCCGACACGTTGTTGGTGGGCGCAGAGCAGTTGACAAAAAATACCTGGGTGTCAATGCCCGCTCGAGCGTTGTTGGAGTGCGCCCACCATCCATATCGATCGCACCGCTGGGAAGAGTATGTAGGCCGAATGCTGGCATACCGCTTCGAGGTGTGCGCGCCCGACGATGTCGCCAACGTTGCAAGCGCTTTGGGCTGGCGCGCAGGTCTGCGGCGAGTTTCGTCTTTGGCGCAGGGGCTAGCCGATTGCTTTGAGGGGCAAACCCTAGAATTTGATGTCGACCCCCAGTGGGCCGATCTGGGTCCTGTGGCGTTTCGCGGGGACGATTGGATCCATCTCGCTCCGTTACACCGCACTGGCGAACCGCCCCGGGTCACCCACAAAGACAGTTCCCGAAAGGTGAACTGGGCGGATGCCCCAGACGTAGTCGCCGCCGCGGTGGCGACATGAGCCCCTTGACAAGCCGTCCTAGCAGATGGGAGCCAGCCGATCTGGTGCAGCACCAGATCGTTTCCGCAGTCGCTGGCCGACAGAAAAACGTCCCCCGAGCAGTCTTCAAGGGAGGCACTCTGCTTCGTGTCTGCTACAGATACGACTGGCGATACTCGGAAGACTTGGACTTCGACTGGGTCCACGCCGATGACAGCAAACAAGCCATACACGACTTCTTTGACCAAGTCCTGAGAGCAGCCTCAAGAGCCTACGACACAAAGTTCGAAACAAAGTGGGGTTCCAACAAATTCAATATCTACTGGGAACTGTCTGGAACCACCGGTGTCATCTATACCGATGTCAAACCCCGCCAACATCAAGGGGCACGACCTACCGTCATTCCATGGGTCATTTTGGACCGATATCCCCAAATCAACATTGAAAACCCTATCTTGGGATACTCGCCAGTTTCGATGCTGGCAGCAAAACTCGACTGCATCGCAGACCCAAACCGCCTAGCCCCTCGAGACTACTACGACCTGAACCGCCTGCTCCAAGACTCTCAGATCGACACTTGCGCGGCGTTAGACGAGTTCGCTGCACGCATTCAAGCAGCAAGCCCCGCCAAAACAGGTCGCGACTGGTTTGATGTCCTCCTCGAAAACGCATACCAGCACGGAACCGAACTGGCCGAACGATGGGCTGAGATCACCAGAACAGGCATGATCCAAGAACCGCGCCAAGACTTCAATGTCATTCTCGAAACTATCACCAGCGTCATTCACCACGTCCTTGAAAACTGGCAATCATCAGACGTAAACCAAGACCAAATACTCAAACCGAAATCAACCCAAACGCGAGAATCCGATACTTAAGCAACCGTCACTTGATGCGATGTCCTACGGTTAGTTACTCTCAATACTGCCACACAAGTCGCTACGCAAAAAGAGAACTGTCCTCGCGGCGGGGGGATCATGGGGTGGGCGCGGTTGAGCGAACCGAGAGGTTTGCTAGGCCAGCCAGAAATGTGGTGCAGTTACGTGCCCCCGGCAGGAATCGAACCTGCGCTCACGGTTTAGGAGACCGATGCTCTATCCACTGAGCTACGAGGGCAGAGGCTGGGTTGGGCGAGTTGGCGGTTGAGTATTGGTAGTTGCGATGCTTGCGGACGGTTCGGGTCCATGTTGAGGCTGAGGCTATTGGTGTTGAGGTTATTGGATGCAGTGGTGGATCACCTCTAATCGACCGGGGCGCGTGAAACGGTTGGGGCGGGGCGGCATGACGAGGACTAGATGCCGGTTCGCGTGAAATTGGCAATTGTCAGGGCGTGATGCTAGGGTTGCTTACGCAGCCGTTTGCCTAAAGCACTCGCTGCTGGTCAGGTTATTAGCCAGACCAACCACAACTACCAGAAAGGTACAAAGTCATGAGTAGCAACCAGGAAAGCAAAACCGCAGTCGAAGCGAGCCAGCGGGAACTGACCGAAGCCGAACTTGACGAAGTGCAAGGTGGTAACAGCTATCGAGACTCACGAAGGCAAGCCGCTGAAAGAGGCTACAACTCGCGCAAGGACAAGTACACTGGTACCCCTAGGGGTTGATCTCGCCGAGACTGCATGGGATCACCACTAGCTGCTTTCAGCTAGCTGATCTTCCACTAACAGACAACTGGAATCTCCCGACTTACGGGGTTCCAGCCAGATTTGAACAACGCCGTCCCGGCTTAGTGGGACGGCGTTGTCGCGCTTGTGTAGGTTAAACAGCTAATGAGATTGCAAGTCAGCGACAAGCTCCTCACGTTGCGCGGTGATGTCTTTGGTGGCCTTACTGCAGCAGTGGTGGCGTTGCCGCTTTCGCTGGCTTTCGGTGTTGCTTCAGGACTAGGAGCAATCGCCGGGCTCTACAGCGCTGTGGCCGTAGGCATGCTCGGAGCATTATTCGGCGGTGCTCGAACTCAGATCTCGGGACCCACAGCCCCACTGTCGGTGGCCATGTCGGTGGTGTTCATCGACTACGCAGGCGAAGACCTGTCCAAAGCGCTCGCCATTGTGGCACTGGCTGGACTGATTCAGGTGCTGATGGGTGCATTGCGACTGGGAAGCTTCGTGGCCTACACTCCTTACTCAGTTGTTTCGGGGTTCACTTCAGCAGTCGGAATAATCATCATTCTGGTGCAAGTGCTGCCGCTTCTAGGCACCGAAGTCGCTCTGGGCGGGGCACTACGATCGCTGCGCGCCTGGCCCGATGCCATCATCAACACCGACCCCAGCGCTCTGATATTAGGTGTCATAACTCTGGCCATCTGCATCTATTGGCCTGAACGGCTCAAACGATTGCTGCCTCCATCGGTGGCGGCTCTGCTGATCGGAACCACAGTCGGAGTGTTGTGGCTAACCGACGCTCCAGTGATCGGCGAAGTGCCCACCGGGCTGCCCGATTTGATCTTGCCGGAGATCCCGCTAGGTGATCTCGGGGCGGCGCTGCCAGCAGCGTTGACGATTGCTCTGCTCGGATCGATCAACAGTCTGCTCACCGCAATGGTGGCTGACTCGATGACCCGCCAATCCCATGACCCCAACCGTGAACTGATCGGCGTGGGAGCAGCCAATGTGATGGTGTCGCTGATTGGTGGCGTGCCTGGGGCTGGTGCCACCTCATGCACCGTCGCCAATGTTCGCGCTGGTGGACGCTCAAGGTTGTCTGGGGTGATCTGCGCTGGGATTTTGGCGGCGTTGGTGCTGGGATTAGGCCGCTACATCGACTCGATTCCTCACGCGGTGCTGGCCGGGATCTTGATAAAGATCGGTTTCGACATCATCGACTGGCGTTACCTGAGACGAATCCACCGTATCCAGCGTGACAATCTGGTGGTGCTGATCTTGACGCTGGGTCTAGCGGTGGTTTCGGATCTAGTAGTGGCTGTGGCAGTGGGGTTGATCGCTGCGGCCATGACAAGCGCACGCCAGATCGAACGCCTCGAACTGCAAACAGTGGTGTCAACTCCGTTGCTTGACATGACCTTCTTGTCGAGCCCTGAAGCCTCGGCTAGCCCTGAAGCTTCGGCCAGCCCTGAAGCTTCTGACCTGACTGATCTAGCTGGTCTGACTGACGATGACGTGACTGACAATGACGATGATCTCAGCCTGGAATCTCTTGACCTGGATTCTTTCGATCTGGATTCTTTTGACTTGGAATCAGATGACGACGACCTGTTCAGGGCACGCTCTGGGCTGCTGTCGCTGCGAGGCAGTTTTACGGTGGCATCGTCGATCAAACTGTTCGGGACAATGAGTGCCGATGTCGCCGGACATGAAGTGGTGATCTTCGACTTCTCCGAAACGGTCTACATTGACGACAGCGCGGCATTAGTGATCGGGCAGTTGATTGACGCTGCACTTGACGAAAGCACGCAAGTGATCGTGATGGGTTTGACAGGCCAAACCAAAGAGACGCTGCGGCTGCTCGGCTCGCTAAAGAACGTGCCCGACGATCATTTTGTTGGCAGCATTGACGAAGCTCGAGCTATCGCGCAACGCCTGCTGAACTAGCCGTTGGATGCTGATACTCAGCACCGCGAATGAGCGTGTCACAGGGTGCTGCTAACTTGACTAGCCGATGGACAACAACGACACCGGCAGCTCTGACGGCAGGCAACATTGGCAGCAGTTCGTGACCGGCAGCAGTTCGTGGGTCTCCAAATCAAGAAGAAAGGAGGTTGAGTGACGATAAGCAACAACGACAACTCTGACAGCAATGACACTGGTGCTGCTGGTGACAGCGATGCTGCTGGTGGCGGCGGTGGTGGTGACGGTGGTGATGGTGGCGGCAGCAATACCGCTGATGCCGGTGACGGTGGTGATGGTGGCGGCAGCAATACCGGTGACGACAGTGACGGTGGCGGCAGCAATACCGGCGGCGGCAACTACGACGTGGGGCCTCCTCATGCCCGCTGGACGCATGTGGCGCTGCGAGTTGCCGACATTGATGCCAGCATCGACTGGTACGAACGGCACACGCCGCTAAAACTGCTCGACAAGCGTTGCGACATTGACGGTTTCGCGGCATGGCTCGGCCACGATGACTCGCCGGATAAGCCTTTCATTTTGGTGCTGGCTCAGTTTTTGCCTGAGTCTGATCCGTTCAAGAATGCTCCGATAGCCACTCTGGCACCTTTCGCGCATCTCGGGATAGAGGTAACTACCCGAGCCGAGCTAGAAGAAGCGGCACAGCAAGCAGCCAGTGAAGGCTGTCTGGTGACACCGCCTGTCGACATGGAGGCGCCAATCGGCTACATCTGCATGATCAGCGACCCCGACGGCAACATGATCGAGATCAGCCATGACCAAGGTGTATACGCCCATGCCCAAAAGGTGATGCGCTGAGTTATGTGCTAAAGCGAATGCCAAAGATTCCAAAGACTTCAAGATGAAACCACTGTGTGTTTTGCGTGTTTTCTGGACGGTGCTTGCAGCCTTTGTGTTGCTAGCTGTGTCCTGCGGTGAAACGAGTCGCGATGATGCTGATGTTCACAATGACACCGCATCATCTATATCTGCACCTACATCTACAGTAGGTAATGCCGGTGATGGCAGCAGTAACAGCAGTGCCGGTAGCAACGACAGTGACGACGATGACAGAAGTACCGGAGGCAGTGTTGATAGCGACGGCGGCGAGAGTAACAGTGGCGCTAGCGGTAGCAGTAGCAGTGTCGGAGGCAGTGTTGATAGCGATGGCGGTGTCGAGGCAGGCATTGGGTTATCGGCAGTCCCGACAGGCGACACCGAAACGAGCGCATCAACAGCGGGTGATGCGGATGTAGAAACTCCACAGACAACCGCTTCGCAAGCCGATGAACGCAACGCTGGCTCAGCATTCGTGCCGGTTGGTTTGGGTGACAGTTTCTATCCGTCGCTCGGTAATCCTGGATACGACGTGTTGCACTACGACATCAACCTTGATGTGGATCCTGCGGCCAACTCAATAGTCGCCACCACACTTCTCAGCGTTATGGCCGACGAGAATCTCCAGCAGTTCAACCTTGATTTCTCGGGGCTTGCGGTTGAATCGGTCACCGTCAACGGCAGCGAAACCGAGTTCCGCCGTTCGGGAAGCGAAATGACGATCCTGTTGGACGAACCGATTGAGCAGGGTTCGCGGTTCGATGCAGAAGTCCGTTATTCGGGCAACCCAGAGCCGATAACAGATCCAGGAGTGCCGTTCTCTGAGTTGGGTTGGTTACGTCGCGGCGATGTGATTTACACATTGAGCCAGCCGTCGGGGTCAATGACCTGGTTTCCGTCCAACAATCATCCCCTCGACAAAGCCACCTACGAGATCATGATTACCGTGCCCGAACCGTTCGTTGCGGCTTCCAACGGACTGCTCGTTGATGTATCCACCAGTGACAGCGGTATAGGTAGTGACAGCAGCGATGGCGAAGGCAGAGCTGGCAGCAGCGAAACCACTTTCACTTGGCGGATGGACGATCCGATGGCCAGCTACCTAGCCGCGGTTTATATCGGTGACTTTGAGCGTGTTGACCAAGGCGCACTGCGCCCGGGCGGGCCGGTGATCCGTGACTATGTGCCGCGCGGCGCTTCGCCCGGTGTTCTGCAAGCACTGTCAGTGACTCCGAAGGTGCTCAACTTCTTGGAAGAGCATCTGGGGCCGTATCCCTTTGATGCCTACGGAACTTTCGTGACACCGTTTTCGTTGGGGTTGGCGCTGGAAAATCAGACGCTGTCGATCCACGGCACTGACACACTCGGGCCTGGCATCATCGCACACGAAGCTGCTCATCAGTGGTGGGGCAACTCGGTATCGCCCGAAGATTGGAGCGATATTTGGCTCAACGAAGGCTTCGCTACATACCTGCATCTGCGGTTTGAAGCACAGCATTTCGAGTTGGATTTTGATCAGCACATCAACTCGTATCTAGCTTGGCTGACCGACGAGCCGCCACCCAAAGACATTGAAGTGAAGGAACTTTTTGATGCCTCCGTGTATTTTCGAGGTGCTGGAACTCTTTATGCATTACAGCGCTATGTCGGGGATGATGTATTTTGGCGAATAATGCGAACCCATTACAACCGTTCAGCAGGAAGCACCACTAACACCGATGAATTCTTGGGGATCGTTGACGAGTTCGCCGGAAGCGAAGCAGTGGAACTGGTCGAATCATGGCTCTACGACGAAACCATGCCAAAGCTTCAATAACCCAGCCCATGTGCCAGCAACCTGAACCCGCAAGTCATCAAATGAACACTCAAGAACGTTCAGAACGTTACGCGCACGGTTATCACGCTGTGATCGTTGACTCGTATGCGCAACGCAGCGCTGAAACCTGTGCAGCGTTTGTGTTGCCTCGGCTGGCATCTCACCACGAACTGCTTGACCTAGGATGCGGGCCAGCCACGATCACTTTGGGGTTGGCACGTCACGTTCGCCGGGTGGTCGGGGTGGACAAGTCCGCTGAGATGGTGCAGCAAGCACGTCAAGCCGCAGCCGAAACAGCAAGCAAGGCTGCTGGCGAGGCTAAAAGCGGTGGTGCTGGCGAGGCTGCAAGCGGGGGTGCCGGCGAGGCTGGAACTCTCAACGTGAGTTTCGAGATCGCTTCGGCCTATGAACTGCCTTTCGACGACGACAGTTTCGATGTGGTTTATGCACATCAGGTAATGCAGCATCTCGCTGATCCAGTAACGGCGCTGCGTGAAGCCCGGCGAGTGCTACGGCCCGGCGGACTAGTGGCTTTGCGCGACTCCGACTACGACACCATGATCCACGCACCCCGCGACCCTGCTATTGAACGCTGGCGCGAGTTATATCACCAAGTGTCAGCTGCCAACGGAGGCGAAGCCGATGCCGGACGTTTCCTGCTGGGGTGGGTGCTTAAAGCCGGTTTTGCTGAGCCGACGGTCACGGCCAGCGTCGTGACTCATGCCACACCCGAAGCCAGGCAAGCCTGGGGGCAAATGTGGGCGGTGCGAGCCTTAGAGAGCGACTTCGCCAAGCACGTCACCGCCAACGGTTTCGCCGACCACGAAGAACTACAAGAGATTTCTGCTGCCTTCCGGCGCTGGGCCGACAGTAATGATGGATTCTGGGCTTACCTCTGCGGAGAAGTAATAGCCATCAACCCAACCTAAACCACCATCAGATTCTCATACCAAAAAGCAGCCAAGCAATCCAAGATCCGGCTGCGACGACGCAAACACTATGTTGCAGCGAAAGGATTAATAGTCTCCACGCCGGTCGGCTCGAAATGGCGGATGTTGCGAGTTGCGACAGTGAGTCCATGCTCAAGTGCAGTGGCAGCAATCAAGAGATCGGCATTGGAATGGCCGAGTCGCTGCGAGAGCCGTCCCCAGCGTCGTGCCGTAGCAACATCAACGCAGAGAACACGCTCTCCGTACCAAGCAAGCACCTTGTCCAACCAGATAGCGAGTTCACGGGCAAACTCTGGATCGTGATCACGCTGGCGATTAATTCCACTTTCGATCTCTCCGATGGTTACAACACTAAGGTAGAGGTCAACAGTTCTTTGGCTCTCAAGCCATTCAACGACTAAGGGGTTCCGGCTGCGACGGCGCAGCGCCGAGAGAACGTCAGTATCAATCAAGAAGCTCACAGAGCGAGATCTCTTAGAGGCATCTCGAAACGCTCGAATTGGTTGTCATCGGCAGGAATCGCAGCAAGTAGACAACCTAGTGTCGGCACTGCGGCCATCTCGGTCTGACTCAGTCGCTCGAACTCGTCAACTGCTACCACTACAACGACAGGTTGGCCGCGGCGTGTCACACGCTGCGGCACGCCTCGAATTGCTGCGTCCACAACTGTGCTGAAGCGGTTCTTGGCATCCTGCAATTGCCATTCATTCGAGACATCTCGCATGGTTTCCTCCACTAGCAGTAAGCTTGTCTGGCTAGCCAGTTAGTCTAGACAGATACTGATCTGCTTGCGTTGCTCCGCGGTCGTCACCAGTAGGAACCGTGCTAGTTTGCGGGTTGCCAGAGTCCTTCTCGTTTGAGTTCGGACATGACCTCTTCGATGCCAGCACGCAGAGTTTCCACCAGCCAGTCGATCTGATCAATGCTCAGAATCAGTGGCGGCGACAACACATTAAGATGACCAATCGGGCGCACCAGCAGTCCACGGGCATCGCAAGCTTTAGAGATCCGGCGACCGATCTCCACATCAGCAGAAAACATCTCTTTGGTGTCACGGTCAGCAACATTTTCGATGCACATCATGAAACACTTGCCACGCACATCACCCACAATCGGCAGATCCACCAAAGTCCGCAAACGCTCCTCAAAATAGGGGCCAACCCGACGCACATGACCACAAATATCTTCACGCTCCATGAGTTCAATATTGGCTAGCGCCGCCGCGCACGACACGGGATGTCCCGAATAGGTGTAGCCGTGTGAGAACACTGCTCCAGGTGCTTGCGGAACGGCGATCACCTCATGAATCTCGTCGGACAAAAGCGTCGCCGACAGTGGCGCATAACCAGATGTGAGTCCTTTGGCCGAGTTGATAACATCAGGTTGAATATCAAACACCTCTTTGCTCGCAAAGAAATGGCCGAGCCTGCCAAACGCGGTCACTACCTCATCAGATACGTAAAGAATCCCGTATTCGCGGCAAGCTTCACGCATGGCAGGCAGATATCCAGTGGGAGGCTCCAACACTCCGCCTGCCCCCATGATCGGCTCAGCAAAAAACGCAGCCACGTTTTGAGGTCCGAGACTTTCGACTTTGCTGCGGAACTCTTGCACCAGATGGTCGGTGTATTCAGTTGGTGTCATTTCGCCGCTGTCACGATAAAGATCAGGGCCTGAAACACGGCTAATGAGCGGCTCGCCGATGACATCGAAACCGAGATGATCGTGCTCAATGCCTGTGAGCGACATAGCTAGATAACTCGAACCATGATAAGCATTCACACGGCTGATTATGATCTTCTTTTGTGTCTGTCCCAGCCGATTGAAATAAAAGTGAATGATCCGAACAGCAGTATCATTCGCGTCTGAGCCGGACAGGCCGAAGAACACATGATTCAAGTTCCCTGGTGCCAGCGATGCCAGTTTGTGCGCCAATGTTGCGCCAGGTGCCGAAGTGGTATCGGTGAAAGGTGAGTAGTAGGCCAGTTTGCGTGCCTGTTCGGCCATGGCATCAGCTATCTCGGTGCGACCGTAGCCAGCGTTGACGCACCACAAGCCGCCCTGCGAGTCGAGATAGCGGCGACCGTCGCTGTCGTAGACGTATGCGCCTTCAGATTCGGCCATCACGAGGGCACCCTCATCAGACCAGTGCGCGAAATCGGTGAAGGGATGGATGTAATGGTCAAGATCTTTGCGCCACAACGCTTCGGTGTCGTAAGCATCGAAACGGCTCGGCGCAGCTTGCACTACTGCTACCTGGTCGCTTCCGAACATTGTCTCAGTCATCATCAACTCCTTGCAAGCGGTTCCTGAGCGACTCTTGAGCAGCTCAGTCTCTACGGAAGCTAGCGCGAACAGGCGGACTCGCCCTCTTGCGACTTCAACGGCTGGCTTGCGGTGTCGCCGTGATGGCCTGTCGTAGGGGTGCGCTACTGTCTCCCCTACAGGTCAGGAAGTGAGAAATCAGATGTCCCCCAGCACAAAAATCCGTGCCCAGCTCAGCTGCGTCAGCAAGACTGCAAGCATGCACAAAAAACGCCACAAGTCAAGCCTCCCCGCGATCCCAGCCACACTTCTATCGCTTGGGATCACCAAAAATGTCACACCTCCTCACTAATGTGATGCCACAATATTCACAACCTATTTCATCGGAGAAAAGGCATGAGTTTAGATATTCCTATTCCGGAATGGATGTCCCGCGCGGCCAGCGCAGACTTGCCGATTGAGACGTTGTTCCCACCCGACAATCAAACAGAGCGGAAAGAACGAGAGGCTGTCGGCAAGAGCGCCTCCACCTGCAAAGCGTCCTACAGAAACGGCGATTTTGTTGTGGGTGATGCTGTTGAGGTTCTTGGCTCCTGGGGCGAGCCTCGCGTTGATCTGACGGTGACCAGCCCTCCCTACGATGATCTGCGCCTCTATAACGGATACCAGTTCGATCCTGTAACCATGCTGTCGGCGATCCTCAACGCCACCAAACCAGGCGGTGTTTGTGTCTGGGTAGTCGGCGAGAAGATCAGCGGGGGGCGCAGCCTCAGCAGCTTCAAGCATGCTTTCGTCGGGCGTGATGTTGGCTGGACTGTCCATGACGTGATGATTTATCAGAAGAAGAACACGCCGTTTATGCGGTCGAACGGCTACACGAACTGTTACGAACTTATGATTGTGTTTTCTAACGGCAAGCCCAAGACTTTTAATCCGCTTATGGAGCCCACGAAACGCAACGGCTGGGAGAAGTCGGTCCATAACAAGGGGCCGGATGCCGTCAACCGGAAACGGTCCGTCAAACTCAACGAACAGAAAGTCCGAACAAATATTTGGCGATACGCTGTCGGCTTAGGTGGCACCACACGCGACAGGATCGCCTTTGAACATCCAGCCGTTTTTCCGGAACAACTAGCCGAGGATCATATTCTGTCTTGGTCTGACCCGGGTGATTTAGTGCTTGACCCGATGTGCGGAAGCGGTACGACCTGCAAGATGGCTGCGATCCATCAGCGAGACTGGATCGGGATTGACGTATCTGAGGACTACATCAACATCGCCCGTCAACGCATTCCGAATCCCGATCACGCAGCGAAACTGTCGGCATGACAGGAGCGCAGGATTGGGTGGTGCTGGAACAAGATGGCCGCTTAGCTATTGTCCTCGCACGCACTGAACGCGGCATCAAGGTCAAATTCCCACTCGGAGGACGGGAGCAACTGCTCCCAAAAAATGCTGTCAAGCGTTTCAATCCTGAGGACTACCCGATTCAGATCAGCGCTGCTAAGCGCAAAGCCATCAAAGACAACGGGCAGACTCCGAAAGACGAAATCGAAAAAGTCTGCAACCAGTGCCTAACACTCAAACCGATCAGCGAATTCGCGGCAAACCAAACACGCAAAGACGGATCAGCCATACATAGACCAACCTGTAAAATATGCAGGCAAGGTGTTGATGGTGTCAAAAATCATGCGGTGCGTAAAGACGGATCTATCCCTGTGAAACCATCTGTTGGCGATTTCTGGAAATGCCCGATTTGTGAAAAGGTTGGGATAGTCGAAGTCACTGTCAAAATTGTTTTAGATCACGGGCATCTAACCGGAGATGCTCGAGACTATATTTGCGATAGCTGCAACACTGGGCTGGGACGCTTCAGGAACGGCAAAGAGTTCCTGCGCAACGCTGTCAGTTTTCTGGATAAATGGGAAGACGACTAGCCGGTCAATAGCTCTCTACCAGTAGACACTGCCCCTCGCCACAAGGCGGAACTGGACTAGAACAGCAGAAATGCATGATCAAAACAGGTCGAAGCTCCGTTCGCTGAAGATTGTGCCAAAGTGTTCGTGGGCAACAAGTTTGGTCAGGCCACGACACATTGGGTCAAATTGGAACAGTGGCTACGGCGCGGGGTCGGTAATCCATGTCCATTGCTGCTAATCGGCATACCCGCAGCATCTATCAAGCCGAAACCGTTATAGAAGCCTCCCCGTGCCTTATTCGCGCCTCAGAGATGGGACATAATTTCGAACAGGATGATCCGCAGTCCGTCGGGGCCGGTCACTTCGAGGCTTTTATGTCCCCACGGTTGAAGTTCTGGAGGATGCACGATTTGGGCACCTGCTGATACTAGGCGAGAATGTTCGGCATCAATGTTGTTGACCTGCCATGACACTGTTACACCTGATACGCCAGGGGTGCCAAAGCCAGCGTTGCGACTGCCAGCGCTGTCCTCGATTATCTCAATGAAGCCAGCAGCCGCTGCGAAGATCGTTCCTCTGAAGCTTTCAGCGAACGACAGATGCACCTTGAGGCCTACCACATCGGCGAAGAACTCCACGGTGGAGTCATAGTCACTAGCAACAAAAATAACTCTGAACTGGCTCACGGTCTGACCTTAGCGCCCTTGCTGTCCCTGGTGCCCCTATCGTTCATGCGCATGATTTTCGCAGACGCAGATGAGATTTAGTCGTTGTCTTTGATGGTCAAGACGGGTTGACTATCAGCGATTTGTGCGCCTTGGGGTTCTGATAACACGATCGTGAACGTTTCATCAGGCTCTTTGACGCGATCATTCAACGCGTAAATCAAACCAATATTGGAAGTCACACCCGGTCTGAAACTAATAGACGAAGTCCGCACCACGAAATCCTCGCCTGCTGTCGCATACCCAGCACCGGTACCAAGTATCCCAGGAGTGTACTTAACCGTCACCCGCTCACTAGCAGGCTTGTTGAGCTTGAAACGAACAAGATAAAACGGACTCCGACCCTCAACATAGATACTGTCCTGCACAGAAATCGTAACCACATCCACAGGCGGCGGCGGAGGCGCATCATCATCGTCTGTAATAGTGACCGTTGCAGCTGATGCTGAAGAATCCAGATCGTAGTTGTTGCCAGTGTTGACTGTGACAGTCACCGAACCGTTGGCTTCATCAGTCGTGTCACCAGTAGTACTGATATTGAGCGTAGCGGTACCAGATATTGGAATAGTGACCGTTTGGGTGCCGGTATTAACACCGTAGCTGCCTGTGGCAGACACAGTCACGTTAACGGTAATGCTGGAGTGCGGTGCTGGGTCAGCGGTGAGCGTGAAAGAGGCTGCACTACCTTCGGTGACATCACTGCCTGCAGCAATACTGACTTCAGGCACATCATCATCAGCAATATTGACAGCTGCTGTGGATGCAGACGAGTCCAGATCATAAGCAGCACCATCTACCAAAGTCACGGTAACAGAGCCGTTGGCTTCATCTGTGCTGTCATCAGTAGTGCTGATATTGAGCGTGGCGGTACCAGTGGTGGGAATCGTTACTGTTCGAGTGCCAGTAGTGATACCGTAACTACCAGAAGCAGTAACCCTCACAGTCACACCAAACGATGACGCAGGCGCGGGATTAGCAGTAAACGTGAATAATGCTGTGCCGCCCTCAGTAATGTCACTGCCAGCGGTGATACCAACCACAGGAACTGCCAGCGGTGGTGGTAATACGAGCGGGTCATCATCATCGCTAATATTGACAGTCGCAGCCGAAGCTGACGAGTCAATGCTGTAGTTGCTGCCAGTGTTGATTGTGACAGTTACCGAACCATCAGCCTCATCCGTGCTATCACCAGTGGTAGCAACAGTAAGCGTGGCGGTCCCGGAGGTTCCGATGGTGACAGTGCGACTGCCAGCAGTGACACCATAGTTACCCGAAGCAGACACTGTGATGTTGACGATGATGCTGGCGTGTGGGGTTGGATCTGCTGTGAGTGTGAAAGAAGCGCTTGTGCCCTCAGTCACAGCACTCCCGGCAGTAATACTGACTTCAGGAATGTCATCATCTGCGATGTTGACTGTTGCAGCCGAAGCTGACGAGTCGAGATTATAAGCAGCGCCATCCACCAAAATCGCTGTAACCGAACCATCAGCCTCATCCGTGCTATCACCAGTGGTAGCAATCGTGAGCGTCGCAGTGCCAGACGCTGAAATAGTGACAGTTTGTGACCCTGTGGTAACACCATAGCTACCAGAAGCAGCGACGTTCACGGTCACATCAAGCGATGACGCTGGTGCCGGGTTAGCGGTCAACGTGAACAACGCGCTGCTGCCTTCGGTGATAGCACTGCCAGCGGTGATGCTGACTGTTGGTGTAGCTGGGGTTTGCGAATTTGCAGCTGCGAGGGCTTGTAATGCGGCAACAACCGGATCCCAGCGAATGTTCCAGAACTGGATAGCGTTTTCTTGCGCCTCGACAACAGTCATCGGCGTGCCGGTGAAGCCTGGCACACTCTCACCAAACGCCACCAACACGCGTTTCCAACGAGTCACATGAGCAACACCGTTGCTGGTTTCTGTCGCGTAACCACGCACATCAGCAATCAGCTTCGCAGGCACCACATAAACAGAAGCATCATCATCGTCTGTGATGTTGACAGTTGCTGCCGAAGCTGACGAGTCAATGCTGTAACTGCTGCCAGTGTTGACTGTGACGGTTACTGAGCCATCCGCTTCATCAACTGTGTCGCCGCTAGTAGCAACAGTGAGTATGGCAGTACCGGATGTTGGAATGGTGACTGTTTGGTTGCCAGTGGTGACCCCATAATTACCGTTGGCAGTCACGGCCACGTTCACGGTAATGCTGATGTGTGGCACTGGATCAGCAGTCAACGTAAAGGATGCGGCTGTGCCTTCAGTAACATTACTACCTGCAGTGATACTGACCTCGGGTATGTCATCATCAGCGATATTCACGGTCGCTGCTGATGCTGTGGAGTCCAGGTCATAAGCGGCACCATCTACGAGCGTGGCTGTTACCGAACCGTTGACTTCATCAACTGTGTCGTCTGTAGTGTTGATTGTAAGAGTGGTAGTGCCAGACGTTCCGATAGTTACAGTTTGGTTACCAGTGGTGACACCATAACTACCAGAAGCAGACACAGTAACGCTCACATCAAGGTTTGCTGAAGGTGCCGGGTTTGCAGTCAACGTAAACGACGCGCTATTGCCCTCAGTGATATCACTACCAGCAGTGATACTCACTTCGGGGGTAGCTGGGGTTTGTGTATTTGCAGCAAGAGTTTGCAACGCGGCAACTACTGGATCCCAACGAACATTCCAAAACTGGTTAGCAAAACCCTGAGCTTCGGTAACAGTCATCGGTGTGCCGGTAAAGCCTGGCACACTTTCACCAAACGCCAACAGCACACGCTTCCAACGATTCACATGAGCAACACCATTATCAGTTTCGGCTGCGTAGCCACGCACATCAGCAATCAACTTCGCAGGCACCCCAGACACTGAAACATCGTCATCAGCTACTGCCACCGTTGCTGACGACGCTGAAGAGTCCACATCGTAGCCGTTACCAGTGTTAATCGTCACTGTTACAGACCCATCAACCTCATCAGTGCTATCATCACTAGTAGCGATGTTAAGCGTAGCAGTGCCAGATGTTCCGATAATTACAGTCTGGCTGCCGGTCGTGACACCATAGTCACCTGAAGCAGTGACGTTCACGGTCACGTCAAGATTCGCTGCAGGTGCTGGGCTAGCAGTCAACGTGAACAACGCGCTACTGCCTTCGGTGACAGCGCTACCAGCGGTGATACTGACTGTTGGGGTGTCGTTATCGGATATAGCGACAGTTGCTTTTGACGCTGAAGAGTTCAGATTATAAGCAGCGCCATCCACCAACGCTACAGACACAGACCCATCGGGTTCGGGAAGATTATCACTGCTGGTGCTAAGAGTTAGAGTGGCAGTACCTGATGTAGGGATCGTTACTGTTTGTGCGCCGGTCGTGACACCGTAGCTACCAGAAGCGGTGACATTCACTGCCACGTCAAGATTCGCGGCAGGCGCTGGACTAGCAGTCAACGTGAACGAAGCGGCTGTACCTTCGGTGACAGCGCTACCAGCAGAAACACTCACTTTCGGTAGTGGCGGACCGTCGTTATCAGCCACGGCTAGCGAAGCAGTGCCGAACATGTATCGGTTATAGCCGGTGCCATTAAGCACTGACACAGTGATTGATCCGTCAAGTTCACCTACATCGTCATCTTTGGTGGACAGCGTCAAAGTTGCGGTTTCTCCGGCCGGAATTGTTAGTGTCCGTAAACTGAGCACTACGTCGAAACTCCCTGTAGGGATGATCATAACCGTCACATCAATGTCGTCATGCCATACAGGAAGCGAACGCAGGGTAAAGGTCGCGTCATCGCCTTCAACAATGTCATTGCCCGCGACAGCGGCTACTACAGGTGTTTTGGGTCTAGAAGCCTGAATGAGGGCCAGTTCAGCTATTATTTTCGCCCAGTCAGGCAGACCTGCACCAGTATAAGTCCTTGCTTCAGCAGCGGTCATTCTGCTGCCAGTAACACCACTAGGAGTCTCACCGAAAGCTAGCAGAGCACGTTTATAGAGATTGGCTCGCGTCTGGCGACCCTGCGCTAGTTCGTTCGCGGCATGAGTTCGCACTTTTGCGATCAAACTAGCCGCAACGACGTGCGGAGATCCATCTCCGTCTATATCGGTTATTGCGACTGTTGCCGAATTTCGGGTAGGTGAGAGATACCACTTCGTGCTATCAGGGGGTGCGATCGTCACGGCAACAGCCCCCGAAGGTTGACCGAAAGTATGATATTTGGTTCCCAGAGAGAGTTGAGCTTTCCCACTGGAATTAAAAGTGATTGTCCGAGTAGCGCTTTCAATACCAAAGAAACCGGATGCGGTGACTTCAACCGGCAAAGTGAGCGGCGAACTCGGTACAGGAAAAACACTGAAATCAAACACGGCATTTTCCGCTTCGGAAATATCACCTTTAGCCACAACGCTTACACGAGGCAAGTCATCGGACACCTGAACCCGCGCGTGATCATGCCCTTTAACCCGAAAAGGGGCACCTTGGGTCACAAGTTGAAACCAGATATCGCGTGACGGGTCGTCAAACTGGTCTTCAACGGTAGCGACTCTGAAAGTCTTAGTTTCAGCAGAAGTGAATGTAGTGGTGAAGATTATCAGCGAGTTGGATTTGAGATAAGAGGCTGGCTGAGCAATAGGGCGTTCGAACACCCTGAAACGAACATGCATGGGCTGCGCTGAATCGATATTTGTAGTCAATTCGAAAACAGCCTCCTCACCCTCAAGGATGCTACTTTTGACTGCTTTAATGCTGACCTCTGGCTGGTCGTCATCGATGATCAGTACGGGCCTGCGTATTGACTCCTCCCATCCTTCTGCGTAGTATGGAGTAGGTAATCTGCCAATCGAAACGATCACACGCTCAGTGGGCTCATGAACGTTATCCTCGTTGGTGGGCACTGTTGCTGTTGCTGTTAATGCACCGGCAGGAATAGTGATTGATGTGAGCGCTTCGTAGTCGGCTTCGGCGTGACTCGGAGGGTTTGCTCCGACCGTTGATAGCACTATTGGCACCACCAGATCAGTCGTAAGCGGTGTTCCCTTACGAGCTACTGTCACATCGAAGGTGTCGCCTTCGGTAACGTTAGCTGATGTAAACAACGTGATTGCTTCGGTGCGTGCCGAGTTGTGACCATGGACTGTTATTCGCCAAGAGCGTAACTCAGCAGGATGTGCGTCTCCTGAGTTGGATATCTTGAGTTTCCAGGTGCCGCTAGCGCTTTCGCCGAGATGACGCGCGGAAGCGAGTTTGAAGTCACCGTTGAGAGAACACGCGCACGGAGTTGAGCGTGAAGATCCCGTGACCAACAAAGACTCCCGGCCGGTGGGTGACACCAGAGTCATTTTGAGGCGATTGAAGTTTGTTGTGTTCATATTGATATTGATGTCAACATGCTCAATAAAACTGATATCTGAGGCCAGATCGATCGTAAACTCTTTGCTGCCTCCAGATTTGGTGATAGTTCCAGATTCGCTTGACTCTGCCCAGTTTGCGAACAGCGGCGGTAGTGTCTTCCACGTCTTTGCGGCAGCAACCGCAGCAGACGCATCAACCAGACCGAATCCAAATTTTCGGCTATATGAATACGAGTCGGTGGTTGAGCGATATTTACGGGCACCTGCCTGCCAACTCGAATCTGTGCTCTTATTCTTTTGAGCGGTTCCAGCGAGGATTAGCTTCACATCACGCCACGTCAGATTCGTGTTAGCGCTGCGCACTAGTGCTGCAACACCCGAAACAATCGGTGCTGCAAAACTTGTTCCAGCCAAATCAGCGTGATACTCGTTCTTGCCTATCGGTGCTAGCACGCCGCGAAGATAGAAGTCACCTGACGGACCGCACACCCATAGCATCGATCCTTCCTCGGAATATCGTGCTACATCCCCAGTGGAATTGACCGCGCAGGCAACTATCAGCCCGTAATGATTTTGACGTTCCTCTAACGTCGCCTCGTCTCCAAACATTTTGAGGTTGCCAGCCCCTTTTACATGGACTACCCCTTTGCCCCCAAAACCCGACTTAAGGCTCTCCTCCAACGAATTCGTTACAATTCGTGACGAGCGATGTATTTCGCGAGCACCAGTTGTCTGGTAATTGTGGTTCGCTACCGCGACCGTATTCATACGGTGCAGAAATGCTTGAGATGCGGAATGGGTGCTCTGCCAGTCAATATAATTGACGTTCAATAATCCAGCGCGGGGTGCCACACCGCGCCCACCGAGGGCGTTGTCGCGGGCGGCAATAACTCCTGCAGCAGCAGTCGCGTGATAAGCATCACTGCCATTCTCGCCTTTGTGCCCACCCCAATAAGTGCTTGCAGAGCGGTTGGCATTACCTATCAAATCTTCGTGATCAGCCTCCCAAGTTTTGTCTACTACCGACACCGTGACACCAGCGCCCATCGTTGTGTCCCAAACGTTGCCGATGTTGATGTTCGCAGGAACATTGCCGATGATCACTGGCCCTTTTTTGGTGTTCTTGAGATGCCAAAGACACTTTGACAGGGCATCGCTCAGCGGCGGCTCATCCGAACTGCAAAGCTTGATCGCATTTGCGTTATGTGTGGGATAGCGCGACACAGACACAGACGAAATCAGATCGCCCGTAGAGCCAGTCGAGTCTGGGGTGAACATGTTGGGTGTGACCGACTCCACGCCAGGGGCTTGTGACAGCAACCGCACCAACTGCAACGACTCCACATCAGAAGACGTGTCGATCTTGAAAGCGTTCGGTAACCCCTCAATCGGTGACACACGACCCGGCGCTATCTCAAACTGCGACCAAACCAAGTTGATCTCCGCTGAGGAAATGCCAGACTCAAACAATATCAGCACACCACCCACCGGCAAAAACAACTGCCCAGTATCAGAAACAAACCAATTATCAGCCTGTTTTTGAACCTGAGCGCTGGTCTCGTTAGACAAACCATCATGAGCTGGCACATAACTAACCGCAGCCGACAGCACCAAATCCTGCAACGCTGTAGTCGCAGCAGCAGAATCCGCAACAAAATCCGAACCGCTGAAAGCCACAGCAGCAGCCTCACCAGCAGGCAACCGCCGCAACGACATCATGTCATCACCGTCTCGCCACTCAAACACTCCATCATCAAGCAGGTCTGCGATACTCAAATCCAGCGGCTCAGAACCCAATTCATGACCCTCAATCTCCTCAGGCAACAAATCAACAGCCAAACCCTCAGTAACATCAAAACCCTCCTGCACCTCAAAAGGCAACACCACCTCACCCTCACCAGCACCCGATAACGAATCGCCTACATCAATATCCGGCGACGGTGTCACCTGGCCAGCATCAGGAGCCGAGTCATCAGAATCGCTCAAACCACCCTGCACAACAACCGTGCCATCGGTACCCAGCGGCACCAACGGCTGAGATGCTCCAGGCACGTCAGCAGGCGGCTGCGCCCACACGGTTGGCACTTGCGCCCATGCCGCACCAACAGCCTGAACCGTAGCCCCCGCAGTCACAGCCACAACCAGCAGCGGCAAGCAAATCCAACGACAACAATCAGCCCATCTCGGCATGAACCTAAGCATAGCTGTTGAAGTGGACGCTACGGCCAACTCAATCTTGCTGAACTAGCGCGAAGATGCTGACAGTTCATCTGACGCACCCAAAAGCGGATCGGGATTAACTCGCGTCACGCGCGGCAACCGGCTCGGTAGCCAACCGGCTAAGGGATCTGTGAGCATTCGGCCCAACCAGCTCAGATTGACTCTTGTGAGGTTCGACTCTTTTAGATGTTTAGTCGTTGTCTTTGATGGTCAAGACGGGTTGCTTGTCGCTGATGTATACGCCGCCTTGGGGTTCTGACAACACGATCGTGAACGTTTCATCAGGTTCCTTAACACTATCATCAAACGCAAGAATCCAACCTGTTGCTTCAGTATCACCTGGACTGAAACTAATAAACCCACTATGCCACATGAAATCCTCGCCCTCTGTCGCATACCCAGCACCACTACCAAGCACCCCAGTAGTGTACTTAACCGTCACAAGTTTACTAGCAGGCTTACTCAGCCTGAAATTAATCACATAAATCAGACTCTGCCCTTCAACATAAACAACTTCATCCACAGAAACTGTAATCGCATCCGCAGGCGGAACAGACGCAGGCGGAGGCACAGGCGCATCATCATCGGATATAGCAACAGTTGCTGATGACGCAGACGAATCCAGATCATAAGCAGCGCCATCCACCAAAGTGGCTGTGACTGAACCGTCAGTTTCATCCGTGCTATCACCAGTGGTAGCAACCGTGAGCGTGGCGGTCCCTGATGTTGCGATGGTGACTGTACGACTGCCGGTGGTGACACCATAGACACCTGTAGCAGACACGGTGACGGTTACGTCAAGGTTCGCTGACGGTGCCGGATTTGCAGTCAACGTGAAAGAAGCTGTGCCACCCTCAGTAATGCCATTGCCAGCAGTTACACCAACCACAGGAGTTGCCGGTGTCGGCGGTGGCAATACAATCGGATCATCATCATCGCTAATGTTGACGGTCGCTGCCGAAGCTGACGAGTCGAGGTTGTAAGCAGCACCATCCACCAAAGTCGCCGTCACCGAACCATCAGCCTCGTCAATGCTGTCACCGCTAGTCGCAACAGTAAGCGTCGCAGTGCCAGACACTGGAATAGTGACAGTTTGGTTGCCGGTAGTGACACCATAGCTGCCACTGGCGGTGATGTTCACGCTCACATCAAGCGCAGAAGCAGGTGCCGGATTTGCAGTCAACGTAAAGGATGCAGCTGTGCCCTCAGTAACATCACTACCAGCAGCAACACTGACTTCAGGAACATCATCATCGCTAATGTTGACAGTCGCAGTCGAAGCTGACGAGTCCAGATCATAAGCAGCGCCATCCACCAAAGTCGCTGTAACCGAACCGTCAGCCTCGTCGGTACTGTCACCGCTAGTGGCAACCGTGAGCGTGGCGGTTCCTGATGTTCCGATGGTGACAGTGCGACTGCCGGTGGTGACACCGTAGGCACCAGCAGCAGTGACATTAACACTCACATCAAGGTTCGCTGAAGGTACCGGATTTGCAGCCAACGTGAACGTGGCATTGCTGCCTTCAATAACGTTACCACCAGCGATGATACTGACTTGTGGAGTGGTTGGAGTGGTTTGTGTATTTGCAGCAGCGAGGGCTTGTAATGCGATCACTACCGGGTCCCAGCGAATATTCCAGAACTGGATAGCGTTTTCTTGCGCCTCGACAACAGTCATAGGAATGCCAGTAAACCCTGACACGCTTTCACCAAACGCCAACAGCACACGCTTCCAACGAGTCACATGTGCAACACCATTGCTGGTTTCTGCCGCGTAACTTTTCACATCAGAGATTAGCTTTGCTGGCACCACATAAACAGAAGCAGCATCATCATCTGTGATGTTGACAGTTGCTGTCGAAGCCGACGAGTTGATGCTGTAGTTACTACCAGTGTTGATTGTGACAGTGACCGAACCATCAGCCTCATCGACTGTGTCACCGCTGGTCGCAACAGTAAGGATGGCAGTGCCAGACGTTGGAATAGTGACAGTTTGTGACCCTGTGGTGACACCATAGCTACCAGAAGCAGCTACGTTCACGGTCACGTCAAGGTTTGATGAGGGTGCCGGAGTCGCCGCCACCGTAAAAGAGGCAGCGCTCCCCTCAGTAACATCGCTGCCAGCGGTGATACTAACTGTCGGTGTAGTTACGGTTTGTGAATTTGCAGCTGCGAGGGCTTGCAATGCGGTTACTACCGGATCCCAACGAACACTCCAAAACTGGTTAGCGAAACCCTGAGCTTCGGTAACAGTCATCGGCGTACCGGTGAAGCCTGGCACACTCTCACCAAACGCCAACAACACACGCTTCCAACGATTCACATGAGCAACACCATTAATAGTCTCAGCCGCGTAACCCTTCACATCAGCAATCAACTTCGCAGGCACCACAGAAGCATCATCATCAGCAACATTGACAGTTGCGGCTGATGCTGAAGAATCAATGCTGTAGCTAATGTCAGCATTGATTGTGACAGTTACCGAACCATCAGCCTCATCCGTACTATCACCGCTAGTAGCAACCGTGAGCGTGGCAGTGCCTGATGTTCCGATGGTGACAGTGCGACTGCCGGTAGTGACACCATAGCTACCGCTGGCGGTGATGTTCACGCTCACATCAAGAGCGGAAGCGGGTGCTGGGTTAGCGGTAAGCGTGAACGACGCGTTGCTGCCCTCAGTCACAGCATTACCAGCAGCAATACTCACCTCAGGTGTGAGGCTTTGAGAAGGAGATACAGATAACCCGTCATCGTCAGCGACAGCCACCGTTGCAGAGGAAGCGGCCGAATTCAAGGTGTAACCTTTGCCAGCGATCAAAGCAACGGTCACAGACCCATCGGCTTCATCAACACTGTCACCGGTAGTAGCAAGTGTCAGCGTGGCTGTACCTGACGTAGGGATCGTCACTGTTTGTGAGCCTGCTGTCACGCCATAATCACCAGACACAGACACGTTAACAGTTACATCAAGTTCCGCTGAGGGCACAGGAGAGGCCTTCAGCGTGAAAGTGGCGCTGTCGCCCTCAGTGATAGCACCATCAGCAGTAACACTGACCTTGGGTACGTCATTATCAGCTATGAACACAGTCGCCGACGATGAGGAAGAAGGAATATACCCGATACCGTCTATTACTTCAACGGTCACAGATCCATCAGGCTCATCAATAAGGTCATCAGTAGTAGCCAATAAGACTGCTGTGCCAACACCAAAATCGGTGAGGCGAAACGTGCGAATACCGGAGGTTATGCCGTAGTCACCTGTGGTTGTGATCCGCACCTTGGCCTGAGGCGAATATCTGCTTGAACCATTTTGAGTAAGCCAGAATGTAGCGCTGTAGCCTTCTGTGATATTGCTCCTAGTAGTGAACACACCAGATGTAGGAACTGTCCTAATCCCTTTAGCGGTTTCAATCTTCTGCAAAGCTGCTACCACCGGATTCCAGCGAGTATGAGAAAACTGGTTAGCATAATCAAAAGCTTGAAGTGCGGTTATCGGTGTCCCGGTAAACCCTGGCACTTTTTCACCCAGCGAAAGCAGTGCTTGCTTCCAACGATTCACATGGTCAGTACTTTGATTGGTTTCTGCTGCGTAACTTCTTACATCAGTTATTAGCTCGGTGCGAGCTTGTGGCGTCAACGGGTCATCATTGTCGGCTATATACACGGTTGCGGTTGACGCAGATGAATTTGGATAATAACCGGTACCAGACACGATTGTTGCAGTCACTGAACCATCTGATTCATAGATAGCATCTTCGGTCGTGGTAAGAGCCAGTGAAGCGCTGCCAGTCACAGGGATTGTGATTATCTGCGTGCTTGCTGTTATACCAAAATCGCCGTCCACGGTCAATGCGACAGATACATCAAAAGCAGCAGGGGGTAAAGGATAAGCGTTCAACGTGAAAGCAGCATCACTACCTTCCGTAATACGACTATTTGCAGCGATGCCAACGAAAGGCGTGTCGTCGTCGCTTACTAAAACGCTTGCTTCTGACGCAGATAAATCAAGGTCATAGGAGGTACCGTCAACAAGGGTTACTGTGATTGAGCCGGGTAGTTCTACAGCAGAGTCGTTAATAGTTGTAATACCGAGCCTCACGAGGCCTCCAGTTGGAATCGTGACTTTACGAGTTCCTGTAGAAACTCCGTAGTCACCCACAGATTGCACCATGACATCCACATCAAAAGCGGTCGTGGGTGCCGGGTTAGCGGTCAACGTGAACGACGCGGTGGCACCTTCGGTGATATCAGCATCGCTAGCAATGCTCACCGCAGAGGATGGTACCCCAGTATCAGAGTCAGCAACCGCTACCGAAGCTGACGACTTTGAGTAAACGTCATAAGATGTGTCATCAACGACTGTCACGATCAACAAACCGTCTATACCATCATAGCCATTATATCTAGTCGGAACAGTCAACGTAGCAATATCGTTTGCAGGGATAGTTACCGTTTGTGTTCCCGTATCGGTATCGAAACTGCCTACAACGGTGACTGCCACATTGACATCTAGATCAGAAACCGTAGCTGGAAGAGCTCGTAACGTGAACGTGGCAGTATCACCTTCGGTTACACCAGCACCGCCAGTAATGATTACTACAGGTGTTGTTGTCGGTGTTGTACTGTCAATATCAGCGATCGCAGCGGTAGCAGTAACTTGATCGGGTTGAGGTATTGGATAATAACTATTATCTGCAGGGGGCTGTACTGTAACAGTCACAGCACCATCAGGTTGAGTAAAAGGATGATGGACAGTAGGTATCACAAGTTTAGCAGTGCCGCTAGAACCGATAGTCACACTTCGAATAGAAGTATCAACCCCGAAATAACCGGACTCCGCAATAGTAACCGGCACAGTCAACGCAGAATTCGGCACTGGGAACGCTTCAAGAGTAAAAGAGGCATCAGCCCCCTCATCAACATCACCATCAGAAACAACACTCACACGCGGCAAATCATCAGATACTCTGACTCGAACACTCTGCGGGCCACTGATATCATACGCGGTAGCTCCGATGAGGAAAATCGGTAGAGACCCTTTAATTTCACGTTGTGGATCATCGATTCGGTCTAGCGTAGTTTTGACGCTGACTATCAGAGATCCAGCAGATTTGAATATGAGACCGTGCCACGAATTACGGGGAAGATAACGATACACACTCGACGGGGCACCCGCTCCAAGATCGTGCTCGGTAATATGGACAAGAACTTTCATGGGTACTGCTGGATCGCGATCCATAGTCACCTCAAAGGAGGCTGCTTCGCCTTCATTGATATGATTCTTGATAGTCTTAATGGATACCTGCGGCTGGTCGTCATCCAAAATATGTATACGCTTTACGATGCCGTCTGAGGTGTAAGGAGCTTTCAGTGTGCCGATTGTGGCAATGATGGTTTCAGTAAGTTCATGCGTGTTGTCGTCGGTGGTGGAGATAGTGGCTGATGCTGTGCTTGAACCTGCAGGGATCGTGATTGATGTGAGCGCTGTGTAGTCAGGGTCTGGTTGTCCAGGCGGGGTTGCCCTGTCGGATGTCAACGAGATCGGCACAACAAGATCAGAAGTAAGCGTTGCGCCTTTATGCTTGACACTGAAACTGATATCACCACCTTCAGTGGTACCTCCTGACGTTGTCAGAGAAACTACTTCTGTTCGTAACGGATTATGTCCGTAGACAGTGATACCCCAAGAGTTCAAAGTCGCAAGTCGCAAGTCACTGGTGTTCTCAACTTTAAGTTTCCAAATGCCAGTCGCGGTTTCGCCAAGATGCCTTGCCGAGCCGAACTTAAAACCACCATACAGCGAACATGTGCAGCGTCTGCTAGCAGCAGGATTGACTAGAACAGATTCTTTGCCGGTGGGTGAGATCAATGTGAGTTTGAGGCTACGGAAATATGGTGTGCTCATGTTGATATTAACATCAACATGCTCCACAAAACTGATATCAGAACTCAACGCAATCGGAAACTCTTTAGCCCCGCTGGATTTGCTGACATCTCCTGACGTTGTTGATGAAGCAGATGCTGCGATCATCGGCGGTAGCCGTTTCCAGTTCTGAGCAGCGGTCACAGCAGCAGATGCGTCAACCAGGCCGAACCCGTATTTACGGCTGTAAGAATACGAATCCGTGGTAGAATCATATTTGAGGGCACCAGACTGCCAGCTCGAGTCACTGCTATCGTTCTTTTGTGCAGTATTAGCCAGGATTAGTTTGACGTCACGCCAAGTCAGATTCGTGTTAGCACTGCGCACAAGTGCCGCCACACCCGACACAACCGGTGCCGAAAAACTTGTTCCACGTAAACCAGAGTGATAATGGTTCTTGCCAACCGTACTAAGCAGTCCGTGACGCGGACTATCTCCTGACGGCCCGCACACCCACAAATTTGGTCCTTCTTCAGAATATGCAGCGTCAGTACCAGCAGAATTAACAGCACATGCCATGATTAAGCCGTAATGATTTGACTCTTCCGCAAGTGAGGCTTCGTCGCTTACTCCGTCGTTCTTGCCGTTGCCCACACCCTTCACATGCACTGTGCCTTTTCCACCGAAACCAGATTCAAGGCTTTGTTCCAAAGCAGCAGCAGTAAGCCGAGACCATCGGCTCAAGCCACCCGTGGCACTCTTGCCGTAGCTATGATTAGCTACGGCCACAGTATTGGCGCGATGCAAAAACGCTTGTTGACGATTGTATGAACTCTGACGATCAACAAAATTGACGTTCAACAAACTAGCACGAGGTGCCACACCACGACCACCAATCGTATTATCACGCGCGCCTATAATCCCTGCAACAGCAGTCGCGTGAAGTGAACTGCGAGAGCTGTTTTCACCCGTTAAGCCACCCCAGTAAGTGCTCGCAGCTCGATTAGCGTTACCAACCAGATCCTCATGACTAGCAGTCCAAGTGCCGTCCACTATTGATACAGTCACTCCCTCGCCTTTAGTGGTCTCCCACACATCACCTATGTTGATATCCACCAGGGGCGCATAAGTTTGACCACCTGACGTGACGCTGACAGCATTACTATGGTCAAGATGCCACAAACACGCTGACAAAGCATCGCTCAACGGTGGATCATTCGAACTGCACAAATTGACCGCAGTAGCATTCAAAGACGGAAATGACATCGGAACCGACTCTGTAGAATCGATCACATCTGGGGTGAACATGTTGGGTGTGACCGACTCCACGCCAGGGGCTTGCGACAGCAACCGCACCAACTGCAACGACTCCACATCAGAAGACGTGTCAATCTTGAACGCGTTCGGTAACCCCTCAACCGCAGACACACGACCCGGCGCTATCTCAAACTGCGACCAAATCGCATCAACGGCAGCAGCGTTGATACCAGAATCAAACAATATCAGCACACCACCCACCGGCAAAAACAACTGCCCCGTATCAGAAACAAACCAATTATCCGCCTGCTTTTGAACCACAGCGCTGGTCTCATTAGACAACCCATCATGAACTGGCACATAACTAACCGCAGCCGACGCTGCCAAATCCTGCAACGCCGTAGCCGCCGCAACAGAATCCGCAACAGCATCCGAACCACTAAAAGCCGCAGCAGCAGCCTCACCAACAGGCAACCGCCGCAACGACATCACATCATCACCGTCTCGCCACTCAAAGATGCCATCATCATCAAGCAACCCAGCAATACTCAAATCCAGAGGCTCAGAACCCAATTCATGACCCTCAATCTCCTCAGGCAACAAATCAGGAGCCAAACCCTCAGTAACATCAAAACCCTCCTGCACCTCAAACGGCAACACCACCTCACCCTCACCAGCACCCGATAACGAATCGCCTACATCAATATCCGGCGATGGTGTCACCTGGCCTGCATCAGGAGGCGAGTCATCAGAATCGCTCAAACCACCCTGCACAACAACCGTGCCATCGGTACCCGGCGACACCAACGGCTGAGATGCTTCAGACATGTCAGCAGACGGCTGCGCCCACACGGTTGGCACTTGCGCCCATGCCGAGCCCGCAGCCTGAACCGTAGCCCCCGCAGTCACAGCCACAACCAGCAGCGGCAAGCAAATCCAACGACAACAATCAGCCCATCTCGGCATGAACCTAAGCATAGCTGTTGAAGTGGACGCTACGGCCAACTCAATCTTGCTGAACTAGCGCGAAGATGCTGACAGTTCATCTGACGCACCCAAAAGCGGATCGGGATTAACTCTCGTCACGCGCAGCAACCCACTCGGCAGCCAACCGGCTAGGGATCTGTGAGCATTCGGCCCAACCAGCTCAGCTTGACTATTGTGAGGTTCGACTCTTTTAGATGTTTAGTCGTTATCTTTGATGGTCAAGACGGGTTGTTTGTCGCTTATATGCACGCCGCCTGTAGGTTCTGACAACACGATCGTGAACGTTTCATCAGGTTCCTTAACACTATCATCAAACGCAAGAATCCAACCTGTTGCTTCAGTATCACCTGGACTGAAACTAATAAACCCACTATGCCACATGAAATCCTCGCCCTCTGTCGCATACCCAGCACCACTACCAAGCACCCCAGTAGTGTACTTAACCGTCACAAGTTTACTAGCAGGCTTACTCAGCCTGAAATTAATCACATAAATCAGACTCTGCCCTTCAACATAAACAACTTCATCCACAGAAACTGTAATCGCATCCGCAGGCGGAACAGACGCAGGCGGAGGCACAGGCGCATCATCATCGGATATAGCAACAGTTGCTGATGACGCAGACGAATCCAGATCATAAGCAGCGCCATCCACCAAAGTGGCTGTGACTGAACCGTCAGTTTCATCCGTGCTATCACCAGTGGTAGCAACCGTGAGCGTGGCGGTCCCTGATGTTGCGATGGTGACTGTACGACTGCCGGTGGTGACACCATAGACACCTGTAGCAGACACGGTGACGGTTACGTCAAGGTTCGCTGACGGTGCCGGATTTGCAGTCAACGTGAAAGAAGCTGTGCCACCCTCAGTAATGCCATTGCCAGCAGTTACACCAACCACAGGAGTTGCCGGTGTCGGCGGTGGCAATACAATCGGATCATCATCATCGCTAATGTTGACGGTCGCTGCCGAAGCTGACGAGTCGAGGTTGTAAGCAGCACCATCCACCAAAGTCGCCGTCACCGAACCATCGGCTTCATTAATACTGTCACCGCTAGTCGCAACCGTGAGTGTAGCTCTGCCAGACGTTCCGATAGTGACTGTTCGTGACCCTGTGGTGACACCATAACTACCGCTGGCAGTGACAGTCACGGTTACATCTAGGTTCGCTGACGGTGCCGGGTTTGCTGTGAGCGTGAAAGAGGCACTGCTGCCTTCAGTAATGTTGCTGCCAGCTGCAATACTGATTTCTGGTGTGGTTGCTGCGGGTGTGGAGGCTGCGGCGAGGGTCTGCAACGCAGCCACGACTGGGTCCCAACGAACACTCCAAAACTGAACAGCGAAGCCTTGTGCTTCGATAAGGGTCATCGGGATGCCCGAGAAACCTGGCACACTCTCACCAAACGCCAACAACACACGCTTCCAACGAGTCACATGAGCAACACCATTCTCGGTTTCTGCCGCGTAACCCTTCACATCAGAGACCAACTTCGCAGGAACCACATAAACAGAAGAAGCATCATCATCAGTGATATTCACGGTCGCTGCCGAAGCTGACGAATCAATGCTGTAACCGTTGCCAGTATTAACTGTGACGGTAACTGAACCATCAACCTCATCAACTGTGTCACCAGTAGTAGCAACCGTGAGTGTGGCAGTGCCAGACGTTCCGATAGTGACGGTTTGGTTACCAGTCGTGACACCAAAATCACCTGAAGCAGTCAAGGCCACGTTCACGGTAATGCTGGTGTGCGGCGATGGATCAGCAGTCAACGTAAACGAAGCATTGCTACCTTCAGTAATATCATTACCAGCGGTGATACTGACCTCAGGAACATCGTCATCTGAGATGTTCACGGTTGCTGCGGATGCTGTGGAATCCAGATCATAGTTCGCACCATCCACCAAAGTGACAGTAGCTGAACCGTTAATTTCGTCAATACTGTCACCTGTGGTAACAACCGTGAGTTTGGCAGTTCCAGACGTTCCGATAGAGACAGTGCGACTGCCAGTAGTCACACCATAGCTACCAGAAGCGGTCACAGTAACAGTAACATCAAGATTTGCTGAAGGTGCCGGATTTGCAGTCAAACTGAAGGATGCGCTACTGCCTTCAATAACATCACTACCAGCAGTGATACTCACTTCGGGGACAGACGGAGTCTGTGAATTTGCTGCAAGGGCTTGCAACGCAATCACAACCGGATCCCAGCGAACACTCCAAAACTGGTTCGCAAAACCCTGAGCTTCAGTAACAGTCACCGGTGTGCCGGTGAAGCCAGGCACACTCTCACCAAACGCCAACAACACACGCCTCCAACGATTCACATGTGCAACACCATTATCAGTCTCAGCCGCATATCCACGCACATCAGCAACCAACTTCGCAGGCACCACATAAACGGAAGAAGTATCATCATCTGAGATGTTGACAGTTGCTGCCGATGCTGAAGAATCCAGATCATAGTCCGCACCATCCACCAAAGTAACAGTTACTGAACCGTCCGCCTCATCAATACTGTCACCTGTGGTAACAACCGTGAGCGTGGCAGTACCAGACGCTGGAATAGTTACAGTCTGACTGCCAGTCGTGACACCAAAATCACCCGAAGCAGACACTGTCACGCTCACATCAAGCCAGGATAAGGGTGCTGGACTAGCCGACAACGTAAACAACGCGCTGCCACCCTCAGTAACATCACTACCAGCAGTAACACTGACTTCAGGAATGTCATCATCTGCGATGTTGACAGTTGCGGCTGATGCTGAAGAATCCAGATCATAGGCAGCGCCATCCACCAAAGTGGCTGTCACCGAACCATCAGCCTCAACCGTGCTATCACCAGTGGTAGCAACCGTGAGCGTGGCAGTGCCAGACGCTGGAATAGTGACCGTTCGGTTGCCGGTAGTGACACCATAGCTGCCACTGGCGGTGATGTTCACACTCACATCAAGAGCGGAAGCGGGTGCCGGGTTAGCGGTAAACGTGAACGACGCGTTGCTGCCCTCAGTCACGGCACTACCAGCAGCAATACTGACCTCAGGTGTGAGGCTTTGAGAAGGAGATACAGGTAGCCCGTCGTCGTCAGTGACAGTCACGGTTGCAGAGGAGGCAGCCGAATTCAAGGTGTAACCTTGGCCAGCGGCTAAAGCAACGGTCACAGACCCATCGGCTTCATCAACGCTGTCACCGGTCGTAGCAAGTGTCAGCGTGGCTGTACCTGACGTAGGGATCGTCACTGTTTGTGAGCCTGCTGTCACGCCATAATCACCAGACACAGAAACGTTAACAGTTACATCAAGATCCGCTGAGGGCACAGGAGAAGCCTTAAACGTGAAACTAGCACTGTCACCCTCAGTGATATCACCATCAGCAGTGATACTAATCTTAGTCACATCATTATCAGCTATGAACACAGTCGCCTCCGATGAGGAGGAAGGGATATATCCAATACCGTCTATTACTTCAACAGTCACAGATCCATTAGGCTCATCAATAAGATCATTCGTAGTAGCCAATACAATAGGCGTACCGATACCAAAATCAGTGAGGCGAACTGTGCGAACGCCGGAGGTTATGCCGTAGTCACCTGTGGTTGTGATCCGCACATTTGCTTGAGGCGAATATCTGCTTGAACCACTTAGAGTAAGCCAGAATGTAGCGCTGTAGCCTTCTGTGATATTGCTTCTAGTAGTGAAAACGCCGGATGCAGGAACTGTTCGAATACCTTTAGCGGTTTCAATCTTCTGCAAAGCTGCTACCACTGGATTCCAGCGAGTACGAGAAAGTTGATTAGCATAATCGAAAGCTTGGAGTGCGGTTATCGGTGTCCCAGTAAATCCTGGCACCTTTTCGCCCAAAGCCAGCAGCGCTCGCTTCCAACGATTCACATAGTCAGTGCCTTGACTGGTTTCTGCTGCGTAACTTTTCACATCAGTTATTAGCTCAGCGCGAGCTTGCGGTGTCAACGGGTCATCTTTGTCGGCTACATACACGGTTGCGGTTGACGCAGAAGAATTCAGATAGTATCCAGAGCCAGAGACTACTGTAGCGGTAACTGAACCAGTTGATTTATAGATAGCATCATCAGTTGTGGCCAGAGTCAACAATGCGCTACCAGTGACAGAGATTGTGACTATCTGTGTGCTGGCTGTTACACCAAAATCGCCGTCCACGGTCAATGCGACAGATACATCAAAAGCAGTCGGGGGTAGAGGGTTAGCGGTGAACGTGAAAACGGCATCACTACCTTCCGTAATATGACCATTAGCAGCGACACTAACGAAGGGCGTGTCGTCGTCGCTTACTACAACGCTTGCTTCTGACGCAGATGGGTCAAGGTCATAGGCGGTACCGTCAACAAGGGCTACTATGACTGAACCGTGTGGCTCTACAATAGAGTCATTGAGGGTTGCGATCCCGAGCCCTGCGAGGCCTACAACGGGAATCGTGACTTTGCGAGTTCCTGTGGAAACTCCGTAGTCGCCCACAGATTGCACCATGACATTCACATCAAAAGCAGCCGCTGGTGCCGGATCAGCAGTCAGCAGAAAGGTAGCGGTACCACCTTCGGTGATAGCAATATGACTAGTAATGCTCACAGTGGATGATGGTGCACCGGTGTTAGAGTCAGCAACCACTACCGAAGCCGATGACTTTGAGTAAACATCATAAGATGCTCCATCAATAACTGTTGCAGTCAAAAGTCCATCGATTCCATCGTAGCCGTTCTGCTGCGTAGGGATCGTTAGTGTGGCTGTACCACTCGAAGGAACAGTTACTGTTTGTGTGCTAGCATTGACATCGAAACTGCCCTCAGAAGCAACTTTCAAGTTGACTGTAATATCAGATGTAGGAGCTGGAAGAGTACGTAGCGTAAATGTGGCGCTGCTCCCTTCGATGATGTCATCGCCGCCGGTAATGATCACCACAGGTGTTGTTGTCGGCGATGTTTTGTCGAGATCAGTGATTGTGGCGGTGGCAGAATAGTGAATTTGACGGGGTATGGGATAATAACTTTTGTCTGCAGGGGCTTCCACTGTAGCGGTGACCGCCCCATCAGGTTGAGTGAATCCGTGCCGCACAGTGGGTATCGTGAGTTTGGCGGTGCCGCTGGAGTCAAGCTTCACTGTTCGAGTGGAAGTATCAACTCCGTAGTAACCAGTTTCAGCAACCGAGACTCGGACGACGAGCGGTGTAGTTGGCACTGGGAATGCTGTAAGGGTAAATGATGCGGCTTCACCCTCGTTGATATTACCATTAGATTCAATGCCTACGCGCGATAGGTCATCAGATATCGTGACTCTCGCATTCTGTGATCCACTAACTCTATAGTCAGAAGAGACGAAGACAGGAAGAGGAAGAACTCCAACAATTTGACGCGTCGGCTCATCGATTTTATCTAGTTCGGTGCCAACACTCACTACCTGAGATCCGGCAGTTGTGAAACGAAGCCAACGCCATACATCACTAGGGATATAATTATTGATAAAGTCGAGACGATCAATTCCCCGTTCATAAACTATGACTCGAACGTTCATAGGTATGGCAGGGTCACGATCCATAGTTACTGTGAAAATGACCCTTTCACCTTCGTAGTAATGATTCTTAGATGCTTTAATAGTTACCTTAGGTTTATCATCATCAATAATTATTACTTTTCTAGCGATACCATCCGATGTATAGGGGGCTTGTAACGCACCGATTTTGACAGTGAGATACTCATCGAGCTCATGTATATTATCCTCGATGGTGGATACTGTGGCTGACGCTCTGCTAGTGCCCGCGGGGATTGTGATTGATGTGAGCGCCGTATAATCAGGATATGTTTGTCCTGGCGGGGTTGCCTCATCAGATGTCAGCACTATCGGCACAACAAGATCAGAGGCGAGCGGTGTACCCTGATGGTTGACCGTCACAGTGAAGTTATTGCCCTCATAACTACCTCCCGTTGTTGTCAATGATAGCACTTCGGTGCGGGATGGATTATGTCCGTAAACAGTGATACCCCAAGAGTTCAGTTTCGCAGAGTGTCCGTAGTTTGAAACGCCCTGATAAGTGACATTTTCAACTCTAAGTTTCCAGGTGCCAGTAGCACTTTCTCCGAGATGCCGTACGGAACCAAGTTTAAAACTGCCGTTGAGTCTGCACCCACAATAGGCTTTGCGAGCTAAACTAGAATCAACCAGCAGAGATTCCTTACCGCTGGGTGAGATTAGCGTGAGTTTCAAGGTGCGAAAATGTGATGTGTTCATATTGATGTTGACATCAACATGCTCTACGAAACTAACATCTGAATTCAAGGTAATCGGGAACTCTTTAACACGGTCGGCTTTGGTGATCTCCCAAGGCCCTTTTGTTGAACTTGAAGTTGAGATCATTGGCGGCAGGTTTGTCCAACTTCGAGCTGCGGTTACGGCAGCAGATGCATCAACAAGACCAAAACCGTATTTACGGCTATAAGAATACGAATCCGTGGTCGAACCATATTGGAGAGCACCAGACTGCCAACTAGAATCGCTGCTGTCATTTTTTTGTGCTGTGTTAGCAAGTATCAGTTTGACATCACGCCAAGTCAGAGCTGTATTAGCACTACGTACCAGTGCAACTACCCCCGAAACTACTGGCGCTGAAAAACTAGTCCCACGCAAGCCAATGCGATAATGGTTCTTCCCGAATGGTGCAAGCATAGTATGACGCGGTATATCTCCTGACGGACCGCACACCCACAGCGTCGATCCTTCTTCAGAATATGCTGCATCAGTTCCAGCAGAGTTAACAGCACAGGCCACAATCAACCCATAATGATTATTTGACTCTTCTAGTGAAGCTTCATCGCCGACACCATCATCTTTACCGTTGCCAACCGATTTTACATGCACCGTGCCTTTACCGCCAAAACCTGATTCAAGACTCCGCTCTAAAGCAGAAGCAACAACTGTAGACCAGCGCTCAAGACGACCCGAATCGCGCTTGCCGTAGCTGTGGTTACTCACCGCCACAGTATTGGCGCGATGTAAAAATGCCTGCTGTGCATTTTGCAGGCTCTGCGAGTCAATATAGTTGACGTTCAACAAACTAGCGCGTGGTGCTACACCACGACCACCAATCGTGTTGTCGCGCGCGCCTATAATTCCCGCGACTGTTGTCCCGTGCCATGGTCCTGCAAAGCCGTTCTCGCCAGTGCGTCTATTCCAATAGGTACTCGCAGCCCGATTAGAGTTGCCCACTAGATCCTCATGACCAGCCTCCCAAGTTTTGTCTACTATCGAAACTGTGACACCAGCACCTTTAGTAATATCCCATACGTCATCTATGTTGATGTCCGCCAAAGGCTGATACGTCTGACCGCCTGAAGAGACACTGTTGGCTTTACTGGCTTCAAGATGCCACAAACATGCTGATAAAGCGTCGCTAAACGGCGGACTATCTGACTTACATTGTTGTATCGCGTTATTGGTCTGCCAGTCATTCGTTGTCGGAACTGACTCGAAAGCATCGATCACATCAAGAGTGAACATGTTGGGTGTGACCGACTCCACGCCAGGGGCTTGCGACAGCAACCGCACCAACTGCAACGACTCCACATCAGAAGACGTGTCAATCTTGAACGCGTTCGGTAACCCCTCAACCGCAGACACACGACCCGGCGCTATCTCAAACTGCGACCAAATCGCATCAACGGCAGCAGCGTTGATACCAGAATCAAACAATATCAGCACACCACCCACCGGCAAAAACAACTGCCCCGTATCAGAAACAAACCAATTATCCGCCTGCTTTTGAACCACAGCGCTGGTCTCATTAGACAACCCGTCATGAGCTGGCACATAACTAACCGCAGCCGATGCCGCCAAATCCTGCAACGCCGTAGTCGCCGCAACAGAATCCGCAACGGGATCCGAACCACTAAAAGCCACAGCAGCAGCCTCACCAGCAGGCAGTTGGCGTAGTGACATCGTTTCGTCACCGTCTAGCCACTCAAACACACCATCATCATCCAGCAACCCTGCAGCGCTCAAATCCAGTGGATCAGAACCAAGCTCATGACCCTCAATCTCCTCAGGCAACAAATCCGGCGCCAAACCCTCGGTGACATCAAAACCCTCCTGCACCTCAAAAGGCAACACCACCTCACCCTCGCCAGCATCCAGAAGCGAGTCATCAGAGTCATCCCCATCAAGCTGCACAACAGCATCAAAACCACTAGGCGGCTCTACTGGGTGAGGGACCCCAGGCGAATCAGCAGGTGGCTGCGCCCATGCGGTTGGCGGCATCTCAAGCGTTGCAGCTGCAACCACCGCAACCAGCAACAACGCCAAACCCAATCGAGCCATTAAAGCCACAATAGTCATCTCCGTAAGGGTATCAACACTCAATAACTCCAAGCAGAACGCCCGGCGGCGGGTCCCGAAGCTGGTGTGGTGCCTTTGAGGCGCAACCAGCCCGACAGCACAAGCATTAACACAGTGGCACCGACAACAGCCCAGGTCAGCTCAGAACCGAAAGTGTCATAAAGCCACGCCGACGGCAAGGCAGCGATGCCAGCGCCTGCTACTTCGGCTGCGCCCATTAAGCCGAGGGCCGAGGCCTGACGCTGCTCAGGCACAGATCGGGCTACTAATGCTTGCGCTCCAGCAAAACCGACCCCGTCGGCGACACCCACTGGAAACATGACCGCAACGATTGGGATCACACCGGGCAATGCGCCATAGGTCATGGCTATACAACTCACCACGATCAATCCCGACATCGCCACTCGTACCGGCCCTACTTGATCGGCTAAACGCCCGGCTCGGGCACCCACGAAAATGATTGGCAACGCAACTAAAGTGAAAGTAAGTCCAGTAAGCCCCGCACCTGCGCCACGATCCGCGAACATCACCGGCAGCACCGCTTCCCAGGCACCTACCAACATGAAATAGCCGCCAATCATTATCAGCGCCCCTTGAAGACGTCGTATCGTCAGCAAGTCAAACGATGTGACTCTGTGAATGTCGTCAAGTGGGCCGCGATCAGGAGGAAGGCGCAGCGCAACTGGAATAAACGCCATCATGGCTGCTGCGAAAACCACAAAGGGCGCTCGAATCCCACCGAACCAGACCAGCAGCGCTGTGAGCATTGGAGCGCAAATAAATCCGACGGTTTCCGCCACGACCATCCGACCGAGGTTTTCGCCAGCTTTAGTCGGTTCATACACAGAAGCGGCACGGCGAACTGCTGGAAGCAGCAGTCCACCGGCGAAACCCAGAACAATTCTGCTCACCACCCAAAGCGACAAGGATTCAGCAAAAATCATCAGCAGCAGAGCTGCGGCGCTCAGACTTATACCGAGGGTGGCCAATGTCCGGGAGCGTCCAGTATCAGCAAGTCTGGCCAGAGTGACCTGAGCCACGAAAGCAGCCACAAAACCGGCAGCGACCATGACACCGATTCCTGTGCCACTGAAGCCGAGAGCATCGCGCAGTTCGCCGAGCACGGTGACGATGCCTCCGATAGCTCCAGCAGTCACCCCCATAAGTACTTGATATGGGAACAAGTCGCCACGGAAACGCTGCGATGATGTGGACAGAGACATTCAGCTGAAGCTCAGGATTTAGTTGCGGCTCTGAGCTCGACTCATGAAGGTTGCGAATTCGGCTCGAGTGACCAGACGATTCGGACAGAACTGCGCGGTTGAAGGATTGCAGCCTTTCGTGATCCCCGCATAAGCCAGCGCAGTGATCGCCGCGGCGTGAGGCTCGCCAGGCGAAACGTCGCTGAAACGTTCGCCTTCAGTTTCGCCAACACCAGCCGTGGCCGGAGCAAGCGACAGTTCGAATGCACGCACCAGAAATGAAGCCATCTCAGCGCGCGTCAATTGCTGATCTGGACAAAACCGTCCGCCATCGCCGCAACCCCGAGTCACGCCCGAATGAGCCAGTGCAGCGATCACGCTCGCAAAGGGATGGTCCGCTGCTACATCACTGAAGCGCTCAACAGACGGCGCAGCTGGCAGTTGCAGGCGCTGAGTGAGATACCAGGCCACCTCGGATCGCGGGATTGGCATGTCGGGACAAAAGAGTCGCAACTCGTCGTCGCACGCCAGCGCAATTCCAGCTTTCAGGAGTTCGCGCACGGCTGGCTGATGCACACCCGCGGTCGCTTCATCGCTAGCAGCATCAAGAAACTTCGTTACAGGCGGCGCAGGTAAACCTGGTACTCGTGCCGAACCAGTGGATGGAGCCTTGGTGGATGAACCAGCGGACGACTTGGTGGATGGATCAGTGCCCGATTCAGTGGCGGATTTTCGAGGTGGGCCGTAGTTGTAGTTCGCAGCAGCAGTCAGAAGAGCGCGGCGCTGTTGATTGCATGAACCTCGCAGGATGATTAGATGCTCGCTGGCGATCATGGCGAAAGTGACTAGATCACCGTTGGGAGCCAACACAGCACCCGCAAGAGCGTCCGTGTCGTTAAGTGAGCCTGTCTTGGCTCTCACCGTGTTTCGGGACTGAGAGTTTGTTGCGGGCAGCGGGCCGCAGTTGCGAAGCGTTCCAGTTTCGCCTGCCATTGCTAGCGCCTGCATCAGCACAGAATTGGCACCCGCGGACGCGATCAGACGAGCCACCAAATCACAGCTCATCCGGTTGAGGATCGAAAGCCCCGAACCGTCAACCCATCGCAACGAGTCAACAGCATCGCCGACCATGTCGCGCAGTATCGCAGTCGCCGCAGTGGCAGCCGCAGCGCGTGTCGAACCACCGCTGCGGTAGCCGATCTCTTTTAGCACCATCTCTGAAGTGGTGTTATCGGAATGAGTAAGCATCCGCTCGACAATCTGCGACATCGGGATCGATTTGAGGCGGCCAATCGTGACACGTTCATCAACGGCTGCCGGAGCGGTCTGCGAGCGAGGTGAACGACGGATCACTAGCCCGCGCTCTTCAAGCAAGTCATCAAACTCTGCTGCGGCCGCTTGAGCTACGTCAACAGAACGAACATGGCTTCGCCGAGTGCGGCGATGAGGGTAATAACCGTCGTTGATCATCAAAGCCGATAGCGGACCCGACAGGTTGGTGTCACGGTAGGAGGCCTTCCAGACCGACTCACCGTCAACGACCTGCGTCACGTAGTCTCGTTCTAGCTCGGGATAACGCGACTCATCGCCTAGCACCGCTCCGTCAATCACGCGTATCTCGTGATCCTGCAAAGCGGCCATCACCGCGTCTGCTAAGTCGTTGACATCGGTGTATGGGCGCGGGACTCTGAAAGTGGCTGCATAGCTGCGAGTCGCCAGCGTGGGATCACCCCCGCCTATCAGATACAGGTCGCCTCTCAGCACCCCATCACGCGCTGCTTCAAGAGCGTTGGCATCAACTACGACTTCTGTGGTGTAAGTCGCCTCGGGACCCATCACCTCGAGCGCAACCGCGGCGGTGGCAAGCTTCATCAGTGAAGCTGGTGTGAAACTCGCAGCCCTATCGGAATCATAGATTGACTCTCCGTTGAGATAGACGCTCAAACACAGATTCTCGGGTGCGCTACGCCCTGAGACCGCTGCTGTGAACTCACCAATCAGCCGCTTACGCCACTGGCTCTCATCGGGAGTCTGAGCTAAAGCAGAGGTGCCGGTCAGTGACAGCCCACCGAGCAGAGCTAGCGTCACCACCACTACGGTCGCGGTCAGAATGCGGGGTCTCAAGGTCACAGGAGCCTAAGTCTCACACAACCAGACCTCAATGCGACTTCATTACGGATCGCAACGATAGTGGAGACTGCTCAAACTCGAGCGACACCGAATCCGACAAATCTGCATACATGCCAGTCAAATAAAATGGCCTCGACTAGTTGAGCGAAAATCGTCGCTCTAGGCAGCACTAGCTACCCGACAGACTATCTAGGCTTGCTGCAGCGACGCGCGGCGGGTCACAGTGGGTAACGTCCCTCGGTGCTTCGCATACGCAAAGACAGGAGTTGAAGACTTGGACACGTCCACGCTGATCGACCTTTACCGCGACATGTGGCTGATACGAGCTTTTGAACAAGGCTTAGAACGAGAGTTCGAGAAGGGCAACGTGCCAGGGATGCTCCACACCGGCCTCGGCCAGGAAGCCACCCAAGCAGCGCTGGCGCATCATCTCAAAGCCAGTGACACTTTCTTTCCCGATCATCGCTGCCACGGCATCAACGCTTTAGCTCAGCACCGTTATGGCGGCAACGGCGAACGAATCATGGCAGAGCTCTTCGGCAAAGCCACCGGAGTGTGTAGCGGCAAAGGCGGCAGCCTGCATTCAGCTGACCCCAATGTCGGAAACTTCGGCGACAATGCCGTAGAGGGCTCATATATGGCCACCGTGCTCGGCGTGGCGCTGGCCGCCAAACTCCGCAAGCATCCCAACGTTGCTTGCGCCATCATCGGTGACGGCACAGTCGGAAGAGGCGAGTTCCATGAGAGCCTCAACATGGCCGCTATCTGGGATCTGCCGGTGCTCTACGCCTGCGTCAACAACGGTTACGCCATTTCTATGCCGGTGGGTGAAGGCCACGCTTCTGCGAACATTGTTGACATGGTGAAGGGTTACGGCATCCCTACACGACAGCTTGACGGAAACCACATCATCGAAGCCAGCGAAGGGGTCGGTGACGCGGTCACTCACATCCGCTCTGGGAAGGGTCCGTATTTCCTGGAATTTAAGACTTGGCGCTGGCAGGGGATCTTCGCTGGAGAGTTCCGGCCCGAAGCTGAAGTCAAATACTGGCGTGAGGACCATGATCCGATCATGCTGGCCACAGAGGCGTTGACCGAACGCGGAATCAAGCAATCCGAACTTGATGACATTGAACAAGAAGTCCGGGACTTGATCGAGAAGTGGATCAATTTCGCTATGGAGAGCCCCTCGCCTGATCCAGTCAAAGCCACTGCTGATGTCTACGTTGGCTGGGAGGTTGCCACACGATGACCACCACAGACACAGACACAGACACAGTTCCAGCAAAAGTGGCTCGAAGTGAGCGTAAAGCTCGCCGAGGCGACAAAGTACGCAAAACCAGCTTCACTCAAGCTTTGAACAATGCTTTGGATCTGGCGATGGATAAACATGATGAAATGTTCATCATCGGAGAGGACATCGCCGAGATGGGCGGCGACTTCGGCGTGACCAAAGGACTGTTCAACAAATACGGTGGCGAGCGAGTGCGTGACACGCCATTGTCAGAAGCAGCGATCATCGGCACTTGTGCAGGCGCAGCGATGGTCGGTATGCGGCCAGTAGCCGAGATTATGTTCGCCGACTTTCTTGGCGAGTGTTACGACCAGATCGTTAACAACGTCGCCAAGATGCACTACATGTTTGACGGTCAGTTCAAGGCACCACTGGTGATTCGCACCGCCTGCGGGGGTGGTTTCGGTGGTGGACCACACCATTCGCAAAGCGTGGAGGGTTGGTTCCTGAACGTGCCCGGCATCGTCATTGTGGCCCCATCGAACCCGGTTGACGCAAAAGGTCTGCTGTTAGCTTCAATCGCTAGCGATGATCCAGTTTTGTTCTTGGAACACAAAGCCCTTTACCGAAGCCGAGCAGAAGTGCCACCCGACTATTACACCACACCGTTGGGCGCTGCCGCAGTGGCTCGTGAAGGCAGTGACGTGACCGTGGTGGCGGCTATGCGTATGGTGCCAATGGCATTAGCAGCCGCTGAGAAAGCTTCTGAGCAGGGTGTTTCGGTGGAGGTGATTGACCTACGCACGGTCCGACCTTATGACGCAGCCACTGTGCTGACCTCAGCGGCTAAGACCGGTCGAGTGGTAGTAGCCAATGAAGCACCCAAGATCGGAGGGCTCGGCTCGGAGTTGAGCGCCCGAATCAGCGAAGAATGCTTTAGTGAGTTGCGCGGGCCAGTCGTGCGAGTAGACGGGCTTGACACCCCGATCCCGTTTTCAGTGCCGCTAGAAGAGGTGGTGCTGCCTGACGAAGCGGATGTCAGTGCTGCTATCGCTATCGCGGCTCAATACTGATCCCAATACTGACAGAGCCACAAATTCGAGCCAGCTAGGAACTGCCAGTCTAGAAATATTGGTTTGACCACAAAGAACAGGGCCGAACAGACAAAACAACGCTAAACATAACTACATAAAACAGAACTACACAAAGCAGAGGAAATAATCATGGCAACAAATGTAATACTGCCCAAGTGGGGCTTGACAATGGAAGACGGCACGGTTGTGGCTTGGCATGTCGATGAAGGTGACCATGTGGTTGCTGGCGAAATGATTGCCGAAGTCGAAACCGAAAAAGTCGAAAACGAGCTAGAAGCGCCCTGCAGTGGGGTGATCGCCCAGATTTTGGTGGACGAAGATGAGACTGTTGATGTGGGCACGGTGCTGGCCGTGATCGCCGACAACGAAGCCGAGGCCGACACCATCTCAGGAGGTTGATAACCATGCAGACAGGTCGCTTCGTGGGCGACACAGTGCTAGTGACAGGTTCGTCGCGGGGCATTGGAGCAGCCACAGTCGAGAGGTTCGCGGCTGAAGGCGCTCGAGTCGCTATCAACTACCGCAGTGATGCTGATGGCGCGGCTCGGGTAGCTGAAGCCGTGGCTGATGCTGGCGGAACCGCTGAAGTGTTCCAAGCTGACATTGCCCGCAGCGACGATGTGATTCGGCTAGCACAACAAGTGCAAAACTCGCTCGGGCCAGTGACAGTGCTAGTGAACAATGCTGCGATGATCGACCGCTCAGCGATGTTTGACCTGACGCTTGATGCTTTTGATGCGGTGTGGAACGCCAATGTGCGAGGCCTGTTCCAGCTCAGCAGTCTGGTGGCTGAAAGCATGGTGGAACGCGGAAGTGGTGCCATCGTTAACCTCAGTTCGATTCTGGCGCGGCTCGGTGTGCCAAACCGCTGCGCCTACATTGCCTCCAAAGGTGCAGTCGAGGGACTGACTAGAGCTATGGCTCTTGAGCTTGGCCCCAAAGGGATACGTGTGAATGCTGTGGCACCAGGCTTGATCGCAACCGAAGCTCTGTTGACCGGAATGCCCGACCCGGCAGTGCAAGCCGCAATCACACGCCATATTCCTGAAGGTCGCTTCGGGCAACCCGAAGAGATCGCTGCTGCCATCGTTTTTGCAGCATCACCAGAAGCGAGCTATCTCAACGGTGCTGTCATCGGTGTGGACGGAGCCCTCGGCGCAGCAGAATCCAAACCAGCCTGAACCTTGCCCGCAACGACATCAGCATCGTCGTAAGCCACAAGCAACTGCCAAGCAGGCGACAAGCATTCAGCAAGCAGCCCAACAATCACCGGCACCTGGTGAGGAGAGGAACAGACGATGATCAGTGTCAACCGTGAAGCAATGAAGACGGTGCGGGTAATCCTGCAAGAAGCTGACGCACTGGGTGTCACCGTGGAGCGACTCGAAAACGGAACAACCGTTGTTGACATGGGTCTACAGGCTCCAGGAAGCTGGCGCGCCGGACAGCTATACACGTTGGCGAGCCTTGGCGGGCTCGGAATAGTCAGCTATGAGCCGTTCGCTCTGAGCGGACGGATGCTTAGCGCAGTGCGAGTAATGATTGATCATCCCATTGAGGCTTGCGTGGCATCACAGATAGCTGGCTGGCGGTTGCAAGCCCCTGGAACTGAGCACGCTGCCATCTTGGCTGGGCCGGGTCGAGCCTTGAACCGTGACAGCTTGGATCACTATTTCGAGTGGATCGACTATCGCGATGAGCATCACGAAGCCGTGGTTGCTATTCAGACCTCCGAGCCAGTGTCAGTGGAGATGGCTGGCATGATCGCCTCGGCGTGTCGGGTTAATCCCAGCGACCTTTATGTGTTGTTTGCGCCCAATCGCAGCCTGGTGACCGCAGTGCAAGTAGCGGCGCGCATTGTGGAGCAGTCCATTCACCGGCTGGCTGAGGAGGGCATGGATCTACGAGGACTGCGCTACGCCTACGGACTAGGAATGATCCCACCGCTAGTGGATGACGACCTGATCTCGATGGGACGCATCAACGACAGCCTGCTCTACGGTGGCATCGCCAACATCAGCGTCGAAGGCGACGATACCCAATGCGCCGAGATCGTTGATCGGGTGGTCTCGGAAGCCTGCCCGGCCTATGGCAGACCCTTCATCGACATCTACGAGGATGCTGGACGGGATTTCTATGAAATTCCGATTGAGTTGCACTCGCCCGCTGAGATCCATCTAACCAACCTCTGTAGCGGACGGACGTTCAGTGCAGGGCGGATCAATCATGAAGTGCTGAATGCGTCTTTCTTCGATCGATAAAGATTGCAATGATATGTAGTTGCATTAAGTTGAGTGTGATGATATAGTGCTGTCATGGCAACTGGAGCAGCCGCAGCAGCATCTGCAGAGGATCTGCACAGAGTCGTGAGTGAAGGCGATACAGCGCCCATGCCCGCGACTGTTGCAGCACCGGCAACTGCTGCTAGCCGTTGGCCGCAACTCATTCCTCTTGCCCAGTTGCTTGCGGTGGTGCTAGGAGTGATGGCGATCATCTGGAACCAGCAGCAGTCCAACGAAAATCTGCGAACCGAAATGCGAGCTGAGATCGCCAGCCTGCGAACCGAAATGCGTGCCGAGATCGCTGGCTTGCGAACCGAAACGCAAACCGAGATCAAAAGCTTGCGAGCCGAAATTGCCGAGTTGCGTGCCGAGGTTCGCTCCAACGGCGAGCGCCTGGCGCGCATTGAAGGCTTCCTCGGGATCGGTATCCCCGAAGAAGCGAACCCTCCCTGATAAGACGATGCTTGTGCATGGCTGGCACCTTTGTCACTCCACGACCTACTAGCGTGCCAGTTGATGAGCAGCGAAGCATCGCTAAACAATTCAACCAAAAGGTCTGATGGCACTGCGAGCACTATTGCACTGGGGCTGCAAATTGTGCCAACAATGGGGTCAGCAGAACTGCTTGACACCATTATCTGTGCCGAACAACTCGGCTACTCACACTGCATGGTGGCCGACGAAGGCCTAATGCTTGATGTGTATGCAGTGCTCGGAGCGGCAGCTCGACAAACTGACACGATCCGCCTCGGAGCCGTGACCAATCCCTACACACGCCATCCAGCCGCCACTGCCGCAGCCCTCGCCACCATCAACGAAATGAGTGACGGGCGAGCCTTTGTGACGCTGGTAGCTGGCGGCACCATGGTGCTGCATCCCATGGGTCTTGAGCGTTCTAGTCCACTGGCACTACTCAACGACACCATCTCGACACTGCGCATGTTGTGGTCAGGAGAATCAGTCACTTGGCAAGGCCGAAAGCTCTGCCTACAAGATGCACAACTAACCACAGGCGCTCATGAGATCCCGATCTGGATAGCAGCACGAGGCGAGAAAATGCTGCAATTGGCTGGCTTACAAGCCGACGGTTTAGTGCTGATGGTGAAATCCGACCTTGAAGAAGCCATTGACATCGCCGAATCGGCCCGCAACGACACAGCCCAAGAAAGCGCAAGGCCACTGGCGCGGATTTATTTGGATCGGCTCGCCTACAGACCAGAGATGATCGAAGAAGCCAAACATCTCTACGGATACGCCATCATGGACAGTCCGCCACGGATACTCAAGAACCTCGGCCTTGACGAAAATGAAATCGCCGAACTCAAGCAAGCTTTCGCCCAAGGCGGACCTGAAGCTGTCGGACGGTTGGTTACTGATGAGCTAGTCGCCGAATATCAGATTGCGGGAACGCCAGAGCAGTGCCGTGACCAGCTTCAGCAGATGATCGCAACACATCAGCTAGATGCTTTCTTCGCAAACATCATCTCGCCGGGACTCGATGCTAATCGTGAACTGCTGACTGAGGTAGCAGCGATCGCAGTAGCTGCACAGTCAAATCACTAGCTGCAAATCGCTAGCTGGCGATCTTCGCGCATGTGTGACAACCGACTAAGGGCCGGTCGCTGCAGCCGCTTCAAGCAGGTGATGAGGCGATACGAATTTGCCACACAAGAAAATCGTGTGATTGGCTATCAACATGCAAATCGGAAAGCTTGATATCGCTCCGCAACTTCACGAGTTCATCGTCGAAGAAGCTGTGGCACAAACCGGAGTAGACGCTGACGAGTTCTGGGCAGCACTGGAATCGATCCTTGTTGACCTAGGGCCGCGCAATGCGGCTCTCTTGGCGCGGCGCAACGAACTGCAAGCCCAGATAGACGACTGGCATCGCGCGGCTCGCGCTGATGGGCGAGCGCATGACCCTGAGGCCTACAGCGCTTTTCTTTATGACATTGGCTATCTGCGCAAATACGACGACAGCGTGACCGTAATCACCACCAACGTGGATCCCGAAATCGCTGAGGTGGCAGGGCCTCAACTCGTGGTGCCCGTCGACAATGCCCGCTACGCCCTGAACGCGGCCAACGCCCGCTGGGGAAGCCTCTACGACGCTTTCTACGGAACCGATGTCCTGCCCGAAACTGACGGCTGTGCTCCCGGCAGCACATACAACCCGATAAGGGGCGATCATGTGATCGCGGCTGGACGCGAGTTCCTAGATGCCCATTTCGCTTTAGACATGGCTAGTCACGCCACCGTCACCCGTTACTGGGTAGAGAACGGAAACCTTTGCGCTCTAAGCGGTGACGGCACCCGCAGCCACTTGCTGAAATCCGAGCGATTCATCGGCTACACCGGCAACAGTGAGCAGCAGACCTCTTTGCTGCTACGAAAGAACGGGCTGCATTGTGAGCTGTGCTTTGATCCTGACCATCCTGTAGGTCGCCGAGATCATGCCGGAATTTTTGACATTCGCCTTGAGTCGGCTGTTACTGCCATCATGGACTTTGAGGATTCGGTGTCTGCGGTGGATGCGCAAGACAAGGTGGCCGTTTACCGCAACTGGTTAGGCCTGATGCGCGGCACGCTGCAAGCAACCTTTGAGCGCGGTGCCAGAACTGTGCATCGTTCACTGAACCCTGACCGCAACTTCACCGCAGGCGACGGCACGCCACTCACGCTGAGCGGTCGAGCGCTGATGCTGGCGCGCAATGTGGGGCCTCATCTCATGACCGACATGGTGACGCTCAACGGTGAGCCGGTCTACGAAACCATGGTTGATGCCATGGTGACAGCACTTTGCGCGCTCTCTGACCTACAGGGGCATGGCCGCGCAGGCGATCAACCGTTACGAAACTCGCCAGCCGGATCGATCTATCTAGTAAAACCCAAAATGCACGGACCCGAAGAGGTAGCACTGGCATGTGAGCTGTTCAGTAGGGTCGAAGCGGCGCTGAGCCTTGAACCCAACACACTCAAAATGGGCATCATGGACGAAGAGCGGCGCACCTCGCTAGCACTCAAAGAGTGTCTGCATGAAGCGCGTCAGCGGGTGGTGTTCATCAATACCGGCTTCTTGGATCGCACAGGTGATGAGATCCATACCGACATGGAGGCCGGGCCGGTGCTGCCAAAAAACGAAATGAAGTCCACTACCTGGCTGAACGCCTACGAAAACTCTAATGTTAACATTGGTCTAGCCTGCGGGATTGGCGGGCGAGCCCAGATCGGCAAAGGCATGTGGACCATGCCCAGCGAAATGGCTGCAATGGTCAAAACCAAAATCGGGCATCCACTGGCCGGAGGCAGCACCGCTTGGGTTCCCTCACCCACCGCCGCGACCCTTCATGCCATGCATTATTTCGTGGTGGACGTGGCAGCGCGGCAGGCTGGCCTGGCGGGCAGACAACCGCCACCGCTGGCTGACATGATCAACATTCCAGTGCTGCCAGCCGACCGCGAACTCGGTTCCAACGAAATCCAGCGCGAGTTAGACAACAACATCCAGGGCATTCTCGGCTATCTGGTTCGCTGGGTGGGTCAAGGGGTGGGCTGCTCCACAGTGGCCGACATCACCGGTCTCGGCTTGATGGAAGACTTAGCAACGCTGCGTATCTCCAGCCAACATGTGGCCAACTGGCTGCATCACGGGGTGGTATCAGACGAACAGGTGCGTCACACCATGCATCGCATGGCCAACTTGGTGGATCAACAAAACAGCGGTGACAGCGCCTATGAGCCCATGGCACCGAACTTCGATGCCAGCATTGCGTTTCAGGCAGCTCTGGAACTGGTGTTCACGGCCCGCAACGAACCCAACGGCTACACCGAGCGAGCGCTGCGAACGCACCGCCGTCAGGTCAAGGCCGCTACCAGATAAACTTAATTGCTGTGACATGGCGATAAGATTGCTGTGTCCATTAGCTATTTCTGCACACGAACCACTTTCACTAGGGAGCACCACGATGGAGATCAGCGCCGAGAGACAGGGAGGAGTCGTCGTCATCAAAGCCGCCGGTCGCGTCGACAGTTCAAACTCCCGCGAGTTTCATGCTGGCATTGAAGCCATTCTTGCTGACGATGACCAGGCTGTTGTGGTCGATTTCGAGGAAATTGCCTACATAAGCAGCGCTGGCATGAGAGTAGTGCTTCTTTTGGCTAAGTCTTTGAAAAGCAAGGCAGTCGGGTTTGCGCTTTGCTCAATGAGCGAATCTGTTCTTGAAATCTTCACGATCAGTGGCTTTAACAAAATTATTTCGATCCATGACTCGCAATCTGATGCTGTCGCTGCAGTCGCTGCGTAGTTGACAACACAAGTAGAACTAAGAGCATCGCTAGAAGAGGCAGGCTATGACAAGCACTGAGCCACAACAAAAACACAAAATTCTTGTAGTAGACGATGAGCCGGATCTAGAACCCCTCATGATGCAGCGTATGCGTCGCTATATACGCACAGGTCTTTATGAGTTTGTTTTTGCCCATGATGGTGTGGAGGCTCTTCAGGCATTAGATGAAGACAAGGGCATAGACATGGTCTTGTCCGACATAAACATGCCCAAAATGGATGGTTTGACTTTACTGCAACGAATACCCGATGTAGCGCCTGATATTCGAGCTGTGATTATTTCGGCCTATGGCGATATGAAAAATATTCGGATCGCGATGAATCGCGGGGCTTTTGACTTCGTGACCAAGCCTGTAGATTTTGATGATCTTAAGTTCACTATAGATCGAACTTTGGAGCACATTCGTGAATGGAAAGAGGCTTTAAGCGCCAGAGACAAGCTGGTTGTGCTACAGAATGAACTCAATGTTGCTAGTATGATGCAGCAATCAATTCTGCCAAACAAATTTGCACGAAACGCTGATTACAGACTGTTCGGCACTATGCAACCGGCTCGAAATGTCGGTGGTGACTTCTTTGATGTTATCGGCCTTCCCGATGACAAGGTAGGCTTGGCTATCGCCGACGTGTCGGGGAAGGGTGTGCCAGCAGCTTTATTCATGATGTCAAGCCGAACCCTTTTGAAAAGCGCAGCAATCAGAGCCGCAGGCCCTGGAGATGCTCTGTCTGAAGTGAACGATGTCTTGAACGAAGACAACGATGCCTGCATGTTTGTGACCATGATCTATGCGGTCTATGATCCGACAACGAATATATTCACCTACGCCAATGGCGGGCATGATCCCCCCGTTGTGGTGCATACCGACGGTAGTAGCACGCAATTACCCATGACTGAAGGTCTGGCCCTGGGAGTGATGCCCGACTTTGAGTTCAGTCATCATTCATATGAATTGCAGCCAGGTGAAACAGTCGTATTCTACACCGACGGTGTCACCGAAGCGATCAACGCCGAGGAAGAGCAATTTGGGCTGACGCGACTGCGGGAAGCCTTTGCTGACAATCCGCCGACTGATGCTGAAGACGCTGGCAAGCGAGTTATCAACCTGGTCAATGAATTCGCCGGTGACGTGCCGCAGTTTGATGACACTACGTGTCTGGTGCTGCGGCGCGAGAACTGATCCTTTCGCAAGAGCACAGTGATGCTTTACCTGAAGACCATTAACAACGGACAGGTTGAGGACTCAACGTATGAGCACTTGCATGAACTGGTTTCAGCTGTTGAAGCCTTTGGAGAACAAGATGGATGGACAGACGAACTAGCTTTTAAAGTGACGATCGTAGTCGACGAATTATCACAGAATGTTATCGACTATTCGAGTTCTGAAGTCCCCAACGATGTGTCCGTGGAAGTAACCGCACAACCTGATGAAGTCACTGTTGAGGTGATCGACGACGGAATCCCGTTCAATCCATTGACCGACACTCCTCCACCTGATCTAACTTCTTCGCTTGAAGATCGAGAGATCGGGGGTCTAGGTGTTCATTTCACGAAGACTTTGATGGACGAAGTGCAATATTCCAGAGTTGCAGGCAAGAATCGCCTCAGGGTCGTCGCTCACAAGCCTTGATGTCTCCAAGTCTGCAACCCTGCCGGGCCCGGTCGGCGGTCCTATGGATGGTTGTTGCGATAGCTGTGCTGGCTATCTCTTGCTCGGAAAGCGACGACACAGCAAGCGAGGAGAGTGCTGGAGTTAGCGAAGTCGTTGACCTTGCGACACGCAACTATAGGGCTTTCGCATGGCAAGGCGGAGCAGCCGAGTCATCATCCAGCCAAGACATCTCAGAAACGGTGATGTCACCCACTACAGGCATCACCGACCAGACGATTCTTTTTGGGCAGTCAGCTGCTCTCAGCGGGCCAGCAAGCGCGTTGGGCATAAACATGCGACTCGGAATCGAAGCTGCGTTTCAGGAAGCCAACCGCAACGGCGGCGTACACGGCCGCATGCTGGAACTACAGACTCTGGATGATGCATACGAACCCGAGGATGCAATCGTCAAGACCCGTCGCCTAATCGAATCCGAAGAGGTGTTCGCCTTGATCGGCGCTGTAGGCACACCGACCTCATTGGCCGCTACCCCGATCGCACGCGCGGCCGGAGTCCCATACATCGCTCCTTTCACTGGTGCTGCTTTCCTGCGTGACGCAGAGTGGGACAACATCATCAATCTGCGTGCCTCATACGGCCAAGAGACCGAGGAGATGGTGGCACGCTTGACGGATGATCTAGGCATAGAACGGATCAGTGTCGTATACCAGAATGACTCTTTCGGTCGGGCCGGATTTCGCGGAGTGACAGCAGCACTTGACCGACGCGACATGACACTGGCATCAATCGGGATATATCCCCGCAATACCACTGCCGTAAAAACCGCTCTAATTGATGTCAATCAGGGTGATCCCGAAGCAGTGATTATTATTGGTGCCTACGAACCGGTGGCGAGGCTGATCCAGTGGTCTCGCCTCATTGACAGCAACCCAATCTTCATGACGGTTTCGTTCGTGGGCAGCAATGCGCTAGCCCAAGAACTGGGATCTGGGGGCGCAGGCGTTCTAGTAACCCAAGTAGTTCCTTTTCCTGAAGACGATACACAGCCTGTGATCAAGGCTTATCAGACTGCGCTTCAGTTCCATGATCCTCTGGCGGACCCTGGGTTTGTGTCGCTTGAAGGCTATCTGGCGGGGCGCATGGCGATCGAAGCATTGCAGCGGTGCGATGCTGCCGAACTTGATAGAACGTGTCTGCTTGAAAAACTGGTGGAGATGGGCGGCATTGATATTGACGGCTTCGAGTTGGCTTTTGGTGAGAACGACAATCAGGGTTCCGACGAGGTTTATTTGACTGTGATTGGCAGCGATGGTGAATATCACCCAGTGCATACTCTTCACGAAACCAGTATCTGGGTGATTGAATGAGCTCCTCTCCCGAAGACCAGGCGCAGCCCGACGAATCGGCCGAAGATCAACTCGGAGATAACGACGAAGAACAGAAAACCGATACAGCAGCCATTGATCTGACAGCAATTCAAGCCGAAGAGGCTGACGATGATGAGACGGTCATGAAGCAAGCTCGAGAGACGATGCTCTCAGCGCCTAGAATTCGATCGCGAATCTCCACTAAGCTATACGCTTCAATCGGGGTGGCCGTAGCGCTCACTTTGACGGCGAGTCTGGTCGGCTGGTTCTCATTCACTCGGGTTGATGACGCACAGAGTCGAGTAAACGACGGCAGCGTGCCTGAGTTGGTTGCCGCATTCGGGGTTGCTCAGTACAGCGGACTTTTGACAAACGTCGCCCCAAATCTCACAACAGCAACCTCAACATTGGATCTATTTGATGAGAACCAGCGAGTCACTAGCACCATCAACGCCTTCCAAGAACAACTGGCGAATCTTTCTGCCAGCAGCAGCGATGAAGGAGGCGGACTATCCCGCATCAGTCAAGGTGCCGAAATTCTGCTGGCGAACATTGCCGAGATTCAAGATCAAGTCTTTGAAACGATTCGACTCAATGAGCAGCGCGATGAGACCAGAACCGAACTTACAGAGTTGAGCACTCGCGCTACCGAATTGATGGTTCCCGCTTTGGACGATCAGCTTTTTTATCTTTTTACAGGCTATGTTGATTTTGAAACAGCGCCCACAGAACGTGCCGAACACTTCTCCGAGGAAGAAGTCCTTCGCTACCGACGCTTTGCTGAGCTAGAAGCTGACGCTATCTCTAACTCTGACCTTTTGGCGAGCGCATTCGTGGTGACTGACGAGAGTTTGCTGGTGCCTCTGCGGGAGCGATTCGAGGCTAACGCTGGACGGATTGACAGAAATCTTTTGACACTGCAAGGAACTCCGTTCTATGACGAAGCAGCGCCGACCTTCGCTCGCCTGCGTGAACTAGGCCTCGGCGAGAACAACGCTTTCGAACTCTCTGCCCGCGAGTTTGAGATCATCGAACGCCAAGAGGAGTTGCTCAATCAGAACACCCAAATATCTCTGGCGCTGGTTTCAGAAGTCGACAGTGTGGTGCGTGCCACCCAGGAGCGAGTCAGGGAAGCCACCTCAGCATCCGAACAGGCCATCACCACGGCACAGACACTGCTGCTAATCATCAGCGGTGTCAGCATTATTGGAGCGTTGTTCATCATCTATTTCTTTGTCGGTAAGGTTCTTGTGCAACGTATTGCTTTGCTATCTGACTGGATGCGGCGCATGGCTGGAGGCGACCTGCAAGCCACTGGATCCATTAGCGGACGAGACGAAGTTGCCAACATGGCTGCCACTCTTGAAGTTTTCCGACGTCACGCTCTTGAAGTGCAGCGCCTTAACCTAGTTGAGCAACTCGCTGAAGAACTGCAAGGACAAAAAGACCAACTTGAAGGAGTTTTGGCTGAACTGCAAGGCAAAAACGAGCAGCTAGAAAACGCTTCCACTGAGCTGCAAAGCCAAAAGGAGCAGCTAGAGAGCCAAAAGGAGCAGCTAGAAGGAGTTTTGGCTGACCTGCAGAAAGCGCAAGATCAGATAGTAACCCGTGAGAAGCTGGCTGCTCTGGGCGAGCTGACAGCTGGTGTAGCCCACGAGATCAAGAATCCTTTGAACTTTGTGAAGAACTTCTCAGAATCTTCTCAAGAACTGATTAGCGAACTCAAGGAACTGCTCGAAGATATCGGCGAAGACATCAGCGAATCCAACAAGGACTATGTCAACGAAATAGCTGCGGATCTGACAGGCAACATAGAACGGATCCGCTCACACGGCGAGCGCGCCGATCGGATCGTTCGCGACATGCTAATGATGGGCCGCGACTCTGGCGAATGGCAAATGACCGACATCAATGGATTGCTTGAACAACACGCTCAATTGTCGTTCCACAGCGCCAGAGCATTGGACCCTGACTTTCAGTTGGATATCCAAAAAGATCTGGATCCCGATGTCGGCGAGCTGAAAGTGATCGCTCAAGACCTGGGCCGCGTCTTTTTGAATATGGTCACCAACGCTGGACACGCTACCACTGACCGCGGACGCATTGAGGAAGCATCAGGCAACAAACGCTTCCAGCCGACGCTGTGGCTCTCAACTAAGCGCACCGAAGATCACATTGAGGTGCGGATCCGTGACAACGGCACTGGTATGCCTGATGAAGTGATCGAAAAGATCTTCAACCCGTTCTTCACCACCAAAGACACTAATAAGGGCACCGGCTTGGGATTGTCAATCTCGAGTGACATAGTGCGCCGTCACGGCGGCAATATCACAGTGACATCTGAGACCGAAGAAGGCAGCGAGAAAGGCACTGAGATGTGCGTGACTTTGCCGTTGGCATCGCCTTCGGAAGCTGAGCAAGCCGAAGCAGAAGCGACCTGGGTCTGACTTTGGCAGTTGAGCCGAAACGCTCACTGCAAGCCTACAGAACCGGCATTTCAAATCACAACACTTGTGCCGCAGTCACGAAAGCATTAAACCATCACTCCTAGATTGAACAACGTGCAACAAGTGCCCCGACAAGCTTGGCTGACGCTTGCGGTGGTTTCGGCATCGGTGTTTATGGTGGCTATGGAGTTGACCATAATTGCTTTAGCACTACCCGAAATCCGTGACGCGTTTACAGGAACCACCACGGCTGCACTGTCTTGGGTGATTAGCGCCTATTCGATTGTGGTAGCAGCGCTGCTGCTGGGGTCGGGCTGGCTGGCCGATCGCTATGGGCGAAGGCGGATTTTTCGGCTCGGCCTGACGATCTTTGCGTTGGGTTCCATAGCTGCGGGTGCCTCTAACAGCCTCCTCGTGCTGATCGCAGCTCGGGCGCTGCAAGCCATCGGTGGATCAATGCAATATCCCGCAGGTCTAGCTCTGCTGCTTTCGGCATTCCCTCAGCAACGACATCAAACCGCTATCGGGATCTGGGGAGCTATGGGAGGCTTAGCTGCGGCGGTGGGACCATCACTGGGAGCGCTGCTGATCGTGGTCTTCAACTGGCGTGCTGTGTTTTATGTGAACGTGCCGGTTGCGGTTGCGGCATTGATACTGAGTTCGCGTGTGTTGCCGCGCAACCCAGGCGATCCCAGCCGTGGACGGGTTGACATGATCGGCGCTCCGCTGGCTTCGTTCGGGGTGGGTGCCATCATTCTCGGGATCGTGCAAGGTCAGCAGTGGGGCTGGGCCAGCGGACCCAGCCTCACGACCTTTGCGGTCGGCATAATCATGGTCGCCGGTTTCGTGATTCGTAGCAGCCGACACTCGGCACCGCTTTTTGACCTAGGACTGATACGGATCCGTAGTTTCGCTCTCGGTAACCTCGGCTCGCTTTTTTTCTCTTTCGGATTTTTCGCTCTTCTGATTCCATTGCCAGCATTCATTCAAGATTTGTGGGGGTGGTCTGTAGTGGAGACCGGTCTTGCCTATGCAGTAGGGCCCACGGTTTCATTTCTGGTGGCACCCCAGGCAGGCCGGCTCGCCGACCGGATCGGGAATGCTCCACTGCTCACTGTGGGATCGCTATGTGGAACTGCTGGGGCGTTGTGGTATCTGTTCATACTCACGGCAGAGCCCTCGCTGGTGGGGTTGCTAATGGGTTCGCTGCTGCTCGGGGTAGCAGCCGGAACCGGGTTTTCGCAGCTAGTCGGGGCGGCGATGCAGACTGTCCCTGCGGATCGTTACGCCATGGCAGCCGCAGGACGCACCACTTTCTTTCAACTGTCGGTGGCATTCGCTATAGCTGTGGCTTTCACTTTGATCGGAGAGCCAATCGGATCTGATGCCACACTAAGCGCCTACCGCAGCACCTGGCTGCTAAGCAGCATTGCCTTCGCCTGCAACTTTGTGCTGTTCGCGTTGATCTATCCTCACCGGACTGCTTTGAGGCTGAGTAGATCACATTGAGCAACTGCATCACAACGCGCAGGCTCACAAAGTGAGAGGCTAGCGTCAGGTCGTGAAGAACGAAGTCAACGACTGCCGACCTAAGTGACATGACCAAAACAGACGACGCGGCGCGTCACGCAAACAGCATCTACCAAGCAGATCAGGTAGCACAGCAAATGGGCATTGAACTAACTGATGCTGGCGCGGGAACAGCAACCGCAAGAATGCTGGTGCGTTCAGACATGCTCAACGGCGGCGGCACTTGCCATGGCGGGGTGGTGTTTGTTTTGGCGGATGTGGCGTTTCAATGCGCTTGCAATAGCCACGGCCGCCTTACCGTGTCGGCGGCTTCATCAATCCAGTTTGCGCGGCCAGCTTTGGTGGGTGATGAGCTGACCGCGGTTTGTCGCGAGCGTTACCGCAGCCGCTCAGGTGGCGGTTACGACGTTACTGTTAGCCGCACAGCCCGAGGAGGCGAGTCCCACGAACCCGAACTTGTGGCATTGTTCAGAGGTCAGGCACACGAACTAAAAAGCCCTCACTGACAGCCGGTCACTAAACAAAAACACAACAGCCCCAAGCGAGCGGCTTGCTCAACTTGGGGCTGTTGGCTATATGAGTTAACGCTGTTTGATGTTTGTGTCTAAATCTGGGTCTGCTGGCTGAGGTAGGAACGCTCAGCGAGGCCGTGCCACTCCGAAATGCCGTCACGGAACTCACGCCACGGGCCGAGGATCCGAGCAAAGTCAGCGTCTTCGGAAGCCACCGAGTCCAGCACGTTCTCAGTCTCGTTCTTGAACGCTTGCATCAACTCGGGTGAGAACTCACGGATCTGAGCGAAGCCCTTCACGGTCTGAAGATCGGCCTGGTTGAGCACGTCATAGGTGGCCATGGTCTTCATGTTGGTCTCTGCAGCGGCAGTCTGAACAGCAGCCTGATACTCAGGCGGCAGATCATTCCACAACTCAAGCGATATCTGCACTTCAAGCGCGGTGCCGGGCTCCCACCAACCTGGATGGTAGTAGTAGAGGTCGCCAACGAACTCGTTGAGTCCTAGGATCAAGTCGTCGGTCGGGCCGACGAACTCGGCACCGTCAATGGCACCGGTCTGAATGGCTTGGAGGATCTCGCCACCAGCTAAGGTGACCTGCTCGCCACCGAGGTTCTCAAGCACCCGACCGGCCAAGCCTGGGATACGCATCTTGAGGCCGTTCAAGTCAGCGACCGAGTTGATCTCTTTGCTGAACCATCCGCCCATCTGGCAGCCGGTTGCGCCAGCTGGGAAGGCGATGATGCCGTGCTCTTCGGCATAGAACTCGTTGAGGATGTCGATGCCACTCTGGCGACCTTCGTTGTTGAAGGTGCCATAAAGCCAGGCGTTCTGCTGGCGCTGGGTGAGACCGAACGGCACAGCGGTGCCGAACTGCTGCACTGGGCTGATTCCCACGTAGTAGTAGGAGGCGGTGTGACCCACCTCAACGCCGCGGTCGCGTACGGTTGGGAGCACTTCAAGGCCGCCAACGATCTCACCAGCCGGACGGGCGTTGATCTTGAAGCGTCCGCCAGTTAGCGCAGCCACTCGATCAGCGAAGAACGATGCCGAACCAAAGAGTGTCACCAAGCCGGTGGGCCAGCTGGTCGCCATCTCCCACTCAATCTCGGGGCCTTGAGCGGTGACTGCCACCGTGTCGGTGGTCTCCGTGGCAGCAGCTGCGGCGGCGGTTGTGGTCGTTACAGCAGCGGCGGCGGTTGTGGTCGTGGCGGTTGAGCCTGTCGCGCCAGCATTGTCGCCGCTGTCATCGTCATCGTCACCACAAGCGGCAAGGATGGCGGAAGCGGCAGCAAAACCCGCGACACCGAGCCCGCCCTTTATGAATCCTCGTCTGGCTAGACCAGAAGAGTCCCCCTCATCGAGGATCATGTCCACAGCCGATTCGTCGGTTGTGGTGGAATTGTCTTGGGTCACTTGTCCCCTCCATAGGTTCCAATTGTTTTAAAGACCTGACGACCTTCTCGTCAACGAGACTGCTTGCAGCACCGTTGACTGACCGCCCGGCTGTTGGCATTCTATACCAACAAACTCGGTCATGTCCAAAGTCGGTGGTTGGCAGTGCTGATCTTAAGATGCCGAACTGTGGTGGAGCGTTCTTCGGTCAAATTGGACACAGCGCTCACACAACGTGGGTCAACCGAATTTGAATACGTCAATTGATGTGTAAGTGATGCCTGGGAAGATCGCCAAGATCACCAGAGCTAGTGCCTGAAGACCCATAAACGGGAAAGCCCCTTTGTGAATGTCGGCTGTCTTGACTTCCGGCGGGGCCACGCTCTGGAGATAAAACAACGAGAACCCCACCGGCGGTGAAATGAAAGCCATGTTGAGGTTAACCGCCATCAACACTGCGAACCAGATCTTCTCGTCTGCGGTGAAGCCGAGTGCCTCCATGGCTGGCACAAAGATCGGCACCACGATGAAAGTGATCTCTAGGAACTCCAGATTGATGCCAAGAAGGAAGACCGCGATCATGGCAATCACCACGAAACCCCATTTGCCTCCGCCTATTGAGGTCAGCCACTCGGAGGTCTGATCGGAGCCGCCAAGCTGGAAAAACATGGCGCTAAAGAAGGTCGAACAGAACAGCAGGGTCATCACCAGCACTACTACGTTGGTGGTGGATGTGGCTGCATCCTTGACTGCCTGCCAGTTGAGGCGCCAGCCCTTGTTGATATGAGTAGCGCCCTGCTTGACCAGCAGATCGTCGAACAACCAGTTCAAAGCCGTCAACACCAGCGCGCCAAACACACCCACCGCACCCGACTCTGACGGGGTGGCGATGCCTGCGAATATCGATAGCAGCACCCCGAAGATCAACACCAAGATCGGCACGATGGCAACCATCACCTCGGCGGCCAGCATCCGCGTGCGCATAAGGATCACAGCGAATACCACAATGCTCACAATCACCACCACAAGAGGTGACCAGCCGCTGTCCAGAAGACCGATCCCGCTGGCACGAGCTAGCAGCGCAACAGCACCAACCATCAAGCCCAAGATCACAGCTATCAATAGTTTGGACTGTGGCGACGGGTTTCCTTCGAGTTTGCGCTGCTCTACTGGCATAGCCGGACCGGTCTCGGGCTTAAGCCACGCCAAGATCAGCACATACGCTACATAGAGCCCGCTCAGCAGCAGGCCCGGCAGCAGAGCCCCCGCAAAAAGTCCAAGAATGCCCACGCTCAGCTGTTGCGCTAACAAGATCAGCACAATGCTCGGCGGCAAGAGCTGAGCCAACGTTCCCGAAGCGATGATGGCACCGGTGGAAAGCTTGTTGTCGTAGCCGAGTCGCACCATCGCTGGCAACGACAGCAGTCCCATCACGATCACCGTGGCGGCGACTACGCCAGTAGCGGCCGCAAGCAGCGTGCCAACCACCACCACCGCCGCAGCTACCCCGCCGCGCAGGCGCCCCATAAGCATGCCGAAAGCGTTCAGGAGCCGTTCGGCCATACCAGAGCGTTCAAGGATCGCGCCCATCAGCACAAATAATGGAACCGCCAGCAGTGTCGGGTCACTTATTGCCTTGTACCAACGTCCAGGAAGCGTGTTGAGCGTGTTGGGGTCAAACACCCCCATCCAGTCGCCAATAAAGCTGAAGAACAAAGCAGTGGCAGCGAACGAGAAGGCCACGTTGTAACCCGACAGGATCACTACCATGAACACTGCGAACATGGTCAAAGCCAAAAACACTCCAGCGTCCATGCCCAGAATTGTTTCTATTGCCAAGATCATGTGCTATTCGATTCTGAGCGGGGTGTCGGATTCGACGATGTCGCCGTAGTCATCACGACCGATCAAAACGAAGCCGGTCTTAATGACTTCAGCCACGACTTGCAGACCGAACAGAGCGAATCCCACCAGCATCATGGTTTTTATCGGGCCGACTGCCAAGCCGCCAGCGTCTACTGCTTGTTCCCAACTGTCCCAGACACGCCAGCCAGCGGGCCATTCTCCGCTGTAACGACGCCCTAGAGCCGCTGCGGTGTAGGTCTGCAAGACACGAACGCTCATGAAGATGAAGGGCATCAGCAGCGCCGTGTGCATAGCGAAGTCGAGGGCGGCTTTGGTTTTGTTGCGGAAGTTCGCCCACCAGAAATCGATTCGAGGGTTTACACCGTTACGCACTCCAGCGTTGACAGCCACCAGAAACATTAAGCCGAACGATTGCCAGGCCAGGCTGACGACCTCTCCGTAGAGGATGTCGCGATCCACGTATTCGTTGCTGTAGCGGGTGATTACGTTGAAGAACTGCAGCAGGAAAACACCCCAGGCCAAGATCATGGCGATCTTGATAGTGAATTTGGGGATGAACTCGATCGCTAAGCGCAGTCGGTTGAGGCCGTCGTGCCAGGCTGACATGCCCAACCCGGCGATCAGGATCACCCACCAGAACCAGTCGAGGTCGCCGATCAAATAGTCGGTGTCGGTGAACAGATGAGCAACGACGGCGACGAGTATCACGCCGAGCGACACCCAGCCGATGGGGTGCAGCATCCAACGCGCCTGGTCTTGAGGTAGCGAATGATTCTCAGCTGAAGATGTGGCCGACATTGACTCGCTTTGGCTATGAGTATGGCCTGTTGGGCTCAAATGCTCGCTCTCGGTCGAAGATGTGGCCGACATTGATCCACAACCTTAGTCGGCATTGGTGGGGCCCTGCCACAGCGGGGACACATAAAATCGCGATGTATGGTTTTGGGTGTGAGTGCCACTGTCAATGAGGGCGACTTGATTGAGGCGCTGCAAAGCGTGGATGATCCTGAGTATCCCGGTGTCAGCGTTGTGGCTATGGGCATGATTGACGGGCTTGAGATCTGCGACGGACTAGTCGTGATTGATCTGCTAACCACCTTCAGCGGCTGTCCGGCTGCTGAGATGATCGCCAGCGATGTCGCTGAGGCAGCCCGCAAAGTTCACGGGGTGAACGGTGTTGAGGTGCGGCGCAGCACAAAAACCTGGAGCACTTCAAGGCTCAGCGACAAAGCCTGTGCAGTGCTGGCGCGCGACTTCACTGTGGCAGTGGCTTCACCGGCGCGACCAACGCAATGCCCGTGCTGTGGAAACGAAACGCTAGTAGAGCAATCAATTTTCGGCCCGGCGCGGTGCCGCGCGGTGTATCGCTGCAAAGCCTGCGGTGAAATAGTAGAAGTACTACGAACCTGAACCGCGCTCCGCACGGCACTGTATCTGTGATGCTAGAATATCAAATATCTATGAAAATATCATAATATTCGCTGAAAATCTCAGCTAATAGCCTCATGGCTTGCCCGAGGTCATGGCTTGCCCGAGGTCATGGAGACCGTGATCATGAACACAGAGCCAACCATCAACAACCGTTTAGCAGATTGCTTGAGGCGGCGACATCCAGAATGGCGCGGTGCCGCCATCGTGTCCGAACAGACGGGAGTGCTCCTAGACGAGCCCCTAAAGAAGCCCGATGTGTTGATCCGCAACGGAGCCCCCGTAATAGTGGAAGCCGAGATCGCTCCCGGTGCGACCGCTGATCATGATGCAATTGAGCGATTAAATCGCAAAGTGGCAAGCGCTGCACTAACTGTAGAGGCAGCCGTTGCTCTCATTTATCCCGGGCGGTTTCGCGACAAGGTTCTAGAAAGTGATCTAGATTCCGCGCTCGCAGCTGCCAACGATCTTGAATGGCGCGTCTTTTATGCATCTAGTACTGGCACTCCGTCAAGGTTTCCTTCCTCAGGATCGATCCGTGGAGGCATCGACGAGCTCGCCACCACCATTGAGACCCTCACCATCTCACCGCATCATGTCGAGAAGGCTGCCGACATCCTTGAGCAGGCTGTAGTCGAAGCATCCACAATCCTCAACAGTCTGAGCGACGGCTGTCAGATAGAGATCGGCTCTTGGCTGCATCAGGCTCCAGATACACAGACCATGCAGATGGCCGCAGCGATAATGGCGGATGCGTTCTTATGTCAAACCGCAATAGCTGAAAGTTGCTCAACACCCAATATTGACGCAACCCGAGCCCGAGACATCGACCGAACTCTCTGCAAGCGCCACGTCTTAGATGTCTGGCACGAGATTCTCAAGGTGAACTACTACCCGATATTCAGCCTCGCTTCGCGGATTCTTACCTCTGTGCCGGACAACAAAGCGGGCGCGGTGTGCGACCGGTTAGCCACTGCGGCTCAAGATTTGGCCACAGCTGGTGCCGTTGAAGTACAGGATCTAGCAGGGCAGATGCTCGGGAGCCTGATCGCAGACCGCAAACTCCTTGCCACGTTCTATACGAGGCCCGAATCTGCGGCACTACTAGCCGAACTGGCAGTATCTCGCCTCAAAATCGACTGGTCAGACCCAGCGGCAGTCACCAGTTTGAGGATCGCCGACCTTGCCTGCGGTACAGGCGCACTGTTGTCAGCCGCATACCGCCGAGTGGCGGCAAGGCATCGTCGCCATGACAAAGACCCAGCGCAAATACACAACGAAGTGATGCGACAGTCGCTTATCGGTGCCGATGTTATGCCAGCGGCAGCTCACCTCACCACGATGATGCTGTCAGCCGCTCACCCCTCAAAGCCCTTTGATGCTTGCGAGATACACGTTGTCCGCTACGGCCTCACTCAAGTCGGGCAGAAGTTGCTGGAAACAGGCAAGGAGGAGTGCCTAGAAACAAAACATGTGAGGCTGGGGTCATTGGAGTTGATGGCCAAAGACCAGACCGGTTCGCTCATCGGCCAAGAATCTAAGCGTCTTGCTGGACAAGAACATCGTATCCGGGAGGATGACACTGCGTTCGAGTTGTCCGCTGGCAGCGTCGATCTGATGATTATGAATCCTCCGTTCACACGGCCCACGGGCCACGAGAGCACCAAAGTGGGTGTGCCGGTGCCGTCCTTTGCCGGGCTGAACACCAGCGCATCCACGCAGAAGCAGATGTCGCGACGGCTCAGCAAGCTCAGACCTCCCGACCACAGCGCTGGACACGGCAATGCAGGCCTGGCATCTGACTTCATTGATCTAGCCCACAACAAGCTCCGACCAGGCGGCGTGCTGGCGCTAATACTGCCCGCTCAGATCATCGCAGGTCAAAGTTGGACTAAAGCTCGCAAACTATTGCGAGACCACTACAGCGACTTGGTGGTAGTCACCATTGCTGCCACGGAATCCTCGACCTCAAGAGCCTTCTCGGCTGACACGGGTATGGCTGAAGCGATCCTTGTCGCTACCAAACGCACGGACAACCTTGCGCTGGATGAGACCCCAACAGATACATCCACCTACGCCATACTGCACCAACGACCCGCTTCGCTACTAGAAGCCCTCGAAACGGTTCGGTCCATTCAATCAGTCCGCAACGAGCCCGGTGTGCAGCCACTGCTCATCGGGGACAATCAGATTGGATGGCTCACCGAAGCTGACTTTGTGGCAGAAGCTCGCGGTCATCCCACAGGAGTTCTCAGTCCTGACGTTGCTGACACAGCTAGAAGCCTCTCGTCTGGTGAGGAACTGCGGCTCCCACGCCTGCGAGTTCAACCGCTTCGCACCGTCGCTCTACGAACCCTCGGCAGTCGTGGCCCCTACCACCTTGACATCAACGGGCCGCCTCAAAGTTCACAAAGCAAGCCACGCGGCCCCTTTAACGTAAGCCCGATCAACCGCGCCACGCACAAGCGGGTGTCTTGGCCGGTTCTGTGGAGCCACGAACACGAACACGAAACAAGAATGAACGTGCTGCCCGACTCTGACGGCACCCCTCGACACGGCCAGTTGTCGGAGGCACAAAATCTGTGGAACGGCACCTCGGATACGGCCGGAGCAACCCGTCTTCACATCAACCGCGACTTTCGAGTCAACTCTCAACCGCTCGGAGCTTGCCTCACTCCTCAAGATGCTCTCGGAGGGCGAGCCTGGCCGTCGTTTGGCGTAGTTCCCGCAGATGAGTTAGATCGCCTGCTGTGGGAGATGGCTTTATGTGCATGGCTTAACACCACGCTTGGTCTCATCGCACGATGGTGGATTTCTGGCCGCCAACAGAAAGGACGAGCCAATCTCTCCATCAAAACTATCGGCCTGATCCCTGTGCCTAACCTGGCTGAAATCCCACACACTCAGTTGTCAAGGCTGGCTGAAGCATTCAATCAGCACGCCGCCGAGGTTCTGCTGCCAGCAAACGAAGCTTGGCGCGACCCGATTCGTCAGTCGCTTGACGAATCTGTTCTCTGTAGAGCGCTTGATCTTCCAAAGATGGTTCTGGGTCCTCTGGAGACCCTGCGCGAGCAATGGTGCGCTGAGCCCTCCGTGCATGGAGGCAAGAAGGGCACTCGATCATCCTAAAAGTAGACTCAGCTGTCTCTTTCTATTAATGAGTGTTAATCGTAATGAGTGCTAATCGGTGATCCTCGACCACCGAACTCTGAGCCCGCTTAACCAGATAGTAGTCCAAGTGCTATAAACCTGAACTGCGGTGATCGCAGTGGCGGCAGTGGGCTACCCAGCCTGTGGGTTTCACTGTAGTGCCGAGCCAAGCTCCGCAACGGATGCAGTAGCGGGGTGGATCAAGCTCGGGCAGGCAACCATCACAGTCGCTGCGCCCGCAACCCGAGCAGTTAGCGGATGCGGCATTTGCTGGCACTGATGCTGACGCAGTGAACGTTACAGACATCATGGCAGCTGATTGAGCGCCAACACCGTCAGATCAATACCGTCAGATCGCAGCCGAAAGGCCAGCTATCGGCATGCTCAGATCATCCAGCATATCTAGGTCTTGGCGTGGGGAGCGTCCCAGAGTGGTGAGGTAGTTGCCGATAATTAGAGCGTTAATTCCGGCGGTCATTCCCAGCGCTTGCAGATCACGCAATGTGATTTCGCGACCGCCAGCGTATCGCAGTATCACTGACGGCAGAGCCAGACGGAAAATAGCGATCCAGCGAATCGCCTCAAGCGCGCCCATGGGTTTGCGTATCTGAAGAGGCGTACCTGGGCGCGGATTCAAAAAATTAATGGGCACTTCACAAGGCTGCACCTCACGAATCTGGCTGATCAACTCCAAGCGCTGTGCAACAGTTTCGCCCATCCCTAAAAGCACCCCGCAACATAATTCCATGCCTGCATCACGCACATACTCACAAGTAGCAATCCGCTCATCGAAGCTGTGCGTAGTTACTACCTGTGCAAAAAACGATCGACTAGTCTCAAGGTTGTGGTTATAGCGATGTACTCCAGCTGCAGCTAGCTCAAAGGCTTGCTCTTGAGTGAGTATCCCAGCACTCACAGCCACGTTCAAGCCAGTTTCGGCTGTCACCAATGCCGTCAAATCAACGAGGCGATCCATTATGCGCTGATCCGGGCCGCGGATCGCCAACACCAGACAAAACTCGCTGGCACCAAGTTCGGCTGTCTCACGCGCTGCGGCCAGAACCTCGTCTGCGTCAAGGAAAGGGGTGGCTTTTACTGGCGTGTCAAAAGCCGCTGACTGGCTGCAAAAATGGCAGTCTTCGCTACACCCGCCGGTTTTGGCCGACAAGATGCCTTCCACTTCGACCTCGGGACCGGCATAAGCGAGGCGCACTTCGTGAGCTAAGGCAGCCAGCGAAGGCACTGCCAGCTCATCTAGTGCGGCTAGTTCAGCGAGTTCGTCTGTGCTAAGCAAACGGCGTTGTTGCAGCAGTGCTTCGGTAGCGGATTTGAGTGCGGCCTGCGTCACTCGGTGTCCTGCACATCAAGTTCGGTGCTACCCAAATACGCGGCAATCACGTTTGGGTCGCTTTGAACCTCAGCCGGGGTGCCTTCAGAAATTTTGCGGCCAAAGTCAAGCACCATTACTCGGTCGGCGATGTCCATCACTAAACCCATGTCGTGTTCCACCATCAACAGAGTCACGTCAAGCTCGCGGCGAATATCAAGGACGAAACGTGCCATGTCTTCGGTTTCTTCGAGGTTCATTCCTGCTACTGGCTCATCTAGCATCAACAGTTCGGGCTCCATCGCTAAAGCTCGTCCTAACTCGACACGCTTTTGGATGCCGTAAGGCAACAAGGCCACTGGATGCTTGCGCCAGCCTTCGATCTCAAGGAAGTCGATGATGTCCTCGACTTTGCGGCGATGCTCTACTTCTTCGCGCTTGGCTCTGCCGATCCACAGCGCCCCGGCCAGAAAGGAGCTGTTCATGCGGATGTGTCGTCCCGTCAAAAGGTTGTCGAGCACGGTCATCTGCGGGAAAAGTTCAATGTTTTGAAAGGTCCGCGCCACACCCAGCTGCGCGATCCGGTCGGGGCGCACCCCCATGACCGATTCGCCTCGCCAGCGAATGTCGCCCTCTTGAGGACGGTAAACCTGTGAGATCGAATTGAAGATTGAAGTTTTGCCAGCGCCATTCGGTCCGATGATGGCGTAAAGCTCACCAGCTCGAACCGTGAACGAGACCGAATCGATGGCCGTAACCCCACCGAAACGAAGTGAGATGTCATCCACTTCAAGCAGTGCAGCAGCCGAAGATTGCGATTCGTTCATGGATTCGGGCTCTCTTCACTCATGACAGCCAGCGCTTGCGGCGCTTGTAATGCTTAACGTCACGGAACGATTTGCGTTCGCCTTCGGCGTGCAGTCCCAAGTAGAACTCTTGAATATCTTCGTCGGCGAGCAGTTTTTTGGGCGCACCGTCCATCACTACCTTGCCTGATTCCATGACATAGCCGTAATCAGCTATCGAAAGAGCCATCACCGCGTTCTGTTCGATCAGCAGCACGCTAGTACCAGAGCGGTTGATGTCGACAATAATGTCGCGGATCTGTTCGATCAGCATCGGTGCCAAACCCAGCGATGGTTCATCAAGGATCAAAAGCTTTGGATCGGCCATCATGGCGCGGCCGATAGCCAGCATCTGCTGCTCTCCCCCAGAAAGGTAACCCGCAGTGGAGCGCCGCCTGCTTTTGAGCTGCGGGAAGAGTTCCATGACCCGCTGATAAGCCTCTTCGTTTTGAGTGCGACTACGCACCGTGAACCCGCCAGTGTTGAGGTTTTCGTCAACCGAGAGTTCCGCAAAAATCCGGCGGCCTTCCATTACCTGGGTTATTCCCGACTCAACAATGCGCGACGGCTTGAAATCGGAAATATCGGTGCCGTTCCAGGTCACCGATCCCTTGGTGATGTCACCTTCATGCACATCTAGGAGCCCTGTCACAGCTCTAACCGCAGTGGTCTTGCCAGCGCCATTGCAGCCGAGTAAAGCCACAATGTTGCCTTCAGGTACATCAAGTGACAGACCGCGCAGCACTAACACCACATCGTTGTAAACAACTTCAAGGTTTGCTACTTCAAGCATTGGTCATTTCTTCAGGCGATCGCAAAGGGGCCCTTGCCTCAAACTTTCTCAAAGGTTCTCACCGAATCTCTTCAGCGTGGCGACATGGGCGCAATTGTCCATGTCGCCACGCTGTGAGAGATCACTCGGTCTCTAAACCGCTAGGAAGCGATGAAGCAGGGCTCGTATTCCCAGTTGGCTGCTGTTTCAGAGACGTATGGGCCTTTGATTAGTCTGTAGCCACCATTGCCGTCCTCGGTGGACACGGTGGCACCGGGCGTGTAAAGCGACAAGTCAACGTCGTAAATGTAGGTTTCACGCACAAGATTGGCGTTGGGGTCACCGCGCCAGCTTTGCTCGGGTGCGAGCCCTTTGAGGTTGGCTGTAACCGAGTTCGCCGCAGCTAGCACGCCAGCGCGGGTCAAGTCGCCGGTAAGGATGGCACGCTCAAGTATCTGATGCACCATGTAACCCTGAATGAAGCTGATGATGTAAACATCGTTGAAGGGCGCGTCTGCGCGGTATTCGCGCAGCACTTCAATGGTTTCGCGCATGCCTTCAGCTTCACCGACACCCCACAGAACTGTGTAGGTGGAGTGCGTGTAGAACTGATCAGCGATGGGGCCGATGGCGGTGTTGAGCAGTGCCGGGTTCCAGGTTGGGCTGTTGCCCATCCATTGGCCACGGAAACCAGCCGAGAAAGCACCACCCATTAGTTCGGCGAGGTGTCCCGGGTTGAGCGTGGCCCATACCCAGTCAGCGCCCGAGTTGACGATTTCGTTGATGACCGGTGTCTGGTCAGAACCAGGAATAACCGCGCCTTCGCCGTCATAAACAATGTTCAAACCCAAAGCTTCGGCTGCGACCTTAACACCACGAGCACCGTCTTGGCCGTAGTCACCAGGGAACGAAACAATGGCAACATTGGGGCCGTAAGTCTCAGACATGTAGGTGCTGCCGTTCATGGCTTCAATGCAGTAGTTGGTTTGCACCTCAAAGAGGTTCTGACCGATCTCTGGATCAGGCCAGCCCGAATACCACGACAACGGAATCGCGGCCATCTGATCCTCAATAAGGCGCGGCGCGATAGCAGCAGAATGCGGAGAACCAGTTGAGGTAGCCAACATGACCACACCCTCAGAGCCAGTGCCTGACATCACCTCATAGTTCTCTAGGTGAGTAGCCACGTCATAAGCATTATCCACCACAATCGGCTCAACCGTCCAGCCTTCAATACCGCCATTGTCGTTGACCCACTCCCAATAAGCCTCGTGAGCATCAGTGATCGCGGTAGTAAGCGGAGCAAAAGCGCCAGTCAGGTCAGTATTGAGACCAACTCGAATGACTTTCTCTTCAGCGTCAACACCGAAATCAACAGCGACCTCATCAGCAGCAGCGAGAGCTTGCTGAGCTTCGCTTTCGCGCGCTGCGGCCGCTTCGGCTTCGGCCATTGCAGCAGCGGCAGCCTGTTCAGCTTCGTTAGCGGCGGCCATGGCTGCTTCTAGTTCTGCCTGAGCCGCGGCCTGCTGCTCGGCACTTGCTTCTGCGGCAGCAGCTTCTGCGTCAGCGAGGCGTTGCTCGGCTTCGGCGCGTGCGGTTTCGGCATCTTCGGCTGCTTGTTGAGCTGTCGCGGCTTCTGCTGCTGATGCTTCAGCGGCGGCCTGAGCGGCAGCGGTTTCCGCTGCAGACGAATCCGAAGAGTCGTCTGAATCGTCGTCACCGCAGGCCGCGGCGACTAAAGCCACCGCACACAGCGTTGCGACCAGCCATTTCATTCGTTTCACGATGTTGCCTCCAAGGGTTTTGTTGTGGATTGCCGGGCACCTTTATAAGAGCACCCATATTCTTGTCGGTGCCCGAGCGGCACCCACACTGTTGCTGCAAGAGACAGCTGATCAATAACTGAACGGCCACCTCTTCCAATAGTTGCGGATGCGCACCCAGATCCCGAAGAGTCCGAGCGGCTCTGCAATCAAAAACACGATAATGAGCGCGCCAAAGAGCACGATGTTCCAAGCATCCACACTCAAAGTCCAGCCTGGAGTTTGAATAGCGGTGTTGATAACCCCGAAGTCGTCGCCTTCGGTTAGCGCAACTTGCGCCAAAATCTCTGCGGGGCCACTTTCAGCGCCCTCAAGCCAGTTGGTGAACGACTTCACGAACTCGGGCACCATCACCACGAAGAAGCTGCCAATCAGCGGTCCCGCTGTAGTGCCCGCACCGCCAATAAGCAGGATTGCAATGAACTCAACTGAGAGGAACAAGCCGAATTGCTCAACTTGCAGCCGCTGCAGCAGCGCCGCAAACAGAGCACCGGCGACACCAGCAAAAAATGACGACACTGCAAAAGCAATGAGCTTGTAACGAAACTCGGCGACACCCATCACCTCTGCGGCGATGTCACGATCTCGGATTGCTTGCAGTGCGCGCCCAGTGCGCGAGCGCAACAGGTTCTTGGACACCACCGCAAAAAGGATCGTCAACGTCAGCATGAAAAGGTAGAGCTTCTGCAGGTCACTGACTTCGAACCAGAGCCAACGGCCGCTAGATGACACGTCAACCAGAGGCGTTTCTTCCTTCCAGAGCCGGATGTCTAGGCCGGGGAACTCTCTGCCGTATGCGGGCGCTCCTGCGATCTTGGTGCCCCAACTGGTGTTGCCAAAATGCAGTCCCAGAAATACTAGGCCTAGCGTGACGATCGCTAGGTATAGACCTCGTAATCTCACCGCTACCGGCGAAACCAGCACACCTATCAACGCGGCAGTTATGCCAGCACCCGGCAGCCAAACCCAGATCGGCAAACCGTGCCCCCAAGTGGTTTCGCCGCTGGTGCCGCCCAGATAGATCGCCGCACAAGCACCCACCCCCATAAAAAAGGCGTGGCCCAGCGATACTTGCCCGCCGACACCACTCAACAGGTTCAAGCCCAAAGCAGCAATGGCGAACACCAGCATCCGCGACATGATCAAAAGCCAGTCGCCGTCGCCCAAGAACCGCACGATGGGAATCTGACTGATTATCGGCAGCTCAAACGGCAACAAGAAAAGCATTGCCACAAAAAGCGTGAAAACGACTTTTTGTGTCCAAGTCGGCAGCAGTTGACTTTCTTGCTGATACGACGTATAGAGGTTGGGGCGGCCTAACACTGTTGCTTCACACCCTCCGAATCTCAGGAGTCCCAAAGAAACCATAGGGACGCACCAGCAACCCGACCAGCATGACTATGTACGGCACGATCAACGGGTAGCCAGCACCGAGCCATGAAGTATTAGCTGCGGCGTATTGGCCTGCATAAATCTCAGCCACGCCAACAAGTAGACCACCAAGAAGGGCACCGGTCACCGAGTCGAGCCCACCGAGGATCACCGCTGGCAAAGCCCTGAAAGCAATATTGGCGGTTTCTTGATCAACCGAAAGGGTTTGATCGACTGGAGGCTGGGTGGCGAAAATCCCGCCGATCGCGGCGAGCACTGCGCCAGCAGCCCAGGCAATCGCAAACACGCGGCCTACGTTGATGCCTTGAGCCATAGCCGCCTCTTGATCGAAAGCAACCGCACGCATGGCAATACCAAGACGCGAGCGGTAAAAGAAATAGACCGCCACGAAAGCCGCGGCTGCGGTGACCATCGCCGCGATGAAGCTCCAGTTGATTAGCTCACCGCCCACAGTGAAGCCTTCAAGTCCCCAAGGTGCCTGCAGCGAACGGAACTCGATCACCACAGCATCATTGTTGAAGACACGGAACATGATCTCGAGGCCCAAGGTGATCACCGCCACCGAGAACAGCGGTTCTCCCACCATGGGACGAATCGCTAGGCGTTCAACGACCAACCCAACCGCGGCAGCAAACGCTAAAGCTATGAACACGCTCAGCACCCAGAAAAGCCAGTCGGGGCCGCCAATGGCGTTAAGAGGGTTTCTGAAATTAGTGAAAGGAATGTGTCCGTAGCGCTCGGTTTGAACGCTGTCGCCCGCAAAGACTGTGCGTTCTGCCACCAGAAAAGAAACGAACAATGCTCCAGTGGCTGCCAGTGCTCCTTGAGCAAAGTTGACGGTCTGAGTGGCTTTGAAGATCAGCACGAAACCCAACGCGATCAGAGCATAGACAGAACCGAGCCCCATGGACTTCATGAAAGTCACAAAAAAAAGAGCCGGATCATTCGCCAACTGAACCAGTCCGAAAATCAGTGCTGTGCCTAGCGCGCCAAACAGGAACCCCATAGGCGCGCCGCGGCGCAGGTCCATGTTCTTAAGATTGACAGCGGCGGGCGCCATTAGTACATCGACTCCACAAGATCACCGAACATTTCTTCCATAGCGCCGCGTTTCAGCTTCTGCGTGGCCGTGAGTTCGCCGTCTTCATGATCAAGCTCTTTCGGCAGCATCTTGAACTTTTTGATCTGCTCCACTCGAGCGAACTTAGCGTTGGTTTCAGCAACCACCTTGGAGATCAGCTCAATCACTTCTTCTTTTTCGGATAGGTCGCGATAGGTGGTGTAAGGAACGTTTTTGCGCTGAGCCCAGTTACCAACCGTTTCGAGTTCGATACCTATCAGAGCGGTCACGTATTTGCGACCGTCGCCAATGACCATGGCCTCTTTGACATACGGTGAGGTCTTGAGGCTGTTCTCAATCTCTGACGGCGAGATGTTCTTGCCACCCGAGGTAATGATTATATGCTTGATGCGGTCAACGATCTTCACATGCGTGCCGTCCACCCACTCTCCCACGTCACCGGTCATTAACCAGCCGTCCTCGGTGAAGGTTTCGGCGGTTTGTTGTGGCTTGTTCCAGTAGCCAGCGAACACGCCAGGGTGCTTGGTCTGGATCTCACCGGTCGTTTCATCAATACGTAAGCCAATGTCGGGATAAGGCTCACCAACAGTGCCGAGCTTCATGCGGTCTGCGAAATTGCATGTTGCCACAGCTGAGTTCTCGGTCATGCCGTAGAGTTCGAACACTGGCACACCGACACCAATGAAGAATTCGAGCACCTCGGGTGCTATAGCAGCAGCGCCCGAGCCTGCATAGCGACAACGGCGCAGGCCGATACGTTCTTTCATGGCACGAAACACCAGCGGCTGACCGATGGCATACAGCAGGCGGGTGATACGCGTGTGCTTGCCACCATTGGCGGCTTTGAGCCTGCCAATAGAAGCCGCAAGCATCAAAGAGAACCGCAAACAGGCTCGCTTGAAGAAAGTGGCATCGTTACCTTTGATGGTGACCAGAGCGTGCAGTTGCTCCCAGATGCGCGGTACTGCAAAAAACAACGTCGGCTGAACTTCGCGCAAATTCATGGTGACCGTCTCAATGGACTCAGCGAAGTTCAGCGAGGGCCCTGCCCCTACCAGTGTCCATGTGGAAAAGATCCGCTCAGCGACATGGCACAGCGGCAAATAAGTGACGATCAAGTCTTTAGGGCTGGGGGCTGTGCCATCAGGGAAGCGGTCGGTCTCGTTGACGATCTTGTCCATGCAGTAGGCAGCGTTGGCGTTTGTGAGCATCGCTCCTTTGGGTGGGCCAGTTGTGCCGGAGGTGTAAACCAGCGTCATCACGTCATCAGACTCAGCGGCAGCCATGCGCTGCGTTACTGCTGTTGGATGGGCTTGGCGATGACGGCGACCCATTTCGAGAAAGCTGTCCCAAAACAGCAGTCGGGGATCGTCGTAGTCGCCGAAGCCGCGGGGCTCAGTGAACAATATGCGCTTGATTGAGGCTGCCGTGTCCAACGGAACTTCAAGAATCTTGTCGGCTTGCTCTTGATCCTCAGCAAAGAACACTTTGGGGTTGCAGTCGCCTACCAGATACTCCACCTCGGCGGTGGGGTTAGTGGGATAAAGCCCCACCGTGATGCCTCGCACTGCCACAGTCGCCAGATCTAGGATCACCCATTCGGGGCGGTCTTCAGAATGGATCGCCACCACGTCACCTACATCAACACCCAACTCCAGCAGCCCGTGGGCAGCGCATTCGATCAGATCCCAAGTTTGTGCCCAGGTGTATTCCTGCCAAATACCAAAATCCTTCTCGCGCATAGCCACCTGATCAGGGCTGCGATGCGCCCAGTCTCGGGCCAGCGATGCCACTGTGACCGCTCCCGAAGAAGCACTGTCAGGCAAAGGTGAGGTTGCTGCAGTTCGTTCTGAAGTAACTGTCATGCGGCGACCTCCTAGAGTCTCAGTATTAAAATTATGGGCTCAGGTCTTGATAAGTGAGCCCAAGCTTGATCAAACCCTAACCACACCGACTAGGGCAGTGCAAAACCGCGTTGCTGTAATGTCTGTAACCCTGACAACGACCGCAGCTGGCAGTAGACCGAAACGCAAACTCAGATGACCTCACCAAGACCGAGCTCCCGCGAGATCACCAGCCGCTGAATCTCGCTGGTGCCCTCGCCGATCTCTAGGATCTTGGCATCACGATAAAACCGCGCCACTGGGGTTTCATCAATGAATCCGTAGCCACCAAAGATCTGGGTGGCATCTCGGGTAGCTGCGACCGCAGCTTCGGTGGCGTAAAGCTTGGCGATTGCTGCTTGCCTGCGGAATGGTTGGCCAGCATCTTTGAGCGCAGCCGCGGCGTAGGTCATTTCGCGGGCAGTTTCGACGGCGACAGCCATGTCCGCGCACTTGAACGCCACAGCTTGATAGCTGCCGATGCTGCGGCCGAAAGCTTGCCGCTGTTTGGCATAGGAAGTGCATTCATCTAGACAAGCCTGGATCAAACCCACAGCTAGAGCCGCAATAGCGATGCGTCCTTCGTCAAGGGTCGCCAAGAACTGCCGGAAACCTCCACCGACTGCTCCGAGCAGGTTGGCTTCGGGCACTCGACAGTCATCGAACACCAAGCCGTGCGTGTCAGAGGCATGCCAGCCCATCTTGCGGTAGGAGGGCTCAACAATGAAACCTGGTGTGCCTGAAGGCACGATGATCGAAGACACGCCCGACTCCGTAGCAGCGGTAACAACCACCAAACTGGTGATGTCGCTGCCCGAGTTGGTGATGAAGGTTTTAGCCCCGTTGATCACCCACTGCTTCCCCTCGCCGGAGCGTTGGAGCTCGGCTCTAGTTTTGGTGTTGCCTGCGTCTGAGCCTCCGTCGGGTTCGGTAAGCCCAAACCCGGCCAGCGCTCGGCCAGCCACTAAATCCGGCAAATAAGTCTGCTTCTGCTCTTCGGTGCCGAACTCAGCGATCGGTCTAGCCCCGAGGCAAACCCCGGCCTCCAGAGTGATCCCCATAGATTGATCAGCCCGACCGATCTCTTCTATAGCTATGCACAGCGTTGTGAAGTCGGCACCTGCGCCGCCGTAAGACTCATCGAATATCAAGCCGAACAAGCCCAGATCACCCATGGCCTTAACTGTCTCGACAGGGAATACCTGCTCACGGTCCCACGCTTCAGCGTGTGGAGCGATTTCGTTGTTAGCGAAATCTCGTAGCATCGCCCGAAAGTCGTTCTGTTCAGCAGTGAAGTGCATCAGTCAATCACGGCTAGTGGAGTTGTCGGCGAGTTGGCGCAAACGAGCGATGTCAGCAGGATCGTCAAGCCCTTCGTGGGCTGCCAGTTCGGCTCGCCCCACCACAAACCAGTGAACTTCGTCCGGGCCATCAGCCAAACGAAGCGTGCGCTGGTTGGCATACATTCTTGCCAGAGGTGTCCACTGCGACACTCCAGCGGCACCATGCATCTGAATGGCAGAGTCAATGATTTGACAAACCTTCTCAGGGACCATGGCTTTCACGGCACTCACCCAGATTCGGGCTTCAGCGTTCCCGAGTGTGTCCATGGCTTTAGCGGCCCGCAGCACCATCAACCGCATAGCTTCGATCTCGACGCGGGCGCGAGCGATGATCTCCACATTGCCTCCGAGCTGTGCAAGGGGCCGTCCGAAGGCTTCGCGGTTCAGGCCACGGCGCACCATCAGCTGCAGAGCTTTTTCGGCCGCGCCTATGGAGCGCATGCAGTGATGAATCCGGCCCGGGCCTAGCCGCAGCTGCGAAATCTCAAAGCCGCGACCTTCGCCGAGCAGGATGTTTTCAGTTGGCACACGCACATCGTTTAGGCGTAGATGCATATGGCCGTGCGGAGCGTCGTCTTCACCAAATACATGCATTGGGCCGATGACCTCAATGCCGGGATTATCCATCGGCACCAGAATTTGTGACTGACGCTGATGAGGTGGAGCTGACGGGTTGGTTTGCACCATGCAAATCATGATTTTGCAGCGTGGGTCACCGGCACCTGAGATGTAGAACTTTTCGCCGTTGATGACCCACTCGTCTCCGTCAGCCACAGCTCGAGCGGCGATATTTTTAGCATCCGAAGAAGCTAGTTCGGGTTCGGTCATAGCGAAGCACGATCTGATCTCGCCAGCTAGCAGCGGTGCCAGCCAGCGCCGCTTCTGTTCGGGAGTGCCGACACGCTCCAGCACCTCCATGTTGCCGGTGTCGGGTGCGCTGCAGTTAAGGCATTCTGAGGCAATCGGGTTCTTGCCGAGTTCTGCGGCGATGTAGGCGTAATCAAGATTGCTGAGACCTTCACCGGTTTCAGAGTCGGGCAGGAAAAAGTTCCACAGCCCCGCCTCCTTAGCTTTGGCTTTGAGATTGTCGAGCAGTTCAAGCTGGCCGTCTCCGTAGCCCCAACGCTCGGCGCGGCCTTCACCGAGACGAAAGAACTCGTCAGTGAACGGAGACACTTCGCTGTTCACGAACTCGACCACTCGATCAAACAGCGGTCGGGCTTGAGGTGACATTGCTAGGTCAAGACTCGAAGGATCTGAGTTTCCGATCAGCGCCGAAAACGACATGTTTGATGATTCCTCGTTTTCTTGGCTTGCTTTGCGGCTGTTGTTTTGCCGGTGCCTGTTCACAACGACAGCAGCGATGCTAGAGCCCACAAAGCAGCCAACAAACCAATCACGGCATAGAGGATGCTACGAAACAACGGTGCCCGGTCTAGGTCGTCGGGATCACGCCGTTGCGGGCGCGGCCTTAAAATCGCTGCGAGATTGCCAGCAGCCATAGACGCGCCAAGGGCCAGCACCAGCCAGGCCAGCAGGTTTTGGCCCAAAAACATTTGAACTTCAGGGGCTTGTAGTCGAAAAGTTGGCGAATTTGGTGAACCGCGAAAGAAAGGAAAGCTGTGTGGTGTCTATAGGACCGTTGCGGTTCTTGGCCACGATCACTTCAGCGATGCCTGCTGTATCAGGATCGTCTGGGTTATAAACCTCGTCTCGATAGATGAACATCACCACATCGGCATCTTGTTCAATAGCGCCTGACTCTCGCAGGTCAGCAAGAATCGGACGCTTGTTTTGACGCATCTCCAGATTGCGTGAAAGCTGCGAGAGTGCTACCACCGGACAGTCCAGTTCACGGGCCAGGATTTTCAGGCCGCGCGAGATCTCAGCTACTTCCACTTGGCGGTTGTCAGCGCTTTGGCGTCCGGTCATCAACTGCAAATAATCAACCACAATCATGGACAGATCCCCAATCTGGCTTTTGAGCCTGCGCGCTCGGGCACGAATCTCCATGACAGTGACGTTGGGATTGTCATCAATCCACATCGGGGCTTCAGCGAGTCGTCCAATGGCAGCGGTGACAGCTTTCCAGTCTTGATCGTTGAGATTCCCGTTGCGCATCTTGACCGAATCGATCCGAGCCTCAGAGCAAAGCAGCCGTTGGGTTAGCTCCATATGGCCCATCTCCAACGAAAACACCAGCACAGGTCGACGGTCGTGGATAGCGGCGTGCGCAGCCATTCCCAAAGCGAAGGAGGTTTTACCCATCGACGGCCTAGCGCCAACCACATACAGTGATGAAGGCTGCAAACCTGACAGCAGGCTGTCGAGGTCGATATAGCCAGTGGCGGTGCCGGTGAGCGCATTGCCGCGCTCATATAACTCCTCAAGACGGTCAAGAGTGCTGTCAAGCAGTTCAGCAAGCTGAGAAGTGTTGTCGCCCACTTGACCTTGGGCTATTTGATACATCATGTTCTCAGCCGAGTCCACGGCAGAGGTGACATCATCAGGGCGGCTGTAGGCGAGTTCTGCGATCTCTCCGGCCACCTCAATGAGGCGGCGCAGAGTGTGGTTCTCTTGGACGATCCGCGCGTAGAAAACCGCGTTAGAGGTGGCTGGGGTGTTCATCTGCAAGCCCAGCAGGCCGTCAAGACCGCCGATGGTGTCGAGCTTGCCGTTTCGCTCAAGGATCTCAGAGACCGTCACGGCATCTGCTGGCTCGCCGCTGCTATAAAGCTGATGCACTGCTTTGAATACATCAACATGAGCCGGACGGTAGAAATGCTCTGCCTTGACTATTTCGAGCACGTCGGCGATGGCATCGCGCGACAAAAGCATCGCGCCAAGAAGGGATTCTTCAGCCGAGAGGCTGTGCGGTGGGATGCGCTCAGACAGGCGAGCAGTAGGAGCTGGTGCGCGCTCGCTGTAATGCTGCGAGATGTCGGTGACGCTCATGTTGGATGGTCCATGAACTTCCTGTCCGACGGTCGGGCTAGTAGCACGCAACTATTTGTAGGCGCTACTAGTGCCTGGGTCGGTGATGATTGGATTGGTCATGGTCACAGTAAGCGTCCCCTGTGACATTGCAATCCGATTTTTGTGGAATGTGCTGGGGAAATACCTTGGACAAGCAGGGGATTTCGCGGCGCTGATGTGGACACTCTGTGGGTGACTAAGCACTCCCCTGCCCGCGGTGTTACCGACTGCCAAGATGTCACCGACGATCTAGTGCTGGGTCACCCACGTCGGTATAGTTCAGATCTGAGCTGTCACCTCAACAGTGACCGGCACGGCAACGTCTTCATGAAGTTGGAACATCACCGTGTGGCTGCCAACCTCGCGGATCGGTGCCTCAAGAACCACAACGGAACTATCCAGCGTGGCCCCGACCTGCTCATCAACGGCGGCAACGATGTCAGCAGGCCCGATCGATCCATACAGATGACCTGACTCAGCGGCCCGAGCCGACACTGTCAAAGTTGCTGGCGCCAAACGCACCCCGATCGCTTCAGCATCCGCGCGATCCGCGGCGCGGCGCATGGCTGCACTGCGACGCATCGCCTCTGCTTGACGTGTTGCCCCTGGCGATGACCTCAGCGCAAGACCTTTGGGCATCAGATAATTGCGGGCATAGCCAGCGTTCACTTCACAAATGTCGCCTTTGCGTCCGAGGCCTTCAACATCGGTGCGAAGCACAACCTTCATCAGTGAGCCTCCTGAGCGGATGCATTAGCCACTGCTGGCTCAAGTATCGCTGCTTCAGACATTGCTGGTTCAGAGTGATCCAACTCAGAGTGATCTAGCTCAGCGTGATCTAGCTCGTCAGCGATGCCGCCGGGCGGCAACGATGCTGGTAGCGGCATGGGATCATCAGAGCGGGGACGATCATCGCGGTCTTTCGTCTGGCGTTGCGTAGTGACTTTAGTTGCATACGGAACCAACGCCATTTCACGAGCCAGCTTGATCGCATCGGCAACAAGTTTCTGCTGTTGTGCGCTGTTGCCCGTGACACGTCGTGCCCGGATCTTGGCGCGTTCGGACATGAACTTGCGCAGCAGCTGCTCGTCCTTCCAGTCGACGTAGTCGATACCTCCAGTAGTGAGAATGCTGATTTTCTTTTTGACGCGGCGCGTAACTTCGCGGTTTCTAGCACGCATCTTTTTCTTGCTTTTGGGCACTGGCTGGACTCTCCTTAGCGATTCTGTCTAGAACGTCTGTCTAGAACGGCTCGTCGTCGGGATCACTCGCGGCGACAGGACTATCGGAACGCTGGGATGATGCTGGCCTTGAACCGCCGTCGCTGCGACCGCCGCCGTAGTCGCCGCCGCCTGAGGAACGCTCATTCCTGACGACCTCGGCTGTAGCCCATCTGAGGCTCGGAGCTACGTCATCGGCCAGAATTTCCACTTTGGAGCGGCGATCACCTGAATCGGTTTGCCAGCTGCGCTGCTGGAGGGTGCCGTAGATCACCACTCTTGAGCCCTTGCGAATCGATTCAGCTACGTTTTCGGCGAGCTGGCGAAAGCAAGTGACATCAAAAAACGAAACCTCGTCGTCTTGGTCTTGACGTCTGCGATTCCAAGCCAGCCCGAAAGTGGCGATGGCCATTCCCGCTTGCGAAAAGCGTAACTCTGGGTCTCTGGTGACGTTACCTACAACAGTCACTGTGTTGTCGAATCCCATTTAAGGAACCTCCGAATCTCAGCCAGCCTCGGCTGGCGCGGCATGCCCGAAAAGTCCTCGGCGGACAGCTTCGGCATCGGGAAGCCTGAACAATTTGTGGCGGACTATGTCGTCCGCAAGCCGTAGCCGCCGTTCGGTGTCGGGGAGGCCAGCCGTTTCGGTGACGATCTCCCAAACCACATACGTGCCTTCGGATTTGTGGTTGATCTTGTAGGCGAACTTGCGGCGACCCCAATTGTCGGTGGAGACAATCGTTGCCTCCTCGTCGGTGACGAGTTCGGCAACTCGGGTGATCACTGAGTCGACATCGGCGGTGCCGACATCGGAGTCAATGATGACCATTAGTTCGTAGGCCCTTTGCATGGGCAAGCACCTCCCTGTGGACCCGACCGAGGCCGGGGCTCCTTGACGGAGCAGGATCGGGTGTGGTTGTAGCACGGCTTGACATTTGAGCTGATTTGCTGTGAATCAAATCGCGCTGTGCGACGCAGGGTAACGGCTAGTTAGTTGATCCCCACACCTCGACTCGGGATTTCCCCAATTTTCCCCAAGAATCCACAGTTCTACCCACAGCCTCTGCTCAGCAGGCCACGCAAAAGGTGTGATTTAGGGCGTGTGATTTAGGCGGTACGGGTTCGGCGCGGCGCTGCGGGTTAGCGACGCTTGGGTTTAAGCGATGCCTAACTCGGACGCTTCTACAGCTGGCAGCTGATAGGACTCCTGAAGAGACGGGAACGCGCCCGACCGAACGTCGTCAGCAAAATGCTGCACCGCTTTAGTGGCGGTGGTGTGCAAATCTGCGTAGCGTCGCACGAACTTCGGCATCAGCCGCTGCTCTAGACCGACGAGATCATGAAAAACGAGCACTTGGCCATCACAGCCCGGCCCGGCACCGATACCGATGGTGGGGATTTCCACCGCTTCGGTCACCAGTTCAGCGACCTGCACTGGCACGCCCTCAAGAACAATCGCATAGCAGCCAGCATGAGTGAGCGACTTGGCGGCTTGCACCAACCGGCGGGCGGTTTCGGCTGTGCGTCCCTGCACTTTGAAGCCGCCCATGGCATGCACAGACTGGGGAGTGAGACCGATGTGTCCCATCACTGGAATCTCGGCATCACAAATGCATTCGATCATCGGCAGTCGTTTGCGGCCACCTTCTAGTTTCACTGACTGGGCACCGGAACGCATCAGCCGGGCAGCATTGTGAACTGTTTCGGATCGTGAAACGTGATAACTCATCCAGGGTAGGTCAGCCACAACGTGAGCTGCTGGGGTGGTTCTAGCCACTGCGGCGACGTGATGTGCCATGTCATCAATAGTTACTTGCAAAGTGTCGTCGTAGCCGAGAACGGTCATTGCCACTGAGTCGCCGACCAGGATCAGATCCACGCCAGCAGCATCAACTGCTCGGGCGCTAGGCGCGTCATAGGCCGTGACCATAACCAGACGGTCGGCACCGTCACGGGCCTTGCGAGCACGTATAGCGGGCGCGGACAGTTCAGCCATCGCACTACTCCTTTCCGTCCAGCGCACATCGGCTGCCAGCGGTGCAACAAGAATAACCGGCTGCGGCTCAGCCACGCAAGCTGAGGCACTTAACAACAGCTTTGCTGCCTTTCTGCCGGGTCGTTGCCGGTTCGCTGATGGTTCTTTGTCGGATTAGTCAGACGGCTTTTGCGCCGCCGATCGAGTAACGACGGATCAGATGATTCCAGCCGCAGTCAAGACAAACCTCAACCACATAGCCGGTGGACACACGACTGCGCTGCTGCAAACGCTGCATCTCGCGACGGGTGGTCACGCAGCGGCCGTGCTTGGGCAGATACGGACCAAAAACGTAGGTCACTTCCACTAGTCCTTCGGCCTGACACACTGGACACTCACGGTCTGTGGCCGTGCCACAGAATTCGGCGTTGCGGCGCAGTTCTCGTTGGGCGTCACAGATCTCTTGGCGGGGAAGCTCTTTGCCTTTCCATGCCCTAACGGTGGCATCTCGGGCGATCCGATAGTCCACAACTGCACTGCTCGCATGATCGCGACCAGTGTTCTTGGTCGTGCTCTTGGCAGCAGCTGGATCAGGCGATTCAGACTTCACGACCCAGAACCGTAGTGCGCGGCCCACCAAGTTTTCAGCGCTGCCAATGCTTGGGGTTTGCTAATCGGACCCTGCTCAAATGTTTGTTGCAGTAAGAAATCGAGGGCTTGACCGACTTTAGGCCCCGGCTTGATGGCTAGAGCAGCGATTACTTCAGCGCCGTCAAGAGGTAGAGCAAGAGAGTCCACGTCCTCACTTGCTCGCAGCTCGGCAAGGTCCGCAGCGAAAGCGTCGACGGGGGAATGCGGGATGCCAGATGCTTGCGCCACAGCAGCAGAAAAAGCCACTGCATCATCGACCGGGACTGGACAAAAGTAGACGATTCGACGCACATCGCAATAGCTGCCTGAGGCAGACATCACCTCGTTGCGGGCTTGCAGCAGCGCCGACACAGAAGCAATCAGCGCTCTAGAGCAGCGCAGCCGGCGCAAGCCAGCCGAAGCCGCAGCAGGGGATCCACCAGCGAACAACGCAGCCCAACGAGTTATCGAAACGGGTGCGGTAGCCGCAACCATGCGGGCGGTTTTCTCAAGATCGTCACAGCTCACTTCGGGGATTACCCGATTGAGCAGGCCAGTCTCAGCAAGAAACTGGAAGCCTTCAGTCGGGTCACGCAACAACAACAGTTTCTCAAACTCGTCACGGATGCGTTCGGTTGCCACGATCTCGAGACGGTCAGCCAGAGCCTGCACAGCATCCAGAAGGGTCTGGTCGGGCTTGAAGCCGTGCCCAGCAACGAATCGCGCGGCGCGCAGCATGCGTAAAGGGTCGTCGGCGAACGAAACTTCTGGGTCAAGTGGCGTGCGCAGCAGCTTCGCAGCCAGATCGTCACGACCACCGTAAGGGTCAATCAAAGCGCCGTCTGAAGTGTCAACTGCCATGGCGTTGACAGTGAAATCACGCCGAGCGAGATCAGCCGTCACTTCGTCACCGAAAGTGACCGTCGGCTTACGCGAGTCGCTTTGGTAATACTCGGCGCGATGTGTGGTGATCTCAAAAGCTCGTCCTTCAAAGATGCAGCCAATCGTGCCGAAACGTTCACCCTGCGCCCAGACAGAGGTAGCCATTTTGTTGACCAGAAGGCGCACTTCGTGTGGGCGGGCATCCGTTGTGCAGTCAAGATCAGCTTTAGTAGTGAAGCGACCGGCGAGCGCTTCTCGCACCACACCCCCTACTAGGTAAAGCCGATAACCCTCATCGCTGAAGAGTTGCGCTAGGCCAGCAGTAGCCGACAGCGCGGCTTTGAGAGCTTCGCGAGCGGTTGGTAGCACCGCGCTGAGCGTAACCCGCACTACTGCGTGCTTGGGTAAGCAGCAGACCGTCTCAACACGTAAGTCCTCTACCCAGCGACTTGGTTTGCTACTGTCACAGATGCACGCAACGGCGGCACGCGCCGAGAACACGCGTCAAAAGGATTGGAAAAGATGACCGTTGGAATCGTCACTGACAGCTCTTGTGACTTGAACGACGAAGAGCTTGAAGGCACCGGAATTGAGGTCGTCCCGCTGTACATCCGTTTCGGCAGCGAAGAGTTCCTTGACCGCGAAGAGATCACGGTCAAAGACTTCTATCAGAAGATGGCAGCCGAGGTGGAACTGCCTCAGACTGCTGCACCCTCTCCAGGACGCTTCGAACAAGCTTTTCAGCGATGTCTGCAGCAAGGCTGTGACTCTGTGGTGTGCATCAACTTGTCGGCGGCTATTTCTGCAACAATGCAGTCCGCTGTGCAGGCTGCGACAGCGCTTCGTGAGGCTGGCAATGATGCTGATATTCGCATCGTGGACAGCCGTTCCGTGACAGCGGGGCTCGGAACTCTGGTATTGCAAGCACATCAACTAGCCAGCGAAGGTGCCAGCGCTGATGAGATTGAGGCTTTCGTGGACGCAGCAACGCAGCGAACTCATGTGTTCGGAACTCTCAACACGCTGGAGAACCTTCGTAAAGGCGGACGTATTGGTGGAGCTCAAGCTCTGCTTGGCTCAATGCTGTCGATAAAGCCGATAGTCGATATTTCCAGTGGTGAAGTGGCCGAAGCCGCCAAACAACGAACTCGGCGCAAGGCTTTGGGCTGGCTGCGAGACACGTTGCGGGCTGCGGGGCCGGTGGATCATCTTGCTGTGATGCACGGCGAGGCAGAAGATGTAGAAGATTTCTGTGAGATGCTTGCTGAAGTGCATTCAGGCGATATTCGTGTCTCCAAGATCGGGCCGGTGGTGGGAACCCACGCTGGGGCGGGTGTGCTAGGGATGGCTTACCAAGTCCCAGCTTCGTGACACACAGCCCGAGCGGCAGGTGAACACACACGAAACTGAGCAGCACCTTATTGATGCGGCAAAAAGCGGCGATACTGCTGCGCTTGAAAGACTGCTGAGGTGCCATTACGACCAGATTTATGCGGTGTGTCGACGTTTGGCTGGAAATGACGCGGACGGCGAGGATGCCACACAAGAAGCACTAATGGCAGTAGTGCGTGGACTGGATCGATTTGAAGGTCAGTCCAAGTTTTCGACCTGGATCTATCGAGTGGCAACCAACGCCGCTTTGGACGAACTGCGTCGCCGTAAGCGGCGTGCGGCCGTGATTGAGGCGAGCGAACGGTTCAGGCCGACTGGCGCGGTGATGGCTGATGACTCTGATGTTGTTGTTGCACGGCTCGAACTTGATGCGGCGCTGGCTGCGTTGCCTGAGGAGTTCCAAGTGCCGGTTGTGCTACGCGACATTGCTGGCTGTGACTACGCGAATATTGCTGAGATTCTTGGTATCCCACCTGGAACAGTTCGATCACGCATCGCTCGGGGACGCGCTCGGCTGGCAGAGCAGCTTTCTTTACATGCCAACAAGCGCGACCAAAACAGCGGGAACCCTGACGATGCTCTGCAACGTCAAACACATGGGAAATCAAACAATTTATGAGCTACGAAACGCGCCGCTCCAAAGAACTCGCCACTGAGCTGGCATCGGCTTATCTCGACGATGAGGCAAGCCCGTCTGAACGCGCCGAAGTCGAAGGCGACGAGATGTTGATGGCAAGGGTTGAGCAGTTGCGGGCAGTTCGGGACAGGGTCGCAGATTCGGTGGCAGCACCACTTTCAGAGCAGCGAGATCGACAGATTCAGGTAGCGCTTGAGTCGGTGAGTGTCCCACAGTCGCGCCGCGAACTGAGACACTTGGACACTCGCCCACGCCAGCCTCAGCGGCTAATGGCTCTGGCAGCCGCAGTTGTAATTGTGGCGGCTGCTGTGGGGGCCGTGTTGCTCACAAACTTGACTCGCGACGACAGCTCGACCACAACGGCGGTGACAGAAGCTGTGTCTTCAGATGCCTCTTCCGCGGCCGAATCAGCTGATAGCGACTCAGGAGGTGACGAGAGTTTTAGTAGCGATTCGGTTGCTGCTGCGAGTGCAGAAAGCGCTGAAGCTGATCCGGCTGCCCGCAGCGACAGCAGTGAGGCCAGCACAGAGACTCTTGAGGAAGCTGATGAGATGGTCGCCATGGCCGCTGACGACAGCGCTGCAATGGCTGAAGAGCTTCAGTCGGACTCAACTGAGTCGTCTGCGGACATGGCTGCAGCGACGGCTAGCGACACCGCTGACGAAGAGACAAAGCCACAGACAGACGAAGCGGTCGGGGCCAGTGACAGCGACCATTTAGTGAACCTAGGCTTAGTGAACCTAGGCGCTTTCGATGACATTGATTCGTTAGTTGTCGGTCTCGCTGAGCGGCGAGTGATGCCATCAGCGACATCAGAGCCAGCTGCGGATGCTTCGGCAGAAAACCGCGATGATGACGCGTCGAACGACATGAGCGAAGAGTTGCAGGACTCAGCAGCCAGCGGACCTTGTGATGCGGCACTGCTACAGGGCGTAATAGAACTCGGAATCGAAACACTGCAAGCATTCACCGCAACAATCGGTGCAGAGTTCCCCCTAACAGTGGGTGCCCGCTTGGGGCGCGACTTGCAAGACAGATTGCTGCTCGTTTTCGCCTCACCACCGGACTGCCAGATCAGCAGTCGCCACCTCAACGATCCAGCTTTGCTGACCAGTGACAACTGACCAGCGACAACTGATTCTGGGAGCATCGTGGCAGGTCGGCACAGCTTGTTGAGGTGACAATGCCAGCAAGGCTCTAAGCTTGCTGGCATATGGCTGATGCCGACGCGCGCCGCGAACGCCCATCAATGAGCCTCGGAAGTGACGACTGGCCAACCGTCGCCGCCGACAAGATCGTCGAAACCGTCGATCAAATACGGGCACAAACCACAGACCGGGCGGTGCTCGTGCTTCGGGTGGTCGTCTACAGCTTGTTGGTGGCTGTAGCAGTTATCTCGGTTGTGGTGCTGCTCGCAGTTTCGGCGGTTCGTTTAGCTGATGCTTACCTACCGATCGGCGCGGGCGTGGGCTCCGCTACTTGGGCAGCCCATGGTTTCGTCGGTTTGCTAATCACTGTTGTCGGTTTGGGGATGTGGAGCGCTCGCAGCAGATCCTCCAAGTCCATCTATGTAGCGTTGATCGTTGATGCCGTCATCGTTATAGCCGTGGTTTTCTACGGTGTGATCTCGGCGCTGGTTTAAATGCGGCGCTGGTTTAAAAACTGAAACCTGACCTATGACTCTCGTGTCGGGCGCAGACCGTAGCGTAGAAGTTGCCATTATTGGTTCTGGTCCTGCTGGGCTCACTGCGGCCATTTACGCGGCTCGGGCTGATCTCAACCCCGTAGTGCTGGAAGGTGAACCCAGCTCAACCAGCGACCAGCCGGGCGGGCAACTGATGCTCACCACTGATGTCGAAAACTACCCAGGATTTCCTGAGGGAGTCATGGGACCAGAACTCATGTCACGATTCCGTGAGCAGGCGGTGCGTTTCGGTGCTGAAATACACACGGTGAAAGCCTCGCAAGTGGATTTCTCGAAACAGCCGTACAGCATCTGGGTGGGAGATCCTTCCAGCCACAAGCCCACTCTGCGAGCGACTGTCGTGATCGTGTCAACCGGCGCACAGTCAATCATGCTTGGCCTTGATCGAGAGATCGACTTGATCGGTCACGGGCTGTCAACCTGCGCCACATGTGACGGATTTTTCTTCCGTGATCAAAGCATTGCAGTAATCGGCGGTGGTGACTCTGCTATGGAGGAAGCCACTTTTTTGACACGTTTTGCATCCAAAGTTACGATTATTCACCGACGCAATGCGCTTAGAGCTTCCAAGATTATGCAACAGCGCGCCTTTGACAATGAGCGCATTGAGTTCATGTGGAACAGTGTTGTGGAGGAATATCTGGGTGATTCTGTGCTAACCGGATTGCGGATCCGCAATATCGAAACGGGTCAAACATCTGTGCTGGAAGCAACCGGTTGCTTCATAGCCATAGGCCATCAGCCGAACACCGACCTTTTTGCCGGGCAGTTAGCAATGAAAGAAAACGGTTATCTGATCACCGCGCCAAACTCGACTGCAACAGCGTTAGAGGGCGTGTTTGCATGTGGTGATGTCCAAGACGATTACTACCGCCAGGCGATCACCGCTGCCGGAACGGGCTGCATGGCAGCAATTGAAGCCGAAAGATACCTTGAAACACACAAATAACAACGAAAAGGCATTGCCCGCATTGCGGCTCGTTGCTCAGTAGGGTGAGTTTGCCTAACCTTAGAATGACTAAGCTTAGAATAAGGTAAAAACAAAAAAGGGGAAGATCGTGTCAACTATCACGCTCAGCGACGCAACATTTGACGAAGAACTCAGCGCAGCGTCAGTGCCAATACTTGTGGACTTCTGGGCCGAATGGTGCGGTCCATGCAAAATGATCGCGCCAGTGCTTGAAGAGATCGCCACCGAGCACCAAGACAAGCTGAAAGTTGCCAAGCTCAACGTTGATGAAGCTCCCGACATCGCACGTCGGTTCGGAGTGATGAGCATCCCGACACTGATTTTGTTCAGTGCAGGCGAGCCAGCTAAAAAGATCGTTGGTGCCAAACCGAAAGCTGCTTTGCTGCAAGAACTTGACGACTACCTATAACTCGCTCAGCGCACAGGCCGGTGTCGTCGCGATCCGGTAACGGCACAGAGGTGACAAAAAGCAGTTCTTGTAACGACAGCGCGCGCCATGGGTTGCCGCTGCGACGCGGTGTCAATGGAGACGCTGTCGGCGACTTGCGGCGACGCTTGGCGTTGCTCGGCTACGGCACTGTTGAGTCGCAGCATTTTGATGCTGAAACCGAAGCTTCGCTCCGAAGCTTTCAGGAAGATCGAGGCCTGGTAGTTGACGGGATTTGTGGGTCACACACCTGGAATGCTCTCGTAGAAGCCGCTCACCGTCTTGGCGACAGGGTGCTCTACTACCGCAGCCCAATGATGCGAGGCGACGATGTCGCAGAGCTGCAAAGCAAACTCGGTCAGCTCGGCTTTGATCCGCAATGGGTGGACGGCATTCTCGGACCTCGCACAGATCAAGCCATCCGACAGTTTCAGCAGAATCTAGGACTTCGAGACGACGGACTAGTCGGTCGCTCCAGCATCGAGACGCTCAACAGACTAACCAGCCGTGCCCCGAGCCAAATAACGGTCGCCGAAGTGCGTGAACACGAACGAATTCGACATCAAAACAAGCGAGTAGAGGGTCGCCGGATAGTGATCGGAGACACTGGAGACCTTCCGGCGTTGACTCACGCCGCCGCTCGTCGGCTGCGCCAGCTCGGCGCAGATGTCATGTCTTTTAGCACTCCCGACCTCAGCCACCAAGCTCAAACAGCCAACGACTGGAACAGCGACATATACCTAGGAGTGATGCTGGCAATCGACAACTTTTCGGTCGGTTATTTCGCTATGAGCAGTTTCGTGTCCGTTGGGGGCGAAGCGCTCGCACAGCGTTGCTCGGTGGCGTTGTCACCTTACTTCAGCATTCCCACCAAAGCGATGCGGCTACCCATTTTGCGTGAGACACGAATGCCAGCAACATGGTGTCGAATTGGTCCTGGAGAACTGCTAGTGCCCCAGACATCGCAAATCGCGCAATCGTTGGCCCAGGCGGTATCAGACTGGTGTTTGGATCCAGGCCTGAATTGAAGGTCAAACCATTAGCTGGCAGATGCGCTCTAAGTCTGAAAGCCCACTGAACTCAATTGTGACCGTGCCGGGGCTCTTCCCGTCGCGGTTCTTGCCGACTTTGACGGTAACGCGAGTGTCCAGTTTGGACGCAAGCAGATTTTCAAGCTCCAGCACCGCGGCTTTGACCTCATTAGCCATGAGATCGGGATCGACACCCTTAGAGACAGGGTCAGCATTTGCAGCAGCTGCTCGAATGGCTGCGGCACGCTGCTCGGCTTGGCGCACCGTCAGGTTCTCTTCGACAATCTCTTCAGCCAGAGTTACCTGAGCATTCTCGTCATCAAGACTCAACAACGCACGGCCATGACCCGCCGAGAGATGCCCTTCAACAACGAACCTTTGCACCTGCGGTGGCAGATTCAAAAGCCTCACAGCATTTGCTACCGCCGAACGCGAACGCGCCACTCGAGAGGCGACTTCTTCTTGAGTTAATTCGAAATCGTCTAACAGTTGCCGGTAGGCAGCAGCCTCCTCTAAAGCGTTTAGATCGTGACGATGCACGTTCTCAACAACAGCCGCTTCTAGCGCCGTCTTATCATCGGCTTCACGAAGCAATGCGGGAACGCTGCGCAAACCAGCACGCTGAGCCGCACGCCAGCGGCGCTCGCCAGCAATGATTTCATATCCTCCAGGTGCTTTACGAACTATTATCGGCTGTATCACTCCAATCTGAGCGATGGACTCAGACAGAGAGGTAAGCATTTCTGGATCGAAGCGTTCTCTGGGCTGATACCGATTGGGAGAAATCAAACTGATGTCGATTTCTTGAAATGCTGAGTCTGTTGATATCTCAACCGTCGGCGCTGAGACAGGTTGGCTGGGAATCAGTGCTTCTAGGCCTTTGCCGAGACCGCTACGCTTAACCATGCAGCAACTCCTTTGCCAAGGCTCGAAAGGCTTTCGCTCCCGTGGATGACGGATCGTGAAGAACAATCGGCTGGCCGAAGGAGGGTGCCTCACTGAGGCGAACATTTCGTGGCACTACTTGCCAGCAAACCTTGTCGCCATAATGTGCGCGCACCTCTCTGGCCACCTCACGCGACAGTTTCGTGCGGGCATCATACATTGACAAAATCAGCTTCGTCAGCTTCAGGTCGGAGTTCAAGCTGTGCTGCACCATGCCTATTGTCTTGACTAGTTGAGAGAGCCCTTCTAGAGAAAAATACTCGGTTTGTACTGGCACAATAACTTCTGAGGCGGCCGTCAAGGCGTTAATAGTCAACAGGCCAAGCGAGGGGGGGCAATCTATCAGAATAATATCATACTTATTTTTAAGGCTTGAAATCCTAGATTTCAGCTTCCGTTCTCGATTGAGTGCCGGGACTAACTCAATCTCTGCACCAGCAAGATCCAGACTAGAAGGCAGAATGTGTAACCCTTCGATCATGGTTGACAAAATAACTTCATCTAAATCAGCCTCGTGCAATAAAGCGTCATAGATTGTTGCATCAAGATTTCGAGTGTCATATCCCAAGCCAGTGGTTGCGTTGGCCTGAGGATCAAGATCGACTATGAGAGCCTGAAGGTTCGCGTCAACTGCACAAAAGGCGGCTAGATTGATCGTGGCAGTGGTCTTGCCGACCCCACCCTTCTGATTTGCGATCGCCAGCACCCTTGCGGACGTTGCATTGGTTGACATATCTGAACTCTACCTTCTTGGCTAGATCAAAGTTTCGGGCGCTGTTTCACGTGAAACACGACAGTGGCGAACGGAGTCGAGCTGGTCGGCGACGAGGGAACTTGTCTGGTGCTGATTCCCGGCGCTGAACAGCGAGATAGCGTCCGTGTGGAGTCTTCCAAGTTCGTAGGGTTTCGCAGCCCAGCAGCGACAACGGCATATTGAGCCAGTTCTTCAAGGTCACCTCAGAGACAGATACGACCAGAATGCCTCCGACCTTAACAAGTGGCAGAGCACACTCAGCAAGCTCGGCGGGAGGGCCAAATGAGCGCGCAACTGCGGCATCGAAACACTCGCGTGCCGAACGGGCCGTTTCTTCGACTAGCTCGTGCTTGATGCTCACTCGCTTTGTCAAGTCTGCCGCCAAAACCGTCCGGCGCGCCATGTCGCAGCGCTGAGACCGAGAGTCCACAAGACACCAGCTTGATTCGGGCAACTCAAGTGCCAGAAGCACGCCTAATACGCCAGCACCCGTACCACAGTCAACAAACTGGCGAGGGACTGCGTCCTGCCATTCCTTGAGGATATAGCCGAGCGCATGGTTGCGCAGTGTCTCAATTGAATCCTTCCCAATGGATCCAGCAGCGCGTGCCGGTGCCCATGACTTGTCAATTCTCTGCAGCAGATCGGAGTTTGCTACGCTCACGGGCCGCTCAGACAGCACACCCGCTCCAGTTCGCTACGCTCACGGGCCGCTCAGACAGCACACCCGCTCCAGTTCGCTACGCTCACGGGCCGCTCAGACAGCACACCCGCTCCAGTTCGCTACGCTCACGGGCCGCTCAGACAGCACACCCGCTCCAGTTCGCTACGCTCACGGGCCGCTCAGACAGCACACCCGCTCCAGTTCGCTACGCTCACGGGCCGCTCAGGCCCGGGGAGGGCGAGATAACCACACGCCGGTAAGGATCATCGCCTTCGCTGCGGCTTTCTACGTCGTCAAGGTCAGCGATAGTGTCGTGAACCGTCTTGCGATCCATTCGGTTCATTGGTTCAAGAGCAATCTCAGAATCTGTTTCAACCGCTTCGTCGGCCATTTTCTTGGTAAACGCAGCTAAGGCAGCAGCCCGCTTGGCGCGAATGCCACCAAGATCAATGCGAATCTTGCCTTCCCTAATGGTGCCGCCAGATCTCTGAAGCACCGTGCGGACAAGCTCGTCTATTGCCTGAGCCGTAGCACCACGGCGACCGACCATGATTCCAACACCGTCGCCATCAGCTTCAATGCGCATAATCCCATTTTCAAGATCGCGGCGCTTGAATTGCAAGTTGATTCCGAGGGTGCCTGCGATCCCTTGCACGAATGATTCGGCCAAATCCGCCTGCTCAGCAAGTGAAAGCTCTTCTCTATAGTTATCTGCTCTATGGTCATCTGTTCTATGATCATCTGTCATATTTTTGGCATCCTTCTCCTTGTATCGATCTACTCCGTGTCGATCTGCTCCGCTTGAACTGCGGCGGCGACTGTCGTCTTCCCGAGCTGCACTCCTAGGTCGCGGAGCTTCAGACTGCCGAGAGTTTCTGGCTCTTCGGTTGCCGTGCCCGCGGCTTCTGGTTTCTTTGGGGCGCACTGGTGTGGGAAGCACTCTTGCCCTGACATGAGCCTCCTGTTTGACACGGCCAAACAGCCCCATCTTGGGTTCTGAGAGCACCTCAAACTCAGCATCTCTTTCGTCGACACCGAGATGCTCCAAAGCTTGTTCTTTTGCAGTTTCCAAACTTGCTGCTCGTATTTCAACCCATTCCATTATTTGGCTCCTCGCTGCTGTGATAAGGCATTCAGCGCCTCTTCTTCTTGTTGCGACTGCGGTTCTGGCTGCCTGAACCAGGCTGCGTGACCCGGCCGCTGCTTGATCGATTTGTTGACGGGCGCCGAGCGGAGCTACTGCGTGAGGGGGCTTTGCCGGTCCGGCCTCTAGCCCCAGCAGCATTCGCACTCGTAACCCTGCGAGACTGAGGAGTTTTAGCACCGTTATCGCGTCGACGTGACGGCGCTTGGGCTCTTGCCTTGTCGCTGTCGCGCTTGGGTGTTGCTACACCTTTGCTCTCGGTGATTGCCTTTGTGGAACGAGAATTCGCTTTCGGTGCCGCTGAGTCATCGGCTGCTGCTTCTCGCTGTTTGGCGACTTGAACTCCCAGAGAGTCCTCACCTCTGTAGAAGGAGCGCGTGATGTAAGCCTGCTGAGCGATGCGTACCAGGTTCTGCACAATGAAATAGGTCACAACAGCTGCTGGCATAACAAACGAAAATACCGGCAACATAAAAGGAATAATTTTCATCATCATCTGCTGCTGTGGATTAATTGCTGCACCACTTTGGCGTCCTTGAATCTGACGTTGCTGGTAGAGGCTCGTAATCAGAACGATTATGAGCATCAACAAATACGGCAGCGCCGAGATGATGTTGTCAGAGATCACGTCGTTGGCTCTTCGCGCCAGATCAACCCCGAATGAGACCATCTCCACGTCAGAACTCAGATCCGCGTATAGCTCGCTGTCGTGATTGAGAAAGTCAGGATCAAAAGGCAATTCCCTTCTAGCTATAGGGGTTTGAAGGTATTCAGGCACTCCTCCTGAGGTGCTGTCAACGAAGCGTCTCGTTGTGAAGCCCAGCTGAGTACCGATCTCAGTGGTTCGCCTAGTTAGACCATCCACAACTCGGTACATGACCAAAAAGATCGGACCTTGCACCAGCATCGGTAGCAAACAACCAACCGGGTTGAGTCCGTGCTCTTTGTAATAAGCCATAGTGGCCTCATTCAGAGCCTGGCGATCTCCTTTGAATTCATTCTGCAACTTTCGCAACTTCGGCATGTGCTGTTGCATTTGCAGCATGCTGCGAGTCATTTTCAAGGTGAGGGGAGTGACCGCCACCACAGCAGTTAGCGTCAACAGTCCAATCGCTACACCATATGAAGGTATTAAACCATAAAACCATGCAAGTATAGCTGTAACAACATCAAATAGAGGATCAAACATCGCTTTTCTCTTTGCTGGCACCTGCAATAGTCATTAAATCAGGTGCGGTGCTTGGCACTAAGTCAACTCTCATGGTTCTGCTGGGATGACATCGCAAAAGCCGTCGCGCGGCTAGCCACACACCCTTGAAGGCACCGTGTCTTTGCACAGCCTCTAACGCATAACTAGAACAAGACGGAGCAAATCGACATGTCGGCGGCCGGTCTATGCAGATCAACTGGTATCTCTCAATCAAGCGGCATATAACCCGCGCGGCTCTTGACTTCATCGCTGCACGTCGTTTAAAAGCTTGAGCATCGTGACTCTCAAATCGTCAGGGGACATGTTTTTCAACGAGGACAGGATGCTGATTCGATATTCGCCGTCGCCAAGCATCGCTGTCTTATTGCTCTGAAGATCCTGCACCGCGGCTCGCACACGTCTTCGAGCCCGGTTACGTGTAACTGCGGTCCCCGTTGACTTAGGCACTGCAAACACCAGGCGCAACGATCCAGACGTATGACGATATGACACTTTCAGAGGGCCGCAACGCGAGCTGCGGATTCGCAGATCGCTGGTAGCGAGGCTGCTCACGCGGCTAGGCGGCTGCGCCCTCTTCGACGACGAGCCCGCAACACAGCTCGACCGCCGCGAGTGATCATTCTGGCTCGAAACCCGTGCTTTTTGTGCCGTTTGCGTATGTTGGGCTGAAATGGACGCTTCATAAGTCTCTCCTCGCCGACTTGCGTGGTAAGTCTGATGGCCCTAAGCCGCCAGTTTAAAGATGCTGTTACTGATGCTGTGGATGAACCTGATCAGTGTTCACCGTAGGGGTGAGAATGCCAGGCCACAACCCACAGAGCTGAACAACATCGCCAGCCGCTCTCAGCCTGTATGTTCAGCCGCGCAGGTGCATACAGTCTTCGCCAGCAACCCAGGCGACTAACTACATAACTGGTATATATCTTACATATCTAGCATTAGCATTCCGAGCATCCGCTCTGACCTTGTGGTTTAGTGAAATCTGGCAATTCGGCTTGCAGGGTTGCTCAATGGTGCTACCTTCCGCCAATCAGTAGTAGCTGTGCTGGGGCCTAGGGACCCAGATCAGCACCGCTCACTGATTTACACACCGCCTATTGTCCACACCTGTGGAACAACCTGTGGAGAAAGGTAACCACTTAGGTGAACATCGATGCCGAAGCAGAGCGAATCTGGATCAGTTGTGCCCAGAGCATCCGCAGTCAGGTAAGTGATGCTGTATGGAGGACCACCTTCAGCGACGCTCGAGCCACAGCCTTCGACGAAGGTTCGCTCACCGTTGTAGTGCCGACGAGCCTTCAAAAGGCCAGGATCGAGCGCCGTTACATCAACCTTCTGACCGACGCGCTTGATGAGGCTGAACCCGACACGCTGGTACGCATTGAGATTGATCCAGACTGGGACGAAGCCGATCATCTAGAAACCCGCTTTGAGGTTGCGGCGACTGAAACCGGCAACAGCGAGAATCCTGAAAACAAATCAGATCCCACAATCGCAGACAGTGAACCCGAGACCCGGCTGACCTTCGAACAGTTCGTGACCGGTGCCTCTAACCGCTTCTCCCAAGCGGCAGCCCTAGCGGTGGCCGAGACCCCGGCCGGACCCTACAATCCGCTGTTGATCCACGGAGACTCAGGTCTAGGCAAGACCCATCTGTTGCGGGCCATCGCCCACTACGTAAACGATCATTTTCCTTCGTTCAAGGTGCGCTACGTCACTAGCGAAACTTTCCTCAACGAGTTCGTGCAAGCCATCCGAAACAGTACTCAGCCAGAGTTCAAGCAGATGTATCGAAGCAATGACGTTTTGCTAGTAGATGACATCCAGTTCATGCAGGGCAAGGACGGACTGCAAGAAGAGTTCTTTCATACCTTCAACGATCTGCTGCAAAACGGCGCACAGATCGTGTTGTCATCGGATCGCTCCCCAGACGCAATGCCCACACTAGAAGACCGACTTCGTAGTCGTTTCAAGTCTGGGCTGATAACCGACATCCAGCCCCCCGACTTGGTGACACGACTAGCCATCTTGGAAAAAAAGGCGGAGTCTGTGGCCATCAACATTCCATCGGAGGTGCTCGCTTTCATTGCGGAAAGCATCACCAGCTCGATCCGCGAGCTTGAGGGTGCCCTCATCAAAGTCACCGCCTATGCCAACATCACCAAGCAGCAATGCTCTTCAGATCTAGCCCGCCGCATTCTGGCAGATTTGATTGACAACACAGCCAAGCGACCAGTCACGGTAACAAGCATCCTGGAAGCTACGGTGGAGCTGTCAAGCTTCTCGCTAGAACAAATCACTGGTGGCAGCCGTAGACGTCCGCTAGTTGATGCCCGCCAAATTGCCATGTATGTCACTCGCAACATGACCGACCTGTCATACCCGGAGATAGGACGAGCCTTTGGCAACAGAGATCACACAACTGTGATACATGCAGTCCGCAAGATTGAGGAATCCATGACAGAGCGCAAAGAAATCTTCGATAAGGTACAAGATTTGCAGTCACTAGTAGGGGAAAGGTAATGAAATATCGCTATCTTTGCATAGCGATGACAGCGACTGTGAGCACAAGAACATCCGTCTTGCAGACTGGAAATCAACTGGCAATGGTGTGGAGCACCTAGTCATTGCTATGGAAAACCCACTCAACAATCCAGCACAATCCACACACCAACCACGAACTAAAGCTCTGTGGCCTGAATAACGAAGCAAACCTGGGCACAACAAAATCGTTGCAATTACAGAGCGAAGAGCACAGAATCCACAATCCACAACATCTACAACCAACTACATCCTTTATCAATTCCCCAGAGGAGAAGCAATGGGCTTGAAATTTCGATGCGAGCGAGACACCTTGCTCAAGGCGCTAAACGCTGCGACTAGAGCGACAGCCGGACCGACAACCGGCCGCACCGCTCTAAGCGGCGTTCATCTTGAGTTGACCAACAATGAACTCACTGTTACTGGCAGCGATCTGGATCTGACGTTGTCGGTGACCACCGAAGTTTCTGGTGATTCTGGTGGCATAGCAGTTACACCGGCACGCCTTGTTGCTGATCTAGTGCGTCATGCACCAGTAGGTGCTGTGGATTTTTCCGTTGATGACGGTGAGGCTGCGATTGTTGCCGGGACATGGACTAACTCAATCCGGCTGATTCCCGAAGAGGACTACCCTCAGCTGCCTATCAAAGACACAGCGGATGAGTCGTCACCGTCAATCGATAAGACATCACCTTCAGTGGTTTTCAAAGGTGCAGAGTTTCGTGACGCGCTCAGCCAGGTAGTGCGGGCTGCATCAACAGATGATTCACGGCCAATCCTCACCGGTGTGCTAATGGCCACCGAGGACGAGGGCAAGCTACGCCTTGTGTCCACCGACTCTTATCGCCTTTCGGTGCGCGATATTGACGGCTCCTCACTTGCTGGTGACTACCAGAAAGTGCTTGTTCCAGGCCAGGCTCTAGCTGAATTACAACGACTGATAAGTGATTCAGATGAAGTTACACTGAAACTAGCCGAAAACTATGCTGAGTTCAGTGTAGATGACATTCGCTTGATCACGCGGTTGATCCCAGGTGATTTTCCTAATTATCAAGGACTGATTCCATCAGATCACCCGAACTGCCTAACCGCTAATCGTGAGCAGCTTGCCGATGCAGTCAAGCGTGTGCGACTGCTCGCTCAGGATGCGACCCCAATACGGCTGGTGATGAGCGACGGCAACCTAGAAGTTATTGCCATCACCCATGACGTGGGCAAATCCACCGAAACACTTGAAGCCAGCTACAAAGGTGAAGATCTCACAGTGGCATTCAATCCCAGCTACCTGGTTGATGGCCTTGAGGCCATTACCGGCGATGAAGTCACTTTGGAAACCGCAGATGCAGTCAAACCGGCAGTTCTGCGATCCGCTGGTGACGAGAACTTTCTTTACCTGCTGATGCCAGTGCGAGTGAGCTAACTCTCAAACAGGCATACAGCCGTGCGCTTCCTTTCGCTGGCTTTACAAAACTTTCGATCCTATTCGCATACTCAAATCGAGTTCACTGCAGGGCTGACTGCGATAGTAGGGCCTAACGGGCAAGGCAAAACCAACCTGCTTGAAGCTCTGGGCTTGCTAGCGGGATTGGGTTCTTTCAGAGGCGCAGTTGACGCAACGATGATCCGCAACGGCGCGTCGGTGGCTTTGATACTTGGTCATGCTTTAGGAGAAGCCGAACGCGAACTCGAAATCGAGATGCGATTATCAAGAGAACGACCCAAGAACATCAAAATCAATCAGCATTCCATACCACGCCGCCGTGATCTGCTGGGCATGGTATCAACAACGGTGTTATCACCTGAAGACCTTGCGCTGGTCAAAGGCGAACCGGCATTGCGTCGACGCTGGCTGGATGACGCGCTCACTCAGATGAAGCCCTCCTGGGGGACTTTGCGGACGGACCTTGACCGCGTTCTGAAACAACGCAACGCAGTGCTTCGCCAGGCTCATGGCCGTATCAGCAGCGATATCGCTATAACGCTTGATGTTTGGGACAAAAAACTGTCCGCCATCGGTGACGAGTTGCGGACGCGCCGTTGTGAGCTGCTTGAAGCTCTGAACCCGCATCTCGGCCATAGTTATGCCTGTATCTCCGCTGGCAGCGGCATAGTCAACGCCCGTTATGTGTCCTGCTCTGGCGACACTGGCTTGGCCGATGTTTTAATCGCTACTCGAGACGAGGATCTGCGTCGTGGCACCACCACCGTCGGACCGCACCGCGACGACGTGCTGCTTGAGCTGGATGGTTCACCAGCTCGAAGTCACGGCTCACAAGGCGAGCAGAGATCGCTGGCTTTGGCGATGCGCTTGGCGGTCAACGAAGAAGTCCGTCAACGCCACCAAATCGATCCCGTGCTGCTACTTGATGACGTGTTCTCCGAGTTAGACCCGGCCCGGGCCGCTGCTCTGCTCCAAATCCTGCCGAAAGGTCAACGAATCCTTACCTCACCCACGCCGCTGTTACCAGAAGGCATTCAGCCCGAGCAGCTCATTCAAGTCAATGACGGCGCGGCTCAAGCCGTTTCTGTGCTAGACCCAAAACCATGACAACAAACCCGGGTCCTGTTGCCCTGTCAGAGTCCTTGGATCGTTTGTTGGACTCGCTAGGAGCACCTTCAACAGATTTGTTGTCCACGATCTTCAGCCGCTGGGAGCAAGTCGTCGGAACAGAAGTAGCCAGGCACTGTCGTCCGGTGGCTCTAGACGACGACCGGTTGGTAGTGGAAGCCGCTGACGCGGCCTGGGCCAGTGAACTAAAATGGCTCTCAGAAGAACTATTGCAGCGGCTCGCAGAAGCTTCATCGCAGGCTCGCCTCAAGTCGATAACCGTGCGAGTGGCATCGCCCAAATAGCTAGCCTGCCCGAACTGCAGCGAAGCAGGCTTCTAGCGAAATATTTATGGCCGCAAAGGCATCTCAGTCCCTGCTGATGCTGCTAAAATCTCAAAGGTGATCGGCGGCTCGATTAGGGGCGCAAGCCTTGCTCGACTGCCAGGCTTCTCCGGCTGTTATCTGCTTCGGCCGGACCGTGCCGAATGGCGTTCCACACACCTGGATCGTCGCCACCGGCAGATCAATTGTCAGACTTCGCAGCATCAAGCGAAGCTGTGCGAGGAAGGCCGATTCGGTTGAAATCAGAACTGACCGCCAGCGAAGCGCCTGCTAAACCCGATAACTCTGCGGCTTCATACGGAGCTTCGGAGATCACTGTCCTAGAAGGGCTGGAAGCTGTCCGCGAGCGGCCCAGCATGTACATCGGCTCAACCGGCCCTACTGGACTGCATCACCTCATCTGGGAAGTGGTGGACAACTCAGTCGACGAAGCCATGGCCGGATTCTGCACCCAAATCGATGTGACCCTCCACGAAGACGGTTCCTGCGAAGTGAGCGACAACGGCCGCGGTATCCCGACCGAGCCGCATCCTCAGCATGACAACATCCCTGCTGCGGAGCTGGTGTTGACATTGCTGCACGCAGGAGGCAAGTTCGGTGGTGACGGCTACAAGATCAGCGGCGGCCTACATGGTGTAGGTGTGTCAGTGGTGAACGCTTTGTCGAAACGACTAGAAGTCGATATTTATCGGGAAGGCCTGCACCATCGCATGACCTTTCGAGACGGTGGCCAGGTAGCTGATGCTTTGACGGCGGTAGGTCCCGCGCCTGAACACAACGGCACTGGAGTTACCGGCACCACTGTGAGGTTCTGGCCCGACGGTGCTGTCATGGAAGACCTGTCTTTCAGGTACCAGACCGTGCTTGAGCGCCTCGAAATGATGGCATTTTTGAATCGCGGCCTACAGATTCGTCTGCGAGATCTGCGAGCCGCTGCTGACGGCGGCGCTGCCGACGGAGCCACCGAATGGAAATCCTTCCGTTACGACGGAGGCATTATCGACTATGTCAGCCGCCTCAACCAGTCAAAGTCGCGACTGTTCGATGAGGTCGGCTATTTCACTGATACCGAAACCATTGACAACAACTCCCATGAGGTAGAAGTGGCGTTCCAGTGGAACACTGGCTACAACAGCGACGGATTGCACAGCTTCGCGAATGGGATTTCCACCATAGACGGGGGTACCCATGAGCAAGGCTTCCGTTCGGCACTGACCCGCACCGTCAACGCATACGCACGCGAGAAAGGCCTGCTCAAAGAAAAAGCTGACAACTTCCAGGGCGAAGACATACGCGAAGGCCTCACCGCCATTGTCAGCGTGCGCATCGGTCACCCTCAGTTTGAGGGCCAGACAAAGGCCAAACTCGGCAACACTTCAATGCGTTCGTTCCTAGAACGTGTCACTAATCGCCAGCTCGCTGAATGGCTTGAGGAGCATCCTGCTGAAGCCAAAAAAGCAGTGCTTAAAGCTGTAGCAGCGTCAACAGCTCGCGAGGCCGCAGCAAAAGTGCGCGCAGAAGTGAGATCAAAGTCGTTGCTTGACGGTGCTGGCATGCCTGATAAGCTCAAAGACTGTTCAACTAGCGACCCTGCCGCGCGTGAACTTTTTATTGTGGAAGGCGATTCGGCTGGCGGCTCGGCGGTCAGAGCCCGCGACCCTAAAACTCAAGCAGTTCTGCCGATCAGAGGAAAAATCCTCAACGTTGAACGCGCTCGTGTTGACCGAATGCTCAAAAATAACGAGATTCAGGCGATCATTGCCGCAATAGGTGCAGGCATCGGGGATAGCGGTGCCGTGGAGCCCGTTGCTAACGGCAGCGAACCAGCCCGAAACCTAGCCGAGCAAGGCTGCGACATCAGCAAAGCCCGATATCACAAAGTGATCGTGCTGGCTGATGCCGATGTTGACGGCAGCCACATCCGTACTCTGCTGCTCACGTTCTTTTATCGTCAGATGCGCCCGCTGGTGGAAGCCGGATATGTGTATGTGGCTCAACCGCCGCTTTATTCCACCAAAGTTTCCAACTCAAAAACGGTCTATCTGCTAGACGATTCCGCCAAAGCAGAGTTCCAAGCAAAACACCCCAATCACAAGCGCGAGTTTCAGCGCCTCAAAGGTCTCGGCGAGATGGATTGGGACGAACTGCGATCCACCACGATGGACCCGACATCTCGCAGCTTGCTGCAAGTCTCGGTGCAGGAGGCCGCGATCGCTGATCAGGCCATCTCGGTGCTGATGGGCGAAGACGTGGAACTACGCAAAAATTTCATCGTCACCAACGCCCGCGAAGTCCGCAACTTGGACTTCTAAGCAGTGAGACCTAAGCCGCGAAACCCGAGCAACGAAACCCGAGCAGTGAGACCCACGTCATCATGAGCAGCATTCCAGGCGAAACACCCGCAGCCGATTCGGAAGAGTCGCTACCACAGCCCACCGCAGCCGAGGGCACCGACAGCAACGTCACTGTCGTGGAAATCCAAGAAGAGATGGAGAGCTCGTTTTTGGATTACGCCATGTCGGTGATCGTCAGCCGAGCCTTGCCGGATGCTCGTGACGGTCTCAAGCCGGTGCATCGTCGGATCCTCTGGTCCATGCATGACCAGGGTTTTCGGCCCGACCGCAGCTTCGTGAAATGCGCTCGAGTTGTGGGTGATGTAATGGCGCGCTTTCATCCCCACGGCGACAGTGCCGTGTATGACGCTTTGGTTCGAATGGCGCAGCCCTTCTCGTTGCAGCATCCGCTGATTGACTTTCATGGCAACTACGGCTCGCCTGAAGACCCACCCGCCGCGGCTCGTTACACCGAATGCCGACTTGATCCTTTGGCCATGTCAATGTTGGCTGACATCGCCGAAGACACAGTTGACTTCATAGACAATTATTCTGGCGATTTCACTGAGCCTTCAGTGTTGCCATCGCGCTTGCCTAACCTTTTGATCAACGGCAGCCAGGGCATCGCCGTGGGCATGGCCACCAGCATTCCACCACACAACCTCAGCGAAGTGATCAACGCTGTGGCTGAGCTGTTGGAGAACCCTGATGCCACTATCGCGGATTTGATGGCTCACATTCACGGGCCTGATTTCCCAACCGGCGGACAGATCTTGGGACGCAGCGGTTTTATGTCGGCTTATTCCACAGGCCGTGGCTCGGTAAAGATGCGCGCTGAGGTGGCTCTAGAGGAGATATCCGGGCGTAACTGTTGGGTGGTTACCGCTTTGCCGTATCAAGTGTCAGCCGGTGCGGTGGCTCGAAAGATCGCTGATTTGGTCAACGCCCGCGAGCTAGAAGGCATCGCCGATGTCAACGACGAATCCTCAGGCGACGCAACCCGTTTCGTGATCAAGCTCAAGCGTGACGCTAATCCTGAAGTGGTGCTCAACAATCTTTGGAAGCACACTCCGCTGCAGTCCAGCTTCGGTATGAACATGGTGGCACTCACCAACGGCGTGCCCCGCACACTCACCCTCGGCGATGCCTTGAAGGCTTATGTGGATCATCAGATTGAGGTAGTGACGCGCCGCTCGGAGTTCCGTCTCGCAGCAGCCAAAGCGAGGCTGCACATTCTGGAGGGTCTGCTGCGCGCCCTTGACATGATCGACGCGATCATCGCTGCAATTAGGGCTAGCCAAGACACCGCCGCGGCTAGGGCAGCTCTGCTGGCAGAGCCGTTTGAGTTTTCCGAAGCACAAGCCAACCACATTCTCGAAATGGCTTTGTCGCGGCTTACCCGCTTAGGCCGGGAACAGCTCGAAACCGAAGCAGCCGAAAAGCGCGAATTGATCATTGAGCTAGAAGCACTGCTGAGCGACGAGCAGAAACTACGGATGCTGATTCGCGATGAACTCAAAGCGATCTCTGAGCGTTTCGCGGTGCCGCGCCGCTCAACGATTGAAACTGATCCAGGCGAAATTGATATTGAAGACCTGATCAACGACGACGACCTGGTTTTCTCAATGTCGGCATCGGGCTACGTCAAAACTGTGCCCACCGACGAGTTCCGTCTTCAAGGCCGCGGCGGTCGCGGGGTGAAAGGCACACGCCTCAAAGAAGATGACACTGTCATGCATCTGATCCACACCACCGCACACTCATATTTGCTGTTCTTCAGCAATCGCGGACGGGTTTATCGGCTAAAAGCTCATGAGGTGCCGGTAGCTTCACGCACCGCGCGAGGCACTTCCATCGCGAACTTGTTGTTGCTGCAGGACGGTGAGCGGATCCAAGCCGTGATTGACACCCGTGATTACGAAGTAAACAACTATCTGCTGTTTGCCACAGCAAAAGGCAGAGTGAAGCGCACCAAATTCAACGCGTATGACTCGTCACGAAAGTCGGGGTTGATCGCGATAAGTCTTCACGACGAAGATGAACTGGTGGCCGTGATACCAACCGACGGCAAACACGACATCATGTTGTCGTCACGGCTTGGACAGACGATCCGCTTCGCTCAAGATCAGGTACGCGAGATGGGGCGCCCCGCGGCTGGCGTGCTTGGGCTGAAATTCAAGCATCAGGGTGACTCTGTAGTGTCTTGCGCTACCGCTGAACCAGACGCGGCGCTGCTGTATGTCACTGCACGCGGCTACGGTAAGAGAACTTCGGTGGATGCTTTTAGTCGTAAAGGTCGCCGCGGTCAGGGAGTGACCGGCATCAAGCTGCTTGAAGACAAAGGCCCTGTTGTTGGCACTTTGGTGGTGTTGCCTGACGACGAAGTCCTTGTTGTGACCGCCAAAGGAGTGGTGATCCGTTTCCCGGTGATTGATGTTTCCGAGCAAGGCCGCACTGCGTCTGGCGTGAAAATCATGACACCTGACCCAGACGATGAAGTGGTAGCGGTCGCTCTTGTGGACGACGAAGACGACGACCCCGAAGAACTCAATCTTGATGCTGATGCTGGTGTCGATGCTGGTGCTGGTGCTAGTAGTGATCTGGATGTCGCCATTGATCTTGATGCACAATCATCGGCTCGGCCAGCGAAGCCGGATCAAGCTGAGCAGCCATGACTACCCCGCTGCGGCTGCGGCGCTCAGATGCGGGGCAAGCCACCCCGCTGATGGTGTTGCTGCTGTTGGTTATGGCGTTGACGGTGCTAGTGCTGGTTGAAACGGCACAGCTTTTAGATGCATCTGCCCAAGCCCGCACTGCTGCCGATGCAGCCGCGTTGGCTGGTGCTGCAGCAGGTCACAGTTCGGCATCGGAGATCGCCTCAGCCAACGGTGGTGTTTTGCTTGACTACAGCGAACAACCGCTATCCGCCGAACAGCCTCGGAGCATGACCACAGATGACGTTGACGAGGTAGTGCTGGTCACTGTTGAAGTGCAGGTGGGCTCGGCGACACAGACCGCTCGGGCCGAGAGGCGAGTCGCTTGGACTTCACCGCAGGTGACTACGCCACTTGGCTCCTAAACTTCAGGATTGACTCAGCGTTTTAGGGGCCGCCATGAACGAACAGACGATCCCCGAAGACACCGAGCAGCACACTGAAATCACAGGCACGAACCCGGCTGCTGACACTAATCCAGAGGCGCGCCCAGAGACTCGCTCAGAAACGAATCTGGATACGTCTGAGGTGTCGCGTGATTCTGAACTAACCACCGAAGCTCTGCTTGGTGGATCACTCGGGCCACCACCCCGCACGCCATTCGGACGTGCTCTGAGAGCTCGAACCAGCCGTCGACTGCGCGCTCGTCGGGTGCGGCGTCTGGTGCGCCACATTGAGCCGTGGTCAGTCCTGAAAGTGTCAGTGATTCTCTATTTCTGTATCTGGGTAATCATGCTCTTCGTTGGGGTAACGCTTTGGAATCTGGCCGAAAACTCTGGGCTAGTGTCCAATGTGGAAAACTTTGTGGTGGAGCTTTTCGCTTTGGAATCTTTCAAGATCAACGCTGATCAGATATTTCGGATAGCCGCGGTCGGGGGTTTGGTGATGGTAGTAGCAGGCAGCGGTTTGACTGTGCTAGCTGCGGTTTTGTTCAACTTGATTAGCGATGTCACCGGCGGCGTTCGCTTGACCGTGGTCGAAGAGGAAACAGCTAGGCCCAGAGCGCGTCGTGGCCGTCGTCGAGTGTTAGTAGCTGCACCGCCGCCTGGATCTGCTGATTCTCAGACTCGAACTTAATGACGACACGAAGCGGCGTAATTAACTAGGCAGATAGCTAGGCAGATAGCTAGGCAGATAGCTAGGCAGATAGCAAAAGAGCCATGAGCCTGCCGCGTCACAGTAGCAGTGTCAGTGTCGTCTGCTTCGGCTAGCGTGTAAGGCCGCTGGGGCTATAGCTCAGTCGGTTAGAGCGCACCCCTGATAAGGGTGAGGTCGCTGGTTCGACTCCAGCTAGCCCCACACAGCAGCGCTCTCATGTGCGTATCTGTTCACGCAGTCCCGAAAATACCGACTCTTGGAGGCGTTCTTGGCGGCAGGATTCATTGCTCTGATCCGTCGCACGATCGTTGCTGTGGTTGTAGGTATGGCAGTGGCCGCGGCTCTGCGAATACGCGGCCGCGGCGGTGTCCCACCCCAGACCGGGGGCTGGCGCGAGCTGTCAGACGAAGAACTCGAGTGAACCACCCGCCCGCGTCGCCAGCGTCTGTGGTTGTTTTCGGTGCTGGAGCTACAGGTGCTCGCATTGTGCGCATGCTTGCAGCCAGCCCCGCTGTCGGACGCGTCGATGTGCGAGACTCAGACTCAGTTCGACTACGGGAATTAGTTGATTCCTGTGGAGGCTCTGTCAGCATCGGCCAAGGCCTCAAAGTGCCCAAAGCAACCGACCTGGTGCTGATCGCCACCCCGGCTGGAACTCAAGCAGAGATGGCTCAAGCAGCCCTGCGAACTGGAGCGACAGTTGTTGCAACCAGCAGCGAAATCAACGAGACACGGGACTTGCTCGCGCTGAATCAGCTGGCGACTGCGGCTGGTGTCGCGCTGGTGGCGGGTGCCGGATTTATGCCTGGTCTGACCTGCTTGATGGCTCGAACCACCGCGGCAGAGTTCGACCTCGTTGATGAGATTCATGTCGCTAAAGTCGGCACGGGTGGCCCGGCCTGCGCGCGTCAGCATCATCGTGCTTTGAGCAGTCTCGCTATCGACTGGCGTGACGGCCGCTGGGTGCGCCGACCTGGCGGATCCGGCCGAGAGCTGTGCTGGTTTCCGGATCCAGTGGCTGGACGCGACTGTTATCGGGGTGCTTTACCCGATGCGTTACTTCTGGTTCCAGCATTTGAAGGGGTTGATCGCGTGACTGCCCGCCTCGCCGCTACTCGACGTGACCGATTGACGGCGCCGCTACCGATGATGCGCCGCCCTCATCCAGAAGGAGGGGTTGGGGCGGTGCGCGTGGAGCTTCGTGGTTGGCGTGGCAGCGAACGCCATGTAGCGGTGTTGGGTGCTCAAGCCCGTCCAGCGGAAGGTGCTGCCATAGTGGCAGCCGCAACCGCGTTGCATTTGCTCACCCGCCGATTTTCTCTAGGAGACAGTGCTGTAGATGACAGTGCTGTAGGTGCCAGCGGTCTAGCCGCGATCTGTGATCCGAAAGACTTGTTGCGCGATATCACGGATCGCGGTTTGCGGCCATGCCGTTTCGAAGGTTTCACGCTGTCACGCGACATTCAGCAGTGAACTCTCAGGGCTGTTTGGGCTGCTAGTTGAGACATTCGAGCAGCTGCTCATGCAGGATCTTGTTGCTGGCTACTGCAGATCCGCTGCGCCAATCGTCGACACCAGATACATCCGAGAACCGCCCGCCCGCCTCGCTGATAATTACAGACATCGGAGCAACGTCCCAGTCACGGCATTCAGGGTCAATCATGGCATCGGCCCGACCGGTGGCCACCAGCGCATAGCCGTAGGCATCCCCCCAGGTTCGCAGCCGCGCCCGCGAAGCGCGTATCTGTGCAAAGGCGCGCTCCGGCCAATACGACAAACCACTCGTGCATACGTAGGCACCGTTTAGGTTGTCGCGGCTGCTAACACGGCAGATCTCGCCTGCGTGTGGTGCCGTTGCGGATTCTCTGCACCAACGAGTGCCCTCGCCTCGGGCAGCCCAGACACACTCATTTAGCGCTGGCAGGTGAATCACTCCCACAGCCGGGCCGCGGGCATCCACCAGCGCCAAGAGCACAGCAAACAAAGGCACCCCCTGCGCGAACGCTTTGGTGCCATCAATCGGGTCAATCACCCAGCAGCGACCCGTCTCGCTGGTGGCTCCACCGACAGTTCCTTCCTCTTCGCCAAGAATCGCATCGTTAGGAAAAGCTGCGGTGATCTCGGAGCGCAAAAACCTTTCAGCCGCATAGTCAGCTTCGGTCACTGGCGAGCCGTCCTGCTTGGTGGTCACCGCCAGACCTCGTGATTGAAACCAGTTCAGAGTAAGCCGACCCGCGCTGACGGCAGCCTCTACCGCAAAATTCACAAGATCCTGATCGATCACGCCGCCTGTTGCTTTGGGGGTATTCCAGTCATTGGCTGCGTGATTCCCGGTGCCGCTCTTGCTTGATTTGCTCATCTGTTTCCAAGCACCTTGCTCTTATCACCAAGCTCCGCAGACCGAACTTGAAGTATAGTAAAGTGTATTTCTGTAAAGTTCGTGTATATTAGTAATCATGTCAAATAGTAGTTGGCTTTTTCGACAAGGTTATCTCAAGATGCTCAGAGCTGACAGATGCCGCGAGGTTGCTGAGATGCTTGATCATCGCGGTCAGGCACTGATCCAACGCCATGAACCCGTTATTGATTTGCATCGTGTTGAAGTCTGGCGAGGAAGAGCCGCTAGCGCTAGCCGCAGCCAGCTTCGCCATGTCATTGGTATGTCACTTTATTCTCTCAAGGGTGATTTGGCGACAATTAGCCATGCGCTACGCAGCGAAGCCGCGCAACTTGACCAACAAGCATCGGCATTGCGTCGTCAAGCGCTTCAGATGGAAGCTGCCGAGGCTGCTAGGCGAGCACAACAGTCCGACTTTTCAACAGGACCGCGTTGATCGGGCAGCTGCGCTGTCGCTATCAGCGGGTTGCTGCCACTCAATGGGTTGCAGCTACTTGAGCATGCTCTAGGGTCAGGTTCGTGATCGTTGACACGCTCAAGTCGGTCATGCGCTTTCGCGCTCCTGAACTCAGATCGAATCATCGCCGTTTGCAGAAAGTCGCCAGCATTGAAGACTTGCGTGCGATAGCTCGTCGTCGTCTTCCTGGCGGTGTTTTTGACTACATTGACGGTGGTGCCGAAGACGAAGTAGCTCTTGATCGCAACACTCGAGCTTTTCGGGAACTTGAGTTTGTGCCAAGAGTTCTGCGTGACATGGGCAACATCAACACCAGCAGTCAGATACTGGGCCAGCAAGTGCCTTTCCCTTTGGTTCTGGCACCCACAGGCTTTACCCGTATTGCTTGTCCTGACGGAGAGCTGGCTGTGGCTCGTGCCGCGCAACGTGCCGGGCTGCCTTATTCGCTGTCCACGATGGGCACTCGCTCCGCTGCTGAAGTAGCAGCAGTAAGCGACGGGTGGAAATGGTTCCAGGTGTATGTGTGGCGTGACCGGGGCTTGCTCAAAGACATGATCGCGCGTGCTGCTGAGTCGGGTTTCGACGTGCTATGTATCACTGTTGATGTGGCCATGCTCGGCCGTCGTGAACGTGATGTGCGTCGCGGTTTCACGCTGCCACCCACAATGGGACTCGACATTATTTGGGAAGGCCTGCGCAAGCCCGGCTGGAGTCTCAGATTCGCACTCTCGGATCCGATCTCGTTCGCCAGTGTCGCTGCCAGCGCTGATACTGCAAGACCAACTGCAGGGTCAACTGAAGGGCCAGCCAAGGGATCAACAGCGGTTGATTTGGCCGAGTTTATGAACGCGCAGTTTGATCCCTCCTTGTCTTGGGACGACATCGACTGGCTGCGCTCGCTTTGGTCGGGGCCGGTGCTCATCAAAGGGGTGCAATGTGTCGCTGATGCGGTGATCGCACGCGACCGGGGTCTTGACGGGATCGTGTTGTCCAATCACGGCGGACGACAGCTTGACTCGTCACCAGCTATTGCTGATCTAGTTGCGCCGGTAGCTGACAAGGTCGGTGGCGATCTCGAAATCGTCTGCGACGGAGGCATCCGTCGTGGTGGTGACATTGTCAAAGCGTTGGCGCTTGGCGCGACTTCTTGCATGATTGGACGACCGTATCTGTATGGTCTCGCTGCTGCCGGGGAACTAGGCGTGGATTGGGTGATAAAGCATCTTCACGCAGGCATGAAACGCGACATGGCTTTGTGCGGCGCTGCCAGTGTTGACGAATTGACCTCAGAACTAGTGGCTCGCCGAAGTTCGTGAGCTGTCTCAGTCCATGACCAGACTTAGCTCATGACCCGTCTCAGCCCATGACCAGACGCAGTCCATGACCCGACTCGGTTTTCTTTTGGACAGCAGCAGCTGCATTGGTTGCCATGCCTGCACGGTTGCCTGCAAAGCCGAGCACGATGTGGCTCTAGGCGTAAACCGTACCTGGGTCAAATACATCGAAACCGGAACATTCCCAGATGCTGAGCGGCATTTTTCGGTGATGCGTTGCAACCACTGCGATAATGCTCCGTGCATAACTATCTGTCCCACAGGTGCCCTATTTCGTGCTAGCAACGGGGTGGTTGATTTCGATGACGACAACTGCATCGGTTGCAAAGGCTGCATGAACGCCTGCCCTTATGATGCGCTCTATATCAATCCAGCCACCAACACCGCCCACAAATGCAACTTCTGCAACCATCGGATCGAACAAAACCTCGAACCAAGTTGTGTGGTGGTGTGTCCCACACATGCCATCAAGGTGGCCGATCTTGATGATCCCAACGACGCAGTTACTCAGCTGATCGTCAACAGTCCAACTGCTGTCAGAGCGCCCGAGCAACAGACCCTACCGAAAGTTCACTATCTGGGTGCGTCGCAGGCATCGCTTGATCCGCTACGCAGCGCGATTGCCTCCGACGGCATGATCTGGGCTGACACAACGCCGCAGCACCCCACAATGCCTACTGGAACGAACGGCACGGAAGCCCGAACTACATACACCACCGCGCACGAGACGACCTGGAAGGGCCGCGTGGCGAGCTATCTGGTCACCAAAGCTGCAGCGGCTGGGGTGATGGCTATAGCCGCGGTTCTGGTTCTTGTTGGTCACGGCGACGCACAAGCCGCGGTTGCGGTGATGCCTGCTCTGGTAGCTGGAGCATTGCTGGTGGTTACAGGGGCGTTGCTGATAGGAGATCTGCGTCGCCCAGAGCGCTTCTATTATCTGCTGACCCGTCCCAATAAGCGTTCCTGGCTGGTGAAAGGTGCTTGGGTGCTTGGCGGTTTTGCTGCGGTCTGTGCGTTGTGGCTGGCTGCGGCTGCTGCGGATAGCAGCGTTGCGTTAGGGGTGCTGGTGGCACCTGCCATTGTTGGCGCGGCTGCTACCGCGGGTTACACGGCTTTTTTGTTCAATCAGTGTGAAGGGCGCGATCTGTGGCAGTCGAAGCTGGTCCTGCCGGTGCTGCTTGTGCAGGGTGCTGTAGCTGGCGCGTCGGTGTATCTGCTGGCTGATCCAGTGATGCACATTCCCGCTGTGGGCGTTGTGCACTGGGTGATGCTGGGCGGTTTGACTGCTTGTGGCGTGCTCATAGCTGCTGAGTTCGTATTTTCTAGCCAGAGCACTAGCCATGGCACTAGACATGTCAAAGTAGCTTTGTCGAACCTGGCGCGTGGTAGTCAAGCGCGCCGTTTCTGGGTTGGTGCTATCGGGTTGGGGCTGATCGTTCCTGCGATTGTCATGAGTGTGGCTGTCGCTACCGCCAGCGGCTCTGGTTTACCTGCGGTTGCCGCGGTTTCCGCAATGGTGGGTATGTGGTTCTATGAGGACAGTTTCGTACGTGCTGGCCAGTCGGTGCCACTGTCTTAGCGGCGAGAGAGCGAGAGAAAGAAACTTTCATGACCGACCAGCACCCCCCAGATCACAGTTCAGAGCACACTTCAGAGCGCACCCTGGACAGTTATCCCCCGCACGAAACCTGGCATGACGCAGTCACGCTTGATGCCGCCGCCTGGCCCCAGAAAGTTCCGCAGCATCACACGCTGATTCCCACGACCTGCTTCAACTGCGAAGCCGCCTGCGGTCTGCTGTGTTATGTCAACCACGAAACGCAGCGCATCGATCGTGTGGAGGGCAACCCGCTGCACCCCGCTAGCCGCGGCCGTAACTGCGCTAAAGGCCCAGCCACGCTCAACCAGATTGACGACCATGAACGCATCTTGTATCCGCTGCGCCGTGTCGGCGAACGTGGTAGCGGCCAATGGCAACAGGTCAGCTGGGAAGAAGCCCTTGATGACATCGCCACACGGATCCGCGGGGCTTTCAGCAGCGGCCGTCACAACGAAGTTATGTACCACGTTGGGCGGCCCGGCGAAGACGGTTTCGCTGAGCGTGTGTTGCAATGTTGGGGCAGCGACGGCCACAACAGCCACACCAACGTGTGCAGCTCCAATGCCCGTATTGGCTATCAAAGCTGGATGGGATATGACCGGCCTTCAGCGGATTTCGCCAACGCTGAAGTGATCTTTTTGATCTCGTCGCATCTAGAGACTGGTCATTATTTCAATCCTCACGCGCAACGCATCATGGAAGCCAAAAGCAATGGAGCCACCGTGATCTGCGTGGATCCGCGCCTGTCTAACACTGGCGCCAAAGCCGATTTCTGGTTGCCTGCTTGGCCTGGCACCGAACCGTTTTTGTTGTTGACGATCGCGCGTCTGCTGCTTTTGGCTGGCACCTGGGAACATGGCTTTGTGCGCCGCTGGACGAACTGGGAGACCTACCTACGTGAGCGCCACCCAAGTCGTGCTGTTGAGTTCGAGTCGGTCAGGCCTGCACTACTTGCTGATTACGCCGCTTATACACCAGATGAAGCCGAAAGGATTTGCGGTGTGTCAGCGGTACAGATCGAAGAGATCGCCAAGATCATCGGCGAGCATCCCACAAAATTCGCGTCACACAACTGGCGCGCTGCCGGGGCAGGCAACCTAGGTGGCTGGCAAACAGCTCGCTGCCTGTTCTTTTTGAATGTTCTGACGGGTTCGGTGGGAACCGTCGGGGGAACCACCGGCAACGGCTGGAACAAATACAAGGCACCGCATCCTGATGCTGCGCCCCCGCCGCAGCAGTGGAACGAACTTAACTGGCCTCGTGAATATCCGCTGGCGTATCACGAAATGTCGATTCTGTTGCCGCATTTCTTGCGGGAAGGCCGTGGCCGTCTTGAGGTGTATTTCAGCCGGGTTTATAACCCCGTGTGGACCAATCCCGACGGGTTTAGCTGGCTTGAGGCCCTGAAAGATCCTGACAAGGTTGGTTGCCATGTGGCTCTGACCCCGACTTGGTCAGAGACAGCGCTTTTCGCCGATTATGTGCTGCCGATGGGGGTGGCGGCTGAACGCCATGATGTGGCCAGCTTCGAGACGCATGCTGGCCGCTGGCTGGGGTTTCGTCAGCCGGTGCTGCGCCGCTTCGCTGAGCTTCAGAGCGAAGCCGTTGGCCATGATTCGCGTACTCATCAGTTCAACCCAGGAGAAGTCTGGGAAGAAAACGAGTTCTGGATTGATTTGTCTTGGCGCATTGATCCTGATGGTGCTCTAGGGATACGCCGCTGGTTTGAAAGCCCGACACATCCCGGAACACCCATGTCGGTGGACGACTACTACTCGCAAATGTTTGAAACGGTGCCTGGTTTGGCCGACGATGCCGCCGCGGCTGGTCAGACACCGCTGGAGTTCATGCGTGACCGTGGTGCCTACGCCCTTGAAGGTGACATGTATCTGCCGTATGAGCGCGAAGTGCCAGCGGCGGACCTGAGCGACTGTCAAAAAGATTCTCACGGCGTGTTCAGACATCCTCATACTCCTGGGTCATGGTCGGGAGATCATGCGGATCTCGCGTCGATGTCTTTGCCTGGTCTTGGTGATGGGTCTCTGGCAGTGGAAGTAGATGGTGTTGCCCGAGAAGGGTTTCCCACCCCGTCACGCAAACTGGAACTGTATTCGCAGACTTTGGCGGACTGGGGTTGGCCGGAATATGCCACGCCAGCTTGGATCCCGTCGCATGTCCATTGGGAGGATCTCGAACTTTCAGGTGATGAGCGGATATTGCTGCCGACCTTCCGGATTCCGACTTTGATCCATACTCGCTCGGCGAACAGCAAATGGCTTTCTGAGCTGAGTCACCGGCATCCGTTGTGGATCCATCCAGACGATGCTGAAGCTTTGGGGATAGCTGAGAACGGTCTGGTTCGAGTAACTACTCGTATCGGCCATTTTGTGATTGTTGCTTGGCGCACTCAAGGCATCCGCCCTGGGGTGGTAGCGGTTTCGCATCATATGGGCCGCTGGCGCTTGGATGCTTCTGCTGGTGCTTCATGGACTGGTGGGCTCGTCGATATCAGCTCTGATGGCAGTTCTGACATTAGTTCTGAGTCAGACGGCGCTGGCGCAGTGTGGCGCTTGCGTCGCCGTGACACCCCGCAAGCTCACAGCAGCGCAGACCCCGACACCGAGCGCATCTGGTGGAATGACACTGGCGTTCATCAGAACTTGACTTTTTGTGTGCAGCCTGACCCGGTGTCGGGAATGCAGTGCTGGCATCAGCGGGTGCGTATCGGCCCGGCCGCTGCCGACGATGTCTACGGCGATGTGGTAGTGGACACCGCAAAAGCTAGAGAGGCTTATCAGGAATGGCTGGCGCTGACCCGTCCCGCACCCGGCCCGAATGGCCTGCGCAGACCTCTGTGGTATGCCCGCCCCCTAAAACCCGCTCCCTCCACCTACGTTCTGTAACCACGAGGCAATCAAAGCGCAATCAACCGGTATATTTTCTGGTATATTTTCGCATAAGCTCAATGCATTCGCACGGTGCCCGCTGTGGTGGAGACAAAAATGGATTTGCAGGCTTTACAAATTCCTCGACAAAAGGAACGCGTTCTTGATGAGCTGGGCGAGAAAGTGCTGGCCGCTTTGAGTGGCGCGATTGACGAGACTAGAGACGATCTTCGCGACTACTGGAGGATTCGGCCAGATTTCGTTGAACAATCGTCGCCACGCGGTATGGCGAACTGGATTCATGATCGGTTTTGGTCCAACGCATGCCACTTGTTGGATTCGGTTGATGGCGTTGTCTGCCTCGACAAAAGGAATCACCAGAGAGATCATTGTGCTAGACCGCTATCGCATACGCCTGAAAAGCCATCGTCGCCTGGTTGATGTCGCTACATATCCAACACAGGGCGCGCTCAATTTCATGGAGCAGCCTGACGGATAGCTTGTGCTAGACGGGATGGAGCAGATCCGATTGATCTGCGGTTATCAGTGGGATAATGATTCTGGCGAGATAGGGCCAGCGGTACTGTCCATGAGAGATGGCCTCAATAACGTGTTGTGGGTTCACGAACTGAAGGACACCGAGAAAGAGGCGACACAACCGTCGCTACCCGTCCGAGATGACCCAACTGCGCCCGATGTGCGGTCTCGGCTTGAGGACATGGTCGAACAGAGACAACGTTTCTGGTGGGCATGAGCCTTGGTGAGGCCCTGGTGACGACTCGGCGCGCTCGGGCTATGACACAACAGGATTTGGCTGAGGCAGCTGGCGTGACTCAGGCTGCTTTGTCGCGTTATGAGAACGATCTGCGCGATCCCAGTCAGGGAACTCTTGAGTCGCTGGCAACAGCACTCGGTGTCACGCCAGAGTTCTTGCAGTTGCCGACTAGAGCACGGGGGGCGTTCATGGTGGATGCTCATATGCGCCGTCGTCCTGTGGCTAAACCGACTGTCTGGCGTCGGCTTGAGGCGCGCTTGAACGTGTATCGAATGCATGTGGAGTTCTTGCTGAGAGAAGTAGAGATTGAGCCGCATCTGATCTTGCCGTTATTTGACCCGCTGGAGTATTCAGCGAGTGATGCGGCACGCCTCACTCGGATGCAGTGGCGTATGCCGTCTGGCCCGGTGCGTGATCTCATTGGCTGGCTGGAGTCTGTTGGATGTGTGGTAATCGCTGAGGATTTCGGTTCGATGACCGGCGGGGGACGAATAGACGGATTATCCCAATGGGTTTCTGATGCGCCGGTGATGCTGGTCAATAGCCGCGCGTCGACAGATCGCCTGCGACTAACTCTGGCGCACGAGCTTGCTCACATCTGTTTGCATAGCGATCAGCTTGGCGGTGACCCTGAGCAAGAAGCGAACGATTTCGCGGCGGAGTTTTTGATGCCAGCTGATTTGATCCGCCCCGAGCTGCGTAATCTCAATATCAGCAAGCTTCATAGCCTCAAGCGTTATTGGGGAGTATCAATGCAAGCGCTGATTGAGCGCGGCTATCAGCTGGAAACAATCTCAGCTAGTCAGCGCGCCAGCTTCTATAAGACGTTGAGTGCTCGTGGCTGGCGCGCTAAGGAACCCCTCAGCGACGAACTCCCCCTAGAGCGCCCGCAGTTAGCTCAGCGCCTTGGTCAGGTCCTGATAGAGCGAGGCCTCACCCCCGACGAAGTGGCAGGCATTGCTGGTGCAGCACCCGGCCACGAGCATCTGTTCTTCTTGCCTAAGCCACGGCTGACAGTTGTTTGAGTTGATGGTGCTGAGCCAAGAACAGCACGTCAGCGCCGCGAGCTAGAGTCGTTATCGTGAACGACAAGGACGACAGAAACAAAGACGACAGAAACTACGTGCCGAGCCCGCAAGCTTTCGTTGCGGACCATGTTGAGCGCTATCTTGCTAGCAACGGTGCTGATGGCTTCGAGTTCGAAGGTGCTCAATGCGTGATCCTCACCACCGTCGGCCGCAAGACCAGTAGCCTGCGTCGCACACCTTTGATACGTGTCACCAACGGCGACCGCTATTTGCTAGTGGCTTCAAAGGGTGGTGCTCCGACTCATCCAAATTGGTATCACAATCTGATGCACAATCCTGAGGTCACGATCCAAGATCAACATGTGGTGCATCACCTACAGGCACGCACGGCTACACCTGAGGAGAAGGCTACACTGTGGCACTTGGCTGTGGAGCAATGGCCCGACTACGCCAACTATCAAGCCCGAACCGACCGCGACATTCCTCTGGTGATTTGCGAATAGCGACACAGATAGGCTTAGTCGCGGTGCGTTGTGATTGGTGCAGGGGCAGCCAAACTAAAGCTCAGCCTCTATCCTCGGTGCAGCCGAAAGTTTGTCTAAATACTGAGTGGAGACACTAAGTGGCCGAAGTCCCTGAGTATTTGTTAGCGCGCTCAAAACAGCGGCGCGCCGAATTGACTGGTACCACGGCCGATGACTCGAGCAGCGCTAGCAGCACTGCGCCCGACACGACTGCGTCCAGCGACAAGACTGTCTCCAGCGAAGCATCAAGCGCCGCCGCGCCTGCCCCAGCGGCAGTTCCTGCTGCACAGCCGTCTGCTGGTGCTGCGGCTCCCGCCGAAGCAGTCGTCGCATCGGTAGCAGTTCCCGAACCGGATCCTCCTTATGTGCAAGCCGCTCACACCCGCAAACGGATGCCTTATTGGGCGGCATCGGTGATGTTGATGCTGCCGATATGGGCGATTTTTTATGTGGGAATGCTTGAACCCCCCGACTCCGATGAACTGGTTCTAGCCGAAAATGGCTCTGTGGTTTACAGCACCTGTGCGTCGTGTCACGGCACCAACGGCGAAGGCGCAGCCACAGGCAGGCAACTCAACGACGGCGAAGTTCTTCTGACTTTTGCGCCGGGTGCCACTGGCTTAGCTGAACACATTTCTTGGGTTTATTTGGGCACGGCTGACAGTCAACGCATCGGGCTTGACTTCTACGGCAACCCTGATCGTCCTGGCGGCCAGCGCCAGACCGGCAGCTACGCCAGCGGTATGAGCGGTTTCAGCAATCTCAGCCTGGAAGACTTGGCTTCGGTTGTCTACTACGAGCGGGTAGTTCATGGAGGACTTGACGCTGAAACAGCCGCCCTTGAAGAGGAAATGCTGCTGGCGCTAGTGGCCGACGAACCAGCGTTTGATACTGCTTCGCCTGAAGAGATCATGGCTCTGTTGGTGGAGTCCGCCGAAGGCCACGGTGTTGACATGGCTGCTGACAACTAAATCAGCTACTAGCCGTTGTTGGCTGTTTCGCTGAGTGTCTAAGCCGAGTTCCTGAGTTGAACGCTTGAGTCGAGTGTCTGAAATCCACAGCTCAACAAACGACATCACCTCCACTTTGGCTTGGGCTAATCTCGGGCATCATGCACGAGAGCTTCAAGCCGCAGGCATCAGTCTGAAAGGCCTGTTTGAAGCTGACCCCGAACGCGCCGCTCGCTTCACAACCACTGTAGGAGATCTGATAATTGACTGGTCGCGACATCTGGCGACTGACACAACCCTGAAGCTGCTTTTGGATGTGGCTGCTGAAGCTGGTGTGGCGCAACGGAGTATCGACATGATGTCGGGGCATCCAGTCAACACCACCGAGAAGCGTGCTGTGCTGCATACCGCTTTGAGAGCTGATCCCAGCCGGGCTGTGACAGTTGACGGCAGCAACATAATGCCAGCAATTGCTGCTGAGCATCAGCGCATGGCCGCCTTCGTGGAGGCCTTGCAGGCTTCGCAGCGACTAGGTGCCACACAGCAGCCGATCCGCACCGTGGTGAACATCGGCATTGGCGGTTCGCAGTTAGGCCCGGCCATGGCGCATGAGGCACTAGCCGGATTCCGAAGTGGTGCTGTGGAATGCCGTTTCGTGTCGAACGTTGATCCAGCGGCGCTGACGGCCGGGTTGGCTGGCTTGAAGGCGGATTCAACACTGTTTGTGGTGGTATCGAAGGGTTTCTCCACTGCTGAAACGCTCGCCAACGCGCGGGCTGCTCAAGCCTGGGTTACTGCTGGACTAGGCGACACCGATGCCAGGCTGGCCACAAGACAGCATTTTGTGGCAGTGACCGCCAACCGTGACAAAGCCCAAGCCTTCGGTATTGACCCAGCGAATATTTTCACGACCTGGGACTGGATCGGTGGCCGTTTTTCGATGGGATCAGCCGCCGGACTGACTTTGATGACGGCGATAGGCCCGAAAAATTTCAAAGAGATGCTGGACGGAATGGCGCTGATTGATGCTCATGTCGGTGCCGACCCCCAGGCTTCGGTGCCGATGCTTCTCGGCTTGTTGTCAGTTTGGTACCGCAACTTCTGGGGATTCCAGACGCGGGCAGTGGTGCCTTACTCTCACCGACTGAGATTTTTTGGAGTGTGGCTTCAGCAGGTGATAATGGAATCAAACGGCAAACGCGTGCGCTCTGACGGCAGTCTTTTGAGCTGCGAGTCAGCGGAGATTGTCTGGGGTGGTGCCGGAACCGATAGTCAGCACTCTTTCCATCAACTGTTGCATCAAGGCACCACCATCGTGCCAGCAGACTTCTTAGTGATGGCAAACCCTGACACTGATGTGGACTCGAATTTAGGCTCGGATGCGGGCGCAGACATGGCTGCTGAAGCGCTCTCCGCTGACGTGAAGGCGCGCCATGAAGCCCTTGTCGCCAATTGCTTCGCTCAGGCTGCTGCGCTGGCGTTCGGCACATCCGACAATGCAGATGATCCGCATCAACAACTGCCCGGGAATCGTTCCTCAACGGTAATCATGGCACCGCGGTTAACCCCGTCTGTGCTCGGTCAGTTAGTTGCGCTTTACGAGCATCTTGTCGTGGTGCAAGGCGCGATCTGGGGGATCAATAGCTTTGATCAGTTCGGGGTGGAACTCGGCAAATCCCTCGCTGACAGCATTGTTGATGATCTGAGCGACAGTTCAGACGCAGATCTGTCTAAGCATGATTTATCTAAGCATGATCCGTCAACCGCCAATCTGATCGCCCACTACCGCCACCTAAGCAAGGCTTAGCCACCCGCCCAACAGCGCTGTTTGAGCTGCTGGCTGGGTCTTTGCCTTCGGGCTCAAGGTTTGTTGGCTGTGATGCCACGGCCTGAGGATCGGGCTCTGACGGGACTTGGTTGGTGGTGGGTCACCTGCGTGGCCTGGTCCGTGCCGGTGGTTCAGTGCTGGATTAGCTTTTGGCCTAGCTGGGGCTTTGGATGATCTGTTCTTTCGAGCAAGGGAGTTCAGCGCTCCCAGAGCCTTACTGTGGTTGTGGTTTTGGCTCGGCTGCTCCTGAGCCTTCACCTGATCGTGGAGGATTTGGTTAGCTGTTTTGGGTTTCGTAGTCGTTGAGGCTGGTCATGTTGTTGGTGGCTTGTTTCTGCTTCGGTGTTCGTCATGCGGATAATGAGAATGCTTTCCGTGTAAGTCATCACGTTCCTTGCTGTGTGGTGTCGAAGATACGGTTGCCTTCTTTCTGGGCGTAACTGGTTCTCCCAGTGAAAGTGATACCACGGTCACCGTCGATGCGTTGCCTGTGGTCTACTTCGTTGTTGAGCACCGTTTGCGGGATTCCGTCTCCGTCAGGGAACGCGTCGCAGGTCAACGGGTTGGGCAACCCGGTCGTGTACTGGGTTAGATCATGGAAATGCTTGCACCACAAGCACAGAAAGTTGTGTTTCCATGTGGTCATAGCGCCCTTTCGGGTTGGCGGCTCGCTCCTAACTCAGGGCTGCGTTCACTGGAGTGTTCGATTTTGATACCCATCGGAACACGGCGCGTGGTTCGTTTTCGACTCAAGGCAGTGTTCACCAGAGCGTTGCTGACCTCGAGCGCTCTCTGTCTCGCACCTGATCCACGTCACGCGTTGACTCGGCCCGGTGAAGCGCCAGCTTGTTGCTGGGGCTGGGTCTCTAACCTGTTTGCCTTTTGCTCGGCTGCTAGTTGGGTTTCTGGCTCTGACTTTTTGCTCCTTTCTTGTTGATTGGTGTGGCTGGGTTTTGGTCAGGTTTGGCGGCCTGCTCCTAACTCAAGGCAGCCTTCACCAGAGCTTTGCTGGATCTGGGGTTCTGACTTTGTTGTTTCTTTTGTCGGCTGCTCAGAGTCCGGCATCCACTCTGGTCGCTGTGAGTCTGGGTCTTTGACTTTTGTTCCTTTCTTGTTGATTGGTGTGGCTGGGTTTTGGTCAGGTTTGGCGGCCTGCTCCTAACTCAAGGCAACCTTCACCAGAGCCTTGCTGGCTTCAAACGCTCTCTGTCTCGCACTTGTGAGCGTTACCTTGACTCGGGGCAGTCTTTATCAAAGTGTGGCTGGGTCTGGGCGGCTGGGTCTGGGCGCTGGCTTGTCTGCTCTTTTCTGTTTGTCTGCCAGCCGGGTTTCTGGCTTTGACTGTGTGCTCCTTTCTTGTTGACTGCTGGCAGCTTTGGTCAGGTTTGGTGTCACTCTCCTAACTCAGGGCTGCGTTCACTGGAGTGCTCGATTTTGATGTCCTGTCGGAACACGGCGTGACACGGCGTGTGGTTCGCTCCCGGCTCGGCGCGGTGTTCACCAGAGCGTGGCTGGGGCTGGGTCTCTGGTTTGTGGGCTCCTTTCTTTTTGACTGCTGTTTGGGGCGCTGCTGGTGGGGTTTTTGCTTGTGACTCCCGACTTTCGGTTTCGGGGTCTACTGACATTTTTGTCACGGCTTGGGTTGTTCTGGGTTCGTGTTGGTGAGCGCCCGCGACGGGTTCGGGGTTTGCTGGCCGTATTGTCACGGTCTGAGTCTTGGGTTCTGGTTCTGATATTTGGAGATCGGCCTCGGTAAACCGACCTTGATATTTGGCTATCTGCGTGAGCTGGGCCGTGCCGGGATTGGGCGCTCGGGTTGGTTGGCGGGTGCAGGGTGTGGTGGTTTTCGTCATGGGTTTGGATGTGCCAGTTGTTGTGGTGAATGTTGTGGTGACAGTTCCAGCAGACCATGACCATGTTCTTCACACTGGTAGCTCCGCCTTGTGAATACGGGATGATGTGATGTGCTTGACAGATGCTTGGTGGTGCCCCGCAATGGAAACAGCCTCCGTAGATGTTGAGCAGGGTTTGCCATTGTGTTTCTGTGACTGTTCGGCGTGAGCGGCTGCGCCAGATCGCGTCACCGACACGGTCATATATCAGTCCTGTCCAGCGTGTATTGCAGGACAGTTCTTCTAACACAGCGTCTGGTAGTCGTGTGCCGTCTGAGAGTTCAGCAATCAACTCACCGGTGCTGTCGTCTACGTGAGCGATCAACGTGATGTCAGCCACCCAACCCGCAGCCGCTGTGCCTTGAACCTCACCATTAGCAACAGTGCTGCGGTGATTGTTGTCAGCAGTTTCAACAGCACCTACATCACAAACCGCACCGCCAGTTTGCTGCGTCTCAGTGCATAGTGCTAGCAGGCGAGTTTCAACAGCATCTACGCCACACGCCTCGCCACCATCAGCGGTACTGGTCTCGTTGATGCTTTGAGGTGCCGTTGTTGAGATGGCATCAACGCCGTTCTCACCATTAGTAACAGTGCTGTCGTGGCCGTTGTTAGCAGTATCTACATCACAAACCGCACCGCCAGTTTGCTGCGTCTCAGTGCATAGTGCTAGCAGGCGAGTTTCAACAGCATCTACGCCACAAATCGCGCCGCCATCAGCGGTACTGGTCTCGTTGATGGTTTGAGGTGCTGTTGTTGAGATGGCATCAACGCCGTTCTCACCATTAGTAACAGTGCTGTCGTGACTGTTGTCAGCAGTTTCAACAGCATCTGCATCACAATCCTCGCCGCCAGTTGTGGTGCTGGCTTCGTTGATGCTTTGAGGTGCTGTGGTTGAGAGAGCATCAACGGCATTCCCGCCTGCATCAGTGTTCTCGCCGGTGGCGTGGTTTGAGGCTGGCCTTGATTTCGTGGTATTAGCGGCATCCTTGCCATCAACGGCATTCCCGCCTGCATTAGTGGTCTCGCCGGTGACGTGGTTTGAGGCTGATCTTGATTTCGTGACATCAGCGGCATTCTTGTCATCAGCAGCGTTCTCGCTATCGAAGCTGTTGTTGTTGGTTGCTGTTGTGGTATCAGTGTTGATGCTTTGACCGTTTCTGGTTCTGGCATCTTGGTGGTTGCCTGCTTTGTTGACGTGTTCGGCTTGTTTGCTGGTGCCGGTGTCTTCAACGCAGTCAGTTGCCAACCCCTGATCATCGCGGGTTTTGCTGCTGCTGGCGATGCTTTCGCTGCTAACTCTGCGAACAGATCCAGCGTTTTGAGTGTTTCGGGTTCTGTTGCTGGTCTGGCTGTCTGTGTTGGTGGCGGGAGTGTTGGTGGCGTGGTCTAGGGCATCGGCCATGCATTGCGTGAACTGCCGTCGCTGTTCTTTCGGATGTTTCTTGTCGTTAGCAAAGAGTTGGCTTGCGATGTGGCGTATGCGGTTGTGTATGCGGGTGCCGGTGATCTTGTCGAACTCGCCACGCAACGCGATCATGCCATCATCTGTGTCATAGAACTTCAAATATCGTTTGGCGCGTTGTCGTGCGTGTTCTGATGCGCCGTTGTCGCCTTGCTGGGCAGTGATCCAGCGTCGTGTGGCGACACCGAATTGTTCGGGCCGCAGCGATGCTGCCTGTTTCAATAACTCAGCATCACCTGCGACAGCGTCGGCACTAGTTTTGGTGATTACGTCAGCCAAACGTCGAGCGTTAGCTGACGAAACTTCACCGGTTTGCACAGCGTCTCGCAGTTCAGGGACTTTACGTAACACTTGAGCGGTTTTGACCTGGCTGTGGGCTTCGCTTTGTGTTAACCCAGCAGACACGGCTAGTACTTCTGCGCCGCCGTCACCGTGACGTTCTCGTGCTGCGATCAACTCAGCAGCAGCGGTCTGAAACGCCGCCCCGGCAGCTAGCAACACTCGTGTCTGCTGCAGTGCGGCACGCAGCTCAGTAGTAGCTACAACACCGGCACGCACCACGTCGAGCATCCGTTGGGTGGCGGTGACTGCTTGGTGAGCGTCTTCTAAGACCATGAACAGCAGTATAGATTAGGGGTGTGACAAAGCACTCTTTTTCACACAAAAATAGTCTGCATCACACCAAAACCTAGCCTTCACCAGCAATCGAAAGCCATCACCACAAACCTAACCCCGTCCTCCGTCACCGCAGATCGCTTGCGGCAAAACCGCTTCTGCGTATCAAGGTGGGCGGACTCCACTGGTGGTTGCGAATGATCGGTCGTGATGACCGGTCACACCACAAGCAACCAGCCGATGAAGGTTCTTGTTATGGCGGCGAGGCTGAGCTTTGACGAATGCGCTCGGATTGAGGCGTTTCACACAGCGGGGGTTGATGCTCAACAGATCGCGCGACAGCTCAGTCGGGTTGTTTCAACGATGTGTCCAGACCTGAAACGCAACCACTGCGATAACGGTGGTTATGACGCATCGGTGGCGCACATCCCACCCCAAACCATCCCCACGACATGGTCTCGCTGCGATAACGGTGGTTATGACGCGTCGGTGGCGCACCATCTCACGGATCAGTGGGCGCGTCGCCCTAAGACAGCGAAACTCGCTGCGGATCTTGAGTTGGCTGCGAAGGTGCGCGAACGCCAGATGATGCGCTGGTCACCGCACGCGATTAGCGCTGATCTGCGCGCCGAGGGCTACCGGGTTTGTGCGGAGACGATCTATGTGTCCTGTTATGACCAAACGGATCACGGGGACTACCCAAGGGTTGGCGGACTCCACTGGTGGTTGCGAATGATCGGTCGTGATGACCGGTCACACCACAAGCAACCAGCCGATGAAGGTTCTTGTTATGGCGGCGAGGCTGAGCTTTGACGAATGCGCTCGGATTGAGGCGTTTCACACAGCGGGGGTTGATGCTCAACAGATCGCGCGACAGCTCAGTCGGGTTGTTTCAACGATGTGTCCAGACCTGAAACGCAACCACTGCGATAACGGTGGTTATGACGCATCGGTGGCGCACCATCTCACGGATCAGTGGGCGCGTCGCCCTAAGACAGCGAAACTCGCTGCGGATCTTGAGTTGGCTGCGAAGGTGCGCGAACGCCAGATGATGCGCTGGTCACCGCACGCGATTAGCGCTGATCTGCGCGCCGAGGGCTACCGGGTTTGTGCGGAGACGATCTATGTGTCCTGTTATGACAAACGGATCACGGGGACTACCCAAGGGTGTTTGGCGGCTGCTCCTAAGACGTTGTCACAGCCTCAAACCCCGTAGCCGCATCACAACAAACCCCAGCGTTTAGGTGATTACAAGCCGATCACACATCGGCCCGCAACCGTCGAAGAGCGCCGCGAGGCTGGCCACTGGGAAGGCGATCTGATAATCGGCGCCAACAACGCCAGCGCCATAGTCACGCTCGTAGAACGCGTCAGCCGCCAAAGCCTCTGCTCACAGCATTACCGCACGGTCACACCGCAGAACACACCGTCGCAGTCACCACTGCGGTGCTGCACGCCAGCCAGAGCATCTCGTCAAAACTCTCACCTGGAACCAAGGACGCGAAATGGCGTACTGGGCTGACATCGAACAAGCCCCCAGCATCGACATCTACTTCTGCGAACCGTGTTCACCGTGGCAACGCGCCAGCAACGAACAAACCAACGCACTACTCAAACGACGCTGGCTACCCAAAAGCACCAACCTCAACATCAGCCCCCCTCGACTAGCCATCATCGAAGACAACCTCAAACACCTGCCCCGCAAACCCCACAACTAGCAAATAGCCCACAACACCCACACTAACCTCAGCTGCAACCACCACTAGAGTTTGCCCGCCCTCCGTCACCGGCAGATCGCTTGCGGCATAACCGCTTCTGCGTATCAAGGTGTTTGATGTCGCCACATACATGATCTGCCGTCATCAGAGACTGCTGCCAGACAGACCAGGGATTCTTGCTACTGCTCAAGCCGCTTCAGCCGAAGCGTGCGAAACGCAGGAGGCTGCTGCCAGACAGACAGATCAGATTCTTGCTACTGCTTAACCAACAACCGAACCCACACGTTAACCAACAACCGAACCCACACGTCGCTCCATGCAGATCAATCCCAGCGAGCTAGGTACCACAAGAAACATTCACCCTGACACAAAACAAAAGAGCTTGTTCCTGCTTAAGAGCTTCCACGGGCTGCCCAGGCTGCAGCCAGAGCGACCGGGTCACAGTGACCCGTCAAGCGTTCGACCTCTAGCGCCAGAGCTGATAAGTTCGGAGAGCTTCGTGCAAATGTTCTATTGGCCAAATCTCAATACTGTCTTCGGTTTTAAAGGCACGCTGCCCTCGATAGAGAAGAACGCGGCGGTTCAGGCCATCAAGATCGGCTACGGCTCGCAGACCTTTGAGCATGGTGGTGTTGTAGCGTTGTGCCGCCTTGACTTCTAAAGCCAAGTGCTCACGATCTCGCCTAAGCACGAAGTCGACTTCGGCGGCGGACTCGGCAGCAGACCAGTAGCCAATGGTGTCATAGATGTGCTGATGCTCGTTATGGGCTCGGAGCTGTCCCAGCACCCAACCCTCAAGCAGTGCTCCCCGCTCTTCGGTAGCCACTGCCCCAAGCTGCCGCTTGACTGCTCGCACCAGACCAGGATCAGCCCAATAGAGCTTGGGGCGGTGTCGCTCCCGCACCCGAAGCTTGGCCTCAAAGGCGGGCAGCTGCACAGCCAGCAGAGTGTCCTCAAGGATTTCGAAGTAGCCGTTGACCGTAGTACGAGCGACACCAGCGTCTCGTGCAACCGAAGCAGCGTTCACGGTTTGGCCATGCATCACTGCTGCAACCGGCAGAAATCTCATGAATCCCGACAGGTTTCGCACCACAGCCTCGGCCCTGATCTCCTCGCGCAAGTACATCTGGGTGTAGCTCTGAAGTGCCTCCCGACGGTTGGGTGCGTTCCAAATCAGTGGAATGGTTCCGCAGCGGAGCGCATCGTCAAGGTTGAAATCATCGCCGAGTTCAGCTGCTGTTAGTGGATGCATGGCTTTGCGTAAAGCACGACCAGCGAGCAGGTTGGTGCCTGCGGTCTTGAGCTTGCGTGCGCTAGAGCTCAGAAGAGCAAAACGCACTCCCCGTTCCTCAATCAGCCGGTGAACTTCGTTGAGCAGGCTGGGGATGCGCTGGATCTCGTCCACTATCACCCATTGACCCGGCCCAACCCCCGACAACAACTGCTGGAACAGCGCTGGCTCGGTTAGCAGATCAGCGAAAAGAGCCTCGTCAAGAAGGTCTAGGCGCAAAGCGTCAGCAAGAGCCTGTTTGGCCCAAGTGCTCTTGCCGACACCTCTCATGCCAAGAAGAAAGAAACTCTGCTGCGGCACTTGAGTATGCCTTGTGTAGACCACCTCGTCGATAATAGCTGAAAACTGACGGCAAGATATCCAAAAATCGACAACCCTGCTTCAAGGAAGCAGTTGGTGTGCTGTGATGTCAGCGGGTGAAGAAGAGTTGGAACTCCATGACTCCTTGGTCTTCGACTGACACAACTATTGGAGCGGTCGGTGCGGTTACGCCGTAGTCGCTGAAAGTGACATCACTGGTGCCAACAGCGAGTATGCGATCCCCTAAAAGCTGAGCTTCAACGCTGAACGAAGCCTGATTGGTGATGCCTTTGATGGTCAAGTTGCCTTCTGCGACTCCGCTGAACACAGCGCCTTCAGCCAAGCCCGAAGGCAGCGCAACTGGAGAAGTCAAAGTGAACGTCGCGGTCGGGAACTCGTTGGTGTTGAGAGCATCGTAGATCCTGCCGTCACGGAAGCTATTGTCGGTTCGCAAGGTGGACATCATCACCGACACTTCAGCGGCGAGCAGTTCGGCATCATTCAACTCAATAAAACCCGAAACGTCAGCGGTGCGCCCGACCGCAGTGAACTCACCGATAGTGCTGAGCACCTCATCCACTCGGAACCCAGCGAAACTGACCGTCGGCTGATCTTGCAGATCACCAGGGTCGTCTGCCACCTGCACCCGCCAAACCCCGGCCAAATCACTAGCACCCTCCGTTGATTCGGCTGCGGTTGAAACTGTTTGATCTGCGTCGCTGGCTCCTTCGACGGTCTCGGTGCCGGTCTCGCCAGCGGACTCGGCGCTGGTCTCAGCAGTAGTTTGAGCCAGCACAGAAGTCGTGCTGTCTCCAGCTTGTGTCGTTGCCGTGCCAGCTTGAGCCGGAACTGTTGTTGTGCTGCTGAGGAGTTCTACCGTGGCTTGCAGATCAACCGCTTCGGGGGCATCGTCACGCGTCAGCAAATACCATGCCACAACAGCCACCAGCGCTAAGACACCAGCAACAACAACCCAAAAAAGAAGCTTTAAGGGCCGTCTCATGAGTCGCTACAACCCGTCGCAGAGGCTGTTGCCTTGAGTTGCTGTCCGCCGCCTGCAGCCATCTCTTCAGCAGTTTCGGATGCGGCCTGCACAGTAGCGGAAATCTCAGCATCGCTATGAGCCAACGACACAAAAATAGCTTCATACGCTCCCGGCGCGAAAGCCACCCCACGTCGCCGCATCCCATGAAAAAACGCTGGGTAAAGCCCATTGTCGGCGGCCGCGGAAGCAGTGTCGAAGTCATGAGGCTCACGCTTGGTGAAAAACAATCCCAGCAACGGCCCCACCCGAGGCAGTACCGCCGGAACCCCTGCCGCCGCAAAAGCCTGAGTCAAACCCTCCTGAAGCGCCATGACTCTGGATTCAAGCTGCTGGTAGGCGTCATCGGTGAGCAACTCCAGCACGGCAAGGCCAGCCGCGGTAGCCAGCGGATTGCCTGAAAGGGTGCCAGCCTGATACACGGCTCCCAGCGGTGCCAGTCCTGACATGATGGCTTCGGAAGCCCCGAACGCTCCTACTGGCAAGCCACCGCCGATGACCTTGCCGAAACACCAAACATCGGGTTTCACTCCGAACCATTGCGATGCCCCACCCCGACACAAACGAAACCCGGTGATCACTTCATCAAAAAGCAGCATTGCGCCAACCTCGTCACAGGCACGCCGCAAACCCTGCAAAAAATCCGGCTTAGGGGCGACCAAACCCATGTTGGCTGCCACAGGTTCAACGCAAACCACAGCCACCGACTCATCAAGCTCGGGTATCACGTTGTAAGGAGCGACAACAGTGTCAGCTACGGCACCAGAAGTGACCCCTTCGCTACCTGCCAGTCCCTGCTGAGCCACCCCCGAACCACCAGCGACTAACAGAGCGTCGCTGTGACCGTGATAGCAGCCCGCGAATTTCACGACTTTGTCACGTCCGGTTACACCGCGCGCTAAGCGCACCGCTGACATTGCTGCTTCGGTGCCGCTGCTGGTGAGCCGCACCATCTCTATGCCTTCCACGCGGGCGCGTATCTCTTCGGCGATCAGCACTTCGCCTCGAGTAGGTGCTCCGTAGCTTGTGCCTCGCTGCGCTGCCTGCTGAACGGCAGCAACCACCGCTGGATGAGCATGTCCAGCTATTTGCGGGCCGTAGCTTTGCACATAGTCGATGTAACGCCGACCGTCAACGTCATAAACGAACGGCCCCTCGGCACGGTCCACGAAATAGGGAGTGCCACCCACCGAGCGAAAAGCTCGCACCGGTGAATTCACCCCCCCAGGAATGACCTTAGTAGCGCGCTCGAAAAGGATCTCGCTGCTAGCAGCCGCCTCATTTGAGTTGTTGCGACTCACAAATAATCCAGTTGTGCTGTGGGAACTGTCCGTGTCGGCAGCGTTGCTGTCATTGCATGTCCTCAGCTAGTTGTCGGGCAAAATAAGTAAGCACTAGGTCAGCTCCAGCACGTCGAATGGCTAGCACATGCTCGTGAGCTACTGCGTCCAAGTCGAGCCAGCCTCGCTCTGCTGCGGCGCACACCATTGAGTATTCCCCCGAAACGTGATAAGCGGCCAACGGAACATCACAAAGCGGCCGTGCTGCTGCGATCACATCTAGGAACGACAAAGCCGGTTTAACCATCACCATGTCGGCTCCTTCAGCCAGATCAAGCCGTATTTCTGCTAGAGCTTCGCGAGTGCCGGACACGTCTTGTTGATAGGTGCGCCGGTCACCACCTGAAGCGATGGTTACACCCACCGCGTCACGGAACGGCCCGTAAAGCGCGGTGGCGTATTTGGCGGCATACGCCAGGATCGCTGTCTGGTTGAAACCCGATCCGTCCAATGCGTCACGGATTGCTGCAACTTGACCGTCCATCATTCCTGACGGAGCCACAATGTCCGCGCCTGCGGAAGCTTGAGCTACGGCGATACGTGCATAAACCTCCAAAGTGGCATCGTTGTCAACGTTGCCGTGACCATCAATCACGCCGCAATGTCCGTGATCGGTGTATTCGTCCATACATAGATCAGCCATTAGCACAATGTCGTCGCCTAGATCATCACGAAGGTCGGCTAACGCAAGCTGCACGATCCCCTCAGAGTTCCAGGCTTGTGAACCGATTGAGTCTTTGTGTTGAGGCACCCCAAAAAGCATGACGGCACCGACCCCTAAAGCATGAAGCTCAGCCACCTCGGTTCGCAGCGACTGACGTGTGTGTTGAAACTGTCCAGGCATCGACGCGATCGGCTGCGGCTCATCAATTCCTTCTCGCACAAACAGCGGCGCTATCAGGTCACCGGGATGCAGCCGATGCTCTGTCACTAGCCGCCGCAAAGCCGGAGTTCGGCGCAGTCGCCGCATCCGGCGTTGAGGGAAACTCACCCTGCGAGGCTACCTAGCACCATCGCCGCCTAGTTGAGTCGCTCTCATCTAAGTCTTGGCTTGGGTTTTGGCTTGGGTGCGGGTGCGGGCGTGGGCTTGCAATGCTGATATCAATCCCGCAACGGTGTGCTGTTCGGCTTCAACAGTCACCGTGAGACCCAGCTCGATAGCGGTTGCTGATGTTGCTGGCCCAATCGAAACAACTAGAGGCGGAACCATATCCAAACCTATCTCAGCCACTAGGCGATTAACCGTAGAAGACGAGGTGAACACCACAGCATTACATGCCTGCACCATACGCCGCTGCTCATCGGTCAAATGCACGGCTACGTTCTGATAGGCAGCCACGTCAAGCACTTTCCAACCAGCCGTTCGCAGCTGATCGGGCAGCACCGTGCGTGCCACTGCGGCTCGTGCTAGCACCACTAAGCCACCGTGGTCAGCGTCTGGTGCAGGGAACTCTGCCATGAGTCCTTCAGCGATTGACCTCTCAGGCACCAAATCAATCTTGAATCCCAGATCTTGAGCCCGAGCGGCGGTGCCGGGCCCGATCGCAGCTATTTTGACCCCTGATGCCACCGCAACTTGCGCTGCGGCTCGCTCAGCACCATTAGGGCTAGTCAGCACCAGCCAGTCACCACGCTTGAGTTGAGCCATAGCTGCTTGCAGTGCAGCACCTCCGTCGTCTGGATCAGCAATAGCGATCAGCGGTATTTTCACGACCTCAGCCCCCAGAGCCTCAAGACCTTCAACCAAACTGTGAGCTTGTTCCTCTGGCCTACAAACCGCTACACGCACACCCGCCAACAGTTCGAGCGCTTGATTGTCGGGGATTTCAGTCATTTGTCGTCAGCAACTGTCGCCTAGTCATTGGTTTTCTAGCAGCGCTTGACCGCCACAGTCATCTAGTAGACACCGCGCTGTTTGCTGTCCCAATGTTTCGGGTTGAGCACCGTGTTGTGTCTCGCGCAGCAAGACTTTGCCATCGGGTGATGCCAAGATGGCGGTCAACTCCAAGCCTTCGCTGGTATGGATGGCATGAGCACCTGCTGGCAGGTCGCAATCGCCTCCCAGCTCTGCCAAAAAAGCTCGCTCTGCATCAACAGCGAGTCGGCTGGGTTGATGCTGCACAGCTTGTAGAGTTTCTAGCAGCCGCTGGTCATCAGCTCGGCATTCCACTGCGATAGCACCCTGTCCAACTTGAGGCACAAAAACATCAGCCGCGAGTACATCTAGGTCATCACGCTGGATCTCCAAACGTTGCAGCGCAACAGCGGCCATAACGATGGCATCAAAGGCATCGGCTTTTGCCAGTCTGGTCGCAATGTTGCCACGCAATTCCGCAAAACGCAGATCGGGTCGCAGCCAGGCGAGCTGCGCTTTGCGTCTCACTGATCCAGTGGCCACTGTGGCACCTTGGGGTAGCTCTTTAAACGGGTATCCCACCAGAGCATCCTGAGGAGCACCGCGTTCAGGTATCGCTGCTAGCACCAGACCCTCAGGAGTAACCGAAGGCAGGTCTTTGGCTGAATGCACCGCCAAATCCGCCCGACGGTTTAGCACGGCATTTTGAACTTCCTTCACGAAAACGCCTTTGCCGCCCATTGCGTGAATCGCTGTGGAGGCTCGCCGGTCACCGCTGGTTGACACGATCAGCGGCTCAGATGCCATTCCAGTTGCTGTGGTGAGTAGCCCAGCCACTATGTCGGTTTGTCGAAGCGCTAGCGGGCTGCCACGAGTAGCGATCCGCAGCACTGTCTGAGTCATCGCAGCACGGCCAGAGTCATTGCAGCACGGCCAAAGTCATCGCAGAGCCAGGGTAGTCATCACGGCACTACCGAAATGCTAGATGGAGCCATCCATTCGAGCGTTTCGGTGCCCACTATGTGACTAAAGATCAAAAAGGTCGCGCAACGCCTCGGCAAGCCGGTCACCGCGGGCATGGCCTGCAGCGGCTTTCAATCTGACCGTCGGCTCATGCAAGAGCTTGTTGACCACTCCATGAACAAGCGACTCCACCGCCTCGTGTTGTTGTGGAGAAAGATCTTTTAGACGCATCGCATGACGCTGCATTTCTTTGCTGCTGACTCCTTCAGCGCGTGCTCGCAGCGACGCAATAAGTGGAGCAACCTCACGAGCCGAAACTTCAAGCTGATACTGCTGCACGGCTTCGTCAATGATCGCTTGGGCTGAATTGATTTCCTGGTCTCGGCCAGCGCGTTGCTGTGCAACAAAGCGGGTCAGGTCATCCATGTTGAGCAGAGTCACTCCAGTAAGTTCACCCACAGCACTGTCAACATCGCGGGGCACGGCAAGATCAAGGATCAACAGTTCGCTGCTGGTTCGTCGAGCCATGACCTGTGAGACATGGCCGTGCTCAAGCAGCATTTCGGTGGCACCGGTGGTGGTGATCACCAGATCGGCTTCTGCCAGAGCTTCGTCAAGGTCAGCCATCGCCAAGGCTCGACCGCCACACAGCTGCGCTGCCGCTTCGGCTCGCGACACGGTGCGACTAATGACCGCAATATCTGCGGCTTCACTGCCAGCAAGCGATTTGAGAGTTCCCGAAGCGACTTCGCCTGCGCCGAGCACCACTATCCGCTGCCCAGCTAATCCTCCTAGACGTTTCGCGGCTAATGCCACCGCAGCATGAGACAGCGAGGCAACGCCACGGGAGATGCCAGTGCTGCTGCGAACTTTTTTGCCTGATTGCACCGCCAAGCGGAATAAGGGTTCCAAAACAGCGCCAACAGTGCCTTCACTGCGTGCTGCCTGCCAAGAGTCGCGTATTTGCCCAAGGATTTCATGCTCGCCGGTAACCGCCGAATCAAGTCCTGCAGCCACGGTGAACAGATGCCGCACCGCTTCGCTGTCGTGATATGCGTAAAGTTCGTCGCTGATCGTTTCCGGCGGCAAACCCGAATGACAGGCCAGCATCTCACGGATCTCGCCGTAACCGCCGTGGAAACGTTCGGCGTAGGCGTAAACCTCAACACGGTTGCAGGTTGACACAAGAACCGACTCGCTGAGATGCTCCGCTAAGGAAAGCTCATGCAAAGCTTTCGGCAAATCGTCAGGCGCGACAGTGAGTCGCTCGAGCAGGTCAAGCGACGCGGAACGGTGATTACAGCCCACCACCACAAGCGACATCAACGCGAATGTTATCGCCGTTGAACGCGAGCGAATTATCGCAGCTACGCCTGGCTTCGCAGCGACGCTGCTGGCTAGCGATGCACTTGACCTCTTGAGAGCGGCCTTAGTTTCGTGTGACTCTTGAAGCGATTCCGGCTCGTGTGAACAGTCGACGGGCCGCATCTTGGGCTTCGGCCATGATCTGGTTCTCGTCTGCGATAAGCAGATTTCGGTCGCGCAACACAACGCGACCGTCAATGAAAACATCACGCACATCTCGCGGGGTGACGTTGTAAACAACGGCGCTCTCCAAACGGTGTACCGGTGCCACAAACGGCGAACGCAGATCCACCACCAAGAAGTCGGCTCTCTGTCCAGCTGCGATCATGCCGAAAGCGTTGGGCATCCCGAACGCGCCCGCCCCGCCGCGACAGGCCATACGAATCACTTCGTGAGGTTGCAGCACTAAAGCATCAAGGTGATGCACTTTTTGAAGCAGCGCAGTTGCTTTGAGAACCTCGAACATGTCTTGACGGTTGTTGCTGCCTGGCCCGTCACTAGCTAGCGCCACTGTGATGCCCCGTTTTTTCATAGCCGCAACCGGGGCCACTCCCGATGCCAGATACATGTTGGACACCGGGCAATGCACCACTATTGAGCCGCTGGATGCGATCAAGTCCAGTTCGGCATCCTCAACCCAAATAGTGTGTGCCAGCTGCACGTCAGGACCCAGCACACCGAGAGAGTCAAGCCATCCCACATGACGCATGCCTCGTTCTTGGAGACTCATTTCAACTTCGGTTTGGGTCTCCGCGCAGTGGATGTGGGTGCCTCTACCCCAACTACGAGCTGCGGCCACAGTGACTCGCATTGCTTCGTCGGAGCATCCCCACGGGATCAGCGGAGCTAACTCCACTCGTATCCGATCTTCGTGGCATCCGTCCCATTTTCTGCGGAGCGCATCGGCGCAGTCCACGGCTTGCTGAGCGGTCTGTTGCAGCTTTGTTTGGTAGTTGCGGTCAGCCCATCCGTAGGCCAGCAGAAAACGCATCCCTAGTTCATCGGCGGCTCTGCAAACTGCGTCGTCAATGCCTTCGTCGACATGGATGTACTGGTGATCAATAACTGTGGTGGCACCGCCTCTAAGGTTCTCTAACAGAGCGGCGCGTGCTGCGGCGTAGGCGATGTCGGCATCAAGATGAACCGCGGCTGGCCAGATGCAATCCCGCAGCCAGTCAAGCAGGGTTTTGTCGTCAGCCAGTCCCCGAAAGAAGGTCTGAAACAGGTGAGTGTGAGCGTTGGTCATGCCTGGCATAACCACACAGCCAGCAGCATCAATCACCTCAGCTGCCTGTCGTAAGCGCCTCGAGGGAGGCTCACCGTCGCCAACTTCGGCCACTTGATTCCCTCGGGTATAGACCCACCCTGGGTCACAAACCGTTGCCTCGTCATCAACAGTGATAACCGCTCCGCCATGCACCAAAAGATCAGACACCGACTCAAGTTCAGCAGACGACTCGCTCACAAGTACAAGCAAAAGGAAGCCATATTGGGTAACGCAGCAAACTGTGCCGACAGCATGTGTCTAGGGAGACCAGTTAGCGAAGGCATCTATCACTGGCTTCATGTCATCCATGAGCGGATAAAGAACCGGACAGGTGACACCCGCCTCGATGTATTCAGCTACCTTGTCACGGCACTGCGCGGTCGTGCCCGCAGCCATCACTCGACGCACCAGATCATCGCCGATTAGCGGAACAGCTTTTGCGTAGTCGGCTTCGGTGGCGGGCCAGCCAACAACCTCTTTGACTTTTTCGATCAAATCTGGGTCAGCCCCAGAGGCCGCCATGATGTGAGGCTCAGTGCCGAGGTAGTAAGCCACCAGAGTTTTGCCGACGGCGAGCGCCTCTTCGGGATCGTCATCAGAAAGGCAGCAGATCAACAGCTCTGGGCGGTCAATATCGGCAATAGTTCGGTTCGACTTTTCTGCTCCAGTAGCTACTCGGGCTACAGCGTCACGGATGTAGTCGGTGGGTACCACATAGTTGAGCATGGCTCCGTCAGCGATTTCACCGGTGAGTTCCAACATCTTGGGACCGGTGGCACCGATGTAGATGGGAATGTTGCGGGGCGATGTGTCGCCGTAGGCCACGTCCAGGCGAACCCTGTCTAAGTGGACGAATTCACCGGAGTAGCTGACTTCTTCCATGGTGAACAATGCTCGGATTGCTTCAACGTTCTCGCGCATGGCTTGCAGCGGTTTGCGGCGATCAACTCCGACCCGCCCGGCGATTGGCTCCCACCAGGCACCGAGGCCCAGCATTACCCGACTGCTGCCGTCGGGCGCGCTACCGGCGAGTTCGTGCATGGTGCTCCAAGTGGCTGCGATGACTGCCGGGTTGCGGGTGTAGATGGGCAGCACCCCGCTGGCGATCTTGAGACGTTTTGTGGCTGTCAGCAGAGCGCTCATCATCACCACGCAGTCGCGAGCCAGTCGGGTGTCGGCCTGCCAGATCTCGTCAATGCCGCGCTCTTCGGCGTAGCGGGCCATTTCGATCTCATAAGAGATCGGGTGTTTGTCCTGAAAATACAGAGCCATGCGCTGAGTCATATGCCAAGTGTGTCACGCCAACGACACGCGTCCACCGCACTAAGGCGCAGCACTAAGGTGCAGCACTAGGGCTCAGCACTGAGGAGCGGGTTTAGGACAGCATTGAGGCGCAGCACCTAACGCTGCCTGCTGGCTCCTGCTGTTGTTGCTAAATCTGATGGACAGCAACAGGCATTGGCATTTGTTGTGCAGGTAGTGTCGCAGCCGATGTCTTCACAGATAGTCCGACCAGACAATATTGCGCCTCCGCCAGCGCGTTATGCCCATGCAGTGGCTACGACCGGCGCTCAGAAATGGCTTCACACTTCTGGAGTGGTGCCTACCCGAGTCGACGGTTCGGTGCCTGATGATGTTGGTGAGCAAGCAGCCACTGTCTGGCAGAACATCTCAGCCATGCTCACAGAAGCTCAACTCTTAACCACCGACATTGTGTCGGTCACTACTTATGTGACTGTTGGACAGGATCTGGGCGCAGTGATGGCCGAGCGTGACCGTTTCTTGGGCGACCATTTAGCAGCATCAACGCTTGTAGTGGTGCCAGAGTTGGCTCAAGCGTCTTGGAAAGTAGAAATCGCTGTGGTAGCCGCTCGCTGAACCGTTACAACAAACAAAATTGTCAGCGCTTGGCGTGGGCTCTTAGAGCCGTGCTAATTGCTCGGCGCTACGGTCTATGAAAGCGGTGATGCGCTCATCGGATCGCTGGTCCAAACCGTAGAGAGCCAGCCAGCGCAACCTGGTACCTGGAGCGCACAGCCGAGCGATGCTGCGGCGTAGCAGCTGAAACCCTGGCTGGCCTTGCAGCCAGTTAACTCTCTTTGGTGATCCGTGGGTGGTGACTGCTATCAGATGTTTCACGGTGCGAAGTGGTGAGGTAGCTGTTTCAGCGGTTCCGTCAATCCAGTCGACGACCTCCTTTTGCACCCAGCCCAGAAGTGGTGCTGGCAATCCACCCCACCATGTGGGATATACCAAGATCAGACCTTCGGCACCGACAATGTTCAATGCACTAATCGTCTCACCTTGAGCTAGCCGCACGACCTGGACTTCGTGGCCAGAAGCTTTAAGAGCCTCTACCATCCGATCAAGCAGCGCGACATTCAAGCAGTCTGTCTGAGGATGAGCCTGCAGAACCACGAATCGCATCAACAGAACTCTAGCGATGGCCTTGAGCCCTGTAGAAACCTTGATGGAGGATTCCGAGGTCTTTGCGGAGCCCTGAGAATCGCTTTGAAACAAAGACTCGGAACCTGCCTGCGAAACTGGGTGCAGAGCTGGTCTAAATTGCCAGCGTGGCTGATGAGCTGAGCGGCAACACAGATGAAACAGCCGCCGTGACCGAGGTTGTGTCATGGGCCGATTTTGAGCAGGACGCTAGTGATCTGGCTCAGCGTGTGCGTGCCAGGATGGAAAGCCACCGCCATGTGGTGATGGGCACCCTGCGTCGTGACGGTTCACCACGACTGTCGGGCATGGAAGCACCGATCCGTTCAGGCCATCTTTGGTTGGCGATGACACCGGGATCGCTCAAAGCCAGCGATCTGCGTCACGATCCTCGTTTTGCGCTGCACAGCGCCCCCGACTCAGAACGATTGCCCGATGGCGATGCCCGTATCGCTGGCATCGTTGCTGTTGCTGATTCAACGCAGCAGGCCGAGTTCATTGCCGGTCACCGTTATCCGATCGAAGATCCGTCAAGCATGGAGCTTTTCACGGCTCGGATCGGAAGGGTTGTTCTTGTGCGGGTTGATGGTGACAGACTGCTTATCGAGTCTTGGACTCCCAGCGCTGGCTACACCCAGAGCACGCAATAGGACACAATCAGAAAGGGCAGCAGGGCAACGACGAATCATGGATTTGTGCAACTGGATCATTAAAGACCTGACGACTTTGCGGGCGCGGCTTGAGGGCGGAGTGCTGAAACAGATACCCCTTCACAAGTTGCGTCAAAAAGCTGACGGAGGCGGGATCGCTCCTAGCTACGTGCTGTGGCATCTGGCACGCCATCACGATCTAGCCGTGAACGGCGCTCTTCGTGGCGGTGCCCCCGCTGTTGTTGAAGACTGGACCGACCACCTCGGAGTGACAGATGACCTGTGGCGGGGTTTGGCTGAAGGCGAAGACAGCGAACTTACCGAAGTGCTTGACCCTGAAGCGGTCGGCGAATACGTCTTAGCGGTATTCGATGCCACAGCAACTTGGCTCAACGACCATGGCCTGCCTGCCTTAGACCACCGCCCCGACACTGCCTCTGCCTTGCAAGCTATTGGCACCCCCGAAGACCGTTTCGATTGGCTGTATTCGATGTGGGACGGCAAGTCAGCGGCCTGGTTTCTGCAATGGAGCGCTGTAGGTCACGGCTACAACCATTTGGGAGAGTTGGTGTCGATACGTAACCGCATGGGCTTCAACCCTTTTTAAAGCAGCCTTCCAGTTAACCCCACGAACATTTCACCAGCGCAGGGCAGACTACGGGGGCGTGACTTGCCTAGAAACCCTAGAACCGCGGACAGGCGACACCTTCAAGGCTCGCGACTGCTGCTGTATCAAACTTGCGACGGTTGCGGCTTGTCTCTGGGTTGCTGCGGCTTGTTCAACGGCATCGGAGTCCAGCACGCCAGCTTCTCTAGAGGCAGAATCTGCAAACTCACAGACTGCTCCGATCACGCCGAACCAGGAACCCCAAGCATCCGAACCAGAGCCTGAACTCCAAGCATCCGAACCCGAGTCAGAATCTGAAACTCAAGCCATTGAACCAGAATCAGGACCCGCAGTCGAGCAGGAACCGGGGCTTCGAGCAGACAATGATCAAACATCAAGTGAGCAGATACCCGCTGAGCAGCCGCCCGCTTTTTCTGGTCGTGGCCTGATCGCGACTACTGGTCAGACCGGTTTGACCCTGCTAGCACCCGACGGGCGAAATATGGGTCAGCTAGGTTCCGGCTACATCGTTACCCAGCCGACCTGGTCGCGCGACGGCAGCAAGCTGGTAGCGACTCTCATAAGCCCCGACACTGGAGCCGCACAAGTAGCGGTCATGGATATCGCCAGCAGAGAGGTCACAACTTCTGATGCCCGCCGGTCGTACTTCTTTTATTCGTGGAACCATGACACCACCAGACTGGTCGCGCTAGGTACTGGTGCAAGTGGCGGCACAGCTATGGATATTCTTGATGGGACCGGAGCACCGACTTCGCCTGACACTTTCACCAGCAGCAGTGTTTTCGTTGCTTGGGAACCCGACGGGCAGCGGCTGTTAGTGCATGCTGGACCGCAGCTGCGGCTGTTTGATGACCCTGACCAACTTGATGACTACACCGAGCTAGGAACAGTCGGAACTGGATTCCAGGCAGCAGCTTGGGTGCCGGGCCAGAACGCCTTCCTCTACGTTGACGACGATGCTGCTGACAATGCCAGCGAGAGCAGTGACGACACTGCAATCTCCGCAACAGCGCAGCTGCGTATACGTAATCTTGACGATGACAGCGTTAGCAACTTGGGCCCGGCCCCAGGATTAACCGCAATGACTGTTCATCCCGATGGCGACCGTGTTGCTTTAGCTTTCGCAAGTCGGCCAGCCCAGCCCTCGGACCCGGCTGCGACAGCCAGCGCGGACACATCCCGGCTTGCGGTTTCAGCCAGAGCCGCTGTGGTCGCCGCGCAATCATCTCTGCGAGGCTCTGTCGAAGTCCTCAATTTGATTAGCGGCGAGCGAACCGCAGCGCTAGCCGGGCCAGGTCTTTGGGTTGACTGGAGCCCCGACGGACAACGCCTTTTGATGGCTACTACCACCCCGAGAGGCGCTGCTGATCTCATGGCTTGGCATGTCTGGGACAGCAATGAGTCCTTTGAGCTGGCGCAGTTCACACCAAGCTTGACCTTTTTGCGCAACTACTTGCCTTTCTCTGACCAATACGACGAAACGCAGCGGCTCTGGTCACCCGATAGCGATGCCATTACCTACAGTGCCGTCAGAGCGGGTGAAGGTGACTTCGCCGCAATATCGCGCCTTGACCGTGCTGGTGATGTTGTCAGTCTCGGGCTTGGCACTGTGTCGTTTTGGAGCCCGCTACCGTGAAGTCACCATGACCGGACAAGCCCCGCAAGCAGCTCTAGACACTCAAGTGCGTTTCAGGCGCTTAGATGAACTCAGCGGTCCTGAAATCGCTGAACAGATCACCGAGTCGGCAGTCATCATTCAGCCGATCGGTGCGGTGGAGCAGCATGGTTCGCATCTTCCTTTGTCGGTGGATCATGTGATCGCTCATGAGTCAGCGGCAGCGCTTGTAGCTGAGCACGGAGACATCTACGACCTGTGGCTTTTGCCGACTTTGTCGGTGTCCAAGTCCAACGAGCATGCTTGGTCTGCGGGCACTTTGTGGCTGTCGGCGGAGACCCTGCTGGCGGTATTGCGCGACATCGGTCGAAGCGTGGCTACCACTGCGGCACAAAGGTTGGTGTTTCTCAACGGTCACGGCGGCAACTCGGCTCTGTTGAACGTGGCCTGTCGTGAGATCCGCTTGCAGCACGGTCTGATGACTTTCCTAGTGCATCCTTTTGTGCCTCCTGATCAAGGGGGCGCTTCGCCAGACTCGGAGTTGGGAATGGGCATCCATGGCGGCCACAGCGAAACGTCGGTGTTCATGCATTTGCGACCTCATCTTGTGCATCTTGAACGAGCGCAACGGGCAGTTCCTGAAGGCCTAGCTACGAATCGCCATGTGCGTTTTGGCGGGTCGGTTTCGTTTGGCTGGCTCTCTAACGACTTCGGGCCTGATGGTCATATCGGCGACCCCACTGGTGCCAATGCTGAGGAAGGCAAACAGCTTTTCGAGACAGCTGTTTCGTTGCTCGGAGAACAGATGGCCGAGATCGCTGCTTTTAACTTTGGTCAAAAGCCTTAACGCGCCATAGCCAAACGCGCAAGGGACCAGGGCAAACCCCTGGTCCCTTGCTTGAATGCTTTAGTTAGAGCCGTCGCGTATTGCAGGCACGGCTGGCGTGATTAGGTGGGTAGCCAGGCGCTCCAGACAGCTTCGTTGGCTGCGATCCAGTCAGCCGCGGCCTCTTCAACGCTTTTGCCTTCGCCTTCAATGGCACCCAGCATCGAAACCTGATCCGCGGTGGTGTAGTTGAAGTTGTGCAGCAATTCCCAGGCTGCTGGGGCACCCTCCTCAAGACCGCTCCAGACAATCTTGAAAAGATCATCTGCCGGGTAGTACTTGCCACCGGTTTCGGGGTTGGGCGGAAGTTCCAGCTCGACCAAATCAAAATTGTTGAACGCCGCGTGCGGTGTCCAGAAGTAAGACAGCACTGGATCTTCACGAGCGAAAGCTGCGTCGAAGGCGGCTAGCAGTGCATCTTCTGAGCCAGCGTAGACGATCTCCAGTTCGAGGCCGAAATCGTCAATGATGTCCTGCTCGAAGGTCACCCAGCTCGGATCACCGTGCAGGATCTGGCCTTTGCTGCCCGTCTCAGCGGTTGCGAAAAGCTCCGCCAAAGCCGGATCCCCAAAGCCTTCAGCGCTGGCCAGCGCCGGGTTCTGTTCAATCATGTAGGCAGGCAGATACCAACCAATCTGACCGATCGGCCCGAGCAGACCGGCATCGCTGACGTTGCCGTTGGGATTGTCTATGAAGTCGGCACGGTTCTCGGCGTGACCCGAAGGCCAAACCTCAAGTGAAGCGTGCAGCTCGCCGGTGTTGATCGACGGCCACTGGGCATTCTCGTCAAGGTCGGTGACTGAGACGGTGTAACCGATCTGCTCTAGAAGTTGCTTAGCGACATGAACGTTCGCTGCAGAGCCGGTCCACGGGTTCGCCACCAACTCAATAGTGGTGATCTCGCCAAGATCAGCGCCCGACTCGCTGTCATCATCGTCGTCACCGCAGGCCGCGGCCAGCAAGCCGAAAGCAGCGATAACCGCAAGCAGCTTCCAAAATAATTTATTCCTCATTCGGTTCCCTCCAGATCCTGGAATCGTCAGTTTGTGTGGTTGTCCTGTGTAGTTGCTGGCAAAAGCATTTGTGTTGTGTGTTGCTGTGAGATCTTCGCATGTGCCAACGGCTGAGTTAATCGCAACAGCGTAGGTTCATGTGACCTCTCAGAGTCGTCATACTAGATTGATTAGCGGTGATCGTCAATCAGAGCCAGCCACCTTTGGAGTGTCACGAGCTCACCAAGGTGTTCGGAGAAAATCTGGCATCCGCACGAAGCCTGCTGGCCGATGGCTGTGACCGTCGGCGCCTGCTCGAAGAAACAGGTTGCCTGCTGGCAGTAGACAATGCCAGCTTCTCGGTAGGGCACGGCGAGATCTTTGTGGTGATGGGTCTTTCTGGTTCAGGCAAATCAACTTTGATTCGCTGCTTGTCACGGCTGATTGAGCCAACTAGTGGCACCGTCAAAATCAACGGCACAGAGATCGGCGATCTTGACGGACCGCAGCTGCGCGAACTGCGCCGCAAGCGCCTGTCGATGGTGTTTCAGCATTTCGGGCTGTTCCCACACCGTAAAGTGATCGACAACGTCGCTTTCGGTTTGGAGATACAAGGCACAGACAAAGCCGACCGCTATGAGCGCGCCATGAACGTGCTTTCGGTGGTGGGCCTCGCCGAATGGGCTGATCATTTCCCGCAGCAGCTTTCTGGTGGAATGCAGCAGAGGGTCGGTTTGGCCCGAGCGCTTTGCGTAGAACCAGAAATCCTTTTCTTTGATGAGCCTTTCTCGGCGTTGGATCCATTAATCCGCCGAGACATGCAAGACGAGCTGCTGTCACTGCAAGCTGACATGCGACGAACGCTGGTGTTCATCACCCACGATTTTCATGAAGCGCTGAAACTCGGGGATCGCATCGCCATTATGAAAGACGGCGAATTCGTGCAGGTGGGAACCCCAGAGCAGATCGTGTCAGCCCCAGCGGATGACTATGTGCGAGAGTTCACCACCGATGCCCCCAAAACCAAAGTAATAACGGTCTCTTCGGTGATGCAGCCGCTGCAAGGCGAACCCCCTTCATCGCAACCGGTGAGCTTCAGCGCTGTGCTAGATGATGTTTTGCCCAGACTGCTGGCTGACCCCAGTCCGCTGGGGGTTGCTGATGAGCATGGCAAAGTGGTCGGTGTTGTCGACCGTGTTCGTGTGGCATCGTTGCTTGACGAAAACGCTCGCCCCGACGCATCAACCCCCGACCCGCTGGAACCCGCAGCACCGTGAACGCAACAATCTCGCAGCCCTCCGCCCGCAAAAGTTTCATGATCGCAGCCTTGTTGTGACCGCTGTAGCTCCTCAGACCGCAACTGCGTCAAGAGCTGAGCCGTCGGAGGCAGCGAATCGTCTGGCCTCTCGACTTGAGCAGGAACGGCAACGTAGATGGCGATCGGGCGGTGCTCTAGCCATCGGTTTGGCGGTCGTTGTAGCGGTTCAGCTTGCGCTTAGTTCGGTGGGGACGTTCCCAGATTCGTGGACGATTCCTTTAGCGGACTGGATTGACGATGCCCGCCGCTGGGTGATCGACAACCAGACCACCCATTGGAGTTTCTCGTGGATTTTCAACCCGATAAGCGACTCCATCGACTGGGTTCTGCGTACTGTGGAGAGCTTCTTGTTGTGGTTGCCGTGGTTCGTGGTGGTAGCTGCCGGTGCCATGATTGCTACCTCGGCTCTGGGACTACGTGCCGGGCTAATCTCCGCAGTCGGCGTTGGCTACTTCGGCGCTATCGGCTTGTGGGAAGAGAGCCTGCAAACGGTGGCTTTGATGACTGTTGCGGTGACTATTTCGGTAGCGATTGGTGTGCCGCTGGGGATCTTGTCATCGCGCCGCGACCGGCTGCAGCAGGCTCTGCGACCGTTGCTTGATGCCATGCAGACCTTGCCAGCGTTCGTGTATCTAATACCGGTGGTGCTTTTGTTTGGGGTGGCGCGAGTCCCAGCGATCATCGCCACCGTGATCTACTCTCTGCCACCGGTGATCAGGCTCACTGACCTGGGTATTCGAACAGTGTCACCAGCCACAGTAGAAGCCGCCGAAATGTTTGGTGCTACGCCGCGCCAGACATTACGCAAAGTCCAACTGCCGCAGGCTTTGCCGAGCGTGCTAACCGGTGTCAACCAGACGATCATGATGGCTTTGAGCATCGTGGTGATCGCCGCTCTGATTGGTGCAGGCGGTCTCGGCCAAGTGGTGTTGGAATCACTGAGGCGGCTGTTCGTGGGCCGTGCTTTGGAGGCTGGCTTGGCGATTGTGGTGCTGGCGATGCTGTTAGATCGCGTCACTCACGGTGCTGCCGGTTTGGGGGCGCGTCACCGCCGACTGCGGATACTTCCTGATACAGCCGAACGGTTTGGGGTCGTAAAAAGCTTTGAGACGACTTTGAGTGCGCTGGATCAAAAAATCTGTGAGCTGGGTGCCTGGTTGGCACGACCTCTGCAACAAGTCGCGGGTCTTAACGCGCTGAGGCATCAGCCACGTCGAATTCTGGGCTGTTTTGTGCTTGTGATAGGCACCTTTGTTGGTGTCCTCGCTGGCAGACCCGAGTTCCCTGCTGCTTTGAGTTTTTCGTTTGCGGGAGCGATCGACTGGCTGGTGGACTGGGTACGAGACAACCTTTATGAGATCGGCGGAACCTGGTTCGGCACCGGCTGGTTTAGCGACTCGATCACGATTTATGCCGTGACACCATTGCGTGAACTGCTTAGCGCAGACCTTGCTTGGCCGGTGATTGTGCTGGCTGTGGCGTTGGCTGGTTGGCGGCTAGGGGGCGCTCATTTGGCAACTTTCTGTGTCGGCTGCACGGCTGGCCTGGGGTTTCTAGGAATGTGGACTCTTTCGCTGGATACTCTGGCTCAAGTAATCGTTGCGGTAATCATGGCGATCATCTGCGGAATTCCGCTAGGAGTTCTTGCAGCTCGTAGCGACCGTTTCGAGCGGCTTCTCAAACCGGTGCTTGACTTTTTGCAGACCATTCCCAGTTTTGTGCTGCTAGTGCCGGTGATCATCATGTTCAACGTTGGGCGGATCCCAGGGATTATTGCCTCGGTTCTCTACGCTCTGCCAGCAGCAACCAGGCTCACCAATCTGGGGATTCGACAGGTCGCAGGCGAAGCAACCGAAGCCTCTAAAGCTTTTGGTGCTACCAGAGGTCAAACACTGCGCAAAGTGCAGCTGCCTTTGGCCGCGCCGAGCATCATGGCTGGCATCAACCAGACCGTAATGCTGGTATTGGCGATGGTCGTCATTGCTGGGCTTGTCGGCGGCGGTGGTCTGGGTCTTGAAACAGTGAAAGGCTTGCGTCGCACCGACTCTGTCGGATCAGGTTTTGTGGCTGGTCTAGCCATCGTTTTGCTGGCGATGCTGCTGGATCGTCTGTTACAAGCTTGGACTAGGCGCTTCACTCCAGCCGAGTCAAACAGTTAGATATTGAGCAGTCAGGTATTGAGCAGTCAGGTATTGAACGGTTAGATGCCAAGCGAACCAGAAGCAGTGGCCGACCTGGCGATAAGCAACTGTCGAGTGTTGCAGGCCTCTTCAGCCGCTGCCATCAGCTCAGATGTTATGTCGGTTACCGCGCCGAAGACGATTGAGATCAGTGGCGGCATTATCACCGAAATCCATGACCGCCCCAGCATTACAGCATTATCGCAACTAGATGCTGCTGGACGAATTGCGATGCCCGGTCTCATCAACAGCCACTGCCATTCAGCCATGACCCTGTTTCGTGGTGCTGCTGAGGATGTAGCAGCCGAAACGTGGTTCAACGACTATGTCTGGCCTTTCGAAGTAAACCTCGAACCGCACGATGTCTATTTGGGCACGCTGCTGGCCTGTGTCGAAATGCTGCTCGCAGGAGTCACCACGGTCGCTGATCATTACTTTTATGTGGAGCAGGTCGCTAAAGCCGTGGAGCAGTCAGGCATTCGCGCCAACATCGGCTCAACCTTTTTCTCGTCACAAGGAAAAGCAAGCCGCGACCGTTCATTTGAGTTGGCTGAAGCGTTTCACGGTGCCGCGGACGGAAGGATCACCGCAGCGATAGCGCCTCATGCTCCTTACACCTGCACAGACGACGATCTTGCTGCCGCTGCGGAAGCTGCCGGGCGGCTTGGTGTCCATGTTCATCTGCACGCCGCCGAAACCATTGAGCAGACCGAATCGTCGTTGGCCTCACGCGGGGTCTCGCCGATCAAAGTGCTTGAGGACACCGGCATTCTCGACGCTGGCGTGCTAATCGGCCACGGCTGCGGAATCCAAGACGAAGACTTGGAAGTGCTGCAGAAATATGCCGACCGGGTTGGTGTTGCACACTGCCCTAAGACGTATCTGAAGCACGCCATGAATGTGTTGACCCCCATTAAAGGACTACAAGAAATCGGTGCAGCAGTGGGTGTCGGCACCGACGGCCCTGCCAGCTGCAATTCGTTGGATCTGTTCGAGAACACCAGACTGATGGCCCTTACCCAAAAGCAGATCAGAGGCGATGCCACTCAGATGAACACCAGCCAAGCTCTGTCGATCCTTACCGAGGGTGGCGCTCGTGTGGTCGGCTTAGGCGATCAATGCGGCCGTGTCGAAGTAGGTCGTTGTGCCGACATCGCCATAGTCGACTTGAGCGGTGCTCATAATCAGCCGGTTCATGATGAGCTGGCTGCTCTCGTTTACAGCGTGCGGTCTGCGGATGTGTATGCCACCATCGTGGACGGGCGGATCGTTGCTTTAGATGGTCAAGTTCCTGGTGTTGACATCAACGAGCTAAGTAACGAGTTGAAACAGCGGATCCCCAGACTTGTTGACTTGAGTCACGGTCGCAGGATCCAGACCTATGACCCGTGAGTCGCCAAACTGGCAGATTGACTCAACGTTTTGATCTAGCTTGAGGAGGAACAAGCATGCCGACACCACATATTTCCGCTGAGAAAGGCGAATTCGCGCCAGCTTGTCTGCTGCCGGGTGACCCAAAACGCGCTCAGGTAATCGCCGAAGAGTTGCTGACTGACGCAAAGCTTGTGACCGACGTGCGAGGCATGCTCGGCTTCACCGGCAGCTACGCTAGTCAGCCCGTTTCGGTGATGGGAACAGGCATGGGTATCCCGTCATCAGCGATCTACATCAACGAGCTAGTAACTGACTACGGGGTCGAACGCCTGATTAGGGTTGGTAGCTGTGGTGCTATCCGAGACGATGTGTCGCTGCGTGACCTGGTGATCGTTGCTGGTGCTTCAACCGACAGCGCCGCTCCACGCAACATGTTCGGTTTCGATGGATATGCACCCGTGCCAGATTTTGCTTTGACTTCGGCGTTGGCTTCCGCCGCGGAGGCTGCAGCTTTGTCTTTCCATGTGGGCAGTGTTTTCACGTCAGATTTGTTCTACGGGGCAGTTACCCCTTTTGAACAACTCGAACAGGCTGGTTGCATTGCGGTGGAGATGGAAGCAGCGGGATTGTTCGCTGTAGCGGCGCGTCTGAAGGCCCGAGCCGCTGCGGTGCTGACCGTAAGCGATCAGATACTCAGAAACGAGCACGCCACATCACAAGAACGTCAAGACTCCTTTCTTGACATGGCTCGAGTGGCACTCGAAGCACTGACAGCCGACAAACTCGCATAGCGCAGAACGTAAAAATCCTGCTTTATGTGTGCTATTCGCATATTCATAGGCATCAGATTGTGCTAATCGCCCATGCTCTGACAGCGGTATGAACAACTAGTTTGAGTCCCGCTCAACCGCAGCTCAGCAGATTGAGCAATGACAGTAATGCCAATAGTTCCAGCAACGACGGAGCTGCCATGGACACTTTGACCACCGACGACATTGAGGCGCTGTGTTTGGGCGCAACCTTGCTGGGGACCGGCGGTGGCGGCGATCCTTACATCGCCAAACTCGTCGCTCATCAAGCTCTCGAAACGTATGGCCCGGTCAAAGTTATTGAAGCCGCTGAACTGGAGCCTGACGCTTTGGTGCTCACCACCGCAATCATCGGCGCGCCAACAGTAATCCTAGAAAAGATCCCTGCTGGTACTGAGTTCGTGGCAGGCGTTCAGGCGTTGTCGTCGTATCTAGGCAAAGAACCCGCGGCCATCATGGCCATTGAGGTTGGAGGTCTCAACACGCTGCTGCCTATCGCTACTGCCGCAGAGATGGGTCTACCCATTGTCAATGCGGATTCGATGCGACGTGCCTTCCCGCAGATCGAGATGACTGTGTTCACTTTGGCGGGTTTGCCAGCGGGTCCGCTGGCGGTTGCTGACGAAAAAGGCAATCAGTGCGTTTTTGAAACCACCACCAATCAGGTAGCCGAAACGCTGGCTCGTGCCGCAGTGATCCAACTCGGATTAGCTAACTCGATTAGCTGCTATCCGCTCACCGCTGGACAGATCGCGGAGCACGGCATCCCGGGATCGCTGACTTACTGCACTGAGCTGGGTCGCATGTTGCAGGCAGTAAAGGACGGCCACGAAGGTGCCTGGGAACGTTTCATATCAGAGTCTGGCTCGCATCAGTTCTTTACCGGAAAAGTAGTTGACCTGGATCGACGGACTACTGATGGTTTCGCCCGTTCAACAGTGATCCTGGAAGATCTTGAGGGCAGCAATGCCACCATGCGCATTGAAGTGCAGAACGAGAATCTGGTGGCGTTTCTTGACGGTAAACCAGCCATAACCACCCCCAATCTGATCTGCTTGCTTGATTGTGAGACATTCGAACCGATCACAACTGAAGCTCTCGCCTACGGCAATCGGGTGATCGTGATTGGTATGCCATGTGCGCCGCAATGGCACCAAGAGGGAATGCTTGAGCTGGTAGGGCCAAAAGCGTTCGGTTACGACATTGACTTTGTGGAGCTTCCGTCATGAATACGTCCGTCATAAATAACGTCATAAATAACAATGCAGCAACCCAATCAGAGTTGCGTGTCGGTATTGATGTCGGTGGCACCAACACCGACGCGGTGATCATTGATGCCGCTGGCGCAGTAATCACCGCAGTGAAGGTGGCTACAACCCCCGAACCCATTGACGGCATCCGCGAAGCGCTTGGCCGGGTTTTGGCCGATGTAGACAGAGCGCTTATCACTAAAGCGATGCTTGGCACCACTCATCCCACCAACGCCATCATCCAGCGCCGCGATCTTGATCAGGTGGGCGTGCTGCGGTTGGCGGCACCGTCATCGCTGGGAGTCCGCCCTGGAGCCGCTTGGCCTGATGACATTCGCTCTGCGGTGATTGCCGCTTCGGCCATCATCGAGGGCGGTAACGAATACGACGGCTCTGAGATCGCGCCACTGGATTGTGATGCAGTTCGACGCTTTGCTGCTCAAGCCGCAGCAGCTGGATGTTCAGCTATTGCTGTTTCGGCTGCGTTCAGCCCAGCTACCAATGATCACGAGAATCGTGCCCGTGAGATACTCGCCGAAGAGCTGGGCGCTGATTTCTCTGTGTCGCTTAGCCATCAAGTGGGTTCGCTTGGCTTGCTTGAGCGTGAGAATGCCACCATTTTGAACGCGGCGCTGCTAAGCGTTGCTTCCAGTGTGGTTGACGGTTTCGGGCAGGCACTTACGGCTCATGACCTGACTGTTGAGGCTTACCTGACGCAAAACGACGGCACTTTGTTGACAGCTGCTGAAGCTGGCCGCTTCCCGGTGTTGACTCTCGGTTCGGGCCCCACCAACTCAATGCGGGGCGCTTGCGCTCTGGCAGGAGTCAACGACGCGGTCGTCATTGACGTGGGAGGCACTTCTGCTGATGCTGGCATTCTGGTGGACGGATTCCCGCGTGAGTCCACTGCGGCAGTGGAGGTAGGCGGGGTGCGCACCAACTTCCGTATGCCGGATCTGATTTCGATGGGGCTCGGCGGCGGAACTGTGGTGCGTGACGCTCGCTGCGGCAACGGCACAACTCTGACTGTCGGCCCCGACTCAGTGGGGTATGCCGTAGCCACAGAAGCCCGCTGTGTGGGTGGCGACACCTTGACCTTGTCAGATGTTTCGCTGGCTGCGGGCCGTCTCGACGGTTTCGGCGACAAGAACCTGCTCGGCGATCTTGACTCGGGGCTTGTGAACGATGCTCTTGCCTGGGTGGATGAGCAGGTGTCGATAATGAGCGACCGCATGAAGTCAAGCCGTGCTGAGATACCTCTGCTAGCTGTTGGCGGCGGAGCGCATCTGATAGCGCAGCAGGTGTCGGGCATTTCCGAAGTGCTGCGCCCCAACAACTATTCGGTTGCTAATGCTTATGGGGCTTGTATTGCTGAGGCTTCAGGCACCGTTGACCGTGTCTATAGCTACGACCGAACCAGCCGCGAAGAGTGCCTCAACGACGCTCGGGAACTAGCCGCCAACGCTGCTGTGCGTTCTGGTGCTCATCCTGACGGTGTTCGCATCACCACGGTGACTGAAGTTCCTATGACTTATGTACCTGGCGGCGGTTGTCGGGTCATGGTGAAAGCTGTTGGGCCTCTCGCCTGACGCATTCTGTGAGCACAGCGTCTTGAGCAGCGTCTGTAATGTCATAGTGAGAGTCGCTGGTTCTATTGCCTGACAGCAGCTTGTTGCCCATAGCAGATTCACACAATGATCTGCTGCTCGCTTGTATGCATCGTCGAGAGCGAGGCGTGCGGGACCCGTTCGGCGATGACTGGTTGCCGGGTCTGCGTGCTGGTGGCGTGGTGTTTCAGGTGCTCCCGATCTTCACCGAAGAGCAGTTCATAGGCGAAGGAGCGCTGCGTCGCAGCTTGGAGATCATTTCGCTGGCTCGCGAGATAGCCGAACTGCATTGCAGTGATGTCGCCATCGTGGAGAAATCCGCTGATATTGATCGGATTATTGACAGCGGACGGATCGCGTTGTTGCTTGCTATTGAGGGTGCCGAACCGCTCGGTTCGTCAATTTCGATGTTTGAGACTTTGCATCGTCTCGGGATGCGCATGGCTTCGCTCACTTGGAATCGTCGCACTATGCTCGCTGACGGCATCGCCGAATCCGGCACAGGCGGGTGCCTTTCGTCGCTGGGGGTTGAAGCCATAGCCGAGATGGAGCGGCTCAATATGGTGGTTGACATCAGCCATTTGTCGGCTGCCGGAGTGGCCCATCTAGCTGAAATAGCGACAGTTCCGTTCGTGGCGAGCCATTCGTCTTGTCGGGCGTTGTGTGACCATCCCCGCAATCTCAGCGACGCTCAGATTCGGCTGGTGGCCGACTCTGGCGGTTTCGTTTCTGTCAACGCGTTCGGCTCTTTCGTGGCTCAAGAAAACCCGAGCATTGACGTTTTTGTTGATCATCTTGAGCACGTCGCCGCGATCGCCGGGGACGACAAAGCCGCAATCGGGGCTGACTTCATCCTAGATCTAGTTCGGATAGTTGATCCGATACTGGGCCGCCAGATCTTGGTGGACGTAGAAAGCTTGCTCGTTATTGATGACCTGAAAGCCCCAGCAGATTTTGCGAGCCTGTCACAACGCCTCTTACAGCGTTGCGGCCCCGAGCGAGCATCCCGTTTTGCTGCCACCAACATGATCAACTTCTTCCGCACCAACCTCAAATAGCTATCTCGGCTGCTCATCCGCTGCTTTAGCGGCCGATGTGTTGACTAGGTTGTCAAACCGCTGATGTGTTTGCTGCTTGTGGTGGGTCAGGCGATCAGGTCTCGAATGGCTAGCGGACTCAGTCCAGTTCGGGCTGCTAACGCTGCCGGACGATCAGTTCTATAAACGAGGCGCAGCAACTCTGGCAATAAGGTGGGTTGTTCCACTGCGACATTGACCGGTTCTTTTTTTCGCCAACCGCGAGCTGAGAGTTGCTTCATCAACGATGCGTAACGGCTTGTATCAATGATTCGCAGGTCGTAGCTTCGTCGAATTAGAGCGGTTATGGATATTCCCCATCTTGACTTTGTCCAAGCCAGGCTACGTAGCGTCACTGGTGCCTCAATATCTTCGAGGGCGGCATCTTTCGGGATCAGGAAAGCTGCACCGAAGCGAAAGGCTTCGGTTTCGGCGCGTTCGGCTTCGATTGTGCGCGTCTGGTGCATCACGAGGTGGCCTAATTCGTGGGCGATGCTGAGGCGTTGCCGGTCGCCGGGCCAGCCGCGTGTGTAACAAACAACGGGTCTCCCGGTTGGATGATGCGGCCAGACGGATGCTGCGTCGTGGCGATCCACGTTGATTGAGGCACCAAAAACGATGATGCCGCCGCGCTCGACAGCTCGCATGACGTTGGCCACGGGATCACTAGGCCCGATCCCGAGTTGGTCGCGGACCGTAACGGCGAGCTGCTCAATACCGTCGTCGTTAATGTCGTCGTGAATGGGAGTTAGGGCGACAGGCGGCAGTTGGGCTCGCTGTTCGAGTTCATCAATGAGTTCGATACCTTGCCGGCAATGGGCTCGCACGCGCTTGTCGTCGCTGCGTCGCGAGGATGCCTGTTTGCGGTAACGCATGCTCAACTCGGGAAGATCCAGCAGAGCACCGCGTTGAAAGAAGGCTATGCCATAGCCTGTGGCTGCTGCAATTGCCTGGAGCGTTTCGTCAGCGACAGGTCCTCCCTTCTCGATCTGGGAGATCGCTGGTTGAGTTACATTTGCGGTGTTGGCGAGCCCTTGCTGTGTCATTGACAGGTATTCGCGAACCAGGCGGACGCGTTCGCCGATCAAAGTGCCTGCGTCTCCGTGTCATCAATTATCAGCACGGCAGGCATAGCTTCATCAACAATCTCGAATGCGAGGTCTTCAATGTCGTCACCAGACGGCAACGGCACCCGCCACTCGAGTATCGGATCGTTGCCGTAGTTCCAGACCCCTTTCGGCAGCCCGAGATGGATCGTCAAAGCATCTGTGTGGTCGGTAGTCCAGTCCAGAACCAGATCAAGTGGTGGAAGCCCTTCGGCTCTGTCTTTGCTCGGAAACTGGAAACGGGTCTGTTGCCAAGCTTGACGACGCATACGGGTGTGCCCAGGTGCGGGCGTGGTGCCTTCTGTGGATCGCAGGACGCGAACCTTGTGCAACCCGTCGACAAGAATGTGGATACCAGAGTTGGGAACGCCAGCTACCAACTCCCAGCCCTGTGCATCTTTTGAACTCGCCTCCAGGACGCGCCGCGCTCGGTAGCGAGCCGAATGTGCCCAATACCAGCGATCCCGATTTTCGGGCTCGGGTTGGATATCGCTGGCAAAGTCAATGCCGTCAAGCAGTGCCTTCTGGATTGTAGGCAGGCTCGCACTGAGCATCGGCAGAATCTCCGATGGCGATGGAATGACAATCATACTTATATTATAAGTGCAATATCCACACAGCTGCAAGCTTGTCTCAGATCACTCCAGCGAGCAAGCAGATGAACTGATCCTCGTCAATGATCTCGATGGGACAACCCTCATCTGCAAGAGCGAGCGCTTTGCGATGTTTGCTGCTGAGGCCTGTCTCGCCCACCTTGCGCAGATCTGTCGATCCCATGACGAGGTAGTGAGTTTGCTTGCTTACCGTTGCCCGGTGGTCGGATCAGCAGCCTCGGCTTCTTCGTCGGCGGGGTCGAGTGACTAGTTATCTTCTGGTTCCCTGGGTGGTGGGGTCAGCATTTTGCGGGTTTCGGCTTCATCCCACATGCTGCCCGTCTTCGGTTCCCACAATCGGTCGATCTCGCGTTTGGCTTCCTGTGTTTTTTCGGCGATCCGTTTATCGATCCAGAAGTTGTAGCGGCGACTGAAAATATCGCATTGCTCTTTGCCGCTAATCATCCCACCAGGCAACCCCGACCATTTCTGTCGTTGCTGCTCGGATTGCACCGGCAGTTCTGCTGGCTCACTCATTGCTTGCTCTTTCTCGGTTGTCCTTCTCAAATAGTCGATATTGGCTGATCCAGTCGTCTACGTCGCTGGCGGCGCTGAATTGTAGGGCATTGTCGCCGTCCACGGGTTTGTGGTGATCGACTTTGTTGCTGAGGATGGCTGGGAGCAGTGTCGCTAGCGTTCATTGCTGTGGGTAGTGAACGACCGGTGACTGTGGCGCAGTTGCTGTCTTCGCCTGTGCTGGCAGAGGCTGAACTCTTGGCAGGCGAACAAAATCTAGAGACTGTGGTTGATGAGGCGGTGTTGCACGGCCAGCTTGCAGCCGATTCAAAGGTCAAACCCGGCGAAGCGGTCGTCTTAGATGCCAGCCACATCGGCGAGCACCTATATCAGATCGATATTGCTATTCGAGTTGCTGCGGACGCGTCCGCGGCGATGCTGATCGTCACCAACGCTGGCTTTGATCTAGGGGTCGGGGTGCGCCGACTGGCTCAGCGCCTTGATGTGCCTCTGGTGGTGGTTGGCGAAGTCGACGCAATGACTTTCACGCATCAGCTCAGAGCCCAACTGTGGGCAGCAGACGTGGAACACGCCGCCACAGTCAACTCGCTGTTGGTGTCTCTCAGCGGGACTCGCAGCGCCAGCGTCGAAGGGGTTCTTGATGTGATCGCTGAACTCAGCGCCGCCAAAGTTTGTTTGCTGGGACAAGATTTCAGTCATCTCGCAGGCGAAGCCATCAACATCGCTAGACGCAAGTTGGCCTCGACTTCGAACCATTTCGTGGATAACTCCTCTGAAAGCGCGCTTCACAGCACTGCGATTGTGTTAGCACCCGGAGATTTGGATGCCGCAGCCGATTACTGGCTGGTAGCAGAAAGCAGTGGCTCTGACGCTACGCAACGGATGCTGCGGTCACTAGTGCAGATCGGAGGTTGGTATCTGGCGGCTTTGCTGGCATCGGTGAGAGCCCGCGCCGAAAGCGATGCCCGTCGCCGTATCGCTGTGCTCAACGAATTGCTAGCCACAAGCGATCTGCATGAAGGCGACATCCATAATCAGATGCTGGCTTTGGGTTGGAGTGCCGCTGGCTGGAATACCGGTTTGCATATCACGCTGCGAGGCATCGAATCGCCGCGCATCATTGATCTTCATGCCGAGATGCGTGAGCGTCTGCGTAACTCGGGCATTGACGGGCCTTTAGTGGAGCGAAATGACGGCTGGAGCGGCTGGGTGAGCAGCGCTTCTGAGCCTGTCGTGGAGAGTTATTCGGAGATGGTGCAACATCTCCGAGCAGCTCTCGCCGAGTTCGTTGATGCCCATTCAGGCCTTCTGGCTCATGCCGGTATAGGGCGCCCTTGCTCAGGTCTCAAAGGCCTACGCACATCGTTGACCGAAGCCCATGAGGCGGCGCTAATCGCGCGTGCTAGTTTCGGCGGTCGTTGTGGAGCCGCTCATATAGATCAGCTTGGGGTGCAGAGAGTGTTGATGGGATGGCTCGGCTCAGAGGATTTCGCTCGTTATGCCCGGTTCATTCTGCAGCCACTGCTTGAAGCTGATACCAGCAACGAACTCCTCAAGACGTTGGAGGTTTATCTTGATACGGGCTGCTCCGCCAGCGAGACAGCTCGAATCTTGGGCCTGCATCGCAACACCGCCACCAATCGAATGCGTCGCATTTCGGCTTTGCTAGGAGTGCAGCTCAACGATGCAGACAGTCGATTGTCTTTGCAATTGGCGTGTAGAATGCTGCGCTCAGAAGCCCAAATATAGGCATATCGCACTCTTCTAAACTATCAGATGTGCATATAGCATATCAACTTGACGGCTGTCTCGCTCTATGGTTTGGCAGGCTCGGCGTGGGTCGGGCACCTACCACCGAGGAGGTAACGACGACCAATGGCGAGGATTTCACATAGACGACTCTCAGTTGTTTGGCTTGCCCTTTTTGCAGTGATTGCTTTGGTTGCAGCTTCATGCGGTGATGACGATGATGATGACAATGCAGCATCTAGCACCGCAACGCAGACCCAGGCACCTGAACCTGAGCCTGAAGAAATAGCTGAACCAGACCCTGAGCCAACCACTGACTCCGCAGATGAGCCCGAAGAGATGACTGAGCCAGAGGAAATGGACGAACCCGAGGAAACGGCTACCCCCGAGCCTGAGCCCACCGAAGAATCTGCATCTGCGCCCGAGTCCGAAGAGATGGCCGAACCGCTACAGGTCGCGTATTTGTCGGCTAGTTCCGCTAACACATGGCTATTGTCATCGCGCCAGCAGATGGAAATGGTAGCCGCCGCCAACAACGTGGAAATCACGGAGTTCGATGCCCAGTTCGACCCTGGTTTGCAGGCGACCCAGTTCCAAGATGTGATTGCATCAGGCAACTATGACGGTGTGGTGTTGGTGGCAATCACTGGCATCGCCACCGCTCCCGATATCGCTGATGCTCTAGCCGTCGGTTTGGAAGTAGTTACCCTCAACCAGGTGGTGGGCGAAGACTTCACCACGTCAGATCCACAAGTGCCTGGGGTTAGCGCCAGCATCATGGCTGCACCCTTCGTGAATGGATTGAGATACGGCGAACTCACCGTGCAGGCTTGTGCCGATCTAGACCCGTGCGAAGTGGTTTACATCTATGGGATCAAAGGTGTGCCACTTGATGACGCTTTGCGTGCTGGCTTTGATCAGGTGATCGCAGATCATCCCAACATTGAGGTTGTGGCCGAAGGCGAAGGCCAATACTTGGGTCCCGAAGGCGGCATCAACGCTACTCAAGACATTCTGCAAGTCGCTCCAGATTTCGATGTTCTTGTCGGTGCGGATCAATCGGTGCAGGGTGCTGAGATTGTGCTCACCGACGAAGGCAAGCTAGATCAAGTTCACTTGATTGGGCTCGGTGGCTCAACACCAGCTATCGAAGCAATCGCAGACGGACGCTGGTTCGGCGGGGTTTTCGGCGCACCTGGAGACGAAGGCCGCATCGCCATGGAAGCAATGATCTCGGTGCTTACCGGAGGACCAGACTTCGGCGGAGTTGACCCGCTCGTAGATCTGCCCGACAATGGTTTGATCACCGCCGACAACGTCAACTTGTTCACCCCGCAATGGGACGGCTAAACCGGCTGAGGACCGGCTGAGGTGATCGTCGGCTTGAGTGCTCGCGTCTAGTGACCCGCACCGAAGCGTTTGTAAGCGTTCGTAACGTCCACAAGCGCTTCGGCGCGACGCATGCTCTCAAAGATGTGTCGGTCAGCTTTGAAGCTGGCCGGGTTCATGCGCTAGTAGGCGAAAATGGTGCTGGCAAGTCCACCTTGTGCGGTGTGATGCTGGGAGTGCATACCCCCGACTCTGGGGAACTATTGCTGCAGGGTTCGCCGGTGCGGCTCGACAGTCCAGCTCAAGGAGGTAGCCACGGCCTAGTCGGAGTGGCTCAGGAGCTGTCTTTGCTGCCTGCAATGAGCGTGATCGACAACATTGTGCTGGGCTCTGAACAGCGCATTGGACTGTTCTTGGATCAGCGAGCCAATCGTCGCCGGGTCAAAGCCCTGATCGCTGAGCACGGCTTAGAAGTGCCGCTTGAGGCTCGGGCTGGTTCTTTGCCTCTGGCTGATCAACAAAAAGTTGAGATCTTGCGAGCGCTGGGACGCAAATCTCGCTTGCTGGTGCTTGATGAACCCACCGCTCGCCTAGCCGCGCACGAAGCTGATGATCTGCGTCGCACGGTTCGTGCCATGGCAGATCAGGGTGTGGCTGTCGTGTATGTGTCACATTTTTTGAGTGAGGTTCTGTCGGTGGCTGATGTGGTGACGGTAATGCGCGACGGCAGCATTGTGCGAACCAGCCCAGCGGCTGCCGAAACGCAGGAATCTCTGATTGAAGGCATGACAGGCCGCCACATTGGTGAAGTCTTCCCACCGAAACCACCGCCACCAGGCCCGCAAGCCGAGATCATGTTGCGTGTCTCGGATTTGTGCTCAGCCGACGGCTCCTTTTCTGATGTCAGTTTTGAGATTCGTGCAGGCGAGATACTGGGTTTGTCTGGCCTAGTCGGCGCAGGCCGCAGCGAAGTGGTTCATGCGATCTACGGAGCAGCTCGGACTTTGTCAGGTTCGGTGGAACTGCAGGGTCAGCGACTCTCTAGCAAATGGAATTGCAGGGTCAGCGACTCTCTAGCAAAGGGAGTGGGGTTGATCCCCGAATCTCGCCGGGATCAGGGCTTGATGACGCGCCGTGCCGTGCTTGACAACACCACACTGCCGCATTTGCGTCGTTTCGCTGGCGTTGTGGGCATCCGTGGTGCTACTGAACTGAAAGCCGCCGAGCAGGCCTGCGCTGATGTGGCGGTACGCACAGCGAGCCTGCAACAGCCTGTGGAAGCTCTGTCTGGCGGCAACCAGCAAAAAGTGTTGTTTGCCCGTGCTGTGCTAGCTGATCTGCGGCTGCTGCTTGCGGATGAACCCACACGCGGGGTGGATGTGGGTGCAAAGCAGTCAATCTATGAAGCGCTTAACGAGATGGCTCGTCAGGGATGCGCCGTGTTGCTGGTTTCATCTGAACTCGAAGAAGTGATCGGTGTCTGTCATCGAGCTTTAGTGATGCGAAACGGTTGGATCGTTGCCGACTATTCAGGCGATGACATGACTGCCGCCAACCTGCTGGCAGCGTCCTTCGGAACAGACAGCCCTGCTTCTGGCACTGCTGGCACTGGTACAGATGCAGTTGACAGAGATATTGAGGGAGCGCAGCCGCAATGATGATCACGCAAGCGTTGCCAACGGCTCGTCGTTACGGGATCGCTGTTGTCACCGTGGCGTTGTTTATGGGTTTAGCGGCAACCACCGACGGTTTCTTGAGTCAAGCCAACTTCCGCAACATTTTGGATCAGCAGTCGGCGCTTTTGATAGCGGCCTCTTTCGCCACGATCACCATGATCTCCGGCGGTTTCGACATTTCTGCTGCCTCGGTTTACGTGGTAGCACCACTGTTCGCTTTGCAGGTCGAAAACAGCACTGGCAACGTAGTACTCGCAGTTGCGGTCGGGATAGCGGTCGGTCTGGTCGTAGGAATGACCAACGGTCTAGTGGTGACAGTTCTCAAAGTGAACTCTTTCATTGCCACGCTTGCTACTTCGTTCATGGTGTTCGGTGCGGGCTTTTTGGTGAGTGACCGCAGCGTGCTGCGCGCCAGCACCGACGCTTGGCCTTCCATTGCACGAACCCGCTGGTGGGGTATCACTACAGGTGCTTGGCTCGCTGCTGCTGTGGTGGCTGTTGCTTGGATCTTGTTGAGCCGCACCCGTTTTGGGCGTCATGTGTATGCGGTTGGCGGCAACGCCGAAGCAGCACGGCTTGCTGGGGTGCCGGTAGCCAGAGTCAAGACGATCTGTTTCGCTATGGCAGGAGCGTCCGCCGGGTTGGCTGGGGTGGTGTCGTCTTCTAGGTCGCTCTCGGCGCTGCCTTCTGATGATTTCAGTTTCGTGTTTGGAGTGATCGCGGCTGTGGTGGTTGGCGGGACATCCATAGCTGGAGGCGAAGGAGCGGTTTGGCGCACTATCGCCGGGGCGTTCTTTATTGCGTTGATGATTAACGGTTTCAACCTTCATCAGATTGATCCCATTTGGCAGCGAGTCATTCAGGGCGCAGTAATCCTTGCTGCGGTGTCGGTTGATTCATGGTCACAACGACGTGCGCGTTAGCGGCGTTGCGTGTTGAGCTTTCAGGTGCTGTAGGTCAGGGTAGAGACCACGTCTGCCAGCAAGCTTGAGGCCCCGAAGCGGAGATGTTCAGGGTTAAGCCACTGCGTTCCCAGCACAGATCGCACGACATTGACGTAACTCACGGCATCGGCTGCGTTGCGAATGCCGCCAGCGATCTTGATGCCCACCGGCTGCCCCCCAGCAGCGCAATGCGCAGCGATTGTTTCGGCGATCACTGTCACAGTATCCAGAGACGCACCAGCACTGCCTTTGCCGGTGGAGGTTTTTATCATCGTGGCACCGGCATCAAGAGCTAACTGTGTTGCTTCGGCAATCAGCGCGGTTGATCCGAGTTCGCAGACCTCCAAGATCACTTTGAAGTGCGCTCCTGCTGCTGCTTCCTTCAAGGCACGAAGCTCGGTTGCGGCGGTCTCAGTGTCTCCCGACAAGAAAGCCCCACGATTCAACACGGTGTCGATCTCTTGAGCACCGCCCGCGACCGCGGCTTGCACCTCGGCGATCTTTACCTCTAAGGGCGACAAACCGCTAGGAAATCCACCAGCCACACTGGCAACTGCCACTGGAGTGCCTGCCAGCAACTCAGCAGCTAACGCCACGAATGCTGGATATAGGCACACGGCAGCCGCTGGCCCCACTGTCGGATCTGCCGGATCTGGGCGCAGCGCCTCAGCGCACAACGCACGGATGCGTCCAGGTGTGTCGTCTCCTTGCAGTGTGGTTAGGTCAGTGCAGCGCACCACTAGGCGGAGATCGTCGGGGTTCAGTGAGTCAAACACCTTGTTACCAGCCGGTTTTGACTGGGTAGGTGCGAGTCCTGACCCTGCAGAAAGTTCCGCAGAGGCCACCGATGTCCCCGATGTTCCCGATGTCAATTCCGGCGCACGTCGCTCGAAATCGGCCACATAACGCACGGTCGCGTCAACCAGCTCGGTCATCTGAACTCTTGCAGTCGCCTGTGCTGCACCTAGCTTGTCGCCGTCGTTAGTCCTGTCGGAGCCGTCAGAGTCTGCTTCGTGCCCGGCAACGCCAGCAATGACTTCACCGTAGACCTTGATCTTGGGTTCTGTTCCGCTGGGCCGCACCAGAACCCGTGCTGAACCGCCGTGAAAATCAAAACCCATCAGATCAGTCGCAGGCAAATGCTCTGATCCATTAGCAAAGTCATGCACCGCCGTAACTGTTGCACCGGCAAGCTCAGCAGGAGGCAGCTCGCGCAGTTGCTGCATGGCCTGAGTTATCAGATGTCTCTCGTCAGCAGCCGACTCGAAGCGAATCGAGCGTTGGCCGGTGACATGTGCCCCGTGGCGAAGAGAAAGATCATCCAACAGATCGACGAGTGTTCGCTGTTGAGCTTTCAACCGGGCTGCGAGTTCGGCTATCACCAAGCCAGCGCCTATCCCGTCCTTGTCGTTGACCGCCCGGCCTGCTACGTAGCCCAGAGCGTCTTCGTAGGCCAGAACCAGCTCGTGATCGGGCCTCTGAGCGGCAGCTTTCATGATCCATTTGAAGCCGGTGAGGGTCTCAACCCAGTCAACGCCGTGATGAGCAGCAATGGCTGACAACAAACGCGATGACACGACCGTGTTGATCACCAGCCGTTGCTGACACGGCTCAGCGGTTGCAGCATTTGCGGTGCCGGATCGACTCAATAGATGCTCAGCGAGCAGACAGCCGGTCTCGTCACCGCTCAACAGTCGCCAACTGTCGCCGTCTGGGACTGCCACTGCTAGACGGTCGGCATCTGGGTCATGCGCCAAAGCGATATCGGCATCGCTGTCGCGAGCCAAGCGCAACAACCTGTCGACAACACCGGTTTCCTCAGGATTAGGGAACGCTGTGGTCACAAAATCAGGGTCAGGCTCGGCTTGCTCAGCCACCAGATGTGGTGCATCAAATCCAGCCTTTGTCAGAGCCCTGCAGAAAGTTTTGGCACCCACCCCATGAAGCGGCGTGTAGGCAATGCTCAACGAGCGCGGGCCACTGCATGCGAGCAGGCCCGCCACCGCGTCAAGGTATGCCTCCAGCGCTTCATCGCCGACCGTAGTGATGAGCGGATCATCTGGCAGCGCCAAGTCAGATTCGTTGAGCGGTGCAGTGTTGTTGATCAGTTCGCTGATCTCGGTATCAATAGGCGAGCTGAGCAGGCTGCCACCTCGCCAATAGATCTTGTAGCCGTTATCAGTGCGGGGATTGTGACTGGCGGTCACCATCACACCGGCGGCGGCATCAAGATGCTTCACTGCGAAAGCCAGCACTGGTGTGGGCAGCATCTCCGGCAGCATCGTTACCGGCAGTTGTTGACCTGCCAGCACTCGGGCTGTGTCGACAGCGAAATTGTGGCTGCCGTGACGAGCGTCATAACCGATCACCACACCTTTGCGCGAAAAGTTTTCCTGCTTTAGCCGTTGCGCCAGAGCTGAAGCCACGATTCGTACCAGCACACGATTGATCCGTGTCGGCCCTGCTCCCATTTGAGCGCGAAGACCTGCCGTGCCGAAAGCAACTCGTCCGATGAAGCGTCGTCGTAGTTCCGCCGGGTCAGTGTCAAGAAGCTGCTGCAGCTCAGCTTTGGTGACAGGATCAGGGTCAGCGGTTAGCCAGCGCTGAGCCGCGGCGCGGATCTGCTCGTCTTCGGCCTGCTTGTCTTTGAGCTGCTCAGCCATCGTGACCGGCTTTGTAGGTTTGTTCGGGTTGCGCAGACATTGTGAGTTGCCGCGTCAAGCTTCCACGGCTACCTGGAAAGATGCCAGCGCGTTGATTATGTGTTTGCGGCCCATCTCTCGAGCTTTTTGGGCATCGCCTGTCGCGATTGCGTTGTAAATGTCTTCATGTTCATCCCAAGTGATGTCGCCTCGACGGTCGGTCACCACCGAGAACACCAGCTCAGTCTGTTGGCGTAGTGGATCTAGTACTTGCTTCAAGAAGGGCATCCCAGCGGCTGCCTCAACAGCGATGTGAAACTCTCGATGAAACATGGCAGCTGAGACCGCATCACCTCGCTCGGTGGCTTGACGGCCTTGCTCAATACACATCCTGATCTCTTCAAGAGCTTCGGCATCGTGCAGTTTGGCCGCTTGCTCCAAGACATAGCCCTCAACCAGGATCCTGATGTGCTGTATGTGGTGGAGTTCCAAAGGATCCATGACGCTCACTGAAGCACCACGCCGCGGTACCACTTCGATTAAGCCGGTTGCTTCCAGTGAGCGCATAGCTTCGCGCACTGGGTTGCGACTCACTCCGAGCCGTTCGGCCAGTCGCCCTTCTACTAGCCGTTCGCCGGGCTGCAGCTCGCCTTCAAGGATCATCAAGCGGAGCTGACCTGCCACAATTTCTCGTAGGGGCCGCTCGCCGTCATCTTGGCTCACCATCAAGTTCTCCGATCACCGCATCGGCGACATTACAAGACCGCATCTGGCAAGGCCACATCTTGCTGATTGCATTGCTGAATGCAAATCGACGTAATGAGGCGAGAATTCCAGCAGAGTCGAGTTCACCACTAAAGCTTCAGCACCAGAGCACATCAAAGCTCACCAGAGCTTCAGCACCAGAGCTTCAGCGTTGGAGGCTTATCGAACGCCCCGACATCGCCATAACTAGCGATGCCAAAGCCGACGTGAAAGCCGCGAAAGCCCAGCCCCAGCCGTAGCTGGTTGCTTCAACGAGCCAGCCGAACAACAACGGCCCGATAACCGCGCCAGTGAAGTTGCCTGTGATAGTGATACCGGTTGCTGCGCCCGGTGCTGAAGGATTGGAACGCAGCATCGCCAGATGAAACAATCCCGGCCAAGCGAAAGAAGTCGCAAAAGCGAACGGTAGTGACACATACATCACGGTTGTGGATCCTGTTGACAACCCCACAAAGGCCAGTGCGGCAACAGCGAACATTGTGGTGAGCATGTGGAACGGATTGAGTCTCGCGCGGTCGGCCCCGGCACCCATCACTAACCGTGATGCGATACCGACCAGACTTCCTGCCATCAACAAAATGCCAGCAACGGCTTCGTCAATGCCGCTCTTCACGCTTGACAGCACGAAAAATGAACTGAGTGCCACCGAACCCATCGCAGCCAATCCAGTGGAGCAGGTCACAGTGACTAACAGTCGCGTAGGCACATCGGGTCGAGGCGCATCGGCTGCTCTACGTTTGGCTGAACGACCAGCAGAGCGATCCACAGAGCGATTAACAGAGCGATCAGCTGAAGGCCAAGCAGAGCGACCGGCAGAATTGCTGGCCGGTCTATCAGCCGTGTCGCTAGGGGCATCAACTGCGGGCACCCCCAAAGCCATCAGCGCAGCGATCAAGCTTCCCCCCGCGAAAGCCCAACGCCAGCCGATCGTTAAACCCACCGTAGGAACAGCCAGCCCTGCCAGCAGCGAAGCCGCAGGAATCCCCGACTTTTGGATACCGAGCGCTAGCCCTTGTCGCCATATAGATACACCCCGAGCGACATAAAGATTGGCTGCAGGCTGTCCCCATGCGTTAGCTAAACCAGCCAAACCCACCAAAGCCAGAAGTGTCAGCCATGACCTCCCCAACACGGCAACGGCCAGCAGTCCCGCGCAGGCCATCGCAGTTGCCAGGCGCAGACCCGCAGCCGGGCCGATGCTTTCGACCATTCTCCCCGACCAAGCAGATGTCAAAGCTCCCACAAAAAAGAAAGCGCTTACCGTCATGCCGATACGGGTCTCGCCGATGCTTAGATCATCAGAGATCTGCACCGCCAGAGCACTAACCAGAGTTGGGCTGAGGTTGGCGGCCACAGTCACCAGCAGCGATGCCGTTACCAGACTCGCAAACCCTGGCTGATGTCTAGCGAAACTCACCATGAGCTAACTACCTCCCGGCGCCTCGTTCTCCCTGGGCTTAATTGTGGCGGGGCACATGGGCAGCCAATACCAATTACCAACGACAGGCATCAGCCAACAGCAGGCATCAGCCAATCACTTTCTCTATGCCCGATTGTGGCCGCGCGGCAGTGTTGCTCATGCTACCTATGTTGCCAGCAGTGAACTGCTTGTCAGGTAAGTGTTTGAGGAACGACTGGTGAGTCTGCTGCTCTTATACGTTTCACTTGCAGTCTCACCGCGTGGGTCTCACCGCGTAAGTCTCACCCCCGGCATTTTGGTATACAAGAATTTGCAGTAGGGGCTTGCAGCGCTCTAGCTTTGTCGTCACGTTCGCGGCCCGTCCAAGCTGCGGTGCTGTTGTCTACGGATCCACGGGGGTCATATCCAGATGTCAAAGAAGATCCCATTCGCTGCAAAGCTCCTAGCTGCGTTGTTCGCCTTGACGCTGCTTGCGTCAGCTTGTGGCGATGATGACGACGATGCGGCTAGCGAGAACGCTGAGCAACTGGCTGACAATCTTGCTGCCGCTCAGGCCGATGCTGCCGCAGCACAACAACGAGCCGAAGATGCCGCCGCTGAAGTTGCTGAGGCCGAGCGTGAGGCAGCCGCCGCCCAAGCAGCCCTCGAAGAAGCTATGGCTAGCACCGACTCAATGGACGAAGATGCCATCGCTGCATTAGAGGAACAACTCGCGGCTGCCCAAGAGGCCGAAGCTGCTGCTGAAGCTGCCGCATCCGAAGCTGCTGAAGCTGCCGCTCAAGCTGTTGCTGAGGCTGCCGCTGCCGCCGAGGCTCCCGTATCAATCACGATTGCTGCAGCTGATCAGCCCAATAAGCTTGACCCTCACTTCCAAGACGGTGCCATGCGCCGCACCATGGAGAACGTTTATGAGCGTCTTGTTGAACGTGACCTTGTCAACCCGGCGATCTTTGTGCCTCGTCTAGCTGCATCGCTGCCGGTGCGCCTAGACGACACCACCTGGGAACTAAAACTGCGTCGAGGTATCACCTTCCATAGCGGCGCGCCGTTCAACGCGGCTTCGGTCAAACATTCCTTTGAACGGATACTGTTTGACACAGAGCTGAATTCCGACTTGCTAGAGCAAGTTGAGACCATCACCGGTGTGGACATAATCGATGATTACACGGTGCAGATCAACACGGCTCGGCCTGATCCAGTGCTGCCCGCACGGCTTTACATGGTGCAAATAGTGCCCGAAAATGCCACTTTTGCTGGGCTTTCCAACGATGCTGACGGCACCGGTCCGTACCGGTTCGTGGAATGGATCGCGGGTGACTCCCTTACCCTTACCCGCAATCTTGATTACTGGGGTTCGCCGCCGCAGATTGACGAAGTCGAGTTCGTCTTCTTGCCAGATGAGCAGTCACGAGTTGCGGCTTTGCAGGCTGGCGATGTGCATCTTGCCATGGGGTTGTCGTCCGACTCGGTGAATGACGTTCCCAAGCTGTTCGTACGCGATGAAGGCATTGAATATCCATATTTACGCATGAAGAACTATGAAGGTCCGCTGGCTGATTATCCCGAACTGAAAGTAGCTATTGCACATGCTTTGAATGTCGATGATTACATCCAGTTCATTTATGAAGGTCAAGCAAGTCGGCCCAATTGTCATATTTTCGGTTCGGGAGTGTTCGGTCACAATCCCGAGATTACTGACCGGCCGTATAACCTCGAAATGGCTCAACAAATAGTTGCTGGTTCCGATTATCAGGGCGAGGCGATCACCTTCTGGGCTAATGGCACCCGCTGGACCAAGTTCGATGAACTCTCAGAGGCGATCGCTTCTGACATGATGGCAGCAGGTCTCAACATTGACTTTGAGTTGATGCCCTGGGAAGTTTGGCTGGATCAAGAGTTCCTGACTTATCCCGATCCAGATCCTGGACAGTCGGGACCCACACGCGGTGATATTTTCTTGTCGTCTTCGTCCAATGAGCTACAGGATGGTTCGCGCCTCGGCTCATATATCGGCAACACCATCTTGTCGTCGTATCTGGATGACACTCTCGAAGAGATGCTGGCTGAAGCAGCGGGCGAACTTAACCCGCGGGATCGTGAAGACATGTATCACGAGATCATGGAATACACCTGCGATAATGTTGCGATCTTGCCGGTGCTCACCTATCTGAGCGTCAACGGAGGCACCAACGACCTCAGCTGGATACCACGCTATGACGACACAGCTCGTGTGGAGGACATGACGCTGAGCTAAGTGCAGAGCACCTCACTAGTCGAACATCCATATAAATCAGACAAGAATTGCCACTGTTGAGGGGACACAACCTGAGAGGGCATAATCAGCGCATCAACTGGCGTGCTCTCTCGCCGGTGGCGGTGCTTTCTGACCGGTTTGCTTCATGAAGATTTCATCATGAAAATCTGCGTAGTCGGTGCTGGTGCGATAGGGGGACTGCTGGCGGCGCGCTTAGCTAACACCGGGCAAAACGTGAGCGTGATCGCTCGGGGTGAGCATCTTCAGGCTATTCAAGATCACGGTCTGAGGCTGATTGAGATTGATGGCACTATTACTACGGCCACTGCTGTCACTGCCACCGACGATTTTGCTGCTGTGGGTGCTCACGACACTGTCTTGCTGGCTCTTAAGGCTCATCAGATAGCAGCAGTAGCCGATCAATTAGAGAAACTTTGCGATCAAAACACGACTGTGGTGCCACTGCAGAATGGCATTGGCTGGTGGTATTTTCAGCGTCATGGCGGCCCTCACGACGGGCATCGGCTCTGTTCGCTTGACCCCGAGGGGATCATCACCAAAGCAGTGCCCGCGGAGCGGATTGTGGCCTGTATTTCTTACCCGGCTGCTGAGAAAACTGCGCCAGGTGTGATTAGCCACATTGACGGTGACCGCTTTCCGGTAGGTGAATTAGACGGCACCAAATCGCAACGAGCCAAAATCCTGGCAGAAGTTTTGGTTTCAGCGGGTTTCAAGTCGCGGGTGCTGACCGACATACGCGCGCATCTGTGGGTGAAAGCCTGGGGCAACCTGGCGTTCAATCCGATCAGCGCTTTGACCGGTGCCACTCTCGCCGAAATCTGCGGCAACCCGGCTACGCGTGATCTAGCGGCGCGCATGATGACCGAAGCCTCTCAGATCGCTGAAGCGCTTGGTGTGAATATTCGTATCAGCGTTGACAAGCGCATCTCTGGGGCTGAAGCTGTTGGGCAGCACAAAACCTCGATGCTTCAAGACATGGAAGCTGGCCGCCCACTGGAGCTTGATCCTCTGGTAGGCGTGTTCGTGGAACTAGGCAAACTAACTAATGTGCCCACCCCGTCGATCGGTGCTGTATACAGCTTGGCTGCATTGGTTAACAGCCGTTTGGAAGCCCGACAGTGATGGCATCGCAGCCCTCCGCCGAGCCAGCTGCTGCCAACCCCGCCTCCGCCGCATCGCAGACTGCCGTACCTCAGACGCTTCGTGAGGCACTCAACGCTGGCACTGATGACGCAGCGGCATTGTTAACTCCTGACGGCGAGGTGCTCACATACCGTGAACTACGAAGCGAAGTGGACAGGCTCTCACAACAACTGCGAGCCTTGGGTTTGTCTGCTGTTGATCGTGTCGCCATCGTTATGCCCAACGGTCCCGAAATGGCGGTCGCTTTTCTGGCGGCGGCCTGCACTGGCTGCACAGCACCGCTCAATCCTCGATATCGAGCCGCAGAACTGCGCTTTTACCTTGAAGACCTCGCAGTCAAGGCTCTGATCACTACCTCTGATAAGTCAGGGGCCGAAGTCCGCGAAGCAGCGCAGGATATAGCCAGTGATGTGCTGGTTGTGACCGTGGAAGGCTCGGTAGCCGCTGGCACAGGATCGCTCAACTTTCAGCCAGCGCTGAACAGACAAAGGGATAGCAGCGATGATCTTGAACTGCCAACCCCCAACGATGTGGGTTTGGTGTTGCACACTTCGGGCACTACTTCGCGTCCCAAGATCGTGCCGCTGCGTCAACGTAACCTGGCTTGCTCCGCCGCGAGTATCGCTGAGTCGCTGGCGTTGAGCCCCCAAGACCGTTCGTTGCAAGTCATGCCGCTGTTTCACATTCACGGTCTGCTAGCGGGACTGCTGGCACCTTTGTCAGCGGGTGCTGCAGTTGCCTGCACCGAAGGATTCGACGCTTTCAGGTTCTTCGCTCAGCTCCAAGAGCTGAAACCCAGTTATTACACGGCTGTGCCGACCATGCATCAGATGGTGCTGTCACGCGCCGACCGTCACCGTGACAAAGCTCGGGCTGCGGGGCTGCGTTTCGTTCGGTCATCATCGGCATCTTTGCCGTCATCTGTGCTGACCGAACTCGTCGAGCTTTTTGATGCTCCAGTGGTGGAGGCATACGGCATGACCGAAGCAACCCATCAGATGTGCGCTAATCCGTTGCCGCCTGCGATTGCCAAACCTCGCTCAGTTGGGATTCCTACTGGAGTGGATTTAGCGATCCTTGATCCACAAAACCGACGACTGCCTACTGGTGAGCGCGGCGAGGTCTCGATCAAAGGCCCGGCGGTGATCGACGGCTACGAAAACAATCCCGAAGCCAATCTGGCGGCTTTCACTGACGGATGGTTCCGTACCGGTGATGAGGGTTATCTTGATGCTGACGGCTACCTGTTTTTGACTGGACGTTTCAAAGAGCAGATCAACCGCGGCGGCGAGAAGATTTCGCCGTTGGAAGTAGACGAGTCGCTGCTAGAGCATCCCAAAGTGGCACAAGCAGTGACCTTCGCTATGGCGCATCCCAAACTGGGTGAAGAAGTTGCGGCTGCGGTGGTGCCCGTCAATCCATCTGACCCTCCCACCGAGCGTGAGTTGCGGAGCTTTGCGGCGCAGTCGCTGGCGGGTTTTAAAGTCCCGAGGCGAATTTTGGTGCTAGATGAGCTACCTAAAGGCGCAACCGGCAAGCTGCAACGCATTGGTCTAGCTGAGCAGTTAGGCCTCAACTCTGACACCGCCGCTGTCACCACTGCCTGACACCGCCGCTGTCACCACTACCCGCACCGTTACCGCCACCACTGACAGCAACACCACCGATTGCCGACGATTGTCGACGTTTGCCTGTTCGCTGGCTCTCCTAGACTGTCGCGGGTGCCGCAGATCGAGATACTCACTCTGGCCAATCACGCCGAAGTCCAAAACGGGCTGCTGTATTTGATGGGCGTGGGCTGGGACACGGTTACCAGGTCATATAAAGAAGGCGCAAAGCCACAGCCACAGCATTTTTCGATAGCGGTTTCTGTGCTGCTGTCGTGGGCGGAGCACAATCAACGTCACGAAATGGTGATCAGCGTTGAAGACGAAGACGGTCATCACAAGCTGATGGAAGCCTCGGCCAATATCGAAGTTGGCCGTCCGCCGGGCAAAGTCCCTGGAAGCGACAGCCGTTCACCGCTGGTAGTGACCGGACTTTTACAGTTCCCTAAACCCGGCGGCTACCGAGTGCGGGCCACTATCGGCGACGAACAACGCGACTACGCTTTCCGAGTAATCGACAAAGTCAAATAAGCTGCCGCTGGAGTGTGCTTCGGGCATCCAGCCCAAAAGAAAAGGGACCACGTGCGTTCCGGGGTCCCGTGCAAGCAGTATATCGGCTGCATTCGGCTTGCGCCTACTAGCCGCACCGTCAAGCACGTCCGATTATAAGTACTCAACACAGCGGATGCAAATACAACTTTAGATCAGTTGGATGCGGTTGGTGTCATGGGAGCCAGCCGTGAGGCGCGTGAAGCTCGATGCCTTCGGTGCTGATAATATTTATGCACCCCCCCGAGGTGAGCAGCCTCGGACTAACGGCCCCGGCTAATCGCCGGGGCTGTCTCGCTCTACAGCCCTGCGTCTGGGCGGCCCGTCTCTCACTATCGGTCATCATGTCAATGATGGTCAAAGGCGCAGCCCCGACCAAACCGCCATAGTGGAGCGGCTCAGTTCGGGCGGTCATAGGCAAGCTCTCTGTTCATCTAGGTGGTGGCGCGGTGCATGGCGCTGGCCACTACCACAGGAGTTCCTAGCGCAGCCAGCAGCAGTGCCGAAAGAGGCACCCCCAACCCCAGCAGCACGCTGACCAGAGCCGACAGCAAAGCGGCGGTTGCGAGTAGAGCCGCACGGAAAGTGCCGATCCCGAACCCTGACTGTGGCGGCAGCGCAGCCACCAGCATGGCATTCGCTACTGGCATCACTGATACCGCTACGCCCACGAAAGGCACCAGCAGCCACACACCTACATCTGCCGGAGCTAGCAGCATCGGCAATCCCGCAGCAGCGGTGATGGCCATCATCAATCGTGCCGTCCAAGGGCCGCCTTTGCGGTCATAAGCAGCACCACCTGCCAGCTTCACTGGTGCCGACAAGAACCGTCCCGTCGCCAGCAACACGCCCACTAGGCGTAGATCCACTCCTCGACCCTCAAAGTAGACAGGCGAGAAACCGATCACCACAAAGTGCAGCGATACTCCGCCAAAGCTGGCGTAACCAGCTAGCCGATAAGTCTGATTGCGGGCGTATGCCACAAGCTGAGATGTCCATGGCAGTTGCGTCACAGCCCGTTCGGCCTCGGGCCAGCGAGGCACATACGCAATAGCCAGAACCGCCGGAACCGCACAACCCACAAACACCCAACGCCAGCCTTCGCCAGCAAAGACACTCAACGCAGCAGCGGTTAAGCCGAACGAGTAAGCCTGACCCCAGGCTGCAATGGCTCTACCTTCGGCACCTTTATAAAGTCGAGCCACCCCGGCAAGGGCTGGCGGGAAGAAAATCCCGAAAGCCACACCTAGCAGGGTCTGACCGACAAGCAGCATCCAGAAGCTCTGAGCTAGCGCCGACAACAACAGTGCCGCAGCCAGCGTTATAGCCGCAGATCGAATCAGCGCTCGTTCGCTTAACCGGCGACTGCTAATACCGCCGAGAATGTTGAATATGGCGGTGCCTGCCGATACCGAAGCCAGCATTGCGGCCAGGTTGCTTTCGGTCAGCTCAAGATCGGGTTGAGCCAACGGGAACAGAGGAGACATCAGCGTCTCGGTGCCGCCCAAAAGAAAATACAGCATGAACAGGTAGCCAAAAGCCGCCCAGCGAGTCCCAGATCTGCCCGTGTCGTTGTTCATGTCCTGACTGCCCCCACCGCTGTAACTGCGATGTTGTCGTTTGTGGCAGCGTCGGCGCTAGTGCTGCCACGGGTCAACGTGTCGCTCAATTCACCTCAATTAACTTCGAGAGGAGTTTCTCAATTAACCCAGCAGGCCACGTAGTGACCCTCTGAGCGTTGCGTTAACGGTGGGCGCTCTGTACGGCACTGGTCCTGGGCTAGCGGGCAGCGGCTATGAAACCGACAGCCTGGGGGTGGATCCATAGGGCTCGGCAGGTCACCGGTGAGAGGTTTGTGCTCGTTTCGCTTGGTGGGGTCTGGCACCGGCACCGCTGACAGCAGAGCCTGCGAGTAGGGATGGATCGGGTTGTCATAGATATCGGAGTTGCTTCCCAGCTCCATCAGATGCCCGGCATACATGATCGCCACCCGATCCGATACATGACGCACCACAGCTAGGTTGTGCGAAATGAACAGATAAGCCAAACCGACAGTGTCTTTGAGTTCCACCAGCAAGTTGACGATCTGAGCCTGAATCGAAACGTCAAGCGCAGCAGTGGCTTCGTCAGCCACCACAAAGCCGGGATGCAAAGCCAAAGCACGGGCAATCACGATGCGCTGACGTTGACCGCCCGAAAAAGCGTGGGGATATTTGTTGGCGGCGCTGGCTGGCATTCCTACCGTTTCGAGTAGTTCAGCCACTGCCGCTTCGAGTTCAGCGCCACGTTTGTGGGTATGCACCAAAAAAGGTTCAGCAATGCTGGTACCTACTTTGAGTTTCGGGTTGAGCGCCGAATAAGGATCTTGAAAGATCATCTGAACGTGCTTGCGCATGGCTCGCCAGCCTCTACGGCTTAGATGAGTTGTTTCTTTGCCAGCGAATAGCACCTGACCTTTGACCGGGCGAACCGCCACTAGTAAGGCTCTGCCTGCGGTGGACTTGCCGCAGCCGGATTCGCCCACTAGGCCTACTGTCTCTCCGGGATGCACTTTGATGCTGAAGTCGTCAAGGGCGTAGACGGTGCGTCTGCGGCTACCGACCCAGCGGCTGTAATGCACGCTGATGTTGCGGCTCTCCACCAGAGGCATCTGCGTTTCGGTCATGAGGTGTCGCTCATGAGGTGTCGCTCATGTTGTAGCTGCTTGTGAGGACTTGCTCACGGTTGTAGCAGGCCACCCAGCGCCGGTCAGCGAACTGCACTAACGCGGGCGGTGCTTCACAGCAGCTCTCGCGAGCTTCACCGCAACGCGGCTCAAACGCGCAACCCGACGGGAAGTCGGCACGGTCAAGTGGCTCCCCAGGGATCGCAGCCAGTTCGCTGCGATGAAGGTCAACTCTCGGCACCGATTGCAGCAGACCCATCGAATAAGGATGCTGCGGATCAGCGAACATCTCAGCTATCGGTGCTCGTTCCACAATCCGCCCTGCATACATCACTTGCACCCGATCACAGAACTGTGCCACCACCCCTAGGTCATGGGTGATCATCAGCACCGAAACTCCTAGTTCGGTGGACAGGTCATGCAGCAACGCCAGAACCTGGTCTTGGATTGTGACATCAAGACCTGTGGTGGGCTCATCTGCGATCAGCAGAAGCGGTTCGCAGGCCAACGCGGTAGCGATCATCACCCGCTGACGCATACCCCCCGATAGTTCGAATGCGTAAGACTTCAGACGGTCTTTCGGGTTGGCGATGCCCACCATGTCGAGTAGCTCAATGCTGCGTCGCTTGATGGCTGAACCTTCTAGTCCAGCGCGACGGCGTAACAGTTCACGCATTTGTGCGCCCACTGTTTTGAGCGGGTTAAGTGAAACCATCGGGTCTTGGAAGATCATGGCGATCTCGCGACCTCTGACCCGGCTAGCCACCGACTTGTCGAGCATGTCCTCGCCGCGCCATCTGACCGAACCGCTGATGATCCGCCCCGGCGGGAGCACCATCCCCAAAATGGCGAGACCCATAACGCTTTTACCCGAACCAGACTCGCCGACCACCCCGAGACGTTCATGCGAACCGACATTGAGAGTCAGCCCGTCGGTTGCCAAGACCACACCGTCACGCGTCGGGAATCCCACTGTCAGGTCTTTCACTTCAAGCAAGCGCTGCCCCGTGGTGGCCTGGCTGAGGCTGGGCTGGCTTGCTGCGGGGTTGTTCACGAGCCAGGCCTTTCCAAGATGATCTGCTCGCGTTCGGCCACGTCGTTGAATGACTGCAGCCACTGCGACAGCAAGTTCACTCCTAGCACTACTAAAGAGATAGCCAAACCTGCGAAAGTAACGATCCACCAGCCGTTAGTGATGTAGTTGCGGCCCTGTTGGATCATTAGTCCCCACGAAGAGCGTGGTGGTTGCACGCCGAAACCCAAGAAAGCAAAAGCTGATTCTGCCAGGATGGCTGCTGCCAGTTCTAACACGCTCAAGGTGATTAGTGAGCTAAACAGATTCGGCAGAAGATGACGCCACATAACTCTTCTAGATGACGCGCCAGCTAGCTCAGAAGCTTCCACAAAAAGCGATGTTTTTAGAGTAAACACCAGACTGCGCCCGACTCTGGTGAACACCATCCAGCTAGAGATAGCGATCACGATTATCACCAGCCAGACGCTGGGTCCGAACGCTGCCACAAGGATCAAACCCGCTAAAACTCCCGGGAAAGCCATTTGCACATCGGCAGCCGAAATGATCAGCGTGTCTAGCCGTCCGCCGATGTAGCCAGCAACAAGACCGAGAGCGGTGCCGAGGATTGCTGCGATTATTACCGCGGCGATGCTCACCAGAAGCGAGATTCGCGCACCGTCTATTAACCGGGCTGCGATATCCCGGCCGAGTTGGTCGGTGCCGAGCGGGTGTGCCCAAGTGCCGCCCCAGCCCACCGGTGGGGTCAGTTTGTCGGGCAGGCTTTGCTGTGAAGGATCCGGCAGGAACGGCAACCAAGGGCCGATGATGGCCGCCAACGCGAACAGTGAACAGATCGTGATCCCAGCGATGCCTGCTGGGGACTTGCGCAGATGTGACAGCAGGTCAGCCAGAGCACTCGTTGGTTCCTTGCTTGGTTCTTTGATTGGTTCTGGTGCCCGCGATGACTGAGTGTCGTGTGTGGTGGTCATAGCAGCTCCACCCGAGGGTCAATCATGCGACGGGCCACGTCTACCAGCAGGTTGGTGACCACCACCATCGTGGCTAGAACCACCACCGCAGCCTGCACCAGAATCAGATCGCGGTTCTCGATGGCGTGTACCGCTAGACGACCCACTCCAGGCCAAGCAAACACCACCTCAATGACCACCGTGTAGCCGGTGAACATTCGGGTCAGTTCCCAGCCGGTCATGGTCACGAAGCTCGAAGCGATGTTGCGGAATGTGTGATGAACGATCGTGTATGAGCGCGAGAAGCCTCTCGACATAGCTGTTACTGCATAGGGTTTGCGTAGTTCTTCGACGATGCCGCGTCGAGTCATTTGAGTGAGCCGGCCAGCGCTGGCGAGACCCACCGCGAACGAGGGCAAGATCAGCGACCGCCATCCGTCCGAGCCGAAAGTCGGCACCCAGCCGAGCTGCACGGCAAAAATAATGATCAACAGATAGCCGATCCAAAACGGCGGAGCGCTGATCGCAGCCATCGAGAAACCCATTACTGCATGATCAGCAAAGCGACGCTGGAACCAGGCTGCCAGCATTCCAAGAGGTGCAGCTAAGAGCACTGTCACCACAGCGGCACCCGCCACCAGTCTCAGAGTTGCTGGCACGCGTTCAAACACCAGCTTGGATGCAGGCTGGCTTTGCCAGAACGACTCTCCGAAGTCGCCGACCACCATGCCTGACACAAAATCCCAGTATTGAACGCCTATCGGCCGGTTTAGACCGAGCGCGACACGACGCTGATCACGCTGCTCTTCGCTGGCCTCCAAAGGCAGTGACACGGTGGCCGGGTCGGTAAAGACATGCGTCACTATGAACACCAGCGAGGTGACGATGAACACCACCAGCGCCGCAGCAATGATGCGTCTCGCCAGCCACCGAAGCAACGCGCCTGCCTGTCAGCCCGATTAGGGGATCTGTGCTGTGATGTTTCAGGCAGCGGCTTTGAAGGCCGCGGCTGCGGCTTGTGAACACACCACATCTTCGGCGTGTTTGGCACCTGATATGCCAAGCCCTCCGACGATGACACCGCTTGATGTGACGAGTGGTTCGCCGCCTTCCACCGCCAGTATGTGATGGCGGGCTGTCATGGGTGGCCCCAGCGACTTGTCGGTTTGGAAATAATCTGACAACGCACCAGTGTCACGCTTGAACATCAGCGCGGCTTGGGCTTTGGCGATGGAGTTGTCCAACGCTATTTCCACCACATTGTCCATGCGCTGAACCAGAACCAGGTTGCCGGTGGCGTTGACCACAGCTATGCACACGGCTAGGCCTTCGGCAGCTGCGGTGTCTAGTGCTGCATCCGCGGCGAGTTTCGCCCCAGCGAGAGTGAGGGTTTCGACATTGATTGTGTGCATTAGCTGCTGCTCCTATTTGGGTCTGAAGAATCTTTAGCGTGAAATTCTTTCGCGAAAATTCTAAGGTGACTTTGTATACAGGACTGCGCTGACACTACAACAGCATTCTCACGCTGGTGCCTGTCACGCTGTCGTCTCTTGCTGGCGGATACCGCCGCAACGCGCTGAGCGTGAGTGCCGTCCACGCTGCCGCTTATCACACTGTCGCCTATCTTGCTGCGGCTTGTCTTGCCTGATCTCACGTTGTGTCGGCGGCGGCTAACTCGGGCTACTTAGTCTGGGGCTAGCTTGGGGTGACAACGGCTAGTTTGGCTTTATGGACTTGGGATTGGCTGGCCGTCGAGCATTGGTATTCGGTTCTACTTCTGGACTGGGACTAGCTGTAGCGCAGGTGCTGGCTGCTGAAGGCGCACGAGTGGCTGTATCAGGCCGCAATGCAGATCGCGCTGGCGAAATCGCGAGTTCATTACCGCAAGCAACAGCGATGCCTGGTGATCTAACCATCACTGGAGAACCTGCCCGAATGGTGAACGAAGCTGCTGCAAGTCTTGGCGGTCTCGACATTTGCGTAGTCAACACGCCTGGCGGCACCCCTGGCGGCATGACCGAAGTGTCAGCCGAAGACGAAGCAGCTGCATATCAGCGGATGCTCAAACCTGCTCTCGCCGTATCGCGAGCTGCTACGACGCATCTGCGAGCTAGCGGTGACGGACGTTTGGTTTACATCACCGCCAGATCAGTGCTGGAAACATCGCCGGAACTTGCCCTTTCGGGGGTTTTTCGTAGCGGCGTGGTAGCTGCGGCTCGTTCACTGGCCGTGGAGTTGGCACCTGAAGTGCTCGTCAATGTGGTAGTGCCAGGTCAGTTCAACACGCCTGCGTTGCTGCGCGCCCAAGCAGCTATCGCCGAAGCCGAGGGTGTGCCGATTGAGTCGGTTCGGCAGCGTCATCTTGAAGCCACACCTATGGGCCGTTTCGGTCAAGCCCAAGAACTAGCTGACGTGGTTGCGTTTCTGTGCAGTTCAAAGGCCAGCTTCGTCACAGGCTCAGTGGTGCGCGTCGACGGCGGCGCAGTATTGGGCTACTGAACAGCACTGCCCTGTTGACAGTACTGCCCTGTCGTGTCAACTGGAGTAGCAGGTTCGTTTCGCTGAGGCTTTCATGTGCTGATGCGTCAGAGTCAGTGGCACCCCGCCTACTACAGGTAGCAGGTTCGCTTTGCTGAGTTCTATGTTTGCGCGTGCTGAGCTACTGAACAGCGCTGCTCTGTCGTGTCAACTGGAGTAGCAGGTTCGTTTCGCTGAGGCTTTCATGTGCTGATGCGTCAGAGTCAGTGGCACCCCGCCTACTACAGCTAGCAGGTTCGCTTTGCTGAGTTCTATGTTTGCGCGTGCTGGGCTACTGAACAGCGCTGCCCTGTCGCGTGTTCCGTCTGTCTCGCTGGATCCCTAGTGCCGTCGCTTAATAGCGGCTTAGCTTTTGGATTGCCGAGATCTTTGGTGTGGCCTCCCACCCGAGCAAACGGGTATCAGCGTTGTCCAGAGCGTTGCTGACTGCCAGCTGACAGATGCACCTATGCCGCCGCTCTGAGACATAACCGATATCAGCGTTGTCCAGAGCGTTGCTGACTGCCAGAACCCGCACCAGATCCACGTCACGCGTTGCACCGTCTCGGGGAAGTGTTCACCGAGTGTTGCTGGGGCTGGATCTCGGTTTCTGGCTTGGTTGTTTCTTTGTGTTGGCTGCCCAGGTTGTTGGCTGCCCAGAGTCCGGCATCCACTCTGGTCGCTGTGAGTCTCTGGCTCTGACTTTTTGCTCCTTTCTTGTTGACTGCTGGCTCTTTGGTCAGGTTTGGTGTCACTCTCCTAACTCGGGGCTGCGTTCACTGGAGTGCTCGATTTTGATGTCCTGTCGGAACACGGCGTGACACGGCGTGTGGTTCGCTCCCGGCTCGGCGCGGTGTTCATCAGAGCGTGGCTGGGTCTGGGTGGCTGGGTCTGGGCCGCTGGCTTGTCTGCCCTTTTCTGTTGGGCTGCTAGGCGGGTTTCTGGCCTGTCTGATTTTTCTTGTTCGGCTACTAGGCGGGTCTCTGGCTCTGGTTTGTGGGCTCCTTTCTTGTTGACTGCTGGCTCTTTGGTCAGGTTTGGTGTCACTCTCCTAACTCGGGGCTGCGTTCACTGGAGTGCTCGATTTTGATGTCCTGTCGGAACACGGCGTGACACGGCGTGTGGTTCGCTCCCGGCTCGGCGCGGTGTTCACCAGAGCGTGGCTGGGGCTGGATTTCTGGCCTGTGGGCTCCTTTCTTTTTGACTGCTGTTTGGGGCGCTATGGGTTGGGTTCCTGCCTGTGACTCCCGACTTTCGGTTTCGGGGTCTACTGACATTTTTGTCACGGCTTGGGTTGTTCTCGGTTCGTGATGGTGAGCGCCCATGGTGAGCGGGTGGTTCTGGTGTTGTCCTGTCGTGCTCAGTCTTGTAGCGCTGAGTTTCGTGGTGCTCACCTGTGTGGGCTGGGCCGTGCCGGGATTGAGCGCTCGGTCTGGTTGGTGGGTGCAGTGTGTGGTGGTTGTCGTCGTGTGTTTGGATGTGCCAGTTGTTGTGGTGAATGTTGTGGTGACAGTTCCAGCAGACCATGACCATGTTCTTCACACTGGTGGCTCCGCCTTGTGAATACGGGATGATGTGATGTGCTTGACAGATGCGCGGTGGTGCCCCGCAATGAAAACAGCCGCCATAGATAGTTAGCAGTGTTTGCCATTGAGACTCTGAAACTGTTCGTCGTGAGCGGCTGCGCCAGATCGCGTCACCAACCCGGTCATATATCAGTCCTGTCCAGCGTGTGTTGCAGGACAGTTCTTCTAACACAGCGTCTGGTAGTCGTGTGCCGTCTGAGAGTTCAGCAATCAACTCACCTGTTGTGTCGTCTACGTGAGCGATCAGCGTGATGTCAGCCACCCAACCCGCAGTTGCTGTGCCTTGCACCTCACCATCAGCAACAGTGCTGCCGTGATCGTTGTTATCAGTTTCAACAGCATCTACACCACACGCCTCACCGCCAGTTTGCTGCGTCTCAGTGCATAGTGCTAGCAGGCGAGTTTCAACAGTATTTACATCACAAACCTCACCGCCAGTTTGCTGCGTCTCAGTGCATGGTGCTAGCAGGCGAGTTTCAACAGCATCTACACCACACGCCTCGCCGCCAGTTGTGGTGCTGGCTTCGTTGATGGTTTGAGTTGCTGTTGTTGAGAGGGCATCAACGCCGTTCTCACCATTAGTAATAGTGCTGCGGTGATCGTTGTTAGCAGTTTCAACAGTATTTACACCACAAACCGCGCCACCATCAGCGGTGCTGGTCTCGTTGATGGTTTGAGTTGCTGTTGTTGAGAGGGCATCAACGCCGTTCTCACCATTAGTAATAGTGCTGCGGTGATCGTTGTCAGCAGTTTCAACAGTATTTACACCACAAACCGCGCCACCATCAGCGGTGCTGGTCTCGTTGATGGTTTGAGGTGCTGTGGTTGAGAGGGCATCAACGCCATTCCCGCCTGCATCAGCGTTCTCGCCGGTGGCGTGGTTTGAGGTTGGCCTTGATTTCGTGGCATCCTCGGCATTCTTGTCATCAGCAGCGTTCTCGCTATCGAAGCTGTTGTTGTTGGTTGCTGTTGTGGTATCAGTGTTGATGCTTTGACCGTTTCTGGTTCTGGCATCTTGGTGGTTGCCTGCTTTGTTGAGGTGTTCGGCTTGTTTGCTGGTGTCGGTGTCTTCAACGCAGTCAGTTGCCAACCCCTGATCATCGCGGGTTTTGCTGCTGCTGGCGTTGCTCTCATCGTTGACTCTGCGAACAGTTCCGACGTTTTGAGTGTTTCGGGTTCTGTTGCTGGTCTCGTTACCTGTGTTGGTGGCGGGAGTGTTGGTGCTGTGGTCTAGGGCATCGGCCATGCATTGCGGGAACTCGCGTCGCTGCTCTTTCGGATGTTTCTTGTCGTTAGCAAAGAGTTTGCCTGCCACATGACGTATCCGGTTGTGTATACGTGTGCCGGTGATCTTGTCGAACTCGCCATGCAACGCGATCATGCCATCATCTATGTCATAGAACTTCAAATATCGTTTGGCGCGTTGTCGTGCGTGTTCTGATGCGCCGTTGTCGCCTTGCTGGGCAGTAACCCAGCGTCGTGTGGCGACACCGAATTGTTCGGGCCGCAGCGATGCTGCCTGTTTCAATAACTCAGCATCACCTGCGACAGCGTCGGCACTAGTTTTGGTGATCACGTCAGCCAAACGTCGAGCGTTAGCTGACGAAACTTCACCGGTTTGCACAGCGTCTCGCAGTTCAGGGACTTTACGCAACACTTGAGCGGTTTTGACCTGGCTGTGGGCTTCGCTTTGTGTTAACCCAGCAGACACGGCCAACACTTCAGCGCCGCCGTCACCGTGACGTTCTCGTGCTGCGATCAACTCAGCAGCAGCGGTCTGAAACGCCGCCCCGGCAGCTAGCAACACTCGTGTCTGCTGCAGTGCGGCACGCAGCTCAGTAGTAGCTACACCACCGGCACGCACCACGTCGAGCATCCGTTGGGTGGCGGTGACTGCTTGGTGAGCGTCTTCTAAGACCATGAACAGCAGTATAGATTAGGGGTGTGACAAAGCACTCCTTTTCACACAAAAATAGTCTGCATCACACCAAAACCTAGCCTCCAGCAGGCAACAGAAAACCCATCATCACAAACCACTACCCGCCCTCCCACAAACCACTACCCGCCCTCCGTCACCACAGCCGGGGTAGCCGTTGACCGCTATCCGACCGGCCCGGTCGTATCATCACAAACCGCAACCCGCCCCCGTCAACGCACCTGATTACAGCAACCTTCACCACTGAGTCGTGTTCGTATGGCCTGCCGCAGACCTGGCCTGCCGCCGACTTGGACAGCAGGCCAGAGCAAGTGGTTTGATGCGTGGCGGGTTCCGAGGACGACCGCAGCAACAGCAGCAACTACGGGATCGGGTTACCAGCTCGGCGGGGGTCTCCTGACACGGCGTGGTGGCCAGAAGAGCCCGTCATAGATGTTGCGCTCGCCGAGTGGTTCGGCCAAATCAATGGTGACCGATGCTGCTGGGTTGTCTGGGCATGTGGCGAAGCCTGGTTTGTAGATCACAGCGAAAGCCACTAGCACGGCATCTTCAGTCTCTGAAACTTGAGGGCCTCGAAGATCGTCGCCCATTTCGCGTCCGCTGGCGCATGCCTGCTCAGTCACTAGCAAGCTGATTGAGGTGCTGTCAGGTGTCGGTAGCGACTCGGGATTAAGATTCACTTCGACTCGGCCGAGGCCGGGCATTAATGGCACGTAAGGGCCGCAGGGTTTCTCCCATGCGCCTCCAGAACGGACCCACTCGTCACTGTAGTCTTCGCGCTCGAAAGCAACAGTGCTTGAGCCCGAGCCCGAGCCCAACCCCGAACCTGAGCCCAACCCCAACCCCAACCCCGACCCCGATCCCGAGCCCGACCCCGATCCCGAGCCCGACCCCGATCCCGAGCCCGACCCCGACCCCGCGCTCGACTCCAATCCCGACCCCGACCCCGAGCCCGATCCCAACCCCGCGCTCGACCCCAATCCCGACCCCGACCCCGAGCTATTACCAGACAGCGCAGCAAACGAGGCGTGATAGCTGCCGATGCGGATCGCTACCCATCTGCCTTCGGGTAAAGGCTCACCAGTGGGATCGGCTAGCTCGGCCCGCAGGGCATCAATTGCGGGATGATCAAAATCCTCGATAGCGGGTAGGTGAGCTAGCTGCGCTGACGGGATCGCCTCCCATTCGTCGCACACCACCAAGGGATCATCAAGGTCATGACCCGGCAACGCCAGAAACGGCTCGCTGTAGGCCTCGGGCACCGTGGTGAGGTCAGCCGACACGCTCAGATCAACGCAGACGGCAGAAGGATCATCAAGCTGATCGGCGATTTCTGCAAGCGCCTCTAGCGGTGGGTTCACCAGATCCAGAGTGATCCGCTGACGACCTATGTCGAAACCGCTGCCGGTGAAATTGATGTCCATGGCATCAGTGATCTGGCTGGCCTTTCTTTGAGCTGTTTCGCGCATCGCGTCGTTGAAGCGAACTTGCACCGCTTCGATAACCGCATCGTCGCGTTCTATGGCCGCTTTCTCGTCTTCGGTTAGGTATTGGTCGTCGTTGGGTGGCCAGAGTTTCAGCAGTGCTGCTTGATGCGGTCGGGGATTGTCGGTGAACCCGACCATGATCACACCGCCACGGCTGCGGTCAAGCCAGTGTCCGCCGTAGGTGTCAGAGTGTTCAAGTCCGTAGGCGTGTACCACCGAACGCACATCGGACTCGTAGTTCTGAAAGCGCCCCAGCGTTCCTTGTTGGCGCGCCTGTATCTTGGGGATCCGGTCGCAGACTTCCAATCGGTGCGTGCTGGTGTCTGATGGGTTCTCAGCTGACAGCGGTTCGGCACCGACAACCCGCACACTGTCTGAGTCCTGTTCGCTGGCGCATCCGCTTAGCATTAGCCCGACGACGAGCAGCACTGCGATTGCCTTCATGTTTTCTTTTGTCTTCATGCTTTCTTTGACGTTGCGAAAGTTGGCCTAGTTCCCGTTCCCGCCGCGGATATTTTCTTGAGTTCCTGCGAGGCCCCTCGTCACTGCTCTGCGCCACTGCTCTACGTCACTGCTCTGCGGCACTGCTCTACGTCAATAAAAGACACCCGCGGGACGCAACATGTTCATCGCGTAGGCTCTGAGCTAAAGCAGGAAGGCGAGAGCATGATGGGCACAGGTTCGGCATCATGAACGCAGCTTCTGCCGCAGATATGCCCGCCGCCGCGCCCGCCGCTGCTGCTGACACTGCTGTTGGCACCGCCGCAGCTGACGACAACTCGCTCAAGGAATGGGTGGATCGTTTCTCGGGGCATGTCGCCAACCTTCGTTACGATGCCGCCGCCGCCATGATGGATCCAGATGTCAACAGTTTCAGCACTTGGACCGATGTGGTGGAGGGGATTGATCATTTCGTCAACAGTCAGTGGCGCAATGTCTGGCCGACCATGACCGACTTCGTGATGGTTACCGACAAGATGCGTTGCCGGACCTCGCCTGACCGGCTTATGGCTTCTGTGATGGTGACTTGGACTTCCACGGGTTACGCCACCAACGGCGAGCCTTTCGACCGGCCAGGCCGCTGCTCTTTCGTGCTAGTCAGAGACTCGCTCAACGATGACTGGCGAGGCGTGCAAGCCCACTTCTCTTTGATGCGCGGCGTGCCCCAGCAATCTTTCGGTCGCCGCAGTTGACGAAGACCCCTCAGTGGCGCTGCGGTTGCCCTAGAAGCGCGCCGACTCGAGGCTTCGGGCATCAACCGAAGGGTCATCCCCAAGCCCACTAGCACGGTGAGGCATTACGATGGCTTGCAGTGCTGACAAAGCTCACGGTTCGCAACTTCAAGCGCTTTTCTTCAGAGGAGATTGAGCTTGGAAGCCCGGTCGTATTCGTAGGTCCGAACAACTCTGGGAAGACCTCCGCAATGCAAGCCCTTGCTTTGTGGGAGGTTGGTCTGCGCCGCTGGAACGAACGTCATGCTGGCAAGAAAGCTCCCGAAAAGCGTCCAGGTGTGACTGTTGGGCGACGAGACTTGATCGCAGTTCCTGTTCCTAGCGCAAGGCTTTTGTGGAGGGGGCTGTCAGTGCGCGAGCAGACGGCCGTAGACGGAGCGCGAGGCACTTCCAATGTTCGTATGGACATCATCGTTGAAGGTGTAGGCGAGCGTGGTGAATGGCAGTGCGGCCTGGAGTTCGATTACGCCAACGAGGAATCGTTCTACTGCCGACCGCTTCGATCAGGAACAACCCCAACGTCTGATCGGATGCCTATTCCCGATGATGCCTCCAGTGTGACTCTGGCCTACCTGCCTCCAATGTCGGGACTGGCCGCTACCGAGACCAGGCTTGAACACGGCGCTGTCAACGTGCGTGTGGGTGAGGGCCGCACTGCGGAAGTGCTGCGTAATCTGTGCCACCGAGTGTTTGAGGAGAACCCTGAGGCTTGGGAGCATCTCGTCGAGCGAGTGTCGGATCTTTTCGGGGTAGCGCTGAATCGACCGCGCCACATTGTTGAACGCGGCGAGATTGAGATGACCTACCGTGAGCGAGGGATCACTCTTGATCTGTCCAGCAGCGGACGCGGCTTGCAGCAGACGTTGCTTTTGTTGACATATCTGTCCGCCAATCGCGGAGCGGTTCTCTTGCTTGACGAGCCCGATGCTCATCTTGAGACGCTGAGACAGCGTCAGACATATCGGGTGATCACTGAGACGGCTTCAGCAAGTGGCAGCCAGATCATCGCAGCCAGCCACTCGGAAGTGGTGTTGAGTGAAGCGGCCGGTAAAGACGCTGTGGTGGCATTTGTGGGACGAGCCCACCGCATAGATGATCGTGTCAGCCAAGTGCTGAAATCGCTCAATCAGATCGGGTTCGATCACTATTTGCAGGCTGAGCAGACTGGCTGGATTCTGTATCTGGAAGGTTCGACCGATCTGGCGATATTGCAAGCGTTTGCGCGGCGGCTCAACCATGAACGCGCATGGGCTGCTTTGGAGAGACCTTTTGTTCATTATGTGGGTAATCAGCCCATTGCGGCTAGATCGCATTTCCACGGCTTACGTGAAGCGCTCCCTGAGTTGCAAGGAGTAGCGCTATTCGACCGAATGAAGACGGGTGCCTCTGATGCCGACGAATTGATGCACCTCACTTGGCGACAGCGCGAGATTGAGAATTATTTATGCACCGAGGCGACGCTCATGGCTTATGCAGAGCAGCCCGCAGACGGGAATGGGCCACTTGACCTACTTGAACGCAAGCAGCACATGGCAGAGGCGATCATGCAGGTCTCCTCTGCCATGCAGACCCTAGGTCTGGGTTCGCCGTGGAGCGCTGACACAAAGGTCAGTGACGATTTTCTCAAGCCACTGTTTGTTGATTACTTCAGCCGCGTTGGTCTGCCCAATCTCATGGACAAGAAGAGCTTCTACGAGTTGGCTGATTTGGTGCCCGCCGACGAGATTGACCCTGAGGTAACCGAGAAGCTAGATGCCATCGTCAAGGTTGCGGAGACAGTACGCCCGGTTGCGGGACTCTGAGCCGCCCCGACAGCAGTACTGATATCGCTTTCTAGTCCCTAATCCTCTGTCCCTTTAAAGGAATACGGGTTCGCCTGTCGCACCGCGCCCTGAAAGTTGTAACCCTTTTACCCCAAAAGTTCTAACATAAATCGCCTGAAAGTTCTAACATGTTTTGCCTAAAAGTTCTAACATTGCTAGGCTAATCTGATGACTGTTGAGGCAGGTTCGTTGTCTCCCGTTGGCTACATGCCCCGAGTAGGCGACGTTGCCATGGCGGCAGCGCTTGAAGCCGCCCCCATCGTGCTTATTGAGGGGGTCAAGGGTTGCGGCAAGACTTGGACGGGCCGTCATCATGCTCAGAGTCAGGTACTGCTGGCCGACTCTGAGTCAGCTCGCGCAGGTGCCGAGGCCGTCCCTCGTCGCATCCTTACCGGTCCAAGACCGCGCCTCATTGACGAATGGCAGCTAGTTCCTTCGATCTGGGAGGCTGCCCGGCACGTAGTGGACGATGAGCGCGGCCCTGGCTGCTTCATCCTTACTGGCTCGGCTCGTCCGAGTGACGACATCACCCGTCACTCGGGCGCAGGTCGAGTTCGCCGAGTGCGCTTGCGTACGATGTCGCTCGCTGAAAGCGGTGAGTCGACCGCCGAAGTGTCTCTGGCTGCACTGCTCAATGGGGAAGCGTGCGAGGTCGCCGAACCACAGGTGACGATTCCTGAGATCGCCGAAGTGGTTTGTCGAGGCGGTTGGCCGCGGAGTCTGGGGCACTCACTGCCTGCCGCCAGTGAACTTCTGGAGAGTTACCTCGACGAGATGACCCGAATTGATCTACCTGCCGCTTCTGGTGTTCGGCATAACCCTGTGAGAGTCGGTCGCTTGCTGACCTCTATCGCTAGGAACACGTCCTCGATGGCTTCGCTCAGCACCCTGGCTCGCGATGTAGCGGGCGATCCGCCGTTGAGTTGGGCGGCAACCGCTGACTATATGGATGCTTTGGAGCGGATCTTTTTGGTGGAAGATCTGCCAGCCTGGTCGGCTCGGCTCCGCTCGCGTGCAACTTTGCAGCAGTCTCCTAAGCGCAATTTTGTGGACCCGTCGCTGGCTGCTGTGGTAATCGGTGCAACACCGAACCGTCTTCTGGACGATCTTGAGACATTTGGCTTGCTTTTTGAGTCGATGATGGTGCGTGATCTGCGTGTCTACGCAGCCGCTTGCAAGGCAGAGGTCTACCATTGTCGCACCAGCTACGGCGACGAGATCGACGCAGTCGTCGAACGTCGTGATGGTGCCTGGGTGGCCGTGGAGGTCAAGTTGAGCCCGACGCGAGTCGAAGAGGCCGCACAGTCTTTGCTTAAGGCGTGCGCTGCTATTGATGCTGGCGAGCGAGGTGATCCAGTGAAGAAGATCGTGGTAACCGCCACTGGGTATGGCTACGAACGCGACGACGGCATCACGGTGCTGCCCATCACCGCCCTGGGTCCCTAACTGGCTCTCGCCTGCCCAGTGCTTTCGCGCCTGCCGTCTCGGTGGCTTGACGAGGTGGCATTGATGCCGATGAGAACTTGCAGTTGCTGTGTTCATCCTGTAACCGCATCAAAGGAGGACGACTCACCATGGCTGAACTGCGACAGCGGCTACTAGCTGATAAGCGTTATCTACTGCAAACAGAACCCAGCCCATAGCTTCACCGCGATCCCTCTGAAGCGTGCCTTCTGAGGCAAGATTTCTGAGCGCCACTGCTGAGGTGTTTTGAGATTTTGAATATAATCGTGTGTGTTTAAGGGTGCTTTGTCACACCCTCTATCTATACTGCTGTTCATGATTACTCAAGTTGCTCGACGAGCCGAAACCGCAGCCAACGAACTGCTTGCTGCAATTGATGCTGGGGCTGCGTCTTGTGATGACCTGCGTGAAGTTTTGCGGGTGACTCGGTCTGTGGCTGCTGTGGTTGCTTCTGTGCAGACCTCAGCAGCAGAGCTGATCGCTCGACGTGAGCGCCACGGTGATGATGGTGCTGAAGTGCTGGCATCGGTTGCTGGACTCGCGCAACGCGATGCTCGGGATCGTGTCAAGGTTGCTCAGATTGTGCGTAAAGTTCCTGAACTGAATGCGGCGGTGCAATCTGGTGAAGTTTCTCATGCCAACGCTCAACGGTTAGTTGACGCAATCACCAAAACCAGTTCTGAGGCTGTAGCGGGTGATGCTGAGCTGCTGAAGCAAGCAAGTTTGATGCGACCCGAGCAGTTTGTTGGTACCGCGAATCGTTGGATCGCTTCTCAGCAAGGTGATAACGGTGTTAGCGAGCATGCGCGTCAGTATGCGAGGCGTTATTTGAAGTTTTATGACACGCCAGAGGGCATGATTGCTTTGCATGGTGAGTTTGACAAAATCACTGGGCAGCGTCTGCATAACCGGTTGCGTCAAACAGCTGTTCGACTGTTCAACGCGGACAAGCAGCTTCCTGAAAGCGAGCGTCGTAAGTTCCCGCAGTGCATGGCTGACGCATTACAGCATCAGACCAGTCGCACTCACAGCGCTTGTGGTGATCAGCCACTCAGCAACGGTCGTGTCACCGGCAGCGCCAACAGCGACCACGACGGCGCAACAGATACAGTCAACGAAAGCGAAACAGCCGCACAGTCTGGTGATGTCAGCAGCAGCGGTTGGGTGGCTGATATCACTGTTTTGGCTCGTGTTGATGACACAAGCCGTGATCTGATTTATGAACTCTCAGATGGATCACGGCTACCTACTGCCGTTGTGGAAGAACTGACCTGTAACGCTCGGCTCACTGGACTGGTTTATGGCCGCAACGGTGATGCTTTGTGGCGCACCCGATCGCGTCGCACAGTCTCCGAAACGCAATGGCAAGCTTTGCTCGCTAACTATGGCGGCTGTTTTCATTGCGGGGCTGCGCCTGACATGTGTCAAGCGCATCACATCACCGCGTTTTCGCGAGGTGGTGCGACCAGTCTCGACAATTTGATCATGGTGTGTTGGAACTGTCATCACAGAATCCATCACGACAACTGGCAAATACACAAACACGAAGACGGCAGCCACACCTTGCACCCACCACAACACACCAATCAACCTCGGCACGGGCCTGCCCATGCCGAGGACTGGCCGCCAGCACTTCCAGCATCAGATCACCAAGCCCACAATCCGACACGCTTCAAACACAAAATCAAAGCCAAGCCCCCAAACCCGCACCAGCCGAAACTCAAATCTAGAAACTTGACCCAAAGCCGCTCCAACATCAACGCCAGAGCCCCAGCTATCAGTCAAAAAGAAAGGGTCAGCCAAGCCAGAGACCCCACCACCCCGACAACACTCTGATGAAGGAGGGAATCCATTGCGATAAATCCCGAAGCCAAGCTTGCGTGCCTGGTTCTTTCGACCTTCAAACTGGTCCGTGCAACCTAAAGCTCCAGACCCGTCAACAAGCCACCATCAGTGAGCTTTGCCCTCTTACCCCCTTCAGTTACACCGAACCTCCGCCAGCTTGCTACTAGTCCCAGAGCCACCAAGGTGGGTGCCTGATTAAGTGAGTTCTGTGCGTTCGAGCCAGAGTTGCAGTGTTTCGGTTGTCCAAGTTGCGACTCCTGTGCCGAGAAAGTCGTTGTCGTTGGTCCATATCCCGGCCGACAGCGCCAGCGCGTAAGCCACTACAGGCCAGTCGTTAGGGTCGCGTCGCGAGCGATCCGTGCCTCGTTCTCCCAAGCCGCATAGATAGTTGTGGGAGCGATGACCACATTGTGCGAATTGTCTTGAGGCATTTCGCAGTTAATTCGTCAGCAGCGGCTGCATCAAGGTGTCGGTGCCGTGAGAAAGCGGTGATTCGCCGAGGTAGTTCCCTCGTGGTCTCACTCCAAGTCTGTTGCGGTAGGAACAGGTCAAGTCAACGATCTCTGAGACGCTCACGTCCGCTGTTTCGTAGGAGTTCCCCTACAAGGACACTGGTGTCAACAACTAGTCGCATCTCCGACCGGTTCAGCCTCCGAGGCATAGCCTTCTAGTAGTTCACGCACGACCTCTTCCTCACTCAGGCCGGTAAAGGCAAGTATTTCATCAACCAGTACCCCTAACTCTTTCAGAGCCTCATCCCCTGCTTGGCGGTCCACAGCCGGGACCGGTACATAGAAGTCAAGAGGTACTCCGCGACGTTCAATAACAAAGGTCTCACCCTCCTCAATTATTTGAGTAGCCCGATCCTGGAACTCTTTGACTCCTACTGACCGCATAGCACTCTCCCGTCTAAACGTCTTAAGTGGTCATCATGGCAGCCAACTTTACCAAACAGAGACGGTTTGGGGGGTGCCGTCAGAGCGGGGGTCGCTGGCTAGTTTGATGTTGTGGCCGTCATGCATTACTCGCTGCAGGCCGCCGCCTACGTTGGCGCTGCGACGCACCTCATAGCCAGCTATTTCAGTGTCTTCGTGCTATGTGATCCCTGGCTCGGCGAAGGCATACCACGGCTCGCCAATACCTGCTGGCACACCGAAGCGGCCGGCGGTGGGGCATACGAACCAGCGGGGTTCAGCTGCTATCGCAGCCGCGTTGGCACCGCAGCGAAATCGTTGAATCGCTTGAGCTAGCCACTGGACTTGTCGATCGCCTCCAAGAGTAGCCATGGGTCGCATGCTCAGATTCAAAGACCTAGTAGGTGTTTTGGTAAAAGTCTGGGTACGAGTTGAGATAATGTGAATACGTGAGTTACCAGCGCGAAGTTTTTGCGCGTGCTCCACTGGCTTATGTCGCCTGTGAAGTTAGGTTCCCGCTTTCGCTGAAGCTGACCGAAGACGAAGTGCTTGCGTCTTTTGCGGAAGCTTTCGCTGATCTACTTCCGATTCCTGAAGTGTCCAACTTCATACCACATCCTGAAATGGGGCTCAACGAAGGGCCCGAGAAGCAACTGCGCCTCCTAGACAAGGCCAAGACGGCTTCGGTGTCCCTGACGAGGCGAGCGGTCTCTGTTGAGGCCACCCACTACGACGGCTGGGATACCTTCAAGTCAATCGTGTTGAGGGCTGCTAAGTCTGCTGCTGAGCTTGCACCGATTGTCGGAGTTGAGCGTATTGGACTTCGATACATCAACGAAATACGGGTGCCCGACCCGATATCGGACACTTCCCGATGGGCAGGATGGATCACCGAAGGGGTTATAAGCCAGCTAGAACCGATCTCTGGCTACACCACAGAGTCAGCCCAGACCGTCATCGAAATGCACAATCAAGCTAAGCGACTACTGGCACGCTATGCAGCTCTGGTCGGCAGTGGGGTTGTCGGTGACCAGCCACTCAGACGTCAGCTACCTACCAAGGACGGGCCGTTCTTTGTGATTGATACTGATTCATATCTCCAAGCACCCGACGAAAAAATGCTTGATTTCACATCCACCGCTCTGAGTCCTGTGCTAGACGAGTTACACGAACCGCTGGGAGAACTGTTCCAGCGTGCGATCACTGACAAATCCCGAGAACTGTTTAGAGGAGAACCGTGACCAGCATTCAAGTCCAGACTTCGGCTGGGTCCAGCCAGCTCAACCTTGACAAATACGAGCAAGGCTCTACAGCCATAGCTGCATTAACTGATGCGTATGGGGGTCTCACCGGCTCGGTGCGCTTGCTGTCAACGGACGTAGAAGAAGGTCGGCGTGGAATCCGATCGCTTGACTTAGATCACCGGACGACATTGAAGGCGATGCTTTCGACCGGGCGGCTGCTTGAAGAACTCTCCACGGATCGCGGGCTTATGTGGTCCGAAATCGCAAAACTCTGCGAGGTCAATGTGTCGACTGTGCGTAAGTGGCGTGCCGGGGACTCCATCTCGTCTGACGGTCAACGAGCCCTTGCGCGTCTTGCCGCGTTCTTGGATCTGCTATCAGAAGTCGGACCGATTGACGAGCCTGCTAGTTGGCTCAACATGTGGCTAGTGGATCACCTGACAGTCAACGCAGCCGACATCTACATTGCCGGTCAAGCCGATGATCTGTTGGAGCACGCTCAGGGACATTTAGGGCTGGAAGAGCTGCTTGATCGCTGGAATTCGAATTGGCGTGACATGGATCGTTCAGATTGGATCATTGTCGTTGGCCCTGACGGTGAGCGAGTCCTAACGCGTCGCTGACATCTAAATTCTGTGACTGAACTCGCTGCTCCTGAAGCTTCAGAGGATCTATGGATAGCCACTGGTGTTTCTGATGTTCCTCGTCATCGCATGCTCATGCAGGGAGATTTGATTGTTGTCGATCAAGGGCCTATCTGCATCGTGTCTCATGCGTGTTCAATGCGCCGAGGACCACAATTACACGAAACGCAACTCGTGGCACCCTTGCGTGATCACCATGTGGACGACTGGCGCGGACACTACGACTGGATGCCACTGCCGGGGGTGCAAGTATCCGGTCTTAAGAATCCTGCTACCTGCCTACGACAACTCTGGAGCGAGCCGACAGCGAACCTGCAAGAAGGTGAACGGGTCGCAGTGATGGCCGAAACGGGCGTGCATCTGCTCCAGCAGAGAATGGCCTTCCACCTGTGCCGCGTGGTTATTGACCTGCGCGAACTCGCTGAGCATTCTGCACCAGTGCTTGCAGAGGCTGAACTTCATGAGCAATGGATAGAAGTTCTCGGGGTTGAACGTGAGCCAGAGTTCCATGAGTTACTTGACGCAGATGAGCGCAAGTTGAGAGCCTGGTTAGATCAAACTCATACTCGTAACCAAGCGATGCGAGAAGTTCGAAAACAGATTGCTAGTCGACGAGTGTGATTTTGCGGCGGGGGTGTGTTGGGGTAAGCGTTACTTGAGAGTTTGGGTGGTGCCGCCGGAGCGGGGGTCGCTGGCTAGTTTGATGTTGTGGCCGTCATGCATTACTAGCTGCAGGCCGCCGCCTACGTTGGCGCTGCGACGCACCTCATAGCCAGCTATCTCGGAGTCTTCGTGCCATGTGATCCCTGGCTCGGCGAAGGCATACCACGGCTCGCCAATACCTGCTGGCACACCGAAGCGGCCAGCGGTGGGGCACACGAACCAACGAGGTTCAGCTGCTATCGCAGCCGCGTCGGCACCGCAACGAAATCGTTGAATCGCTTGAGCTAGCCACTGGACTTGTCGGTCACCTCCAGGAGTGGCCACAGTCATCCATCCCGTGCATCCCGTGCTGTTGCGCCGCTGGATGTGAGCAGCGCTCAGCGTGTGTGGTAGCACGCCGCCGGGAACTGGGTTGCAGCCCGGGAGGTCGCCTCGCTGCGACAGCGCAGTGCCGACACGGTTGCTGAAGGTCATACCCGTGTCGCCTGCCACCCAGCCAGTGCCGAACGGCACGCTTGCAAGACTATGAACCACAGTCGCTGACAAGCCGCTGCTATCAAGCGCAGTGGACACGGCAGTCCCGGAAGGCAGCACCGTGCCCCGGCGGCAGAACTCACTTAGTTGCTGTTCGGTTATCGGTGCCACCGCCTCAGCAAATTCCCGCGAAGCAGGATCAGCGTCATGAGGCACAACGGCTAGTAAGGCAGCAGTGATGGATGCTTGACTTGGAGCTGGTGTCAGCCACAAGACGATGTCTTCGAACACGAAACGCTGTGCCGTCTCAACGCTTGCTTGCATAGCTTCTAGGTCGCTGTGACTCAACAACGCGCCTTCGCCAGAGGCCGCGGCCACCAACCGATCGGCGAGTTCGCCGAGATAGAAGACATCAGCGCCGTGCGTTGCCACCGACTTGAGAGTGTCAGCCAGTTCTGGCAGATGGATCGTGTCGCCTTGCTTCGGGATGGTCTGTTGCCCCAGAATTCGTTGCAGAGTTTCGTGTTGTCCTTGGGTTGCCGCCATCGCATACACCTCAGCCATTCGTGAAGTGACTGTGTGGCCTGCTGCGGCGGCCAAAGCGCCATCAAAGAGCGCCGTCCAGCCGAGTCGTCCATGGGCACGCCACAGCGCCTCTGCACCCCGCAACGATCCAGGCACAACCGCATTGAGCGGTCCGCCGATTTCTTGCGGCCCGCCGCAACCAGAGGGCTTCTCGTCAGCAACCGCCAACGGCGTGCGTGACCAGCCGCCGTAGACCCAGATACCTGGACGACCTAGACCTAACTGCGCGTCGCTGCCTGTGTCACTACTGCTATTGCCATTGCTGCTATTGCCAGTAATGCCTGTGTCAGCGACTAGGGCAACCAGTTCTCCACCGGGGCCGCACTGTGGAGCGTTAACCACCCACTGCGTGAACGCCGAGGCCAGCGCTGCGTCCACAGCCGAACCTCCGCAGCGCAAAACTTCGATACCCGTCTCAGTCGCTAGCGGATGCCCACTTGCAACTCCCGTGGAACCTGTGCTCGCAACCGGCGATGTCATGGCCCGACTTTGGTTCTGCGGGCAAACACCAAGACACAAAGCACGATCACAAATTGTATACCGTCGGCGTGCCTGTCTGAATAAGAAGTCAAGCGGTCGGGGCACCGTCAGCGCTCATGTTTTGTCAGAGCCTGTCAGAAGAACCTTGTCAGAGCCTGTAGGGCTATCAGAATTTTTGTGTATCTGGCTTGGCGTGGTCTGAGAGTCAGCTGCTAGATGTTCTGGGCTGTAGCTGATGTAGAACGCGCAGTTGGCAGGTGGGCTTGCCGGTCCCTGACTGGTGGTGGTGTTGCGGAGTTGTGTAGGTTCTGCTACTATGATGCATGAATAGTCCTGTCCCCAAATTTGTTAGGAGCTAGTCATGAGGGTTTCTGGGTTGTCTGGTGGTGTGGGTTTGTCGTCGCTTGACGTGTCTGCGACTCGCGGGGGGGGGGGGTGGCTGCCTGATGTTTCGGTTTGGGTGGTCGCGTGCGGTGGTTGCGCTGCTGGTGGCGGTGTTGTTTGCTGTTGGGTTGGGGGTTGTTGATTCTGGGCGTGTAGTTGCCCAGTCCACGCCGCCTGCTGCGGTTTCGGCTCCGGTTGTTAATGCTGATGGCACGGTTACGGTGCCGTTTTTTTGGGATTTGAAGCCTGATGGTTTGCGGCCGGGTGAGAAGTTCCGCTTGTTGTTTGTGACGGCACTGCAGGATAACGCTGATGAGACGGGTATTGGTTGGTATAACAGGTTTGTGCAAAGGCGCGCAGGTTTCGGTCATTCTGCTATTCGTAGGCATTCGTCGACGTATCGGGTTGTGGGTTCTACGTCCGCGGTGGATGCTCGTGATAATGCCAAACTGGGGCCTTCTGATACGGTGGCTCCGGTTTATTGGTTGAACGGTAAACGGATATCGCAGGATTATTCATCTACGACACAGGTAGGGTTCTGGTCGTCGGCTTGGGAGAACTATGCACCTTCAGATGTACGTGCTCCGGATGGAGACGTTTTATCTAATGTTAGTGATGTTTGGACGGGTTCGAATGCTGATGGCACGAAACATGCTACTGGGTATTTTGGGGCTAGTAGTGTAATAGCGTCTTTTTCCATTAATGGCAGCCCGATTGAGGGCCCGATTGACTATGATAATACTGATTTATTCCATTTTTATGGTATTTCGCCCGTTTATGTGATTGCTGCTAGTCCTTATGATTGTGATGATGGTGATGGTGATGCTACGACACTCAAGTTGTTTGAGACTGCTGTTGCGGATTCGTATTGTGATTTTGTGGCTCCTGCGGGTACGGTTTGGCAGAGTGTGGATTCTGTTAAGGTGACGAAACTGGAGCTCGCTCCTGAAGTAAAGCCTGAGGCGGTGTTTGGTGATCCGAGGGTTGTGACTGCTGGTATGGATATCACTGATCCTGCTTTACATAATGAACGTATTTTTGGTAGTAGCACAGAGTTTGCTGATAGAGCTGTGCCGTTTAATGCGAATACGCATGCTGATTATGCAGCGTATTTCGAAGAGAATGTTTTAAGCGACCTTTCTGGTGGTTATAGGGTTTTTGATTTGTTGACGAGCACTTGGAGTGGCGGGATTAGGACAGGAAATGATCCTGGTTTGGTGAAGAAGCTCGCGGATTCGTTGGTGACGGTTGATTTAGCGAGTTTTGATGGTGAGACGGGTACTGAGACTGCTTCTTTGAGGTTTAGGGATGGTCCGTTGTGCGCGTCCGCGCATCAGCTTGGCGACACGCGCGCTAAGGCTGCGGTAGCTGATGATCCTCTCACGCAAGGTGTTGATGAGACTTCTCCGGCTGTGCCGTATTCGCCGGGTTTGTTTCCGTATGGTGTGTTCGGGTATTTTTGGGGTAAATATGAGGGTTCGTCGGTTGAGGGGCGTACTGCTGCGTGTGTGCAGTTTGAGGTGGAGGTTACTTTGAGTACGGCTGATGATAGTACTCCTAAAAAGATCAAGGTTCGTGTGAAAGATAATCAGAATGGTCGTCATTCTGTGTTTAGTGAAAACTATCCGAAGCATACTGTGCAACAACAAGAAACCAGCAGCAGTGATGCTGTGTCAGCGCAACTGTTGGCTGATGTGAAAGCGTATGCGGCTGAGGCTTTTCATGGCAGTGAGCATGTGAATCGTTGGAGGCGTGTGCTCGTAGCTTTTGGTGAGAGCGTGTCTGGGTTCACGGGCACACCAATGACCGCAGTCGAAGCGCAAACTTTTGCTGATAAAGGTTGGAGTCGTTGGGATCCGGTCGTGGTTGCGTTGACAGCTCTGGAAGCACAAACCCCTACAGACACCACCAACAGCGACACGACAGACACCACGGACACAACCGACACTACTGAGACTGAGTCTGAGACTAGCGAGTCTGTTTATGTGGTTCCCGCTTCGTTGGTCAACGATGTGAAAGGTTACGCAGCTGAAACTGGTAATGGTGCCGCGCATGTGAATCGTTGGAAGCGTGTGCTGTTGGCGTTTGGTGAGTCTGTGCCTGGGTTCACTGGCAGCTCAATGACAGTTAGCGAAGCGCAACAAAACGCGCGAACGTTCTGGAGTGTTCGCTGGGATCCGGTAGTTGCTGCGTTGCAAGCCCTTGCTGCGGTTTCCGCACCTGCAGCAACCACTCCCGAGGTTAGTATTGCTGCTGGTAGTGATGTGGTTGAGGGCAGCAACGCAACGTTTACGTTGGCTGCGTCTCCGGCACCGGCTGCGAATCTTGATGTGACCGTGACTGTGTCTGCCACGGGTAGTTATGGTGTTACTACAGGCTCACAGATAGTCTCGATCCCTACTAGCGGGTCTGCTACGTTCACGGTTGCTACTAGTGGTGACACTGTTGATGAGGTGGACGGCTCTGTGACTGTGACTTTGGTAGATGACGCTGGGTATGACCTGGCTTCGTCTGCATCAGCAGCATCCGTGACTGTGTCTGATGATGACAACCCGCCACCACCGGTTCCTGAGATCAGTATCACTGCTGGTAGCACGGTCACTGAGGGCAGCAACGCAACGTTCACGCTTAGCGCGTCTCCGGTGCCGTCAGCAGCTTTGCAGGTCAATGTGAATGTTACCTCTAGTGGTGATTATGGTGTGACCGCAGGCTCTCAGACAGTCACGATCCCTACTAGCGGGTCTGCTACGTTCACTGTTGCTACATCGGGTGACTCTACTGATGAGCCTGACGGGTCTGTGACCGTCACATTGGCTACCGGCACTGGCTATGACCTGGATTCGTCTGCGTCAGCAGCAACCGTGACTGTGTCTGATGATGACGACCCGCTACCACCACCGACTCCTGAGGTCAGTATCACTGCTGGTAGCACGGTCACTGAGGGCAGCAACGCAACGTTCACGCTTGCTGCGTCTCCGGTGCCGTCAGCATCGTTGGGTGTGTCTGTGAATGTCACCTCTAGGGGTAGTTATGGTGTGACCACAGGCTCACAAACAGTCACAATCGGAACCAGCGGCACAACTACGTTCACGGTCGCTACTACGGGTGACTCTATTGATGAGCCTGACGGGTCTGTGACTGTGACGTTGGCTACCGGCTCTGGTTATGACCTGGATTCATCTGCATCTACAGCAACCGTTGCTATCTCTGATGATGACGATCCGCTACCGCCTCCGCCGCCGCTTGTGGATGTGGTTACGATTTCTGTGCAGGACAGTATCTATGTTGAGGGTCGGAGTCCGTTTTATCTTGTTCGTTTCAAGCTCAACAAGCCTGCTAGTGAACAGGTGACAGTTAAGTACACTCCTAAGATACTTGGTACAGGTTCTGGGTATGCGACAGCAGGCGAGGATTTCGTGTTACGGACTTCGTCTATTAGTTTCAGACCGGGTGTGACTTCCAATATTGGTTTGATTTACGCGTTGAATGATCGCGTCAAAGAGCCTGATGAAACGTTCACGATCGTGTTATCAGAACCCCAAGGCGCACAAATCGCTGACAGTCAACCCGTCTTAACCATCAAAGACAACGACTAGCATTTCCCGTTCTTGACGTAGTTGACCGCATATAGCACGTCAACTACGTCAAAAACGCTTATGCACGCAGCGGGAGCAGCATGCAGCGGCCGTTCCCTGCTGTTGTCTCACTGCTGAACTAGATTCAAGGAATGGCTACCGAGACCTCCAGTTTTGGTGTTAGCCGCCGAGAGGGGCACGACGCCTCGGCGTGACATGCGTCTTGTGACCCGCTATCGTGAACTGTGCTGTTACCTGGCAGGCTAGGAGATGTTATGAACGAAAATGTCGAACTCGGCATCACCGCTCGCTGCACTTCGGATGGTCGGGTTGCCCGGTCGATGCGTTCGCCAATCCGGGATTACCTCCGTGGGGTTGCGCTTATTTTTGATTTTACGGGAAGTCTCAGCAGGCATCGGATATCAACTATGCGACACGCCACAGATGCTGAGGCACTTGGGGCGGATTGGGATGCAGTGGGCGCAGATTTGCGTCGTGCTATGGGTCAGCAGGTGCTGGAGCACCCGACCGGGTGAACGAAAGCGAACTACCTGCGCAAGGTTCTGCTGCTTCAGTTGGTGAACCATCCGAGCAGCGGGTCACGCTTGAGCGTTATACATCAACCTTTCGAGCTGGGCCTTTGCCTTCTCCGGCAGACTTAGCCGCGTATGCTGAGATCCGTCCCGATCTCGTAGATCGGATCCTTTCTTCTTCTGATGAGGAAAGAGGGCATCGGCATCGCATGGACGAGGCAGAGTCTCGGCGAGCTTCAATCGGACTTGGTGCAGGTTTCACAGTGGCCGTGCTGTGCTTGGCTGTGTCTGCTTGGCTAATCAACAACGGCCACAGTGTTGCTGGCATCATTCTTGGATCGTTCGACATTGTGGCACTAACAGCCGTGTTCGTGCTCGGTCGCCGAGACCCACAACAAGCCGAGACCTAAATCACCGCTTGACTCCAACTGGCGCGTTCGTTTGTCGCTGGCGCGCTTGTAGTACGAGGGATGTGCAGTTAAGCATGTCTTCTGTGCAGCGACGGTTGCGTTGCCCAGATTGTGGCTTCATGTGTCACAGAGTGGATGACCTGCGCATCAAAGAGATCGGCGCTGCGAACTCCCTGTTACACAGGTCAGACAGTTCCGATCCCGTGTTTTCTGAGAACTTTCACTGGATCCCGCTAGCTAGTGCCTCCCTGCTGTTGTCTCACTGCTGAACTAGATTCAAGAAATGGCTACCGAGACCTCCAGTTTTGGTGTTAGCCGCCGAGAGGGGCACGACGCCTCGGCGTTCTACGAGCGCTTTCCAGCTCCAGAGTTGTCTAGTGAGGACACGGTCAAGTACGCCGACGGATTCGACAGTCCCCGTCCGCTGTTGGGTGACAGTCGCCGGATGGATGAGCTGCCTGATAACAGTGTCGCGCTAGTGGTGACTTCGCCACCGTATTTTGTAGGAAAGGAATACGAGCTAGCGATGCTGGCACCTGATGGGAGCGAAGTCCCACAAAAGTACTGTGATTATCTTGAGATGCTCACGGCTGTGTTCTCCGAATGTGCTCGGGTGCTTGAGCCAGGGGGGCGCATCGCGGTTAATGTCGCCAACCTGGGACGCAAGCCGTATCGGTCGCTGTCCGCAGATGTAATCGGCATTCTGCAAGACGAGCTGAGAATGCTGCTGAGAGGTGAGATCATCTGGCGTAAAGCTGCTGGAAGTAGTGGCTCGTGTGCTTGGGGCTCGTTCTGTAAGCCGTCTAATCCAGTATTGCGTGACGTGACGGAGCGCGTGATTGTGGCTGGCAAAGGGCGTTTTGATCGGGCAATCCCGGCTGCGAAGCGCAGAGAGCAGGGCTTGCCGTGGAGGGCGACCATCGAACGCGAAGATTTCATGAACTCGACTTTGGATTTATGGGAAATTCCGCCTGAGAGTGCGCGTCGAGTAGGTCATCCCGCACCGTTCCCAGTGGAGTTGCCGCGTCGTCTGATTGAGTTGTACACGTATGCCGATGATCTGGTTCTGGATCCGTTCATGGGATCTGGCTCAACGTTGCTGGCTGCGGTCGCCTCGGGCCGTCGTGCTGTCGGGTACGACACCGATCCAAGCTATGTAGAACTTGCTAGCTCTCGCCTCGGGCTTGATCCCTATCGGGGTAGGGCAACTGTATGAGAGTGGTGGTGATTGGTGCTGGGATCGCTGGTGCTTCAGCGGCTTGGCATCTAGCACCAGATGCTTCGGTGGTGATGGTCGAGCGTGAAGCTCAGGCGGGGGCTCATGCCACTGGACGCTCAGCTGCGCTCATCACGGAGACTTCAGGCGCGTCAACAGTGCGCGTCCTAGCCGGAGTTGCACGGTCGTTTCTGACTGAACCACCCGACGGTTTCACAGACCAGCAACTGCTGACACCCCGAGGCTTGCTGTGGATCGCCCGCCCCAGCGAACTGCATCTTCTTGAAGACAAAGCGGCTCAAGCCACAGACTTGGGCGTTGAAGTGCATCAACTCGACGCAGCACAATGCCGCAAGCTTGTGAGTGTGCTGAAGCCAGAAGGCGCAGCAGGCGGCATGTATGAGCCTGGCGCAATGACAATCGATGTTGATGCCTTGTTGCAGGGGTTTATGCGTGGTGCTCGTGCCCGAGGCGCAGAACTGCACTTGGTGTCGGAAGTGAGCAGCATCACCCGAACTAGCAACGGTTGGCGGGTGACTGCCAGCGATCAGCATTGGGATTGTGACGTGATTATCAACGCTGCGGGGGCATGGTGCGATGCGGTAGCAGAACTGGCGAGCGTGAAACCGCTAGGGCTGCAACCTCTGCGGCGTTCGGTGTTTATGTTCCCTCCGCCTCAAGACGTGCAGATCGATAGCTGGCCGATGGTATGGGACGCAGATAACCGCTTCTATTTCGAGCCCGAAGGTGAGCTGTTGTTGGCATCTCCCGCTGACGAAATCCTCAGCGAGCCTTGCGATGCCCGTCCCGAAACCGAGGACATCGCGCTAGGAGTGCAAGAACTTGAGGAGTCCACCACCCTGAAAGTGCGCGGCGTGCGTAGCACCTGGGCGGGTTTGCGCACCTTCACCAGCGACCATGTTCCAGCGGTTGGTTTCGATCCCGACCATTCTGGGTTTTTCTGGCTGGCCGGTCAGGGAGGCTACGGCATCAAAACCGCGCCAGTGCTTGGTCAGCTAACGGCCGCGCTCATAGCTCAGCAGTCAGACCCCAATCCCCAGCCGCTCCCGCTGGCACCTGATCTAATCAAAGCCCTAAACCCAGCAAGATTTAGACAGCTCTGACCGACAGAACGTCGGCTCTATGGCTCTATTCCAAGAGCTTGCGTATGATTTGTTGAGGTAGCGGCTGAGAAGTAGTGACTGAGTAGCAGGGAGGGCCTTTGAAGTTTTTCAACACGACCGGGCCGGTAGATGCTGCTGACCACTATTGCCTTCCGCCGATGGAGCGACTTGATGCCGACGAGATATTGAGGCTCGTGGCGGACAAGCGCTATTTCGTTTTGCACGCGCCTCGCCAAACAGGCAAAACATCAACACTTCTTGCTTTGCGCGACCTACTCAACGACAGTGGCGACTACCGCTGCGTATACGTGAATGTCGAAGTGGGCCAGTCAGCGCGAAATGATGTCCAGAGCGCTATGCGGGCCATCCTCGCCCAACTAGCTCGTGAGGCGGAACTGACCCTTGGCGAAGACCTTCTCTCTGGCTTGATTGCTGAGGCATTCGAAACAGCTGGTCCCCATGGAGCGCTCGGAGAAACGCTTAGCAGATGGGCAGCCGCCACACCACGCCCGCTGGTGCTGCTAATCGACGAAATCGACTCTCTGATCGGAGACACGCTCGTATCCGTGCTACGTCAACTGCGTGCCGGTTACGCGCAGCGACCCAACAGTTTTCCGCAGTCGCTAGTGCTTTGCGGCGTGCGTGACGTGCGGGACTATCGCATCCAAACGGCAGCGGGCTCTGATACAGAAATAATCACAGGCGGCAGCGCTTTCAACATCAAGGCTGTGTCGCTGCGACTCGGAGATTTCGCCGAAAACGAAGTCAGCGAACTGCTTATGCAACACACTGAAGCGACCGGGCAAGCCTTCAAACCCGAAGCTCATGCAACGCTTTGGCAGCAGACCCGCGGCCAGCCGTGGCTGGTCAACGCTTTGGCATACGAGGCATGTTTCGCCAACAAGGTTGGCCGTGACCGCAGTCGCACAATCAGCGCAGAAGCCATAATGGCAGCGCAGGAACAGTTGATCTTGCGGCGTGAAACGCACCTGGACCAGCTTGCGTTCCGGCTCCGTGAGAACCGCGTGCGTCGCGTGGTTGAGCCTCTGCTGACAGGCGGCGAGACCGCTCACACGGTGCGTGCAGATGACATTGAATACGTGCGAGACCTAGGACTTCTAACCCGAGACGGGCCCGCTGAGATCGCTAACCCGATCTACCGAGAAGTCATCCCGCGTGAGCTTGTACACGGCGAAGAGGCGATGATCCCGCAGCAAACCTCATGGTATGTCCGCGCTGACGGCACGCTTGACCTAAACAAACTGCTTGACGCATTCCAGCGATTCTTCAGAGAGCATTCCGAGCATTGGGTTGAACGTTTCGACTACAAAGAAGCAGGGCCGCAGTTGCTGTTGCAGGCGTTCCTGCAACGTGTGGTGAACAGCGGGGGACGTATTGAGCGCGAATACGGCCTAGGCAGAGGCCGCACCGATCTTTTGATCCTGTGGCCCGAAGCAACCGAAACAAATGCATTCAAGTCGGGCGTGGCTTTACAAGAAACTTCCAAACACGAAGCCAGCGAAGCTGTCATGAATCGCTTCGTTGTGGAGTGCAAAGTGCGACACAAGGGCCTGGAGCGCACTATTGCTGAAGGACTTGAGCAGACCGCCGCATATATGGATCGCTGTAATGCCGAAGCAGGGCATCTGGTTATATTCGACCGCACGCCCGATATGGCCTGGGATGACAAGATCTTCTGTCGCCACGAGTCCTCAGGTGACAAGCACATCACCGTCTGGGGAATGTGAACTAGCTGAACTCAGCCAAGCCAGACTCAGAGCCAAGCGTAGTCAGAGACAGCGACGCAGCCAATCGTGTTGTGCCGCCACTAATGCCCTAGCGTTAGCAGCTAGCCAGCGAACCGGCAGACAAACAGGCCAGCTATCAAGCCAAACAAGCCAACTAGGTCAACTACTAACTACGCTAAATAGTAGGAGCAAGAGCTAAATACTAGGAGTAAGAAATGCCTATCAACCCCGATGCTGTGGGTGCGGTCGGAGCAGAAACCGAGATCAACTGGACCTCAAAGGACAGCCTCCTCTACGCCCTCGGTGTAGGCGCTGGAGCGTCTGACCCAACCGGCTTTGAGCTTGAGTTCACCACCGAAAACACACGAAACTTGGCTCAGCGGGCTTTGCCGACTCAGGTGGTGGTGCTGGGAATGGGAGCATCAATGGGGGTAGGCGCAATGCCCGACTATGGCGATTTCAACCTTGCCGCTCTGTTGCACGGCGATCAGCACATCGAACTGCATCAAGAACTGCCACCAGCAGGATCAGCCATAGGCCAAACCCGTGTGGCTGGCATCTACGACAAGATCAAAGCTGCCCTACTGGTGCTAGAAACCAACGCCCGCAGCCATGACGGTGCGCCAATGTGGACTAGTCGAGCAGGCCTGTTCATTTCTGGCGAAGGTGGCTGGGGCGGCGATCGTGGTCCGTCCAATACTTGGCAACAGCCCGACCGCCCCGCCGATCAAGTCACCGGCTATGACACCCGCACCGATCAGGCACTGCTCTACCGCCTTAACGGCGACCACAACCCGCTTCATACTGATCCCTCGTTTTCGGCTATGGCCGGATTTGAAACCCCGATCCTTCACGGTTTATGCACTTTCGGTGTGACCGGTCGAGCCCTGCTACACACGCTGTGCGACAGCGATCCCGCCCGCTTCGCTTCAATGAGCGGACGCTTCAAAATGCCGGTACTACCAGGACAGCGGCTTGATGTGCATATGTGGAACGAAGGCGAACAAACACTTTTTCAGACTCGTGTCGGCGATCAAGTGGTGTTCGATGCTGGTGTGTTCACTGCCCGCTAATCGCTAACCGTTAATCGCTGCCCGCCCCGCTAACCGCTAGGGCTTTGTCCAGCATCCTTGATATTGAAGCTACTCAACAACAGCGAGTTCGTAGCCGAACTGGGTAACAGCATCGCTAACGCGAAGAGACGCGTGCTCATACAGGTAATGACTTTCGACGGCGATGCCTCGGGGCTTGCCGTGGCTGACCTGCTAACCCGAGCCATCTCTCGAGGTGTGGATGTGCAGTTGTTGATCGACCGCTTCGCGCTGCGATACGTGAGCGACCGCCGCGCCAACCACCACACTGTGCGTGCCGAAGCCACAGAAACCGCCGCCATGTTCCAGCGGTTGTGTCAAACCGGAGCAACGGTGACGTTCACGCAACCGTGGGGGCCGATGATGCTGTTCGGTTTGAACCGCAATCATAAGAAACTTTACGTGATCGATGATCATGCCTATGTCGGCGGCATCAACATCAGCGACCACAACTTCACCTGGACAGACTTCATGGTGCAAATCGACGATCCCGATGTTGTCGCAGCCCTAGCCGACGACTTCGCTTACACGCAAAAAGGCGAGCGCCGCAGCGTGAATGGTCACATCATCACCAACCAGGCAATCGAACCCGTATTCACCGAACTGGTCACCAAAGCCACAAAAAGCGTGACTCTGGCATCTCCGTATGCGCTTGACATTGCTGTGGTCAAACTCCTGGAAGGCTCACCGGCAGCAAACCGAACCGTCATTACTGCACAAGAAAACAACTATCGCTGGCTGCGAGCCGCTGAGCCCTATCTGTGGCAACGCTTGATTCGCAGCGGAGTGAAGCTGCATACTTACCCCGAGTTCTTTCATGCGAGGTTCTTGCTGGTTGATGACAGCAACCTGCTGATTGGATCATCGAACTTCAATCGTCACAGCCTGCGCTGCAATCAAGAACTGGGGTTGCTGATAAACGACACCGAGTTCATAGCTGACTTCAAATCTCGGGCCCTTGCAGGTGTTGAGTCTCTTGATTTGAGCCGACTGACTCATCGGGGCTTCATCAGCAAAGTCGGAGGCTGGCTAGTGGCGCACTTTTATTCTGGCGTGATTGTGCGTGCAGCACAGTGGTTGGCTCCGTTTGCGCCGGTGCTGGCACGCCACCAAAACATCACAGCAAAATATCAAAGCTGAACAGGCCACGCCGATCAAGCCTTAGCCTTGCGTGCTATGTCTGAACTTTCCATGTCTGATCAATCCCAGCATCAAGGAGCCACCGTGGACGAGTTACTTGAAACAGCCCGCAGCAATATCGAGCGGGTAACGCCATTGCAACTTGCCGAACTTATGGAACGAGCAGGCGATGACGATTCGCTTCTGGTAATAGATGTCCGTGAACACCCCGACCGTGAACGCACCGGCATAATCCCAGGCTCAATAAACATTCCGCTAATAGTGCTGGAATGGCGTTGCGACCCAAGTTCACCACACTCACATCCGGCAATAAGTTCGCATCAGCAACAACTAGTGATGGTCTGCAATCAAGGATACTCATCAAGCTTTGCGGCAGCGTCCGTGAAACAACTTGGCTTCGATCAGGTAGCTGAATTGACCGACGGAATCGCAGGCTGGGCAGCGGCTGGCCTGCCGCTAGTGCCTCCCGACCCGTTGTCTTAACACCTAGTACCCCAACAGCGTGTCACAGTCCAGCGACACCGACCAGCGCGCCACAAGCCATTGGGTTACAAGCTAGAAGTGACAAGGCTGCGTTTGTATTCCACGAAATCAACCAGCACGTATTCGCCAAGGTTCTCGTTGGTGGTGAAGAAAGCGCGCCCACCGTTCAAGGCGGTGACCTGCTCAACGAAGTCCCTCAAATAAGGGGTCGCGTCCAGCATGAAAGTATTGATGCGGATGCCTTCACGGGTGCAGCCAGCAACCTCAGCCAAGGTGAGATCCAGTGTCTCGCGGCTGGGGGGATAGCTAAAGAAGGGTCGGCCAGAAGCAGTGAGATGCGCCGTCGGTTCGCCGTCAGTAATCATGATGATCTGCTTGTTGCCGGACTGTCGCCGCAACATGTTGCGCGCCAATATCAGCCCATGGTGCATGTTGGTGCCGTAGACATAATCCCAAGATGCCGCTGGTAGTTGCTCGACACGAAGTTCTTCGGCTGTTTCGCTGAAAGAAACCAGTCCCAGATAATCGTTGGGATATTGGCTTGAGATCAGCGCATGCAGAGCCATCGCTACCTTCTTCGCAGGCAAAAAATTGTTGCGTATCGGCATAGACATCGACAAATCAACCATCATCACCGTGGCTGAGCGCACCTGCTGTTCGGTTTGTTGCACCTCGAAGTCGTCGGGATGCAATCGCACCGGTATGCCGCCGCCGTTGCGGGCGACAGCATTGCGGATGGTCTGAGCGATGTGAAGGTTGAAAGGATCGCCGTAGCTGTAGGCCTTGGTGAGAGCATCTCGCTCATGGCCAAGCCCAGTGCGTGTGATGGTGTGACGGCCGAGCATGTCGGGATTGAGCCGCTTGAACAAGTCGCGTAATGCGCTCTGGCCGATTTTGCGGATCAGGCGAGGGGTCATCTCAAGATGCTGCTGATGAGAGTCGACCAATCCAGCCTCAGCGAGCAAACCTTTTATCTCAGCTAAAGCTTGAAGGCTTTCAACAGCGTTATCACCGAGCAAAGTGCTCAAAGCTGTGCGGTCGGCTGTGGCTAAGTCATCTAAGTCACCGGGATTGGCAGCTCCCTGAAACAGCTGCTCGAGACTCTCAATTTCAGCAAGCTGCGACAGCATGTCCAAAAGCTGCTGTAACTGCGCTTCGGTGATGGGCTCGCCTGCTTCAGCAATCTGAGATGCCACAGCAGGGTCGGCGTTTGGCTGCATGTGTATATTCAGGTCGCCGAGACGCTTGCTCAGCTCAGCGAAGCGTTGCGCGGTTTCGGCGTTGGAAAAGTCGAAGCTGCCTAGCTCCTGCAGTTGTTCTTGCAGTCGCTTTAGTTGTTCTTGCAGTTGGCGGCGCTGTTCTCGGAGGCGTTCGAGCATGCTGTGGAGTCCCTCAATGCTTCGCCCTGACCGATCAAGCAGGCCGTCGGCCATGAGCCGCCGTAAGGCACCCGACAATGCACCGTGATAGAGCAGATCATCGGCGAGTTCATCAAGAATGTGCTCGGCATCAAGATCGAATCCTGCCTGGTTGCCGTCCCAGCGTGAATAAGCGAACCGCACCGGCTCGGGTTGAGCCTGCAACTCAAGGCACTGAAGTTCGTGCAGCGACTCGTGCGGAGCCATCAGCTGACCCTAACTGACCTCATCGGCACTTCACGCCTTCTCTATTATCTGCACTGAATTGGCCGCATTATCTGCGCTGAATTGGCCGCGCTGACGCGGCGTGCTGACGCATCTCAGAAGGGGGTTAAAGAATTTTTTCGGCTGCGAGTTTGCAATTGTCGTATGACACTGGTGTAATTACATCAATGGCATCGGGCGGTGCCGGATCCGAGCGTGGACTCAGATCCGGTGGACTTTGCCCGACAAATGATCCACAAATACACCGGGAGGAAATCCCCATGGAGCTAAACGGAATATTCCCAGCCGCAGACATGTCCTGGCAGCGTGAAGCCAACTGCCTAGGCGTGCATCCCGATCTCTTCTATCCAGAGCGTGGTGCCTCCACCAAGGAAGCCAAAGAGGTGTGCAAGAGCTGCGTGGTGCGTGAGGAGTGTCTCGAGTTCGCCTTGAGCAACGGCGAGAAGTTCGGCATCTGGGGCGGCATGAGCGAAAGGGAGCGTCGTCGCATTCGCCGAGCCCGGGCTATTCAACGCCGAGCCGTAGCCAGCGCCTGAACTGCCAGCACGCAGAACTGCTAACACAGAACTGCCAGCACGCAGAACCGGCTTGCCTCTGCCCACTAGCTTCTGAACTTCAGAGTGCTCGGACTGCTTAGAGGCCGAGCGTGTAATTGAGCGAGCGTGTAATTGAGCGGACGCAGACCACTTAGAGGCTGAGCGAATCAGCGAATAGGTAAGGGTGCGCCAAGTCGCGTATGCGGTTGCGTCCAGAATGCGCTAGACTGCTCAGCGATGCCCTCCATAGGTACACCTGAACTAATCATCATTCTGATACTCGTTTTGCTGGTATTCGGTGGAGCGAAGCTTCCTAAGCTGGCGCGTTCGCTGGGACAAGCTCAACGCGAGTTCAAAGACGGCTTGGCTGATTCTGCCGAGGAAGGCGAGTCGTCTTCCTCGGGCGACTCTTCCAAGACCGTCAATAAAGCCAGCGACGAGAGTTCCGGCGACGACGGCTCCGCCAAAGACAAGAACGGCTCCGCCTGAGGCCTTGCGCCACAGCGGAGATCAACTCGAATGACGCTCGCCGCCAGCTCTGGTGCCGACCTTGAACCTGTTGACGAGTCACCGGTAGGTCAAGCCAAGATCATCTATCTAGGCCCGGTTGCTCCCCACTGGGAAATCCGAGCAATCTTTGGTGACGTGGATTTCATGAACTCATTTCAGGATCGCGTTCAAGCACGGCTGCTGCTGCTGCCACCTCACGACCCACAGTTTCGACGCAATCGCGAGCGGGTCAATCGCGATGCCGAACGTGAACGAATCATTGTGGACTGGGATCTCGGATATCCAGAGGAAGAAAATGAATATTCCAACCGGGAGCGACGCTAAACGCAGCCTGCAAGCTGCCAGCCGCGGTCCGGCAAGGTCGGGCTGCTGCCCGCAACACTGCTTGTTGGAACGATGACTCAAGTCGGGGGATGGTCCGAACCTCTCACCGACTATTTCAGCCGCGAAATCTCGTGGCTAGCTTTCAACGCACGGGTACTAGCTCTCGCTGATAACCCAGAAGTCCCGCTGCTAGAGCAAGCCCGCTTTTTGAGCATCTTTGCTACCAACCTTGATGAGTTCTTTCAGGTGCGGGTCTCGGGACTTGCCGATCGAGTAGCCGCCGAAATCACCGAGCGCACCCTGGATGGTCACACGCCCGCCGAGCAACTCGACGAAGTCCGCAGGATTGCTACGGAGCTTTGTCGCCAACAGCAGCAGCTCTATCTGCATAAGATCAAACCAGCGTTAGAGGATCACGGGATACAGCTGCTAACCCTTGATCAAGTCACCGCAACTGAGCGCCAAAATCTGCAGCGTCACTTTGAAGAGAAAGTTTTCCCGGTGCTCACACCGCTTGCGGTTGATCCTGGGCATCCCTTTCCGTTCATTTCGGATCTGTCGTTGAATCTGGCAGTCGGGTTGCGTGAGCCGGGCGACCCCGAACCGCGTTTTGCCCGGGTGAAAGTGCCTGATGCTCTGCGTCGCTGGGTGCCCACCGGCGTTCGCTCGAACCGTTTCGTGGCTCTTGAAGACGTGATCGCGTCTCATTTGGACATGTTGTTCCCGGGCATGGAACTGTTGGAGCATCATGCGTTTCGGGTGACCCGCAACGCCGATCTCACCCTCAACGACGAGGAAGCCGATGATCTACTGATCGCTGTTGAGATGGAACTGAGGCGCAGACGCTTCCAATGGGCGGTGCGTCTAGAAGTAGCAGAATCAATCTCACAAGGGTTGCTTGACTTGCTGATCCGTGAACTTAATTTGCCCCCCGACGCAGTAATGCTGGTGCAGGGTCCAGTCGATTTAAGCGGCTTAAACGAGATCGCAGGCTTGGCGATGCCTGAGCTGCAATGGCCGCACTGGTCAGGAATCACCGAACCAGAGCTGATGAACGAAGACGGCCCGTCGGACTTTTTCAAGACTTTACGCAACGGTGACATGCTGGTTCATCATCCGTATTCGTCGTTCAGTCGCTCGGTAGGTGAACTAATCCATCAAGCCTCACAAGATCCGGCGGTGCTGGCCGTCAAGCTCACGCTTTACCGCACCTCTGGTGACAGTCCGATCATTGATGCACTAATCGCCGCAGCCGAAAGCGGCAAGCAGGTGGCAGCGTTGGTAGAACTCAAAGCACGTTTTGATGAAGCGCGCAACATCAGCTGGGCAAAACGCCTAGAACAAGCTGGAGCGCATGTTGCTTACGGGTTAGTCGGTTTGAAGATTCATGCCAAGATCGCCATGATCGTGCGTGAAGAAACCGAAGGTATTCGTCGCTACTGTCATATTGGCACAGGCAACTACAACCATCGCACCGCTCGCCTTTACGAAGACTTCGGCCTACTCACAGCCAACCCTGAAATCGGTGCTGACATAGCTGGACTGTTCAACCGACTCACTGGCTACGGCCATCGCTTAGAGCACACGCATCTCATTACTGCGCCAGAACAGCTCCGTCCGCGCCTCAATCAGCTAATCAGCCAAGAAATGCAGGTGCCAGCGGGCCAAGGCCGCATCATCATGAAGCTCAACTCGCTGGCCGACGCTGAGATGATCCAGCATCTCTATGCCGCTTCTCAAGCTGGCGTGCAGATCGATTTGATCGTGCGAGGTTTGTGCAGCTTGCGCCCAGGACTATCGGGCTTGTCGGAGAACATCCGGGTGCGTTCCATCGTGGGGCGTTTCTTAGAGCATTCGCGTGTTTATTACTTCGCGAATGGCAACGGTGCGGGCCAGCCCGCTACCTATATCGGTTCAGCGGATCTGCTGAGCCGCAACCTAGACCGCAGAGTTGAAACTCTGGTAAGGGTAGATGACCCCAGACTGGTAAACCGGGTGATGGAAGTAGTTGATGTGACTCTCAACGACAATCGTCTGGCTTGGGCTCTTGACTCGCAAGGTGTCTGGACCCGCTGCTGCCCAAGAACCGCAACCACTAGCACCGCGACCACTAGCACCGCAACCACTGGACCCGCATTCACTAACAGTGACACTCCTGCTGCCGACTCCGCGGATGCCCCCAACGGTGCTGCTGATAGCGCCGGGCTTGCTGTGATTGCTTTGGACACGCATGTGCGGTTGCAGCAGCTTGCCTTAAGCAGGGCACGCCCATCGCAACGCTCTACTTCCTGAAGGGCACCGGGTGTTCAGTCCGTTTCAACGCTTAGCCCGAACTCACGCCGCTTCCACCGCTACCGATGCGGTGATAGCAGTAGCGTTAGCTGGCTCAATCTTTTTTTCGATCAGTCCTGACGCAGCCCGTGACCGGATCGCTCTCTATCTTGCTTTGACGGTTGCACCGTTCGCGGTGGTTACACCTTTGATTGGTCCGGTCATCGACAGGCTGGCAGGCGGTCGCCGCGCCATGATTTTGGTGACCAACATCGGACGCTTCGTGGTGGCTTTGTTGATGATCCGCCATCTCGATACCTATTGGCTTTTCCCAGAAGCCTTCACTTTGCTGGTGTTTCAGAAGTCTTATGCAGTGGCCAAGAGCGCTGTAGTGCCTCGCTACGTCACTTCCAAGATCAACCTGGTGCAAGCCAACAGCCGTCTGGCATTGATCGCTGCTGTGATGAGCCTGGTTGGCGCGAGTTTCGGTGCTCTCTTGGCGTTTGTGGGGAGCCCTGGCGTGGCTGCGGGCGCAGCTTCTGTTGGATATTTGATTGCTGCGCTGATGACATTGCAGTTACCGAAGGTGCCTGTTGCATCTCAACGTCCTAGCGATGCGGAGCGCCACGAACTGCGTGCGGCCACGATCCTGTCGTCGGCGTGGGTGATGGCGGTAATGAGAAGCGCTGTGGGGTTCGTCACTTTCCTTTTGGCTTTTGAGCTGAGAGGCGGCAAAGAAGGGCTTGATGTAAGCGCGGATGGTGCCGCTCTTGGCGGTGCCGTGGCCGTTGAGCGAGGTATCGACATTGTTGGTGATCCAAGTGCCCCGATCTGGCATTACGCAATGGTGGTAGCCGCAGCGGGGCTAGCCGCGTTCGGTGGAGTGCAGCTGGCACCTCGGCTGAGACGCAGTCAGATAGAAGAGGTAATTCTGCTTGGATCGTTGACGGTGCTGCTGTCAATGGCTTTGCTGGGCGCGATCTCTGGTGGCTTAACAGGCATGGTGGTGCTGTCGGGCGGTGTGGCGCTTTCGGCTGCTGTCGGCAAGCTGGCATTTGATTCGTTGGTGCAAAGAGATGCTCCTGATGCCAACCACGGACGGTCCTTCTCGCGTTTTGAGGCGCGCTTTCAGATTGCTTGGGTGGTGGGCGCTTTTGTTCCAGTGATTTTGCCGATCCCGGCTCGACTGGGTTCGGTGCTGGTAGCGCTAGGAATGATTTCTGCGCTGCTGTCATTCGTGATTAGTCGCCGCCGAACCACCATCACAAGAGGTCAACCCCAACCTGGCCCAAAAACCGACCCTAAAACCGATCCCAACTCTGACCCTGATCTTGACCCCGACATTGGAACCGCTGATCTCTAGCTAGCAGCACTACTACTTGGTCTCTACAACTTGGTCTAAAACAAAACTTGATCGACAGCTAGTAAGAACCACATCAAAGTTCAAAGATTAATACGAGCTAGCCACAAACCTGGCGCATCCACTTCAGCGGGGGTGGGCAGATTGCTGCGATCAGCAAACAAGCGCTGCAGTTCTTGTGAACCAGCTCGTTCAGCCACACCCGAAGCGAACGCTGCACCGCGCTCGTATTGAGCCCAGTCAAGTTCCAAACCGAGCAGCCTTTCCACAAAACTGTGCGATGCAGCTACTTCTGTGCGTTGGCGTCTTAGCGCTTCAGATAGCTGGTCATAAGAGCCGATCAGTTCAGCACCGATACGGTCCATGGTGTGATCAACGTAGCCGCCAATGGCTGCAAGCAAAGCAGTTAACTTCGGCAGCAGCTCCTGTTGAGCTGGTGATCGCACGGCTCCCAAGAAAGCTTCGGGACTGCCCAGCTGCGACTGCAAATCGGCAAAAGCTTCAGGACCAGCGCTGAGCGGGTCGAAATCACCTAGCAGTTCCTCGAAACGATTCGGGTTGAACTCAAAGCCCGCAGCGTGTTGAAGCAGCAGTTCGTTCACCGTTGCACGCACATGGTTGACCCCGAATACCGCGCAATGCAGAGCCTCATGCAGGCAAACCCATAAGCGCAGATCACCCGAGTCGAGAGACCACTGTTCGCCGAACTCGTCAACGTTCGGTAGCGCAACCAGCATCGGTTTGTCGATAGGCCGCGGCACTGGCAGCGCATAACCGCCTAGAGCTGTCTGAGCAAGCTGTCCCACCATGGCACCAGAACCGACAGTTATCAAAGCTGGCCCCGCCATCTTGGTAACGGCAGCCATCATGGCCGCAAAAGGTTCATCAGGTTCGTTGTCGGAGTCACTGACAGTGTTCGCCATCGATTTGGTGAGCGCTGCGAACAGTTCGTGGTAGTCACTAACGGTGCGGTCAGACCAACCGGTGCGGTTAACTACTTCCACTCGCAGCCCGGCACCGCGTGACGGTTGCAGGCCTGTGGCATCGGCTACTCGCAGCTCGGCCACTCGCACTAACTGTTCGATAGCCACTCGCTCAACCGGGTCAATGTTTTGTTCAGAAGTCCCACCGCTGGCCACAGCTCGTGCTACCTCGCGTGCTCCCCCGCCAATGGGCGCGTACTGACCAAGCATCTGCATTAGTCCCCCGAACAACGGGAAGTCTTGCATTCCGCTCAAAAGATTCTGGTTGCCCGCATCTGGGTCATTGATGTCTTCGAGATTTTCTTGATCGCCAAGATCCTCAAGGTTCTCGAAGCCTGCAAGGTCTTTGAGACTCTCAAAAAGATCGTCGCTACCCTCAAGGGGTTCGTCGCTGGCATCGGCATCGCCGCTGTTAGCTGTTGGCGGATCTCCGCTCATGTGGGCATGGTATGGGAATGAAACAGAGATTGTGGAGTCCGCCCGCTGAATGCGACACGACTCTAGGTGATCCCTCGGAAGGCTGGACATGACCAAAGTAGTGGTGACAGGCGCTCAAGGCTCGGTCGGACGCAGGGTCGTGGCGCAGCTAGCTCGCCAGCAACCGGCAGTGTCGGTGGTGGCCATTGACAAGGGCGCTGCCACCGAGAACCCGACCTTTGAGTTCTCTGAGTTCTCTGAGCCATGCCCGTCGGTAACCACCAAACAGGCGGATCTGGCCGACGCTGATTTAGCGACACTGTTCAGCGGTGCCGACTCGGTGGTTCATTTCGCGTCGACTGTCACCGCAGGCACTCTCAACCCTGTCGAAGTCGAACTGGAAGTGGCCCTGTTGCATCGTGTGCTGGATGCTTTGACCCTTGCTGGTGTAGGACATCTCGTGGTGATGTCATCGGCGATGGTCTACGGTGCCTGGAAGGGCAATCCAGTGCCGATCACTGAAGACTCTCCAGTTCGCCCTAATCCTGATTTTGACTGGGGACTGCAACGGCTGCGGCTTGAAAGGCTGGCACAGCAGTGGGCTCAAGCCCCAGGTCGCGCTGTCACCATTTTGCGGCCCTGTGCAGTGGTGGCCGAAGATTGGCTTGGACATCTTGCCAACACGCTGCGAGCAACCCGGTCGGGTGTAGCAGCCGACGGCGATCCGCCGATGCAGTATCTGCACGCTGATGATCTGGCTGCGGCTGTAGTCACCGCAGTCTTAATTGGCTACGACGGCACACTCAACGTGGCACCCGACGGCTGGATTCCTCCGAGCACTCTGGCACAACTCGAAGGCCCGCGGCCTCGCTTGCGTGCGCCGTCGTATCTGGTGCGAATCTTGAGCGCATTGCGTTGGCGTTCGGGTCTGGCTCCGACACCGCCAGGCGTGGTGCCGTATACGACGCATTCATGGGTTGTAGCCAACGACCGGCTGCGGGCCTTGGGTTGGGCACCTTCTCACAGCAACGAGGAAGCGTGGGTGGTTGCTAATCAGCCCACCCCGCTTGAAACGCTGCCCGCTCGGCGCCGCCAAGAGCTGTTGCTAACGCTTGCGCTGCTGCTGACATCAGGGCTTATAGCTGTCGTCGTTGTCGTTGCTTTGGTAGTGCATCGAAACCGCCGCGCTAGCGTTTAAGGCTGTGCTAACACCCCCTGATACCGGCGATACTTGGCTTGGCTTGTCACCCGATCCTCTGCCCTCATCGCTGGTGTCGGAGTGGTCAAAGGTAGCCGGGTGTGGCGCAGTCGTGCAGTTCAGCGGGACCGCTCGCGACCATTCCAAGGATCGACCGGGGGTGGATTTGCTCAGCTACGAGGCCTACGAAGATCAGGTAGAGCCGCGACTGTCGGCGATTGCTGAAGAGATGCGAAATCGCTGGCCTGAACTAGGCCGTATTGTCATGCTGCACCGGGTGGGTGAAGTAGCGATCGGCGATTCCGCTGTGGAAGTGGCCGTATCTTCTCCTCACCGAGATGCCGCTTTTGAAGCTGCTCGTTTCGCTATCGACACTCTCAAATCCACTGTGCCGATCTGGAAACGCGAGAGTTGGCAGGGCGGCACCAGCTGGGGTCTCGAAGCTCAGCACATCGCATCGGTCCCCAGTGAGGCACAGTTTCCCAGTGAGGCACAGTTTCCCAGTGAGGCAGAGTCCCTCGAAACCGAATCCGCCGGTATCAGCGACGAGGTTTCTACCGAGGCTCTAGTAGAGGTCCAGCAGTGAGAGGATCGGTTCTTTTGGTGGTGGCATCGCTGGGTGTGGCCACGATCTTGTCGATGTTTTTTTGGATGGCTCGAAAAATCACTTGGAGGCGACCCGCTTCACCTTTGCGTCGTCTTGAGTCTTTGTCGCACTCTTCTGAGCGCTCTGGGCCTTCCAGCGGGATCTACATGCTTGACCCAGTAGACAGCGACTATCACGACTCGTTATCGCCATCGTCAGCACCCGACCAAATCGCTGCCGCAAACAAAATCAACGCAAACAGTAACGGCACCAAAAGCCAAGAGCCTTCACCACAAACCGAAAAACAACGCATCGTCCAAAACACGGCAGAAGCCCCGCTGGACTTGCCCGCTGCTTCGGAGCGCTGATCCGTGCCCCAAGATCTAGCCATAGATTTAGGCACAGCCAACACGCTGGTCTACGCCCGTGGCCGTGGGGTGGTGCTGAACGAGCCGTCGGTGGTAGCTCTCAACACTTCCACCAACGAACTGCTAGCAGTGGGGCACAAGGCTCGGCAAATGCTGGGAAGAACGCCAGCACACATCGTGGCCCGTCGTCCTTTGCGCATGGGTGCGATCACCGATTTTGAGATCACTCAGGACATGATCCGGATCCTGCTGCGCCAAGTGGGAGTCAACAAAATCAATCGAGCTCGTGTGGTGGTGTGCGTGCCTTCAGCGATCACGCCAGTGGAGCGGCGGGCTGTGATGGAAGCTGCTCGCAGAGCTGGAGCTATTGAGGTGCGACTGTTGGATCAGCCTGTGGCTGCGGCCATCGGGGTGGGTTTGCCTATTGATGAGCCGGTCGGTTCGATGGTGATCGACATTGGTGGCGGCACTACTCAGACTGCTTTGCTTAGTCTGGGCGGAATTGTGGCCCTTGAGGCGGTGAGAGTGGGCTCTTTCGATATTGATGACTCGATCCAGACCTACATGCGCCGCGAGTACGGCATGGCAGTGGGTGAGCCGACAGCTGAGCACACCAAAATTCTGGTCGGCTCAGCTGCGCCGACACGAAACGAGAATGCTGCTGAGATACGCGGCCGTGAGTTGATGTCAGGCATGCCCAAAACTGCTGTGGTGACTCCAGACGAAATTCGTCGAGCTATTGAAGAGCCGGTGTCTGCCATGGTTGATTCGGTGCTGAGCTGTCTATCGCAATCGCCTCCTGAACTGGCTCTGGATCTGATCGCTCGAGGTGTTTATCTAGTTGGTGGCGGGAGTTTGCTTAAGGGAATGGACGTGCGACTGTCGCAGGCGACTTCGCTGAGAGTAAATCGAGTTGAGGCACCTTTGGAGACGGTGGTGCAGGGTGCGGGACGCTGTCTAGAGCAGTTGGGCATGGACTTTTCGATCTTCAGCGAAGAGTTCGGATAAGCGAAGGGTTCGGGTAGCTACAAGAGCTACAGATTGAGCAGCTCAGTCGCTGCGGCGCGCACTTGACGGTCACGGTCACGGGCAGCGCGCTGCAGCGCTGCGTCTACTTCGGGTCCATCAAAGGGAGCCAGCGCAATCACAGCTCGACGGCGAATATCGGGCTTGTCTTCAAGCCCCGCCAGAATCGCTGGCAGCCCAGCCGGATCTGAGATCGCACCGAGCGCAGCTATCGCAGACTCGCGACACAGCATGTCTTCGTGGTGTTGAGCCAGGCGTGCCAGTGTCTCAACTATCGAGTTGACGGCGTGTCCAACGTTCGGCTGTTGATCGTTTGAGATCTTCTCACCGCAGGCCCAGGCAGCGGCTTCCACCACCCTGCTGTCGTGATCGTTGAGCAGTTTTGCTATCACCGAAACAGCAATGTCAGAGTTGTCTGCGGCAAGTTCAACAGCTGTTAAACGCACCACAGTTTCAGAGTCACCTAGAGCGCTTTGCAGTTCACTAACAGACAGGTCACCGCTGCGCTGCAAAGCTCGCAGCGCACTGCAGCGCACAGTGACATCATTGTCGTGTAGGTATGCACGAGCTTTGACAACATCGCCGCAATGACCAGCAAGAGTTGCACAGCGCCGACGCGCGCTGGCTGTGCTTGGGCTGCTCTGGTGCTCAGCTGCTGACTGCTCGGTCATGGCTGTTCGGTCATTAAGCAAAGTTCTTGTGGATTGGCTGCTAGGTCCGCTAAGTCAATGCCTACGGATCGTTTGTCAGGCGATGGCTTGCTCAAGCAGAAAGCCCGCAACCACCACCACTAGACCCACCAGCGCAGCCAACACAAAACCCATAGCCACCACAAGGCCAATCAGCGCCACCAGAGCTACAACTCTTTGCCACCATTGCGGATAAGCCTTGAGTCCCACCACCGGTTCGGGCACTGTCTGGCGTGCTAAACCCAAGACGCGCAACACCTCAATCAATTTGCGCCAGTGTTTAGGCTTGGTTTCGCTAGTGGTCGGGGTTGTCGCCATGGCGCTACCTTGTTGCTTGATGCCATCTGGATTGGCGATGTTCAAATTGGGACGACTGGACGGTCCACCACGCTAGCTTCCACCCCGCCGCCTCCGCCGCCTCCCGTGCCGCGGCCCGGACCGCTGTCCGGCAGCTCGCCGTCACAGAGTTTCGGCGCGCGCCTGCGTAGGCGATCCAAGCTGACTGCTGTGGTTGCGACCGTCGTGGCTGTTGTGACAGCAGCGACCGTTGCGCTTAATGTCGTCCCAGCTAGATGGGTCGGTCAACTCTTGCCAGGGGAAGACAATCCAGTGGCTTTTCTGCCTGGCTCAGCCATCGCCTCGTCGCATCTGCTTGAAATAGAAGGTGCCGAAGTGTTCGATCCTGACGGCGAGATTATGGTCTTGACCGTCTCCATCGACAGCAACCTGAATCTGTATGAATGGTTCAGAGCCTCAATCGACGAAAACGTTGAATTGCATAGCCGTGAAGCGATCTTCGGAGGCCGCTCCGATGATGAGCAGAGACAGCGCAACCGTCAGCAGATGAGCGTCTCCATAGACTCCGCAACGATTGTGGCTCTTGAACGACTCGGCTTTGATGTCGTTGATTTCACAGGAGTGGTGTTCGCCGAAGTCATCGCGGACGGCCCCTCCGCCGGACTGTTTGAAGCCGGTGAAGTGATCTGGGCAATCAATGGTGAGCCGACCAACACGGTCACTGAACTGCGTGAAGTGCTAGCCGGACTGCAGCCCGGCGACACTGCGGTGATAAGCGTTGAAAGCCTAGAAGGCGCTGATCAGCGAGACGTTAAGGTAACACTTGGTAGCCATCCCGAACATGGCGGCCCGTTCATCGGGCTCGGGGGCATCACCGAACGGATTGATGAGCGTCCTCTTCCTTTTGATGTGGGCCTCGACCTTGGAGCGGTTGGAGGACCGTCGGCAGGTCTGGCATTCACGCTGATCATGCTTGATGTGCTCACCCCCGGCGAACTCACCGGTGGCAAGCGAGTCGCAGTGACCGGATCAATGCGAGTCGATGAATCGGTTGGTGATGTCGGAGGTGTCACCCAAAAGGCGGTAGCTGCCCGTTTGGCGGGTGCCGAATTGATACTCGTACCCGAAGCGTCGCGTGATGAAGCACTCAAAGGGGCGGGTGACGTTGCGGTGGTGGGAGTATCCACGCTTGATGATGCTTTGCAAGCACTCCGAGACCTAGGCGGCGATCCTCTTCAGCTCCCTCAACAGAACTGACCTTCAGTCAATTATCGACATTGAAGGTGGATTTTTGACGGGTTTTCGTAGGCAGGCCATTAAAAGCAAAGCCATCGTGGCCACGGCAAGCCGATAACGTGACTTGCTGTGAGTAACACCTCCCCTTTGCCTGCCACGAACCGCTCCCGTTTCGGCATTAGACGAGTCCGCCTGATAGCTGTTTTGGTGGCTGGCGGTCTGCTGGTTTTGTTGTTGTCGCTGCGCGGCATCGCCCGCTTCTACACCGACTATCTATGGTTCGACTCGCTAGACCGCACCGATGTTTGGGGTCGTGTGCTGCTGGCCAGAGTGGTGCTGTTTTTGATATTCGCGACTCTCTTCTTTGTCCTGATCTGGATCAACCTGGCGATTGTTGATCGTCTCAAGCCAGCAGTCCGACCGCCCGGCCCCGAAGAGGAGATGCTGGGACGCTTCAATGAGGTGCTGTCGGCTCGGCCCCGATTGGTGCGTTTAGGGCTGTCAGCTCTGTTCTCGCTGTTAGCAGCATCGGGCGTGTCAAACCAGTGGGAAGAATGGCTGTTGTTCGTCAACCGCAAAGACTTCGGAGTCACTGACCCGCTGTTCAACACCGACATCGGGTTTTACGTTTTCCGTCTGCCGTTTTTGACATTCCTCGTCAACTGGGCTTTCGCGGCCTTCATGATCATTCTCGTAGTGACCGCCATCGTTCACTACGTCAAAGGCGGCATCCGTGTCCAAGTGCCTCGCGGCACTCCCAGAGTCTTGCCTGCTGTGAAGGTTCATCTGTCGGCGATTTTGGCGGTGCTAGCTCTGGTGCGCGCCGCTGACTACTGGCTGTCACGCTATGAACTCACCGTTTCGAGTCGGGGCGTGGTTGACGGGGCTCTCTACACCGATGTCAACGCCAAACTGCCCGCCTTTAATCTGTTGATACTGATTTCGCTGTTCGCAGCGATTCTTTTGATCGTCAACCTGCGCCGTCGCGGCTGGGTGCTACCGACTCTGGCCGTGGGTTTGTGGGCTTTCACTGCTTTGGTGATGGGCAACCTTTATCCAGCGTTCGTGCAACGTTTCCAGGTCGATCCCAACACCACAGCCCGAGAGTCGGTTTACACCGCTGACAACATCGCCGCCACCCGCACTGCCTACGCCATGGTTCCCGACAGTGATGTGGAACTTGAAGTGTTCGACTACAGCGAGAACGCTTCCCCCGCTCAACTGCGTGCTGCATCGCAGACGATACGCAACGCTCGAATCCTTGATCCCGAGACGCTCACCGACACTTTTGAGAAGGATCAAGGAGAGCGAGATTTTTATCGCTTCCCGTCGGTGCTTGACGTTGACCGCTACGAAGTAGACGGCGAGCTAACTCAGGTAGTGCTAGCCGCCCGCGAGCTGCGTCTCAGTGAGCTGGGATCATGGGAACGCCAGCATGTGGCTATCACCCACGGATACGGTGTCGCTATTGCCCGAGCCAACGTCACCGACGTGCGCGGCAGCCCCGTGTTTATTGCTGGCGGCTTGCCGGTGGATATTGATTCGGCGATTGATCTGGAGCTTGACGCGCCGCAGATATATGTCGGTGAGAACCTTGAGGGATATTCGCTGGTGGGTGCCACCCGTGACGAGGTTGACTATGTGGACGGCCAGGGACGCGAGGAGCGTTTCCGTTACAAAGACGCTGGAGGTGCAGGCGGTGTCGGCATGGGATCATTTATGCGTCAAGCCGCTTTCGCTTTGCGTTTCGGCCAGCTCGACCCGTTGATCTCCAACTTCGTAGACAGCGACACCAGCATCATCTACATCCGCGATGCTCAAGATCGAGTCAAGAGCGTGGCACCTTTCTTAGAGTTCGACTCCGACATTTATCCAGTGGTGTTCGATGGTCGAGTCCATTATGTGATCGACGCATACACCACCACCGACCGTTATCCCTATTCCCAGAGCGCAGATGTCAGCGGCTTGGATCAAGATGCTGACCTAGCCGAGACTGGCAGCAACTACATTCGCAACTCGGTCAAGGTCGTGGTGGACTCCTTCGATGGTGACGTGACTTTGTATGTGATGCCGATCGAAGATCCGATTGTTGAGGCATGGCAGTCAGCTTTCCCTGATTTGTTCACCGATTTTTCGGAGATGCCCGAACAGCTGCGCTCGCATCTGCGCTTCCCGACGGACTTGTTCACCGTGCAGACCAACATGTGGGCCTCCTATCAGGTGTCTGAGCCTGAGGCTTTGATCATCGGCACCGAGCGTTGGGCGGTGGCCCAAGATCCTGGACGTAGCGTCCAAGCTGGCGGCATCGCCGAGGCGGTGATTAGCGAAAGTGGACAGCTCACCAGACGTGAGCGCCGTGTTCCGGCTTACTATTCGCTGATCCAGTTGCCCGGAGAGGAGCAGGCATCGTTTGTGGCGTTGCGTTCGTTCGTGCCGGTGTCAGACGACGACAGCCGCAAAGAGTTGACCGCGTTCATGGTGGGTGAGACACGCTCCGACGGATCATCGCGCCTGGTGTCTTATGAGATGTCTAATCTGCTGGCACCAGGCCCAGCGATTGTGGCATCAAACATTTCAACCAACCCCGAAATCAGCCGCGAACTCACGCTGCTCAACGACCAAGGATCAGAAGTTGACTTCGGCGACATGCTGCTTTTGCCTGTGGAAGGGTCGGTGCTGTATGTGCGGCCCATGTATGTGCGTGCTCAAGGGACTCAGATTCCGTTGTTGGCGGGAGTGATTGCTTCAGTAGGAAACCGCACCGCTCTCGGCGACACGTTCGAACAAGCTTTGGAGCAGCTATATCCAGGCAGCGATTTCAGTGATCTGATTTTGCCTCCAATAGTTACCGAAGGCGACGCTCTGCTAGCGGATGATGTCGTTGCGGAAGAGCCTGTAACTGAAGAACCGACAGTCTCAACCGGTGAGACAGAGACACCAGTGCCCCAAGTGCAATTCGGTGAGTTAACTCCTGCACAGACTCAGCAGTTGCTTGACGAACTTGCCGAACTGCGTCGCCGTCAAGATGAGATCTTGGAGCGCTTGCTCAGCGGGCTCAACAACTAACCCGTTGCGAAGCGTAGCTTCACCCCCTAAGGTAAAACTGCGGGGTGGAGCAGTCTGGTAGCTCGTCGGGCTCATAACCCGAAGGTCGTAGGTTCAATTCCTACCCCCGCCACTACAACGCAATCCAGCGCAACGCAATCCAGCGCAATCCAGCGCAACGCAGCCCAAGCCAATCCCAGACTCAAGCCAGAGTTTTGATCCTGGGCTTAGGCAACTGCGGAGGGTGTGGGATTTGAACCCACGGAGGCTCTCGCCTCACACGCTTTCCAAGCGTGCCCATTCGGCCGCTCTGGCAACCCTCCCGGGGTCTATTGCACTTAGCCAGAACAATAAGTGCTAGCACGAGCAGTAGACACCAGCCCTTGAGGGTAACGTGTTGAGATCAGCACCCGTTTCGGGGTGTGACGGTCGGGTCCTGTGCAACGGGTGCCTGTGAACCGGGTCAGGGCCGGAAGGCAGCAGCTCTCAGCAGATCCTCCCGGGTGCCGCAGACAGCCTGGCCGTCACTCCCGGGAGCGGGCGCTGCACCTAGCTTTTGTATCTAGATGTTGCATCTAGCCGTGAACCTGTCACAGTCCACGTCTAGAGTCTTGTTGGTGGCTTATCAATCTCTCTACCGCCGCTATCGGCCACAGAAATTTTCACAGATCAAAGGCCAGGACCATGTAGTCCGCGCCCTTCAAAGCGCGGTATGCAAAGGCCAAGTCGGCCACGCCTATTTGTTGTATGGCCCGAGAGGCAGCGGCAAGACATCCACCGCACGGGTTCTGGCCAAGGCGCTGAACTGCCCGAATCTAGGCGAAGACGGCGAGCCTTGCGGTGTCTGCGAGTCATGTGTCTCAATTGAGGAGACCCGCTCGTTCGATCTGCAAGAACTTGATGCCGCCTCCAACAACAGAGTTGATGACATGCGCGGTCTTTTGGAGCGGGTCAACCTGACCACGCCAGGCAGAGCAAAGGTCTATCTACTTGACGAAGTTCACATGCTCACTTCGGGTGCCGAGAATGCGCTGCTCAAGACTTTGGAGGAGCCACCTGCCCATGTGACCTGGGTTCTGGCCACCACCGAACCCCACAAAGTGGCGCAAACCATTCGCAGTCGCTGCCAGGTATTTGAGCTTGGTCTGATTGATGCCGAAATCATGTCGGAGCATCTGCGTGCGATAGTCAAAGATGCCGAACTAGATGCCGCCGACGAGCTAGTTGATCAGGCTGTAGCAGCTGGTGCTGGGTCGGTGCGAGACAGCCTGACAGCTCTTGAGAGAATCATCGCTGGCGGCGGTGATTCTGAGCTTGCTTCTTCGACTGATGCCATCGTCAACGCTTTGGCCGCTCGTGACGGGGCGGCGGCTCTAGCAGCATTAGAAGAAGTTGTGGGCCGAGGGCGTGATCCTCGCACTATTGGCGAAATGACTCTGGCAGCGCTTCGTCACGCTTTTCTAACGGCGATGGGCAACCCGCCACAGCGGTTATCCGAACATGAGCGCCTTACTGCCGCTGAACTAGCCGAACGCATGTCGCCTGCCGCGATCACACACGCGCTGGAAGTTCTGGGACGGGCTTTGATTGAGATGCGGCAGGCACCTGATCCCAGAATCGACATTGAGGTAGCTCTAATACGGCTCTGCGACTCTGGATCTGATTCTGCTGGATCTGATTCTGCTGAAGCTGACTCTGTGGCCGCTCTGACTCAGAGAATTGAGCGTCTGGAAGACCGAATAAACGCTTCAAATGATTCGGCTGTTACTTCTGTTTCGGACGCTGGGACTGTCGCGACTGCTGCTGAACCGCCGCAGGCACCACAAGCTGCCGCATCTTCATCAAGTTCAGCAGCACCGCCTACAGCTCCAGAGTCGAGCACATCGGCTATTCGGTCGAGTTCCTCAGAGAGCCCGGCCGCTGCTGCTCGTCAGACTCTTTCCAAGCGTCGCTCATCTGCGAGCCCTGCCAGCGGACCCTCAAACACGCCAGCGTCGAAGCAGGTCCCCGCTGCGCCACCGGTTCCGGTGACTGCTCCTGATCTTCAGCAAATCCAGCCCAGATCACCCAGCGAAGTGGTGCAGCTGGCTGCTCAACATCTGGGACTAGACCGAGAGTTTGTGGTGCTCAGGGCAAAGGAGCTAGAACCCGACCAGCAGCGCCGTCGCGAGCCCGACCAGCTGCGAGCCCTGTGGCTGAACCTTGTGGCTCATATCAGCGAACCAGACAACACAGTTCAGGCTGAAGTTCAGACTGATGCCAGCAGTGAAACTGAACCCGCGCCCGAGGTTGCCGAGCAACCTACCGACGAGCCCACAAAGTCAGACCAGTCAGACCAGTCGGAACAGCCAGACCAGCCAGGACAGGCGCAACAGGACGAGTCCGCGCAGGAGGACGACAACACAGCCAATACAGCAACCACAGAAAGCACAGACAACATAGAAAACTCAGACAACACAGCCGCCGCTAATGCACTCAACGAGTCGGCTGAAACACCGAGTGACGTGCAGGACAGTGATACTCAGGACAGCGATGTTCAAGACATCACTGACACGATCGGAGCAATGTTCCCGGGCACCGAGTTCGTTGCGCAGTCCGATCTTGATTCTGCTGCAGCGTCTTGAGTGGTCATTGTTAGTGGTCATCGTTAAGTGTTGTTCAGTGCCGCATGTGTTGCCAGATATTGCCAGGTGTTGCCAGAACTGAGCCGCAGCGCTTTGGCATCATCTGAGGCATGAGAAAAATCCCGAGATGAGCTATTCCAGCGCGGTTCAAGAACTGATTGATCAACTCGGTCGCCTGCCGGGCATCGGGCCGAAGTCGGCTCAGCGGGTTGCCTTTTACCTGCTGCGCTGCCCGCCAGAAGATGCCAAACGTCTCGCTTATGCCATCTCTGAAGCCAAAGCAAGGGTGTCATATTGCCCGAAGTGTTTCAATCTGGCCGAGCAAGGCGACCTTTGCGGAGTTTGCCGCGATCCCAGGCGTAACCCTCAGCTTGTGTGTGTGGTGGAGGACGCTCAAGATGTAGTAGCGGTTGAACGCACCGGCGAATTCGCGGGTCGCTACCACGTTCTTCAGGGAGCGTTCAGCCCTATTGACGGGGTGGGAGTGGAGCAGCTCCGCCTCAAAGAACTTCTGACTCGGGTCACAGATGATGATGTCACCGAAGTAATCGTCGCCACTAACCCCAACCTTGAAGGTGAAGCTACAGCGATGCTGGTGCATAAATATTTGAAGCCCGCTGGGGTGCAGGTAACGCGTATCGCTAGCGGACTGCCGGTGGGCGGAGACCTCGAATACGCCGATGAAATCACCTTGGGGCGCGCTTTTGAGGGCCGTCGCTCAATCGATGAACCCGAGAAATCCTGACCCAACTCTTGACCAAACTCCTGATCAAACATCGGGTTTGAGCATCCCCCGGGTGAAGGTTTTGACATTGCTGAGCCTGGTTGGCACAGGTTCGACTGGAGCCTGGTTGGTACAGGCTCGACTGGAGCCTGCTTGGCTGGCCTCTAGGCTGCGGTAATGCTTACCGAGATTGACCATGTAGCAATAGCCGTGCATGATCTTGACGCTGCAATCGACTGGTACCAGGTCACTCTGGGAGCAGAGGTCACTCATCGCGAAGTGATCAGCGGTGACGGTGTGGAGGAAGCCATGCTGTCAGTTGCTGAGAGCTATGTGCAGCTAATCACTCCCACGCGCCCAGATTCGCCGGTGGCTAAGTTCCTCGAAAAACGTGGTGAGGGATTACATCATGTGGGCTATCGAGTGCAAAACTGTGCAGCAGCGTTGGCATCAATGCTTCAAGCTGGAGCCACCCCGATCGACACGGCCCCGCGGCTCGGTAGCCGCGGCACCACGATTGCCTTCATTCACCCCAAAGGGTCATTCGGCACCTTGATTGAACTAGTCGAAGAAACCTAAGCTTCGCCGCCGCTAACTGGCTAACTGGAAACGCACCGACTACGGCGGCGAACAGCAGCGTGGGTAGCCACCAGCGATAAGGCTAAGCAACAGGCGGCAATGTGACGAGCAGGCAAGGGAGAGGGCTACGAGATGCGAGTACATTTGATTGACGGCACTTATGAGCTGTTTCGCTTTCATTACGCAAAATCGAACCGCGACCCTCGCCATGGCGCGCAGACCGGTGTGGTCAACTCGATGCTCAACTTGCTGGCTGAAGGTGCCACTCATGTGGGCGTGGCTACCGATCATGTCATTGAGTCGTTTCGTAATGACCTGCTTGACAGCTACAAAGATGGCAGTGGCGTAGAACCTGACCTAAAGGCGCAGTTCCCCGAACTGGAGGAACTGCTGACATTGGCTGGGTTCATGGTGTGGCCTCAGGTCACGCATGAAGCCGACGACGGACTCGCTTCGGCGGCAGCGATGGCGGCTGCTGACCCGAGAGTGAAACAAGTGCTGATCTGCACACCCGACAAGGATCTAGCCCAGTGCGTCACAGCCGACAGCCGTATCGTGCAATACGACCGCCGCCAACAAGTGCTTTATGACCATGACGGCGTTATCCAAAAGTTCGGCGTAGCCCCAGAATCAATCCCCGATTATCTCGCTTTAGTGGGTGACTCTGCCGACGGGATCGCCGGTTTGTTTGGCTGGGGCGCAAAATCGGCGGCGACTTTGCTGGCCAGTTACTCAAAGATTGAAGCCATCCCGCTTGATCCCACGAAATGGGATGTGCCGGTCAGGGGTGCCGCAAAGCTTGCTGCTGTGCTGCGTGACGGGATGCAGGAAGCGCTGTTGTTTCGCCAGGTAGCCACTGTGGCGTTGGATGCTCCAGTGTCAAGCACTGTTGATGAGCTGCACTGGAACGGTCCGCTGCACGGATTTGCTGAGCGCTGCGCCGAACTGCAAGCCGAGCAGCTTGCTGAAAAGGCTCACCAACTAGCTGCTAGGTAGCTACCTACTGGCCGCTAGCTAACTACCCGCTGGCCGTTCGTTAGGCGGAAAGCACTTCGTTGAGGCTGCAAGCAGCAGGAGTCTCGACCTGATCGAAGCCGCATGATTCAATGCTGCGATCCGGTCGCCAGCGCACTAGGCGTGTGGTGCCACGGAAACGGCCGTTGAGCATGGCTTCATATTTCACTTCGGCTACCAGCTCAAGACGTAAAGGCACCCAAGGCTGCTGTTGCCGTTTCCCGGACCAACGGTTGGGAGTGCCCGGCATTACAGTCCTGTCGTTGTGTGCCTCGGGATTCATCCACTGCGCCCACGGATGGTCGCCGGGTTTGTCAAGCACATAGGGACGCAGTTCTTCAAGCAGTTCTTGGCGACGATTAGCACTGAAACTCGCAGCCACCCCGCAGTGCTGCAGAACTCCATCATCGTCATGCAAGCCCACCACCAGCGAGCCGACACCGTTGCCGTCGGTGTGCATTCGATATCCCGCCACCACCACATCCACAGTGCGGGTGTGTTTGATCTTCAGCTGCGTTCGCTTGTTGGGCTGATAAGTCCCGTCTAAAGGCTTAGCGATGAGGCCGTCAAGGCCAGCACCCTCAAAACGCTCATACCAGTCTCGGGCAATGCTGCTATCTAGTGTTGATGGTGCCAACCGAACCGGCGGCTCAAAAGCTTTGGCTAGTGCCTCTAAACCCATCCGACGATCCCGGAACGGTTCGTCTAGCAGGCTGACCTGATCCAAAGCCAGCAGATCGAAAGCCACGAACTCGGCTGGTGTTTCGACTGCCAACAGGTTGATCCGGCTTTCGGCGGGATGGATGCGTTGTTGCAGCGCATCGAAACCGAGCCGATCATTGACTGGCACGATTATCTCGCCGTCAACCACCGCCCTAGACGGCAAAGCAGCTTTAAGCGGTTCGATCAGCTCAGGAAAGTAACGGGTCAAGGGTCGCTCATTGCGGCTACCCAACTCCACTTCGTCGCCGTCGCGAAACACGATGCAGCGAAAGCCGTCCCATTTCGGTTCATAAGCGAAATCACCGTCGGGCACCCCGTCAGCGACTTTCGCCAGCATCGGTTTGATCGGCGGCATTACCGGCAAGTCCATAGCCATGATCTTATGAGTTGCTTGCTGAGGCAGTGACCTGCAAGCGGTTTCAAGTATCGCAATCCCCTACAGCTAGACAGCAATGTTGCTGCCGCTGGCAAACCTTCGATTGACAGCCGCAGAGAAATCTCGGAACGTTCAACGGTCGTGGTGCGTCTTGTATCAGTGGCGGCGGCTTAAACCAGACCATCAACACAAGTGGGTGCTGCACCCACAAGACTGAACATGTGGGCGCAGAGCGTGCGTTCACTTGAGGAGGCCAAAGTGCTACAGACATCAACATCACATGACTCGCCGTCGCGGGCTGTTTCATCAACAAAGCAGATACAAGCAGCTCAAAAGCGCAGGCGCATCAGCGTGCAGATCGTTGCGTTGCTGACTTCGGCTGTGTTGTTGATGGCAGCCTGTGGGACCGATAGCGACACAGTCGGCGACGCGCAGGTGCAGACCGCCACAGAGACAACAGCTGCTACCACCACGACAGCGGCTGCTGCTGAGACGGCACCGGATACTGAGACTGCATCACAAGCCGAGACGATCGCCGCGGCAGCACCAGAACCCAACGCAGACACTGAAGCGGTGGCCACGGCTGATGCAAGCACAGTCGGGGCACCTTTGTTTGATCCTGCCAGCGGTGACGCGGCTTCGCTGCTTGCCTTGGCGGCTGCCCAGACCCAAGGCTCGGTGCGCGGGGTAGTGACCCTTGCACAAGGCCCCGGCGGCGAACTATCAGCGAATTTTCAAGCTTCGGCTGCAGGTGATGTGGCGGCGCGTATGGAACTCGCTGCGGGAATCGATCCAGGGTTCCCCGATGGAGCGGTTGCTGAGGTCCGTTATGTTGGCGACTCCGTTTACGTGCGTCCCCCATTGTCACCAGAGATGACAGCACAGTTCGGTGGCGCTGAGGTTTGGTACCGAAACGAATCTGTAGGAGGCTCTTTGCCAGATGCTGCCTTACCGGCATCAGAAATTACTTGTGTCATCGCCCTGGTTGCCGATGCATCCACTGGCGACTGTGATCCCCTTGGTGAAGTGAACCGGCTTCTCGCTGCAGCATCGCAAGCCGAGATCGTGGCTCGCGAAGAGACGCGCGGTGTGGCATCCAACAAAGTGCGTTTCACGCTGCCGTTGATGGGGCTGCTGGAGGACGCTCTTGGTCAAGAAACTGGCGGAGAAACAGCTTTACCCGAAGGCAATTTCGATACTGGTGACTCAGAAGGCTTCTCGGGCGATGATTTTGGCAGCGATGGCTTCCCGAGCGATGATTTCGGCAGCGATGGCTTTGGCGGATTCTTTGACATGCTCGACGCAGGCCTTGAAGTTGATGCCTGGATCGACGATTATGGCTTAGTGAGACGTTTGTCTTATGACTTGGGTGCAGCGTTCTCTAACCTCGGTATACCCGAAGATGAGATTGCCAACTTCGGCATATCTGCTGAGTTCTTCGATTACGGCGCTGACATCAGCGTGACAGCGCCACCCAACGAACTGCTAGTAGAGCGCGGCCGCATGGAAGACTTCTTACCCAACTAACGACACCCCCAGTCTGCACCTATAACTACCGCCACCGCGCAGCAAACGCAGTGCCGACAGTCTGCGCCTTGCGCGGCTGACAGTCGAGCTAGTCGTTGGCTTCGCTGCTGCGCTGGGTGGCGGGCTGTGGACGTTCGTCGGGGGTGAGCCCCGCCAAAGCCGCCACCGGTGTCGGGGTTTCGCTGGAGTTCGTCAAATCCGCCGATGCCTGCGCTGCTTCGAAACGGGTAGTCAAGGGCACCACACCCGCCCACCACGGCCCGGAAATATCTTGAGGCTCATCAACTGGGTCACCGGCTCTTACTTTGGCTGACGCTTCAGCCAGCGACAGTTCTAGCACCAACGTTTTGCGTAGTTCCGACTGTGATACTGCGCGGCCAGAGTCCCAGTTGTAAACAACGTGGTCGGTAATCAGCTTCAAGGCGCGACGCTTAGCTTGTTCATCAACAATCCGCTGGGCGCGCCCTCGCACTACCACCGATCGGTAGTTCATCGAATTATGGAACGGGGTGCGTGCCATCACTAGCCCGTCAAGATGAGTGACCGTTACGCACACTTCGCTGCTGTCACCGCTGCCAAGTAAATGATTTGCGGCTGCGCCGTGTAGGTAGAGCTGCTTACCGTCGTGACCGTATGCCATGGGTAACACCAGCGGACCGTCGTCGGTTATCACTCCTACATGAGCGATCATGCCAGCGTCAAGAATGTCAAGAATCTTTTGAGGATCGTATTGAGCCCGGTCGGCACCTCGCCGCACCCGTGTGCGTGCCGATGCCGCCCCACCGAAGTCGTCGGGATCTCGCCTGTTCATCGCCAAATCATAGGACAACTCACCCAACCGGCAGCTTCGCGGTGCCGCTAGGCTCGAATGCCGTGGCGGATGCCTCTATGCAACACAAACTCGAAAATCTTCGAGAGCGAAAATCCGCAGCACTTTCGGCGGGTGCCGACCGTGCGGTGAAGCGCCAGCACGACAAAGGCAAGCTGCTAGCACGAGAGCGCCTTGACTACCTGCTTGACGAAGGCTCGTTCCACGAACTCGACATGCTGGCACGGCATCGCGCCCACGAAGCCGGACTCGACGACCGGCCTTACACCGATGGAGTGATCACCGGCTGGGGCACAATAGATGGACGCAAAGTCTTCGTGTTCTCTCAGGACTTTACGGTCATGGGTGGCGCCCTCGGCGAAGTGTTCGCCGAGAAGCTCCACAAAGTCATGGATCTTGCCGTGTCGGTGGGCGCACCCATTATCGGGCTCAACGACGGTGCCGGTGCCCGCATCCAGGAAGGTGTCGTATCGCTTGACGGCTACGGCGGGATCTTCTACCGCAACGTTCGAGCATCGGGAGTAATCCCTCAGATCAGCGTGATCTTGGGACCTTGCGCTGGGGGCGCGGTTTATAGCCCAGCCATGACCGATTTCATTTTTATGGTGCGTTCCAAGTCGCACATGTTCATCACCGGCCCCGATGTGGTGAAGACGGTTACCGGCGAAGAAGTAACCCTTGAAGACCTTGGTGGTGCCACCAGCCACAGCACCAAGTCGGGGGTCGCCAATTTCGTAGCCAACGACGAGCACGAAGTGCTAGACGAGGTCAAGACTTTGCTGTCGTTCTTGCCTGCTAACAACCTTGAGCAGCCGCCCGTTTACAAGTCAGCCGACGATCCACAGCGGTCTTGTGAAGCGTTGAACACTTTGCTGCCCGACAGTGCCAACGTGCCTTATGACATGAAGCATGTAATCACCGAAGTAGTCGACGACGGCGACTTCGTGGAATACCACGCAGCTTGGGCTCGCAGCATTGTCTGCGGTTTCGCACGTATCGACGGACGCTCCGTCGGGGTGGTGGGCAACCAGCCGTTGATGTTGGCCGGAGTGCTTGACATTGAGTCCGCCGAGAAAGCGGCTCGTTTCGTGCGCACCTGCGATGCTTTCAATATTCCACTTTTGACCTTTGTTGATGTTCCCGGGTTCCTGCCTGGTGTTGATCAAGAGCATGGAGGAATCATCCGCCACGGTGCCAAACTGCTTTACGCCTACTGTGAAGCGACGGTGCCTCGCATTTCGGTGATCACCCGCAAGGCCTATGGCGGCGCATACGTGGTCATGGACTCCAAAGGCGTGGGTTCTGACTTATCGTTCGCTTGGCCAACGGCTGAGATCGCAGTGATGGGCCCCCAAGGTGCAGTAGAGATCATCTATCGTCGCGAATTAGCCGAAGCGGCCGATCCAGTAGCGCGCCGTAGTGAGCTTGTGGAGGATTACACCAAACGTCTCGCTAATCCGTATGTGGCAGCCGAGCGCGGCTTTGTGGATGAGGTGATCGAACCGTCGCAGACTCGACAAAAAGTGGTTGCAGGCTTGCGGATGCTGGAATCCAAACGCCAAGAACTGCCAGAGCGCAAACACGGCAACGTTCCATTGTGACACCTTCGACACCTTCACCGGTTGCGACTGGCAGCGAAGTCAGCTTTGAAGTTTTGTCGATCACGCCCGAACCGACCGCAGATGAACGCGCCGCCATCATTAGCGCAGTCGAAAGACTTCAAGCTCAACTCTGGCCGTCGGGAGATACGGCAAATCCGCCCGCGCCATCACCACGCTGGCGTTACGCGGGCCGCCGCTGGAACCGCCGCAGCAGCTACGGCGGCTGGAACTGACGGCGGCTGGACCTGACCGAGTCCAAATCAAAAGCAGATCAGCCAGCAAACCGGCACTAGGTTGAAGCGATGCCACCTGCATCGCTGACGCAAAAGTTTTTGCAGGAAGCTCAGCAGCATTGTGACCGATTGACTGGCGATGCACAGGAGCGCATTTATCGGGTTCCTGCTGATGCACCCCTGACAGCGCTGGCTAGAGCAGCAGATGAAGATGCCCGCTACCAGACGATCCTGTCTTTTGGATGCACACCCGCGCTGGCATCGATTGAGCGACACATATTTGAGCAATACATACTTGAGCGATACGTTGCTGCGCTCAAGCTGATCTTGGCTCCAGATGGTTGGATATTCATGGTTGAGCCGACACGACCTAATGGCGGGTCAACACAGCGTTCAAAGCTCAGATCAATACTCGGTCGTCGTGATGCTGGACCAGATCTGGTGACAGCGCTGCGCGGCGACGGATTGTTCGTGACTGACGTTGAGCGGCTCACTGCACAGCGACTACCGCGGCGCTGGCAGTACTATGTGGTGCTGAAGGCTCGCCGTCCCAGTTCTGCGTGTGGCTAGGACACTTCGATGGTTACCGAGTTGACTGTCACCTCACGCGACGGCGCTCCGCCGAGCGCTCCGCCTGGTTCGTGAAGACCGATGATTGATTGTGCCACTGCTAGCCCCGCTGCGTCAGTGTTGCCGAACACCACGTAAGTGCCTTGACTGTCAAGTAGTGCAGTGTTGGGTCCAGTGGTCAAAAAGAACTGCGCTCCAGCTGAGTTCTCGCCAGCTGATCTAGCCATCACTAGTTGACCAGGCTGATAACGGTAAGGGCCGGTCAACGCTCCAGTCGCTGGATCAACCTCGAATGCGGGTTCGTCGGGAATCGTGTAGCCAGGCCCTTGATCAGAAGCACTGTTGGTGTGTGGTGATCCGCCTTGAATGATGTCGATTGATGGATCAGTACGGAACAGCAATGTGTTGTCGTAGTAGCCCCAGCGTGCCAACGTCACAAAGTTGTTTACGGTCAGCGGAGTTTCTGAGGCGGTCAACTCGTAGCGCATTTCGCCTTCGCTGGTGTCAAAGATAGCCACGTAGCTCGCTTCGGGGTTGATGCACAGTGGCTGCGGAGCATCAAAGTCGATAGTGCGAGGAGCGGATCCGTCAGTCGCTGGGCATCCCTCTGCTTGTGGCTCGTTCACCACGGTTGTTTCAGAGGTTGTCGTCTCAGAGCCTGGTTCGGTGGCTGGCGGTTCGGTCTCTGCGGTCTCTGTAACCTCTCCAGCGGTCGAGACTGGCTCCGGCAGATCCTCCAGTTCTTCTAGATCCGGCTCATCGGGTTCTTGTGGCGTTTCGTTGGCTTCAGGCTCTGGGAGGCTGTCAGTGATCGCCTGGCCCTCATCCGTCTCAGAGTCGTCACCGCCGCGTTGCAGCAGCCAAATCCCGGCGATCAAAACAACAGCCGCCACCGCAGCAATGCCGCCCAACCTGATACGCCTGCGAACGGCTCGTTGCTTAGCTGCCGCTTGATCCGCTTCTAGGCGCAACTGTCGGTTCTGGCGTTGACGTTCACGCTTGGCGGTGCTCATTGCGTTTGCTTTCTTGCTTGCCTGTTCGGTGCGGGCTGCTATGCAATCAGGCCCACAGCCAAAGAGGCCACCATCATCGTCACCACCACTACGGCAATCAACGCAAACAGCAGCCGCTGTCGGTCCCGGCGAGAGCGGTGTCTGGGCCTGCTTGTTGTCGATGCTTGGGCATCGCGTACCCGTCGTTTACGCAATTCGCTTTGGGAAGGCATCGCCCAACAATACAACCCTTGCAGCGTCACTCATCTACTTTCGATATGGCGCGGCTTCACACCTGCGCCTAACGTAATGTTCATGCTTCAGCGCGGCGTGTGCGGAATGTCTTCACCGTTGGCGCGCCTGCCCAGCGTCGTAATGGCGACTTGTGGTGTTGTCGTGACAGTCTTGGTCGTTGCGTTGCTTGCCGGTTGTGAAGGTGCCGATGACGCGGTGGTGACCGGCGAACCCCTTGCCTATGCCAGCACTTTGGATGCCTCGACCAAAGTTCCTAGTTCTGAGGGCACAGCAGAAATAGCTGGCAAGCATTACGAGTTCGCGGTTGCCTGCCACGAACTTGGTGCCGGTGACGTGGCTGTCATCGGCATGGGCGATGATCCCGAAACCCGCGAACCGGTCGAGTTGTATCTCCAAGCTTTTGTAGCGGATCCTTATGTTGGGCTACGTTTCGGCGATGGGTCTCTGGTAGAGCCAGCGCTTGACAGCCCGCTGGTTTTGTATGTGCAAAACGACACAATCCGCGCCTCTGCTATTCGTTTCGTGCGCGATCTCAACTTGGAGACAGGTGAGGCCGAGGATTTAGGTTTCGGAGAATTCGAAATCCACTGTTACGACTATCTGCGCGAACCACCAACATAGAAGCCGAACGCATAGACCGAATGCATAGACCGAACGCATAGATCGGGGGTCTACGCCGCCAGATCTTGTTTGGCCCTTGTTGAGCTGGTTAACAGGTCGCCTAGGTCAGGAGGCTTCACAGCCGGTTGCTTGCAGCACCTGCGGCAAACGCCCTGACTTGAACGAACGCACCAATCCGTCAGCAATGTTGAACACCACCCGATAGTTGCGGTCTCCCGGGTCTCTGGGCACAAAGATCAAATCTACCGTGCCATCCACTCGCACTTCACGCTGAATGTTTTCATCAAAAAGATCAGTGACCAGAGTTTCGGATGATCCGACTCCAACCCCAGATCGTGTAGTGACCGGCCCGCTGTTGATGTCAACACGTTCGATAGTGCCCTGATGCACCAAAAAAACGATGCCGTCGGGAGCGTCAAATGGCACTACGTGATAGCAGGCACCTGTAGGCCCGGCTGGCACTAGCACAGTTCCCGCGGCTTGCTGAGCCTGGTTGATGGTCATGCCGAAGGTCACGCTGTCAAGACCCACAGTGGACACAGTTGAACTATTGCTTAGTGTCGGTGGCCCGAACTGTCCAGGATTCTCGGGCGGCACAGTCGTAAGCGTGGTTGTGGTGATACCGACGGTGGTGCTGACCGGAGTAGTAGTGGTGGTTGTTGTAGTTGGAGAGGTTGTGGTGATGCCAGGCATCGTGGTGGATGTAACTGGGGTGCTTTCGCTGCTGTCGCTACGGGTTGACTCAGCGGTTGTGTCATCGGCCACTTCGCTGCCATCGTCGGAATCGCTGCCAAAGAACCAGATCAAGCCGCTGACGATCAAGCTGACGACCACTGCTGCTATTAGAATCGGCACCCATCTAGGTCTTCGGACGGGTTCAGCACCAGGCCAGAACTGACTTTGATCCTCAGATTCTGGATTCCAATCCATAGCATCAAGATTATCTAGTCGTCAGCAAAGTTCAGTGTATCTTCGCTATGAGACTGGGTTTTGGCGTGCTGGTTGACGTAATGGTTGTTGATAAGACCACAGCAGTTGGTAGCTTTGTGATAGGAGGTGTGGGATGAACAGGCGCTTAACCGCTATTGTCGAATGCGACGGTGACGGCTATGTCGCATTCTGCCCAGAGGTTGATGTTGCGAGTCAGGGAGCAACGGTCTCTGAAGCACGAGAGAACCTTGCCGAAGCTCTCATACTGTTCTTCGAGACTGCCTCTGTAGATGAAGTTGAACGCCGGCTGCGCGAGGAGATTTATGTAACTCAGATTGAGGTCGCGGTTGGCTAGTTTGCGTGTCCTCTCAGGGCGAGAGGTCTGTCGCATTCTTGCTTTTCACGGCTTTTCTGAGGCACGCCGTCGGGGTAGTCACATTGTTATGCAGTGGACGGGGCCGGAAGGGACAGTGACGGTTCCTGTGCCAGATCATCAAGAGTTGCGAACTGGAACGTTGCGGTCAATCATTCGTCAGTCGGGAGTGCCTCGTTCGGAGTTTGAGGTGTGAAGATGGGATTAGTCGGTGGGCCGCCCGGGGCTCGAACCCGGCACCTTGAGATTAAAAGTCTCCTGCTCTACCCGATGAGCTAGCGGCCCAACACCATTGTGGCAGCGGACGGACCAATAAGACACCAGAGACCGTTTTCTATGGCGGGGTCAAGAGAGATTTGCTGGCGCGACTTGTTCTCTGTGATTATGTCGTGTGGCGGTGAGCTTCGAGATCCTCAAGGTTCGCCCACTCCAGGGTTCGGGCATGTGTTGCCTCTAGCACAACTTTGGGCGCTACTCCACCCTCAAGCGCTTCAGTCCAACGAGACGCACACAAGCACCATTGGTCCCCTGGCTTCAAACCTTCGAAACCGATAGCCGTCTGCGGGGTCGAAAGATCGTTACCTGCTGCTTTAGAGAATTCGAGGAACTCTGCGGTCATAACCGCGCAGACAGTGTGGACACCGTGGTCGCCGGAATCGGTGTTGCAGCAGCCGTCACGGAACCAGCCGGTAAGCGGATCAAAGGAGCATGACTGCAACTCGCTGCCCAGAACGTTCAAAGCCATGTCGGATAGTCTCGCAGATAATTAAGGCGTTGCGCGCCTCGGTCTCACCGATCATGTCGGCTGGCGCGGTTAGGGTCACTGCATGACTGAGGCTGAACCGATCCTGTCAACCGTCGCCGACAACGGTGTTACCGACAACAGCGATGCCGAGAACGGTGCCGCTGTTGACAGCGGACCACAGAAATTCGGCACCGAGCCAGACATTGGCGCAGGTGACCTTGAGAACGATCTCGACACTGTCGATGAGGTGCTGCAAGCTCTCGACTCTGAGGATCTGGAATCCGCCGAGTTGTTAGCCGCCCAACTCCGCGGCCAGAGAACCGAACAACTGCGAAGAGGACGCAGCTTGAACTGCCGCTAGTACCGCGAGTTCAGAGTTCAACTAGCGAGGCTGTCGGGGGTTGTCGCTGGGTTGCGTCCGAGGTCGGTCAGAGCCAGCAGATATCCCTCGGCTCGCTCAGCATTGGGATTGCGGTTGACGATCGCGTAGAACTCTGGTGAATGGTCAGCCACCAGCAGATGCGCTAGTTCGTGAATGATGACATGGTCAAGCACCCATGGCGGCGCTTCGGCTAGCCGTGTCGAGATGCGGATATCAGCGTTTCTAGGCGTGCAAGAACCCCAGCGATGCTGCTGGCGCGACGACCAACGGATCGAGCGTGGCTCGGGCAGCCCGAAGCGAGCCGCCAACTCTTTTGCTCGGGGTTCCAGCGCTAGCTGCCCGCAGCGTTTTGTTTCTTCCCATCGACCCACGACTTTGCTAACCAAGCTGTCTTCTTCGTCTTGGGTCATCCAAGCGGGAACACGCACTACCAGCACGCCGTCGACCATCCGTGCCGATGCCGTCTTGTGGCGCTTGGTGCTGCGGATCACGCGCACTTTTGTTGTGCTCAGCGGCACAACTTCGTCCATGGCATCCGCGAAGCCGTCAAGCGGTGTCTCTGCGAAATCGTCAAGCGGTGTCTCGGTGATGCTCACTGCCGCTCCGTTGTTGCCGTAGGTTTGCGGTCTTCAGCTTCGGCATCGGTGTTGAGCAGGATCCGTCCTTGCAGGCTCACTGTGTCCGACTCCACCCCTAGTCGCAGACCGTTGAGGTTGCTGGTTCGCCCAAAGCTGACATCGAAATGTCTTTCAAGCGCATAGATAACACCGGCATGTGACACGACCAGCACAACACCGTCAACAACCCTTTCACCGATGTGCGCAGCCGCTTTCAGCACTCGCCCAATTAACGACTCGTGACCTTCCCAGCCTGGCGGATAATTGCCTGCGGCTAAAGCCCCGGGATAGTCACGCTCGATTTCTTTGCCGGTTAGTCCTTGCCACAAACCCACGTCTCGTTCTCGCCAGCGCTCGTCGCAGTCCGCCGCCTCCACTTGCAGCACCTCAGCGATGATGTCGGCGGTTTGGCGTGCTCTGATGAGATCGCTGCTTACGATGCTGTGCAATCCGGCTAGACCATCTGCAGAGTTTTGTTCGGCGACAGCGCGTGCCTGCAAAAAACCGTCGACGGAAAGTGGTGGATCAGCGTGCCCTTGCCACCGTCCAGCTGCGTTCCACACAGACTGTGCGTGGCGCACCACTAACAACTCCACCGTCATCGCAACCTGCCTGTCAGGCTTCGTCGAGCCAAGTCGTGGCGCGCCATGTTGTGCCGTGCCTAAGCATGCCGTAGGGCTTCAGGGTGGGTTTCAGGCTTTGCTTCAAGCATTGCGGCGACCGTAATCTCCGAGAAGCGGCCGCTCGCGGATACTTGTCTCCGCAGCCTGTTAAGAGCGCTCGGATCGTTAGTTTGTCCCGGTTGTGCAGCAGCTATGTTTTGCTGCTATTATGTGCAGTGTTCTAGCTGCCCAAGGCAGCAAAGAACATGTAAGTGCCAGAGCGCTCCTCCCCCCATGGTTATGACATGTGGCAGACAGGGGAGCACTCTGGCCTTTGCATTATAAGCACCTTTAAGCAAATGTTGCTATACTTCAAACATGTTCAGCGCTGATGGGGGCAGGCTTAGTCCGGTCGTCGCAGCACAGAACATGAAGGTGCTGGAGCGCTCCCCGCTGGTTGAAGGCTGTGTGGCTAGGTTGAAGGCATGGTGGCCGAGTAGGGGGAGCGCTCCAGCACTAGACGACTCTCGTTGTATAACGGTTGGTCGCTAGCACGACCCACTCCGCAGAGCCGCTAACTTCGGCACCCCCTTCGGCAAAGCCTTTGAGAGTCAGTTCCAGCGTCAAAGTGCCGAGACAGTTCTGAGGCACTTCCAATTCTAGATGCCCGACTAGAACGCATTCGTCGGCATCGGCAGTTCCCGTCCAACCCTGTCGATAGATCACGTCCCCGCCAGAGTCCACTATCCGGGCATGTAACCGAAGTTCACCGGTTGCCTCTCTGGTGTCGTTCATCACATGCACTGCCAGCGCCAGAGTGTCTGATGCTCTTACTTCAGCAGGTAACTGATCGGCCACCACAATCAACGGTTTGCAGGCCTCAACGAGTGCCTGCCAGCCAGGCTTAGGTCGGCGCAAGCCGTCAAGCACACCGAAGCCGGTTCGATCTGGTGCTGGCTTGTTTGTCGTCTCGTTCGTTGTTCCGCCGCCGTCGTCGTGTGCATCACCAACTGAGGCTGAGGGCACATCAGCTAGAGCGTGAAACATGAAACCGCCGGTGGGGCGGTATTTGAGACGACGCAGAGTTTCGATGGTTGCTTTGATGGTGTGAGGCTGTTTCGCCGCTTCTTGCGTGCCGAATGCCGACACGAAACGCCCCATAGTCGGCAGCCGTGCCAGCACCGTCGCAAGATCGGCTGGCTGCCCGCCATGAAGCCCAAACCATAGTTCGCTGGTGGTGCCCTCCAGCCGAGGAAACCGTGGCGGCACTCCCGTATGGGGGATCACTGGCCTTGAGCCGTCGCAGCGGGTAATCACTCGACAGAGCCTCCGGTCCAGCACATCACGATTCCATGACCATCTCTGACTGCTCACTACTGCTGGCGTGCGGACAGGTTTTTGCAGCCTCGAGAACGGCTGGTCATGCGCGCACCACAGCGCTACCGAGGGGTGATGGCTCAGTAGATCAACGGCCTCGCGGGCTTGCCGCAGTGCTTCAGGTGCCACGCTTCGATTCATCAATCCCCGGATCGGTAAGTCCTGCCAAACCAGCACACCCAACTCATCGGCTGCGTCGTAAAGTTCAGGCCGGGCGATATGAGCAACGGGTCGCACCAAATCAAGTCCAGCGTTGCGTGCAGCACGAATGTCGTTGATCGACTCCGAAGGCGTAGCTGTGCCTAGCAGCGGACGTGTCGGCAACAAATTGGCACCTTTGACGAAGAGTCTCTCACCGTTGACGTGCAGCACCCAGCGCCGCATATGCACTTTACGAAAACCGATACGGAAGCTGCGCTGATCCTGCGTTGCGCCATCAGCGATGACCGCTAGCTCAAGGCGACAAAGGTTTTGTTTGCCGAGCGTGTGCGGCCACCAAAGCGGCGGATTAGCCACGGTGACGCTCCATTCCACGCGGTTCTCGCCTGCCGCAGCGTGGTGGTTGAACACATGCTCAATGCCAGCCACACGAGTGCGTAATTCCACAGGCCCGCCGCCGGGCACGTCAAGCACGGCCCGCATCTCTAGCCGGGCGCTGGTCGCGGTGCCATCGTTGTCATGCATCTGCACATCGGCACAGACCGCGCGGGCGTGACGTATCACTATCTGACCGCTGAAGCGCAACGTTACCGGGCGCCACACTCCGCCAATGATCAGGTCAGGCTGCCCGCATAGTTCGGGGTCTTGCAGCGCTCCTGTCAACAAGGTGCGATTGTCGGGTTCGCCGAAGCGACGGCAGGTGGCTTCGACCGCCAGCACATGCTCGGATCTTGAAGCGAGGTGCTCGGTGACTTCCATTTCGTGGGGCACGAAGTAGCCGTCGGTGTGACCCAGATATGAGCCGTCAAGCCAGACATCGCCTTGCTGAGCGATGCCCTCAAAGCGCAGCCACCATCGTGTTGTGTCTGAGTCGAATGGCTCGACTTCTTCGGGTTGCCTCATGGGCAATGTTTGCCTCGCTGACGTTGCCATGTCAGCAGCAGCGACCTTGTCGAACAGACCAGATTGAGTTGACGGGTCAGGCGAAGTAGACAAGTCGGTAGGACTCTCGAAGCGGTGGCGGTAGAGCACCGACTCCTGTTGAGCCAGCTCAGACACAAAGCCGTCAGCATCGGGGGCGGCCCAATGACCGGGCACCATCAGCATCTGCCAGTCGGAGTCGTCGTGATCGACTTCGTGGAAGGTACGCAACCGCGGTTCTGAAGCGGCTGCAACCCGCCATAACCCGCCCAGATCCACGCACTTCAAGCTAGCGCTGGCAGCGAAACCTCTCGCAAAAAGTCACCGCTAGGGTTGCATGCCGATGTCAACCGCATCACCAACGACACGCTCAGCACCCGAGAATCCCGCAGGCAAGCCAGCTACTTTGGGTGAACTGCGTGCGTTTGGCTGGCGGTCGTTGCCGGTGCGGCGTGAACTGCAGCGCAACGCTGTTGCTCGCATCAGCTCGGGCAAGCCGCTGCTAGAGGGCATCGTCGGCTATCACAACACCGTCATTCCTCAAATGGAGAACGCTCTGCTCGCTGGACACGACATGATCATGCTTGGCGAACGAGGCCAAGCCAAGACCCGCATAATCCGCGGCCTAGTAGACCTGCTTGACGAGTGGCTGCCGGTCATAGCCGGATCTGAAATCAACGACGACCCTTTCAACCCGGTGTCGGCTGCGGCCAAAGCCCTTGTGACCGAACACGGCGACGACACACCAATCGCCTGGTTGCATCGCAGCGAGCGATACGGCGAAAAACTGGCTACACCCGACACGTCAATAGCTGACCTGATCGGTGAAGTTGATCCGATCAAAGTCGCTGAGGGTCGCTACCTAGCCGACGAGTTGACTTTGCATTACGGACTGGTGCCACGCAGCAACCGCGGGATTTTCGCAGTCAACGAGCTACCTGATCTGGCTGAACGCATTCAGGTGGGACTGCTCAACGTGCTGGAGGAGCGTGACGTGCAGATCCGCGGTTACAAGGTGCGGATTCCTCTTGATGTGATGCTTGTGGCATCGGCCAATCCCGAGGATTACACCAACCGAGGTCGCATCATCACACCACTGAAAGACCGTTTCGGTACTCAGATACGCACGCACTATCCGTTCGAAGCCGAAACCGAGATCGCCATCGTCAACCAAGAAGTCGATCTTAACTCCAGTCCAATTCCGGTGACCGTGCCGTTGTTCATGTTACGAATCGTGGTGGCGTTAACCCGCGCAGCTCGTATGAGTGCTCATGTGTCGCAACGTTCTGGAGTGTCGGTGCGGCTCAGCATCGCCAACACCGAAACACTGGCAGCTAACGCCGTGCGCCGAACCCTGCGAACCCGAAGCGATCAACAGCAAGGTGGCCCTCATGTCGTGCCGAGAGTTACCGACCTTGAAGCGCTCAAGTCGTCAACTATGGGCAAGATCGAAATCGAGACACTGCAAGAAGACCATGAAGCCGAGATCTTGCAACGGCTGCTTGATTCGGCGGTGCTAGAAGTGTTCGCTGACACGGTCACAGCCGAACATCAACGACAAGTGGTGGCAGCATTCGAGCCCGATCTTGATGACTCAGATGATCTTGATGATCCTGACGATTCCGAAAGCTTTGACAGCACGCAACGAAGTGATAGCAGCGACACCCCCGCCGATGCGATCCGTGATGTCAACAGCGCCCACAATGCTTTGGTGGTGGATGTGGGCGATGACATAGCCGACACTGAATACGAAGCCCTGTTGAGCCGGATCCCGGCTCTGGCCGCTCCAGTCAAGGCGGTGCTGGCCTCCGATCCAATAGCAGCAGCCCCGCAGGCTGACAATCCCGCCATGATCGCTTCAGCAGTGGAACTGATACTAGAGGGGTTGCATCTCAGCAAGCGTCTCAACAAAGACTCTCACGGCACCCGCAGTCGCTACCACGCTCGTTGACTTTGCTGTCCAGCGTTGTTGTGGGGTTGGTGTTGTGTGTTGGGTTGGTGTGTGCTATGGTTGTAGGTAACTATTGTTGCTGTGCTCTGGGCGGTTTGCTTGGGGTGTGGCACGATCTAACCGAAAGGAATTAGTGATGCGAGTCGTGAGGTTGTTTGGTGATCTGCTGGCTGTGAGGTTGTGTATGGTGCTGGCGCTTGTGGCTGCGTTGTTGTATGGGATTGCCCCCCCCCCCCTGCGGGTGCTCAGACTCCGGCGGCTGATGAACGCGGCACGCAGTTAGGTTCTGCGACTTGGACTTTTGATTACGACGACCCGAATGATACGCCGCCAGAAGATTATCAGGCTTTGGCTGATAATTTTCATTACAATGGCAGGACTGGGTCTGTAACGATTTTTGAGAGCGAGGATCTGACTCGCACGGTTAATGACCCGAACGGGGATCCTTATGAAGAGGTTTACGCGAACAAGATCACGGTGTGGTGTCATGCGAAGTGGGTGTGTACTTGGAATGGCAAAGATGTAAGCGAAGACGGCAACTTCACTGCGGAACTGCTGGTATCGACGGTGCCTGATGAGGTGCCGTATGAGGCACCTGATCAAAGTGAGATAGACGCCGCACCATTGTCTGTTGGGACTGTGGATCCTATCTCGGATGATAACCGCAACACGCCGCAGTATTCGTATCCCGCGTGGACGACATGCGGTGAGCACACTACGCATTTTGGTGGAGCCAACACAAGGCTTGGCGAGGTTACTCGTAAGCGTCGGGATAAAAGCAGCGAGTCTGATCCGTTGGAGTGGGCGTTGTTGCAGCTTTATTATGTGCCTGACGGGGTTGGGGTGAGTATTACGCCTTCTTTGCCGCTAAACCCTGAGCAGAATAGGGTGTGGCAAAAGTTTATAAATGCTAATGCCGACATCGATATGCTTACGGAGCCTGAGAAAACTATTCTCAACAATGTTCTAAATATTTTAAGGACTATTCCTGGTCGATCCGATTTCGAGGCGCGGCAGGGTCCAACGCGTTGCGTATTGCCTCCAGAGAGCAGTTATGCAAACACGCCCGTTCCGTATGTTCCGTTGATCAGAAAAGCTGGAGAGCAAATTTGGCGTGAGGCATCAACATCACACAGTACAATAAATTATTATTATTATGATACAAGTGATCGTAAGTACGATTCTGGTCGTCCTCGGCAAGAGCAGCTCATGACCCCGGCTGATAGTAAGGCCGCTGCCGAGGCAAGGGACGATGAAAATTATTTTGATGAGGCTTATAGGTCTGCAGATGCTGGTAAACCGGTTGCGGATGTGTTACCGCTTGTGAAACCAGTAATCTACTACTGCGCGCATGATGATGATGAGTTACGGGACAAGACTTGCTACAGAAATATTGAATCTCAGGTACATCTTGTGCGTAGTGTGAGTGAGTATGAATATGGCAGCGACACTGATGGTAGTTTGCCGAGTTTGACTGCGCCTCGTGAGAGCGGGTTCCCAAAGTATGAGATGCCTGCTGAGCAGGATATCGTTAACTGTGGTTTTGATGCTGGTTGTGTGGATGCTTTGTATGTGAAGGCTTACAACGATTTTGAGCGTGCCGCGGAGCTTTGGGACGCGCAGCAGCAGCGTTTCCAGCAAGAAATCGACAGGCGTATCGAAGCAGGAGAGTCGTTTTGGGTGTGTATGGATATACAAGACTGGCAGAAACGAGTCTCAGGCGAAACCGGCATAGAACGCAGATTCACGCCTGACCGTTGCTACCTCATCAACTGACCCACCCATCACTGAACTAACGCATCACAGGCTGAGCCCCGCCAAACCGGCGGGGCTCACCCCGTTAAAGCAGGTCCAGGGTCCGAACTGTTGCGACCACCTCTTCAAAAGATGGGGTCTGCCCAATAGCGATCCGCGTGATACCGTTATTGTAAGCATCACGCAACGCTTCGTGAGCGGGTGAGCCAGGCACGAAGATGGGGCTAGTCCCGTATCCCGTCTCAGGCCGATCAACTGCCGGACCTCCACCTCGGTTCATTTGATGCCACCACTCTGAGATGTTGTCGCGGCACAAGTCAGCGTGAGTTCTAATTTGGGCAATTTGGTACAGATAGCAAACTCTAGTGGTGGATGCAAGTGAGTGCAGTGTAGGTGTTGAGGGCTGATTGCTAGTTGTGGAGTTTGCGGGGCATGTGGTTGAGGTTGTCTTCGATGATGGCGAGGTGGGCTGGGTTGATGTTGAGGTTTGTGCTTTTGGGTAGCCAGCGTCTGAGTAGTGCGTTGGTTTGTTCGTTGCTGGCGCGTTGCCATGGTGAACGCGGTTCGCAGAAGTAGATGTCAATACCTAGGGCTTGTTCGATGTCAGCCCAGCGTGGCTATTTCTGTGCCTTGGTCCCAGGTGAGAGTTTTGACGAGATGCGCTGGTTGACGTGACAGCGCCGCGGTGACTGCTGTGGCGGTGTGTTTGGCTGTGTATCCCTGTGGCAATGCGGTGAGCACGGTCTGTCGGCTGACGCGTTCAACGAGTGTGACTACAGCGCTGGCGTTGTTGGCACCGATTATCAGGTCACCTTCCCAGTGGACTAGCCTCGCAGCGCTCTTTGACGGTTGCGTGTTGATGTGTGATCGGTTTGCAATCACCTAAAACGCTGGGTTTTCGCGTTGATGCGGTTGCGGGGTTTGCGTTTGCGGCAGCGTCTCGGCAGCAACCGCCAAGAGCGCTTGGGTAGTCCTCGTGATCCGATTGGATCATAACAGGGCTACATAGATCGTCTCCGCGCAGATCTGGTAGCCCTCGGCGCGCAGATCAGCACTAATAGCGCACGGTGACCAGCGCATCACCTGCCGTTCATGCACCATCTCAGCTAGTTCAGGATCCACTACAAGTTTCGCTTGTTTAGGGCGGCGTGCCCGCAAATCCGTGAGATGCTGCGCCACCGACGCGTCATAACCACCGCTATCGTAGCTGTTGTGTTTTTGTTCTCGATAAATCGTTGAAACAGCCCGCCTCAGCTGTCGTGCTATCTGTTGAGCATCAACCCCCGCCGTTTGGAGCGCCTCAATCCGAGCGCGCTCGTCAAAGCTCAGCCTTCCCGCCATAATAAAAACCTCCATCGGTTGGTTGCTTGTCTTACGATCAGCCACCATGGCCGATCATTCGCAACCACCGGTGGAGTCCGCCCAGTTATTAGCACGCAGTTAGCAGGTGGCTCGCACTGCGAATGTGACACAAGTCTTCTAACAACATGCAGTGCGGATGCGGAACAAGCGTCCCGCACCAGAATGACGGGTTATGTCGGCTGCGGGATAACCGAGCCTGCTAGCAGAAACCGCCTGTTGTCGTGAGACGTGTCGCAGGTGCCCTTGACGATGTTCCACAGTTCGGGGATTCGCTGATACTCATCAATCAGTTTGGGATAAGGCGGCTCAGCGAGGACCTGACGGGGAGCACTTCTAGTTCTGGCTAAGTCGTCCTCGTTTGCATCCAGCAGCAGGCTTGACTTTGCAGCGTTCAGACCGGTCCAGGTTTTGCCGCAGCCCTTGGCTCCCTCCAGCAGCACCATCGGAGCTAAATCTAGAGCTTGGTGGAGCAGTCTCTCGACGACCCGTGGCCGATAGTTCCTTGGGGTGAGGTTCGGTGTGTCGCTGCTAATGAATAACCTGCTTAGTTTACCTGAAGAAGAATACAAGGTCAGAGCACTATATGTAACCATTTCTCGGGTTCAGACATAACCATTTCTCGATCTGCAACCTCCTCTGATACTTGATGGCTGAGGTCAAGGTGAGTTGGTGACTACCGAGCCATGAATGGGCACCCGGCCACGGCTCATCCCGAAGACACATGAGCGCCGTGAGATAGCGATAGGTTTACCGTTGATGTTACAGACGACCGCTCAGACGATCGCTTCTGCTGACACCGAACGCGTGCCACCGCTGCGCCAACATGGACAACATGGGCGGAACCTGCCGTGGCCGCTGAGCATCTACCAGACCGCTGTCGGCAAAAAATATGTGATGGCGGTCACTGGTGTCGGGCTGCTGGGTTTCGTGTTGGCACACATGATCGGCAATCTGCATCTGTATGAAGGACCCGCGCAACTCAACGAATACGCAGAAGCCCTACGCGACCTAGGCGGCCATCTAGTGCCCCGAACCCTGATCCTGTGGTTGATGCGCGTTGGTCTGCTGGTCATGTTCGTGCTGCACATCCACAGCGCCTGGTCGCTCAAAGAGATCAGCCGCCGCAGCAGCCCTCAAGCCAACTGGATCAGCGGCAACAAGCGCTACGCCGGTGGCCAGGACTTCGCAGCGGTCAACTTCGCGAGCCGCACCATGCGCTGGACCGGCCCGATCATCGGTCTATATGTGCTGTTCCATCTAGCTGATCTCACTTGGGGCTGGTGGCTCGGCGACGGCTACATCCGTGGCGATGTTTACCACAATGTGGTCGAGTCGTTTTCGTCAATCCCGGTGGCGATCATCTACATCGTGGCTAATATGGCGTTGTCGTTGCACATTTATCATGGGATTTGGTCAGCTTTTCAGACTCTGGGAGTCAACAATCCACGGTTTAATCATCTGCGGCGTGGTTTGGCCGCAGTGATCGCAGCAGTCATATTGGCGGGCAATCTGAGTTTTCCGATAATGGTTCAAGCAGGAGTAGTGGCATGAACGCAGTAGTTGATTCTGTTGTGCAAGATCCCAGGGTTCTTGATTCGAAAGTGCCGCCAGGGCCGCTGGCCGACAAGTGGGACAACCACAAGTTCTCGGTGAAGTTGGTCAACCCGGCCAACAAGCGCCGCTTCAAGGTTCTAGTGGTTGGCACTGGTCTAGCTGGCGCTTCAGCTGCGGCTTCTCTGGCTGAACTCGGCTACAAGGTCGAAGCGTTCACCTTTCATGACTCGCCCCGAAGAGCTCATTCGATAGCCGCTCAGGGTGGCATCAACGCCGCCAAGAACTACCGCAACGACGGCGACTCAGTCTGGCGGCTGTTTTATGACACCATCAAAGGCGGCGACTACCGATCACGCGAAGCCAACGTGTATCGGCTGGCTCAAGTGTCGCTCAACATTATTGACCAGTGCGCCGCCCAGGGTGTGCCTTTCGCTCGCGAATATGGTGGCCTGCTAGCTAACCGTTCATTCGGCGGAGCGCAAGTGAGCCGCACCTTCTACGCCCGCGGCCAGACCGGTCAGCAACTGCTGCTAGGCGCGTATCAGGCTTTGGCAGCGCAGATCTCGGCGGGTGCGGTGACATTGCACAACCGCGCCGATGTTCTCGACATTGTCACTAAAGATGGCGAAGCGTGCGGCATCGTTGTGCGTGACCTGCTAACAGGCGAAGTGCGTGCCCATAACGGTCATGCGGTGGTGTTGGCTACCGGTGGTTACGGCAATGTCTATTACCTGTCGACCAACGCCATGAACTGCAATGTCACCGCGGCTTGGCGAGCTCATCGCCGAGGTGCTGCATTCGCGAATCCGTGTTATTCGCAGATACATCCCACTTGTATCCCAGCAGGTGACGAGTTCCAGTCGAAGCTGACTTTGATGTCAGAGTCACTGCGCAACGACGGGCGTATCTGGGTGCCGCGCAAAATGGACGACACACGCTCCGCCACCGATATCGACGATACTGACCGCTACTACTTCTTAGAAGAGAAGTATCCAGCATTCGGCAATCTAGTGCCGCGTGATGTGGCTTCTCGCAACGCTAAAACGGTGGTAGATCAAGGCTTGGGGGTAGGCCCTCTACGCAACGGTGTGTATCTCGATTTCGCTGATGTGATCGCCCGAGACGGCGAGCAAGTAGTGCGCGAGAAATACGGGAACCTTTTCGATATGTATGAGCGAATCACCGGCGAAGACCCATATCGGTCGCCGATGCGCATCTATCCAGCGATTCATTACACCATGGGCGGCTTGTGGGTGGACTACAACCTGATGACCAACGTAGCTGGACTGTATGCGCTAGGTGAATGCAACTTCTCGGATCATGGTGCCAACCGTTTGGGTGCTTCAGCGCTGATGCAAGGGTTAGCTGACGGCTATTTTGTGCTGCCGTACACCATCGGTGATTATCTGGCACCGCGGCTGGGTTCTGATCCTGTGCCGGTTGATGATCCAGTGTTTGCTGCTGCGGTTGCAGAGGTGGATGACCGCACCCGAAGCTGGCTGGCGGTGCGCGGCACCCGATCGGTGGACTATTACCACCGTGAACTAGGCAAAATCGTGTGGGAATATTGCGGCATGGCCCGCAACCGCACCGGCCTTGAGAAAGCTCTCAGCGAGATACCGGCTCTGCGTGAAGAGTTCCAGGCCAATGTCAAAGTGATGGGCTCAGTCGACGGTGTTAATCAAGCATTGGAGCAAGTCAACCGAGTGGATGATTTTATGGAACTAGCCGAACTGAAAGCCCGTGATGCTTTGAATCGCGAAGAATCCTGTGGCGGGCATTTCCGTGAAGAGCACCAAACCCCTGAAGGTGAAGCTTTGCGTGACGATGAGCACTTCGCTTATGTGGCGGCGTGGCAATGGCAGGGCTCAGGCCAGCCTCAGGCTTTGATCAAAGAACAGCTCAACTTCGACAATGTTGAACTCACCCAGCGGAGCTACAAGTGAACGCAAGCGTTGGCACCAAGATGAACTTGCGGTTGCGTGTCTGGCGTCAGGCCGGTCCTGATCAAGCAGGCAGCTTCATGGACATTGACGCAACAGACATTCCCGAAGACTGCTCGTTTCTGGAGATGCTCGACATCGTCAACGAGCGCTTGATCGCACAAGACATTGAGCCGATCACTTTCGCCCATGACTGTCGTGAGGGTATTTGTGGCACTTGTGGGGTGATGATCAACGGCCGTCCGCACGGACCCGAAGCAGCCACCGCCACTTGTCAGCTGCACATGCGCAAGTTCCGTGACGGGGACAAGATCGTGATCGAACCATTTCGGGCGGCTTCGTTTCCGGTGGTGAAAGACCTGATGGTGGACCGGCGAGCGTTTGATCGGATCATTGAATCCGGTGGCTATATCTCAGCACCCACAGGTGCCGCACCCGATGCCAACGAGATCCCGATCCCTAAAGACGTAGCCGACTTCGCTATGGATGCTGCGGCCTGCATCGGTTGCGGTGCTTGCGTAGCGGCTTGCCCTAACTCGGCTGCGCAGTTGTTTACTGCGGCCAAGCTCGGGCATCTCAACGTGTTGCCGCAAGGACAGCCCGAGAGGCTGCGGCGCAGCGAGGCGATGGTCGAAACAATGGAATCGTTTTTTGGGTCGTGTACTAACCACGGCGAATGCAGCGCAGCCTGCCCCAAAGAGATCAGCCTTGATTTCATCGCAGTGATGAACCGCGACTACCTGAAAGCCAAGATCAAGAACCGCCGCCTAGCCTCACAAACCTGAGAGCCAAGCGAATAAAGAGCTAGCAGCATCCGACGACAAGAGTCGCGTCATGCAAGACAACATGAGCGGTAGGGATCGTTTCGATCAAGGAGATGTCGGCGGTCGGCGAGAGTGGCCGCTGAAACTGCTGCTGGGATTAGGCCGCGGTGCTGCGATGGGTGCCGCCGATGTGGTGCCTGGAGTGTCGGGTGCCACGATTGCAGTAGTTCTCGGCATCTACAACCAGCTTCTGCAAGCGGTGAGCACCTTTGCCACGGCTGCGGCACGGCTAGCGGCATTTGACTGGCGCGGCTTTCGTGACCGCCTGGCAAGCATCGACTGGTGGTTGATCGGGCCGTTGCTGGCGGGCCTGGCTGCGACGGTGGGCTTGCTAGCTTCTCTGATCGAAAGTTTGTTGACAGATCATCCCGAACCGATGGCAGGGCTGCTTTGTGGTCTGGTGCTTGCTTCATCGCTGACGGCGTGCCGACTGTTTGAGTGGCGCAGCGTCAGGCGGGCAATGTTGACCGTCGCTACAGCGGCTGCCACGTTCGCTTTGCTGGGTTTACAGTCCGCTCCAGTTGCTGATCCTTCAATGCTTGCATTGGCCGCTTCTGGGGCGGTGGCGGTTTGCGCCATGATCTTGCCAGGAATTTCTGGCTCATTCTTATTGTTGATGTTGGGCATGTATGGCGCAGTGATCGGCATTATCACTGACACTCGCTGGCTGCAAGCGGTGGTGTTCGTGGCGGGGGCGGCTCTGGGTTTGGCGTTGTTCTCGTCGCTGCTTCATCGGCTGCTGCAACGTTTCCGCAACGTTGTGATGGCGGTGCTGGTTGGGTTGATGATCGGGTCATTGAGAGTGCTTTGGCCGTGGCCCAACGGCGTGGGTGTGATTAGCCGCCACGAAGATCAGGCTGTTTCAGGCACCGGGCTCAACTGGCCTTCAGCCGACGAGTGGGCCGGGCCGACGCTTGCTGCTGTGCTCGGATTCGCTGTGGTGTTGACCCTCACTCACCTGTCGCGCCATCCCCGCTGAATGCAGCGCGCAGTTTTGAGCAATGCAAATTTAAGAGGCGTTATCGGCGTGGAGGGCTTCTTGCTGGTCGGTTTGTTCACCGTCTGGCGCAGAGGCACCGTTGAGCGTCACCTGTGATTCGCGGGTGGTGCCATTGTGCGACGAGTTGCTGTCAAGGAACTCGCGCCATTTGCGAACGGTCACCTGTTGCATCTCGCGCACAGCGGGATTCACTTCAAGCGGACGCAAAGACCAGTAGCGGTTGTAGCCCTCCTGCTCGGCTTCCACAGCGACTCTGTCCTGTCTCAGCAGAGGTGTGATCATCGTAAGGTCAGCGATCTTGAGGACCGCCTTCATTACCGGACGCGGCAGGCGAATTGGTAACGAGGGAACTTTGAACGATTTGAAGTAGAAGATGAAGAATGTGCGGGTGGTCTGCTCATCAATCGGCAGCACGAACAACCAGTGCTTGATTTCGTCGGAGGTGTTGGACCACTGATAAGGGTACTCGTAGCAGAGATCAATGTGATCGGTGTCCAGCCTTTTGTGATCAACGAAACGACTCGAAATCTTGCCGCGCCCCACATGAGATTCATAGGTCATGTGGACGTTGTCGCCCCGAGTTTCGAGAGAAAGTAGATCTGCCTTGTCGAAAGGTCGATAGCGGCGATGCAGGAAAGCATGCGAAAAATCCGAAACATTGTCAATAATCATCGAATGGTGCGCCGCACAAGTAAAACTGACGCGCACGGTGCCCCAAGGCTTCTCTCCGTCCTGCGAATTCTCGATCTCGGGTATCTCTGGGAGTTCGCGTTCGGAGGCCAGTTCGGGATCGCCAGGGAACAACCAGACCAACCCGTAGCGGACCTGCACTGGATAGGAGCGGATCGACACACGCGGTGGTTCAGATCGCGCGAAAATGTCAGGCATATGAACAAGACGGCCGCTGTCGTCGTAGCGCCAGCCGTGGTAATCGCAGATCAGATCACAGCCGGACACCTCTCCCAGTGAAAGCTTCACCTGACGATGAGCGCAGCGGTTGTCCAACGCATGGAAGGTGCCGTCCTCGCTGCGGTAAAGAGCGATCGACTGCTTCCAGAAGACGACTTCGACTACCTTGCCGGGCTTGACGTTGCGCACTTCCTCAACGGCATACCAGTAGTTGGGGTCCATGCCGGAGGCGCGAACCTGCTGGCGCAGGTTGGTGGCCTCATCCAAGTTGGGCGGCGCACTCGCGTTTTGGGTCAATACATCTGTAGACATTGAACCTCTCCTTAGGTCTTGGCTAGGTCTTTTGGCTTCGCGTGCGTTCGGGTTCGTGTGCGTTCGGGTTCTCAGTTTGAGGCGGCTGCTTCGGGGGGTTTGGCGGCGGAATTGTTGATGGCACCTCGCTCGTAGTGGAAAGCGTAAGCCTCTGCTATGGCGCTGCGAACACTCGTCGGTTCAAAGCCTAGTTCCTCGCGAGCTTTGGCCGAATTGCCGTGACGCCGCTTCTGCAAAATCCGGATCGCGCCCGGAGTGAAACGCTGCGGTCGGTTCGGAAAGTAGCGGCTCATCACGTAGCTCAACACTGTAGCGATAGGTATCAACAGATTGGATGGCAACCGCAATCGCGGGCGCTTCACCCCAGTAACATCTTGGAAGAAGTCCAAGATCTCCGAGATTGTGTGGTACCCCGAGCAGATGATGTACTTCTCGCCGCTGCGTCCGCGTTCCATGCATAACACATGACCTTGCGCAATGTCTTGTGCGGTAACCCACTCGAAGCCGCCGTCCACATATCCGCGGAGCTTGCGATTAGCGAAATCGCAGAGCGTCCGTCCCACGCGCGAGGGAAGATAGTCGTTGCTGCCCAACACTGCACAGGAGGTGGTCACAACCACGTCCTGGCCAGCGACGGCGGCGCGCCAGCACTCGAGTTCGGTTAACGCCTTGCTGCGCTGATACGGCGTGGTGCGCTCCATCGGAAAGAACGTCATGGTTTCGTTGCTGGGTGCCGAAAGGTCGTCAAGGTCATAGCCCACCGCGCTGAAAGAACCGGTCACTACTACACGGCCAGCGTCATGCTCGCGGGCGGCTCGGAGCACATGGCGAGTGCCCAGCACGTTCGTCTCAAAGATTTCACGTTGATGGGCTTTGTCGCCGTCGATGGTGGAGACCAATGCTGCACAGTGGTAGATGCCATTGCAGCCCGCGACCGCTTCTCGGGTCGCATCCAAATCGCGTATATCCGCATAGGCACGCTCCACCGGTAGACCTTCCATCGCATCATGGTTGTCGCCGGGTTTGAGCAGGACACGGATCCGAGCACCATTCTTGAGCAGGAGGTGAACGAGGTTGGCACCGACATGACCGGTTGCGCCGGTTACCAGCACCAGCGGCTCAGAGGAGTCGCTAGTGGCTGTTGTCACATCTTCAGCCACGTTTGGCTCCTTGTTTTTCGACTCGTTCGACTCTCTTGCGTCGTTTCCTTCGTCCGCAAGCAGGCCGAGACGAAAACGGCTGAATTTCGCACATGCGACCGCAATGATAGCACGCAACTGCGATCACGGTGCCTGATGAGTGTTCACTGTGACTGCCGTAACTAGTATGCGAACTGTGCTGTCGCAGCGCCGCATGGAACTGCTGGAGATCATAAGAAGGCAGGGTTATCTCCGACTTGATCAGCCTGTGCGTCTGGCATCGGGGGCGATGTCGTCAGATTTCATTGATGCCAAGAAAGCTCTGGCGCAGTGGCGAGACCTGCGCTTGGCTTGCGAAATGATTCACGAGACGGTCAGCGCCGCGGGCCACAGCTATGACACAGTGGGCGGACTCACTATGGGTGCTGATGCTTTGGCGGTGGGTGTGGCTGCGGTAGCCGACTGTGCCTGGTTTATGGTGCGCAAAGAGCCCAAGAAGCGGGGCACCAATCAGCTCATCGAAGGCTCCCAGATTAGCGATGGCGACAAGGTGCTGCTCGTGGATGATGTGATCACCACAGGCAGATCAATCTTCGTTGCACTGGATGTGGTGTGCGCCACCGGTGCCGATGTAGTTGCTGCGGTGACGCTTGTGGACCGTGGAGACAATGCTGCCGCTGAGTTCGCTCGTCGTGGCCTGGATTATCACCCAATGATCACCTACGCCGATTTTGGGATCAAGCGAGTAGATCCGCCTGCGATGTGAGATCAACAGCCCCAGTAGTTGTGGCAGTGACAGCAGCAGCCCGCAGCGCAGTGAGGCCAATCGACGGTGAGCTAGCTGGCTGGAATCCCGTAGAGCTGGCAGCAGTTATCGGCAGTGAAGTGCTGCGGCGAGCCCGGCTCGACCCGAGCAGCCTTGACGAGGTGATTGTGGGCTGCGCTGATCCAGTGGGTGCCTGCGGTGCCAACGCCGCGCGGGCTATTGCACTGGCCGCGCAATTGCCGACCTCTATCGGCGGCATAGTGATTGACCGTGCCGAAACCAGCGGCCTAGCAGCGGTGCAAGCCGCAGTCGCCGCTATCCGTTGCGGGCAGGCCGAGGCTGTGCTGGTAGTTGGATTAGGCATGTGCTCAACGGTGCCACCGGGCGCTGCTGCCCTCAACCGGATCTACGGCGCGCCCTGGGGTGGGGTAGCGAAACGTTTCGCCGAGGTTGGCGGACTGCTGCCTGCGCCACGGCTAGCAGAGAAGGCTGCTCGGGCTGCTGGAATCAGCCGAACCGAACTTGATGCCGTCGCCGAACAGTCGCGCCAGCGCCGTGTTGAAGCTGGTCTCTCACCGGCCATCGTGGCGGCGGCAGCCCGGCCCCAGTCATCATCTGGCCACGGCGTGCAGCGCGGCGATCCAGTAGTCCGTGATGTGATTCGTGATTGGGGTTCAACCGCTGATCTGCCCGCGTTGTTCGACGATGATGGCTTGCTGACGGCTGCGAGCTTTGCCGCGCCAGCGGATCAGATAGCCGCGGTTCTTCTGCAAGTGCTGCCTCAGGAGAGCACCGTTGGTGCGCGGATTATCGGAATGGGCCGCACTGCGGGAGATCCGTTTGATGCAGTCGGAAACGTCAGAGTCGCAGTAGATGCGGCTTTGACATCTGCTGGCAGCGACATTACTGCGGTTGAGCAGATCTCAGTTGTCGAACATGACGCAGCCACCGCGATGCTGGTTGCGGCAGCGCTGAACGTTGATATTGACCGCATCAACCGCTGTGGCGGAGCGCTAGCCACCGGCAGCTCCAGTGCTGCCGAAGAACTACGTCTGATCACCGACGGACGCGGTGTTGCTGAGCACAGCACTAACGACCTTGATGCTGACGGCCAGTTGCTCACTATCAGTGCAGGCCCGGGCGGTTCGGCTGCCATCGTTTTTGATCTGTCTTGCTAGTTTCGCGACAGGAATGCCGCGTACTGCACATGAGAAATTGCACATGATGAAACAGCGAATCCCCGACAAGCAACGCTTGATATGAAAGCTGACCCCAGACGAGGCTTGAGCGACAGAGCCGTCAACATCGGCTTGCTCGTGCTTGCTCTCACCGGGCTAGTGGTTGGAGCGTTACTAGCGGACGTGTTTGAAGTGTTGATAGCTGTGGTGATCGGCTACAGCGTGCTGAGACTGGGCTTAGCGATGTTGCGTAACCTGGCCCGCCCACTGCCCGAACCACCAGATCCCGGCATCCTCCGCAAAGTCAAACTTGAATACCGTTGCAGCATCTGCGGAGCTGAAGTGCGTATGACGGTCGCTCCTGACGAAGACCCGGAGCCACCTCGACACTGCCAAGACGAAATGGATCTAGTAGCTCCCATTGAATGAGCTATCTCCAACCAGCCATTTAAGTGAGCTATTTCCAGTGAGCGTTGCTGCTACTACCACCGCGAACACAGCAACGAGCCGAGTTATCAACAGCTGTGGATAACTCGGGGGAAAATTACATTGATGTGATACGGGTTGGCTCTATCTCTGGTTCTATTGAAGGAGGCTCTATCTAAGGAGGCTCTAGCTAAGGAGGGCGGACTCCACCGATGGTTCCAGCTAGCGAAACTGAGTTGCCGAGATGATCCCAGCAAGTATGAACGCCAGTCCCACCAAAAGAACCACATTAGATGTGTCCCAGAAGACACCCATGTAGTTGATGATGATCGTGGCTGTGCCCAGCCCCAGCAGGCCGAACATCAAGATTGGAACCCAGATCGGGCTCGGGCCTCGCTCATCGAAACCGGTGTGGGTCTGCCGGTCAGGCTGATAGTTATCGGGTCGAGTGCCTTTGGCTGTTACTCGGCCTGCGGGCACACGTCGCTTAGTAGGTCTTGGCATGACTCAGAGGATAGACGCGAAGCTATTTGAAGTTCTCCCAATAGCGAGACGGCACCGGGCCACGCTGGCCGTGATACTTCGATCCCAGGATGGTTGACCCGTAGGGGGCATCGGCTGCGGTGGTCATCTGCTGGAAGCTGATCTGCCCGATCCGCATACCCGGATAAAGCGTGATCGGCAGGTTCGCTACGTTCGACAACTCCAGAGTGAGCTGCCCGTCAAAGCCGGGATCCACGAAACCAGCGGTCGAATGGATTAGCAACCCGAGGCGCCCCAGCGAAGATTTGCCTTCCAGGCGAGCCACCAGATCATCGCCTAGGGCCACTCGCTCCAATGTGGCACCCAGAACGAATTCACCTGGATGCAAAATGAACGGATCGTCGGCTTGGGCATCCACAAGAGTGGTCAGCTCCGACAGGTCACGCTTCACGTCAATGTGGCTCAGAGTGTGGTTGCGGAACACTCGGAAGCTGTTACCGAGACGCAGATCCACCGACGACGGCTGTATTGCTTGATCGTCGAGCGGGTCGATCACGATGCGCCCCTTGGCCAACGCCTCACGAATGGTTCGATCTGAAAGGATCACCGCTGTATGCTAAGCATCTCGGCCACGGGGTTCTGAGCCACTCTTTCTTGGACTGCGCTTTGGTGCCCAATCCCACCAGATGTTCTGCCGGTGTTGTCGCTGAAGTTTGCCGAGGCGCAGGTTAGCGTTTTTGGGCGTGGAGTTCCGCGGCTCTTTGTAGCTTGACCGGCTGATGCTGATTGTTGTCTCGCCAGCCAAAGCGCTCGATTACAGCTCCAAGCTGCCCACCCGCAAGCATTCCCAGCCACGAATGCTTGATGATGCTGAGCCGCTGGTAGAGACGATGCGACAAAAATCGCCTGAGGAACTCTCCAAGCTGATGAACATTTCGGCGGAGTTGGCTGAACTCAACTTTGAGCGTTACGCCGACTGGGAGGCACCGTTCACCCCTCACGATGCCCGGCCCGCTCTGTTGGCGTTTGCGGGCGATGTTTATCAAGGGATGGACGCTGCAGCCACGTTTGATGAACGTGACTACACCCATGCACAGAAAGTGCTGCGTATTCTGTCGGGGTTGTACGGGGTGCTGAGGCCGTTGGATCTAATGCAGCCTTACCGGCTAGAGATGGGCTCCAAGCTTGTTACTGAGCGTGGCGATGACCTTTATGACTATTGGGGTGAGCGCATTACCGCGGTGCTTAACGAGGATCTGGCTGCCAGTCCCGGACCAGCAGTGGTGGTGAACTTGGCATCGCAGGAGTATTTTCGCTCGGTTGATCCTGCCCGGCTCAAGGGGCGTTTGGTAACTCCAGCCTTCTTGGATAGCAGCGACGGCAAAGACCCGAAGATGATCTCTTTCTTCGCTAAGCGTGCTCGGGGAGCGATGGCGGGCTGGATTATCCGCAACCGGGTCAAGTCGCTACGAGGTTTGAACAACTTTGACGGGCTTGGTTACTGCTTCGATCCGCAGCGCTCTGGCACCGATCATCCAGTGTTTGTGCGATACAACTAGCGGCATAGCAGCGGCATTGCATAGTGGCGTAGCGGCGGCGTTTACGATCTAACTGTGGGTAGCTATTGACGCTGATTTGTCGCTGCTAACCTCGGGAGCCTTCGCGGGTGTAGTTCAATGGTAGAACATCAGCTTCCCAAGCTGAGAATGCGAGTTCGATTCTCGTCATCCGCTCTCGTGTCAGCAGAACGCGGCTATCTCGGCGGTGTGGGTTCGTTTGGCGTGAGAGCGTGTTGTGGGCGTGCAGCCACAGGCCATCTGAGCCCGATGCGTGAACTGATGTGAACTGACATGTGAAGAGGTGTGCGGTGCAGGTCTACGGTACAGCAGTGGCATGCGCAATTTCTATGACAAATCGCGCAGGTTGAGTGCTTCAAAACGCGCAAGTTATTGCTTTCAAAACGCGCAAGCTATGGTTATTGACGTGACTGGGCTGCTAATGCGAGGCTTGCTGTGACCCGGCTGGAGAAAAGTGTCGATGTCTGATTCTGGGCCGCTGCACACCGCAGGCAGGTTGCCTGACGATCTTCCTGTGCTCACATCAGCAGCACCTGGAGGCACAGAGATCTATGTTCCCAGGCTGGTCGACAGTGTTATTGACAAAGCGTTGTCGCGTTCGGCGGCTGTGGAATTGCGCGGTCCCCGTGGGGTTGGCAAGACCACTACTGCGCTACAGCAGGCGGGTTCGGTGCTGGCGATGCAGGAACCTGGTGTCGCTTCACTGGTTCGTGAAGATCCACGCGCTCTTCTGCGAGGACGACGAATGCCGCTGCTGATCGACGAATGGCAGGAAGTGCCCGAGGTGCTTTGGGCAGTCAAAGCTCACGTAGATGCCTCCACCCAGCCGGGCCAGTTCATCATCACCGGTTCTATACGGGGTGACAATCGCCAGCAGATGCCGCTCACCGGGCGTGTTGAGGCCATCAACATGTTTCCGCTCAGCGTGGCTGAGCGGCGCGGCGCTCTTAGTAACCCGATGGCTGAACGGCTCTTCAATAACCAGGATTTAGAGACTAGCGACACCGATTTAAGCATTGTGGACTACGTCGACATCGCCATGCAAAGCGGTTACCCCAACACTATGAACGAGGCCGACTCCGATGCTCGGGCCGCGCGTCTGCGCAACAGGATTGATGCCACTGTCAATGTTGACAGTCTTGTGGGCCGCCACGACCGCTCGAAGCTTGCCGACTTCATGGCTTGTTACGCATTGCATTCTGGGGGTGTGGTGCCGCTGCAGCGCATCTGTGACGATGTTGGCATTTCCCGCAACACTGGCGATGCCTATTTAGGTCTGCTGGCGCGCACATACCTTGTAGCTGATGCTCCGTCGTATCACCACAATCGAATCAGCCATTTGAGACGGGCACCCAAGCGTTTGCTGATTGATGGTGGGCTTTTAGCTGCGGCTTGGAACGCTGATGCCACAACGATCTTGCACAGCAGCGACCTTCGCGGGCGCCTGTTGGAGACTTTCGTCGCGGCTCAACTGCGGGCGATGGTTTTAGCTTCAGCCGTGCCGTACAAGCTTGCACACCTTCGACGCAACGACCGCGAGGTGGATTTCGTGCTTGACGGCGGAATCCGTGGCGTTGTTGCGGTGGAAGTCAAAGCAGGTGTGCATGGCGGCCGCAGCGAAGCGCGCCAGTTGCTTTGGCTACGCAAGCAACTCGGAGACTCTTTTGTTGCAGGAGTTGTTTTGCACACCGGCCAGCGGGCACCGCATCTCCTAGACGATGATCAGCACCGTCGAATCTGGTCGGCGCCTGTCTCGGTCCTCTGGGCCTGAAGTCATCCGAGATCGATAGCGAGATCGACAGAGAGAGAGAGAGACTGGACGCTGTGCTTGCTGGCTGTGCGGTCAGAGATTGAAGCGACGCTTAAAGCGTGGCTCGGCCTTGTCGCTGCGGTGCGCTTGCATCTCCAGAAAATCTTGATGAGTTCTAAAGACAAACTCAATAACTGCGCCATGTTCACCTGTTGACTCGGCTAGCAGTTCACTGGCTTGCACTACCGCAGCCCGCAACTCTTCAATGTCTGCGCTTGACATTCTCTGGCGTAGAGCAATTGACGCTGCGCTGACCTGTGCTAGGCGACAGTAATCCGTTGACGCTGGCACTCGAATCACGATCTCATCTGTGCTGTCGCTGGCGTTGGCATTGCTGGAAATCTCGCCAGCGGTCTTGTCGGTGGCTTTGCCAGCAAGTATCCGGCTCACGTCCACAGATTGCCACGAAACGGCTGCCGTTGTGGTCATCCTGAGCAAAGTTTTTGCGGTTCACCACTGAAAGCCCAGTCCGGCCCGTCTAGAGCAGCCCGCTAGCCTGAAGAACTGTGGCCTTAGTAGTCGAAAAGTTTGGTGGTACTTCAGTAGCAGGCCCCGAACGCATTCGTGTGGTGGCTGATCATGTGGCGCGTCGCCGCAGTGCCGGTGACGAGGTAGTGCTGGTGGTGTCGGCGATGGGCAGTGAAACCGACGAACTGCTGAGAATGGCTGCTGATGTGGCCACCGCACCGTCTGGTCGCGAACTCGACATGTTGATCACCGGCGGAGAACGCAAAGCTTGCGCGCTTATGGCGATGGCCATCAGCGACCTAGGGGTGCCTGCGGCTTCTTTCACTGGTAGCCAGGCAGGCTTTCACACCGATTCATCGCACACCGAAGCCAAAATTGTCGAGATCATCCCAAAAAGGATCACAGATGCCTTAGCTGCTGGTCTGGTGCCGGTGGTTGGCGGTTCGCAAGGCGTGTCGGATGCCGGTGATGTGACTTTTTTTGGTCGTGGCGGCTCTGACACCACAGCAGTGGCTTTGGCGCATGCGCTAAAAGCTGATCACTGCGAGATCTTCACCGACGTGCCGGGGGTCTTCAGCGCTGATCCTCGCATAGTGCCCCAGGCGCGGCGCATGGATGAAGTTTCGTTTGATGAACTGCTTGAAATGACTGCTAGCGGCTGCCCCAAACCAGCTATGCGGGCAGTAGAACTAGCTCGGACCTATGAAGTGGAACTGCATGTTAGATCTGCTTTTAGTTGGATGCCGGGCACGAAAGTGACGGGAGCAACAACTATGGAACGAGCTGTTATTTCTGCGGTGACTCACAACACCGGCGAAGCCAAAATGACCGTCTCAGGGGTCGCCGATAAGCCTGGAGTGGCTGGTCGACTGTTCCGGGCACTGGCAGAGCATGACGTGAATGTTGACATGATCGTGCAGAACGTGTCGGTGCAAGGCATTACCGATATCAGCTTCACGGTGCCTTGCTCGCAGACTCAAGTGTCGCGAGATGTCGCTGAGGCACTGATCAACGAACTGGGAGTTAACGCGGTTACCGCCGATGACGACATTGCCCGGGTGAGCCTGATCGGTGCGGGTATGCAAACCAACCCGGGTGTAGCAGCTCGAATGTTTGAAACTCTCGCAGACGAAGGGATCAACATTGAGATGATCTCCACTTCAGCGATCCGCATTTCTTGTGTGGTGCGCGCCGCTGATGCTGAGCGGGCTGTAGCGGTGTTGCATAGCGCTTTCGAACTTGATGTCGAACCAGCGCAACGCCCCATCGGCTACTGAACTACTGCTGGCAACTGCTGAACCACTGCTAATCGACTCAGTGTCGCAGCAAAGCTTGCTGCGATGCCACCGCTAGCCTGCGTCGCTATGAAAGTAGGTGTCATTGGTGCGACCGGTCAGGTGGGTGCGGTGATGCGTGCTCTGCTTGATGAGCGCAACTTCCCGGTAGACGAACTGAGGTTTTTCGCGTCTCAGCGTTCCGCGGGACTCACCATTGACTGGCGTGATCGATCTGTAGTGGTGGAAGATGCTGCCACAGCCAACTACTCGGGTTTGGATGTCTGCTTGTTGTCGGCTGGTGCCACCACTAGCAGGGCGTTAGCTGAAAAAGTTGCTGCTGCTGGAGCGGTAGTAATCGACAACTCCTCAGCCTGGCGTCGTGATGATGATGTGCCGCTAGTGGTGTCAGAAGTCAACCCTCATGCCTTGGATGCGATACCCAAAGGGATCGTCGCCAACCCCAACTGCACCACCATGGTGGCTATGAGTCCGCTCAAATGCTTAGACACCGCAGCCGGGCTTGAGGCGATGGTCGTGTCAACGTATCAGGCAGTGTCAGGTGCCGGGCTGGCAGGCGTTGACGAACTGCATTCACAGATACAGCAAGCTGGCGATGAAGCACCGTCGCTTGCTTATGACGGTGCAGCGGCTGGTTTGCAGGCAGGTGACAAGTTCAGCGAACCGATTGCTTTCAATGTGATACCGCTGGCGGGCGCGCTAGTTGATGACGGCAGCAGCGAAACAGACGAAGAGCAGAAACTCATCCACGAAAGCCGCAAAATCCTAGAACTCAAGGATCTAGCGGTTGCGGCTACCTGTGTAAGAGTGCCGGTTTATAGTGGTCACTGCCTTTCGATCAGCGCAGCCTTCAAGCACCCCATCAGCCTTGAGCAAGCAGCCTCAGTGCTTGCGGCTGCCCCAGGAATAGCATTGCAGGACGTTCCGACCCCACTGAAAGTCACTGGTGGTGATAAGTCTTATGTAGGTCGGATTCGCTGTGACCCCACCCGCCGCAACGGCTTGTCGCTGTTTATTGCGGGGGACAATCTCCGTAAGGGGGCTGCACTCAACGCCGTGCAGATAGCTGAAGTTATGGTCAATCGCGGCTTGCTCACAGCCTGAACGCCATTAGCCGCGGCTGTTGTTGGATTCTGGCCGTCCAGCAGCGATGGCTGCGATCACCAGTCCGATTCCGAGAACTTCAGCCGCGGTCGGCACCTCTGCCAATGCCAGCAGCCCCACCAACACTGCTGTCGCTGGTAGCAGAGCCTGCAACAAAGCGAAACGATGCGGATTGATGCGGCGCATTACCGACTGATCGATCCGGTAAGGGATCACGTTCGACAATAGACCTGTGACCAGCCCCAACACCAGCACCAGTGGCTCATCCAGCACCTCAGCCACCGCACCCACCCCAAACGGGCTTATCGCTGCTGCACCAGCCAGCATCCCGATTCCCAAAGCGTCAATGGAGTCGCGGGCATGAGCGACTCGATGTCCGAGCAGGATGTAACCAGCCCAGAAGCCTCCGGCTAGCAGAGCGAAGCCGACACCTGCAACAGTGCCGCTGCCCTCAACTCCAGCCAGCACTAGCACTCCGCCTGCTGCAAGCACCACAGCCGCCCCCGACCGCAGAGTTCGTGCAGTTACTGCGGCCACAACTACCGGCCCGATGAACTCAATAGCGACGGTGTTACCCAGCGGCAACCTTTCTAGAGCCAGATAGAAGCAGAGGTTCATAGCTGCCAGCGACACCCCGAAACTCGCCGCTAGCTGCAGCTCACGGGCTTTCCAGCGTCTGCGCCATGAACGCCTTAGCACAACGATTGCCAAAGCGGCACCAAGAACCCGCAGCCAGGTCACCCCTGCCGGTGACAGATAATCAAACAGCAGAGCCGCTACTGCTGCACCCGAATACTGCGAAACTGCCCCGATCATGAAAAGCGGCTCCGGCGACAGTTCACGGCCTCGCATTAACTCTCCAGTAAGGTGCTGCGATGACTCTTGATGACCAGCTGGTGAACCGGCTCACCTGGAAAATCCCTAACGCTCTGGCTTTGATCGGCTCGCGCAGCGGCGAAGAACGCAACGGTATGACTGCTAGTTGGATCACGCAACTGTCGATGGAACCAGTGCTCATAGGTGTAGCCGTAGACAATACGGCAGTGACGCATCGACTCATTTCGCAAGGGGGATCGTTCACGGTCAACCTTTGGGATTCGCAAGACACCCGCGTGTTCGTCAAGTTCTCTAAACCTGCAAACTACGTGGACGGGACCCTCAACGACCGTGTTGTGCGATCCGCTACCACTGGAGCGCCTGTGTTTGATGAGGCGATTGCCTGGATGGACTGCGAAGTGCGTCAAGCTATTGACTTTGGAACGCACACGCTTTTTGTGGGCGAACTAGTTGACGGCGCTATCCGCGACGACGAGGCTCGCTCTGCCTCAATGAGCGACACCCGCATGAAATACGGAGGTGTCAAACGCGGTGGCCACGGCTGAACCGGCTACCCCAACCACAGATCGCCCCCACCCCCACCCACCAGCATCTAGCTATCTAGCGTCAGAAACCGGGGCTGTCATACCCTAGAGTTAGTGTCGTATCACTGATTGAGATGATGTCGCAACCACAGTAACCACATCCACATCCACCACAGTCGGGATGTATGAGGGATACAGGAGGGATAATGCCGCTGCTAAGTGATAGCAAGCAGTTGACAGCGCGTGATGCGCCCCCGACCGTTGGTGTGCATGCTTCGCATTCAGCGGATTTGGCGACCAAGACAATCACCAGTATTGACCTCTTTGCCGGGGCAGGAGGTCTCAGTCTTGGCTTTCATCTCGCTGGTTTGGGCTACACGCCCGTGTTCGCTGTCGAGCATGAGAGATCCGCAGCGGCGACCTTCGCCCGGAATTTCGGATGCGAGGTCTTCAACGGAGACATTGAATGCGTGCCTGATTATCCCAGGGCCGATTTGATCGTTGGTGGGCCGCCGTGCCAGGGATTCAGTCCGCTGGGTCGGGATCGCGACGACTTGAGCCGGGCGCAGCTCAACAGCCTGTGGAAGTATTTTCTCGACGCTGTGCGAACGGTTCGTCCGAAGGCATTCGTGATTGAGAACGTCCGTGAGTTCCAGCGCTCAGCCGAGTTCGCCGCACTGCTCCGCCTGCTGGAGACAGACTCGGAACTCAATGTCTACACGCCAGCGTTTGGTGTGCTGAACGCAGCGAATTATGGAGTTCCTCAGACTCGTTATCGCGGGATCTTAATCGCCGTCCGCGACCATGACGGCGATCTGCTCTGGCCGCCTGAACCGCTTAGGGGGACTAGGTCGGTCAGCAGACATCCATACATAACTGTGAAAGAGGCAATTGGCGACTTGCCGCTCAGTACCAGCGGTACGGATCCCTACTACACAGAAACGAGTCAGCACCTCCACTTCGGACGGCGACCTCGACCGGAGTCTCTGGAGAGATACAGAGCGATCCCACCCGGCGGAAACCGGTTTGATCTGATGCGGAATCGCCCGGACATCACACCGCCATGCTGGGCCAACAAGCCGACCGGCACTACAGACGTGATGGGACGCCTCTGGTGGGATCGTCCCGCTACGACTATTCGAACCGAGTTCTTTAAACCCGAAAAGGGTCGGTATCTGCATCCGACAGCGGATCGGGTGATCTCCCATCGGGAGGCCGCTCGACTGCAGTCGTTCCCAGACTGGTACTTGTTTGAGGGAACCAAGATCGAGATCGCTCGTCAGATCGGGAACGCGGTGCCACCCTTGCTCGCTCTGGCGATCGCGCGCCACCTCCACAAGCACGCTTTCGCTCCCAAAGCTGGTTGAGCTTTGGACACAGCTCTTGCGCGTGCGGTCAGTTGGTTTCGCTCTCAGCCGCGGATGCAAGAGCGGTTCGGTGCCGCCATTCGTCAGAGTTTTGACGAAGTCTTCGACGAGCAGAGGACACCAAGGGAGTCATCCAGGTATCGCTGAGAATCTCAACATTGAGGTTCCCCGAAAGGGTTCGTGGATAGCCACCAGAGTGGTGAAGGCAGATTCAGGTGATGTTGACTCTGTGCTGATTGCTGCTGAGCGCTGGCGACAAGCCGCGCCTAACGATCCCGTTTGCGCGGGGCCAATCAACTACCAGTAGGTCCTGGGAGTGTTTGGGGCAGTGACCCCAGCAGCAGTGGCCGGTCAAGCAGGTGTTGTGTCGGGCAGGCGGGATTTGAACCCACGACCTCCTCGTCCCGAACGAGGCGCGCTACCAAGCTGCGCCACTGCCCGTGTGCAGCGACTGCAAAGACTAGCCGCCACAGCAGAGGTTTCGCTGCGGTCAGGCGGGAACTGAGGTGTCGGCTTGCTTGACTAGCGATTGCGAAACCAGCCGCGCCAGTCGCAGCGGATCCACCGGCTTCACCAGCCAGGCATCAGCTTCGCTGCGTCGGGCTAGGAACTCGTCAGCGTCCCGGTCAAGCATCATCACCACTGGACGCGGTGTCAGCCGCCCCATCTGCTCTTCTTGGCGGATCGCCAGACACGCAGCCATGCCACCCATGTTGCCGACCTGCATGTCAAGCAGCACTAAATCTGGGTCAACCGACCGGATCGCCTCCAGAGTGTCACTACCTTTTCGCACTCGATTCACGCAATGATCCCCGCCCAGCGCGGCCTCGCATTGCTGAGCAAGCCAGTCAGCATCGGTTACTAGTAATACTTCACTCACAACGCAGATCGTAACCCGGGCCTGAGCGGCCCGTGAGCGCAGCGAGCTAGAGCGGGAAACCCGGGCCTGAGCGGCCCGTGAGCGCAGCGAGCTAGAGCGGGAAACCCAGTCTTGATCTGACGGTTGGCACTGATGCAGGCTAGCCTCGGGGAATGCTGGAACTAGAGTCGATTCACCGCGAAGGCAACGACGGCTCAGCTTCGTATCACATGCTGCGACCCACCGGTGAGTTGGATGCTTACACCGTGGCACAGTTCCGTGAGGCGCTGGCTTCTCACGCTAGTTCAGGTCGCTTGGTAGTGGATCTGTGCGGTGTGCCGTTCATTGACTCGGCTGGTCTCGGTGCATTGATCGGTGGTATCCGACGCATCCGCGAAAATGAGGGACGTGTCGTTGTCTACTGTGACGGTGCCACGTTGCTGCGCTTGCTTCACACCACCGGTTTCGACCGGATCGTGCCGGTGAAAGAAACTCTCGAAGAGGCTGTTGAAGCGCTTGATAACGACACTTCTGACAGCTGACACACTCAGTAGTCATACAACTCGGTAGTAATACAGCAGTGACAGCAGCGATAAGAACCTTCCGCAACGCGCGTCGCGTCAGGCGGGTCATCGGCTGTGTTGCGTTGGCTCTGGGTTTGGGTTCGCTGCTGGGTTCCGTGGCCCTGGCTGGCGTAACCAGCCAGGGCGGCACCAATCTCGTAGCCACAGCAGACCTTGTAGCCACCGATTTCCCAACGGCAGCAGATCTCGCTCAAGCATCTACTGATGTGGTGGATGTGATCCAGATCTCGGGATATCTCGATGCCATCATGGCCGACTTCATTGAGCGTTCCATCAACAGATCAGAAGCTCGCGGCTCGATTGCTTTGGTTTTGCAGGTCAACAGTTCCAGAGCCACCATCAGCAACAGCCGTCTGCTCGAACTTGCTGAACGCATCAGCAACTCTGATGTCCCGGTGACGATGTGGATCGGCCCGTCGGGAGCAGCCGCAGCCGGTGGTGTCGGACAGTTGGCAGGTCTGGTGTCTGATTTGGCGCTCGCCCCTGGATCAGAGCTTGGAGATCTCGGTGAGCCGATTATCACACCTGAACAGATGACCGAGCGGTTCGCTCAGAGCTATCAGCGCCTGCAAGCAGATCGGATCACTTCACAACAGGCCATAGAACTCGGGATTGCTAGGGAAGCCCCGACTCTGCCGTTCTTTGTGCTTGATCTGCCCGGCTTTGAAACCGAGATAGACGACTCTGGCAGCGAAGCGGTGCGAGTGCCGGTTAGTGCCGTGCGTTTCTCCAAGCTCACCCAGTTCGATCAGTTCATGCACACTGCGGCCAGCCCAGCGGTTGCCTACCTGTTGTTCTTGGCGGGTGCAGGTCTGCTGGTGTTTGAGTTGTTCACCGGCGGGGTCGGTATCGCTGGAGGACTCGGAGCAGCCTGCCTATTGCTCGGCTGTTACGGGTTAGCAGCCCTGCCAACAAGAGAGTGGGCTGTGGCGCTGCTGCTGGTTGCCATGTTCGGCTATGCCGTGGACATACAAACAGGTGCGCCGAGGGCCTGGACCGTGATCGCCACGTTGTGTTTAGTCGCGGGATCACTGACACTGTTTGAGGGGCAGTTGCTTTCTTGGATCACGCTGCTGGCTGGCATCATCGGAGTCTTCATGGGGATGGTGGCCGGGATGCCTGCCATGGTGCGAACCCGTTACGGCACGCCGAGAATCGGCCGTGACTGGATGATCGGTGCCAGCGGCATCGCCCGAGATGCTGTCAGCCCTGAAGGTGTGGTGATGATCAAAGGGGCTCCTTGGCGTGCCCGAACACAGCGGGCCACCCCCATAGCTGAAGGTGACCTTGTGACAGTGGTGGCGCTGGAAGGCTTGATCCTCACCGTGGAACCCGCAGAAGATCCCGCAGCAAACTCCGAAGACAATCCTGCGGATTCTGCCAGAAATCAAGACGCTTCCGCTGATCTCGGCGCTTGAGAAAAGCAACCGCTCGGCTTTGTATCGGGCTGTGAGTGTGTGCTATCCAATCTTGGCGGGAGGAAATGCCTATGAGGTTTGCTGCACGAGAACAAGCCGAGTGGCAGTTGCGCGCGGCTTGCAAGGGTCCGCATTCTTCGGTCTTTTTTCCGCCGATACATACTGAGAAGCGAGACGAGAAGCGCCAGCGTGAACTTCTCGCCAAAGACATCTGCGCGACCTGCTCGGTTCAGTCCGAATGCCTTCAATACGCTCTTGACATACAAGAACAGCACGGCATTTGGGGCGGCCTCAACGAGATTGAGCGCCGTGATCTACTGCTGCGCATGACCTGAAATTCGCGCACGCCAACGACGCGCGACACGGACTACGGAAGACCAGCGGCTAGATCTCTAAAAGCTAGCTCTCTAAATCTGAGGCAGTCGAGGTCCGGCGATCCGCAGATCTTCTCGGCGGCGCGTCATGCCTGTGCTGTCAAGATGCGCCAAAAGTGGCAAAGCGAACTTGCGGGTGGTACCCCAAGCGTCACGGATTTCGGCCACTGTCACACCTTCGGGTTTGTGAGCCAGCAGCCTGGCAACGATCTCGGCTGCTGCAGCAGTAGCCGCAGCCCCGAAATAAATGCCTCCGCTCTCCACTAACTGACCTTTGCGAACCAGCAATCTCAGCTCATCGCGCGACACTTTGTCGGGTGCTGGAGGAGCAAAAGGTGCAGCCTCAACCTCAGCCACGAACCAGTGATCCGCCAAAGGATCGTTGCCTACACGACGGATTCGACCTTGCGAAGACTCCATACCGTCCACTGTGGTGATCACAGTTCGTTCGAAGTCGTCAAGGGCAGCCAGATCAAGACCTAGCACACCGGCATCATCTACCGCCTGCGTTAAACGCTGTTTGGTATAGGAGAGATGATCCGCAGCGACCGCCCAGCGTCCCAGATCCGGCGAACGATCGATGCCGGTTAGTTGCTTGAGATGAGTGACTTCAATGCGGCCGCGCTCAGCGATTATTCGCTCAACTGATCGGTCGGGTCTGGCTTTTGATGCTGCCAGCACCGGTGCCACATCAAGGATCTCGCCGCCACCGACAGTGGTGGCACGTCCCCATTCGCGCAGAATGAAACGGTCACCCATGCTCAACGGCAACCGGGTTCGTAGATGAAGACGCACGAAACCACTCGCCGCGGGCGCTATCGCTGAAGGCCCCAGCACTCGCAGCTTGACGGGATGCTCGCCTGAGCCGATGTAAGCCACATAAGCACCTCGGCGCGTGACGTGATGCTCAACCGATGACAGCACCGACAACTCAGCATCCACTGTGTCGCTGGCATACCATTGCCCGTCCTTGACTAGCGCATCACCACGTGCTGCTTGGCGATGACCGACCCCAACAACATTGACCGCTACACGACTGCCAGCAGCGATCCGCTCGCATTGATGATGCAAGCTTTGCAGGCTCCGCACCCGCACCTCACGCCCTGCTGGCAGCAGGATCAAACTGTCGTCTGATGTCAGCTGTCCACCGGTCAAAGTGCCTGTTACTACTGTGCCTGAGCCTTTGATCGCAAAAGCTCGATCCACCCACAGCCGAGGACGTTGCAGATCAACTGCTGTGGGGGTGCGCGCCAGCAGGTTGTCTAGCTCGTTTTTGAGTTCGCTGACGCCGCTGCCGGTGATCGCGTCGGTGGCGATCACTGGGGCTTCATCCAGAAAGGTGCCCGCCACATGCTCAGCCACATCAAGGCGCGCTAACTCCACTAGTTCGCTGTCGGCATCGTCAACTTTGGTCAGCACTATCAGACCGTGCTTCAAGCCGAGAAGCTGCAGTATTCGCAGATGTTCCTCCGATTGAGGTTTCCAGCCTTCGGTGCTGTCCACCACGAACACGCAGGCATCCACTCCGCTGACCCCGGCGAGCATATTTTTGAGAAAGCGCACATGGCCGGGCACATCAATGAATGCCAGCTGGTGTCCTGATGGCAGTTCCAGCGACGCGAAACCTAAGTCAATGGTTAGACCGCGCTGTTTCTCTTCGGCGAGCCGGTCAGGATCCACGCCGGTGAGTGCCCGCACCAGCGTGCTTTTGCCGTGATCTACATGGCCAGCTGTGGCAACTACATGCATTGATGCTCTAAGCGTTAGCTGTAATGGATCAACGCAACAGATGTTGGGTGGCCTGATGCAGCGCTGTGGCGACTTCGGCATCGTCAGCAGGATGCACAGTCCGCAGATCCACAGTCGTTTCACCGTCGCAAACCCGAGCGATAATCGGACGCGGCATCGACCTCAGCTGCTTGGTGTGGTCACCGGCCACAGCTATCCCCACCGACTTGATCTCCACTCCAGGAAGAGTGCCGCCGCCTGGGGTGGATGAAGTTTCTGTCACTCCCAAGCCTTCGTAAGCATCAAGTCGGTCATGCAACTGCTCGGTGCTAAGCGCGGCCATTCGCCAGAAGTCAACAGCTGCACCGTCTTGGCGCAAATAAGCCAAAGCAGTGTCTTGCAACGCAGCCAACACCAGCGATCCAGGTCGCAACGCACGCGCCAGCGGATGCTTGCGGCAAGCTTCCACAAGATCAGCGCGCCCAGCGATGACACCGGCTTGCGGACCCCCGAAAAGCTTGTCAGTTGAGAAGGTCACAAGACTCGCGCCCGCTTCGATGCTTTGACGTGCGGCTGGCTCAGAGTCCAGCCACGGAGGTGGGCCTCCCGTCAGCCACGGACAGCGACTATCAAGCAACCCCGACCCGATATTGAATAAAAGCGGCGGCCCTAGCTTGGCCAACTCGGCGGTGCTCGGAGTTTCGGTGTAGCCCATCAGTCGGAAGTTGGACCTGTGTACTTGCACTACCAAAGCCACATCATTGCTGGGGTTTGCTAGCGCAGCGGCGTAATCATCGCGACGGGTTCGGTTGGTGGTGCCGACCTCCACTAGTTGCGCTTTTGACCATGCCATCACGTCAGGCACCCTGAATCCGCCGCCGATCTCCACTAGTTCGCCTCGTGAAACCAGCGCCTGGCGATCCTGCGCTAACGCCGCCAACACCAACATCACCGCCGCGGCGCAATTGTTGACCACCATCGCTGCTTCGGCAGCGCATGTCTTTGCTAGCAGCATCCCGATGCCATGCTGACGATCGCCGCGTTCGCCTGTGGCGAGATCAAGCTCCAAGTTGGAATAGTCAGAAGTCTGCGAATACGCCAACGGAGCGCGGCCCAGATTGGTGTGAAGCAGCACACCGGTTCCGTTGATCACAGGTAGCAACAGTCGCCGCTTGATGCTGAGAGCTCGCTCAGCGGCTGAGTCTGGGTCGCCGTCAGCGATAGCGCTACGAGCAGCGTCCACCAGCAGCGGCATTGGAAGGTCAATGTCGGCCAGCGAGCGGGCTAGCCGGTCAACAGAAGGAGGTCGATCCTGCGACAACACTGCCCTCAGGCTAGATGATCTGAATTTTGCTTGGATGATGTCTCCTAAGAGGCCGCCTTACCCATACGCTGGAGCCGTGTTCGGTGTGCTGCTTCTGCTTTTGTTGTGCGTGCCTTTGCTGGAGCTGTATGTGATCATCTTGGCCGCCGATCAGATGGGCACTGGTTCGACCATCTTGTTGCTGGTGCTTGTGTCGCTGGTAGGTGCTTGGATGGTGCGCCGCTCGGGGCTGGGCGTGCTTAACCAGATCCGCAAACGCCTCAATGATGGTCAGCTGCCCGCCACCGAGTTGGTGGACGGAATGTTGATCCTGGTTGCTGGTGCTTTGATGCTGACACCCGGTTTCATCACTGACGCAGTGGGGCTGTCGCTGTTGTTTCTGCCTGGACGTGTGCTGGTGCGGACTCTGCTGATGCGCCGCTTTGCTAAGCGAGTCACGTTCGGTGCGACGGGGCCTATTTCATGGCGAGCTGGCATGTCGGGATCCAATCTCCGAGACAGCGAGTTCCATCAGCGTGATGTGCGTGATGTCTATGAGACGCGCGAGGTTCCAGACAGCGGAACTCACGATACTTCTGATAGCAGGTCTGAGTAGCTACCGCCACGGCCCGGTTGAGCTAGCTTCAGCGCTCGACTAAGCCAGCCTGAGCGTTGGGCAGTCTTGGTGAGGGTGTGCGATCACAGTGTGCTGCGGTGACATACTTGGAATAGAACTCGACCACAAAGGCAAGGTGTGAAAATGGCAGTGTCAAGCGCGTTGGCGACCTCGCGCAGGTCGCTCGTGGCTTCTGGTGCGGCTGCGGTGATCGCAGTGGTGGCCCTTATTGTGGCACTGCTAAGCGGATCAGGCAGCGATTCAACAAGCGATGACGGCGCTGCGGTACCGTCAACCGAAGCTGCTGAGTTCCTAGCTGACGCTCAAGAAACTGTGGCCGCCGCCCAAGCTGCGGCTGATCGGGCTCAAGAAGCTGCTTCACAAGTGGCCGCCGCTATAGGTGCTGCTGAGCAGGCTGCGAACGAAGCCAGTATCGCAGCCGAACTAGCACGAGAATCCGCTGCGTCAGCTGCTCTTGAAGCGGCTGCGGCTTCGCGGTTAGCTACAGGTTCCACATCTGGAGGGGGCTCAACCAACGCATCATCGGCCACGTCAGGCACTGACGCAAGCGGAGATTCGACAGGCACAGATAACGATCTTGCAGCCGATCCGACAGGTGCTCTAAATGACGACATAGCAGCCGAGGACAGCCTGCCGGGTGAGCCTTACAACGATTACGGTCCCGTTTCGGGGACCGGCCTAGCAGTGGTCGGCATTAACTACGACTCCAGCCTTAACGTGCGTGATGTTCCCGTAGGCGATGTGATCGCTCGGCTCAGCAACTCGATCAACGTTGACAGTGAAGCAGCTGTGATCGTGCGCGCGCCTGACTCACCTGAACGCCTCGCCACACTCGATTTGAATACTGGAGTTACAGCTACCGGCAACACTCGCAGGCTGACCTCCACGGTGTGGCACGAAATTCGTATGGGTGACATGTTGGGCTGGGCTTCCAGCGCATTTTTGTCGCCGTTGGGAGCCACATCCGATATCACTGCTGACCTGATCGAAGGCAGTGGCGAGCCGCCAGCAGCAGATTCGCTGACCGAGTTGGCTGAGATCGTTGCCCGAGCGGTCATTATTGATGATCAGTTAATGCGTAGCGTGGTGTCGGGCGCTCCGGTTGACGGTGATCCCAGCGAGGTCACAGTCGATGTGTTGGGTCTGCCGGATGACTCAATCCACGGTTATCGGCTGCAGATCTTCGCTGAGCGATCTGATTCGGGTTCGTACACGCTGCGAAGTGTGGAGTCAACGGTGATTTGTGATAGCCGCAGAGGAGTCAGCGACTCGGGCGCGTGTAACTAGCTTCAGCTGCGTCGAAGCTTTTAGCTTTCAGTTTTTAGATACTGCATCCGCTTCGGCAGTTTCCGTAGCGTCAAGGGCATCAAGAGCTGCTGCGGCTGCGTCAAGCATTCGAGCGCTGCAGCCAGCCATCTCCACAGGTGGCACATGCTCAGAAGACAATGCTTCAGCCACCGAAGCGAAAGCGGCAGCCGCAACCCCGTTACTGTCAAGCACTGCTGGCTCACCACAGTCGGAACCATTAGCCACCGCAGCATCAAGTGGGATTCTTCCCAGTAGTGGCGCTCCAACCTCGGCTGCAAGCGATTCGCCACCACCGGAACCGAACACTGCGTGCTGCTCACCGGTTTCGGTAACAAGGGCGCTCATATTCTCGATCACACCCACGATGCGCAAGTAGTTCTTGCGTCCCATATCCACCACTCTGGCAGCCACTTTCTGTGCAGCTACCGCAGGTGTGGTAACCACGATCATCTCAGCTCGTGGCAGCATCTTGGCGAGACCCATCTGCACGTCTCCAGTGCCTGGAGGCATGTCGATCAGTAGGTAGTCCAAGTCATCGCTCCAAGCAACATCTTCACAAAAATGCTGCACAGCACGGTTGAGCATCAGCCCGCGCCACATCAGAGCCGAGTCCTCACGATCAACTAAGAAACCCATAGACACCACATCAAGGCGTCCTTCACCGATGCGGCGTGTGATCGGCACGATCTTGCCTTCAACAGAACGCAGGTCGCCGTCAACCCCCAGCATTCGCGGCACCGAATAACCCCAGATGTCGGCATCCATCACGCCAACCTTGTAACCCTGCTTGGCTAAGGCTGCCGCCAGGTTGGTGGTAACTGTGGATTTGCCCACGCCACCTTTGCCGCTAGCCACCATTAGTACTTTGGTGGTGGACGGAATAGCAGTGTCGGGGGCTTGCTGTGACACGTTGAAACGCGCTGTTGCCATAGCCGCCGCTTTTTCTTCGGCAGTCAACTCATCCCAAAGAATGCGCACTTTGGTGACCCCCGGCAGAGACTCCAGCCGTGCCTTGACATCACGCTGGATCTGAGATCTCAAAGGGCATCCCGAAGTGGTCAAAGCGATCTTGATGAGTATCTCGCCGTCTTCAGATACCTGAGCGCTGCGAGCCATCCCCAGCTCTACCAGGTTGCTGCCGAGTTCGGGGTCGATCACACCCCGCATTAGTTCCATCACGTCTTCGGCGGTGGGCAAGGTTATGACCATGTCCGCGATGCTAGCGGGGCAGTATCAAGCGTCAGTCACAGACGATGCCGTGGGCGGTGTCTGCGTGTGGCGGTTGGGTTTGGGGCGGTGGTTGCGCTTGCCCCAGCAGGCGCTAACTTATGCGTAGCGTTCATCAAGTCCCTCAACACGGAGACATGGTTGTGATCACACTCACAGACAAAGCATCCGACAAGGTTTCTCAGCTAATCAAAGCAGAAGACACCGACGGGCTGTCGCTGCGAGTGGCTGTGCAGCCCGGCGGCTGTTCGGGATTCTCATATGAGATGTATTTCGACAGCGACATCGCCGAAACTGATGCCACTGCAATGTTCGGCGACGTGCAGGTGGTGGTTGACCCGTCTTCGGCAATGCTGCTTGAGGGTGCCACTCTTGACTATTCCGACAGCTTGCAGTCGGCTGGGTTCTCGATCGATAACCCCAACGCTCAACGCACCTGCGGCTGCGGGCAAAGCTTCAGCTAGAACCCGTCGGGGGCCTGGCCCTAGACCCGAGCAGCGGCTTGAGCGTTGATTCGGCGGCTCAGTCGGGTTAAGCGTCGTCCGGCTGTGAATCGTCGCGAGGGTGGAAGCCGATGTCAAGCCGCCCTTCAATGCGGGCGAGCCGCTCACGCGTATCAGCGAGGCTGCTGATTACCTTGTCGAGCTTCTTGTTGTATTCACGGCCTTGTCGCTCTATCAGTGCGTGGGTTCTCTTTTCTGAGTCGGCGATCATCTCTCGAGTGTCGGCGATCATGTCTCGGGTTTCTAGGTTCATGGTGAGGTTTTCGTTCTTGACATCGCTGATCAGGCTGCGGGTCTCAAGGCTGTCGCGATGCTGGTAGCGGATCAACAAGAGCACGCATCCGACCACCGGTCCGACGACAGCGGCGATGATTGCTGCTAGCCCTGTGAAGGTGATTGGTTCCATAAATTCTGATAATAGCACCCCGATTATCACTTAGCAACCTAAATGCTCTAAATATCTGAAAAAATATCTTTTAGCATGAATACACACTCAAAAACCCAGCATCAGGACTATGAAATCGTTGTTGACGGCAACCTGGTGACGGTGCCCGATGAGGGTCTGACGTTGTTGGATGTGCTGCGTGAGCAGCTCGGGATTCGCTCGGTGAAGGACGGTTGCAGCCCTCAAGGCCAATGCGGTTGTTGCACGGTTCTAGTGGACGGTCAGCCTCGTGTCGCTTGCGTCACACCCGCAAAGCGAGTAGCAGGTCGCGCCATCACCACCCTTGATGGCCTTGATGCTGACGTTCGAGAAGCCTGGGCACAAACCTTCGCTTCGACAGGTGCTAGCCAATGCGGGTTTTGCACGCCCGGCATCATCTGTCGCTTCGTTGGGCTACAAACCAAAGGCGCGGATCACACCGACCGCAGCGCCGCAGCCCGTGCTCTTAGTGCTCATCTGTGTCGTTGCACGGGATGGCAGCCGATCCTTGATGCTTGGCAGGCGTATCCCGTGGTACGACAAGGTGATGCTGTGCCAGTGCGTAAAGGCGACTCAGATCTGAGAGCTGCTATTGAAGGCCGCTCGCCGCAGTCCACCGGTGTTGCTGTCGCGCTCGGGGCGGGAGGCTTCGCAGATGACACAGCCCCTAGCGACGCTCTTGTGGCTGTGCGTGCAGGCACCGATTGCGAAACGGCTGATTCCGACGGCTGGGTGGTGGCCGCTACGGCTCACGAAGCTCGCCGTTTGGCTTGTCAGGTTCCAGGTCGTCGCACTACCGCCAGTTTCGAGCCACCTCTCGAAGTGCCGCCCGGGGATTGGGATCTGACCTTACGCACGAGTTGGGTTGATCCCGGATATCTGGAAACCGATGCAGCTTGGTGTGAGCCAGGGGGTGAGCCCGCTTCCCCGCTCGGCAATGCAGGCGCGTTTGGTGCCAAACTTGACTCGCCAGTAGCCGCTGCCGCCCGTCGTTTAGCCGACCGACATGGCCGCGCTGTTCGGGTGCTGTGGTCTCGTCGCGACTCGGCGGCTTTAGGAGCTAAACGTCCCCCGATTGCTGCGGGAGTCAACCGTGACGGCAGCGGTCAGATCGTGGTAGCGCGCACTGAAGGCATCACCGAAGCAATCAAAGCTTACGCGCCGAGCCTGTCGGTCACCGAAGTTGACCTGCCAGGACCGCCGACATCGTCAAGGCTGCGTGCCGCGGGTTGGGCCGAAGCCGCAGTGCTCATGACCGCAGTCTGTGGCGGGTCTGGCTGGATCACCTGCCCAGGCGCAGGATCAGCGCGTGCCACGGTCACCCCAGACGGAACTAACGGCACTATTAGCGTCAGCGTGCGCGCGGGTCGACCTCTTGATGAAACGGTGCTGCGTTCATATTGCAGCGGCGCGGCTCACATGGCCTACTCATGGGTGCTCAGCGAGGCGCTTGGCGTGGATCGTGACGGCAAAGTCCATGATTTGACCGTTAGATCGTTCGGCATCGTGAGTGCCTCGGCGATGCCGCGAGTGGACATCGAAGTGATCGTTGAAGACAGCGAGCCTGTCAACGGTAGTGATGCTGTCTTCGCGGCGGTGGCTTCAGCGGTGTGGATTAGCCGTGGACTGCCGCCTGTTTGGCCCGTTGGGTTGTCTAGCAGCGCGTCTTCACAGGCTTAGAGCACAGTGTCACCGTTTCAATACTGCGGGTAGCGGGTCTCGGTGTCTTTGCGGGCTAGTTGCAGATACTCGTTGGGGACATCGTCTTCGGTGTTGACAGCATCGGCTTCGGCGTTCAAAAGGCTGCCCAGTAACGCAGCCAGAACTGCGCCGCTCATTATTACCAGCACCGGGAAGATCACCACCAGCACTATCACCATGACTATTGCGCCAGCCATGAAGATGATCTTAGTGCCCAGAACTTCTAAGAACTGTCCGGCCGTGCCAAAGTGTCACTGATTAGCGCATCAATCACGACTCGGAGAGCTTCGTCGTGGTCAGCCCCATCAGCTATCGCCTGCTGATAGACAGCCCGTTGGCGATCCGAGGATGTGCCGCGGCGGCAGATCTCTCGCGTGTGTTCTATTTCGCTGACGCAGCCCAAGGCCTGAGCGTCAGGCATTATTAGCTCGATCATTTCCTCAAGCAGTTCAACAAAAGGCACCAGCGAGCTTTTGCCCAAGTCCAGTAGTTCGCCGTCGGTGCCATAACGCTGCGCTCGCCAAAGGTTCTCTGCAATCAAAAAGTTGGCGTAGCTGCGCCAGCGACGGTTCTCTAACTTGAGTCGCCAGAGCATCCGCAGCAGACACACATACGTCGCAGCCAAAGCGATGGTGTCCTCCATCTGGGTGGGCAGATCAGCAACCCGCATTTCCACTGTGGGGTAACGCTCCGAGGGGCGGATGTGCCACCAGATCATGCTGGAGTCTTCGATCACTCCAGACTGCACCAACACATCAATGTGACGCCTGAACCCGCTCCACGACTCAAAACGTTCGGGTAGGCCAGTGCGTGGCAGTGTTTCGATCACCGACATGCGGTAGCTCTTGAGACCGGTGTCGCGCCCCTCCCAAAACGGCGACGAGGTGGACAGACTCAAAAGATGCGGCAAAAAATACGACACTTGATCCATCAGATCAATACGCAGGTCGGGGTCTTCGATACCGACATGAACATGCATTCCCGACACCACTAGCCGCCGAGTTACGCCCTGCAGGTCTTCAGCGAGCGCTTGATGCCGTTCGCTGTCGCTGTACTGCTGTTGCAGCCAGCGCGCCACTGGATGCGACGAAGCCGCAATCGGGGCCATGTCGTAGTCGGCTGCTGCTTCAGCTACCGCCATACGCAGCAAACCGAGATCAGTTCGCAGTTCTTGCAGCGTCTTGCAGACCCCAGTGCCGATTTCGATTTGCGAGCTGAACAGTTCACGAGCCACCAAACCGTGACGCAAGTTCTCGACCTTTTCGAGAAGCCCTTCAGGCTGTTTGGTGATGAGCGCTCCGGTGCTGCGCTCCACGAGGAGGTATTCCTCCTCAACGCCGATCGTCCAGCTTGGCTCATCCATTGTCGCATTTCCCTCCGGCTGTTGCCGATTGAGACTAGCCACTTATGGCATCAGACTAAAGTTTGGTGCAGATTGTGGTGTATACTCTAGTTATGCGGCGTATACAGCTTTATCTTGATAGCGAAACCGACGAAGCACTTTCGGTGGCAGCAGCTAGACAGGGAGTTTCACGCTCGGCTCTCGTGCGTGAATCTGTGCGTGCTTCACTTGCGTGCTGTGAAGAAGCGGTTAGCGATCCGCTTGATGCGCTAGTGGGTAGCATTGACGTGGGTTCTGATGATGACATTGACTCGGTGATCTACGAGTTAGGCGTATGAGATTCGTCGATACTTCATTCTGGGTTGGTCTGCTTGTCGCATCAGATCGACGTCACAGTGACGCAGAACAGTTGTGGCGCAACGAGCGCGGGGCGCTGCGAACATCAAACCTGGTTGTAGGCGAGACTTGGACATGGCTTCGCCGACGGTGTGGCCATGCTGATGCTCTGCGATTCGTCACCCTGCTAAAGCAGTCGCCGAGAGTCTTGACTGTGTTGGTTGACTCAAGTATTGATGGAAGAGCTTGGGAGTGGCTCGCTAACCACGACGAGAGACAATATTCCTACGTTGATGCAACAAGCTTTGAGATCATGCGCCGTGAACGGATCACTGAGGCGCTGGCTTTTGATGGTGACTTCAGTGCGGCTGGCTTTGTGGAAATCCGACCTCAATAATTGTTGCCGACAACAAATCGACGACGCTGCTGAAAGCGCAACTTAGAGGCTGGGCTGACGCGTTCGGGGTACCAGCGAATTCGGTACCCCGACCGCGTAAAGCCTGATGTTGATGGTTAGCTCTTGGCTCTGGCGTGCTGGTCTTGGATCAGCACTTGACGGTCACCGGCCTGTGGGATGAACTCAAGCCGTGCGATCACATCCTCAGGTGGATAGATGCCAGGATCACCAAGGATCTCGGGATCTATGTAGGGCGTGGCGGCGGCGTTGGGGCTGCCGTAGAACGTCCAGTTAGTGAGCTGAGCACCGTTTTGCGGGTCTGTCAAGAAGTTGATCATGGCGTGTGCAGAGCAAACATTGTTGGCGTTGTGAGGAATAGCCATGGTGTCCACCCAGCGAACTGCACCTTCTTTGGGGATGGTATAAACGTGGGTTTCGTAGGCATCGGCTTCATCAATCGCAAGCGCGAAACCGCCGCTCCAGCCGTGAGACACGTCCACTTCACCGTTGACCAAGTCGGTGCCGTAACTTGCTGAGTCATATTTGACCAGCCTTGCGTTTGTGGCACGCAGCAGATCGCCTGCTTCACGAATCTTGTCTTCAGCGTTGTCGTCTTCGCCACTGAACACATCTGCGATGCTGTAGCCAAGATATTTCAGTGCAGCTGACACGGTTTCGGGTGCGTCATCAAGCATGGAGATACCGCCAGGCACCAACGCTGCGACTTCGGGATCAAAGATCACCGCCCAAGTCGATTCTCCGCCGATTGCCTCTAGCGCTTCGTTCGACATGCCGATACCTGAGGTGCCCCATTGGAAAGCCACATGATATTTGTGTTCAGGATCAAAAGGCGGGTTCTGGAACGCGTCATCAATGTTGGCCGCGTTGGGGATCGCGTCGTAGTTCAGTTCCAGTAGTAGGTCATTGGATCGCATGATGCCGACCGCGTAATCCGAAGGCACTACCAGGTCATATATGGCGGCCTCCTCCTCTACTTTGGCGATCATCTCCTCGTTGCCTTCATAGGTGGTGTATTCAACGTTGATGCCGGTTTCTTCGGTGAACTTGGTGAGCAGGTCTTCGTCCATGTAGTCGGTCCAGTTGTAGAAGACCAGGTCGCCATCACCTACGCCCGGCTCGCAGTCAGCAACCGCTGATGCCTCCTCGTCTTCGCCGCAGGCAGCTGCCAGCATTGCAAAAGCAGCAACGACAGCAGTGAGCAAAACGAGCCAGCCTCTGCGCTGGCGTTGCCTCTGCCGCCTTGTGGCGGTGATTGTTGATCTGGTCATGGGGGACCTCCCTCCAAGGCTCATTTGAGCCGATAACTGGATAACTGCTTGCGCATCCACGTCTGCGTGTTGATATCTGCGACATCTGCACGCACTACGTATTCATAACTATAGAAGACGCGCTCAGGCCGCGAAGAAGGCGGGGCATAAAACACAGAAGACAGCTAGACGCGGCTTTCCGCAAAGCGCTGTTACAGAAGGCCGGTTTGTTGTGATGCGCTAGCCCGACGGCGCTGCACTGCCAATGCTGCGAGCACGATCGTGATTGATGCAGCAAGCATGAGTGTAGAAATGGCGTTCAGTTCAGGGGTTACTCCTCGACGGATGCTGCCGAACACGTAGACGGGCAATGTCGTTGAGCCAGGACCCGAAACAAATGCTGAGATCACAACGTCATCCAACGACAGGGTCAGCGCTAGCAGTCCGCCAGCGGCAACGCCGGGCATGATCAACGGCAGCGTTACGCGGATGAATGTTTGCCAGGGGGTGGCATACAGGTCGCGTGCTGCTTCTTCTAGGGTTTGGTCGAACTGGTCAAGTCGGGCTCGCACCACCACGCACACGAACGAAATGTTGAAAGCGATGTGCGATAAGGCGATTGTGGTGATGCCAAGGGTGTAGCGCGGTCCGAATGAGTTAATCAGCTTGAACGCCTCCGCGAAAAACACCAACAGCATTACGGCCATGGTGATATCAGGTATAACGATAGGTAGATAGACAGTGCCGTCTAGGGCTCGTCGCCCTCGAAACCGATAACGATGCAATGCCAACGCCAAAGCGGTGCCGATAACCACCGACACCACTGTTGAGGTTGCGGCCACAGTCAACGACACCCGGATTGCTGAAGTGATGGCATCGTTGCGCAGCGCTTCTCCATACCAAGAAAGCGAGAAACCACCCCAAATGTTGACCAGAGATGACGCGTTGAACGAGAAGATCACCAGAACGATGATGGGCACATACAAAAAAGCGAATACCACCCCAGCCCAGATCGCTAGCCCGCGGCGGGCACCACGCCCGAGTCCTGTTTCGACGACTGTCTCGCTCATGATGTTGAATTTTCGGTGCTTTCGGTGCCGCTACCCGAACGCTGATTAAGAGTCACTGCTATCAGCATCGCCACGATCAACATCACGCTAAGAGCTGCGCCGAGCGGCCGATTTCGAGCATCTGTGAACTGCTGCGCAATATATGACCCGACGAGCAATGTTTTGGCACCGCCCAGAATGTCGGGCACTACATATGAGCCGAAGCTCGGCACGAACACCAGCACGCAGCCTGCCACAATCCCCGATTTGGTGAGCGGCAGCGTGACTCTCCAAAAGGCTTCGGCACCGCTGGCGTATAGATCGCGGGCGGCTTCGGTGAGGCTCCAGTTCATTCGCTCCAATGCCACATACAACGGCAACACCATGAAAGTCAAGAAGGTGTAAACCATCCCGATTGTCACTGCGGTGGGGGTGAACAAGATTCGGAATGCCCCGAACCCCAGATTTTCGCTGAGCGTTGAGACAGGGCCGTTTGAACTCAACAAAAAGCGAATAGCAAAAACTCGCACCAGGCCATTCGTCCAAAACGGGATCATTATCAACACCAACAGCACAGCCCGCAGATTGCGTGGCCTAGTAGCAATGAAATAAGCGAAGGGATAGCCGACCAGCAGACATATCACGGTGGTCAGCGTGGCGAGCCAGGCCGATCGCCCGATGATCCCTAACACGATCTCATCGCCGACAGTGCGATAGGCATCAAGGTTCCAGTCGCTTAATGATGTGCGTCCCGTGGCTGTGCGGGTAGCGAAGGAATACGCCGTGATTAGTCCCAGCGGAACAACAAAAAAGATCAGCAGATAAATCGCCGCAGGCGAAGACAGCAGCATCCCCTGGCGTCGTCGTGCCCGTGCGGCTGCCGCTTCGCTGCCTACGGGGGCAGAGCTGCGCGTCATCTGCTAGTCCTCTAGTCCTTGACCACCGCGACTGCGCCGTGATCCCAGCTGATGGTGACCTCAGTGCCTGCTGGCAGCGGATCGCTTTGCTCGCCTTCGCAGCGCACTTCGATACTGGCGGGGCCGATCGCCACCAGATACACCACTGCATGACCGAGATAAGTGACATCGGCAACGGTGCCATCCAAACTTCCCTCGCTTGGACTGAGGTGACTGTTGGCTGGATCTCGTGGACGCAAACGGATGCGTTCGGGCCGCAAGCTCACTGCGACTGTTGTGCCAACGGGTGCCGTGATCTCGGCTGGGATGAGCTGACCGTTTTGCAGTCGCAGAACGCCAGCGGATTCGACTTCGGCTTCGATGAGGTTGGTGCGGCCAATGAAATCCGCCACGAACCGGCTGGTGGGGCGCTCGTAGATTTCGCGAGGGTTGCCGACCTGCAGAAGATGGCCTTGCGACATCACCCCGATGCGTTCACTCATAGCTAGAGCTTCTTCTTGGTCATGCGTGACGAAGATGAAAGTGATACCGACTTCTTGTTGCAGAGCTTTTAGTTCTTGTTGCATTTCTTGGCGCAGCTTCAAGTCAAGTGCTCCAAGCGGTTCGTCAAGCAGCAACACTTTGGGCTGGTTCACCAGCGCTCGTGCTAGGGCCACTCGCTGCTGCTGGCCGCCTGAAAGCTGCGACGGACTGCGTTCTTCCATTCCCGCGAGACGCACCATGGCTATGGCTTGCTTGACACGCTCAGATCTTTCGGTTTTGTTGACGCGCCGCATACGCAGCCCGAACTCAATGTTTTGGCGCACGCTCATGTGCGGGAACAACGCATACGCCTGAAACACGGTGTTGACCGGACGGCGGTCTGGGGGTGCCATGCCAACCTCTTCGCCGAAGATGCGCAGACTGCCTGCACTCGGCAGGTCTAAGCCTGCGATCATTCTCAAGGTAGTGGTCTTGCCGCATCCCGAAGGCCCCAGCAGAGCAAAGAACTCGCCGTCATTGATGGTGAGGTTGATGTCATCCACGGCGACCACATCACCGAAGCGTTTGGTGACACCGTCAATCTCGACAGCTGGGTTCGGTTCGGCCATCTGCTCCTCCTGCACTGTGGACATTATTACCCGCAGCCAACTTGTGCATCTTCGCGGACCCAGCCCGGCCCGTCGGCATCGGATTGTGTGGGCGCAATCGTTCGCCTCATGCAGTTCTACGCCAAAGCTTCAACGGCTTCATAATTTTAGAAATCAGCAAAATAGTAAAATAAAAGAGAAAACTTCCCCTTCTTATTTCAGCAACTGAACTATGAAGGCTCTGCCAACCGATTTATTCTAGTAATTGGCTCTATACTAAAATAAGAATCGCTAATGGAGTTATGCAGAGCCAGGACATAAGGGGGCAGAGCTTGATGAGCAGCGAGCGTTCTGGAAGCTTTCGTCGGCAGCCTACCGGCTACGAGTCGTTTGTGCCGAAGCCGTTGCCCCCCGACCCGCCACTGAAATGGGATGACAGTCTGGTCAACTCCCTTTCGGAGGCCGCTACGGCTGTGGCTCGGCTGGACGGCTTGGCGAGCACCCTGCCGAATCCCGACTGGTTTGTCGCTTCCTACGTCCGGCGTGAGGCCGTGCTCAGTTCCCAGATTGAGGGCACTCAGTCAAGCCTTGACGATGTTCTTGCCCACGAGGTTGAAGCCAAGACGAGCGAACCGCCCGCCGACCTCGCTGAGACGGTCAACTATGTGCGGGCCATGCGTCTCGGTTTGAGTCTGCTTGATCGGCTGCCATTGTCTGGCAGGCTCATTCGCAGGGTTCACGAAGAGTTGATGACAGGAGTTAGGGGGCAAGAGCGCAGTCCTGGGGAGTTCCGCACTAGCCAGAACTGGATCGGTGTTGCGGGCTGCACGCTGAAAACCGCAGCGTTCGTTCCCCCGGCCCCCGATGATCTGGCTGCAGCTGTGCGCGACTTTGAGGCTTACTTGAATACAAGCGGCGATCCTCCGCTTGTGCTGGCTGGCCTAGCCCACGCTCAATTCGAGACAATCCATCCGTTCCTTGATGGAAATGGCCGTGTAGGGCGTCTCCTGATCACCCTTGTGCTGGTGCAGCGCGAATTGCTGGTCCGACCGTTGCTCTATCTGAGCCTCTTCTTGAAGCAGAACCGCTCCGACTACTACGATCGTCTTGATGCCGTTCGTATGCATGGCGACTGGGAGGGCTGGCTCAAGTTTTTCCTCACCGGTGTCACTGTTACGGCCAACGACGCTGTGCGGGTTGCTGGCCAGCTGATCGCTCTAACTGAGGAGCATCAACGTGTTGTAGTTGAGCAGAGTTTTGGCAGGTATGGATGGCCGCTGTTGGCTGTGCTAGCCGAGCAGCCGATCGTCACGGTTAAGCATGCGTGCAAGCGGCTGGGCTCGACTCCCGCCACCGTCGGACGTCTACTTGAACAGATGACAGCGGTGGGGATAGTCGAAGAGGTGACCGGTCAGCAGCGCAATCGTGTCTACAGATATACACCGTTCCTAGACGTGCTCACAGAAGAAGCACTAGCCACTGATGCCACATCGCCGTAAGCGGCTCAGCAACTTCATGAGCGTGGCATTTGACGGCAGAAATTCTCCCTAATCTGTGAACATGAGGATTGTTGATGCGGCTGAGGTTCGTGCTGCTACTCCTTGGGCAGCGTTGATAGATGCCATCGCTGTGACGTTGGCCGAGCCGAACTTGAACGCCCCCGAGCGTCATGTGCATCCCTTGAACATGACCGACGGCTCCTCAGGGGCGCTGCTGTTGATGCCCGCCTGGATAGAAGGTGGGCTCATCGGTGTCAAGACCGTCAGCTACTTTCCCTCTAACGCTGGAACAGCAGTTTCCAGCATCAACGCCGCATATCTGATTATCGAAGGCAAGACCGGCAGAATGCGAGCGTTGCTTGACGGCGATGAACTCACCGACCGTCGCACGGCAGCTATCTCAGCACTAGCAGCTAGCTACCTAGCGCGGCCTGACGCAGAACGGCTGCTTGTAATAGGCACCGGCAGGCTGGCCCCTAACATGGCCCGAGCCCACGCCTCGGTTCGCCCACTCAAGCGCATCGAGATCTGGGGACGCAGACCAGAAGCAGCGCAAGCTGTCGCAGAGCAGCTCCGCTCAGAGGATCTGCCTGCTGAGATGATCAATGACCTTGATGCTGGTGTCGCAAGTGCTGACATCGTCTCGTGTGTCACTGGTGCTACTAGCCCGCTTGTGCGCGGAGAGCTGCTGGCCGCAGGCGCGCATCTTGACTTGGTCGGAAGCTTCAGCGCCGACATGCGCGAAAGCAACGATGCAGCCGTGATACGAGCCTCAATATTTGTGGACACCTGGCCGGGAGCGTCGCTTTCAGGTGATCTTGCTCAGCCATTAGCTGACGGCATTATTACCGCCGATTCGCTAAGCGCTGATCTGCAAGCACTCTCTAGCGGTGCTCACCCCGGCCGCCGCTCAGCAAGCGAGATCACCTTGTTTAAATCGGCGGGTTTCGCGGCGGCTGACCTAGCAGCCGCCCGCTTAGTGCTCGGTGAATGACTTGCAGCCTTTGTTGCGTCTCTGCGCGTCGGGGCATATCTGAGGACGGTATACAGAGTTAGCCTGAGTTCTTGCCACTGCTACTAGGTGTATTCGGAGCGGTCCTGCTGGGGATCGGAGACTTCTTCGGAGGGGTAGGCGGTCGCCGGATACATCACCCCGGCGCGGTTGTGACGATCGCCTGGGTGGCATCTTGTGTGGGTTCAGTCGTGGCGGGGCTCTATGTGGTGACTTTCCCGCCGCTTGATTACGGACGTGTCGACTTCTATTGGACGCTGCTGGCGATAGCGCTCACAGCCATGGTCAGGCCGCTGCTCTACCTGTCGATGGAGCGAGGTCCCATGGCAGTGGTGGCACCCACCTTCAGCCTGGTGTCGCTAGTGGTGCCTGCTGTTGTGGGGCCATTCACCGGACACGAACTCGGTGGCGTTGAGATCATTGGCCTCGTGCTGGCCTTTCCAGCTGTGATGCTGATAGCCAGCGACGGCAGGCTGCCCACCGTTGAGATGCTGCAAGGCTCGAGCCTTGCGCTTGGCTGCCTAGTGGGGGTGCTGCTGGGCTGTTTGAGCCTCACCTTCGCGCAGATCAGTTCTGATGCTGGTGCCATGCCCGCCTTTTTGACTCAGTTGGGTGCGGTGGCTTTGATACCGCTGCTTACCAAGCCGGTGAAGCTGATGGCACCGTTGTCAAGCGATGCCCGCCGCTTCGGTCTGCTGGTCGGCCTGATCGACATTGGTGCTGTCATAGCCTCAGTTATCGCCTTTCAGCGTGGCAATGTGGCAGTGATCGCTGCGCTGCTTGGTTTCGCGCCAGCCACGACCATAGTTTTGGCTTGGCGGATCTATAAGGAAGCCGTGCGACGTTGGCAATGGGTAGGAGTAGGGCTAGGAGCAGTAGCGATAGTCCTGTTCGGTCTGGCCACATAGCCCCAGTCACATAGCCCCAGCTACATAACTCCAGTCACATAGCCCCTTAGTTCTAGCGAATGCCTTCAAGTCAGCAGGCGCGCTTCGTTGAGCGAAGCGACTGAGATCCGCTCTGTCAATCCGGTTGGCGATGTCAGAACCAGTCGCCCCCTATCGTCAAAATCTTTGGCTAAACCTCGCATCGTGCCGTGCGGCAGCATCCGCAACTCGACAGGCTGCCCTAGCGTGGTGCAGCGCTTGCGGTATGCGTCAACCAGAGGCGCAGGATCGTCGAGTTCGAGAGCACGTTGCCGCAGATGATGCAACAGCACCGAGGTGACAGCCTCGCGCTCGTCGGCTGATGCCAGCGGCCCGACCCGAACAGTTAGAGCTGCCAATTCCACACGGCCCGGCCCCAAAGTGCAAGCGAAACCGAGCGCTGTCTGGCGAGCATCTGGGGGCTGACGCACCATCTGGTCTGGCCACAGACACATCCAGGCCGCAGACTCCTCACAAGCTTCAAGAGCTTCGACAGCGGCCAGGCTGACAGCAGCCCAACCCACATCTACCGCTTCAGGATCCAACGACTCGGGTCGAGCCAGCACGCTCACCGCCACCGCGTCCGCTGTGCGCCATTCCACGCCGCCGCGTTTGCGGGCTGATATTTCGCTGGCTGCCACCACCGCCGATCCGGCCGGTGCCGCCGACTGGCGTGCCCATTGATGCAGCAGTGCCTCCGCCGAAAGCGCCACCGGCACTCTTCGTGTGGATGCTGTCATGGTCCGGCAAGCCGCGGCTCAAGACGGTCAACTGCCCAGGCTGAGGTGCAGGTTGTGCCTTCATCGCGGATCGTATTGCTGCGGCTAAGAATGAGCCGCCCAGCAGACCATGCTTCAGTGCCTGGAATCTGTGACGGGGTCAGCAACTCCACCACAACAGTGTCGACAGAAATAGTGTCGACAGAAATAGTGTCGACAGAGTCTTCAGATAACAATCGGCAGTCTCCGACGGTTAGTTCTGTGAGTTCAACGCTGCGCAGATCACGTCGCAGGCCGTTGACCAGCTGCTGCAGGAACAGTCCACGCTCTTTCGGGTCGGCCAGATCATCACGAATTCTTCCAGCGACCACACGGTCGAGACCGTTGTGCATCGCCACCGCCAAAGCTGTTGAGCGGCCTTGCACGCTGAGCAGATCCCACAGCGTGGTGTGCTCGGCCCAGACGATCGCCTGAATAAACCGCTCGGCACATGTCACCGCATCAGCATCTTGAAAGACTGCTGCGTCATGGGCTGAGTCCGGCTGCTTCATAGCTGAATCATGGTTGCACTTGCTTGCGTTATGGCCGTATCCAGCCGTTGGCTTCCAGCAGATCGCGCACCCTCACCCGCTGCGGCCCAAAAAGTCGCTCTGTGATTACCGAGTCGAGCGTCTCATTGAGCGCTTCAGTCGATTCGCTAGCGTCATGCACCGCACAAATGGTTGCACAAGCTGTTTCCAGCAACCGGTCAGGCAACTCCATAAGCACCCCGATCAGAGAGCGCAACACACTCTGATAGTCGCCAATGTCAAGACTGGCCAGCGAACTGATCAACGATCCCAGGTCGGCGTTTTGCCCGCTAGCAGGTAGCGGAGCCACCCTAAGCAGGCGATCACGCAGCAGATTTTCGCATTCGCTTTCGGAAACGTCGGCCAGCAGCCGAGCGATGTGGGCGCCGCGATCGCTAGCTGGGTGAGCAGCGTCCAAAGTTGCGGCGAGGCGTGTCAGTGTTTCGTGAGCTGTGCGCCAATGCGAGTCATGCAACCGCGGATCGAAAACGGCGATAGCAGCTTGAGCACTGTTCAGCGCACGAGCTGGATCGCCGGGCTCGCAGCGCGCCTCATAAGCCAAAGCCAAGCTGTGCCTCGCCACCGCATGATGAAACGGGAAACTGTTGTGACTGAGCACGCTCAACGACCGCTCGAAGGCCTCTACTGCGCTAGCCGCGGGCCAACGCGCAGAGTCTCTGTGACACAGTTCCAGCAAGGTCGCACCTAGGCCGTGGGCGGCCATACCCGCTTGCAGAGACTCCGCCGAAAGAACCTCAAGAGCGGTTCGGTAGTCGTTGGCGGCGAGTTCCAGGTCTTGGAGGCTTGCAAGTGCCTGGCGGGCCTGGGCCCGATTTATGTAAGCCGCGCCGAGCAGCCGGAGAGTCTCGCCGTCTGGGTCGGTTTCGTTGCTCATGTTCACAAACTGTGGCTCGGCGGCCAGCGGCTGACTGTTTGGAGGCTTCTTGCCGCTTGGGGAGCGTTTGGTGCGCTCAGGGATCTGAGCTATTTCGCGTTTGGTGGTGAGCAGATCGACAGAGCGGTCCAAGTCCTCGATCCCGGCTCGGGGTTGACCGGCTTCACAACGCGCCAAACCCAGGTTGATCAAGGCGCTGGCCTGTTCGTTGATTGATGCCCGAGCGGCGAGCAAGTCGGCTGCTTGTTCAAACAATTCGAGTGTCTTGTGGTGATGCCCACGAACTCGATGACAATTGGCGGCTGCGGTGAGAATGCGGCCATGCTCCAGCGGAGCACGCTGCGCGCTGAGAATACGAGCAGACTTATCAAGCAGTGCCAGCGCTTCGTCTATATCTTCGAGATGCGCGGCGCTTTCTGATTGAGCTACCGCTAGACGGTATGCGCCCAACGCCCATTCGTCGGCAGCGTTTGTGAGACTCAAAGCTGCCAACTCTGCTTTCAGATCAGCCACTGTCATGTCAGAGCATCGCTAGCTGAAGTGCGAGTTGTCGTCTTGGTGAGTTCTTGCAGGCAGCGTTCGATCTCTTTTACGGCGTTGTTGATCGCTGATTGCACCGCATCGCTAAGGCCGATCTCCAAAACGTCAACCTCAGCGGGTTGACAACCGACGATGACGGTGCGCTCCGGCAGCAGACCGGCAGCTTTGGCCACCATCATGGCGCGCTCGGGAGTAGCCAAATGCATGTCGGCGAGCAGATCGTGGCGCTCCTCCACAGACAGGTCAGCCACATCGGTGACCTCGGCATTGATCACCATCACGGTTCCTGGTGCTCGGCCCCGGTCAACAGCATCAACAACCACCAGAGCGTCATAACCGGCCATTAGTTCATGAACTAGATGGATCCCGCCGATGCCGGTCTCGGCCAAGGTCACACCCGCCGGGATCGGTCGCTCAGCAAGGCGCTTTATTACTTCCACACCGAAACCGTCGTCGCCGTGCAAAGTGTTGCCGACCCCCACCACCAGCACTCGCGCCGAAGTCATCGCAAGGCTTACTCGCTGGCTCGCAGGGCGTAACCGTGGATCACCCACCAAGCCAGATAATCACCGAGTTCGGTCCAGGCTTCGTCGTCGAGCTGTTCACGCATATGTTCGTGACGCTTGTCGAGTTCGGTGGCGATCAGTCGATCAAGGGCCCCTACGACCAGATCCGCCTCTAGCAGAGTGACGCTTGCGGGATCACCCGTCCTTAGCGATTCACTGAGAGCATTCACCCTGTGAAGGTCAACGTCTTCAGAGCGCACCTCGTTGCTGGCAGTAGCTTCAGTGTCGGTCTCGGTGTCGGTCTCGTCACCATTGACACCCGTGCTGCTTTCAGAGCCAGCTATTGCCAGAACTGCCTGTTCTTCGCAGCGCCGTAGGCAGTAACCCACCAGAAGAGAAGTCCCGGCCCAGTCAGCAAGTTCGTTCACAGGCTGCTGACGGCGCTCGCGTTCGATGCATTTTTGGCGGTAGCGATGCGACATTGCGGTCATGGGGTGGGTTTGTGCCAGTGCCCGAGCGCTGAAACACAGATCAGCTTCAGTTTCTGCTTCAGCCACAGTTTCTGCTTCAGACGCAGCCACGACTTCGCCAGTATCAGCAGCGGCGACTTCGGGGTCTGAGATCATGATGGCCGAAGCCCAATAGACAAACCGGTGGTTGTCTGACTAGAAGTCGTAGGCGGCGGGTGTGGCTCTGCGGTGTGCTGCTCGGTTTCCACACGCCTGAAGTCGATCCAATGTTCACGCAACGCAGTTTCAATGTGACGTGTTACTGTGTCATCTGATGCGGTGCAACCGTTGCAGGTGCCATGCATCCGCAATGCCACAACTCCGTCGCTCACTGACAGCACTTCTACTTCGCCACCGTGGGAATGGATGTAGGGACGCACCTCGTCCAGCGCTAGTTGCACCACACGATCAACGGCTGCCGTGTCAGTGTCGGCACCTAGTCCGTAGGTCGCTAGAAGTTCGCCCACCACAGGATCAAGCGCTGCCTGCTCCAAAAAAAGCTCGCCGCGCCATTGCCGCACCATCTCAATTAGCCGACCCAAGCCCTCACGATGGTAGGCATCAAGCCAGTCCAGCAGCTCTTCGGCATCGGCGGCGATCTGTTTGTCATCGCATTCCAGCAGACTGCTTGCCAGTTCAGCGGCCCGCCCGAGTATGTCGCTGTAGGCGAGTTCGTCAGGCGCAGCCAAGATCAGTTGCTTTCGCCGTTCGGTGAAATTCTGTCAAGAAACGCGTCTCTAGGTGGAATTTTGCAGGTTGATCCCTCGCTGCGTGACACCTCATAGCGAACCATGTCAAGCACCTCGCCCACAGCGTCCTCGACTGGCTGAGAGAAACCCCAACCGAATTCGCTTTCGGCGGGCTCCACCTCGATCACCACAGTGTCATATGGCAGAGCCTTCCAATGGCGACACACCGCAAGAGTGTGATCCAGATCGACAATGCCGCCCACCGCCTCACCTAGGCGTTCATGCACTTCATCAGGGTCAGGCTCGTCTAGTCCGGCCAGCGCATAACGGCGGATAGTGCCAGCCGGGGTATTGCCGCGGGGCATACAACCCAGCAGCACCACTCGTGCTGGTTGCAGTTCCTGTAGGCGATGCATCACACGGTGCGCCGCATACGACAAATCCTCAAGAACCACATTGTCGGGCCATGAGAGTGCGGCGGCCCGAGCTAGCCAGTTGGTGCCGAAGTCAAGATCACGCAGCCACGGCAAGCCGATGCCTCCCACAAGTGTGCAGCCCGGTCCGGCTTCACCCCGTCCCGATTTCACTAAAGCGCCAGGGCCGAGCAACGTGTCAAGCACTTCGTCGCGTTCTGGCAGAGCGGTAGCTTGATCAGATAGTTCTTGCCAACGTTGTGCGATGTCACCAACTGAAGTCACTGTGCCCTCTGTGGATGTAGACCCACAAGTCGGTGTCGGCTTGGTCAGGAATCCAGTGTCAGGATCGTGGAAGGTGCCGTCGCTTGCGGCTTGCATCACTCCAGTGTGCACCCGCAAGAGTTGACTTCGCGGGTTATCACACCTCGGCCTGTGTCCATGTGGGTAGTGCACGGCATACAAGGATCGAAACTGCGTATTGCGCGCAAGATGTCGATGCCTTTGATGTCGTCGTCGGACACGCTTTCCAGGATGGGTGTGCCCACGATGGCTTCCTCGTAAGGCCCAGGATGCCCAAAAGGGTCACGCGGCGAAGCGTTCCAGGTTGACGGCGTGTTGATCTGATAGTTGATCAAACGTCCCTTGTCCATGTGCATGTGATGGGTCAAATAACCTCGTCCAGCCTCCCAGAAGCCCGCAGACACACGCTCATCTCGTGGCACTTTGAACGAAGTTGAAACGCTGGTTTCGCCTTTGCGCCAATACTCGAAAGCTTGCATGAGACAGATCATTCCGATAGCGGCAGTGAAAGCAACTCCGTAGGCCCGCCCGCGGTTTCGCTCGAAAGCGTTCAGCTTGGAAGGAATCTTCCAGAACAGTTCGGTTTCGGGCAGGTCGTGCGCTGGTAAAAGCATTCGCAGGCCGTCTCCGGTTGCTTCTATATAGGGATTATCAGGCAGTTGCTGAGCCATGGCTGTGGTCCACATGCGTCCGTAGACACCTGTTTCCATGGAGAGACGATCCCAGCGGGGTGCTGTGTCCCATGAGTATTTCTCTTTGAAGTTCTTGCCCTGCGGGCGGGGAATGGTTTCTTTGTTCCAAGCGTGATACGGCGACAACGGGTTGCCTAGTTCGTCAGCAGCGAAACGCACTGCGCCGTTTCCGTTAGTAGTCCAGTCTTCGTAGTAGGAGTGCTCCACGAACTCCTCGATACCCATGTTGATCTCGGTGAGTTTGGTGGTGATGAGTTCGCCGTCGGTGATGATGCCAGGTGCCGAATAGCGAGCCTGTCCCCAAGCGTTGATGTTGGCGTAGCAAGCATCGTAGACCGACGGGTCGTCCCAGATGCCTGTCTGGATCAGGTTGGAAGGCCGCAGTCCGACCTCGCTGTAAGACGGGTCAGCTTGCAAGAAGAAGTCGCAGATGTCGTCCCAGATCCCGGCCAATCGCTTGGCGTAATCGAAGATCAGACCGAGGTTGGCGTAGTACTCATTGAATGTGGTGGTACTGACTGTGGTGGACACACCGCCGGGCACAAGCGTCGACGGGTGCGGATATTTGCCGTACATCAGCGTGCACATTTTGCGGGCAATGCGGGTGTACTCCAAGGCTTCTAGATAAATGGAACCCTCTAGTGGGTTGAAGCCGTCCATCAGGTCTTTGATTGTGATGTAGCCATGCACATCAGCGTGAGGTGCCAGAGTTTTCGCTGCCAGATCCACCAGTTCGGGGTTGGTGACCGACACGATGGCAGTCGAATAGTCAGGCCCCGCCAAAAGCCCCAAATGCAGCGGATGGTCATAGAACATTTCGGCTACTTCGCCGAGGTTGCGCACGCACACGCCGAGCGGCGGCGGCTGGATACCGAATGCCATCTCAATAGCTAGCGATGACACTGTGGCGTGAACCCCGCCGCACACACCACAGGCCCGTGATGAGATGTCGATGGCATCGCGGGGGTCGCGGCCTTTGAGGATGATCTCATAGCCGCGAAACAGCATTGCCTGTGAGTGGGCTTCCACCGCTTTGCGGGTCTCCAAGTCAAGGACGGTATGCACGGCCAGCGCACCGGCGACTCTAGTTACCGGGTCAATGCTCCATTCCCGCAGCCGTGGAGGTGCCGCCAAAGCACCCGCGCTGCTGCGCCCCTGCGCGCTGCGCACAAAGTCTCGTGGCTCGGCAACAGCTACCGCATATGGGTTGTTCATGCCGTCACGCAGACGGGCTTTGCCGTCGTCGTCAAAAACGATAGGTAGGTTCTTGAAACACATTGGCGGCTAGTGGCCTCCCTCGTGTGAATGCTGTTTACGCGAATAGAGCCGATGGATCAGGCGCTCGGTGCCTACCGGCTGAGTCTTGTAGCGGCCCCAACCGCTGGGCAGGTCACGGTCTTCATGCCACCTCGTTGAGCGCATTTTGTCGGATTGTGATAGTTGGCGCATACGTCTGATAAATCCGCCCATCACACGGTTGGTGTTGGTCGAAAGCAAAGCCCCCGGCGGCCGCTCATATATCGGCGAGAACTTGTCGGGAAAGCCGGGCATGGTGCATCCGATGCAGATACCGCCCATGTTCATGCAGCCGCCGTGACCGTCAACGATACCCCGCTCGGCGATGTTGCATTGCACCACCGGACCCCAGCAGCCCAACTCAACCAGGCATTCCTTGTCGCCGTAGGAGTGGGCGAAAACGCCCTCTTCGTAGTAGCCAGCCCGGGGGCAGTGACGATGAACGGTTTCTGTGAATAGCCAGGCAGGGCGACCCAGTTCGTCGAACTCCGGCAATGGTGCTAGGCCGTTTAGGAACAGCAGAGCCGCAGCGGCGGTTTCGGTGATGTTGTCGCCCACCGGCGAGCAGCCCGGAATGTTTATCACCGGCAGTCCCAGAGCCGAGCGGTAGTCCTTGCCGAGATGGTCCATCACGCCCATGGCACCAGTGGGGTTGCCCTGTGCTGCGGGAATGCCTCCCCAGCAGGCGCAGGTTCCTATCGAAAGCACCGCCGCGGCACCGGGGGCTAGCCGGTCGAGCCATTCCAAGCTGGTTATCTGACGACCGTCGGTCGGGTCCTCTCCTAAGCCCATCCAGTAGCCGTGCTCGCCCGAAAGGGTCTCGTCCATGATTGACCCTTCCCAAAAAATCAGGTAGGGGGCATCAAGTTTGCCTTCGGCAGCGAGACGCAGGTTCTCAGTCCATTCCGCCCCTGATTCCACCGACAACACTGTGTGTATCAACTCAATGCGCGGCAGCCCGGGGACTCTTCCAGTGAGCAGATCTTCGACTCGGGGGTGGGTAGCACCCGAAATGGCGATAGTGCAACCGTCGCAGCTAGCACCCACAATCCAAAACAGGTATGCCTTCTCAAGAGGTCCTTGAGAAACCAGATCGGATCGTTTGGGACGCAGAGGACTGCGAAGTGCTATTGGTGCGAGCGGGTCTGCGCCGTCGGTGATGAGCGGCTTGGCTTCAAGATCGCCGTGAGTTGAGTCGGGTGCGACTGCGGTGTATTGAACCACGAAACAAGCCTCCAGATAGTTGCCCCTTGGCCGGGAGCATCAATCCTAGCACTATATGCGAAAAACATCTAGTTAGTTGTCGGTTCTTGTGAAGCCGCTGGCTCATGTTGCGGGCAGGCCGCCTGCTGCCTGTCGCCTCTAAGCAACTCGCCTGTGCATGGATGTTATGCAGGCGTTGAGTGCAGACTGAACTGTGATGCAATATTATTATTTATCAAGTAAAATCTGCGCTTGCTAAGCGTTTCATGGTGTGTTATCATTTAATCAGAGAGCAGGTGGATCAGAGAGGAGGTGGCATCAGCATGGATGCCAGCACAGTCACCATCGTGATCGCGATCGTCGTATCCAACCTGACGACGATCTCGGTGCTGCTCAATCAGATGAACCGGCTCGAGGACCGTCTTGGCAGCAGGATCGACGGAGTCGAAACGCGGATGGGCGGAGTCGAGACCAAAGTCGACCGGCTAGGCGTGGAGTTGAACAAGACCAATCGGCGTGTGGGGAGAATTGAGGAGCGTGTGGGGAGGATCGAGGGCTTCTTGATGAAACCGGGCCGTTTCACCTTGCACGACCTGCCCGACGATGATGGTGATGATGCAGTCGACGGTGCCTCCGATGCGGGCGAGCTTGATTCGCCAACGTCATGACGGCTGCGTTTCAGCTCCCTGCTGATCGTTGAGGGATCCCGACCCAGATGCCGGGAGTCCGCAGTCTTGGAGTTCGTCGCTTTGCGGACTCGCTGTATGGTAGACAACGCTGACTTGAGTCTACCTTTTGGGTGACCGGCTCGGCGCTGGAGAAAATGGCGTGGAGAAAAATGCCGGAAAGGAAATCAATGGGACTCAACATCAAGAACGACGAGACCTGCCAGCTCGCTGGAGAGCTTGCGCTTCTTACCGGTGAGACGAAGACCGGCGCGATCACGGTGGCTCTCAGGGAGCGTCTGGAGCGAGAGAAGCGTAAGTGCAGCGTCGAGGCCCGGTTCCTGGAATTGCAGGCCATCGGACAGCGCTGTGCTCGCCTGCTGGCCGACGAACCAGCCACCGTCGCTCATGGTGACTTTCTCTATGACGAGCACGGGCTGCCGAAATGATCGTGGATACCTCTGCGCTCCTAGCGATCCTGCTCAACGAGCCCGATTCCGATCATTACGCGAGAGCGATCGCGGAATCGGATTGCTCTCGCATGTCGGTCGCCAATTATCTGGAGGCGGCCATCGTTGTTGAGCATCGTGCTGGAGCTGCTGGCGGTCACGAACTCGACCTGCTCATGGAACGGGCCCCTGTGGAACTGGAACCCGTCACCGTCGAACACGCCCAGGCGGCGCGTCAAGCTTGGCAACGCTTCGGCAAGGGCAACCATCCCGCTTCGCTCAACTTTGGTGACTGTTTCGCCTACGCCTTGGCCCGCACCGAGAGAGAACGGCTGCTGTTCAAGGGCGACGACTTCGCGCTCACCGACATCACTTCCGCTTGAGTCGATCCCCGCTGGGATAGCGACTTGGCTGCGTGTCTGCGCTATGTGTGAATTGCATCTAGTGGTGGGTAGCGGGTTATGATCTGTGGTGGTCATAGCTAGCGGCTGAGGGAGGGCTTGTGTCCACGGGATGGATCATCGGTTATTTGATCGGGGGCGGACTAATACTGGCTGTGGTTGTGCTGCTGTTGTTGATGATCCGCGGCGCACACCGTGCCGCTGTGCAGGCCGAGGCGATATTGGCGGCGTTGCAACAGTCTCGTGACAACACGGCAATTCTTTGGGCAGTCAACGATGTCAACACTGCAATCGAACGCATTACCGATGGTGCTGGCGCAGTGCGTGAACATCTCGCTGCCAAGAATGGGGCTGGCAGAAGTGTGGCTGGCAGAAGCGGGAGAGGCTGATGAGCACTGAAGCGCTTTGGTGGCTGACTCTGGCACTGGGCTTGGTGGTGTGCCTAGTGGCTGTAACACTGCTGCAGATCTTTTATCGCAAAGTGCGTCGCATCGAAGCGGGCTCGGATGCCATCTGGGAGACAGGCAAGCAGGTGGCTCGCAATACCGCCACCACTTGGATGCTGCACCAAACCACTGTACGCCTTGATGGCTTCACAGCTGAGGCCCTGCAACACGACGCGTTTTTGGATGAGGCGCTCGCACAAGCGACACCAGCAGTTCAGGCACCAACGGCAGCACCTGTGGCAGCAGTGCCACCAGCAGAAGGAGACGGCTGATGCGCAACTTGCTGATCGTGTTGACCGTGGTCGAGATAGTGGTTTTTGTTGGGGCGCTGGCGGTGTATCTGATCCTGATAGCAGGCTCGCTGAGGCGCATTTCGACATCGCTTGGCAAAGTCACATTCGGGGTGCGTGCCATCGAGACCCAGTGCGCTTCGGTTGGTCCTTCGGTGCTCAAAGTCAACGAACAGTTGAACGTCATCGCTGGCGCGCTCGAAACTGTTTCAACCAAAGCCGAAAGCATCACAGCGACCATCGCAAGTTCTGACACAGGCACCGACACGAGTTCCGAGCCTCAATCGTGAATTTGATGCGCTGTATTCTCGCATCCCGACAAACCCTTGAACCCCGGCAAGTCCCATGCTTCAAGGGCGAAATGGGCCAAGGCGACCCAGGCCGAACGGGCCGCTGCTTGCTGTGAGCACCGCCGCGTCCCCTAAATCCGGCGCTTTAGCGGCTCTCTACTGGCGCAGCGAGATACTTCAGGTGATGTATTGGCTACGCGGCGAAGGGTTCGGCGATGTAGTTGACCCAGGCTTGATCGAACGCTTCCTCGGAGTGGATGCAGCTATCGGTATGACCTATCTTGATCGTCTTGTCACCGAGGGTTATCTAGTGCGTGACGGTGACTGGTATGCCTTGTCGGAGTTTGGTTTAGAACGCGGCGCGCGAGAGTTTCATGAAGCTTTCGCTGACCTCACCAAGCCCTCACACGGCGAATGCAGCGACGACTGCTGGTGTCACGCATCCGTCGATGAAGCCGAAGCCTGCGTAGCGCATCGCCTCGCCACAGGCGAAGACCACGGTCACAATCACATGCACGACCGCACCCATAGCCACAGCCACGACAACGGCCACACCAACACCGATAATCAAGGTCATAGCCACAACAGTGGCGGCAGCAACGGCAGTCGCAGCGGGCACAGTAGAAATGACGCAGCGGGCGATGGCGATCAATCATGAGCAGCGTGGCCACTGAAAGCAGCGAAGGTCTGCCCAGACGCTTCCTAGGTGCCTTTTTGCTGCTCAGCCTGCAACGTGAAAGCACTTCATACGGTTACGAACTTTGTGAGACGGTCAAATCGTTGGGGCTGCCAGTGGATCTTGCCGCGGTTTATCGTGCGCTACGAACCATGCAACAACGTGACCTGGTTACCTCAAAGTGGGTTGATTCGGTTAGCGGACCAGACCGGCGCCTCTACTCACTGACCGAATCAGGCCGTGCCGCCGCCCGCAACGCTCTAGTCGATCTAACCGTCGCTCGTGACAGCCTTATAGCTGCCTTAGAGCATTTCCAAGCTCAGCAGGAATTGCCGGTATGAAGATCGCAATTGCAGGCAAAGGCGGTGCTGGCAAAACCACAGTCTGCGCCACCGCAGCCCGCCTGTTAGCCAGAAAAGGCTTGCGTGTGGTGGCCATAGACGGCGACACCAACCCCAACCTTCATTCCGCCATCGGGCTGCACAGTTCGGATGTAGCACCTTTTTTACCGACTTCACTGGTGTCGCGCCGCTTTGAAGGGCCGAGGCTTACTGTTGCGGTGGATGAGGTTTTGCAGTGCTACAGCGCAACCGCGCCCGACGGCGTGCAGCTATTGCGTATGGCAATCCCCGAGCACGCTGATGAAGGCTGCATGTGCTCAGCGCACGCCACTGTGAGCGCTCTGCTGGCCGATCTCGGCGATGCTGCCGCCACGATCACGATGCTTGACCTAGAGGCATCCCCTGAGCATCTGAGCCGGGGCACAGCCCGACATTGCGACACGCTGCTTTTAATTGCTGAGCCCTACTATCGGTCACTCGAAGCGGTCAAGTTGCAGGCCTCACTCGCTGCTGAGACCAGCATTGGTCGTGTGGCCGTGATCGCCAACAAGTGCCGTCAGCCGTCTGACCTTGAAGCCATCAAGGAATACTGTCATCGCCACGATCTTGAACTAGCCGGAGCGCTTCGCTGGTCGGATGCGGCGCTTGATGCCGACGCGCAGACACTTCCGCTGCTGGATTACGCCCCCGACGACTTTCTGGTCACTGAAGTGGGGAATTTATTCCAGCGTCTCGTGGATCAAGCGGTGGCGGTTGCTGTCTAATGTGTGTAGGCATTCCTGCCCAGATTGTGGAGTTGCAGCCCGCCGGGCCGCACACAGCTGTTGTTGATGTAGACGGCGCGCAACGCGAAGTCAACACGGTGATGGTTGACGACGAACCACTGTCGGTCGGCGACTGGGTTCTTTTGCATGTGGGTTTCGCGATGGCGCGCATTGATGCCGACGAAGCGGCTGAAACTTTGGCGTTCATGCGACAACTCGGATCTGTGTATGACGACGAACTGGAAGCCTTCGTGGCAAACCCCGACACATCTCAGACCCATCTCAGGCACATAACAGGCAGCCCCGACACATGACTGACATCTCAGACACATGACAATTGATTGCAGCCGTGACTCTGTAGAGGCAGCGCTTTGGCTGGCACGAGCCTTCACCGCAGGACAGCGTTTGTGTGTGTGGGCACCCGATACCGCCGACCACGCTCATCATGTTGCCGTTGAGTTCGTGCATCCAGTGGTGGCTGGTGCTCGTCCCCTGGCTGCTGGGGTAGCTGAATCCGCCGTCACGGCTCGCACCTCGTCGGAGGTCTTGTTGGCCATTGCTGCTGATGTCGCCGCCGCTGCGGACGCTGACTTGTTTATTTCATCACAGCAGTCCGACACTGAGATCGTTCGCAGCTATCACGTTTTGTGGGAACTAGTGCAGGTCGCTCTTGAGCATCCCGGCGTGGTCGGCGGCACCCCCGCAGCGGCTGGTGACTCCACCGGATTCCTTTATCCGTTCCTTGATGCTGCTGACAGCGACGAGATAGTGCTGCGCCAGTCGCTTCAGTTATCAGCTTCTGCCAAAGCAGCCGAATCCGCACGTCTAGCACACGAGTCACTCAAGTCCAATCAGGCTTCGCTCGCCGCCGCCGCAGACATCATCTCTCAAGCCGCGGCATCTGGTTGTCGAGTTCTTGCTATGGGCAACGGTGGCAGCGCCAGCGATGCCGCCAGGCTGGTCAGGCTGCTACGACACCAGGGCATTACCGCCGAGCCGCTTTGTGCCGACTATGCCGTAGCCACTGCCCTGGCCAACGATCTTGGTGCTGAAAGGGTTTTCTCGCGCCAGCTTGACGCTTTCGCTCAACGTGGCGATGTGCTAGTGGGATGCAGCACATCAGGGACATCGCGCAACCTGCTGGCAGCATTTGAACAAGCCGACAGTGCGGGGCTGCTCACGATTGGGCTCAGTGGTTACGGTGGCGGTGCCTTCGCCGCTCACCCGAACGTGCATCACAACCTGGTCGTAGAGTCGCTGTCGGTGCATCGCATCCAAGAGGCCCAAGCAGCTCTGATGAGCGCCCTTTGTGAGCGTGTCAAGCTTGTCAACGCGGCAAGCGCTGACGCGCAGCAGCCTCAAGCCAGCGTTCAGTCACCGCAAGCCGGTTCGGCATCCACTGCAGGCACAGCCACCGATGCTGGCACAGTCACGGCGACCGGCACGATCACGAAAGCTGGCATGGCATCGTGAAATATGTTGACGAGTTCCGTGACCCCGAAGCAGCTCGACGGCTGCTAGACGACATTGCAGCGCAAGCTTCCAAGCAGCCAGCTCGCAAATTCATGGAAGTTTGCGGAGGCCACACTCATGCCATCTACCGTCACGGTCTTGAGGCTCTGTTGCCTGCGAGCATTGAGTTGATCCACGGCCCGGGCTGTCCAGTATGCGTAATCCCCATGGGACGCGTTGATGATGCCATCGCCGTGGCCAGCAGCGACTCGGTCACTATGTGCTGCTTCGGCGACATGCTGAGAGTGCCAGGCAAAAACTCCAGCCTGTTAGAGGCCAAGGCCCGTGGTGCTGATGTGCGGGTCGTGTATTCGCCGCTTGACGCGCTGGCGCTTGCTGAACGCAACCCAGATCGACAAGTCGTGTTCCTAGCCGTTGGTTTCGAGACCACTGCGCCATCCACAGCAGTCACTCTCGTGCAGGCTCGCCAGCGCAACGTCACTAACTTCAGCGTGTTCTGCAACCATGTAACCATCGTCCCGCCGCTCAAAGCAATCCTCGACTCACCCGGATTTGATCTTGACGGCTTTCTGGGTCCTGGACACGTTTCCACAGTGATCGGAACCCACCCCTACCGGTTCGTTGCCGAGCAATACCAACGCCCGCTAGTAACGGCAGGTTTCGAGCCGATAGACATTCTTCAGGCTGTGCAGATGCTGCTGAAACAGCTTGCCGAGAGCCGCTGCGAAATCGAGAATCAGTACCGGCGGGTGGTGTCCGAAGACGGCAACAAGCGAGCCCTAGAACTGCTGCGAGAAGCGTTCGTGGTGCGGCCGCATTTTGAATGGCGCGGCTTGGGGTTCATCGCTCAAAGCGCTTTGGCGGTGGCACCAAAGTTCTCCGCCTGGGATGCCGAGCTTCGCTTCGAGGTGCCGGGCGTGCGTGTGGCCGACCCGAAAGCCTGTCAATGTGGTGAAGTGCTCAAAGGAGCGCTGCGGCCCTGGGAATGCAAGGTTTTCGGCACTGCTTGCACCCCAGAGACCCCGATAGGCACCTGCATGGTTTCTTCGGAGGGTGCCTGCGCCGCCTACTACAACTTCGGGCGTCATACGCCTACGCCCACGAACACGCTCACAGGCACGAACCCGAATCCGAGCAGGCCTCGCATCGCAGTCCATGCCTCGCAGTGACGACTTCGAGGCGCGCCAAGAGGTTCTGGCTCGTGTCGAGTCGTGGAGGCGACGCGCTCCGAAGCTGACCGACGACACCATCACCATGGCTCACGGGGCGGGCGGCAGAGCCAGCCGCTCGCTAATCGAAGCCGTAATCCGCCCAGCATTCACTAATCCAGCACTCGACGGACTCGAAGACGCAGCAGTAATACAGGTTGACGGCGGCCGGATGGCTGTCACCACCGACGCTTTCGTGGTAACCCCGAGATGTTTCCAAGGCGGTTCGATTGGTGATCTCGCAGTAAACGGAACCGTCAACGATCTTGCGGCCATGGGTGCCGAACCTGCAGCGCTCAGCGTGTCGCTAGTGCTCGAAGAGGGTTTAGCTGTTGATGAACTGCGCGCCATCGTCGGTGACTTGTCCAAAGCGGCTGTGGCAGCGGATGTCGATGTTGTCACTGGCGACACCAAAGTAGTGGAGCGCGGTGCCGCCGACGGCTGCTATATCACTACCACAGGCATCGGGTTCGTTAGCCCCAACACGAATCTCGGCGCTTCGCAGGTGCGTCTAGGCGACGCAGTGATCCTTTCGGGCACAATCGGTGATCACGGTGTGGCTGTCATGGTGGCCCGTGGCGATCTAGCTTTAGCTGCTGACGTGGCCTCCGACACGGCACCGTTGCACACGCTAGTGAAAGCACTGCTGGACGCAGTCCCCGAGACACGCTGGCTTCGCGACCCCACAAGAGGAGGAGTGGCTTCGGCTTGCAACGAGCTTGCAGTCGACTGTGGCCTCGGCATCGAACTTGATGAGCCAGCCTTGCCAGTCAAGGCAGCGGTCGCTGGAGCGTGCGAACTGCTGGGGCTTGACCCTCTTTATATCGCCAACGAAGGCAAGATGTTGGCCGTGGTTCCCGCTGATGCTGCGTCTAAAGCGGTTCAAGCCATGCAGAACTGTGATGTGGGTGCCGATGCTTGTGTGATCGGGTCGGTCACCGACGCGCATCCGGGTTTGGTGCTGGTTCGCACAGGTTTCGGTGGTAGCAGGATCGTTGACATGCTCGTCGGTGATCCACTACCGCGGATTTGTTGATAGCGAACCTATTCGTGCTCTTTGGTCGTCGCTGCAACCGTTGGTGCGGCCCTTGGCGCGCTGCTTGATCGCAACGGTCTGTGTTCGCTTTCGGTTCGGGCCTTTTGGTTGTGGCGCTGGCAGTGCAGGCTCTACAATCTGAGCGTTATGCGGCTTGACTCTTGGCCCTCTTCCCGGTTGTGGATGTGGCTTGGCTCTTGCCTTAGGAGTTGCTGGCTGGCGGTTGTTGTGGGGCTTGCTGTTGTGGCGGCTTTGATGCCGCTGGTGCCGTCTGGGGTGGAGGCGCAGGAGGACTCAACCACGAAGCTGCCGGGGCCTTGTGAGGATGGCTGGGTTGCGCCTACGCCAACGAATGTGGCGGTTACTGATGTGCCGATCAAGGTGGCTTCGACTAAGGCCGATTATTTTGTGCTGTATGTGAAAGATCAGCCTGTGGTTAACGATGCGGTGATGGACATCCCGGTTTTGGTGAAGCAAGGCGAATCGGGCACTACTTTGCTGTCGGATAATTTGGCACCTTTGAGCGCAAAAAGATACCGGGTAGAGAAATACTCAGTGGCCAACCCGGCCGATCTTGACGGTGACTGTGTGGATGACATTGCTGAACTCGGCAATTTAGGACCTCGGAGTCCACTAAGCTTTGCTGATCCAATCAACCCTAAAAACGGTGCTGTGGTAATTAAAGACCGTGAGACATTCAAGAAACTTGCATACAAGGGACCAGATCCTAAATTCGAGGAAGACAAAGTCAACACTGAATATGTAAAGTTTCACATCTGCCGATTTTATACCCGCTTCCCGTCTTTTCAGTTTCAAGACACGAACCGTTGGTGGGGTCATTATGGAATATTTCCTTACGAAAGGGAATTGAATAACAAGTGTAGAGGCACCCATAGAGAAACAGGGATCGTTGTTTATCATCCTAATGTGGTGGCTCCAGACGGTTCTTTAGGAATATATCGCTATGAGTTCCAGCAATATCGGGAGTGGTCTTTCAAAAAGGTAGCATATGCCAATGAAGTGCTGGCGGCGGCGATGCCTTTCTTGGCGAATAAGTTGGCGTATTATCCGGTTGGGAGCCGGTCGAAAGAAAAGTATGCGGCTGAGAAATCATTATATGATGCCTCATCACGAGTGAACGTTTTGTTGCATAGAGATATTGCTCCAGATGTCCCTTATACGCCTTATCATGAGGCTGAGGGTTACGGTCTGTTACGGGAGGTTGAGCCGGGTGAGACTCCTGGGCCTCGTGACATTGCGATTATGAGAGCGTTGCCTAACAATTTGCCGCGAGTGGCAGGGGTGATCACGACTGTTCCGCAGACACCGTTGTCGCATGTGAATCTGCGCTCGATTCAGAACAATATTCCTAACGCGTTTATTCGTGATGCACTCGACGAGGACGATGCTGATGTTGTTGATCTAATTGGCAGCTATGTGTATTACAAGACCGAAGCAAGCGGCTACACTTTGCGAGCAGCGACCAAAGCAGAAGTAGACGCGCATTATAGTAGTTCAAGGCCATCAACTACTCAAACCCCGTCTCGCGACTTAACGGTCAAAACGATCACAGCTTTGAGCGGTATCTCATTTAGCGACTGGGATGCGTTTGGTGTCAAAGCGGCGAACATGGCGGAACTGAGCAAACTGTCTGCGCTTGGCGCGGGAACAGTGCCTAACGGATATGGCGTGCCGTTTTATTTCTATGACGAGTTTATGAAAGCCAATAATCTTTACGCCGAAGTTCAGAAGCTACTGGCCGACGATGACTTCAAAACAGATTTCGAGGAGCAGGAGAAAGAACTCAAGAAGCTACGCAAGAAGATCAAGAAGGCCACCACTCCAGCCTGGATCATTACCGCGCTCGAGACTATGCATAACTCCTATCCCGATGGCACGTCGCTGCGTTACCGGTCAAGCACCAACAACGAGGACTTACCTGATTTCAGTGGCGCCGGGTTGTATGACTCCAAGACCCAGGATCCTGATGAGACCACCGAGGAAGGCATCGACAAGTCCATCAAGTCGGTTTGGGCAAGTCTGTGGAACTTCCGGGCTTTTGCTGAGCGTGAACATCACCGCGTTGATCATTTGTCGACCGCGATGGGGGTGCTGGTGCATCCCAACTTCTCCGACGAATTAGCCAACGGTGTCGCAGTTAGCTACGACCCGATCAGGGGACTGGCCGACACCTATTACATCAACACTCAGTTGGGTGAAGATCTGGTAACCAACCCAGAGGTGAACTCGCTGCCCGAACAACTGTTGCTCGGCTCGGATGGCAGCCCGGTTGTGCTTGCTTATTCCAATCTCGCCGAGTCGGGCAAGCTGTTCATGAGCGATGCGCAAATGATCCAGTTGCGCAACGGCCTCAAGGCCATCCACGACCGTTTCGCGACCCTGTATGGCATCAAAGATGGCGACGACTTCGCTATGGAGATCGAATTCAAGATCACCGCAGCCAACAAGCTCGCTATCAAACAGGCTCGGCCCTGGGTGTTCACCAAACCCCTCAACGCTTTCGGCGACTCTCTGCCTGTGGTCAGCATCACCGGCGGCGATGATGTAGCCGAAGGTGCCGACGCTACCTTCACGCTCACTGCAATACCAGCTCCCTCAACCGACCTACAGGTCACCGTCACCGTGGCTGCCGAAGGTGATTACGGCGCAACCACCGGACCCTTGAACGTTACTATCCCCACCTCAGCTACTAAAGAACTGTTGTTGAGCACCACAGATGACAGCCAAATTGAAGCAGACGGCCTCATCTCGGTCACGGTCGAGCCGTCCGCGGGCAGCCAATACCACGTCTCATCCACCGAGGGCGCTGCTGAAGTCACAGTGAGCAGCGAAGATCTGCCTGTAGGCGTAAGCGCAGAACTGCTAGCCAACGTGCGCAGTTACGCAACTGAGACCGATAACGGCGATGGGCATGTGCGGCGCTGGAAGCGGGTGTTGCTGGCGTTCGGCGAAGCTCTGCCAGGCTTTACCGGCACGCCGATGACTGTTACCGAAGCGCAAGGTTTCGCTAACCAGTTCTGGAGCGCTCGCTGGGATCCGGTGGTGGAGGCGTTGAAGAAAATTGAGGCCAACCTCCAGCAACAGCAGCCGTCCGTGCCGGTGGTGAGCATCACCGCTGGTAGTGATGTGACTGAGGGCAGTAGTGCATCGTTCACGCTTACCGCTAACCCGGCACCCACAGCGGATCTTGATGTGACTGTGGCTGTGTCTGCTTCTGGTAGCTATGGTGTCACTACCGGTTCACGCACTGTCACAATTCCCACCACTGGCACCGCAACCCTCAACGTTGCTACCACAGGCGACACAGTCGATGAAGCTAACGGGTCTGTGACTGTCACTCTCACAGACGGTGCTGCTTATGATCTAGATTCTTCAGCATCGTCTGCAACCGTTGCGGTATCGGATGATGACACTCCAGCGGTCGGTGTTACTGCTGGTAGTGCTGTTACTGAAGGCAGTAGCGCATCGTTTACGTTGACTACTAGTCCAGCACCGACGACTGCTTTGGATGTGACCGTGAATGTCACCGCCACAGGTAGCTATGGTGTCACCACCGGTTCACGCACTGTCACGATCCCTACCACTGGCACCGCAACCCTCAACGTTGCTACCACAGGTGACACAGTCGATGAAACAGATGGCTCTGTGACTGTCACAATCAACACCGGTAGCGGCTACAATATTGACTCCTCAGCAGCAGCCGCCACCGTGAATGTTGCTGACGATGATGCTGCTGCTGTTTATGTGGTGCCTGCACAGTTGATCACTGACGTGCAGGGTTACGCAACCGAAACAGATAACGGCGAAGATCACGTCAACCGCTGGAAACGAGTACTACTCGCATTCGGTGAAAACGTGCCCGGTTTCACCGGTACACCAATGACCCTCATCGAAGCCCAAGGTTTCGCTAGCCAATTCTGGAGCACTCGCTGGGACCCGGTAGTCACCGCCCTACAAGCCCTCGCCAACAACCCACAAACCCCAACCACACCACAGATCAGTATCACAGCCGGTAATGTTGTAACTGAGGGTAGTAATGCCACGTTCACGTTGACTGCGAGTCCGGTGCCTTCAGCGAATCTTGACGTAACCGTGACTGTGTCTGCTTCGGGTTCCTATGGTGTGATCACCGGCAACCAAACCATCACCATTCCAACGTCTGGCACTGCAACCCTCAACGTTGCTACCACAGGTGACACAGTCGATGAAACAGACGGCTCCGTGACCGCGACACTCATAGACGGTGCTGCTTATGACCTGGACTCCACGGCATCAGCAGCGACTGTCAATATTAGCGATGATGATGTGCCCGAGGTCAGTATTGCTGCTGGCAGCAACATCACTGAAGGCGCTAATGCATCGTTCACGTTAACAGCGGATCCAACCCCGCATAGCAGCATCACCGTAAACGTCACGGTGTCCGCTACAGGTGCCTATGGTGTCACTACCGGCAGCCAAACAGTCACGATTCCAACGTCTGGCACCGCCACGCTCACAATCGCTACCACAGGCGACGCAGTCGACGAAACAGACGGCACAGTAACCGTCACAGTCAACACCGGCACCGGTTACAGCATCGACTCCTCAGCAGCAGCCGCCACCGTGAATGTTGCTGACGATGATGCTGCTGTTGTTTATGTGGTGCCTGCACAGTTGATCACTGACGTGCAGGGGTATGCAACCGAAACAGATAATGGTGTTGCTCATGTGAATCGCTGGAAACGAGTACTACTCGCGTTTGGTGAAAACGTGCCCGGTTTCACCGGTACACCAATGACCCTCATCGAAGCCCAAGGTTTCGCTAACCAGTTCTGGAGCACTCGCTGGGACCCGGTAGTCACCGCGTTGCAAGCCCTCGCCGCAGCCACCACACCAGCAGCAACCACACCCGAAATCAGTATCACAGCAGGCAGCAATATCACTGAGGGCAGCAACGCCACGTTTACGTTGACTGCAAGTCCGGCACCTTCAGCGAACCTAAATGTAACCGTTGCTGTTACCGCCACAGGTAGCTACGGCGTTACCACAGGATCACAAACAGTCACTATTCCAACGTCTGGCACCGCCACGCTCACTGTCGCTACCACAGGAGACAGCACAGATGAGGCTGACGGTTCTGTGACTGCCACGCTCAACACCGGCAATGGTTACACTCTGGACTCCACGGCATCAGCCGCGACCGTTGCAGTAACTGACGACGATGTGCCCGAGGTCAGTATTGCTGCTGGCAGTGCTGTCACTGAAGGCAGCAACGCTTCTTTCACACTCATTGCAGACCCAACCCCGCACACAGCAATCACCATCAACGTGTCAGTGTCTGCTAGCGGTGCCTATGGTGCCACTACTGGCAACCGAACAGTTACCATCCCCACATCGGGCAGCGCCACACTCACAATCGCCACCACAGACGACAATCTTGACGAAACCGACGGTTCAGTGACTGTCACGGTTAACACTGGTAACAGCTACAACGTTGACTCTTCAGCATCGGCTGCAACTGTTGCCATATCCGATGATGACGACCCGCCCGTATTACCAGCAGTGACTCCTGTGGTTGGTATCACCGCTGGCAACAACGTCACAGAAGGTAGCAGTGCATCGTTTACGTTGACTGCTAACCCGGTGCCCGTGTCACCACTTGTTGTGACTGTGAGAGTCACTGCTTCTGGTAGTTATGGTGTCACTGTCGGCACACGCACAGTTACCATCGGAACAACGGGCACCGCGACACTCACTGTTGCCACCACCAGTGACACAGTTGATGAAGCCAACGGCTCTGTTACCGCGACTTTGGTGGATGGCGCTGCTTATGATCTTGACTCCTCAGCATCCACTGCGACAGTCAACATAGCTGATGATGACATCCCTGAGGTCAGTATCGCTGCAGGCAGTGATGTCACCGAGGGCACAAGCGCTTCTTTCACGCTCGCCGCTGACCCAGCACCCCATAGCAGCATCACCGTCAACGTGTCTGTGTCTGCCTCAGGTAGTTATGGTGTCAATACCGGTAGCCGCACAGTCACAATCGGAACATCAGGCACTGCCAAGTTCACTGTTGCAACAACAGGTGACACGACCGATGAAGCCAATGGTTCAGTAACTGTCACAGTCAACACCGGCAGCAACTACACCCTGGATTCTTCTGCTTCGGCAGCGACCATCAACATCACAGACGATGACGACCCGCCGCCACCCGCGCCGCCTGTTGATGTGGTCACGATTTCTGTGGAGGAGAGTATCTATGTTGAGGGTCGGAGTCCGTTTTATTTGATACGTTTCAAGCTGAGTAAGCCTGCTAGTGAGCGGGTGACGGTTAAGTACACTCCTGGGGTGCTTGGTAGTGGTTCTGGTTACGCGACAGCAGGCGAGGATTTCGTGGTGCGGACTTCGTCTATTAGTTTCAGACCGGGTGTGACTTCCAATATTGGTTTGATTTATGCTTTGAATGATCGCGTCAAGGAACCTGATGAAACGTTCACGATCGTGTTGTCAGACCCCGAAGGCGTGCATATCAGCGACAAACAATCCGTCTTGACCATCAAAGACAACGACTAAACCCAGCACCAACTGTAGAGCACAAATCCAGACCCTGGACTAACCAACCTCACCCGAACCCCTCGCCCAATTCTAAGAGTCGCCTACAGAGGAAGTGTGCGCTTCAAGAAGTCGTCAAACCAAGGAATCGTGAATGCAGTATCGCCGTGTGCGGGCCTGCCCTGAAATAACTCGTAGTTGAGGTAAGCCAGCAGTCACTAGCAGCACGGGCAGGTTCAACTGTGTGGTGCTATGTATGGCACGGCGAAGTCTAGTGGTGCGCAAACTCTAGTGGTGGTTGCGAATTAGTGCAGTGTAGGTGTTGTGGGCTGATTGCCAGTTGTGGAGTTTGCGTGGCAGGTGGTTGAGGTCGTCTTCGATGATGGCGAAGTGTGCTGCATGGTTGAACTGTTGGATAATGGACTCGTCAAGGGCATTAGCCTGCCGAAGTGAAGCCCGGTACCTTCCCAGACGGTCAGTGGACGGGCTTTGCATACCAAGCAAATAATAACAGCTATTATGTGCTTAGTTATGCACGGTGTGGTTCCTATGAGATGGTTGGGGCAAGTGCCGAATCGCTCACATGGGGATAGCACTCTCGTCGCATCAATATCTCCAGAAGGACAGCGACATGAGGCAATGCACTGAACTCAGAAAGGCTGTTGTGGAGGCATGGCGCTTGTTCGAGTCGGCAGCGTCGCTTGAGGCCCGTGTCAGCCCCGCTATTCCGATCCTGTTCTTTGGTGATCTTGACGCATATGCCGCATCGCCTCAACGAGTTCTTACTGTTGGCTTAAACCCGTCACTCAACGAGTTTCCTGCCGAAAACCCGTTCCTACGATTCCCGCTTGCCGAGGAGGCTCACCCTGAGGATCAAGAGCAGTACCTTGACGCTTTCTCGGCTTACTTTCGAACGAGTCCTTACAGAAGTTGGTTTCAGAGCTTTGAGCCTCTGCTCAATGGAATGAGCGCCAGTTACTACGATCGCCAGACCTCAACTGCACTGCACACTGATATTTGCTCGCCGATTGCCACTAATCCGACTTGGAGTCAGCTCAGCAATGCCGATCGGCGCGTACTTGAAGATGATGGCAGGCGACTCTGGCACGATTTGCTTGTAGCGCTGCGACCTAATGTGGTTGTGCTGTCAATCGCCGAGGCCCGTTTGACGCATATCAAGTTCAAGCCACTAGGAGACTGGGAACGCATCCACTGCTTCAAATTCAAGCAGGACGGCACCCTGCGCTCATCTGCCTACAGCGTGATGGGCTGCTGGCATTTGGTTGGCCGCGAATCGACTTTGTTCGTCTTTGGCCGCGCCAGCCAGACACCGCTCGGTTCAATCAGCAACAAGCAAAAGCACGAACTAGGAGCCATCGTCGCAGAGGCATACCGCAACACTGCCTACAGCGAATACCGAAAGGGCTGCCCGCAGGATGGCGGCCTCTTCGCCGACCACTTAGCAGTCTGTAGGCAGTCACCGCGGAGCGATCGTTAAGCAGTTTCGAATTGCAAGGCTGAGAGTTTTAGATCGGATGATCTTGAGGACAGGTTCTGCATTTCAATGCCAATGACCTCTTCGGCCTCGTTGTAGTCAAGTATTACGCCCGGCGCTACCTCAACGGAGTCAACGATACTGGACTCGTCAAGGCGCAAGTAAAGCGCGTCAGCCTGCTGATCCACTCTGAGTTTCATTTCATGCCTTTCATGGAACGATCAAAGAATGCGGTCACAACACGCCACGGATCCGAGCCAGTGTTGACCGCCACTCTTAGGACTCTGTCTCCATTCTCGGGGATTCTGGCGTAGAACCGCTCCACAGTTCCATCGTAGGGGTCCAGAGTCCGTCGCTGGGGCGCGTCCACGGCTTGCTCTACCTACTGAGGGAGGATCCCGCGCTCTACCATGACTCGCCGTGCATGCTCAGTAAACACTAGTTGCATCATCTGCCTGCGTTCACAGAGGCGGTGAATGTCACTATCGCAACTCTACTAGGCGGCCTAAGAGGTAGTAAGTCGTTACCTGTCTCTAAATACCCATTTTATAATAATCAATATTACTCAGGGACCATTCGGCCAGGTATGCCGTGATATGGGCAGTGCCAGCGCTGTATTTTTTATGTCTGGAAGATGCATTCGTCGCATCAGCATCTCCAGAAAGGCAGCGACATGCGGTAACGCGACGAACTCATGAGTGTCGTTGCGGGAGGTGTGGCGCTTCTTTGACGCGGCAAGCATTGTTCACTAGAGTCGGTGGGAGGGTGCCAGAATCGGGCGAGACTGGACAACTCACAGGCGGAGGCACATGCGGATCACGTTGACCAACGTCATTGTTGACGACCAAGCCAAAGCGCTTGCCTTCTACACCGAGGTGCTCGGGTTTCAGAAGCATCATGACGTGCCCGTCGGGGAATACTCGTGGCTCACTGTGGTTTCTCCAGAGCAGCCTGAGGGGCCGGAACTGCTCCTTGAGCCTGCTGCACACCCGGCCGCTAAGACATACCGTGATGCCCTCGTCGCCGACGGTATCCCCTCAGCGCAGTTCACCGTTGATGATGTTCATACCGAGCACGCACGCTTGTGCGCCGCTGGTGTTGAGTTCACCCAGCCACCCACCGACCTCGGCACCGTCATGTCGGCCATTTTTGACGACACTTGCGGGAACCTGATCCAGATCGTGACCCCAGCCCCAAGCCCCGAATCTTTCTAAAGCACGATGTCAAGATAGCCACCCTCGTGCCTTTTTGGAGGTGCCGGGTCTTTCTTTATAAGGCTCTAGTCCTTGATGCGGCTCTAGTTAGACGGGGTTTCAGATGAAAGGCTGATGCTTCGCCATGACGGGCGTGCGGCTTCAGCGGATTGGCGGATCTCTGAGAGGAATGCCTTGACTTCGGCGAGATCGATGGTTCGGCGCAACGGCGGAAGGCCCTTCAGCAGGTCTTGGCGGTAACGGGCAGTCGCCAGCCGCGAGTCAAGCACCGCCACAACACCCCGATCTTGGGCAGAGCGAATGAGCCTGCCTGCACCCTGCGCTAGCAGCGTGGCCGCGCGTGGAGCGTCGATCTTGTTGAAAGCGTCTCGGCCCAGCCGATTGCGTCGGGCGACCATCAACGGTTCGTCGGGGCGTGGGAAGGGGATGCGGTCTATCACCACTAATGACAGCGACCGGCCGGGCACGTCCACTCCCTGCCACATGGTCATCGTGGCGAATAGACAGCTCTCCTCTTCCGCAGTGAAACGGTCGATCAGTTCACGATTAGGCAAATCGCCCTGGCAGTAGATCCGCAGCCCCGTTGCTTCGCCTACGGCTTCGGCGGCATTCCTCATCGCCCCATAACTTGTGAACAGTGCCAAAGTGCGACCTCCCGCCGCCACAGTCATCTGAGCTATCTCGTCTTGCACGGCCTGTGCCCATCCAGGGTCCTTGGGGCTCGGCAGATGTTTAGCGCAATAGAGCAAGCCGCAGTTGCGATAGTCGAAGGGACTGCTCACGGCGAGGTTGTCATGGGCATCGTCGGACAGACCGAGCCTTTCGGCAAGGTTGAAGGGGATAGTCGCACTGGTGAGCACTGCTGGAGTATGCGCCCACAGAAGCTCCTCCAGCATCGGTCCGACATCAACGGGAGCTGTCCGCCAAGTTGGATTCCCCCCAGAGTCCTCTACCCAGACGGCATCATCGTTGTCTGGATCAGAAGCTGTAGCAAGATCTTCAGTGAGGGCATCAATGAGCCGTTGAGCCATTCTCCGCCGTGTCTCGTCGCCTTCAGCCTCGCGGACTTCGGTTCTGGCTGCATCAAGGCGTCCCCGGCACACGGCGACCGTTTCAATCAGATAGTCCGAAAGCGAAGTCAGGAGCGTGTCGCTGTGGAAGCTAAGAGCGTCCCGCAGAATATTGCCTGCCCCTTCCAAGTCGATGGCGGTCTCCGAATGCGCCACCGCTGCCCTAACCGCACGAGCAGCGTGTCTGAACCGGCCTCTAGTGATCGAAACCCCGGCGGCACTAGATGCAATGTCTTCTAACGTGTGGGCTTCGTCAAAAACCGCCGCATCATGGGCAGGCAGAATGTCTGCTTCGGTGAATACATGCAAACAGTAGAGGTGATGGTTCACCACCAACACATCCGCCTCAGCGGCACTGTCATGAGCCTGTTCGGCGAAACACTCCGACCCCGACGGGCAGTTCGTTGCGCCCGGACATTCACGGACAGACACGCTCACCGACTCCCAGGCTCGCGTTGACGGCTCGAAGTCAAGTCCGGCACGGTCGCCGTCGATAGTCGTTTCAGACCAAGCGACCAGCTTCTTGATCTCGTCAAAGACGAGGTCCGCCTCAGCCGCGGAGTCCGCAACGACTAGTTGCTGCTGCCCGCTGCTGGCATTCGCGCCTAGGTCGGTGAGCTTCTTGCGGCATATGTAGTTCGATCTGCCCTTCAATACGCCGAACTTGAGTGGTATACCCAGTGCTTTAGCTAATAAGGGCAGATCTTTGTCAACCATCTGATCCTGGAGAGCTTTGGTTGCGGTAGCAACGACAGCCTTCTGCCCGCTAGCCACCAGCGGCACAAGGTAGGCCATCGACTTGCCGATCCCTGTGCCAGCAGCTACCAGCAGATGCTGGCCTCGCTCAAGAGCGGATGCAATCGCCTCACACATCTCGAACTGTCCGGGACGCTCCTCGCCGCCATCTGGCATCGCTGAGATGACTTCCTGAAGCGCTTCGACGGCTTCTTGTGATGCATCCACGGTCACCGACAGTACCCACGCACAGCCTTAAGCTGAGCAGCCAATCTGGGGTTACTGCTTCTTGTTGCGTTGGGAGCGCAGCATTTCGCGGGCTCGGGCTACGGCTGCTACATGATCCACTTGGCTGGGTTCGGTGTTGATGCCTTCCGCGATTGCTGTCACCCACGGTGAGATTTGCTGCTGGAAGGTCTGGTCGCCGCGCTGACGCTGATTGCACCAGAGCAGATGCAGTTCCTGCTGCGCCCGCGTGACTGCTACATGCAGCAGCCGCCGCTCTTCAGCTCGGGCTTCTGAAGTGCGGGCGTGATGTATCGGGACGTAGCCGTCTTCAAGCCCGACCAGATACACAATCGGCCATTCTTGGCCTTTAGCACCGTGAAATGTGGTCAATTCGACACCGTCGCTGGTGCCTAGAACACGATCATCAGCACGCAACGCAGTGAAGAACGCACCCGCTGTGGCATCAGGGTCAAGCGACAGATGATCATCAGCAAACTCCAAAAACACTTCAATGAAAGCCTTGATGCTGTCTCCAACTGCGGGCGTGTCACCTGCGACAGAGCCACCGAATGCGTCATCGCCATAAATGCCCCCGCGGCTGGCATCACTGAAGCTGCTGATACCACTGACGTTGCTGGCACCACTGGATCCGTCTGAGGCTTCGCTGAGCCATTGACGGGTGTCGGCTACACATGATGAGAGAGGAGCATTGTCTGCCCAAGCTTGACGCACCTTTGCTATCTCAGGCTGGCGTAGTAACCCAGTTTCACTGCTGGCTGCCACTGGGATAGTGCGACGCTTCAACGCTTGGCGCAGTGGCTCAAGCTGAGAGTTAGTTCGCGCCAGAACTGCTTGACGGCGCCAGCGCGACCCGGGTCGGTGTCGTTGGCGGATCAGTCGAGCCAAGACATCGGGCTCATCAACGCCGTCACAGACTGTGATGGTGGGCTCCGACCCAGAAGGACGAAATGCTGGCTGAGGTGAACGCCCCAAGACCCGGCCCGCGGCAGCGAGAACCTCAGGAGTTGAGCGGAAGTTGGTGCGCATTTGCAGCACAGCACAACCCGGGAAGTGCTCCGCCACTGAGTCGATCAGCTTCGGATCGGCACCATTCCAGCCGTAGATGGCCTGGTCGGGATCACCCACGACCAAAAGCGTTGAATCGTCTCCCAGCCATGATTTCAGCAAACCGAACTGCAGCGGATTGATGTCCTGGAACTCATCCACGAGCAGATTTTGATGCAGCCAGCGTTGCGCAGCAGCGTGGCGAGGCTGTGACTTCATCATTTCGGTAGCCCGAGCCAGCACATCGTCAAAGTCAAGCACCCTGCGCTTGCGTTTGGCCTGCTGGTAGTCGGCAAAAGTGCGAACAAAGCGCTCTGAGTTGCCTAGCGGGGCCCGCCGTCCTGCAGCTTTTGCCGCAGCCGGGTAGTCCTCAGGTGCCACCAGACGCGCTCGGCACCAGCTGATCTCGCTGACGATACTGCTAACTGTTCTGAGGTCAGAAGACGGCTGCAACTCAGAGATTAGTTTGTTTGGGTTGTCAAGAATCTGGGGTGGGCGCTTGTCGGAGTCGGCGGCATAGCGGCGCAGTTGAGCCAAAGCAATCGAATGGAAAGTGCCAGCCTTAACAGCGTTGGCGACTCCAAGCTGACGCAGCCTGGACCGCAGCTCGCGTGCAGCTCGCCGAGTGAATGTCACCGCTAGGGTGCGCCGCGGGTCGATATGGCTCTGACTGGCTTGCCAGGCGATACGCCGTGTCAGCACGCGGGTTTTGCCTGATCCTGCACCGGCGATCAGACACAGCGGCGAGGCTCGGGTAGTTACCGCGTCGCGTTGTTCAGCGGTGAGGCCTTCAAGCAGCGGGTGCTCAGCCTGGGTCACCAGTGAACCTTAGAAGCCGAGCCAATGAGCGAGACGACAATCTCCAGGCGGTGGTCAAGCACTAGGTGGTCAAGCACTACGGCGCAGGACGGTCATTACTGCGGGGATCATTGCTGTGGGGATCATTACTGTGGGGATGGTGTTCCTAGTTGATCCTGAGCGCTTCGAGCAGCTTGTGGCCGAAGCTCTCGACTCTCTACCCCCAGCGCTAGGGGAGATGATGGAGAACATTGCTGTGGTAGTGCGTGACAAGCATTCCAGCGAGGAACTGCTGGGCCTCTATGAGGGCATTCCGTTAACGGAGCGTCAAGACTACGGCGCAATGGTGATGCCTGACCGGGTTACCGTCTTTCGGCTGCCGATATGTGAGATCTGTAACGACGAGCACGAGCTGCGCCATGAAGTTACCGTCACGGTGGTTCATGAGGTCGCCCATCACTTCGGCATCGACGACGAAACCTTGCACCAACTTGGCTGGGGCTGACCGTCAACGCTGCAAGCACAGCAATGGGCTGAATCGTGTCAGTGAACGCATCAAGCCGATAAGCGAAGCCGATGTAGTGGCTGCGCGCAACGGCTCGAAAAAATTGTGCAAAAGATGTGATTAGGGACATGACCCAACAACGTAGAGACAGGGTGTGACATTACCCAAACGCAAGTTCATAACCGTAGTTCGTGACCCAAGTCATATTGCCCGTCTAACCCTGGAAGCGGCAAAGGTTGCTAGGGGCGCGTATAGTGTTTAGTGACAACACAAACCGGGGAGCTCGGGGCAGCCGGGCTGAGAGGGCACCTACAGCGGTGTCGACCCGCCGACCTGATCTGGGTAATGCCAGCGGAGGAAGAACCTATGGGTCAACAAGTTTCAAATATCGTCCGACAGGCGCGCGTCAAAATCCGAGTGCAAGGGGTTTCCCGCAAGACTCAGACAGCTCGTATGGCGGCTGCAGCGTTGGTAGCGCTGGCGCTTCTGGGCGCTGCCTGCGGCGACGACAATCACAGCGATGACAACGACGACAGTGACACCACTACTGCTGATGTCACGGGCAACGACAGCAGCGACAACACAAGCGCCACTGCTAGCCAAATAACCAGTGATACAGCCGCCAACCCAGACAGCACAGCAAGCGAAGACTTGTCGGGCACCACCGTGACGCTGCTCACCCACGACTCGTTCGTGGTCTCGTCTGAGACGTTGGAAGCGTTCACCGCCACCACTGGAATCGAAGTGGAGCAACTCGCCTCCGGCGATGCTGGCACCTTAGTAGCGCAGGCCTGCCTCACCGCTGGAGAACCGCTCGGCGATGTGCTGTTCGGTATAGACAACACTTTCTTGCAGCGCGGCTTGGACTGCGACCTTTTCGAGCCCTATGAGTCGCCGGGACTCACAAATGTGCCCGACCGATTCGAACTCGACTCACAGCACCGAGTAACGCCCATTGATTTCGGCGATGTCTGCCTCAACTACTGGATTGATGCATTCGATGCCGATACGCCGCCGCCCACCAACCTTGACGACCTCACCGATGAGGCCTACAAAGACATGCTCGTAGTGCCGAGCCCCGAAACTTCTTCGCCTGGGCTTGCGTTCTTGCTAGCCACCATTGCCCGCTACAGCGACGGCTATGAGGACTATTGGGCGGCTCTGCGCGACAACGGCGTGTCAGTCACCTCTGGATGGTCCGATGCCTACTACGGCGAGTTCACAGTCGGCGGCGGCGACAGGCCGATAGTCGTGTCATACGCCTCCAGCCCGCCCGCAGAGGTGATCTTCGCTGATCCTCCTGTCGATAATCCACCCACAGGGGTGATAATTGACAGTTGTTACCGCCAGATTGAGTTCGCTGGAGTGCTGGCAGGTGCCGACAACCCAGAAGGTGGCCGAGCGTTGATCGATTTCATGCTCAGCGAAACATTCCAAAACGATGTTCCGTTGAACATGTTCGTCTTCCCAGTGAATAGCAACGCCACCCTGCCACCAGAGTTCGTGGCACACGCCGAGATCGCAGAAGATCCGTTCATTTTGGATCCAGCTGAGGTTGAAGCTCAGCGTGACGCTTGGACTGACCGCTGGGTGGAGATCGTGCTTCGCTGAGGGTTCACCTAGCCGAAGTCGATCCAGCCAAAGTTGACCCAGTCGAAGTTGACCCAAGGCCACCCAAGATCATCGCAGGCACCAAAAGCTTGCTGACGGTCCAGAAACCGACTGACGATGTTTAATCAAGAACCTCTGGTGCCGTGATCACAGCACAGAACACCCCCAACCCGACAGCATTAAGGCTCGCCAAAGCAGCTCGCCGCGGCTGGCTGCTGCTGCCTGCGGGTTTGGTGGTGTTGTTCATGGCACTGTTTTTTGTGTGGCCTGTTGCTGCTGTCATACACAGAGGCCTCGCAGGGTCTGGCGAGGTTGGAGACCTAGGGCAGGTGCTCGGTTCGCCGTCGCATCGCTCGGTGATCTGGTTCACCTTCTGGCAGGCTGCTGCGTCAACCGCATTGACAGTAGTGGTGGCGTTGCCCGCAGCCGCAGCGGTGGCTCGTCTTCGTTTTCGTGGCCGCCGGTTGGTGCGAGCCGTGGCGACTGTGCCTTTCACGTTGCCCACTGTGGTTGTGGCGGCAGCGTTCGAGGGCACCTTTGACCGTCTCGGACTAGCAGGAGGCGGCGTTGTGAGCTTGCGCCACACGATCTGGGCGATCCTTTTGGCGCACATGTTCTTCAACTATGCGGTGGTTTTACGGATAGTCGGAGCGCATTGGGAGAGCCTTGATGCCCGGATTGAGGATCAAGCTCGTGTGTTGGGTGCTTCACGTTTCGCGGTTTTTTGCCATGTAGTGCTGCCCCGACTAGCACCGTCACTAGCTGCCGCATCAGCCATCGTCTTTCTGTTTTCGTTCACCTCTTTCGGGGTGGTGCTGATCTTGGGAGGTCCGACTCGCGCCACTATCGAAACCGAGATCTACCGCCAAGCTGTGGTGCGTCTTGACCTGTCGGTTGCGGCATCACTAGCTGTAGTGCAACTTGTGGCGGTGTTAGCTCTGGTGATCGTGTCGATCCTGTTGGAGCGCCGTCGCGCATCCTCAGCCTCAGCAATCGTGGCGGCGGCCGCCCCCCGACATCAAGGCATCGGATTGATGGTCAACTTAACGGTCATGGGATTAGTGCTGGGTTTGCCGCTGGCGCTGCTTGTTGAACGTTCGTTGATGGCAGGCGACGGAAGCTACACGTTGCGTCACTACAGCGCAATGACTCAGCGGGTCAACCTGCTGCCCGACACTGCTTTGGCTGCGCTGGCTAACTCGTTGCGGTTCGCTGTGCCAGCCGCCACTTTGGCTCTGCTGGTGGGTGGCGCGGCTGCCATAGTGGTGCTGCGCTCCGCTTCACGCACTGGTCGCACCGCAGCAGGGTTGACTGATGTCACCTTGACTCTGCCGCTAGGCACTTCAGCGGTCACGGTGGGTTTAGGTTTTCTGTTGGTATTGAACCGTCCACCGATAGATATCCGCACGGCGGTGATCGTGGTTCCGATAGCGCATGCCGTGGTGGGGATTCCTTTCGTGGTTCGCACAATGGTGCCGATGTTGCGCAGTGTCAGCCCTCGTGTGCGTGAAGCGGCGACGATGTTAGGGGCATCGCCTTGGCGGGCACGCCGTGAGGTAGATCTACCTGCTGCTGCACGAGGCGCAGCTGTGGGTGCCGGGTTCGCCTTTGCTGTGTCGCTCGGTGAGTTCGGGGCGACATCATTCATTCCTCGCAGGCCCGAGACCCTGACCGCGCCGCTGGCGTTGTTCAGGCTTTTGAGCACTCCCGGCGAAGCGTTGAGGGGTCAGGCCATGGCACTAGCTGTTGCGCTTATGGCGCTAACCGCTTTGATTGTGTTCTTGATGGATCTTTGGGGTGATGCGCGTGCGGGCGCTTTCTAGCCGCTGGATACTTGCTAGTCGTTGGATGCTTTCTAACCATCGGGTGCTTTCTAGCCCCAGCCGCTTGCTGAGTTGCGAGATGTCTTCTAGTCCTCAGGTGTGTTTCAGATGCTGTCGGTGATAGATGCGAAGGTCAGCTTCGCAAACGTTGTCGCCCTCGCTGGATTGGACCTCCAGGTCAAAACCGGTGAAATCGTTGCGGTGCTCGGCCCGAGTGGCTGCGGCAAAAGCACGTTGCTGCGTGCCGTCTCGGGATTGCAACCACTAGATGACGGCGAGGTCCGCTGGAACGGCGAGAACCTAGCCACACAGCCTGTGCATCGTCGTGATTTTGGATTGATGTTCCAAGAGCACGCACTGTTTTCGCATCGTGATGTAGCAGCCAACGTGGCTTTCGGCTTGCGCATGAAGAAACTTGACGCGCCCAAGCGTGACCAACGGGTCAAGGAAGTGCTTGATCTGGTGGGTTTGGCCGGTTATCAGCAGCGAGCTATCGCCACGCTTTCGGGGGGTGAAGCCCAGCGGGTGGCGTTGGCGCGATCTCTGGCACCTGAGCCTCGACTGTTGATGCTTGATGAGCCACTCGGATCATTGGACCGCCCTCGCCGGGAGCAACTCACCGAAGAGCTGCGCACGCTACTGCGACGTGTTGGCGTGACGGTGCTGCATGTCACCCACGACCACGACGAAGCTTTCGCAGTAGCTGATCGGGTGGCGTTGATGCGAGCGGGACAGATAGCCAGGATCGGCACTCCAGCGGAGGTTTGGCGCGACCCTCAACAAACCGCGACAGCGCACTTTTTGGGTCATGTCAACATCGTCAGCGTTGGCCAGAACGGTGAAGTGCCTTGGGGGCATCTCAGCGTGACAGCAGGACGGGTGGTGCTGCGCAGCGACGCTTTCACTCGCTTAAGCGAATCTGCCCCTATCACCACAGATTACGCCGCCGTGAATTCGTTGACGGCAACGGTGAGCGATGTTCGCTTTCGCGGTGATCGTTTCGAGTTGTCTCTGCACAGCGATCCCGGCGACTTTGAGTTGACAGTGCTCGATTCGCAGCCAGCCCAGGTCGGCCAGAAGCTCAGCTACCGCCTTGATCCTGACCGAATCGCTGTCCTAGAAGACTGAGCCTGAATTGTCAAGCGAGTAGTTGTCAGGCGAGTTGGCGTGTGCGATTGAACCGGGCACTGAACCACGCCCCCGCAGCCGCCGCAACCAGAATCAATGCCGCAATGCCGGAATAGTGACTCAGCAGCTGAAAACCCAGTAGTTCCACTAGCGCACCCGATGACATCGCGCCAAGAGCCCCGCCGCTAATCATCACAAAGTCAGCGGCACCTTGAACCGCCACTCTTTGTTCAACAGGAAAAGTGTTGGTCAGGAGCGCACTTCCGGCGATTAGCCCGCAGCTCCAGCCGATGCCTATGAGCATCAGCCCGCTAAACAAACCAGCGCTGTGCTCAGGGTTGGTGTGCCCAGCGAACTCGGCCCCAACAAACAAAGTCAGCCCGCCGACTGTGACCATGATGTGGGTGCCAAGCCGGTCAACCAGCCATCCCACAATCGGCGAGAAAGCATACATACCCACAATGTGAAGCGATATCACCTGACCGATAACAGCCAAGTCTTGATCACCGCTAGTCATATGCAGCGGCGTGGCCGTCATCACGCCGACCATCACCAACTGCCCCATCAGCATCGCTAGCAGTGCCAGTCGAGCCGCTGGCAGAGCCGCGATCCGGCGGATCACAACGAACGGCGACTCTGGTTTGGGAGCTTCGGTTCCGATAGTGCCGAGCACCTCAAGCGGGTCTGGGCGTAGCCAGGTATGGGTGATGACCAATCCGGTCACGAACATTGCGGTGCTCAGCAGGTAGGGGCCAGCCAGTTCAGGAAAGCCAACGGCACCAGCGAATTCGGCTATAGGCCCTAGCGCAATCGTAGGTCCCGCAGCCGCCCCGAAGGTAGAGGCCCATATCAGCATTCCTATAGAGCGCGCCAAGCGGTCCTCTGCCGCATTGTCAGCCACTGCGTAGCGGGCCGCCAGGTTGGTGGTCTGCCCGATGCCCACTCCGATCATTCCTACCACCACCAACAGATACACATTGAACACCGCTGCTAGAACAGCAATCGCCGCCCCGCAAGCGCCCAGCCACCAGCCAGCCACAAGACCCCGGCGTCTGCCCAGCCGAGCCATGCGGCGAGATAATGGCACTGCTGCGGCCATGCTGCCTAGCGACATTGACCCGGCGGCCAGAGTCGCCAGAGTGGCGCTGCCGGTGATCTCTTCGGCGAGCACCGCAGAGGCAGCGAACGCGGCGGCCATGGCCATGGAGGTGGATATAACCGAACTCATGGTCACGGCTATGGTGCGACGCTGAATCTCCGACACCAACGATGACGATAACTTGCCGGTGACATGCTCAGTGCTCACAACGGCGAGATCAAGATCGCTTATGAGACTTTCGGTAGCGAAACCGATCCCGCGCTGATCCTGATACATGGGCTCGGTTCCAGCATGCTGGTTTGGCATGAGGAGCTGTGCGCTGGGTTCACTGATCGCGGCTTCTTCGTGCTGCGGATGGATCTGCGCGACTCGGGACTTTCGACCGTGGTTGCTGACAGCGATAGTTACACCCTTGCTGATATGGCCGCCGATGTGATCGCAGTGCTAGATGCGGCTGGCTGCTCACGGGCGATTGTCTGCGGATATTCGCTGGGTGGGATGGTGGCTCAAACCGTTGCCGCGGACTTTGGCCACAGGGTGGCGGCGCTTGTGTCGGTTTCGTCGCACACAGGCGAGTTGGGCATAGCTGAGCCTGCGCCAGAGGTTTGGGCGGCTTTGACTGCTCCCGCTGCTGCGACCATAGACGAACAGATCGAATCTGATCTTGTTGGCTACCGGCTCTGGTCCAATCCTGAGTGGCGCAACGAGCAAGCCGAGCGACAGTATCTGGAGCGCAGCTACCGGCGGGCTTGGCATCCCGGCGCGTCTAAACGGCAGATGGATGCCGCGGTCAACGGCGGCAGTCGAGCCAACATGCTGCGCGACCTTGACCTGCCAGCACTGGTGATTCATGGTGCCGCTGACCCGTTGATTCCGCCTGAGTTGGGAAGCCGTACCGCTGAACTGATTCACGGTGCCGAATATTTGGAGATTGAGGCAATGGGACATGAACTGCCTCCTCAGGTGTGGGCGGCGATCATCAGCGCGGTGACTTCTCTGTCCAGCCGAGTCGCCTGGTAGCAACAGTGCCAGTAGGGCGTAAGGCAATAAAGCAGTAGGTCGGCAGAGCAGTAGGCCAGCAGGGCAGTAGGCCAGCACGGCAGTAGGCCAGTAGAGCAGCCGAGCAATCAGTAGATACAGGCACAGCAAATCAACACAGTAGATAAACACAGCAGACACAGTAAAAAGTAGACACAACAACCCACGGAAGGCGAAGATATGGGGCCTCTGACAGGAATCCGAGTAGTTGAGATCGCAGGCATAGGACCAGGTCCGTTTTGTGCCATGATGTTGGCCGACATGGGGGCAGATGTGATCCGTGTTGATCGCGCCGCAGCCGTGCGCGGAGGAGACCCATCTGAACCTCCCAGAGATCTGCTCAACCGTGGTAGGCGTTCGATAGGCGTTGACTTGAAATCATCTGACGGGGTGGATTTGGTGATGGCGCTGGTGTCGGAAGCTGATGCAATCTTGGAGGGGTTTCGACCGGGTGTGGCTGAACGTCTCGGGATCGGTCCCGATGACTGCCTAGAACGCAACCCTCGCCTTGTCTACGGCAGGATGACCGGCTGGGGACAGGAAGGCCCTTACGCCACAGCCGCAGGCCATGACCTCAACTACATTGCGCTTGCAGGAGCGCTGCACGGCATCGGGCGTGCCGGTGAAGCTCCTGTGCCGCCGCTCAATCTTGTGGGTGACTTCGGTGGCGGGGGTATGTATCTGGCTTTCGGGATGGTGTGTGCTCTGCTTGAGGCTCGCAACTCGGGTCAAGGTCAAGTGGTAGACGCGGCCATGGTTGACGGTGCTGCCTCGTTGATGACAGCTTTCTTCGGATTGGCTGGAACGCCTTTTTGGAGTGAAGAACGCGGCACAAACCTGCTTGACACCGGTGCTCATTTCTACAACGTCTATGAGACCGCCGACAACAAGTTCATCACTTTGGGTCCTCTGGAGCCGCAGTTCTATGCTGAGCTTCGCCAGCGTTTAGATTTGCATGGCAGCGAATGGGATCAGCAGATGGAACAGGCGGCCTGGCCAGATCTCAAAAAGAAGCTCGCTGCTGTGATTGCACAGCGCACCAGAGACGAATGGTGCGAACTGCTTGAAGGCAGCGACTGCTGTTTCGCTCCAGTGCTGTCACTAACCGAGGCACCCGATCATCCTCATAACGTTGCGCGCGGCACTTTCGGTGAGGTGGCTGGCACAGTTCAACCCAATCCAGCACCGCGCTTTAGCCGAACACCTGGCAGCATTCGCAGACCTCCACCTCACGCTGGGCAGCACACCGACGAGATTTTGCTTGAGGCGGGACTCAACGCTGGAGAAATCGCGTCTCTGCGTGCTGGTGGCATTGTGGCTTGATGTTCGCGACTGTGTTTGCGACTGTTAACGCGACTGTAAGCGCCACACACGACTGGTTCTCGTGGGTGGTGATCTTCGCTAACGCCGCGGTGGGATTGTGGGCGCTAGCGGCACATCGACTCCCGAGCTTGCGGATGCGGGCGCTTTGGATCGCCACAGCAGCAGCGCAGCTCACTGTGTTTGTGCAGGCGGGGCTGGGGACTTGGCTCATGGTCGCCGATAATCGTGAGGCACCCGATCTGCACGCTCTATACGGGTTCTCGGGTTTGGTGGCGGTGGGCATCGCCTATAGCTACAGACCGCATCTGCGGGCTTACCTGTACCTACTTTATGGCTTCACCGGTTTGTTCCTGATGGGCCTAGGAATCCGCGCAGTAATCCTCGATTCCACGATATGAACCTTCAAGGGGCTGGACCTCAAAGTGCTCAACCTGTGGCTCTAGCAGTTTCATCTGCTTGCTCTAGCTCGCTGAGGATCGGGTGCTTGAGGCGCATCGGGGTATTGGCTCTAGAACTCGGGGGTGGACATGTCTACCTCGGAGCCTAAGCGCAGCCGGATGGCTCGGCCTTGGTCGTCAAGATCGAACTGCACACGCTGACCTTGGCGCAGCATCCGAAACAGAGACCCTTCCAGCGCGTTGGCTGCCAAGTCAACATCTTGCAGGTCGGCTTCGTTCACAAGCACACCGTCACCGGTGGCTGGGTCATAACTTTTGATCACTCCCTGCACAATCCGCATCGTAGTGGGCACAACCCGAAACTGGCCGTGTTCAGCTTGCCAGGTCGGTTTCATGGCAACCTCGAAGCGACAGATATCAGCTAGCCGGACTAAAGCGACAGGTATCCTCGCTCCATGACTTCCGCGCTGGCATCACCTGTCGTTGATGCGACCAGCCTGCGCCGCGTCATAACCAAATTTCATGAAGGTCTCAGCGCCCACAGGCAAGTGCTTGACAATCTCAACGTCTATCCAGTGCCCGACGGCGACACCGGCATGAATATGTCCTCAACAATGAAGTCGGTGCTTGAAAGCTGCGAAGACACTGCTGATGATCTTGAGGCGCTGTGTGCTGCTATCTCACACGGAGCACTCATGGGCGCGCGCGGCAACTCTGGAGTGATCCTGGCTCAGATACTTCGAGGCATTTGTGGGGTGCTGAGTCGATCCGCTCAATCCACTCAATCCGCTCAAGCTGACGCTGCAGTCGTGGCTGCCGCGCTGCAAGCAGCCAGCAACGGTGCCTACTCGGCGGTAGCCCGACCTGTGGAAGGCACCGTCTTGACCGTCGTTCGCGAGGCTGCTGAAGCTGCTCAAAGCACAGCTTCGCAAGGTGCCAGCCTGATCGAGGTTCTTGACGCAGCAAACGAACAAGGCCGAGACGCTTTGGCGCGCACCCCTGAAATGCTGCCAGTGCTCGCCGCGGCGGGAGTGGTGGATGCGGGCGGTGCCGGACTGCTGCTGCTGTTTGATGCCTGCTTGAACGTGTTTGATGGCCGTCCCATGCCAGAAGCACCCGAAGCTCCGCCCTCACAAGCCACAGCACACGCCGCCGCCTCTGATAGCGATGTTGAGCATTCCGCCAGCGAGTTTTCGGTAGCGGACTTGCGTTATGAGGTGATGTTCCTGCTGGATGCCCCCGACTCTTCTGTGGACGGCTTCAAAGCTGCTTGGAAAGAGGTCGGCGACTCAATAGTCGTGGTTGGCGGCGACGGCATCTGGAACTGTCACATCCACACTGACCACATAGGTGCAGCCATTGAGGCAGGCATCGCAGTCGGACGGCCTCACCGAATAGAGATCACTGATCTGCTGGAGCAGGCAGGCGAACACATCGAATGGTTCAACCAGCCATCCGCAGACAGCAATGCCGCCACCGAAGATAATGTTGCTGCACAAACTGCTGCACAGGTTTTCGAGCCGGTTGAGATCACTGAGGCCGATAACTGTGCCGTGGTAGCGGTCGGCGCTGGCGCAGGTCTAGTCGAGATTCTTGGGTCAATGGGTGTGCAGCGAGTGGTGACCGGCGGTCAGTCCATGAACCCGTCCACCGCCGAACTGCTAGCAGCAGTCGATTCGCTTCCAGCTGGAAATGTGGTGGTGCTCCCCAATAACTCCAACATCATTCCGGTTGCCGAGCAACTCGATAACGAAACCCAGCGCAATGTGGGTGTGGTGCCGACCCGCAGCGTGGTCGAAGGACTAGCTGCGCTGATGTCTTTCAACGGCACAGCCACCATCACAGCCAACCTCCAAGAAATGACTCAAGCCGCAAACAGTGTTACCAGCGGCGAAGTCACTCAGGCTGTGCGCGATGCCTCCAGTTCGGCAGGCGCGATCTCCACTGGAGACTGGCTCGGAATCGGCCCGGCGGGCATCGTAGCGGTGACTTCTGACCTGGTCGCCGCCGCAACAAAGCTGCTGGACACAGTCGTTACCGCTGATCACGAACTACTCACAGTGATCGCTGGCGACAGCGCAAACGACAATGCCACAGCAGCAATCGTCAGCTACATGGCTGAGCATCACGACCACATAGAAGTCGAGGTCAGCGAAGGCGGCCAGCCCCTTTATCCGTACTACTTCGGCCTCGAATAGAGCGTCAGCGGTCAAACGGCGACAGCGACTAGGCGACAACTACACGGCGGCGATCTCGACTATGCCTGCAGGTGACCCGCCCCTGAGCTTTCGTGACCTTGATGCCATATCTGTGGAGCGCCTCAAGAACCTGGGACCCAAACGCGCCGCAGCGCTGGCCGAACTTGAGATTCATAGCGTGCTTGATCTGCTACAGCATTATCCTCGCCGCTACCTCGATCGCACACGACAGGCCCAGATAACTGACTTGGTTGTGGATGAGGAAGTCTTTGTGGTCGCCCAAGTCGAACGCAGGACATCGCGACGTACCAGACGCCGCCAGGCTCTAGTGGAGGCGGTCGTCTCAGATGACACCGGCAAACTGAAGCTGGTCTTCTTCAACCAGCCGTGGTTGGAGCAGAGCCTGAGGTTGGGACGCACCGTTGTGGTGCATGGCCGACCGAGCCGTTATCAGGGCGCATTGCAGATGACCAACCCGGTGGTGGATCTAGTGGGCGATCGCACGGGCCGCATCATCGCTGTCTACCCGCAGTCAGAGAAAGCCGGTCTAAGAACTTGGCATATCGCTGACCACATAGCCAACGCGCTTGACCGCTGCGAAGTCCGCGGTATAGCAGACCCTTTACCGGCCAAACTGTCGGCCAGGCTCAAACTGATGGAACGCCATGATGCCTTCAACGGCATTCACCGGCCCGAAACCATGGCAGAGTCAAGCCAGGCACGCCAGCGACTTATGTTCGACGAACTGCTGCGGCTGCAGTTGCGGCTCGTGAAGCGCAAACGCTGGCTGGAGCACAACACCGCCGGGGTGTCACATGCCGCGGGTGGAGAGTTGGTCAGTCGTTTTATTTCGGGTCTGCCTTTCGAGTTGACCGCTGCTCAGCAGCAGGCGATCTCGGCGATTAGCGAAGATCTTGCCAAGCCTCATCCCATGCATCGTCTACTTCAAGGAGATGTCGGCGCGGGCAAGACAGTAGTAGCGGTGTGCGCGCTTCTGACAGCAGTGCAGGGCCGTTTCCAGGGTGCTTTGATGGCCCCAACGGAGGTGCTCGCCGAGCAGCATCACCAAACGATGGTGAAACTGCTTGGTGATTTCTCGGTGCCCGACGCGAGTCGACTCACAGGAATGAGACCGTTGCGGGTGGAGTTGCTGTCAGGCAGTCGAAGCGCCGCCGAGAGGCGCAGCGCAGTCGCTGGACTGGCTTCTGGTGATGTGGACATCGTGGTCGGCACTCACGCGTTGATAGCTGAGGGTGTGAACTACCAATCTTTGGGTGTGGTGGTGATCGACGAACAGCATCGTTTCGGTGTTGAACAGCGGGCTGTGCTGCGAGATCGCGGGCCGCAATCGGTGATGCCTGACCTGCTGGTGATGACTGCGACTCCCATTCCTCGCACCGCGGCGATGACGGTTTACGGCGACTTAGATGTGTCGGTGCTTGATGAGCTTCCCGAGGGTCGTGTGCCGGTCGCTACTTCTTGGGCTCGCGGTCCGCTTGAGGAAGAGCAGGTATGGGAGGCGGTGCGCGCAGCGGTGGCTGAGGGACATCAGGCGTATGTGGTGTGCCCTCTCATCGAAGAATCCGAGACGCTTGATGTCCGCTCAGCTACCGACACTTATCAGCGTCTCAGCGGTGAAGGGGGAGAGCTGGCGGGTCTTCGGGTCGGGTTGTTGCACGGAAGGGTCTCTTCTGCAGAGAAGGAAGCCGTGATGGAACAGTTCCGCTCGAATCAGCTTGACGTGCTGGTGTCCACTACCGTCATAGAGGTTGGAGTGGATGTGGCTAACGCCACTGTGATGGTGGTGATTGACTCTGGTCGCTTCGGCATAGCACAGCTTCATCAGCTGCGTGGTCGGGTGGGTCGCTCCGAGTTCGTCTCTAGCTGCTATCTGGTGGGTGAAGCCTCCACCCCAGAAGCTGAAGCTCGATTGCAGGCTCTGGTGGATTCCAGTGACGGCTTTCATTTGGCTGAAGTGGACTTGGAACTGCGTGGCGAGGGCACAATCATGGGTGAGCGCCAGAAGGGTCGCAACGATTTACGGCTGGCTTCGCTAAGGCGCGATAAGGAATGGGTCGCTAAAGCCCGTGAAGTTGCGATTGAGATTCTTGATGACGACCCAGAACTGTTGCAGTATCCGGCGCTGGCCGATGAAATAGAGTTGATGCTCGGCGACCGCGAGTCCGAGTTCTTGCTTAAGGGCTAGTCTTAAGGGCTAGAGCTGTAGCTGGATGTGAACAGGTGAGTATTCGTGTTGCGTCTGGTTCGGCCAGAGGGCGTTTGCTGGCAGTGCCTGAAGGTCCCAGCACCCGGCCTACCCCTAACAAGGTGCGCCAGGCTGTTTTCAACTCGCTTTACTCACTTGGCGCTGTTGAAGATGCCCAGTTTCTTGACCTTTTCGCAGGGACGGGAGCGCTGGGGATCGAAGCGCTGAGTCGCGGTGCTGCTCATGCAGTTTTTGTTGAACATGACCCTGCGGTGGCCAACCTTTTACGTAGCAATCTGGCGCTTACGGGTTTCAGTGAAGCGGCTACTGTGATCGCTAAAGATGCACAGGCAGCGCTAGATGAACTCAATGAGCTAAATGAATTGACCGAGCAACGAATGACTGAGCATCAAATGACCGAGCATCAAATAACTGAGTATAAAATGACAGAGCATCATATAGATCGTCGATTCGATGTGGCTCTTATTGATCCTCCGTATTCGTTTGATGCTTGGCCCGAACTGTTGCCGCGAGTTCCAGCACGACTAGTGGTGGTCGAGTCGGATCGCCCGGTTGAGACAGCTCCGAGCTTTATTGTTCATCATCATCGCCGTCATGGAGGTACCGTGGTGACATTCGCGGCAGCCGCCGAATACCTAGAAATCAAAAATATCCAGTGATCAACCAGCGGAGAAGGTCTGTGAACAAAAGGCAATTCAAGCCGTGACCCGTGTGCTGTATCCCGGTTCTTTTGATCCGATTCACAACGGTCATCTTGAGATCATAATGACAAGCGCGCAGCTTTTTGATGAAGTGGTTGTTGCGGCAATGCGTAACCCTCAGAAAGGTCAGGGCTTGTTCAGCCTTGACGAGCGTGAACAAATGATCAAGGAATGTTGCGCTGATTTGCCCAACGTTTCGGTGGCTATGTTCTCGAGCTTGGTGGTGAATCTGGCTCATGAGGTTGAGGCTGACTTCATTGTTAAGGGTCTGCGGGCTGTCTCGGATTTCGAGAGTGAGTTGCAGATGGCGCAGATGAACCTTGCGCTGGCTGGCGTGCAGACCGTGTTTATTCCCTCAGCTAGCAAGAGATCGTTTGTGGCTTCCAAGCTGATCCGCGAAGTTGTGCGCTTCGGTGGTGATGTGTCGTCTATGGTGCCTGAGCCAGTACAAAAACGTCTAGTGGCACGTTTCGGGCAGAAGCGGCAGAAGCAGTGAGCCTTTTGCCGATGAGTCTTGTGGCTGAGGGCTTTTGGACAGTGAGCTTTGTGTCTGGGAGTTCTGTGGCTGGCCTGTCCCACAAGCTGGGCTCGGTCAAGAGATTGAACCTGACCGAGATTCAGGGCAGGTCCGCTCGCTGGCCTCTAGGCTTGACGAAACCCGGTACTGTCCAGATACGGCGGGAATCATGAGTTCAAGTGCCCCAACGCCTCCAACTCCCGAAAACTCAGACGGGGCTCGCCAAGCCACTGTGGAGCAACTAATCCACCAAGCGATCCGCATCTTGGAGAGATCGCGTCCGATGCCTTTTTCTACATCGGTGATGATCAACGGCGATGAGCTGAGGGCGATCCTGCAGAGGGTTCTGTCAGCACTTCCCGAAGAGATGCGAGCGGCTCGGTGGATGCTCAAAGAGCGCGACGAGATACGCCAGCGCGCCCAGCGCGAGGGCGATGACATAATCGCTGCGGCGCGGGCTCGGGTGGAGCAAATGGTGCAGCGCAGTGAAGTAGTGAAAACTGCTGAGTTGCGCGCCAGACGCACCGTTGATGAGGCGGAGGCTCGTGCCACAAGGATGAAACTCGAAACTGAGGACTGGTGCGACCAACGCTTAGCAGCTTTCGAAGCGCTGCTCCACAAGACCTCGACTGCGGTCACAGCCGGGCGACAGCGCCTACAGGACACAAGAATGCCACGGCCAGCACCTGAACCTGCCCCGGTTGAACCCGAAGACGACATCTTTGACCAAGATGTGAGCCATCAGAATCCAAGTCACCAGAATCCGAATTCGCCTCGCGTCTGAACCTTCTTTGAAATACTTTGCAATCTTTGTAATCCTGCGCTGACGCTTCGCAACACTTCGTCTAACCCATTAGATCCTCGCAGCACCCCGCAAACCCTCTGATTGACCCCCGAGACACTGAGCCCCGAAGCACTGATGCCCGAAATGCCCCGCAGTAATCTGATCGTTGACTGCGCTCGCCTAGAGGCAGGCACTGTTGATCACATAAAGGTCGTGCGTCAATGCCTGTTGACCGAGCCGGGGGTGCCGGGTGCCCGGGTGCTTGATGACATGGTTGAGGTTGAAGTGACGCTGCGAAAGGTTGCAGCCACTTATCTTGCTGTCGGGCGGGTTAGCGGAACTTGGATAGCGGAATGCCGTCGCTGTCTTGAAGAGGTTCGCGGCCCGCTGCAGGAGTCGCTTGAAGAAGTGTTTGAATGGGATCCACTTGAAGGCGAAACCTGGCCGGTCCGTGATCAGCGCATTGATCTGGCACCCGCGGCTCGGCAGGCCGCAGTTCTTGCGCTGCCGCTGGCACCTTTGTGTTCACAGGATTGCGCTGGCCCTGTCCCCGAACTCTTCCCGACCGGACCCGCTGCGATGCCGCCAACGCCAACGCCAGCACCGTCGGTTGGCGACTGTAGTTCCCGAGAAGATGTTTAGCCCCCGAGAGGATGTTTAGCCTCAAGAGGACGTGTAGTCCCCGAGAGTTGTCGCCTGTAGGCTCAGCCGTCGCAGTTCACCCCGGCGGCGAGGCTAGGTTCGCCGCCGAAGAAGATCAGGATCTGAGATGGCTGTTCCCAAGAAGAAAACCTCCAAGGCCAAAGGGCGCAGCCGGCGGGCCTCAGCCTGGCGAGTCCATTCAGCAAGCCGCAGTATCTGTCCCCGCTGCGGCGCGGTCAAACTACCGCATCGTGTTTGCGGTAACTGCGGCTGGTATGGCGACCGTCAAGCTCTCCAGGTGGCCTAGTCTTAAAGCTTAGTCTTAGAGCCTAGTTTTAAAGACTGCTGTCCCGCCGATGCGGCAGACAAGCTCACGCAAACTGCCAGCTAAGCCAGAATTGCTATCTAAGCCAGAACTGCCAGAATAGTGATAGAAACTTTGGCGGGGACCTCTGGTCTAAACAACATGGAGCCGGTGGCTGTTGATGCCATGGGAGGCGATAGCGCTCCCAGCGAGATCGTGGCTGGTGCCCGTCGTGCCGCTGATGAATGGGGCATTCCAGTGGTGTTGGTGGGTCGCTCCGACGAAATGGGCGACACCGGCGGCCTAGAAGTAATTGAGGCCTCCGAAGTGATTCCCATGGATGCCGAACCGGGTTCGAGCGTGCGCGTTATGAAGGATTCGTCGCTGGTCAGAGCGGCTGAGGCGGTGCGCGACGGGCAGGCTTCGGCGATGGTTTCGGCTGGCAACACGGGCGCAGCTATGGGCGCGGCGCTGCTGCGCATGGGTCGCGTGCGTGGCATCACACGTCCGGCGATCGCTACGCCCATCCCTGCTCCTGGAGCCAGTCCCACCACAATGCTTGACTCGGGTGCCAACGCTGACTGCCGCCCAGAATGGTTGGTGCAGTTCGCTCGCATGGGGTCGGTTTATGCCCGTGATCGTTTTGGGATCGACAAGCCGCGTGTGGGGCTGTTGTCGATAGGCGAAGAGGCTGGCAAAGGCAACGAGTTGACCAAGAGCGCCTTCGAGATGCTGTCCGACGGTCGTTGGGCTGCCGATGTCACCGCGGAATGGATCGGCAATGTGGAGGGTCGCGACATCATGACCCCTGACGTTGATGTGGTAGTGACCGACGGCTTCACCGGCAATGTCACGCTCAAGGCACTCGAAGGAGCGCTGAGAGCCATGTTTGGGCGCGTGTTAGTGGCGATCGACACTGACGACACTTCACGCAAAGCCGGTGAAATGCTCGCCCCGGCACTCGACTCAATGTCCCAGGAACTCAACCCCGACAGCGTTGGTGGTGCATTGCTGCTAGGAGTGCGAGGCGTATGCGTGATTTCTCACGGCGCTAGCCGGGCGGCAGCAGTGATGAACGCAGTGAGAGTCGCTTGCGAAATGGTTAACGCAGGCATGGTCGACCACATAGCAGCCACCGTGCCTAACCGGCTTGAGGCAGCACGTCAAGGTGCGGTTCGTCGCGCTCGGCGCGCCAGAAGCTATCGTTGAAGAAATCCATCATTCACTAGCAGCACCAAGGTGTGCAGCGGTGCCCGGAGGTGCAAATGCCGGCAGAGACCCACGTAGAGCAAGCACCGATCGGTCGTGAAGAAGTTTTGGCGCTGATCCGTGACCGTCTTGCTGACATCTTGGAGATTGATCCCTCCGACATTGCTGAAGGTGCCTCGTTCGCGGATGACCTTGATGCTGACTCGCTGGCGCTGATCGAACTGGTGGAGGGGATCGAAGAGGAATTGGCTGAGCGTGCGGTCGGTTTTCGCATTGAAGACGAGGACCTCGAAGATCTGCGCTCTGTGCGCGACGCAGTCGACTACGTCGTAGCAAAACTCGGTTGAGCAACTTGGTAGGCAGCTACAGAAGCCGAACAGGCAGTTGGTAGAACAAAAGTTGATAGACCGACAGCTGACAGACCAACGGCTGATAGCTGAGTCAGCAGACGCAGCCGGTGACGCAGATGCCGCTGGAGACGCTGCGCTGATGGATCGTCTGGGTTATCGTTTCGCTGATGCTGGCCTGTTGGAGCTGGCCTTGACGCATCGCTCATGGTGTGCTGAACATCCAGAGGCCTCCTCCAATGAGAGGCTTGAGTTTCTCGGTGACGCTGTTTTGGGTTTGTCAGTTGCACAGCAGATCTATTCTCACAATCAGCAATGCAGCGAAGGTGATCTAGCCAAGATTCGAGCTGCATTGGTCAACATGGCGACTCTTGCCGACTTGGCGAGGTCGCTTGATCTGGGTGAGCGGCTGCGACTCTCGGTTGGAGAGAAGGCAACAGGCGGTGCTGACAAGACCTCAATCTTGGCCGATGCTACAGAAGCAGTGATCGGGGCGGTGTTTCTTGACGGTGGCTTCGAGGCTGCCGACGCAGTCGTTGAGAGGATTTTCGGTGAGCGAATTAAAGACGAGGTATCCGCACCAGGTCACGGCGATTTCAAGACCCGACTCCAAGAACTGGCTGCACGTTTAGGGTCGGCACCGCCGGTCTATGCCATGAGCGACAGCGGACCCGCCCACAAAAAGCTGTTTGAAGCTACGGTGAGTGTCGGGGCAGCCACAGGCATAGGCCGAGGCACTACCAAAAAGGATGCTGAACAGCGCGCCGCTGAGGTCGCCTACGCCGCCCTTCAAGATCAGGTTCTCCAAAAGCAGGTTTAATCATGAGTGCAGCACGCTCCAAATCCGCCAGCACAAATGATCTGGCATTTGAGCTGCCCGAAGTTGAGACGATTCGACGCGACCTAGAACGCGAAGTCGTTGGCCGCAAAATCAAAGCCGCCGAGGCGGCCAGCATGAAATGCCTGCGCCGTTACCGAAATCGCAAGTCGTTTACCTCACAGCTTGAAGCCGCCAAGATGATTGATGTCAGACGGTTTGGCCTCTACCTAGTGATACAGCTCAGCAACAAAATGTCGTTGGTGATGTCGTTGGGTTCTTCTGGGTCTCCTCGTCGCAACGCCAACAAGCATCCCATTGAGCCAAACACCGAAGTGGTGATCTCGTTCACCCAGTACGGCCAGCTGCGTTTCATAGACCCCGAAGGCACTGGGCAGCTGTTTGTGGTGCCGAGCGAGGAATTTGACAGCGTTTTGCCGGAGGTAGCCGACTACGGGCTTGATCCAGTGTCCACACCGATCTCATGGACTGAGATGGGGCGAATGCTGCTGCAGCAGGATGTTCAGCTCAAAACTTTGATCACCGATGATCGTTTCGTGGCTGGCATCGGCCATATTTACGCTGATGAGATTCTTTTCGAGGCGGGTTTGCGTTTCGACCGCAAAGCGAACTCTCTATCTACCCAGGAGATTCGCCGCCTTCATAGGGCTCTTGTCGGCACTATCCATGATGCCATGAAGTATCGCGGGACTTCGGTACCGGAGCGCCCGTTCGTGGATCCCTTCGGCGAGCCGGGCAACTACGCGAGCCATCTCAAAGTGTGGGGCCGTCACGGCGAGTTGAGCGAAAGGTCAAGGACACCGATCAAGCGCACCAAGTTCCGCGGCCATTGGACCTACTACTGCGACACACAGGTCTGAGTCCGTGGGGCCTCTGTGGGCCTGATTTCGCTCGGGGTGCGCTCGGCTTCTGTAGGGCCTGACATACCTGCCACACATAGATGCATACAGCGGTGACACTCGAAAACACTCGTATGGTCGGCGAGCCGCACTAGCGTCAGAGCGATGCATTTAAAGGCACTGACACTCAAAGGCTTTAAGTCTTTCGCCGAGCCCGCCTCAATCCGTCTGGAGCCGGGTATCACCGTGGTTGTCGGCCCTAATGGCAGCGGTAAATCCAACGTTGTTGATGCTTTGGCTTGGGCTCTGGGTGCCCAAGCTCCGAGCGCGGTGCGTTCAGCGCGTATGGATGATGTGATCTTCGCGGGCACTGCTAACAAGGCTGCACTGGGTCGTGCCGAGGTGTCTTTGACAATCGATAACTCTGATGCTTCGTTGCCGGTGGCGGCTAGCGAAGTGCAGATAACCCGCTGTTTGTTCCGCAACGGCGAGTCGAGCTATGCGCTCAACGGCACTCCGTGCCGGTTGCTTGACATCAACGAACTGCTCGCTGATGCTGGAGTTGGCCGTCAGCAGCACATGATCGTGTCGCAGAACCAGATAGACGCTGTTCTCAACGCTCGCCCCGCCGACAGACGGCTTCTGGTGGAAGAAGCGGCGGGGATACTCAAATACCGCAAACGTCGCGAGCGAGCCGAACGCAGACTTTTTGCTAGCGACGCTGATCTCACGCGCATGAGCGACCTGCTGCGCGAGCTGCGTCGCCGCTTGAGCCCGCTTGAGAAGCAAGCTTCAGCGGCCCGACGTCACTCCGATCTGCTGGCCGAGTTGACGACACTGCGTATCTGTTCGGCTGGTCGCGAAATAGTCGAGATGCGTGAGCAGCTGCGCCAACACAAAGAGCGCCGTGAAACTCAAGCAGAACTTCAGGCCGGTTTGAGGGCAGAGTTGGATCAGCTTGCTGAGCGAATAGCTACCGACGAGCAGAGCCTCGCTCGACTCGGGATTGCTGACCATTCTGAGCGTCTCGCCCTACTTGAGGGGCTGCGTGCCAGAGCGCAGGGTCAAGCTGCTGTTGTCACCGAGCGTTTGCGCAGCATTGAGCGCCAAAGAACTGCTGAATCCGATCGGGATCTGCTGGCAGCACTGCAAGCCGAAGCGGATCGGTGTCGCCAAGACCTCGCCACTATTGCGAAATCTTTAGCGGCGGCCGATTCCGAACGGATCCGTGCAGAAGGCTTGCAACAGAGCTTGGTGGCCGACCTCGCTGTCTTTGAGGAGCAGAGCGCAGAAACAACCGAATGCAGCCTTAGGCGCAGTCAGCTCAAGGCGGCTGAAACGGCTTTGAACGAAGCTTCCGCAGAGCTGACCCAGGCGGTTGAGGAGCGTTCGCTGGCTGATGGAGAGATGAGGCACTGGACAGCGCGTCGTGAGGCTTTGGCTATGGCTCTTGAAGAAGCTGCTTCAGCGACACCCGCTGTGTCGGATGCTGCGACCGATGGAGTGTTGGGTTTGCTGGGCGATCTTGTGGAAGTGGATTCTGGATTCGAGGCGGCATTTGCAGCCGCGGCTGGCGATTCGGTCGGCGCAGCTGTGACGCGTGATGCCGTCGCGGCGCGCCGTCTGCTTGAAAGCATTGAGGCTGGTGACAGCGGTACCGCAGTCATAGTCTTGGACATAGGCTTGGACCACAGCCAGCACAGCCACCTCAGCGAAGTATCAAGCGGCGTGGCATCTTTCACGGGTCTTGATCTCAAGGCTCTCGCTCTCAAGGCTCTCAATCTCAAGGATCCGAATCTCACGGATTTCAATGTAGACCTGCTGCGTCACCACGTCCGCTGCGATGATCTTGATATTGATCGGCTTCTTGACCGGCTGCTGGTCGACACGGTTCTAGTTAACGGCGACTGGCGTGCCGCCGCCGACATTTGGGTAGAGCACCGTGATCTGGTGGTAGTGACACCCGCCGGAGACCGTTTCAGTTCCCGAGGCTGGCGGCTCGGTAGTCACAGTACCGCCGGGCTCAGGCTGGCTCTTGATGAGGCCGATCAGCGGATCAAGGAGGCTTCCACGGCTTGTCGGCTGGCTCTTGAAGCCTTTGAAACAGCCCGCACTCAGCAAAGTCTGCGCCGCACCGAAGTTGAAGATGCCACCGCACGGTTGGCAACAGCCGAAAGCACTGTTGCTACCGCTCGCGCCGACCTACAGAGGCGAGGTAGCGAGGCAGCCGCTGCCGCCGCTGAGCAGACCGTTACTGTCGCCGGGCTGCAGCAGCGGCAGCAGATGCTCAAAGTTCACATCGAGGATTTGGAGGAGCGACTGTCACGACACCAAGACTCGCGAGCCGAAACCGCAACCCGTATGGCTAAATGGCAGCGTGAAGAAACCGTGCTTCACACGCTAAAGCAGGTGTTGCAGCACAAAACGAGTGTGCTAGAGGCTGAACTAAGCGAAATCCGTGAGTTGCGGCATCGCACCTCTCAGGAAGTGAAGTCTCTGGCGGCGGGACTTGATGATCTGCGGCAGCTTTATTCCGCCGCTGAAAGCCGTTACGAAACTTCGCGCCAAGCCGAGAACCGACGTGACGTTGAAGAGGCGGAACTGCGCACATTGCTGCAGGGAGTGGTTGAGCGTCTGCGTGATGATCATGGCCTGACACCTCAGCAGGCAGCCGAAAAGCCTCTGCCAGAACTGCCCGAAGGACTTGATGCTGCTCAGCGAATGGATCAGCTGAGCAGTGAACTAGAGATCATCGGCCCGGTCAATCCTTTGGCTCTAGCGGAATACGACGAGCTTTATGAGCGTCACGAGTTGATGAAGGGACAACTCGAAGACATCCGCGCCGCTCGGCGAGACCTCAACAAGGTGATCCGTCTCATTGATCGTGAAATCAAAGCGACCTTTAGTTCGGCTTTCGTTGATACGGCCTCCAACTTCGAGTCACTTTTCGAGGCTCTGTTCCCGGGTGGAGAAGGGCGTTTGAGCCTTAGCGATCCCGAAGATCTGCTAGAGAGTGGTATTGAGATTTCGGCCAAGCCTTCCGGCAAGAACGTAAAGAGGCTGTCTCTGCTCTCGGGAGGCGAGCGAACCTTAGCTGCGCTTGCGTTCCTATTTGCAGTGTTTCGTAGTCGTCCAGCTCCTTTCTATGTGATGGACGAGGTAGAAGCTGCGCTTGATGACATCAACCTGCATCGCTTCTTGAAACTGCTAGAAGAGTTTCGCAACGACGCACAGCTAGTAATCGTCACTCATCAAAAGCGCACCATGGAAGCCGCGGACTGCTTGCAAGGAGTGACGATGAAGCCTGGAGGCTCATCAATGGTCGTCTCCGAAAGGGTCTCCACAGCCGCCTAACCCCTCCCTCTTTGCCCAACCTCCTTCGCCCAACCCCTCTTTGTCGATACCCTCTTCGCTAAACCCCTTTGCATACTTTCACCGCAAGGCCGCCGTGGCGCTCACGCATGCCTGATAAGCCGTTAGCGAGGCTTAACGACAAGTCTCAGCGTGGCGAAGAAACCGACAGCTCCAGCCGAACCGGCAGCAACGATCAACATGCGCTGCCACCAAGTGCCCGTTCCGAACGCTGCAGCCCCCACCGTAGTTATGAGCAAGCCTACGATTGCCATGAACAGGCCGAGTATTTCCACAATTCGGTACATACCCGCTGAGATCTGAGCTTCCGCTGCCGCTCTCAAATGATTGGTAGCTTTATTCAATTCTTGAGCCTGAGCTTCGCAGACCTGTTCAATCGCAGTCTCAGTGTGACTGCTTATCTGCTCATTCGCTGACTGGAGCCTCTCAGCGAGCCGTGCTTCGGTTTCAAGTACTCGCATTTGCATTAGATAATCCTGAAACACCATGCCGGTGGGCTTCGTTGTTGAAGTGATCGCTAGGTCAAGATCTAGTATCGCCTCATCTGTCCGCCCCAGAGCCGCTCGGACAAGCGCTCGTCGGTATGGATTTTGGTAGTGAGTTGCCTGGCCGCTCGCTTCGATTTGCAAGCTCAGTATCTCATCCATGCACTCCCAGAAAGAAACAAGTCCTTGGAGGCTCTCGTGAGTTGCTCTATGCGCTTGCGGTAGAAGCATCACCGTGTGTGTTAACCAGTCGATGGCTTTGATGTAGCCCTTGTTGCTGGCACGTTCGGCTATAGCTCTGACGCGCTCTGGTGTTGGAAGCCTGGTGTCTTGGGGACTACTTGCGCCACCTCTTCTAGCTGCACGGCTCGCTTCCCCGACCGCGCACCAAGCCTCAGCTGCTTCGAATATGGGATGATCCGACAGTCGAGTGCCAGCAGGTGCCGCAGCATCAAGTGACTTGAGAGCTGACCTCGTTCGATCAATGTCTAAGGCGTAGCGAGCGCTGTCAAGGTAAAGCATACCGTCCACAAGCAACTCTGTTTCCGATGTGTTTAAGAAAACAGGTTGATCATCTTCGTTATGCTTAAACCCCGCACAAACGTTCAGTCCTTTTTCGTAGGCTTTCCAGCAGAGTTGGGAGATTCTCGCAAGGGTCTCGTTGCAAAGACTTTCTTCGACAGGAAACTGGGTTCGCAGCCATGCCACTAGGTCTTGCTCGTCAAGCTTCTGAGGGATTGGCGCTGTGTCGGGCGGCCTCAGCTTGTCAAGACCCATCGTGGGTATTTCTCAGATGTTTCAGCCACAGCCGCGCCATGAGCGTCTCTGGTGACTCGGATTGGGGCTTTGAATAGGTTGACTGTGTGGGGTCTTCTTCGATCAGTCTTCGGGCTTGGCACTCGAATGCGGCCACCATGCCGCTTGAGAACTGCATGGGGTTCTTTGGTGACCAAACAAGTGCTGGATCGGCTCCCCACTCCACTGCCAGATCCCGCAAACACAGTTTGTCAATCAAAGATCCGTCCGAATCGCGCGCGAACAGCAGCGATGGAGCGAAGTCCGACGTGAGATACCACGCCTCAAGCGTCTGGAACACTTGAAAGTACCGGTAAGTATCGGGACCAAGAATACGGTCGAAGAAGTCTGGGACTAGCCGGTCCCGTCGGAATGTATTGAGCATGGATGCCCAAATGCGAGATCGAAGTTCCTCAGCAGCTGCGCGCGAGACGATGGGAGCGGTGAGCCGCATACCGCCAGCAAATAGCACATCAGCCCCGCCGCCGCTGATGATCGGACCTATACGGCCCGCATTATTTGCCGTGTGGCGCGCAGCCATGATTGGCACCGCTGCGCCGATCTCCCATAGCTCGTCAATACCAAGAACCCCTATCGCTGAAGCTGCAAGTTGCTGAATGTCGTCTGGTTCAAGCTCCACAGCGACATGATTAAGTCCAAGGTGTGCTGCGGCGGCTGCTGCGCGCTCGCGGTCGTCGGAAGGGGTGTCCGTAACGCCGATCGTTACACAAAGTGGTGGTTCCGCAAAACGTTGCCACGCTGTTGCGAGTAGCATTGAGTCAATGCCGCCAGACAGCATCAGTGTCGGTTCACCTGGACAAGCCTCCGAGATCGCAAGTACGCGCCTGTGCAGGTATCCCGCTATCCGCTCACGCGCCTCCTCGGGGTCAGCCATGACCCGACGTGGGGGCTCACCCCCCCCCCCCCTCGGTGAGCATGTCCGCAACATTCTCCCAATTCGCGGCTGTCGTCATAAGCAAGTAATTCTACCAATCGGTCTCTGGAAGCGAACTTGGCATAGTATTTATTGCTGGCGCTGGGTCGTCACCTACTTGGTCGGCACCTGATGGGCTCCATTGAAGCATCGCCTGAGTTCAATATTGGTAATGTGCTCAGTAAGGCCGATGGCCTTGAAGGTCTCAGTTTTGTTTCATCGCTTGCATGTTCGGTTATTGAACACGTACGTCAAAGTGCTCTAGGCAGCAGCGAGGAGAACAGCGATCTGCTGTTCGAGACAGGTAAAACCCTGTTACCGGTATGGAGCCTCGGATGGACTGCGCACATAGCCGAGACCGAACTCACTCGAAGCCTCGCTTGCTCTGATCCTCTTGAAGTACTGTTGTGCGCTGGGCAAGACGCTCTGTCCGTGCTGGTGTGCGCTCAACTGTTGTTTGACAATGTGACGTTTACCCGATCGTACAGTCAACTACGACGTAAGTTCAACGCAGTGGACAAGGCATTACCGTTAGGCTGCGCGCCTTGCGATTTTCCGCTGTTCGGCGCTGTGGATGTCCTTGCTTCGGTATATGAAGTTCGCGAACTCGCCAGTAGCTACAGGAGCGAGCAGCCAGATAGCGGCACAGCCGAGAGAGTAGCGCTGCCGATGATCAGCCAACTCGTTGCGGTCGAACAGGCTGCAGTCGAAATGGATGAGCCTCAGAACTTCAAGGATAGCGACCAGAGACCTTGGGGTATCAAGACTACGAGCTATCTCATGCGCTGCGCCGACCTGTTGCCGTTACCCTCATCGAGGCAAGGTCGCAGGATTGATGGCATAGAAGCGTTCTACGAGAGCATCCTCGAACTGTCGCAGAGATCACTTCATCGTGACCGTCGCTCATCCAACGGTAACTCCGACGTACGGTTTCGGTGCGCTCGCTGCCTCTACGCACTTGGTGATATCGAAGGCGCTCAGGCCGAGATGGTGCAAGCCGTAGAACTCTATGACGGCACATCGGTTCTGATCTCTGAACAATATTTTGTATTTCAGCAGCGACTGGAACAGGAAGAAGCTGCCAATAATCGAGCAGAGACAATTCTGGCAGATTTTAATACGGCGATGAACCGATCTCTTGAAGATGCGACCAACCATCTACAGCATTCCGCTGAGAATGCAGAGCGGCAAACGCGAAAACAAATCGCTGATGCAACGTTCAGAGTTGTAGAGATACTCGGTGTGTTCCTTGCTCTCATCGGAATCATGGCCACAACCGTAGGCACGGCGGTTTTCGCCGACGGCTCCGTTCCCCAGCGGGCTGGCCTTCTCGCAGGTGGCTGGCTTGGATGCTTACTTTTCTTTGTGCTGATGCGGCGCATTGTCCACCCGGATCGTCCTTCAGTTAAGGGGCACTCACGTTTGCGGTCGGGGCAGGGCTGATGGCTAGCGAGAGGTGTGTTTTGCTGGTCATGTTGTCGGGTCGTTGCCCACTGACTTAATTTGTCTGTCTAGGTCGTAACCCGGCTCTGGGTGTCCGCCCAATGTGTTGGCAGTCGGCTATCTCTACCAGAGCTGGGCCGGGTCTCTGGCACTAGGTCTGGTGCGGGTCGCTTGATTTTCGGCTACAGCGGCTGGTGACCGCCCACGGCGGGCGGGTGGTTCTGGTGTTGTTCCGGCGTGGTCAGTCTTGTAGCGCTGAGTTCTGTGGTGCTCATCTGCGTGGGCTGGCCCGTGCCGGGATTGGGCACTCGGGTTGGCTGGTGGGTGCAGGGTGTGCTGGTTTTCGTCATGGGTTTGGATGTGCCAGTTGTTGTGATGAATGTTGTGGTGACAGTTCCAGCAGACCATGACCATGTTCTTCACACTGGTAGCCCCACCTCGGGAATACGGGATGATGTGATGTGCTTGACAGATGCTTGGTGGTGCCCCGCAATGGAAGCAGCCTCCGTAGATGGTTAGCAGTGTCTGCCATTGGGTTTCTGTGACTGTTCGGCGTGAGCGGCTGCGCCAGATCGCGTCACCAACCCGGTCATATATCAGTCCTGTCCAGCGTGTGTTGCAAGACAGTTCTTCGAGTACTGCATCAGGTAGTCGTGTACCGTCTGAGAGTTCAGCAATCAACTCACCGGTCGCATCATCTACGTGAGCGACCAGCGTGATATCAGCCACCCAACCCGCAGTTGCTGCGCCTTTTGCGGCATCACCTACACCGCAAACCTCGCTGCTGTCAGCAGCGCTGGCCTCGTTGGCGGTTTGAGTTGGCGTGGCTGAGATGGCATCAACGCCATCTTCGCCATCGCCAGCACTCTCGTTACGGTTGTTGTTGGCTGTGGTGGTATCAGCGCTGATGTTCTGGTCGTTTCCGGCTCTGACATCTTGGGTGTTGCTAACTTTGTTGACGTGATCGGCTTGGCTGCTGCTGTCGGTGTTCTCACCGCAGCCAGTTACAGCATCCTGACCATTGCGGGCTTTGCTGCTGCGGCTAGTTACTGCACTCCGACCATTGCGGGTTTTGCTGCTGCTGGCGATGCTTTCACTGCTAAACCTGCGAACAGATCCAGCGTTTTGACTGTTTTGGTTTCTGTTGCTGGTCTCGTTACCTGTGTTGGTGGCGGGAGTGTTGGTGGTGTGGTCTAGGGCATCGGCCATGCATTGCGTGAACTGCCGTCGCTGTTCTTTCGGAAGCTTTTTGTCGTTAGCAAAGAGTTGGCTTGCGATGTGGCGTATGCGGTTGTGTATGCGGGTGCCGGTGATCTTGTCGAACTCGCCACGCAACGCGATCATGCCATCATCTGTGTCATAGAACTTCAAATATCGTTTGGCGCGTTGTCGTGCGTGTTCTGTAGCACCGTTGTCGCCTTGTTGAGCAGTGATCCAACGTCGCGCAGCATTACCGAATTGTTCGGGCCGCAGCGATGCTGCCTGTTTCAACAACTCAGCATCGCCTGCTACAGCGTCAGCACCAGTTTTGGTGATTACGTCAGCCAACCTGCGAGCGTTAGCTTGCGACACTTCACCGGTTTGCACAGCGTCACGCAGTTCAGGAACTTTACGCAACACTTGAGCGGTTTTGACCTGGTTATGGGCTTCGCTTTGTGTTAACCCAGCCGACACAGCCAACACCTCTGCACCACCATCACCGTGACGTTCCCGTGCTGCGATCAGCTCAGCCGCAGCAGTCTGAAACGCAGCCCCAGCAGCCATCAACACCCGCGTCTGCTCCAACGCAGCCCGCAACTCAGTAGTGGCCACAGCACCGGCACGCACTGCGTCGAGCATCCGTTGGGTGGCGGTGACCGCTTGTTGAGCGTCTTCTAAGATCATGAACAGCAGTATAGATTAGGGGTGTGACAAAGCATTCCTTTTCACACAAAAATGTTCTGCATCACACCAAAACCTAGCCTCCGGCAGCAACCGATAAGCGATCATCACGAACCTAACCCGTAACCCTCCCAGCCATCACCGAAGCCTGCTAGAAGCGAAACTGCTGATGCTTGCCCCGGCTGCCAACCGCTGCCAGTCAACAACCGAACCCACGCAACCTGTTCTTGATTTGTGGTGCCGTGGAGCGGACTTGAGATCTCCAGTGAAGTTCAGTGGCACGGATTGAGGGCGCTTCTTGATCGTTATTTGATTTTTGGGACGTAGCTTGTAGTCCTGATGCAAAACTTTGAAGCTTTTAGGGCAACGCCCACTGCGCCCGCTGAGGCCACTGCGGTGCTGAGGCCCCCTTTGACCGAAACAACGACCTTGAGAGCCGAGCCCTCAAAGCGACGGCGGCCATGGCGAACCGTTCTGACGGTGCTTGCTGTTTGTCTGCTCTTCGGCTCGGGAACCGCTGTGGGCGTGTTCGTCTCTGAAGGTTCCTCCGATTCGTCTTCAGCTGCTGGGCTAAGGCCAGCATCAATTGATGAGATCGCAGCGATCGAAGGCAACGAATCCTCCGATACGGCCGATTCGGCATCTTCGCTTGCCGGCAACCAAGCAGCTGATCCGTCCACTGTTGAGCCGTCAACAATGGTTGATCCACCCACAACCGTCGCCAACTCACCTAACGACAACGCTGCCAACGGTTCGCCATCATCGTCTGTGATGCCCATTGAGCAAGCACCAGAGCCCTCAGAACAAGCCGCCGACGAGGCTGCTAATCCGCAGCTAACACAGTCCAACCCTGCTGAACCGGTTGTGGCTGTGGCTGAGGCGCTAAGCCCGTCGGTGGTACGTATTGAAGTCTTCTCCGACTCAGACTTTTCACCCAATGCTTTGTTCGGGCTGGGTTCGGGCATTGTCTGGGATGCCCGCAACGGCTACATCGTCACCAATGAGCATGTCGTTGAAGGTGTCACTGAAGTTTCGGTCACCCTTTCGGACGGAACGCAGCTAGAAGGCGAGGTTCTCGGCGGATCATGTGAGCACGATGTGGCTGTGGTACGAGTAGACCCTCAGGCCGCTGAGCTGGTGGCAGCTCCCTTCGCGCCGGTTTCGTCGGTGCGGGTAGGGCAGTTGGCGGTGGCTATCGGCAGTCCCTTCAATCTGACCGGAACAGTCACCGCCGGAATCGTTAGCGCAGTGCGCATAGAAATCCTGCAAGGCGACAGGGGCTCGGGTGATCCTCGCTGCCCAGCGATTCCTATTGAGATGATCCAGACCGATGCCGCCATTAACCGTGGCAACTCTGGTGGCGCGCTAGCCGATTCACAAGGTCGGGTGATCGGGATGAACTCCACGATTCTCACCCCGAGCGGTGGCAGCGCCGGTGTAGGTTTCGCTATTCCAGGCGACACGATTGAGTTGATCGCCGAGCGCATCATTGCTGGCGAATCCCTAGAACTCGGTTATTTAGGCATAACCGGTCAAGCCAGTGACGGTCCCAATGTCGGCGTGCTGATCGTTGATGTTGTGGAAGGATCTCCAGCCGATGAAGCTGGCCTAGTAGCAGGCGACGTGATCATCAACCTTGGCGATGAACCCATGATGGACATAGCAGAACTTTCGGCCGCTATCAAACTTCTCAGGCCTGGCGAAGCCGTTGAGTTGACTATCAGACGTGACGGCGACTTGTATGTCGCTACCGTCGTGCTAGGCGCGCTCGGGTAAAACTCAATTTGGGTTTCGTGTAGGGATTCAATTTGGGTTTCTTGTTGGAGTTCGGGCAATGATCGGAGTCGTAGAATTTGCGATTGGCGCAGTGTTGCTGTGTGCAATCGTTGCGGTTGTTGTTGTGCTTGTGCTGCGGAATCGCCGATCCAAACAGGCCTCTGATGAAGTAGCAACAGGAGAGATCGCAGATCAGGTAGTTGATCGACTGGCACAGCGCTTCGCCACGTCTGACGCAGCCTCTAGAAGGCGGCCTGCTCTGCGTGATCGGCTCTCAAAAGCGCGCAGCGCGCTGCTCGGGTCGTTGGGCACCGCCTTTGATCGGGACACAGTGGGAGATGAAGCCTGGACTGAGGTAACCGAAGCTTTGATCAGAGCTGATGTCGGCTTGGCGAGCAGCTCTGAAATCGTGGCAGCAGCCAGAACGCGCGCTGACCTAGAAGGCAGCGGCCGCCAAGCAGCGCTGGCAGCGCTCAAGGCCGAACTGCTTGAACGCCTTGAAGGCTATGACCGATCACTGAAGCGGTTGCCTGAGGGTTCCGGCCCGGCGGTGTGGCTTTTTGTTGGAGTCAACGGCACTGGCAAGACCACCACCATCGGCAAGTTGGCCAAACAGGAAACCGACCGTGGTGCCCAAGTGGTTCTCGCAGCTGGCGATACTTTTAGGGCTGCGGCGGCTGATCAGTTGTCCATGTGGGCTCAGCGTGCCTCGGCTCACTTTGTTGGCAGTGACGCTGGAGCTGATCCTGCGTCGGTGGTGTATGACGCGGTGACATCTGCTGCAGCTCGGGGCGCAGATCTGGTTCTGGCCGACACAGCAGGTCGTTTCCACACAGAACAGAACCTCATGGCTGAACTGCGCAAAGTGCGACGAGTGGCTAATCAGGGTGCCGGTACCGTCACCGAAACCTTGTTGGTGATTGATGCCACCACCGGCCAGAACGGATTAACGCAGGCGCGAAAGTTCACGGAGGCTGTTGACCTGACCGGGGTTGTGCTCACCAAACTCGACGGTTCGGCCAAAGGCGGGATAGTGGTGCCGGTGCAAGCTGAGGTCGGGGTGCCGGTGAAGCTCATTGGAGTGGGCGAAAGTATTGATGATCTAGTTGCCTTTGATGCCGCAGAGTTCGTGGACGCACTGCTTGACTGAGAGCGCTGCTTGCCACACAACCCCATCGGTGCAAAAGTCGCTGTATTAAGTCGCTGCGGCAAGGCGCTTCGTCAAGGTGTTGCGGCAAGTCGCTAACTCGCTGGCTAACTCGTTAGCTGATAGGCAGAGTCCTGCCAACACGCTGCCAACACGCTGCCAACGCGCTGGCGATAGTGTGGCTCAGCCATGTTTGACACGCTCACCGGCCGTTTCGAAGCCGTATTCACCAGGCTGCGAGGCAAGGGACGACTTTCATCAGAAGATGTAGACGCAGCACTGCAAGAGATTCGTGTCGCCCTGATTGAGGCCGATGTCAACCTTGACGTGGTCGCTGGCCTCACCGAGCGGATCCGCCAGCGAGCTGTTGGTGAAGAACTCTCAGGAGCACTCAACCCTGCCCAGCAGGTAGTGAAGATCGTGCTGTCGGAACTCACCGACACCTTAGGCGGTGAGCAGCTCTCCATCAGCTACGCGCCCAAGCCACCGACCGTGATTTTGCTGGCTGGCCTGCAAGGATCAGGCAAAACAACCAACGCCGCCAAGCTCGCGCAATGGTTCCTACGTCAGGGTCGCAGTCCGCTTCTGGTGGGTGCTGATCTGCAGCGTCCCGCAGCCCTTGAGCAGCTGCGCACTCTGGCAGACCGTGTCGGCGTGCCGGTGTTCAGCCATCCTCGTAACCCGGTCAAGGCGGCATCGGCTTCGCTCAAAGAAGCTGCTCGCAATGGCCGTGACGTGGTGATCGTTGACACTGCCGGACGCCTAGCCATCGACACCGAGATGATGGATCAGATGCGTAGCATCTCTAAGGCAGTAGAGCCTGATTACACCTTCTTGGTGATTGATTCCACTATCGGCTCTGATGCGGTGAACACAGCCAAAGCATTTCATGACACGCTGGAACTTGACGGTGTGATCCTCACGAAACTTGACGGCGATGCCCGCGGCGGTGCGGCACTTTCGGTGAAAGAGGTTGTCGGGCGACCGATTGCCTTCGCGTCGGTGGGCGAGAAGCTTGAAGACTTCGAGCCGTTCTACCCAGATCGACTCGCTAGCCGCATCCTAGGAATGGGCGATGTCGAGACTTTGATCGACAAGGCAGAAGCCGCTTTCGAAGCGGAGCAGGCCGAAGAGACAGCTGCGCGACTCCTTGAGGGCACCTTCACGTTCGACGACTTTTTGTCGACGATGCAGCAAGTCCTCGGCATGGGCAACCTGCGCAGCATCATCTCAATGATGCCGGGTGCTTCACAGCAACTGCGCGGTGCCGACATTGACGAAAGCCGCATCACCCGCATTACTGGCATGATCCACTCAATGACACCAGCCGAACGTGCCCAGCCCGACCTCATCGATTCGTCTCGCCGTCAACGCATAGCTGCTGGTTCGGGTTGCCGTCCCAGCGATGTGAAAGCGCTGGTGGAGCAGTTCAAACAAATGCGATCAATGATGAAAGGTTTCGGAGGCCTCGGCGGCACCAAAAGCAAATCCGCTGGATCAAGATCGGGCTCCGCAAGGCAGTCAAGTCGCTCTAGGTCGAAACGGCGAAACAGCGGTGGTCGCACCACGCCGAGAGGCCCGAAGCCCGTGACAAAAGCACCTTTGACTCTCCCAGGGTTGGAAAAAGGTGACTGGCCCGGATTGAATTGAGCTTCAGCTTTCGCAGAAACCGATCGGGCACACCCCGATAGAACACTTCCCGATAGAACACTCAGAGGGATATTCCTGTAGGACACAGGGAGACTCCCGTAGAACAAACTCGCAGAACAAACTCGCAGGACAAAAGGAAAAACATTGGCAGTCAAGTTGCGCCTCATGCGGATGGGGAAAAAGAAGCAGCCCACCTACCGTGTCGTGGCAGCCGACTCTCGTGCGCCACGCAATGGACGGTTTATTGAAATAATCGGCTTCTACGAGCCGCGTCAGGAACCGTCAGTGGTGCGGATCGACAACGACCGCGCCTTGCATTGGCTGCGCCATGGGGCACAGCCCACCGAGCGGGTGGAGAAACTGCTGAAGATAAGCGGTGCCTGGGAGAGCTTCCGCGGGCACGGCTCTGCCTCTGATGCTGCTGGTGCTGTGCCGAAGCCCCAGACCTCAGCCGAGCCCGCCACCTCAGCCGAGCCCACCCAGCCCGCCCAGACAGCTGTATCTACCGAAGCTGCTGCCGCTGCTGCCGCGCCCAAAGATGCTGCTGCCGCTGCTGCCGCGCCCAAAGATGCTGCTGCCGCTGCTGCCGCGCCCAAAGATGCTGCTGCATCTACGGATGATGTTGTGGCTGCTGCTGCGCCTACTGAAGCTGAAGTCGTATCCGGCGAAGCTGACACAGTTGACCCTGACGAGACAAAGGCTGACTCGTGAGCGACCTAGCCCCAACCGCCGAAGCGATGTGCCGCTATGTGGTCAGCAACATCGTTGACGACTCCGATGCCGTGCAGATAGAGGTTAGTACCATCGACACGGGCATGAACAGCGAAACGGTGCGATTCGATGTTCGGGTAGCCCAAGGCGAGATGGGCAGGGTGATCGGCAAGCGAGGCCGCATAGCCCAAGCCATCCGCACTCTGGTGCGCGCCGCGGGGTCACGCGATGATGTTGACATCGAGGTCGAGTTCGTCGACTGAGCGCAGCGAACCCTCCGCTGAGCCTGCCTGCTAAAGCGGAGTGTTTTCGTGGATACCCCAGACGGATCATTGCTAGAAGTTGGCCGTGTCGGACGTCCCCACGGAACCAGCGGCGAGGTCACCGTCACGCTGGTCAGCAACCGCCCTGAGCGTCTAGATGCAGGTTCACAGCTCCATACAGACGATGGTGTGCTTGTTGTGGCCTCCTCTAGACCACATCAACAACGCTATTTGGTGCGATTCGTTGGTGTCGACGACCGCGCTCAGGCTGAGGCTTTGCGAGGTCTGGTGCTGCGAGCTGCCCCGATCATCGACCCCGAAGAACTGTGGGTGCATGAATTGATTGGGGCTCAGCTGCTGGAGGTTTCGGGCATTGACAGGGGCCGAGTCGCTGCGGTCGTGGCGAATCCGGCTGGCGATCTGCTTGAACTCGAAGATGGCACCCTTGTGCCGCTGCGTTTCGTGGTCAACTTGGTGCCCAACGATCGTATAGAGGTAGACGTTCCCGCTGGACTGTTCGAAGCCGCTGATGTGCAATGAGTTTTCGCATTGAGATCTTCACGATCTTTCCCGATCTGGTTGAGACCATGGCCTCGGCTTCGGTGATAGGACGCAGTCGCTCCCAGGGCACCATCGACATACGTGTTCATGATCTACGTATGGCAGCAACCGACCGTCATCGCAGCGTTGACGATTCCCCTTACGGCGGCGGGGCGGGGATGGTGATGATGCCCCAGCCACTGTTTGAGGCGGTTGAGAAGATTCAGCCGCAACGACCGCTGTATTATCTTTCGCCTGCGGGGCAGCGTTTTGATCAGGACATGGCCGCAGAACTTGCTTGCGGTGACGGGTTTTCGTTGTTGTGCGGACGCTATGAGGGTGTTGATGAGCGAGTTCGTGAGCATTTGGTTGACGGCGAAATATCAGTTGGTGATGTGGTGCTAGCCGGAGGGGAAGCGGCCGCGCTGTTGATATTGGAGGCGGTGGCGCGCTGTGTTCCAGGGGTTTTGTCCAACGCGGAGTCCGGCAGCGAAGAGTCGTTCAGTGACGGACTGCTTGAATACCCGCATTACACGCGACCGGCTGTCTTTCGTGGTTGGTCGGTTCCTGAGGTGTTGTTGTCGGGCAACCACAACAAGGTCGCCCGCTGGCGTAGGGCGCAGTCGCTGGCACGCACCGTTGAACGACGCCCTGATCTGATAGCTGCCCGAGGCGGGCTTAGTGCTGCCGAGCTTGAACTGCTAGCCGAGCACGGCTTCAACGTCCAGAAACCAGACGTATAGAAGAACGTATAGAAGAACCTATAGCTGAGGCAGCTTTCATGCGAGCGGGGTGGTATCTGTTGGTTCGCGTGGATCAACGAGCCAACGGGTGGCAGGTGTCTCGAATCAACGTAGACTTACTCGGCTTGCCACAAAGGCCGATGTGAGCGGAGACGAGCTATGAATCCCACCGATCTTGTTGATGTCAGAAGCTTGCGCAGCGACATCCCAGAGTTTCATCCAGGCGACACTGTTCGCGTGCATGTTCGGGTGGTGGAAGGCAACAGAGCGCGAACACAGCTGTTTGAAGGGATCGTGATCCGCCGCCAGGGAAGTGGAGTACGTGAGTCGTTCACCGTGCGCAAAGTGAGCTTCGGGGTGGGAGTGGAACGCACCTTCCCGGTGCATACCCCCGTGATTGACCGAATCGAGCGCGTCACGTCAGGCGATGTGCGCCGAGCCAAGCTCTACTACCTACGTGACCGAGTCGGCAAAGCCGCTAAGGTCAAAGAAAAGCGCGACACCTGAGTTCGCAGCACTCCAAAGCTTCAGTCGGATTCCCGCTGCTCTAATTATCTGTTCTCTCAATTCTTTGTTCAAAATATATTGAAAACATTTGAAAGATAAAAGTTTTTGCTAAGCTAGTTTCGTGCCAGAAGCTTCCTTAGACCGGTCCAGGCAGGCCCTTGGTGCTTGGGGCGAGCGCAAAGTGGCTCGCTGGTACCTTGAGGCTGGCTACGAGATACTTGACCGCAACTGGCGGGTTCGCTCAGGCGAACTCGACTTGGTGCTTTGCCGTAACGATGAAATCGTCTTCTGTGAGGTGAAGGCCCGACGCTCAGACCGTTTCGGGATGCCCGCGGAAGCGGTGGATCGACGCAAGCAACTCAAAATCCGGTCTCTTGCGGCTCAATGGCTAAACGCAACCGGGCACCACGGACGGGTGCGTTTCGATGTGGCCACTGTCACTGGTGTTGAAGTTGCTGTGATTGAGGGTGCCTTCTAGAACATCTAGCCGCTCAGTTAGCGACCATCTAGCCGCTCAGTCTTCTTTAGTTGGTGGCGCGTCTTAGTTCTTGGCGCGCCGCTGCCAGCAGCCGCGGTGCCAGTGGCGCCGCAGATCAACTGCTTCAACGGGCACCACTACTAAGTGGGCGGTTCGTGCGGGCACAAGGCGATTGCATCCCGGGCAGATGTAATCTTTGACGGCCTGATACGAAGCAATGAAGCGAACCTCTACTTCGCCAAGAATTTCTGGATTATCCAAAACTCAGCCCAGCAGTGCCCAAAGCAGCAGCCCTACAGCCACGAGCAGTCCAGCAGCCACGAACCATAAGTCGCTACTACGGCGACGTTGAGGTCGTGTGGGATCAAAGCCCATAACTCAAGTATCGTGGCTCAACGTTGTTGCTGCACCCAAGCACCGAGTCGAGTTCTGCCGTGCGTCGTCGCGGTTTCGCTGCTTTCGCCAAGATCAGCAAAGTCAGCAAGGCCAGCAAGATTAGCAAAGTCAGCAAGATCAGCCTGCAGGTCGTGGTGATTGTTGCTGTGGCGTTAATGGGTGCTTGTTCAGCTGATGACGTGCCAGAGATACCGATCGGATCAGACGGCTTCCCCGACCCGCAGCTAGTAACAGGCAGGCAGGTCTACATCGCGCGCTGCGCCAACTGTCACGGCAATGACGGCGGTGGAGGCAGAGGCACCAAGCTCTCTGAGGGTCGCATGGTCGCTCAGTACCCCGATTTTGACGATCAGGTTCGTGTCGTAGCCGAGGGCGTGCGCTCAATGCCCGGCTTCGCAGAAGTGCTGGAACCTAATGAAATTGATGCAGTTGTCAGATACACACGGGAAGTATTATAATATTTGATGAGTTTATAAGTAAACTCAGTTCATCAAATCCACTTCCCAAAAGAGGCCGCTGTGCTTGCAACAATCCGCTCCGCCACCCTCGTCGGTGTATGGGGTCATCCAGTATCGGTCGAAGTCCATGTCGCTGACGGACTGCCAGGGTTCACGGTGGTGGGCTTGCCTGACGCGTCATGCCGAGAGGCGCGTGACCGGGTCAGGGCCGCCATCATCTCTAGCAAGCTGAAATGGCCGCCCAAACGCATCACCGTCAACCTGGCACCCAACGACATGCCCAAATCCGGCGCAGGCCTCGACCTAGCCGTAGCAGTAGGTGTGCTTGCTGCAGATCAACAGGTGGCACCAGAAGCGTTGAGCAATATGGGGGTGCTCGGGCAGTTGGGTCTTGATGGGTCGGTTCGACCGGTTCCAGGGGCTCTTCCCTTGGTGGATGCCATAGGCGATTCACCTGTGGTGGTCGCCGCCCGTGATCGTTGTGTTGCCGAACTAGTGGCGCGTGAAGGAGTCCGGCCGATCAACAATCTCAAAGAAATGTTTGAGGCATTGTCAGGCACTGCACCTTGGCCGGAAACGCCACCACCCCCGAAACCTCGCCGTGCCGATCCCGAACCAGATCTTTGTGACATTTCAGGTCAGCCATTGGCTCGCTGGGCGTTGGAGGTAGCCGCAGCGGGGGGACACCACCTGTTGTTCGTGGGGCCTCCTGGTGCTGGCAAGACGATGCTGGCGCGTCGGATGGTAGGACTGCTACCAGATTTGACACCGCAAGAGTCACTGGAAGTCACACGGGTGCATTCGGCTGCGGGTCTGGTATTGCCCGACGGTTTGATCACCCGACCACCGTTTAGGGCACCGCATCATTCTTCGTCAATGGCTGCGCTGGTGGGTGGCGGCACCCATATGGCTCGCCCTGGTGAAGTCAGCGCAGCCACCAGCGGCGTGTTGTTCCTTGATGAACTCGGTGAGTTCGCGCCGTCGGTGCTTGACGCGCTGCGTCAGCCTCTAGAGGAAGGCAAGATCAGGGTGGCTCGCTCGCAAGGAATGATTGAGCATCCAGCGCGGTTCTTGCTGGTAGCGGCCATGAACCCTTGCCCGTGCGGTGCGGGTGGCACGGTCGGTTGCCGTTGCGCGCCAGCAGCGTTGGCTCGCTACCAGCGACGACTTTCCGGCCCGTTCGTTGATCGCCTTGACCTAGTAGTGCGCGTGGATCGGCCTGACCCGGCTGATCTGCTCGAAAGCCGGAACAGTGTTTCAAGTGCAGAGGTCGCTCAAAGGGTTGCAGCGGTGCGAGCCCTGACTCGCAAGCGTGGTGTGTCCCGCAATGCTGATTTGCAAGGCAGTGGCCTGGATGAACACGCGCCGCTTGATGCCGAAGCAACAAATGTGTTGCGCTCAGCGCTCAGTGAGGGGCGACTCAGCGCTAGGGGAATGCGCCGAGTACAGACCGTGGCACGCACCATCCGCGATCTTGATGACGGTGGCCATGAACTACGAGCCCAGGATCTGCTGGCGGCTTTGTCGCTGCGGATGCGTCTCGACAGCACGGGGAGCCTGATCCATGGCTGAAACCGAAACTCCACAGCAGATTTTGCCGATGCCTGTGAGCCCGGCTACTCAAGCAGATGCGATTGCACGAGGTGTTCACGCTGCGGCGCTGGCAGCGCTACCGCGTGCTTCTTCTGCTCGACTCCACAAACTTTTGAAGCAGCGAGAGCCTGTCGAAGTGTGGTCTCAGATTGTCGCCGGTGAACTGCCCCGCTGGGCAGCTGATGAGGATTTCGCCGACCTTTGGTGTCGGCACGCCCGTGACTGTGATCTTGGTGCTTTGGCTGAGCAGCTTGAGACGCTCGACGTTTGGGTCACCACGCCAGTTAGCCCTGATCATCCGCCCGCTTTTGTTAATGACATTGACCCAGCACCGATCTTGTTCCGTCGTGGATGTGTGCTTGATGCTGAGTTGCCAGCGGTAGCCATTGTGGGCACGCGACGCTGCACTCCTACGGGTCGCTCAGTTGCTATGGAACTAGGCGCAGGACTCGCCGCGGCTGGAGTGACAGTGGTGTCGGGGCTAGCTCTTGGTATTGACGGGGCAGCACATCGTGGGGCTCTAGCCGCTGCGGCCGCGCCAGTGGTGGGGGTGGTTGGAAGTGGCCTTGATCGGGTTTATCCCTACCGCAACCTTGATCTATGGGATGAAGTAGCAGCATCTGGAACGCTGCTGAGCGAAGCACCGCTGGGTGCTGAACCAGAGGGCTGGCGCTTCCCGGCCCGCAACCGGCTTCTGGTGGCGTTAGCTGATGTGGTTGTGGTGGTTGAATCAAAACGGGCCGGGGGTTCAATGCATACTGTCGAAGAAGCCATGCGACGTGATGTGCCGGTGATGGCGGTTCCAGGGTCGCTGCGAAATCCCGCAGCGGAAGGCACCAACTTGTTGTTGAGTGAAGGATGCCCGCCAGTTTGTTCCATTGACGATGTGCTAGTCGCGTTGGATCTCACCACCGCAGGGGCTGCTGCCAAAAATGCTTCCAGCAAGGCAGCGCATCCGCAGGCACAGCCAAGCGTAAGCAGAGCTAGCAGAGTCGCCCAAAGCAGCCTTGACCCGCTTCAGAAGCGTCTGCTACAGCTGCTTGATGACGGTCCGGTGAGCCTTGACGCGCTGGTATTACGGGCAGCTTCTCCAGTGCCTGAAGTGCTGGTCGCCGCTGAGGCACTCGAGCGTTGTGGGCTGCTGGCCCGTGACGGTGCTCTAGTAATGCGAGCCTAACTGTCGGTTCGCCACAGATCAGCCTTGCCGCCATAATAAAAACCTCCACCGGTTGGTTGCTGCTTGTCTTACGATCAGCCATCATGGCCGATCATTTGCGATCACCGGTGGAGTCCGCCCCCTCAACACGTAGATCAGCACTGATCGCGTGTGGTGACCAGCGCATCATCTGCCGTTCGCGGCACCATTTCGGCTAGTTCACGGTCAGCAGCGATTTTGGGTTGCTGGATCGCTGTGCCCGCTGATCCGTGAGACGCTGCGCTACTGACGCGTCATAATCACCGTTATCGCAACGGTTGCGTTTCAGTTCCCGATAAATCGTTGAAGGGACACGACCCAACTGTCGTGCGATCTGTTTAGCATCAAACCCCCGCTACCTGCAACGCCTCAATCCGAACGCGCTCGTCAAAAACCCAACCTTGATGCCATAATAGGAATCTCCACAAGTTGGATGCTTGTATTGACACCAGCCATCATGACCGATCAATTGCAACCACCGGTGGAGTCCGCCGGGGTTGGGCAGCTTGGTTATTCAGGATCAGTCTGCGTCCGTCAGCAGGTTGAGCCCTAGGCTAAACCCTCGAATAATGAGCACACAGAAATTAGACTGAGGGTGTGGATTGTTGCGATGGCTGGGATGTAGGCGACTGGCTTAACTCGTTGATCAGTGTGGCTGACTCCACTCGGGCTGTTTATGCCCGAGATGCCGCTGCCTTCGTTGAATGGTTCAGCGCCGCTGGAGCGAGCAGTCCCGCAGAGATGAACCGCAAGACAGCGCGGCGTTATCTGGCTGACTTGACCTCAGGCGGCTACGCGCCGCGCACGGTTAGCCGCAAAGCCGCAGTGCTGCGTCGTTATTTCGACTGGGCGCGTCGCACGGGCCGAGTCACAGCCGACCCTACCCTCGGACTTACCACCCCGAAAGGGCCGTCCAAACTGCCTGCGGTGCTTACCGACGATCAGGTTCACATCCTCATCGACAAACCCGCCCGAGCAGGCGAAGACACGGCTCGTGATGCCCGCGACCTGGCCATAGTCGAACTGCTCTACGGCAGCGGCCTGCGGGTCAGCGAGTTATGCGGCCTTCGTAGTGAGCATTTGAACCTGGCTGCTGGCGAAGCGCGAATCTGGGGTAAAGGCTCCAAAGAGCGGCTAGTGCCCTTGAGCGATCCTGCCTGCGAAGTCCTGCGCGACTGGATAAAAGTTCATCGCGCGGCTTTCATCACCGAGCACACTCCCGCGAATGTGGTCTTCTTGAACTTGCGTGGGCGGGCCATGACCCCAAGAGATGTGCGTCGGGTGATCGACCGTCGCAGTGTGGCACCCACTCATCCCCACGCCTTGCGTCATACTTTCGCCACGCATCTGCTAGATGGCGGTGCCGATCTGCGCGCTGTGCAGGAACTGCTGGGTCACGCCGACATCGCCACCACCCAGATTTACACGCATGTCAGCCGTGAGCGCCTCCGCGAGGTGCATCGCAGTTCGCATCCCCGCGCCTGAGAGTCTCTGAGTCTCTGGGTCTCCGAGTCTCTGAGTCTCTGAGCTCCTGAGAGAGAGCGCGTAGCTGCACAGCGTTCGCCAAATTCTTGGCCGCTGGCTGCGAACTAAAGCTGCGACTTACAAGAGACCCGGCGTTAGGAGATGGGCCGGAACTCGCTTGTCGGGTAGATGCAGATTCCGTCGGGCGAGCCGGGCACAGCGAATTCGTAGTCTCTGGTGCAGGGGAACTCCCACTGAAAGGTGCGGATCACGTCTGGGGTGGTTGTCTTGTCCGGCCGGATCGAGTTTGGCAGCATCTCGTTGCTATCGACTGCCCCCAGGTTGAGGAGAGCGGAATGGATGTCATCGGCAGTGGGGTTGTCTCCAGCGTCATAAATCGCTCGCATTGCTATTCGCAAAAAACTGCACACGTTGGTGACCATTCCGTAGGGGGCGCTGGTTTCACCCGGAGCGCTCTCGATATCGTGGCGCGTTCGCGAAGGGCTGTAGCTGGCGTAGGTTTCAGCGCACATTTCGTTGAACGCCTTCGGTTCGTAGTCGTCTAGTCGGTAGCCGCCGATGTCGCGCGAGTCCAGCATGACCGCCCCGTTGTAGAGTTCCCCAGCGCCCGCGCCGCCGAACTGCACGATCTTGGAACTGACAAGTTCGTTGGCTTGACTGTTGAAGGTGGTTGCATAGAACTGCACGTCGCCGGGCTCGAATCCCTGATTGGCCATCTCGTTGAGGAAGGGCGGGGCGGTCAAGATGTTGAGCGCGTTGAAGAACACGTCCACTCCAGCGCTGCGCATCCGACCAACCGTTTCCACGCCTCCAACCATGCAGGGGACTCCAGTGCAGCCGAGTTTGTCGAACACGGCGACGTTCACTCCGTTGGCTCGCAGCACATCAACGAGAGCGGTTTCCACCGTCTCGTACCTGCCTGGTGCTTCCGATGCAGCAACACCGACGGTTTTGCCTTCGAGTTCGCCGCTTTCGATCAGATTAAGAGCAAGTGTTCGCAGTGCCTGCTCGGCGCTGTTTGTCGAAGAGATCAGACGGCCTTCGCTGCGCTCTGTGAACGAGTCCGGCATGGAAGTGTTGAGTATGAGGATGGTCTGTTGCTGTTCGACGATGCACAGCGCCGCCGTCTCGAGGATTCCGGTCATGTTCAAAACAATGACGGCCTTGTAATCCTCTGTGGCTTCGATGCAGGCCGCAATTTGGAGTTCCTGCGCCTGATTGCCGATTATGTCGACCTCAATGGTGTGAAGGTCGATCTTGCGGCCCCGCACGCCACCGCACTGTTCGTTTATGTAGGCGACGAAAGTCTCGCCCATTTCGCGGGTGTCGCCCACATCGCTGGCGAAACCGATTTGCACCAGATTCTCAAGCTTCTGGCGAATATGCACCACCGAAATGGAGTCTGCCTCTATGCCCTCGTCTGTGGCGACCCGATCGGGCGCGGGGTCGTGGGCTTTGCAGAAAGCATCAATTTGCATGAAAGGATGATCGCCGCGGTCCATAGTGGCTTGGAACTCGTCGAACAGGTCATCGCGTGGGTCGTCATAAATGTTGCGAGCCGCACTCTGCGGTCCGGCCCCAGCAGTTTCATCCGCGTCTTCGATTTCGGTCTCGGTTGTGGGGGTCTCAGTTGCTGCAGGCGGCTCATCGGGGGCTGCTGCTGACATTGCTGGCTCTGTGGCTGCGGCGCTGGTGGAACTCGCATTGGAACCGTCCGACTCTGGCGGCTGCGCCTCGTTGCTGTCGGTCGCTGAAGCCCCAGACTCTGTGGTGCTGTCGGTGCTGTTGTCGGCTACCTCGGAGTCGCTGACCTCGCCTCCACAGCCAGCAGCCACAAGAACTGCACAGGTAAAGATTGCAAGCCCTCGACTCAGCCTGGAAGTCATTGCTGTTCTCTCTCCATGCGGTCTCGAAGATGACCCTGAATGATCAAGCGTTTACGACGACTGCCAGCATATGACTGCCATCATATAAGGGGCTGCACAGCAGTTCTGGGTCGGTCTCGCAGCGTCGGCATCGCCTCGGCGTTGCGGTGAACGGGCGTTCTGCCGTCCTAGGACATGGCTACTACTGTTGCAGGCACCAGATGCGTCAATGTCGGCTGCTGAGAGCTTAGCGGGGATGACTATGTCACAGGACCAGTCTGAGACGACTGAATACGAGGCTCCTGAAAGGCACCGCAAGCGTTCCCAGGGTTTGGTCGCGAAACGGGCGGTCCCGGTGGATCGCTCGGCCGCTGAATTGGCTGAAGAGATCCTCACCGAAGAATCCAGCCCCCGAACCGAGCAAGCAAAACACGACCCCAAAGCGGTTCTCCCCGATGACCTGCTGCTGGGAGCTGGCGCTGAGCCCATGACCTTGCGAGAGTCTTTACGTGCTGGCGGCCGGGCCACGGTGTTCGTGATGGTACTGCTGGCGTTCATCGACGAGTTGCCTCGTGCTATTCGGGTGCTCGCGCCCGACATCCAGCACTCTCTCAACATTAGTGACACAGCGCTTTTGGGTATCTTCGGTTTTGCCGGTGTCGTCTTGGCGCTCGGCGCGATCCCGATGGCCGCGTTCACAGACCGCTTCAAGCGGGCAGTCATCCTCCCGCTGGCCTCAATCTTCTGGGGCACCGCCACGTTCTTGAGCGGTCTCGTCGTCACCCCCTTTCAGCTGTTGTTGACAAGTTCGGCGACCGGGCTAGGGCAGTCTTATCGCTTTGTTGTGACGAACTCAATCCTGGCAAACGCTTACCCGCTTCCAGCTCGCAGCCGCATCTTCGCTCTAGAGGGAATCGGACGTTTCGCTGGCTGGCTGCTGGGGCCGCTGATGATCGGCGGAATCGCTGTGCTGATGGGCGGTGACGATCCGTGGCGGTCAGCTTTCTTCGCTGTTGCGGCGGCACCTCTGACAGCCGCAGTCGTATCGTCGGTGCTGCTGCGTGAACCACCGCGCGAGCGTTACGACAAAGCCACCGTTGTAGGAGACAAGTGCCATGAGGCGGACGCGCGGCCTGTGCCGATAGGCGTGGCCTACGCAAGGTTGCGCAAGACCAAAACTTTCTGGCATGTGTCCACTGGAGCAGGGATTCTCGGCTTCGTTTCGGTTGCATTGCCTGTCCAGTTCAATCTGCTGTTGGAAGACAAATACGCCATGGGACCTTTTCAGCGCGGTGTGGTCGAGTCGCTCATCTGGGCGGCACCGCTGGCCGGATTGCCTCTGGCGCGGCGGCTCTTCGACAACCGATTCCGTAGTGATCCTGCTTTGATGATGCGCCTAGCAGGTTGGTGCGCTATGGCTTCGGGCGTGCTTTTCGCAGCGGCTCTGCCCATCAAGACCATCGGGTTGCTGATAGCGCTGACAGCGGTTGCCCAGACCCTTGCGGCCATGGCTCTGGTAGCGGCCCCAGCGGTGACAGCGGCAGTGTCGCCTTACCGCATTCGTGCTCAAGCTTTTGCTCTGTTGCCGGTATTCATCTTCTTGGTGGGAGGCTTCTTCTGCGGATTGATATCGGGACAGATCTCAGATGCCCTCAACGAGCGCACCGCCATGCTCGTAATGGCACCATCGGCGGCGCTGGCTGGTGGCGCGTTGATCTCCTACGGCAGCCGCTTCATCCGCCATGACATTTATCGCTCGGTTGAGGAGTTGCGCGAAGAACATCAAGAACGGGCTCGGATAGAGGCAGATCCCGAATCGGTCCCGGCACTGCAAGTCCACAACCTTGACTTCGCCTACGGCAGCGTGCAGGTGCTTTTCGACGTGTCGTTCGAAGTGGCGAAAGGCGAGGTGCTGGCGTTGCTCGGTGCCAACGGTGCAGGTAAGTCCACCCTGCTGCGCGCTGTCAGCGGACTCGGCATACCAAGCCGCGGAGTGGTGCGTCTAGGGGGACGCACCATCACCTACGCCACGGCTGAAGACCGTTTTGCGGCCGGGCTGGTGCATCTCAGAGGCGGCGCTGGCGTTTTCGAGTCTCTTTCGGTGATCGACAATCTCAAGGTTTCGGTGCTGGAATCGAAACTCGGCGAAGATCAAGTCAAAGAGCGCACTGATCGGGCTCTGAGCCTGTTCCCGTGGCTCGCTGATCGTGCGAGCATCAAAGCGGGTGACCTTTCTGGAGGCCAGCAGCAGCAACTCGCTCTGGCTATGGCGTTGATGCACGACCCTGCGGTGCTGCTCATCGACGAGCTGAGCCTGGGGCTGGCACCGGTGGTGGTGCAGGAACTGCTGGAGGTGATCGAAGGGCTGCGTGCTGAGGGTCAGACGATGGTGATAGTCGAGCAGTCGATCAATGTTGCACTGGCTCTCGCTGACCGGGCGATCTTCCTGGAGAAGGGCAGGATTCATTTTGAAGGATCGGCTCAGCAGTTGGCCGAGCGGGACGACATAGCTCAGACGGTGCTGTTGGGAGGCGAAGACCGGTGAAAGCCACGAGCCGCTTGAGGACGGCACGGCTGTGATTGAGTTTCTGGGCATCACCGTGAGCCAACAGGCCGTGGCGCTCGGCCTGGTGACGGGGCTCACCTATGCCGCCTTCGCCGCCGGGTTCGTGCTGGTCTATCGCTCCACTGGAGTGCTCAACTTCGCTCACGGCGAGATCGGAGCTTTCGGGGTGGCGGTGTTCGTGCTGTTGCTGGTCTCCTACGGATTCGGTTGGTGGCTGTCGTTCGTGCTGGCCATGGCGGTCTGCGCGGTGCTCGGGATGCTCATTGAGCTGGTAGTTATCCGCCGCCTCTTCAATGCGCCCCGGCTGGTTTTGCTGATCGCCACCATAGGCATCGGTCAGGTAGTGCTGTTCGCCAAGCTCAACCTGCCTAGCGTGGTCACCCCGGGCCCAATCCCCGCAGCGTTCGAGGCGACTTGGACACCCACTGACCACATCCGGCTGCAAGCTCGAGAACTGGTGGTCTTGGCGGTGATCCCGGTTTTGATCTTCGCATTGGCCTGGTTCATGGCGCGAACTCGCTTCGGGTTGGCGGTCAGGGCATCAGCTTCCAATCCCGACACAGCGCGTGTTTACGGCACTTCGCCCCGCCGCACCTCGACGATCGTGTGGACCGTCTCAGGAGCTTTCGCGGCTGCTACCGCAATTTTTCTGGCACCGTTGCAGGGTGTCAACTCGGCTGAGGCAGGCACCGCCGCAATAGCCGAGCCGCTGCTTCTGAAGGTGTTGGTGGTGTCGCTTCTGGCACGGATGCGTTCGCTGCCGGGAACGATCGTCGCTGGAGTTGGGGTGGGTCTGGCCGAGACGCTGATCCGCGCCAACGTTGAGTCAGCGAACCGTTCACTGGTCGACGTTTACCTGTTCGTGGCTGTGCTGGCAGTGGTGGTGCTTCTGGTTCGCAGTAGCGGCGAACAGGAGCCCTGGTCATTGTCGCCGCGGCTAAAAGCTGTTCCTAGCCGCTTGGAGTCTGTGTGGTGGGTGCGCCACCTCAACACCATGGGTTTCATAGCACTCTTCGGTTTTTTCGTGGTTCTGGGATTGTCGCTCACCAGCAGCAGCGCGCTGTTCATCTGGACCAGCATTCTGCTGTTCGCGATGGTGGTGATGTCGATGACGGTGCTCACCGGCTGGGCTGGCCAACTCTCGCTAGGTCAATACGCCTTCGTGGGCCTGGGCGGTTTGACCGTGATCGGGTTGACTCAGGGCAACGACATTCCAGTGCCTTTCGACTTGTTCGACCTGTCGTTCGAACTGCAATGGGCTCAAGCCATGGTGATAGCCACTGCTGTCGGCGTGTTGGCCGCAGTGATAGTGGGCATCCCCGCGCTGCGCGTGCGAGGCCTTTTTTTGGCTGTTACCACCCTTGCGTTCGCGGTGGCGGCGGCTGCCTGGCTGTTCGATCAGGACTTCTTCACTGGAGGCGCTGGCTTCCCGCAGCCCGCCTCCAAGCCGGTGCTCGACATTGGTCCCGTATACATCGACTTCGGAGCTTCACGGCGCAACTATTACTTCTTGTGCCTGCTATCGCTGGCGACGCTGGCCGCTGTGGTCGCGCGGCTGCGCCGTACCGGCATAGGGAGATCATGGATGGCGGTGCGTGACAACGAGGAGATGGCCGCCGCGTCTACCGTGTCGCCGATTCGCATGAAGCTGACAGCTTTCGGTGTGGCAGGGGGCATCGCCGCATACTCCGGCGGTTTGTTCGTGACCCTGGTTCCTGCGCTTCAGCCCACCTTCACGTTCAGGGCAGGCGAATCGATTGCGGTGGTAGCGACCGCGATTGTCGGCGGTCTCGGCTCGGTGGCAGGTGCGATCCTAGGGGCGCTGTGGGTCCGCGGCATCCCTCAGATGACTCCCGATCAACTTGATGACCTGGTGAGGCTGTTGACCAGCAACATCGGTCTGCTGATTCTGCTCATGTATTTCCCGGGTGGTCTGATGCAGCTGATCTACGGCGCGCGCGACAGGCTCTTAGCGCGCGCTGAACGCAGGTTGCCGCCGCAGCAGCCTGAGGCACAGCCCGTCGCGACACCTTACGACGAGCTTGAGGCGCAGCCCTCACAGTTCTTAAAGCAGCCCCCGGCTGGTTCTGCGGCGACTTCGACTCGTCCGGTAGCAGTGTCCGCGTCGGCATACAACCAACCACAGGCAGCAAAGGCATCTGTGTCCGTCGTGTCCGTCGGAGATGCTGCGGCTTTGAAGACCAATGAAGTGACGGTGCGCTTCGGGGGCAACGTTGCTGTCGACAGGGTGTCGATGCATGTGGATCACGGTGAGCTGGTGGGTTTGATCGGCACCAACGGCGCTGGCAAGTCCACGCTGCTCAACGCTGTCTGCGGCTTCGTTGAAGCTGAGGGAAGAGTCTTTGTGCTCGGCAGCGATGTCACTGACAAGAATGCACATGAACGCCATGCCAACGGTTTGGGACGCGGCTTTCAGAGCGCCCGTGTCTATCCCGATCTCACAGTCCGCGAGTCGTTGATGGTTGCTCTTGAGGCGCGGTCATCATCACGGCTGCTGGCATCGATGACCGCTTTGCCGCCGTCGCCGCGCCAGGAGCGGCGCAAACGCGCTGAAGCCGACGAGATCATCGGATACATGGGCTTGAAGCGTTACGCCGATCATTTCGTGGGCACGCTTTCCACGGGCACACGACGCATAGTGGAGTTATCGGGACTGCTGGCGGTCGAAGCCAGAGTGCTGCTGCTTGATGAACCCACCGCCGGTGTGGCACAGAGAGAAGCCGAAGCGTTCGCTCCGCTCATCAAGCAGATGCAGAACGAACTCAATGCCGCGGTGGTCGTCATCGAACACGACATGGCCCTGCTAATGGGGATAAGCGACCGCGTCTATTGCCTGGAGGCGGGGGCTGTGATCGCAGAGGGCTCGCCCGACGAGATTCGCCGCGACGAGTTGGTGATAGCCAGCTATCTGGGCACCTACGAACACAGGCCGCCAGCCGCTCCAGCCAATAGCTAACCGATGAACAGTTTTGGGCGTCTAGCCGATGTCAGCTTTGAGCGTCTAGCCGGTGATGACTCGTGCCACCAGAACCACGCCCGCGGTCGCCAGCAGTGCCAGCACCGCTCTGTCGAACTGAGCGCTCGACAGCCTGGCTCTCAGACGTTCGCCCAGTTGCACCATCACCAGCACCGGCCCCAGCGCCACTGCCGCAGCCACCAGACGGTCGGCAGTGAATTCGCCGATCAACGCCAGCGTCATGATCTGAGTCGAGCCGGACCACAAAAACACCACCGCCAACGAGAAAATGTAGGCATCGCGGCTCAGCCGATAGGCGTAGAGCCAAGAACCGATAATCGGACCGGACACGCCCACAGCACCTTGCATTAGACCCGCGACCGCCCCCACAAAAGGAGCCGCGCGCTTGCCTTGTTCGGGTGCCACCACGATTTCGCCGAGCCACAGCGACCGCACCACGAACAAAAGAACCGTGACCGACAGCACGATCAGCAGCGGCCGCTCCGAAACGTTGACCAGCACGAAGCTGCCAGCTGCGGCAGTTAGCACTGAAGCAGCTGCCAAAGGCACCAGATCGCGTGACTCTGACCGGGCTGCACGGGTGCGCCAGCCGATCAAGATGTTGGCTGCCGCGTTGGGGAGGCTCACCACCACCACAGCCGTTTCCACACCTGCCACGGTGGCGATTATCGGGATGCTCAGCAGTGGATAACCGAGCCCGGTGACGCTCTTCACCAGCATCGCCACGGCTGAGGCCACAACCACCACCAGCAGCTCGGTGGTGCTCACGAGCGGGACCGACTCCGTTTGAGAGCGACGGGTTTCAACAATTTGCTAGTCAATTTGCCAGTCAACAATTTGCTGGTTCTCTCAGTGGAGCGCAGCGGGTTTGGCGGCGCTGCTATCAAGCAGCCGCGAAACAGCCACTACAGCGACTACCAGCACCCCGAGGGCTACCAGAGTGGCACGTATCCCTATGGCATCAGCGACTATGCCGATCGGCAGAGCGGCTACAGCGAAACCCGAGAAACTCAACATGAATAGGCTCTGCACCCGCCCCTGATACTCACTTGGCGTGGTGGTGAGCAGGATTGAGTTGTTGAGCGCGCTGAACGCGCTAGAAGCAGCCCCAATGCCTGCCATGGCTAGCAGAGCCGAGTAAAAGTTCGGCATCACCGCGAACACTGCCAGACAAGCTCCGAACACGAACCCGCTGCGAGTCTGAAACGGTCGCAGCTGCTGCCGTGACAGGTTCGCCAGAGCGACCGACCCCACGACTGCACCCACAGCAGCCGCAGCATTGAGAAAGCCGAAACCGATTGATCCACTGTTATGCACCTCCTCGGCTACCACGGGCAGGAAAACAATGTAAGGAAAACCGATCAGCACCACCCCAAAAGACAGCGCTAGCAGATGCATAAGATCAGGCCGGGAGCGAACGAAGCGCAACCCGTCGGCAATATCTCCTAGAGCGCTGAGCTTCGACTGGCGTTCCGGGACTGTCCGCGGCAGCCCGACGAGAAGCACAATGCTGAGAGTTGCCAACACTCCAGCAATAAAAAAGACCCCCGCAAGGCCAAAGAAGGCCACGCCGATCAGAGCACCAGCGGCTGCTGGCCCAGTAACACGCGCCAACTGGAAAGTGGACATCGACAAAAACACTGCATTGGTGACAGTTTCAGGGCCGACAATCTCAGAAGTGAAAGAGAGTCGAGCTGGTGCCAGAATCGAGATCACTCCACCCTGCACGGCACTCGCAGCCAAAAGAATCCAGTAGGCCTCGTTGCTGGTCGCCACCGCAATGCCGAGACATATCGGAGTTGCAGCCTGCAGCATACCCGCAACCAGCAGCACGTCGCGTTTGGAGAAACGGTCGCTAACCACGCCACCGTAAGGAATAGCAACAATGCTGCAAAGCCCGAAAGTCAGCATCACCCCGCCGAGCCCTGCGTTGGTGCCGGTTATCTCAAAAGCCAGCCAAGCGCGGGCGACGTTAGCCACATGCATGGCCAAAAAAGTCAATAAGCCGCCGATGAAAAGAAGCCGGTAGTCGGGGTAGCTAAGCGCTGCGAAGCGTCCAGGGGATTGGGCATCTCCGACAGCGCGCGTCCGAACGCGCATTCGTCAGCGTACCCCTGAAAGCCAGCACGAATTTGATGTTGATCTTGATGTTGAGGCAATCGAACTCCAGCAGTCCAACTGCGAAAACCTAAATCCGGCAATGATTTCGTGTCCGATTAGACAACCTTAATCTTGGTGTTCTAATGTCACCCGCTCAGGTGTGGGACCCCACGCCTGTTCCCGACGATTGGGGGTCTAAGCGTGCTGCCTGCCCAGTTTGAATACCAGGTTGTTTCCTCTGTGGAGGAAGCAGTCGCTGCAAAAACGCAAGGAGGAGACGAGGCGCGTTTCTTAGCGGGAGGACAGAGTCTGCTGCCGATGATGAAACTGCGTTTTGCTACCCCGACACAGCTAGTCGACATCAACCGGATCAGCGGACTCGACTCTATTGAGCGCCAGAACGGTCATGTGCAGATCGGGGCACTGGTGCGACACGCCGATGTTGCAGCATCTGATCAAGTGGCTGGCGCGGTTGCTTCGGCTGCGCCGTGGATCGCTGATCCGCTGGTGCGCAACCTGGGCACTATGTGTGGATCTGTGGCGCATTGCGATCCCGAAGGCGACTGGAACACGGTGCTACTCGCCACCGGCGCAGAAGTCATCGCTCAAGGTCCGTCAGGTCAGCGCATGATCGCCATTGACGACTTTGTGGTGGACTTCTTCACTAATTCTCTAGCTGACGACGAAATGGTGATCGGGTTGCGTATACCGGCACCTAGCGGCGGCTCAGGGGGTTCGTATCAGAAGCTTGAGCGCAAGATTGGTGACTACGCCACGGTAGGCGTAGCTGCTCATCTGGAGCTTGGCGCTGACGGCAGGATCAGTGCAGCTGGTGTGGCCATGACCTCGGTTGCGCCGATCAACTGCAAAGCCCATGATGCCGAGGCGCTGCTGGTAGGCAACACACCTAGCGCTGAGCTGTTCGCTGAGGCTGGCGCAGCCGCAGCCGCTGCATCAGATCCCCGTGACGATGTAAGGGGCACAGCACGCTGGAAGCGCCAAGTTGTGGCTGCTTTCACCCGAAGAGCACTCACTGAAGCCGCTGAGCAGGCTCAAAGCTGAACAAGACTCAAAGCTGAACAAGATCTGGAAGGAAGAATCGAAGAATCATGGAGATCACCGTCAACATAAACGGAACTGATCACACGTCTGATGTCGAGCCCCGCAAACTGCTGGTGGATCACATACGCACTGGTGCTGGGCTGACCGGCACCCACATCGGGTGTGACACTACAAGCTGCGGGGTTTGCACTGTGCTAGTGGACGGCAAGCCGGTCAAATCCTGCACCATGCTTGCAGTGCAAGCCGACGGGCGAAATGTAACCACCGTCGAAGGCCTCAAAACCGCTGACGGACTGCATCCGATCCAGCAAGCCTTCAGCGATGAGCACGGTCTGCAGTGCGGTTTCTGCACTCCAGCGATGATGCTGGTAGGGGCTGCCCTCATTGAAGATAACCCAAATCCCTCTGACGAAGAAGTCCGCTGGGCCATTTCCGGCAACCTGTGCCGTTGTACCGGCTACATGAACATTGTCAAATCAATCCAAGCCGCCGCCGCGGCAGCCAGCAACGGTGCCGCCAGTAACGGCTCCGCTGGCGCAGATGCCTGAAGCTCAGGAGGCAATAGCAAATGACTGACACCACTACTACGTCTCCCGAGATTGGAGGCATCGGTCACAGCGTCAAGCGTGCTGAGGACGCTCGCCTGATCGAAGGTCAAGGCAATTTCGTTGACGACATTGCCCTGCCTGGAATGCTGTATATGGCGCTGGTGCGCTCCCCGGTGGCGCACGCCCGCATCAACAGCATTGACACTGAAGCGGCTGCCGCTGTTGATGGTGTTGTGGCTGTGGTCACGGGCGAGCTGATGGATGCTCACGGGCTGGCTTGGATGCCCACCCTCTCGGGCGACACTCAGGCCGTGCTGGCCACCGACAAGGTTCGCTATCAAGGTCAAGAGGTGGCCGCCGTTGTTGCTACCGATCCTTATATCGCTACCGATGCCGCTGAGCTGGTTGAAGTGGATTACGAGATGCTTGATGCCATCACTACTCCTCAACAGTCGCTGGCTGATGGTGCCGAGCTGATACGTGACGAAAAAGAGGGTCAGACCGACAATCTGGCTTACACCTGGGAGACCGGTGACGCAGCCGCCACCGAGGCCGCTTTCGCGAATGCTGATCGGGTGGTGTCGCTGACCACTCACTATCCGCGTTCGCATCCGTCTCCGCTTGAGACCTGCGGGATTGTTGCTGATGTCAATTCGGTGACCGGTCAAGCCACGCTTTACATGACTTCTCAGGCACCGCACGCTCACCGCACACTTTTCGCTTTGGTGGCTGGGCTGCCTGAGCAGAATATTCGTATTGTCAGCCCTGACATTGGTGGGGGTTTCGGCAATAAGGTGCCGATCTATCCCGGCTATGTGGTGGCAACCGCAGCCAGTTTGTTGATCGGCCAGCCCGTCAAATGGGTAGAAACCCGCACCGGCAACCTGATCTCAACGGGCTTTGGTCGTGACTATTACATGACCGGCGAGCTGGCTCTCTCCAACGATGGACGGATCCAAGCGATGCGGGTGGACATGCTTTCGGATCAGGGTGCCTTTTACGCCGATGCTCAACCGACGCGTTATAAGGCTGGACTGTTTCATGTCTGCACCGGCAGCTACGACTTCGGTAATGCACATATCAAATGTCGTGGCGCTTTCACCAATAAAGCACCGGGCGGGGTGGCTTATCGCTGCTCGTTTCGTATCACCGAAGCTTCGTTTTTGATTGAGCGGTTGATGCAGACCGCTGCTGACGAGCTTGGCATTGACCCTGCCGAACTCAGGCTTCGTAACTTCATCCAGCCTGAGCAGTTTCCGTATGAGACACCCACTGGCTTTGTTTATGACTCAGGCGATTATCCGACAGCGCTGCGCAAAGCTTTGGATGCTGCTGGTTATGACGAGTTGCGTGCCGAGCAGGCCGCAGCGCGTGAGCAAGGCAAACTGATGGGGATTGGTATAGCGCATTTCACTGAAGCAGTCGGCGCAGGTCCGGCTCACACCTACGACATTGCCGGTTTGAAGATGATCGACTCTGCTGAGTTGCGGGTACATCCCACTGGTAAGGCTGTTTTGAAGATCGGGGTCAAGACTCAAGGCCAAGGCCATGAAACAACCTTCGCTCAGATCGTGGCTGAAGAGACCGGCATTCCCGCCAGCGATATCAAAGTTATCCATGGTGACACCGACGACACGCCATACGGGCTTGGCACCTACGCCTCACGCTCCACTCCTGTGGGCGGCGCGGCCACGGCCATGGTGGCCCGCAAGATCGCTGATAAGGCTCGCCATATTGCCGCGCATTTGCTTGAGGCCGCGCCCGAAGACATTGAGCGTGATGCCGATAAGTTCTTTGTGGCTGGCTCGCCTGATCAGTCGGTGTCGATCCAAGACGCTGCTTTTGCGGCTTACACCAACCTGCCCGAGGGTATGGAATACGGCCTTGAGGATGTCACTTACTACAACCCGCCGAACCTCACGTTCCCGTATGGGTCATATGTGGTGGTGGTTGATGTTGATCCTGACACTGGAGTGTGGAAGGTTCGTCGCATGATCGCTCTTGATGATTGCGGGGTTCGTATCAACCCGATGATCGTAGAAGGTCAGATCCACGGCGGGTTGACCGAAGGCTTTGCCATGTCTTCGATGCAGTGGATTACTTTCGATGACGACGGCAACTGCATCGGCTCAAACTTCATGGATTATCTGATCCCCACCGCTTGGGAGACACCGAATTTCGAGTTGCTTGAGACGGTAACGCCTTCTCCGCATCACCCGATCGGGGCTAAAGGCATCGGTGAGTCGGCGACGGTGGGTTCACCAGCAGCGTTCGTGAACGCGGTTGTTGATGCTGTGGCGCATCTCGGGGTGCGCAACATTGACATGCCGGTGCTGCCCGACCGAGTATGGGAAGCCATCGAAACCGCCAACACCTAACCCCAGCAAGCGATCGCTGACTCAACCTAATCATCACGCGAGCAAGAGGTGCTTCGACATATGCCGGACACTTTTGATATGGGAGAGCCACAAGCGCGCCGCATCAGTAATCAGCGAACTCAGTAATCGGGGACTCGAAGTCGATATCCCAGCAAACTGTAGTTTCGCGCTTGGGTTTGAAGTAAGTGGGTTGAGCAGCTCTTGCTGAGTTTGCTGGCGTTTCTGACTGTTACCAGAGTGTGGCAGGAACTGGGTCTCTGGTATTGCTTCTGATTCGGGTTTTTCTGTTTTCGGTTCGAGCTGGGGATTGTCCGCGTCGGGGTGGTGGTTTTGGTACAGGTTCTTGTTGATCATCAGCGTGGGCTGGCCCGTATCGGCGCGTGTCGGCATGTTGGGGTGGGTGCAGTGTGTGGTTGTTGTCGGGGTGTTTGTGGATTTGCCAGTTGTCGTGATGGATTCTGTGATGACAGTTCCAGCAGACCATGATCAGATTGTCGAGACTGGTAGCTCCTCCTTGTGAGTAGGGGGTGATGTGATGTGCTTGACACATACTCGGTGATGCTCCGCAGTGGAAGCAGCCGCCGTAAGTAGCTAGCAAGGCTTGCCATTGTGTTTCGGTGACTGTTCGGCGTGATCGGGTGCGCCAAAGGGCATCCCCGCAACGGTCATAAACCAATGCGGTGAGTCGTGCGTTGCAGGCGAGTTCTTCAATGACAGCTGGTGGTAGGCGTGATCCGTCTGAGAGTTCATAGATCAGGTCACGGCTGCTTTCATCCACGCGTGCCAGCACGGTGATATCAGCCACCCAGCCACCGCTGACATCGCCAGACGGTGCAACTAGCTCAGCATCAGCAGCAGCGTTGGTGACTCCAGTTTGGACGCAGACCTCGTCACCGGTATCTACCCCATCTTTGTGATCGCTGATGGAGTTGTCAGTATTCGTGCTGCGGCTGTCGGTTCGGCTGTTTTCGTTGCCGCTGCTATGGCTGGTGTTGCGTCGGTGACCAGTGCTGAGGCTGTCAGTGTGGGTGGTGTGGTGCTGCAACGCGTCAGCCATGCATTGCGGGAATTTGCGCCGTTGAGGTTCAGGGAGTTGCTTATCAGCAGTAAACATTCGTGAGGCTGTTTGGCGTAGCCGGTTATGCAGCCGCTGCCCAGTGATCTTGTCGAATTCGCCGTGCAAAGCAATCATGCCCTCTGGTGTGTCATAGAACTTGAGGTAACGCTTAGCGCGTTGACGCATGTGCTCACTAGCACCGTTATCACCTTGCTGGGAAGCAATCCAGCGATTCGCCGCGCCAACAAACTGCTCAGGCCGCATTGATTGAGCATCCCGCAGCAAGCCAATGTCAGCAGCTACAGCATCTGAACCGGTCTTTGTGATCACATCCGCGAGCCGCCGCGCGTTGGCTTGAGACACGTTCCCAGATTGCGCTGCTTCATGCAGTTCAGGAACTTGACGCACCACTTGTGCGACCTTGACACGATCACGGGCATCACGTTGCGCCAATCCCGCAAACGAAGCCAACACTTCAGCGCCTCCGTCTCCGTGACGCTCCCGGTGTGCGATCTGCTCTGCTGCGGTGGTTTGAACCGAAGCAACAACAGCCGCTACAGAGCGGGAGACTCGCAGCACTTCACGCAACTCGTCGCAGGACACGCCTCCACCGTTGACAGCAGAAAGCAGTTCGTTGGCTGCGGCTTCGGCTCGTCGGGCGATCTCGATAATCATAAACAGCAGTATAGGTGAGGGGTGTGACAAAGCAACCCCTTTCAATCAAAAACCTTATTTATCAAACCATAATCAGCCTTCAGGTTCTGCGGCCGAACCACGCCACAGACGCACTCTGCCCTGTCACCGCCAGAGGCTGAAACCAGCAAGTTGGCTGGAGCCTCGTCCCTGCTGGCGAGACTTATCTGAAAACCTTGCAGATCAGTTCCGGCTGCACCTGCACCGCGGCATCTCTTACCTAGTCGGCACCGACGACACAAAGACATTGAGCGGCATGATCTCCCTCATGGTCAGAGCCTGAACTGGCGCAGTGCTCGCCAAGTCAAGCAACGTCTACCCAGCCGCCGCTTCCGCCTAACTCCTCCTAACTCCGCCTCCTCTTAACCAGCCGCCGCTTCCGCCTCCGTCTAACTCCGACCTCAAACGCGCAGACCACTTTCGTATGCGCTAAGTCTTCCGTCTCTCGTTTCTCGGCGGCGCACGCGGTTGAGCCGATTAATCAGACTGTCTTCAGGAGCAGTGGCGGCTGGCATGTTTTATCCAGCTTTTTCAAGCATTTCAAAGCAGAAACTGTGTTTTGAAGATGCTTTGTCATACCCCTTATCTATACTGCTGTTCATGATTACTCAGATCGCTAAACGAGCCGAAGCGGCAGCCAGTGAACTGCTTGTTGCTGTCAATACCGGTGCCGCGCCCTGTGATGAGTTGCGTGAAGTGCTGCGAGTCACCCGATCCGTGGCCGCAGCGATCACCTCTGTGCAAACCACAGCCGCAGAGCAGATCGCACGACGCGAACGACACGGCGATGGAGGCGCTGAAGTGCTGGCTTCGGCTGCCGGGTTGGCGCAACGCGATGCCCGCGACCTTGTTACCACCGCTCAAGCCGTACGCGCCGTACCCGAACTGTATGAGGCGCTGCAATCTGGAGAGGTGCCTCAAGCCAACGCTCGTCGTCTTGCTGAAGCCATCAAACGAACCGGTTCAGATGCTGTAGCCGCTGCTAACAATCTGTTGAAAGACGCACAGTCGATGCGGCCTGAACAATTCGGCACCGCAGCCAACCGCTGGATCGCCGCTCAACAAGCCGACAACGGTGTTTCGCAGCACGCTCAACAACGTGCTAAGCGTTATCTGAAGTTCTATGACACGCCCGAGGGCATGATTGGCTTGCACGGCGAGTTCGACAAAATCACTGGGCAGCGTTTGCATAACCGACTACGCCAAACTGCTGCTCGGTTACTCAATGCTGATAAGCAACTCCCTGAAAGTCAGCGACGCGAGTTCCCGCAATGCATGGCTGACGCACTACAGCATCACATAACCCAAACTGGTCATGCACACGCTGGCATCGCTAAAGCCAGCCCTAGACGCATCACCAAACGAACATCCGCTGGGAGTCACGACAGTGCAAGAGAAGCCAACACAAACAGTAGTGCTGACGGGTTATTTGATAATGCAGACCTCCACACTTGTAGCAGTGCAGACGTAGCCGATATAAGCGGCGACTGCGTCTGCGATAAAGATGCCGACTACTCAACAGACAGCAACGACGATGCAGGCGCTCACTCTGGAGACATAAGTGGTCGATGGCTCACAGATATCAATGTTTTGGCTCGTGTGGATGACAGCACTCGAGACCTTATCTATGAACTCTCAGACGGGTCACGGCTGCCACCGGCGATAGTAGAAGAACTTACCTGCAACTCACGGCTCGCTGGATTGGTTTATGACCGCAATGGAGACGCTTTGTGGCGCACCCGGTCGCGGCGCACGGTCAGCGAAACACAGTGGCAAGCCCTGATCGCTACCTACGCAGGCTGCTTCCACTGCGGGGCAGCACCGAGTATGTGTCAAGCGCATCACATCACCCCATATTCACAAGGCGGAGCCACCAGTCTCGACAATCTGATCATGGTGTGCTGGAACTGTCACCACAGAATCCATCACGACAACTGGCAAATCCACGAACACGCAGACGGCAGCCAAACCCTGCACCCACCGCAACATACCAACGAGCCCCGTTACGGGACAGCCCATGCCGATGATTGGCCACCCTGACCAGCACCAGAACCCTCCCGAGCCAGAAGCCCGGGCCGAGACAAAACAGCCAGCAGATCACTAACTCGCCGCGGGCGATCCCCAACCAGAACGCACAACACAACAATCCGAGCCAGCCCCAGCCCCACAAACCCATCCCCAGCCAAACTCTGGTAGCACTCGAAACAAGTCAAAGCGAAGCCGCCGTCCGTCTGCCATTGTGTATGCCATCGTGCATACGGTGCCGACGACAAATGCATCGAGTTCAACGATGCTCACAGTCGTGACGGTGCGCAAACTCTAGTGGTGGTTGCGAATTAGTGCAGTGTAGGTGTTGTGGGCTGATTGCCAGTTGTGGAGTTTGCGGGGCATGTGGTTGAGGTTGTCTTCGATGATGGCGAGGTGGGCTGGGTTGATGTTGAGGTTTGTGCTTTTGGGTAGCCAGCGTCTGAGTAGTGCGTTGGTTTGTTCGTTGCTGGCGCGTTGCCATGGTGAACGCGGTTCGCAGAAGTAGATGTCAATACCTAGGGCTTGTTCGATGTCAGCCCAGCACGCCATTTCTGTGCCTTGGTCCCAGGTGAGAGTTTTGACGAGATGCGCTGGTTGTCGTGATAGTGCTGCGATGACTGCTGCGGCGGTGCGTTTGGCGGTGTGACCGTGCGGTAACGCGGCGAGCACGGCTTTGGCGGCTGACGCGTTCAACGAGCGTGACTACAGCGCTGGCGTTGTTGGCACCGATTATCAGGTCACCTTCCCAGTGGCCAGCCTCACGGCGTTCTTCGACGGTTGCGGGTCGATGGGTGATCGGTTTGTAATCACCTAAAGCATTGGGTTTTCGTGCGGTACGGTTGCGGGGTTTGCGTTTGCGGCAGCGTCTCGGGAGCAGTCGCCAAGACTCTTTGGGCAGTCCCCGCTGGCCGGTGCGGTCATAGCAGGCTGCGTAGATCGTCTCTGCACAAACCCGATGACCCGCAGCGCGCAGATCAGCACTAATCGCGTGCGGTGACCAGCGCATCATCTGACGTTCATTCACCATCTCGGCTAGTTCACGATCAGCAGCGAGTTTGGGTTGCTTGGGTCGCTGTGCGCTCTGATCCGTGAGATGCTGCGCCACTAACGCGTTATAACCACCGTTATCGTAATGGTTGCGTTTCAGTTCTCGATAAATCGTTGAAACAGCCCGACCCAGCTGCTGTGCGATCTGTTGAGCACCAACCCCCACCGTCAGCAACGCTTCAATCCGAGCGCGTTCGTCAAAACTCAGCCTTGCCGCCATAATAAGAACCTCCACCGGATGGTTGCTTGTGGTGTGACCGACCATCATGGCCGATCATTCGCAACCACCGGTGGAGTCCGCCGTGTTACCTGCAGCAAATCTGCGCATCGTCGCGAGATCAGTACCTATGCAAATACGCTGGCATTAGTCGCTGTTTCACCAGCCACTGAACGAGTGCAGTTCTATACACAGGCAAGACCATATGGATGCTGTGCAACCGCCTAAATCCACCTCGAATGTGGAGAGACACGTAAGCGGATTCAAAAAATAATCTTTCGCAAGGCTAGTTGGCAGTTATTCGATGGTTTCGCTGCCGCTTGTTCCTAGCGGTTGAGGATTTACTTAAAAATGTCTCCCGGAATACAGATTTGGATTGTTTGGAGAGGCCATGACGAGCAGTAGGCATTTGCAGGGTGGTCTTGAGGCAGGTTATGATGCGCCTAGATCACTCATTGGGATCCATCACAACTGGAAGGTGCAAAGCTATGTGGCAGAGAATGAAGGCCGTGGGAAGGTTCCCACAACTGATCATGATGCTGTGCCTCGCCGTCTTGGCAGTTGGGATTGCGTCTATCTGGATTAGTGTCCAAGCTGAAGACGGTGGTGCTGGCCCTAGTACTGGAGCTATTGGGCAAGTAGGTCAGACCATTGAGGACGCATCACCATCGCTGGACTCATCCGATGAAGCTGATCAGTCGGATCAGCTAGACGAGGAGCTTAAAGCGCAGTTGTTGGCGGACACTGAGCCATCATTATGCGGTGGTCTCTCACGCATCGCAGGCAACGGAATGGGATCGTTGCTGCGTGATCGTGGATTAGCCGATCAGTTGCCAGTTGACGTGGCAGCTGAGATTGGGACCATTCGCGGCTTCTACTGCGCGACAGATGTGCTAGCTGGAACGGTTGCAATCATCTTTATCAGCGAGGACGGAGAGTCTGGGTTTGCGCTGTCGAATGACTCTGATTACCTCAGGGACACAATATCAAGTCACCGCGAGTGGGCAGATATTCCGAGTGATGACAGGCTTACTTCTGTGGTCGGCAGAGTGGACGATCTTGGATCAAACTCATCTGCCAGCATCGACATTGAATCTCTCCTACAGAAAGTAGACAACACAATTCAAATAAATGAAGAATAAGGTATCTAGTGGTACAGTAGTCTTGTAGCGCCAGTTCGCAACATGTGCCCAGTAATTCACTGCTGTCAAGGTTAGGTAGCTGTTGACGAACTCCAAGTGGCTTCCTTGAGTTGCGTGTTGGCTATTCATCAATCATTGAGATGTGCCCCATGATGCCGCCCACCGGGGGCATCTCCAGAACAGTTTCTCCTGATTGTTGTACTAATATCACGCTATTATTGGCGACAATCACCGAGAAAACTTGCCGCCCATCTAAGCACAGTGTAGGCTCTATCGGCTCTCGATCAGAGGCGTGAAGCCATTCAGGATATTGCATCGTTTCTGGATTATTGGGATCAAACCATCCAAATATAGCCTCGTTGTCGTTGATTCCAGCGCCAAAGTATGTTGATCTCTTCTGATCTGTCGTTGCATAAATAGTTCGATTGCCATAGCTGGTTTGTTCTACCAGTTCGACTGCGTGTGATCCCTTTCGCCTAATCTCAATGGGTGTGTCAGTAGAGTTGGCTGAAATTTCACATATGGTCTCTGATCTGGAGCATCCAGTCAGCACTGACACTGCCAGGCACCCTACTATGAACCGAGATACCCAAAGCTGTGAGCTACTTTTTTGCATATACATCTAGGGCATCGCGGTAGGCTGATAGTTGAGTAGAATTCTGTTGCGTCCAGTTTGGGATCTGCTGAAGAACTAGCTGATCCGTGGCACTGTCGACGGCTTTCAAACATCTGTCTCGTGCTGTTAGAATCTCATCAATAGCGCCATTCTGGCGGCCAGACTGAAGATGCATCAAATCCTCTTCAATTTGCGTGGGGTCGCTATAGGTGAAGCCTAAACGCGCCATGCATTTTTGCCATTGACGTGCAATCTCTTGAGCCTGGGGGGTTTTGCTCAACTCTGCATACAGAGTTTCTACTGCCGACTCGAGTGCGCGGCGAGTTGTGACAACGTTCTTCGCTTTAGTGAGCGTTGCTGTGCGAGTATTATCAGTCTTATTCTCAGCTAGCTCAGCGCTGGTGATGAGATTGTGACTACTTGAGAGATGGCTTTCTGCAGTAGACGCGAGTTCGTCTTCGGCTGCGGAGTGCAATCGGTAGATGGTATTTGCGGTGGCGGATGTTGTTGCTCCGAGAGCAACGACTATGGGATCTAGTTCATGAGAGTTAAGATACTCATCGCTGATATGGACACCCTCTTGCGAGGCGACATTTGTCGCAATCCATACCGACATTACGATCAAAAATGTAATACTAACTCCCAATCGCTTCAATAGCCTAACTCTGCCATGAATGTATGTGTTAGATAATTTTTGTGGAGTCATAAGTTATCCTTTCAGAGGCGAACTATTATAACGTATAGGGAGACTCAGTCTTGTGATCATGTGCAGGTAAATTCCGGTTGGACTGTGCTCTCAACCCATTTGTGCTCTATAGTGTTGGTTGGTATGATTCCTACTAATCCTGATACATGTCGATATGAAATTCCAGAACGAGTGCGATAGCGATGAGTGCCACTGCGACAGTTCTGAGTTGCAGTCGCAGACCAGCTTGCGGTTCGACCACTGTGTGAGTTGGTGGCCTTAGTATGCCAATCACAGCCCCAAAATCCGCAGACTTTCGTTTGTCCAGTTACCCATATCTGCTCTACTAAGCAGTACCAATTTGGCACTTGGGTTACTGAACCCGGAGTTTTTACTGATGACCCTTCAAGTACGGGTGTTCTGGACTTGACATAGAATGTGGCAGCGAGACTGCATGCGGCAGCAACAGTAGCACGTCGATTGTTAACAGCCTGGTGCAATCCACTAGCATCGGCTCGGAGCAACGTTGAACTAGATGGGTTGGCTGCTGCTGTGGTCTCGGCTGTGGCAATAATTGTCGCAGTCAAGACCGCGCATATCACCGCTATGGTAACAATTATTCTGATCGAGTTGAGTCGATATCCAGAACTAAATTGATTATGTGATGTGATCATCGATTGCTCCAGTCGCTGATCTGGTTGAGGTATGCACTTGAAGTAAAGCACACAGCAGATTGGTTTTCAACACTCGATTGAGGTTTCGCCGTCTGTGTGGCTGATGATTCGGTTGCACTGAACTCGATAAAAGAAGATTTGCTTGCTCTTGATATACTCGAATCGATAATTCCTCTCTTTATTGCGACTTCAAGCACGGAATCCTTATTATTTTCAGACTCGCCTCCTTCGTTGCTGTTGCCGATGAGTGGGTCGTCTTGGTAACCCTGAGTTGCGTTTGCTAAGATGAATGCCTTGACCGACAGAATTACTGGCGACGACGTTGACCTTGCAGTCATTAGCGCCCTTGTGGAAAGCCCTCGGTGCAGCTACTCAGATCTTGCTCGTCGCGTCGGAATCTCGGATGCCGCTGCTCAAGCGAAGGTACGTCGGCTAAGGGAGTCCAATGGCATAAAGATAGTGGGTCGAATCAACCCAGCAATATTGGGTTGCGGTGTGTTTGCGTTCGTGCTCGTTGGAGTTGGTGGAAGCGCTCTGCAGGCGGCGGAGCTGTTGAGTGGACACCTTGAGACGGCCTTTGTTGTGGTCGTGGGTGGCAGCGCTGGAGTGTTCGCAGAACTTCGCTGTAGCGACACGCACCATCTGAAACGAGTCATGGGAGATTCACGCCTTGAGCTGAAATCAGCCAGTATGCGGTTAGCGATAGTGGAGTCGTACTATAAACATGACTGGTCAACATTCCACAGCGGTGCTGTGAAAAATAATATTTGTCCATCGTATCATGTCGATGATATTGACATGGGCATCATCAAGATCCTTGTAGTTGATGGACGCGCTACCTATGCTGACATCGCACGACAGGTGTATGTATCGCCGGGCACGGCCCGCCAACGAGTGCGGCACCTCCAAGAGACAGGAGCCTTGACCATTCAAGTGATGGTTGCTCCAAGGCTGCTTGGACTGGCGGGTTATGCGGCCGTAGGAATAAGTGTCGAAGGTCCAGTCGAAATGATTGCACAACACATTGTCCAGCAAAAGCCAGCCGCTTTGGTTGCCTCTGTTCTTGGCGCTTTCGATATTGTAGTAGAGGTTTGCTATCGTGACCTTCGCGATCTTGCTGAAACGCTTGATGCTCTGCGCGATTTACCACAAGTAACTCAGATCGAATCGTTCCCTTACCTGACCGAAATCAAGGAATCTATGGAAGTCGGACTATGGAGCAAAGTTTCGCAGAATTAACTACTCTGATTTTCCGCGACGCGATGCTGTAACCTCAGGTTTCTATGGAAGTTTTATCTGAGCCGTCTGGCATCTTGATGATTTTTGACCTTTAGATTTGGGGTGTGAGAGAACCGCTTTCGTCTCTACAGCTAAAGTCTGATGCAAGCGTTGAGCCGTGCAGTGGAGCGCTGGCGCAGAGACTGCTTGAACATATCAATGAGCATGGGCCGATGCCGGTGTCGGAGTATGTGCAGGCCTGTTTGTATGACTCTGCCGACGGTTTCTACATGCGGCCTAAAGGTGGTCGTGCGGGAGGTGCCGTCGGACATTTCGTGACCTCACCTGAACTGGGGACGCTGTTCGGAGCGGTGCTAGCACGAGCACTTGACTCTTGGTGGATCGAACTGGGTGAACCAAACCCGTTCACGGTGATTGACTGGGGTGCCGGGCCGGGCACTCTGGCACGCTCGCTGCTGGCAGCTGAGCCCACCTGCCTAACCACCGGAGCGCTTCAGTTGGTGCTTGTGGAACTATCAACCCCACAGCGAGCGCTGCATCCGAAACATCCGCAGGTTGTTAGTGCGTCGGCCGTGTCGGATGTGCTACCCCGAGGAGTGCCCAAAGGACTCAAAGGTGTAGTGCTAGCGAACGAACTACTTGACAACCTGCCATTCGACATAGTCCAGCGAGGCTCCCACGACTGGGAAGAACTGAGAGTGACCGCCAGCGACCAAACAGACCGCTTCGCACTGACAGCGACCACAGCAACCGAAGAACTGCTCATCAACCTGCCACACTTCGAGGCGGAAGATGGTGCCATAATCCCGATCCAGCAAATAGCGCAGCGTTGGGTGCAAGATGCACATCGCCTGCTCGGAGCGGGCCGTATCGTCGTCTTCGACTACGGAGCAACCACCGAAGAACTAGCCCGCCGGTCGCTTACCTCAACTAGCGCGAGTTCCCCCGAGAACTGGGACAGAGACCTCGGTTGGCTGCGAACCCATCGCCACCATCAAGACAACGCATCGTGGCTGCATGATCCGGGATCATGTGACATCACCTCCGATGTGGCTTTTGACCAAATGCAAGTCGACTACGCAGCAGCGCTTTGTAGTCAAGCTGAGTTTTTGCACAGACACGGAATTGAAGACCTAGTAGAAGAAGGTCGAATCGTGTGGAGCCAAAGAGCCGCAGCCGGGGACTTAGAAGCGCTCACAGCCCGCAGCCGGATCAAAGAAGCCGAAGCACTGACTGATCCTGATGGCATGGGTGCCTTCACCACACTGACCTGGACAGTCTGAACTGGACTGTCTGAACTGGACTATCTCAGCCATCCCGAAGCCACGAGCCATAACTGCATTCTTTCTGGCTTCAGAGTCGCAGCGGAAGCGGGAAAAGGTATGGGCCAAAAAAGGGGGTTGGCCAGCAGAGCCGAGAAGGCGGACAGGGCTGCATCTGTTGGGGGGAGAGAGAGGAGGGGGAGGGAGAGAAAAGGGTAGGGGGAGAGGGATTAAGTGAGGTCAGCTACTCCGAAGACAACGCCGAAGCGGACACACCAGATAGCCACCGTGGAATAGTGGTCAAGGTCAACATCAATCGGGATCTCGTAGTTCTGCGAACCGACATTGCCCTTGAGATCGCCGAGGTCAATGAAATCATCGTCGAACTGTCCAGCCGAAGCATCTGGCGGTGCGGTCGACAAATAGACATTGAGGTCGGGGCCGTTGTCGGTGCGAAAATCTTCAAAACGCAGGAAGCGTTGGCCGCTGCCGTCTCCGAGCACTTGAGCAGACCCCTCGGTTGGATGCGATCGGTCAATGAACGACCCCGAAGCCTCCACGATGATCTGCGGCTGCGGAGGCTCAGTTACAACCGGTTCAGTTGCAACCGGCTCGGTTACAGCAGGTTCGTTTTCGGCGGCCACAGGCTCTGAAGGCTCCACAGGCTCTACAGGTTCAGAGCTAGCAGGCTCAGGGGTAGCAGCCTCAGACTCAGGTTCAGACTCAGACCCAGGATCAAGAACTGATGCTGTCTCTGTGCCGTCAGAGTCACCAGAAACCGCATCACCGGAAGCAGCAACTTCCGGCTCTGGTTGAGCAGCAGGCATTTCTGGCATGGGCTCGTCAACTTCTTGGATCATGGGCATGTTGTCGTCCGCCATTGCCTCGTTCATGGCATCGGCCAACTCCTGGGTTGTTTCATCTCCTGCCATGCCCGAAGGTGCTGGACTCGCTGTAAAGAACGGCAGCGCTTCGTCTACTTCGTCATCTTGAAAATATGTTTGAAACGCGAAGAAGCCGAACACCAGCCATGCCCCGAACGCGGCCAGTGCAACTCCAGCGGGCAGCGCCCAACGCCAGTGTCGTCGCAACCAAGAACGCATCGCAGTCAGGGTAGCGCCGCAGTACACAACCGGCGCTAGTTTCAGGCATGTGAGCGCAAACGCCGTGTGGCTGAACGGGCAAATGGTTGACCCCAGCAAACCGCAGTTGCATGTGGACGACCATGGCGTGATCGTTGGTGACGGCGTGTTCGAGACCCTGCTGGTGATACCCGGCAGCAACACTCGCACCACCACCACCACCAACAACAACAACACAGTGTCCGTCGCTTTCGCTATGCAACGCCATCTCAATCGGCTGCGGCGCTCAGCTGCGGCACTCCGGCTGGATTGTCCGTGGAGCGACGAGAACCTGCGTGACGCTGTAGCCCAGTGCTTGCTGCGTGCTCCAGATAGTGGGATAGTGCGGATCACTGTCACCAGTGGCGGTGGCATTGTGGGTTCGCAGCGAGGCGGAGGCACGGGATCAGTGATCGTGATTGCTGGCAATAAGCCCACCGTTTACGCGAAAGGCACAGCCGTGGCGGTGGTGCCCTTCGCACGCAACGAGCGCGGTGCCATGACCGGCATTAAGACCACCTCTTACGCCGAGAACGTGCTGGCGTTGGACATGGCCCGCCGCAGCGGTGCCACCGAAGCGATCTTCGCCGACACTCAGGGCCGAGTATCTGAAGGCACTGGATCCAACATTTTCTGGACGGACGGTGAGCGCTTGCACACGCCTCCGCTGGACACGGGCTGTCTTGCTGGCGTAACCCGTGAGCTGATAATGGAACAAATGGCTGTGACCGAGACGCATCTTCTGGCGCAGGACTTGTCGAGAGTGCCAGAGGCGTTCTTGGCATCGTCGACGCGTCTGGTGCAGTCGATCGGACGCATCAACGACACTGAACTACCGGTGATCGACGGACCGTTGACCGCAGCCGCGGCGGCGGCAATGACTGAGTTGGTGTCAACCAACATTGATCCGTGAACACCAGCCCACGGCAGGCTGAAATCATGAACAGCGCAGTCCCGCGGCAGGCTCAGAGTCAATGACAGGCTTAGAGTCATGGCAGGCTCAGAGCCAATGACTGACGATGAACTCATGGATCTGGCGCTGGCAGAGGCCCGGCTAGCACCCCAAACCGGCGATGTGCCCGTGGGAGCAGTGGTTTGGCACAACAACACGGTGGTTGCTAGTCGCCACAACGAACGCGAGCACGCCAACGACCCGACCGCCCACGCCGAAATGCTCGCCTTGCGTGACGCTGCGGTCAAGCTGAACGACTGGCGATTAGACGGGGCCACAGTGGCGGTCACATTGGAGCCTTGTCCGATGTGCGCAGGAGCGCTAGTACAAGCGCGAGTAGCGCGGGTCATCTACGGCGCTACAGACCCCAAAGCTGGCGCTCTCGGATCGCTATACAACCTTGGTGCCGACCCTCGGCTCAATCACAACTTCAAGGTGGATCACGGCGTGCGAGCCAAAGAGTGCGCTGAGTTGCTGCGGAAGTTCTTTGAAACATTGCGCAGTGCCAGCAGCACCAAACAAGCCGACCCAACAGACCGAACCGACTGAGCAGTCCGCAAGAATTCGTAACGCCCGCTAAACGCCCCAAGTCGGTTAGCGAGGTTGACGGCTAACCTCTTGAGTGGAGAGTTGCCAGAGCGGACGAATGGGGCGGCCTCGAAAGCCGTTGTGGCCTCCGGGTCACCATGGGTTCAAATCCCATACTCTCCGCGCCTCGCCCACCCCCTTCGCTGCCCTTGACCTCACATTTGAACTAGCAGTTGAGGGTAATCCTGTAATCCTGACTAATCAGGTCGGAATAGTCGGTAAGAGCCGCTAGGGTGCTGCATCTACTGCTATTGGACTAGCTAATGGAGAGAAACGAGCATGACACTTCGCATTAACGACACTGCTCCGGATTTCACTGCCGACACCACTGAGGGAACTATCAGCTTCCACGAGTGGATCGGTGAAGGGTGGGCGCTGCTGTTCTCGCACCCGAAGGACTTCACCCCGGTCTGCACCACTGAACTGGGTGCCGTGGCTGGCTTGAAGTCAGAGTTCGCCGACCGCAACTGCAAGATCATCGGCATCAGCGTCGACGGGGTGAGCGACCACTCCGGCTGGGCGGCAGACATCAAGAAAGCCACCGGCAACACCGTCAACTATCCGCTGATCGGTGACCCCGAACTCAACGTAGTGAAGCTCTATGACATGCTCCCAGCCGATGCTGGCGACACATCGCAGGGACGCACCGCAGCCGATAACGCCACCGCAAGGTCGGTGTTCATCATCGGCCCCGACAAGAAGATCAAAGCCACCCTCACCTATCCGATGACCACCGGTCGCAACTTTGCTGAGATTCTGAGGCTGCTTGACTCGGTTCAACTCACCTCCAAAGAGCAGGTAGCGACACCGGCCAACTGGAAGCAGGGCGAAGACGTGATTATCGTCCCGGCGGTCTCCAACGAGGCAGCCGCCGAGAAGTATCCAGACGGCTGGGAGTCACCGTTGCCTTATCTGCGGGTAGTGCCTCAGCCAGTTGCCTGACCTGCCGTTTGGAGCTGCCCGACTGACTCAATGCTGAGACCTCACTGAAACTCAGCGCACACTCTTATTCGTCTAACTTATTCGCCTGAGTCGTCTTAGTTGTCTTGTCGTCTTAATCGACAATAGCGACACCCGCCGCAGCCAGCTCTTCAACGGCAGCCACAGTCGAATCTTTGGCAACACCAACGCAGTGTGAGATCAGCACAGATGTCAAGAACCCTGCCTCAGCAGCATCTAGGGCAGTGGCTCGCACACAGTGATCTGTGGCGATGCCCGCTACATCAACCGAAGTGACGCGGCGCTCGTTTAGCCAGTCGCGCAAGCTCACATCCTCACCAGAAGCGGCGACTCCCTCGAAACTGCTGTAGCCACCGCTGTAATGCCCTTTGAGAAACACCTCATCCAAAGCCACTTGTAGTTTCGGCGAGAACGCTGCGCCTTGCGTGTCGGCCTTGCAATGCACCGGCCAGGATTTATCGAAGTCGGGAGTGTCGCCGTTGGCAGCAAAATGTTCGCCAGGATCGATATGCCAATCTTTTGATGCGATCACATAGTCGTAACGGCCTTCGGCTCTGTTGAGGCCGACCAGATCAGAGATCGACTCGGCAACAGCGTGTCCTCCGGCTACCGCCAAAGATCCTCCCTCACAGAAGTCGTTTTGCACATCCACGATTAGCAACGCTTTGCGCAGGGGGTTAGCGCGCATGGTGTCAGCTCCTTCACTTTGATCCGCTTGATCTGATTGGTCTGATTGATCGGATTGATCCGCTTGGTCAGCCAACATTGCGGCTGACCGGTGGTGGTCCTCGGTGCCGCTAGAGGATCCAGTCTCGGCTGGTGACTCCATACCCACCCATTCAGTGGGAATAGCTGGCGAGCGTCGCGGATGCGGCACACGGTCCTCATCGGGCAGTCTCTGGCGACGCTCAGTGCAGCGCTGTCGTGCCACAGTGGGATCATTCTGCCAGGCCCGCTCGCCGCCAGCCATCAGCAGCACCTGCGGATTGTGAGCATCGCTCGGGCCGACGCTGCCCGCAGGCGAAAGCACCTCCGCCTCCCAGAACCCCGCTGAGTCGATACTGCGATGCACCTGCTTGCGGCCTCCCACAGTGACTTTGCCAGGCGACAGTTTGCCCACAGCCCGCAACGGCGCGTCCTTCCCGCCGACATCAGCAATAGCAACCAGCTTGTAAACCACCGAGGCGGTGGGATGCCCTGAGCCGGTCACAAGGCTGGTGCCCACCAGGTAGGCATCTATCGGAGCCGCAGCCTCTTCAAGTTCGGCAACCCGGAACTCGTCCAGATCGCCAGAAGCCACGATGCGACAGTCGGTCGCTCCCAGCGAGTCAAGCAGAGCCCTGGCACGAATGCTGGAAGCCAGCAGGTTGCCGCTGTCGATTCGTATCGCACCGATCTGCGGGCCTACCACTTTTACAGCTCGTCGTATACCTTCGAGCACGTCGAAAGTGTCAACCAGATAAGTGGAATCGCTGCCGAGAGCGTCGCGTTGAGCAGTGAAAGCCGCTGACTCATCATCGTGCGCCAATACGAAGGCGTGCGCGGTGGTGCCACCGGTGGGGATGCTGTAACGGCGTCCGGCCTCAAGGTTGGAGGTAGTGTCGAAGCCACCGATGTGAGCAGCGCGAGCCGCGGCTACAGCTGCGTCGGGGTCAGCGCGGCGGCTGCCTCCCTCCACCAGCATGCGATTGGAGGCCACGTCACGCACACGCGCCGCGGCTGAGGCCACCGCACAGTCGTAGTTGAGGATCGACAAGATGACCGTCTCCAACACAACGCATTCCGCGAAGCCGCCCTCAACTGTGAGCACCGGCGAATACGGAAAGAACAACTCGCCGTCGCAGTAGCCGGTGATGTCGCCGCCGAAGCGATACGAACGCAACCAGTCCCCCACATCAGGATCCGATACGACACCCGCGTCAACCAGATATGCAACGGCTTCTTCATCGAAGCGAAAATGCTCAATGGCGTTGATCACCCGGTCGGTGCCTGCCACCACGCCGTAAGCGCGACCCGGCGGCAGACGCCGAGTGAAAGCTTCGAACACGGCGCGGTGCTCGGCAATCCCAGACTGAAGGGCCGAAGCCACCATCGTGATTTCGTAGTGGTCAGTCTTCAGAGCCGCTGAGGCGCTGCGCTCCACGTCGGTAACGCTAGCGCCGCTATCGCTGGTCGTGGGCTCAGTCGTAAGCTCAACTGCAATGACTAGCGCAGATCGAACCTTCACTGTAAGCGGTCTTGCAGCGAGTTTGCGTCAGTCGCTGGAGGTTTCCTTTCCTAGCGGCGTGTGGGTAGCTGGAGAGATCAACGGCATCAGCCGAGCCCGCAGCGGTCACGTCTACTTCGATCTAATCGAACGTGCAGAGACAGCAGAGACAACAGCGGCAGGCACACCGCCGCTAGCGATGCTGAGCGTGGTGCTGTTCCGCTCCGACAAGGAACGGGTCAATCAGGCAATCAAACGACACGGCAACACCATCCGCATGGACAACGGGGTCACCGTGCGCATCAGCGGCATGCTTGACTTTTTTGCGCCGCGAGGCCAACTACAACTACGGATGACCGCAATCGATCCGGCCTACACACTGGGTTCGATCGCAGCGCAACGTGAGGCGCTGCTGCGTGATCTAGCCGACAAAGGACTGCTGCACCGCAACGCCGATACAGCGGTTGCGGCAGTGCCTTTGCGGGTGGGGCTAGTGACTTCTCTGGGTAGCGCCGCCCACTCCGACATTTTGCGAGTGTGGGCAGCTAGCGGATACGCCTTTGAAGTGTTTGAGGTTGACACGCCGGTGCAGGGCCCTGAGGCACCGCAATCAATCGCATCAGCCATTGGTGCTGTTAGTGCTCAGGTCGATGTAGTGGTGCTGGCACGCGGAGGCGGCAGCCGCACTGACCTTGTTGCTTTTGACCACGAACTGGTGGCTCACGCCATTGTTGGATGCCGATGTCCGGTTTTCACAGGGATAGGCCACGAAACAGATCGCAGCGTGGCCGACGCAACAGCCCACACAGCCTGCTCCACCCCAACGGCCGCAGCGGAGGCGATCACAGAGTTACTTGATGACTGGTTAGTCAAGCTATGCGATTTGGGAAAGTCGATAGCCGAAAATGGGCGCAGCTGCTTGCACAGCGCCGAGCATCGCTGTGACAACATTGCCGCAGCCGCGGCTTTAGCCGCCCAAACCGCAGGAGGTCGAGCCGAGTTCCGGCTCGAGCGCGCTGCTGAGCGTGCAGTCCGCCAGTCGAAGTCGGCTGCACAGCGCGCCGAAGGTCGATTAGAGGACACTGCCCGGCGGCTTGTTGCAGCAGGCCCCAGAATTGAGCGACAAGAAGCGGATCGACTCACTGCTGCGGCAACTCGGCTGGCAGCAACTGGCCGTCACGAGATTCGTCATGCTCAACGGCATCTTGAAGCAGTTAACACTCGAGTGCGTGCCCTGGACCCGATGTTGATACTGCGGCGGGGATGGTCGCTGACTCGCCGCAGCGATGGAACCCTGATTCGTTCGGCCTCTGAAGTCGCTGTCGGTGACAGCATCGTCACTCATCTAGCAGACGGCACCATTGCGAGTACTATCCAACCTGATGAACAGCTCTGAATCTGGCACTGCCAACCTTGACAAAGATGCCAAGAACGCTGTCGCTGATGAGCCTGGCTACGCCGAAGCGATGGCTGAACTCGAAGAAATACTGGAAGAACTCGAAGGCGAAAACCCCGACGTTGATCTGTTGGCTGGCCGAGTCGAACGGGCCGCCAACCTCATCGAAATCTGCCGACGGCGGATCACTCGCGCTGGCATTCAGGTAGAGCGGGTCGTGGCAGCGCTGGACAAGGACACGCAGTGACCACAGACTCTGGGATAGCCCTGCCTCCCGATGAACTAACTGAAATCGCGGCACGCTGCGAAGCCCGTCTCAAGGTGATCCTGTCAGCAGAGCGCCAGCAATGGTCTGCTTTGGATCCGAGCCTTGACGAACCGCTAGGCGACCTAGCTGACATGATCTTAAGCGGCGGCAAGCGCATCCGCCCCGCATACTGCCATTGGGGCTGGTGCCTCGGCAGAGCCCATAGCCGCACTAGTGGTAGGGGCGACAACGGCAGCACTGACGGCAGGGGCAGCAGTGACGGCGACCGCAATAACGCTGGTGGTGATGGCGCTCTTGATGCCGGTTGTGCCTTAGAGATCTTGCATGCTTTCGCTTTGGCGCACGACGACGTGATGGATGGCTCAACCACGAGGCGAGGGGAGCCAACCGTGTGGCGCAAGTTCACGCAGCGGCATCATCAGCGAGGCTGGCATGGCGAAAATCGGCGCTTCGGGGAAGCAGCGGCTGTGCTGGTGGGTGATATGGCCATAGTGCTCGCTGATCGAACCTTAGGCGAAGTGACTACAGCCACACGGGCGGTGTGGAACGAACTCCGCACCGAATTGAACATGGGGCAATACTTGGACATGGTCGGCTCGGCGCAGGGTCGTCCGACCGCAGACGGCGCTCGCAGGATCATTGAGCACAAAACGGCTCGCTACACGATTGTGCGACCTCTTCAGCTGGGTGCTGCTCTGGCAGGTGCCCCCGAACTTGCGGAGCCCTTGCAGCGTCACGGCTTGCCGGTAGGCCTGGCTTTCCAGCTACAAGACGACATGCTCGGTGCTTTCGGGGACCCCGCCGCGACTGGCAAGCCGGTGGGAGATGACTTGCGCGAAGGTAAACCGACTCTGCTGCTGGCTGTGGCGCGGGATGCGGCAAACGCCGCGCAGCTTCAGTTGTTGGATGCGGTCGGCTCAGAACTGGATGATGAAGCGGTTGCTCAAGTTCAGCAGGTGCTGGTTGATACCGGTGCCGCGGATCAGGTAAACGACGAGATCTCGAAGTTGTTGCAGCAAGCGTTGGATGCTTTGGAGGCTCTGCCCGAGGTGCCCGCCGTCAAGGAGACTCTGGCTGCCACAGCACAGTTCATTGCCAAGCGTCAAGCCTGAGCGCAGTGACCTCCGGCGAGATAGTCCAGCAAGCAGCCCGGCGACGCACTTTCGCCATTATCTCGCATCCTGATGCTGGCAAGACCACTCTCACCGAGAAGTTTCTGCTCTACGGTGGGGCTCTCACCGCTGGAGCAGGAGCAGTGAAAGCCAAAGGCGACCGCCGTGCGACCGCTTCGGACTGGATGGAACTCGAACGCCGTCGCGGTATTTCGGTGACCTCAGCGGTAATGCAGTTCAGCTATCGCGACCGGGTGCTTAACCTGCTTGACACTCCCGGACACGGGGATTTCTCTGAGGACACTTATCGAGTGCTGTCGGCAGTGGATGCAGCGGTGATGGTGCTTGACGGTGCTAAGGGCATCGAAGCTCAAACCCGCAAACTGTTTGAGGTGTGCCGCAATCGTGAGATCCCGATCGTGACTTTCATCAACAAGTGGGATCGCCCGGCTCGTGATCCACTTGAGTTGCTTGACGAGATCGAAGATCAGCTTGTGCTTGACCCTGTGCCGATCTGCTGGCCTGTGGGTGATGCCGCAAAGTTCAGTGGCGTGATCGACCGAAGCAGCGGCGACTTTGTGCGTTTCGAGCGCACTTCGGGCGGTGCCACCATCGCGGACACTGAAGTAGTGCCCGCTGAGCAGGCGGCCGCTAGCGAAGGTGCCGCTTGGCGCGAAGCCTGCGAGGCGGTTGAGCTTCTAGACGAAGCCGCTGCCGAACTTGATATCAAACGTTTCGAAGCTGGCGAGCTGTCGCCAGTGTTTTTCGGTTCGGCTCTAACCAACTTTGGAGTGCAACTGCTGCTTGACGCGATCGTTGACATGGCACCCGCACCAGCAGCCCGTCTTGACGCTGAAGACAACCCTCGGGCGATTGATTCGGGTTTCAGTGCGGTGGTATTCAAAGTGCAGTCCAACACTGATCCGGCTCATCGTGACCGAATCGCTTTTTTGAGGGTGTGCTCAGGCCGTTTCGAGCGGGGCATGACCATCATCTGTGCACGCACACAGAAGACTCTCGCCACGAAATATGCTCACACCGTGGTCGGACGTGACCGCAGCACTGCTGAGGATGCCTGGCCTGGTGATGTGATCGGTCTGACTGGTGCTGCCGACCTTCGGGTAGGTGACGCACTGCATGTCGTTGGTGAGCCGGTCAACTGGACAGCAGTTCCAGCGTTCGCACCCAGCAGTTTCTGTTTGGCGCGTTGCCGCGACACTTCCAAAGCCAAGCAGTTTCGTTCAGGAGTTCGTCAACTTGATGCTGAGGGAGTAGTGCAAGTGTTGCGTAGACCTGAAGGCGGGGAGAGTTCACCGATCTTGGCTGCTGTGGGTCCATTGCAGTTTGATGTGGCTGAGCATCGGCTTCGCCATGAGTTCGGTGCGCCTGTCGAGTTGACTCCAGCCCCGTGGACTACAGCACGGCGCACCGATGAAGCTTCGGCCGCAGCGTTGAGCGCCATGAGCGGCGTTACGGTAGCGGCACGCGATGATGGCGAACTGCTGGCTTTGTTTGAAAGCCCTTACTGGCTGGCACGACTCCAGTCCGACAATCCCGAACTAAAGCTGGACCGTCTGATCGGCGAAGGCTGAGTCGCTCAGGCTAGGGACGGGCGTTTAGTGTGTCGGCCATGGGCTGCGCTAGCGTCAAGAGGTCAGCAACACACCACGGCTCTAGGAGGTGGCATCAGCACTATGACTGCACCGAGCGAAATCCTTGATGCCGCTCAGACAGGTAGTGAAAATACTTCTGATACTTCCGTTAATTCCGCTACTGCTGCTCATGCCGATACTTCTGTTAACACGACGCAAGCTCCAGAAGATGCCGAAGTCTCAGACACTGCTGTGAATAGCAACACGACCAGCAGTCAAGGCGGTTACGGGCATCACCACACAGCGACTCGCGAGCCGGTGAGCGACTGGATCAGTGACTTCGACCATGTCGATCCTCATTACGCCGCACACGCCCCCGAAATCTGGGATCAGCTACGTCAAGAGTGTCCAGTAGCGCACAGCAACCGCTACGGCGGCACTTGGTTGCCGGTTCGCCACGCCGACGTTTGCGCTATCGCCAAAGACACAGACATTTTCAGCTCGCAAGGTGTGGTAGTGAACGACGGCCGACCTGAAATACCTGCACCGGTGGGTTTCGCTCCTCCGATCACTAGTGACCCGCCGTTTCATCGCATAGCTCGCGAGTTCCTGCTGCCAGCTTTTGCGCCCAAGCCAATTGAAGCCAAACGCGATTCCACTCGGCAGACCTGTCGTGAACTGTTGGATGAACTGCTCGCCGACGTGGAGGCAGGTCGCAGCGACATTGTGGATGCAGCTTTGGGTTACACACAACACATTCCAGTGCGAGTCATTGCCGACATGCTGGGCGTACCCCGCTCAGACGGCGAACAGTTCCGGGTGTTTATTCATCAAATCATGGAAGAGCCGAGCATTGGAGTGGCAGTCGACTACGAAGACTCGATTGATCATTATCTTGACAAGCTGATTGAGCAGCGAGCGCAGCAACCATGCGATGATTTGATTAGTCACATGACTCACGCCACCATCGAAGGGCAACCACTTGAGCATGAGCATGTGCAGGGCACTTGTGCGCTTTTAATAGTCGCCGGTGTGGACACCACTTGGTCAGCTATCGGTGCTTCGCTGTGGCATTTGGCTCAGCACCCCGAACACTGTCATCGTTGGATCAACGACCCAGAGGTAAGACCTTTCGCAGTAGAGGAGTTCTTGCGTTTCTATGCGCCGGTGACGATGGCCCGGTTAGTAGCCAAAGACTCTGAGTTCGCTGGACAATCAATGCGAGCTAACGACTGGGTGCTGTTGCCTTTCCCTGCCGCCAACCGCGACCCAGAAGCTTTCGAAGATGCCAGCAAGTTCATCATTGACCGGCGACGCAACCGTCATGTTGCTTTCGGTCTGGGCATTCATCGCTGTCTGGGCTCGAACCTGGCCCGCTTGGAGTTGACCGTGGCGCTTGAGGAATGGATGGCACGAGTTCCTCACTTTGAACTAGCTGATCCCGACTCGGTGACATGGTCAACAGGACAAATCCGCGGGCCTCGCAAACTGCCGTTGCGCATTACAGGGCCGCTGGCTGACAGGTACGCATGAGCCATCGAGATCTCCGAGTTCTTGAAGCACATGAACAAGCATGTGAAGTTGTGCTGCGCGAGAGTTTGTGTGAGGCATGTGAACTAGTGAAGCGGTTCGGCTTGTTTTCAGGAAGTTCAGGAGGTTCAGCAGGCAGGAGGGCGCAGATTTGAGGCTGCACAAGTTCGCTGACGTTGACGCTTTCGTGGCGTTGGATCTTGACGGTGCCGAAGCGGCATCAGGGCCGGTGCGTTGGGCTCGCAAAGTGCTTCAGGGCGGTGCCAAAGATCTGGCACGCTCACAGACCTACACTTACGCGGCGCTACAAATGCGCCGCAGTGGAGCCTCGGCAGGTATCAGCGCTGAAGCTGCACAACGGACTGAGGCACTGGCTGGCTTCGTGGCCGAAGCGGTGACGCTGGTAGCTGATGGCACTTATCTGCCTGATGCTGCCAAAGGTGTCAGCGACGACGACCTAGCGTCGCTGCGTGACGCAGACCCGCGCACGGCGGCGCGTCTGGGAGCTTTTTCGGCGGAGTGCGACGGCTTGTCGGCGGTGGTGGCTGCTGATACTGCGGTCGGTCTTGAAGGGCGATCTGTGGTTTTGGAAGGGTTCGCGGCTAGTGGTCTGGCTGGTGGGCTAACGATGGTGGAAGCGATTGTTCAGCGTGGCGGTCGTGTCGTGGGCTTGAGCACTTCTAAGGGTTCGCTGGCAGCTTCAGAGGGTTTTAATCCGGCGGCATTGGCCGAGGCCTGGACTGCCGCTGGCGACAATGTGTTTGAGGCGTTAGCTAGTGAACTGACGGGTAACAATGAACTGGATGAGCCCAGTGCTTTGTGGAGCATCGCGGCCGATGTGGTATTTGCCGGGTCGAAGATGGGGGTCGTTAACCATGGAGTGGCTGAGCGACTGAAATGTCTGGCGCTAGTGCCTTCGGGTCGTCTGGCTTACACCGCCAAAGCTCTAGCAGTGTGCCGTAGGCAGAACATTGTTGCGGTGCCTGATTTTGTGGCTTTAGCGGGATCAACGATCGCTGCTTGGAGCAGCCCTGATGCTGCTGATGATGCGGTGCGCGGCGAGATTGCGGAAACTGTTTCAGTGCTGATGAACGAAGCGCTCAGCAGCAGTGACGACGGTGCCTTTCTGGGTGCCTGTTATGCAGCTGAAGCATTCTTGTCCTCATGGCAGGAGAAGCTGCCTTTCGGTCGTCCCCTAGCTTCCTGAGTCGAGCTTTGACGTTTCTGGCATTGGAAGCGGCCAGACAGATGCGTAACCGATGCGCATTGCTGGAGCGAAGATCAGCTCAGTAGCTGCATACATTTCGCCAAGGATTCCGTCTAGTTTTGCGACTGTTAGCTGCACGACCGGTGTGGAACCCGACAAAAAGATTGCGTCTTCGGGGCCGATCTCTAGCTTGATGCCGGTGAGCTGTCGATTACGGCGCAGCAAATGTTCATAGAAGCGACCCGCGTTCTCTTTTGGTGGCGGCAGCAGTTGAGTTTCATAGCGCAGGGTGCGCTGTCCGAGTGTGAACCAGATAGTCCACGCCTGTTTCTCTTCACCGTTGACACGCAGATACCAGCGCCGTTCGCCTTTGCGACCGCGTTCAACTGCGGCAATGCTGGGATTTTCGTGTGCTGCGGCCAATAGCCAAGCGTTGATCTGCTGCTCCCAAACATCTAGTTCCGCTGCGGATACCTTGGCGGCACCAGTCATGGGATCAGCCCCAGCAGACTCAGCAGATTCATGAGACTCAGAAACTTCAGCAGGTGAGCCTGGCGGTTTCGTGACTGTGCCTACGGTGTCGGTGTCCACGGTTCAGCTCGACGGTTCTGGGTTTCAGACAGTTCAGACTGTGCAGTCCAGAGGCACACGCGACGACAACCCCGCGAAGATCCTGCGCAGACGCAGCGCTGTAGCCGACCACGAGTAGCGAGCCGCTGTCTCGGCACCTCTACGAGCCATTGACCTTGCAAGTCGAGGGTCGTCAAGGATGGCGCTCACCGCCTTGATGTATGCAGAGGAGTCATGTCCGGCGACGCGAAATCCGCTGCGACCGTGATCCACCAAAGTAGTTAGCCCCCCCACATCTGAGGCGACCACCGGCACGCCGCAGGCGGCGGCCTCCAGAGCAACCAGGCCGAACGACTCTGAGCGGCTCGGAACCAGACACACGTCAGCGGCCCGATAATAAGTCGACAGCAGATGGTGAGGCTGTGGCGGCACCATCTTGACACTGTCCTGCAGTCCTTGGCGGCGAACCGACTCATCGAAGCGCTGGAGTTCTTGCTGGCCTTGTTGCCCAGAAGCGCCGCCTACCACCAGAAGCTGAGCATCTTTGTAGCGAGCGCTGTTGGGTTTGCCGCTGCTGTTGCGATGGTCAGCAAGCCCAGCCAAGACATCGGCCGCGATGTCAAGACCTTTGAGTGGTTGTATGCGACCCACGAACAACAGCACGGGTCCTCCCTTGATACCCAGTGCGTCTTGCGCGCCTTGACGTGATCCAGGCGAGAACACAGCGCCGTCGACACCTGGAGCCACGACATCTATGCGTGTGGGATCTGCGCCGTAAAGGTCGGCTAGCTGCTGCAGTTCGGTTACGGAGTTGGCGGTGATCACGTCGGAGCAGGCGACTACTTCCGCTTCGGCATCGACACGTCGTTGAGGTTCCGCTTCACCGATCTCGGCTTTGACCCGTGCCAGCGTGTGAAACGTCGACACTAGCGGCAGGTCGAGGTCATGCTTCAGGCGGTGCCCGGCTACTCCCGACAGCCAGTAGTTGGCGTGCAGCACGTCCACCGGGTGCAGCTTGATCCAGTCTTTGACCCCGGCTGCGAAGTCGCCTACCACCGCCGGAAGTGCCTCTTTGGGTAGATCGGGCGCACCTGCGTCTATGTGAACGACCTTGAATCCCGGCTCCACTTCCACAACGGTGTCGGCGAGATTGAAAGTGGCGTTGTGTCGGCGCACAAACACAGTGGTTTCGACTCCGGTCTGGGCGAGCGCCGAGCACAATTCGCGCACGTAGACGTTCATTCCGCCTGCGTCGCCGTTGCCGGGGAGCATCAGCGGCGAGGTGTGCAGCGACAAGACAGCCACGCGGGTCACAAGTCCGGCAGGATAACTGATTGAATGCTCGCTGAGCCGCGGCATCATATGTCTTGCAGCTACCGAGCTGAGTTTGCTGCTTTCTTTCGGCTGCGCTTTGTCAACCTACGAGACCATCGCGAGCCAGACTGTTGTGGCAGCTAGCCGCCTGAAACCGGTGGCAGCACGGCAATCTCGTCGTCGTCACTTACCGCCGTGTTGGGTGCGACCGGTTCACCGTTGCACCACACCTGACAGGTTTCGAGCATTTGCGCAAAGTCATGGCCGTAGCGGCTGCAAGCTTCTTCTAAGACCTCGCGCACTGTTGTGCCGGAAACCTCGTCGCGGCTCGTTCCGGCTGCTTCCCGTGCTGATGCAAACATTCGCAGACGTGCCATGACATCATGCTAGCCAAGACAGCGCACTCGCACGGTCCGCTTGACCAGAGGCTGATCTGTTGTTATGGTATCGATTGCACAAGGTGCTCATATGGGTGCCTTGGTCAACGATAGGAGTGACATGAAGACTACAAGACTAATTGTGTCGATCTTGGCGGTTCTGACGCTGCTTGCCGCTGGCTGCGGCGACGACGAAACGGAACCGGCAACGTCTCCGCCGGAGACCACACAACCAAACACCTCTGAACCGGAGGCCGAAGCCCCTGAACCAGAGGCCCCAGAACAGACAATGGCACCCGAGCCGGATGCCTCGCCATTGAGAGTGGTCTTGTTGTCCAATCAAGCAGCTGGTGATCAAGGCCCGGTAGACGGCATGATCGCCGGTTTAGAAGCTTCGGCTGCTGCCAACGGCCATGAGACGCAGTTTGTTGAGGCAACTGACCCGGCCGCTTTCGAGACACAAATCCGTAATCTCGCTGACAGTGGCGCGGACATCATCATCACCACGTTCTTTGATCTGGGTGCCACGCTTGACATAGTGGCACCGGACTACCCAGACACGAAATTCATAGGTATGGTCGCCTCACCGGTAGACCAACCGAATGTGAACGTGATGGAATATCAGTTCTTCAAAGGTGCCTACATCGGTGGCATCTATGCCGCAGCGTTGACCGACTCCAACAAACTGGCGTATATCGGTGGGGCTCCACTGCCGTTCGCATGGGCCGATTACAACGCATTCAGCGATGGAGCCCGCTCAGTAAACGCCGACATTGAAACTACAGCTACGTTCGCTAACGGCTTTGAGGATCCCGCAGGTGCCCGTGAACTCGCGTCTGGCCTCTACGCTGACGGTATCGATTTCATATTTACAGGCGCGGCTGCTAGTGATCTGGGTGTTGTCGAGGCTGCTGTCGAAAACGACGCAATGGTGATGGCAAGTTCGGACCTGTCGGAACTAGGTCCTGCTCAGGTAGCTATCATCGTTGAGATCGAATGGCCTCTTACAGTCCAGAACGAGATTGAACACATACTCAACGGAGGCGAGACGGGCAGAGCCCGCCTTGTCGGTCCCGAGACCGGTGAGATCTCGTTCTCGGTACCTGAAACCTTCCTCGAAAATGCCAGCGGAGACCGAGCCGAACGAGCTCTTGCGGTTCTTGCCGACGTTGATGCCGCGGTCGAAGCCCTCAATGCGGGCCAACTCGTCGTCGAAGAAGTCGCTGAGGAACGCTAAGCAAACCTTCCGACAGCGTCGTCGGGTTGACCCTAACATTGCTGAGATGTTGCTGAGACAAAGTGCCTGATACGAGCGCAGTGACATGTGGCGATGTCACTGTCCGTTTCGGTTCAGTCACCGCCGTCTCCTCAGTTTCGTTGGATCTTCCATTAGGCGGGGTTCACGCATTAGTAGGCCAGAATGGCGCGGGCAAGACGACCTTGGCTCGTGTCATCGCTGGCCTGCAGCCCCATGACACAGGTAACGTCAAGGTCAACGGTGTCACCGTTGCTGCTGGCGACTACAAGGCAGCCCGTGCCGCCGGGGTTGACATGGTGCATCAACATGCATCCCTCATCCCAAGCCTCACAGTGGCAGAGGCGCTTGAGTTAAGTTCTTCGGTGCCGACTCGTAGGTTGGCATACCGTCGGCGCGACATAACACGACGCTGGTCGGAGTTTCTGTCGCAGCGGGGTGTAGCCGTTGAGGTCAGCCAACGAGTGCGAGATTTGTCGGTTGAGTTGCTGCAATCAATTGAGATCGCACGGTCTAATCCCGGCCGGGGAGGTCTGCTGGTTCTGGACGAGCCCACAGCAGTGCTGGCACCTGACCGGGTGTCTGCACTGTTCGAACGCCTTCGAGCGATCACCGTCGAAGGGGTAACGGTGCTAGTGGTGTTGCACAAACTCTCGGAGGTTCGCCAGGTTGCCGACACCGTGACCGTGCTTCGACAAGGCCACATCGTGCTTGAAGCGACCTCTATTGACGCAATGGACGACAATGACCTGAGCGAGTTCATAATCGGCTCAGAAGCATCGACTTCGCCCCCTGTTAGCTCTACTAGGGCGACTATCTCGACCTCGACCTTGACATCTCAGCGGATGCGACTGCACGCAGCAGCGGCTCAATCCGCTCACGGTGACGCTCCGTTACGCAATGTTGACCTCGACATCAGCGCTGGCGAGATAGTTGGTGTGGCCGGTGTGGAAGGCAACGGTCAGCGGACGCTGATGGAAGCCATGGCAGGCTTGAGACCTTTGAGCCGTGGCAGCTTCGAGTGTTTGGGCAGCGATCTGTCGGATTGGCCCGTTGCGCGCCGTCGCGCTTTCGGGTTGCGTGTCATTCCTTTTGACCGCAACACCGAGGGTGTGCAGGGCGACCTTCCGCTTTGGCAGAACGTGGTCGGCTGGCGAGCTGGCGAGTTCCGTGTGCAGTCTGTATTTCCGCTGCTCTCGACGAGACGTATGAAAGCAGAAGCATCTCAACGACTCCAGCAATTCAAAGTCAGCTATAGCGACATTGACCAACCGGCAAGGTCTTTGTCGGGAGGCAACATCCAGCGTCTGATCCTTGCTCGTGAACTTCCCGATGCTCGTGCTTTGATAGCCGCCCAACCGACCCGCGGATTAGACATCGGCGGAATCCAGGCGGTGTGGAACAGCTTGACGGAGCGATCAACTGCTGGCTGCCCGGTGATGGTGGTTTCCTCAGACCTTGATGAACTGCTTGAGCACTGCAGTCGGCTCATTGTGATGCGCGGCGGACGTATCGTCGGCGAACATTCACACCCTTTCGACCGGCGCACAATCGGCCAGCAGATGACTGGGGCCTCCACATGAACCGCTGGGCCGGTGAACTAACCGGTGAAATAGCCGGTGAAATAACTGGAGTATCCAAATGAGCCGGTGGGCCAGTGAACTAGCCGGTCGATTGCTGACAGTGGTAGTTGCGTTCGGGCTCGCGTTCGGGTTGTTCGCATTATCCGGCTTTGATGTCGGCTCCATAGCTTCTGGTGTGCTTGAGGGATCACTTTTGGGCACGAGCGCAGTGTCCAACACGATTCGCTGGGCGATACCGCTGTGTCTAATCGGTCTCGGCATAGCGGTAAGTTTGCGCGCCGGGGAGTTCAACATCGGTGCTCAAGGACAGATGCTCATAGGCAGTCTTTTGGCGGTTTGGGTTGCTTTGGAGTGGAACGGCCCCAAGTTCGCCGTGATCACGCTTGCGACCGTGCTCGCTGTTTTGGGAGGAGCGGCTTGGTCTGGTTTGGCTGGGTGGCTCAAAGTCCGTTTCAACGCCGACGAGGTCATAACAACTTTGATGCTCAACTTTGTGGCGCTGCAGTTGGTGCAATGGGTAACCACAGGGCCTCTCAAAGATGTTGCCACCAGCGGTGACTCGGCCTCAACGTCTCGAATTGATCGAAGCCTGCGGGTGCAAGGTTCAGGGGAGATATCTATCGAAATCGTTGTTCTCACAGCCCTAGTTGCGCTAGGTGTTTGGCTGCTACTAGAGCGCAGCCGACTCGGTTTACATGTCTCTTATGTGGGTGGTGAAAGTTCAGCCGCTGCCTGGCAGGGTCTGCCGATCGCCCGTGTGCAACTGATTACGTATCTGCTAGCAGGGGCTCTCGCTGGACTCACCGGCGCTGTGGAGGTGTTCGGGCCAGCTGGCAGGGTGGTGACCGGTGCGACTCCGCTGATCGGCTTCACTGCGCTTGTCGTGACTGTAGTTGCTTCATACAGGGTTGCTGGCACGGTCTTGTCGGCTTTGTTTTTTGGAGGACTCCAAGCCGCGATCTTGTATCTGCCTATTGTTTCGGATGTCCCGGTCTCGGGGTTGAGGATCGTTGAAGGACTTGTTGCGATGCTAATAACAGCTCGTGTGGCTGTTTTACTGCGACGGCGGCGTAGTGCGTCTGCTTGCAGCGAAGCGCCGCCGGAGGTCAGCAGCGAAGTTGCCGACGCGGCAGAGGCACGCTGATGGAAGAGTTCGTTGCTTCGTCTATAAGAACAAGTATCCCGCTTGCGCTTGCCGGTGTCGGCTCGCTGTTTGCGGTTCGGGCCGGAATCTTTCATCTTGGGATTGAAGGTTTGATGCTTGCCAGCGCCTTTGCCGCGGTGGGTACTGCTAACAGTACAGGCTCTGTTTTGTTGGCTGTTGGGGCTGCTTTGGCAGTGTCTGCGTTGTTATCGCTGGGCTACTGGGCGTTGATTGACAAACTCGGTGCCAACGCAATTATCGCTGGACTGGGGCTAACAACAGCCTGCATTGGCGGAACCGCCTATTTCTTGGATGTCATCTTCGATCAGCGTGGTCGTCTTGACTCGCCTGTCGGTTTGCCTCGTCCGGTCCGAGGCACCGAGGACGGATTCGGTGCTTACGTAAGCGAACTCTCCATCCTGGGATGGCTCACGCCTCCGCTGGTGTTTATTGCTTGGGTAATTCTGCGCCGTAGCCGTCTAGGGCTACGCATTACAGCTGTCGGCACATACAGTTACGGCGCTCAAGCGGCTGGAGTCCAAGAACAAAAGATTCGCCTTCAAGCGATGCTGCTCACATCCGTCGGAGCAGCACTAGCAGGAACAGAACTCGCTTTGGGCGGCCTGTCTGCTTTTAGTGAAGGAATGACGAACGGGCGAGGTTTCATAGCTTTGGCTGCTGCGCTTTTCGGTTTGATGCATCCGCTGGGAACAGCCGCAGCGGCAGTGTTTTTCGGGGCAGCAGAAGCGGTTGGTGTCGTAACACAAATCCAAGGCTTTGATTTGTTGCCGCGTCCGTTCATCTTGATGATTCCGTTTGTTTTGACGATTGCGGCGGTGACTGCAAGCGCAGTTGTGCGTAAACGTACCAGCACCCCTAAAGAGGAGTCGAACATTGGCTAGCACAGAAGCTCAACAACTGTGGGAAGAGTTCCGACAGGCCCGTGAACAGTCTGAAACTTTTGATCTCATGCAAGAGCGACAACGCATCAGCACTGTTGGCGAGTTGATTCCAAGCCCTCCAGGAGTTACTTACCGCACTGGCACAATCGCTGGTGTGCCTGCTGTCTGGGTATTGCCTGAAGAACCTCGAGCCGCTGGGGTTGTTATGTGGATACATGGAGGTGCTTTCACGCTGATGTCAGCAGCTACTCACAAGCATTTCGTGGGGCATCTCGCAGCCGAGTCGCGTCTTGAGATAGTGATACCCGATTACAGTCTCGCTCCAGAGCATCCGTTCCCTCAAGCACTCGAAGAGGTTGTTGCTGTCTATGGCAGCCTTTTGGATCAGCGGCGAGCCAACCACGAAGCGGTGTTCGTTGTTGGTGACTCAGCGGGTGGAGCGCTTGCTGTAGGGGTTCAGCTCACAGCCCGTGATCAGTCCTCAGTTCAGCCTGCGCTGACCGTGCTGCTATGCCCCTGGTTGGATTTGACTTTGAGCCAGAAGTCTTTGATATCCAACACAGAAAACGATGTGGTGCTTGATGCCAGCACGCTGCCGATTCACGCCGATGCCTATCTCAATGGCACAGATTCTGATCATCCCTTTGCATCACCAATGCATGCCAGCCTTATAGGACTGGGGCCCTTGTATATCCAAGCTGCAGAATACGACGTTCTCGTTGATGACTCTCACGAGTTTGCTCGACGCGCTCAGAACGCTGGCCTTGACGTGGAACTTGAGATCGCTCCCGAGTTGCCGCACAGCTTCCAGTTCTTCGCTGGGGTTATTCCCGAAGCCGACGCGGCAATGTCTCGCATCTCTGCGAAACTCAGCGAACATATGAGTCCGAGCAAAACCGATAGAGCCCGCCATCGCTAGACGCTGGGCATCCATCCAACACGAGAGTTCTGCAGTGGCAGCAGCCTTAGCAGATTTTCAAGTCGACTCTCTGACCAGAAGAGTCGGCGGCAGCACTATGTCTATGGGATCGCCTCCGAGTCCGTCAAGGCGTCTGGTTACGAGTCGAACAGTTTCTTCTGCTACTTCGGTTGCGGGGATTCGCACTGTGGTGAGTGCCGGTCGGACCAGTGCGGTCCAAGCCTCGCCACCGTAGCCGGTCACCAGCGGGCGATCCTCGAAAGGTCTAGCATTTCCCAAAGAGGCACGGTCGGAAGTGTTGCTGTCTAGAGATGCATTGTCTAGGAAGGCACCGTCTATAGAGGCGCTGTCTAATACGGCGCTGTCTAATACGGCACCAACTGCACAAGCCACTGTGTCACTACCGCATACGTAGGCATCTGGTGGTGTTGAACGAGCTACAAGCTCTTCGGTAATCGTCTGACCGAAGCCTCTAGTTGAGGGGCCGATTCTCAAGGTTGTAGTGGTGTGCTCGCTTAGATCTGCTGTTGCCTCGCTGAAACCTTGAAGTTGCTCCATCCCGATGATTGTGGCAGTGCCTGACCCTAGGAAGGCCAGATTCTCGGCGCCTTCTTTGGCGACTAGCCGCACGACTTGTCGAATCCCGGCCGCATGATCAACCCGGACAGTGTCGACAAGGTGTTCGCCATCACCAGAGTCAACAAGCACTAGAGGCACCTGCTCGCGGTCTACAGCTTCTACAAGGGCAGCACCAGGTCGGCCACGGACCATCAGCAAGGCATCAACTCCTTGCGACACCAGGCGCGACGCAGCCTCGATGGGATCACCGGCGGAGTCGCTGCTGCTGTCAGCAACGAGCAGTGAGATGTTCTCACGAGCAAGGGCGCGTTCTAGTCCTTGCAGCAAAGCCATGCTTGCCGGATAGTCGGCCATGGGAAGGATCAGACCTACCATTGCTGACCGTTGGCGGCGAAGCGCTTGCGCTACACGATCAGGCCGATATCCCATGCGCTCAATAACGTCTTTGACGCGTTCTTGGGTGGAAGGAGCAACCGCAGCACCACCGCTCAACACCCGTGACACGGTTGTGGGCGAGACTCTTGCCGCTGCCGCCACATCATAGATTGTCACACCCATTTAGTTGTCCTAGCTCAGCTCGCTCACGCCCTGCCAACGAACCGGCGGCACTTTGACATTATTTCAGCATTGAACCTAGATATTGCACGGTACCGCCGCCACGTCCCTCAAGGGCACATACGCCACCAGCGAGCCCCAAGAAGGTTTCTTGACGTAGTTGACCCCATCACAGTGCCACAACTCCATCAAAATATCCCGAAGCCACCCCTACGTGCCATACCCCGCAGCTAACGTCAGTCGGGTAACAGCCTAGGAGATTGCTCAGCAGCTAGATTGGGTGTCAGAATGCCCACGATTCGTAGGGAAGGGCCGTATCGCTTTTTCTTTTACGCTAGTGACCGGGAGGAGCCGCCTCATGTCCATGTGGAACGCGACCAGCAGACTGCGAAGTTCTGGCTATGTCCTGTGAGACTTCAAGACAACGGAGGTTTCCGACCAGCAGAGATTCGACGGATCACCAGGATCGTCACTGCTAACGCGGACTCGTTCAAGGACGGATGGGATGAATATTTTGACGCTTGAGGTGACCGTGCCAGTTATGCATGCCGTGACTGTTTCCAGCGAGACTTTGACTGCTGAACTCTCTGACGGGCGCACTCTCACTGTGCCCCTTGACTGGTTCCCTCGATTGATCCACGCCACACCTGCTGAGCGCAGCAACTGGCGACTCATTGGGAGAGGCGCTGGTGTTCACTGGCCGGACCTTGACGAGGATATCAGCATCGAAGCTCTGATCGCTGGACATGGATCTGCTGAGAGTCAGGCATCCTTACAGAAATGGCTACAAGCTAAACGCTCTGGAAAGCCCCACACATTGGATGCTCTGCATCTCGAAAAGACCTCGTGATCGTAGAGGATTGAGAAGCAGTCATAGCCAAGCCAACCCGGTAATCGGCTCAAGCTTTGACTAGGGCATGACCACCACTTCAGAGCAAGTTATTTCAGATCCTCGGACGATAAACTAGGCACAAGTCTTTAGAGAACTGCTTCAGGGCAATCAATCCGAGAGGTTCAGTCTCTCCACGATCAGTTCATGAACACGAGCCAGAGTCCCACCGTGCGGTAACAACCAGTGCGGCGGATTGTCAGCAGGGAACGATAGCCACTTCGTGTCACGTCCGGCTTTGCCACCGTGTTGGGCCCCAGATGCGGTGGCCTGTTCACCATCAACTCTGACTTCGGAATGAACCAGGCATGGACATCGAATGGCGAAACTCCCATGCAGAAGCAGTAGTCGTAGTCTTGATCGCGTATCTGCTGGAACTTGTAGATGTTGTTGTCCGTCCACGGACTCGAGTACTTCACCTCAACGCGGTGTCCAGAGATGACCATGTCCGCTTCACTGTTAGGAGACCTTGAAACCTCAAAGCCCTTCGCAACGCACCAGTGCCGAACGAGCTGCTCTCCGATAGCACCAACCTGACGCGACGGCCGGGTCTTGATCCACTGAAACGGGCTTTTGCCCACATCTCGGCATCGTCCGCGTACTGCGATTCCAGATCCGTTGAGATGCGGGCCAGCAGCGCAACTTCTGGATCAACGATTTCGGGCATCAGGCGCTATGTCGGTGCTCGGACTTGGGTGCAGGTGAGAGGTTGAGGTATTGCACTTTGGATAGTAAGCCGTCTTCTCCTAGGCGGGAGCGCATTACTTCAAAGGCTTCGGGGTTGTTGTCGACCATGACGAAACGGCGGCTGAGTTTTGATGCTACTGCGCCGGTGGTGCCACTACCAGCAAAGAAGTCCAGCACCCAATCGCCTTCGCGGCTGCTCGCTTGCACGATCCGACGTAGCACTCCCTCAGGTTTCTGAGTTGGATAGCCGGTTTTCTCTTTGCCGGTCGGGGACACAATCGTATGCCACCACACATCGGTAGGCAGCTTGCCTTTCGCAGCTTTCTCTGCGGTAACCAAGCCAGGGGCCATATAAGGCTCACGATCCACAGCGGCATTGTCGAAGTGATAAGTGTCAGGGTTTTTCACATACACCAAAATGTTGTCGTGTTTAGCGGGCCATTTTCGGCGTGCTCTAGCGCCGTAGTCGTAAGCCCAGATGATCTCATTCAAGAAGCAATCCCGACCGAACAGTCCGTCAAGCACCACCTTCGCGTAATGAACCTCGCGATAATCAAGATGCAGATACAAAGTCCCGTCATCGGTAAGTAACCGCCAAGCCTGCATGAGACGAGGTTCAAGAAATGTCCAATAATCCGCAAAGGCATCGTCATAAGCTGACACAGCCTCGCGTATCGTCTGATATGAAGCCCCTTTGAAGCCAACACGATCACCGTCAGCGTGACGGATTGTGCTCAGCGTCTGACGCGTCTGGCGACGACCAGTGTTGAACGGCGGATCAATATAGATCAACGAAAATGCTTCGTCTGGAAGACTCGCCAGATATTCCAGATTGTCGCCAAGCACCACCAGATCCGGTCCGTCAGAATGCCAAACAGCCGAATCCACAAAGTCACCATAGCCCCGCGCTGTCACCATAGCCCCGCGCTACGGCGCTGTGGGAGACAGCGGTGAGATCGCACACAGCAACGAAGCCTCACATCGCGATATCGCCGAGGTAGCAAGTGATTCACCTCAGACAATCTCAAAGATCTGCCGAACCTGACCAAGACGACAAAGCAGTCACTTAGACCACGAAGTGTCCGCTTGAGGCCCTACGCTGGCAATCAAGTGATCATCGACTACAAGGACAAGAGGACTGAGATGTTCGCTGCTGGGGATTTCGTTCCAGCATTCCAAGGCTTTGAGCACCAGGCTGCGAGACGTTTGGCAATCCTAAACGCTGCGGTTTCTGTGGAGGACCTGCGCGCACTGCCTAGCAACCGGTTGGAGGTTTTGCGGGGTGCTAGAAAAGGTCAGTACTCCATCCGGGTCAACCAACAGTGGCGTATCTGCTTCACATGGTCAGATCGCGGACCCGCCAATGTCGAAATCGTCGACTACCACTAGTGAGGAGACAGCGAAATGCTGAAGCGAATTGTGCATCCTGGCGAGATATTGAATGAGGAACTGCAGGAACTGGGAGTGTCGATGCATGAGTTAGCGCGCCAAATTGATATGACAGCTGAGTCCCTCGGAGAGATCGTTGCTGGCGCTGACCCCATCACGGCCGACACAGCCTTGCGGCTTGGTCACTGGTTCGGTGTGGACCCTCAGTTCTGGATGAATCTTCAGAGTCAGCACGATCTTGTCATAGCCGAGCGAACTATCGGCACAGACCTAGAGACGATGCCTTCATTAGCCCACGCCTAAACGAGTCTGAATGGTTGCCTCCGAGCAGCCAACCTCGGCCATAGCTCAGTAGTAGATGAAGGTCTGGGTGGGGTTGATGATGCGGGATGCTGCCGCACGGCACGATGCGGGGGAGAAGCGCTTTGGCTAATCAGCGTTCGTAATAGCCGGAATGAATGTAAAGAGCGAAAACGCCTTCTGAGCGGTACATGTTAATGACTCGCTCGTCGTCGTCGAGCGCCACGGTCACCTCATAACCAGCTTCCCACAGGCGGTGCAGTTCTCGGCGTTTGAAGTCAGCGGCTGTGCCCCGGCTAGTCGTCCCCCAGCGAGGCCGCAGTATCAACAAATCGTGGCGCACATCGTTGGCCGCCAGCCAGCTGCGAGTGTTTTCAGCCACATAGAAAGGGCGTGCCGTGAGAATGGCCACAGCATGATCATCGGCCACTGAGGCCGCCAGAGCCCGGCCAACATCTAGCGGCGGATCATCAACAGCAGCCAGAAAAAAGCCGCGGAAGTTCTTCGGAGACTCGCGCATGAAATGCTGGCGATGCGAAGCATTAGAGATCACGCCGTCAAGATCAAAGATCACCAGCGGGCCAGCACTTGCGGTTGGAGAAGTCGCCGCTCCGCTATCCGAAGCATCCTCGCGAGCAGGATCCTCGCGAAAGAACCAGTTGTGGTGAGTGGTCACTCCTCGTCGTCAGCGGTTAAAGCGCGTTCTCGGATCTCGGCCACCACCCCTGGATCAGCCAGCGTGGTGGTGTCGCCCAAGTCACGACCATCGGCCACGTCACGCAGCAACCGGCGCATGATCTTGCCCGATCGCGTTTTCGGTAGATCCGGCACCAAAAACACCGCTTTAGGTCGTGCCGTGGGGCCCAGCTTCGCTGCCACATGCTGGCGCACCTCTTCACGCAGCTCGTCGCTAGCAACAACCGAGCCAACCAGAATTACGTAACCCACGATTGCCTGGCCGGTGATCTCATCAGCTGCACCCACCACAGCAGCTTCAGCTACCGCCGGATGGTCAACCAACGCGGATTCGACTTCGGCAGTGGAGATGCGATGACCCGAAACGTTCATCACATCATCCACCCGACCCAGCAACCACAGATAACCGTCGGCATCCACTCGAGCACCGTCACCCGCGAAGTAACGGCCCTTGAATCTTGACCAGTAGGTGTCCTGGTAGCGCTGCGGATCACGCCAAATGCCTCGCAGCATTGACGGCCAAGGCCGAGTAATAGTGAGATAACCGCCGCCCTCTTCAACAACCGCACCCGAATCATCCACTACTTCAGCAAAAATCCCAGGCAGAGGCACAGTCGCCGAACCTGGCTTAGTGGTGGTAACCCCTGGCAACGGTGTGATCATGTGACCACCCGTCTCGGTCTGCCACCAAGTGTCGACGATCGGGCAGTTCTCGCCGCCGATATGGCGGTGATACCAGATCCACGCTTCGGGGTTGATCGGCTCGCCAACCGTGCCTAGCACTCGCAGGCTCGAAAGGTCACGACCTTGCGGCCATTGCTCGCCCCACTTCATGAACGTGCGGATCGCTGTGGGCGCGGTGTAAAGCTGAGTCACGCCGTAACGCTCAACAATGTCCCAGAGGCGGTCTTTGGGCCATTGAGAACGATCACCATTGCGGTGCTGCGGCAACGGCGTATCGGGAGTGCCTTCATACATCACTGAAGTGGCACCGTTAGCCAGCGGCCCATACACGATGTAACTGTGACCGGTAACCCAGCCAATGTCGGCAGCGCACCAATACACGTCACTGTCAGCACGCAAATCAAAAACGTAACGGTGAGTGAACGCCACCTGGGTGAGATAACCGCCGGTGGTGTGCATGATCCCTTTGGGTTTGGCTGTAGTGCCCGAGGTGTAAAGCAGATACAGCAAATGCTCGGAGTCCATCGGCTCGGCCGGGCATTCAGGAGCAGCTTCGGCCATCAGTTCATGCCACCACAGGTCGCGACCCTCGGTCATCGCCGGGTCGGTACCACAACGATCCACCACCACCACGTGCTTCACGGTGGGAGCACCAGCAGCGAGAGCCAGGTCAACGTTGGGTTTCAAAGCCGACGCTTCGCCACGGCGGAAACCTGCGTCAGCGGTGACTATCAATCGGGCTCCAGCATCAACGCAGCGGTCGGTGATGGCATCAGGCGAGAAACCACCGAAGATCACCGAGTGAGCTACGCCGATGCGGGCGCAGGCCAGCATGGTGACGACCAGTTCGGGGATCATCGGCATGTAGACAGCTATCCGGTCGCCTTTGCTCAGGCCTAGGCGCAGCAGCACATTGGCGAAGCGCTGCACGTCCGCTAGCAGCTCCGAATAGCTAATGGTGCGAGTGTCGCCAGGTTCACCCTCCCAATAAAAAGCGATCTTGTCGCCTCTGCCAGCAGCCACATGACGGTCAAGGCAGTTGTAGGAGACGTTGAGTTCTCCGCCGAGGAACCACTTAACAAAAGGCAGTTTCCATTCGAGGGTGGTATGGAAGTCGCTGTGCCAATCCAGCAGATCACGGGCTTGACGCGCCCAGAATGCCTCGAAGTCCTCGGCGGCTTCGGTATACATCGCCGTGTCGCTCACTTGGGCTGCTGCTGCGAAGCCCGTGGATGGTGCGAAGGTGCGGTTTTCGGTTTCGTAGGTTTCGATTAAGCCATCAGCCATGTCCGCAACCGTAGCAATCTCAACACCTGCTGCGCTTGCCTAAACCATCATCGGCACCGTTGAGGCGGTCTGCATTGCAGGGCTTGCTCCGCTAAGGTCAACTCATGCTGCTAAGACGAAACAAGACACAGATGCCTGACGCTGGCGAAGCGCTGCCTGGACGCAGTGAGGCAATGCCAGTGCAGGACTACGGACATTTAGTGCTGGGCACCTCGCTACTGCCACCGTTCCCTTCTGGATGCGAGCAGGCGATTTTCGGTATGGGCTGCTTCTGGGGTGCCGAAAAGTTCTTTTGGCAGATTCCCGATGTTCATACCACAGCGGTTGGCTACTGTGGTGGCACTACACCGAATCCCACCTACGCCGAGGTGTGCAGCGGTCGCACCGGCCACAACGAAGTGGTTTTGGTGGTTTATGACCCAGAGGCGGCACCGTATGAACAGCTTCTGAAAGTGTTCTGGGAGATGCATGACCCAACACAGGGGATGCGTCAAGGCAACGACGTGGGCACGCAGTATCGCAGCGGGATCTACGTTTTTTCTGACGCTCAAAGAGAACTCGCAGAAGCGTCACGGGGTCGCTATCAGCAGGCTTTGAACACTCAAGGATTCGCTCAGATCACCACCGAGATTGTTGATGCTGGGCCCTTTTATTACGCCGAGGAATATCACCAGCAGTATCTGGCACGTAACCCTGGAGGGTATTGCAACCACGGCTTCTGCCAAGTCGCCTATACGCCGATGACAGCGACAGCCGAAGCCAGCTAAAGAAGCCACCCCCTTCGGCGGTGCTCTCAGCCGGTCTTTGCGCTCTCAGACGGCCTTTTTGCGGTGTGCTGACTGGTGCTTTAGCCGCTGTCGCTGCTGTTAGCCGCAGGCCGGTAGAACAACAGCAACTGGGCTGCCCCAGCGCCTAGACCTAGCAGCAGAGCAACCCCTAGTCCTGTTCCTCCGTCAAGGCGTTGAGCTATGTCAAATTCAGCGTCAAGTGACAGACCGCCGGGGCCGAGCATGGCGCACACCAGACTCATTACCGCTATCAAAGCCACATACTCCCAACCTTCGCCGGTGATCATGAAGCCTTTACCGCGATGAGCTGTCCAGAAGGCGACCAGCATCACTGCTATCAACCCTGCTGCTGCTAGCGAGGTCAAAAGCCCTATTACAAGCAGCACACCAAGAGCCATTTCGGTGGTGGCGGCCATGGCGGCGTGAAACTTGCCGGGACGCATCCCTATTGCCTGAAACCATTTGCCGGTGCCAGCTATGCCTCCACCGCGAAACATCTTGTTGTAGCCGTGAACGAAGATCATCATGCCCAGCGAGGCACGCAGCATTAGCAGCGCAGTGTCAAGTATTCGAATCGAGTTAGGTGACGGTTGGCCGTCAAGCGACAGCACTGCCACAGGAACCTCATAGTCAAAGACCAGTTCTTCGTGGAGCAGCACCGCTAAAGCCATGGCGACCAGCGTTGTCACTGTCAGTGCTCTCAGAACGATGTTGGCGGTGCGGTCTTTCAAGGCGGAACCCCCAGGCAGAAAGCAGATACTACCGGCACGACTGGTCTTATGGTCTTGCGGATTCAAGACTGTAACCGCTTTGGTGTTGCGGCGGCTTCAGGGCAACAACGCTGCGGTTTCAAGGCAGCCGCTTCAGGTGCTGGGTGCTAGCAAAGTTTCAGGGCAACCGTGGTTCAATGCGAGTTCACAGGCAGAGTTGTCACCTCAGCGTTACTGTTGGTGATCACGTCGTGGCGGCGGCCTCCAGTGATAAGTGACCGCAGCACCGATTTGGCTGCGAGTTCTTCAAGGTCGTCGCGGTGTGGATCGCTCAGATAAGCGTCAACCGCTGCCGTGTCGGGGAACGAGATCACGAGCACCGCATCAGGGCAACCGGGCCCGCCTGATACATCAGCGGCTCGGCGCTCGGATCGCCCTTCGTGGCTGGCCGCCAGCTTGAGCAGTTGGGTGATGTAACGCTCGAACTGGCGCTTAGAACCTCCCCGCCAGAGACGCAAGGTCAGATCGGTGCGTTGCTCAGTCATCTACGTTGCTCAGTCATCTACGTTGCTCATCAACATTGCCTCGTTTGGCTGGAAGCTCCACGAAGAGCAGGCCGTCACGCAGCTCCAGCGAATAGCGCGGTTGGTAACGCTCGCGAACTCCGCAGTAGCCGGTTGTTATTTCATAGGCCCATTGATGGCCTGGACATACCAGCCGAGTGCCAAGCATTACGCCTTCGTTGAGTTTGCGTCCCCGATGGATACAAACGTTGGATAGCGCCACCGGTTCGCCGTCGTTCCACAGCAGCAGGATCTCGTGTCGATGCAAACTCACAACGAGTTTGCCTGCAGCCGCCAAGCTGTCGGCTGTGGTGTCGAGTTCGAACCATCCTCTTGGTGGTGAAGACGGCGAAGACTTGCCAGTGTCTAGGATGCTCACCTACTCGTTTCCTGCACTAGTTGCCTAGCAGCGCTCAGCCGCTGCCTACCCAGCCGGACCGCCGACCGTCACTAGAACTGCCGCCAGCGCCGCTGTCACCCTCGGTGCTACTGCGGCCATCGTCAATGTTGTTACTGCCGTTGTTTCCAGCATTGTCGCTTGCGTCGAGTCCAACCTGGTCGGGATCCCAGCTGAAGGTCACGTCACCGCGGGTGTAGGTCTGGCAGGCCAGGCGATAGCCCTGATCTAACAGTTCACCGAGCCGGGCTCGTTCACGTCGGCGAGGCGGGTCAAGATTCTCGGCACCTTCCTCCACAATCAGACGGTCGGTGCCGCAGTTACCGCTAGCGCATTGCCATGGCACTTCAACATCTTCACGGATAGCCATGCGCAAAACGTTGACCTCGTCACCTTCAGCGAATTCAACGTAACGCTCTGCTGTCTTAAAATAGATTCGCGCCATATCAACAAGAACTCACCAAAAAGTTTGACTTACCGGTTTGGGTGTCGCAGTGCGGTCGGCTGTCTCAGTGCGGTCGATGGAGTTGCAGCCGAGAACTCCGAGCGAGCCTCAAAGAGATCAGGCGACGAGTGCTGGCTGGCGGTCTTCGGCTTCAACCCAGGCACCGAGATCGGGTAGCACATAGGTTTCATACAACGCTTTGGTGTAAGCGAAGCGCATGTCGGCGGCTTCACGCACGAACTGCAGGCAGCGCTGCTGCAACTCGGGAGTGTTGGCGTATTTGAGCACGATCTGATAGCCACGCTCACCGTGGATTTCATCAGAGGTGATGTGCAGGTCGAAGAACTCGGCCTCCCACTCAGAGAATCCGTATTGGTTAATAAGTGTCGGATACTGGGTGCGGTAGATCGAAGGCACCTGCGACTCAAGGCCGACAATCAAGGCCGCAGAAGACACCACGAAATGTTCACGGCCCGATACGCAGTACATCCAGCCTTGCAGACCTTTGGTGAACGGCATGGCGTTGCTGCGGTCTTGCACATAGGCGCGAGTGCCACCGCAAGCTTCAGCGAATCGGATTAGCAGGTCGGTGTGACGGTCGTCGCTGAGTTCTTCTTCGTACATGTTTTGCAACAGGAAGTCTTTGGCATCACGAGCGTGGTTGGGCGTGTTGGCGTAAATCAGCCCTAGATAATCGCCGAACGGGCCGATGTAGTGGTAATGGTTAGTTGCCCAATGCACGAAATGCTGCTTGTTGAGCTTGCCGGTGGCCCAGGCACGGCTGAAGGATGCGTCTTTGGCCATGGTGCCTGAGAATGCCGCTTCTAGTGCCAGTCGGAATTCGCTGGGTGCCATGAACTCTGCCATTTGCTTGCTCCTGTGCTTGTGCTTGTTGGCTTTGGGTTTGGGCTTCAGCGATGCCCTTCAACTTGTGTGAGGGGGGGGGTGCCGGGGAGAGGTCGGAATCCCCGGCACCCGAGACTGTATACAGTATTGATTGAAGCTGCCGTTGTCAAGATCAGCCACAAAAAATTTTTGATCCAGCCTGGTCCATCCAACAAATCTTCAAAAGCGGAGGCTCAAACCGCTCAGGGAACCCGGTCAGGGGCCGAGAAGACCGGCTGGAACCGTGGCGATGCCGTCGTCAAGTCGCGGCTCGCCGCATAGAGTGTCCGCTCAGGGGCAATTCGTGCTCGGCGATGCAGTGAAGATAGCCGTCAACGATCTGGTCGGAGGCCGGTATGAGAACGGATCCGCCGCTGTCGACACAGCTCAACTATACCAATTCTCAGTTACTATTCCAATTCTCAGTTACTATCCGAATTCTCAACACATCACAGTCCTGTTAGCATCATCACAACATGAGCCAACAACCCCACGCAAACCGACAACTAGTCGATACTAGAATTTTTCGTCCTTACGCTTTACCCACACCGTCCCCTCAGTATGAGAGATGACTGCTACGTCGATTGGTCCGCCAACCACTCCAGTGCCTGGGGTGAATTTCTGTTGGAAGGATGCCATGTGGACGAGTGTCTCTGCCATTTCCGCCAATTGATGCTTCGGAAGATGCTCAACAAGATTAATGAGAGGTGCCGAGTGGTATGCAATTCTCCTCTCAAACATGTCGCTCATAGCATGAGCAACTTTATCAAATCGTGCAGAAACTTCACTCATCAAGAGCCGATACTTTCTTTGACCCATTTTGCTATGAAGAATTTCGGCGACTTGGTCTGATAACTCATTCAACATACTACCTACAAGATTGTAATGAGCTTCACGCAGTTGAGGATGTATACCTTCAATAAGCGTCTGTGCCATCTCATGTTGCCTCGCCAGTGGGTAAATTATAGACGGGCACTCGTCATTAATATTGATGACATCAATAACTCGAGCCTTTACAGTATTACTCATAACTTGATCAATCAGCCAGTGAACCATGGAAGGGAAGGGCTGGTCGGTTCCGAAGCCTATAACGACCACGCCAGTGCATCCTGGAGACCATTCCGCTGTACGGAGGCACTTTATGGTAGAGGCTTCAAGATCACGTCGCAGTGTCCTATCTGGCCTTCCTAAGTCAGCTGAACGTAGCGCTGGATTTGCAGTGAACCAGATATCAACGAACTCATTCCAGTTTCCGGCTGTCATGCCATCAATTGACCAACCCTGCACAGCCAGTTCAAGCTGCCGCTTTGCCTCTCTCTCAGAAATATCAGCCAAAGGTCTGATTCGGTCGAAGTACTCTAATTTCATGCGTGCAGCTATTGACATTTGATCCCAAAAGATCTTTGTGAATGTGCTGTCGTATACTGGCGTTGAACGAGTCATCATGCTTGCCATTCCATAAGCAGTTTCGCAGAGTTGATCTAATTCCCATGATATCTCCATCCGCACAAAATCTCTTTGCAGTTCCTCAGAGATATGTGCAACCATGTGTTGCAAAAAATCTACAAAGTGTGAAGCGTGCTGTTCCACAGTAGAGAATGAGATATTGCTGTAACTTTGCTGATACTGATGGACAATCGTATCCCAAGGTATTCGTCCTAGCGACGCTGCACCATAGAACATAACTAGGATAGGAGGATTGGAAGATAGCGTTAGAATCTTGTTAGCTGTATCATATACTTTTGAATCAGCTGCAAGACTAACAGCACTGTCAGCCGCAACAGCGACGGCGTGTCGATTAAGAATTGCCACTTCTGCAGTCATTAGTAGTTCAGTATATCAGTGCAAGACCTAGTTACCAGGAGGTTACCGGTATCACAGGTGTTCCAGTCACAGAATTTCGGATTGATCCTGCGAAGCAGATTGGCACCACTCGGCACTTTGATGGGATCGTCCACATAAGGGCTCCCGCCCGACATGTCTCGGCGAGCTGCCTACGAACTGCGGGCCGCAAGGAATGCCAGCGGATCGACCGGGGAGTCAGCTAGCGTACCTTCCCAACTCAAGTCCTTTCCGATGTCCTCGTAGAAAACCTCTATCGAAACTCTTCCTACGGTGAAGTCAATGTGATGGTCAGGATGATGCCACTCAAGAACCACACGGCCATCAATTGAAGGTGTGACTGCCGGGCGACCCAGCATTGGTAAAGCTTCGCAGATCGCTGCAGCCAGCTCGCGAGCGCTATCCACTGCGTCGCTGGATACTGGATGAGCTGCGAACCCATCCCACCCCTCGGGCAACAGCAACAACTCCTTTATCTCAATATCAACATCGCGGATCCAACGGGGTGGTGTGAGCGAGCTCGCAATCGCAGATTGCATCATCTTCCAAATTTAGCCCCGCCGCAGCGGACGTGGTGGCTTAGAGTCCGCCGAGCATTGGACACGGCACGCTCAATCAATCTGTTGAGCCGTGCGAGTCTTACAAACTGCCCGAGTCCAGTCAATGCTGATCGCAGGTAGCACAGTAGGTCGCTAACTACAACACCGGCGAGCGGTAGAGGCTTAGGGGTGGGTGATATTGGTGGGTGTGGGCCAGCTGGGTTACTAGATGTCGCAGTGGGACGGTAGTGTCGCGAGCGATATGCGTATCAAGCCTCATCATCTTGTGGTGGCGCTCGGCGTCGCCTTAGCACTGTTCACCGCTGGCTCGGGAATTGTCGCGGCAATTAACGGCTTCCACAGCGATAGCGACATCACCCGCGAGGTGTTCGGCAACATCCCCACGCCGCTCAAGGTCGTCTTCTACACGATCATCCCAATCCTGCTGATCTACGGATCGGTGCTGTTCGCTAACCGGGTCAAGAACTGGCAGCGGGGCAGGCCAGACAACCGCAGCACCACCCCACGCAACGCCCGCCGTCGCCTCGCCGACTTCCGTGCCGGTGCCTACATGCGCACACTGCTGCGCGAGCCAGGCGCTGGCGTTATGCATTCACTCATCTATTTCAGCTTCCTGGTGTTGCTAGGGGTGACCACCGTGCTGGAAATAGATCATCAACTGCCCGATAGCGCAAAGTTCCTGCACGGCGATGTCTACCGCGCCTATTCCGCAGTGGGTGATGCTGCTGGAGCTGTGTTCGTGATCGGAATGCTGTGGGCTATTCTGCGCCGCTTCGGGCCGCCACGATGGAGGCCTTACCGAATACGCGTCAAGACTCGCCCCGAACATGCTGTAATCGGCGCGGTGATGCTAGCCATCGGCATCACCGGCTTCGGCGCTGAGGCTTACCGCATTGCTGCTGACGGACTGCCCGACCATGAGCGCTGGAGCTTCATTGGCTATCCGCTGGCCACCCTCATAGACGGCAGCAGCGGCGTGCATGGCTGGCACCAAGCCTGGTGGATCGCTCATGTCGTAGCGTTTGTGAGCTTCTTGGTGATCCTGCCAACGACGATGCTGCGTCACATGTTCACATCGCCTCTGAACATGTATTTGCGTCATCGTGACCGTCCCAAAGGTGCCATGCGGCCAATGCCTAACCTGGTTGAAGGCGACACCGAACTCGAAACTTTCGGTGCTTCAGTGATCGAAGATTTCTCTTGGAAACAGCTACTCGACACTGATGCCTGCACCATGTGTGGACGCTGCACGTCGGTGTGCCCGGCTTATGCCACCGGCAAGCCGCTTGACCCACGCGAGATAGTGCTCAAAACCGGTGAAGTGATGGCGCTCACCGGCAACCCTCCAACCTCGCCGCCGCTCGGCACAGGAGCCACAGCCAACGGCATCTCCGCCAACGGTTCAGGCGAAATAAAAGTTCCAGCCAAGGCGATGTTCGAACGGATCAGCAACGAGGAACTCTGGGCTTGCACATCGTGCAAAGCCTGCGACGAGATCTGCCCAGTCAATATCGAGATTCTCGACAAGATTCTTGACATGCGCCGCTATCTCACCCTCATGGAAAGCGACTTCCCGGCAGAGCTAGGGCAAGCATTTCGGGGTATGGAAAACTCATCCAATCCTTGGGCCATGAGCCAAACCGAAAGAGCGGACTGGGCTCAAGACCTTGACGGAGTGCGAGTACTGGCTGGAGGCGATCCTTTCGATGCCGAATACCTGTATTGGGTGGGCTGCGCTGGATCATTCGACGACAAAAACAAGAAGGTAACCCAGGCCATGGCTCAGCTGATGCAGCGAGCTGATGTGGACTTCGCGATTTTGGGCCCGGCAGAGAACTGCACAGGCGATTCGGCGCGTCGCTCCGGCAACGAGTATCTGTTTCAAATGCTGGCAACAGCCAACATTGAGACACTTGACTCAATGGGTGTTCGCAAGATCATCACGCAATGCCCGCACTGCTTCAACACGCTGGCCAACGAATACCCGCAACTCGGCGGCCACTACGAGGTAGTGCATCACAGCCAGTTCTTGGAAGCGCTAGTAGCCGAAGGGCACCTTGATCTAGAAGGAGCGACCTTGGCTGAGCGGGTCGTTTATCACGACAGTTGCTATCTAGGCCGCCACAACGATGTCTATCTGGCACCACGGAAAGTGCTCGGCTCGCTTGGCGGTATTGAGTTGGTAGAAGCCCCACGCAACGGCACCAAAGGAATGTGTTGCGGCGCGGGTGGTGCGCGCATGTGGATGGAAGAGACCACCGGCACCAAAGTCAACGACGAGCGTTCACGGGAACTACTCGACACCGGCGCGTCGCGTATCGCTACTGCATGCCCATTCTGTTACATCATGATGGATGACGGGGTGCGAGCCGCTGGAGTCGAAGAGGACGAGGTTCAAGTGGGTGACATTGCCTTGCACATTCTGGAAGCTGTTGAAGCCCGCGACACAGCCATCTCAGATGCTTCTGCTCATTCGGCGGCCACTTCGTCCTGACAGCTGGGGCGTTGACTGCGATGAGGCCTCGCATAGTGGTGATCGACAACTACGACTCGTTCGTTTACATCTTGGTGCAGTATCTGGGTGAACTAGGTGCCGAGCCGCTCGTTTATAGGCACGACTCTGTGACGGCGCAGCAGGTCGCCGCACTGCGGCCTGACGGAATCGTTATCAGTCCTGGGCCGGGCACCCCCGATAATGCAGGCGTTAGCAATGAGCTGTTGACAACGCTCAGTGGCAAGGTGCCGATCTTCGGTGTGTGCCTGGGTATGCAGTGCATCGGCCAAGTTTTTGGTGGCAGCGTTGTGCGAGCCCCTGAAGTGATGCACGGCAAGACTTCGCAGATCAACCACGATGCTTCAGGGGTTTTTGCTGGTCTGCCGAATCCTTTGACCGGAAATCGCTATCACTCTTTGATCGTTGAGCGCGACAGTGTGCCTGACGTTCTGGAAGTGACCGCTAGCAGCAACGATGGTCTAGTGATGGGTTTGCGGCATCGCCAACACCCCACCGAAGGCGTGCAGTTCCATCCCGAGTCAGTGCTCACCGAGATGGGCTCTGAAATTCTCGCCAACTTTCTCGCAACCTGTCGTTCCTAGCGTTATCCGTCGTTCCTGGCTTTCCGGGCTCTGTAAAGACTCTTGCGCTTGTGCGTTTTCAGGCCGAGGGCTCAGACTCGTTGATGCCGGGTTAACCCGTACCGCTCTGTTCGAGGTCTTCGGTTTCGTCCTCGCTGCCAGGCGGCGACGATTCTGGTGGCGAGGACTCTGGCGGCGAGGATTCTGGTGGCGAACCGGGCTGTGGCTCAGCATCAGACGGTGGTGGCACAGCTTCGGGATCAGCAGGCTCGCCCACCACCACATCCACCAAAGTGCCTGACGAGACTTCAAGGTTCGGTGGCGGGGTTTGGGTGAGTATCCGCCCTACTTCGGCTGAGCTTGGTTCAACCGGCTCAAACGTGACATTGCCGACCACTAAGCCTGAGCCTTCTATAGTCAGTTTTCCAGTGTCGAACAACAATCCTTGAACATCGGGAATCGCAATCAACGGCAGCCCCTCGGAGACGATTATGGTCACCTCCAGCCCAGCCGACACTGGAAACCCGTAGGGCGGATCCGTGTCGATGATCTGACCCTCGGCGACCGTTGCTGAGGGCTCAGTACGGTCATTGACACGAAACCCCTTAGCGACCAAAGTCTGGATAGCTTCAGTCAGGGTCATGTTGCGCAGGTCAGGCACAAAAATCCGTCCCGGGCCGAGGGAAACAGTGATAGTGACCGCATCGCCTTGCAGCAGTTCAGTATTGGCAGGCGGCTCCTGATTCACCACAATGCCCGCCTCGGCTTGGTCGGGGGCATCGATCACGATCACTTCGTAACCAGAGTTCACGAGAATGTTGGTGGCATCAATACGGTTGCGTCCGCGCACTGGTGGCACCCTAGGTGTTTCTCCCTGGCTCACGGTCAGAGCAACTGTCGCCCCTTCGGTGACGCGCTGCCCTGATGGAGGGCTCTGAGCGAACACAGTGTTTTCTGCGAAAGCAGTGTTGATCTGGTAGCTGGCTTGGGGCACCAATCCAACCGCTCGAAGTCGTGCGTCGGCTTCTCCGTAACTGAGCCCCGACACGTCGGGCACGTCAACCAGCGATTCGACAGGCGCAGCAGTGTTTCCAGCAATCGGATCATCGTCATCGTCAAGCCCCAAAGCCTGATAGAAGGCCACAGCCAAAAACCCCAGCGCCCCGACAAGCACACCAAGTCCTAGCAGCATCAAAAGACCACGTTTCCAGCCGTCGGAACGATGAACTGTCTCGTAGTAGTAGGCAGGCGGCTGGTTATAGGGCGCAGAAGGTTCTTGACCGCTAGGAGGCGCAGGCGGTGTGCCACTAGGCGGGCCGCCGCTTGGAGGAGGCGCATAGCGTGCGCCGCTGGGGTAAGGCATACTTGCTGTGGATGGATCAGCCGTGGCGTATGGATCACCCGATGCAGCGGTAGGCGCATAGGTCACTGGACCAGTCGCTGGAGCAGAAGGCTGCGCTGCCGGTGACTGCAGCGTGGGTTGTTGCGGTGGCGTGGGTTGTTGCGGTGGCGTGGGTTGTTGCGGTCCAGTTCCTGTTGCCAGCGGAGAATCAAGCTCAGCGCCCAGCCATGGATCAGACAAAGACTGACCTTGTGATGTCTGATCTGACTGCACCGAACCGGATGAACTGGGGCGGGAAGACCCAGAAGTCTGAATCGGTGCTCCAGCGGGTTGAGCAGGGGATTCTGGTTGTTGAGCCCTAGGTGGTTTGATGCTGTGAGCGCCCGCCAAATAGCGACGCAGGTCAGAACAGAGGTCGTCGGCTTTGGGGTAGCGATTGACAGGGTTCTTGGCCAGCAGCTTCAAGATGATGGCCTCAAGGGATTCCGTGATGGTTACGCCCAGCGTTGAGGGTGCTAACGGTCGCTCCTGCACATGCTTAACAGCCACCGCAGTGGCGGTCTCGGCTGTGAACGGCGGCTTGCCAACAACCATCTCATAGAGCGCCACCCCCAGCGAGTAGAGGTCGCTGCGCCCGTCAAGAGCTTTGCCCTGGGCTTGTTCAGGCGAGAAATATGTCGCCGTTCCCATCACCGAACCGATGTGGGTGAGGTTGTCGCCGGTGGATCTTGCCAAAGCTGTGGCAATGCCGAAGTCAGCGACCTTCACTTGGCCTTCGTTGCTGACGATTATGTTGCCGAGTTTGATGTCGCGATGCACCAGACCAGCGTTGTGAGCGCTGTTTAGGGCACCGGCCACTTCCAAGGCGATCTCTGCTGCACGATCAGGACTGAGCCGGCCGGTGGAATGCAGCACTTCGACCATGTTGCGTCCCACCACATACTCCATGACGATGTAATAGGTGCCCTGCTCTTGACCCCAGTCGTATATGCCCACAATGTTGGGATGGTTGAGATTGGCTGCTGCTTTGGCTTCGCGCCGGAAGCGCTCAACAAAGCTGGGGTCGTTGGCGAATTCGGGAAAAAGAACCTTAACTGCCACCTTGCGCGACAGCGAAGCGTCGCGAGCCAAAAACACGTCGGCCATTCCACCGCGTGCGATGCGACGCAGTAGTTCATAGCGACCGTTGAACACAGTCAAACCTTGATCTGACACCACCAAACATTATAAAGGGCACCCTGTGAGCCAAGATTTCCGCTACATGCAAGCTTCTGTGGATTAGTCACCTGCGCCGCTAGCCTCGTTGAACCGGTCCGCTTGCGGGCCAGACGACAGGCGCGAGTGGCGGAATTGGCAGACGCGCAGGATTCAGGTTCCTGTGTCCGCAAGGACGTGGGGGTTCAAGTCCCCCCTCGCGCACCAGCAGCTAGCGCGCGAAAGCGGCAAGCCACTGCTCGCGAGTGGAGGGTTTCAGCACGTAGTTGCGTTCTCGGGTAATGCCCATCGTGGCAGACGATTCAAGTGAGTAGCGGTGCCCGGGATACAGCACCGTGTCATCGGGCACACGCGCTAGGCGGGTGGTGAGGCTTTCATACATTTGGGCTGGGTCAGAGCCGGGCAGATCCATGCGGCCGCAACCTTCAAGAAAGAGTGTGTCGCCTGCGACTAGCCTGCCGTCCACCAAAAAGCACTGGCTTCCAGGTGTGTGTCCGGGCGTAGCTATCAACTCCACTTCTACGGCACCGGCATTCACCACGTCGGCTGAGTCATGGCACATTAGATACTCGTCAGCCACTCCAGTGACCTTCTTGACGTAGTCGGCCTCGGCAGCTTGAATGTGTATAGGCACCGAAATCCGTTCCAGCAGCCCAGTGATGCCTTCAATATTGAACCCCATCATTTCACCGCCTACATGATCGGGGTGATAATGGGTGGCGAGCACGCCAGTGCAGGTCATGCCGTCAGCTTCCAGCAGATCAAGCAGTTCGTTGACATCGTAGGCCGGGTCAACCAGCAGAGCTTCTCCGGTCAGGCGATCACCGATGGCATATGCGAAGTTCACCATCTGTGTGGCGATCTGGTCGTCGGTGGCGAAGTCGCGGCCCGACAGCCACTGTCGAAAATAGAGCTGATCTTCGGTGCCTGTGTCTGAACTCATGGATCTTACCTTAGGTCATGAAGCGCTGTTGCCTCACTAAAACTGTCGGTCAAGGCGATGAGAGCCGTACCCTGACTTTGATGTCAGTAGCCACCGGGGCAGATGCAGAGTCATCACAGCAGAGCCGATTGTCCATGGAGCGCGCTTCTACTGAAGGACAGCACATGCCGACTGTGGGTTATCTGGGTCCGCCCGGAACTTTCACCGAGCAGGCAATCTTTTCACAGACTGACCTAGCAGTCATGAATCATCGTCCGATTGGTTCGATCATTGACGTGCTGCGCGGCGTGAGCAGTGGTGAAGTTGATCTCGGCCTGGTGGCCATCGAGAACATGATTGAGGGATCTGTCACCGCTACCCTTGATGCTTTGGCTTTTGATACAGACTTGTTTATTCAACGTGAGGTGATTATTAACGTCAATTTAAATTTGTTGGCACCGCCGGGCACCGCTTTAGAGGCGATAAAACGGGTGCGTTCGTATCCAGTTGCACACGCTCAGTGTCGTGAATATTTGGCAACCCATTTACCTGCAGCGATTTTCGAAGCAGCCAATTCAACCGCAGAAGCAGCACGCGCTTTAGCAGAAGGTGACAGTGATGGTGTTACTGCGGCGATTGCGCCATTGCGCGCTGCTGAGGTCTACGGCTTGGAGGTGCTGGCCGAAGACATCGCTGACCGTGCCGACAATCAGACTAGGTTCGTGCTGGTAGGTGCCGATTCGGTAGCGGCACCGACTGGTCACGACAAGACCAGCATGGTGGTGTATCAGCGTTCAGATGTGCCTGGGTCGTTGATTGGCATTCTGGGAGAGTTCGCAGCTCGGGCTATTAATCTCACCAGCCTGCAGAGTCGCCCTACCAAAGCCAGCCTCGGTCAGTATTGCTTTTTGCTTGACTGCGAAGGCCATATCGCTGATGAGGTGGTGGCCGACGCTTTACGCAATCTGAGTATCAAAACCAGTCGTGTGAAGTTTCTGGGTTCGTACCCGTCGGCAACGGCTAACGATCACGACTATGCACAAAATCGGATTGAGGTGCAGAAGGCGGCTGAGTGGATTGACGGTTTGCGGAGCCGCATCCTTTCCTGAAATTACGGCCACGGGGCTATCCAATCATGACTACGGGGCTATCCTTGCGGGTGGAGGGATGGCAGAGCGGACGATTGCGACGGTCTTGAAAACCGTTGGGCCTTCACGGGTCCCGGGGGTTCGAATCCCCCTCTCTCCGCCACTAGAAACTGTTGCAGGAACCATGGTCAACTTTGCAACAGTCATGGTCGTCAGACATGACTGTTGTTCAATAGACATGGCTGTTGCTCAATCAAGCAAGCCTTGCTTGGAGGCTTTGTGGATCGCTTGGCTACGACCCGGCACGCTGAGCGACTCCCACAGTTTTGACATCTCGCGATATAACGAACTACGCGAGTAACCGAGTTGTCGTGCTATATCAGTGATCCTGGCACCAGAGGCCAATCCTTTGAGCAACTTCTTTTGATCTTCAGTGAGTGCTGGCATTGATGAAGAGTCCAGGTGCTGTTGGAGGGCAATCGCGGCCTGCTGCAGACGGCAAGCCCCATGGCGGGTTATTAGCTGGGCGAGCAGATCAAAGTGGACCACCATCGGGGTGTGGGCGTACATCTCAGATATTTCGTCTGGCTCGGGCGCGTTCGCAGCGCACGGGTGAGTTTCGAGCCAGTAGTCGATGGCAGTGCAACTGCTGCGAAGGTAGTTTCCGACTATGAGGCAGTCCTCTGCTAGTGGAACAGGAATAGTCATCTCATCAAGAGCATCTGTGGCGCGGCTGAACAATGAAGCAATCCTGCGCTGGTATGACCATGGCAGGGATTCCCCAAAAATTTCTATAGCCTCTTGTTGATAAGCGATGCTTGTCATGTCGTCGTGGGTGCCTTCAGGTACTCCCAGGCTGTGCGCTTCCAAAATGGCGCTTGTCAAGCTAACTATGCGCCCGCATGTCAGATTTAGCAGAGTCAAGCCTGCGTATGGTGACTCTTCAGTAGTCATCGTCTAACTATAGGCGCAGCGGCTCGGCCGCATTGCTCTATGGTGCTGGCCCTCACAGGCTGTGCATGGTGGTTCTGTGGTATGTGTGCCAGAGATTTGGGACGTTTGTTCCACGATTTGGGACGTTTGTTCCGTGTTTTGTTGTTTATGTGGGGGTAAACAAGTTAGGTGGTCGTGTCTGGTGGCACTGCTAGGGAGGTAAATTCAGTATGTTTAATACCATAAACTCATCGTCACAACAGCCTAAGGGGAGATTGTCGAAGCTAGCGATAGTTGTGATGCTTGTTGCGATGGCGCTGGCATCAAGCGTTGCGCATGGTGACGAGACCAACTCGCAGGCTCCCTCGCCACAGTCTGCTGAAGTGGTGGATGTGGCGGTGGTGTCTTATGCTGCGGATTATTCGGTTACTCAACTGGAGGCTAAGCGTCGCCTTGACCGCATTCAGCCTCTCCAGGGGATCCTTGCAGAGATCCGATCTCACGAAGCCGCCAGGCTTGCTGGTTGGGGAATTGATCACACTGGAACCTTCACTGGTTGGGTTTGGCTCACAGGCGACGCTGCCCCCAGTTCCGCAGTATCAGATATTGCTGCGGTTCATAGTGATGTGGAGATTCGTACTGGTGCTGTTCATAGTTTGGCAGCGTTACTTGAAGCGCAGGAAGGCCTTTTTGAGGATCTGCATGGTCTAGGGCCTGTGGGTCGTGTCAATGACGGACCTGGAAGCATCGCTGAGATTGAGCGGATCACCACTTTCACTAGCATCGACATGAGAGATAATGCTCTAGAAATAGGCATAGACCCTGCATTGGCTAGCAAAGCTCCCACCAGTGCTTTAGATCACCCTGGCTTGACGGAGATCGGTCCGGTCGGTGTCACCGAAGAAGCTCTGCAAACCAAAATCATCCAAGTCACCAACCAACTCAAAGACCACATCAACGTCAAATACACCATCACAGACGGACGCGGTCTCTCCGCAGAAGCAAGCTTCTCAGCTGGAACCCGGATCGGGAGTTGTACATCAGGGTTCGCAGCTCGCAAGAGCAGTACAGGCGCGTACGGTATAATAACCGCCGGACACTGCGGTGATAGAGGTGATAGACTCGGCCCAAACGATACTTCCCCTCTAATGATGAACGGAGTGAGCCTGCCGCATGACTTTGGATGGGAAAGCGCCAATGCAGATGCTCAGTTCCATACGATCCCCACTGGATACGGCCATGTGCTCACGGATGACTACTTGTGTCATTCCCTTCGACCTATCACCTATTGCGATGTCACAGGTACTGAAATCAGAAGTAGAATGATCAATGACTTCGTCTGTCACGCAGGTATATCAAGTGGAGTCAGTTGCGGCACTGTTATAGCTATCAATGTTAGATTAGGAACTGGTGCATGCCGATCTCCACGCGATCAGGTAGTCAACTGCAACAGAGTTTTTGTTGCGGTGGGGACAAGCAATTCATTGCGATCTTGCAAGGGTGATAGTGGAGGTCCATGGTATCGGAACGGTGTTGCCTATGGAATACACTTTGGCAGCCGTCATCTCAATGAGACTGAAGAAGAGGATCAGTGCTATGTGAGTCCAAGTTTTGCATTCTTTTCTGCGATTGATGAGGTTATGAGGTTTCTTGATGTCGAAATAGTCACTTCGGGTAATATGACAATCCGCTAAACTTGAATTCTTCTAACCATCAGTATATATTATGAAAACTGTCCAACAGACTTTTCCAAATCTGATAGTGGCGGTGACAGTCATAGTGAGCCTTGTTTCAGTTGGATGCATGTCGGAATCTGAAAGTGATTCGCTAGCTAATCAACAGATTGAAACTGCTAGACCGTTGGATGAAGATGGTCTGCCAGTTACAGTTTTCTCTGAAAGTGCGTCACAGGCTGATCAGCAGAGTGAAGCCGCAAGATCTTTAAAAGAAGAGGATTTAGCAGTTACACGTCCCTGGGGTGCCTACGGACGAACTGACTGGGATCTTACTAACAGTCTTCCGAATGCTGTGTGGTCAGGCACATTAGTGGTTGATGAGTCTTGTGTGTATCTAGACGTGTCACATATACTTGATGACTTTCACCAGGACGGATACTCGATCGCCAAGGATGTGGCGCTGCGAGGTTTCTTGCACTTTCCAATCCAGTTGGTTCGCCTAGATACTATTACTGGGGAGTTGTGGGCAGGTGAGTACGGGCCTATGTCTAGCGGTGATGAAGTAGTGGTTGTTGGTAGTGGAAACTCAAAACAAGACTGGTCGTCGTATTCAAATGACGAATACGATTACGAGTTCATAGAATTTTATCGGTCTGTGAATGGTGACGATCAGAACTTAGGATGTTTTGCCGACACCGCCTTCTATGTTATGTCCATGCAGTCATCAAACTCCTACAGTGAGAGACCGGTTTTAAATCTTAAACAGAGCCACCTAATTGCAGGTTTATCGTGGGAGTTCCCGAGGGTAATCCCAGATGTAGCTATGGAAGTTATTTTGGATATTGAACCGCCTTGCATATATGGAGTCCCTTTAAATCATTCAGGCGAGTTATACCCAGATTTTGATCGTCTGCTTCTAGAACTACCGAGGCCAAAAGTACATTTAAAGATTGATAAAAATTCTCTATGGAGTAACTATTTTTTGTGGATTGGCGGGACTGGACCGATGATAACCGGTGATATAGTAACTGTTTTAGGAGTTGATAGCCCTGCTGACTCGTTTCCTTTAGGTTTAGAGTTGCAAGAGGTGGGCTGCTCAGCGGATGGCGTTCTAAGCGCATCAGGAGGGCTAGTTCCTGTTCCCAATCGCTATTTTCAGTATGATGTACTTCCCACGGGTACTTAAGACTTTACGTAACTATCTGCGGCCTATCCCGGCGGACTCCACCGGTGGTTGCAATTGATCGGCCATGATGGCCGGTCGAACCACAAGCAACCATCCGGTGGAGGTTTTTATTATGGCAGTGAGGCTTAGCTTTGACGAACGCGCTCGTATTGAGGCGTTACGCACAGTGGGGTTTGATGCTCAACAGATCGCACGACAGCTGGGTCGTGCTCCTTCAACGATTTATCGAGAACAAAAACGTAACAGCTGCGATAACGATGGTTATGACGCGTCAGTGGCGCAGCGTTTCGCGGATTTGCGGGCGCGTCGCCCGAAACAACCCAAACTCGCTGCGGATCCTGAGTTGGCTGCGAAGGTGCATGAACGGCAGGTGATGCGCTGGTCACCGCACGCGATTAGTGCTGATCTACGCGCCGAGGGATATCAGATCTGCGCGGAGACGATCTATGCGGCCTGTTATGACCGTACCGGTTCGCGAGGACTATCCAAAGAGGCTTGGCGGTTGCTGCCGAGACGTTGCCGCAAACGCAAACCCCGTAACCGCATCACAGCAAAACCCAATGCTTTAGGCGATTACAAACCGATCACACAACGACCGATAGCTGTTGAGCAGCGCGTTGAGGCTGGCCATTACAGAAGGCGACCTAATCATCGGCACCAACAACGCCAGCGCCATCATCACACTCGTAGAACGCTTCACCCGACAAACCCTGCTCGCAGCCCTACCACACGGTCACACCGCGAAACACACCGCCACAGCAATCATCGCAGCACTGTCACGTCAACCCAAACATTTGGTCAAAACTCTCACCTGGGACCAAGGACGCGAAATGGCGCGCTGGGCAGACATCGAACAAGCCCTCAACATCGACATCTACTTCTGCGAACCGCGTTCACCATGGCAACGCGCCAGCAACGAACAAACCAACGCACTCATACGCCGCTGGCTACCCAAACACACAGATCTCAACATCAACCCAGCCCACCTTGCTGTCATCGAAGACAACCTCAACCACATGCCCCGCAAACTCCACAACTGGCAATCAGCCCACAACACCTACACTAAACTCAATTGCAACCACCACTAGAGTTTGCCGTGGTTCTGGGGGATGTGTGCCAGAGATTTGGGATGTTTGTTCCAAGATTTGGGACGTTTGTTCCGTGTTTTGTTGCTTATGAGGGGGTAAACAAGTTAGGTGGTCGTGTCTGATGGCACTTCTAGGGAGGCAAATTTGGCCATGTTCAATACTACGAACATATCGTCACAACAGTCTAAGGGGAGATTGTCGAAGCTAGCGGTTGCTGTGATGCTTGTTGCGATGGCGCTGGCATCAAGCGTTGCGCATGGTGACGAGACCAACTCGCAGGCTCCCTCGCCACAGTCTGCTGAAGTGGTGGATGTGGCGGTGGTGTCTTACGCCGTGGATTACTCGGTCACTCAACAAGAGGCTAAGCGTCGCCTTGACCGTATACAGCCTTTGCAGGGGATCCTTGCAGAGATCCGAGCCCACGAAGCCGTCAGACTCGCGGGTTGGGGCATTGACCATACTGGAACTTTTACTGGTTGGGTCTGGCTTACCGGCGACGCTGCGCCTAGTTCCGCTGCTTCAGATATTGCTGCGGTTCATAGCGATGTGGAGATTCGTACTGGTGCTGTTCATAGTTTGGCAGCGTTACTTGAAGCGCAGGAAGGCCTTTTTGAGGATCTGCATGGTCTAGGGCCTGTGGGTCGTGTCAATGACGGACCTGGAAGCATCGCTGAGATTGAGCGGATCACCACTTTCACTAGCATCGACATGAGAGATAATGCTTTAGAAATAGGTATAGATCCCGCATTGGCTAGCAAAGCTCCCACCAGTGCTTTAGATCACCCTGGCTTGACGGAGATCGGTCCGGTCGGTGTCACCGAAGAAGCTCTGCAAACCAAAATCATCCAAGTCACCGATCAACTCAAAGACCATATCAACGTCAAATACATCATCACAGACGGACGCGATTTCTCCGCAGAAGCAAGCTTCTCAGGCGGAAACCAGATCGGGGGCTGCACAATAGGGTTCGCAGCTCGCAAGAGCAGTACAGGCGCGTATGGTATAATAACCGCCGGACATTGCGGTGATGATGGCTCAAATGACACTATGTCTCTAACAGTGAACGGTGTGAGTTTGCCGCATGACTTTGGATGGTTAAGTGCCAATGCGGATGCTCAATTCAATACGATCCCTACCGGATACGGCCATGTACTCGCAGATAACTACAGGTGTCATAATCCTCGGCCTATCTACTGTGATGTCACGGGCACTGAGACCAGAAATAGAATGATGGAAGTCTACGTCTGTCATGCAGGTATGTCAAGTGGAGTAAGCTGTGGAACTGTTACAAGCATTAGTGCTAAATTAAAATCTGCGGAATGTCGCTCAGCGCGAGGCTTTGTAGTGAACTGCAACAATGTCTTCGTTCAGGTTGGCAATAGCAGTTCGTTACGATCCTGCAAGGGTGATAGTGGAGGTCCATGGTATCGTAACGGGGTTGCCTATGGAATACACCATGGCAGCAACAGCGATAATGATTGTAGTGCGAGTGGTATTGTAGCAACCTTTTCTGCAATGGATGAAGTTATTAACTTCCTTGATGTCGAAATAGTTACTACTGGTGATGTGATGATTGAATGAGGTTATGGGTGGATCTGAGTGAAGAGAATCAGATCATGGCGCTTTCAGTGAGATCATGTTTTGCAAAAATTATTGTAATGATACATGTGGCTGGATTTATATTGATTGGCTGTACTCAAGGTTCACGAAACTCTCTACCGTTAGGAACGTATGAGTGGGATCCCGTTGACAGTCTTCCGAATGCGGTGTGGTCGGGCACACTAGAGATTTATAAATCTTGTATATACATCAACGTTTCTCGTCAACTTGACGAACCTCAAAACCAGGAATGGTACGAGACTCCGGTCGATGAGCCGCTTCGCAGTTTCATTCGCTTTCCAGCGGCTTTGACTCGCTTCAATGCAATTACTGGCGAGTTGTGGGTAGGTGGGCAAGGGCCTATGAGAAACGGCGATGAAGTGACAATCATAGGAAGTGAAGGCTGGCAGCAGCACTGGACTAGCGATGATCAAACCTTTGCTTGGAGTAGGATACTAGGGAGGAGCGAGGGCCCACCGAGAACGGTAGAACCTTGCATTGCTAATGCTTCCTTTTATGCAATTTATATGCAACCGGCAGATGTCACTACCAATTCGATGCTCAACTTGTCAAGAAGTCATCGCTTGGCTGGATTGCGGCCATGGGACACTACGGTAGTGTCGCCAGACTACGGTATGGATGTGATTCTTGTTCTAGAGCCACCTTGTGTATTTGGAATCCCTTTGCCTAATACAAGTGAGCTAGGAACACGCGTGGATCGAGTCGCTATTAGCCTTCCTCGGCCACCGATCCGCCTTTCAGCTGATAATAACCTTCTGTGGTATGCAGACCGCGAACCGATGACTACAGGTGATCTAGTCAGCGTAGGGGCTGGAACTACTTTATCTAGTGTGTGGGAACTAGAATTACGAGAAGCTGGCTGTTCTGCTGATAAACTTTTATCCTCAAACTGGATCACTCCTCTTCGCTGATCGAGCATGCTCAGTGCTGGAACGCGTTATCAAGGCAAGCGAAGCGGAATTTGTGCCTGATGGTGGTGGCAACGATCGTTGAGTCGGACGACGGCGGGCAGAATCAGAGTTGTGTTCGCTGTTAGTGAGGCTGACGCGATTAAGGCTCTCTAGGCCATCCTCGGCGATACCGTGGAGGTTGCATAAGGCGAACCGTCACACCGAAGCCGCCTAGAGAACGCAGCAGGGGTCACTAAGATTCGAAGCAGTTGGTCATAGGCGACAGTAACAGTTGTCGTAATGGCTGTTCTGGCCGCGGCTTGCAGTTCAGGCGACACCGGCTCCGAGGAGGACTCCTCAGCACCCATTGAGACGACTCTGCCACCCACCAGCAGCGCCCCCGCAACAACTAGCAGCGCGGTCAGTACGACCACTGCCGCGTCCGACACGCCCCCGACACCCGTCAAGACGATGCTGCTAAACCCCACCAGCAGATACGCAAATTATCTGGCGCTCCCAGTCTCCACGGGTTGTGCATGGTGGTTCTGGGGTATGTGTGCCAGAGATTTGGGACGTTTGTTCCACGATTTGGGACGTTTGTTCGGTGTTTTGTTGTTTATGTGGGGGTAAACATGGCGGACTCCACCGGTGGTTGCCGTGTCTGGTGGCACTGCTAGGGAGGTAAATTCGGCCATGTTCAATACTACGAACACATCGTCACAACAGTCTAAGGGGAGATTGTCGAAGCTAACGGTTGCTGTGATGCTTGCTGCGATGGCGCTGGCATCAAGCGTTGCGCATGGTGACGAGACCACCTCGCAAGTCCCCTCGACACAGCCCGCTGAGACCGCAGTTGTGAACATCGGTGCGATGCACAGCGATGCGACGATCCGCTAATCTAGTATTCTACAGAGTTCAATAGTTTTAGGCTATGGGAATCTTTCAGCAGATCTCACTGAATTTTTTTGTGGCGGTGACGATTCTGTTAAGTCTGGCTGCAGCTGGATGCACGTCGGAATCTGAAAGTGGTTCGCTAGCTAATCAACAGGTTGAGGCTTCTAGACCGTTGGATAAAGATGGTCTGCCAGTTTCGCTTCCTTGGGGTACCTACGGATGGGGAAAATGGGATCTGAGTAACAGTTTTCCCAATGCTGTGTGGTCGGGCACATTAGTGATTGATGAGTCTTGTGTATATTTAGATGTGTCACATATACTTGATGACTCGCACCAAGACGGATACTCGATCGCCAAGGATGTGGCGCTGCGAAGTTTCATGTGGTTTCCGGCGCATTTGGTTCGTCTAGATATTGCTACTGGCGAGTTGTGGGCGGGTGAGTATGGGCCGATGTCTAGCGGTGATGAAGTGGTGGTTGTTGGTAGTGGAGACTCACACCAAGACTGGTCGTCGTATTCAAATGACGAAACCGAGTTCTTCGATTTTTATCCGTCTGTGAATGGTGATGATCAGAAATTCGGATGTTTTGCCGACACCGCCTTCTATGTTATGTCCATGCAGTCATCTAACTCGTACAGTGAGAGACCGGCTTTAGATATTACAAGGAGTCAACTGATCGCAAGTTTATCCTGGAAATTCGAGACGGAAATAGACTCTGTAGGTATGGAAGTTATTTTGGATATTGAACCGCCTTGCGTATATGGAGTCCCTCTAACTTCTTCAGGGGAGTTGTATCCAGATTTTGATCGTCTGGTTCTTGAACTACCTCGCCCGATTCTCCGTTTCAAGGCTGATAATAATTCTCTATGGAATAACTATCTTTTGTGGCTTAGCGGGACTGGACCGGTAACAACCGGTGATATAGTAACTGTTTTAGGAGTTGATCATCCTGCTGACTCGTTTCCTTTAACCCTAGAGTTGCAAGAGGTGGGCTGCTCAGCGGATGGCGTGCTACGCGCAGCAGCAGGGTACTCTACTGTTCCCAATCGCAGTTTTCAGTATCCCAATCGCTATCTTCAGTATAGCGTGCTCCCTACAGGAACTTAAGACTGCGGCAACCATCCGCGACCTGTCCCTAATCAGCACTGTCACGGTACTATGATGATAAGCACCATCTGATTGAAGCAATATGCGAGTAGTATCAAACCTTATCCGACTGGTTGCCATACCATGAGCGAATACGAGACCCCAAACGGTCTCTAGTCGGCACAGCAGACAAAAGTAATCAGTAGGCTTGATATTAAGGCGAACTGTCACACCGAAGCCGCCTAGAAAACGCAGCAGGGAGTCCACGATGATTCGAAGCAATTGGTCAAAGGCGGCAGCAACAGTTGTCGTAATGGCTGTTCTGGCCGCGGCTTGCAGTTCAAGCGACAACGGCTCCGAGGAGGACTCCTCAGCACCAGTCGAGACGACTTTGCCGCCCATCAGCAGCGCCCCCGCAACAACCAGCAGCGCGGTCAGTACGACCACTGCCGCACTCGACGAGCCCCCGACACCCGTCAAGACGATGCTGCCAGCCACCACCAGCACGCCCCAGACCACAACGACACCACCGACCACTACCACGACAGAGACACCAACTACTACGACGATCACTACGACAGAGACACCGCCGACCACTACGACCACCCCAGAGACGGTCGCGGAACCGCAATGGCAGCGGGTTAACGGCACCGAAGACTGCGCCTGTGCTGACGGCAGCGACTATTTCTACTGGGTGCGTGAAGGCGACCCCGACAAGCTTGTGTTCTACTTGCAGGGTGGCGGAGCCTGCTTCAGCGCGGCAAGCTGCTCGTTCGCCAACGGCAACTTTGACCCGAACGCAGATGAGTCTGATCCCTTCGACAATCCGCAGTTCTGGTCTGGCATCTTCGATTTCGGCAATCCACTCAATCCGCTGGCAGATCATTCGTTCGTTGTGGCGCTCTACTGCACTGGTGATGTGCATGTAGGCAACAACACCCAGGCCTACAGCAGCGACTTGACGGTTCGTCACAACGGCTTCATCAATGCCAGCACCGCTTTGCAGACCGCCGCAGATCGTTTCGGCGATGCCAGTGAAGTGATTGTGGCGGGCACCAGCGCAGGCTCGGCCGCAGCGCCGTTGTATGCAGGACTGGCCGCCGACCTCTTCCCAGAAGCCGAAATAGCGGTTGTTGCTGATGCTTCAGGCGCGTATCCGAGCGTGCCAGCGGTCAACTCCGCTATCGGGGCTCTGTGGGGTGCTTTCAGTGTGGTACCTGACTGGCCGGTCAACGAAGGCATACAACCGCCCGAATGGGGCTTGCCTGAATTGTTCATACAGGCAGGACAGCACGCTCCCAGGATCCGTTTCAGTCGTTACGACAACGCTTTTGACAACACGCAGGTGTTTTTCGCAAGTCTCGCCGGTTTCGATGCCAGCCGACTTGATGAGCTGATGGCGCTCAACGAGGAACGCATCGAAGAAGCTGGAGTTACGCAATCAAGCTTCACTGCGCCGGGACGAGCCCACGGGATACTGCCGCGGCCGTCGTTTTATGACCTTGAGGTGGAAGGCAACAGCTTCCTTGACTGGATAACACGGTTCCTTGAAGGAGAAGAGGTTGATGACGTGACCTGTGTGGACTGCTCATAGTCCGCTGCGCCTTGCAGTCGGATACGCTCAGGGTTTCTGGAGACGTGGCCGAGTCAGGTTGAAGGCGCTTCCCTGCTAAGGAAGTAACGGTGCAAGCCGTTCGTGGGTTCGAATCCCACCGTCTCCGCGCTGTGTTAACGCCACCGCGAGGCGCTGATTTCGCGCCCGGCACATGTCTGTCATGTTTACGTCAGCCAGTGCTGAGAGCTTGCTGCTTGCTAGCTGATATGTTCGTTATGCATAATTTCGCGCTTTTGTACTATGCATTTCTTAAAGTACATAAGTTATGTACCTCTAGTCGGGATACAGCACGGTTCCACTCTCGGAATCGTGCTCAATCACGAAATCGCGAAGGTCTCGGTAGAGCAAGGCACGGTTGAGCACATAGTCGTCAGCCTTAAGGTTGATATCGGCGCAGTCGGTCATCGTCCAATACTTGTGCTCACCCACGAACAAGTAGCTGCGTGTCTGATTGAAGAAGCGGCATTCCACTCCTTCGCCCGCCGCGATACGAGCACAAAACGCTGCTAGCAGCGCCTCTTGCCCGTCCTTTTTGACGACAACGTATTCGTGCGGCCAAGAGTCTCGATATGTCACTGCTTCACGCCACGGAGCACGAGCGATCAAACCGGCGATGTCTCCAACCTGGTGTTTGCACATTGAAGCGCTTTTGTTGATGGGCGTTTCGTCTGCGTTAAAGGCTTCCGCACTTGTGGTCTTTGCGACTTCTTGCTCCATGAGCACAACAGTAGAGAGCCCCTGTGACATTGCTCTAGAACAATCACGAATCAGGCACTACAAGGATGCTCTCCAGCGGCCTGCGAAACGGTCAAGCGCCAGCAACGCAACAGCGCAACAAACCCAGTCGCTGGATAAAGGTCTATGATGGCAGTCCACCCAGCGCTCGTAGCTCAATTTGGATAGAGCATCTGACTACGGATCAGAAGGTTGGGGGTTCGAGTCCCTCCGAGCGCGCCACCCTCTGACGCAGCCTCAGCGCCTCTCGTAGTTGAAGCAACAACGGCGCTGCCTACTCGCAGATCGCCGTTGGCAGGTTGCGGTGGCTGGCGGTGCCGGAGTCGGCGACGCTGATTACTCGGTGGCGCTGGCCACCACCTTCGACATCATCGCGTGAGGTAGAGGCTGATAGTCATGATGCTGTGCGCTGAACGTGCCGGTTCCGCCGGTCATGGAACGCAGATCAATCACATAGCTAAGGATCTCCGAAGTCGGCACATGGGCACGGATCACGCTGGTGCCAGCAGTCGAGCCTGGCTCAGTGCCGAACACCTGCCCGCGACGAGAGTTCAGATCACCGAGCACATCACCCTGATAACTATCAGGCACCTCAACGCTGATCTCGCTGATCGGCTCAAGCACTGCACAACCCGCCTGCTCTACCGCCTGCTTAAGCGCCAACGAACCGGCGATCTTGAAGCTCATCTCTGAGGAGTCCACCGCATGATGCTTGCCGTCGTAGCAAACCGCCCGCATATCCACCATCGGGAACCCGTGCTTTCCGCCGTGTGACATGGCTTCCTCAATGCCTGCCCCCACCGCAGGGATCAGGTTGCGAGGAATAGCACCACCAGTGACCTCAGTATCGAACTCGTATCCAGCGCCACGCGGCAGCGGTTCAAAACGCACCATAGCCACAGCGAACTGCCCATGCCCGCCGCTTTGTTTTTTGTGTTTAGCTTCCACATCGGCTGGGCGTGCCAGCGTCTCAAGATAAGCCACACGCATGTCTTCAACTTCAAAGTCGATACCCATGCGCTCTAAACGTGACCGCACCACTCGAATGTGCGCTTCACCAGCACCCGACAGCACAGTCTGACGGGTGGTGGCATCCTGGCGAACCACCAGGCTGGGATCCTCGGTTGCGAATCGGCGCAGCGCCGAAGCCAACTTGTCTTCTTGTGCGGGTGCTGAAGCGTGGATCGCTACCCCGTAGACCGGCACTGGTGCCGGTGTGATCGGTACAGCTAAAGCACCGTCAGATGACAGAGTGTCGCTGGTGCGAACGTCGCCGAGTTTGGTTGCCGCCGCAATGTCGCCAGCGGTTACATGGTCAAGACTCTGATGATCTGGCCCCGTGAACGACATTAAATTATGGAGCCGCTCCTTTTCGCCAGTACGACTGTTGACGAGCGTGTCGTTAGAGCGGACCGTGCCTGACAGCACTTTGATGAACGAAATCTGCCCAAGAAAATCGTCGATACGGGTCTTGAAAACCATCGCTACTGGAGTGCCCGAAGCATCCACCGCTAGCTCTAGCGGCTCGCCACCTTGCACTGCCTCAACCGGGCCAGCAGCATCTGGCGCAGGGCCGTAATGGCTGATGAAGTCGAGTAGATGATCCACCCCAATGGGTTTGGCAGCCGATCCGCACAACACCGGAAAAACGCTGCGCTGCGCGATTGCGGCTCCGAGCAGATCCTGAAGCTGCTCTAGGGTCGGCTCAACTCCTTCAAGATATTGCTCCAGCAGGTCGTCGTCGGCTTCTACGACACCTTCCACGAGTTGTGTGTGACCTTCTGTAGCTGCTGAAGCCACATCGTCGGGGATGGCCGCAGCCGCAGACTGGCCGCTGCTGTAGTCGATAGCACTATCGCCGAGCAGGTCAGCAACACCGTGGAATTCGGTTTCGGCACCTAGTGGCAGCGCCACCGCCCCGACCGTCGAGCCGAAATGGTTCTGCAGATCATCAAGAGTGCGGTCAAAGGAGGAGCGTTCACGGTCAAGTCCGTTGACGAACACCAGGCAAGGCAGACCCAAACGGTTGGCGTGTCGCCACATCACTTGATCTTGTGCCTGCACACCCGACACTGCGTCCACTACGAACACAGCAAGATCGGCTGCGTGCATGCCGTTGACAGCGTCAGACACGAAGTCGGTGGAGCCAGGTGTGTCGATGATGTTGAACCGGTGATCTCGCCAGTCGAATGATGCCAGCGACACGCTCAAGCTTTGATGACGGGATTTTTCTTCTGGTTCGAAATCGCAGTGGGCGGTGCCGTCGGCGACATTGCCCATCCGGCCGAGAACACCAGCCCGGTAGAGCATCGCCTCGGCCAGGGTGGTCTTGCCGTTGCCGTTGTGTCCGACCAAGACGACATTTCTGATGGATTGCGACGACACGCTGAGTTCCCTCCAGTGCTGATTGCCAGGACTGCGTTGTCCGTGCTTAGCGCTTGGTGTGCAGCCTTGATGCGGACAATAACCGGGCTTGGCGCTTCGGGCTAGTTCGGCGAGCTGCCAGATTCCAGCACTGCGGTTTGAGTGTCAACAAGTCCGGCTAACAGGGTCAGCGAGTTCGGCTAGCTGGGTCAGTCTTCTATGAGTTCCACTGCGTATTCGGGGCAGTTGTCATACGCCAGCCGGGCTTTTTCTTCTAGGCCTTCGGGGACTTCACCGTTACCGATCTCATGGGCTGTGCCTGCGTCGTCAACGTCGAACAGTTCTGGTGCCAGCATGTAGCAGCGGTTGTGGCCTTGACAAGCTTCTTGATCAACGCGAACTCGCATTGTGTCTCCTAGAGCGGACTTGCTGCTGGTTGCTGGGAGTGGTGCAGGGTTTCTGGCGGTATTGAAGGGTTCCGACAGATGTTACGGGCCGTCGGTCAGATGAACCCGTTGATTGCCAGGATCATAGAAACTACGCATCGACACGGTAACCGGCAACTTCTCACTGGCAGATTGACTGTCTTGACCGCCGCTGGCTGCAACCGAAAAATTGCTTTCGCTAAGCCACTCTTGGGTGACCCCTTCAGGGCCGGGGCGATTCAGATATCCCATTGCCAGACAGCGTTCTTCTGCATAACTCCAAGTAGCTGAGGTGATCGCACCCACCGGCTCGCCGCCGCACAGGATCCGGTCATCGCGCCAGCACTCAGTCTTGGGGGTATCTAGGCGAATCTGCACCAGAACTTTGTTGCGGGGTTTGCTGTTTTGATGTTCCAGCGCGGCTCGACCTCGCCAAGGGTTGGGTTTATCCCAACAGATCGCGGACTCTAGACCGGCTTCAATCGGCGTGTCATTAGCGGTGATGTCGAGTCCCCACCGGGCGTAGCCCGACTCCAGCCGCAGCACCTCCATGGCTTGAGCGCTGGCAAGGGTCAAGCCGTGCGGTTCCCCGGCGGCCACCAGCGCTTCGCGGAGTTCATCAGCGTGCTCGTTGGGCAGATACAGCTCCCAGCCGAGTTCACCCACATTGCCGAAACGAAGAGCCAGCACGCCAAAACCGGCAATTTCGATGCGCTGTGAAGTGCTGTAAGGGAACGTTGCATTCGAAAGGGAAGCGTCGGTGAGCGAAGCCAGCACAAAGCGGGACTTGGGGCCCATCAAACCGAGGCAGGCCCAGTGTTCAGTGATTTCAGAAAGCACCACGTTGCAGTCTTGGCTGGCTCGCTGGAGGCAGTCGAGGTCATGGTCGTGTGATTCTGGCGTGTCTACTACTAGGAACTGGTCTAAGCCGGGACGAGAGACGGTCAGGTCGGCGATGATGCCGCCGAGGTCGTTGCACCACGGCGTGTAGACGACCTTGCCCATAGGGACATCAATGCGGGCGGTGCTCAGTTCGTCAAGAACCGCTAGAGAGTCAGGCCCTTCCACAATGAACTTGGCGTATGCGCTCTGATCAAACAACGCCACCTGCTCACGCGCCGCACGGCACTCGGCAGCAACATTGGGCCAAGACTCATCCTGCCAAGACGCTTGACGCGGCCGGTCCGATGTTTGCGATGCTGCGGGCGGGGCGTCGGTCATCGGTTCCCTCTTCTGTTCATGGATGTTTGGGTCTGTCTGGTTGACCCCTTGACTCGGCAGTCTAGAGCAGTCATCACGAGCCTGCCCTAATCGTGCTGGATCAGCCCCTGATTCCCGCTCTCGACAGTCACTTCTCCCGCTCTCGACAGCCACTTCGCCGACGCTGCATGGATGCGGGAGAGCCAGTGGCTAGGTGCCTAATCGCCAACCCTCATTGGTAAACGCTCGGACGAGCTACTCAACTCACCTGCCTCAGTCACCTCAAGCAACTGATACTTTCTCAGTGTCAGTCAGTGTCAGCCAGCCTCACCCCACATGGGCGTGTCACACCCCTTCGATACGGTGCCGCGCTTATCATCTCCTCAGCAACAAGGAACTACTATGATGACAAGTCAACCCACCCTAAGCGACCGACTCCATCAGCACACCAACCGGACAGGAAACCTGTTGACAGCACCAGCATCACCGATAATCGAAATAGCACCCACCGATTCGCTTATGGCTGAGGGTGCTGACAGTGCAACGCTTTGGACAGACAAAGTGCATGTTGGTGACTGCCTTGATGTGATGAAAACATTTCCCGATAATAGCATTGATTTGATTGTCACATCTCCGCCCTACGCCGATGCAAGAAAACATACATATGGTGGCATCTCCCCAGATGAATACGTGGATTGGTTTGCTGACCGTGCTACAGAGATGTTGCGGATTTTGAAGCCGTCGGGTTCATTTGTTCTTAATATCAAAGAGAAGTGTGTTGACGGAGAGCGGCACCCCTATGTCCTGGAACTTATTCTTGATCTTAACCGCAACGTAGGATTCCGCTGGGTTGAAGAATATATTTGGCACAAGACTACCTCTGCGCCAGGAAAATGGAAGTATAGGTTCAGGGATTCTTGGGAACGTATCTTGCATTTTAGTAAATCTAAAGAAATAAAGATGCGCCAAGATGCAGTCAAGGTTCCGATCGGTGACTGGACCGAGAGTCGATTGAAAAATATGAGTAACAATGATCACTCAAGGCATGAATCCTCTACACAGTCTGGGGTTGGACGGCGAATTTCTGCATGGGAAGGCAAAAAACTAGTCTATCCATCGAACGTGCTCCACAAATCTCCAGTTGCCCACAATACTGGACATAGTGCTCCGTTCCCTGAATGGCTGCCAGAGTTTTTTATCAACCTTTTTACCGATGAGGGCGATGTCGTTCTAGACCCGTTCTTGGGAAGTGGTACAACATTCCGAGTAGCTCAAAGAATGAACCGTATCCCCGTCGGCATCGAACTAAACCACGAATACGTTTTTGAAAAGTATGCTCCGCTAGCTAGGAGTATCGGTTGACGATTCCTTCACCTAGCCATTGGATCGATTACATCCGTCACATGGACTAAGGCTTCTAAGGCTTGGTGTAATGAACTGGTCTCAACAGTCAGCTCCGACGCGACTGACTAGAGGGTTGATGAGTGGTGGTGATTGGAAAGCTGCCGGGCTGGTGGCTGTGGGTGTGGCGGTGGCGTGTTGGGCTGGAGGCAACATTCTGGCTCGGCCTCCAGAGCTTGAAGCGGCTCAGCTAGCGTTTTGGAGGCTGGTGCTCAGCACGCTGATCTACACGGCAATAATCGCAGCCCGTAAGCGTCGGGTTACCTGGCTTCAAATCCGAGCATGTTTGCCGTCTGCGGTGATGCTCGGGCTCTGGTATGTGGCTTTCTATGAAGCCATCAAATCCACGACTGTCACCAATGTGGCCATGATCGTGTCGCTAGTGCCAGTTGTTTTGATTTGGCCAGCTATGCGTCGTTTCGGTGAACCCGTGTCAGTGAAGCTGCTGGCGTTGGTGGCAGCAGCACTCGGGGGAACCGCACTAGTGCTGTTCGGTTCGGCTTCTGTTGCTACCTGGAGTTTTCGTGGTGACGCTCTTGCGATAGTAGCGATGCTGTTTTTTTCGGGACAGATGGCTTTCGCCAAAGAAGCCCGTCAACAAATCGCCACTTTCGAGTTTCAGGCTGTTGCCTGGGGTGTCGCCCTGGTTGTGGTTACCCCGCCAGCGCTGCTGACCGGAGGCGGGATGACCTTCCCTGACTTTGAAGCCTGGTTGTGGGTGGCTGCGCTTGTGGCGGTTCCAGGGTCAGGTCATCTGCTGATGAACTGGGCTCACAAACATGTGCGGATAACTGTTTCGTCGATGGCTTTGCTAGGCGCTCCTCCGTTGACCATGGTTCTGGCAGCGATCTTTTTGGATGAACCGATCAGGATCGCTCAGGTAATCGGCGGAGTGATCGTTATCGCTGCGGTGGCTGGCGTTGTGCGCCGCGATCTGCAGATCACAGCCCGCCACGGCAGCATCAGCAGCTGAGAGACCCCGAACAAGCTAGTTATCGGTGCTGCCGTCTCGGCTGTTCGCTCGACAGTAACGGCCAAGCGTCACAACACTGCTTTAGCATGAGCGTCGTGGTGCAGTTGCAAATAATCGGTGGCGGCAAGATGGGCACGGCCTTACTGGGCGGCTTGGTGTCTTCAGGCTGGGCCGACATAACGGAACTGCATGTAGTGGAGCCTGACCCGACACAACGACAGGCCCTCACCGCAAGCAACACCGATGTGTCGGTCTCACATGAACCAGTTGCGGGTAGCGCCGCAGTGATCGCAGTAAAGCCACATGTGGTGCCAGATGTTCTGCCAGCTCTGGCCAATGCACAAGTGCCGCGAGTGCTTTCAATCGCCGCAGGAGTGCGCTGCGACACGATCGAAGCTGGATTGCCAGCCAGCACTCCAGTGGTGCGGGCTATGCCCAACACGCCAGCTCTGGTCGGTTTGGCAGCATCAGCTATCGCGGCAGGCAGTGAGGCCGGGCCGGATGACCTGCAATGGGCTCGCAGCATTCTGGAATCGGTCGGAACGGTGGTAGTTGTTGACGAAGCCGACCTAGACACGGTGACTGGATTATCGGGCAGCGGCCCCGCCTATGTTTTCAGGCTGGCTGAAGCGCTGCGCGACGCAGGCATCAGCGGAGGTCTCGACCCAGAGGTGAGCGATGCTCTAGTGCGCCAGACCCTCCTCGGGGCAGCCACGCTGCTGGCTTCGACTGGCGATGATCCTGGCCTTTTGCGTGAAAATGTGACCACACCCGGCGGGACTACAGCAGCTGGATTAGCTGTATTTGAAGAGGTTGACTTCATGAGCCTGATAGAGCGGGTGGTTGACACAGCCACACGTCGCAGTCGCGAGTTAGGCCAGTGACGACCACGGCGGACGGTCGCCCGAGACGGCAAACCTCAAACAACAACGCAGCTGGCTACAGCACGATCTCTTTTTTGTCTGACTACGGCCTCAATGACGAATTCGTTGGGGTGGTCCACTCAGTGATCGCCGCCATCGCGCCAGCAGTGCGGGTAGTGGACGTGACTCACGGCATCGCCCGACACGACATCCGAGCCGGAGGACTAGCTCTGGCACGAGCCGCTCAGTATCTGCTACCAGGGGTAGTGCTAGCGGTGGTTGACCCAGGTGTAGGCACCGCACGCCGAGCTGTCGCGGTTGAAGTTGGCGAAGGTGCTTCAGTGCTGGTCGGACCTGACAACGGGCTGCTGGCACCTGCGGTGGCTTTGGTGGGCGGTGCCGACCGGGCGGTGGAACTAACCGCCAGCGACTACCGCCTTGAGCCGCAGGCAGAACTAGGAGCTACCTTCGACGGTCGTGATCTTTTTGCGCCAGCGGCGGCGCACCTTTGCTGTGGTGTGCCGTTGGAGGCTCTGGGGCCGCCAGTTGATCCTGCCACCCTGACTCCTGGAATGCTGCCGGTAAGCCGACGCGAGGCTGATGATCTTGTGGCCGAAGTTCTTTGGGTGGATCATTTCGGAAACTGTCAGCTCAATGTCGCAATAGGCGAGATTGACGAAGTCTTTACCCCCGACGGCGCTGGAGCGACCCCCGACAGCGATGGCGCGCTGCAAGTGATTTTGGGTGAAAGTCTGCACACGGCGCAGCGCGCTTTGGCCTATGCGGATGTAAAACCGGGCAGGGTGGGTCTGGTAACCGACTCAAGCGGGTTGGTGTCGTTGGCTTTGCCTCAGCGCTCAATCGCCGATGAACTGGGACTGCATGAGGGAACCGAAGTGCGGCTCAGAAAGCTTGCAGCCACAGGCCAGCAAAGCCCGAATCAGCCAATCCCAGTGCAGTTGAGACAACGCGACTTCATCGACACAGATCCGCCGCCAGAATCATCATCTCTAAACCCACAAGAAACACGAACACAACAAAGAGGAGCAAACCTGTGAGACCGGGGACCACTATCGCCATCGTGGCGTTGATGGCTGTCATCATCGCAGCCGGATTTCTGCAGCTTTTTTGGTTGGCTCGTTAAGCCGAGCGAATAGATAGCCGTCAACGTTCATACGTAGCTTTTCGGGTACCGATAGCCCTGTTGGCTTGCTAGCGTTCGCAGTTGTGCCGTTAGTAACCGCATATCATCGTCCGGCTTCCCTTGAGGAAGCGCTTGAACTGCTGGCATCGCCGCATCGCCTGGCATTGGGTGGCGGAACCACTCTCAATGCCGACCGTGAACCGTCCGACTTGGAAGCGGTTGACCTGCAATCGCTGGGACTCGACAAGATCACCGCCGCCGCAAGCGACCGAGTGCATATCGGTGCCACCGTCACTCTCGACAGCCTGCAACGCTGCGAACTTCTGCCTGACTCGCTACGGGAACTAGCCCGCCGCGAGCAGCCGTCCACCTTGCGAACATTGTCCACAGTGGGCGGCCTTGTGGCTGACGGCTCAGCCGAAAGCGAACTGCTTGCGGCTTTGCTAGCTCATGACACAAAAGTCGAGCTGGCCGGTGCGTCTTCGCCTCGCAGCCTTGCTGAAGTGCTTGCCGGTGGACTACCGCAGGGTTCGCTCATTGTTGCGGTCAACGTCAACCCGACAGGACGCACCGCTTGCGTCCGCACTGGACGCACCCCGGCCGATACGCCCATAGTCGCCGCCTATGGGTGCCGCGTCGGTGACTCAGTGACGGTGGCTGTATGCGGCGTGGCCGATTATCCCGTGCTAGTAGATGTCGATAATCCCACGGCGGGCTTGGCACCCGAAGGAGACTTCAGGGGCAGTAGCGCCTACCGGCTGCATTTGGCCGCGACCTTGACCGCCCGTGTGAACGAGGAGTTGAGCTGATGACGATGGATGTGGCCTTCGAGTTGAACGGGTCACCGGCGACAGTGTCTGTCGAAGCACATGTCACCCTGCGTGAAGCTCTACGACGTTTGGGAATGTTCTCGGTGCGCTACGGCTCCGAAAGCGGCGAAACTGGTGCCGCGGCGATCCTTTACGACGGACGGCTGGCATCAAGCGACGTGATCCTTGCGGCTTCAGCTAACGGACATCGGATCACTACCGTTGAATCGCTCAACGTTTCGCCTGACCTGCATCCCATTCAAGCCGCTTTCGCAGCGGTAGGAGCCTTTCAGTCTGGTTATTCAGCCGGTGCAATGATTCTGGGCACGCTCGCTCTGCTAGAGGACAACCCCGATCCCTCTGAAGCCGAGATCAGAGACATGCTTTCTGGGATACTCGACCGCGAAACCGCTTATGTGAAACCGGTAGAAGCTGTCAAGCGTGCAGCGGCCATGCTGCGAGGTGACGAAACCGAACCTTTCGCACCTTTGGTGATCCCACCGCTGAGCGACGGACGCAACCCTGCCCCAGCCCGTGATCCTGACGATCCGCAAGCCGCAGCACCTGATGCCTCCTTGGCGGTGCCGCGTTTGGTGCCGTCGCGTGAAGTGCCTGACATGGCTGTGGTCGGCAAACCCGAAGTCAAAGTCGATGCGGTGCGCCTCGCCAAAGGCAATCCGGCTTTCACCGACGACATCGAACCTCGGGGGATGCTGTATGCCAAAGTGCTTCGCAGCCCTCATGCTCACGCCAAAATCCTGCGCATTGATGATGCGAAGGCGCGGGCAGTGCCGGGAGTTCATGCCGTGTTGCATTACGGCAACACACCCCGAGTCAAATACGCCTCTGGCGGTCAGAGCTGGCCCAACCCTCATCCCTATGATCAGGTCAGCTTCGATGACAGGGTTCGCCATGTCGGTGATCGTGTGGCTGCCGTAGCAGCAGAGACTGTCGAAGCTGCCGAAGCTGCCGTGTCTTTGATAGAGGTTGATTACGAAGTTCTTCCGGCGGTGTTTGACGAGCGCGATGCCATGGATCCCGACACCCCCAAAATCCACGACGAAGACGACACCACCCACATCTGTGACCCGCAGCGCAACTTGGTGCATCACATCACTGCTAGACGCGGCGACGTTGACGGCAACCTCGCGGCTGCGCCCCATGTGTTTGAGCAAACCTTCCGAGTTCATCAAGTACAGCAATGCCCCATCGAGCCACACATTTCTATGGCTTGGCTCGACTCCGACGAACGCATGGTGGTACGCACCGCCACGCAGGTGCCGTTTCATACTCGTCGCATGTTGGCGCCGCTCATTGGTATGGATGTCAAAGACATTCGTGTTATCAAGCCCCGCATCGGCGGCGGCTTCGGTGCTAAACAAGAAATGCTGATAGAGGACATCGTGGCGCATCTGGCGATTGCCACTCGCCGTCCGGTGCGCTTAGAACTTGATCGCGCCGAAGAGTTTTATGCCAGCCGCACCCGCCATCCACAAACCATCACCTACCGCACCGCGGTTGACACGGACGGCACTCTGCTGGCGCAAGACATGAGCATCATCGGCAACACCGGCCCCTACGGCACGCATGGCTTCACCGTGCAGATCGTGTCGGGTCTGCGCGGTCTCACCTCTTACAACGCCGCCTCTAAACGCTTCGACTGTCATGTCGTTTACACCAACATTCCGGTGCCGGGGGCGTATCGCGGCTACGGGGCACCACAGGCTGAGTTCGCTCTTGAAGCTCACATGGAAGACATCGCTCAGGCCCTAGAGATCGACCCGATTGAGTTCAAACGGCGCAGTTGGGTGAAGGTGGGCGATGAAATGGACATTGCCCCGCATCTCGGCGAGCGTGCCGTGGCCGAAGGAGAACTTGACGAATACCCGAAAGTGATGTCGTCAGGGATTGAAGAGTGCGTCGCTCAGGGCATGCGCGAAATCGACTGGGATCGCCGCAACGATCAGTCTTGGAAGGCACCAGCAGACCAGCCCAACATCCGCCGGGGTTTGGGCTTCGCGTTCTGTATGCATGGTACTGCTATCCCGTTTTTGGATATGGGAGGTTGTTCCATCAAACTCAACGACGATGGTTCGTTCAACATGCTGATTGGTGCCACTGATCTCGGTACCGGTGCAGACACTGTCATCGGACAGATCGCAGCCGAAGTGCTAGGAGTGCCCCTTGATGACATAAAGGTGTATTCCAGCGACACCGACATGACCCCGTTCGATACTGGGGCGTATGCCTCGTCCACTACCTATATTTCTGGCACGGCTGCGTTGCAGGCTGCTGAGGTGGTGCGCGACCGACTCAAAGCAAGAGCTGCGATGCTGCTCGAAGTGGATGAGCCATGCACGATTGAGTTGCGTGACCGCCGCGCTTATGCCGCTGACGGACGGTCGGTCACGATGGAGGAGATCGCTCTTGACTCGCTGCATTGGCAAGACCAAGAGCAGATTATGGGCACCGCCTCACATGTATCACCAGCATGCCCGCCACCGTTCGCGGCGCAGTTCGCTGAAGTGGAGGTGGATGTTGATACCGGTCAGGTCACTGTCACCAAACTGGTGATGGCGGTGGACTGTGGCGTGGCCATTAATCCTGTCACTGCTTCAGGCCAAGTGGAGGGTGGCATGATCCAGGCTCTCGGTTACGCCCACTGTGAGGAGATTGTGCTAGACGACGCTGGGCGCATGATCAACCCGTCTTTTGGCCCTTACAAGATCTACCGTGCCGACGAAATGCCCGAGACGGTGGTGTATTTGGTGCAAACCATGGAAGACAGCGGTCCCTTTGGTGCCAAAGCAGTTGCTGAGATACCCAAAGACGGCGTGGCCCCAGCAGTGCGTAACGCCATCTTGAACGCCACCGGCACCGCCATCAACGACCTGCCGTTCACCCCCGAACGAGTCTGGACCGCCCTACAAGCTGCTAATAATGCGCCTACTAGCCCGGCCGGAGCCTGAGCACGAGCTTGGGGCGTTCCCTTTGAGCGGGTTTCTGCACGGGCCATGATTATTGGGGGTGATTGGGTTATCACGGCGGCGCTGGATGAGCCTCGACAGCATTGGGCGGTGCGTGTCACAAACGGCCTGATCAACGATTCGGGTCCAGCCGCAGAGTTGAAGCGCCGCTACCCCGACGACGAATACTGCGACGGTTCGGGCTGTGTGCTGCTGCCAGGTTTCGTCAATGCTCATGTGCATCTCTACGGGGTTCTCGCTCACGGCGTGCCCGCTCCCGCAGCCCCGGTTGCGGATTTCTGGGGATTCCTAGAGGACTACTGGTGGCCGCTAGTTGAGAACGCTTTGGATCATGAGATGATCGCTGCTGCGGCTGCTTGGGTTACAGCCCAGCTCGCAGCGGGGGGAACCACCAGCTTCTTCGACATTTTGGAAGCGCCCAACGCCCTGCCAGATGCCTTGTTCGCTGAACACGAAGCAGTCAAACGCAGTGGACTACGAAGTGTTCTGTCGTTCGAAGCCACCGAGCGCATGGGTGCCACCAACGGCCAAGCAGGACTAAACGAGAACACGCGCTTCATTGAAGCCTGCCGTGCTAGCCAAGACAAGCGTGTGTCAGGCACCATGTGCATTCACACCACCTTTACTTGCAGCGAGGCTTTCATCCGTAAGGCTTTCGCTCTTGCCGAAGAGCTGGACGTTTTCTGCCACGCCCACGTCAACGAAGGTGTCCACGAAGGCCGCTGGTGCATCAAGCATCACGGTATGCACACACTTGAGTATTACGAGCATCTCGGGGTGGCTTCGCCGCGTTTGCAGGCGAGCCAGTGCGTGCAGCTGTCACCCTGCGAGATTGATATCGTGGCCGACAACGGCATCAGAGTGTCGCACATGCCTTTGTCTAACTGCGAAGTTGGCGCGGGGATTGCTCCTTTGCTTGAACTATTGAAACGTGATGTGACTGTCGGGCTCGGTTCCGACGGATACCTCAACGACATGTTCGCGGTGATGCGCGGAGCTTTTCTATTGCACCGTGCTGCCAGCCTCAACCCGAATGCGATCAGCGCAGCAGAAGTGCTGCATCTAGCTACTGAGGGGGCTGCCCACACCCTAGGGATGCAACAGTTAGGCCGCCTTGAACCCGGTTGGCACGCCGACTTGCAGCTGGTCGAACTTGACGGTCCCGAGGGTCTGCCCACCCCAGTAGAAGCACACAACCTGGTGGATCAGCTGGTGTTGTGGCGTAGCGCCTCTAATGTGCGCAAAGTGATGGTCGGTGGCGACTGGATAGTTGATGGCGGCGAAGTGCTTGGAGTTGACTTCGGGCAACTGCGAGCGCATTGTCAACAGCAGTCAGCCAGACTCTGGACATGAATACTGCATCATGGCAGTCGTTGCGCCAGACGTTGCTGCTAGCAGAGACACCAGGCCGAACGTTGTCTCGCTGTGCGCTGGGATCTACAGGGTCGGTGTGTCGATGAAGTTGTTGCAACGTCTTGCTGATGCCGTTGAGCGTGGCGTGGCGGTGGCTTCAGCCACTGTGGTTGACACTTCGCGGTCGGTACCGCGACGACCTGGAGCGAAGATGCTGGTGTTCCGTGACGGCAGCATCGCCGGAACCGTAGGCGGCGGCGAAATGGAAGCTCGGGTGGTCAACGAAGCCGTAGCCTCGCTCAGTGATGGGCGCTGCCGCTTGCTGTCGTACCGTTTAGTTGATCCCACCCGGGGTGATCCCGGTGTTTGCGGGGGAGACGTTCAAATATTCGTGGAGCCGCATATGCCAGAAGGAACCGTGATCGTGATCGGATACGGCCATGTCGGGCGAGCAGTGACAGAACTAGCTCAATGGTTGGGTTTCCGTGTGACGGCCTGTGATGATCGCCCACAGGCCAGCGCTGACTACAAGTCCGGCTCAGCGCTCGGCTCTGACGACGAAGACGATAGAGATAGCAGCGACAGCACCAGCAAAGGGCCTGATGAACTGGTTATCGGCAGCGTCAATGACCTGCTTGAGGGCCGCACCCTCACCGCAGACGTTTCGGTGGTGCTAGTCACACGAAACATTGATGTTGATACTGCTGCGCTGCCAGCACTGCTAGCCACCGATGTCGGTTATGTGGGAGTGATGGGCAGCGAACGGCGCTGGGCTACCACCCGCGCGCAACTAGAAGACGACGGTGTTGATCTTGGCGCGCTTGACCGTGTGCATGCACCTATCGGCATTGAGATGGGTGCCGAAACCCCAGAAGAAATTGCGTTGAGCATCATGGCTGAGGTGATCGCCCATCGCCGCAACTGAGCCGCTTTGCGTGCTGCGAGGCGGTGGTGATCTAGCGACTGGGGTCGCCTGGCAGCTGCGAAGCTTGCAGTGGCCTGTCGTGGTGCTGGAACTGCCTGAGCCGTTGACCGTGCGCCGCACTGTGGCACTGTCAACCGCTGTCACGCAAGGCGAAATGGTTGTGGACGGCCTTCGAGCCGTGTGCTGCGGTTCCGCTGATGAAGCGATAGCTGTGGCTTGGTCTGGGGTGGTTGCGGTAATGGTCGCACCGCAGCTGGCATCTCTGCGATGGCATCCTGATGTGGTGGTGGATGCTCGTATGGCTAAACGCAATCTGGACACCTCTATGGATGATGCCAATGTGGTGGTGGCTCTCGGGCCGGGTTTCACCGCAGGATTGGACTGTCACGCAGTGATCGAAACCATGCGAGGCCCTGATCTGGGTCGTGTGATTCGACAAGGATCAGCCCAACCCGACACAGGTAGACCGGCACTTCTGGGTGGCCGTTCCGCTGACCGCGTGTTACGGGCACCAGCAGCGGGACGAGTCATTTGGCAATGCAACATCGGTGACCTAGTGAACGAAGGTCAGCTGATTGGTGAAGTGGGTGGTGTGGCTATTTGTGCGCCGTTCAAGGGAGTCGTGAGAGGCGCTATTCGTGACGGACTAGAAGTCAACATCGGACTCAAAATCGGTGATGTCGACCCACGCTGCGATCCTGATGCTTGCTGGCAGATCTCCGACAAGGCAATGTCTGTGGGTAACGGTGTTCGTGAGGCTGTGCTGCAATTTCGCTGAGGTTTTGGCGTGTAAACAGACACGCCAGCTAAGGGTGCCACACTTGTGCTGAGCGCAGCGCTAACTTACCGACAGTGAGCCGCTATTCGGCCGCCGAGCCTGTTGCGGCTAGCCAAACCCCCACTCGAAGAAGCTTCCTCCGTGGCACCTTTAGGGTTGCTGTGCTGGCGATTGCTTTGACAGCGATTGTCTGCTCATGCGACGGGTCCGCTTCAGCGCCGGGAGCGCTGGTGCCTAGGGTTCAGTCCACTACCGAAACCACAAACCCGGCCAACGCCGATCAGCCAAGATCAACAACATCATCACCGACCACAACTCCAGCAGCCGATACTGATGTAGTCGATACCAATGTGGCAGTGCAGCCTCAAGATCCCGAAAATCCAAGCAATGTCAGCCCTGACGATCCGTCTGCGTCTGCTGAACCTGACGCAACCGCCGATTCCATCACGAGCAACCCTCCTGCTGCATCGTCAAACGTCTCACCCTCGGACGCAGCGCCTTCTGTTAGCAGCCCTTCGACTACCGAAGCTGTATCTGGTGAGGCTGGAGAGCGTGACTGCACACCTCGGCCACTGAAAGATTTTCGTGCTCTTGGTAATGCAGCAGCACCGTTGAGCTTGCAGATATCGATGGCAATATTCGACTGTGCAGACGAGGTGGCTCTCGCCTCACAAGATGACTCAGCTGCGATCGCCACGCTTAGCGCTGCTGAGGTGCGAGGCCCCCTGCTGCTAGCCGACTATTGGCGTAGCTCACCAGTGCTCAACGAGTTGCGGCGTTTGGCACCCAGCAAGGTCGTGACCGCCGGTGTTCATCAGCAGATCATTGATGAGCACCTGTCAGGGTTTGAGGTAGAGGTATTACCGGTTGATCCTCAGGCAACACCGGCTGCGCCAGAAGCTGCCGCTGAGCGAGTCTGGCTGGTTGATGAGCAGGGGCCGGTTCTGGCTTTGGCTGCTTTAGCTAGACAAGTCGGAGCCACCGTTGTGCCCGCGGGAGATGACCTTCGTGCGCTCAGCAAAGCATCCAAAGCGGTGCTTGCTGAAGCATCCGAAGTGGAGACAATGATTGATTTCGGAGATGACCTTGACTGGCAGCTTTCGGTCATCAAAAAGGGTTTGGAACTGCCTGGCGGGGGACAGTTGCTGTTTGATCCGCAGAATCCGCGGCGGATAGTAGCGATCTATGGTCACCCTTCGACGAGTGGGCTTGGAGTGCTTGGTGAGCAGAGCGCCGAAGAAGGCGTGGAGCGCCTCAAGACAATCGCCGCTGGTTACGACGCTGACGGTTCAACAGTGCTGCCAGCGTTCGAGATTATTTCTACGATTGCTTCAGCGAGCGCTGGAGCAGACGGCGACTACTCTTCCACCACCGATCCCGAAGTGATTCGCCCTTGGGTGGAGACGGCAGCCGCCAACGACATCTATGTGGTGCTGGACCTGCAGCCGGGACGTAGCAGCTTCGTGCAGCAAGTCCAAAAGTATGAAGAGTTCCTGAAGCTCCCGCATGTGGGTCTTGCACTAGATCCCGAATGGCGTCTTAAACCTCATCAGGTGCATCTGAGGCAGGTCGGCAGCGTGCGGGCTGAGGAAGTAAATCAGGTGATTGACTGGCTTGCTGAGCTCGTCCGCAAAGAATCGCTACCTCAGAAACTGTTGATCGTTCATCAGTTCCGTCATTCCATGATCACCAACCGAGAGCTGATCAAGACTCCCGCAGAGTTGGCGGTGATGATTCACATGGACGGCCAAGGCAGCCTGGGTGCCAAATACAACACTTGGAGGACGCTCACCTCAAGACCCGACGCTGAACAGTTCTATTGGGGCTGGAAGAACTTCTACGACGAAGACAGCCCAGTTGCCACTCCTGATCAGGTGCTGGAGCTTGAACCCAACGTCTTTTTTGTGTCCTTCCAGTAGCACTCTCATAAAGTGACTCTGGTGGTGCGGCTCGAGTTCAGCGTGATGCCCCACGGATCGGTCGCTCGGGCTGTGGAACTGGCCCGCCTCGCTGAAGAACTCGGCTACGAACGCTGCTGGGTTTACGACGAAGGGCTTGCAGCCAGCGATGTCTATGTGACTCTGACAGCGATCGCTGCGGCCACAAAGAAGCTCATGGTCGGGCCAGGTATCACCAACCCTTACACCCGTCACGTTGCGACTACTGCCTCGGCTGTTTCTTCGCTGGATGAATTGTCTGGTGGAAGAGCTTTTTTGGGTATCGGTGCTGGCGGTAGTTTGACGCTTGACCCGCTGGCTTTGAAACCGACCCGGCCGCTCAACGCAGTGCGCGAAACCGTTGATGTCTGTCGGCGGTTGTTCGGTGGCGAGACCGTCAGCTTTGCAGGTTCGCATGTCCATCTCAGTGAAGCGTCGCTGTTGAACGTTCGTTCCAGCACCGAGATCTGGCTAGCCGGACGAGGTCCCAGAATGCTGGAACTAGGGGGCGCAGCTTGTGATGGTGTGCTGATCGATTTCATCTACAAACCGCATCTGGCTGCGGCTCTGCAGCGAATCAAAAACGCTGGCAAAGCTGCGGGCAATAACCCTCAGATCGCTTATTCCACGATGCTGGTGACCGATGACGACACTCTGGCCTCGCTCAAGCCGCATCTGACTTACAGGCTGGTCAACTCTCCGCCAGAGGTACGTCAAGCTATCGGGCTTGGTGACGACGACACAGACGCGATCAAAGCTGCCCTATCCTCTGGCATCGAAGCAGCCGCTGAGTATGTGCAACCCGAATGGGTGTTGCCGTTCGTGATAGCGGGCTCGCCAAGCGAATGCCGTAACGAGCTTCACGAACTGGCGGCTGAGCACGGGATCGATTCGATCGTGGTGCCGTTGCTAGATGATGAGCCTGCTGAACATCTGCTGCGCTCGGCCGCTGAAGTCCACTCTTTATAATAATCTTTGATACAGGTTGACATATTATAAAAACAGTCTTATAGTGTTGATGCTGGCTAAGAGTTAGCAGGATGCCTAGCCAGCCTTCAGAGCCTCAAGAGAAGCTTGGGGTGATCCTGATGAGCGTTTTGCCGCTACCGAGTCCCGCCGTCAAATCCATTCGACGTGCGGAAGGAAAAGCGGATGATCATCTGGTATTGGTCAGTCAAAGGTGGGGTCGGCACTTCGGTGATAGCTGCCGCCACTGCCATAAGGCTCGCCTCGGCCGACCATGAAACAACACTTGTAGATCTCACTGGCGATCAGCCAGCTCTTCTTGGACTCTCATCTGTTGGGATGTCCAACGAAGCTGGTATAGGCGACTGGGTAGCCGCAGGCGAAGGTGTCGCAGCCGACGCTATCGGCAGGCTGCTCAGCGATGTCTCCAGCGGGTTAAGACTGCTGCGCCAGGGCAGCAAGCCAGCCACCGATGCCGAGGGTTCAAGCAACAGGAGGCTGCTGCTTGCCTTAGAAATGCTGGCCCGCACCACTTCGGTTGTGGTGGATGCCGGACTTGACCCTTTCGCTGTGCGGTCCGCTCTGTCCGCTGAGCATCGTTGCATCTGCGTGTTGAGATCCTGCTATCTGGCTCTGAATCTTGCTCAGCAAATACCTGGCCCTTATGACCGTGTGGTTTTGGTGGAAGAACCGGGACGAGCCCTGCGGATGCGTGACGTGGCCGCGGCGGTGGGTGCTTCCAGCGTGGAGACAGTGCCGTGGGATCCTCGTGTGGCTCGTGCTGTGGATGCCGGAACGATCGTGTCACTGCTACCGCCTCCGCTGCGGCGTTTCGATTTGCCGACATGAAAACCATCACCGCGCCCTGCACCCCGAAGGAGGTCTCATTGCAGTCAACAGCGGCCTCTGAGGCGCTGGTTGATGCAGTGCATCGCTGTGTGGTTGACACCATGTCTGAGAGGTCTTCAGAACTACCGGCAACCACACCCGACATTGCTGGGACGGTGCGCATGTTGGCCCCGCTTGCAGGAGCCGAACTAGTAGATGACGTGGTAGCGCGGGTGTCGGCTCGGGTCAATGGTCTGGGTCCGCTAGAGCCGCTGTTCGCTGATGCCTCAATAAGCGAAGTGATGATCAACGGCCCGGGCACTGTGTGGGTTGAGCGCAACGGTGCCCTTGCTTCCAGTGGCGTGTCGCTTGACCGCGCGGCAGTAGATCTGGTGATCGAACGGATCGTGGCACCCCTGGGACGACGGGTGGATCAGTTAACTCCCTGCGTGGACGGGCGTCTGCCTGACGGTTCTCGTGTTCATGTGACGGTGCCGCCGGTTGCGGTGGACGGCCCTTATGTGACCATCCGGCGTTTCGTGGTTCGCGATGTGGCTCTAGAAATGTTTGCTGAGCCGCCGGTGGTGAAACTGCTAGAAGAACTGGTTGATCGAGGTGCAAATCTTGTAGTTAGCGGTGGTACCGGTGCTGGAAAGACCACGTTGCTCAACGCTTTGGCAGGCCGGGTGTGCCCCACTCAAAGGGTGATCACCATTGAGGATGCCGCCGAGTTGCAGTTGAAACATCCCCATGTGGTGAGGCTGGAAGCCAGACCCGAGTCGCGCGAGGGCGGAGGGGCGGTGACGATCCGTGAGCTTGTGCGCAACGCGCTGCGGATGCGCCCCGACCGAATGGTAGTGGGTGAGGTGCGCGGCCCGGAGGCTTTGGACTTACTGCATGCCCTCAATACCGGTCATGCCGGATGCCTGTCAACGGTGCATGCCAACGGCCCGGTTGACGCACTGCGTCGACTGGCTGCTCTGGCTACTGCTGCCGATGAGCGGTTGGGGGTGGCGGCCGTGCGTGACCATGTCACCGCGGCTATTGACGCTGTGGTGCATCTCGGTCGAGCCCCCGACGGTGCCAGACGATTAGAGGCAGTGGCTGAAGTGACTGCGCATGATCAGGTGCGGCTACTAGCCGACGACAGCAAAGTCCACTCGCAGATCAGTCGTGCTGCCCGCTTGGCGGTGCAGTCGTGACGGCGGTATTGGCGGCGGTGCTGGTGTTCGTGGCGCTGATGGGTGAGCTGTCGCTGATGCGTCCCCGTGGACGTGTCGCGGCCCGGCAATGGCTGATGCTTTCTTGGTTGAGCCGCTTGCATACCGAAGTGTTGGAGCGGATCGGGCGAAACCCTCAACTTGACGCTGTGCCGCAAGCTCTGGAGTTAACGGCTCGGGCACTGCGCTCAGGTGCTTCGGTGTTGACCGCTCTTGAAGGTGCCGCGGCGGAGCTGCCCGAAACCGGCCTTGATCACCTAACTCGGCGGGTGCGCGGCGGTCTCAGTCTCAGTGAAGCTCTCGACGACTGGGTTGCTGGTTTACCTGAGCGCCAAACCGCGGCAGCTCTTCTGGTGCTGGGGCACACTTCGGGTGCGGCCATGGCGGCCAGCCTCGATAGTGCAGCAGCATCGTTGCGCCAGCGCCGCGCGCTGAACGACGAGATTCGAGCTCTTACAACCCAGACCCGCACCTCGGGCCTGGTGGTGGCCGCAGCCCCAGCTGGGTTCGCGGTGATCATCGCGTTGGTCGATCCTGGTGCTTTGAGCGGGTTGTGGGCTTCGCCGTTGGGATGGGCATCTCTGGTTCTCGGGCTGCTGCTGGAAGGTCTGGGACTTTGGTGGATGACACGGCTGTGCCGCAGTGTGGGGTGTTGGGCGTGAGTATCGCAGCGGCTGTTGCGGTGACTCTGGTGATGATCAGCCTCGCTACGGGTATGCCATCGGCGCGTTCAGCTCGCCGTAGGCTCCTTAGCAGCGAGTCCTTGCCTTCTCGCAGCCCTAAGGCTGTCCTGGCAGTGCTGGGGCGTTTTCTGTCCAGAGGTGTGGTTGATCCACAAGACGAAGCGCTGGTGGGTGGGGTAGCTCTGACAGCACTGGTTGCAGTTCCAGTGCTGGGAGCAGCAGCCGGGCTGCTAATGATTGCAGGGCTGGTGGCTGCTATTTATGTGCGTCGTCGTTCTCGGAGTCGCCAGCGCCTGTTGCAGGTGGAACGCCATCTACCAGAAGTGATTGACCTTCTGAGCCTTGTCATCAGCACGGGACGGCCCACAGCCGCAGCCTTTGCCGACATCGCCCCTCGGGTTGCTGAACCTTTCAGATCGGAACTGAACGCAGTGGTGCGCCGCACCAGCGCAGGCGAACCGTTCGTTGATGCTGCGCGGCGAATGCGTGACTGTCTCGGTGACAGTGTTGCACCAGTGCTTTATGCGGTCACTGCGGCTGAAATTGATGGCACACCTTTGCGGCCTGCTCTGCAAAGAGCAGCTGACGAAGCTCATAGACGCCGTCGGGTGCGCGCACAAGAGGCGGCTAGGCGCGCCCCTGTGCTGATGCTTTTCCCACTGGTTTTCTGTGTGTTGCCTGCTTTTTGTCTGTTGACCGTGGTGCCGCTGCTTCTGGGAACGGTGGCCGAACTTCGCCTCACGGCCTGAGCCATTCACCGCAGTGCGATCTTCACCTGTTACCAGCAGCCATCGCCGCGACGACAACTACTTATCGGCACTACTTGACGACTTGAGATATGCAAGAAAGGAGCAATCATGATTTTTCGGATCATCGTTTCGCTAATGACAGGTCTGCGCCGTGACGAACGAGGCCAGACCACAGCTGAATACGCACTAGTGCTAGTCGGTGCTGCTGCGGTAGCGGTGTTGCTGTTGACCTGGGCTACCGGCTCCGGCAGGATCGCCTGGCTGCTCAATGAGATGATCGACACGATCTCAGGCATGATCAGCTGAGCAGTGATCAGAAGCCGAGCCGATAGGCGAGACACCGGTCAGGCGACCGTGGAGTTTGCGTTGTTGATGCCAGTCTTCGCGTTGATGCTGCTAGCCGTCGTGCAGGTAGGGCTGCTGGTGCGCACACGGGTTCTGGTCACTCACGCAGCCCGCGAAGCGGCGCGCTCGGCTGCGGTGGGTGTAAGTGATATTGCTGTGCGTTCGGCTGCGATGGATGCAGCCGACTTAGACCCGAGCAGGCTTACAGTCGAAGTGCAGCAAGTCGACGGAAACGCAACCGTGCGGTTGATCTATCGGGACTCAACCGATGTTCCGCTGGTGGGAGCGCTTGTAGCTGACGCAGTATTCGAAGCTCGAGCCACAATGCGCCTTGAGGTTGAGCAGTAGGCACGATCAGTAGGAGCTGAGCAGCAGGCGAGCCGACAGCTTCGTTACAGAACAAACCGCAACTCGCTTGATGGCTACGAGCAAGTTCTTAGAATAGTTTTGATGCTGGCGAGTTGAGTGCCGCAGCGGTACCTTGATGGTTTGTGCCTGTCACGATCAGACGCTGTGAACGGTTGCCTTGGCTTGTGCTGCGTGTCGCCGGGGAACTCGACGTGGTAGGGGCACCCGAACTACGTCAAGCGGTGGTCTCAGCTACAGCAGAAGGATCCCGCCTCGTGGCACTTGATTTGTCGGAATTGGACTTTCTTGATTCTTTCGGAATAGGGGTGATCGTCGGCGCGCTCAAGCGTCTTCGTCAGCGCGGGGGTGACTTGGCGGTGGTTTGTCCTATACCTCGTATCCGCAGAGTGTTCGAGATCTGTGATCTGGACAAAATCATTGCCTTGCACGACTCTGTTGAATCTCTAGAAGCAGTCCCCGATGAGCCACAAAACAAACCTTCTCTCAAGGCGCTTCGTCCAAGAAATAAAACCGATGAGCTATTGCACTGACAGCGACTTCGAATTCGTAGCAGGTTCTGGTGATGGCGGTATCGAAATAGAGATACCGCCGCGCACCGACTATGTATCCCTAGTGCGTCTAGTGATCGCGGAAGTGGCTGCGCTGGAGTCGAGCCTTGAACCCGAACGAATCGACGATCTGCGGGTGGCGGTGTCGGAAGCAACCACCAACGCGGTTCAAGCTCACATCCGTTCGGGACGCACTCAGTCGGTGCGAGTAAGTTGCCGCTGCGGCGATGGCACAGTCTTGGTGAAAGTTGCTGATCAAGGGCCCGGGTTTGATGTGGATGCTCTGCCGGAGATGCCGCCGGTGGAGAACCCGGCACGACTAGGCCATGAGTCGGGGATGGGTCTTTCGCTGATCCGTGAGTTGGCCGACGAATTGAGTATCGACTCAAGCTCTGCAGGCACCGAACTGCGACTGCTGTTCCGAACCACAAGATCACCTGCTGCTAGGTAACCCGAAAGACACTCTGCCAGTTAGCTCGAAAAGACTCTCTGTCGGCGCTTGGTCAATGAGAGTAGTCAGCCGGTTCTGCTGTAGTTGGCTCTCCTAACTTGCTCGGTTTGTGTGCTTTGAGCCTGTCATCTGCTAGGTCATCAACAGCCAAATGGCTCTGATCGGAGGTGCGATGCACTGCCCGTAACAGCAGTGCCGTCACGGCTGGCAGTGTCACAATCATCGCCGCAGCAGCAATTGCCAAATAAGCCGATCCTTGCAATCCGAGTAGCGGTCCAGCACCCACCGAAGCCAGCAGTAAAGCCACCGGGCTGGCTTTACCAGCGCACTGGATCCGTGCTGATGGTGTAGAGAAGCGAAGCACTCCAACCCCAGCGAGTACAGCAATAGCAGCGCCTGCAACCATCACCAACTCAGCTACAACAGTCATGAGTGGTCTCCACTGTCTGCGGGATCAACGTCGCGCTCTAGGAAGCGGCTGGCTGCGAAAGTGGCTGCTAGCCCCACAAGAGCAATGACAATCAGCGTCACCAAAAAAGTCTGACTGTTGCGGTGAGCCGCGTCAACAGCGATAGCGCCCACCAAAGACACCAGCACCACCTCAATAGCAATCATGCGATCCGCCAAGGTCGGGCCGCGGACCAGCCGATACAGTCCGCACATCCCGGCTATAACAAACCCGCCGATAGCAACCGCAATAATCATGCTTCAGCTCTTGCTTCGGTTGCTGGCAGCGCCGCGCAGGCCAGTTCGCCAAGCTGAATGGCGTGGGCCACGGTTGCTTCAAGTTTGTTGACGTGAAGCAAATGAATGTAATAGCGCCCGGTTTCGGGGTTCACGTCCACCACGGCGGTGCCAGGACTGAGAGTGATCGCAGCCGACAGCAACAACAGATGCGACTTGCCGGTAGCTGGCAGATCAACCGCAACTATGGCTTCTTCGGTGCGATCCGTTGGTGTCAGGATCTCAACCGCTACATCAAAAGTTGAACGCACCAGATCAACAATCACTAACCAGGTGAATTTCAACAAAGGGCCGAGTCGGATTGTGCCGTTGCTATGCGCCCAGCCGATGCTAAGCAGCACCGACAAGACCAGTCCGGATGCCACGTTGGCGAAAGAGATCGCGCCCCACAATCCGCACCACACCAATGTGAGGCTGATCACAGCTAAAGCTCGCCGCGTCACTGCTTGCCTCTCATGAACGCACCGCCTCAATGTAAACCTGCGGATCATGCAAGTTTTCGGCAGCTCGCGTAGACAGCTCTAGCAGCGGTCCCGCCAGCAACGACACGGCCAGCGTGCCGATTACAGCTAATGCCGTTGCGGTGTGCATAGTTTTGATGCCGTCTCTCACTGCTGGACCTGGGCTGGGATCAGCAGCAGGCTGGCTCCAGAACACTGCGTTCCAAATTTTCCACATTGACAGCAGGGTCAAAGATCCGGCAACCAAAGCAGCCACCACCGCGATCGTGGCGGAGGCATCAATCCCCGCTGAGACGACCGCCAGTTTCGCCACAAATCCCGAGAACGGCGGGATTCCTGCCAAGCTCAGCGCTGGCGCAGCGAACATTACTGCTATTAGTGGTTTGCGGGCCGCTAAGCCTCCGCTTCTGTCAAGAGAACTTGAGCCTTCATGGTTCTCGATTAGGCCGCCCACCAAAAACAGTACTGCCTTGACCGGCATGATGTGAATCAGGAACAGGATTGCTGCGGCTGTGCCTGCCACAGAGAAAAGCCCCAAACCCATAAGCATGTAGCCGATCTGGCTAATCACATGAAACGAAAGGATGCGTTTGATGTCGGACTGGGCCAAAGCGCCCATGCCGCCAACGATCATGGTGATAGCGGCGATCATTAGCATCACCGAGCCCAAGTCATCCATGAGGGTCAAGGTGTGAAAACGGATCATGGCGTAGATGCCGATCTTGGTGAGCAGACCAGCAAACACTGCGGTGATGGTGGTGGGTGCCGTCGGATAAGAGTCCGGTAGCCAAGAGAACAGCGGAAACACTGCCGCTTTTGTTCCAAAAACCACTAGGAACCAGGTGCCGATACCCAAACGAACACCGTCGCTGAGCTGCGGTATTCGCTCAGCTAGCAAAGCCAGATTGACTGTGCCGGTAGCCGAGTAGACGAAAGCGACACCGAACAAGAACAGTGTTGATGCCAGCAGGTTCATCACCACGTAGGTCATTCCCGAACGAACCTGACCGGCGGTGCCTTGATGGGTCAACAAGACGTAGCTTGAAACCAGTATCAGCTCAAAGGCGATGAACAGCGTGAACAAGTCGCCGGTCAAAAAAGCCAGCGAAACCCCAGACGTGAGCACGCACATCAGCGGCCCGCTTAGAGCAGCGTCAGCTCCCCATCGGGCTCTGCGCTGACCGATAGCGAAGATCTCCACTACGAAGATCGTGGTGAGTGCTATCGGCAGCATCAACGCAGCGAAGATGTCGGCCACCAGCACTATGCCCAGTTCCGGTGCCCAGCCGCCCACAGCAACGGTGTGGGCACCGTCTGCGGCTACGCCTGCCAGCAGAAAAGGGGAACATGCGGCAGGGAGACCTAGCCCCGCCAGCACAGCGGCATCGCGCTGCTTGGGGCGGGTCCGTAACGCCAAGCTGAGGCCAGCTCCTAGCAGCGGGGCGACTACTGCGATAGCGATGAGCGCAGTCATTGAACTGTGTCGCCGACTTTTGCATCGGCGGTGTCACGCGGCGGGTTTTGGGTCGTTTCGTCAGCGATGCTGTCTGAGGGGTTTGCTGTGTCTGCTGTGTCTGCGGCCGTTTCAAGCGGGTCCGGTTCTGGAGCGGTATCAGGGTCGGCGATGCGTCGATCTTCGAGGTCGTCTTCAACTAGGTCATCACCCGAAAGCACATGTTGACGTTTGGCTAGAGCCAGCAGAAAAAGTGTCAGACCGAAAGAGATGACTATGGCGGTAAGGGTTAACGCCTGCGGTAGCGGGTTGGACATGTCCTGCGGCGCGGCACGTCCAGCTATGGGAGGTTCTCCGACACCACCCCCGGCAGCTACTAGAGCGACCACCGCTGCGTGTCCTAGCAGCGAGTAGCCGAGAACAATGCGACTAAGTGAACGGCCGGTCAAAAAGTAGATCCCGACAGCGGTCAACCCGCCGACCACCAGCAGCAGAGCGGAACTCATGACTTTGTATCCCTGATGTCAGGATCATCAGAGAGATGACCGGCCAGCTTGGACTCGGTTTCTTTTCTGGGTTCGGGGTCGGGCACGGGATTGGTAGCGGTCGCAGCTTCGGGGTCGGGCTTGGTTGTCTGGTTAACTGCGAACTCGGCGACACCGAGGCCATCAAGCACCGCAACAACTGTTCCCACGACTATCGCCGCTACTCCAAAGTCGAACACCAGAGCCGAACCGGTTTTGACCTTGCCCAGCAGCGGCAGTTCGGTTGAAATGACCTGCTGATCAAACAGTAGATCACCCCAGGCCAGGGGCATCAGAGCTACACCCGCTGAGATCACAGCGCCAGCTGCCAAGAGTGTCAAACCGTTGCCAGAAGACTGAAATCCAGCGATAGTGCGCAGCGCCAGCACCGCCCCGAATACCAGGCCCGCGGCGAAGCCTCCGCCGGGATTGTTATGTCCGGCGAACAGCAGATACAGCCCAACAATTATGGCGAAAGGGCTGACCGCCCGAGTGCCGAGACGAATGATCGGAGAGAGCGCTTCGGTCATTGCGTCTCGCTCCCTAGTTCGCTTGTTAGCTCGTTTCTGGGACTGCCAGCCGCACTACCAACAGCTACCCGTTCGTCGGGCATCGTGGTAGTGAGCGAGGTTTTGTCGGTGGCTTTTGCTGTTTCTGCGGCTTCGGTTTTGGTTCGGCTTTCATCTTGGTGCGAGGCTCGAGCCAGAGTAAGCACACCCAGAGCCACGATGAGCAGCACGAACACCTCGCCGAGAGTGTCCAGAGCGCGGATGTCGGTGAGGATCACGTTGACGACGTTGTTGCCGCCCCCAACATCGCTGGCTTGTGCCACCATCTCAGCAACTGGCGGCACAGCAACCGGTTGACCGGATGCAGCCACCAAACCGATGACAACCGCAAAACCTCCAAGGACGGCGACGCTCATACGCACCGCTCTCCAGCGCAGTCCTATCGGCGGGAAGCTGCGCGACAGGTGCCCAAAAGCGAGCACGAATCCGACCACGATCGCGGCTTCCACCAGAAGTTGTGTGAGTGCCAGATCGGTGGCACCGTGGATCACGAACAGCGCCGCCACTGACAGCCCTACCGCTCCGAGGGCTACACCTGCACCGAGACGCGTGCCGACCGCAGCAAGCCCCAGACCCGAAGCCACTGCCGCCGCTGCCATCAAAGCCTGCAGCGGGTTGTGCCACCAGATCAGATGATCGAAGCTGCCGGAGTCTGAGCTGACATGTGTTACAAAAGGTATGGCTGCCAAAGCCACCGTGGTGGCCATAGTCACCAAATAAACAGGCAGCGAACCATGCTGAAGACGCGCGCAGAGATCACGGCTCGAAGTCAGCGTGAAATCAATTGCGGCATCGGTGCAGCGGGCTGCGTGGCTCCCCGGAATATTCCAGTGACGCCTGCTGACAGCCAACCCCCCTAAGGCACCCAGAACCACAACAGCCACCGATATCCACAAACCCAATGTCAGGCCAGGCCATTGATGTAGGTGACCGACGCTTGTCGCCGCTAGCCGTTCAGCGGCGGGAGCGATCAGTTCCTCCAGCGCCCCGAGAGCGAAATAGCCCACCACTCCGGCCACAGCCAGAACCCGTGACGGCACCGCCAAGCCAGCTCGATGCACGGCAAGCGGTGTCTGCGGGCCCGCTCCGAACATGCCCACCAGCAACCGCAGCGTGTAGGCCACTGTCAGCACAGACCCGCCGATCACGCCGATCCCAACCAGCCACAATTCGGCACCGTGAAGCGCCAAGGTTGCTTCGATGGCGGTTTCTTTGGCAACGAAACCCAGAAGCGGGGGAATCCCCGCCATCGACAATCCTGCTAGCAGAGCCGCAGTGAAAGTGCCGGGCATGGCGCGTGCTAGCCCACCGAGCTGTTCAATGTTGCGGGTTCCGGCACGCACATCAATCTCACCGACTATCAAGAACAGGGCACCTTTGAACAGCGCATGCGATATCAGCAGAGTCACTGCGGCCAGGGTGGCTTTAGGGTTGCCGACACTAAAAAGGGTGATCAGCAAACCCAGCTGTGAGATAGTTCCCCAAGCCAGGATCAGCTTGGCATCACGCTGGCGCAGAGCCCCCACCGCACCCCACATGATCGAAACGATTCCGAAGGCGAGGCCTAGCGCTTTCCAGGCACCTACTGCGCCGAGTGCGGGCCCGAGCACTGCCACTAGCACCACCCCGGCTTTCACCATCGTCGCGGAATGCAGATAAGCACTCACAGGGGTGGGTGCCACCATCGCACCTGGAAGCCAGGCATGGAAAGGAACCTGCGCTGATTTTGTGGCGGCGGCCACCATCACTAGCACCGCTCCCACGGTCACCGATGTTCCCTCCGCAGGGCCGATCTCACTAAGCAGTGTTGCATTTGCAGCGTGGCTCACCAGCAGCAGTCCAGCTAGCAGAGCAAGACCACCTCCACCGGTCACCATCAGGGCGCGCCGTGCCGCGGTGAGTGCTTTAGGGTCTGTGTTTTTGTGTCCGACAAGCAAGAACGATGTCACCGAAGTCAGTTCCCAAAACACAAAAAGCGACCAGACTGAATCCGACCAGACCAAACCCAGCATCGCGGTGGAAAAAGCCAGAAGCGTTGCTGCGAAACGCCCCACCGAAGTGTCTTGGTCGGTGAAGTAGCCGTAGGCGTAGACGAAGACACCCACACCGATCCCCGAAACGATCAAGGTCATGATCTCCACGAAATCGTCCACCCGAAACGTCAGCGCTACGTCCAGACCTTCAACCCACACCAGATGTGCTTGTGCGGGTTCGTCGCTGCCTAATCTGCTGATAGCCCAGATTGTTGTGGCCACGGGAGGCAAAGCCGCAAGCAGCAGGCTGCGCCGTCGCAGGTGCCGCCCAGCGACAGCCAGAGTTGCGCAGACCACACCGTGAAGGATTAATAAGGCAGCGATCATTGTCAGATACTGATCCTAGAGATCGAATATGCGGCAGTATGGGCGCATCGGGCCATCAGCAACATCATTCTAAGAACTCTCGCTTGTAGGTCAAGTGAATGCTTATTCGCACGCTTTCTTAGGTAGGGGAGTGTGGGCATCGGCATTGACCGTCTACCGTATGACGGCTGTGCATGGATTCTCCAATGGTTTCTGACGAGACGAACCTTACGCCGTCGTTGCAGCCTTCGCCGTTGACTTGGATCGGCAGCGACCGCCGCTTGGCTCGCCGTATCGGCAGGCCGATGCTGCGCTTCTCGCAGGTCCCTTCTGGTGGAGGGATCGTTTTGCTGGTGGCGACCGCAGTGGCGTTGCTCTGGGCTAACTCGCCGTGGCGGGACTCATACCATGACCTGCTCGAAAGCCACACTCGTATTGAGTTCGGCAGCCTGTTAGTGCTTGATGAGCAGCTTGAGGACTGGATCAACGATGCTTTGATGGTGGTGTTCTTTTTTGTGGTAGGCCTTGAGATCAAGCGTGAGCTGGTGGTAGGCGAACTACGAAAACCGGCTGCGGCGGCGCTGCCTGCGGTGGCTGCTGTTGGCGGCATGTTTCTGCCTGCGGTGATTTACGCACTCATCAACGCTGGCGGCGAGGGTATCGACGGCTGGGGTGTCCCTATGGCCACTGATATCGCTTTCGCAGTGGGGGTGGTGGCGCTTCTGGGTCGCCATGTTCCCAGTTCGTTGAAAGTGTTTTTGTTGACACTGGCAATTGTTGATGACATTGGATCAATCGCGGTGATCGCCATCTTTTATACCAGCGATATTTCGTTGGTATGGCTCACTGCCGCGGGTGCAATAGTGGCCTTGTTGGTGCTGATGCGCCTAGCACGCTTTTGGTATACCCCAGTGTATTTGGTGGTGGGAGTGGCTTTCTGGCTGGCACTGTTCAAGTCGGGCATTCACGCCACTATCGCCGGTGTGGTGATGGGCATGTTCGCGCCTGCGCGTCCTTTAATGTCACGAACTCGGTCCAATCCGCTGCTGCAAAGATTGATTACGGAAGGCTCGTTGAGTGCGGTCACAACTCGAAGAGCGCTGTTTGAGGTGCGTGAAAGAGTGTCAGTAGTTGACCGGATCAGCGATGTGCTGCGTCCCTGGACCAGTTTGGTGATCATTCCTGTGTTCGCGTTGGCTAACGCTGGAGTGGAGTTGTCCACCGATGCTGTGGGTGATGCTCTGCGGTCGCCGATCACGATTGGCATAGTGCTGGGATTAGTGATCGGCAAGTTGGCCGGTGTCGTGTCGTTCACATGGCTTGCGGTAAGACTCGGGTTTTGTGAACTCCCAACCGGTGCGACATGGCCCAAGGTCATAGGTATAGGCGCAGTTGCTGGTATTGGTTTCACTGTGTCGCTGTTCATCACTAACCTGGCTTTCGAGTCCAGCGAGATCGCCGATGAAGCCAAAATCGGTATCTTGATCGCATCAGCGATTGCGGCTGTTGCTGGTGCGGTTATCCTCCGCAGTTCTAACAGCGCTCTGGCTTCTCAGAGTTCTCTGCGAGGTGATCCGCTCAACAGTTCCACAGTTGAACAGTTTCAGTAATCAAGAATCGAAGTCATTAGGAATCTCATAGACAGAGTCTCTTCTGTCGGATCGGTGCGATATCTGTGACCAACTCTCTAGTAATCGTTGAGTCGCCTGCCAAGGCCAAGACGATCTCCAAATATCTAGGTGCCGGATATGTGGTGGAGTCATCCATCGGCCATATCCGTGACCTGCCGCGCAGTGCCGCTGAAGTGCCTAAGAGCCTCAAAGATGAGCCTTGGGCACGGCTCGGGATTGATGTCGAGAACGATTTCAAGCCTCATTATGTGGTCAGCAGTGACAAGAAGAAGCAAGTCAAGAAGCTAAAAGACTTGCTAGCAAACGCTGATGAGCTTTATCTGGCTACCGACGAAGACCGCGAAGGCGAAGCCATTGCTTGGCATCTCCTTGAAGTGCTCAACCCTCGTGTGCCGGTGAAGCGCATGGTTTTCCATGAGATCACTAAGCCTGCTATTGAGGCTGCTGTGGAATCGCCGCGTGAGTTGGATCGTCGCCTAGTGGATGCTCAAGAGACCCGACGAATGCTTGACCGGCTTTATGGCTATGAGGTTTCGCCGGTGCTGTGGAAGAAGGTTATGCCACAACTGTCGGCGGGGCGTGTGCAAAGCGTTGCAGTGCGCATCGTGGTGGAACGTGAGCGTGAACGCATGGATTTCGTGAGCGCTAATTACTGGGGTCTGGTTGGACGCTTCACGCCTTCAGGTTCAGGTGATAGCACCAGCAGCGGTAACGGTTTTGGTGAAAGCAGCAGTGATAGTAGCGATGGCGAATTCAAGGCCAGTCTCGTCATGGTTGGCGGTTCTCGTGTCGCTGTTTCCCGTGATTTTGGCTCCAATGGTCAACTCACCCGTGACGATGCAGTGCTGTTAACTGAGCCAGCGGCACGTTCGCTGGCTCAGGATCTGCAAGATGCCGATTTCAGCGTGCTGGCTCGAACCTCCAAGCCGTACCGTCGCCGGCCTGCGGCACCTTTCATTACCTCCACTTTGCAGCAGGAAGCAGCCCGCAAACTGAACATGACATCTGCTGCAGCGATGCGCACAGCGCAGTCGTTGTATGAGAAAGGTCATATCACTTACATGCGCACCGACAGCACTTCGCTTTCGGCGGCTGCGGTTACAGCCGCACGCAGCGAAATAGCTGACCGTTTTGGTGCCGAGGCGCTGCCATCGCAGCCGCGGGCTTATTCCAGCCGAGTCAAGAACGCTCAAGAAGCTCATGAGGCCATCCGCCCTTCTGGTGACAAGTTCACTGACCCGGCGGTCTTGGCCGGTCAGCTTTCTCCGGCTGAAGCTCAGCTTTATGAGCTGGTATGGCAGCGCACTCTGGCAAGCCAGATGACCGACTGCACCGGCGAAACCGTTCAGCTGCGCCTTGGTGCTACTAGCAGCACCGGCAGCGATGTGGAGTTCGCGGCATCGGGAACTGTCATCAAGCATCTCGGTTACCGTGAGGTTTACACCGAGGGCCGTGATGCGGGCGATGCCGCAGATGATGCCGCTGATGCCGCCGAAAGAAGGCTGCCGCCGTTGCAGACCGGCGATGCAGCCGAATGTCGCAGCCTTGAACCCAACGGCAGCGACACTAAACCTCCTGCGCGTTACACCGAAGCGTCGCTGGTGCGACGTCTTGAAGAGTTAGGTGTAGGTCGTCCGTCCACCTATGCGTCGATCATGGGAACCATCATTGACCGCGGATACGTATGGAAAAAAGGCTCGGCGCTGGTTCCGTCGTTTACGGCGTTTTCTGTGGTGAATCTGCTTGAGCGCCATTTCCCGAAGCTGGTCGATTATGCCTTCACCGCCGAAATGGAGGACCAACTCGACCAGATTGCTGCTGGCGAGGCCGAACAGATCCCGTGGTTGAGAAAGTTCTATTTCGGTGACAACGACGAGGATGGCGACCCAGGACTGAAAGCGAAGGTCACTGACCGGCTTCCTGATATTGATGCACGTCTGGTGAACTCAATCCCGTTGGGTGCCGACGACGACGGTGTGGTCGTGGAGGCCCGAGTCGGACGTTACGGCCCGCTAGTGCAGCGAGGCGAAGACATCGTGTCGGTGCCAGAAGGCACAGCTCCTGATGAGCTGACCATAGAGCGGGCGTTGGAACTTCTTACTGAAGGCAGCCGTGACGGTCAAGAACTCGGCAAAGACCCGGTTACCGGCTTGACAGTTACAGCCAAAACAGGGCGTTACGGGCCTTACGTGCAGCTCGGATCGGCTGACGAAGTCCCCGACAAGCCCAAATCCGCCTCATTGTTAGCTTCTATGTCACTTGACACGGTCACCTTAGAGCAGGCGTTGCAGCTGCTGTCATTGCCGCGCAGTGTCGGGCATGACCCCGACGGCGGTGAAGAGATCACGGTTCAAAACGGTCGCTACGGGCCTTATGTGCGCAAAGGCTCCGACACGCGCAGCTTGTCGAGCGAGGAGCAGCTATTCACGATCACTTTGCAGGAGTGCTTGGAACTGCTGGCACAACCCAAAACCCGTGGCCGTGCGGCGGCTGCTGCACCGTTGCGCGAGTTGGGTGTTGACCCTGCTAGTGACCGAGCGGTGGTGGTGAAGGACGGACGCTACGGCCATTACGTCACCGACGGTGAGATCAACGCCTCGCTGCGCTCAGGCGACACCGTCGAAGGCATCACCATTGAGCGCGCCAGCGAGTTGCTGGCTGAGCGCCGTGCCAAAGGTCCCGCCAAGAAGCGTTCAACGCGTCGCAAACCAGCACGCAAATCCAGTTGATCGGGGCTGATGTCCTGCACCGATAGCACGCTAGACCTAGCCTCGTGGACGTGAACGAGGAGATCGCCAGCGACGACAAGGCGCGCAATTCTGCGCTGGCCGATGGTGAGCACATGCATAGTTCTGCGGCTTCTCGACTTGATGAGGCACTCGACGCAGTCCGCCCTGCGGGCCGTTTGGAACAAATATTTGGAACACCTGAGTTCTTCAGGCTTTGGATCGCTCAGGTGGTGTCGGCTGTGGGCGACTGGCTGGGCTTGTTCGCTACTATCGCTTTAGCTGATCAACTCGCTCCCGAAGGATCAAGAAGCACAGCTATAGCGTTGGTGTTAGCCACCCGAGTAGCGCCAGGCTTCTTTTTGGCGACTGCTGTAGGGGTGATCGTTGATCGTCTCAACCGCAAGCGGGTGATGATCGTTTGTGATCTAGGTCGTGCCGCGGTGCTGGTGTCTCTGCCGTTTGTCGACACTCTGGTCGGGCTGGTGATCGCCAGCGTCCTGCTGGAGTTGCTCACCATGATGTGGCAGCCTGCTAAAGAAGCAACCGTCCCTAATCTGGTGCCTCGCAGCAAGCTCACCTCAGCTAACTCACTCAACGTGGCAGCAGCATATGGAATGTTTCCAGTGGCTGCGGGTCTGGCTGCGCTCTTGGCTAAAGCTGCTGAAGCCATATCCGACGAAGGCTGGGTGACGACATTGCGTCTCAACGAGGAAGGCTTGGCCTTTTATGTGGATGGCTTGTCGTTTTTGATCACTGCGGCGATCATCTGGCGGATCTCTATCCCGAGCCGCCCGGTTGAGGAACGCCGAGCAGCGCGTCGGGGCAGCCTTGATCTAGGCGGTGCGCTGCGCGAGCTTCGCGAGGGCTGGCGGCTGGTGGGCAAGAACCCGATCGTGCGCTCCGTAAATGTGGGTTTGGCTACCGCTGTCATGGGTGCAGGAATGGTGTTTTTGTTGGGTGCGCGATTCGTTGATGAGGTGATCGTTGGGCGCGAAGCGGATTTCCATATCGTGATGTTCTCGCTGGGGGTGGGCATGGCAGTTGGGGTGGTGTCAGCATCGCTGCTACAGAACCGCATCAACCGGGCTCGGGGTTTCACTTCGGCTTTGATAGGTGCCGGGGTGGTTTTGTTGGCGGCGGCTTCGGTGGATCGCTTGTCGTTGATGATCCCGCTGGTGGTGCTTCTGGGGAGCATGGCCGGGCCTTCTTATGTGCTCGGTTTCACGTTGTTGCACGAAAATGTTGATAACGAAGTCCGTGGCCGTGTGTTTTCGGCTTTGCTTGTTTTGGTGCGGCTGTGTGTGCTGTTGGCGTTGGCTGTCGGCGGTGTGCTGGCCGACTTGATGGACCGCTTGTCTCAGCGCTGGTGGGACGGATTTATGTCGGTGTTGGGTGCCCGTGTTGAACTGCCGGGCGTGCGTTTGATGATGTGGTTGGCAGGATTGATAATCGTCATTGCTGGGGTTCTCGCTAGTTTGAGCCTGCGTTCAAGTGTCTACGCCATTGACGGGGTCGGTGGCGCTGATTCCGGTGGCGCTGATTCCGACGGCGATGACACAGCCGATGATTCCGGCGGCGCTGACATCGGCGCAGATGACATTGCTGCTGCTGATGATTCCGACATAGCCAAGAGTCGTGGCACCTCAACTGAAGTGCCACAGGAGGCGAACTAGCTGTGACAGCCGTGGTGCCTGGCTGGCTGATTGCTGTGGAAGGAATCGACGGGTCTGGCAAATCCACCCAGACGAAGCTCCTAGCCGATTCGCTGGAGGCTGTATGCACGTTCCAGTTTGGTGCCACTGAAATCGGGGCGGTTATTAGGAAGCTGTTGCTTGATCCGGCTAATGAAAAACTTAGTGACCGCACCGAGGCTTTGTTGATCATCGCCGACAAGGCTCAGCACACCGCCGAGATCGTTGCTCCTGCTCTAGATGCTGGCCGCAACGTGGTTTCGGATCGTTTCACTGCTTCAACCCTTGCTTATCAGGGATACGGACGCGGGCTTGACCTGTATCAGCTGCGGGCGTTGATGCGTTTCGCTACCGGTGGCGTTGAGCCGGATCTGAACCTGCTGCTAGATATTCCTGTGGCTTTGGCGATGGCAAGGCTGGGTCCGCTTCCAGATCGTTTCGAATCGGGCGGCGAAGATTTTCTTGAACGAGTTCGCCTTGGGTATCTGAACATGGCCAAAGCTGAGCCTTACCGCTGGCTCGTGGTTGACGCTGAAGGCTCCGAGGAGCAGGTGTCAGCCCGTGTGCAAGCAGCGGTGAAGGAGTGGTTTAGTGGCTTGAGTGACGAGATTCCTGACTTATGACCGACTCTGAAGCTCATCCGCCGCCATCCATGTTTGAGTTCGGCCTTGAGCCAGCAGATGGTGATGAGGTTGCGCCAGAATTTGGGTCTGACTCTGTGTCTGACTCTAAGTCTGAGCCTGTGCTTGAGGCTGACTCTGAGGTTGCGCCTGAGGGTGTGCCTGTTGATGCGGCCAACGATGTTGCGGTGCCTGCAGCTGACGATGCTGCGGTGCCTGCCGCTGACGATGTTGATCCGTGGCGTGTGGTCGTGGGACAGTCGCGGGCGGTTGCTGCGCTGAATGCAGCGGTGGCTGCGCCGTTGCATGCTTATTTGCTGGTAGGGCCGCAAGGTTCTGGTAAGCGATCTGCTGCGGCTGTCTTCGCGGGAGAGCTGATCGTTGCAGCCGACCACCAAGCCGCTTCCGACAATGCACGGGCTGGCAGGCATCGCCGGTTAGCTGCCCGTGAAGAACATCCTGATGTCTTCGTGCTTGACCCAGCAGGAAGTAGTTTGCGTGTTGAAGATATTGAGAGTTTGCTGCTTGAAGCTGCCCGCACGCCAGTTGAAACGAACCGCAAAGTGCTTGTCGTTGAGCGATTCCATACTGCTACTGCTGAAGCTGCTGCTGCCCTGCTCAAACCGGTGGAAGAACCGACCGGTTCGCTGGTCTGGGTGGTGTTGGCTGAGCAGGTGCTGCCCGAACACGTCACTATCGCCTCGCGTTGTGTTCGTGTGGATTTCGGAGCGGTGCCTGAAGCCGATATAGCTGCGGTGCTAGTCGCTGAAGGTCTGGCGAGTGAGCAGCGGGCCTTGCAGGTGGCAGCGATTTGTGCTGGCAACCTCACCCGAGCTCGGATCTTGGCGGTTGACGAGCGGGTGATGACTCGTCGTGAGGCTTGGTGGAGCGTGCCAGATCGTCTTGACGGCAGCGGCGCGGCTGTAGCGATCCTGAGCGCAGAGTTGCGTGCTTTGATTGATGAAGCCGCTGAGACCCTGAAGAAGCGTCACCTGCAGGAAGCAGAAAAGCTAGCCGCACATGAGGCTGAGCACGGCGTGCGCGGTTCGGGTCGTGCCGCTGTGGAAGCTCAGCACAAACGTGAGCAGCGCCAGTTCCGTAACGACGAAATCCGTTTCGGTTTAGCCACCCTGGCGGCCCGCTACCGCGAACAAATCCGATCCTCCTCGACAAGCAACCCTCCCGAAGCATCCAGCCAAATCGAGTCAGCCCAAACCGAAGCAGCCATGGCCGCTATTTCTCGTTTGCGCATCACCGCCGAAAACCTGATCCGCTCACCCAATGAGTCTCTGGCATTGCAGTCCCTACTTCTAGACCTGCCCCCCACACCCCCAGATGACCCTCAACGAAACACTTTGACAAGAGCAGCGTCGTGAACGCGCGTACTCACAGCGAACTAGCTCAGTTCATTTAGGGCATCTGCGTTTAGGTTCGTAGCGAGCTTTTAGGAAATTGCCGATCGGGGTTCGCTAACTCGCCTGACTGTCACCAGAGTATGGACGAGGCCGGGTTTCTATCCAGTTTGCTTTTTCTCCGGTTTGCTCCTTTCTGTTCTGTCTCCAGTTGGGTCCCAGCCTTGGCTCCGTTTTCAACTTCGACAGCATTCACCAGAGCGTGACTGCGGCCGGGTCTCGGGTCAGTTTGCTTTTTTCTGCGTTGTCGCTAGTTGAGTCTTGATTACTGGCTGGGTCTCTGCTCCTACCTCTGATTCGGCTTGTTTTATTTTGAGTTCGGGCTGGGGATCGCCCGCGTAGTGATGGTGGTTCTGGTAATGGCTCTTGTTGATCATCAGCGTGGGCTGGCCCGTGGCGGGGTTGGTTGACTGTGTTGTTGGGTGGGTGCAGGGTATGGCTGCCGTCTGAGTGTTTGTGGATTTGCCAGTTGTCGTGATGGATCCTGTGGTGACAGTTCCAGCACACCATGATCAGGTTCTTAAGTGTGGTGGCTCCGCCTTGTGAATATGGGGTGATGTGATGCGCTTGACAAATACTTGGTGACGCACCACAGTGAAAACAGCCTCGATAGGTAGTAAGCAATGCTTGCCATTGGGTTTCTGTAACTGTGCGGCGTGACCGAGTGCGCCAGAGTGCGTCTCCGTGACGGTCAAAGATAAGTCCGCTCCAGCGAGCATTGCAGGACAGTTCCTCAACGACTGCGGGTGGTAGTTGTGATCCGTCTGAGAGTTCATAAATCAACTCGCGGGTGGCATCATCAACATGAGCCAGCACGGTGATGTCAGCTACCCAACCACCACTTACCTCTCGCTCAGTGCTGCCGCAGTGATCGCTGTTGCCCATGCCATCAGCGTCTAGCTCAGCGCTGCTGGCTCCCGCACGAGCAACGCTTCTGGGACTGCTGGTGGTGTGGCGGTCTAGGGCATCTGCGAGGCATTGCGTGAACTCGCGTCGCTCGCTTTCGGGCAGGTTCTTGTCAGCAGCGAAGAGTTGGGCTGCTGTGTGACGTAGTCGGTTACCAATACGTTGCCCGGTGATTTTGTCGAACTGGGCTCGCAGGTTCACCATCCCGTCTTCTGTGTCATAGATCTGCAAGAAACGCCTGGCACGCTGCCGTGCGTGTTCTGATGCACCGTTGTCGCCTTGTTGAGCATGAATCCAGCGTTGCGCGCTACGTGCGAACACCTCAGGCCGCATAGTGGATGCCTGATCCAACAACACATCAGCATCCGTGACTGCCGCAGAACTAGTGCGAGTGATCGCATCAGCGAGTTTTCGGGCGTTAGCTGCTGGCACGTCACCTGATTGCACAGCTTCACGCAACCTCGGAATCTGGCTCAGTGCTTGTGTGGTTTTGACCTGGTTGCGAGCTTCTCGTTGCGATAATCCGGCAGACGAAGCCAGAATCTCTGCACCACCATCCCCGTGGCATTCACGTTGGGCGATCAGTTCTGCTGCCGCAGTCTGCGCAGCGCTAACAGCCGCAGCAGTGCAGCGAGTGACATCAAGCATTTCACGTAGTTCACTACTGGTCGCAGCACCTGTGTTGATCGCAACCAGCAAGTCGTTGGCTGTTGCCCGGGCTCGTTCGGCGACTTCGATAATCATAAACAGTAGTATAGACTAGGGGTGTGACATTACCAATTTTCAATCTAAAATAATATTTTCTGAACACTAACGTTAGTGTTTTTAAAGACACGAAACACATCAGTAGAGGGGATCCTGCGCATCTAGCTGCGTTCCTCAACACTCACCAAGACTCACGGCGGTGCGGCATTTCGACTGCGTGCTTGCGCCCACGAAGCAGCAAGTCCTCGCTGCTGCTGCTGAGCACACGGCCAAAACAGGCAGCCTGCGAAGCAAACTGCTTGAATCGGCGGCACCGACGCGTCATAACCACCGTTATCGCAACAGTTGCGTTTCAACTCCCGATAGATTGCCGAAACAGTCTGACCCAGCTGTCGTGCTATCTGTTGAGCATCAACCCCCGCTGTTTGGAACGCCTCAATACAGGCGCGTTCGTCAAAGCTCAGCTTTGCCGCCAATAAGAACCTCCATCGGTTGGTTGCTTGTAGTACGATCGGCCATCATGGCCGATCTTCGCATCCACCGATGGAGTCCGCCGTGCAGCAATCTGAACCGTGGAATGTGCAAGCAGAGAGGTGGATTTTGCGGACATGAGCCTGCAACTATCGCTAATAGACGCTGAGGCAACCGCTGCGCCGATAGGGCTTGAATACCATCCTGATTTTTTGGCGGTTGTCGAAGAGGAGCGGCTACTCGCTCATATCGACAAGTCTGAGTGGCTCACGGACCTCTCTCGACGGGTAATGCACTTCGGCTATAAGTACGACTACAGCAGCCGAGGGCTTGATGAAACGGCTCGTATCGGGCCGTTGCCTGAGTGGCTGACACAATTGTCGGCCTTGATACGTGAGACAGCATCACAGCAAGTGCAGCAGCTGCTTGATCCGCACCATCCATTCGAACAAGCAATCATCAACGAATATTTGCCCGGGCAGGGGATCGCCCCCCACATCGACAGAGGTTGCTTTGGCCCCGTCGTTGCGACCGTGAGCCTAGGTTCGCCGATCAACATGAACTTCTCTTGCGACGAGACCGGCGACGAATACCTGCAATGCCTGTCGCCACGCAGCCTCATGCTGTTCTACGGCGATGCCCGTTCCAAGTGGAGTCACGTCATCGCCAAAAGGCGTTCTGATACTTTCAACGGTCACAAGACTCTGCGTCAACGACGAGTTTCAATCACTTTTCGCACTGTTATCCCCACCGAATCAGTTCAGCCTTCTTTTTCTGCACCGGGGGATTCACCCGGCGACAAGTCAAACTAACGAAGGGGCGTTTTGGTCAATGGTGCTCACCGAGATGCAGACTACTTGCCGAGACGCAGATCCACGGCCAGCACAAGGCACAGCCCGTACAAAGAGTGGCCTCTTCTGCCTCCCGGGTTGGCGCTAACCTTTCTGGGTGGCTGAGGCGAGGCGGTTCGGGGCCGAGGCAGCATTGTGAACGCTCGAACTCACGGCGAATTGGCTCGGTTCATTTGGGGCATCTGCAACCTGTTGCGAGGCCCTTACAAGCGCAACGAATACCGCAAGGTGATCCTGCCGCTCACGGTGTTGCGGCGTTTCGACTGCGTGCTTGCGCCCACGAAGCAGCAAGTCCTCGCTGCTGTCACCGAGCACAAGACCAAGACGGGCAGTCTACGAAGCAAGTTGCTTGAAGCAGCGGCGCAGCGGTCGTTCTATAACACATCTGAACTTGATTTCGCCCGGCTCCTTGACGATCCGAACCATTTGGCACAAAATCTCAATGCCTACATACGCGGCTTCTCTGACAATGTTCGCGAGATCATTGATCGGTTCGGTTTTGGTGAGCAAATCTCACGTATGGCCGATAAAGACCTGCTGTTTCAAGTGGTTCAACGCTTCGCACACCTAGACCTTTCGCCTGAGCATGTCGACAACGTGCAGATGGGTTACGTCTTTGAGGAGCTGATCCGCATTGGTGCTGAGCAAGCCAACGAAGAGGCAGGTGAGCACTTCACCCCCCGTAAAGTGATCGAGTTGATGGTTAGCCTGCTGCTGTCACCAGAACAAGACTTGGGCAAAGGCCACGTAGTCAAGACGATCTACGATCCTGCTTGTGGCACTGGCGGCATGTTGTCTGTGGCCGAAAATTATTTGCTGGACCACAACCGCGAGGCGAAGCCAATCCTCTATGGCCAGGACCACAACGACGAGGCTTGGGCAGTCTGCAAAGCCGACATGTTGATCAAGGGCGAGAACGCCGACAACATCATCCTCGGCGACACCTTCACCAGTGACGGCTTCCAGCGCGGCAGCGATGGACACCAAGCAAAGTTCGATTACATGCTGGCCAACCCACCGTTCGGTGTGGAGTGGAAGCAGCAGAAGCAGGTCATCGAATCCGAGCACAAGAACCTCGGCTGGGACGGGCGCTTCGGTGCGGGGCTACCGAGGATCACTGATGGCGCACTGCTGTTCTTGCAGCACATGCTCGCCAAACTCCAGCCCGTTAATGACGACGGCAGTGGTGGCAGCCGCATCGCTATTGTCTTCAATGGGTCACCGCTGTTCACAGGTGACGCAGGAGGCGGTGAGAGCCAAATCAGGCGTTGGATTATCGAAAGCGACTGGCTTGAAGCGATAGTGGCGCTGCCTGACCAGTTGTTCTACAACACCGGCATCTCTACCTATGTCTGGGTGCTCACCAACCGCAAAGAACCCCACAGAGCAGGCAAAGTTCAGCTGATTGATGGTCGCAAGTTCTATGTGAAGATGCGTAAGAGTCTCGGCAACAAACGCAACGAACTCTCACCTGAACACATCGATGACCTTACTCGCATCCACGGCAACTTCAGTGACGGGGAGACCCGAGAACTCACCGACGAAGACCCTGTGACTCATGAGCCCCGCAGCCGGCCTCGGGTGGTGAGCAAGGTGTTCGACAACAGCGATTTCGGCTACCGCAAGATCACAGTCGAGCGGCCCTTGCGCCTGAACTTCGCAGCCACTGCTGAGAGGATCACCCGCATCGAAGATAACAAGGCGTTCCAGAAACTCGCCACTAGCAAGAAGCGCCCTGGGCCTGCCCGTGACTCTGAGATTTCGGCTGGAGAGGCCCGGCAAGACCTGATCCGTGCTCTGCTGGGTGCGCTTGCAGATGAACTAGATGGGGCAGTAATGCATGATCGTGACACTTTTCTTGAGGTGCTCGCCGGGATTGAGTCGATAGCAGGTGTGCGGCTGACAGCGACCGAACGCAAGTCGGTGCTTGAAGCACTCGGTGAGCATGATCCGCAGGCTGAGATCTGCTACGACCGTCACGGCAACCCCGAACCTGACAAAGAGTTGCGCGATACCGAGACTGTGCCACTCAACGAAGACATTGATGCCTACATGACTCGCGAAGTGCTGCCGCACGTCCCAGATGCTTGGGTGGATCACGCCAAAACGAAGACCGGTTACGAGATTCCGCTCAACCGGCATTTCTATGTTTATGAACCGCCCCGCCCTCTTGAGGAGATTGACGCTGACCTGCAGAAGCTAGAGCACGAGATAGTCGGCCTACTAGCCGAAATCACCGAGTGATCCCCACCCGTTTTGAACCCTCGTCAATTGGAACTCAAGCTGGCTCTTGACTGGGAGCGCCAGAAGCGCTAGGTATAGCGATGATGGATAGTAACTGCACGATATCGTTTCTTACAGCTTAGGTCTTAGGAGGCTGCCGTGAGCGTTAAACCTGCTGTTGCAGCTGGAGAGAAAGCGCGTCAGAGTCGCGAACCAGGTCGGCGGCCATCGGCCTTGAGTGATTATCTCCGAGGTGCAGCACACATATTTGATTTCACTGGGAGCCTCGGAGCGAGAGGCCGGATAGCACAATATGACGATCCAGCGCAGGCTGACGCGGCTGCGATAGCTGCTGCTTGGCAGGCAGTGGGTGATGATCTCTACCGTGCGATAGGAATGGGGCGAGTGCCGCCGAAGTCGTGAGCGAAGACCCTCCAGAACCTAGTGAGTCACTAGATCAAGACAGCGAAACCTCGGAGACACTGCCCGAAACTGCCTTGACAGGGCAGACTCAGCGGCTTGAACAGTCATTTGAGGCTGCAGTCAGTTTCAGCGGGCCCCTGCCTCCGCCCGAAGCCTTGAGGGCTTACAGTGAGGTCAGTTCTGACTATCCCGAGCGAATAATGGCGATGGCCGAGAAGGAAGCTGCACACCGCCAAGAGGTTGAAATTCGAGTACTGGCCGCCTCGGAGCGCCGGGTCGTAGCCGGACTATGGACAGGTGCCGCCATTGCGGTGCTGGGATTGGTGATCGCAGGTTTGCTGATCAACAACGGACATGATGTTGCGGGAGTGATACTGGGTTCCTTTGATCTAGCTGGGCTCGTAGCAGTTTTTGTGCTCGGTAGACGCAACACTCACTGAAGTAACTGGTAGTAAAAGCCAAAGCCGATCACAGCTTTGAGCATTGTCGTATTATGTGGCTAAGGTCAGCTACGGCATTTTCGACCTAGGAGGACAGTGGGAATGAGCAAGCCACCCGCACCGTCGACTATGCAAGCGGCGACAGAAATCCGGTGTCGCCGTCCTCGCATCGGAAAAGCGCGACTCCACAAACTGCTCTACTACGTTCAGGGCTACCACTTGGCGTGGAACGGTCACCCAGCCTTTGATGATGACCTAGAGGCGTGGCAGAAGGGGCCGGTGGTTGCGGCCCTGTGGCACGCCGAGAACGAAAATCGGCGTGTGGAGTGCTCAGAGACCCCGCCAGAGTCGGTGTGCAACGTGATTACCTACGTGCTTTGCCGTGTCGGAAACTGCACTGGCCCCCAGCTAGTTGAGGCCACACACGCCGAGGCACCCTGGAGAGATGCCACCAACGCTGGCAAGAACGTTGCTAACCAGGTGATTTCGCATGAGTCCCTAGTCGATTTTTTCAGCCTTGAGAGCTTGGACTTGCAGCGCATCCGCGAGGCGGTGAACGCCACACGTAATGATGCTCCCTTTGAACCAGATCCTCCCGGCCTACGCGAAAAACTTCTAGCTGAACTGTTGCCGCAGTAACCGCGGTGAGTTCTAGGGCTTGGCGCACCAATGCACACTCTCGTATTGCGGACTTCGTTGAGAGCCACAACTTGGTGGACCCTGACATTGAAACCCTGTTCCAATTTGCCCAGCGTTTGATCATTGACCCTTTTGATGTGCGAGCCGAAAGGGACAGCATGGGTGAGTTCTATTGCCGAATCGGCCTCTCAAAGACTTACTCTGGCCAAGATTTGACTGCTGGCTATCGCATTGATGAGTCTTATCGAACGGTGTATGTCATCTCGTTCTCGGTGGTTGACGCACGGTGAGGGCGCGCTACCCCGAATATCGCGATTCCGGCATTGAGTGGCTAGGCGATATTCCAGCCCACTGGCACGTCCAGCGCTTGAGCCGCTCTGTTAGCCGATCAGATACCAAAGTTGAGCCTGAGGACGAGAAGCCGATGCCTTACGTGGGGCTTGAGCACGTCGCATCGTGGACTGGATGTTTGTTGTCGTTGGATGAGGATTTGATGCCGGAAGGTACCTGCAATCGTTTCACTGCCGGAGAAGTGCTCTTCTCCAAGTTGCGTCCCTATCTTGCCAAGGCGTTCTGTGCTGAGTTCGATGGGCTCTGCACTACAGAGTTCCTGACGTTGAAACCTCTAGCGCATAATTCTCGATACCTCTTGTATCTACTGCTTACCGACGGATTCATAACTCTTGTGGATTCATCTACTTATGGTGCAAGGATGCCGCGTGCCAGCTGGGACTTCATCGGTGAGGCTCTCTTGCTGGTGCCGCCGGTGGGGGAACAGCAGGCTATTGCTGCGTTTCTGGATCGTGAGACGGGAAAGATTGACGAACTTGTGGAGAAAAAGCGGCTGCTACTAGAGCGTCTAGCGGAGTATCGCACTGCGCTGATCACTCGCACCGTGACTAAAGGTCTCCCAGCGTCAGCTGCCGAGGCTGCCGGTCTAGACCCCTCACCCCGCCTCAAGCCCTCCAGCGTGGAGTGGCTAGGTGATATTCCTGCCCACTGGCACGTAGCTCCAGTCCGTCGCTGCTTCACCATCGTGAATGGAGGGACACCGTCCAGCAGTGAAGAGAAATATTGGGATGGCGAGATTGTCTGGCTGACACCAGATGACCTGGGAAGGAACCCCACAGCTTGGATTAGCACCGGCCGCCGCAGCATCACTGACGAGGGAGTCCGAGACAGCTGCACTCATATTTGTCCGAAGGGCTCAATCGTCATGTCCACTCGTGCTCCCATCGGACATCTCGCAATCGCACTGTTGCCGGTCACGACCAATCAAGGATGCCGAACGCTTGTTCCCGATTACAAGACGGATAGTTCCTATGCCTACTACCTATTCGTTTCGATGAGGCGTGTACTTCAGTCACTTGGAAAAGGCACGACCTTCATGGAGTTGACTAGCTCAGACTTAGGCAGTCTCGTGCTGGTTCGCCCGCCGGTGAGAGAACAGCAGGCGATTGCTGCGTTTCTTGATGAACGAACCCGAAGCATCGACTTGCTGTGCGAGCGGGTTGAGACAGCAATTGAGCGCTTGGAGGAGTATCGCACAGCGCTGGTTACCGCAGCCGTAACCGGCAAGATCAATGTGCTTGATTAGCTACAGGCTCGAACCCCAATCCTCACCCGATGAACAACTCCGCCCGCAAAGCTGACGCTTGATCCCTAAGACCGAACTCTGAATGCGTCGGCACTGCTGGCCGGGATTAGTCGGCGCTTTGACTGCTGCGACGAAGGCGGATTGCGGTCAAGAATGCCTCGTCGCTGTAGTAGCACACCGCAACCTCGTCCTCAGACACAGAAGGCCCTGTTCCGATGCTCGCGTCTAGCTCAGCGAGTGTCACATTTGGATCGCTTCGATCGTTGCTGAAGGTAGTGGCATGCATAGTCGTCATGGCGTTTAGACCTCTCTGGTATTTGGCACAACAACCGTACACGATATGTCTTCAAGCCGACGCGATTGCTTACTGGACTTAGGGCGATGGAGTTGTGGCGCGGGTGGCGATGCCATGAAAGCGTCGCTCAGGCGGCTAGAGCGAGTTCGTAATCGAGTGCTGTTCTCACTTGGGCAGCCGTGAGTCGGTAGTTGTCGCCTACCGCTTGGAGTTCGTCCGCCTCAGCAGGCGCGCTAATTCTTTGGTGTCGTAGATGCCCCGGCCTAAGCAGTTGACAGCACTTAAGCCCGCGGAGGTCTTTAAGGATGTGCCCATAGGCAGCAGATTAGCGTTGGGTTGTGACGGGCATCAGGTTGAGCGGGTCAAGTCGGCAGTTAGCTGGCTGCTATTATTCGTATGCATCAGGTCTCTTCTCGGTTCCCGGTCATACTGTCATTCTTGATACAGCCATCACCGTAGATGCGATCTCCAGACTGATGCTCGAAATCGACAGGCTCTGCACGGAGGAATCTGGTTAGTGACTAGCCAGACGAACGAGGAAGCCTTTGAGGCGACCGTCGTGTCAATGCTGATCGAAAGCGGTTGGCGAATAGGCAATCGGGTCGAGTGGAACGTGGATCTGGCGCTGTTCCCTGATGACACAATCGCATTCATGCAGGAGGCTCAGCCCAAGCTATGGGCGCAGCTAAGCGCTCAACTTGGTGACCAACTCAAGCCGCTAATCATTGAGCATCTCGTCCGCGAGCTTGATCTCAAAGGAACCTTGACCGTTCTGCGGCGCGGTTTTCGGTTCCAGGGCAAGACACTGCAGGTCGCGCAGTTCCGCCCCGCTCACGGACTCAACCCTGAAGCAATCGCCCTGTTCGATCTCAACCGGCTGACGGTGACCAGACAGATTTTGTGCCATCCAGGCAAGCGAGACACCATCGACATGCTGTTCGCGCTCAACGGCTTGCCGGTTGCTACATGCGAACTCAAGAACCCAGGCACTGGGCAAACCTGGCGCGACGCGGTTCGCCAATATCGCCAAGACCGCGACACCGAAGCGCCGCTGTTCCGCTTCACCAAGCGGGCGCTGGTGCATTTCGCTGCTGACTGCGATCAGGTGCATATGACTACCCGCCTCGCCAAGGAGCAAACGCGGTTCTTGCCGTTCAACCGAGGCAACCAACCCGGCCAAGTCAAAAGCGGTGCTGGCAATCCGCAGCACTTGTCGGGTTACCGCAGTGGCTACTTCTGGACCGATGTTCTTGACAGTGACCGGTTTCTGAACATTCTCGGCTCATACATGTTTCTCGAAACCAGCGAGGAGAAGGTTTACGACGACCAAGGCGCAAGCACCGTGCAGCGAAAGACTTTGATCTTCCCGCGATATCACCAACTTGACTCGGTTGATCGGCTAGTCGAGAGCGCTCAAGATGCTGGACCGGGCAGCAACTATCTCATTCAGCATTCGGCGGGTAGCGGCAAAACCAACAGCATCTCCTGGCTAGCTCATCGCCTAGCGAGTCTGCATACCCGAGACGATGACAAGGTTTTCGACTGTGTACTGGTGATCACCGACCGACGGGTGCTTGATCGTCAACTCCAAGATGCCATCTATCAGATTGAGCACGCTCAAGGCGTGGTGCAAGCCATTGACCAAGACTCACGACAGTTGGCTCAAGCGCTCGTGGACGGAACAAAGATCGTGGTAACCACGCTGCAGAAGTTCCCGTTCGTGATGCAGGGCTTGCTGGCTCTCGCTGGCGGTGACACCAACTCGGCTGGCTCTGCTGGTTCGACTGACACAATGACTGAGGCTCAGCAGACCCAAACAGCACAGTGGCGGCAGGCCATCGCGGCTCGGCGCTACGCAGTGATCGTGGACGAAGCGCATTCCAGCCAAACCGGCGACAGCGCAAGAGAGATGAAAGCGGTGCTCGGCTCGCGTTCACAGGCTGCCGCTGCCGAAACTGCCGACGAGGCTCAAAGTTGGGAGGACGGCCTCAATGCTGTGGTGGAGTCACGCGGCAGGCAGCCCAACTTGTCGTTCTTCGCTTTCACGGCGACACCCAAAGGCAAAACACTCGAGCTGTTCGGTCGGATCGGCCCAAGCGGCAAACCCGAGCCGTTCCATGTCTACAGCATGCGTCAAGCCATTGAGGAAGGGTTCATCCTTGATGTGCTGAGCAACTACACCAACTACGACACCTACTTCAGGCTGGTCAGGCAGGCTGCCGACGACCCCGACTTTCCGAAGCGCCGCACCGCAGTTGCGCTTGCCAAGTTCCTGAGCTTGCACCCCCACAACATTGAGCAGAAGACCGAAGTGATCATTGAGCATTTCCGCAACCATGTTGCACATCGCATCGGTGGCAAGGCCAAAGCAATGGTGGTTGCTTCGTCGCGCCTACACGCAGTGCGATACATGCAGGCCTTCCAGCATTATATCGACGAGAATGGATACGACGACGTGCGCCCGATGGTGGCGTTCAGCGGTACCGTCACCGACCCTGACAGTGGCGCAGAGTTCACCGAGCCGGGCATGAACACCGATGTCGTGTCCGGCAAGCCAATCAGCGAGGCAGCGTTGCCAGCGCGGTTCGACTCGCCTGATTATCAGATTCTGCTCGTGGCCGAGAAATATCAGACTGGTTTCGACCAGCCACTGCTGCAAGCCATGTACGTCGATAAACGTCTTGATGGTGTGCAGGCAGTCCAGACGCTGTCGAGGCTCAATCGGGTTGCGCCCGGCAAAGAGCCACCGTTCGTGCTCGACTTCGTCAATAACCCAGAAGACATCCAGGCAGCCTTCGCACCTTATTACGACCAGACCCAGCTGCAGGATTGCACCGATCCTTACCAGCTTGACCGACTCAAGCACGAACTCGACGATATGCAGGTGTATCACCACCATGAGGTAGAGGCCTACGCTCGGGTGTTCTACCTCCCGTCTGGTCAGCGCCGGAGCGAGTATCACGCCCGCTTGCAGGCTCTAGTGCAGCCCGCCGTGGATCGCTACAACCAACTCGACGAAGAACGACAGAACGAGTTCCGTGACCGGCTTTCGGCTTTTGTGAGGCTCTACGTGTTTGTGAGCCAGATCATCCCTTACGCCGACGGTGACTTAGAGCAGCTGTCAGCTTTTGGGCGGGCTCTGCTGCCGTATCTGCGCCAAGACCATGAAGCGGTCAGCCTCAGTGGCGATGTGGAACTGGAGTACTACCGCCTTCGGCTGGTCAACTCTGGTGCTGTTGAGTTGGGTACCGAAGATGATGCACAGGTCACGAGCCCGAGTGCTGTTGGTACTGGCGACCCCGAGGAGCAGACAGCGCCTTTGTCGGAGATCATCAGCCTGCTCAACGACCGTTTCGGCACTGATTTCACCGATGCTGATCGACTGTTTTTGCAGCAGGTTAAATCCGAGGCTGTCGCCTCCGAAGGCATCCGCAAGACCGCGCTTGCAAACACGTTCGAGAAGTTCTGTATCGGTATCCGTCCCGAGCTTCAGCGACTGATGCTTGAGCGCATGGCCGGAAACGATGCCATCGTGACCCGCTGCCTCAACGATCCCGAGTTCCAAGAGATTGTCTTCCCGGGCCTACTCCGCAACATCTTCAACGACATATGCATTCCGCCTCTGCCATTATCTACCTAGGTCAATTCAACGAGGTCGGCGGGCCTTTGAGTGGACGGCTTGGCTCGGGTCGGCTTGGTCGGCCTCAATCTGCTCCACAAGTTCGGGGTGCCGCAGCAATGCCTCCTCATGCACCGACATCACTACCTAGGCGAGGACTTTCTCTACGACCTCGAGAGAGTGAGTGGGCATTCCATCCCGAGTCGCTGCCGCGGAAGCTTGACCTTAGATATTTGAGGCCGCCTACGGACCTGTTGAGTTGGAGGAAGACTATGGAAGCTAACCTGAGTTCTGGTGCCATCAGAGCACAAGCCCGAATAGCTCAGTTGGTAGAGCGACGCTCTCGTAAAGCGTAGGTCAGGGGTTCAAATCCCCTTTCGGGCTCAATTACCGCGATCTACAAGACACTAGCGACAAACTGTATGGCACAGCTTCAGACCAAGCCAGCTGACTTGAGCGCGCCAGTATCAAGTCGGCTTGCTGGGCTCAATAGCTTCAAGCAGCTGGAACACGCCCGAGGATGGGTTGTCATTCGGGAACGGTGTGCCGTTTTCAACATGCATATCAAATAGTTTCCGGGCGCGCGTTACTGCGGATTCGCGCAGAGGCATGTAGAGTTCGCCGACAACTCTCTTCCCCGTGCTTTGATCGTGCTGACACCTCAGCCGACATGCTTCTTCGGTGGTGAGCCATGCGGTGCAGCTGTCAAAATGCATGACGAGCCAGATCTCAAAGCATGGATTCGACACAGCCGTCTTGATCCCGTTATCTCTAGCTTGATTGATTGCCTGCAAAAGGTTGGGATGTGGCTGTGGTGCCTCGACATCAAAAAGGCACCATACCTCGTCTATTTCATCGTTTCGTTTTCGTAGCTCAATCGCAGCTTCGACGAGTGTCAACGGCACCGCTCCTGAACGCAACTTGTCAACTTCGATACTGACTGATGCGACCTCGCGGACCTCTGGTAAACGCTTTACGGCATCAAGATAGTCAGGTTCTGTCACAGTGCCTTCGCACAAGATCACGAACGTGCGCCGCGGCGACCGGATACCGGTTCGTCGTTTCAGGCCGTGTCCGTGTCCGCGTTTCAGATCGTGTCTGTTTCCGCGCCTGCGTCGGGGTTGTGCCATCAGGCACCGAGGCCAGCGAGTCCGAGAGCGCGGCGCATAGCCAACGTGTCAACTTCAGGCACAGCTCCGAAACGTCCTTGCATGTAAGCTCGCTCAAGGTTGACAGACTTACGGACTCGCTCGCCGCCATACTCAGCGAGCGCCACCAGCTGAGTCATGCCATGGTCGTCTTTCTTGGTCAGCCAGACTTCGTCGCGGTTCAAGTGGTCAAGCAAGGAGACATCATGTGTCGTGAAGATGAGTTGTGCTCCATGCGGGTTCGTCTCAGGATCATTGAAGAGTTCGATGATCTGGGCTGACAGCAGCGGATGCAAGCTTGCGTCAATCTCATCATGAAGCAAGATGCCGCCGTGCTGAAGTGCCGATAGTAAGGGTCCAATCAAGCGGAACCAGGTTTGAGTGCCAGCCGATTCTTGATCAAGCCTGAATGAGGCCGGTTCTTTGCCAGCCGAGTGCATAAATCGGATCTTTTGAGACATGCTCTGGTTGTCGTCAGGGGACTCAACGAACTCCACCATTTCGATGCTGGGATCCGCCATCTGCAACAGCAGCAGCGGGTGCTGTCCGCCATCAAGCTCTTGTATCGGCAAACCAGGCTGGCCGTATGCCTCAGCGAATCGTCGTAAAGAAGAAGAACTTTGCCACTGCCGAAAGCTGTACGGGAGTTGCCTCCACCCAGAACGCCTTAACCCGACTACCTGCATGTCAACTAGGGCTCGACCGACGCGCCCTGGACCCAACCGGTCCAGCCGCAGAGCTGCGGAAAGCGCCAGTGTGGTTGGTGTCAGTAGTTTTGGAATCCCTCTGGCAGCTTCGTAGCCCTCTCGAAAACGGATGTCTGACTCTTCTCGCTCGAACAGTATCCGCCGCCTGCGCTTGGGATAGCTATAGAGGCTTTCGTAGCGGACTTCCGTGTCAACTTCAAGCCGATACTTATGGCGCACTCTGTCAACCACGATGTCGACTTCATAAGTTGATATTGAGCTGTTACCTGACCGAAACTGGTGCGGGTCGCGCGGGACCTCCTCATCCCAGCCTCGCAGCGACGACCCGACAGCGTTAGAAAGCCATGCAAGGGCATCAAGCAGGTTGGATTTGCCTGAAGCGTTCGGCCCATATACCCCTGCCACTGAGAGCACCCGCTCGTTGAGAAGTTCGAAGCTGCGCGCAGCCAAACGATCATCGTCTACAGCGATCATCGACAACTCCACTGGCTCAAGAATGGAGCGATGGTTTGATACCTCAAATCTTAGGAGCATCTCATGCCTCCAAGTCTCTAGCTGCCTAGTCTAGCTAGTCTATTTTAGCATTTTGAACCTTGAATTCGTATAAATCTAACGAAATCATAGATGAATAGCTACAGGTATAGCCAATAGATACTTATGCTGATCCGTGATGGGTGGCCTCCACATGAGCACCGCAAAGGCTGGCGGTCAATAGCTTGGTTTAGACATCTACACTGAGCCGCATGAACACTTTGGCTGTGGTGTGGCACTACTGGATTGCGGTGCCGTTGGCTGCGATCGCGATTATCGCGATCTTGGCCACGATTGCTGGCTACCTCCAGAAAGTCACCTACAAGCGTTACCCGCGAGACTGAGCCGAGCGCCTGAAGGCATTCGTGAACAGCCCGACCGTAGGTCTCCCTGAAGCCGCCGACACCTCCGACAGCAAAGCTGCAAATCCAGGCGAGGCAAAGCTCAACGGCAGCGACTCCGCCGATCCCAGCGGCTCAAGCGATCCTGCAAACACTGCCGATCCTGCAAACACTGCCGATACCTCCGATCCTGTTGACTGGGCATTAGCACGCCGGGTGGCGTTACGAACAGCACGCAGCGAGCCATATGACGCACCACGCTGGCGTGACGGTCTCGAAGAAGATTTCGCCGACTGCACAGCCCGCGCCGAAGAACTAGTAGCAGCCTGCACCGGTTTGCGCTCCAACGCTGGCCCGGCAAGAGGCAAGGTCACCGACCGTGCTGGCTGGATCAACGCCAACCTGGCCTCATTTCGCAGGCTTCTCAGCCCGCTTGCAGCCAAACTCGGCGGCGACTCCAACGCAAAGACTGCAGCACTAGCTCGTTACGTCGCCGGGATCGAACTCGGTGTCATGCTCGGCTGGATGTCCACTCGGGTGCTAGGCCAATACGACCTGCTCGTCATCGAAGACGAAGACCCCGACGACCAAGACATCGTCTACTACGTGGCACCCAACGTGCTAGCGCTAGAGAACAGATACGCTTTCGATCCTGCTCAGTTCCGTCTTTGGCTGGCGATACATGAGGTCACGCATCGCGCTCAGTTCACCGGTGTTGACTGGATGCGACCTCATTTCGTTGCTCTTGTCGAGTCGGTTCTTGACGCTGTCGAACCCGATCCCAAACGGCTAGTTGCTGCCGCACAGCGAGTGCGAGAAGCCCGTCGTCAAGGCACTGATCCTCTGGAGACTGGAGGGCTCACAGCCCTGTTCGCTTCTGAATCGCAGATTGAAACTCTTGAGCAAATGTCAGGACTGATGAGCCTGCTTGAAGGTCACGGCGATGTTGTCATGGACCGAGCCGGGGAAGGCCTCATCCCGTCAACCCCCCGCTTCGGACGAGTCATGCGACGGCGCCGAGAGTCAGTACGGGGCTTCGCCAAAGTCTTTCAACGACTAATCGGACTTGATGCCAAAATCAAGCAATACGCACAAGGAGAGCATTTCATTGCCACCGTCGAAAAAGCTGGCGGCACCGCGCTGTTTGACCGTGTATGGGAGCAGCCAGCCAACGTGCCCGACATTGCCGAGATTCGCGATCCGCAACGCTGGGTCAACCGCATGACCGCCAAAGAGCCCCCAGAAGCTAAGCCAGCCCCAGAAGCCAAGCCAGCCACCGAGGTCCCAGAAACCACAGAAGCCGAGGAAGCGACCTGAGCCACTCAGCCGAGCTGTCAAGTGACGCTGACACAAACAGTGTCAGCCTTGACGATCTGCTTGCTCGGTGCAGCTTCCCTGCGCCCAGAACCGCAGTAGCTTGCGGACTCTCTGGCGGTGCCGACTCGACCGCGCTTGTGGCTTTGGCGAGCGCAGCCGGTTTGCAGGTAACGGCCTGGCACATCAACCACGGCCTGCATCAAGTCGCAGAAGAACACGCCCAGGCCGCCAAAGCAATCGCCGAACGCTTCGGCGCGGATTTCGAACTGCGCAGTGTGCAGCTAGACACCGGCCCCGACCTAGAAGCCCGAGCACGCGCCGTCCGCTATGAGTTGCTACCCGATAACGTGATGGTCGGTCACACCGCAGACGACCGTGCCGAAACGGTGCTGTTTAACATCGGCAGAGGCGGCGGACTTGCGGGTGCAGCAGCCCCGCATCGCAGTGTGGCGCGCCCGCTGCTGAGACTGCGCCGCTTCGAAACTCGGGCGCTTTGCCAGCAACTCGGCATCAATACCGTGAACGACCCCATGAACAATGATCCGTCCTTTGCGCGGGTAGTCATCCGCAACGAGGTGATGCCAGCGTTGGCCAAAGCCCTAAACCGCGACCCGGTTCCGCTACTAAATCGTCACGCAGACCTGGCATCCCAAGCCCTTGACGCGATCAGCCAGTTCGCAGCAAACCTAGATCCGGCCAGTGCAACCGAGATAACCGCCGCACCCGTCGCAGTGGCGACCGAAGCATTGCGAAGTTGGATCTTCGAGACCGTGGGCACCGTGCCAAGCGCGGCTTGCATTGACCGCATTCGTGATGTGGCTGCAGGTCAAAGTATCGCCACTGAGATCAGCGGAGGCCATCGGGTGGCTCGCACAGCACAACGTCTTCGCATCGAACCCAGCATCAAAAACAAAACAAGCACCGATCCCAGCAATAACACCGGCAATGAAACCAGCAGTGACAGCAGCATCGGCTCACCCCTCTTAGCGTCGGCTACCCTGCCAGAGTGAGCTTGACGCTGGAGTCACCGCCGTCGGGGTCTGTGGGCCGCGTCATCGTGTCAGCCGAAGAGTTGCGGGACCGTGTAACGGAACTCGGAGCTGAGATCAGCGCGGACTACAAGGGAAAACGTCTGCTGCTAGTGGGTGTGCTCAAGGGAGCGTTCGTGTTTATGAGCGACCTCGCTAGGGCCATTGACCTGCCCGTGGAGATCGACTTCATGGCTGTCTCCGCCTATGGAATGAGCACCGAGGCAAGCGGCGTGGTTCGGATCATCAAAGACCTTGACTGCGATGTGAGCGACCGTCATGTGGTGCTAGTGGAAGACATCGTCGACTCGGGTCTCACAACGGGCTATCTGGCCGAACTGTTGCAGTCCCGAGGCCCCGCCAGCTTTGAAATGTGCGCTCTTTTGGTTCGCGCCGATGCCAGCAGGGAAGGAATCCGCTATGTCGGGTTCAGTGTGCCAGCCGACTGGCTTGTGGGATACGGCCTAGACGTTGGCGAGCGCTACCGTGAGCTTTCAGCAGTACACAGTTTCGATCTGGAAGACGCATCAACAACATGAACAACAAGACGCATAAACAACAACAAGACGCATGAACAACAAATGGTCTGAAGGGATCAAGCCGCGAGGCTTCCGATGGGTCATCACCGATCGTTTCGGAGTGTGCGAACGTCCCGGTGGTTACGGCATCAGTCACCGCCGGGTGCGCCGCCACGAAGAGATCATCTGGATGGCACGCAACAACATCGGCTTGATAGTGAGCCTCACGACGATCCCCTACAACCTTCACGACTACGACGAATACGGACTCAGCTACGTTCACCTGCCCTTCGCTGACAGCAGCGACGGCAGCGATTGCTTACAGGAGATTCTCACCATTATTCGGGACCGGTCCGCGACAGGCTCGGTGGTGTTGCATCACGACTCCATAGGCGATCGGGTGTCGGGTGTGGTGGCCAGCTATCTGCTGTGGTCGGGACTTGTTGATGACGGCCCCGAAGCCATCACCATCACCGAACGGTTGCTAGAAAGAGAACTCGGTCCGCTGGCACGCGAAGTCCTGTCACTGGCGCAAAAGCTCAAGCCGTGACCGAACCGGGCCGCAAGGTCCGCGTAATCGGCGCAGGACGCGCAGGCGGAGCTATAGCGGCGGCGCTCGCCGAAGCGGGATGGCAGGTGCAGCCTTTTTTGACTCGCTCCACCTCGCCAGAGTCTTTACACAACGCTGCAATGGATGTTGATCTGGTGCTGATAGCCACTCCCGATGCTGTTGTGGCTGAAGTAGCCGCCGCCATAAAGCCTTCAACCGCAGTGGTGGCTCACATGGCCGGATCACTCGGCCTTAACGTTTTGGCACCTCATCGTTGTCGTGGTGCTCTGCATCCGCTGGTGGCGCTGCCTTCAGCAGAGATCGGTGCTCAACGACTTCGTAGCGGTTGCTGGTTCGCGGTGGCTGGCGATCCGTTGATGAGTCAGGTGGTCGCTGATCTAGGCGGACGCTTCTTTGAGGTGGCTGAAACCGACCGTGCCCGCTACCACGCAGCAGCGGTGGTGGCCTCTAACCATCTTGTAGCTCTGCTAGGACAAGCCGAGCGCATCGCTTCAACCTCGGGGGTTCCCTTTGATGCTTTCATGGATCTGGTAAAAGCCACCGTTGACAACGTCGCAGAACTCGGTCCTGCAGCAGCGTTGACTGGTCCCGCTGCTCGCGGTGATAGTGACACGCTGGCGCGGCATCTGGCGGCCATCTCGCCAGCTGAACGACCCGCTTACAGAGCACTGTCGCAGCAGGCCAGTCGACTAGCAGCCCAGCAAGCCAACCAGCTAGCAGCAGGTCAATCCACTGCTGGCGTTGACCCTCAAACCGATATGGCTCCGCCGTGTCGCGAAACCACGATTGCTGGGCTACGGCAACATCTGCACATAGCCACCGCAGCCAATCTCAAGGTCGGGTTCGTGCCCACTATGGGGTTCCTGCACGCCGGGCATTGCTCGCTGATCGAACAAGCCAGAACCGACAATGACCTAGTCGTGGTGTCGATCTTCGTGAATCCCTTGCAGTTCGGTGAAGGCGAAGACTACGACGACTATCCACGCAACCTTGAAAACGACATCGCAATGTGCGCCGCCGCAGGTGTTGATGTCGTGTTCACTCCTGATGTCACCGAGATGTATCCGCTGCCTCTAGCAACGACGATCAACCCAGGACCACTAGCCGATGTGCTTTGTGGCGCTAATCGGGCTGGTCACTTTCAAGGGGTTGCCACAGTGGTTGCCAAACTGTTGTCAATCATTGGGCCATGCCGCGCTTATTTTGGTGAGAAAGACTTCCAGCAGTTGACGATCGTGCGGCGCATCGTTTCAGATTTGTCGCTGCCGGTGCAGGTTGTGGGATGCCCCACCGTGCGTGAAGCCGACGGTTTAGCCCTTTCGAGCCGTAACGCTTATCTCAGCATCGATGAGCGTGTGCAGGCTCCAGTGTTGTGGCAAGCTCTCAACGCTGGAGCCGAGTTGGTGAACTCAGGCGAAAGACATCCCGAGGCGCTACAAGAAAAGATGGCAGCAGTGATAGCAACCGCGCCGCTGGCACAGATCGACTACACCGCTGCGCTGCCAGCCGCCACATTGGTAGCAGACGGGCCGCTTCGAGGCGAAGTGCGTCTGCTAGTGGCGGCTCGCTTCGGCGCAGCACGTCTGATTGACAACATCGGCTGTTACGCCGCGCCGTCAAAACTCGGCACTGAATCTGGTTGTTTCTGCTGAATTTCATCAGGCACCGTTGTTGGGCTCTATCCTGCGGCGGTGCTGCTCACTATCGATGTCGGTAACACCCAGACCGTGGTTGGCGTTTATGACCTCGGCGCGGTGCATGGATCAGGTGCTGCAGCTGGCCTAGTCGATCATTGGCGACTTTCCACTGATCCGACGCGCACCGCTGACGAACTTTGCGTGGCGATCAGATCACTAATGAGCACAACTGGACTTGATTTCGACACCGGCATCAGCGGAGTTTCGATCTGTTCGGGCGTGCCTCGCCTGCAAGCAGGTTTGCGCCAGATGGTCAGACATCAGCTCGGCTTTGACCCAGTGGTGGTAGGGCCTGGGGTCAAAACAGGAATGCCCATCCACTATGACAACCCGAAAGAGGTGGGCGCTGACAGGATCGCCAATGCAGTAGCAGCTTTTGACCTTTATGGCGGCCCTACCGTGGTGGTGGACTTCGGCACCGGCAACAACTTCGATGTGATATCCGCGGACGGTGCCTTCATGGGAGGCGCAATCGCTCCAGGTATCGAAATCAGCCTTGACGCTTTGGTAGGTAGAGCCGCAGCCCTTGGGGCGGTGGAGCTAGTGGAACCACGCAGCGTTATCGGCAAAACCACTGTTGAGTCAATCCAGTCGGGAGCGATCTACGGGTTCGCGGCCATGGTTGACGGTATGAACAACCGCTTCTTGGCCGAACTGGGTGCAGCTGGCGTGGTCGCCACGGGGGGGCTAGCTAATGTGATTGCTCCTATCTCAGAAACCATTGACCATGTTGAGCCGTTCTTGACTTTGCATGGCCTGCGAATCGTCTATGAACGCAACCAGATCTAATGAACAATCAGGACACCCCCAACCCAGCCGACCTAGACCACACGGCTGCCGCCTCCAAATCGACCCCCGCAGTCGACACACCTGAAAAGGTCGACACACCTGAAGCGGTCGTTACACCCCAAGAGGATGATGTGGCCGACACAGTCGAGGACTCAGAAGCCACCGATGCGCCAGACACCGCCCATCTTGAGATCCCCTACCGATTCGAGCGCAGCCACAGCATCGCTGATGTAATCGACGCATTCGCCAGTCTGCAATCTGGCATCACCACCGAAACGACCGTGTCAGTGGCCGGGCGGCTCATGCTGCGCCGCGATCAGGGACGCATCGCTTTTGTCACCTTGCAAGACGGCACCGGTCGTGTGCAACTCTTCGCCACAACATCAGTTACACCCGATTTTGAGCAGTTCACGACCTTGTCGATAGGCGACTGGGTCGGAGTTAACGGCGTGGTGATGACCACACGCCGTGGCGAGTTGTCGGTGCGTGTCGACAGTTGGGTTCTGCTGGCTCAAGCGCAGCAACCGTTCCCCGACAAATGGCATGGACTCACCGACCCCGACACCCGTTACCGCAGGCGTTATCTTGATCTTTGGGTCACCGAGCAGGCCCGCCCAGTGTTCATGCGCCGTTCGGCGATCCTGTCGAGCCTGCGTCACAGCCTTGATGCTCAAGGTTTTGTGGAGGTCGAAACACCGATGCTTCACCCCATCGCTGGCGGTGCCACCGCTCGACCTTTCGTTACTCGCCATGAAGCTTTGAGTGCCGATCTTTATTTGCGGATAGCCCCTGAGCTTTATCTCAAACGTCTGGTGGTGGGCGGAATGGAGAAGGTTTATGAGATTGGCAGAGTGTTCCGCAATGAGGGGATCTCCACCCGCCACAATCCCGAGTTCACCATGTTGGAGCTGTATCAGGCTTACGCAGATCACAGCGACATCATGGAACTAACCGAGAATCTGATAGCAAGCACAGCCGCTGAAGTCTGCGGATCAACCACGGTTACCTACGGCGATCGCGAGATCGATTTCGCTGTGCCATGGCGCAGGCTCACAATTGAGCAAGCCATCACCGAATGCAGCGGCTTAGAAGTGAGCCTCGACTCACCCGAGCCAGAGTTGCGGGACTGCTGCAACCGCCTCGGAATAACCGTGGACTCAGGCTGGGGACCCGGCAAGATGCTGTTGGAGATTTATGAGAAAACAGCTGAACCGAATCTTTGGGGTCCGGTGTTCGTCACCGACTATCCGGCTGAAGTGTCGCCACTATCACGGGAGCACCGCAGCCGAGCGGGCTACACAGAACGCTTCGAAGCGATAGTGGCTGGCCGTGAACTGTGTAACGCTTTCACCGAGCTGATCGACCCGGCTGAGCAGCGGTCACGCTTCGAAGCGCAAGCCGCGTTGCGAGCTGAAGGTGACGACGAGGCGATGGTCATAGACGAGGACTATTTGCGGGCTCTCGAATACGGCTTGCCGCCCACCGGCGGTCTTGGTATCGGCATAGATCGTCTAGTGATGCTGCTTAGTGACACACATGCCATACGCGACGCGCTGCTGTTTCCCACGCTTCGCCCCGACCCTTCGCTGTAGAGCCTTTAGCGCCTCTATCTGCTTAGCTTCTCTATCCGGTCAGCTTCTCAGCTAGGACCGGTCTCGGTCAGCACCAGTCTCAGTCAGTACTGGGCCTGCGATAAGTCGGTCGGCGGCTAAGCGCAGCACAGCAGTCGCCGCAGTGTCGGGCAGTCCGGTCGTGGCCGCCTGGGCTTTGTCAGCCCAAACACGAGCCCGGTCTCGGGCGTAATCCACCCCAGCAGTTGATCGCACCAACTCAGCGGCCCGTTCACGGGCTTGCGCATCGACAGTTCCCCCCAGAAGCGAGCGCAGCTCGTCACCTGCATCAGGGTCGGCCATCGCTCGGATCACCGGCAGTGTGTAGGTGCCCTCAGCTAGATCATTGCCAGCGGGTTTGCCCAGCTGCGTCTCGGTCGCTACTAGATCCAATATGTCATCCACGATCTGAAAAGCCATGCCGTAGGCGAACCCGAACTCGCCCAACGCAGCCACCTCAGGCTCCGGCACTTCGCCTACTGTGGCACCTATCCGGCAGGCAATCGACAAAAGCGCGGCCGTCTTACCTGCAACAGCAAGCTCGTAACGCTGTTCGCTGCGGTTGGTGTCGTAGGCGTTCTCGAGTTCGATTATCTGACCCTCGCACAGTCCTGTGATCGCCTCAGCCAGAAGCTTCGCCACTTCAGCACCCAGTGATGCTGCCACAGCCGATGCCCGACCCAGCAGATAGTCGCCAGCAAGAATGGCCCGCAGGTTGCCCCACTGCGCGTTGACGCTAGGCACCGAGCGTCGGGTGGTGGCTTCGTCCATTACATCGTCGTGATAGAGCGAACCGATATGCACAAGCTCCACACTGACCCCGCCTTGCACCGCAGCATCAGATGATCTCACTGGTCGTTCTTCGCACACCAGTGCCGAAGCCAGACAGAAACCAGGCCGCACCAGCTTCCCGCTGACGGTTATTAGATGGCGCGCCAGATCGCTGACGAACTCATCGGACGCAGCCGCCGCAGCATGCATCGCCTCCTCCACGCGCCGCAGGTCATCATCCAAAAACGGCAGCAAAGCAAAAGGCGACTCTTCGGCCACGCCGTGAGGGTAATAGCAAGGTGTGCATCTCATGTCAGTAGTCGGGGTTACACTGCGCCAAGCAAGCAAAGTCCCCGGCCGTTCCAGCCGCAGACCAAAGGAGGTGCCCGCATTGTTCGAACGGTTCACAGACAGGGCGCGTCGCGTCGTGGTCTTGGCCCAGGAAGAGGCACGACTACTCAACCACAACTACATCGGCACTGAGCACATTCTGCTGGGCTTGATCCACGAGGGCGAAGGAGTAGCCGCCAAAGCGCTTGAGTCTTTGGGTATCAGCCTTGAGTCGGTGCGTGGTCAGGTTGAGGAGATCATCGGTCAGGGCACTAGTTCTCCCAGCGGTCACATTCCCTTCACTCCGAGAGCCAAGAAAGTTCTTGAGCTGAGCCTGCGCGAAGCGTTACAGCTCGGCCACAACTACATCGGCACTGAGCACATTCTGCTGGGCCTGATCCGTGAAGGCGAAGGAGTCGCCGCACAGGTGCTGGTCAAGCTGGGCGCAGATCTTGCCAGAGTTCGTGAGCAGGTTATTCAGCTGCTGTCGGCTTATGGAGGAATGTCAGGATCAGGCGAAAAAGCTGGTGCCACCACCGGCGGAGGCAGCGGCGATACTTCTTCGGGCTCGCATGTGCTTGACCAGTTCGGCCGCAACCTCACGCAACTAGCTCGTGACAAAGCGCTTGATCCTGTGGTCGGGCGCGGTCGCGAATCCGAGCGGGTAATGCAAATATTGTCGCGGCGCACCAAAAACAATCCCGTGCTGGTGGGTGAGCCCGGTGTTGGCAAGACCGCAATCGTGGAAGGTCTAGCCCAGTCGATCGCTTCAGACAACGTGCCCGACACTCTGCGTGATCGTCAGCTTTACACACTTGATCTAGGGGCGTTGGTCGCGGGCAGTCGCTACCGAGGCGACTTTGAGGAGCGGCTCAAGAAAGTCCTCAAAGAAATCCAGAACCGTGGCGACATCATCTTGTTCATTGACGAGATTCACACTCTCGTTGGTGCGGGTGCCGCCGAAGGTGCCATTGACGCAGCTTCGATACTCAAGCCGATGTTGGCCCGGGGCGAACTGCAAACCATCGGTGCTACCACCCTTGACGAATATCGCAAACACCTTGAGAAAGATGCCGCGCTGGAGCGCCGCTTCCAGAAAGTGGTGGTGGATGAGCCGAGCGTGGCCCACACCATTGAGATCCTCAAAGGTTTGCGTGACCGTTACGAGTCGCATCATCGGGTGACGATCACCGATCAAGCGCTAGTAGCAGCAGCCAATCTCGCTGACCGTTACATCTCTGACCGACACTTGCCCGACAAAGCCATCGACTTGATCGACGAGGCCGGTTCACGTCTGCGTATCCAGCGCATGGATGTCCCGCCACAGTTCAAAGAACTCGAAGCTGAGCTTGCCGATGTGATCTCCCGCAAGAACGACGCGGTCGAAGAGCAGCGCTTCGAGGACGCTGGCGAACTGCGCGACAAGGAAAAAGAGCTGCTCACACGGCGAGAAACCCTTGAGAGCGAAGCCAAAGCCTCAGGAGTTGACCTGTTCGATGAGGTCGACGAAGAAGCCATCGCCGAAGTGCTATCGCTTTGGACGGGCATCCCGGTCTACAAACTCACCGAAGAAGAAACCAAGAAACTGTTGCGCATGGAAGACGAGATGCACAAGCGGGTGGTGTCACAACACGATGCCATAGCTGCGGTCTCACAAGCCATTCGACGCACTAGGGCTGGCCTCAAAGACCCTAAGCGTCCCAGCGGTTCGTTCATTTTCTTGGGTCCTTCTGGTGTGGGCAAGACCGAACTAGCCAAAACCCTGGCTGAGTTCTTGTTCGGCGACGAAGAGTCGCTGATCAGTCTCGACATGTCGGAGTACATGCAGAAACACACGGTAAGCCGATTGATCGGTTCGCCGCCGGGTTATGTGGGCTACGAAGAAGGCGGGCAACTCACCGAAAAGGTTCGTCGCAAGCCGTTCTCTGTGGTGTTGTTTGACGAGATCGAGAAAGCTCATCCTGATGTGTTCAACACTTTGCTGCAGATTCTGGAAGAAGGCCGACTGACTGATAGTCAGGGCCGCTCGGTGGACTTCCGCAACACTGTGCTGATCATGACCTCCAACCTGGGAACCGCCGATCTTCGTAAAGCGAACCTGGGTTTCACTAAAGCCGACGGGCGTGTCACTTACGAGCGCATGAAAGCCAAAGTGCAGGATGCACTCAAACAGCATTTCCGTCCCGAGTTCCTGAACCGCATCGACGATGTGATCGTGTTCCACGAACTGACCCAAGAAGAGGTGCGCCGTATCGTTGATCTGATGATCGTGCGCACTGCCGATCAGCTAGCAGGCCAAGGCATGGGTCTTGAACTCACTGACGCAGCCAAAGACCATCTGTCCGCCACTGGATATGACCCCACTTTGGGGGCGCGGCCGTTGCGTCGAGCCATCCAGCGACTAGTGGAGGATCCGCTGTCGGAGCGGCTGCTGCACAAAGAGTTCCGGGCTGGTGAGATTGTCATCGTCGACGTTGAGGACGATCCTCTCGAAGAAGGCAACAAAGTGATCGTGTTCCGCGCTATCGAAGGTTTCGAGCCGCCTCAGCCCGAGTTGGAGACGACTGCTGGCGAGGGCCACTTCTAGGCTTGCCGGCAACGACAATGCCGGCCTCAGGACGCGTCAGACTGCGAGCCGCGGCAACCGCTGTCGCCTTGGTGACGCTGCTAGTGATGCTGGCTGCGGCCTGTCGGGTGGACACAGCGGTCCAAGTGCAAGTCGAGCCAGCCGGTTCGGGCACGGTCACCGTGGTGGTCGATGCCGATGCCGCCGCAGTGGAGTTAGTTCCTGAGCTAGCTGGCGCGCTGCGTTTAGATGATGCCGTTGATGCGGGGTGGGCAGTAGCGGACCCGCTTCCCGGCTATGACGGCGGTGTGCAGTTGCGTGCCGTCAAACGCTTTGAGTCTGCCGGTCAGCTGCAGCAGGTGATCGACGAAGTAGCTGGCCCCGATGCCTTTTTTAGCAACGTTTCGCTGCAACAGGATCGCTCGTTCGCCAAGACCGCATACAGCTTCGCAGCTGACATAAACCCCTCACCACCGCTAGAGACCTTCAGCGACGAGGGTCTTTCTGTGATTTTCGGAGGTCAGCCGTTCGGTCAGCCGTTGCGAGACCGCATCAGCGATGTCGCCAACCAGATCAACCAGACCGTGAACCTCAACGAATCGCTGAACTTTGAGTTTCAAGTGACTTTGATTGATGCCGACGAAGCGTTTGAGGCATCTTCTGGCATGTCCTCGGCTCTTGCCGACACAGCTGGACAACAACAACAACAGCCGCCCGCACCGAATGTCAACAATTCCACGGCTTCTTGGCTTTTCTCTTACGGTGAAGAACCCTTTTCGGTGAATGCCTCCACCGGCATCGAAAACACGGAGGCTCCTCTCTGGCGAAATATCGCTTTGGTTGCCGCCGCAGCCTTTGGCGTGGTTGTTCTGGGACTGCTGACGGCGCGCTTGGTGGCGGTGATGCGCGCCCCCAAAGGCCGCAGTCGCCGAGCGACTCGTCAACGCCGAGAGCGCGCAGCCGCTAGAGAGGCCGAAGCAAAGCAGCCGCGCAAACGTCTTTTGCGGCTGCTGGTGCTGGATGTGCATGGAGTGATCGTGCGTCCCACCAACCCGCTTGAGGGTTTGCTGCTGCCGGTTATCCGAGCCGAAAATCCCGACATTGAACCTGACCTGATCCGCGATCGGCACCGTCAGCTGGTGCTGGGACGATTAACTGTTGAAGAGTTCTGGAGTGATCTCGGGCTTGGCCCGATCGCCGCTGAGGTCGAAACCCGCTATCTGTCGTCTTACAAGCTGGTACCGGGGCTGCATCCCTTCCTTGACCGTGTAGCCGCCCGCAACCTGCCGGTGGCGGCTATAGGTAATCAGCCTCGCGAATGGGGTCAACGACTGCGGCGGATGGCTCAACTTGAAGACTCGGTGTCGTCGTGGATGGTCAGCGGCGAGGTTGGTGCCGCTCTGCCCGAAAGGCCGCTGTTGGAGGCGACCCGCCGGGTGATGTCGGTGGATGCCCGCGATTGTCTTTATTTGTCGAGCGTGCCGGAGTATCTCGACGCTGCCGCCGAAACGGGCATGGCCACCGGCTATTTCGCGGCTAGCCCCGATGACGTTCAAGACACTGAGCACAGCCTGATCCGCGGCTTTGACGACATCCTGAAAGGCCGCTCTGCTCCAATCTAATTACTCGCTGAACGGCTAAGGACTCGTGCGTTGACATTTCCACAGTCAGCAAATCCATTGCCTGTTTGCCTGTCAGCGCCTACGGGTGACTAGCCGTTAGTGTCGTTGCCGTGGTTGCACTGGCTTGCATGGTGATGCCTTCGGGCCCTGTCAACAAAGTAGTAGCTGCTGCCGTAGCTGCTGAACAGATCGGCTTCAGCCGGGTCTGGATACCCGACGAAGGGCTCTCAGCTCGTGAATGCTGGGTGACTCTGGCCTGTGTGGCTGCGGCCACACGCTCAGTACAGCTCGGTAGTGGTATCACCAACGCCTACACGCGTCATCCTGGAGTTACCGCTGCGGCTGTTGCTACCTTGGATGAAGCCTCTCAGGGCCGTGCTGTGCTGGGGATCGGCGCTGGCGGAACCTTGACACTAAACCCGCTGGCGATTCGGCGCAAAGCACCGATTGCAGCTATGCGCGAGTTGGTGACCACGAGCCGTGCCTTGTGGTCGGGTCAAGTCCTTGACCACGAGGGCGTTGCTGGTGGTTTCAAAGGGGCTCGGCTCAGTTACGGCAGATCTGACATCGCCATATGGCTGGCCGGGCGTGGACCTCGTGTGCTGCAGTTGGCTGGGGAGCTTGCTGACGGTTTCATCATGTCGTTTATTCATAAAGAGTTGATCGGCGAGCATGTGGCTGAGTTGACCGCGACCGCGGCCGCTTGCGGTCGGCCTAGACCACGGCTGTGCTACATGACCATGCTGGTAACCACCGACGCGGCTCGTGAAGCTGCCCGAGCGGCACTCACTTTCAGGCTCGTTGATTCTCCTGTTGAGGTCAAAGCCCGACTCGGCTTCAGCACGGAGGTGGAGAACAAGATTCGCCAAGCTCTCTCAGACGGAGGCCCCGCCGCGGCGGCCCGTTTCGTGCGTGACGACTGGGTCAAGTCTTTCACGATTTGTGGCACAGTCAGCGAATGCCGCGCCGAACTTGCAGCGCTTGTAACTGCTAACTCCATTGACGAGTTCCAAATCTCGGTCAGCGACCTTTCTTGCGCTGCCGAAGACCTAGCACTAACCACCGAAATAGCCAACCCCGCACCCGCATAGTGGAGCAAAAGCGAGGGTAGCGATGAGGTGTGATGGGGTGCCCTCATGGTCTCGCTGAGATTGCAATAATCGCAACTGATCTAACTGTTCACCCTCTACCATTGCGTCATTACACGCCGAACATGATTGAGACAGCGATAACAGAGGCTGCGATGACTATTACGAACAAGGCTGATCTGAATGCTTCCGCATTTGGGACTGTGATGTGCGAGCAGATGACCATTGCGCGCACCAGCAGTGGGAGTTTCGCCTATCAAGGTTCATCAGAGCCCTGCGCTGAATTGAGGATAAGCCCGGCAGCGCATGTGCTGCATTACGGCAGCGCTGTCTTTGAGGGCATGAAAGCCCATCGTCAAAGCGACGGATCGTTGGCAGTGTTTCGCTTAGATGATCATGTTGCTCGCTTGGTGTGCAGCGCCGAGGGTCTATGCCTGCCGCCTGTTGACCCGGCGATGCTGAGACAGATGATCATTGATGCGGTCACGGCCAACGCCGCAGAAGCCCCCGAGCCTCCAGGATCGCTTTATATACGTCCCACGCTGATCGGCACCGAAGCCAACATTGGTGCTGCCACCGCACCATCGCAGGAAGCTTTGCTGTATGTGGTCTGCAGCCCGGTCGGCGATTATTTCAAAGGCGGTCTCAGACCTTTGACTTTGCTGCTAGAAAAGTCGTTGCAGCGCACTGTGGCACAGTTCGGGATGATCAAATGTGGTGCCAACTATGCCATGGCACTAGGTCTCACCCAAGCAGCAATGTCCACCAATGAAGCAGTTGATCAGGTGTTGTTTGCTACCGCTGATGACATCACCGAGACAGGTGCTTCAAACTTTTTTCTGGCAGACGACGACCGGATAGTCACCAGACATCTCGACGAGTCGTTCCTGCATGGAGTGACCCGCGACTGCGTGATCCGTTTAGCTGAGCATCTCGGTTACCGGGTTGAGGAGCGCTGCATCCATCCCGACGAACTGATTGATTGGTGCGAGCATGGTGAGGCGTTCCTGTCAGGCACTGCAGCGGTCGTGGCACCTGTCGGCACGATCATTCACGACGGCGAGCCAATGCATTTCAGTGATGGTCAGCCAGGCCCCAACACACTGCGACTGCGTCAAGCGCTGCTGGACATTCAAACAGGTGCTGCACCCGACCTTTTCGCTTGGCGCACCCCGATAGCACGTTGAGCGACAGCACGCCAACAAGCCAACGAGTCTTCTCCACAACGCAAGGATCACGACTTGAGTCGTTCGGGGTGGTCGAATGGGCGATGCTGGTCGGCATTGCGTTGATCTGGGGTTCATCTTTTTTGCTGATCGAAATAAGTTTGGAATCGCTGCAACCCACCGTGATCAGCTGGCTCAGGATCACGCTCGGCTTTGCGGCTCTCACCGTTGTTCCGGCAGCTCGACAGCCGTTACAGCGCGCCGATTACCCGAAAGTCGCAGTGATCGGTGTTCTGTGGATGGTCATACCGCTGTTGCTGTTTCCTATCGCACAACAGCACATTGACTCGGCATTAGCTGGGATGCTCAATGCTTCGGTGCCGATCTTTGGTGCGCTTATCGCTGCGGTGCTTTTGCGCTCTTTGCCGCGGTTTCATCAGGCTGTTGGAATAGCACTCGGGTTTGTCGGTGCTGCGACTCTGAGTCTGCCCGAAGCGCTTGACTCAAGCGCTGCTGCTTGGGGTATTTCGCTAGTTTTGCTAGCCACATTCTGTTACGGGATCGCCATGAACCTAGCTGTTCCGTTGCAGCAGCGTTACGGAGCCCCGGCAGTGATGATGCGAGCACTCGGTGTTGCTTCGCTGGTCACCACTCCTTTCGGGCTGGCGGGCTTGGCTGGGTCGCAATGGGATGTCACAGCGGTAGCAGCGGTGCTGGTGCTCGGGGTTGTCAACACCGGTGTGGCCTTCGCGCTGATGGCTGCACTCGTCGGGCGTGCTGGTGCCACCCGTGCAGGTACTGCTGTCTACTGCATCCCTATCGTGGCTATGTTGCTGGGAATAGGTTTCAACTCAGAGGTGGTGCTTGCAGTGCAATGGGTCGGAATCGCCATAGTGCTGTTTGGTGCTTGGCTAACTAGTCGCCGCGAGCACGCCATAATCCGCCGCCCCATATAGCGCCACACCCTTTTCAGGGCTGAATATGTCTTTGGAGCGCTGCTAGGTTCCACAGGATGGCTAGTCGTATCCGCGGCCAAAGCGGCAGGGATAGGCGAAGGCTCCCAGACCTATCAGTCCGCCCCGAGGACGACGCTTTCATCCCATATCGCGACAATGCAGTGCTTCGTCAGTTCAGCGTGGCTCTGAACCAAGAACTGGATCGTTTGGTGATACGAGAGTGGCGTGACCAGCAAAGCGGCGCTCTGAGCGATTTTGTAGTATCGCAGCAAGCCTTCGATTCTGATAGTGGAAAATTGAGTGATGTGGCGCTAGTCGATGCGAAACACGGATCCGTGCATATTCATCGCTATCGCAAGAGTGGGACAGAAATCTCTCGAACCGAAATAAGTGCCTACTCGACACGAGAGCAGGTTAGAGGACATCTACAGGGGTATCTATGACTTCATATTCAATTCCTGGGAGGAAAACCGGAGACGATGGACTTCCGGTCGATAAAAGACCGCAGACGTATGTCTGTGAAGGGCATGTGATCAGGTTCGGCCACCAAGAGATACGTTTAGTCGTGGCTAAGCGAGACACGAAGGCTGCTTCTCTTCGGCGCGAGGCAGCCAGGGTGTTGTTGCGGCTGCGTGCCAGTAGCCGCGAGATCCGCGACTGGCTGCCCGATACTGTAATCGTGGCGCTTACCGAGGATCGGGTAGGCGATACCTTCGCATACCTTGACCAGCATCATCCAGACGGAGGTCATCTCGTGCGAGTGGTGGACGAAAGCCGCATTGAGGTGATGGAAGTTCGTCGCTGTGACCCCCAAGAGTTCACTAGAGGCCTGGTTGCCGAAAAAATGCCGGTTCACCCAGATGCGGAGATCGGAATGCTGTTCGACTACCTACGGAATTGCCCGGGTCAGCGTCTGCATTGCAGCCCAGCGAGACCTGACTACGCAGTCGCCGTCGCTAATGGCGGAGGTCTAAAGGATTTGCTCGTCTCTAGCAAGTAGAGCAAATTAGACGCAGCGTCGTCCAGCTAAGTGCTTTGTTTCAGCTGCCGCGGTACCGGTGAGCATGGCTATCTACACTGGCACTATGACAAGCCAAGTAGAAGTTCAAACCGGTTCAGGAACCCGTCGACAGGATCTTGCTATTGAGGGCATGACTTGCGGTGCCTGCGCGGCGCGGGTGCAGCAGCATCTGCAACAACTAGAAGGCGTTGAAGACGCTCAGGTCAACTTCGCTACTGGCCGGGCCACTATCCACCATGCAGCCGGAGCCCTCGCCCTCACCGAGGACATCCTGCGTGAGGAGATCGAAAGCATCGGTTACCAGTTGATTGATGCCGATGTGGACACTCCAGAAGCCGCCGAAGCCCGCCGTCAGGCCGACCTAGGGCGACGGCTAGTGCTGGCTGCTGTGCTGACCGTCCCGATTATGACCATCTCAATGATCCCGCCTCTGCGCTTCGATGGCTGGGAATGGTTGATCGGAGCGCTGGCTGTTCCAGTGACGCTTTGGTCGGGTTGGCCTTTCCATCGTGCGGCGATCCTGAACCTGCGCCACCGCGCCGCCACCATGGACACTCTGGTCTCAATGGGTTCAAGCGCAGCTTGGCTGTGGTCGTTCGCTGTGCTGTTACTCGACGCTTTCGGTGATCTCGATGACGGGCATGTCTATTTCGAGACCGGCGCAGTGATCCTGACGCTGATCCTGCTAGGCAAATACTTGGAACTGCGAGCCAAACGGCGTTCCGGCGATGCCATCCGGGCTTTAGCTGATCTAGGTGCTCGCACCGCCCGCCTCACCGACGGCAGCGAAATTCCTTTGGATGAGCTAAAGGTCGGGATGCGTTTCGTGGTGCGCCCCGGCGAGAAGATCGCCACAGACGGGCGTGTAGTTGAGGGATATTCGGCGGTTGACGAGTCGATGGTCACTGGTGAGCCTGTGCCGGTCGAGGTAACCGTCGGTGCTGAGGTCATCGGTGCCACAGTCAACGCCAACGGATCGCTGGTCGTGGAAGCCACCAAAGTCGGTGCCGACACGGCTCTGGCTCAAATCATTCGCCTAGTGGATCAAGCTCAGGGAGGTCGGGCTGCGGTTCAACGTCTGGCCGACCGGGTGTCGTCGGTGTTTGTGCCTCTGGCCATCGTCATAGCGATTGTCGCTCTGATTGGATGGTTAGTTGCCGGGCAACCGGTGAATGACGCTTTCACTGCGGCGGTTGCTGTGCTCATCATTGCCTGCCCCTGTGCCTTAGGGCTGGCTACGCCTCTAGCGATCATGGTCGGAACTGGTCGGGGTGCTCAGCTTGGGGTGATCATCAAGGGTGCCGAAGTCCTTGAAGACACACGCGTTGTTGAAGTGATCCTGTTGGACAAGACCGGGACTCTCACCGAAGGTCGGATGGAACTGTCAGAGCTTTCAGCCCCCGGCTTAGAGCCGTCTGACAGCCAGCGGCTGCTGTCGCTAGCGGCTTCGCTTGAATCGCGTTCTGAGCATCCCATCGCTGCGGCTGTGGCCGCAGCCGTAGACCAACATCATCCCGTAGCTGATTTCGAAAATCGCCCAGGCATCGGGGTGATTGGCACGGTCAGTGAGCCCGATCGCAAGCCCTTGGAGGTGCGGGTAGGTCGGCGAGCATTGTTCGATGAGATCCCGCCAGAGGTGGAAACAGCAGCAAGCGAAGCCGAAGCGACTGGTGCTACTGCCGTGCTAGCAGGCCGCGGGTCAAGCGCTGAAGGAGTGTTAGTAGTGGCTGATCGTCTTAAGGCGACATCAGCTGGAGCTGTGAAAGCGCTTGGCGAGCAAGGCCTGCAGCCGGTGCTGGTGACCGGCGACAACAAGCGCACTGCCCAGACGGTAGCCGACACTGTTGGTGTCGACGAAGTGATCGCCGAGGTTCTGCCTCAAGACAAAGCCGCTGTGGTTGAGCGTTTCCAGGCTCAAGGCAAGCGGGTGGCAATGGTCGGAGACGGAATCAACGATGCCCCCGCTTTGGCTCAAGCTGACCTCGGCATCGCCGTTGGAACCGGCACCGACGTGGCTATGGAAGCCTCAGACTTGACGGTGGTTTCGGGAGATCTTCGAGCCGTCGCTGATGCCATCGCTTTATCACGCCGGACACTGACGACGATCAAGGGCAACCTCTTTTGGGCTTTCGCTTATAACACTTCGGCGATCCCGCTTGCTGCTTTCGGCGTTCTCAACCCGATGATCGCCGCAGGTGCTATGGGACTCTCGTCGTTGTTCGTGGTGGCTAACAGCCTTCGCTTGAACCGTTTCGCTGGTTATCGCGCCGCTTGAGCGAGCGAGACAGAGCCCATCGCCGCTTATTGCAATTCATTGCAATAAGCGCCAGAAGCAACTACGCTTCCGTGCTACGCAATTCCTGACCTTGATCAGCGAACCTGAGGAGTCTCTGTGAGCGGCAGCAACCATCACGAAAATCACGGTCACAACCACGATCACGATCATCAAGACCACGATCACGGCGGTCATGGTCACCACGACCACGAAAATAGCCATGGTCATAGCCATGACCACGCTGATCATGATCACGATCACGGCGACCACAGCCACGACGATCACGGTCACAGCCACGGTCACAACCACTCCCACGGTCACGGCGATCATTCCCACGGCTCAGGTCTGCTAGCCACGATCAAGCATGCGATAGTCCCTCACGCACACGACCACAGCGAAGCGATCCAGTCAGCCGATCTCTCTAGCAGCCACGGCATCCGTGCCGCCTGGATCGGACTGGCAGGAATGATGGCAACCGCCATAGCTCAGGTCGTGATTGTGGCTCTGTCAGGGTCGGTGGCTCTGCTGGCCGACACGATCCACAACCTTGGTCACGCAGCCACCACTATCCCCTTGATCTTGGCGTTCCGTTTGGGTCGTCGCGCCGCCACCAACCGCTATAGCTACGGCTATCGGAGAGCCGAAGACCTAGTCGGACTTTTTATCGGCTTGATCATCCTGGCCAGCGTTGTGCTGATCTTCGCCGAAGCGATTGATGCTTTGATCAACCAACGTGAACTCACCAACTTGGGCTGGGTGTTCGCTGCTGGAATCGTGGGTTTCATGGGCAACGAAGTTGTCGCCGTCTACCGCATTCGCGCTGGTCGCCGCATCAACTCAGCAGCGCTGATAGCCGAAGGTCAGCATGCTCGCGTTGATGGGCTGACCTCAATTGCGGTAGTGATTGGAGTAATCGGGGTCTGGCTAGGTTTCCCCGAAGCTGATGCCATTATGGGCTTTATTATCGGGGCAATAGTTTTTGGGATACTGATACTCTCAATGAGGCCCGTGATGCGGCGGCTGCTTGACGGAGTGGAGGACGACATGATTGAACGCCTGACCGCGACCGTCTCTGAAGTTCCCGGCGTGAAGAGTGTTGATCGTGTCAGAGCTCGTTGGGCGGGTCATCGCATGGAGTGCGATATAGCTATTCAGGTTGACTCTGATCTCAACGTTCTGGCAGGTCATGCAATCGCCGAAGAAGTGGAACACGCCGTGCTTCACTCAGCGCCTAACATGGATGGTGCTGTGGTGCATCTTCATCCCCAAGTGAGCAACGAGCAGTTACAAAAACTCCATGAACTCTCAGGCCATCACGCAAGTCGTGAAGCCAGAGAGGCCTACCTTGCCCGACGAGCTAGAGAAGTTCCAGCACCCAGCTAATCCCGAACGGATCACGCAGGAGTTGCATAAGCGGATCCGTGGTGCCGGGCTGCGGCTCACCGATCAGCGACGCGCCATATGTGAAGTGTTGGCTCACAACGGCGAAGCTTTTCTTACAGTGGGGCAAATCCTCTCAAGCGCAGCAGAAGTGACCGACACACTTGACCCTTCCACATGTCATCGCACCTTGAACGATCTCGCCGACATCGGTGTGGTGCATCACACTCACTTCGGGTCACAGCCTGGAAGGTGGCATCTGACTCTGGAGCACACTCACCAGCACTTGGCTTGTGAGAGTTGTGGAGCCATGACTCTCGTTCCTGCTGACAGGCTCCAAGAAACCTTCAAAATGCTGCAATCCGACTACGACTTCCACGTATCGCTGCACCACTTCGCCATTCTTGGACAATGCGGCCAGTGCCGTAGCGACGACAAGCACTCACATGACTAACTGCGAATCATCACCGGTCAGCGGTCAGTAGGGGAGAAGGGGCAGGTTTGCCAAGCTGACGGGAGTCAGTTCGTGCGCGTCACTTTTGACAGACCTCGAGGAGTGTCAGGGTCAAGGCCTCGAGCAACAGCGAGGCTGTGTGCGAACAACTGAAGCGCTGGGGCTACGACAATTGGTGCGAGCCACTCAGCGACCCTCGGGATCAACACACGTTGCGAGCAAGGAAATGACTCGTCGTCGCAGATCGCCACCACATGTGCTCCGCGCTGGAGTAGCTGTTCAGACAGTTCAGTTAGCGACTTCAGATGCGTGCCCGAAGTGGCAACCATCAGTACGCAGAATCCCGGCTCGATCACAGCCACCGGCCCATGCAGAAAATCCGCAGCCGAATAGGGCTGCGCCAAAATGTAGGTCAGTTCCTGCAGCTTCAGCGCCCACTCGTGGACAGTGCAGTGATGAAATCCTCGTCCAACCACCACACAGCGGTTTGCGTTAATCAGTCCCCTGACTGAAGCTTTGATCGCAGAGGTGGTCTTGAGCACTCCTTCAAGCACTTCAGGCACGTTTTGCAGTTCTGTCGCGGTCGTGTCTTGTGCCTCAGCCGTGTCTTGGAATGCAGACGCAGCCGAGTTGACCGCACACAACGCCACTGCCGCAAGCTGAGCGGTGTAGGTCTTGGTAGCAGCAACCGCTTGCTCCTCACCTGCACACAGTGCCATCACTGGATTACCTAGCCGCCCGAGCGGGGAATCGGGACGATTGGTGATCACCACCGCAGGCCGCCCCTGGTGCCTGGCTGCTTTCAGCACCGCCACCAGATCAGGGGACTCGCCAGATTGAGATATCCCCACAACCACCGAGCCTTGTAGCGACGGCGGCTCGGTTTGCCCGCCGAAGAGCGAAGGTGCGGTTAATCCCACTGACAAGCCCAACTTTGAGCCCCACACATATTGTGCGTAGCGCGCGGCGTTGTCTGATGTGCCTCGAGCTGCGATCACCACATGATCAGTGTCAGCAACCAACTCTACGAACTCGGTGGCCTGTGTCTGATTGGCCTCAAGGCAGCGCCTCACAGCATCGGGCTGCTCCATCAGTTCAGACAGCATGCTCATGTTGTGATGCTCATAGTGTTGATGTTTCTGTGGGAGTCGGTGCCACTGTGGCGCTTAAGTTGTTTTGTTCACCCAGAAGAACCTGAGCCCAGAAGATCCGGACTCGGCATCGGAGATAGCTTAGTTATCGGTATTTACTAATTGCCGGTCAGTCCTAGCGACCTGAGAGTCATCGCAAAGGTTATTGCAACGAATTGCAATAACCTCGCTCTGTGGGCTACTCTGGCACCGATGCTTAAGCTGCCACTGTTCGAGACGACCGAGCACTCGCATAGCGAGGTGCTTGATGGCCTCCCCAGCTACACGGCGTGTGTGAGCGATCCGCCTTGGTCAGAACTGGCCTCAACAGTGCGTCCACCCGAGCGGGTCATCAAGGCCTGGGACACCAACATCACTCATCTTGAATCGCTGATCGAAGCCGAAGGCGACTCCGAATACGTTGTGGGCATAGGCGGCGGCTCAGCACTTGATACGGCCAAGTTCATCTCTTGGAAGACCAACAAGTCGCTGATACAAATCCCGACGATCGTCTCGGTTGATGCCTGTTTCACCAGAGATGTAGGCATACGGGTTGACGGCAACGTCAAATATGTGGGCCTAATCATCCCCGAAACCGTGGTGGTGGACATCAATCTGATCCGCTCAGCACCTGCCCACCTCAACCGTGCTGGGATCGGTGACATCCTGTCCTGCCAAACCGGGCTGTTCGACTGGAAACTGGCCTGCGATCAGGGTGAAGGTGTCGCCTGGGACGATGACTTGGCTGCACTGGGATACGAACTGCTATCTGAACTAGATGAACACGCTGACGAGGTCGCTTACGTAAGTGAAGACGCTGTCCGTTGGTTGGCTTGGGCTTACCGTCGAATTGGTGCCGCCTGTATGCAGGCTGGACATTCACGTTTCGAGGAGGGATCCGAGCATTTCCTCGGTTATTCCTATGAGTTCCACACTGGTGACCATCAAATACACGGCGAACTGATCGCCATGTGCGTGGTGGCGTTGGCATCTTTGCAAGGCGAAGGCCAACAACAAGCCGCAGAGATCATCACCCGCTCCAAGACGCGTGCCCATCCCGATGATCTAGGCATTACCCGGCAAGCTTTCGATCAGGCGGTGCTTGACCTCGCCGACTATGTGCGCCGCGAGGATTTGGATTTCTCAATCATCAACGTTTGCACCATCGACAGCAATGTTGCCGACCAGCTTTGGAGCGCAGTGACTGCATTGCCTCGCCAGTCAACATGAAGCACCCGACTAGAGATCAGGTTGTTGACGAATGTCGGTGCGTGCCCATAATCTCAATAGCCACGCAGTCAGATGTGTGGCAGTCCCATAAGGAGAGGAGACACATATGAGATACCCAGATTCTGGGAAGACCCGCCGTTGGAGGAGCCGCTCGCTGATTGCCCTTGTGGCAATCTTCGCGCTCGTAGCTGCCGCCTGCGGAGACGATGACGACGACGACGAAGCGTCGAGTGCCCCTGCGGTAACCACGACAGCCGCTGCTGCGGTTGAGATGGATGATGAGCCTGAGCCTGCAGAGGATGTTGAACTCCGCATGGCTTACTTCAACGGCGGCGGTCAAACCCAAATTGACTTCCGCGAGATGCAGGCAGCCGCTTTCAACGAGATGCATCCCAACGTGACAGTCAAGATGGAGCCGATCTCTGACTATACGACAACGGTATTTCCTCAGGTTGCAGCCGGTACCGCTGCTGATGTTCTTTGGGGTGGCACCGACGATGGTTACGGGCAGATGGTTGCCATAAATGCTTTCCAGTCGCTTCAGCCGTTCATTGATGCTGATGGGTTCGATCTGTCGCCTTGGCCCGACAACATGGTTCAACACTTCGCCGACACGGACGGCGGCTTGTTGATACTTCCAGTCTCGAACCTGGCGTTCAACTTCCTTTACTACAACAAGGACATGTTCGATGCCGCTGGCGTTGACTACCCAGACGCTTCTTGGACAGTAGATGACCTGATTGATGCCACTCGCCAGCTGTCGATCCCCGATGAACAATGGGGTTTGAGTTTCGCTTGGTCTGACCTGTATCAGACCTGGATGCGGATGTATGGCTGCGAGTTCGCCAACGATGACACTTATCCCACCGACTACACCTACAACGAACCGGCCTGCGTTGAGGCTCTCACCGACCTTGACGAGTTGGCCCGCGGGGGTTACCTCAACTGGGAACTCGGCGGTCAGTTCGGGGGCTTGGCACCTGGTGATGCCGCTGGCGAAAGGGCTTTCTCGGGCGGTTACACAGCGATGTTGCTGTCGGGCACCTGGGAGGCAGGTTCGATAGTTGATAACTCTGGCGGAGCTTTCGAGTTTGATGCTGCACCAGCACCACTGAAGACGGGCGGCACTATTCAAGGTGCCGCAGAGGGCTACGGCATCTATTCGGACACTGATCATCCCGAGTGGGCCTGGGAACTAGTGAAGTTCATCGCTGGCACTGAAGGGCAAGCAGCCGAAGGCGCTCTAGGTTTGGGCACGTCACCGATCGAGTCGATCCTTGACGGTGCTTACTGCACTTCTGACGCGCCGCCAGCCAACAAGTGTGAAGTTGCCAAGATTGGTGCTGCCAACACCAAGTGGGAGCCCTTGACCGATGCTTGGGGCCCAGGTTTCTGGGATGTGATCACCCCAGCTACTGAGGCAGCATTCTTGTCGGATTCTCCACCAGATTGGCAATCTGTGCTTGATGACGCGGTTGAGTTGTCGCGTCAGGCCGGGCCGCTGTCGTGAAAGTTGACGAGCGGGGCCGTCTGCCGGTGCGCGGACGGCCCCGCTCGTCGCTTCGCCGCAAGCGCGGACTTCAAGCCAGGCGCGAAGCGCGCTGGTTCTACGTCTTTATCGCGCCTTGGCTGATTGGATTCATTTTCTTTGGCCTCGGACCGATGCTTGCCTCGGTGGGTTTGGCTTTCACTGACTACAACCTCAGCGGCTGGCCGAACTTCGTCGGTTTCGACAACTTCGAGCGGATGGTCGACCCGGTGCAAGGCCCGCTGCTTGAGAAAGCCATCCGCAACACGCTCTACATTGCGCTGCTAGTCATTCCGCTGCAGATACTCATTGGCTTGGGGCTTGCAGTGCTGTTGAGCCAACAAGTACGAGGTATGCCGCTGTTCCGTACGGCCTTCTACTTGCCCACGGTGGTGTCAGGCGTGGCTACCGTCATTGTTTGGATCTGGATTCTGGGCAGCGACGGTCTGCTTAATCAGGGTCTCGAACTAATTGGGATTGATGGCCCTATCTGGTTGCGTGACCCGGGGACAGTAAAACTGGGGATTGTGATCATCATGGTGTGGGGAGGCACCGGCGGAATGATGATCATCTTTCTGGCGGGGCTTCAAAGCCTGCCTCGTGAACTGCTAGAAGCCGCAGCCGTTGACGGTGCCACAGCTTTGCGTCGTTTCTGGCATGTCAAGCTGCCTCTTTTGACACCACAGTTGTTCTTCAATCTGGTTATCGGCATTGCTAGCGGCATAGGCGTTTTCACCGAGACTTATGTCGTATCTTCTGAGACCGGCCCGGCTGGCAGCGGTTCGCCAGCCAACCAAACTTTGACTCTGGTCATGTACATCTACCGGCAACTGCTGGTGAACCTTCAGGTAGGCTACGCGTCTGCTGTTGCCTGGGTGCTCACCGCCGCAATTGCGCTGCTGACTGCGATCCAGTTCTGGAGTTCGCGCCGTTGGGTCTATTACGACAACGACAACCGATGACTCTCAGTGACGTTTCTTCAGACAGTTCCACTAACAGAACCGTCATAGGTCCTGTCACAGGCCATCGCGGCTGGCGCGCCTTGCGCCGTGTTGTTCTTTATGTGGTTCTAATTGGTTTGTCGTTTCTGTTCGCGCTGCCGTTTTTGTGGCAGGCTTCTGCGTCGTTTAAGACCAACGCTCAAATCCTTGAGCCGGGCCTCAACCTGATCCCCGACTCTTTTCAGTTAGACAATTATTCGGGTGTTATCGACTCAGTGCCTTTCGGCAGCTGGTTCTACAGTTCGCTGTTCATTGCTGTGCTCGGCACTCTCGGGGCAACCTTCTCGTCAGCGTTCTGCGCCTATGGCTTCGCGGTTCTGCGCGCCCGTGGGAGCAATGTCTGCTTTGCGTTAGCGCTGATCACGATCTTTTTGCCGTTCGAAGCTCTTTTGATCCCCGAATATATCCTGTTTGCCGAACTCGGCTGGCTCAACACTTCGCTGCCGCTAATCATTCCGTGGTGCTTCGGCGGGGGAGCTTTCAACATTTTCTTGATGCGCCAGTTCTACAAAGGACTGCCTCGAGAGCTGATCGACGCTGCCAGAGTGGACGGCGCTTCAGAGTTCCGCATCTTCTGGAGAATCATGTTGCCGCTCACAGTTCCTGCGTTGACCGTGGTTGCAGTGTTTCATTTCATATTTTTGTGGAATGACTTTCTACGGCCGCTGATATATATCACCGACATCAACGAAACCACACTCCCGGTCGGATTGAGTTCTTTCCTTAGCCGCTTCAGCCGCCAATGGTCGATACTCATGGCAGGCAGTTTCATGGCCTTGATCCCGATAGTGGTGCTGTTCGCAGTAGCCCAACGCTTCATTGTCAAAGGCATTAACCTCACCGGCGTGAGACGCTAATGCCCCAGCGCCTGCTAGCTGGCAGCGATGCCTCGCGCTTGTCGCTTGACGGTTCGTGGGATATGTGGCTGGGACCATGCGACGAAGCTCTAGCTGGCCATCCCCCAGAGCGCACCATTGATTTGCCGGCCAACTGGTGGCTGCGAGGAGTTGATCATTCCGGGAAAGCCACCTTCGCACGAACCTTTCACATTGATGCATCAGCGAGCAACCAACTTTGGCGGCTGTGTTTTGAAGGTGTCGACTACTACTGCCGTGTCTGGCTTGATGATGAGTTGCTCGGTTCTCACGAGGGCTATTTCGAGCCGTTCTGGTTTGACTTGGCAGGCTTGACCGCTGGTTCGCATCGGCTGGTGGTGGAAGTCGATTCACCTCATGAACCGTGGGGCAGCGTCTGGCATATGCACAAAACCCTGCTCAAAGGCGTGTTCGGACATCACGATGCCCGGCCGGGTGCCGCTTGGAGCCGCGAAGGCCAGGCACGCAACTCAGGTGGCATCTGGGCACCGGTCACTCTTCAAGCTTGGCCAGATCAAGCAATGATCGACAGCGTCGTCGTGCGTGCCCTCCCTGCGGGCCCCGACCACGCCGATGTTGACCTGTGCGGGACTCTGTGTGTTGCTGTCGCGGCACCGTCAGCGGCCACAGTCACGCTCACATTAACCGGCGCGAATGACTTCGGACAGATGTCGGTGGATGTGGCTCTGCCTGCAAGCCCTGAGCCTTCAGACCCAGAGTCATCGGTCATGGCAGCAACAGCCACCGTCGATTTCGAGGCTTCGGCTCGCTTGCCGTTAGCGGACCGCTGGACCACTTGGTGTCGAGGCGAGCCAAAGCTCTATGACGTGCAGGTCGCCGTCACCGCAAAAGACTCTGGCGGATCAGCCGAACACAGAAACACAGACAGCGACACGAGCCTTGTGCTAGCTGAGCGCAAGTTCCGCACCGGGGTTCGCTCATGTTCTGTGGACGATTCCTATCGATGGTGTCTCAACGGCGAAGAGATCTGGATCCGAGGCACTAACTACATAGGCACCTACTGGCCGACCGAATACACCGAGCAGCGGATGCGTCAAGATCTGCAACTAATCCGTGATGCTGGCATCAACCAGGTGCGGGTTCATGCTCATGTGGTGGTCCCGAAGTTTTACGAGATCGCCGATGAACTGGGTCTGACTATCTGGCAGGACTTCCCATTGCAATGGGGTTACACCGACGATCCAGCCTTCCATCAGGAAGCTCATCGCCAGATGCGAGCCATGATCCGCCTTCTCGGTAGTCATCCTTCAATCGTTGCTTGGTGCTGCCACAACGAATCACCCTGGGATGCGCCCTGGATGGCTGACGAGTTCGGCGGCACGCATGACCCCGACCACAATCGCCGCCTTGACAAAGACCTAGAGGACATCGCCAGAGATGTCGACCCCAGCCGTTATGTGCATCGCAACAGCGGCACCGGCGACAGTCACCATTATGCCGGATGGTATTTTGGGCATTGGCAAGATTTCGCTTCGCGTCCTGGTGGCCCTTTCGTTACCGAATACGGTTCGCTGGCCCCACCTGATGTGTCCACTTTGCGTGAGATCATCCCCAGCGAAGCTCATGCCTATGACTCTGCTGAGGCTCGGCGTATCTGGGCATTTCATGACTTCCAGCATCGTGAAACCAAACAGCACATCAAAGTGCTGCCCTCAGACGGGCTCGAACGCTACGTGGCCGCTGCGCAGGCCTATCAAGCGAACCTGATACAGGCAGCAACCGAATCATTCAGGCGCGGCAAAGCCCGACAACCGGGCGGGCTGCCCGCTGATGGGGGACCACTCATCACCGGTGTTCATCATTTCATGGCAGTTGAGGGTTGGGAGGCGCTCACTTGGGCTGTCCTTGATCACAATCGCAAGCCCAAACCTGGATATCACGCCCTGAGTCGGGCGATGGCACCGCTGCTGGTGTGCGTCGAATTGCTTGACAGTGCCGAGCGGCCTGATCCGAGGCCGCGTGCGGGTCGTGCCATCATCATGCGTTTCTGGCTCATCAATGATCTGCCTCAGCCGGTGTCTGAAGCGACACTGCTATGGAGTATGAGACCGGTCGCTGATCCCACCCAGCCTGCAAATCCCAAAAACTCCGCGTCCAAAGACTCCGCGCTCGCAAACTCCCCGGCATCGCTCGCGGAAGGATCACTGCCTGTTGCTGGCGCAGCCGTCGACTCGGCGTTGATCCTCGGCGAAGCGAAACTACGCGCACCGCACGGCTGGCATCGTGTCGAGCTCCGTCTCACTGCCTCGAACTGCACAGAGCCGCTAGCTGTGAATCATCTAGATTTCGAGGTGCGACGCTGAACCTCACGAACCACAGCGCCCTCCCTGCCCGCCGCTACCTAGAGGTTGCACAGTTTCGGGTCAGTGCTCGCAAGGCTAGGGCTTCTTGCATAACTAGGTCTTGCAGGACTGCTATGTCAGCGTCTATAATCTTGCAAACGTGTCGACGGGGCGTGAGGCTGGCTCCCTCGTTGTCGGCTCTATCGCATCGCTGCCAGAAACTCAGGCCACTGGAGCGATGCAGACCGGAGACACTGCAATGACTGACCAACTCGCGATCCTCGGCGGAACTCCTGTCCGTTCCGAGGAATATCCCTCCTGGCCTGACATTGACGAAGCCACAGCAGCTTGTGTTGCTGAGACAGTCCGATCAGGTCAATGGGGCGGGTTCCCGTTCCCAGGCCCTAACACCTTGCGTTTCGCTAAGCGGTTCGCGGCTTTGCACGATGTGCGTTATGCAGTGCCCATGGCGAATGGCACCGTCACTATGGAGGTCGCGCTTAAGGCTCTCGGCGTTGGCTGGGGCGATGAGGTGATCGTCCCGGCGCTCACCTTCTCGGCTACCGCATACGCAGCAATGGCCGCTGGCGCATTGCCGGTGATCGTTGATGTCGCCCCCGACACTTTGGCTATCGACCCTGACGCGGTTGAAGCTGCTATTACTCCCCGCACTAAGGCGATCATTCCTGTGCATCTCGGTCAAGTCATGGCCGACATGGACCGGCTCACCGACCTCGCCGCTAAACATGGCCTGTTTATCGTGGAGGACTGTGCCCACAGTCACGGCAAGCAGTGGCGTGGACGCAGCGCTGGAGCTATCGCCGAGTTCGGATCGTTCAGCCATCAAAGCTCAAAGATTCTCACTTCGGGTGAGGGAGGCACCCTCACCACCAACAGCGACCGTCTCTCTGAACTAGCGGTTTCGATTATTGATTGCGGTCGGGCGAAGGGGCAACACTCTGAGCACGGCACTTTTGGTGCTAACTATCGGCTCAGCGAACTTCAGGCTGCCGCGCTCGCGGCTCAGGTAGAGAAACTGGAAGCTCAGATCGCTGAACGTGCCGCCTCCGCCGCTTATTTCGAGGAACTGATCGCCGATGTTGAAGGTGTGCGGCTGCTCACAGTAGATGAACGTGTTACGAGACGCAGTTTTTACCGCTACATCGTGTGTATTGACCCGGATGCGTTCGCTGGTGCTGGCAACAGTCTGTTGTGCGATGCGCTTGACGAAGAAGGGATCGACTGCTGGGAGGGCTATCCGTCGCTAACCCGTGATCCTTTGTTCCAGCCGTGGCTGAGCCGACTGCCTGTGGCCGTCGAGTATGCCGATCGCCTTAAGCCCGAAGCTTGGGACTGCCCGGTGTCGGATCTGGCCGGATCACGCCAGACGGTCTATTTGGATGAGAACATTTTCCGTGCCGGAAAGCAGGGAATCGAAGATGCCGTGGCGGCGTTCCGCAAGATCTCTGACGGGGCTTCTCAGTTGCGTTCGTTGATGAAAGACACCTGACAGCAGAGAATCTAAGAAACGACAACTGATATCAGAGAAAGAGAATCCGACAGGAGTCACCTAATGAGTCAACCGATCCGTTTCGCGATGTGCGGCACCGGATGGATAGCACGAATGCATGCCCGTTCGATAGCGGCCGTGCCCGATGCTGAGCTTGTAGCAGTCCATAACCATCGACAGTCCAGTTTGGATGAGTTCATTGCCGATCACCCAGCCGAGGTTGCTACCACCGACTGGGACGAGTTCCTGTTCGCAGCAGGTGACGGTGGTGCTGATGTAGCGGTCGTAGCCACCCCCAATGCATTGCACGCTTCCCAGTCCACGGCGCTGATGCGTGCCGGTGCCCATGTGCTAGTCGAGAAGCCGATGGCCGTGTCAGTCGAAGAAGCTTCCGAGATGGTGTCTGTCGCCGATGAAACTGGACGTGCTTTGATGACCGGCCATATGTGGCGTTTCGATCCTGATGCTCGTTGGCTTCGCCAAGAGATCGCCAACGGGGCTTTGGGCCAGATAATCCGAACACGTTCGCTCAGTGTCCACACTTGGTGGGGGCCTTCGGGCTGGTTCCAGCAGCGAGCGCTGGCTGGCGGTGGTGCGCTTGCCGATATGGGCGTTCACGCCATAGACACCACCCGTTATCTGATCGGTGATCCTCAGCCGGTGCGTGTAACTGCGCGTGTCGGCACCCATTACGGAGATTACGACGTTGACGACACGGCTGTGCTGTTGATCGACTGGGATAACGGAGTCACCAGCCAAGTAGAGGCAGGCTGGTGGCAGGTGCAATCCGACGGTCCCGAAGCAGCCACACGCTTGCACGGCACCCGAGCTTTCGGTTCGTTGTTCCCGACGCTTATTGCCCGCGAAGTCCAAGACTCTGCTGCTGCTGGCAACGGCGACTCCAATGACGATGACAGCGACAACGAAGCGAGGCTTGAGACGAGCACGCCGCCGCCGTTTGAGCGCAACGAGCATTGCGACCCCAAACTGTTTGAAGCTCAGATTGCTCACGCCGCTGATGTCGCCCGAGGCGCGGTTTCACCGGCGAACGGTCCCGATGTGGGGCTCACCACAGTGAGGATCATGCAAGCCGCATACCACTCAGCGCAAGCTAACGAGGAGGTCAGATTGTCATGAAGATTGCTGTGATCGGAGGTGCTAGCACCTACTCACCCGAACTGGTTCAAGGCATCGCCATACGAGGCGCTTCCCTTGGTGTTGAACAGCTGTTCCTTCACGACATTGATCGTGAACGACTCAACATTGTGGGCGGGTTCGCGCAGCGCATCCTTGACCATGCTGGCTGGCACGGCAGCCTGGTGCTGACCGAGGATCTAGACGAGGCTCTGACTGATGCTTCGTTTTGTTTGGTGCAGCTGCGCGTAGGCGGCTTGCAGGCACGCCTTCAGGACGAAACGATCCCTCATCGTTTCGGCATATTGGGTCAAGAAACCACCGGCCCGGGCGGTTTCGCTAAAGCTTTGCGCACTGTTCCAGTGGTGCTTGACATAGCGGTTCGTTACGCAAAGCTGGGAGCGTCTGACGGTTGGTTGATCGACTTCACCAACCCGGTGTCGATAGTCAGTCAGGCGCTGGCCGACAACAACCATCGAGCTGTGGGATTGTGCAATGTCCCGATTGGATTGCAGCGTGAAGTCGCTGCGGCTTTCGATGTGGACGCTTCACGCGTCGAACTTGAGTCGGTTGGTCTTAATCACGCCTCATGGTTTCGCGATGTATGCATTGACGGTCATTCGGTAATGCCCGAGTTGATGAGCGATCACCTTGACCGGATCGCTGATGAGATCGGTTGGCCTGCTGCACAGATAGCCAAAGCCGGGGTGATTCCCTCTTATTACCAGCTTTATTACAGCTATCCCGAAGAGATTCTTGCCGAGCAACTCGCTGAAGGCACTCGAGCTAGTGAGGTGATGGACATCGAACGTGGGCTGCTTGAGCTGTATAGCGATCCTGAACTCGTTGAGAAGCCCGCTTTGCTTGATGAGCGCGGCGGTGCCTGGTATTCCGAAGCAGCAATCGAGGTGATCGAAGCTCTAAGCAGTGAGGGTGATGCCGGACGCAATCTGGTTGTGAACGTGCCCAACAACGACGCTTTGAACGACCTGCCACCAGATCTGGTGGTTGAAGTTGCTTGCCGTGTCGATGCCTCAGGAGCACAACCGCTGCAGGGTGATCCGCTGACGCAGGAGCAGCGTGAACTGGTGCTGGCTTTACACAACTATCAGCGTCTCACAATCTCCGCAGCTGTGTCGGGTGATCGCAGTGTGGCAATCGACGCTTTGGCGGCTAATCCGTTGGTGCCTTCACGCGATGTCGCCGAACCTTTGCTGGACGCGATCCTCGAAGCTAACCGCCAGCATCTGCCAGCTTTCTTCTCTGACGCACCGAGTTAGGCGAGTTAGGTCATGCTGTCTGCTCAATTCGCAGGGTTTTGCTGCACTGTTACCTGTGCAGAGGTCTTGGCAGTCTTTGCAGAGTTCAAAGAATGCTCGGGACGTTTCTGCGCTCGCAGCGAGCGGATCGGCTCACCGGCTTGCTCTGCTAGCGGCTTCGAGTCTTGAGCGCTGCAATAGTTGCTGTCGACGGCGGCAACTCTAAGACCGATGTAGCGCTAATCGCAGCCGACGGAGCGGTGCTAGGCACGGCCCGAGCCGCAGCTGGCTCATATCACGCGGTCGGCATGCCAACCATGCTCAGCACTATCAAACAAGCGGTTCACAGTGCCGCAGCCGCTGGCGGTTTGGAGATCAACGGGCTTGCTGCAGAGTTGGGGGTCTACTGCCTAGCGGGTGCTGATCTGCCGGTTGATGATCGCAGATTGCAGCGCGAGCTTGATGCTTCGGGCATAGCTGAGAGATCAATCGTCCTTAATGACGCTTTTGCTGGACTTCGAGCCGGATCACACTCGGGATGGGGAATTGCGCTGGTGTGTGGTGCCGGGATGAACTGCGCCGGAGTCGGCCCCACTGGCCGCACTGTGCGATTTCCAGCATTGGGTGCGCTTTCTGGCGATGAGGGCGGCGGCAGTGACCTGGCTGTGCGAGCTTTAGCTGCGGCTATCCGAGCACGCGATGGTCGAGGGCCGCGCACATCGTTGGAGACGCTGGTACCTGCTCGTTTCGGTTTGCGTCGCCCGATTGATGTGGTGACTGCGCTTCATACCGGCGAGCCGCCGGATTTGTCGCTGCCGGATTTGGCACCGGTCGTGTTCGCAGCGGCCAGCGACGGTGACTCGGTGGCTCGCAGCATTGTTGACTGGTTAGCCGATGAGCTGGTGCTGATGGCAGTGTCCGCGATCCGCCGTTTGCGGTTGGCTCGCTCAGAGTTTGAGATGGTGTTCGTAGGCTCGATCTGGAAGACCGGTGATTCTGTTTTTCATGATCGTGTGCGTGAAGGTTTGCTTGAGTCGGCACCTCGGGTGATCCTTCGACGTTTGGATGCTCCTCCCGTGTTGGGTGCAGCACTTTTGGGTTCGGATCGTCTAGGGCTCGGTAGTGCTGTTGAGACCCGGATTCGTTCTGAGCTAACCGCCGATCGCATCACAATTTGCGCTGCCACTTGATCTGATCGCCTACAGCTATACCGCTATAGGCGACACATCCGCGTTCCGGGCTTGTTGCTTGATGATTCATGAACTAACCTTGTGCGATGGCTCAACCAGACAACCCTGAGTCCCTTAGCATTGAACTGCAAGGCGACATGTCCATGCTCGGCGGAATTTGGGCAAACTTTGCTGTTGTTAGCCATTCGCCTCATGAGTTCACTCTTGATTTTGCTCGGTTGGATTACGGAATCCACCCCCTTCAAGGCGTAATCGTTCAGAGAGTGAACATGTCGCCGCTGTTTGTTAGCCAGCTGATTGATGCACTCACCGAAAATCTTGCCAAGTATGCTGCGAGCATGCCTGATGCCTTAGTTAGCAAGGAGGACACTGATGATGAGCGCTGAGAGCTACAAGGAATTCAGGGAGACGAAGATCGTTATGGAGCCAGGAGGTCAAGCAGTAAGAGCTCGTGTCTGTATTGAGTGGATTCAGCCACCCCAGCCCCCAGAGGGTCGCCAGCTTTTCAAGGCATCACCAGAAACCTGAGAACCTAGAGCAGCCATCGTTGCACTTACGCCCTGTTCTCGGAACTGCGGTGGAGGGTTGGCGTGGGGTGGGTTTGTGTGGTATGGTGGTGGTGATGTACGTGTTCGGCTTGTCCGGCGAGACTGATTGGAGTTAGTTATGAGTGGTTTTGATTCTGGGTCTGGTGTTTTGGTTGTGAACTCCGCGGGGGGGGGGGGTGGCTGCTGTGATGCGGTCTGCGCGTTTGGTGGTTGTGTTGTTGGTGGGGGTGTTGCTGGCTTCGTTGTTGGGGGTTGTTGATTCTGGGCGTGTTGATGCGCAGTCGCCGCCGCCTGCTGCGGTTTTGGCTCCTGTTGTTAACGATAATGGCACGGTTACTGTTCCGTTTTCGTGGCCTTTGAAGCCTGCTGGTTTGGGGGAGGGTGATGTGTTTCGTTTGTTGTTTGTGACTTCTACGACTCGTGACGCTACGGGAGATAATTTGAGTGTTTATGATTCGTTTGTGCAGGCGCGTGCGGCTGCGGGGCATTCTGATATTCGCGGGCATTCGTCAAGGTATAAGGTGGTGGCTTCTTCGCTTGCGAATAATGCTCGTGAGTGGGCGAGGTTGCGGTCTGCTGAGGTGTTGAGAAACACACCGTTGATTCGTGATGTGGTGGCTCCGGTTTATTGGTTGGGTGGTTCGCGTATTTCTCAGGATTATGGGAATGTTGCTAATCAGGGGTTTTGGTCGTCTTCGTGGGAGAATGGGGCTGCTGGTGATGTGCGTGATGAGTTAGGCCGCGGTTCGACTGATTCAGGTTTTAATGTTTATTCTAATGTTTGGACAGGCACGCAAGCTGACGGTATTAGGCCTAGTCGTCAGCTGGCTTTGGGCTCTTTGTTAGGCACTACTGCGAGGGTGGGTAATTTTTCTGGTGGTAGTCATATTGATAACGGGAATAACTTGAATGTGAACGGGGCGCTTCCGTTTTATGGTGTTTCGCCTGTGTATGTGGTGGCTGAGGCACCTGTGCCGGTGGTGTCTGTGTCGCGTTCGGGTTCTGGTCCGGTTGCGGAGGGTGGCTCTGAGACGTTTACTGTTTCTGCGTCTTCTGCGCCTGGGCGGGATATTACGGTTAGGTTGGGTTTGTTACGGGATCAGGATTATGGGGCTTCGTTGAGTAGTTCGTCGGTGGTGTTGACATCGTCGTCACCTTCGGCTACGGTGACTGTGTCGACTGTTGATGATAGTATTGATGAGGATGGCGTGTTTTGGGGTTATGATGATACGTCTAAGTATGGTTCGTTTACGGTGGTGTTGTTGGAGGGGGATGGGTATTTGTTGGCCCATAGTGATGCTAATCCGTCTGCGGTTCGTGTGCGGGTAACGGACAATGATGTTTTTGATTTTGCTTCTCATCGTCCTGATTGCGAAGCTGAAGCAGCGCGACTTGGTTTGACGCTTCGGGAGGTTGAGGATTGTGTTTGGCCGCCTCCTGAGGCTCCGAATGTGTCTCGGTATGTGGATGTTATGTTGAGTGAGTCTGATTTGGTGTTGGATGAGGGTGAGTCGCATGTGTTGGCGTTGACGTTTAGTCGCCGGGAGTCGTGGATGGATTCCGCGAATTCTAGGGTTTTGTGGAAGCCTGATGCGGGTGTGGATAGTTTTGTGTCTGTGGAGGTGGTTGGTGATGGTACGGTGAATGCTCATAATCAGGTTTTGGTGCGTGTGACTGCTCTTGAGACTGATTCTGTGTTGCCGAAGGGTGTGTTAGATGCGACACGTCCGGAGGATCATGAGGTGTCTGATTGGAGGCTTAGTGAGTTTTGGGAGCCGCATGTTTTGGATGTGACGGTTGGTGGGATATTGTCGGTGCGTCAACCTCGTGTTGAGGTTCATGATTATGAAGTGCCTGGCTGTGTGGAGAGGCAGACACAAAAGGGTGAGTCAACGGCGAAATGTTTTTCTAAGGTGCATGACGGAACTGAGTTGACTGGCAGAGATGATGGGGTTAAGGGACTTGTTGATCAGCGGGAGTTGACTACGCCTGATCTTCGTTTTGATGTGACTGTGGTGAATAATGATATGGTTGCTGATGGTGAGTTGAATGCGTATTGGTTGGCGCGTGATTTGTTGAATGATGCGCGTAAATGGTATTGGTCTAGTGGTGGTGATAAGAATTGGTTGCGGGTGTTGGATACGTTGAATGAGATTGTTCCTGCTGATTCTGCGGGTAGAAAGTATTTACGGCGTTGGGGTTTTAGTAGTTATTTGTTGAAGCGTTGGAATGGGGGTAGTGGTTTACCGCCGGTGACTTTGGGTGAGGCCCGCTTGTTGGCGGCGGGTGGGTCGCAGCGTTGGCAGCGGGTTGTGGATGTGTTGGTTGCGTTAGGGTTCACAGACCCGCAAGCACAGCAAGGTGAACTGCAACCTGTTGTTGACTCAAATGGTGTTTACCAGGTTCCTGATTCGTTGGTTGCTGCGGTGAAAGGGTATGCGGCTGAAACCGGTAATGGTGTAGCGCATGTGAATCGTTGGAAACGAGTACTACTAGCCTTTGGTGAGACTGTGCCCGGGTTCACAGGTTCTGCGATGACTGTTGCTGAAGCGCAGGGTTTTGCTAACCAGTTTTGGAGTGTTCGCTGGGATCCGATTGTGGCTGCGTTGAAAGCGTTAGCTGCGAACCCGCCGTTGAAAGCGCAAGCTCAACAAGACCAGCAGCAGCAACTAATTTCAGACACCTCAGACACCGAAACTGACTATCAGGTTCCTGTGTCTTTGGTTGCTGATGTGAAAGGGTATACCGCTGAGGGTCAGCATGGTGTAGCGCATGTGACCCGCTGGAAGCGTGTACTAGTCGCGTTCGGTGAAACCGTGCCCGGGTTCACGGGTAATGCGATGACCGCAACCGAAGCGCAAAGCTATGCTGATAAAGGCTGGAGCCGCTGGGATCCAGTAGTAACCGCTCTTACAAACCTAGAACAACAATCCCAACAACAATCACAGCAGTCGGATCCCACGCCAGTGGATCCTGTGCCGGTTGATCCCACCCCAGTTGATCCAGTTCCGACTCCAGTGGTGGTGCCAGAGATCAGCATTACTGCTGGTAACACGGTTACTGAGGGCGGGTCTGCATCGTTTACGCTTACCTCGTCCCCGGCACCAGCGTCATCGCTTGATGTTTCTGTGAATGTCACCTCCAGCGGTGACTATGGCGTGACCACAGGCTCACAAACAATCACAATCCCCACAACAGGCTCTGCAACGTTCACGGTCGCTACGACTGGTGACTCAACTGATGAGCCTGACGGGTCTGTGACCGTCACATTAGCTACCGGCACTGGGTACAATCTAGACTCCTCTGCATCGGTAGCAACCGTCACAGTCACAGACGATGACAATCCACCACCACCGCCACCGCCAGCAGATGTTGTTACGGTTTCTGTGGAGGATAGTACCTATGTTGAGGGACGGAGCCCGTTTTATCTGATTCGTTTCAGGTTGAACAAGCCTGCAAGCCAGCCAGTGAAAGTCACATACACGCCTCAAGCGCTTGGTACAGGCTCTGGGTATGCCACAGCAGGCCAGGATTTCGGGTCACAAAGCTCAATAGTGTCTTTCAGGCCAGGAGTGACTTTCAACATCGGGCTAATCCCAGCGTTAGATGATCGTGTCAAAGAACCCACCGAAACATTCCAAATAGTGCTCAAAAACCCACAAAACGCGCAAATCGGTGACGGGCAAGCCATCATCACCATCAAAGACAACGACTAACAGCCCCACCCCACCCAACACGCTCCCAACAGAAACCGCCACCCAACCCCAAGATCCAGCCCCGTTCTTGACGTAGTTATCGTGCTATAGACGGTCAACTGCATCAAGAACGAACTTTAAGGGCCGAGAGCGGTTAGGGGCACTACATGCACCCCGTCGGGACGCTGAAAGGCGTAGCCGCTGGCAGTGATCACCATGAGAGCGACTGGGTCGCTGGTTTTGTCTCGGTTGAGCTTGCGGAGCAGTCGCTGCAACGCTTGTACCCCCTTCTCGATAGCTGCTGCGCCGCCTAGCTTTATTTCTGCGGCGGCCCATGTGCCGTCGAGACGCTCAATGATCAAATCAACTTCAAGGCCATCACTGTCTCGATAATGCGACAATGAGCAGCGGTTCGCTTGGGCATAGATCTGCAGGTCGCGGATCACCATTGACTCAAAAAGTCTTCCCGCGAAGGGCAACTCTCGCATCAGCAGATCAACGCTAATCCCTAATGCCGCAGCGGTGAGCGACGGGTCTGTGAGGTGAATCTTGGGTGCTTGACGCACTTGCGCGCGCGAGGCTAGGTGCGGCCTCCAAGCAGGCACCTCTTCCACCACAAAAAGTCGTTTCAGCGCAGCCAGATAGTCGGCTACTGTGCGTCGCTCAAGTGGTGTTTCGCCAGGCGCAGCTGTGTTAGCCGCAAGCACAGTGTGCTTTACCTCAGTTGCTACATTGCGAGCCAGAGAAACGAGCAGTCTGCTCACGCGCACAGGGTCACGTTCAGTTGCGTCCACTCTGGACACATCGGTGCGGCTGATCTCGTCCAGGTAGGCGCGCGTGGCAATGTTGGCAGTGTCTGTGTCGGCTTGGCGTATCGCAGGCCAACCGCCGCGACACGCTAGAGCGAGCACATCGTTGAGTTTCAGTCCAGAATCTGGCGCTGAGCAGGCAGTGCCTTCAAAGAGGGCGGCCAAAGATACGGCACCGTCGGATTCCCCGCTTTCGAACAGGCTCATGGGCCGCATTCGCACTCGGATGATCCGCCCTGCGCCAGAGTGTCGGGTGATGTCGTCGGGTGGGTCGGCGGAGCCTGTCAGGACGAAGCGGCCGGCAGCGTTGCTAGCATCACAAGCTCGGCGCATAGGGTTCCATATCTGTGGCGCGATCTGCCATTCGTCAAGCAGTCGGGGAGATGCGCCGTCAAGGATTGATGCTGGATGCATTCCTGCGTCCAGTGAAGCGCTGACGCTTTCGTCGAGGTAGACGGCGCTGCTCGCAAACTGCCTTCCGGTCCATGTCTTCCCACAGGCACGGGGACCTTCGATCAACACCGCTGGCATGACTGCGAGCGCTCGCCGCATCTCGTCGTCCACGACGCGAGGCATGTATCCCTCAGGGGGAATCTGGTCAGTGATCGTCATCGCAAGTTACCTTACCATGGCGGTTTGACTTCCACTAAACTGGCAGTTAAACTGCCTATAAACTGGCAGTTATAGTATTTTTTAATTACTTATATGCCTAATAATTGCTTTCTCTAGATGTGACTTCCACAGAGGTTGCATTGACTGGCTCAAGTCATGGTGAAGTGGCGCGTGGCACTACTATGCAGCCGTTCAAGTCGCCTAGTGTCTCCCAAGTTTCGTTGCTGCTCCATGCGAGCCATGCGGCCATAGCGCAGGTAAGCCCGTCAAGTTGATCTTCTAAGTGCTTGAGCTTGGCACCTTTGGAGCATTCAACGGTTTCTGGTGAGAGTGCGTGACGGACTGCGGGACTGTTGAGCACGTTGGGTGCTTGGCATTGCACAAGTTGTTGTAGGTGTTGCTGATACTGCTTCAGGATGTTGCGGCGATAGGCGACGTTACGTCCTTTCTTGGCTTTGTATGGAAGCCGCTCCGCTAAGTCAAACAAACGAATGTGAATCGTGTGCGGATAAACCTCAAAGGCGACACGACAGTCGCCTCTGTCTTGCCCGAGCGCCGCTGGATCAAGCGTGAATCCGCGTGCCTGAAGGGCAATTCCGAGGTCAATCCCGGCTGTGCGTCCGTGGCGCACTGCTGCATGTGCGGAGTGAGCGGATGCTTTGTGACGGGCGAACTGGCGGGCAACTTCCCGCTCTGCCCAGCGGTCCGGTGTGTAGAGCAAGGGCGCGTCAATGGCAATGATGACCCTTCCTGGTATGGCGGCGATCTCATCTGCAAGGTCTTGGGGGCTTCGCACAGCGGCTTCGAGGCTGCGACAGCTGAGGTCCGCAGAAGTTTCGCCTTGAAGCCAGCAAATGCCGCTGGCGTTGCTAGCCGTCCAAGCCAAGTCAACACCGATAAAGGTAGACATCAAGCTTTTGCTATCACACCAATCCAACAAGCGCAGCCAAAGCCTTGTGAGCAGAGGCGAGCCCAGAGTCGAAATAGCGGGCCTTGTCGTAGGAGTCTTCTATGCTCAGTTGTCGTGAGGGTTCACGAAAAAGAAGCGGCTATGACCGTAACTCGTGGCGGGGTAGATGACCTGCTGACCCTTGCGGACACACTCAACGCCGAACTGGAGTTAAGCAGTGGGAGGGGCGTACGGTCAGAGCTAGGACAGTTTACGACTCCGTCAGAGGCTGCTCGCACGATGGCTGAACTAGTGGACTTCGGACCTGCTCTTAAGGTCGTGGATCCTGGTGCTGGAGCGGGAGCGTTGATGTTGGCACTGGTGGCCTCCTCCATCAAGAGCGGAGCGGTGGAGGAATTGTCGGTGGATTTAGTGGAGACCGACCCTAGAGCTTTGGCGTTGTTGGAGGCCGCCACTAAAGCGGCGCATCTTGCAGCAGAAGCGTGTGGGGTGAAACTCACGACCCGGATAGTTGACCAGAACTTCTGCGACGGATACGGGTGGGAGGGTGGCAGTCAGTGCGATGCTGTCATCGTCAATCCGCCTTACATGAAACTGGGGTCAAGCGATCCTTGTCGAATCGTGGTTGCAGAGCGGCACGGCGTTGACTGCCCGAACCTGTACGCGGCGTTCCTAACGACGGCGATGGAACGGCTACGCCCCGGCGGGCAGTTGGTTGCTATCACGCCGAGATCATTCGCTAACGGCTTATATTTCTCGGATTTTCGCCGTTATCTCACAGACAAGGCTTCATTCGGTCATGTGGTGCTCTTTGATCGTCGTGACCGAGTGTTTGGGTCTTCTTCGGTGCTTCAAGAGACGCTGATTTTTTCGATGCACAAATCGGCTCCCGAGCTAGGTAGCTGTGTCAGAGTTGAGACTCGCCTTGACCACATTTCTGAGCCGCTTGAAATTCATGAGGTGCCGCACTGCAATGTTGTTCAGCCCGATGATCCCGACCGCTGCATCAACCTGCCTAGCAGTCCCGACGTGCTGCGGGCTGCTGAGCAGATATCAGCATTACCGACTGACCTTCAGTCCCTAGGGCTGACTGTCTCGACCGGGCCGATCGTTGATTTTCGGTGTCGCGACTACTTGACGGCGGCGCAGACAGCAGGATCGGTTCCGTTGATCTATCCGGCGAATCTGAGGCAGGATCGTGTTCAATGGCCTATTGAGGCGCGTAAGCCGCAGGGTTTTGTGGCTTCTCCTCAAACTCGTCGGTGGCTGTTCCCGAACGGGTTCTACGTAGTTGTTAAGCGCTTCACCGCCAAAGAGGAGAAAAGGCGTGTCGTGGCTTGTGTCCATGACCCTGTCGATGGATACGATCAGGTGACATTTGAGAACCATGTGAATGTCATTCACCGCGACCACGGGCCGTTACAAAGGTCTGAAGCGGAGAGTCTGGCGGACTTTCTAAACAGTGATCTAGTTGACACTTACTTCCGAATGTTCAGCGGCAGCACTCAAGTAAATGCCACTGACCTTCGTCGACTGCGGTTCCCGCAAGTATGCGAATCACGTCGTCCCCAGCTGTTTGATGTTGATGGAAGAGGCTCATCTCTCCAAGGTCACAGAACCGGCTAAGTCGGCGGTATATGGCATCATGGGCATTTCGGCATCGGTAAGTGAATGTCAGTGGCTGCTTCGCAACATGGGGTTTGACCGAGAGCGCTACAACGAGCGTTCGGCGTTGGTGCTGCTGGCGCTCCTCGGTCTCAAGCCCGACGATCCGTGGAGCAAATCCGAAGTTCAGGTGTTACGGACAGTCGAGATCATGGGATGGATTCGTGAATATTGGGAAGTGGATTACAAGCCGAACACTCGCGAGACAATCAGACGTCAGACACTCCACCAGTTTGTGCAGGCACACCTGGTTATTGAGAATCCTGATGAGCCTTCCCGACCGATCAACTCGCCAAGGTGGTGCTATCAGGTGACACCAGAAGCGCTGCATCTCATTCGGTCTCACGGAACCGGCCGATTTACGAGCAATCTGCGCCAGTACATGGCTGAACGTCCAAGCCTTGAAGCGACCTACAAACAGCAGCGTGACCTCCTGAAGATTCCTGTCATATTGCCCCAAGGCACAGAAGTTGCCCTATCGCCGGGAGGGCAGAATCCACTACTCAAAGCCATTGTTGAAGAGTTCTGTCCGAGATTCACGCCGGGAGGTTTGGTGTTGTATATCGGCGACGCTGACGATAAGCGGCTCACCTTTGATAAGGGGGCTCTGGAACGCTTGGGCATCTTTGTGAATGATCACGGCAAAATGCCAGATCTCATTGTGTATATGGAGGACCGCAACTGGATGGTTCTCCTAGAAGCCGTATCTACGCACGGGCCAGTTGATAGCAAACGTCAAGCTGAGTTCAAGGAGGTTTTCGGTAACTGCACGGCAGGTCTCATCTTCGTGTCGTGTTTTGCTGATCAAGCAACCATGAAGCGCCATCTATCCGACATCGCATGGGGAACCGATGCTTGGACTGCTGATCACCCGACGCATCTCGTTCACTTCGATGGAGAACGGTTTCTAGGTCCCTACAACAACTGAGATTTCGTCTCTGGCATCGTTGCTTCGCTAGTTCGGTTTAAGCAGGGTGTGCTGGCAGTGTGTTTATAGATGAGCTGATGAGTGGCGATAGGTGGGGTGTTGTTTGGGCTATCGTTATTCGGCGATGAGTCTGCGGGTAGCGCTGGTGACTGGTGCTGGCTCTGGTGTGGGTCAAGCTGCCGCAGTGGCGCTAGGGGCTGATGGATGGACGGTGGTGGCCGCTGGCCGACGGCCAGATCGCCTGGCTGTGACAGTAGAACTCGTGACTGAAGCTGGAGGCTCGGGTCTGGCAGTGGCGGCAGATGTGGCTGATCCAGAGTCGGTCACAGACCTCTTTGAGCGCATCCAGCGCGACTACAAACGTCTTGATCTGTTGTTCAACAACGCTGGAACAAGATCACCGCCCGCGGCTGTTGAGGAGATCAGCCTTGAAGATTGGCAGCGGGTGATTGATGTCAACGTGACCGGGGCATTCCTATGCGCTCGAGCTGCGGTCGCGATGATGAAAGCCCAGCAACCTTCTGGCGGTCGCATTATCAACAACGGCTCGATCTCGGCACAGGTTCCGAGGCTTTACACCACGCCATATACAGTCACCAAGCACGCCATCACGGGCCTAACCAAGTCTTTGGCGCTAGAGGGACGAGCCATCGGCATTACCTGCGGTCAGATCGACATCGGCAACGCTCGCACCGAGATGACCGCCAAAGCAAGCAGCGGCGTGCATCAGGCCGACGGAACGATGGGCGTGGAACCCACCTTCGACGCGGCGCACGCCGGACGTGCGGTGGCTTACATGGCTAGCCTGCCCGCCGATACCAATGTGCTGTCGATGACAGTAATGGCGAACGAGATGCCTTTCGTCGGACGCGGCTAAGACACGCACTAACGAGCCCACAACAAGCTCACGCGAACCGACAGCTAGCACCGCAACTCGGCCGGTGCTTTTAGCTTTCCCTAATCGATGCCTGGGGTCTTGGTTCCCATGGGAATGCAACAGCTGACTTTATGTGTTCGGCTTTCTTGCGCGCTCGGCACTCTTGTGTGCTCGAGACATGAGTTTTGATTGCATCCGCGCGCGGGGTTCGTTCCGTATTACTAAATGAAGATCAGTTGGGCATCCAGTTGGTCATCAATCCACTCTCAAACTTTGGAGACAGTTAATGTTGAGCAAGTCTTTTCGAATCCTGTGTGCTGTTGTGGCTTTGTTGCTTGTAGCGGCAGCTTGTGGCGACGATGATGAAGAGAGCACCGAAGCTCCAGCAACGTCTGTGACGGCTGCGCCGCAGCCCGAGCCGGAGCCTGCCCCCGAGCCCGCCCCAGAACCTGAACCTGAGCCCGCTCCAGAGCCTGAGCCTGAGCCTGCTTCTGAGCCTGAGCCTGCTTCTGAGCCTGAGGTGATGGATGAGATGGTTGAGCTGGGGACGATTGTTGATGTGGCTGTTGCTTCTGGGGCTTTTCCTACTCTTGTGGCGGCGGTTGAGGCTGCTGGTTTGGTTGATGTTTTGAGTGGTGATGGGCCTTTTACAGTGTTCGCGCCGACTGAGGAGGCTTTTGGGGCGGCATTGGAGGCGTTGGGGCTATCGGCTGCTGAGCTGCTAGCTGACACCGATTTGTTGGCTTCGGTGTTGGCTTATCATGTGTTGCCTTTGGCTGCTCCAGCGGAGTTGGTGGTCACTCTTGATGGTCAAAGTGTGGCGACTGTCGGAGGTTCTGAGGTGTTGATCGGCGTGGATGGCAGCACGGTCATGGTCAATGACGCGACCGTGGTAACTGCCGACATTGAGGCCTCCAACGGCGTGATCCATGTCATCGACACCGTCCTACTACCACCTGCTCCCGAGCCTGAAGCTGCTTCTGAGCCTGAGCCTGCTTCTGAGCCTGAGGTGATGGATGAGATGGTTGAGCTGGGGACGATTGTTGATGTGGCTGTTGCTTCTGGGGCGTTTCCTACTCTTGTGGCGGCGGTTGAGGCTGCTGGTTTGGTTGATGTTTTGAGTGGTGATGGGCCTTTTACAGTGTTCGCGCCGACTGAGGAGGCTTTTGGGGCGGCATTGGAGGCGTTGGGGCTATCGGCTGCTGAGCTGCTAGCTGACACCGATTTGTTGGCTTCGGTGTTGGCTTATCATGTGTTGCCTTTGGCTGCTCCAGCGGAGTTGGTGGTCACTCTTGATGGTCAAAGTGTGGCGACTGTCGGAGGTTCTGAGGTGTTGATCGGTGTGGATGGCAGCACGGTCATGGTCAATGACGCGACCGTGGTAACTGCCGACATTGAGGCCTCCAACGGCGTGATCCATGTCATCGACACCGTCCTACTACCACCTGCGAGCTAGCACTCGCGTTCCAGTTCCCCCAAATCCGGCGGGTGGGCGGCATCATCGGACTCCTCCACAGTCCAGCCGCCCGCCCGCCGGGCTCTCGTGTGTCGTTGCGAGTGGCCGCCCTGGCCCGATGTCTCGTTGCTGTCATCGTTATAGTTGTGTAGTGGTGAGCCTTGGAGGCGAGCAGACTAAGAGCATAGAGAAGGCTTTCGCTCGTGGTGACGACGGAGCCCTCAAAGCTGCCTTCCAGCGTTATAGCAGTCTTATATACACCTTCTGTTGCAGAACTCTTGATGAAAGCCGCGCCGCGGATGTGACCCAAGAGGTGTTTATCAGCGCTTGGAGGAGTCATGCCCGCTACCAGCCCAACAGCGGCTCCTTGGCTGGATGGCTGATAGCGATTGCTAGGAATCGGATCATCGACAATGTCCGAGCCGAGCAACGACACGAGCGTCGCCGAGCTGAGTCTGCTATTGAAGATGTCGCTGTTGATGACACCTCTATAGAGTCCCGTGTGGATACCATTGCAGATCGCCTGTTGATAGCAGAAGTTCTGCGCTGCCTTTCTGACCGTGCCCGGCAGGTTGTCATGATGCATTATTTTGATGATCTCACCCTCCGCCAGATAGCCGAAACGACTGGGCAACCTCTAGGCACAGTGAAGAGTGACCTACGTCGTGCTCTAGCTAGTTTTCGTAAGCTGTTGGAGTCGAAACATGGATGACCGCCACGAACTGCGAGGTGCCCGTGCTCGGCGAAGCGACCACGGCCAGCTAAGCGACGCAGAAGTTGAAGCCCTGCTGCGCGACGTTGAAGCTACGGATCTTGAACTGCTAGAGCCCCCAGAGCACACTTGGTCCGCTATTGAGTCGACGCTTCAAACTGCTGACGATGTTCAAGCCACCCAAGGTGAGCGCAGCCACGACGATGTTCAAGCCGTCGGAGATGAGCGCAGCAACGTTGTGTCGCTCCCAGAGCGCCAACGGATTCGGCGAAGGCTTGCGGTTGGTATTGCGGCTGTGCTGGTTGTTGTGGTGGCTGGGGTGACAACCCTGCTGCTAGCGCGCGATGACCCGGCTGATGTGGTGGCATCCGCCACGCTTGCCTACGACCCTGAGCAATTCGACATTAGTGGTGCCCAAGCCCGAGCAGGCGCAGAACTTGTCGTTGACGACGGCGAGCACAGCATCGCGATCGTGGATGCAGCACTGCCGTCTCCTGAGGCTGATGCCGACCTTGAAGTGTGGCTGATTCGTCCTGATGCCTCTGGAAATGTCGTTGACTTGGTGTCGATTGGGATTATCGATCCGGCTAATCCCGGCAGCCTCTCGGTGCCGGAGGGCTATGACCCAGATGTCTATTCCGTGGTGGACATCAGCATTGAACCCCGAGATGGTGACCCCTCTCACTCGGGGCGGACGATCCTGCGCGGCCCGTTGCAGGACTTCTGAGATCTGCGGGACGCTTAATATCCAAAACAAATATTCCGCAGAAAGCAAATATTCCGCAGAAAGCAAATATTCCGCAGAAAACAAATATTCCGCAAGAAGCAAATGGCTTGCCAGCGGGTGCTACAGTCTTGTGAGGTTAGCGCCAGCAAGAGTGTAGGCGATACCGTAGAAGGGTCTTGTGACTATGCCACTCTCGAATCCGTTCTCACCGTCGTTCGGGATCAGCCCTCCTGTGCTGGCTGGCAGACGCGATGTCCTGCATAGCTTCGACAGCGTGTTTGACAACATTCGAAGTCCTAGTTACGCGACCTTGCTGTGGGGTTTGCGGGGTATGGGCAAGACGGTGCTGTTGAATGCTGTTGAAGACCGTGCCAGGTCTCAGGGTTGGGCGGTCGTGTCTTCTTCGTCGGTGAACGGAACTGGTCTTTTGGCTCAGATCACGTCGAAGGTGTCGAGTCTGCTGGCTGAGTGGCGCGCTGAGCACGAGCCTGCCCCGAGGCGAACAGTGAGCGGTGTTTCGATTATGGGAACTGGCATCCAGACAGAGCGTGTTGAACCTCCAGACTCGATCCAGCGGTCGACCCCAGATCTTGAGGCAGTGCTGGGCACAACGGGCGATCTGCTAGCGGAGAGTGGTGTGGGCCTGTTGATCACGGTTGATGAGATGCATGTCAGCGATATTGATGAGATCAGACTTTTCGGCAATGTGTTTCAGCTTGTGTCTCGTCGCGCTGAGCGGCCTGTGGCGTTCGTGGGCGCAGCGCTGCCCGAACTGGAGGGGCGACTGCTGTCGGGTGATGAGAGCACTTTTCTTCAGAGATGCGTACGCCACGAGATCGGGAACCTACGCCCGTCAGAGACCGCAACTGCTTTGCGTGAGCCCATTGAGGAGGCGGGAGGTCGCATTGAAGATGAAGCGTTGGCCGTCGCCGTGGAGGTGTCGCTGGGTCAGCCTTACTTGGTGCAGTTGATCGGCTCGCATGTCTGGGACGATGCTGGGGATTTGGTCAGGGGTGTGACCGTGGAGGAGGTCAAGCAAGCGGCCAATAATGCAAGCGAACTGTTTGGGAGCCATGTCCACGGCCCGGTTTGGCGTCGACTCTCTAGTCTCGACAAGCGGTTCTTGGCTGCCATGCTGGATGATCACGCCAGTAGCGTCCTCAGTGATGTGGGGGAGCGCTGGGGTCACAGCGCCCGCAGCCTTGGTACCTACCGCCAGCGCTTGATGCAATCAGGGCTGATTAACTCCGTAGGCCACGGCCAAGTGATGTTCGCAGACCACACAGTCCGCCGCTTCGTCAAAGCTCAAGCCACCAAAGAAGGCTTCACCACCTAACCAGATTCGCGATGGAGAGGGGGGTCGTAGCCCCCCTGTATCGGCGTTGTCGCCGCTGCCCAACATCACACCAGCAGGCTTCAATGAGGAAGAACACACCGGTCCGCGATGGTTGCTTGTGGTCAAGCCCGCCGTGTGAGTGATCGGGATGCATTGAAGATGATGCTAGCTCTTGAGGATCGTCTCACTTGGCCTTTCGCTTCTGCTGGCCAAGATGACAAATCTGGGGTTGGGGTTGCGGTCACTACTCGTAGCTTCTAGCATCACTCGTATGAATATTTATAAATATACTTCGCCACTACGCAACAATATACTAGAAGGAAATGTAGAATGAGGATAAGCTCTAGAACATCAAGTTTCCGTCGTCTGCGATCAGGAGGGCTCGTCGTTGAGCGAAAGCTGGACAAGACAAATCGAACGCGAGTCGAGGTATGGCTGGATGAGTCAGAGAGCGTCCATTCTCATCACCTTGGTATTGAGTGGGCTAATTCCGATTCTGTAGGTGATGCCGTAGAGGTGAAAGGATGGCCTGAGTACGCACAGAACGAGCATCGCTTTGCTCGGAGCGGATACGGCGCACCCAAGAAGGCTGCGGCCGAGGTTGGTAAGCGCACTCAAGCCGTTGTCATACCCCTGCGCGATGATGAATCTCGCGGTTCAGGTGAGTTGCCTGAGCTTCCAAAGAAAGGAGAGCCCAAGTGGCCGAACTAACTATTGAACGTCTAAGAGAGGCCGTTGCGGGCGGTGCGGTGGCACTTCGCTCAATCATGCGCCTGCAACCAGCAGACGGCCCGGGCGGGAAAGTTTTCCCACCGACCTACGCCAGCAACGCGGAGCACAAGTACGCAGTGGAGGAAAGGCAAGTGGACGATCGCATTGTCAAGACTGTCCTGCTGGACTCGGTTGCGTCGCAGGCGAATCGAGCCGAACTCGCCCTCCTAGAAGGTTGGGAGACTGGCGAACTGAGTTTTCCTGTGCCTTATGTGGACTTCACCGGTGAGCCCGACGTTGAAGACCTCGGGCGGATCACAGTTCTTGAGGCACCTCACAGGCTGGCAGATGCAATCTTCCGTGACAGCCTGCTAGATGGGACACTGTTCAGGCTCAGCAACATCGGCAGAGCTATCACCGAGGCACGACCGGGCAACGCCACAGACATGTTCCGCTACGCACCAACAGCCTTGTTGTTCGGTCAGTGGGATTCAACAGGCCCTAAAGGTGGACTCGGTTCAAAGTTTCAGCGGGCCTATGTCTCGGAGATCGTTGGGCTTGATGCTCAGATCGGTCGCAAAGTAGGCAGTCGCTTGGACCCATTGCAGATCGAAAGGGAAGCAGCCGTCGTCTACGAGCATGCTGATCCTCAGCAACGATGGACACTTGATTCCACCGAAGCGGCACAAGAGAAGGGTAAAGCGAAGACGGCCGGGAGTGACGGCAAGCCATCCCAGATCAACCACGGCAATATTGCACCGTCCATTGATTCAGAGGCAGGTGGCGTAACCATCTCCGAAGCTCGCCAGACGACCGTGCTGTCACTGGCGGCGCTACGTCGTCTGCGTTTCGCTGGGCAGAGCCGTGATGCAGAGATCGCTGCGAGGACAACTGTCGCTGCGCTTGGAGTCGCTGCAATCGCCTACGGCTATGAGGCTGATCATGATCTGAGATCTAGGTGCCTGTTGATTCCCGAACACTCTCCAGTAATCGAGATGGTCGGCCGAGACGGTGCCTCGCCCGAGACGGTCAGTATTGATAGAGATACTGCAGCACAGTTGATATCGGATGCCTCAGCGCGCGCGGCACAAGCAGGCATTGCTTGGGAGAATGCTGAGATAGCGCTGAAACCAGCCCCCAAGCTGATTGAATTGCTGCGTCGCAGTCGTGAAGTGTCGGCACGCGAGCCCGTAGGAGAGTAGGCAATGACCGTTATTGAGGTCAGCTTCCTTACGGGTCGCTACAGCGCTACCGCACACCACGACCGCGGAGCGCCTGAATGGCCTCCGCACGGGGCTCGTCTATTCTCAGCGATGGTTGCGACTTGGGCTGATGTCGATACACCCGACCAGGCTGAGCGAAACGCGCTTGAATGGCTTGAAAGCCTTCCGCCCCCGCGCATCACAGCCCCAGAGGTGGTCGGGCGTCGAATCGTTAGTCACTACGTGCCTGTCAACGATGCCAGTGTGGTTTCAGTCAAGTCGTATGATCGCCGGGCGGGCGAAATAGCCAACCTCATCGCTGAGTGGGAGGACGAAGTCGAAGTCTCTCAGGGCGAGATCACCAAGAAGGCTGAAAGGCTCCAAGTCAAGATCAACAAGCAGCGAGAGATCGATTCGCTTGCGGGCCAGGCCGGAAACACAAGCCCAGATTCTGCGCTGGAGTTGCTGCCAGATAGCCGACCCAAGAGGGAGCGTTATTTCCCGTCGGTCACATTGTTGGCACCTCAAGACTCTGAATCTTCTGCCAGCCTGACATCGACAATTCCCCAATTTGAGCCTGCACCTCCAGTCATCTTTGCGTGGGATGAAAAACCTTCACAGGAACTCACCCAAGCGCTTGACGGGCTCTTGAGTCGTGTCACCCGGCTCGGTCATTCTTCTTCACTCGTGTCGTGTCAACTGCTTCGAGAAGGGCCAGCGGCAACGCATATGCCTGGAGATGGCCCCACGATGCTGCGTTGGGTACGCCCTGGACAGCTTGCGGAGCTCCAAAGGGAACATCAGCGACATCGAGCTGTCAGGCCTCGCAGCCTGCCGTTTCGAGGTGTCCGCTACTGCGAAGTGAAGCCCAAAAAAGACGGCACTGCTGATCCGATCCATCCCTCAACATCTGGCGATTGGATCATCTTTGAGTTAAGCCCAGCACATCGACTTAAGCCCATGACTAGGACTGTGGAGTTCACTAGGGTTCTTCGACAGGCAATCCTGAAGTATGTACCCGATCCTGTGCCAGAAGGAGTCAGTGGACATCTTCCCGACGGAACACCTACCAGTTCGCCGCACATTGCCTTCTTAGCGTTACCCAATGTGGGCCATGAACATGGTGACGGCCGAATCATGGGTTTGGCTGTGTCGCTCCCTCAGGATCTTGATGAAGTAGCCCGTAACGCGACTCTGCGGGGCATCGGACTGTGGGAGCGGGAACGCAGAAACACACCCCTACGACTGACGATGGGTCAGGGTGGAGAAGTGCAGATGCACAGACGGCAGCCGCCCTTTGCGCTCGTGAGCTTGCGGCCTCATGTATGGGGGAGACCGTCAAGATCGTGGACATCAGTCACTCCGATAGCTCTGCCCACTCACCCTGGTGATCTACGCAGAGGAAGCCCTGCCGCTAGAGCGAAAGCATGGGCACGAGCCGAGGCTGCCGTTGCTAGGTCTTGCAAGCATGTTGGTCTTCCTAACCCGTCCGATGTTCGTTTGTCTTTCGTATCTCAACTGGTTGGGGCGCGCCCAGCGAACGACTATCCAACATTCCGGCAGGGTGGAGTTGTTCGGCGTTTAGTTCATGCTGCAGTTGAGTTCGCCGAGCCGGTGAGTGGGCCGCTCATGCTAGGCAGCGGTCGTTTCCTGGGCCTCGGACTGATGCGACCGGTGATTGAGTCAAGCGCTAACCCTGCGACTGCTGAGGGAGGTATCAACGATGAGTGAACTCACGACCGCTCGCTTCGACGACTACTTTTACGCTGTTCATGGGTATAAGCCGTACCCGTGGCAGAGTCGCCTCACCCAGCAGGTGCTTGATGGAGACGGCTGGCCTGATGTCATTGACCTGCCAACCGGAACAGGCAAGACCGCAGTTCTCGACACTGCCATCTTTGCGCTAGCGGTGAAGCCTGAAGTCTCACCGCGGCGAATTGTGTTCGTCATCGACAGGCGCATCGTTGTAGATCAGGTATACGAACGCGCACGAGCCATTAACACTCGCATCACCAGTGCTCGCGACGGTGTCCTCGCCGACATAAAGAGAAGCCTGAAAGAGTTGACCGGCGATGAAGAACTCCTAGGGGTCGCGGCTCTGAGAGGAGGGCAGGGAGGTATCCCCTTGGATGCAGAGTGGGCGCGACGGCCCGAACAGCCGTGGGTGATGGTGTCTACCGTCGATCAATTCGGCTCGCGCCTGTTGTTTAGGGGCTATGGGGCCAGCCCCAGAACGCGTCCGATCCTTGCTGGTTTAGCGGGAAACGATTGTTTAGTGATCCTTGATGAGGTGCATCTCAGCAGGGCCTTCGCAGACACGCTGCGTGATGCCACCTCCGATGGTGAGATACCGCAGATGTGTTCTGTCAATCCCAAGCTTTTGCCACGTCGGTTCAAGATTGTGGAGATGTCGGCCACGCCGGGAAATAGCGATGCCGGTCGCTTCGCACTTACCGATAGCGACTTAGAGAAGTCCCCTTTATTGAGGCGGATCGCTGCCGCTCCCAAACATGCATCGTTAGTAACAATCAGCGGCAACCGTCCGCTTCACGAGTCGGTACCCAAAAAGGTTCTAGAACTGATCAAAAAAGAACTCCGAACAGACGAGCAAAGCGTGGGAGTGATTGTTAATCGGGTTCAGACCGCTCGCGAAACCCACAAACTGTTGCAACAGCACGGCTTCGCCACTCACTTGCTCACAGGACGGATGCGGCCTATCGACAAGGAGCAGGTCTTGCGTGAGATCAGCGACTGCGTAAACCCTGATCGGCAATCGCCTCCGAAGGAGCGAACCGTGGTCGTGGCAACACAGGCCATTGAGGTAGGTGCTGACTTCAGCTTCGATGCGTTAATAAGTGAAGCGGCACCGATCGACAGTCTGTGCCAGCGCCTCGGGCGGCTCGACAGACGAGGCACACTCGCCTCGCAGCGCCAACAGCCAGCGCGATGCTGGATTCTGGGTGTGGCCTCCGAAATGAAGCCCAACCGACCGGACCCGATCTACAAGGAGGCAACCCGGCACACCTGGGACGAACTGCAAGAACTCGTCAACGAAGGGGCGATTGACCTTGGGCCGAGCAACGGCATCGTAAGACGACTAAACCCCAAAGCTCGTGCCCCGAAGCCCGAAGCTCCGTTGCTGCTCCCGAACCATGTGGCTGCGTGGTCACAGACCAATCCCCAGCCTGTGATTGATCCGCCTCGCGCCGAATTCCTACACGGTAAGGACACTGAGCGAGAGCCCGATGTCTCGGTTGTATGGCGTAGAGACCGTTCTAAGGAAGCTCTTGACCTAGTGCCACTGCGCCCCGCCGAGTTCCTTGCGGTTCCAGTGTCTGCGGTTCGAAGTTGGATCCGAGGCACCGTCGAGTCGCCTATCTCGGACACAGATACAGACCCGTCTTGGGATGACGCGCAGCCCGCCGTGCAATCTGACAATGAGTTGATCAAGCGACGGTTGAGCAATCTGTGTCGCTGGGTCAGCAAGGAGGGGTCCCCCATCGAAAAGATACGTCAGGTCGCTGACATCAAGCCTGGAGATGTGCTTATCGTTGATCCGGCCATGGGCGGACTGTTCGCAGCAACATGGGATCCCTCCGCTCGGCCGGGTACCAACAGTGACAACGCTCCAGCCTTGCAAATTGAGGATCTTGGTGATCAGGCACAGGTTGCTTACGGGAGGCGTGCGACGCTTCGACTTGATCCGATTCTGATTCGAATGCTTCAACTGCCTCAAGAGTCTGCGCCACCGAGCCCACAGGACGAGCAGGATGCCTCAACATCAAAGCGGGAAGCAGTCGAAAGCTGGCTCAGAGGTCTCTTGGACTTGCCGCCTGGCACCGTCCCAGACTGGTTCAGTGAGGTAATCGAACGTCTCAATGACACAGGGTTCGCTATTGAGACGGTGGGCTCTGATACAGCATCTGCCTACTATGTGTTGGTTGAACGTGCTGTTGATCCTGGGATCCTTGATGAGTCTGAAGATAAACCATCGCTGACTGGCGCAGCAACGAAACTGCGCGATCATCTCAGCAGTGTTGGAGATAAAGCTGCAACATACGGTCATCGCCTTGGGCTATCCGCTGATTTGATCGACGATCTTCGCTTAGCTGGGGAACTTCACGATCTCGGCAAGGTTGACTCTCGATTCCAGGCTCAGATGCATGGCCACGATCCGGTACTGATGGCTGCGGCAGATGCGGCTCTAGCCAAATCGGTTCCTGGTGCTAGGCTCCGCCGCAACGGTTGGCCGCCAGTGCGACATGAGATCAGCAGTGTGGCCCTTATCCAAAGTAGTGCAGCGATACTAGAACTAGCTCACGACTCTGACTTGGTGTTACATCTCGTTGGAACTCATCATGGATATGGCAGGCCACTGCCACCGATTAAGGAAGACTCCAGCAGCCCCGAGTGGCTGAAGGCTGAGGGTCGCTTACACGGACACGGGTTCCGCCTCGGCACCGACGAGGACAACCGTTCTGACACCTCAGATCAAGTTAGTCCTTCTGTGAATTTGGGCGTATGGTCGGACCTCGCCGAGACTCCGCTCGCTCTAGAGATGGCTGACCGGTTCTGGAAATTGCAGCAGCGTTACGGACACCACGGACTGGCTTGGCTGGAAGCGATCTTCCGTTTGGCTGACTGGCAACAGAGTGCCGAAGAGGCACGCAACGGTTCTGAGGAGATCTAGTGATGAGTGCAGATATGACGCTGCTTTCTGGATTGCCAGGAGACAACCCTCTTGGATTTATGGCCGCACTGGGTGTCCAAGTGGCCCTGGCAAACCAGAATGTTGATCATCAGATGTATTGGACCGACGAACCGATCCCGCATCCAGTGCTGAGCCCGGCCCAGAATTTGGATGAGATTTCACGATCAGTTCTTGACGTAACAGCAACGTGGCTTGATGGGCCAGCACTCAGTAAATCAATTGATCCTGGGTTGAAACTTAAGTCTGACGGCCCTGACGGTATACGGGAGTATCTCCGCCGGGGTCGCGATGCCTCCTCATCGGGATCGCTTTCGGCGTGTCTGCTAGCAGAAAACAGGTTGGACAATTCCGGCAAGGCCAAGCCTTCTGACCTCTACTTCACAGCTGGTCAGCAGAGATTTGTGTCTATGGCACGCACAATCCTGGGCGAGGTGACTGAGGAAGAGATCGTCAACGACATATCCAATCCATGGAGTTATCAAAGCGGGCGAGCATCGCTCATGTGGGACACAGTGGATGATCGAGATTATGCCCTAAGCGCAGCGAACCCGACCGACAGCTCCCGTAATCCCAAGTTCTCTAACCCGGGAGCTGAGGCTTTAGCGATAATCGGCCTTAGCAGGTACCCATGCTTCGCTTCACCTCAGAGAACGCTGACACAAGGCTGCTCGGGGAGTTGGAAACGAGGAGCCTTCGTATGGCCTCTTTGGTCAACTCCAGCTACAGCTCAAGCGGTTCGTTCGCTGCTCGCACAAGTTGCTAGACCAGAGGGCAGCGAGCGGCGGCGCGCGGACTGGTACCGATCTTGGGGTATCAGTCGGGTCATGCAATCGCAGATTCGTCGAAGCGCTCAAGGGGGTTACGGAACCTTCGGGCCGCCCCTAATAGTCTGGCAGCGTGACTGATATGAAGCGGCTGTAACGCTACTGAGGGCACGAGTTGGTATACGAACTGTTGGAGAATGAGTGCCCGAGGGTGTGACTGAGGTTCCAGAGTTGGTACCGGCTCGGATGATTAATGAGTTCGAGTACTGCCCGCGTTTGTTTTATTTGGAGTGGGTGCAGTCACGCTTTGAGCACAACCGAGACACTGTGGAGGGACTCTACGTCCACCGTGTCGTGGACGCTGGCGGGGGCCGCATGGGCGAAGCCGACGACCCACCGTTCAGGAAGGCCAAGTCGGTTGAGTTGAGTTCGCAGCGTCTCGGTCTCATCGCCAAGGCGGACATCATCGAGCAAAGAGATGGTCAAGTCGTGCCCGTGGAGGTGAAGCGTGGGAGACCGCCAGCACACGGCCCGGCCTGGATGCCCGAGAAGGTGCAGCTAGCCACCATCGGACTGCTGTTGCGCGACAACGGCTACGAGTGCTCGGAGGGTCAGATCTATTTCGCTGAGACTCGAAAGCGGGCCACGATCTTGCTCGACGACTCGCTGCTGGCGCACACTCTGCAACTCGTTGAGGAACTTCGAGGGGTGGCGGCTTCACCCGCTGCTCCCGCTCCGCTCGTGGACAGTCCGAAGTGTCCGCGATGCTCTCTGGTAGGCATCTGCCTGCCGGATGAGACGAATCTGCATGTTGGCCGCAGCGCAGCCGCGCCTCGGCGCCTCACGCCTCGTGACTCGGCGGCGAGGCCGCTGTATGTCACCGAGCAAGGTGCCCGAGTCGGGATTCGCTCTGGTCGGGTAGTGGTCAGCAAGGATCGCAAGGAGCTTCAGCAGCTCCGCCTGATCGATGTCTCGCAGATCGCTCTCTACGGCAACGTTCAGGTGAGCAGCCAGATGATGAGAGCAGCATTCCGTGAATCGATACCGGTGTGCTGGTTCTCTTATGGTGGATGGTTCCAGGGCATCGCCGAAGGATTGCCGTCCAAGCACGTCGATCTGCGCCGCCGCCAGGTCGCCATCGCAGCGCAGGCCGGGCTGCCTATCGCTCAATCCATGATTGAGGGCAAACTGCGCAACTCACGGACATTTCTGCGGCGCAACGCACGCTCAGACGTGAAGCCTGTGCTAGACCAGCTCAAATCGCTGGCCGACACCGTTGGTGGAACCGAGTCGATTGAGAGCCTTCTGGGTATGGAGGGCACGGGTGCTCGCCTCTACTTCTCACGGTTCTCGTCGATGATCAGAGATGAGAGTCTCGCTGCATTCGACTTCAACGGACGCAACCGACGGCCGCCGAAAGACCCCATCAACTGCCTGTTGTCGTATGTGTATTCGCTTCTCACCAAGGATCTCACCGCAGTCGCTATAGCGGTCGGATTCGATCCGTATCTGGGGGTGTTTCATCGGCCTCGCTTCGGACGGCCTGCGCTGGCTTTGGATCTCGCGGAGGAGTTCCGCCCGCTGGTGGCCGAATCCGTGGTTGTAAATGTCGTCAACAACGGCGAGGTCTCAGAGCGGGACTTCGTGGTCAGGGCCGGAGGCGTGTCGCTCGCTCAGGATGCCAGAAGGTCGGTGCTGTCTGCCTACGAGCGTCGCTTGGACACCGAGGTCACCCACCCCACTTACGGCTACCGCATCACCTACAGGCGGGTGTTCGAGGTGCAGGCCCGAGTGCTTGCCGCTCACCTGCTCGGCGAGATACCCGACTACACGCCTTTCATGACGAGGTAGAGAAGCGATGGCAGCAGGACGAACGCGCTACTTGGTGAGCTACGACATCAGTGATGCCAAACGCCTCAGGCGAGTTCACAAGACCGTCAAGAACTTCGGATGGCCGATGCAGTACAGTGTCTTCATCTGCGACTTAGACCCTGTTGAGATGCTTCTGCTGAAGCAAGATATTGGCGAGATCATCCACCACGGCGAAGATTCGGTAGCTTTCATCAACCTCGGTCCGCCCGCTAATCGCGGCATTGAATGTTTCGAATTCATGGGAACAAGGGCTGCTCTACCTACATCGGGACCAACCATTATCTAATGCGAGCGCTAAGGTGACCGCTCAAGTCCTAGGGACCGCTCGGTGCCTTGCGGCGCATGACAAACAGCAACTTGACAACACAACCAACAAACCTTCGAAGCTCTTGCTTCCCCAACCGCTCGCAAACACTCGCGAACACACACGTCAGAGGTGCCAATTTAGGCGAGCGGTCAGGGCGGACAGCTGTTCGCCCCTCCATTGAAGGAAGATGAAGAATACTACTGGGATATCCAAGACTGCGGGTCAGGGCGGACAGCTGTTCGCCCCTCCATTGAAGGCACGTTTGTGCGGTGTGGTGTATTTTGTTGTGGTTGGTCAGGGCGGACAGCTGTTCGCCCCTCCATTGAAGGAGTGAAATAGCTAAAGATCCTGACAGCGATTTGCGGGTCAGGGCGGACAGCTGTTCGCCCCTCCATTGAAGGCGAAACTTGAGGGCGACACGATAGCGGTGACTAGTCAGGGCGGACAGCTGTTCGCCCCTCCATTGAAGGAAGTCTTTAGCCAGTTTGATCCCTATGCAAGCTTAGCTGTGGGTCAGGGCGGACAGCTGTTCGCCCCTCCATTGAAGGCACGCTGAGCCGACACGATAGCGGTGACTAGTCAGGGCGGACAGCTGTTCGCCCCTCCATTGAAGGAAGTCTTTAGCCAGTTTGATCGATCCGTCAGGGCGGACAGCTGTTCGCCCCTCCATTGAAGGATGTATGTCGATCCGCCTTACAAGGTTGTGGGCGAGTCAGGGCGGACAGCTGTTCGCCCCTCCATTGAAGGGAGGATGCCGCGAGGGGTGCTCAATAGCTTCAGGGCGGACAGCTGTTCGCGAAGGTGGCCTCTGCTTGCGCTCTAGGCGCTGCTTGCGCTGGTCAGGGCGGACAGCTGTTCGCCCCTCCATTGAAGGTGCATTCCGCTAACCTTATGCGGCGTAATCTTACGGGTCAGGGCGGACAGCTGTTCGCCCCTCCATTGAAGGCGTGCTGGCGGCGTCTGCTAGGGTCAGGGTCGAAGGGGTCAGGGCGGACAGCTGTTCGCCCCTCCATTGAAGGGATAACTCTTTAGCATTAGGTGATGACTTAAGGGTTTCGTCAGGGCGGACAGCTGTTCGCCCCTCCATTGAAGGTGGATCTTTTTTAGTCCACTCAGACTTAAGCCACTTAGTCAGGGCGGACAGCTGTTCGCCCCTCCATTGAAGGCGCGCCGCTCGATGCGCTCCAATTCGGTGAGCTGGACGGTCAGGGCGGACAGCTGTTCGCCCCTCCATTGAAGGCTGCTGCTGTGTTGTGTTGTGCGGACTGGTGCCTAGGTCAGGGCGGACAGCTGTTCGCCCCTCCATTGAAGGCTGTAATGCGGATATGTCCGGATCCGTATACGTGATGTCAGGGCGGACAGCTGTTCGCCCCTCCATTGAAGGCCTATCTCAGTCGCGGCTTTACCTACACCACTTATTAGTCAGGGCGGACAGCTGTTCGCCCCTCCATTGAAGGTAAGTAGTCGTTGATCTTCATCTTCATGCGGAGTTTCAGGTCAGGGCGGACAGCTGTTCGCCCCTCCATTGTCAGGGCGGACAGCTGTTCGCCCCTCCATTGAAGGGAACTACCATCACCACTATGGAAGTCACGCTCCTTGCTATTGAAGGGATCCACACGGCAGCGCTAACCTTACTAGCCTTCACACGTCAGGGCGGACAGCTGTTCGCCCCTCCATTGAAGGGGCCATACCACAAGCAGCGTGCCAGTCACGAAACATTGTCAGGGCGGACAGCTGTTCGCCCCTCCATTGAAGGCGAAACACCAAGAGATAAACGCCGTAAGATTATGGCTGTCAGGGCGGACAGCTGTTCGCCCCTCCATTGAAGGGAGAAAGTCTTTGGCTAGTTTGATCCCTATACCAGCAGGTCAGGGCGGACAGCTGTTCGCCCCTCCATTGAAGGTGGTGAGTTTCTGGATCAACGCTTTGCCCTCCGTTTCGTCAGGGCGGACAGCTGTTCGCCCCTCCATTGAAGGCGGGCTCGCTCTTTGCGATTAGCGGCCTGTGTGGTGCTGTCAGGGCGGACAGCTGTTCGCCCCTCCATTGAAGGGTATTAGCAGATAATAAAGCATCCGATGAAGCTACGTCAGGGCGGACAGCTGTTCGCCCCTCCATTGAAGGCGGAGTTGTGCGAGCTGATTGATCGTTGATTGCAGGTGTCAGGGCGGACAGCTGTTCGCCCCTCCATTGAAGGTATGTGACGTTTCAAGCGATGTCCGCTAGCAATGTTGTCAGGGCGGACAGCTGTTCGCCCCTCCATTGAAGGCTCTGCCTAGGTCGCCTATAACTTTCGACTACAGGAATGCGACACCACCGGCATCACCATGTCGGTCACAAGGCTCTGCCTAGGTCGCCTATAACTTTCGACTACCTCAGTCAGGGCGGACAGCTGTTCGCCCCTCCATTGAAGGTGTGCAATCAGGGTGCGGGCGGCACCAAATCCGCTGACCGGTGAAGGGTCATCGGGCTAAACTCAAGGTCGTGCCCAGACTTGAGGCAACACTTGGCGATATCACGACCGAAACTGTGGATGCCATTGTGAACGCTGCCAACACCTCACTATTGGCTGGCGGAGGGGTGGATAGAGCCATCCATGAAGCGGCCGGACCCAAACTACAAGGGTGCTGCAATGGCTTGGGTGGTTGCGCTGAGGGCGATGCCAAGCTCACGCCAGGTTTCGATTTAGCGGCTCGCTGGGTGATCCATACCGTCGGGCCTCAATGGCAGGGAGGAGATCAAGGTGAGCCCGATCTGCTGGCATCGTGCCACCGAAAGTCACTAGCTTGCGCCGATGAGGTTGCAGTCGAATCTATGGCGTTCCCCGCAATTTCTGCAGGTGTTTACGGATATCCCATTGAGTCGTCGGCTGCTATTGCCGTCAGAACGATCCAAGAATCTCCAACGAACGTAAGCTTGGTGCGTTTCGTTGCCTTCAACGAGACGGTCTTCGATGCTTACAGAAAGCTTCTGGGTAGCGGAAGCAGTCCGTCCACTTCTTCTGACTCTTCTGACTAGTAAGAGCCGGTCAGGCATCTTCGGCAGTGACGCACCAAGCGTTGCCACGATCCGTGCAGCTTCGCCTCTTACGATTACGAGTCACTAAGCAGGTCATCATCTTTGACGGGTAGCGGGATTTGCAACACGATATCTGAACCGGCCTACGGCCAGTGAGAAGCATTCCAGCCACTGCCGTAGCATCGTCGGTTTGCCCGCGATTCGACGCCTCCGCCCGCGCAGCTCGTGAGAAGCATTCCAGCCACTGCCGTAGCATCGTCGGTGGCTCTCCCGTGAAGACCTCAACTCTGCGGTAACTGTTGGCTAGCTCTCCGACCACGGCGCTTTTGCCCAGTGCGCTCGGGCTTACCGCGGCGTTGCGGGGGGTTAGCCCCCCGCCTTCATTGAGCGTCCCCTACCGTCAACGTCACTGTCGGGATATGGCAGCGGTTTGGGGCGCACCTCTCGCCTTCATTGAACGCAGGTCGTTGTCGCGCGGATGAGGACTTTCCATCCAGTCCACTGCATCGGGTGTCTTGCTGAGATGCTTCTCTTTGAGCAGGTTTTGCAGCGGCGTGAGGCAATCTGGTTTGCTAGCGCAACACGCCCGAAAGCCTGCACTCGGTGACGAAGTGAGATGCACTGATTATACAAGATTATTCTTGAAAAAGGTTGCTTTGTCATACCCATAGTCTATACTGCTGTTCATGATCTTAGAAGACGCTCAACAAGCAGTCACCGCCACCCAACGGATGTTTACCGCCGTGCGTGCCGGTGGTGTTGCTACCACCGAGCTGCGTGCCGCGCTAGAGCAGACACGAGTGTTGATGGCTACCGGGGCAGCGTTTCAGACTGCTGCGGCTGAGCTGATCGCAACACGGGAACGTCACGGTGACGGTGGCGCAGAAGTACTAGCTGTGTCGGCTGGGTTAACACAAAGCGAAGCCCATAGCCAGGTCAAAACCGCTCAAGTGTTGCGTAAAGTCCCAAAGCTGCGTGACGCGGTGCAAAACGGGCAGGTTCCTCAAGCCAACGCTCGCCGACTTGCTGACGTGATCACCAAAACTAGTGCCGATGCTGTTGCGGATGATGCTGAGTTATTGAAGCAGGCGGCATCGCTGCGGCCCGAACAATTCGGTGTCGCCACACGACGCTGGATCACTGCCCAGCAAGGCGACAACGGCGCTTCAGAACATGCACGACAACGCGCCAAACGATATTTGAAGTTCTATGACACAGATGACGGCATGATCGCGTTGCGTGGCGAGTTCGACAAGATCACCGGCACCCGCATACATAACCGCATACGCCACATCGCAGGCCAGTTCTTCACCAACGACAAGAAACTCCCCAAAACCCAGCGACGGCAGTTCCCACAATGCATGGCCGATGCCCTAGACCACACCACCAACACTCCTGCCACCAACACAGACAGCCAGACCAGCAAAAGAAACCAAAACAGTCAAAACGCTGGATCTGTTCGCAGGGTTAGCAGCGAAAGCATCGCCAGCAGCAGAACCCAAAACGCTCAAAACGCTGGATCTGTTCGCAGAGTTCGCAGAGTTAACGATGAGAGCAACGCCAGCAGCAGCAAAACCTGCGATGGTCAGGGTGCTGTAACTGGCTTCGGTGAGGACACCGACACCAGCAAACAAACCAAACACGTCAACAGAATAAGCAACAACCAAAACGCCAGAACCAGAAACGACCAGAACAACAGCGCTGATACCACCACCGCTGTTAACAGCAGCCACAGCAAAGAGAATGCTGGTGATGGCGTTAATGCCCTCTCAGCCACAGCAGGCCAAACCATCAACGAGACCCGCGACGCGCAGCAGACACGCGACTCATGGCGCGGTCTCTCAGCAACAGCACTTCAAAGCGTCAACGAAGCCAGCACCACTACTGGTGGTGAGGTTTGTGGTGTAGATGCTGTTGATACTGCTAGCAACGATCACGGCAGCACTGTTGCTAATGGTGAGGTTCAAAGCTCAGCAACCACGGGTTGGGTGGCTGATATCACGCTGGTCGCTCACGTAGATGATGCGACCGGTGAGTTGATTGCTGAACTCTCAGACGGTACACGACTACCACCCTCTGTGTTAGAGGAACTGTCTTGCAACACGCGTTGGACAGGACTGATATATGACCGGGTTGGTGACGCGATCTGGCGCAGCCGCTCACGACGAACAGTCACAGAAACACAATGGCAAACACTGCTAACTATCTATGGCGGCTGTTTTCATTGCGGGGCACCACCGCGCATCTGTCAAGCACATCACATCATCCCCTACTCACGGGGTGGCGCTACCAGTGTGAAGAACATGGTCATGGTCTGCTGGAACTGTCACCACAACATTCACCACAACAACTGGCACATCCAAACACACGACGACAACCACCACACACTGCACCCACCAACCAGACCGAGCGCTCAATCCCGGCACGGCCCAGCCCACACAGGTGAGTACCACGGAACTGACTACTACAAGACTGACCACGACGGGACAGCACCAGAACCACCGGCTCGCCGTGGGCGATCACCATCACGAACCGAGAACAAACCAGGCCGTGACAAAAAGGCGATCACACCTCGAAACCCAAACGAGCCCACAGGCAGAAGCCCCACCAGCAGCACCCCAAACAGCAAGCAAAAAGAAAGGAGCCTACAAGCCAGAAACCCAGCCCCACAGGCCAGAGACCCGGTTGCAGCCACGCTTTGGTGAACACTGCCCAAATCAAGAGCGAGACACCAAACCTGACCATAAAACCCAGCCACCAATCAACAAGAAAGGAGCAAAAAATCAGAGCCAGAGACCCGGCTGACAGCCAAGCCAAAAACACGGCCACAGTCAGACTCCGGGAACGCTGAACCCCCTTGCTCGAAAGAACAGATCATCCAAAGCCTCGAGTAGCCCAAAAGCTAATCCAGCACTGAACCACCAGCACGGACCAGGCCGCACAGGTGACACACCACCAATACCAAATCTCGTCAGAGCCCGAACCTCAGGCCGTGACACCACAGCCAGCAACCTTGAGCCCGAAGACAAAGACCCAGCACCCAACCGACAAGAAAGGAGCGAAAAATCAGAGCAAGAATCAGAACCAGAGACCCAACCCCGGCCACACTCTGGTGAACGCTGACTCGACTGCCCGGGTGGGCGGGCCACACGAGGGTCTAGGCATTGGGTCTGGCCGGAATATTGATGCACTCATTGCAGTAACGTTTGGTATGGACTTGTTCGTTTATGTCGCTACACACGACACTGGCTTCGCACCGAATCCCTTTCATGGCTACTGCACTCTTGCCACCTGCAAGCCCCGAATCCGTCAGAGAGCGCAAGTCGGAGACTGGGTAGTCGGGCTCGGCTCCAAACGGAACCTCCAAGAAGGCAAGCTCATCTACGCCATGCAGGTGCAAGAGAAGATGTCTTTTGACGAATATTGGGGCGACCCTCGGTTTACAAAAAAGAAGCCGAAGCGAACAGGAAGGCAAGAATCAGAATGCGGTGACAACATCTATCACACCAACACCAAAACTGGAGAATGGATCCAAAAGCGCGGCTACCACAGCTTGGCAAACGGTTGCCCTGACCTCAAAAAGCCAAAGAAGACACTTCCTCGTCGCAAGTCTTGATCTCTAAACAGTTCACCTACTACGGCAGTAGCGCTGTGGACATCCCAGACAACATCATGCGTTACGGAGACAAGCCAGAGCGCTTCATCGGCATCCGAGGCCATCGGCGCAACTTTCCCACGGCACTTAAAGCTCTCATGTTCGAGTGGCTACAAGGCCCGACCCTACCCCAAGGCATCCACGGCACTCCGACCAACTGGGAGAGAGTCGAAAGGTGCTCCTGCTAGGTGTAGCTAGGACCAACCTTGGTGTATTAGCGACTGGCTTTGTCGATGACGAACTGCGAAGAACAGAGACGAACTGCACTGTCGGGCACTTCGCTGTCACGAGTTGTCTTGTGCGAACTGTCTTGTCGCGAACTGGCTGCGGGCACAGCTTCTTCGAGTGCGATTATGTCGTAGCCGTTTAGCGCATAAATTGCCTTGTCACGAACTGGCTGCGGGCACAGCACGGCTGTGCTAGGTGGGTGATCATGGCAGCACATGAGCAGCTAGACAAGTGGCGACTGTCACTAGGCACTCAATTTCAGCACGCCTAGTTTCAGCGTGCTCTCACTGGTGCCTTGGCCTTATGGGTTTCCCACAAGAGTCGCCCAGACGCTAAGCGCAGCGGCTGCAATCGCTCTCACGAGTGCCTTGGCGTTATGGGGATTCCCAAGGCAGGTGTGGGTAAGCCTCGGCTGGTTTCAGCGTGCTCTCACTGGGGGCTTGGCGTTATGGTGTGAGCGATGCTGGAGATGAGCACCGAGATGCACAACGCTATGGTGGCTCACGCTATTGCGGAACTCCCTAACGAGGCCTGCGGATTGTTCGCTGCGACTGTTGGGTCTGACCGTGTCGAGCGGTTCTATGCCATGTGTAACACGGCAGAATCGTCGAAGCTCTACATGCTTGACGGCAAAGAGATGCTTGATGTGGAGCGCCGAGCCGACGAGGCGGGACTGCAAGTCACGGGAGTGATGCACTCACACACGCAAACCACCAACTATCCCTCACCGACCGATATCGCTGACGCAGCCCGCTTCGACCCGTTCGGCACATGGCATTTTGTGATCGTTTCGCTGCGTCACGCCGAGGCATCGCTGCGGTCGTTTCGGATACTCAACGGCGAAGTCACCGAAGAGCCCGTTCGCTTGCAGTAGCAGGAGCATCCGCGCGTTGCTAGTAGCTAGTGGACGCTGCTCTCAAACCGGCGAAGACGCTGGTGAGTTCGCCGAAGGTAGCACTCGTCTGCTGCTAGTTGCAGTGGAGTTTTCCGGCGGGCGGCTTTGGTGGCTTCGTTTGTGTTCTAGCAGCCAGTCGCATTGGCTCGCAGCTAGTTGTGTTGCATCTGCGGGCGGTTTTGGTGGTTTCGTCGACTGTCTATCAGCGGTAGCACTGGCACGCAGATAGATGTAGAGGACGCTGTAACAGTCACTGGCCGATCTTCGTGCTCAGAACTAAACGTAGCGCTACGTAGCGCTTGCCCGTTGCTAGTAGCTAGTGGACGCTGCCGATTCTGTCTCAGCTGAGGGTTTGAACGGTTAGCGGTTTGTGTTCGTGCGAGTTTCTGCCTCGGCGGGAATGGCTTCAGCTTGATGATGCCCCTGCGGGATGCCGGTGGTCGTGCAGATGGTTGTGCCCTAAGCGCACTGGCTGCTGCTGTCATACTCGACTACCACCTGCGGGATGCAGATGGTTGTGCCTGAAGATGGTTGTGCCGTGGGCTTTAGAAAGCGTGGGCTAGAAAGTGTGGGCTTAGGAGTTTGCTAGCAGTTCGCGTATTGCTTGGTTAGCCACCACAGCAGGTGCTTCCAATGGCCCGAAATGCCCTAAACCCTCGAAGCTCACAAGCGTGCCTTGGGGCAGAGACTCAGCCACCATTGGTGCAAAGTCGGCAGGGTTGGTGGCATGGCTGCTAGCAGTTCCCGCCGCCACCACAGTTGCAACATCAATATGTGTGATCTCCTGTCTCTGCTGAGGGTTTGAACGGTTAGCGGTTTGTGTTCATGCGAGTTTCTGCCTCGGCGGGAATGGCTTCAGCTTGATGATGCCCCTGCGGGATGCCGGTGGTCGTGCAGATGGTTGTGCCCTAAGCGCACTGGCTGCTGCTGTCATACTCGACTACCACCTGCGGGATGCAGATGGTTGTGCCTGAAGATAGTTGTGTCGTGGGCTTTAGAAAGTGTGGGCTAGAAAGTGTGGGTTTAGGAGTTTGCTAGCAGTTCGCGTATGGCTTGGTTAGCCACCACAGCAGGTGCTTCCAGTGGCCCGAAATGCCCTAAACCCTCGAAGCTCATAAGCGTGCCTTGGGGCAGAGACTCAGCCACCATTGGTGCAAAGTCGGCAGGGTTGGTGGCATGGCTGCTAGCAGTTCCCGCCGCCACCACAGTCGCAACATCAATATGTGTGATCTCCTGAGGTGTGAGAGTGTTGCTGGCTTCGAAGGTGCGTGCTTCGGTTTCGGCTGAGCAAGCCAGCCGCACACGGCCATCGGGTAGATCCACGAACCCGGCTTCGACATACGCAGCCAGGGCATCGCTGCGCAGCACTCCCAAAGGAGGACGACTTGCATAACGAGCCAAAGCCTCAGCACGAGAGTTGAACACTTCGCGCCGATTACGTGCCCCTGCTGCGAGAGGATTGTTGTCAGGGGTAGAAGCAGCTTCTTTAGGCAACACGATCGGCTCATACATGAACAAGCCCTTGAACGCGCCAGGCGCAGCACGTTCGGCCAGCAAAAGAGCCGCACCACCCATGGAATGACCGAAGCCGTAAAGCTGCGATGAGTTGATAGCAGCCACGCACGCTGTCACGTCAGCACCCATGTCATGCCATGAGTATCTGCCGCTGGGGCTCTCGTCGGAGTCTCCGTGACCCCGGAAATCAAGCGCCCAAACACGAAAGTGTCCAGTGAAATATTGCGCCAAGGGTTGATACGCCAACGCGTGAAATCCAGTGGCGTGACAGATCAACAGATCAGGCGACACCTGGTCTGTTCGGCTTGCTTTGCCTGTCAGACTTGCTTCGCCGCCATCAAAGCATCGCAGTTTTAGGCGCACACCATCAGCAGAGACAACGTCGCGGACTTCAGCACCTTCAAAGCGTTCAGGCGCTTGACGCACTAACGGCACATGCCCAAGCGTGTCGCCTGGCGTGGACATGCTCGACCGCTGTTGAGGCATAAAGTTATTTCTATCGGCAGCGCAACGCCGATAGTTTCAGGTGGTGACAGGCAGCGGAGTTCGAGTGCTGTTAGGCCCCCGCTACCGGGCCGTGTCAGCAGCGCTAATCGGCACCGTGGCCATGGCCTCTTACAACAACCTTTCAGTAACCGCAGCACTGCCCGACATCGGCGACGATTTGGGCCGAGTGGCGTTGCTGCCCTGGGTGGTGACGGCAGAACTTCTGGCTGCCGCCATTGCCGTGCTCGCAGTAGGGCCGTTCATTGACGGCACTGGAGCGCGGCGAGCCTTTCGTGTGACGGTGATGGCATTTCTGGTCGCCTCTGCGCTTTGCGCGGTGGCACCCACCATGGAACTGCTGATAGCGGCACGGATATTGCAAGGCCTAGGAGGCGGTGCATTGATCGGCACTGCGTTCGCTTGTATCGGTTTGATCTACGACGAAGCGGTACGTCCTTGGGCTTATGCAATGTTCTCGTCGGTGTGGGGAGTGATGGGCATCGGCGGCCCGGCGCTGGCTGCTGTACTGGTGAGCACTCTCGGCTGGCGAGCCGTGTTCGCCTGCAATCTTCCCGTGGCCGTTGCAGCAGCCACAGTGGGTTGGCGACGATTGCCATCGCAGGTTCATCAGGCCGCGGCTGACCCGCTTGACCGGCGAGGTCTAGCGACTTTGAGCGCTCTAACAGTGTCGCTGCTTTTGGCTACATCGGGAGTGAGTTGGTACAGCGGTGGACTGCTGGTAGCAGCGGCAGTGCTATGCATCGGCTATGCGCGTCACGCTAAACGCGCCGCGGCACCGGTGGTGCGTCTCAGTCATATTGTGGGCGGGCAGTGGCGCAACATCCATCTGCTGGGCGCTCTGACGATGGCTGGCGGCACCGGCGCTGGAGTTTTTCTGCCGCTGTATTTGAAAGCCGGGCGAGGCTCATCGGCTGCTTTCGCGGCTTTCGCGGTGCTTTGGCCGACTTTGGGCTGGTCAACAGCATCATGGGTATCGGGTGCTATGCAGCAGCGCCTACATGCGACGACTGTGTCGCTGATCGGCGCTGTCATTATCTCAACCGCAGCGATTTCGGCGACTTTCGCAGTGGGTGTCGAAGCACCCGTAGTGGTGGTTTTGACGATGTTCGCCTGCATTGGCTGGGGTATTGGCACCATCAGCACGTCAAGCATGGCGCTTTTGCAAGGCCGCGCTGAGCCTCGCGAAATGGGCCGGATCAGTTCGGCGCATCATTTTCTGCGTTCGCTGGGGTTCGCTTACGGGGCTTCTTTGGCTGGACTTGTGATCTTCTGGGCTGTGGATCGCCGCACTGGCGACACCGAACTTGTGCGTGACCTGTTAGGCGACTCTGATGTGGTGGTTGATGCCGCAGTGGCCGATGCCTTAGGGTCGGCGTATGCCTGGTCTCTGGCGACGATGGCTTTGTTATGCACACTGACTTTGCCCGCCGCAGCGCTGTTGGCTCACCGGTATAATCCTGAGCGGGTCACTCGGGATTAGCTTGATTCGGGTATCTACCGGGAACGGGTGTGGACTGGGAATCAGACCAGCCAGCATTCCAACCAGCCATCCAGACCTAAAGCGATCGAGCCGTAAATCAGAGAAACAGGATCAGCAGGAAAGCAGGATCAGTGATGACCGTCAAGCAAGATGCGCTGGACCTGATCGGCAACACGCCGACAGTGGATGTTTCACAGCTGAGCCCTAATCCAGCAGTGCGGCTACTAGCCAAACTTGAAAGCGCCAACCCCACTGGATCTGTGAAAGACCGCACCGCCAAAGCGATGGTGCTAGAAGCCGAAGCCGACGGCACTCTCGGCCCAGGCAAGCAGATTTTGGAGCCCTCGTCGGGCAACACCGGAATCTCGCTGGCGATGATCTCCCGCATACGCGGCTATCCGATCACGGTAGTGATGCCCGAGAACACTTCACCAGAGCGACGAGCCATGCTGGAAGTGTTCGGTGCTCAGATTGTGTTCTCGCCTGGAACTGAAGGGTCCAACGGCGCAGTGCGTCTGGCACAGCAGATGGCGCTAGAGCATCCCGAATGGGTGTTCTTGTATCAGTACGGCAACGAAGCCAACCCTCGGGTGCATTACGAAACCACCGGGCCAGAGATACTAAGAGATGTTCCTGATGTAACTCATTTTGTGGGCGGTTTAGGCACTAGCGGCACGTTAATGGGTGTGGGAACTTATCTCAAAGAAGTGCATCCCGAAATCCAAGTATTTGCTGTGGAGCCACCAGCGGGGGAGATGGTTGACGGACTCCGCAACCTTGACGACGGCTTCATTCCGCCGGTTTATGAGAAATGGGGAGGAGTGGACTTGCTAGACGGCAAGCGCATCGTGCGACCACGCGAGTCTGTGGAATACACCCGCAGGCTGGCTGATGCAGGGATTTTTGCGGGGATTTCTTCGGGCGCCACTTTGGCGGGAGCGGTGCGGGTGGCCGAACGCATCATGTCCGGCACGGTGGTTTTCATTGTGTGTGACGGCGGCTGGAAGTATTTGTCAAGTCAGGCTTGGACAGGAGACCTCGACGAAGTGGCTGAACGCGCTTCAGAGATTATTTACTTTTGATATTTTTTGATATTTCTGATATTCCTGAAGCTCAATGCCTGCTTTTGAAACTTGCTTGTGAGACTTGTTCCTGAGACTTGTCACTTAATTTTTTTAGCCCTCTTTTGTTCTTTTTAACTCACAAGTTTGCGTACAGAGTTTAAAGAGTTCCGAGCCGACAGGAAATAATCATGGCGATTCACCCGTATTTAGATGTTGACGGTCCTATTGCTTTCGCGCACCGCGGCGGGGCTGAAGAGTTCCCTGAGAACACGCTGCGAGCTTTTCGTCATGCTGTGGATCTGGGGTTCACACATATTGAGACCGATGTGCATGCCACCTCCGACGGAGTTGCGGTGGCGTTTCACGACAGCACCCTCGACCGGGTGACCGATGCTCGTGGTGCTATCGCCGATCTTGACTGGCACCAAGTGAAGCAGGCTCTGGTAGCTGGCACCGATCCGATTATGCGCCTAGACGAACTGCTCGAAGAACTGCCGCACACCAGGATCAATATTGACCCCAAAAGCGATGCCGCAATCGGCCCTCTAGCGGAAGTCATCAGGCGAACCGGCGCTGTGGAGCGAGTATGCGTTTGCTCGTTCTCGGATTATCGCACTCGTCAGGTGCGAAGCCGGATTGAGGGGCATCTCTGCACTGGCGCCGGGCCTCGCGGGGTCGCACGGCTTATTACCGCCGGTGCTTTGGCGCGCCTGCCGCAGCCGAAATCGTTCGCAGGATCATTCGACTTTCAAGTTGCACAAGTGCCGGTAAAGCTCCGAGGACTGCCAGTGGTGCGCCCCAAGTTTTTGGCTGCGGCAAAGTGGCTAGGTGTAGCAGTACATGTTTGGACCATCGACTCGGCAGCCGAAATGCAGCGACTGCTGGACATGGGTGTGGACGGAATCATGACCGACCGGCCCTCGGTGTTGCGCGAAGTGATGATCAAGCGGGGTCACTGGCAGTCCTGAAGGCACTTGCAATCCTTACGGCACTTGGGGTTGCCGAAGTGCGCTTTGAATCTTTTTCTCTCGTGCAACTTGTCTCGCGCAGTTTGTTTCGCGCAGTTTGTCTCGCGCGGCTGGTGCCAGTTGATGTTGCAGCTTCGGCTTGGCTGTGGCTATAGCTGGGCATAGCTATGGCTATAGCTGGGTATAACTTCATAGAGCCTGGGGATGACTAAAAATAACTGGGGATTTCTCAGCGGTACTCTTGATTTTGATGGGGATTTCGCGTTTTCGGGTTGACACAGGCCTTTGCTGTCTCCATAATGCTCAACGTCCGAAGCGAGCAGCCACAAAGGTGCCGCACCGAACCTGGGGCTTAGGCTCCGAGTTAGGTAAGGAACCTCAATGGCGGTCCGCTAAGGGCAGCCCCCTCGGTCAAGATGATCTTCACAGGTTGTTTTGGCTGCTGGGAATCTGCTTCAAACAGTGTCGCATAATCCCCTAGGAATATGCGGCCGAAGCGGGTGCAAGCGGAGCCCCGAGAAGTTGAGCGGCGAAAGTCGTGAGGCTACTCGGGGCTCCGTCGCGTCAAGGCTCGAGTTCCAGCTTGACTTTTTGCTGCTTCAAGCTCAGCAGCCATTTATCCACAGGTACCGCAGCGGCGCTTGTAGCCTGAAGCCATGCAACGTCGAACCAAAATCGTCGCCACCATAGGACCAGCCAGCGAAAGCGAATCCACGCTGGCTGAAATGATGGCCGCAGGCATGGATGTGGCCCGCATCGGCTTAGCGCACGGCACTCTTGATGAGGCGATTGAGCGTTATCAGCGAATCCGCAAAGTCTCAGCCGAAGTCGGTCGGCCTGTAGGAATCTTGGTGGATCTCCCCGGCCCTAAAGTTCGTGCCGCCAGTTTCGGCGACACGGCCGTAACGTTCCATGCCGACACCACCGTGGAGATGGTGGTCGGCTCAAGCAGTTCCACCGAAAACGTCATCGAAGTCGACTATGAGGGTCTGCTTGAGGATGTTCTGGTGGGCGACACGCTGGACATGGGCGACGGTCGGGTGATGCTCAACGTGGCCGACAAAGGCGGAGATCGTCTCAAGGTGCGTGTCGTTCACGGCGGCTTGCTGTCAGGTTGTCCTGGTGTGCATATTCCTGCCGACCGCCTACGGATCTCTACACCCACCCCAGCCGATTTCGTGGCTTTGGATGCGTTCACGGATCTCGGCGTAGACATGGTGGCGATCTCGTTCGTGCGTTCAGCTCATGACATTCGCCGTGTCGGTACTGAACCTCATCCACGCGGGCCGCTGCTTTGCGCCAAGATCGAGACCCGAGCAGCCGTGCAGAACCTGCCAGGGATCATTGACGCTGCCGGCTCGGTAATGGTGGCTCGCGGCGATCTAGGCAGCGAATGCAGCATCGAAGAACTACCGCATCTCCAAAAGCAGATCATTCAGCAATGCATCGCTCGTGGGTGTCCAGTGATTACCGCTACGCAGATGTTGGAGTCAATGGTGACGCGCCCGTCACCCACCCGAGCCGAAGCGTCGGATGTGGCCAACGCCGTGTTCGATGGCTCCTCTGCTTTGATGCTCTCAGGTGAAACCGCAGTGGGTGCCGACCCGGCCAATGTGGTGCGCACCATGAACCGGATCGCTCAGCGAGCTGACGAAGAATTCGATTACGAAAGCTGGGCGGAGCGTCTCGCAGAGCTGCGCATGACCGACTCAAGCCATGATGCCACGGCAATCACCGACGCTATGACCATGGCAGCCTGGAGAGCGGCGGGCGAACTCGGGGTCTCAACAATTCTGGCTATTTCGGGCACCGGATTCACGGTGCGGTCAATGGCACGCTTCAGGCCTCAGGCTCGCATTATCGGGATGTCACACAATGAGCGCACTACTCAGCAGCTCACGCTGAGCTGGGGCACCACTCCTGTGTTGGTGAAAGATCGTGGCTCCAACGACGAGATGGTCCGCCAAGCGGTGACAGTAGCGCGAGAACGCGACTATGTGCGTTCTGGTGAGATAGTGGCGGTGCTGGCTGGTGCCGACAACCGCTCACGCAGCGCCAACGTGCTGCGCCTAGAACGCGTCCCATAGTTCGCTGCCTTGCCAAGTTAGTAATACAGCCGCAAGTGCCACAGCCGAAGCTGCGATCACTGCTATCAGCAGCATCCGCAGCAATATCCGTCGCGCTACACGGATCAACACCAGGGTGAGCAACAGCACCACAGCAATTGCAGCGACAACAATGTCTGCCAGTTGCGCTCCGTCAATCCATTCGCTCAGCACTTGATCAATTATTCAAGATCATTGCCCGCTACATGCTGATGACCCCGCCCGCTGGAGCAAAAACAGCCCGCCGGTAGAAGCCGGTAGAAACTGTGACTCACCGGCACAGAGCCGCCATCAGATCACAGCTGAGGGCAAGGCACAGAGCAGCGTTTCGCTATTTCACATGCCAAACTGCGAAAATCCCAGTAGCAGTCTTGGACTGCGTTGACGTGTCCGCCGAGTGCGCCGTCAGCGGCAGTTAGTTTGAACATCGGCTTGCGGGCCTCTTGTGCATAAGGCATGAGACTCCGAAAATGCTTGAGCGTGGCCAGGCAATGCTCATCAGAGTCTGATAATGGGATAGAGCCTGATGACGCGCCGCTTTTAGCAGCCTGACCAACAACCGAGTTGCGATACTCTTCAGGTATTGCTTCCATCCATCGTGCGTATGCCTTTATCGGACGATCAAGACGGACGGCGTGCTGCATTACCACATAGCCGATCGGTTTCATGGCACCGCTAGGCAAGTCAAGACCCTTCAACCCTGTTAGTTCTGTTGCTCGCTCTAGGCGTGACTGCCATTGTTTGCGCCAGCTGCGAAGGGTCGGACCGAGGTTGCGGAGCCCCTGAAGCGAAAACAGATCGGGGGCCAGGGGAGTTACCACGAAATCAGCAGCGATCAATGCAGCTCGGTTAATGGCACCGAGGTTAGGGCCGACATCAATTAGCACAAGATCAGCCTCAGCTTGTTCTCTTGCTCGCTGCAGCACTCGGCTGAAAGATGTGATCACCCGGAAGCCGCGTTCGTTCCCGTCTAGACACTGCGGCCATTGACTAGAGAACTCGTCCTCGGCGCTTGATAGTGCGAGATCTCCTGCCACAAGCCCAAGAGGGGGACTGGGATTGACCATCTCGGGAGCAGCTATATCGCCGGTGCCTTGCATTAGCGGCATAAGAGCACCCTGAATTGTTTTGCGGGGAGGTTCGGGCGACCACAGTTCTTCAGCTTGATAGTCGTCGAGGAACATACTGGTCAGATTGGCTTGCGGATCAAGATCCGCTGCGATCACGCCCACTCCGAGATCGGCATACATCCACGCCAAGTGATACACGAGCGATGTCTTGCCGACACCACCTTTGTTGTTGAAGAAGGCAACAGTGGTCATCGCTCAGATGCTCTCACAATCACCCGAAAACGAGAGTCTTCAACCTGGAATTCCGGATCAGGATTGCCATTTTCTTGCAGAGCTCGCATAGCCGACGGTATGCCGTAGCCGAATCGTTGAGCGAATCCGAGGTTTGCCATGATCTCAGCGATCAACAGGTTGCGGTAGGCGGTGGCACCCTTCAGAAGTGTCTCGGCAGTGACTGCGCCAAACAAGCCACCAGGGCTCTCTATTTCGACGCGTTGCGAGTACCAGTAAAGGCGCGAGGGGGAGTGCGTGCCTTCGTAACTGCGATGCATCACCGCGTTGTAGGCAAGCTGATGCAGTGCCTCAACCGGATAATCGGGGAACCGTTGCTCTCGAGAGCCTGAAGTGATGTCCAGTCGTGTGCTCAAGTTGAGCTTCACAAGCTTGCTGAGAGCTTGGAGGATGTCCTCAAGGCGACCGGTTAGGGCTTGAGAATCCTTGGGTGGATCGGTTATATCGTCGCCGTCGAAGCGCACGAACTGAACCCACGACTCTGGTAGCCAATGCTGGGCTTCACGACCGAAAGCCAGCATCGCCCCGTTAGTGGGAGTGTCGCCGCTCATGAGGCGCAAAGAGCGCAACTGATCTTTCAGCGGACGTTGGTTATCGGCTAGAACCTCGGCAGAGACCGCTCTCGGCAAATAGCGGTGCCTGATGTGGTCAACGTCAATGTCGTTGAGGGTTGCTCCGTTTGCAGGTCTCAGATCGAATGGCAAGTCTAGGGTGCGCCGACGTTCAGCGAGGCGCTGTTCGTCACCAGCATTAGCAGCACGCACAGTAGGCCCGACCCGCACCCAGACGCGGCCTTGGTAACGAACCGGTGGATAGGGAGAGGGTTGCACGATCACAACCGCTATATCGCAGCCGTTGAGGGTGCGTCGCTGCACATCCATTGAAGGCCGTGGCAGCAGTTCGCCGTGGTCTCGCATATCAGCAAGACGCTTGAGAAGCTCGTCATCAATCTTCGTGCCAGCGCAGCGACCGTCGTCCTCAACGCCTACAAAAATCACGCCGGGCTGCCCGTGGCCACTGAGATCATTGGCGAAGGCGCAAATGCTTCTCAAAATCTTGGTAGCTGAAGAATTCGACAGTGAGCGTTTTCGCTCAACAAGGTCAGACTCTGGGCTAGCCATCATCTCAGCCAGAGCCTCATCGCTGTATCCGTTAGGAGGCACCTCTCAACAGTAGCCACCTCAACAGTGCCCAACGCAACAGTGTCCACCTCAACAGTCACGTCGGCGCGGGTGAGGAGATTTTCGGATATCGGCGAAGCAGTTCATACGATTACTGGCACCCATTGACACTGACTGACACTGTTGTTGCAGAGCGCCTGCGCTGAAAGCAAGCGTCAAGCTCTTGTGAAATGACAACTAGGCTGCTTAGCGATGAATGACCCGATTTCTTTGCTTTCTCACGGCCCGCCCGAGACAGTGTTGCCGCCTGAACCTGAAGAAGCTTTGGCTGCATTGCGCGAAGCGGCAACAAGCAACGACCTGCTGGAAGCTTTCGGGTCGGTTTGCGCGCGCTGGCCGAAATGTCTGGAAGCCTGGGCAACTCTAGGTGAACACCTTGAGGCGAGCGAAGTCACCTCGGCGCTCGCTTACGCTGCCTTCAGAGCCGGATATCACCGAGGACTTGATCGTTTACGTGCCAGCGGCTGGCGTGGGTCGGGCTATGTTCGCTGGTGTCATCAAACAAACCGCGGGTTCTTGCGCTCACTGAGCGGCTTGCAGCGCCTAGCAATCGCCATTGGCGAAGACGACGAAGCGCAACGCTGCGCGGTGTTTTTGCTGCAACTTGATCCTGAGTGGCCGCCGTCTGACTTCTCTGGTGAATAAACCCCGCAGCTACGGCTGCATGGGTGCGGTGCTGGCTGGCGGAGAGAGTTCGCGGATGGGCACCGACAAAGCCTTCATTGCTGTAGATGGTGAGCCGATGGTGCTTCGAGCAGCACGAACGCTGCAAGAAGCCGGGGCTCAACCAACGGTGGTGGTGGGAGGCGACGAACCTCGCCTCAAACAACTGGGATTAGCGACTCTGGCAGACGATCATCCCGGCGAAGGGCCGCTGGGTGCGGTAATCACCGTGCTGCGGCATCTTCACGAAACCGGCGCAGCAGGTAGTTCCCAGACGACCGCTGCGGTGGTGACTCTGCCCTGTGATGTAATGACACCAGACGCAGCGGCGATCAGATGTCTGCTCGAAAGCTTTGCCGCGGACTGTGCTGAAACTAACTGTGCTGAAACACACGCGGAGAAAGCAGAACTAGAGAAAACAGAGCTGGAGAAACTAGAGAAAGCAAAACTGAAGAAAGCAGAGTTGATAGTGCCGCTAGGCGACGGCGAACCTCAATGGATGCACGCTCTCTGGCTCAGCAGTTGCCGCGAGACTTTGTCGGCTGCGTTCTCTGAAGGTGTGAGAGCACCTCGTGAAGCTGCACGGAGGCTTCGGACCGTCACTGTTGAAGTGCCTGGGTCAGGCTGGTTCGATGATGCCGACCGGCCCGAAGATCTGTCTTGACGCATGGCTAATCCAGCAAATCTGGCAAAGTTGGCTAAGACAGCAAATCCGGGGAATCCAGCGAAACCGAAGCCTTACCGCTATGTCGACTCCACCGCTGATTTCAAAGCTGTAGTAAAGGCGTTGAAGGCCGAACCGCGCTATGCCCTCGACACCGAATTTCACCGTGAGCGCACCTACAGGCCGCAGGTGGCGTTGATACAGATCGCTTGGCCTGGTGATCTAGTGCTGGTTGATCCCTTAGCGGTGGACGTGAAAGCGCTGGCCGAGGTTTTCCAAGCAGGCGGATTGATGGTGGCTCACGCTGCGTTACAGGATCTGGAAGTGCTTGAGGACTGCTGTGGCATCGCTCCGAAGCGAATTTTTGACACTCAGATCGCGGCAGGTTTTCTGGGTTTGGGCACGCCAGCATTGTCGGCGCTCTACGAAAGCGAGATCGGTTGGAAGCCGCCCAAAGGCCCACGGCTTACTGATTGGCTGGTGCGCCCGCTCAAAGCTTCGCAGCTTGCTTACGCGGCGGGTGATGTGATGCATTTACTGGAAATCCACGAAAAGCTCTCGACCCGCCTAGAACAGTTGGGCCGCAGTGAATGGGCTGAAACGGAGTTCGAGTTGCTGTTGCAGCGCAACCAGGCGCGGCCAAAGCCTGAGGATGCTTGGACACGGCTCAAAGAAGCGAAACATCTGCGCCGACGTGACCTGCCTGTGGTGCGTGAACTAGCAAAATGGCGTGAGCAGCGTGCCGCGGAGATCAATCATCCAGTGCGTCATGTGCTATCGGATATGGCGTTAGTGTCGATCGCGCAGATTGCACCTCGGACAATCAAGCAGCTGGCTGAGGCGCGTGGTGTTGGTGAGGGCATAGCTCGTGGTCGGCTTGGTAAAGCCATACTCGAGGCGGTCGTTGAAGGCTTGGAGTCGACGTGGCGACCGCCACCCAAGCGTGAAGCGCGCTCCGAAGTAGTAGATCGTCTGCGCCCGGCGGTAGGGCTAGTGACGGCGTGGGTCAACCAACTCTCTCGGGATCACAAAATCGAACCGTCGTTGCTGGCCACACGCGCCGACATTGAGGCGCTGATCCGTAGCGACGCGGATGCACGGCTGGCACACGGTTGGCGCTCGGAGATGATCGGCGAGCCGCTACAGAAGCTGGTAGCAGGCGAAGCGGCTCTGGCTTTTGACAACGGCAGGATCGTGCTTGAACAGCGCAGCCACAAGCCGGTTTACTGAAATTCCCTGCCACGGATGCCGCTGCCACGGTGACTGTGCCGGGTGATTGTGCAGGTTTATCGCGCTGGTTGGCTGTGCTGGTTGGCTGTGCAGATTGATCACGCCGGTTGAATGTGCAGGGTGGCTTTGGTGGTTTCAGACGCTAGATTAAGCGTTCTGGGAAACCGATGACCACGGGAGTTGGACTGTGAAAAAAGGGCGACACCGAAGGTATGAGGAAGCCCGCAAGTTCAAGCGCTCGCAGGTGGACGACCTTGAGGGGCTGATCGAATCCTTCAACGAACCCGACGACTATGTGAAGCCAGAGCACGCCTCTTGGGCTGAAGAGTTCGCCGAGTCTGAGCGAGCCGAAGCCAGCGTCTCAACAGACGACGACTAGCGAGAACTAACACAGACGAGAACTAGCACGACGATTAGCACAGAGACGACTAGTTCTGGCCTTCGGTTTCTTCGAGTATCTCACCGAGGCGAACCACGTCGTCTTCGGTGACCACGCCGATGAAGCTGCCAGTGCTGTCAGTCACTGCCAGCACTTCGACATCGGCGGCTTCCATCGCCACTACGGCGTCGCGTACTGTCCACGACGGCGAACCGGCTGGAAGGCCTGTCGTCATCATTGATCCCACAGTGGTTGTTTCCCATTGGTCGCGCTCCACTGAGGACAGCTCAGAAAGCTGAGCCATGCCCAGATAGGTGCTGCCTTCTACCACCGGCACCACCCGCTCACGCCGTCCCAGCACATGCATGTAAACAAAATCCGACACTGTGGCATCGGGAGGCACCGTCAACACATCGGTGGTGAGAATCGAACTCAACGGCAGAGTGAAACGCTGCTCTAGATGGCCGAGCCGTTTTGATAGTTGATATTCGGCCACTGATGCCGGACCGGCCACCACCTGGCTAACCGCAGCAGCCACCAGAGCAGGCACCACGAACGCGGCTGCACCAGTGGATTCGGCTACGAACATCACCGCAGCGATCGGAGCTCGGTAACCGGCACCCAAAAAAGCCGCCAAACCCAGCGTGGCATAAAGGCCGGTGTATGTGGTGTCAAGCGCCACGCCCACGAACTGTCCTACGATCACTCCCAGCGTGGCAAGCGGAATGAACACCCCGCCCACGCCGTCTCCTAGAAGCGTCGCCAAAGTTGCTGCGACCCTGATCCCAAACAGCAGCGCAATCAACTCCAAGGCATCCTGCTGCACTACCCATTCCATTGCCCTGGTGCCTGGTCCGAGGCTGAGTACCTCACCGAAAGCCATGTCGGCTAGCAGAGTCAAAGCTGCCAGCGCCACAGCAGCAGCCGCTGCCCGTTTGTGCCAAGCGATCGTTTGAGCAGCTCGCTTGGTGCGCCGCACCAGCGTGGCGAAGCCGCGGCCTCCCAAACCGGCAGCGATTCCCAGCACCAGAGCTCCAAGCAGGTCCCCGATCTGCACGTCAAGAATGGCAGCCGCGCCGCTGTCAGACACGGGGCCTTCGCCGAGGAAAGGCACAACTGGAGTGCTTCCCACTAGGAATACGAAGGTGAAATAGCTGGCGGCTGAGGCGATCAACGATGGAAGCAAGGCTTGTGGGGTGACATCATCGCGGTAGGGGGCTTCTATGGCGAAGATCACTCCCGTGGCGGGAGCTTTGAAAACTGCTGCGACCCCGGCAGCGGCACCAGCAGTAAGCAGAAGCCGGGCCTCATCACGACGAAAGAAACGTCCGAGGCGTTCATGCACGAACAAGCCCACCGAGGAGCCTGCGTAGATTGAAGGGCCCTCAAGGCCGACAGCGCCGCCTGAGCCGATGGTGGCTATGCCAGCTAGCAGTTTGGCGGGTAGGAACCTGAAAGGGATTGACGGCTGACGTTCGTGGAAGGCGCGAATGTATTCGTCGGAAGTAGAACCCGAGGTGCTGCCACCGACAGTGCGCAACACCAACTTCGACAAGATGATGCCCGCCACTGGTGCCAAAGCCAGAAGTGCCAGATGCTGCTCAAGAACTCGCTCCAACACTAAGTGCAGAGCCAAAGTCTCGAAAGCAGCAACCAAAAGCGCTACGAGCACGCCGGTAGCCGCCGAGGCGGCCAAAAGGCGCGGGTTTCGTGCCTGCCGCAGTGTCAAGGTCAGCGGCCGCATTACTTACTTTGCAATCCTGGCAGCGGTGCCGTCTTTGCAGCAATCTCGGCAGCAGTCACGACAAAGTCAGCGCAAGCGGCTATAGTGTCAATCATGTCTGATAATCTTCAATACATTTCGGAGCTGATTCCGCGGTGCTCGGCACTGTCGGAGCAGCTTTCTGGCATAGCTGAAGAGTTGGCTGATCTGGAATATCAAAGCCTGAGAGGCGCTCTTGAAGCTGGGGCGAAGAAAGCTTCCGAAACCGAGAAACGCTTAGCCCGCGCACGACGATCCGTGGAGAAGGCTTCGCACTTGCTTCAGCTTGACATGCCATCGCCGACGTAGGGTATGAGCCCAGACACAGATACGGCTCACAACTGCGTTGAATTTTTCTCCGGTTGTTGCTTAGTTTGTTGCTGAGCCGAGCGGCTTCGCGCCGTTGGGTGCATAATGACTCATGCATAATGGCTCATGCATAATGGCTGAACCGCCGCTGAAGAACCGCCATCAAGAACCGCTATCGAAGTTGAGTGAGGCTTGCCGTGACCGAATTTTTTGACACTGTTGCCGAGCCAGTGCCTTTCGCTGGCCATGATTCGACACCCGAGCGCTTGGCTTATCAGGTTTATCACCCAGATCGGATGGTGATGGGGCGACGCATGGAGGACATCCTGCGTATCGCGGTTTGCTATTGGCACAGCTTCAACTGGGCAGGTAGCGACGTTTTTGGGCATGGCACCTTTGATCGTCCCTGGCTGATACCTGGACAAGATCCGATGGCCGCAGCCCGTGCCAAGCAGGACGCTGCCTTTGAGTTTTTTCAGAAGCTCGGCACACCGTTTTTCTGTTTCCATGATGTGGACATGGCACCTGAAGGCGCTGACTTAGCTGAAAGCAAAACCAATCTTGATGCCATGGTGGAACGAGCCAGTTCCAAGATGGAAGACACCGGAGTGCGCTTGTTGTGGGGCACAGCAAACCTGTTCAGCCATCCCCGCTACGCCGCTGGAGCGGCCACCAACCCCGACCCAGAAGTGTTCGCTCATGCTGCGGCACAGGTGTGTCACATGCTTGAAGCCACCCACCGCCTTGACGGAGCTAACTATGTGCTGTGGGGCGGCAGGGAAGGCTATGAGACTCTGCTCAACACTCGCCTGCGCCAAGAAGCTGACCAACTCGCACGTTTTCTGACTTTGGTAGCCGAACACAAGCACAAGATCGGCTTTGGCGGCACGCTGCTGCTTGAACCTAAGCCTCAGGAGCCCACCAAACATCAATACGACTACGACTGCGCTTCTGTTCACGGGTTCCTAGAGCGCTACGACCTCACCGATGAATACAAAGTCAACATTGAAGTGAACCACGCCACCTTGTCGGGGCATTCATTTCATCACGAAGTGGCTTATGCGCTAGATAACGGCATTTTCGGCAGTGTGGATGCCAACCGAGGAGATCCCCAGAATGGATGGGACACAGATCAGTTCCCCAACTCGGTGGATGACCTGTCGCTAGCTCTTTATGAGATAGTGCGTGCTGGCGGCTTCTCAACTGGTGGCTTCAATTTCGATACCAAACTGCGACGCCAGAGCCTGGCTCGCGACGACCTGTTCTGGGGGCACATCGGCGGTATAGACACTTTGGCTCGCTCGCTACTAGTAGCTGAGACAATGCTGACCGATGGTGGTCTTGAGCGAGCCCGTCAGCAGCGTTATTCGGGCTGGGAATCTGATCTAGGGAACTGGATCATGAACGGCGATGCTGATCTTGCTGCTTTGGCAGACCAAGCAGTAGCTAACCGCTTAGACCCGCAACCGGTGTCGGGTCGTCAGGAGCAGCTAGAGAACGAAGTGAACCGCATGATCTGGAACGCAGCCCTTTGATGGAGTTGGTTGCGGGGGTGGACTCATCCACCCAGTCGACCAAAGTCGAACTGCGTGAGCGCAACAGCGGACAGCTGCTGGCTAGCGCCACGGCCGCTCATGACCATGCCTGCTGGGATCCTCCCGTCAGCGAGCAGTTGCCCCTGACTTGGTGGCAAGCATTGACGGCTTGCTTCGCTCAGTTCAGCGACGAGATCAAGGCGCAGGTGGTGGCTATCAGCGTGGCTGCACAGCAGCACGGTTTGGTGTTGTTGGATCAATACGACGCAGTGCTACGTCCGGTCAAGCTTTGGAATGACACCACATCAGCATCACAAGCTGCTGCGCTAGTGGAGCGCCTCAGTCCTCAACGATGGGCTGAGCGCTGCGGTTCGGTGCCGTTGGCATCGTTCACTATCTCCAAACTGGCTTGGGTGCTGGAGAATGAGCCGCATTCTGCTGACCGGATCGCTCGGATCATGCTTCCCCATGACTGGCTTACTTGGCGGCTCTCGGATCGTCATGTCACCGATCGGGGTGATGCTTCAGGCACCGGCTGGTTCGATCCGGCTCGCAACGAGTGGGCATTCGATCTGCTGAGCTTGGCGGTGAGCGCTGATTATGATTCTGCTTTCGTTAGGGACGTTGCCGCCGCTTCCGTTGGGGATGCTTCGGGAGACCAAAATGCTAGAGACCTAGCTGCGTGGGCGCAGCGGTTACCGCAGGTGCTGCAACCCGATGAAGCTGCCGGAACACTGACACCCTCGGCTGCGGCCGAACTGGGACTCAGTGACTCCGTGCTGGTGGGTCCCGGCACAGGCGACAACATGGCCGCGGCTCTGGGACTAGGGCTCAAACCAGGTGACATGGTGATCTCGTTGGGCACGTCAGGCACCGCCTACTGCGTGTCGCGAACCCCGACTTGTGATCCTTCGGGTGCGGTTGCGGGTTTCGCTGATGCATCTGGCGGTTTCTTGCCGCTGGTATGCACACTCAACGCCACGCGAGTCACTGATACGGTCGCGCGGTGGCTGGGGGTTAGCCCAGAAGAGTTCGCAGACTTGGCGCTGGCTGCGTCTAATAGTGCTGATGCCCCAGTGCTAGTGCCTTACTTTGACGGAGAGCGCACACCCGATCTACCTGATGCCTCTGGGCATCTGTTCGGGCTGCGCAACGACACCACCCGTCAGCAGCTAGCACTAGCAGCCCATGACGGTGTTCTTTGTGGCCTGCTAGATGGGATTGACGCTCTCAGCAACGCTGGGGTCAAAACCAACGGGAATCTCTATCTGATAGGTGGCGGAGCACGCTCTGTGGCATACCAGAGGCGTGCAGCAGTGTTGCATGGTCAAGCAATCATCGTTCCCGATCACGACGAAACGGTTGCTTTGGGTGCTGCTGTGCAAGCTGCTGCTATCTCTGGAGAGCAAAGCCTCATCGAAACAGCTGCGGCTTGGAAGCTCGGCGAAGGCCGCTGGATCGAACCGCCACAACGATCTGAGGGCGCAAAAGTCAGACAGCGTTACGCCGAGTGTCGCAACAGCATCGTCAGCATTGACAGCATTGAAAGCACTGCCAGCATGGCCGCAGCCGCTCAAACTAGCTAGGAGCGCCAGCTTGGAGTTCGGCGGCCTTCACGTTGAGCACGTCCAGCAACTCGTCGAAGCTTTTTGAGAAGGCGGCCAGGCCTTCTTCCTCAAGACGGTTGGTGACATCTTTTAGGTTCACGCCTACCTCGTCTATGCGTTGCAAAGTTGCTGCGGCTTCAGCTGTGCCTGCGCTGAGAGTGTCGGTGACTGTGCCGTGATCTGCAAATGCTCCCAAAGTCGAGTCAGGCAAAGTGTTGACAGTGTTGGCACCGATCAGTTCGTCAACGTAGAGCGTGTCGGGGTAGCTGGGGTTCTTGGTAGAGGTGCTGGCCCACAACAATCGCTGAGGACGAGCACCTCTGGCGGCTAACGCTTGCCAGCGAGGCTCCTTGAGCAGGCGACAGAAATGCCCATAGGCGACTCTTGCGTTGGCGATAGCGGCTCGACCGCGAAGCCGCAGCGCGTCATCGGTGGCGATCTCGGCGAGGCGTGCATCAACTTCGGTGTCGATGCGTGAAATAAAAAACGATGCCACGCTCGACACTTTCGACAGGTCACCCGAATGCTGCTCAAGCCCCGACATGTAGGCATCGGCAACCTCAAGGTAACGCTCAACGCCGAATATCAAGGTGACGTTGATGCTGATGCCCTCAGCGATCATTGCTGTGATTGGCATTAAGCCTTCAACAGTTGCCGGGATTTTCACATACAAGTTCGGCAGCGCTAGCCGCTTGTGGAGGGCTCTGGCGGCTTGTGCGGTGGCTTCAGAGTTGCGGGCTAACTCTGGCGCAACCTCCACCGATACGTAGCCGTCAAGGCCGTTGGACTCGTCATAGACACCCCGCAGTATTTGGGCAGCAGCTGAAATGTCGGAACTGACCAGCTGCCAGTAGGCGGCCTCAACATCAAGACCAATGCTGATGCACTGACGGAACTCGTCGTCGTAATCAGATGATGAAGAGATGGCTTTCTGAAAAATTGACGGGTTGGAGGTCAAACCTCGGACACCTCGGTCAACCCAGCTTTGCAGCTCGCCGTCGGTAGTCCAGCCTCTGCGGATGTTGTCAAGCCAAGGGCTCTGACCGCAGAGTCGAAAAAGATCATGCAGGCGTGAGTTGTCGGTCATGCTAATTCAGCCATGCTAGAAGAGTCATGCTAAAAGATTGCTTTCGTGTCGATTGATGCGTGATGCATCGTGTGATATGTCTTGTGATAGTTAGTGTGAGACGTTGGGAGTCGTTGTGCATAGTTTCGGCTTTCTTCATGTATTCGCGGTTTGCTGTTGCAGCAAGTTTCGAGCTTTTGCGGCGACGTTGACAGCAGAGATACCGAGTTTTTCCATTACTGTCGGGCCAGGCGCTGAAGCACCAAAACGGTCAATACCTAATACGTCACTGCACCAGCGCTGCCAGCCCAAAGTGATACCTGCCTCAACCGCCAGCGACGGCAGATCTGGCCGCAGAACCCGGTTCTGCTCGCTTCGGGTTTGCTCGGCGAATAGTTCCCATGACGGCAAAGAAACCACTCGTGCCGTAACACGGTCGCCAGCGAGAATCTCGGCGGCTTCACAGCAGACAGAAACCTCGCTGCCTGTCGCTACCAGAGTCAACTGTGCATTGTCGGGTTCGTGCAGCACATAACCGCCTCTAGCAACCGCTTCAGCGCTGCTGCCATGAAGTACCGGCACACTTTGACGGGTCAAGATCAACGCTGTCGGCCCTGAAGAATGCAGCGCTACCCGCCAAGCACCGACCGTTTCGTTGGCATCAGCAGGACGGATAACCCGCAATCCCGGTATAGCGCGCAGCGAGGCCAGATGCTCCACCGGCTGATGCGTCGGCCCGTCTTCGCCGACACCCACCGAGTCATGACTCCATACAAAGATCGCTTTGACATCGCTTAATGCTGCTAAGCGAACCGCTGGGCGCATGTAATCAGCGAACACCAAAAACGTTCCGACCACAGGGATCGCGCCACCGTGAAGAGCCATGCCGTTGGCGATAGCGCCCATGGCGTGCTCGCGCACACCGAAATAGATCTGACGGCCATCGGGCTGCTCAGCAGCGAAGACTCCGTTGTCTTTGATAGTTGTGCCGGTGTTGCCGGTGAGGTCGGCACCTCCGCCGGTGAGCCCCGGCACTACTGGAGCTAGAGCTTGCAAAACAGCATTCGAAGCTTGGCGAGTCGCCAAAGTCTCGCCCGCTGACCACGACGGCAGTGCGTTCTCCCAGCCGGGTACACCTGTGCCAGCTAGACAAGCTTCCAAGGTGTTGCGGTCACCACTGTAAGCGGCTGCACGGTTCTCCCAGCCGACACGAAGACCTTGTGAGGCGACCCCAGCGCAGCGGTAATAGTCGAGCACTTCGGCGGGCACATGAAAGGTTTCGTTCTCTGGTAAACCCAGCAAGCTTTTGGTGGTGGCGATCTCCTCATCGAAGATGGCATAGCCGTGAGCTGCTGAAGTGTTCGCTGATGTCGGAGCGTCACCTGCGATAACTGAACGCAGGATCAAAAGCGACGGCTTGTCGTCTGTTGCCGCAGCGCTACGCAGCGCCGACTCCAGCACAGCAAGGTCTTCGGCGCTGCTGCCGAGTTCGTTGACATGCCAGCCATAAGCCTCGAATCGTTGTGCCGCATTGTCGGAGAGGGCTAGGCCGGTAGGGCCGTCAATGGTTATGCGATTGTCGTCATACACCACCACTAGATGCCCAAGTCCGAGGTGACCTGCTAGTGAAGCCGCCTCATGGCTGATGCCTTCAGAAAGGTCGCCGTCGCCAGCGATCACAAACACCCGGTGATCGCAGATATCGGTGCCAAAACGGCTACGCAGCTGAGCCTCAGCGATGGCCATGCCCACAGCGTTAGCGAGACCTTGACCGAGCGGACCGGTGGTGACTTCAACGCCGGGAGTGCAGCCAACTTCAGGGTGCCCAGGCGTAGGCGAACCCCACTGACGGAAGTTTTTGAGATCGTCAAGTGTCAGGCCGTGGCCGGTCAGATACAGCATGGCGTAGAGCAGAATTGATGCGTGACCCGCCGACAACACGAAGCGGTCACGGTCAGGCCAGTCGGGACGCTCGGCGTCGTAGCGCATGATTCGGGTCCACAGCACATGCGCTAGAGGGGCCAGAGCCATGGCTGTGCCTTGATGGCCTGAACGAGCTTTATGCGGGGCATCCATGGCCAACGCTTTGATGACGTTGATGCCGAGGCGTTCGATCTCGGTTTCAGGCATGGGTCTCGTTTGCTTTCAGGGTTTTGGGGACTCGGGTACAGCAGGTGCCAGCAAGGTGTAAGGCACTACGGTTGGTGCCCCAGAATCAATACGGGCTCGGGCTTCAACTGTGCCGTAGTCGTTGAACTCCAACTCGGCGCGCACCAGCCGGTAGTTGAACTTACCTGGCTCGACCTGTAGCGGTTGCACGTTGCGGGCGATTTGCTCATCGTCGCGCCAGTAGGTCACCTCAAGTGCTCCGCTGCCGGATTCACTGGGCGCGCAACGCACGATCACCACCAAATGAGGTGCCCAGACCAGCGGTACCTCCTGCGGGGCAGCAGCCGAGAACTGTACGCCGGTCAAGTCGATGCGAGTAGCTGGTCCCGGCACTTGACGCAACTGGATGTCGTCAATGAACAGAGCGGCCACGATGTCCATGAATATGCTCCTAGTGATGCTGTGATGGTCGGCTGCGCGACAACGCAATGTTGTTCTCTGACGCTAGCTGAGAGAGTGCCGTTGTTGCCGTTGAACTGCTCGCAAACTTCGGTGTTCAGCCTGAGCAGGTGCCTCAACGGCCTACGATGACAACAATGCGACGAGTTCTGGTGTCGGTGTTGCTGGCTGCGTTGGCCAGCACCGCAGTGGGTTCATACATCCAAGCGACGCGTATCGACTCCGACTCTGCCCCAGGCTGGGTAGCTGATAATGGCCAGCCCGACAAGGTAGTGCGAACACCGCTGTTGAGCGTGCGTCGCACGCCGGGCTGGTTATCGGATCCTGTCACGGAGGCTCGCCTTCTTGAGCAGCTCAGGGCCGTAGCAGAAATGCCCGTAGCTCCGTCGCAGACCTGCGTAGCGATGTACCGCAACGGCGAACCAGTGCTGCGAAGGCAGGCTGACGAACCGCTGGTGCCAGCATCATTGATGAAGATCGTTACCGCCGCGGTGATTCTTGAGACGGCTGGCCCAGATGCCACATTCACGACAGAAGCTTTCGTGCGTTTTTCGGATCTGAACGCTGCCGAAGGTGGAATCCTCACCGGTGACATATTTTTGGTGGGTCGCGGAGATCCAGTGTTATCGACCCCCTCTTACATCCTGCGCTTTGACGACGACCGGACTCACACCGACTTCACGCTGCTAGCGGATCAAGCCGTGGCGCGGCTACGCAACCTGGGGATCACCAGAGTTGACGGTGCCATCCTGGCTGACGAGACTCGCTTCCCTGAGGCGGAACGCGACTACACGAGTCAGTTCTTGCAGCCCGGCGGCGAGCCGATCTGGAAACAGTCCTATGTGACCAGCAACCAGGTTGGCCCGCTATCGGCTCTGCTGCTGAACGACGGATATGTGTCATTCCCGGCTTCCACTGATTTCGTGAGTCGTCGCCGAAACCAGAGAGCCGATGATCCCGCACTTCATGCCGCGCAGGTTTTTGACGGCCTGCTGTCTGGTCGCAACGTGTTCGTTACAGCTCCCGCTGGCAAAGCTGCCGCACCAGCGCGCGATGAGCTTTATTCTCTGGGTGTTGTCGAGTCACCACCGCTGGCTGAGATCGTGACCCGGATGCTGAGTGATTCGGACAACACCACTGCGGAGATGCTGCTCAAAGACATAGGCAGACGCTTCTCAGGGTCGGCTCGTGCCAATGCAGTGAGTGATGTGACAGAACTCTTGCAGAGGCGGCTCAATGTTTCGAGCCCTGGAATGCTCATCTCCGACGGTTCGGGACTTTCGATACACAACCGGCTGAGCTGTGACCTAGTAGCCCGACTGTTACTTACCGCTGGACCCAACTCACCACTAGTGGAAGGCTTAGCGGTGGTCGGTGAAAGCGGCACGTTGCGAGACTGCGAAGCTTCCAGTTCCAGTGATTCTGATTCCAGTGATTCTGCTGAGTTATCAGCAGGTGAGGTAGCGAGCGACTCAAGCGAAGGAATAGGTGATCTCGGTGGCTTAGGCATTGATACCAACGTGCGGGTCTGGGCCAAAACTGGAACACTTAATGACGTTTCTGCGCTTGCGGGAGTGACCGTGGCTCGTAACGGTGACGTTTTGACTTTTGCGTTGATCTCCAACCGTCAAGACCTGATCTTTGATTTGGGTGTCTGCAATGTGCTGCAGCGAAGCCTGATCGCAGTGGCTGAGGGTCATCCATACGGACCCTCTTCGGCTGACACAGCTCTGCATCCCCTGCCAGCGCTTGTTTCAACGGCCAATACAGGCGCGGATGCTGGCAGCGACGGCTCAGGCGAAGAACAGTGAACAATTCATCAGTGAACAGCGAGCCAGAAATAAACGAAGCTTCCGTCACGCCGATGTTCCCGTTGTCGACAGTGCTGCTGCCCTCAGAGCCGTTGCCGTTGCACATCTTTGAGCCGCGTTATGTGGCCATGCTTGACACCGTGCTCGCATCTGACCGAGAAATGGGCGTGGTTCTGATCGAACGCGGACGCGAGACAGGTGGCGGTGAGACACGCAGCGAAGTGGGCACCATGGCGCAGGTAGTCGAAGCCAAGACTTTGCCCGACGCGCGGATGCTGCTTATGACGGTAGGGGTGCGACGCATCAGAGTGCTGCGCTGGTTGCCGGATGATCCCTATCCGCGTGCCATCACCGAGCATTGGCCTGATCAACCTGATAGTGACACTGCCGCTAGCGACACTGCCGCTAGCGGATCAAATCGCAGCACCGAAGAGACGCTCAGCGAACTCACTGATCTGGTGCGCCAAGCACGAAGCCTTGCTATCAGCCTTGAACTGGGTTTCACGCCACCCGCCGAACTGCTTGATGACCTTGAGGTTGACCTCGGTACCGATCCGGCAATTGCCTCCTACCGTGCCGTAGCGCTCGCTCCAGTGGGTTCGCTGGATCGCTACAAAGTGCTGCGAACCCCCGATGCCGCTAGTCGCCTTGAGATTGCTTTCAGTGTGGTGGCCGACTCTGTGGAGTTTCTCCAAGCTCGAATCGAATTAGGTGTCGGCTAGTATTTGTAGGCAAGTCTCAGCGCTGAACAGCTTGCAGCGCCAGACAGCGCCGACAACACTAGATGTCGACAACACTGGGTGTCGGCAACATTGGGTGTCGGCAACACTGGATAACGACAACGCAAATCGACTTCAAACTGGGAGGATCCATTGGCACGCAAGCTAGGTGTGAGTGAAGTCGTTGATCTTCTCAAGCGTTACGCACGCCAAGAGCTGCTAGGGCCTTTGCAGGGTGCCCTGCGCTGGCTGGGCATGGGACTGGCGGGAAGCCTGGTGCTGATGGTCGGTTTAGTGCTTTTGATGCTGGCGATGCTGCGAGCGCTACAAACCGAGACCGGCAGCGTTTTTACTGGCAATCTTTCATGGATTCCTTATCTGCTGACGGTGGTGGCACTAGCTGGTGTGATCGCATTGCTTTTGCGTCAGGTGTCCAAGCGAGGGCTCGGGTGAGGAAGGCATGAGCAACACCAAATCCAAAAAATCCGAAAACACAAGCGCAGCTGACGACGGCGAGCGGATCAGCCGGGACACGCTCGAAAGCGCTTTCCGTGACCTGCAAGCCGACATTGATCGCGAAACACCGCCGTTACTGGTGAGGGTCGCCTACGGTGCAGCCGCAGGTGCAGCCGTGCTGATCACCTTGGCCTACGTTTTCGGTCGCCGAGCCGGACGGCTACGTCGCACGGTGGTGGAAGTTAGGCGGTTCTAGACGGTGGCGCTGCCGCTGGCTCGACCTCTGGGCTCATGGGTTGCTCGTCAGGCGACACGTCGCGGTCTTCTGGGCAGCTCTAGGGTCTGGTTTGCTGTGTTCGTGGCTCGTGGCGCTGTGAAGCTGGCGCGTCGAGTGACTAGACCTGATCCAAACGAGACGATGCTGTCTGAGCAGGTTGATCCAGGCGAGGGAATCTCGATTCGCAACGTTGATAAATGAACTCCGGCGTTTTGCGCGAAGGCGAGCCGGTGCTGTTGATAGACCGCAAAGGGCGCCGCTATCTGTTTGATCTGACATCAGGCGGCGAGTTTCACACTCATGCTGGCATGATCTCCCACGACGAAATCATCGGCGCGTCTGAAGGCACCAGACTGCGCTCAGGACGCGGTGCTGGCTTTTTGGCGTTGCGTCCCACACAAGCTGACGCAGTGCTGAAGATGCCGCGGGGTGCTCAGGTTGTTTACCCCAAAGACAGTGCAGCGATCTTGACCTGGGCCGATATTTATCCTGGGGCACGAGTGCTGGAAGCTGGGACCGGCTCGGGGGCTTTGTCGATGGCTCTGCTACGTGCTGGTGCGGTGGTAACCGGCTATGAACGTCGCGAAGATTTTCTGGCGATTGCCAGAGCCAACGTTGCCCGGTTCTGCGGTTCTGAAGCTTTGCAGCGTTACCACACCGAAGTGCGCGACATCTATGAAGGCATCGACGAATCCGCTCTTGACCGTGTGGTGCTGGATCTTCCGGAGCCGTGGCGGGTTGTGGCTCACAGCGCAAAAGCGCTGCGTAGCGGGGGGATCTTCTTGGCCTACACACCAAGCATCACGCAAGTGAAACACCTGCGAGAAGCACTCGAAGATTCGCCTTTTGAGCTTCACTCCACTGTGGAGGTGTTGATGCGCGGCTGGCATGTTTCGGGGGAAGCGGTGCGTCCTGATCATCGCATGGTGGCGCACACCGGCTTTTTGACAACCAGCCGTCTCTGTGTGTCGTGAACTGGCGACAAGTCGGCCTGAGCGCAGTTTGGCTAGGTGCGGGTGCCGCGGTTGCGGTAGCGGGTTTCTTGTTGCTGCGCTTGTTTGACGACTCTGATTCCAGCAACAACTCTGCCAGCGTTACCGACAACAGCCGCGGTGCTGCGGACAGTGTCGCTGGCGCAACCTCCAATGTTGATGACCACCCCATCAATGCGCCAGCCCCGCCGACGGTAACACGACCGCCTCTGGGTGATACCCCCGACCCAGGTCCAGCACCCGATAATCACGGCTTCTCAGATGAGGAACTAGCCGAAGCTGTGGCATCCTCAGTGCGGGTGTCGGGTGCAGCGTGTCGCGGTGTTGTTCGTGAAGCCAGCGGTTTCGCAGTAGCTGACGGAGACCTAGTAGTGAGTATCGCTCATCTGATGACCGGAATGAGTGAGCCAACTGTGGAACTCGCCGATGGTCGGGTTCTGCCAGCGCAGTTGGTGGCAGTGGACCTGGTGAATGATCTTTCGGTGCTGCGAGTTCCTGATGCACAACTCAAACCGTTGCCGCTGAGCGAAGCCGTGCCTGATGGCACCGTCGGTGCAGTGCTGGCTTGGGAGAGTGAAAGCGAACCCGATCCCACACCGTTTCGTATTGATCGCCCAGTTACGGTGCTGACCGATCCAGTAGGTGGCGGAGATCGGATACGCCGTCCTTCGTGGCTGCTAGCCGCCGATACCGAACTCGGCGATTCTGGAGCCGCTCTAGCTGTCGATGCACAAACTCTTTCTGCACAAACTGTGGCTGCTGAGCGACACGACAAACTGGACAAACTTGACACCAAGCTATATGACAATCAGATTGTGGTTGTTGGTGTCGCCTGGGGTGCTTCACGCCGAGGCAGCGGCGGAGTGGCCTACGCCACTAGATCAGGCGCAGTGCAGGAACTACTTGATTCCAGTGATCTCGACGAGCCGGTGGCTCCGCCTGCTTGCAGCTGAAGCGCTTATCGGAAGCGCTTATTGAGGATCAGCCTGGCTCAATGAAGATGCATTCTCCGGGGCATTCTTCAGCAGACTCAATCACGGCCTCAAGCTGCCCTTCAGGAATGGCAGCAAGCCCGGTCGGTCCGCCGGGATCTGAGAACACCTTGCCGTCCTCTACGACGTATGCAAGACCGTCATCAAGAAGAGTAAAAACGTCGGGTGCGATCTCCTCGCACAAGCCGTCTCCAGTGCATAAATCCTGATCAATCCAGACCTTCATTCCGGTCATGTCGGTGCAGGCTACCTCTCTGTGTTGGTTTACCCTCACCGCACGTCCGGTGACGGAGTACCCGTGAGCATAACGTGACTGTGGCACTATCCGATAATTAATCGACAGTTAATATTTGGGTAGAGATTTTGTTAGAGGTTGCCGCCTACAGTGCTGAGATGCTGAAGAGTGATGCTCTGCTTGATGCTGTTGAACGGCTGTCGCCGTCTAGTGTGTCGTAGAGCACCCCGATCCAACCCGAGGAGGCAGATGTGAGCGAGTCCGGCAACGACAGGTTCAGGGATCATCCCGAGCGTTTGCCGCAGCCCGTCGCGGAACTTGAGAACGAGGTGGCAGCGCTACGTCGCCGGCTGAACGACAGCCCTAAACGGCTGCGTCTGCTTGAGGAGCGACTTGCCGACACCAAGGGTCGGCTCACTCAGGCAGCCACCCAAAACGAACGTCTTACTGTCATGTTGCGCGAAGCGCGAGAGCACATTGCTTCGCTACGCGAAGAGATCGAGAAGCTAACGCAACCGCCGAGCGGTTACGGCACCGTGCTGGGCTGCAACGACGACGGCACCGTTGACGTGCGCGCCGGCGGCCGCAAAATGCGGGTGTCGGTGCATCCCGATCTAGTCGAAGGCTTGCAGGCTGGCGAAGAGGTAGCGCTCAACGAATCTTTCAGTGTGGTGTTGGCGCGACGGCCCGACCGTACCGGTGAAGTGGCCACCGTGAAGGAGCTGCTGCCTGGTTCTGACCGTGCGGTGGTGCTGGGACGAGCCGACGAAGAGCGGGTAGTCGAGCTGAGCGCTGTGGTAGCAGCCGAGCCGGTGCGTTCTGGTGATCATGTGCTGATTGATGCTTCGGGTGATCTCGTGATTGAGCGTCTGCCTCGACCAGAAGTAGAAGACTTGATCCTTGAGGAAGTGCCTGATGTCTGCTACGACGATGTTGGCGGGCTCAATGCCCAGATCGAGCAAATCACCGATGCCGTAGAGCTGCCGTTCGTTCATCATGCGCTGTTTGCTGACTATGACCTACCAGCACCCAAAGGAGTGCTGCTCTACGGTCCACCTGGCTGCGGCAAAACCTTGATCGCTAAAGCCGTGGCCAACAGCCTCGCCACGAAAGTTTCTGAACTATCCGGCGATGCACGAGCGCGGAGCTACTTCTTGAACATCAAAGGCCCGGAACTCTTGAACAAGTATGTGGGTGAAACCGAGCGCCAGATTCGTTTGGTGTTCCAGCGAGCCCGCGAGAAAAGCGAGCAGGGCTGGCCGGTGATCGTTTTCTTTGACGAGATGGAGTCGCTGTTTCGTATGCGTGGTTCGGGCATCAGCTCAGACATCGAATCGACTATCGTGCCGCAGCTCTTGGCCGAGATTGATGGCGTGGAAGCGCTGCGCAACGTGATCGTTATTGGTGCCTCTAACCGCGAAGATCTGATTGATCCAGCAATTCTGCGTCCTGGCCGCCTTGACGTGAAGATCAAGATCGAACGTCCCGATGCTGAGGCGGCGGCATCAATCTTCGCTCGTTATCTGGTGCCGACGCTGCCCATCGCAGCAGAAATGGTTGAAACCGTTGGCGGCGGCGATTCCGACAAAGCTGTGCGAGGCATGATCGAACAAACCGTCGAAGACATGTATCAGCCTGCTGATGCCAACCGTTTCCTAGAAGTCACCTACGCCAACGGCGACAAAGAAGTGATGTATTTCCGCGATTTTTCGTCGGGTGCGATGATCGAAAACGTTGTGCGTCGCGCCAAGAAACTGGCTATCAAGCGAGAGATCGCTGGCGGAGTTCGAGGCATAATGACCAGAGATTTGCTTTCTTCGGTGCGCCAAGAGTTCAAAGAGCACGAAGATCTGCCCAACACCACCAACCCCGACGACTGGGCCAGGATCTCCGGCAAAAAGGGTGAGCGGATCGTGTTTGTGCGCACGCTGGTATCAAGCGACGACGAGGACCTCGCTTCAGGAGGTCGCTCAATTGAGCGGGTGCAAACCGGGCAATACCTCTAGATATCTGTAGATACTTCTAGACCTCTAGCTGTTTCCTTTTGCCGTCTAAAGTTGCTGTCTCTAGTAGCCGTCTAGCTGCTCGGCCCCTTAATCTTGGCAGCGCAGTTGCCTCAGTTTCTTGAAAATGTCGTATCTGGTGACTACGATCACTGTGTCACTTCAACGATCTATCGGAGGGAACTAGTGACCAAAAATAAGACCTTGTTATGGCGCGCCTTGGCTGCGCTGTTCTGCATTTCGCTGATAGCAGCGGCATGCGGCGACGATGACGATGACGGTGATGAGGGCGCAACTCAGGCACCGGCACCAGAAACTACAGCCGCAGCTGTCACCACTACTGCGGCCGCAGCCGACGTGATCGAAAACACCCAAGACGGGGATCTGCTTGACACTGTGCTTGACCGTGGTGAGCTTTTATGCGGTGTCTCGGGCTCGGCTATTGCTTTCTCTGAAACTCAAGCCGACGGCTCTGTGACAGGCTTTGATGCTGATTACTGCCGAGCTGTGGCCGCAGCTCTCTTTGGTGATGCCGAAGCGGTGGTCTTTGTTCCCTTGACCGCAGCAGAGCGTTTCACTGCTGTGCAGACCGGCACGGTGGATGTGCTGATTCGCAACACCACTTGGACTCAGAGCCGTGACAGCGACGTAGGAATGGACTTCGGCCCGACCACCTACTACGACGGCCAGCAGTTGATGGCTCGTGCCAGCGATGGCTTCAGCAGCCAGTCGTCGGTGGCTGATATAGCTGGCGCGGTGGTATGCACCAATGCCGGTACTACCACCGAGCAGAACATCGCCGACGCAGCCGAAGCGGAAGGTATTGAAATCACCCTCAACACTTTTGAGGATTTTGACATTGTCACCAGCAACTTCGTGGAAGGAGCTTGCGATGTCATCACGACCGACGGCTCAGGGCTCGTCGGCCGCAAGGTCAACCAGCAGCCTGACGACCAAGACTGGGTGATCTTCCCGCCGACACCGATCTCAAAAGAGCCCTTAGGTCCGACCTACATCCAGAACCAGTCACGTTTCGCCGATGTGGTCAACTGGACTGTTTACGCCACCATCATCGCCGATGAGAAGGGTGTCAATTCAACCAATGTCGCAGGTATGGCCGCAAGCCCGCGCGACGCTGAGATTGGACGCCTGCTCGGTGGTGAGGGCGAACTGCAGACCGCGATGGGTCTCGCACCCGATGCCTTCTGGCAGGTGATCGCTCAGGTCGGCAACTACGACGAGATCTACTCTCGAAACCTCGTCCGGGTGGGCCTCACCCGCGAAGGTTCGGCTAATGCTGGCTGGCTTGACGGCGGTCTCATCTACGCCCCACCCGCGCGATAATTCAACGCGAATAAATTCAGCGCCAATAAAATTGAACGCGATAAATGAGCTAGGCAGTTCATAGCTAGGCAGTCATATAACTGCATCAAGGCGACTGTCTCGTCTAACTTGGCGGGGGTCTGGGGCTAAGTCCCTAGGCCCCCGCTGTCGTTTCGGTAGCTCTTATCCGCGATCGGCCTTATCGGAGTCGCCCCGGCGTGTCTGACACTGAGCAAGCCAACACTGAGCAAGCCAACACTGAGCAAGCCACTTTGGCCGCGACGCAGTCGCAGCGTCCGCCGTTTTACCGCGATGCCACCGTCATCAAATGGCTGGCACAGGTGCTGGTGCTGGTGTTGGTGCTGTTCGCGTTGTTCTTTTTGTCGTCGCAGGCGCAGAGCAACTTGGAGGCCAGGGGTATCGCCACTGGCTACGACTTTTTGGGCACTGATCTGGGTGCCGATTTGGGCTCAGGGATAGACACCAACCCCGATACCAGCGGCAGGGCTCTGTGGGCGGGCGGAGTTAACACCATTCGCCTTTCGATAGCTGGCATCATCTTCGCCACGATCTTGGGTGTGCTGGTAGGTGTGGGTCGCCTATCAAGCAACTGGATCGTCAAACGCATCAGCAGCGTGTTTGTTGAGACGCTAAGAAACATCCCGCTGCTGGTGCTGATCATTCTGCTTTTTGTGGTGCTTGCCAGCTTGCCCCGAGTCGAACTCGATCAAGGGCCGATACACGGCTGGTTGCATATCTCCAACAAGGGCGTGTCGATCCCTCGGGTTTTCATTAGCGACGGCTTCTACCAGTGGACTGTGTTCCTGCTGTTAGGCATGGTGGCTGGCTGGCTGGTGATGCGCTGGCGCTCCCGCTTGCATGATGCCACCGGGCGTGACACCTACCCGGTGTTGAGCTTCGCAGCCGTCATCGCTGTGTTTGGTGTGGTTGGCTGGTTCCTGCATCCGTTGTTCGCCTGGGTGGGTGACATTTTTGATTTTGTTGCTGAGGGCATCGATTCGCTCACTCAGCAGGTAGTGCAGGCTGTCATATCTGTAGCTGCGGTTGGCGTTGCAGTGCTGTGGATCAGGAAGTTCCTCAACCGACGCCGCACACCTGCAGGCTTGACCAAACTGACAGACGACGACTATTTCCGTATTGTTTTTGCTGTCGTTGGTGCAGGCATCGTGATCTTGTTCGTGATCGTAGGGTGGCCAGGTTTATCAAGTTGGATCATCAACTCTGGACGCGACCTGTTTGAGGTACTAGGCGACAAGTTCGGTGACGGCCGCACCGGACAGCCCATTGATGCCAAACGCCCCGATATCGAACAGCTAGGCAACTTCCCCAACTACGGACCTGCTGGTCTCAACCTCATCCAGGGTCTCGCCGCGGTCTATTTCGGGGTGGTTCTCTACACAGCGGCATTCATTGCTGAGATCGTGCGCGGTGGCATTCTGGCTGTGGCAAAAGGTCAGACCGAGGCTGCTCAAGCGCTTGGGCTGCGCCGAGTGACCATGCTGCGGCGGGTGGTTTTGCCTCAGGCGTTCAGGGTGATCCTGCCGCCTCTGGGCAATCAATACCTGAACCTCACCAAGAACACTTCGCTAGCAATCGCGGTGGGTTACAGCGACCTCGTTCAAGTGGGTCAGACCGTATACAACCAGACAGGCAAGACCCTTGAAGTGGTGTCGATCTGGATGCTGTTCTACCTGGCTTGTTCGCTGACTATCTCGGTGGTGGTCAACTTCTTTAATGTTCGCCTAAAGATCGTGGAGCGCTGAGATGGAACTAGTCCGCTCCTCTGACAGCACAGAGCAGATGGTCACCCCGCCTGAGCAACCCAGCCTCCCCGCGGGTCAATGGATACGCAAGAACCTGTTTTCCACGCCTTTCAATTCGGTGCTAACAGTCGTATTCGGCATTTTGATCGTGCTGTTGTTCAGGGGACTGCTCAACTTCGTCTTCAGCGAGGAACGAAATTGGGATGCGGTCCGCACCAACATGCGACTGATCTTCACTCATGCCTATCCCGAAGAGCAGTATGTCCGCATCTGGGTTTGCCTCGGGACGATCATGGCGCTGGCCGGGCTCTCGCTAGGTCTCTTCGCGGGCCGCGGACGGGGGGTCTCGGTCAAGAAAATCTCGACAAGCCTGATGGGCGCGGGTGCTGTTATTGCTTTGGGGGTGGTGCTGCGCGAGCCTTCGGTGCTGAAAGATTCAGATGATTCAGTGCTGCGAAACGACGACAGCATCCTCCGAGAATCCTTCGCCGAAGCGATGGCCGATCGCTGGGTCTGGTGGCTTGCAGCCGTAGTGCTGTTTGGTGCTGGCGCGGCTTTGTGGCAGGGTCTTGACGATCTGAGGCGGCGCTCCACTTTCGTGCCCGCAGTGGAACTGGCCGTGGTGCTAGTTGGCTTGCTGGTGCTGTCGGGCTGGGTTTATCCGTGGGGTCACTACGCATTCTCTGACGGCGAGTTCATAGCAGAGCCGGGCCGCACAGTAGCCATGTCCACCAAACTCCCGTGGACGTTGATGTGGCTTTTGGGGGTAGTAGCCATATTTGCTGGCCGCGGTTTGCGCAGGCTCGGCCTTGACAAACGGCTCAAGACTCCGATCAATCTCACCTGGCTGCTAAGTCCGATCGTGCTGTTTTGGGTGGTGCTGCGAGACCCAGCTCTGGACTGGGGCCGTGTGGCTTCGGTTGATGTTCCTTTGGCTGTCTTTTTTGCTGTGCTTGGCGGTTTCGTGGTCTGGACTCTCACCAACCCGCGGATCGGAGAGTTGGGCAGGGTGATCGCAGTGCTGCTGCTGGCGGTGGCATTGTTCAACTGGGTGGCAGCGTTCTTCGGCTGGTATCCGATGCTCCAGAAGGTGCGTCTCAGCTTTTTGTTGATGGCGCTGGTAGCCATGCTGGCCCACAATTTCGCTGGGGAGCGAGCCAAACGGATGCGGCTGCTTGTCGGATGGGTGGCAGGCATGGCCTTGTTCCATTACATGGCCACGATCATCAACGCTCCGTCCACGGTTAAAACCCCTACAGATGCTCTCGCTGGCGGTTTCACGATCACCGTCATTGTCGCGGTGTTCACCATTATGTTCTCGTTTCCGTTGGGTGTGCTGCTGGCACTAGCTCGCACCTCGAAGCTGCCCATCTTCAGAGTGCTTTCCACTGCCTACATTGAGGTGATCAGGGGTGTCCCACTAATCACCATCCTGATCTTTTTTGCGGTGATCTTGAAACTGTTCCTTCCCGAAGGAATGAGCATCAGCGCTCTGGCTGCCGCCACGCTGGGTTTCACGCTTTTCTCGTCTGCTTACTTGGCCGAGAACGTGCGGGGAGGCCTCCAAGCGGTGCGTCAAGGCCAATATGAAGCCTCCGACGCGGTGGGGCTCAGCACAGTGCAACGAACCCTCTTTATTGTGCTGCCTCAAGCGTTGCGAGTTTCGATCCCGCCGCTGGTAGGCCAAGTGATCGCCATCTTCAAAGAGACATCGCTGCTAGCCATTATCGGAGTGTTCGACATCCTGCGGATGGCTAACTGGGTCATCCCAGCCCAGACGCAGTTCTTGGGAGTCAAGCGCGAAGGTCTGCTGTTCGTGTCGCTGGTCTACTGGGTGTTCGCATACAGCATGTCCAAACAGAGCCAGCGACTGGAGAAACGGCTCGGAGTAGGGGAGCGCTAGTTGTGATAACCACAGATGACTTTCAAAACCGAACAGGCAGGGAGACCAAGCCATGAGCGTGAGCGATGCCACCACCGCTTTGACTGAGGAGCTAGCCGAACGCAACGACATGATCGTGTGTGAGGGTGTCAACAAATGGTTCGGCGACTTCCAGGCGCTCGACCAGATCACTGCAGTGATCAAAGAGCGCGAGGTGGTGGTGGTGTTAGGCCCGTCGGGTTCAGGCAAATCCACTTGGATCCGCTGCATCAACCGCCTCGAAGTGCATCAGGAGGGACGCATCGTCGTTGACGGGGTGGAACTCACCAACGACCTGCGCAACATTGAGAAGATCCGCTCTGAGGTGGGAATGGTGTTCCAACAGTTCAACTTGTTCCCGCATCTCACCGTGCTTGACAACATCAACCTGGCACCCATCTGGGTACGTAAGAAACCCAAGCGAGAAGCCGATGACATCGCCCGCTCGCTGCTGGAGCGAGTCGGCATACCTGAACAGGCTGAGAAGTATCCAGGCCAGCTCTCTGGAGGACAGCAGCAGCGAGTGGCTATCGCTAGGGCTCTGGCCATGGAGCCGCGCATCATGCTGTTTGATGAGCCCACCTCAGCGCTTGATCCCGAGATGATCAAGGAAGTTCTTGACGTGATGAAAGAACTAGCTCGCTCGGGTATGACCATGATGGTGGTAACCCACGAGATGGGTTTCGCACGCGAGGTCGCGGATCGGGTGATTTTCATGGAGGAAGGCCAGATAGTCGAGACCGGCACTCCCGAGCATTTCTTCACTAACCCCACCGAGGAACGCACCAAGCTGTTCCTTTCGCAGATCCTCTGAGCCTTTGCCTGCTTGTGACCTATGAACCTTAAGGCCGGGGAAGGCTTGCGATAGCGTCGCAGCTGTGGCAATTCCTAAGACGGTAGGTCTAGAAACCGAATACGGGATCATCCATCGGGGTGCCTTCGAGCCGAACCCGATTTCGGCTTCGTCGCTTCTAATCAACGCCTACCTGATCGCTTCACAGTCTTCTCCAGCACCCGGCCTCGGCACGGTCGGCTGGGATTTCACTGAAGAGCGGCCCGGCCATGATGCTCGCGGTGGTGCTCCCGCTGACGCTTTAGCACCTGAAATCGAGACACACCTAGTAAACGCGGTGCTCACCAACGGGGCCCGTTACTACGTTGACCATGCCCATCCCGAGTTGTCCACCCCAGAATGCGGTAATGCCCGTTCGGTGGTTGTTTATGACCGGGCCGCTGAACTGATTGCTATGCGTTCCATGTCAGCGGCACGGATGCTGCTACCCGAAGGTGAAGAGATCGTCGTCTACAAAAATAACTCCGACGGCAAAGGCAACAGCTACGGCTGCCACGAGAACTATCTAATGAGCCGAGCGGTGCCGTTTGCGCGCATTGTCAGCAGCGCTACCGCACATTTCGTGACACGCCAGATTTTTTGCGGGGCGGGCAAGATCGGCACAGAAACCGCGGGTATGCGTGTCGATGATTCTGGCTATCAGTTGTCGCAGCGAGCTGATTTCATTGAAGAGGAAGTGGGTTTAGAAACCACTCTGAAACGTCCCATTGTGAACACCCGAGACGAGCCGCACGCTGATGCCGCCAAATACCGGCGACTGCATGTGATAGTCGGCGATGCCAACATGTCACAGGTTGCTACGTTCCTGAAGGTCGGCACGACGGCTTTGGTGATGGCCCTGACTGAAGACGATGCTTTGGGGCGTGAGTTGCGGTTCGTTTCGCCGGTGGCGGCACTTCGTCAAGTGAGCCGCGACCTGTCGCTGAAGGTGCCGCTGGAACTTGATGACGGTTCAACCATCACCGCTTTGGATGTGCAATGGGAGCTTCTGGCTGCGGCTCGCGCTTATGTGACCTCCAGAGGCACCGAAGCTGTCGGCAGTGACGCGCCGCTAGTGCTGGATCGCTGGGAGAAGGTGCTTGAAGGCTTGCAGCAGGATCCCGCAAAGCTCGCTAACCAGATCGACTGGATAGCCAAGCTGCGTCTGTTGGAAGCATTTCGTGAGCGTCACGGCTTGGCTTGGAGCGACTCACGGCTGCGGGCTTTGGATATCCAGTATCACGATTTGCGCCCCGAACGTTCGCTGGCTGCTCGTGCCGGGCTTGAGACCTTAGTGGACGAAGCTGAGGCGCAGCGGGCCGTGAACGAACCCCCGCCGGATACACGAGCCTTCTTCAGGGGGCGCTGCCTGCAACTGTTCGCGGCTGAGGTTGTGGCCGCTAACTGGGACTCAATCGTTTTTGATGTGGGAGAGGGGTCACTTCGTCGGGTTTCGATGCCTGAACCAAACCGTGGCACGGTCGGCCATGTGGGTGAAATGTTCGAGGGATGCGACTCCGCCGTTGAGCTATTGCGTCGTTTAGGAGTGTCAGGCGCGTAGCCTCTCTGTCAAGCCTCGGACGCAACTCTGGGGTATCACAAAAAACGAATACATGTAGCAAACCGAGAGGAATCCAGTGGCCGAACGAGAGCAGATCCGCAGACCAGCGCCGACAAGCCGCGAGCAGAACGTGGAGGATGTCCCGACGACATCTGAACGCACTACAGAGATCGACGCTCAACTTGACGACCTGCTTGATGAGATCGACGAAGTGCTCGAAAACAACGCCGAGGATTTCGTTAAGAGCTACATCCAAAAGGGCGGCGAGTGAACCTGCCTCGTTTCGGACCTCACGATGATCCCGGTCCGAGCTTCGCGGCGCTGCTGCACAGAACCACCGCGGATCGCAGCACTTCGGCCGGTTCAGCAGATTTCGCTAATTTGGCGGGTCTAGCTGCTTTAGCGGATTCGACGGTTGATGTTCCTCACGGCACTACCTGCTTGGCGGTGCGCTACAACGGTGGCGTGGTGCTAGCCGGTGACCGGCGCGCCACAGCGGGGCATTTGATTAGCAATCACCGAATCGAAAAAGTCTTCCCAGCGGACCGGCATTCTGGCGTGGCTATCGCTGGTGTTGCTGGCCCTTCAAGTGAAATGGTGAGGCTGTTTCAGCTGCAGCTTGAGCACTACGAAAAGGTTGAAGGCACCCCGATCAGCCTTGAAGGTAAAGCCAACCAGCTGGCTCAGATGGTGCGGGCCAACCTGCCAGCAGCGATGCAAGGCTTGGTGGTGGTGCCGATCTTTGCTGGCTTCGATTTGGCGGCGGATCGTGGGCGACTGTTCGAATACGACATCACCGGCGGGCGCTATGAAGAGCGTGATTATGCCACTACGGGATCTGGTTCTTTGCATGCCGAGACAGTGGTGAAACTGGGTTTTCGTGCCTCATTGGGCGCTGCGGCAGCAACCGATCTGGTGCTGGACGCGCTTTACGTTGCTGCTGATGCCGACTCCGCCACTGGTGGTCCCGACCCGGTTCGTGATGTGTTTCCTGTGGTGGCTGTGATTGATGCCGCTGGCTACAGGCGCCTTGACGATGCTGAACTGCGACGTCGCACCGAGCGGCTAGTTAACCGTCACCGTAGCCGTCGCGAATCTGGAGGAGGTCGCTAGTCGTGACTATGCCTTTCTACGCCCCGCCTGAGCAGATGATGAAAGACAAGGCTGACTATGCACGCAAAGGCATCGCTCGGGGCCGAAGCCTGGTGGCTTTCTGTTACCGCGAAGGCATCGCCATAGTCGCCGAGAACAACTCAAGCACTTTACGCAAGGTCAGCGAAATCTATGACCGCATCGCTTTCGCTGGTGTGGGGCGTTACAACGAGTTTGACCAGCTGCGCATCGCTGGGGTGCGTCACGCCGACTTGAAAGGTTTTGCTTTCAGTCGCGAAGACGTGGATGCTCGCAGCCTCGCTAATGCTTACGCTCAGAGCTTGGGTCATGTTTTCACCCACGAGTTGAAACCGATGGAGGTAGAGATCTTGGTAGCCGAGGTCGGACTTGCCGATGACGGCTCAGGTGACCAGCTATTCCACATTCTTTATGACGGCACTGTTGCCGATGAGACCGACTGGGTGGTGCTAGGCGGCGAAACCGAGGAACTGGCCGAGCGTTTCGGTGAGGCTTTGCCGTCGCAGCCGCGGTCTCTGGCTGAAGGTGTGCGGGCTGCGGTAGCTGTGCTGGCCGGGCCGGATCGCACGCTCAAAGCTGAAAGCCTTGAAGCGGCAGTGCTTGATCGTGGTAACGGCCGCCGAGCTTTCCGCCGTCTCAGCAACAATGAGGTAACAAACTTCCTCAAAGCCTGATGTCGGTGGGAACCTGGGGCGGGGGTTTTGTGACAGGCGGGTTACTGTGGCGGGGTGCAGCGTCGTATTTTTGGCATTGAGAACGAATATGGTGTTACCTGCACGCTGCGCGGCCAGCGGCGCATGAGCCCCGACGAAGTAGCCCGCTACCTGTTCCGCAAGGTGGTGTCATGGGGACGTAGCAGCAACGTGTTTCTCGGCAACGGCTCGCGGTTGTATCTCGATGTGGGCAGCCATCCCGAATACGCCACCCCAGAATGCGACTCGGCTCATGATCTAGTGGTTCACGACAAAGCTGGCGAGCGAATCGTGGAACGTCTCTTGGGGGATGCCGAGGAGCGTCTAGTCGAAGAGGGCATCCGCGGCAATGTCTTCTTGTTCAAAAACAACACCGACTCAGCTGGCAACAGCTACGGATGCCACGAGAACTATCTCACTAGCCGCCGCGACGACTTAAACGATTACGCCGAAGTGCTGATCCCGTTTCTGGTGAGCCGTCAAATATTCGCTGGTGCTGGCAAAGTGCTTCAGACCGCCCGCGGTGCCATCTATTGCATCAGCCAGCGCGCCGAGCACATCTGGGAAGGGGTTTCTTCGGCCACCACAAGGTCACGTCCGATCATCAACACCCGAGACGAACCACATGCTGACGCTGAAAGGTTCCGGCGTCTGCATGTCATCGTTGGCGATTCCAATATGAGCGAATACGCCACCTTCTTGAAGGTAGGCACCTGCGCGTTGATGCTGCGCATGCTGGAAGACCCACGAGTGGTGCTGCGTGACATGACCCTAGAGAATCCGATCAGGGCCATCCGTGAAATCAGCCACGATCCTTTGTGCCGTCGGCGTGTGCGCCTAGCTACCGGACGAGAGGTCAGCGCACTAGAGATTCAGTCCGAGTATCTCAACCGGGCGCTGCGTTACGCCGAGCATCACGACCTCTCTGATGAAGAAAAAAAGGCTCTCACTATGTGGGAGTATTGCCTGACGGCCATAGAGCAAGACCCGTTGCAGCTAGACCGTGAGGTTGACTGGGTGATCAAACACAAGCTGGTGGAGTCGTATCGTGAGCGGCACGGACTGGAGTTGTCCGATCCGCGGGTGGCGTTAGTAGACCTTCAGTATCACGACGTGAGCCGAAGCCGCAGCCTCTACTACTGCATGCAAGAGCGCGGCATGGTAGAGACGATGGTGACCGAAGCCGAGATCCATCACGCCGTTGAGAATCCGCCTGCTTCGACTAGGGCACGTCTGCGCGGCGAGTTCATTCGTCGAGCCAAAGAACGCCGCCGCGACTACACCGTCGATTGGGTTCATCTAAAGCTGAACGACCAGTCGCAACGCACTGTGTTGTGTAAGGATCCGTTCAAGTCTCACGATGAACGTGTCGAGAAGCTGATTGCTTCGCTTTAGTGCTGTGTAGTACTTATTTAGTGATGCTTAGTGATGCTCAGTGATGCTCGGTGGTGCTCATGACGATGTTCGTGGTAGTGACCATCGCAGCGATTTAGTGATGTAGATGATGTAGATATAGCGATGCAATGGACAAGCTAGAACGACTTTTGAACCTCACCGCAGCGCTGCGCAACACCGCGCAGCCGCTTAGCGCGCGTGAGTTGCGCCAACGCATGGCCGGGGCTTACTCCGAAGACGATGTGGCGTTCCGGCGAATGTTTGAGCGCGATAAGGCTGATCTGCGCGCCATCGGAGTACCGATAGAAGTGACAACGCTCTACCGTTTCGACCCGCCGGTGGACGGATATTCGATAGCAGATGCCGATTATGCGGGACGTGACCTGCGTTTTGATCCCGACGAACTGGCGGTATTGCATTTGGCGACGAACCTGGTGCGTGTGGAAGGCACGGGAGAGGGTCTGGCACGCCTCGGAGGCGGTTTTGGTGGCACTTCTGCTGGGTACGGGAGTGGCACTGGATCTGGCACCGGCACTGGATCTGGCACTGGCACTGGATCTGAGGGTATGCCGATCGTGGAGACGGTAAGTGAACTGCCCTTCCATGAAGAGCTGTCGAAGCTGGTTGCTGCGGCGATCAGGCACCAAGCGGTTTCATTCGTGTATCGCGACACTCTGCGCCAGGTCGAGCCGTGGCGCTTGTCGTTTCACCGTGGTCACTGGTATCTGACGGGCTGGGATTGTCAACAGTCAACAGAGCGCCTCTACCGGGTGGATCGCATTACGGGTGAAGTCACAGGCAGAGGCCCGGCGACTCAACCAGTCGGCGATGGGACTGATCCACGATCTTTGAAGCCGTGGGAATTCGGTGAAGGCGAGCCGCTAGAGGCGCGGCTGCTCGTGGACGCAGACCAGGCTGCCTGGGCTTGTCATCGTGTAGGGGTTACCGGTGAGCGCCAGCCCGACGGTTCGGTTGTGTTGACGTTGGCGGTTCGCGACAGCGCAGCTTTGAGAACCTTCGTGCTGGATTTCTTGGAGCACGCTGAACTGCTTGAGCCTGAGCAGCTCCGCAAAGAGTTCGCGGTCTGGCTCGAAACTCTGGCTGACCCAGCGTGTCTTGAGTCTGAGTCTTGAGAGGCAGTTCTCATGTCTCAGGCGTTGGTTAGGGTTGTGCCGTGAACTCGGCGACTGGAGCGGCAACTGAAACAAAGCCGTCCCAGCTCACAGTAATCGAACGCATGGCTCGCCTGCTGGGGGTGGTTCCCTGGATCGTTGAACAGGGTGGTGCTCATCTTGAGGCGATTGCAGCACGTTTCGACTATCCCCAACAGCAGCTGATTGAGGACCTGACGCAGCGACTGTTCTTTGTGGGGGTGCATCCTTTCACTCCCGACACGCTGATCGAAGTAGAGATAAACGAAGGCGTTGTTGACATTCGTTACGCCGACTGGTTCTCCAAACCGATGCAACTCAACGGCGCAGAAGCAACACGGCTTCTGGCTGCTGGACGAACCGTGCTGGCAATGTCACAAGACAACACAGCCGGAGATTCCCGCAGTGACTCGGCGGAGCCTCTGGTGCGGGCCTTGGCGAAATTGTCATTGTCTCTGAGTTCTGGCGGCACAAGTGGCATAAACGGTATAAACGGCACAAACGACGCAGAGAGCGTCGAGGCGATCGTCGACAAGATCGACGTGTGTTTGGGTCATGCCCCGAGCGACACCCTCAACGACCTGAGAAGTGCTATCAGCGGGCGGCGAGCTGTAGCTATTGACTATTACTCACAGTCACGCAACACGATGACACAGCGCACCGTCGACCCGGCGCGGCTCTTCAGCAATGAAGGTGTGTGGTACCTGTTCGGCTGGTGTCACCATGCTGATGCTGAGCAGGTGTTTCGTGTGGAACGGATTCGTGATCTGGAAGTCCTTGATACCGCTGTGAAAGTTGATCTGCCGTCAGCTGGGACAACACCAACAGTGTCACTTGACAATGTGGACTGCACTGTCACGCTGCGGCTCAGCCCTGAAGCTGCCTGGGCTGCGGATTATTACCCGGTGCGTCAGCGGACTGCACTTGATGACGGTGGTGTCGAAGCGGTTTTCTCTGTGGCGGGTGAGTCTTGGCTGGCGCGGCTGCTGCTGCAACTCGGCCCAGGTGCCGAAATAGTCGATAGCCATGAAGCTATTAACTCGGATCTGCGGGCTGACACTGCGGCGCGAATATTGGCGAGATACCGCCAGTGACCAGCGAGGGTGTGTCGCCACAATCCAAAAAGCTTGATGAACTCAACGGATTCGACGAAGTAGAGGACGCACCACAAACCGACGAAGAAACTGGCGTTGGTCGGTACCGGATGCTGCGGACGGTGATCGACTGGTTTCTAGTCCTGAGTTGCTCGCTGGTGCTGGCGCTGCTACTGCGAGCTTTTCTGGTGGAAGTGTTCGTGATCCCTTCGGGCTCAATGTCCCCCACTTTGACAAACGGCAACCGCGTGGCTGTTTACAAGCTGGGCTACCGCTTTAATGACGTGAGTCGTGGCGACGTGGTGGTGTTCAAGAGCCCTGACGCAGGGCCGGGTGTCAATGATCTGATTAAGCGGGTGGTGGCACTAGAAGGCGAAACCTTCGAGATTCGTGACGGTGCGGTCTACATTGACGGCGAGCTGCTGGATGAGCCTTATCTGTCTGAAGGTGAGCCAACTTTTCCTAAGGCACCTATCACGGGATGCCTCAACGATGCTGAACCTCAAATCTGTTTGGTGCCTGATGGTATGGTGCTGATGCTCGGCGATAGCCGCGAAGCCAGCCGCGATAGCCGTTTTTTTGGCCCTGTTGATGTTGACGACATCGTGGGTCGGGCTTTTGTGAAAATCTGGCCGCTCAACGACCTCGGCGGGCTTTAGCTCATTGCGAACTCTTTGCGTTTTCTTTGCGAACTCTTTGCGAGTGCTGTAACAGTCTGAGCTGATGGGCTTTTTCTGTAACAGTCTGAGCTGATGGGCACTCGGATACCGGCACTGCTTGTGCCGCCTATCGGCTTCGCGCACCGTGGAGGGCGCGCTCATGCCCGAGAAAACACTATTGAAGCGTTCTTACTGGCCCAAAAGATGGGTGCCACCGGCATCGAAAGCGATGCTTGGATCACAGCCGACGGTGTGGTCGTTCTGCATCATGACGGATCGGTCGGCGCTTTCTGGAGTGCTGTGGCTCGCCGGATTCTTGGCCGTCGGATCGCTGGCTTGCCCCGGTCGCGGCTGCCTTCTTATATCCCCACTCTTGAGGATTATTACCGTCGCTGCGGTACGGATCTGCCGCTGAGTCTGGATATCAAAGATGACAAGGCTTTTGCTGGAGTGATCGAATTAGCCCGCAAGTATCAAGCCGCCGAGCGTCTATGGATATGCCACGGCAGCATTGAGACTTTGCAAGCTTGGCGGACTGTCGCAACAGAAGTGCGGCTGGTTCATTCGACGCGACTGAATCGTTTGTCACACGGGCCTGAGCGTCACGCCGCTGACCTAGCTGCGGCGGGTATTGATGCCGTGAACTTTCACTGCGAGGACTGGAACGGAGGTCTGACGACGCTTTATCACCGGTTCGGGCTGCTGGCTTTGGGTTGGGATGCCCAACAAGTGCATCAAATCGCTGAGTTGATCGACGCAGGCATTGACGCGCTTTACGGTGACCATGTCGATCGGATCACTGAGACTCTGGCTCACTTCTTCAACGGTGACAGCGAGCCGCTAGCTTGAGCATTATGTGGATGCTGGCACCAGCTGCGGCCACTGTATGTGCAGCAGTGGTTTTGATTGTCGGCATGAAAGCTGTCGCCGCTGCTTCAACGGAACTACGGAAAGCGCTGCGGAAGTTTTCGGCCACTATTGTCGCTGGCGATGAGCTGTCACGCAGCGCAGTAAAGCTTGGTGATCACGCTGAAACCACCAAAGTCGCGGCTTCGAATGCAGCCGGTCGGTTGCGTCATCGGCGCAGACTCCACAAACCGGATCGCTATCCACGACTAGACCGTTAGCCAGTTTCGATGTTTAGACAGCAAGTGTCTAGACACCAGTTACTGAGGTTGCCTGGTTGCGGAGTTTTAGGGCCTGGCAGGCCTGTCCTCTAGGCTGGCGTTGTGGGAAACCTCGGAGGGGCAGAGATCCTCGTGATCTTGCTAGTGGCCTTGATCGTGCTGGGGCCGACCAAGCTACCCCCGGCGGTGCGTCAGATCGGCAAGTTCGTGGGCGAAATACGTCGCCTGGGGCAAGGTTTCCAGCAGGAACTCCGTGAAGCCTCGAAGCCTCTTGTTGAAACCACTGAGACTCTGCGAGCCGCTGATCCGCGCAATGCAATACCGAAGTCGCCGACCGACACGACCAACAACAAGTCCGACACCACCACCACCAAGTCCGACACGAACAACACCGACAGTAACAACGCCGACAGCGACCCAATATCGCCAGAGTCAAAATCGCAGCCGAGCGTTGCTGCGGGACCTGTCTCCTGGGGCACCGCAGCTGCTCCTAGTGCGGCTGCAAACGCTGCAGCAACTACTACTGAAGAGCCCTCAGAGCTGTCAGCGCCCTCAGAGTCGTCAGTGCCGTCGGATTCTGCGGCTGAGACAGGCATTTCTGAGGCCGATATTTCTGAGGTGCAGCACCCACAAGCCGAGCCACCTGCAACCAATGGTTCGACCGGCTCGCCGCAATCCTTGCAATGACTGACACAGTCGACGACACAAGCTCAACTGATCACTCCGAGGCCGAGACGGATCACAATCTCAGGAACGGGCACATGACTCTCATTGAGCATCTGTCTGAGTTGCGCAACCGTTTGATTAAGTCGGTGCTGGCTGTGGCGCTGAGTGCTATCGCCTGCTGGATCTTTTATCCATGGATACTTGAGTTTTTGTTAGAGCCCTACTGTCGAACCTTCCCCGTTCAGGATCGCATTGACTCTCGCTTGTTTGGTCCTAACGGAGGTTGCAATCTGTTCGTGACCGATCCTCTGGAACCTTTTAGTGTGCGGCTCACCGTCGCCGGTTACGGGGGGCTAGCGCTGGCTATGCCGGTGGTTCTCTGGCAGGGCTGGCGTTTTGTGGCACCGGGCCTCTACCGCCACGAGAAGCGCTACGCGGTGCCTTTCGTGGCCGCGGGCGTGCTGCTGTTCTTCTTGGGCGCGGGTCTGGCTTACTGGAGCCTGCCCCGGGCTTTGGACTTCCTAGTTTCGATTGGTGGTCCCGACCTGGTGTCGCTGTTCAGCCCGCAGCGCTACCTGAGTTTTGTGGTGAAGATGATGGTGGCGTTCGGATTGGCGTTCCAGTTCCCGATTGTGTTGATCGGGCTGCAAGCCATGGGCATCATCGAGAACCGCACGCTGCGCAAGATCCGCTCATACGCGATTGTGGGCATTGTGGCATTGGTGGCGGTCATCACCCCTAGCGGCGACCCGTTCACGCTGATGGCGTTGTCGATCCCCATGTATGCCTTCTATGAGATATCGATTCTCTGGGGAGTGCTGACGAGCAGGCGCCGCAGGAAACGAGAAGCGGCAGCAGTTGAATAGATCCGCCGGAGCCGGATTCATCCTTGACGAATTCCAGCGCTGTGCTATTGAGCACCTAGACGCGGGGAGGTCTGTGCTGGTGACCGCACCGACTGGATCAGGCAAGACGGTCGTGGCTGATCACGCAATCGATTCGGCTTTAGCGGCGAAACGTCGCGCTTTTTACACCACCCCTATCAAGGCTCTGTCCAATCAAAAGTACCGGGACTTGTGCGAACGCCTTGGTGAGTCGCGGGTGGGTTTGCTGACCGGAGACAACGTGATCGCTAGCGACGCTGATGTGGTGGTGATGACAACCGAGGTTCTGCGCAACATGTTGTATGCAGACTCAAGTGCTAGCGCAGCGGGTTCAACTACTGGTTCAACTACGAGTTCAAGTGATGCTGACAGCAGACTCGCGGCTGGTGATGCCAGATCTCGTCTGGGTGTGGTGATACTCGACGAGGTCCACTACTTAGAGGATCCGTATCGAGGGCCGGTATGGGAAGAAGTAATCCTGTTGCTGCCCGCCAGCGTAGTACTAGTGTGCTTGTCGGCCACCATTTCTAACCATGAACAGCTTGGCAAATGGCTGAACCAAGTAAGCGGTTCGACTGCTGTGGTGACCGAGTCACGCAGACCGGTTCCTTTGACGAATCTCTATGCCGTGGGCCGCCGCCGCAGCAGCGCAGTGAAGATCGTGCAGACCTTGGTTGACGGCAAACCCAACCCGCAAGGCAAGCGCTTCGATGCGCCGCCTCGTCTGCACAGGCCGCATCGCTACCGACCAGGTTATTCTCGGGGCAGAGGTGGTTCCCGCGGCGGGGGTGGCTACCGGGGTTCTAGAGCGAGCGGTTCTCGTCGTGGTAGGAATTACAAGCCGAATAGAGACAGGCCGAATGGCCCAGATCGCGGCAGTGGGTCACCGCGCCGCGGTAGCGGAACCGATTTTGTGTGGCGGCCACCGCGGCGGGTAGATCTGCTAGCAGAACTAAAACAGCGTCAACTGCTGCCGGTGATCTGGTTCGTGTTCAGCCGCAAAGGCTGCGATCAGGCAGCGGCTCGACTGTTACGTGATGGTGCCTGCTTTAGCGACACCGCCGAATCTGACCGCATTGATGAAATAATCGCCAGCCGCTTGGAGCAACTCGAGCCTTCTGATCTTGCCGTGCTCGGAGCGAACCGCTGGCGCGAGTTGCTGCGTGCGGGCATCGCTGCACACCACGCTGGCATGGTGCCGCTGTTCAAGGAGGTCGTTGAGCAATGCTTCTACGAGGGTCTGGTGAAGGTGGTGTTCGCCACCGAGACTCTGGCTCTGGGAATAAACATGCCAGCGCGCAGCGTGGTGATCGACAAGCCTGTTAAGTTCGACGGAAAGCGCACCGTGGCTCTAAGCGCCGCCCAGTACACCCAGTTCACGGGACGTGCTGGACGCCGCGGTATTGACACAGACGGCTGGGCGGTGGCTCTCTGGTCACCGGAATGCACTTTCGGTCAGGTGGCTGAGCGCGCCGCAAGCCGCGCCTTCGAACTGCACTCTGCTTTCAGGCCCACCTACAACATGGTGACCGCATTGTTGAGCCGTAGTTCCCCACAAGCAGCTCGTGATCTAATGAGCCACTCCTTCGCTCAGTTTCAAGCAGATCATCAAAGCTCCGAGTCCAATCATCAGATGCCTCAGCCGCAACGCGCCAGCGGCTCTGCTGAGTCTCCTAAGCAGCAAAAGAGCCAGAAACGCCCGATGCATGGCCAGCATTATGACGGTGAACAGCGAGAAGGCAAGTCCGTGGGCGTTGATCTGGCCAGCCGGTTCGATGCTGTAGCGAGCGTGCTACGTGAGCGAGGACATCTTCACGGCTGGAATCTCAGCGACTCTGGCAGGTTGGTTTCTCGCATCTTTCACGAGGCCGACTTAGTGGTGGCTGAGGCTCTGGCTGGCGGGCTATTTGACACCTTGTCGCCGCCAGAACTGGCCTCGGTGCTATCGGCTTTCAGTTATGAACACCGTTCAGCGAAGCCACCGCCTGAGGTGTGGGTTCCCTCCAGTGTCGCCTACCAGAGGCTGCAAAGCATTAGTGATTCCGTTGCTGAACTGCATCGCCGGGAAAGTCGCTTCGGCCTTGATCCGATACGTTCGCTGGATCTGGGTTTCGCTTCGGTGGCTCATCGCTGGGCGGCCGGTGAGCCGTTTGAAGCTTTGCAGGATGAGGGTTTCTCGGCAGGCGATTTTGTGCGCAACGTCAAGCAGGTCATAGACCTAGCACGCCAGATCGCTACGGTCGCTCCGAACCCAGAGACTTCAGCGACTGCCTCTGCTGTGGTGCGAGCCTTGAACCGGGGCGTGGTGGCGCTGTCAGGGTCTTTATAGGACTCTCATAGAAGTCTTTTGAATGATCCGCTGGAGCAGTGACGATCGTGAGATATGGCGCTTGGCGTGGCCAGCTCTAGGAGCACTGATGGCAGAGCCGCTGTATGTGCTGGCCGACACAGCCATCGTCGGGCGTATCGGCACTCCACAACTCGGCGGGCTGGCTGTGGCCTCGGCAATTCTGTTGACCGCTCACGCCATGTTCATCTTTTTGGCCTACGGAACTACTGCAGCTGTAGCACGGCTGATTGGCGCAGGAGAGCATCAACGGGCCGCTCATCAGGCTGTTCAGAGCATCTGGCTGGCGATAGTTGCTGGTGTCATACTTTCCATAGTTGGGCTGCTTACGTCGTCGCGGCTAGTGCAACTGTTCGGCGGCAACGACACTGCTGTCACCGAAAACGCGCTTATCTATCTGCGTATCTCGTTGCTGGGTTTGCCAGCCATGCTGGTGGTGCTAGCCGGGGTCGGCTATCTGCGCGGAGTGCAAGACACTAAAAGGCCTTTTTTTGTGGCTCTTGGTTCGGCGGTAGCGAACTTCGTGCTTGAGGTAGTGCTGGTCTACGGTTTCGATCAGGGCATCGGCGCTTCGGCGTTGTCCACGGTCGTGGCACAGTGTGCGGCTGCGGCTGTCTTTGTGTGGTGGATCAAACAGGCTGTGGCTCGCCACGATGTGAGCCTGCGTCCTAACCCAGCGGTTATTAGACGGTTAGCGGTCGCAGGCTGGGATTTGTTGATACGGACTACGGCACTGCGGGCCAGTCTCACGGTCACTGTGGCTGTGGCAGCCCGCATCGGTAGCGACGATTTGGCAGCGCATCAGATCGTCATTGAGATTTGGACAGTGCTGGCTCTGATGCTGGACGCAGTGGCCATCGCCGGACAAGCTCTGATCGGTCTTGCTTTGGGTGCTGGCTTGCCAGAGCGTGCCCGGGCTCTGGGGCGACGCATGATTGGTTGGGGTGCATCGGTAGGGGTGATGACCGGAGTGCTGGTGCTGGCGCTTTCTCCAGTTCTGCCGTATCTGTTCACCTCGAATGCGGCTGTGGTCTCGCTCACCGGTTTTTTGTTGTTGCATGTTGGCTTCTCCCAGCCTGCTGCGGGGGTCGTGTTCGCTCTTGACGGGGTTCTGATCGGCGCAGGTGATCTGCGCTTCCTGGCTGCTTCGATGGTTGGTGCTGGTGTCGTGCTGGTGAGCGGCGGAGTGCTGGTGCTAGTTCTCGGAGCAGGCATTGGCTGGCTTTGGGCGGCTCTTCACGCCTGGATGGCGGCACGTTTGATCCTGACGCTGGGCCGCTTCTCTCGCCCGCAATGGCAGGTCACCGGCGCAGTTCGCACAGCCAACACAAGCCAACCCACCCAAGAAAATCGCGATCTTGCACCTAAGCAAACCTCAGATAAATCAGCTAAAGGCAAAGCCGACTAAAGTGTTGTCTGTATTGAAATGGCGGTTGTCGTGAGCGGTGTTTGGCGTGTCGCCGTGGGCGCAGTTCTGCTGCTGGTGCTCAGCAACGGTCCGCTACTACGGTTCGCTGTCGGGGTGCTGGGTCGCCCAGGTCATTGGAACGATTGGGCAGTGTGGCCCTTTTTTGCTGTTGCGGCGGCGGTCTCGACGCTGCTCGCCTGGAAGGTTTGGCGTGTCAGAGAACTTCTTGTAATCCCGGCCGGGCAAAGCCTGCGAAGCGCCTATTCCAGCGACAGGCTGTTGCAGGTTGCTCTGGTTGCACTCGGCTGCTACAGCGCCACAACGTTGGCTTCAAGCCTCTGGAGTGTTTACCCGAGCGCGACCCTGTGGCGCTCAATCGTGTATCTCGGTTTAGCCATGCTGGCTTTGGCTCTGGCCGGTTTCAGTGAAGATGAACTAGCCGCGGTTCTCGTGCTAGCAAGCAGCGTCGCAGTGGCAGGCAGCCTGATTGTGATCGCTTTGCTGAACTCTGAAGGCATCGATCAGCACGGCAACTGGATCGGTGTTTACACGAACCGCAACTCGTTGGCACCGATGGCTGCCATAGGCGTGATCTCAGGTTTGAGATGGCTGCTTGCGGGCAACGTTTGGTTACCGATCACCGACACTTGGCACCGGGTTGGGGCTGCGACGCTCGTGGTGGCATCTCTTGTCATCATGGCAGGTGCTGGCAGCCGCACTGCCACAGTCGCGCTGGTCGCTGCTGTGGCTGTGGCTTCTCTGATCGCACTGGTTGCATCCGTCACGACAAGGTCTCACAGTCGCAGACCGATACGAGTTTGGCTGGCGGCTCTGGGCTCGCTGACAGTGATCGCAGCCGCTGTTGGTGCCGTAGTTGCGGCCTGGGATATTCCCACATTCGCGCAGCGGCGCGCTATTTGGAGTTTGGTCTGGGATCGTGTGCAACAAAGGCCTTTAGGCGGCTACGGGTTTTTTGCTTTCTGGGAGGTTCCAGACCTGATCGCAGAGCAGGCGTTGTTGCAGCGGGGAAGTGCCCACAACAGCCTGGTTGAGACTGCTCTAGGCTTAGGACTGCTGGGTGTGGTGCCGTTCGTCATTCTGGTTGGGTTGGCAGTGTTCAACTCGAGCCGCAACCTCTGGCAGCGCCCAACGGTGGATGCTTGGATGTGGTCGGCGCTCACAGTTTTTGTGATTGTTGAAAATATGGCTGAGAGTTTTGTGCTTTGGTTCTCGCACATCTGGGTGCTGCTGCTAGCGGCTGCGCTGCGGTCGAGCCGAATAGCAGCCTCAGCGCAGCCTCAAAGACCTGATCAACCTGGCACGGAGGCGTCCGGGCAGAGCGGCAAGCAGGTCGCGGGTAGCGACATCCGCTAAACGATTGCTAGGGCCTGCGTCGTAATCGAAATGCGCGTCGGCGAGCCGTGGAGCGCAGGCACCGTCAAGCACGAACGGTCCGCTTGCGAGCTTCTCGATCACTTGAGCGCGGTTGCGATACCAGTCCTGGCGGTCAGCTGCTGTTTCGGAGTTAGCGCTGTCGCTACGCCGATAAAGCGATGTCACCTCATCCATACAATGCACCCCGAGCAGCAACGAAGCCCGCATCAGCAGATCCCAATCCTCACAAACCGCTAGATCCTCGTCGAAGCGTAGCCCCAGAATCTGGAGCGCTCGTCTCGGTAAAGCCACCGAGCAGATCGGTGTCTCGCTGTAAGCAAAGTGGGCGAGCTGATCGAAGGTTGCTGGGAAGATGTAGTCCACCGGCCCGGCTGGTGCTTGCGGCTCGGCGGTGCCGTCGGTTAGCCACTGCTGTAGCTCCGTGCGGGCACGGATGATCCGCCCCTCGGCTTCGGCAGCTCCACGGGCGAAAACCGCGAGCCAGTTCGGTTTGGCTAAGTCATCGTCGTCCAGAAAGCACACATAATCACCCTCAGCAGCTTCAAGGCCGACATTGAGCGGGGTCGCGCGGCCACCTCCTAACGGCGCTAACAGCACCCGACGGTGCTTTGGCGCGGCACCCTCTTGCGCAGCCGTATCCAGCTTGGATTCGATCTCGGCAGCGGTGTGCGGGGCACTATGCACCACCACGAACATCGTAAAATGACACCAAGTTTGTGCGGCCAGCGAAGCAACGGCCTCCAACAAAGCCCGCGGACGATGTCCCTGGGTTCGGACTATTACCGTGAACGTTGGAACCGGCGGCGCTGGCATCACTAGTGCTGCCAGCAGTTCCGACTCTTGCAAGTCCACACCAAGGGCTTGCAGCAGACAAGGGAGCGGTGCCGGTGTCGTGTCGCTGCCTACGGGCGGAGTCATAATCGGCGAGACTAGTGTTCAAACGCCCAAGCAGGCCGTGCAGCCAAGCAGTAGCCGCTCAAGACAAGCAGGCGCGACGAATTCTTGCAGCTACTGCTCTACTGTTGGCGATGTGTCCTGTTCTTGCGAGCCGCGAAAGTTTTACGCGTCTTGCATGTATGTGCTGCCTCTTTGCTGTCGCGAACCTTTACAGACATGAAACCGTGAAATGCAGCAGTTGATCTCCTTCGCCGCAGTGGCAGCTGTCGCTGCGGTGGTCACGCTCGTGCTAGTTCCACGCGTAGTGAAGCCAGCGCTCAAATGGGGCGCAGCCTCTGAGCCCGGCATCCGTCACATACACAGCGAACCGACCCCTGTAGCTGGTGGCATAGCGATGATGACCGGGATCCTGGTAGCGGCGGGGGTGGCTGTGCTGCTCGGCGACGGGTCGTCGCGCTGGGAGATCATCGGCGGGGTCGGCGCTCTAGCAGTCGTTTTTGGTGTCGGACTTTTTGATGACATTAGAGGACTGTCACCGCGCGTCAAAGCTGCCGGGACAGCTATTGCGGGAGTGGTATTCCATATTTCGGGAGTCTCCATAGAAGTGTTCAGGGTGCCGTTCTGGGATCTTGTGATCCTGTCGCCGGGATGGTCGCTTTTGATCACAGTCTTGTGGGTAGTAGGGCTAGCCAATGCTGTCAACCTAATTGACGGCCTTGATGGTCTAGCGGCCGGGGTCGTAGCCATAGCCTCAGCAGCGTTCGTTCTGTATGCCCTGCGGCTCGCGGATGTGGGGATCATTGATGAAGCCAATCCCGGTGCTTTTTGGGCTGCTATGGCATTAGGTGCCGCAGCAGGGTTTCTGCCTCACAATCTTCATCCCGCGCGGGTGTTTATGGGAGACGGCGGCGCGCTGCTGTTAGGCGCTTTGATGGCCGCCGCTACGATCAGCGTGGGCGGGCGCTCGACGGGAGAGTTCAGCGGTCAAGCGTTTTTCTTCTATGCACCACTGTTCATTCCGTTGGTGATCTTGGGGGTGCCGGTGTTCGACACAGCTTTCGCTATCGTGCGCCGCACTGTTGGTGGACGCGGCCTAGCCGCAGCCGACCTCGGACATTTGCATCACCGTCTGATGCGTCTCGGTCACGGCCATCGGCGTGCCGTTGTTTTGCTGTGGCTCTGGACAGCGGTGCTGGCTGCGTTTGTGCTTTACCCCACCTACACCGGAAGTGGCGACGGAGTAGTCCCTGCGGGCATCGCCGCGCTGGCGTTGATCCTCTACACGTTGTTCCATCCGCGGCTGGGCTCAGACGAATGAATTCAGACGAATGAACGTCGAGCATCCGCAAGCCGAGCAGAACCTGATCGCAGGAGACAAGAGCAGCCACGATGTCTCGCCGGATCCAGACTTAGTGCGGGCGCTGCTCGACTTCGGGCCGTTGCTTGGAGTTCCAACAGGCATGCATCAACTGGCATCAGGTCTTGTCACAGCGCTCAAAGACCGTCCGGATGTTTCGGTGTCGGGTTATGTCTTGTCGACACGGGCATCGTCAAGGGAGGTCATTGCGATGGCCTCTCGCTTGGGTGTGCCTGTCCGCCGAAGCCGCTTGCCAGCGCGCTTGTGCCATCTGGGCTGGGCCTTCAGCAAGCGCCCCGCGTTGGCGCGATTAACACAAGACAGCGACCTTGTTCACGGCACCAACTATTCGGCAATGCCAGCCCAGCGACGTTTGATCACCGCTCCCGACATGAGCCCGCTCACCCATCCGCAATGGTGCAGTCCGGCAGTTCGGGGCGTAGGTCGCGCTCTGCGTCGTGCTGTGCAGCAGGGTGCGCATCTGCATGTCTGCACGCAAAGCACAGCAGTTCAGGCAGCAGAGGTGCTGGGAGTACCTCAAGACCGTGTGCATGTAGTAGCGATCGGTGTCGAAGCGGCCGCTAGCGGCGACGCAGCGGCTGCTTGTCGTCTTGTGGGAAGCGAGCGATTCGTTTTGGCTCTCGGGGCTACCGAGCCTCGCAAGGCTTTGACATGCTTGCCTCCTGCGATGGCTGCTCTGCCAGCTGATGTCAAACTTGTTGTGGCGGGACCTTGCGGCAGAGATGAGCCCGCCCTCCAAGCAGCAGTGAAGGACAGTGGCATCTCAGATCGCTTCATGCGCTTGACTGAAGTCGATGAGACCCGTAAGGCTGACCTGCTAGCGGGTGCGACAGTGCTTGCTTACCCGTCTGTGTTGGAGGGGTTCGGCCTGCCGCCGCTGGAGGCGGCCGCAGCAGGCACGCCGGTTGTTGCTACAGCGGTCGGAGTGTTAGCAGAGATTTTTGAGCCGGAGGTTCGTCTCGTGCCAGCCGGTGACGCAACGGCCTTCAGCGAACGCCTCGCTGAAACTCTCGCCGCGCCTCAAAGCGTTACGACCCCAGTGCGCGACCGTATTGCTGCACTTACTTGGGATCACGCGGCCGAGCAGCTGGCTCGTGTCTACAGGATCGTCGCTTCGTCATAGAGCGCCGAATCAGCTGCTCAAACAGGTAGCTGTAAGCCTCAGCGGCATCCGCTGCCGAAAAGCATTCCTCCACGAAAGCTCGGCCGCGTCTGCCCATGACTGTTCGGCTCTCAGGATCATCAATCATGGAACGCAGCGAAGCTATGAACGCAGTTTCTTCGTCGGGCGCGACCACCGCTCCGCATTCGGCACTCGAAACCACCCGCGCTACCTCGCTGCCGGGATCTACTGCTGCCAGAACTGGGCGTCCCGCTGCCAGAATCGAATAGAGCTTCGATGGCACGCTTGACTGAGCCAGCCCTTTGCGCAGCATGATGACATGCACGTCAGCGGAAGCAAGAACCTCACTGAGGCGCTCCGCTGGCTGAAAATCAATGAGAAGCAGATTGGGGAGCCCAGCCGCTGACTCCTCAAGCGCTTTGCGGGCAGAACCTTCTCCGTTTATCACGAACACCACGTCGCTGCGGTCGCGACACGACTTCGCCGCTGCCACCAGCATCTCCAGTTGCTGCGAGTAGCCGATATTGCCTGCATACATCACGACAGTGCGCTCGCCGAGGCCGTTTTCATGACGGTAAGCGGTGTCGCGGCTCTGTGGCCGGATCATTTCGGTGTCACAGAAGTTGGGAATCACCTGAATTATCGGGGCTCGTGCTGGATCCACCTTGGCTGCAATATTGGCTTTCATTTCTTCGGATAGCACGGTCACGGCATCACAAGATCTGTAGATGAGTCGCTCAAGTTTGCGAGCTGCTGCAATGACACGCCTGTTTCTGATCGCCCCGACAGTGACCGCAGCGTCGGGGAACACGTCTTGAATGTTGAACACCAGCGGCACACGAAAGCGTCTCGCGGCTAGACCTGCAGCTATTCCCAGCGTCAGCGGCGGTGACATCGCCAGAACCGCATCAGGGCGAGACCTTCGCAGCACTGCTGCTGCTGTTGCCAGCATCGTGAAGCCCACGAATCCGGCACCACGAGCCGCTAGTCCGCCGAAACGGCTCGCAAAGGGATGCACTCGGGTGACCGCAACCGAACCTGAACTCTTAGCGCTCGCGGCGACGGCTTCGGCAGGAAGAGTCTCGGCTGGATCAGAGTTCCTTAACAGCTTGCCTCTCCAGCCTGTACCAACGCGGCGGCCGCGGTACCAGGGCAAAGCTGTGACCACCTCAATGTGGGTGCCGCGCCGGGCGAGTTCAATGATGATGCGGCTAATCACTGTTGCAGTAGGGGCCGTGTCGGGCTCAAGATGCGGGCAGATGACGAGAAGCTTCATAGGTCACAGTTGGGATCAAGTCTTGTCACGTCCCACACTCATCTCGGTCACTTAGCGCCGCTTTCTTCCAAGCATCAATGAGTCGAACTGCCGCGTGTTCAGGCGCAAAGTCTGCGGCTCGTACATGACCTTGTTCGACCCGCTTGGACACATCGGCTGAGCCTTGCCGCACCTCTAGCAGCGCATCAATCCATCCGTCAAGATCATCAGGATCAATCAGCAGACCGCCGTTGCCAACCACCTCGGGTAGCGCTGTGGCTGTTGAGGCGATCACAGGAGTTCCCGCCATCATCGCTTCAAGCACAGGAAGCCCGAAGCCTTCGTAACGCGAGGGAAATGCCACCGCCACAGCAGAGTCGATGAGCGCGGCTAGTCGCGTCTCGTTGACCCATCCCAGGTGTAGCACCCCTGGAGTTCGTGCTGCGTGATCGGCTACCGAAGCGTGACTGCGTCCGGCTGCTCCAGTCAGAACCAGCATTGGCTCTCCGTGACGAGCCCACACTGCGGCGTGAGCATTGATCAATATGCTGTGGTTCTTGTGCGGATATGTGGCCGCTGGATAAAGCACGAAGCGATGCCCGCTCAGCGAATCCAGAATGTCCAGCGGAAGCGCTTCGCCTTCATCATTAGGCAACTCCGCATTAGGCACCTCCGCATTAGGTACCTCCGCGGGTTTGAGCCGGTAACTGGAAGGAACCACTGCAATACGGCTAGCGGGCACCGAAAGCCTCTCCTGCAATCTGGTGGCGACCCATTGCGACGGCACAGCCAGCAAGCCCGCAGATGCGGCACTACGCGGCAGCGCCCAGCGCAGGTAGTTCCTTTTGAGCATCGAGAAATTAGTTGCCACGTCCAGTGGCTGAGTGTCGTGGATGGTCAGCACGGTCATGCCCCGTCGAACCGCTGGCAGGCGACCCCCGAAATGATGCACCACATCGAATCCGTTGGAGCGTGCGGCTAGCCACGTTGATTCCACAGCGACCCTCAAGGGTCGGAGGTCTCCCCGCCAACGCGACTCATGCCAGCGGAAACCTTCGAGACACGGGTGGGTCGTCCGCGTGTTAGCCATGCTCGCCACTTCCACTGAAATATCGGAAGTCTCACCCACGCCGAGCGAAGCAAACGCAGCGAGAAGGCGTGACGCGTAGACCTCGCTGCCGCCAACCTGGCCGGGCACCATTGAGCAAAGGTTCGCGAGCACCTTAATCACGGCTGCATTCCTGTCGAGAAGTTTGAGTTTTCAATCTGTTTAGTCACGCTGTGGCCGCTTCGTAGGCTTTTTTTATGAGCGTCGCTGTGTGGTGCCAGGTCAGTTCCGAAGCTCTAGAAAGCGCCTGCTGTGAACGCCTGTTGTGTTCGCTGTCGTCGGTTACTATCCGATCAATAGCGGCTGCTATGGCAGCGCTGTCACGAGGGTTCACTAGAGCTTCGGGGTCGGGGCAGACTTCCTCGGTGGCCGTTCCAGCGCTGGTGATCACTGGTGTGCCTTGCGCCATTGCCTCCAAGACCGGCAAACCGAAACCTTCCATCAGGCTCGGATAGACCAGCACCCTGGCGGCTGCGTAAAGCGGATCCAGCCATCTGCTCGGCACGAAACCGAGCCTGATCACCTCACAGCCAGAGTCTCGACACCAGGCATTGACTTCTGTTTCGCTGATTCCCCAGCCTTGCGGCCCGGCCAAAACCACAGGAGCGCGGCTGACGGTTTGCCTTGTCGCTTCAAGGAATCCCGACAAGTTCTTGCGCGGCTCGACAGTGCCTACCCACAAAACAAAAACCTCGGGCAGAGCGAACCTCTTGCGCACCGCTGCAACAGCATCAGAGCTAACTCGGGTTGCTGCCGTGCCGAGCGGTGCCACATGAATCCGTTGCGGATCGATTCCGTGTTCCGCTAAGCCCACTGCGGTGGCTTGCGACGGCGAAACCACAACAGCAGCATGTGATCTGATCAACTTGAAAGCTTTTACCGCGAAACGCGCGCCACGGGGGGTGAACCATTCGGGGTGGCTTAGGCAAGCCACATCGTTGATAGTGGCGACTAGTTGAGCTTTGCCGCAGGGAGGCACCGCACCCCCAGTAGCGTGGACAACGTCTACCGGGCCGGTGGCTGACTCAACCAGAGGCCGCCGCAAGTGATGCCAAGCATCGTAAAGCAAGCGGCGCGGCAGCGGGAGATGTGCAACATCAAAAGCTGGCTTGAGATCAGCGTCGGGAGGGCATCTGTGACGGGCAGCAACCCCGATTAGTTGCACGCCTTCGAGGCGGTTCACTGCGTTAAGTGTGTGCAGTGCAGCAACAGCTGTGCCTCCCGGAATCTTGTGCCAGCATTGTTCCACGACGGCAGCGACACGGATCATTGGTTGAGTTTGTCACGTCAGTGCCGCATGTCGCGCTATTTTCGCGGCGATGCCAGATACTGATTTCACCTCTGGGCGGGTCTTCGTTACCGGTGGCACCGGCTTTCTTGGACGCGCTGTTCTGGCCGCTCTGCGACACCGCGGGGTGCGTGATGTGATCGCCCCGTCAAGCGAGCAGGTTGATCTGCTTGACAGTGATGCCGCTCGAGCCGCTATAGCACAAGCCAAACCGCATACTGTGATTCATCTAGCCGCCCGAGTCGGGGGCATCGGTGCCAACATGACCCGACCCGCGGATCTCTACTTGCAGAACATGCTGTTAGGCATCAACGTGATCGAGGCGGCACGCGCCGCGGGCGTGTCCAAGACGGTGGTGGTGGGCACGATCTGCTCTTATCCCAAATTCACGCCTGTGCCCTTTAGGGAAGAGTCACTTTGGAATGGCTACCCAGAGGAAACCAACGCCCCCTACGGCATAGCCAAGCTGGCTCAACTAGTGCATCTGCAAGCCAACCGAGCCCAGCACGGCCAGCGCAGCGCATACCTGATGCCGACCAACCTCTACGGTCCTGGTGACAAGTTCCATCCAGATGTGAGCCATGTGATCCCTGCGCTGATCCGAAAGTGTGTGGTCGCCCGAGAGACGGGAGCTGACTTCATTGAGGTATGGGGGTCAGGAACCGCAAGCCGTGAGTTTCTCTATGTGGATGATGCCGCTGAAGGGATAGTCACCGCTGCTGAGCATTACGACGGCGAACTGCCGGTCAACCTTGGAGCGGCGCAGGAGGTGACCATCGCTGAACTAGCTGAGATCATCGCAGAAATATGCAGATTTGAGGGGCGCATCCAGTGGGATCACTCCCGACCCGATGGACAGCCCCGCCGCTCAGTGGACGCAACCCGTGCCCACGAATTGTTCGGGTTCCGTGCTCGCACTGACTTCCGCACTGGCCTGGCCCGGACCGTTCAATGGTATGAATCTCACCGCCTTGAGGCAGAGTCACGACGTTCTTGAAGGGTGAGCTAACAGGGGTGATATAGCAGCCTGCGGTAGTATCGCCGTCCGTGGCGAAACCATCAAAGACGGCGTTGCGCCGCAGCTGGCCGCAGCGTTTGGTGGCGCTGGCGAGCCTTTTAGTGATCGGCGCAGCGGTTGCGTCTGCGGAAACGGTGACTTATGTCAGCGAAGTCTGGGAAGAGTACCGACGGGTTCCTATTCCCGACACCGTCCAGTATGGCCGTGGACTGCTTCGTGCTGACACCGAGCCGAACGAACCGGTCAATTTTCTTGTGGTTGGCACCGACAGTCGCTTAGACACTCAACAGAGAGCAGACACTGACAGCGAAGGTGGCATGGGTTCGGTAGGTGTGGCTCTAGCTGACGTGATCATGTTGTTGCGGCTTGACCCCAAGTCAGGGTCGGCCTGGGTGCTTTCAATACCGCGTGATCTCTGGGCCGAAATCCCAGGAGCACAAGACCACAAAATCAATTCGGCTCTGTTCATCGGCGGGGCTCCGCTGCTCATCGAGACAGTCAGATCCATGTTCGATGTTGAGATCAACCACTATGTCGAGATCGATTTTGCTGGGTTTCAGCAGGTAGTGGACTCTCTCGGAGGAGTACCCGTCTGGTTCCCTCATCCGGCACGCGATGACAGGCTGGCTTTCTACATAGAAACACCGGGTTGTCATGTGCTTGACGGCGAGCAGGCGCTTCACTATGTACGGAGCCGCACCTACACTGAGTTCATCAACGGCCGCTGGCGAGTAACCGGTGGCAACGACTTCCATCGCATCGCCCGCCAGCAGGATTTCTTAGTTCTGACTTTGGATCGGGCTATTAACCGCGGGGCCAGAAATCCGGCTGCCATCGTCAGCATGATTAACGCAGGTGCCGATCTGGTGTCTTTCGATCAGGATCTGACACTCGGGGAGTTGGTGTCGCTAGCTCAGGACTTCGCAGGTTTCAATCCCGAAAACCTGAACCGTCAAAGCTTGGAGGTATACACCCTGTATTGGCCTGATGGCCGTTACAAGGGCGAAGCCGCCATTAGGAGCGCAAACGAGCCGCGCCTAGACATTTTCCGGGGCATTTCAGACGGAGCCCGCCCAACGGAAGTCGCTTTGCGGGTCGCTGGTTTCAACGATTTTAATGTCATGGACGCATCCGAAGGTTTAGGCGGCGAAGGTTTCGGGATTCTTGATCGTTTCCAGGCTGCGGCTCTTCCCGAGACTGTGATCCTGCACGGACCAGACGACTATGACGCTGCTTTGACGGTTGCTCGATACCTGGACCCAGTGCCCTATGTGGTGGCCGATGAGCGTGTTCAGGGCGTAATGCTGGTGCTGGGAGTGGACTATCGCGGGGTGTTGGGTCTGGCACCCGAACCATTGAGAGTGGTGCGTGAGATAGCGCAAGCCCGCGGTGCTCCTGCGGTGCTGCCCGACCTGTCTGCCGGTTTCACGCCCGTGCAGACGACGCATAGCCCAGCGGGTCCCACAGCCACAAGAGTGCAGACAGTTCAGGCATTCGCAACTGCTCCAGCTTCATCTGTGTCAGCTTCACCTGTGTCAGCTTCAGCCGTGTCAGCTTCACCTGTGTCAGCTTCTAGTCTGGCATCAGCAGAACCGGTTGCTCCAAGAGCAATACAGGTTGCGGCTCAGGCGAGCGCAGACCCTACGGCACCTACCGCTATCCAGGGTCGTCCGCCAGCAGGCGAGTCCTGTGGTTGATTCACCTGCTGATTTACCGGCTGGTATGCCAGCGAATCTGGCTGTGGTGGGAGCAGGATACGTCGGCCTCACCACCGCAGCGTGCTTGGCATCGCTTCACCACAACGTTATTTGCAGCGACATTGACGAGCCTCGCATCAGCGGATTGCAGCGCGGTGAAGTGCCCATACGCGAACCTGGTCTCACCGAACTGGTCGAGGCCGGGCTCAAGTCGCGACGACTCCGATTCGTCACTGATTCTGCAGCAGCTGCCTCCCGAGCGGACTTCGTGTTCTTGTGCTTGCCCACTCCCGCAGGCTCAGATGGCGGCACCGACCTGAGCTTCCTGAAAGCCGCAGCAGACGAAATACGCACCAGCCTGCGGCCGGGTGCGGTTGTGGTCAACAAGTCCACAGCCCCGCCAGGCAGCACCGAAGTGTTAGCGCGGGTGCTGCAACGTCTTGACGTTGCTGTGGCATCCAATCCTGAGTTCCTGCGGCAAGGCTCGGCTGTCAAAGACTTTCTTGAACCCGACCGGGTGGTGGTAGGTGTCGCCGACCGTAATGTCGCCAGACGGGTGGCTGCGCTTTATGCAGATATTGATGCCCCGGTGCTGCTAACCAATGCTGCTTCGGCTGAAACCATCAAATACGCCGCCAACGCTTTCTTAGCGATGAAGCTGACATATGCCAACTCGGTGGCGGCACTTTGCGAAGCGGTGGATGCCGACGTTGACAACGTGCTGACCGGGATGGGTTTAGACGAGCGCATCGGTTTGAACTACCTGCAGCCCGGGCCTGGCTGGGGTGGATCGTGTTTGCCTAAAGACACTCTCGCCTTGATTGATGCCTCCGCTAAGGCTGGCTACGACTTCGCAATGTTGCGCAGTGTTGTCGAAGCCAACGAGGCGCAACTCACTCGGATTATCGACAAGGTTGCTGGCCGTGTGGTTCTGCGGGGAGCTCGTATCGCAATGCTTGGGCTGGCCTTCAAAGCAGGCACCGACGATCTGCGTGACTCGCCAGCGCTGGCGATTGCTGGCAGGCTCAGCGATGCTGGAGCGGTGATTTGCGCTTACGACCCGGCGGTCAGCGACAATGCCGCGACCCGAGCCGTGACCCGAAAGGCGGGCATTGCGGTTGTTGCTGATGCCTACGAAGCCTGCCGTGATGCCAATGCTTTGCTGATGGTGACGGAATGGCCAGAGTTCAAACAACTCGACTTTGATCGGGTAGCGCAGCTGATGGCTGAACTGCATGTGATCGACGCACGCAACTGCCTGAGCCCTGAAGCACTTCAACAACGCGGCTTCAGCTACAGCGGGGTGGGGCGTTGAACACAGTTAGCCTGCAATGCAACCCAACAACGCCGCCGCTGAGATGTCTTTGTCTGCGTCTTGGCGGATGTCTTTGCCGATAGCGTGACCGTCCGTGGCCGAGTCAAACGCATCCAAGAAAGTTCAGCGAGCCGCCCGAACATCAGCCGCCTCCAAAAGTGCTCGCCAGCGCCGTGAACTCGTGTTTCCTATGGCGCTAGCAGTGGTGGTGATCCTAGGTGTGGCGCTTGTGGCTTTTGCGCGTGCCTCGCGCTCGCCCGCAGAGCCGCCACGGGTCGGCAACGACCACTGGCACTCGGCATACGGAATCTACGACTGCGACAGCTTCCTGCCCTCGTTCACTAGCGCTGCTGACCCGGATGGCATTCATTCGCATCAAGACGGAGTGGTTCATATTCACCCGTGGAACAGTTCCGCTTCGGGTGATCAGGCCAGACTTGATGTGTTCTTTGAAGCGATGGGCGCTCGGGTTACCGACGACGAGATCAGCGGCCCAGGTATAGGAGTGCTAGAAGCAGGCTCGGACTGCAACGGCGAACCGACCGTGATCAAGCTTGCGCGCTTCACCCGTACCGATCCCGACCCAGAGACTCTTGAGGAAGGCGAAGAGCTTGAGTCTTTGACACCTTTGTATGAGTTGAGCGATGTTTATACAGACGATTTCGGTGATGTGCGCTTGCTAACCGACCTTGAAGCGTTCACTATCGCCCGTGTGCCTGCCGATGCCGAGATTCCGCCGCCACCTGAAGACAGGCTGCAAACAGCTTTGGCTTCCTCAGCCGGGAACTTGATCTCTTCAGGGCCTGAAAACGATCTAGATCCCACAGACGAAGTCCCCGAGGAATAAGAAAGCAGCAGCTCCGCAATGCAGGCGATTCTGCTGGTCGGAGGTTTCGGCACACGGCTCCGACCGCTGACTTTGACGACCCCAAAGCAGATGCTGCCTCTGCTGCATCGGCCCATGATTGAACATGTCGTTTCGGCTCTGGCAAGCCACGGCGTGGATCGGGTGGTGTTAGCTCTCGGCTATCACGACGATGCCTTCCGTTCGGCCTACCCCGACAGTAAATGTGCTGGGGTTGAGTTGTGCTGCGTGGTGGAACCCGAACCGCTCGATACTGCTGGAGCGATCCGCTTCGCTTTTGAGGCTTCAGACAGTGACGTTTCGGCAGGCACTTTCCTAGTAGCTAACGGCGATGTCATCACTGATCTTGATGTGAGCGCCATGCTGCATCATCATCGCAGTGTTGCGGCGCAAGCCACGATTCATCTGATTGAAGTGAACGACCCGTCACAATACGGGGTGGTAATCACCGAGCCGAACAGTCGGGTGACGGACTTTCTGGAGAAACCGCCACCGCCTGCGGTGAGCAACTGGATCAATGCTGGCACCTATCTGATGGAACCGTCTGCGGTTGAATTAATCGCAGACGGACGCAGAGTTTCGGTGGAACGCGAAGTTTTTCCGGCTATGGCTGCTGCTGGGAATCTTTGGGCTTTCAAGCACAACACCTACTGGCTAGACGCAGGAACCCCGCAGACTTATCTGCAAGCACAACTAGACCTGCTTGACGGTCATCGGGGCCCGGCTGAGGTTGGTTTGTCGCCTGAGGCTTCGCTTGAGTCGGGTGCATCCGTGGATCGCAGTGTGGTGATGTCGGGCGCAGTGATCGGCCGCGGCGCAACAGTGAAAGGTTCTGTGGTTGGTGCTGGAGCTGTGATCGAGCCAGCAGCTCTGGTGCTTGATTCGGTGGTGGGTGCCAGAGCCACGATTGGGCAAGGTGCCCAAGTCACCGCTGGCACTTTGGTGGGTGAAGGTTTCGTAGTTGCGCCAGAGGCGGTTCTTAAAGGTGCCAGAGCGCCGTTGGTGTCCACCACAGAGCGATGACGGTTCTTTGATGGCGACGTTGGTTACAGGCGGCGCTGGCTACATCGGCAGTCACACTGTGGTGGCGTTGCACGAAGCAGGCCGCTGTCCAGTGATTTTTGATGATTTCTCGAATGCTTCGCGTCGGGTGATCAACGTGCTACGCCAGCTCACTCGACAGGATTTGATAGTTGTGGAAGGCGATATCGGCGATGAGGAGCTGCTAGCCGCAGTGCTGAACCGTCACGAGATTGATTCGGTGGTGCATTTCGCAGCACGCAAAAGCGTTAGTGAGTCGCTGGCTGATCCTGTCGGCTATTACCGCAGCAACGTTTCAGCGACAGTTGCTTTGGCTGCTGCGGCAATCGCTGCGGGAGTGCAGCGGATCGTGTTCAGTTCGTCGGCTGTGGTTTACGGTTCGACAGCTGAGTTGCCGGTTAGCGAGGACGCACCCACTGTGCCTGAAAGCCCTTACGGCATGACCAAACTAATAGGTGAACGAGTTCTGGCTGATGCTGCGGAAGCTTCAGAGATGACTGCAGTGATGCTGCGATATTTCAATCCGGTGGGGGCGCATCCTTTGGGGCTGCTCGGAGAGGATCCTCGTGGTGAGCCCGACAATCTTGTGCCGCGGATCATGCAAGTAACTTCAGGTGCATGTAGCAGTCTCAAGGTTCACGGCACCGACTACGACACTGTTGACGGCACTGCGGTGCGTGACTATGTGCATATCATGGATCTAGCCGAAGGTCATGTAGCTGCTTTAGATGTTGATCTCACAGCGTTTACCTCTCAGAGCAGCAGGGTCTACAACCTTGGAACCGGGACAGGCACCACCGTTTTGCAGGCGATAGCTGCTGCCGTTGCGGCAACCGGAGCAGAAATCCCTTATGAGATCACCGAGCGACGACCTGGTGACATCGAAGCGTCATGGGCGGACTGCACCCGAGCACAACGCGAACTCCGCTGGAGAGCACACCGCGACTTGCCTCAGATGATGGTCGACCACTGGAACTTCGTATCCAATCGCCAGCGTTAATCTGGAATCGGGCACGGCATCACCAGCGAACCATCAGCAAGCAGCAAGCAGCAAGCCGGACCGACTTCCTGACCAACCCGACCTTCAAGCGAGTCATTCTTCTAGCAAGCCACTGTTCAGCGGAACAGGTCGTCGGCGGGGCTACGAACTATTTCTTTATGCACGGAACTGCTACGAAACCAGGCCTTGTCTAGGCCTCTGATCACAGCAGCAGGAATGCCTGCGGATTTGCCCATGACTAGATCGGCTGCTGCCGCAAGCTCATCAACGAGCGCTACTTCGGTCACTTTCAACTTGCGGCCTAAAGCGTCGCTAGCACCTCGCAGATCCAACACTGCTGCGATCCCGGCACAGCCGATAGCGACATCGGTTACTCCCCGTCGCCAAGGTCGGCCGAAAGTGTCCGACACCACCACCGCGACCTCCACGCCAGCAAGAGCACGGATACGGTCGCGAATGCGTCGAGCCGAGCGATCCGCATCAACCGGCAGCAACGCCGCAAAACCTTCTTCGACATTGCTCAAATCAACGCCAGCGTTAGCACACACGAAGCCGTGGCTGGTTTCAGAGATCACCAGATCACCCCGGCGGCGCAGCACTCTGACGGATTCGGCTTCCACTAGAGGCTTATGGCTCAAAGGATCGCTCGTGTCGATCGCAACCAGGCGACCCTCGGCTTTGGAAACCACTTTCTGGGTGACCACTAGGCAGTCATGATCCCGCAGAAAGCTTGTCCCGGCTGCTGCGACGATGATTTCGGCTAGATCATCACCTGCACGCACCTCAGCGATGCCCTCAACCCCGAAAATCTCAAGACTCACAGAACCGCGGCGATTGTGGCCTGCGCCAGCGCGGCTGCGGCCTGCGGTGAAGACATAATCGTTTGGGTAACAACCGCTTGCACTCCCAAAGCAGCAACCTCGTCGGCAAGTTGGGTATCAGCTTCATCGATCACCAGCGCAGCAACCAGATCGCGGTAACACCGAGCTACTCCCACTGCGCTGGGTTCCTCGCCGAGGGATCGCATCATCTGAGCTGCCGGACCTTTCAGAGCCGCCCCGGCCACTATGGGTGAAACCGCCACGTTGCGTTCCCGTCGAGCCGCTAACGCCTCAGATACCCCCTGAACCGCTAGCACAGGCCCTATCGACACCACCGGATTGGAAGGCGCGATCACCACAGCTTCTGCTTGGGTTATTGCCTCCAGCACCCTTGGTGCAGGCTTGGCTGTGTCTATCCCTGCGAAACGCACGCCTGCCACAGTTGGCTTATGTGCGAGGCGCACGAAATACTCCTGGAAACCCACCTCGCGCTGCGGTTCATCTCTGGTCGCGGCCAGCGTCACCCGAGTCTCAATCGGTTGGTCACTCACCGGCATCACCCGACATTTCAGACCACGAGCGGCGGCCAGACGGGCGGTTACCTCACTGAGGCTGTGACCCTGGTTCAGCCAAGTGGTGCGCAACAGGTGAGTGCCCAGGTCACGGTCACCGAGATTGAACCAGGCATCTGATCCCAGTGCCTTGAGTTCGTTCATGGCGTGCCAAGTCTCATCAGCTAAACCCCAGCCTCGGCTACCGTCAACGAGTCCCGACAACGTGTAGATGACAGTGTCAATGTCGGGACTGATATGCAATCCGTGCAGTTTGATGTCGTCGGCGACGTTGACTACAGCGGTCACTTCTTGTGCCGATGTGACCTGCAGCTGGCCAGTCAGATAGCGGGCCGCGCCCACGCCGCCCGCTAGGACTGTGATCATCGGCTCTTCGCTGAAAGCAGCGCCAGATCAGCGTCGACCATCAGCCTCACCAACTGCGCGAACGATGTCTTTGGTCGCCATCCGAGAGTCTCTGTGGCGTGCGATGAGTCGCCCACCAGCAGATCAACTTCGGCCGGACGCATGAAGCGCTCATCGCTGACGACATGATCGCGGTAATCCAAACCCACATAATCAAAGGCCAGCTCGCACAGTGTCCGCACCGAATGGGTCTTGCCGGTGCAGATCACATAGTCGTCGGGTTCGTCTTGTTGCAGCATTTGCCACATGGCTTCTACGTAGTCGGCTGCGTATCCCCAGTCTCTTTCGGCTTCCAAGTTGCCGAGACGCAACTCGTCTGACAGGCCCAGCTTGATTTGAGCTGCGGCGTGAGTGATTTTGCGGGTCACGAACTCCATTCCCCGGCGCGGGCTTTCGTGGTTGAACAGGATTCCCGAAGTGGCGTGCAAGCCGTAGGACTCTCGGTAGTTGACGGTGATCCAGTGGCCGTAAACCTTGGCCACTCCGTAAGGGCTGCGCGGATAGAACGGGGTTCGCTCGTTTTGGGGGACCTGCTGCACTTTGCCGAACATTTCTGAGGAGCTGGCCTGATAAAACCGAATGTCACGATCAACGAGACGGATCCCGTCAAGGATGCGGGTCACTCCTAGAGCTGTGGTCTCCCCGGTCAGCACCGGCTGACTGAACGAGGTCTGCACAAAGGACTGTGCTGCCAGGTTGTAAACCTCATCGGGCCGGAAGGTGCGCAAGATCTCGATCATCGACACCTGGTCAAGCAGATCTCCAGTAACTATGCGGATGCTGTCTTGAATATGAGCGATGCGTTCATAGTTGACGATGCTGGAGCGGCGCACCATGCCGATCACCTCATAGCCTTTCTCAAGCAGCAACTCCGCCAGATACGAGCCGTCTTGTCCGGTGATACCTGTGATGAGAGCGCGACGAGCCATGATGCTTATGACTATCTGGCTATTGCCCTGATCCGGCAGTTTCGCCGGAGTCTGGCTGAGAGTCTGTCTGAGATGATTGCGTATTTTGCTGACGCCAATAGTTGAGCAGGTCGTCAAGAGTCTGCTCTAAGGCGATTTCAGGTTGCCAGTCGGTGGACTGCTGAAGCTTGGAAGGATTACCTCTCAGCTCGGAAAGGTCCACTGGGCGCATCAGCGTGTCGTCGCTTACTAGCCGCATGGGATGAGCAGCCCGAGCGATCAGTTGATGTGCCATATCGGCGACGCTCAAAGCTGTGCCGCTACAAACATTGAAAGCCTCGCCTGCGTTTCCGCAAACAGCCAGAAGCCGATAGGCGCGCACCACGTCACGCACATCGGTGAAATCCCTTTTTGCTTGCAGGTTCCCGACCCTGACCATTTCGCTGCCGTTTCGTTCGTTGGCTGCCACTCGTGATGCCAGTGCCGCAGCCACGAAACGGTCGCTTTGGCCCGGGCCCAAATGATTGAAGGCTCTAACTCTGATTATGTCAAGACCTCGGCTCAGATTCGCTTGCACACAATACAGTTCGGCTGCGGCTTTGCTGGCACCATAAGGACTGACAGGGCGCATGGCGGCTGTTTCGGCTACGGGTAGGTCTTGTGGCTTAACCCTTCCGTAGACATCGGCACTGCTGGTCACCACCACACGCCCGACACCGGCACGATACGAAGCCTCAAGCACGTTGACGGTGCCCTCAACATTGACTCGCAAAGTTGTGGCCGGATCAACAAAACTGGCTTGCACGTCAGCTTGAGCAGCCAAGTGGTAGACAACATCGAAGCTGCCCTGCCGAAAATCTTCTTCTAGGAGTTCTGGTTTGGTGATCTCAGCTTCGCTGATCGCCACTTCGTCGCCAGCGGCTTGTAGATGGGCTACAAGGTGAGGTCCCACAAATCCCGTGGCACCAGTGACAAGAACTCGCACCGCCGCAGATTAGAGCCTGAACTCTCTGGCAGGCCAACAGCCCCAGTTAGGGATAGAGCATCTCGGCTGATGAGATAGGTCGCTGCAGTACTTTTTGCTGTCTTCACAGGCCGGTGGCCGTTAGCCTCGGCGCATCAACTCCCGCGCCGATCAACCCTCTTCAGTCCCTGCGGACCGTTCAGTTTCTTCAGCGACTGCGAAGTCATCAGCCCCATCGGCTTCCTCGGCTTCTAGAGAACCCTCAGAGCGTCCGGCAGGTGAAACCACCACTGCACGCAGCACACGCGCCCCAACAGTGCGGGCAGTGGTGGTAGCTCACGAACCCGGCGACTGGTTCAACGAAACGCTCGAATCGTTAGCGCTTCAGGATTATCCGCACTTGAGCGTCACCGTCATTGACGCTGCCTCGTCTGAATTGTCTGAATTTTCTGCCTCGTCTGGAGCATCTGCTTCGTCTGGATCATCGGGCATGGCTGCAAGGGTTACTGCTGTTATCGCTGACGCAACTGTGATCAACGCTGGCACAGCAACCGGTTTTTCTCAGGCCGCAAACGAGATTCTGCGGTCTCGCATTCAAGAAGATTTCCTGTTGTTGTGTCACGACGATGTGGCCCTAGCCCCCGAAACGGTTAGCACTCTCGTGGCGGAGTCTCAAAGAAGTAACGCAGCCGTGGTCGGCCCCAAGATCGTCGAATGGGAGCGCTCCGAGATCCTTCAACACGCTGGCTATGACGTTGACCGTTTCGCGGTTGCTGCTGAGCGTGTCGCTAGCCAAGACCTAGACCAGGAGCAACACGACGGTGTCAACGATGTTTTTGCTCTGCCTTCCGCGGTGTTGCTGGTTCGCAGTGACCTCTTTGTGCGTCTCGGTGGTTTCGACGCGGGGATGACCTTCCGTGGCGAAGATGTCGACTTCTGCTGGCGGGCACAAATGGCTGGGGCTCGGGTGATGTTCGTGGGTGGCGCTGTCGCTCGGCATCGTGAAGATCTCGTTGCGCGTACAGGAGTAGACGACGTTAGACGCACCCATGCACGCCACGCCCTACGAGCCATGCTGGTTAACCACGGACGCATCTCTTTGACTGTGCTGTTGCCGGTTGCTTTGGCGATGACTTGTGCTGAGTTCTTGTTGCGTGTAGTGACCGCCCGTTTTGGTGCCGCAGGCGCTGTGCTTGGTGCTTGGACATGGAACCTGCGACGGCTCCGTTTGATCATGCAACGCCGCAAAGCCAACGCGCGGGTTCGTGTGGTGCGTCAAGCCGATGTCACTGCGCTGCAATATTTCGGCAGTTTGCGGATTTTGTCGACGTTGCGGCGTCGTTCCTCTGATGATCCCGTCGGTCTGAGCGGCAGCGAACGCTCCATGTTGAGCGGTTTGCGTACAGGAACCTCAAGATCAGCTTGGATCACATGGATCATGGTTCTGGGGTTCGTGGTGTTCGGTTCTCGCAGGCTTATCACTTCGGGAGTTCCCGCGGTGGCGGATTTCGTGGCATTGCCTAACAGTGGCGGCGACCTGCTTAGGCAATGGTGGAGCGGCTGGAGCGAGCGCGGCGCTGGTGCCCCGTCATCGAATCTTGGTGTTCTGGTGTATCTAGGTTTATTAAGCGCTGGTGTTACAAGCGTGGAGCTGCTTCGCACCGCTGGCCTTTTGGCATTAATCATTCTGGGTTTAGCTGGCGCATACCGGCTGCTGGCCGCAACCGGCTCGCGCCGGGCTCAAGTCGCGGCATTGCTTGCTTATTTGGTAGTTCCGCTCTGGACGGGTTCGGTTGCTAGCGGATCTCTGGCGGGTCTAGTTGCTTATGCAGCCGCTCCTTGGCTGCTCAAAGAGCTGTTCAGAGCTTCGCGGACTGCGCCGTTCCGTTATGACCCGAACGACTCGCAGAACCGCTTCAGTGCTCCGATGTCACTAGGGATCGCTGCGGGATTGGCGGCTTTGGTGGTTCCAGCGGCTGCTGGTCTGGTGATCCTGCTGGCGGCGGGTTTGCTTGTCGGCAGCCTGTTAACGGGCCGTCCCGAGTCGATACCACGGCTGTTGTTGTCGCTGGTGTTTGCGCTTCCTGCACTGGTCTTTTTGACGTTTCCGACTGTCGTGGATCTCTTAGCATCGGGTCCCGACTGGGCGTTCATCGCCGATGGCCGTGACGGATCCCCGGGCGACACCTCATTCAGCGAACTTTTACGTTTCGCTGCATCCGACAGTGCATCAGGCCAGCTGGTCTGGCTGCTCGCAGTGCCGATGGCGATACCTTTGCTGCTAGGCAGAGGTTGGCGACTAGAGCAGGCGGTGCGGCTCTGGATGGTTGCGCTCGTGTCTTGGGGGCTAGCTCTCGCCACGCAGCGGGGCATGATCGACTTCGGACTGCCAGACTTGCAGCTGCTTCTGGCACCAGCGGCTGTGGCGGTTGCCGGATTGTGTGGCCTGGCGGTGCTGTCAATTGAGCATGACCTGCGGTTCAATCATTTTGGATGGCGCCAAGTGCTGGTGCCGCTAGCGGCTTTGGCTTCTCTGGTGCCGGTCGTAGGCAGTATCGGTTCATTAGAGGACGGCCGCTGGGGTTTAGCGGCAGGCGATCATCATTCGGCGCTGCGCTTTGAGACACCGCTTCTGGAAGGCTCTTATCGGGTGCTGTGGATCGGTGCGCCCGAGTTCTTGTCGATGGAGGGCCGCAGCTTCGCTCCAGGAGTTGCTTGGGCGGTCAGTTCTGGTGATTCGGTGACCTTGCTTGATCGCGCTATGCCGTTTGATCAGGCCAGTGCAGAGCTTTTCGAGTCGGTGATTGAGCGCATCGAAAAGGGTGACACAGCCCGCGCCGGACGGCTGCTGGCAGGTCTGGGGGTGCGTTATGTGGTGCTTTTGAACCGGCTTGCTTCAGCGCCTTTTGTGGGCGAAGCCGATGCCCGACCGGTGCCCGCCAACCTGGCTGCTGGAATGAGTAGTCAGCTCGACCTTGAGCTGGTGGAAGGCACCAACAGTGCCGTGGACATGTTCATCAACACGGCCTGGGTACCTATGCGGACGCTTTACCCTCAAAATTTTGATGCTGAGATAGCGGACTTTGATGATCTTGAGGCAGATCAACTGCCTGTTGGTGCAGCACTGTTCTCAGGTAACGACCCGCCGTGGAGCGCGAGAGTTCCCGATGGTGCCGAGATTTTGGTCAGTCAAACGCCACGACCCGGTTGGACAATGACCTTGCAGACCGACAACGCCGAAGCCAACTTTGCTCCCGACAGTACCGCGCCCGACAGTACCGCGCCCGACAGCACCGCGCCCGAAAACACTGCCAGCAGCAGCGAAAACAGCAATAGCAATACTGTGGCGAGCCGGGAGGCGCTGAGTTGGACACGGGCCTATCAACCCGCATCCGCTGGTGTGGTGGAGTTGTCTTATGAGTCGCCTTGGTGGCGCCAAGCCGCTCAAGTGATCGGTGCCGCAGCACCGTTGCTGCTGGCGTTGGTGTGGTTACGGCGTCGGATCAGTCGTTCGTGATGCGCTCAACACGTCTGCTTGCCCTGTTCACAATTGCGGGACTGATTACCGCTGGGGTGCTGGTTGACATCAGCGACAGGGCGCGCTCGGAAACGCCGGATCGTTACATTTCGGCGTTGGTTGCCCCCACCGCTGCGGTCAACACCTGGTTCTGCCCGGGAGGCAGCGGGACTTCGGGCATAGCCGAAGTGACGATTGAGATCAGCAATAACTCCGATGAGCCGCGCAGTGTGGTTGTGTCGGTGTTGTCAGGTGGATTAGGAGCTGTTGCCCCGGTGTCGCAGAGGGTTGATCTGTCCCCTCTCGGACGTGCGCTTGTGCGACCCTCTGATGTCGTGCCGGACGCGTCCTATCTCGGAGCGATGGTCGAAGCCAGAGGCTCTGATGTGATTGTGGAGCAGATACTCACAGACTCACAGGGAGGTTTGGGACGTTCGCTGTGCTCAACCCAGACAGCTGAAAGCTGGGTTGTTTCCAATGGTGCTACTCGCGCCGCGGTGGAGCAGGAGCGTTTCGTGGTGATGCTGCTGAATCCGTTCCCGGATGTGGCGGTGGCTGACATTGAGCTAGTCGCTGATGTGGGTCGGGACTCAATCGAGGGTTTAGTGATACCGGCTCAGCGGGTGGTAGCCGTGGACGTGACCAACGAAGTCACGGTTGCGGCCACAGTAGCGGCCTTCATAAACGTGGTTTCGGGTCGTGTGGCTGTTTCATGGATACAGATTGCTGACGGTCCGAACGCTGGCAGTGGCACCCGCATTGCGCCCGCAGTAGCTGGCGTTGCCGAGCTTTGGCATCTGCCGGTGGCAGGCATCGGGCCGGGGCGCCGCGACATTGTGGCCGTGTCCAACCCGTCTGGCGATGTCGCGGAAGTGGATCTAGAAATACTGCCTCAAGATCCTGCAGTGCAGGTGACCCCTATTGAACTCACGGTTCGTGCCAGCCGGACGGCTCTGGTGGATCTGTCACAGCAGGCGCGCCTTGAGGGCATAGGCAACTTCAGTGTGGTGGTGCGATCGCTCAACCAGGTGGCGGTGGCCGCCTCAATCACCAGCACCACCTTTGCTGAAAGCGCAACAACCGGAGAAGGTGATCCCGCTCAGGCGGGTTTTGTTGAGGGCCTCGGCAGCGGCGAGGCATCTGTGGCTGGGTTGGCTGCGACCAGCGCGGCCGATGCCGCTGCTAATCGTTGGCTGGTGCCAGTAGAGGCTTCTGAGCGTGAGCTTGGAGATAGCAGCTCGGTTAGTGATGTGTTCACGTCGGCTGGCGGTGCGCTCACGCTCGTCAATCCGTCGGCACTGGGGATCGCTGAAGTGGCTTTCAGCGTTGGCGGTGAACTGTTGCACACCGTTGAGATAGGACCGAGCCGCAGTCAGCGCCTGCCACTTGAGTTGCTGCGAGAAACCGTCGGAAGTGACCGGTTCACTGTTGAGGTGAACGCTTCGTCGCCGGTGATCGTCGGACGTGAACTGTTGGGGCTGACTTCTAGATCAGCTTCGCTAGGAGCGGCTATTACCGAGCCGCTGCCTTTGAACACGATCCGCTGACACCATCAAACCCTTCAGCACCATCAAACTCTGCAGCAACCCACTAGAACGCAACCCACGAATGCAACTCGTCAAGAACGCGCTGCCTGCAAGAATTTGAGTATTAAGAAGAACTAAGAAGAACTATTACGAAGAACTAGAGGTGCTGGTAGTGCTAGTTGAGACAATGGCGGCAGCGTCGCCGTCTAGGCCAGAAGCTTGCGAGCCGTTGCGTGACACTTCTATTAGTCGATCGACTTCTGCACCGCTGATCGTCTCATACTCCAGCAGGGCTCTAGCTACTAGATCCAGTCCGTGGCGATAGTCGTTGAGGGTTTCGCGGCAGCGATCCTGCTGCTCACGCAGTATCCGCTCAGTTTCTTTATCAATCACCCGTGCAGTGTCGTCGCTGTAGTCGCGGGTTTGCACCAGATCCTCGCCGAGGAACACCTGGTTTTGTGATCCCCACGCCATCGGCCCGATCTCGTTAGACATACCCCATTCCCTAACCATGGATCGTGCCAGCGATGTGGCGCGCATCAGGTCGTCGGCAGCTCCAGTGCTGACAATCCCGAACACCAGCTCTTCAGCAATACGACCGCCAAACATCACCACCAAACGGTCAAGAATGTAATCCGAGCGGTAAATGTGACGATCCTCTTCGGGTAGCTGCATAGTCACACCGAGCGCCATGCCGCTGGGAATGATTGTCACTTTGTGAAGCGGATCGGCTGTCGGCAGCACCGACGCACACACGGCATGACCTGCTTCGTGATAGGCGATTGCTTCTTTTTCGGTATTGGAAAGAGCCAGCGACTCACGTTTTTGTCCCATCAGCACACGATCCCGCGCCATTTCCACATGACGGGCTGCGATCTCGTCGTTGCCGTCGCGCACTGCATAGAGGGCCGCTTCGTTGATTAGGTTGGCGAGATCCGCGCCGCTCATTCCCGGTGTGCCTCGTGCTACGACCATAATGTCAAGGTCGTCTGCGGTGCGTTTGCCTTTGATATGCACCTGCAATATGTCGTGACGGTCTTGCAGTTCTGGCAGCGGCACCACCACTTGACGGTCAAAGCGCCCAGGCCGCAGCAGGGCAGGATCCAAAATGTCGGGTCTGTTAGTGGCGGCCATCATCACGATGCCCTCAGATCCTTCGAAGCCGTCCATTTCTGAAAGCATCTGGTTGAGCGTCTGCTCTCGTTCGTCGTGGCCGCCTCCGAGCCCGGCACCGCGTTTGCGCCCGATGGAGTCAACCTCGTCAATGAAGATGATGGCTTTGCCCATTTTGCGTGCCGACTCGAAAAGGTCACGCACCCTGCTGGCACCCACACCCACGAACATTTCCATGAAGTCCGAGCCGGTCACCGAAAGGAACGGCACGCCTGCTTCGCCCGCCACTGCTTTAGCAATAAGGGTTTTGCCGGTGCCAGGAGGCCCAACTAGCAGCACACCTTTAGGCACCCGCGCGCCGATCTCAGCGAAACGTTCCGGTGTTTTGAGGAAATCCACGATCTCTGTGATCTCCTGTTTGACACCTTCGTAACCTGCTACATCCTCAAAGGTCGTTCCTGGTCGTTCGGTGGAGTAAGTCTTGGCGCGGCTGCGTCCTATCGACATGATGCTGCCCACTTGCCCTTGGGCGCGGCGTTGCATCCACCAAAAGAACAGGATTAGTAGCCCGATCGGTAGCAGCAACGGCAACAATGACAAAAAGAAGTTCGTGGTTGGGGTTTCGTAGCGGAACTCAGCAACGCTGTCGTTGATCACCGCAGTGTCAGTGTCAGGCAGCGGCAGCGGGCCGTTGGATTTGTATTCGGTGCCATCAACAGCAGTGGCTTTGATGCTGCCGCTGTTGTTGTTGTAGGTGCCTTTAACGATCTCTCCTTGGGTGACACGCTCTAGGAAGTCGGGATAGGAGATCTCTTCGCCGTTGTCACCAGGCAGCACCGTGGTTGCCACAACAATCGCGATGATCGCACCGATCATCACCCAGATAATCAGTCGCGAACGGCGCGGCTGATCCGAAGAACCCGACGAGTTTGAAGAGGAAGAGGAAGAGCTAGAGGAGTTGTCGGAACTGGCGTTATCGCGCGACGACTTAGACCTTCGGCCGTCGCCGCTAGATCTTTGGCCACCACCACCGACAGGCGACGGGGGAGGTGGAGGGGGTGGAGCACTATCAGCCACGTTGCTCAGGCTAGTCGGATGCGCCTTGGATGTAACCTCGCTAACAATGAAATCGCGGCGGAGCATTCTCGCAAGCCCTCTCCTACATATCGCCGGACCTTCAGCCCTGATAATGAATTGGTGGTGCTAAAGCACTCCAAGCAGAAATCCAAACACTGCTAAGGCGGGTGTGGATGTTGCTGATATTTACAGATTTTTCAGAATAAATCGTATGTGACGGGGTGCTTTGTCACACCCATAGTCTATACTGATGGTTATGATTACTGAGATCGCTCGACGGGCTGAAACCGCAGCCAATGAACTGCTTGCGGTGGTTGAAGCTGGGTCTGTGCCTTGTGATGATCTGCGTGAAGTTCTGCGAGTGACTCGATCTGTGGCCGCTGTTGTTGCTGGTGTGCAGACCAAAGCAGCGGAGTTGATCGCTCGGCGTGAACGTCACGGGGATGGAGGCGTTGAAGTTCTGGCTTCGGCTGCTGGGTTAGCGCAACGCGATGCTCGTGACCGGGTCAAGGTCTCACAAGTGGTACGGAAGGTGCCTGAACTTTATGAGGCACTGCAAACAGGGGCGGTGTCTCAAGCCAACGCGCGACGGCTCGCTGACGTGATCACTCAGACCAGTTCTGATGCTGTAGCTGCTGATGCTGAACTACTGAAGCAAGCAGGCTCAATGCGGCCTGAGCAGTTTGTTGGTGCTGCGAATCGTTGGATCGCTTCCCAACAAGCAGATAACGGGGTCTCTCAACACGCTGCACAACGCGCCAAGCGTTATTTGAAGTTTTATGACACGCCAGAGGGCATGATCGCTTTGCACGGCGAGTTCGACAAGATCACTGGGCAGCGGCTGCATAACCGGTTACGTCAAACCGCTGCTCGGCTACTCAACGCTGATAAGCAGCTGCCTGAAAGCGAGCGTCGTAAGTTCCCGCAATGCATGGCCGACGCGCTACAGGCCCATATCAGCCACACCACTAACCAGCGACGCAACAGCAAGCAGGCCACCGGCAACGCAAAAGGCCACACTGACAGCCACACCACGAGCACAGGCAACTCCAACAGTGGCCACAAAGATGGGGTAGATACCGGTGACGAGGCTTGCATCCAAACTGGAGTCACCAACGCTGCTGCTGATGCTGAGCTAGTCGCAGCGTCTGGCGAGGTCAGCGGTAGCTGGTTGGCTGATATCACTGTGTTGGCTCGTGTGGCTGACAGCAGCCGTGAGCTGATCTATGAACTTTCAGACGGCTCACGGCTACCGCCTGCTGTAGTCGAAGAACTGACCTGCAACTCTCGGCTCACTGGGTTGGTTTATGACCGCAAGGGTGACGCACTCTGGCGCACCCGATCACGTCGCACGGTTAGCGACAGTCAATGGCAAGCCTTGCTCGCTACCTACGGAGGTTGTTTCCATTGCGGAGCACCACCCAGCATGTGTCAAGCGCATCACATCACCCCGTATTCACGAGGCGGTGCTACCAGCCTCGACAATCTGATCATGGTGTGCTGGGACTGTCATCACAGGATCCATCACGACAAATGGCAGATCTACAAACACGCAGACGGCAGCCACACCCTGCACCCACCAGATAACCCAGCCAACACTCCCCGACACGGGCCAGCCCACGCCGACGACTGGCCTCCACATCCGGCAGCGAGCCACCAAGCCCGCAATCCGGCGCACTCCAAACACAAAACCAGAAACTTGACCCGAAGCCGCTCCGACATCACTGCTAGAGGCCCAGCCACTCGTCGAAAAGAAAGGAGCAGCAGCAACGCCAGAGACCCAGCAACCCCAACAACGCTGTGGTGAAGAACCCCCAGCGTTTGCAAAGCCGAAACCCTGGATCGAGACTTATGACACACTCGCAACAAGCGCCACAACCTCACGCGAACCGACACCTAGACAGCGATGATGACGGTTACAAACCGATTTGAGAATGTAGCTGCATGTGTCTGCTGCCTAGTGGTCTTCTAGTCTCAGCGGAGATGCGAGCGGCTTTGCGAGAAACGTGGTAGGGGATCACTCGGCGGCGATGCCTTCGGCGGGGATGTCTGCTGGGGTTCGCTTGAAATGGGCTCTGATTGGATGGTCGGCGGGTTTCTTGGCGAGCGTGGCCGCCGCGATTGTGGTGATGGCAGCCGCTGGACTTGACGACAGCGACGATATGGCCGCAGAACTGGGTCTGGGGTGGCTGCTGGTGTTGCAGATCCCGCTGTGGTTCGGCTTGGTTGGCACTCCGCTTCTGGCTCAACGGCGCGGTCTGAACTGGACTGAGCAGCTTGGCTGGCGGATCAAGTCCGTCGATATACCACTGGGCATAGCCATCGGTTTGGGTTTGCAGCTAGTGGTGCTGCCGTTGCTGTATTGGCCGATCCTGCAAGTATTCGATGACCTAGACGTGGAAGGCCCTGCCAGGGAACTGGTTGATCTGGCTGACTCGCCCTGGGGGTTCGCAGCGCTGGTTGCTATGACTGTGGTAGCGGCACCGCTGACCGAGGAGATCTTTTTTCGCGGCCTGCTGCAAGGGGCTCTGCGTGACCGTCTAGGATCAACAGCAGCAGTAGCGATCTCTTCGCTGGCTTTTGCTGTAGTTCATTTTCAGGTGCTGCAGTTCCCGGCTTTGCTGGTGATCGGGATAGCACATGCCGTCTTGGTGCAGCGCACCAGACGCATCGGCGCAGCGCTTTGCTCGCACGTTGCTTTCAACGCTGTAACCGTCGTGGCGCTCTCGGCTCTGAACTGAGCCTGATATTGCAGCCAGTTGCGACGGTGAGGCATCTCTAATCTGTGAGTGCGGCCAGAAACTCAGCACCAGAGGCGAATACCGGGCCACGCCTTCCAGCTGCATGATCGTCGATGATCTGCTGCTCTCCTGCCTGCCATTCGTCGGTCCAATACCACCACTGGTCCTTGTTACTCTGAGAGTATTTACGCTGAGGGCATAGACGAAGAAGAATGCCCTCGCTGGTCATCTCTGCTTGCAGCTCGTCTCCCTCTCGTAGGCACGCTTGGTTTCGGTTTCTGAGATACTTGGGAATCGTCACCCTGCCGTCGGACCGGAGCGTCACCACAGCATCACTTTACCTGCTCGGGTGGTTCGTGGGAACTGACAGTCACCGTGCCCGCTGACAGTCCCGTCACGGGTGGTTGTGCGAGCCGTGTGGGTTTGTTATAGTGCTTGGTGTTCTTGTTCCCGAGATGGGTTAGGAGTCTGATCATGCGTGGTTCTACCGCTGCGGTTGGTGTTGTGGGGTTGTCGTCTGTTGACGCGTCCGCGACCCGCGGGGGGGGGGGGGTGGCTGCCTGATGCTTCGGTTTGGGTGGTCGCGTGCGTTGGTTGCGCTGCTTGTGGCGATGTTGTTTGCTGTTGGGTTGGGGGTTGTTGATTCTGGGCGTGTAGTTGCTCAGTCCCTGCCGGTTGATAATGGGGATGGTACTTTTACGAATGCTGATGGCACGGTTACGGTGCCGTTTTGGTGGTCGTTGAAGCCTGCTGGTTTGGGGGCGGGTGACAAGTTCCGTTTGTTGTTTGTGACTACTTCGGTTCGTAACGCTCGAGCTGGTGATATTGCTACTTATAACGGTTTTGTGCAAGGAGTAGCGCGTAATGCGGGTGATTTGGCTATTCGGGGTCATGCGTCGACGTTTCGGGTGGTGGGTTCTACGACTGGGGTGGATGCTCGTGATAATGCGAAGTTGGGGTCTTCTGATGTGGTGGCACCGGTTTATTGGTTGAACGGTAAACGGATTTCGCAGGATTATGGGTCTACTGCACAGGAGGGGTTTTGGTCGTCTGCTTGGGAAAATTTTACTGCTTCAGATATACGCAATGCGAGAGGAGGCACTCGTTCTGCCGGTGCCGTTTGGACGGGTTCGAATGCTGACGGCACGAAGCATGCTACTGAATATTTGGGTGCTAGTGGTAATGTGAGGGCGGGGCGGTCTAGTAGTAGTAATCCTATTAGTGACTCATCTAACGCTGCTAGTAATAGCAGAGTTTTTTATGGTATTTCGCCTGTGTATGTGGTGTCTGCTGATAATGGGGATAGTACTTTTACGAATTCTGATGGCACTGTTACGGTGCCGTTTTTTTGGGATTTGAAGCCTGATAGTTTGCGGCCGGGTGAGAAGTTCCGTCTGTTGTTTGCGACTAGCGGATCTCGTGACGCTACTGCGTCTGATATTGATGTTTATAACCAGTTTGTGCAGAGCAGAGCGCGTTTTGGTCATTCTGCTATTCGGGGTCATGCGTTGGCGTATCGGGTGGTGGGTTCTACTTCTGCGGTGGATGCTCGTGATAATGTGATGATGCGGTCTTCTGATGATGCGGTGCCGGTTTATTGGTTGAACGGTAAACGGATTTCACGAGATTATTCAACTACTACCCAGGTCGGGTTCTGGTCGTCCCAATGGGAGAATCATACCGCTGCAGATCCACGCGATCCAGATGGGCAGGTTATCGCATCGTTTGATTATGCGACGGGTTCGAATGCTGACGGCACGAAGCATGCTACGGAGTATTTGGGTGCTAGTGGTAATGTGAGAACAGGGCAAAATGTAGGCCGTAACCCGATTAGCCACTATGCCCTTGCCGCTTCTAGTGACGATTATCCTTTTTATGGTGTTTCGCCTGTGTATGTGGTGGCGGCTAGTCCTTATGATTGTGATGATGGGGATGGTGATGCTGCGACACTCAAGTTGTTTGAGACTGCTGTTGCGGATTCGTATTGTGATTTTTTTGCGCCTTCTGGTACGGTGTGGCGGAGTGTGGATTCTGTTACGGTGACGAAACTGGAGTTGGCTCCTGAGGTGGCTCCTGAGGCGGTGTTTGGGGATCCGAGGGTTGTGACTGCTGATATGGATATCACTGATACTGCTTTACGTGCTGAGCGTGTTTTTCATGATAAAACATTTTTTGCTGATAGAACCGGTGATCCCCCGGCTCCAGGTAGTCCCCCGAGTCGTGATTATGTAGCGTATTTCAATCAAAATGCTGCGTCTAATACTGTTGGGGGTTACAGGGTTATCGATATGTTGGTTGGTACTTTGGATAGTGGCGGTCCTACTAGTAATGTTGATGCTGCGTTGATGAAGAAGCTGGCGGATTCGTTGGTGACGGTTGATTTAGCGAGTTTTGATGGTGAGACGGGTAATGAGGTTGCTTCTTTGAGGTTTAGGGATGGTCCGTTGTGCGCGTCCGCGCATCAGCTTGGCGAGGTGCGCGCGGTTGCTGCTAGGGATGCGGTAGTTGATGACCCGAACACGCCTCGTGATGAGACGAGGCCGGCTGTTGAGGCTGTAGCGCATGAGCCGGGTTTGTTTCCTTATGGTGTGTTCGGGTATTTTTGGGGTAAATATGAGGGTTCGGGTGTTGAGGGGCGTACTGCTGCGTGTGTGCAGTTTGAGGTGGAGGTTACTTTGAGCCCAGCTGATGATAGTTCTCCTAAAAAGATCAAGGTTCGTGTGAAAGATAATCAGAATGGTCGTCATTCTGTGTTTAGTGAGGAGTATCCGAAGCATACTGTGCAACAACAAGAAGCCAGCACTGAGGAGGCTGTGTCAGCGCAGTTGTTGGCTGATGTGAAAGGCTATGCGGCTGAGGCTTTTCATGGCAGTGAGCATGTGAATCGTTGGAGGCGTGTGCTTGTGGCTTTTGGTGAGAGCGTGTCTGGGTTTACGGGTATAGCAATGACCGCAGTCGAAGCGCAAACTTTTGCTGATAAAGGTTGGAGTCGTTGGGATCCGGTCGTGGTTGCGTTGACAGCTCTGGAAGCACAAACCAGCACAGACACCACCAACAGCGACACGACAGACACCACGGACACAACCGACACTACTGAGACTGAGTCTGAGACTAGCGAGTCTGTTTATGTGGTTCCCGCTTCGTTGGTCAACGATGTGAAAGGTTACGCAGCTGAAACTGGTAATGGTGCCGCGCATGTGAATCGTTGGAAGCGTGTGCTGTTGGCGTTTGGTGAGTCTGTGCCTGGGTTTACGGGTAGTGCGATGACCGTTTCTGAAGCGCAACAAAACGCGCGAACGTTCTGGAGTGTTCGCTGGGATCCGGTAGTTGCTGCGTTGCAAGCCCTTGTTGCGGTTTCCGCACCTGCAGCAACCACTCCCGAGGTTAGTATTGCTGCTGGTAGTGATGTGGTTGAGGGCAGCAACGCAACGTTTACGTTGGCTGCGTCTCCGGCACCGGCTGCGAATCTTGATGTGACCGTGACTGTGTCTGCCACGGGTAGTTATGGTGTTACTACAGGCTCACAGATAGTCTCGATTCCTACTAGCGGGTCTGCTACGTTCACGGTTGCTACTAGTGGTGACACTGTTGATGAGGTGGACGGCTCTGTGACTGTGACTTTGGTAGATGACGCTGGGTATGACCTGGCTTCGTCTGCATCAGCAGCATCCGTGACTGTGTCTGATGATGACAACCCGCCACCACCGGTTCCTGAGGTCAGTATTACTGCTGGTAGCACGGTCACTGAGGGCAGCAACGCAACGTTCACGCTTAGCGCGTCTCCGGTGCCGTCAGCAGCTTTGCAGGTCAATGTGAATGTTACCTCTAGTGGTGATTATGGTGTGACCGCAGGCTCTCAGACAGTCTCGATCCCTACTAGCGGGTCTGCTACGTTCACTGTTGCTACATCGGGTGACTCTACTGATGAGCCTGACGGGTCTGTGACCGTCACGTTGGCTACCGGCACTGGGTATGACCTGGATTCGTCTACATCTTCAGCAACCGTGAATATCTCTGATGATGACAACCCGCTACCACCACCGACTCCTGAGGTCAGTATCACTGCTGGTAGCACGGTCACTGAGGGCAGCAACGCAACGTTCACGCTTGCTGCGTCTCCGGTGCCGTCAGCATCGTTGGGTGTGTCTGTGAATGTCACCTCTAGGGGTAGTTATGGTGTGACCACAGGCTCCCAGACAGTCACAATCGGAACCAGCGGCACTGCTACGTTCACTGTTGCTACATCGGGTGACTCTATTGATGAGCCTGACGGGTCTGTGACTGTGACGTTGGCTACCGGCTCTGGGTATGACCTGGATTCATCTGCATCTACAGCAACCGTTGCTATCTCTGATGATGACGATCCGCTACCGCCTCCGCCGCCGCTTGTGGATGTGGTTACGATTTCTGTGCAGGACAGTATCTATGTTGAGGGTCGGAGTCCGTTTTATCTTGTTCGTTTCAAGCTCAACAAGCCTGCTAGTGAGCGGGTGACGGTTAAGTACACTCCTGGGATACTTGGTACCGGTGCTGGGTATGCGACAGCAGGCGAGGATTTCGTGGTGCGGACTTCGTCTATTAGTTTCAGACCGGGTGTGACTTCCAATATTGGTTTGATTTACGCGTTGAATGATCGCGTCAAAGAGCCTGATGAAACGTTCACGATCGTGTTGTCAGAACCCCAAGGCGACGTGCATATAAGCGACAAACAACCCGTCTTGACCATCAAAGACAACGACTAACAACCCACCCGCCCCACCCCACCAACCCCGCAAGCAGCCACACAAGCGCAAGCACGCCTGAACGGGTGATGCTTGCTTGGCTGGGTGCCTTATGCTTCGCTGAGTGTTGGAGCGGCTGATCGCACGGCTTCTCACGCTTGTGGCGAAGCTGCTTGACCCCGCACGAGCAGCGGTCAAGGCTGCGTTTCGACAGCCCAAGCGCAGCCGCGAGCTGGTTGCGCTGATTGTTACTGCGGTGGCTGTCGGGTTTGTGGTGGTGAATCTGCGTCCTGGGCTTTGGTTCGTGGACAACACCCCTACTGGTGGTGACCTTGGTGCTCACGTCTGGGGGCCTGCCTATCTGCGTGACGTGCTTATTAGTGAGTGGCGGCTCACCGGCTGGACGCATGACTGGTATGCCGGTTTCCCAGCGTTCACTTTCTATATGGTGCTGCCAGCGTTGCTGGTGGTGATCGTTGATGTCGGTCTAAACATCCGTGAAGCTGTCTTCGCGTATCTGTCGGTTGTGCTGACAGCAGGTATCGCGACATTAGCGATCATGCATCGCCGGGGTGCTTCAACATCACGTTGCTGGGCGGTGGCGCTGCTAGCAGCCACGGTTTTTGGTGCCGTCAAACTGCCTTTCAGCGATCCGCTTTGGGATCGTGCTTTAGCGGTGTTGCTGCTGCCAGCGATAGCGGGTGTGGCTGTCTGGTATGCCTGGGACTGGTTCGGCGCTCAAGCCACCCGAAATCAGGACTCCGACCAGCGACTTCCCGCTCAGTACTTTCCCCTGCGTCTGTTGGTTACTGTGGCCACACCGCTGCTGGTGCTGCTGGCAGTTCCTATGCCCTACGGGGTTGCTCTCAAGCTGGTGACGGTGGCGGGCCTAGTGACGTTGCCTGTGGCAGTGGCGATCATGACGCGTCTCGCCGGGATCGGCATCGAGGGTCGGATTCTGGCTACCGCAGCCTCCCTGCTGTTTGTGTTTGACCGTTCGTTCAACATTTACGGCGGCAATCTGATGTCAACAATGGCAGGCGAGTTCGCCTATGCGTTGGGTTTGACGTGCGCGGTTGTGTTCATCGGTGTGATGGCGCGAGGCATGAACAACGGCAGCTCCCAGGTGTCGGCAGGCGTGCTGTTAGCGATCACCGGGTTGCTGCATCTCTTCTCGGCATTTTTTGCTTTGGGTGCATTAGTGGCGTTTCTTCTGGTGTCGCGCTGGACCGTTCGAGACTGGCACCGTCGAGTGGGCTGGACGTTCGCCGCTGGTGCTATCGGCGCAGCGCTTAGTGCTTGGTGGGTGCTGCCGTTCTGGTGGAACCGGCATTTGCTCAACGACATGGGCTGGGGCAAAGATCAACGCTACTTGTCGGCGCTGTGGTCACGCAGCGAGTTCGACTACAACTTTTTGATTAACCATCCGCCGCTGCAAGTGTTTGTAGCTCTGGCTTTAGTGTCATGCCCTTTGCTTTTCTGGAAGAGGTCAAGGTTAGGTATGGCACTGGCTGTGACGGCAGTGATGGTTGCTGTTGCGTTCGTGGCGTTGCCTGAGGGTCGTCTCTGGAACGTGCGGATCTTGCCGTTCTATTACCTCAGCGTGTATCTGCTGGCTGCGCTTGGCGTGGGTGAGGCTCTCAGCAGCGCACGCCGCTGGCTCACCCGCCCAAGACTCCAAAGACTTCCAGCTATCGAAGCCGTAGTGCCTGCCGCGGATTCAGAGTCGTCCGTTTTGCCTGATGCGCCCATCGTGCCTGCTGTCACCCATTCTGCTGTCTCCATGGGCGATGCGGAGTCTCCTGTTGTGCCTGTGGCAGACGCAGTCAATGATTCTGCTGCTGCTTCTAGTAAGGCTGATACTAGTACTGCTGCCACTAATACTGCTGAGACTGGTGCTGCTGCAGTAACTGGCACATCACCTCGGTGGATGCCGATGATGCTGACAGGGGCTGTGGCATTGCTGGGCGTGGCTGCTGTGATGGTGACTTTGGGATTGCCGTTGCGTTCACTTCCCGGCGGGAGTTCGGGTTATGACGGTATTTACCGTTGGGGTCCGTTCAGTTCCAGCGAAACCAACCTGGGCACCTACTGGGTGGAATACAACTTTGAAGGTTACGAAGACAAGCCGCCCACTCCTGATGGCGGAGGCAGCGACGAATACTGGGATCTAGTCGAAACCATGCAGCATGTCGGAGAAACTCACGGTTGCGGTGTCGCCTTATGGGAATACGAATCAGGGCGACTCGCTTCATACGGCACGCCGATGGCACCGATGCTTTTGCCGTATTGGACTGATCGTTGTATCACTTCATCGGAAGGCCTCTATTTTGAGGCTTCAGCTACTGTGCCCTACCATTTCTTGATGCAGTCTCAGCTTTCGATGTCGCCGTCGCGGGCTCAGCGTGATCTGCCTTATTCGGGCCTAGACGTAATCGCTGGTGTGCAACAACTGCGCACCATGGGGATGCGTTACTACATGGCTTTCTCGCCTGCTGCGGTTGCCGAGGCGCGGGCTTCGGACGCGCTCACCGAGATCGCTGCTACAACGCTGGGCCCTTGGGTGGTATTCAAAGTGAACGACAGCTCCACGGTCACCCCGCTGACACGATTGCCTGTAGTAGTAACAGGTATCAACGAAAGCAGCGATGCCTGGCTCGAAGCATCAGTTGGTGCTTTCCTGGCCGGGGAAGACACGGTGGGTGTGCTAACTGCGGATGGCCCCGACGACTGGCCACGACTGACGCTACCGGTGGCAAGCGAGGCTGACAATGACATCAGCTACTCTGGCGGCTTGGGCGGCTTGTCTGGAGATGAGTCAGGGCACCGGCGCCAAGAAGTGATGCGTCGCTTGGCGTGGCAGCTTCCTGCAGTCGTGCCAGTCAACGAGATCAAACCGGTAATTGTCAGCAATTTAACCCGCGATAATCATTCGATCTCGTTCTCGGTTGATCGTGTTGGGACACCCGTGCTGATACGCACATCGTATTTCCCGAACTGGGAGGCCTCTGGTGCCGAAGGTCCCTATAGGGCGACACCGAACTTCATGGTGGTGGTGCCCACAGACACCGAAGTCCACTTGAGTTACGGCCGTAGCCCGGTCGAATGGTTTGCTACTTTTGTGACTTTGTTTGGGTTAGCTGTGATAGCACTACTTGCGTTGAGCGCAAGGTCAAGGCATCAACGCAGAGATAATGCTGCTCTTGTCACTGGTCTTGACGCAACTCTCGACACCAGTGCCTTGTCGGGTGGTGGCGCAGGTGCTGTGACCAGTGAGCCAGACGCTGGGCTAGACGTTTCCAGCGGCGACTGAAGCGAGCGAGGCTCAAAAGCGTGCGGTTCTCAGTGGTGATACCGGCTTATCAAGAAGCGGATCGCATCGGCGGCACGGTTGCAGCACTGCGAGATGCTTTGGTGGACGTTGCTGCCGAAGGCGGAGTAGAGATCATCGTGGTAGACGATGGATCACAAGACGACACCTCCGTTGCGGCTCAAGCAGCTGGGGCTGATCAGGTCGTGACCCTAGAAGCCAACCGAGGCAAAGGTGAAGCCATTAGAGCAGGAATGCGTGCCAGTTCAGGCCAGGTTTTGGCTTTTACCGATGCTGATCTTGCCTACGCACCGCAGCATCTGGTTGTGCTGCTTGAAGAGATAGAGAACGGTGCCGCTGTCGCAATAGGTGATCGCCGTCATCGCGATTCGGTGACTGCGAGTGCCCCGTCACGGGTGCGCCGTGCTGGTAGCGCATTGGTTGTCGCTGCGCGTGCCGTGCTGCGTCTCGGTGACGGCAGCGACAGCCAGTGTGGGCTGAAAGCATTTTCGCGGCCCGCAGCCATGATTCTATGCGATGCTTCTGTGATGGATCGGTTCTCGTTTGATGTTGAAGTGCTGTTCTTGGCTCAGCGTTTCGGCATGGCAGTAAAGCGAGTGCCGGTGGAGGTGGTTAATAGTGATACCTCGTCGGTGCGGCTGATTAGCGACGGTTGGGATCTAGTAGTGGACATGTTCCGCATTCGTGCGAGAGCGCTGCTCGGTCGATACCCAAACCCGCCTGAAACCCTCTGAACCGAAACCTTCGCGATGATCTCAGCGCACCTTTCTGCCGATCCCTCAGCGAACCTTGATGCCATCTTTAAGGCATACGACATTCGTGGTGTAGTGGATTCTGAGATCAGCGAAGAAGTCTGCTTCGCAGTAGGCGCTGCTTTCGCTGTTTACAGTCGTGAGCAGGGCACGCAGCGCATTGTGGTAGGTCGTGACATGCGTCCCGACGGCGCGGCTTTATCGGCGGCTTTCTGCCGTGGAGCGACCGTGATGGGTGTTGACGTGGTGGATCTGGGCTTGTGCGCCACCGAGATGATGTATTTTGCTTCAGGTGTATTTGATGTAGCTGGTGCCATGTTCACGGCATCGCATAACCCTGTCGGCTACAACGGCATAAAGCTATGCGGCCCAGCCGCAACCGCTATTGGCACAGGCATAGGGCTTGAACGCATCAAAGCTCTAGCGAAAGATCAAGCAACAGCTTCCACATCTTCAGAGTCTTCAGCGCGTGTGGCGGGAAGCCTCAGTCGCCACGACATTCTGGACCGCTATGTGGAGCATGTGCTGTCTTTCGTGGAGATTGACGTGCTGCGGCCGCTTCATCTTGCTGTGGATGTTGCCAACGGTATGGGAGCTTTGGTAGTTCCAGCAGTGTTTGAGCGGTTGCCGTTTCAGGTCGATTATCTCTATGCCGAACTTGACGGGACTTTTCCTAATCATCCAGCCGACCCTCTGAAACCCGAGAATCTGACAGATCTGTGCAACCTAGTCAAACAATGCGGTGCTGATGTCGGTCTAGCTTTTGACGGCGATGCAGACAGAGTGATCGCAGTGGATGAGCTTTCGAGTCCCTTGTCGGGTTCGCTTACGGCTGCGCTTGTTTCAGGGGTAATGCTCAAACGTGAACCGGGCGCGACAGTAGTACACAACGTGATCTGCTCACGAGCTTTGCCCGAGGTCATATCCGAACAAGGCGGCAGATCACAGCGCAGTCGTGTCGGGCATTCGTTCATGAAACAAGCTATGGCACAAAGTAACGCTGTATGCGGAGGCGAGCACTCAGGTCACTACTACTTCAGAGACAACTACTGCGCCGATAGTTCAATGATCGCAGTGATGATCCTGTTAGAGGCGTTGAGTGGTCACTCCGGCGGTCTTAGCAGCTTGGTGGCACCGCTGGATCGTTACGCGGCTTCTAGTGAGATCAACACCGAAGTGCAAGACCCGCAAAGCTCTATTGAGGCTGTCGCAGCCGAGTTCGCGAGCTGCGAGCAAGATCGCTTTGATGGGTTAAGCGTTGACTGCGGGGATTGGTGGTTCAATCTGCGACCGTCGAACACTGAGCCGCTGCTGCGTCTCAACCTGGAATGCCGCGACCCGCAAACTCTTGGGGCCAGAGTCGCCGAAGTGCGCGCCGTCTTGGAGCGGTTAGCCTGATGGTTGTGCGTTTGTGTGAAGCGACTGGCCGTTAGTGGCTGAAAACCATGGGGGGCTTGACCCTCGGTTGTTGCGGATTCTGGTCTGCCCGCAAGATAAAGGTTCTCTGCACTATTTGGCTGACAAAGACATTCTTTACAACCCGAGATTACGTTTCCGCTATCGGGTTGACAACGGCATTCCAGTGATGCTGACAGAAGAAGCTGTCACAGTCGACGACGATGAGCATCAGCGCCTGCTGTCAGAAGCCGAAGCTGAGGCGGGCAGTTCTTGATGAACCAGTCTGACATGCGTGTCGCTGACCTGTCGCTGGCACCGCTTGGACGCTCCGAGATTCGCTTGGCCGAACACGAAATGCCCGGGCTGATGGCGCTTCGAGCTCGTCACAGCGACGAAAAACCCCTCGCTGGCGCACGAATCGCTGGATCACTGCATATGACTGTGCAGACAGCGGTGCTGATCGAGACGCTGGTGTGTCTTGGCGCTGAAGTCCGTTGGGCAAGCTGCAACATTTTTTCGACTCAGGACCATGCCGCTGCCGCGGTGGCGGTCGGTTCCAGCGGCGATGCCGAGAACCCGTGTGGAGTGCCGGTGTTCGCCTGGAAAGGCGAGACACTGCAAGAGTATTGGTGGGCTATTGAGCAGATTTTCAGATGGCCTGACGGCAACGGTCCGAACCTGATCCTTGACGACGGTGGCGATGCCACTCTGCTAGTGCATAAGGGTTTGGAATATGAGCGCGCCGGTGGGGTGCCCGAAATCAGCGACACCGATTCCGAAGAATGGGCTGCACTGCTTGAACGGTTGAGCAGCATCGCCACCAACGACAGTAAATTCTTTTCTCGGCGGGTGCCTCTGATCAAAGGAGTTTCCGAAGAGACCACCACAGGCGTGATGCGCTTACAGCAGATGCTGGCGCGAGGCGAACTGTTGTTTCCGGCGGTGAACGTGAACGACTCGGTCACCAAATCCAAGTTCGATAACTATTACGGATGCCGCCATTCGTTGATTGATGGCATTAACCGGGCTACTGATGTGATGATCGGCGGCAAAGTGGCTGTGGTCTGCGGTTTCGGTGATGTCGGTAAGGGCTGTGCTGCGTCGCTGCGAGGACAAGGTGCCAGAGTCATCATCACCGAGATTGATCCCATCTGCGCGTTGCAAGCTGCTATGGAAGGATTTGAGGTCAACACACTTGAAGCTGTTATCGGCACAGCCGACATTTTTGTCACCGCCACAGGAAACGCTGGAGTTATCAGCGCCGGTCATATGGCTGCGATGAAGCATCAGGCAGTAGTCGGCAACATCGGCCATTTCGACAACGAAGTCGATATCGCTGGACTGAACCGCATGTCCGATGTACGACGGATTAATATCAAACCTCAGGTTGATGAGTATGTCTTCGGTGACGGTCACAGCGTGCTAGTGCTGTCGGAAGGGCGTCTGCTGAACCTCGGCAACGCCACCGGCCATCCCAGTTTCGTGATGTCTTGCAGTTTCACTAATCAGGTTCTGGCTCAGATCGAACTTCACGCCAACGGCGCTCAGATGCCCGTAGCGGTAACCACATTGCCTCGCCATCTTGATGAAGAAGTGGCGCGCTTGCATCTCGAAGCTTTGGGGGCCCGTCTGACCCGCCTCACGCCCGCACAAGCCGAATACATCGGCGTGAGCGTCGAAGGCCCCTACAAGCCCGACCAATACCGCTACTGACTGACCGACAGTCTCTGTCAGTTGGCTGTAGCCGACGATCCACTCGGCTAGCTAGACGCCGCACCCGACGACTCAAAGCGATGCCCCCGGTTAGCTGCCCGCTGTAGGCCACCTGTTCACGCGGCTTCTTGAAGTGTATTTTGATAATTGTTGAAGTTTCTAGTTGCAAATGATTGTTAACAATATATAGTGAAGTTTGCTAACATCAGTTAGTCCGTTGACAGTTCTCAGGTCAAGAGACTTGATTCGGGGTATCCTTTACGAAACGGAGGTAACGACATCATGCAAGCCGAGACAGTAGTGCTCATGATAACAATCGTTGTTTCGGTGCTGGGCTCGTCGCTGGGGACCATCCGCATTCTGCTGCACCAAATGAATCGGATGGAATCCAGGCTCACTGACCAGATCAAGGAAAATCGTACTGCGATTGGTGAGAATCGTGATGCGATCCACGAGAACCGCATACGGATTGAGAGGTGTAGCGCTCAGTTAGAAGAGCACGACCGCCGATTTGATGCGATGGATGCCCGGTTCGACAGGATGGACGGTCGAATGGACAGGATGAGCGAACGACAAGAAGATCATCAGAATGAGACACAGAAAGTTCGTGAGACCGTGGCCCGTGTGGAAGGCTTCCTGATGGGGTCTGGAGAATTCAGGCTGAGCACTTCTGGCTCGTTGACCGGTGAAGACCCGCCTGCTAGTGGGTAGCCCCCACACGGGGCGGTGACTTAGCCGAGCTTCAGATAAGTTGAAGCCGCGAACTGGCTGAAAAGGGGGAGCAAATGCCAACAGAACGGGCTTGCTGGGCAGCACCCGAAATGTTGAGCGCCACCGACGCGGCCAGCTTCGCCCGAAAGCTGGAAGAACTGGGTTACGCACAGCTTTGGATGGGGGAGACTTTCGGACGTGACCCGTTCGCTTTGAGCGCGCATCTGGGCGCGGTCACCTCCACGTTGTGTCTCGCCAGCGGTATTGCCAACATCTACAACCGTCATCCCGGCGTAATGAAACAGGGTGCCTATACAGTCGCTGAGCAAACTGGAGGCCGTTTCACTCTGGGTCTAGGTGTCTCAAGCCCAGTGATCGTTAACAAGATCCGAGGTCTCGGCTACGACAAGCCGCTGTCGTTTCTGCGGTCGTATCTCGATGCCATGGACGAGGCCCGCTACATCTCGGTGCCTCCCCCCGAGCCGCTGCCGGTGATCTTGGCCGCGTTAGGTCCGAGAATGCTTGAACTGGCGGCTACCCGCTGCGACGGTGCTCATCCCTACAACACGACACCCGAACACACGTCTTTTGCTCGTTCGTTGATGGGGCCCGAGCCGCAGTTGTGCGTGGAGCAGAAAGTGATGCTTACTAGCGATGCTCAGCAGGCCCGAACTGTCGGTGCTGAAGTCATGAAGTTTTACATCCGAGCACCCGGCTATCGAGCCTGCTGGAAACGTCTCGGCTTCAACGATGGCGACATTGATGGCTTATCTGACCGTTTCGTTGATGCCATGGTGGCCTGGGGCGATGTTGACACCATTGAGCGCCGCTTGGCTGAGCACTCCGACGCTGGAGCCAGCCAGGTTTGTATCCAAGTGTTGCATCCCAGCCATGGCCTAGCTGCCATTGACTACGAGGCTCTGGCTGCGCTAGCCCCGAACGCAGCTAGCTCCAAAAAAACAGTGTGAACTTTCTGGCATCGGGGCAAGTTCGTATCAACTAGCAGTCTTGGCCTTCACAGCGAAACGCTCAAGCCTCCGAAGCCCCGAACCTGCAAAAGGCACCATCAACCTTCCCTCTCCCTTTATTAACCAATCCTCTACTACCATCTCCTTTACTACCAATCTGTTGCAGAATTTTTTTGCAGGTCTAAAGTGTATTTAAGAGTATTTTCAGGTATTATGAGCGTATGCAAAGCAGGCAGTTCGTTCAGGGGATGCCCGATGACCGCGCGGTCTTGGACACGAATCTGGAGATCTCGGACACGAACTCGGAGATCTCGCATGGTTTCAGTTCCTGTCCGATAGCAGGCTTAGACACGCTGTGGGTCGCTTGGCACCATGAAGGAGACGCTGCTGAACTAGTTCGCGCCTTGAAATACGGCCGTCTCACTGCCGCAGTCACGCCAATCACCGATCGAATGGCACAGGTAGTCGGCGCATCACAAGCCGCGCGTGCCAGTTTGGTCACCTGGGTTCCCTGCAGTCCCGGCCACCGTCGTCAGCGTGGCTTTGACCCTGCCGAACTTCTTGCCCGCGCCCTGGCACGTCGTTTGCACGCCAAAACCCGCCGCTTGTTGCGCCGCACCGATAACCAGCCCCAAACGGATCGAACATTACAGGGGCGCCTGCACGGTCCCGAACTTTCGTTTTGCGGTGGCCCTTTGAGCGGTTCGGTAATGCTGGTTGACGACGTATGTACCACAGGGTCAACGCTGCGTGCTGCTGCTGCGGCGCTGCGAGCAGGCGGTGCCTTGAGTGTGTTGGCGGCAGTAGCAACAGCGGCGACTCAGACATCGCGGCAGCCCGCTGCGTTGCCTCTACCATGAAAGCACTTCAAAGCTTGCCCGAACAAGTTCCCCGAACAAGTTCCCGAACAAGTTAATGTGAGGTTTCAGTTGGAGATTTCGATCAGTAGCCGCAACGTGGCAATAACCCCGCGTCTTGATGAGGTGGTGCGAGCCAAAATCGGCCAGCTCGACCGTTACATGGACGAACTCGATACCGCCGAAGTGCATTTCGCCGAGGCTCGCAACCCGCGCATCGTTGACAACCAGACCTGCGAGGTGACCCTCACTGGACGCGGCCATCATCTGCGTTGCAAGGTTGATGCCCCGGATGCTTTCGTGGCTGTGGATCTTGCCGAAGCCAAACTGGAGCGCCAGATACGCAAACTGCGTACCAAACTCCAGAAACGCCATCACGGTCGCGGCGATACGATTCGCACTGGCGAACCCGCAGATGCACAGTTCGAAGTCTTCGGCCAACCCGGCCCTGGATCAGAGTCGGTGTCTGCATCAGAGTCTGGCACCGAGTCTGATACCAGAACTGAGTTTGAGCCTGAGCCGGAACTGCGGATCGTCAAAACCAAACGTTTTCATCTTGGGCCGCTCTCACCCGAGGAGGCGGCACTAAAAATGGATCTGATGGAGCACGGGTTCTTCTTTTTTATTAACTCCGCCACCGGCCGTTCAGCAGTGGTGTATCGCCGCGAAGACGGAGCGGTCGGCCTCATCGACGAAGCTGGCTAGCAGCCACTAGCAGCAAAGTCACTAGACCGAGACCACAAGTCAAGCAATATAAGAACAGCAATACCAACAAGTCATACAACCCCAGCAAGCCACACAACAACAAATCAGGCAATCAAGAACAGGCAATTAAGAAGATGTCGCTTTTCAAAAGAGTGCTGCGCTCAGGCGAAGGCCGCAAGCTCAGAGATCTGCAAGCCTTGGTGCCTGACATCAACGCGCTCGAACCCGAAATGCAACGACTTGACGATGATGCCCTCAAAGCCCGCACCGGCGAGTTCCGTGGCCGTCTAGAGCGCGGAGAACAGCCCGACGATCTGCTGCTGGAAGCCTTCGCGGTGGTGCGTGAAGCTTCGGTGCGGGTGCTCGGCCAGCGGCATTACGACGTGCAGCTCGTCGGCGGTGCCGCTTTGCATTGGGGTGCCGTGGCTGAGATGCGCACCGGTGAAGGCAAGACCCTCACCTCTACTTTGCCGGTTTACCTGACTGGACTCACCAACAAGGGAGTCCATGTGGTGACCGTCAACGATTATCTTGCAAGCCGCGATGCCGAATGGATGGGTGAGTTGTTCAAATGGCTGGGCCTGACCGTCGGACTGATCGTTCCTGGCGACTACCGCCCTGAACACAAACGTCAGCAGTATGCCTGCGACGTGACTTACGGCACCAACAACGAGTTCGGTTTCGACTATCTGCGCGACAACATGAGCATGAACCGAGCCGATCAAGTGCAGCGCAACCATCACTACTGCATCGTTGATGAGATCGACTCAATCCTTATTGATGAGGCACGCACTCCGCTAATTATCAGCGGCCAAGTCGCTGACGCAGCCAGGCTTTATACGCGCTTTGCTGGTATCGCTAAAGGCTTGCAACGTGATGTCCACTATGAGGTCGACGAAGAGAAGCGCACTGTGGCACCCCTTGAGGAGGGGGTGCATGCCGTTGAGAAGGCGCTTGGCATTGAGAATCTCTATGACATGGTGGCTCAGAACCTGGTGCATCAGCTGCAAGCGGCGTTGCGAGCCAAAGAGCTTTACCGTCGTGATCGTGACTACATCGTGGAGCACAACCGTGTGAAGATCGTTGATGAGTTCACTGGGCGTGTGCTTGATGGTCGGCGCTGGTCTGACGGGTTACATCAGGCGGTGGAGGCCAAAGAGGGGGTGGCCATCAAAGAAGAGAATCAAACTTTGGCCACCATCACTTTGCAGAACTATTACCGCATGTATGAGCGTCTTGCAGGCATGACTGGAACCGCCGAGACCGAGGCCAGTGAGTTTGCCTCTACCTACAACCTGCATGTGGTGACGATTCCTACTAACCGTCCGACGGTCCGTGACGACCGTGGTGATCTGATTTACAAGACCGAAGATGCCAAGTTCGAGGCCTGCGTAACTGACATCATCGAACGTTACGAACGCGGCCAGCCGGTGCTGGTAGGAACTGTGTCGGTGGAGAAGTCCGAGAAACTGTCGCGCCTTTTGGACAAACATGGTGTTAGCCACGCAGTGCTCAACGCCAAGCAGCATCACCGCGAAGCCGAGATCGTCACTCAAGCAGGCCGGCTCGGAGCGGTAACCGTGGCCACCAACATGGCTGGCCGTGGCGTGGACATTCTGCTTGGCGGTAATCCTGAGGGCTTGGCGCGACGTGATCTGAAATCTGAAGGACTTGATGCTGAGACACCCGACGGTGCCCGCCGCTTGACGGAGCTGACTGCTAAACATTCCGCTGCCACTGACGCTGAGCGTGAAGAGGTTCTTGAGCTGGGGGGGCTCTACGTGCTGGGAACTGAGCGCCACGAGAGCCGCCGTATCGATAATCAGCTCAGAGGTCGTTCGGGTCGTCAAGGTGATCCAGGCGAGAGCCGCTTCTACCTTTCGTTGCAAGATGAGCTGATGACCCGTTTCGCTACTGGTGCCATGAACTGGGTGATGGACCGGGCACTGCCCGATGATGTGCCCATTGAGGCGGGCATGGTGACCAAAGCGATCGAACGTGCTCAAAACACCGTTGAGCAGCGCAACGCTGAAACCCGCAAGAACGTTTTGAAATACGACGAAGTGATGAACGAGCAGCGTAAGGTGATCTACCGACGTCGAGCCCAGATCCTTGACGACTCGGACCTGCGTTCAGAAGCTTTAGAACATCTCCAGACGGCTCTAGACAAAGCGATCAACACCCATTGCAGCTCCGAGCATTGCGAGGAATGGGATATCGAGTCCTTAGCGACCGACTTAGCCGGATTGTGGCCCGGCGGGGTTTCTAGCGAGAGCCTAGAGACGATCACCACCCAAGCTGAGCTTTCCGAGACAGTAAACGCCGCTGCCAGCGACCATTACCGCGACCGTGAAGCTGAACTCGGCGAAGATGTTATGCGTCAGGTGGAGCGTCAAGTGATGCTGCGTCTGATTGATCAGAAGTGGCGTTCGCATCTTCATGAGATGGATCTCCTGCGTGAAGGTATCCATCTGCGAGCCATGGGCCAAAAAGACCCGGCCACAGAATGGCAACGTGAGGGCTTCAACATGTTCGGGCAAATGATGGACAGCGTTGCGATGGACTTCGTGCGTTACGTGATGCATGTGCAGCTCGCCCAGAGCGTGCCCGACGACGCTTCGCGCCTCACTGGAGTAACCGCAGGCAAAGACTCGGGTGCTGCACGGGAGCTGGTGGGCGCAGGCGTGCAAAGCTCTTCGGGATCGCCGGGTTTGTCGGGGGCAACAGTCTCGGCAGGAGCTTCAGCAGGATTAGCGACGCGATCTGTGTCGAACCGTCAGATGAGCCAGACACCGCTGGTGAAGAGTGCGGCTGAGAAGGTGGGGCGCAATGAGCCGTGCCCCTGCGATAGCGGCAAGAAGTACAAGATGTGCTGTGGCCGCGTTAACCGGCTCTGAGCCCGGCGGGCGGTGAGCAGTCCTGACCGTTCAGGATTTCGTTGATGAGCTGCGACGGCTGAGAGCCCGTCACCAGCAGGCTGAGGAGTATCTACGGATTGGCGCGCTGCGAGCCCGCCTGCCGCAGCTTGAAGCTGAGTCGTCGCGGCCTGATCTTTGGGATCAACCCGAACGCGCCCGTGCTGTCACTTCCGAACTAGCAGCGGTCAACGATGATCTAACACTTTTTGACCGCCTTGATGCCAACATCTCAGACGCTGAAACCCTCAACCTGCTTGCTGTGGAGGAAGGCGACGCTGACAGTGCTGATGAGACCAAACGTTTAGTAGCCGAAATTTCTGAGCGTTTCGATGATCTAGAGTTGCGTTCGCTGTTCACTGGGGAGTTTGATGAGCGCGACGCGGTTTGTCAGATCAAATCTGGTGAAGGAGGCACCGACTCGCAGGACTGGGCCGAGATGCTGCTACGGATGTATCGCCGCTGGGCTGAGCGGCGCGGCTTCGAACTAGAAGTGACAGCTCTCTCCGAAGGCACCGAAGCTGGTTATTCCAGCGTTGACTTTCTGGTGAAAGGCCGTTGTGCGTATGGCTGGATGCGCAGTGAGCATGGAGTTCATCGCCTAGTGCGGATCTCTCCGTTCAACAATGAAGGCAAACGTCAGACAGCTTTCACTGCGGTAGATGTGGCACCTTTCTTTGATGAGGTCTCAGATCAGGTGAACATCGAAGAAAAGGATCTACGGGTTGACACATACCGTTCCTCTGGTGCTGGGGGTCAGCATGTAAACGTCACTGACTCCGCGGTGCGGATCACGCATCTGCCTACCGGTATTGTTACTAGCTGTCAGAATGAGCGCAGCCAGCATCAGAACAAAGATCGAGCTATGCAGATGCTGGCCGCCAAACTTTTGAATCTGGAACGTAAGCGTCTAGCTGATGAAATCGCTGGCATTAAGGGAGAGCAGCAGAAAGTCGGTTTCGGTAGCCAGATCCGCAGCTATGTGATGCAGCCTTATCAGATGGTCAAGGATCAGCGCACCCGTTTCGAGACCCCCAATATTGATGCGGTGCTCGGCGGTGACCTGAATCCTTTTATGGAGTCTTGGCTGCGCTGGAGTCGTGCTTCGGGGGACGCAGCACCACAGCAGGCTGCTGGTAGCGTCGCTACGGCCCCCGCAGACGGAAGGGACACCTGATGATCAAGATGGAGAAGGTCACTAAGGTGTTCAAAGGCGATGTGGTGGCTTTGCGTGATGTCAACATTGATATCGGCAAAGGCGAGTTCGTTTTTCTTGTGGGTCCGTCGGGTTCAGGCAAATCAACGTTTATCCGCTTGCTTAACCGTGAAGACGTGCCCGAGCATGGAAGGATATTCGTAGCCGGTCGTGACATTGGCAGGCTCAGCGACTGGAGGGTGCCTTTTTTGCGCCGCAATATCGGCTACGTGTTCCAGGACTACAAGTTGCTGCAAAAAAAGACTGTGTCTGAGAATGTGGCTTTTGCTTTGGAGGTGATCGGCAAAGGCCCGCAGGTCATTAAACGTCAAGTGCCCGCCATTTTGGAACTGGTTGGACTGGCGCGCAAAATGAACCGCTTCCCGCATGAGTTGTCTGGAGGTGAGCAGCAGCGGGTTTCGATAGCACGGGCTTTTGTGAACCGGCCGCTGATCCTTCTAGCTGATGAACCCACCGGCAACCTTGATCCCAACACGTCGGTTGGCATCATGGGATTGCTGGAGCGGATCAACGAGATCGGCACCACCGTGGTGATGGCTACCCATGACCGCAGCATCGTCGACAGTATGCGTCAGCGTGTGGTGGAACTCGACCGAGGGATGGTGGTGCGTGACCAAGCCCGCGGTGTCTACCAGTAATCCCTCATGAACTCAGTAATATCTCGTGATCTCCGTCGCCACAGCAGTCAAAGACACCCGCTGCCGTAGTCGCAAGAGATAGCAGCGACAACCATGTTCAGTCTTCGATATGTGCTGCGTGAAACGGGTCAAAACCTGTGGCGTAACGTCTTGCTTGCGGTGGCCACCGTGGTCACGGTGGGTGTGTCTCTGGCCATGTTCGGGGGCTTCATGTTGTTCCAAGTGGCCGTAGATGGTGCCACTGCACGCTGGCAGGACGGTGTCGAGTTCATTGTCTGGATGAACTCAGATGACGGAAGTGCCGAAGATGTCAACGTCCGTAACCAGCTCAGCGAAAGCCCGGGCGTGCAGCGCTGGGAATATGTAGACCGTCAGCAGTCCTATGAGGAGTTCAGAGAGTTCTTTGAGGACACGCCCGAAGTTTTGGACATCATCAACGCCGAGGGTGTGCCACCTTATTACCGGGTGGTGCCTGTTGATCCTGATCCCGATGTGGTGGAAGAACTCGGCAAACAGTTCGAAGGTAAGCCCGGGGTTCGCACGGTCACTTTCGCAGGTGACGTGATCCGTGACGTGCAGAACCTTTCTAGCCGCACGGGCAGGGCACTGTTCGTCGGCTCAATCGTGCTGCTCGGCGCTTCGACTTTGCTGATCTTGAACACGCTTGCGGTGGCTATCAGCAACCGTCGAACCGAGATTGAGATCATGCGCCTAGTTGGGGCTACCAAATGGTTTATTCGTGTGCCGTTCATGCTTGAAGGCTTGGTGCAGGGAATGCTCGGCGCGGCTGTTGCCATGACCACCAACGCGCTGTTACGCAACTATGTGATTGATCAGTTCAGTAGCGCCGACGGTTTGCAGCTTCTGGCCGGGTTCAAAGTCGACGATGCTGAGTTGCTGCAAGTCAATCTGCTGGTGATGGCGATTGCAGCGGGAGTCGCCGTTTTCGGATCAGTCCTAGCAGTGTCAATCCACCTCAACGAATAGCATTCTCAACGAATAACACTGCAGCGGCTGCCTGAGTTCGAAAGAGAGAGAGAGACCCGTGGGCTAAAGCGTGGCTAAGGGTTCGGTGTATTCCAGTTCCAGAGCTTCGGCTACTGCTGGCTCGGTGATGCGTCCGTGGCGCACGTTGAGCCCGTCCTGCAGTCCTCGGTCAGCGGCGATTGCTTTTGTTACCCCTAGATCCGCCAGCTTGAGCACGTAGGGGAGCGTGGCGTTGTTGAGAGCCTGTGTAGCGGTGCGTGGCACTGCTCCAGGCATGTTCGCCACGCAGTAATGCACCACCTCCTCAACCACGAAAGTCGGTTCAGCGTGCGTTGTTGGTTTGGAAGTCTCAGCGCAGCCACCCTGGTCGATGGCTACGTCCACTACTACTGTGCCGGGTCGCATCACTTTCACCATCTGCTTAGTGATCAACCGGGGCGCTCTAGCACCAGGCAGAAGCACCGCTCCGACTACAAGATCAGCTGTGTAAACCGCTTGCGCCAGTTTGGTGGGGGTTGAGTAGATGGTGCGCAGCGCTGGTCCGAAACGATTGGACAATGATTCGAGCACGCTCGCGTCGCGATCCAGCACTGTTACTTCTGCACCCAAGCCCAGAGCCATCTGCACGGCGTTGCTGCCAACCACGCCACCGCCGATCACCGTGACCGGTGCTGCCGCCACTCCAGGAACCCCGCCCAGTAGCACCCCGCGACCGCCGCCGGAGGCTTCTAGGCAGTGAGCCCCGGCCTGGATCGCCATGCGTCCAGCTACCTGCGACATCGGCGCTAGCAAAGGCAACCGTCCCTTGCGGTCAGTGACTGACTCATAAGCAATGACGGTGGCACCGCTAGCGATCAGGTCATTGGCTTGATCTGGGTCAGGCGCAAGATGCAGATAGGTGAACAAGGTATGGTCAGAGCGCAGCCTGGCTCGTTCTGGAGCTTGCGGCTCTTTGACTTTGACGATTAGTTCGCCTGCTTCGAACAGTTCATCGGCGTTGTTGGTGAGCAATGCGCCGCGGTCGCTGTATTCGTCGTCGCTGAAACCGGCCCCTGCGCCTGCGCCGCGTTCAACGAAGACTTCATGGCCGTGTTCGATGATGTCACGCACACTGTCGGGGGTTAGCCCGACCCTGCGTTCCTCGCTTTTGATTTCTTTGGGAACTCCGATACGCACTTGCCGCACCCCCTCTGTGTGGTTCTGGTGACTTTGTCGGTTCTATTGACTCTGCTGGTTCTTCTCAGTCTCGTTGAGTGCCGACTTTCAAATCCTGATAGGCAACACCTTTATCCACGCTGACATCTCGGGGCAGTCCCAGCACACGGTCACCGATGATGTTGCGCTGGATTTCGGTGGTGCCGCCTGCGATACCGGCTGAAAGCGAAGCCAGCGCTTGGCGTTGCCAGAAAGCATCAGACTCATCTTCCCAGGCAACCCCACCCGCACCAGTGATAGCCAGCGACACTTCGGTGTGAAGATCAGCAATCGCCACAGTGGCTAGCTTGCCGACGGAACCGCCCGGTCCAGGGGTGCGTCCGGCTTTGATCTCGGCACGGGTACGCATCGCTACTAGCGACAGGCATGTTTCTAGCGTACGTAGCCGCATCAGCTTCTGTCGCAGGCTCGGGTCGTTGCTTATGCCGCGCTTGCGGGCTTCTTCGATCAGTCGGTCGCTGCGGTCGGTGGTTATTCCGCCGGTGGTTCCAGAACCGATAGCCACCCGCTCATACATCAACATGGCGGTGGCCATGCGCCAACCGTCGTTGAGATCGCCGAGCAGGCTGTCGGCAGAGACGCGCACATCGCTGAAAAACACCTCGTTGAAATGGGTGCTGCCATCAATTTGATGAATCGGACGCACCTCCACGCCGGGGGCATCCATGGGCACAATCAGCATCGAGATCCCAGCATGTTTGGGAACTGTCGGATCGGTTCGTGCGATGATGATCCCGTAGCTGCATAAATGAGCCAGCGTGGTCCAAACTTTCTGGCCGTTGATGATCCACTCGTCGCCGTCACGCTCGGCTCGTGTTTGAAGACTGGCTACATCAGAGCCAGCCCCAGGTTCAGAAAACATTTGACACCAGACATCGCGGCCGGAGATCATCCGGGCCATGTATCTGGATTTCTGCTCGGGGCTGCCGTATTCGGCCAGCATCGGCAGGCACATGCCTTGTGAGATCAGAAGCTCAAAAGTCATGTCCGGGTATTTGCTGTAAGTGTCACGCCAAATTCGTTCATGAGCTTTGGTGAGACCTGCGCCACCGTATTCGGCTGGATAAGTCAAACCGGCTAAACCTGCATCGGCGAGAGCCTGCTGAAATTTTTGGGCTGCTTGCAAGCGAAGCTCGCCTCGAGGGTCGGGTTTTCCGTCTAGGGAGATGCCGGTGGCGTGCTCGTCAAGAAAGTCGCGGCAACGCTGCTGGAATGCCTCTTCCTGCTGTGAGGTCAGTTGGTCTACGGATCCTCGTGTGTCCATGGCTCATAGCGTAGTCGCCTGTCCTGTCAGGGTCTCAGCCGCTGACACCAGATTGATCGCTCTTGAGTTTCAGGTTCGGCGGCGCAGCCATTGCTTGATGCGCTGCAGCAGCGGGGTCCAGAACCACACGGGCATAGCGAAGCGGCTGTAGTTCTCGCCGGGAAGCCCGGTCCGGTTATAGAAGCCCTTGTCGGTGTTCTTGTTCAGCCAGTTGGTTCGCCGCATGGTCTTCCATTCGGAGTAGGCCCTGCTTCTGTTGATCCAGCCTTGGCGCAGGTAGCACCAGTTGTCGGGTGCCAGTTCCTGGGCCGTCGCAAAATGGAGCCTGGAGCGTCCTTTGTCGCCCCGGGCCTCGAAATGCAGAGCAAGCTTGAACTCTGCCTCCGCCAGCAGAGTCTCGTCGGTGACGGGCCTGGTCTGCTTGGCGAGTTCGGCGCTCGACAGGACGTGCTCGCTTGCGTCGCCGTGCTCGATCCAGTCGCGGGTCGCCTCAGTGAAGGAGCTGTCGCCGGTGCTGAGCTTGACGACTCCTAAATTGAGGGACATCTCAGCTGGATAAACACCCTCGTTGCTGCGGACTATACGGCCCTGCTCGTCGATCCACGCAGCGCAGGGCACGTTTATCCAGCCGAACAGTGAGCTGATGTGATGGGTCGTGTCAATGACGCAACGAAATGTGGGCGAAGCCCGATCGAACCATTTGTCCACCGCTGCTGCGCCACCAGAGTCCTGAGCGACGCTGATCATCTCGAAACGGTCGGGCCCGATGGATTCGTAGAGTGCCTGCCAGACCGGCAGACTAAAACGGCAGCCTCACCAGGATGCCCAGGTAAAAAGCACCACCTTGTGGCCGCGCAGGTCAGAGAGACGCAGCGTGTCGCCGTTGCGTTCGGTCACCTCGAAATCTGGGGCTATGGCCTGTTCGAGTCCGCTGCGGCGAACCTCTGGTATTGAGCTGAGACTCCATACGTCGCCGTCGCGCGCCTGTTTCTGGCCGATCAGGCCAGCGAATTCCGAGTAGTCAAGCCACTCAGAGCCGTCGGCATCGACCAACCATTCAGCGCGCTTAGCCTCCGGCAACGGCACGCACAATTCGCCGCGGCAGGCACCCTCTGGTTTTACTTGCCAACCGGTAGCTGCGGGCAGCTCTTCAAGCTTCAACCACAGGTTCTCGTGGTTGTCGTTGCGCGAAGCGACCTCGGTGACTTTGCCGTCGGCGATGACGATCATGCGTCAAGAACTTTATAGGCAGCATCGGCGAGTTCGACCACCGGCGGCAAGGTCGACCACGGAAAGTTGATCCAGCGGTCGGTTCGCCGCCACACGTAGTCGCATTCCACCAGCGAATGCGGTTTCTCATAAAGCACCGCTGAACGCACTTCGGCTACTTCGTCAAGGCAGTAGTCATAAACCATCTTTAGGGTGTGGCCGGTGTCGGCAACGTCATCGGCGATCAAGATCCGCGAATCGCGATGATCAACTAAGTCAAGTTGCGGCGGTAGCACCACCGGAACCTCAAGTCGCTCGCCGACACCGGTGTAGTACTCGCAGTTCATCACGTAGACGTTCTTGACCGACAGCGCGTAACCCAGCGACCCGGCACAGAACAGACCGCCGCGGGCGATTGCCAGAATCATGTCGGGACGGTAGCGGTCTTGCGCGATCATCTCGGCGAGTTCACGCACGCCGCGGCCATAAAGCGGCCAGTCCATCTCTTCTCGTGATACACCTTGTGCAACGTCGTCGCTCACTTGTGGATCATCCTCCTAATATCGCGCCCTAATATCGCACCGGTCGGGCAGTTCGGTCGGGCATCGCATTGCTTACTACAGCGATTGCAGTCTTTGAGCGATACGTCGATGGTCGCGCAGCATCGGCTCGGCATCAGCTACAAGATGACCATCACAAACCACGGCTTGGCCAGCCACAACCGTGTGCTGCGCGCTCACCGGGCCGCAACGCAGCCAAGCCTCCACTGGATCTGACCAAGCCCCAGCAAAAGCGATCCCGTCAAGTCGCCAGACGGCGATGTCGCCGCAGGCACCGATAGTCAGCTCTCCCAGTTCACCGGCACGTCCCAGACAAGCTGCGCCGCCTCGGGTGGCTAGCTCCAGAGCCTGACGGGCGCTGAACAAGCTGTCACGGCGGGCCTGACCGTCACGCAGCCGCGCCATGAGCATGGCGTTTCGAGCTTCTGTCCACAATGATGCTGAGTCCGCTGAGGCTGAACCGTCTACTCCTAGCCCCACTGGAACTCCGGCTTCGCATAGTTCACGCACTGGGGCGAGGCCAACTCCCAAGATCATGTTGGAGCTAGGGCAGTGCGCCACGCCGGTACCCCAGCCACCCAGTCGAGCGATCTCAGCGTTGTTGGGTTGCACGCAGTGAGCGATCCACGAACGTCCGCTGGCCCAACCGCAATACTCAAAATAATCCACGGGACGCATCCCGAACATCTCCATGCAGAAATCGTCCTCGTTCGGGTCTTCAGCGAGATGGGTGTGCAGTCTCACATCAAGGCGTTCAGCTAGTTCGGCGGTGGCCTGCATGAGTTCTGTGGACACCGAGAACGGCGAACACGGTGCCAAAGCGATGCGCACCATTGCGCCCAGAGACGGGTCGTGATGTGCAGCCACGAGCCGTTCGGACTCTGACAAGATCACATCGTCGGTTTGCACCACAGAATCTGGCGGCAGTCCGCCGTCTTTGATGCTCAGCGACATTGACCCTCGGGTGGGATGAAAACGCACGCCCAGAGCGGTCGCTGCGGCTATCTCAGCAGAGATCAAATCACCGCCACCCGCGGGATGCACGTAAAGATGGTCAGTGCTGGTGGTGCAGCCGCTCAAAGCCAGCTCTGCCAGTCCCACCCAAGCTGACACGTATGCGGCTTCCTCATCAAGGCGAGCCCACAACGGATACAGCGTCTGTAGCCAGTGGAACAAACTGCCACCGAGGGCTGGACGGTAGGCGCGGGTCAGGTTCTGATAGAGGTGATGATGAGCGTTGATCAGCCCAGGAGTCACCAAACAGTCACTGGCATCAATAGTGCGGGTTGCCTCGGCGGGTTCTGAGCCAGCACCGCCGATGCCGGTGACGAACCCGTCGGTGACCGCGACCCAGCCCCCAGTGATCTCGGTGCGCCGCCGGTCCATTGTGGCCACCATCCGAGCATTGCGAATCAGCAGATCAGTCATAACGCAGATCAGTCACAGCTCTGTGAAGCGACCCAAAACAAGCGCGGATCAACGATCAGCTCAACGATCAGCTGATCCGAGCGGTGAGCCAGCTCTCGGGGCGGGCTGCTAGATCTCCCCGCCCGCGAAGGCATCAATCATCATCTCAGCGTCGCGCCCCAGCGGATACAGGATCGGTGTGGTGCAGCCGTTGTCAATGTAATGGCGGACTTTGGCGCGGCACTCATCGGCTGTGCCAGCCGCGCAAAGCATCTGCACCACCTCATCAGGCACCAGCTTGGAGGCGGCCTCTACCTGCTCTAGCGTGGCGGGCCAGGTCAGCACGGCCTTGACTTCGTCCAGCAAAGAGTCAGGCACGCCCGAAGCTTTCATGATGTGAGGTTGCTGTCCCAGATACTGAGTAATCAGCATTCGGGCGCTGTCAAGAGCCTCGTTACGTTCAGCTTCGGTGTCACCTGATGCCATCGAGCACACAATCAGCTGCGGACGGTCCAGATCATCAACGCTGCGCCCGGCACGCGCCGCGCCTTGAGCTAACTGCTCCATGGCCTGCGCGTTGTATTGAGGAGAGACCAGATAGTTCAACACCACACCGTCAGCGATCTCACCGGTTAGGGCCATCATTTTGGCACCAGTTGCACCGATGTATATGGGTACATCTTTGGGACGGCGTTCCTGTTGCACATAGTCAAGTTCGACACCGTCAAATTTCACGAACTCGCCTTGGAAAGTCACGGTTTCGTCGTTGAGCAAGCCACGGCAGGCTTCCACTATCTCGCGCATGGCTTTGAGGGGGCGCATCCGGTTGACACCTACTTTGGAGGCCAGCGGCTCCCACCAGGCACCGATCCCCAGAATGATCCGACCCGGGGCGAGATCATCAAGCGTTGAGAAGGTCGAAGCTAGTCGTGCCGGGTTGCGAGTCCAGCAGTCCACCACACCGCTTCCCACTTTGATCGTGTCAGTGACCGCGGCGATGGCTGCCATCGGTACTACTGCGTCGCGCACCAGCCTGGAATCGGCTTGCCACACTGCGTCGAAGCCTTTCGCTTCGGCGTAACGCGCTAAAGCCAGCGACTCCTCAAGAGTGTGCGCGTCTTGGATGTAGAGGGCTACCGGCTGGGTCATGACGACTCCTGTGTTGTTGGGTCTGCTGCGATTGGCTCTTGTTGAAGTTTGAGAAGTTGAAGTGAAGAAGTTGAAGTTTAAGAAGTTGAAGCTTGAGAAGAAGCTTGTTAGGAGACATCTTCAAGCTTGGCGAACAGTCTGGCGGCAGCTTCGGAGGCTTTGGCTCGGATCTCGTCTGCGTCCACCCGAGTCGGTCGCCCGTTACGCATTACCACTTCGCTGTTGACAGTGACATGTTCAGCTTTGACACCGGTCGTGAAAGCCAGTGACCAGGGATCTAGGCGACCGCAGTTCCATATCACAGTGTCGGATGCGGCTTCGGGGAACAATTTCCAACCTTCTTCGAGCCACCTCCAAGCGGTTTCGGGAGTGGCGGTGACATCGTCTTCACGATGGCGCACATAAGCGAGTTGGAACTCTTCGAGCATGGCTGCACCAATGCCGTCGCTGCCTAAAGCCACCGGATTGGGGCGTGCAGCAGGTTTGGCGTAGCCGACCGCGTTGTTCATGTTGGATCGAGGGTTGTGGATGATTGTGCCCGGCAGGTCACGATCAAGATGCACGGCGTGAACCAGCAGCCAGTCGTCACGGGCCAGCGCCGCCAGCCGTTCTCCGGCGGCTCGATCGGCCAGCCCTTCCGCCACGTGGATGTGAACGCCTGTGCCGTGATCAGCGGCTAGCCCAGCAGCCGCCTCAAGTGTTTTATCAGAGCAGGTGAACGCTGCGTGAACCCCCACATGGCCTCTACCCCCAGCACGAAGGAAGCGATCATTTTCTGCCAGACCTGCTGCGGCACCGGCAGGCCCGTGACGGTCAGTGACTCCGTAGCAGCAGTCCACCCGCACCCCCACCTCAGCACATGCCGCGGCGATCACGTCCAGTGATCCCTCAATGGCGTTAGGTGATTCGTGATGGTCAACGATGGCAGTGGTGCCCGACTCAAGAGCCTCCAACGCTGCGAGCTTGGCTGACCATTCAATGATTTGCAGGTCCAATGCTTGATCTAGTCGCCACCAGATCAACTCAAGGATCTCCAAGAAACCTGTCGGAGTGCGCGGCGGTGCAGGCATCCCTCTCGCTAAAGCCGAATACAAGTGATGATGAGCACACACCATTCCTGCTGTGGTGTGAGCTTCGGCTGTGTGAGCGTCGGTCGTAGGAGAACTGCCTGGCGGTTCTGACAAGGCAGATGCGGTCACGACTGAGGCACTACAGGCTGATGAGCGTTGATCGGCAACTGGTTGCGCCACTGGCCGTCAACCTGCCGCATAGCTTCGGCTACCGCGCCAGCAGTGGGCACCAGGCCGATTTCGCCGACACCTTTGATCCCGTAAGGCGAATCTGGTTGTGGGGCTTCCACCAGGATTACATCCACCGGCGGCATGTCTTTGGCCCGCAGCACCCCCAAAGCCCTCAAAGTGTCAAAACGGGGCCGTCCGTCGCTGTCACACGGGAAATCTTCGCTCAGCGCGTAACCCAGACCCATGTGAACACTGCCCTCAATCTGTCCTTCGCATAACAGCGGGTTAACAGCTCGTCCCACGTCATGGGCAGCTACCACACGTTCGATCTCGCCGCTAGCGCGATCAGCGACAACAACCTGCGCGGCGTAGCCGAAAGTCGAATGGATCACCGGATGCTCAAGGCCGTCGCTGAGCTTGTTGGTCCAGTCCACCCGGTATTCGCCCTCATAATCAACACCGCTCAAACAGCCGCCGTCAATGGCTGCCTGACAGGCTCGTGCCACCGACCCAGCCCCCATCAAAGTGCCTCTTGAGCCGGTGGTCTGCCCAGCGCCTAGCTCTCGGCTCGTATCAACACAGACCTTGACCTGCTCGGGGCTTACCCCTAGTTCTTCAACCGCTACCTGCAAAGCCACCGTGTGAACTCCTTGACCCATCTCCGTCCAGCAGTGACGTATTTCCACTGTGCTATCGGGGCCTGCCGGGCTGCCCGCGGGATGCCTGTCGTCGGCGATGAAATGCACCACCGCACGGCTGATCTCTTTGAAACCGTTACCCAAGCCGGAGTTCTTGAGTCCGAGCCCGAGCCCTACAGCCTTGCCATCAGCTACGGCTGCGTCGTAGGCAGGCTTGACAGCTTCCAAGCATTGCCGAGCACCGAGGCTGCCGTCGTCCATGATCTGGCCTGGACCCCAGACCGCACCAGGATGCACAGCATTGCGCTGGCGGATTTCCCAGCCGCTGATCCCGACAGCTGCGGCTAGTCGATCCAAAGCGCCTTCGGTAGCGAACTGCGCCTGGTTAGCACCAAAACCTCTGAAGGCACCGCAGACGCTGTTGTTGCTGCGCGCCGCTACTGCTTCAACATCCACGACCGGCACCACATAGGGACCGCAGGCGTGCCCAGCAGCGCGCTCAAGCACTTTCATCCCTACCGAGGCATACGGTCCCGAATCACCCAGCATTCTCGCTTTCAAGGCTGTGAGTTGTCCGTCGCTGTCGCAGCCGACTTGCAGTTCGATGCGCACTGGGTGGCGTTTCGGGTGTACTAGCAGCGACTCTTCACGCGAGAAGGTGGTTTTAACTGGGCGGTTCAAAAGCCAGGCCGCTAAAGCGGTTTGTGCCTGATTGGAGCAGTCTTCCTTGCCGCCGAAAGCTCCGCCGTTGGCGACCTGCTCCACCCATACACGGCTGTTGTCGATGCCAAGCACCGCGGCGATCTGGTCACGGTCGTCCCACACGCCTTGACCGCCTGAATAGACGCTGAGGCAGCGTTGTCCAGTTTGTCCAGTTTGTCCATCGGCGCTGGTTGGAACAGCCAGCGTTGACTCCGGTTCAAGGAAAGCTTGCTCCACTCGCTGGGTCTGAAACGTTTCGCTCACGGTATGAGCCGATGCCGCTAACGCTTCAGTGACGCTGCCACCGCGCCGATAGCTCGAAACCGACAAAATATTGCCGTCAAGCTCCCACACTGCGTCCTCGGCACCTTCGCTTACAGCTGCTTCAGGGTCAGTTATGGGCGTTAGCGGCTGATAGTTGACCTTCACTAGCTGAGCCGCTTGCCTTGCGATTTCACGGCTTTCGGCTACCACCAGAGCCATCACGTCGCCCAGATAAGAGGTGCGACCCCCGACCGGTATGAACACCGGCCAGTCCTTGTGAATCAACCCAATACGCAGATCACCCGGCACATCAGCTGCGGTGATAACCGCCACTACTCCAGTCATCGCCTCCGCTTTAGAGGTGTCAATGTTGATCACATCAGCACGGGCATGTTCGGCCAGATGTACGGCACCGTGAAGCATCCCCGGCACCGACATGTCATCGATGTAAAGCTTGTCGCCGAGGGTCAGATCAGCCGACTCGTAGCGAGCAGTGCGTGCCCCCACACCTTTCGTGACCTCCACAGCGGTGCCGTTGCTTGACTGCAAGCCGCTGGGCATTTCGGCACCTGTGGCCAGCATCTCTACCGCGTCCAAGATTTTTAGATAACCGGTGCAGCGACACAGATGCGCTCCCAGATGCCGTGAGGCTTGCTCACGGCTGAGTTCGGTGCCGTTGCGATCAATCAAGGCTTTGACTCTCATTACGATGCCCGGCGTGCAGAAGCCGCACTGCACAGCACCAGCAGCGCCGAAAGCGGCTGCGTAGCGTTGACGTTCGTTGTTGCTGAGACCTTCAAGTGTGAGCACCTCGCTGCCAGCGACTTTGTCGAGCGGGATCTGGCAGGCGACACGAGCTTTGCCGTTGAGCAGCACGGTGCAGCAGCCGCACTGCCCCGAAGGCGAACAGCCGTCTTTGGCTGCTATTAATCCCAGTTCCTCACGCAATGCTGCCAGCAGGTGAGGGTGCTCACCGACACGCACCGTCTTGCCGTTGCAGACGAACTCGGTTTCGGTGCCAGCTTGGTAGTGCTGATCGTGCTGATCTTCGAGGTTCTGATCTTTGAGTAGGTCGGTCACTGCAACCCCTCCACCGTCACATCGCCGCCGCTAGCGCAACTCTCAGCACTAACTGGTTCAGCACTAGCTGGCACTAATGCTGCCAGCGCAGACTACTACGAAGCAGGTTCATGCGTCCATGTCCAGTGCTTATGCTGAGAAGCTTCTACTGCTCAGGGGTCTCAGACACCGTTCAGGCACTGACATTGATGTTGACGGTGTGCCAACCTTCGGCACCATTGGGGCGGGGGCTGACCTCACGAGAACTCTGAGTGAAGTCATCACCGTCAGTGGCTCGTACTTGTATGCGGTGTCGACCTTCTGTGGGTGTCCATGCATAATGCCACTGCACCCAGCTTTCGTCGCCGAGCGCTTCACCAAGCTGACACTCTCGCCAGCCTTCGTCGTCGATGTTGACTTCCACCCGTTGGATGCCTCGGGTTGGTGCCCAAGCAATACCCGCTATCGGTGTGGTTTCACCGGCCGTGAGCCTGACACCCCGGCTTGGTACATCAATACGACTCTGAGTTTTCATCGGTCCCTCTTTGGACCAGCCTCGGGGCACCCAGTAGCCGTCGAAGCCGTCCCAAGTGGTGAGATGGATTTCTTCGAGCCATTTCACTGCTGACACATAGCCGTAGAGGCCAGCCACCACCAGCCGGGCCGGGAATCCGTGATCTGTCGGCAGGAACTCGTTGTTCATGCCAATCGCCAAGACAGTGTTTCGTCCGTCGTAGACCACTGGAGTAGGAAAGCCTGCAGTCCAGTCATCAACTGAGCGCCCCACCACTTGAGTAGCGCCAGGCTGAACACCAGCCCGATCCAAAATCACCGATAAAGGCACTCCGGTCCAGACCGCGTTGCCGACCAAGTTGCCACCGACCTCGTTGGACACGCACGACAAGGTGATCACATGGTCGCTTAAATCCATTGCTTGGATCTCATCAAAAGTCAGTTCGTAAGGGTTGTCAACCATGCCGGTAATGCGGAGCCGCCAACTCGCAGGGTCAACTTGAGGCACCCGCCCGAAAGCAGTATCGATGCGGTAGAAGCTGTCGTTAGGGGTCACGTAGCTTGAGATCCCGGGTGCCTCGTTGTCAAGAGTGCGAAGCGCAGCTAGCTGCTCGCTGACTGCCACTGCTGGTGCAGCGGTTGTGGTAGCCGGAGTTGTGGTAGCTGGGGCTGCGGTTGCTGCTGTGGTGGGAGCGGCTGCGGTTTCGGTGCCAGCGGCGATTGTGGTGGATGGTGCTGCCGTAGTAGATGCAGCAGCCACAGTCGTAGTAGAAGTCGGTGCTGTGGCGGGTCGCAGCGTGTTGGTCTCAAGGAACTGTTCTGCTGCTGACTGGCCGCGAAGCAAGCGTCCCATACCGATCATCGCTAATGCGACTGCGCCGCTGCCGCCTGCATAAGCAAAAAAGGCTCGTCTGCTACCTGTTGATGCGGTGGGGGTCAGATCAGCCGCTGATGCTGGCGTTGTCTCAGCTGTTGAAGTTGCTTGGCTTACCGCAGCCGCTGTGGTGCGTACGGTTACAAGCCTGGCTAGCAGCAGCGTGGTCGCACAAGCCAGCGCTGCTGCGCTCAGCCCCACTAGCCATGAACCGAACGCAGGGCTGAGCGGATTACGTGCCGCGCACCAGCCTGCAATCAGACCAAAAACGGCGAAGCCGTAGATGGTCACTCTGGGCTGCCTGCGTGCCGCGAAAGCGCCTAGGAGTCCGCCAACTACCAGCGAGCCAATAACAATGCCCACGGTCAGAAGCGTTTTTTGGCTGGCACCGAAGTTGGCGATGCTGAAACTCACCACATCGCCGGGCGTGTAGTCGCTGAGCAGTTCGCTCACCGCCACCACCAGCGAGGGGATCGACTCGAACGCTCCTTCCATAAGCTCGCCGAAACCCAGGCCGATCGCAGCACCCGCGGTTCCAGCTAGGCCGCCGGACAGTGTCGCTGTTAAAGTTCGCTTCGGGTCGGATATAGCAGCACTGGGTGCTGCTTCAGGCGGAGCATCTTTGACATCTTGCGAGCTGTCGGCTTGTGAGTTGTCTGGTGCGTTTTCAGGCATTGTGTTTTCAGGCGTTGTGTTCTCAGACATTGTGTTCTCAGACATTAGTGAGAGCGTAGGCGCTTTAGTGCTATAATGGTGCAAACAGTAATAGTGGCAGAGTAAGTAATAGTGGCAGAGTAATAGTGCAGAAAGTGATAGTTCTGCGAATGAACCGACTGCGAGCGTTCCAACTGCGGGTGATAGTCATGAATCGTTGTTCGCTGCAAGAGTCACAAGAGCCCCGACAGTGACACTGCTGAGCCGCTGGGGTTTCGACTCCCGTATCGCTGCCGCCCTGCAGTCACAGGCCCCAGATTACGACCCACTTTTTGAAGCCAGCCAAGAACACAGAGAACACGAAGAACACGCTGGACAAGCAACCGCAAATGAACTCGAGCTTGAGCTTGCGCGGGTAGTGCAGGTTGACCGCGGTGAATGCGATGTGGTGACTGCTCGGGGCATGTTGCGGGTCGGTTCGGATTCGGTGCGCGCCCAAGCCGTGACTGCGCCGGTCACTGGTGACTGGGTGGAACTGGCCGACTCGCAGGGAGTGCAGGTGATTAGCCGTGTGCTGCCTCGGTTTAGTGCGTTGACACGTCGTGATCCGTCTGAGCGTGACACCATCCAGACGTTGGCAGCCAATTTTGATTTGGTGGGCATCGTTGCTGGCTTGGATCGGCCCTTGCCTGCGGGACGTTTCGAACGGATGCTGGTAATGGCCCGTGACAGCCGTGCCGAGACAATAATTTTGCTCACTAAGGCTGATCTGGCGATGGACGCTGCCGTTGCGGGTGCCGCCGAAACAGTCCGAGCAGTTGCCGGAGAGGTGGAGGTGCTGACACTCAGTGCCCACAACGGCGTGGGTCTCAATGATTTACGTGTGCGGCTAAAGGTGGGTCAAACTTTGGTGTTGATCGGTGCTAGTGGCTCAGGTAAGTCGACTCTGGTTAATGCTCTGGCCGGTGCTGAGGTAGCAGCAACCGCTGCAGTTCGTGAATCTGATCGTAGAGGGCGTCATACCACGGTGGCGCGACGGCTTGTGCTGCTGCCAGATGATGCCGGACTGGTTATCGACACGCCCGGATTGCGAGCTCTAGGAGTGACCGATGCACAGCAGGCTTTGTACCAAGTCTTCGGCGATGTCGAGGACTACAGTCGTAGCTGCCGTTTCTCGGATTGCGCTCACGGCACCGAGCCCGGCTGTGCAGTTAATGAAGCCGTGCGGGTAGGCGACCTTGACTCACGGCGCTTGCAGCGTTACCTAGCTCTACGCAACGAGATGTCTGAGATCACTCGCTGCAGCTAAACCAGACCTCAGCCGTTGACTTGCGGTATAACCAGATTGTGGAGCAGGTCAAGCTGCTCAGGATTATCGCTGGTCGGGCCTAAAACGATGTATTCGCAGCCACCGTCTTTGAGGTCACGCAGGCGAGTCACCAGCTCGTCAATTGACCCGAAGAAGTAGCTCTTCTCAAGGTGTTCGTGGCTGCGATGGGTGCCCATAGCTTGCTCGAAGTAGATGTGCTGTTCTGCTCGGGCTTTGGCCCCGTCGTTGGTGTCCACCACATGAATGAAGTTGCAGTGCCCGAATCGGGGCGGCTTAATATTGCGTTCCGCGGCGCTCTGTTTGATGATCTGCCAGTCCTTGTGGACCCATTCTTGCTGGCCTGAGCAGCGTGAGAGCCACCAGTCGGCGGTGAGAATGCGGTTCAAGACGGTTTTGGCCAGCACGGGCACGTCATTGTCATAGGCACCGTCAGGAATCCTTGAGCCTCCCGAGACCCAGACGTTAGGCATCTTGGGCGGACGAGGATCAATGGTGACATCGCTGAAGTTATAGAACTGACCTTCAAAGGTCGCGTTGGGCGTATTGAGCTTGAACTTGTCCCGCAAGGCACTCTTGCGGAGCGGATCCGAGCAGGTGGGTCAGGCATAGCAGCTTTCTACACCCCAACTGGGGCGGCAACGGCGTTAGCTGAAGGCAAAGAGCAGCGCGACTTCGACGGGCAGCCGCATCTGCTTGAGCATGCTCTCAGCGCCGATGTGGCACTTATCAAAGCGCGAGCGGCCGACTGGCACGGCAATCTCGTTTACAACAAGACCGCACGAAATTTTTCGCCGTTGATGGCTGCTGCGGCCTCGACCACAATTGTTGAGGTAGCAGCTATCGGGGTTCCTGGATCACTGGATCCTGAAACAGTTGTCACTCCCGGCATCTTCGTAGACCGTGTTGTGCAAGTCGCTGATTTCGTTCAAGAGCCAGCTCTCGCAGTTCAGTGATTAAACCGCTTGCTGGTGAGGTTTGTCAGGTCGAACAGGTTGAGGGTTGGACACGCGACCAGATGGCAGCTCTGGCTGCTGCTGACATAGCCGACGGGTCATACGTCAACCTCGGTATCGGCATCCCTGAGCTGATCGCGCAGCACATTCCACCTGACCGTGAGATAGTCCTGCACACCGAGAACGGGCTACTAGGCATGGGCCCAGCCCCCGACCCGCAAGCCGTTGACCCTGACCTAATCAACGCAGGCAAGAAACCGGTCACTGCCTTGCCGGGCGCATCGTTCTTTCATCACGCCGACAGCTTCGCCATGATCCGCGGCGGTCATCTTGACTTGTGCGTGCTTGGCGCTATTGAGGTGGCGGCCAGCGGCGATCTCGCTAACTGGTCAACAGGTGCCACAGACGCGGTTCCGGCGGTTGGCGGAGCGATGGATCTAGTGAGCGGAGTCAAGGCAGTACACATCTTGACTAGCCATTGCACCAAAGAAGGATCACCGAAACTAGTTGAGCGATGCACTCGCCCGCTCACAGGCAAAGGGGTCGTTAACCGGGTTTATACCAACCTCGCAATATTCGATATTGCTGCCTGCATTGATGCCGACATAAATTCAGGCAGCTTCAATCTTGTCTGCCTTGCTCCAGGGGTTGATCTCAGCGATGTCATCGAACGCACCGCCGCTCCTGTCAACGACATCAGGCCGAAGGATGAGCGAACATGGACATGAAGGCAACTGGCACCGCGGGCGCGGGTAATTCACAGCGTCTCTATGAGAGAGCCAAAAAGGTCATGGCTGGCGGAGTCAGCCGCAACACGATCATGCGTAAGCCGCATCCTCTCTACGCTGCCCACGCAGAGGGATGCCGTATAACCGATGTTGATGGTGTTGAACGAATCGACTTCGCCAACAACATGACCGCGCTTATTCATGGGCACGCTCACCCTGCCGTAACGGAAGCTGTGACAAAGCAACTTAGGCACGGCACCGCCTACACGCTGGCCACTGAGATCGAACTTGACTACGCCGAGCAGCTTTGCGCTAGGAACCCGACTTTCGAACAGGTTCGTTTTGTTAATTCAGGAACCGAGGCAGTTATGGGGGCTCTCAAAGCAGCCCGGGCATTCACCGGGCGACCCAAGATCGCCAAAGTCGAGGGCACCTATCACGGCCTCTACGATTTCGCGGAGGTCAGCCAGACCGCAGCCCCTAGCAACTGGGGAAGCCTCGACAGTCCGGCATCAGTACCGGTTGCACAGGCAACGCCACAATCGGTGCTTGACGATGTTGTTGTCATCCCGTTCAATGATCCCGAAAGGGCTCGCAGGATCCTTGATTGCCACGGGCCTGAGATCGCTTGTGTTTTGTTGGATGTGATGCCGCATCGAGCAGGTCTTTATCCGGCTTTACCTGAGTTCACAGCAACCCTTCAAGAGTGGACTAGGGCCAACGGATCACTACTCGTGGTTGATGAGGTGATCACTTTCCGCAACTCTTTCGGCGGGGCTCAGCAGGATTACCAACTGACACCTGACCTCACCACTTTAGGCAAGATCATCGGCGGGGGATTGCCTGTTGGTGCTATTGCCGGTCGAGCCGAGATCATGCAACTCATGAACCCTTATAGCGATGATTACCGCATGTCCTACTCGGGCACTTTCTCGGCTAACCCGATCACCATGACCGCCGGACATGTCGCCATGGGACTCTTTGACCGCAGTGAAGTCCAGCGGCTCAACAATCTCGGTGAGCAGGCCCGCCAAGGCATCGCTTCCGTCATCGAATCACGCGGCTGCGATGCCAGCGTCAGCGGTGCAGGATCGCTGCTTAGGATTCACATGCAGGCTGAAGCGCCGAAGGATTATCGGGCTGGGTATCCGACCGAGAAGCAGTCCAATCGCTTGAGACAGTTCTTTGATCATCTGCTTGATGACGGGATATTGCTCATCTATAGCTGCGCCGGATGCATCTCCACCCCCATGAGCTATTCCGAGGTTGAGCAGCTCATCAACGCCGTGGATAAGGCTTTGGGCAGATCTGAGTTCTAGCCTGCGAAGGTGGTCACCCCTGCTCTTGGCAGTTTCTTGCCCGCCGCTGCTACGGACAGCAACAACTCAGCTAGCAACAGCTCAGCTGATACTGCCGCTGCCGCTGCCGACGAACTGCTTGATGCGTTCATTGAATGGTCACTCGCTGCCGGACTTGAGCTTTACCCGCATCAAGAGGAGGCGATACTGCGTCTGCTCGCAGGTGAGAATGTGGTGCTGTCCACCCCTACCGGCTCAGGTAAGTCTCTGGTGGCGTTGGCAGGTGCGTTCGTCATCCTGGCTCAGCAGCGCAGAGCCGTTTACACCGCTCCGATCAAAGCTTTGGTGAGCGAGAAGTTCTTTGAACTGACAGCAGCTTTCGGCACAGTCGATGTGGGTATGGTCACCGGTGACGCTTCCGTTAACGGTGATGCTCGTGTGATTGCTTGCACCGCTGAGATCTTGGCGCAGCGAGCGCTTCGCGGTGGTGCTGACACACCCGTGGATCTAGTGGTGATGGACGAGTTCCATTACTACGGCGACCGTGACCGTGGCTGGGCTTGGCAGGTACCGCTGCTGCAACTGCCGGGCACTCAGTTCTTGTTGATGTCGGCCACACTCGGTGACACCAAAGCCTTGCAGCGTGATCTCACTGCTCGAACCGGCCGTCCGACTGCGTTGGTGGCTTCGGTTGAACGTCCAGTGCCTCTGGATGTGGAATACCGTGAGACTCCGCTGCATGTTTCGATTGAGGAACTATTGAAATCTGCTTGTGTTCCGGTTTATATCGTTCATTTTACGCAGCGTGATGCCACCGCCCGTGCTCAGAGTCTCACCAGTATGCGTGTGCTGAACGACACCGAGAAAGCAGCAGTCAAAGAAGCAGTCGGAGGTTTCAGGTTTGATACTCCTATCGGCAAAGATCTGCGCCGTTTCGTGCTGGCTGGCATCGGTGTGCATCATGCGGGCATGCTGCCCAAATATCGACTTCTGGTAGAAAAACTTGCCCAGCAGGGTTTGCTCAAACTGATTTGTGGCACCGACACTTTGGGTGTGGGGGTGAACGTACCGATCCGCACAGTGCTTTTTACTCAGCTTTATAAATATGACGGTCGCCGCAGCCGGGTGCTGTCGGTGCGTGATTTTCAGCAGATCGCAGGCCGAGCTGGACGACGCGGCTTCGACACGATTGGCAGTGTCTGGGTGCAGGCACCGCAGCACGCAGTCGAGAACAAACGTGCAGAAATGCGTGCGGCTGGTGATCCTGCCAAACTGCGCAAGCTGGTGCGTAAGAAACCGCCGGAGCGTGGCTACGCCCACTACGACGAAAAGACACTCAAACGGCTCTGGGAGGGCACCCCCGAAACCCTCGAATCCAGTTTTGATGTGAGCCACGCCATGATGCTCAACGTCTTGGATCGTCACAGCGACGGTTGCGCGGCTATGAAAGCTTTGCTGACCAACAATCACGAACCTAGGCAACGTCAGCGGCAACATATTCGCAAAGCCATCGGCGTGTTCCGTTCGCTGCTTGATGCTCAGATTGTGGAGGTGCTAGACGAGCCCGAACCCGCAGGCCGTCAGGTGCGTGTCAATCTTGATCTTCAAGACGAGTTCCGGCTCAATCAGCCTCTGGGATTGTTCGCAGTGGAAGCTCTCGGAGTGCTTGACCGTGAAGCGCCTGATTACTGGTCGCAGGCGTTGAGTGTGGTGGAGTCGGTGCTGGAAGATCCGATGGTGGTGCTGCTCGCTCAGCGTGACGCGGCGCGTGATGAGCTAATGACCCGCCTCAAAACCGAAGGCGTGGAATACGAAGAGCGGATGGCTCGCCTCGCTGAAGTCACTTGGCCAAAACCCGAAGCAGAGTTCATCGAGCCCGCTTTCGCGGTTTTTGCACAGCATCATCCCTGGGTAGGGCAGTTGCGGGTCAGCCCCAAGTCGGTGCTGCGAGACATGGTTGAACATGCTGACACTTTCAATCAGTATGTGAGCCGTTACGGCCTGAAACGCTCCGAGGGTTTACTGCTGCGCTATTTGACTGATTGTTACAAGGCTTTGGTGCAGACCGTGCCCGCTGCCGCTGTTAACGAACGCCTGGCTGAGATAACCGAATGGCTAGGAGAACTGCTGCATGAAGTGGACTCAAGCCTTCTCGACGAATGGGAGCGTCTGCGTACCGCAGCACCAGACGAACCTTGAGCCCGACAATGGCTGAAGGTTTTAGGTTCGGATGGTTTGTGAGGTGGCTCGGCTGATCAAATCGGGGAGTCTTGGGCAGCCTTCAATCTTCGAAAACCTACGATCAATGTATATCAGTGTCACTAATATCGCCAAGAAAGCCGCGAAAAAGTTGACTCCCTGACGGGTTACTAGGAACCAGTTAACGCTGGCATTGTTGTATAGCCAGAAATCCCAAACAGATGAACCGACTTCATAGAAAGTGATCACCCAGGTGACATTACGCATGACGGTTACAAAGTCGGGGTTGTCATAGACCTGTTCGGGCAGGTTCAGAAAACGTCGAGCCGCCCACATCACCGCAGGTTTGCCAGCTATCACAGTGGCAGCCGCGGCTAGACCGATCAACATTTTGGTGCCGATACCTATACCGAAATACACGGCTTCGGTGCTTACACCAAAGTCAACCAGATCACGCTCTACCGCGATTGAGATACCAGCGCGCACCAACAAATAAGAGGTGATTAACGGTAGCCAGGCACCTATCGGCAGTCCTCGGCGACGACGGCTGTAAGCGGCTTTCACTGACCATGCCGAAGCAGCGAGAATGGCTAGCTCAATGTTGTTGAGTCCGGCGACTCGCAGAGACTCAAAGTTAAAAAACACTAGGAACAGCACCACCGGCATGAACTGGTCAAAGTTGCTTCGCCAACCCCAGGCAGCATGAGGCGATGCCTTTGCTGTATTTGCCAGATCCTGAGTATCGCTGGTGTCGCTGCGGCTCGCGGAACTGTCAGCGGTCTGAGAAACAGGATGCTCCACAGGATGTTCCACGGGATGTTTCACGGAGCGAGAGCCGCCCAAGCCCGAGCAACGCTTGCGTCACCCATAACCGAAAGCGACACATTATCAAGTGAGAGACGGTTCCACATAGCTAGGAACAACGCCTCACCAGGACCTCTAACCGCGGCATCGCCTTTGATGTGGGCACGCTCCATAAGCACTTCGTCTCCGTCGGCTTGGACGAACCATTCGCCGTTGCCGTCGCTGCGATGCACATGCAGGCTGCCAGTAGGCAGGTCGCGACGTTTGCGTCTCTGAGCGTTAGGTAAAACAAACTCAAAAAACTCGTCTACTCCGTCGCTGGCTTGTTCGCCGTCAACAGGCCTAGTGTCGCCTACGGCGTTCTCAGCGTCCCAGCGGTGAACGCTGGTCTCATGCAACATACGACGAAAGTAAAACCCAGCATCAGGCCGCGGCGACCAGTTCCAGATCTCAGTGTCGGGGTCAATACCCGCCAGCGCTTCTGTGACCTGCTCAAGTGCTTCGGCCGCGAAATCGACTGCAGTGTCGTCTGCGGGGGGTTGGGGTAGCTGCTCAACTGCTATCGGCCCAGTGGCGCGGCTAGCCACATAGCTGGCGACCATTGCATGTACCCGCCCCATATGTCCGGCAAGCTCACGCAGGTTCCAGCCAGCGCAGGTAGGCACGGCAGCGTCAAGGGCGCTTCGTGCGACTTCGATCAGGCGTTTGCCGTCAGAGTCGATTTGTGTGATGATTGCTTGAGCGTCCATAGACCTATTCTGCCCGCCGATCACCCAGACGCGCCGTTTTGTTTTTGGTAGCGGGCGACGGCATGAGCTGCTCAAAGTTCTCAAGTTCTGCTAGTGCTGTCTCCCATTGCGCTAGCAGGCTCGCTGCCCGCTCTGTGGCCTTGGTGTGCGCTTGAGCTAGAGCGTGAACTTCTTCGGGTCGGGCGTATATCTCAGGATCGCTGAGCTTGCGATGCAATTCGGCTACTTCGCTGTCCGCTGCTTCCCAAGCTTGTTCAAGTTCGGTTACTTGTCGGCGCAGCCTGCTGCTGGCGGAGCGGGCTTCAGCTCCTGCTCGCCGTCGCTGGGCTCGATCAGCAGCTGATCTAGGTCTCGAAGCTCCGGCTGATCCATTGCGTCTATTGCGTCCATTATGTCCATTGCGTCCACTGCGCTCGCTGGCTGCCGATGCTGGTTCTTTTGAGCTTTGCGGGCTGTCCCCAAAAGAGTTTTGCGGTTGCGGAAACAGAACCGACTCATCGGCACCGAGATGCCACGCAGCATGACCGTCACGAACTTCGATTAACGCATCCGCTACCGCTCTGATCAGATGTCGATCATGAGTTACTAGCAGCACAGTTCCCGGGTAAGCCCCGAGAGCATCTTCAAGAATGTCGCAGCTCGGCAGGTCTAGATGGTTGGTGGGTTCATCAAGCACCAGCAGGTTCGCTGGTTCAACCATCAGCCGTGCCAAAGCCAGCCGCGTGCGTTCACCACCAGAAAGCTCAGCGACCCGCCGGTCGGCATTGTCGCCTCCGAAACCGAACGCCCCGAGCAGCGTGCGCAGGTTACGCCCACCTGCGTCGATGCCGTCTGAGAACACTTCAATAGCTCGCCGAGCACCGTTGAGTTCATCGGCTTGATGCTGCCCGAACGCAGCCACACGCACGCTGGCACCAAGTCGCACACTGCCAGCAGCTGGTGCTAGTTCACCGAGCAGCAGTTTCAGCAGCGTGGTTTTGCCAGCGCCGTTAGGCCCCACCAGAGCGACTGTCTGACCACGCTCCACTGCCAGCGACACGCCCGACAGAACCGGCTGATTATCGGTGTATCCGACAGCAGCATTTTCGAGTTCGGCCACCACACGGCTCGACCTTGGCGGGGTCGGAAACGCGAAGCGGGCAGCCAGTTCCGAACGACTCGGCGCTTCGATCTTCTCGAGCTTTTGTAGGGTCTTGACTCGGCTTTGTACTTGTCTGGCTTTGGTGGCTTTGTAGCGGAAGCGTTCGATGAACCGCTCGACTCGGGCTACCTCTTTGGCCTGCCGAGCTGCAGCCTCTTCAATGCGTGCTAGGCGTTCGTTTCGTGCCATCACGAACTCCGCGAAACCGCCTTCGTAGCTGTGGGTTGTGCCTGATGTCAGCTCAATGATCCGATCCGCTACTGCATCAATGAAGTCACGGTCATGGCTCACAAACAAAACGCAGCCTGTCCAGTTCGTCAGCCGTCGCTCTAGCCAAGACATCGAATCAATGTCGAGATGGTTGGTGGGTTCATCCAGCAAAAGAATGTCGGGTTCTGACACCAGCAACCGGGCTAGAGCTGCTCTCATCCTCCAACCCCCAGAAAGTTCTTTGACACCTCGGTTGGAGTCGCTGGCTGTGAAACCCAGCCCGTTGAGTGCTTTGGCGGCTTTGGATTCGAGGCTGTAACCGCCGAGTTGTTCGAACTGGGCTTGCGTCGCGCCGTAGCGCGCTACGAGTTCATCGCTGGGAGCGTCGGCGAGTTGGCTTTCAAGATCGGAGAGAACCTGAGATAGTCGCGAAAGCTTGCGTGCGCCAGCGATCACATATTGGCTGACGTTGCCTTCAGACACCTCCTTAAGGTTCTGTGGCAGATAGCCGACTTTTATGTCTCGGGGTTTGCTGACCGTGCCAGCGTCGGGCTCGCACAGGCCAGCCATGATCTCCAGAAGCGTTGTTTTGCCGGTGCCGTTACTACCCACAAGCGCAGTGCATCGGCCCGGTGACAGCTGCATGCTCACATCGCTAAAAAGCTGCCGAGCACCGTATGCCTTGGCAAGGCCTGAAGCGGTGAGAGTCACCGTGCAACGCTACGCCCCGCAAGCGTCTTGGCTACTCGTGCCAGCAGTCGGGGATGTGGCGGCAACTGCGCATACTGGAGTTGTGCATCGGCATGCCACGCAAGCGCTACAGATGCCTGCCTTGATGCGCCAGCTTGATTCGTCGGCTGTTTTGATGACGTTGTCAGGCTTGACCTGTTGCAGGTTCGGGGTAGGCAGGGGTCGAAGCGGGCAAGCTGAGCTGGGTTTGTTCAGCCGAGCAGGTTGTCGAGACGGGATTCTGTTTCTGCACCTGCAGCGAAGCCGGGTTCGTAAGACTCCAGCGGAGTGAGCCATCCCAGTGACACCCAGCCGTTCATTACCGCTCCGCCGTCGGTGTTCGGTGCGAGCTTGACTGCGGCACCCCAGTTCATCTTCACTCTGTAAGTGTCGGTGTGGCCTTTGCGGGGTTCGAGTTCGGCGGTTGCCATCGACCGTGGCGGTGCAGTTCCGAGCACGGTGCGTCGCCAACCTTCAAGCTTGTGCAGTGGCCGGTTAGGGACGTTTATGTTGAGCACCACGGGTTTAGGTGGCGGGGCTGCTGCAAGTCCAGCAACAGCAGCTTTAGCCACTGATGCGGCAGTATCCCAATGCTGTTCGTTGAGCATTTCGTCGGTGCCTTGGCCTTCAACCCCGAAAGATGGGACTGTCTGGCTTACAGCCACGCCGCTGATCCCGCCGTTGCGTGCTGTGAGGCAGGCACCGACCGTGCCTGAGTGATACACCGTGCGACCCACGTTGGCACCCGGGTTGATGCCCGCCACCACCAAGTCATGGGGGCCGAACAAGTTGAGACGGCCGAACATCACGCACAAAGCTGGTGGGCCTGTCACCGACCATGCTTCTGACACGCCGTCAATGTGAGCACGATGCACTTCGGGCTGAATCAGATGAAGCGGGCCGAAAGCGGCACTGGAGCCAGAGTATTCCTTGTCTGGTGCTACCACCACCACATCACCGAGTTCGGCCATAGCTCTGGCCAGCACATGCAACCCGATCGAGTCGATTCCGTCGTCGTTGGTAACAAAGATTCGCACTAGATGACAATAGCCATCCTGAGATGCTTACAAGCTCTTGCCAGAGGATTCATACGGATGCTTCCAACAGCCACATACCACCGCTGCATACCGTCGTTGTCTTCAACGCTGTCACTCTGGCTGATTACTGTTGTGGCGTTTTCAGCTCTGAACTGGGCTTGATGAACTGAGTTTGACAATCCTCCTTGACCTTGCAGGTGGTTGTGGTGGCGGCTGCTCTGACAGTCACCGTGCTGGCTGTCAGCCCCGGGGCGAGAGCAGCAGTGATGCAGTCAAGTAGTTGTGCTAAAGTGATTCATTGATCTGAAAGGGCAGTTGATCCCCTGAGAGTCAGGAGGAGATCGCATGGTGTCCGAAATGACCAGCAAGTCGCTAACAAAACGTCGTCGTAGCGTGTTCGGGTTGATTACTGAGTTGCTAAGCATCCATAGGCCGATGGAGCTACAGACTTGGACTCCAGAGGATGTCATAGCCGAGGTTGAGCGCGATGTCGGGGACGTCCGTTGACGGCCCGCGTGGATGGCTGACGTACCCGACGAGCGATGGTGAGCAGCCCTTGCTGCTGCCCAAGATAAGAATCGGCACCAGTTCGTGCTCGCGATCATCTACGCAGCTAGTGATTTCTGTTTTGCGGTGCTGGGTCTAGCCGGGTCGGTGTATCTGATCTACAACGGTAGAGCCGCAGGTGTGTTCTTGGCTTTCGTCGGAGCGAATTTCGCTAATGTGCGTCGTCTAGCGTCCATAGCGCGCAATTGGTTAGACCAAGCTGAGCGCAACTGATCCAGCAAATTCCAGAGCCTGTGGTTCGCTGATAGCTTGATCACAACTGGTTCTGGGAACCCACGATCCCTAAAACATTCCGCGCGTACTAATATGGAAATCAGATAAGCTTTACCTTGCAGGTGGTTGTGGTGGCGGCTGCTCTGACATGCACCGTGCTGGCTGACAGTCCCGTCCACGGGTGGTTGTGCGAGCCGTGTGGGTTTGTTATAGTGCTTGGTGTTCTTGTTCCCGAGATGGGTTAGGAGTCTGATTATGCGTGGTTCTGAGGCTGCGGTTGGTGGTGTGGGGTTGTCGTCGCTTGACGCGTCCGTGAAGCCCGCGGGGGGGGGGGGTGGCTGCCTTCTGCTGCGGTTTGGGTGGTCGCGTGCGGTGGTTGCGTTGCTGGTGGCGGTGTTGCTTGTCGCTGGGCTTGGGGTTGTTGATTCTGGGCGTGTAGTTGCTCAGTCGACTCCGCCTGCTGCGGTTTCGGTTCCGGTTGTTAATGGGGATGGCACGGTTACGGTGCCGTTTTGGTGGTCGTTGAATCCTGCTGGTAGTCGTGCGGGTGATAAGTTCCGTTTGTTATTTATTACGTCTACGGCTCGCGACGCTCGGTCTACTGATATTGCTGTTTATAACCAGTTTGTGCAGGCTCGCGCGGCTGCGGGTCATAAGGCTATTCGGGGTCATTCGTCTGAGTTTCGGGTTGTGGGTTCGACTCCTTCGGTGAATGCTCGTGTGAATGCGAAGCTGGGGTCTTCTGATGTGGTGGCTCCGGTTTACTGGTTGGATGGGCCGCGTGTGTCACGAGATTATGGCAATACTGCTGGGACTGGGTTTTGGTCGTCTGCGTGGGAGAGCACGGGCAACAATAGTGTGCGTGATGAGCTAGGACGCGCAGAAGGCTCTGCCCCAGGCAGGTTTGAGGTTGCTACTAGTGTCATATTTACGGGCACGAACGCTGACGGTACGACAGCTTCTGCGCCTTTGGGAGGCAACAGCGCAAGAACAGGATTTTATTTGGGTTCAACTCCGATAGATGCTGGAAGCAACCAAGGTACCAGCCTTGCACGCAATTTTTATGGTATTTCGCCGGTGTATGTGATTGCTGCTAATGCGTATGATTGTGATGATGGGGATGGTGATGCTACGACACTCAAGTTGTTTGAGACTGCTGTTGCGGATTCGTATTGTGATTTTGTGGCTCCTGCGGGTACGGTTTGGCAGAGTGTGGATTCTGTTAAGGTGACGAAACTGGAGCTCGCTCCTGAAGTAAAGCCTGAGGCGGTGTTTGGTGATCCGAGGGTTGTGACTGCTGGTATGGATATCACTGATCCTGCTTTACATAATGAACGTATTTTTGGTAGTAGCACAGAGTTTGCTGATAGAGCTGTGCCGTTTAATGCGAATACGCATGCTGATTATGCAGCGTATTTCGAAGAGAATGTTTTAAGCGACCTTTCTGGTGGTTATAGGGTTTTTGATTTGTTGACGAGCACTTGGAGTGGCGGGATTAGGACAGGAAATGATCCTGGTTTGGTGAAGAAGCTCGCGGATTCGTTGGTGACGGTTGATTTAGCGAGTTTTGATGGTGAGACGGGTACTGAGACTGCTTCTTTGAGGTTTAGGGATGGTCCGTTGTGCGCGTCCGCGCATCAGCTTGGCGACACGCGCGCTAAGGCTGCGGTAGCTGATGATCCTCTCACGCAAGGTGTTGATGAGACTTCTCCGGCTGTGCCGTATTCGCCGGGTTTGTTTCCGTATGGTGTGTTCGGGTATTTTTGGGGTAAATATGAGGGTTCGTCGGTTGAGGGGCGTACTGCTGCGTGTGTGCAGTTTGAGGTGGAGGTTACTTTGAGTACGGCTGATGATAGTACTCCTAAAAAGATCAAGGTTCGTGTGAAAGATAATCAGAATGGTCGTCATTCTGTGTTTAGTGAAAACTATCCGAAGCATACTGTGCAACAACAAGAAACCAGCACTGAGGATGTTGTGTCAGCGCAACTGTTGGCTGATGTGAAAGCGTATGCGGCTGAGGCTTTTCATGGCAGTGAGCATGTGAATCGTTGGAAGCGTGTGCTCGTGGCTTTTGGTGAGAGCGTGTCTGGGTTTACGGGTATAGCAATGACCGCAGTCGAAGCGCAAACCTATGCTGATAAAGGCTGGAGTCGTTGGGATCCAGTCGTCACCGCGCTCACAGCGTTAGAGGCACAAGCCAGCACCGACACCACCAGCAGCGACCAAACCGACACTACTGAGACTGAGTCTGAGACTAGCGAGTCTGTTTATGTGGTTCCCGCTTCGTTGGTCAACGATGTGAAAGGTTACGCAGCTGAAACTGGTAATGGTGTGGCGCATGTGAATCGTTGGAAGCGTGTGCTGTTGGCGTTTGGTGAGTCTGTGCCTGGGTTCACTGGCAGCTCAATGACAGTTAGCGAAGCGCAACAAAACGCGCGAACGTTCTGGAGTGTTCGCTGGGATCCGGTAGTTGCTGCGTTGCAAGCCCTTGCTGCGGTTTCCGCACCTGCAGCAACCACTCCCGAGGTTAGTATTGCTGCTGGTAGTGATGTGGTTGAGGGCAGCAACGCCACGTTTACGTTGGCTGCGTCTCCGGCACCGGCTGCGAATCTTGATGTGACCGTGACTGTGTCTGCCACGGGTAGTTATGGTGTTACTACAGGCTCACAGATAGTCTCGATCCCTACTAGCGGGTCTGCTACGTTCACGGTTGCTACTAGTGGTGACACTGTTGATGAGGTGGACGGCTCTGTGACTGTGACTTTGGTAGATGACGCTGGGTATGACCTGGCTTCGTCTGCATCAGCAGCATCCGTGACTGTGTCTGATGATGACGATCCGCCACCACCGGTTCCTGAGATCAGTATCACTGCTGGTAGCACGGTCACTGAGGGCAGCAACGCAACGTTCACGCTTGCTGCGTCTCCGGTGCCGTCAGCAGCTTTGCAGGTCAATGTGAATGTCGCTTCTAGTGGTGATTATGGTGTGACCGCAGGCTCCCAGACAGTCACGATCCCTACTAGCGGGTCTGCTACGTTCACTGTTGCTACATCGGGTGACTCTACTGATGAGCCTGACGGGTCTGTGACCGTCACATTGGCTACCGGCACTGGCTATGACCTGGATTCGTCTGCGTCAGCAGCAACCGTGACTGTGTCTGATGATGACGACCCGCTACCACCACCGACTCCTGAGGTCAGTATCACTGCTGGTAGCACGGTCACTGAGGGTGGGTCTGCGTTGTTCACGCTTGCTGCGTCTCCGGTGCCGTCAGCATCGTTGGGTGTGTCTGTGAATGTCACCTCTAGGGGTAGTTATGGTGTGACCACAGGCTCACAAACAGTCACAATCGGAACCAGCGGCACAACTACGTTCACGGTCGCTACTACGGGTGACTCTATTGATGAGCCTGACGGGTCTGTGACTGTGACGTTGGCTACCGGCTCTGGGTATGACCTGGATTCATCTGCATCTACAGCAACCGTTGCTATCTCTGATGATGACGATCCGCTACCGCCTCCGCCGCCGCTTGTGGATGTGGTTACGATTTCTGTGCAGGACAGTATCTATGTTGAGGGTCGGAGTCCGTTTTATCTTGTTCGTTTCAAGCTCAACAAGCCTGCTAGTGAACAGGTGACAGTTAAGTACACTCCTAAGATACTTGGTACCGGTGCTGGGTATGCGACAGCAGGCGAGGATTTCGTGTTACGGACTTCGTCTATTAGTTTCAGACCGGGTGTGACTTCCAATATTGGTTTGATTTACGCGTTGAATGATCGCGTCAAAGAGCCTGATGAAACGTTCACGATCGTGTTATCAGAACCCCAAGGCGCACAAATCGCTGACAGTCAACCCGTCTTAACCATCAAAGACAACGACTAGCATTTCCCGTTCTTGACGTAGTTGACCGCATATAGCACGTCAACTACGTCAAAAACAGCCTGACGGCTTGTCTGGCTGCCCTTTAAATCTCTTGTAGGGCTTTGGTTATGTCTACTACTGCTTTTCGGCCTGAGCGGCGAGTTTCTCATTGAAGGTGGCGACCGCTCTGGCGTTATGGTGCAGGGCGGTGTCAAAAATGATGGTATCGGGAAGACGGAGACAACTAAGGAGCCCCAAACTTCATTCCACGTTCCAGTCGGGCCCCAACCTCTAGGCCTGCATTATGTCTACTACACCTCGGTCTACCACCTCGTTGTAGGTGTGAACACGCGAACACACTACACAAGCAGTTTTTGTGCAACTGGCTTAGATGGGAGGACTCTTTCACCATCCGCACCCGCCCTCGGCTCACCAAACCCGACCCTAAACGTGCATCTTTGTTTATTTGCGCGCGCTCTTAGGAGAGGGTGGGGTTGTCGCGGTTGGCATCTTGAGCACGCTTTCTCAGGGCGTGGTGGCGAAAGCGGAACCGGTCCTCGGAGGTGGGGCTCAGCGCGCCTGCAGCTAGTAGGCGTCGCCGGTAGGTTCGTGTGTATTGGGGTGATCTGTTAAGCCTTGCAGCGATATCAGCCAGCGATGAGTCTTTTTTGTCTTTGAGCATCGCCACAAGGAATCGCCGGTCCATAGGTGACAGCCGGTTCCAGACCGGGCTCGCAACTTGCTCCACCATTGCATGTTCGGCTTCCATGATGGCTGCTCTGACACCTACGAGGTTGATGGGTTCGTCTGGTGTCAAGCGCATCCGCCAGGCATGGAATCCGACTAGTTGAATCATGTACGGATAGCCGAGAGTCGATTCCACGGCTTCTGTGAGGGCATCATCGTCAATGGTGCCACCCCGGCTAACGATCGGCTCGCACAGAGCGCGCCGCGTTTCATCGGGGGTCAAAGGTTCCAGCGGTGCTCGCGCGCAGCGCTGCAAGAAGGTCATGTGCGGGTCTGCGAGATGACCGTGCTCAATTAACGGCAGAGCGGCTGCTACGAAGGCAATCGGACTCTGCTGTCGCCGAGTTGCGATCTGCACGGCGGATGCAACATTGCGAACATCGGCGCGCTCTACATCATGGAGTTCGTCGACAGTGAGTAGTAGCCCGGTTTGCTTGTCTGCTAGTGCTGTGCCTAGATACTCAAGCGCACTGGTGAGGCTCGCGGCTTTGGTAGGGCTTGCGTCGCTATGTTCAAGTTCTAGGCCGACCCCGAGCACGCTGAGCGATCCAAGTCTGATCTGCCGACTGCCACCCGACAGGTGTTCAAAGCAACGCAGCGCCTCAGTCGAGATGCGCTCAGACAGCGGCTCTGATGACGCGGCAGCCGTGATGGTCAACCATCCCCGCTCGGTAACTGTCGCCTCCAATGCATTCAACAGTGCTGTCTTGCCTGTGCCGCGGTCGCCTGTTACTAACAGCGTGTAGTCGGGGTGGGTTGGGCCAACCTCAATCGCTTCGGTGAACCGCTCCAAAACTTCATCGCGACCAGCTAGTAGCGGAGGAGTGGTCCCGAATGATGGCGAGAACGGGTTGGTGTGGGAGCGCTCAGCCACGACCGATATTCTAGCCGCAACCTTTTCGCATCTTTTTGTCTTTTCGTTTTTATTTGTCTTTTCGCATCTTTGCGCCTTCGCACTTTAATGAGGTGGACTGTGTGCTGGTGCGAAAGTTCGGGGGGGGGGGGTGATTATGGCGACAATCGCATCCTAGATTGATAGCTATTACATGTATTTATATAATATTAGAGTATATATTAATATTATGAGTATGGCTTTCAGGCTTAGGAGAGGTTCTGGATGGGACGACATGAGAAGCGACTGGCGGCGATCAGACATAATCCAAGTAATGTGGCTTGGGTAGATCTTGTCACCGTCTGTGACGTATGCTTCGGCAAACCAAGGCGAGGCGGAGGAAGCCACCTGATCTACTACACGCCATGGATGGATCACCCTGTGATTGTCCTGCAACCTCGCAGAGGTAAGCCAAGCCTTATCAGGTGCGTCAGGTTTTGAGGGCTATAGACCTTATGGAGAAATTCGATGGATGAGCAAGATTACTACTATTGGACTGAGTGGTCAGAAGAAGACGGCGAATGGGTCGGTCTCTGTGATGGTTTTCCTTTGGTCAGTTGGCTTGAGGCGGATCGAGAGTCGGCCGAGGCAGGGATACGGGCTGTGGTTGCTGAGACGGTGGATCACTTGCGGGCGCAGGGCAAACCGCTTCCCGAACCTGGCGTTAAATGGCCGCCGCAGTTACAGCGTGAGCGTGCCTAGCTAGGCGGATTGGTGCCAGGCTGATTGGTGAGTGTTTCGTTGAGGTTGTCGACGACTGGAGCTGCTACTTCGGCAGCAGCGGTCACGCTCGGCAACGCCAGAATCTCTTTGGCTACTAATCTGTCTACGGGTTCTGCGTCGTTTCGGTTTAGTAGTTCTTGAGCCCAAGTCGCCACAGTGGGTGCTAGTGCTTCTACTCGTGCCGTTACGTAGCCGGTGACTTCGGTGATGCTAATGTTCTTCACGGTTTGGTGAACCAGCAAACCGGTTGCTAGCCCGACAAGCAGTCCAGCACCGGCTGGTCCTCCAGCAGCGGTGATCGCCGCGATTGCGCCCAGCGATGCCGCCGAGGTAGCAGCACCTTTGAAGGCGCCGTCTGCGAGGTCGCTGTAATCGCCGCTGAGGCGGGCTTTGTTGAATGACTGGGCCGCTGCTGCGACTGTGACTATCAGCAGTAGCGGGTTGAGTCCCACTGCTGCTGACAAACCCATGCCAGCAGTCATCTGAGCGAACTGTTCGGTGTCGGCACTGTTCCAGTTCAAAGCGACCGCCACCACTCCGATGGATGCGCCCAGTGCCTCGCCTGCGTCGAATGTGTTGATGTCATAAAGCCATCGCTTGGGGATACCCAGACTGCTTTCGAGGTTCTGAGCCACCGAATCAAAGGTCGCCTTATCCCAAGTAGCGAGAGGTAGTCCCCTTGTAGTGGACGCATCACGCAGCAGTGCTTCCATAGTGCCGACCGTCTGGCGTGTGAAGGTGTCGTCAATAGACGCTGCGTTGACTGCTTTCACCGCGCCAGTGATGGTGTGGCCGCCGTCAAAGAGTCGGTGATAGCTACCGCCCATGTCAGAGCGCAGCAGCGGATCTAAGTATGTTGCGTCAAGCGCTTTGTCGTATAGCGAGGTCGGACCCGACACCATTGACTGCACGATCTGATTGATTTGCGTTCCTGTTCCGACGATGACCCCTTGGATGACACCTGCGGCTGCGACACTGCCGCTTTTTGTTGCTTTGGATGCTGCTACCACGCTGTCGGCGACGGCTTCTGCGGCTGCGACACTGCCGCTTTTTGTTGCCCTAGCCGCTGCCCCTACGCCTCCGGCGACGACTTCTGCGGCGGTTTTGATGCCGCTGGTTGTGGCCTGGATTGCGGCTTCAGCTTTATCGCGGATGCCTTCGTCGTCGCTGTCTGCATCTTTGCTGTCTTCAGCTGAGAGGCTGTCGATCTTGTCACTTGAGAGATTGTCACTGTGCTGTGTCGGATCATCGCCATCGTCTGCGCTGAGGTTGTCGTCTGCGCTACTGTCTTCAACGTTGTTGCTGGCTTCTTCAGTGACGCTGTCACTGTCACCTGTGTTAGTTCGTTTCACTAGTCGATTTAGCCGTTTCCGTGTCTCCGAGTTCTGCATGATACGCATAAGACGCATAAGACATAGCTTACGCTCAGTCTTGACCCTGCGCTGTGGCCTTTGAGAGTTCGGGATTTCACTGCAAACTATTTAAATGCAACTTGCCAAAACCTTACCGCGACGATGCAGTTGTTGGCCTGAAGACGTTTATGTGCAGGAGTCTTGCCGTCGTTGTCACACTGCTTGCTTAGTTTGGTAGTAAGCAACTTAGGAGGTATTCGTGACCAAGCTGACCAAGATCATCAGGAGCAAAGAGGCCGTGTCGGAAACCGACGCGAACGCTGTCTTTGAGGTGCTTATCCCTATCGTTGAGCAGGATCCGACGGCTGAAGCAGCGGTAGAAACCGCTGGCGACATCATCAGCCGATGCAGCTTCGGCGATGAACGCCACCTTCACCACGTCCTCGACTGGTGGTATGTGGTCACTACCGGCAGACCATCGGCCAACGGCTACGCGCATCTGCTTCCGGAATCCCTTGATCTAAACGTCCGGCATCGCATGGAGGCCGTGATCGCACTTGACTTACCCCTTCCTGCGGCTGAATGGCTCTATAAACGACAGCAACTCGCGTCAGCTCTGGCAGCGCTTGATAACGCACTGATATTGGATGGCTACGGTGCCGTGAAGCTGCCGGGTGAGCGTTCCGTTTGGTCATGGCTCTGCGATCAGTTACGCCCAGCGGTTGACCGCCTCAGGGCGAATCTTCAGGTATCGCACGTCGAGATTGATGAGAAGAAACTAAAGCAAGAACTTCGAGAGCAAGGGGTCGAGGTCAACAGTCGCCGCCACAACGAGATGATCAAGCGCTGCAACAAAGCAACAAACGAAGTCAATCGAACGGTTGATCTTCAAAGCGAAGTGCAGCCCTGGACACCTCGCACCACGCCCGAACCGATCAATCAAGTTCCAGACGACTTCAGGCATTCCGTCGGGCCGCTTGCGGCGGCGTTGATCAGGCCGATCTTGGCCGCTAATGCTGCGCCAGATGTTGACCGAGAGGACCTCGCCCGACGTATTGACGCTGCCGGAAGTGTTGGTGATCGCCGCGGACGCTACAAGCTGGCTCGTGCGGTGAACGCATGGTGCGAACAGACGGGTCTGACGATCAACTCCCTTGAAGACGAAGCGCGCCGCCACAGCGAGCTGACTTCAGCGTTGGCGAAGTTTGAGGGGAAACCCGTCGCTTACGCGGATGCCATTGATGAGATCCAGCTGCATGTGCTTGAAGACGACCTTGAAAGCGCTGAGAAAGCTTTGAAATTGCTTGATGATCAGATCTCGCGTAACCAGCGCGCCGAGCTAGCCCGTCGCCAATATGAAGGACTTCAGCGGAAGCTTCGAGAGTCAAGCCTTAGCGATGATCGCACTTGGATTGATCGGGTAGCCGAGATCGAAGCTCGCCTAGACGGCGCTGATCCTCAGGAGTTGACCCGCGAAATCGGTGCAGCGCAAAAAGATCTGTCAGATCGTCTAGATGAGATGCTCCATGAGCAGCAAGATGACCTGATACAGCTGCTGGAGCCACTTCGGGAATTGCGCGCCGACTCGGAGTTTCGGGAGTGGCAACAACGAATCGGCGAGCTTGAACGCCACCAAGGCCGAGGTGCCAGTGGGTTGAAACGTGAGATTGAAGAAACTGTGCGGCATCTGCGTGAGCAATGTCGAGCCGAAGTGGAGCGGAGCCTTGCAAAAGTTGATGAGGTTCTAACCGATGAGCGCGGCGACTTTGATGACGAGGACATTGGCGATTTCGTCAATCGCCATGCTGAGATTGAGAGTTGGCTCCAAGCTCCCGATTCGGCTGATTCTCGGTTGGCTGAGGCCCGTGAGAATGCCAGCGCGCTGTGGAGAGATATTGAAGAACGTCGTATCTACCGATGGCAGGCTGATCGGGGTGAGAGCGAACTAGTTGATCATCTCCTTAACTACTGCAAAGGCCCTCTGGACTTTGATCCGATGGACATCCGGCGGCTCTACGTTTCTCTCAAGACCCGTCCGTTTGTGATCCTTGCTGGACTCACAGGCTCGGGCAAGAGTTCGCTCACTCGAACTTTCGCTGAGGCTTTTGGTGCTAGCAGTTCCAATGGCCGATTTCGCCGTGTCGCAGTCAGGCCAGACTGGATTGACCAGACCGAGGTGCTTGGTTTCGTCAACCCGATATCAGAACGTTTCGTGCCGGGATGGCTCGCCGAGACGGCGCGTAACTGCTTGCGTGAGCCCGATCGTCTGCACTTCGTGCTGCTTGACGAGATGAACCTCGCCCCCGTGGAGCAATACATGGCCGAATGGCTCTCAGCTATCGAAGAGGCGCGCTCAGGCAGCGAGGATGCCCGGTTGCCGTTGTATTCGCCTTTCCTAGCACCGAAGAATGCAGACGAGTGGCCAGCCAGTCTCAAGTTCCCCGACAACTTGATGATCGTCGGTACGGTCAACGTTGATGAGACCACACGTCCTTTATCAGACAGGGTGCTTGACCGTGCCAACGTGCTGTTGTTGAGCATCAAGATTTCTATGAAGCATCATGATCCTGAAGCTCAGACGCTCAGACCTTGGCATGTGGGGGTCAACGAGTGGCGCAAAGTCTGCAAGACACGACCCAGTGACCTACACCATGAAATGTTGACCGACATAGCCGACATCCTGCGGCCTTCTGGCATTGGTGTGGGGTTGCGAGCACATTTTGAACTGGAACGCTTTGTCGCTAACGCCGAGGGGATCATCGAAGACGAGGTCGCTTTGGATTGGGGAATCGTGCAACGCATCATCCCGAAGATTCGCGGTTTCAAAGGCCATTTGACAGAGAGTCTCACTGAACTGCTTGAAGAGCTCGAAAAAGTGGGCGCCGAGCAATCCGCCTTGATCCTGCGCCGCTGGCTGGACGACAGCGTGTCAGACGACGAATTCTTGGAAGGCACAGATCCCCGACTTGCGCTGGTTCGGATATGAATCGGACACGAATAATGCCCCACCTTGAGATGCTGGTCGGTCGCGCATGGTTGCCGCTAAGACGAGATTCTGGTGGTTCACAATGCCCACAAGTGCCCGAGTCGTCCGCGCTTTTGTTGCGAGGTCTTGATAGTGGTGAGATCGCGCGGATCGGGCCGCTAGAAACCTCAGCTGATTCCCACGGTTGTATCGAACTGCGGTTGCGTCAGACCGAAGAACTGCTCGGGCATCTCGGGCTTGTGGAGATATGTCGTGAGTCGGGCGAGCTAGCAGGCGAGTTCGAGATCGTTCCCGACAAGATGAGTGACGAGAGCTACAGGAGTCTGCGCTCGGCGCTGGAACAAATATGGACAGGGCTCATATTTGATCCCGAGGGTGTCAGCAGGTTGCGTGGCCAACTGCCGTCGCCCGCCGAGTTGTGGCACGCTATCGAGAAACCGATTCGCGAAATCGCTGCTGAGCCGAGATCGCTTCTGTCGCGTGGAGAGGGGATCAAAAGACTTGGGGCAGTCCGCAGACCTTCAGAGCTAACTGTCAGCGTCCTACGGGCCTCAGCGGCTTCGGCTCAGATGGCAGCCGTGTCTCACGGTCATCAAACAGCGCCTCATGTTCATCAATCCGCCTCGCATCCATCCGAGCATCCATCTGAGCATCAATCCGGGCATCAATCCGAGGATCATCAAGATCCGTATCAAGACATGAGTCGAGCTGAGCAGGTAGCGCGGCCTGGACGTGCCGGGGTGATGATCCGCGATGTTGACATACCCGAGAACGCTCTGGTTGCTGAAACATTGCGGCGACTGGCTTCTTATGCACGGCGACAACCCAACGGCCTAGAGGTTGCTACCCGTGCCAGTCGAGCATTGAGAAGCCATCCCTTCGACTCATGTCGCCTCCTTCGTGGCGGCGCTGAGGCAGCTCGAATACGAACCCTGCACGACCCTCGCTACCGACAGGTCGACAAAGTGCTGAGACTGCTCGACCGGCCCGAAGCTCATGCAACCGAAGGACCAGGCGAAGTTCGACTAGGTGTCAAAGGGCTGATCCGCCTTTATGAATATTGGGTGTTCCTGCAAGTCCTTGAGGCTTGCAGGCAAAAATATGGACCGCCGATTGATCCCGGCTTCGACATTCTGGGTCGCAGAACTCGTACCGGCACTACCTTTCTAGAGATACCTAAAGGTGCCACTGTGCGCTTCCCAGGCGATGTGCATGCTGCCTTCGAACCGCAAATCACATCTAGCGGGAGTGGATGGCAGCAACTCGAGAACGTGCCACATCCAGATCATGGCCTAGCGCAAAACCTCATTACCCCCGATGTCGTGGTGCTGCGACGAGCGCCGATGCCTACTGCGGTGGTGTTTGATGCGAAGTATGTGGGACGACACTGGGTGGAGTTTGAGGCAGCCAAAATCCATGCTCGCTACTCGCGGGTGCGCTTGCAAGGCAAGCCTGTTGTGCGACATGTCGTGGCTGCGCATCCTCATGAAGGGATTGAATACATGTGGGCTGGCTATGGATCCGTGCCCATGATCCCAGGCAAACCAACTGACTTGAGCGAACTCTTGCCCCTAGATGCCTAGATCCGCGGAACTTTCGCCCTGTGCTAGGCACTGGGATAGAGACTGTGGACGCTGGCTAGAGTCCGCTCGCCTCGGTTGGCTCTTGTTGGCTTTTTGCTGAGGATGCCTGACTACGGCGGTACCATGGCACTTGTCTGGGTAAAGATTTCTGGTCAAAGATGTCTGGGTAACGATGAGAGGACAGCCGGATGAACGTTTCGGTGCTGGCAGAAGCGGTGGAGTTCACCGAGCAGCGAGTGCCGTATGTTCTAGCCACTGTGGTGTGGCGGCGAGGGCCGTCATCGGGACGGCAAGGTGCTAAGGCGCTCGTGCTCGCTGATGGCACGGTTCGCGGCTGGCTTGGTGGTGCCTGTGCTGAGCCGACAGTGGTGCGTCACGCTCGTGAATGCTTGAAGAGCGGCGATCCGGCTCTGTTGCTTTTGGGTCAGCCCGATGATCTGGATGGGCGCTCGTCTGAAGGCATGGTTCATGTAGCCATGGCTTGTGAATCCGAGGGGGCATTAGAGGTGTATTTGGAGCCTCATCAGCCGGTGCCGCAACTGGTTGCGATAGGGCGATCCCCAGCGGTCGATGCTTTAGCAGACATTGCTACGGCTCTGGGTTGGAAAGCAGCCATCGTTGACGACGGCGGCAACCCCGACGAACACAGCCGCCCCGATTTGGTTCATACCAAGCTCGACCTTTCGCCGTTTAGGGTTGATGCTGCCACTGCTGTTGTGGTGGCCACCCAAGGCCATTACGACGATCTGGCTTTGGAAGCTGCACTGGCTTGTGGTGCTGGTTATGTGGGTTTGATCGCTTCGCCACGGCGTGCCGCAACCGTGCTTGACTATTTACGAAGCCAAGGCGCGTCTGAAGACACTCTGGCTTGCGTTCATGCTCCCGCTGGCCTAGATCTCGGTGCGTTAGCCAACGCAGAAATCGCAGTAGCGGTGATCGCGGATCTGGTGGCAAGACGCGCCCGAGGAGAACTGGTTGCAGCCCCAAGCAGTGAAGTCCCTGCCAGAGTTGAAGCCACCGATCCAGTTTGTGGGATGACAGTCGTCACGGATGATGCCAAATATCACACTGTGCATGACGGTTCTGATTACTGGTTCTGCGCCCCGGGATGCTTGCATGCTTTCAGCTCAGACCCAGATAGTTATCTCGCGATCGGCTAACACTCGGTGAGTGATCACCGAGACCAACTTGATGACCGTCGGCGACTGGGATGGCTGCTGGCATCAACCGGAATGCTCTGCGTGTCGACGGACTCGCTGTGGGTGCGGTTGTCGGAGGCGGAAGCGGTTGATGTTGCTTTCTGGGTAGCGGTCTGCGCGTTGGTGGTGTATTGGGTTTTTGGCCGTTTCTTTGATCGACAACCGATGCTGGAGTCGCTGCGATATCACCAGGCTCCGATTATCGGTGCGGGACTGTTAGCTGCGATAAGCCAACTCGCTTTCGTCACAGCGGTGACAGAAACCCAGGTCGCCAACGTGGTAGCAATCGTGGCGGCTGTGCCATTAATAGCAGCAGGCTGCGCTCGGTTGTTTCTCGGTGAGCGAACAAACCGACGGGTTGGTGTAGCGATTGCTGTGACTGTGGCTGGCATCGCCGTGATCGTTTCGAGTTCTGTGGGTCGGCCGACTCTGCGAGGCGATCTGCTGGCGCTCATCGCGGTCGCTTCGTTCGCTGCGAACCTCACGATCTGGCGGCGCTATCCAGACATGAGTCGCCGTGCTGCTTTGTCGGCCAGCGCTGTTGCAGTGATTGTAGTCACTAGCTTTACAGCGTCGCCGTTCTCGCTGGACGTGCGCGCTTACACAGCGATCGCAGCCATGGGCTTGGTCTTCAATCCGCTGGGCCGTTTGGCACATTCCATTGCTCCTCGTTACGCACCGGTTTCAGAGGTAGCTCTGTTCACGCCAATAGAGACCGTGGCAGCCACGGTTTGGGCTGCGCTATTCCTCTCGGAGGTGCCAGGACCAGCCACTATCGCAGGCGCAACGGTAGTACTTGCAGGCGTGTTCTACGGCACGATCTCCTTCACACGCCAAACCACCCCTTAAGTAGCCCGCCCCCCAAGCTTATTCGATAGCCTATCACATAAATATAATATATTTATATTATTATAATGTTATAATAATAAACAGAGTATACGCTCGCAGGGAGTGATAAACAGAGGCGTGATGAACAGAGGAATAGGAGCAGAGAGAGCGATGGTATGACTAGTCGAGCGTCAGTGTTCCCGCCATTACCGGATCGGAAATTCGATGTCATATATGCCGATCCCCCTTGGGATTACAAGGGGCAACTGCAACACGCGGGGAAGGGCAGTGGCGACACAGGTGGAGCAATACGCCATTACCCGACAGTCACACTTTCTATGCTCAGAAATCTAGAAGTTGCCTGCATTGCAGCTGATAACTGCCTGCTGTTTATGTGGTCTACTAACCCCCATCTAGACCAAGCGATAGAACTCGGCAAATCGTGGGGTTTTAGCTGGGCCACGGTTGGCTTCGTTTGGGATAAACAGCGAACAAATCCGGGTTTCTACACTTTGAGCCAGTGCGAACTCTGCTTAGTGTTCAAGAGGGGAAGAATCCCTCAGCCGCGCGGCGCTAGAAATATTCGTCAGATGATCTCTGAACTGAGAACCGAGCACTCATCAAAACCCGCCGAAGCTCGCCGCCGTATCGACCGGATGTTCCCATCGCAAAGCAAGATCGAACTGTTCGCTCGCCGCTCAGCGGACTCCAAATCACACTCAGATACCTGGACGTTCTGGGGATTAGAAGCTACCGAGATGTAAGGCATCTCATTCTGCCTGCTAATTCTGTCTGTTAATTCTGCCTGCATTTCGCTCGTCACGGTGGGGGTTTGGCAACTGCTGAGTTTTGGGTAGAATAATGTGTATGAAGGTTGTTGGTACGCGTATGCGTTTGACTGATTGGGGTCGTCAGTTTGGGTTGTCTACGCGTGCTTCTTGGCAGATGTATCGGGATGGTCGTTTGCCTGAGGGGTTGGTGGTTGAGAAGGTGGGGAAGTTGTTGTATGTGAGGGTGCCTGATGATGAGTTGCCTGCTGATCGGGTGGTTTTGTATGCGCGGGTGTCTTCTGCGGATCTGTCGGCTGATTTGGTTCGGCAGTCTGAGTGTTTGCAGGTTTTGCGCGTAAGCAGGGGTGGTCTGATTTTGAGGTGGTGATGGAGACGGGTTCTGGTTTGAACGGTAAACGCTCGAAGTTGTTGAGGGTGTTGCGTTTGCCGGGGAGGACTCGGATTGTGGTTGAGCATCGGGATCGTTTGACGCGTTTTGGGTTTGAGTTGTTGGAGGCTTCGTTGGTGGGTCGTGGTGGTGAGGTTGTGGTGATAGATGATGAGGAACTTGAGGATGATCTTGTGAGGGATGTGACTGAGGTGTTGACTTCGTTGTGTGCGCGTTTGTATGGTCAGCGTTCGGCTGCTCTTCGTGTGCAGAGAGCGTTAGCGGCTGCTGGTGAGGGTGTGTCGTGACTCGTTGGCGGTTAGAGGATCCGTTTGTGGTGCCTGGCCCTTTGGGGGTGTGTATTCGTACGAAGGTTCATGCCTGTGGTGATGATGACAGCGTGTTGAGGCTGGTGGGTGAGTTTTTGGGTTCTTGTTACCGGCAGGATTTGACTGCTCGCTGCAAACTGGGTTTGGGTTTGAAACATGCTGAACGTACTGAACGTAAGAGATCGTTGACGGCAGCGACTTCGTCGCGGTGGGCGGGTTCGATCACTCGTCGGAGTGATGATCAGGTTGCTTTAGAGGTTCGTAATATGAAAGCTTCGATTGAGCGTTCTCGCACGGAGATCAACAGGATCGAGAAACGTCTTCGGGTGCCGGTCGGGCAGCGGCAGGGTCGTGTGAGAGGGTTCGCGTCTGCGGGTGAACGCTGGCAGAAGCAACGCCGGTTACAGAAACTGAAAGCGCGTGAAGCTCAAACATCTGCTGATCTGCAAGCCGGTCGGGTGTCGGTGTGTGTGGGCAGTAAACAGTTAGTTAACAACCGTCATCATCTACAAGAATGTGGGCTCACGCTTCAGCAATGGCGTGAACAGTGGGATGCTGCTAGATGGTATTTGGCTGCTGACGGCGAAACCGGTAAACGTTACGGGAACGAAACGATTCGTGTGCTGCCTTCAGTGTCTGGCACCAAGAACTGCACTATACAGATCCGGTTACCGAACGCTTTAGCTCATCTATCTAACACATCTAGCAGGTCCCCGGTTTATGAGCTAGAAGGGACCGTTACTTGGCATCATCGAGCGACTCAATGGTATCATCGATGCCTCGCGGGGGCTGCGATCTCTTATAGTTTCGTATTTGATCCTAGTAAACAAGCCTGGTATCTGTCGGCTAGCTGGACGTTACCGCAACCCACTGAACCGGTCGAGATGCCTACCGCAGCGAAAACGGTTGGTATCGATTTGAACTCTGATCATCTCGCTGTGTTTATTGTGGATGAGCACGGCAACCCAACCGGTCGCCCTCAAACGTTTGAGCTGTTAGAAGAAGGCACCAGCGAGCAACGACGAGGCAAGCTACTAGAATCAGTAGACGCGGCACTGAAATGGGCGGTCTCTTGTGGCGCTCGAGTGGTCGCTACCGAGAAACTAGATTTCAGTCGAAGTAAAGCCCACGGCCGCCAAATCTTCAGACGCGGGCAAGCAGGCAAAACCACCCGCCGTAAGATCGCTGGACTACCCACCAGTCAAGTTTTTGATGCTGTAACAGCTAACGCCAAAAAACATGGGATCACTCATATAGCAGTCGACCCTGCTTACAGCAGCAAATGGGGAACCCGATACTGGAAACCCGCACTCAACCAATCACACCGACAACACGCCAGCAGCCATCACGCTGCTGCTGTCGTAATCGCCAGAAGAAGTCAGAGCCACGCGGCCAAGCGAAAGAACCCAGAACCAGCAACGACCAGAGGATCGTCAAGGACAATCTCGGTTCCAGCCCAACCACGAACAACTGACATGCCCCCTACAAACAGAAAAGGACAACAGCGAGCCGTCCCCGGCAACGACCTGTTAGCCAAACCTGGGACTAGACGGGACAGACGCTCAAGATCGTTCGGAGCGTCACCAATAGAACAACCTTCTATTGCTTAAGGAACGGTATCCCACAAGGAGGCGATGGGCGCGTCTACTCTGGGTTTGACCTAATCCGGCTTTCCGCCCCTACAACGGAGGTAGATCATGCCATCAAACCCCTCACCAATAGCTAACTGGCTCTCGGGGGTCAACGCCAAAATGTCGCTTGCGGCGGTGCTGAGCTTCCATTGGTGCTTGTTCTTTGCGCTCAACGGACTCGACAAGTTCTTCAACTCCGAGAACTTCTTCGGCGCGAACTTCAAGGGACTGCTCGAAAACGACCTGCTCGGTCGCTTAGACCTTGACTCGTCTCTCGCTCAGCCGATCGCCATTATCGTCGGAATCGCAGAGGTGATTCTCGGCGTGCTGTTCCTGATCGCTCTTATCAGCGCCCTCGGCCGCAAGGCTTCAACCATCAAGGTGATGCACGGCTGCGTGACTCTCAGCGTGCTGTTTTTCGCATTGCTGTCGGCTGGTGCCATCCTGTTTGGTGCTCGCGACGCAATGCTGCAACACGGTGTGTTCATCGCAGCACTGCTCGCCTCGCAGTTCGTGCTCGGCCCAGCTACCTCAGAGTGAGCTCTACTAGGCAGGTCTAAACTGCGCTGGTGACTGATTCGGTTACTGGCGAAGTCAAATCAACCAGCGACGCTGAGGTTCGCGACAGTCTTCCCGATGATCTAAACGCTGCTGGCTATGTCGGGCCTTACCTGTTCCCTAACAACAGCAGGCGCCGCATAGCTGGCTCGTTGTATCTGGTGGTAGGCATCGCCGCTGTAGTGCTAGTGATGCTTGCTGGCAGCGATGCCGTCCTAGTGAACGGAGGCTTCGCAGTTGGTGGTATCGCTCTGATCATTTTTGGGCTCTACTGCTGGCAGGCAGGCTGGGATCTCGCCTTCGACGAGAACGATGCCCTAGTCGCAGCCACAAAGAACGTGGGCTTCCCAGTGGGTCACGCTTCTGCGCAGCTCGCTTGGCGTGGCCTCAGGAGCCGTCCGACATGGCGGATCCTTGTCTACTCAAATCAGGAGCCACCAGACCGAAGAGGCTTGGTGCTAGTTGATGGAGTCAACGGCGAGATCATCAGCTGTTTCGTGGAGGACAACCCCGAAGACTGGACAGGTCTCAAAGCTTGAGCGTTCAAGCAGCAAGTGACATGTGCTAGTTTTGAAGCTGAGGCCTAAATCTCAGGCCGAGTCAATAACTGATCAAACACCGAGTCAACACTAAGTCAACACAAGGACAAGCTGAATGTTCGACGGCAACTGGCGTGAGGCCGTAGACCGGGGACTCACACCGATAGGCGTTTCGTTGCGTCGCACCGGTATCACCGCCGACATGGTCACCATCACCGGCATCGTGATGGCAAGCGCCGCAGCCGTAGCAATCGCGACTGGCTATCTACGTCTGGGTTTCTTGTTTCTGATCCTCACTGGAATCCCCGACGCTCTCGACGGTGCCGTGGCCAAAGCGTCTGGCACTTCATCGTTGAGAGGCGCTTTCCTGGATTCGGTGTCGGATCGTTTGAGCGATGCTCTGCTCTTTGGCGGGATCGCCTGGTATCTAGCCGACACTGAGCCCGGCCATGTGATGATGCTGCCGGTGGCGGTGATGAGCCTGGCGATGCTGGTGTCATATCAGCGAGCCAAAGCCGAATCTCTGGGCTTCGAAGCCAAAGGCGGAATCATGGAGCGCGCTGAACGCTTCATCGTGCTTGGTTTCGGTCTGCTGTTCAGCGAAGTGCTGATATTGACCCTCTGGGTGATGGTTGTGCTTACCTCAGTCACAGCAGTGCAGCGCTTCGTGAAAGTTTGGCGGCAAGCTTCCGAAGGTCGAGCAGTGCAACCACGGCCACGTCATAGCGTCCGCCGGGCGCGCGCGACAAGATCGCGTAGCACCATCCGCGGCGCAGCGCGGCGTGAGCGTCTGCGCAATCGTCCTTCCAGCAATCAGAACTGAGTCCGCTGTAAGGGCTAGTAGGTCTTAGGGCTAGCAGGTTTAGGTTTTACTGAATGCCGTCAGCGGCGATCTACAGAGCTGGCGAAGTCTTTGCTCGCAGCGCCCCAGCACCGCTGTTAAGGGCTACGGCTTTCACGGGGGCAACGGCAGTAGCAGTGTCCAGCAGCCAGCGCAGACAGCTAGTGCGCCGCAACCTTGAACGAGCGCTGGGTCGACCTCTGTCACGCCGCGAAACCGTGCGTCGGGTTAGGGCCTGCTTTGACTGGTATGCCCGCTATTACCTAGAGAGCCTGCAGCTGCCGTCGCTTGATGCCGCAACTCTGGACGCTGGCTTCGGGTATCAAGGCGTTGGCGCTATTGAGCGAGCCGTGGGCCGTGGGATCGGCCCGATTTTGGTGTTGCCACATCTAGGGTCATGGGAATGGGCAGCCTGGTGGCTTGCACAAATCCCCAAATTCAAAGTGACAGCAGTGGTGGAACCCCTTGAGCCTGCTGAAGTATTCGAATGGTTCGTTTCGTTCCGACAGCGTTTAGGCATGGACATCATCGCAGTAGGGCCTGATGCAGGTAGCCGCCTAATGACAGCAATCAAGCGTGGCGATGTGGTCTGTTTGCTTGCGGATCGTGATGTTGCTGGCACTGGAGTGATGGTCGAGTTTTTTGGTGAACAGACCAGACTTCCGGCCGGACCCGCAGTGCTAGCGTTGCGCACTGGTGCTCCGCTGATACCGGCAGCGGTCTACTGGAGAGGCAAAACACGTCACGCAGTCGCCGGACCCGTAATCGACACCAGCCGCCGCTTCGGGATCCGCAAAGACACTCAGCGCATCGTCCAGGACTATGCCAAAGCTTTGGAAGAACTGATCCGCGAGGCTCCAGAGCAATGGCATCTAATGTCGCCGAACTGGCCCAGCGACTACGAAGCGCTCGGTCTCAGCGTTCCTGAGCCGTTGCAAGGCATCTAAGCAAGGCATCTGAATTGCGCATCGGAATCATCTGCCCGTACAGCCTTACCGTGCCAGGCGGTGTGCAAATGCAGGTTCTGGGTCTGACACGGGCATTGAACCGCAGCGGACATCCGACGCGGGTGCTCGGGCCTTGTGACGGCCCGCCTCCGGACCCCAACGTCACGCCGCTTGGCAACAGCTTGCCGACAATAGCTAACGGCTCCATTGCTCCAGTAGCACCCGATGCCTCATGCCAGCTTCGCGCGGTTCGTGCCATGCGCGACGAATCTTTTGATGTGATTCATCTGCATGAGCCACTAGCACCAGGCCCGACCATGACAGCTTTGCTTTTGCGTCCGGCACCTCTGCTCGGCACTTTCCACGCTGCTGGAGGATCGCTGGCCTATGATCTGCTGCCGCGGGCTACCCGTTTTTTGGCGGGGCGACTCGACTATCGGGTAGCCGTTTCGCCTGATGCTCGTGACATGGCGCGCAACGCTCTAGGCGGAAACTATGACCTGCTTTACAACGCTGTGGAGATGGCACCATACCGAGCGGCTACGCCAGCGGATGTCGAAGGCCCGACGATTCTTTTCATCGGTCGTCACGAGCCCCGCAAAGGCCTCAGTGTGCTGCTTGAGGCTTTCAGGAAACTCCCGTCAAGTTTCCGGTTGCAGATCGCGGGTTCCGGCTCCGAGACGGCTGCTTTGCGAGCTGCGTCAGCCGAAGACGATCGCATCGAATGGCTCGGAACGGTCAGCGAAGGCGAAAAGATTGCTCGACTCAAAGGTGCCGATGTTTTTTGCGCTCCGTCGCTGCGAGGCGAATCCTTTGGCATCGTGCTGATCGAAGCTATGGCTGCGGGAACCGCGGTGGTGGCGAGTGACCTCCCCGGCTACCGCAACGCGGCTAGGCCAAACCGGGACGCTCTGCTAGTGACACCAGGCGACTCCAACAAGTTGGCTGACGCGCTGGGTCGTGTGTTGTCGGATCCCCAGGAAACGGCTCGTCTGGTTGCTGAAGGCCATAAGCGCGCTGAATCGTTCTCAATGCTGAAACTGGCCGAAGAATATTTGCAGCGCTACGAACGGATCGCAGTGTCTAGGCTGCCACAACGAAATCTCTGACCCCTGGTAGATCGCCCTTGACTCCTAATCAAGCTTCCGTCGCAGTTGTAACGCCTTTTGCGCTTGTGGTTGTGGTGATCGTCTGGGCGGTGGCTGCGGTTTCGGGTGTCCCGACACCGTTGGCTGTTAGTGGTGCTGTGGTTTTAGGTCTGGTAGTGGGCGCAGGGTTGTATCTGAGAGCACCAGTATCGGCGCTGAAAGCATTGAGAGCCAAGCCAATAACTGCTGGAGATAACCCCAGGCTGGAGAATCTGATTGACGGTCTTTGCACAACGCACGCTTTCGCGCGGCCCAGCCTGCATGTGGTTGAGAGCCCAGCTGTCAACGCAGCGGCTCTCGGACTGAATCAGACGGCAGCTCACTTAGTGCTGACCTCTGGCGCTTTGTCAAAATATGACCGTTTAGAGCTTGAAGCTGTTGTGGCACGTCAGCTTTGCGTGATTAGACGTGGGGTTGCTTTCGCTACGGTGCTCGCCAGTGTTTGCGGGTTGCTCGGCTTGACGCAAATGGCTGCTCGGCTTGCCGCAAGGGTCAGCGACTTCAATGCAGTCTCGGGCGTAGACGTGGAAGCGGCGCGTCTCACGAGTTTCCCGCCAGCTATGTCGGCAGCGCTGCAGCATTCCGCGAACGGTGACACGCTCAACACCTCACGAACAGCTGCTCACCTTTGGATGACCAACCCACATCAGCGGACACCCAATAATGGTGCTTCGTACATTTTGCAGCGCATACACGTATTGGACGAAATTTGATGACCCGAACGCTGGGCTCGCACTCAAAGTTGCGGGCGGTGGCCGTTCTGCTAGCGGTGGCAGCACTGTTTGCGGCGTGTAGTGACAGTCAGTCAGAACAACCCGACTTGTCAACGCCAGCCAACAGCGACGATTCGAGTTTCTCTGAACGTGAAGACACAGACCGCAACGCAGGCAATAGCAGCACCCCAGAGAACGCAAACGAAACCGCAAACACAGAAGTGGGCAACTCCAGCGGTGCAGGTGCGGCAACCTCTACTACATCGCCAGGTTCAGCCACTTCCGTCACAGACCCTGCACCTGAATTAGTTGACGGCAATCTTGACGGGTATTCCAGTAGCAATCCCAACAACAATTCCGGCAGCGAGCCTGCGTCCAATCAGCTTTCATCAGCTGCTGGTGACACTAATTCTTTGCTAGGAAATTCTTCTTTGCTAGAAAATTCGCCGCTAGGAACTGAAGGTTCTCAGGACTGGCTTGATGGTATTGACCGATTTGTGACTGGCCCTTATACCCCTTTCACTAACTTCATCACTACGGATGTGAGTTTGGATCAGCGTCGACCTGTGGCAGTGAAGATCGGCAATAGTCATACCGGCGACCGTCCTCAGACAGGTCTCTCAGATGCCGACATTGTGTATGAGCTTCTTGTTGAGGGAGTCACCAGGTTCTTGGCGGTGTTCCACTCTGATATTCCAGACAAGATCGGCCCGGTTCGTTCAGCGCGTTCAAGCGACATTGACATTCTCAGAGACTTGTCGGTGCCTTACTACATCAACTCTGGTGCTAACCAGGGCGTAGCGCGTGAGATACGCACCGCTGCTAGGGGTGGGGTTCTCGTCAACGCTGGAGCGGCAAACACGGCATCGCCTTACGCTCGTGACCGTGCTCGGCCTTCACCGCACAATCTCTACTTCTATTACGACAAACTCAGTGAGGCCAGTATTGCCACACTGCCGGGCGATCCCCTGACCAAGACCCCGCAGCCGGTTTTTGATTACGGCACACAGAATCCACCCTCTGTGCTGGATGCTTCCGGCGTAACCGTGCGATACCCGGACTATAACGTCAGTGCATCACATGTCTGGGATGCAGCTGTGGGTGGATGGGTGCGCCTCCAAGACGGGAAGCTACATACTGCGGTTACCGATGCCGGTCTGGTTGAGATCGCGCCAGCCAACGTGGTGGTGCTTTCAATGCGTTACGACCGGTCGTCGGCATTCAGGCACTCGCCTCAGGCTGTTTCCTATGATTCAGGTGATGCGTTGGTTTTGACCAACGGTCAAGTGCATGAAGCGCTCTGGGAGCGCACAGTCGATCAGGTCGGGTTTCGTTTCACTGATGTTTCTGGACAGCCTTTGACTTTGTCGGCTGGCAGCACTTGGTTGCTGCTTAGCAACCGCAGCAGCACTTGGTCGGAGGCTGTGACCACATTGTTAACACCATCTCAAGGCGCACAAATGCTGGCTGATGCCCGCGCCGCAGCAGATCCCAGACTTACAACTGACACCACCCCCTGATACGACCTACTGATACCAACAACTGATACCCCCCACGGGCTAGCTGTTAGTTCTCAGTTCGCTGAAGCGTGAGGGGCCTTGATTCGGGTGCGTGCAGCATAAAGCGTTTGAGGTAGGGCCTTGATTCGGGTGCGTGCGTTGGGCTAGTTGAGACGTTCGATGATCATGGCCATGCCCTGGCCGCCACCGACACACATTGACTCCAAGCCGATGGTGTTGTCGGCATCTTCGAGGCCGTTGAGCAGAGTACACATGATCCGTGAGCCGGTCATGCCGAAGGGATGCCCCAAAGCAATAGAGCCGCCGTTGGGGTTGAGCTTGTCGTAGTCGATGCCTAGGTCATCAGCTGAAGGCAGCACCTGAGCAGCGAAAGCTTCGTTGATCTCTACATGGTCAATGTCAGAGATTGTCATGCCAGCACGTCCAAGGGCTTGACGGCAGGCTTCAACCGGGCCGAGTCCCATGATCTCAGGGTTTAGCGCGGACACGCCTGTAGACACGATCCTTGCTAGAGGCTTTGCTCCTAGTTGCGCTGCTTTAGTGTCAGACATCACTACCACTGCGGCCGCGCCGTCGTTCAACGGGCAGCAGTTACCGGCAGTGACGGTGCCGTCAGGCCGAAACACGGGTTGCAGCTGCGACACGCCTTCAAGCGTTACACCTTCACGGATGCCGTCGTCTTGGCGCATCTCAGCGCCATCAGGCAGCGGATAAGGGGTTATTTCGCGTTCAAAGAAGCCGCGGTTGCGAGCCGCTTCGGCTCGGTTCTGCGAAAGCACTCCCCATTCGTCTTGAGCTTGGCGTGACACGCCCTTGTGCTGGGCCACGTTCTCAGCGGTCTGTCCCATGGCGATATAGATGTCGGGCAGGCCTTGCGGGGCTACCCACGTCTCAGAGCCTTCAGCGGCACGGCGAGCGGTTCGATCTTTTGCGTCAGCAAATTGAGTGTTGTGCGGCCCGCTGTCGGCTGCGCCGTTTGCATAGCGAGAAACGGTTTCGACCCCTCCAGCGACGAAGCAGTCGCCTTCACCAGATTTGATGGCGTGTGAAGCCATGCGAATCGTTTGCAGCGACGAAGAGCAGTAACGATTGACCGTCACCCCTGGAGCGTTGACACCCGCCAGCACCGAAGCAACCCGGGCAATGTTGTAGCCGCCTTCACCTCCAGGCTGGCCGATACCCCAGATCACGTCCTCAATGTCGCTGTGCTCTAGTCCGTCAACCTTTGCTAGCACATCATTGAGAATGAAGGCGGACATGTCGTCGGGGCGAGCCTCGGTAAGCGTCCCTTTGACAGCTCTTCCTATAGGGGTGCGCGAGGCGGCAACGATTACGGCTTCAGGCATTCTTGGACTCCTTGTAGTTCGGATGCAACACTCTGATTTTCAACACCTTAATGCTAGTGCTCATCACCAGAATGCTAATGCAGTGCCGCCAAGCCAGTCGGCGACATATTTACGGTGACACTCGGTGACATTTTTTGCACAGGGTTGCCGTCGCTCATCACCAGCCCTATGGAGTCGCGTAACACACGGTGACATATTTGCACTGGCCGCGTGTGCGCTGCGATCCGCCGCCGGATGATGGGTGACACACGGTGACATATTTGCACGGTTAGCCCAGAGCCCCGCTATCGGTAGAACCTTTGTGCCGGTGCCGAGACCGTAAGTGTGTGGCCCGTTGTGGAACACCACCCCGCCCGCAAACCTCTCTGCTGGCAGTCCCGCCTGCAAAGCGTCTCTGCGCCAAGCGATGTGCCGGGCATCGTTATGAGCTGGAGCGCTCGACGACTTGATCTCAAAGGTGGCTACTCGCTGACCGATTTCAACTAGTAGGTCAATCTCTCGCTCGCCGCTTTAGGTGAGCAGATGGAACATCTCAACGCGCTCGGCTGAGGCTTCTACTTCCGTGCGGAGTTGTGCAGCGACGAAGGTGTCCAGAATCCGGCTCTAGCAACCCTGTCAAGTTTCAGCACATCTCTCCACAGCAGTCGCTCGAACCGACGAGTTACCGGCGGTGTTGCGGATGCGACGAGCCAAATCCGAAGCCAAACGACCGCTGCGCACTGAGCGAACCGACGAGTTACCGGCGGTGTTGCGGATGCGACTCCTAGCACGACAGTTCATCTGGCGGCGGCGGCAACTGCGGGACGGCAACGGCTGCGGTTGGTGCGGATGCGACTCCTAGCACGACAGTTCATCTGGCGGCGGCGGCAACTGCGGGACGGCAACGGCTGCGGTTGGTGCGGATGCAACTCCTAGCACGACAGTTCATCTCTGTATAGCAGCCACTTAACCGACGCGTAGTGCCGAAATGTGCCTGCTCCACTCGCTGGGTGACAGCACATCTCTGCATCTCTGCACAGCTGTCTCGCTCACACCGACAGCTAGTTTTGCAGGAGCTTCGCGTTTTGGATCGGGTAGATCTGATGTCCAGCTAAAGACAACGCAACGCTAGTCGTGTCGTCGGGTTGAGCTAATCGTTTTGTTGGCCTAGCCAGCCGTTGATCTCTAACCTTTAGGACTGGTCTAGCTGCTCGCTCTCGGCTCGGGGCAGTGTTTACCAGAGCGTGGCTGGCCTTGAACGCTCCTTGTCTCGCACCTGTGAGCGCTACCTTGATTCGGGGCGTTGTTCACCAGAGCGTGGTTGGGGCTGGGTTTCTGGCTTGTCTGCTCTTTTCTGTTTGTCTGCCAGCCGGGTTTCTGGCTCTGAGTTGGTGCTCCTTTCTTGTTGATTGGTGGCTGGTTTTATAGGCGGGTTTGGCGGCTCGTTCCGCCCTTGATTTGGGGCTGCGTTTACCAGAGGTGAGCTGGGTCTCTGGCTCTGATTTTTTGTTCCTTTCTTGTTGACTGCTGGCTCTTTGGTCAGGCTTGGTGTCACTCTCCTAACTCAGGGCTGCGTTCACTGGATCGCTCGATTTTGATGTCCCGTCGTGACACGGCGTGACACGGCGTGTGGTTCGCTCCCGGCTCGGCGCGGTGTTCACCAGAGCGTGGCTGGGGCTGGGTCTCTGGTTTGTGGGCTCCTTTCTTTTTGACTGCTGTTTGGGGCGCTGCTGGTGGGGTTTTTGCTTGTGACTCCCGACTTTCGGTTTCGGGGTCTACTGACATTTTTGTCACGGCTTGGGTTGTTCTGGGTTCGGGTTGGTGAGCGCCCGCGACGGGTTCGGGGTTTGCTGGCCGTATTGTCACGGTCTGAGTCTTGGGTTCTGGTTCTGATATTTGGAGATCGGCCTCGGTAAACCGACCTTGATGATTGGCTATCTGCGTGAGCTGGGCCGTGCCGGGATTGGGCGCTCGGGTTGGTTGGCGGGTGCAGGGTGTGGTGGTTTTCGTCATGGGTTTGGATGTGCCAGTTGTTGTGGTGAATGTTGTGGTGACAGTTCCAGCAGACCATGACCATGTTCTTCACACTGGTAGCTCCGCCTTGTGAATACGGGATGATGTGATGTGCTTGACAGATGCTTGGTGGTGCCCCGCAATGGAAACAGCCTCCGTAGATGTTGAGCAGTGTCTGCCATTGTGTTTCTGTGACTGTTCGGCGTGAGCGGCTGCGCCAGATCGCGTCACCGACACGGTCATATATCAGTCCTGTCCAGCGTGTATTGCAGGACAGTTCTTCTAACACAGCGTCTGGTAGTCGTGTGCCGTCTGAGAGTTCAGCAATCAACTCACCGGTGCTGTCGTCTACGTGAGCGATCAACGTGATGTCAGCCACCCAACCCGCAGTTGCTGTGCCTTGAACCTCACCATTAGCAACAGTGCTGCGGTGATTGTTGTCAGCAGTTTCAACAGCACCTACATCACAAACCGCACCGCCAGTTTGCTGCGTCTCAGTGCATAGTGCTAGCAGGCGAGTTTCAACAGCATCTACGCTACACGCCTCGCCGCCATCAGCGGTACTGGTCTCGTTGATGCTTTGAGGTGCCGTTGTTGAGATGGCATCAACGCCGTTCTCACCATTAGTAACAGTGCTGTCGTGGCCGTTGTTAGCAGTTTCAACAGCATCTGCATCACAATCCTCGCCGCCAGTTGTGGTGCTGGCTTCGTTGATGCTTTGAGGTGCTGTGGTTGAGAGAGCATCAACGGCATTCCCGCCTGCATCAGTGTTCTCGCCGGTGGCGTGGTTTGAGGCTGGCCTTGACTTCGTGGCATCAGCGGCATCCTTGCCATCAACGGCATTTTCGCCGGTGGCGTGGTTTGAGGCTGATCTTGATTTCGTGACATCAGCGGCATTCTTGTCATCACCAACGTTCTCGCTGCTGTTGTTGCTGTTATCGGCGGTTGTGGTATCAGTGTTGATGCTTTGACCGTTTCTGGTTCTGGCATCTTGGTGGTTGCCTGCTTTGTTGACGTGTTCGGCTTGTCTGCTGGTGTCGGTGTCTTCACCGCAGTCAGTTGCAGCATCCTGACCGTTGCGGGTTGTGCTGCTGCTGGCGATGCTCTCATCGTTGACTCTGCGAACAGTTCCGACGTTTTGAGTGTTTCGGGTTCTGTTGCTGGTCTCGTTACCTGTGTTGGTGGCGGGAGTGTTGGTGCTGTGGTCTAGGGCATCGGCCATGCATTGCGGGAACTCGCGTCGCTGCTCTTTCGGATGTTTTTTGTCGTTAGCAAAGAGTTGGCTTGCGATGTGGCGTATGCGGTTGTGTATGCGGGTGCCGGTGATCTTGTCGAACTCGCCATGCAACGCGATCATGCCGTCTTCTGTGTCATAGAACTTCAAATAGCGTTTGGCGCGTTGTCGTGCGTGTTCTGATGCGCCGTTGTCGCCTTGCTGGGCAGTGATCCAGCGTCGTGTGGCGACACCGAATTGTTCGGGCCGCAGCGATGCTGCCTGTTTCAATAACTCAGCATCACCTGCGACAGCGTCGGCACTAGTTTTGGTGATCACGTCAGCCAAACGTCGAGCGTTAGCTGACGAAACTTCACCGGTTTGCACAGCGTCACGCAGTTCAGGGACTTTACGCAACACTTGAGCGGTTTTGACCTGGCTGTGGGCTTCGCTTTGTGTTAACCCAGCAGACACGGCCAACACTTCAGCGCCGCCGTCACCGTGACGTTCTCGTGCTGCGATCAACTCAGCAGCAGCGGTCTGAAACGCCGCCCCAGCAGCTAGCAACACTCGTGTCTGCTCCAGCGCGGCACGCAGCTCAATAGTAGCTACAACACCGGCACGCACCACGTCGAGCATCCGTTGGGTGGCGGTGACTGCTTGGTGAGCGTCTTCTAAGACCATGAACAGCAGTATAGATTAGGGGTGTGACAAAGCACTCCTTTTCACACAAAAATATTCTGCATCACACCAAAACTTAGCCCTCCGACAGTAACCGATAAGCCACCAATACAGGCACATCCCGCCAAGCCCACACAGCCGTCGCAGCCGCTGCCTACACCGCCACCGTCGACACCACTGCCGACACTGCCGCCCATCGAGCGGTAATGATATGTGACCGCACCGTCAGAGGTCGCAGCCGTCGCCACCGCCACCGTCGCTATCACCGCCGACACAGCCGCCACCTCCCGCCAAGCCGACACAGCCGCACCGCCACCACCACCACCACCGTCGCAGCCGCCGCCACTGCCACCGTCGCCATCACCGCCGACACAGCCGCCACCTCCCGCCAAGCTGACACAGCCGCACCGCCACCACCACCAACACTGCCACCACTACCGCAGACTGCACCCAGCAAGGATGCCGATGCCTGCTTATGCCGATGCCTGCTGCTGCTAGCAACTGCTAGCCAACTACCGAACTGCGAGTTGAAGATCGCCTAAGCGCCAAAGATTTCTGTGAGAGCGCAGCTGAAGCCCTCTAGCACGTCGCCGCCATCAAGAGCATCGTCGCTCATGATGACGCTCACGGGATGGCCTGCACGGTAGACATCAATGCGTTGAGTGTCGGGATGCACCACCCATACAAGAGTCACGCCGTGGCTGAGCCACATCGCGGCACGGTCGGCGACATAGCGGCGACTGTCCGAGGGCGAGCGGATCTCCACCACAAGCTCGGGAACCACCTCGGCATAGCCGGGAATATCGGCATCAAGGGGCATGATCTCGGCCGAGAAGAAAGCGATGTCAGGCTCGCGCACCGTGTCAGGGTTGCGTTCGAGCCAAACGCCCGAATCCGACCCCACTAGCGTTCCGAGCCCGCGCGGCTTGACAAAGCTTTGAAGGATCGCGATCAAATTCGCCACGATCTTGCCGTGTCGAACGCCAGAACTCATGGTCTCGTGTAGCACTCCTCGCACCAGTTCGCCCCGTACACCTTCGCTGTAGAGGCGAAGCAGATCATCAGCAGTCAGCAACTTCGCCGCAACTGCCGTAGTTGTAGTGGTTTTTTCAGTTACTGTCATATCATGCTGCGCCTCTCATATCAACCTGGATCAAGCTTAGCCGATCCCACCCACATCATGCGGCCTTGATGGCTACTCGGATGCAGCAACAGGGTTTCGGATGCGGCACAGATTGTGGATGCAGAACTGGGGTTACAGAGATGCTGGCTTTTGGACTGATGCACCTATCAACATTAACCAGCTTGTTGACTCAAAAAATCTGGCAGTGCCAAGAACTGGCAGACTCTGAATTTGGCTACTGTGTGGCCTGAGACTTCGCAGGGTCACCGACCGCAACAAGCTGGCTGTATACAGCCGGATTGTTGCGGTTGTATGCAGCCGGTAGATTGAGAGCGATGCTTGATGCTTTTGACGGGGCTGCTGCACCGACAGGGTCCACAGCCTGGATGGATTTCGGTCGTTGCGTCGGGGAGAGCAGCCTGTTTTTTGCGCCGTTCGCAGAACGCCCTGAGGCTCGAGTCCGTCGTGAAGCCCGAGCGCGGTCGCTGTGTTCAGAGTGCGAAGTGCTGAAAGCGTGCCGCGACTACGCCCGCCGCAATCGTGAGTTGGGTTTCTGGGGCGGCGAAAGCGAATCTGAGCGCGCTATCGCTGGATTTGCACCCACCACGCCGATCGTGGGGCGCAAGCGAGTGGCTGAGGATCGGGCGCGTGATGCCATGCGCCGTTCCCGCTAGCAACAAAACCGCTGCGGTAGTAAGAAAAACCGGCGCTAGTCAAGAAACCGGCGCGGCAACCCGCAAAACGGCAACCGGCAGCGGCAACCCGCAAAACGGCAACCGGCAGCGGCAACCCCGCAAACCGGCGCGGCAACCCGCAAAACATCAGGCGAACATCAGACGAGCCCGTTCACAACTTGCGGCTGACTCGGACACAGCAGCGCGGCTAGCGTCACCGCTAATGCATCCTGGACTCCACGCCGCCACCAATCCCGACAAGCCCGCTGTGATCATGGCTGGATCCGGCGAGACGATCAGCTACGCCCAACTCGAAGCCGAAGCCAACCAAGTATCGCATCTGTTGCGTGACGCAGGGCTAGCACCCGGCGATCACATTGCTTGGTGCTTGGAGAACCATCGCAACTTTTTGCCGCTGGTGTGGGGAGCGCATTACGCCGGTTTGATTTACACGCCGATGAGCAGTCGCCTTACCAGCGAGGAGATCGCTTACATCATCGAAAACAGCGGTGCTCGGGCTTTCATAACCTCACAGCACAACGCAGCTCAAGCCGCTGAACTGCTTGACCGCATAAAACGCATAAAAGGTGTCGAACTGCGGCTGATGATGGATCAACCAATCGACGGTTACGACAGCTACGAGCAGGCCCTAGCACCAGCATCGCAAGAGCCTTTGGCGAACCGGCCAGCAGGCAGCGACATGCTCTACAGCTCGGGCACCACAGGCCGTCCAAAAGGTGTGCTTATTGCTCGTGAGGTTGTGACAGTCGAAGAAGAAGGGTCGCCTTTAGCTGAGGTTTGTGTGCTGCTGCTGGGAATGTCTGAAGAGTCGGTCTATCTGACACCAGCACCGCTATATCACGCTGCACCGCTTCGCTTCACCAAAGCCATCCATTCGCTCGGCGCTACCGCAGTCGTTATGGAGCGTTTCGATGCTGAGCAGTTCCTAGCCACCGTTGAGCACTACAAAGTGACTCACACTCAGGTGGTTCCCACCATGTTCATGCGCATGTTGAAGCTGTCCACTGAGCAGCGCCAACGCTATGACATGTCGTCTCTGGTCAACGTGTTGCACGCCGCTGCGCCTTGTCCTGTGCAAGCTAAGCATCGCATGATCGAATGGCTCGGCCCGATCATCAGCGAATATTACGCAGGCACTGAAGGCAACGGCCTCACCTTTTGCAACAGTGACGATTGGCTAGCTCATGAAGGCACCGTCGGCAAACCTCTCGTCGGCAAGATACACATCGTTGATGAAGCCACCGGTGACGAAGTGCCCGTCGGCACTGAAGGCGCTGTTTATTTCGCTGACGGCGGCGACTTCGAATACCACTTAGACGAAGAAAAAACTCGTGATTCGCGGCTTGCCAACGGTTGGTCAACCATCGGCGACATTGGGCGAGTAGACGAAGACGGTTTTCTATATCTGACCGACCGCAAGGCTTACACGATCATCTGCGGCGGGGTTAATGTCTACCCTCAAGAAGCCGAGAACCTGCTGGCCATGCATCCGGCGGTGTTAGACGTGGCTGTTATTGGCGTGCCCGACGATGATCTCGGCGAAGTGCCCAAGGCTGTAGTGCAGCCCGTTGAGATGCCTGAGGACGACACAGCCGCCACTGCGCTGGAGCATGAATTAATCGGCTACTGCAACGCCAGCCTGGCTGCTGTGAAATGCCCTCGCAGCGTAGATTTTCGCAGCGCACTACCGCGACATGACACAGGCAAGCTCTACAAACGCCTACTGCGTGACGAATACTGGCGAGACCAGTCCCGCCGCATCTAGCTGCTTGCCTAGGTCTTCACCGGTTGGTGTTCTCTCGAAACGCTGGCAGAAGGTTGTCGAACGGTTCAGTGTTTTTCCAGCGATAGACACCGAAGTCGCGCATGTCGGTCGACAGAATGCGGCCATCGTTGCGCTCGGTCGCCGCTAACACCAAGGATGCATCGGCCAAGTCCATGGGAAGATCACGGTACTTATCCATCAACGAACGAAGTGTTAGCAAATGACGATCTTGAAGAGGGTGGATGATCGCATGAGAGGAGATCTGACCAAGGAAGCGTGTCTGAGCGGTTTCCCCGCCGCGACCCAATAGAAGGTAGCTGACCTCGGTTATGACAGGCCAAGTTACGACTAGAGGATCTGTGAGTTGACGTGTAGCTGCGACGGTTGCTCGTGCCACTCGTCTTGCGCGCTGGCGAGAGCTACCCAGTAGCCACTGTCAGCTAGCACGATGCTTTTCTTCAAGAGCATCCATCAGATATGACTTGTAGTTGGTAGCGAGGTCTTCTGGCGCATTCTTAAGGCATCCCACAAAGTCGCTGTTGAGAATAGCGTTCGAGTGGTGTCTCCATAGTTCTGACTGCTGTTGCTCAACGAGGTCAATCCCTTGGCCAAGTATCTCTTCTGCGCTCATCTGGGTGAGCGACTGCAGGCGCTGCAGTTTTGCTGCGCTCTCTTCATTCAACTGTGCTGTGATCTGCATTTCAGATTCCTTACGAGGAGGATTGTTCGGGTTGCATGGATTGAGACTTCCGTTTGCTGCCGCAATCAGGATACGAGCACGGGCGCTCTCAGGACTAGAGGGCGGTGTCTGACTCACGCAGGGGCTCGAACTTGGGCGAGCGCGCCAGTCATCTACATCTAGCGGGCGCTCATCTGGTCATCTGGGAGCCAGCCGGTGATGGCTTCTTGATATTCAGCTTGTTAGCTGCTTGCCGGTGTTGTCAGCTTTCATAGCGGGGGTGGTCGGCGATGTTGCGGTTGTGCTCTAGGTGAGTCATGCTTTCGGCTATGTATTCTTGTTCACCCCAAACCCTCATTGATGCCACCGAAGCTTGCTACAGCGAAACTCTCGACTTGTGCAAGCAACTTTGCGATGATGAATGGACGCGTCAGTCGCTTTGCCCAGACTGGACAGTGCGTCAAGCAGTCGGTCATGCAGTTGGTGTGGAGGACGCAGTTCTGGGTTGGGAGATCAACACCGACAACATGCCTCCGTTCGCGAAGATGCAGGCATTAACCGATGCTTCGGCCGAAATGTCCGCACAGGATTTCACGGAGCGCGTGACTCAGATATTTGAGGCTCGCAAAGCTGAACTGCGCGCCATGAGCGACACAGACCTAGCGCAGCCTTCCTGGACACCAGTGGGCGTGCAAGACTATGCGGGCTTTCTGGCTATTCGCATATTTGATTTGTGGGTGCATGTGCGTGACTGCACTATCCCGCTGGGGCGCTCCAGCAACGACTCCGGCCCCGCAGCCGAGATCGCCATGAACCAAGTGGAGGCCTCCATCGGCTATATCATCGGCAAGAAGGTGGGCCTGCCTGACGGGATGAACCTCAGAGTTGACCTCACCGGGCCGCTACAGCGTCAGATCGCTGCGGTGGTTGACGGTCGAGCCAAAGCGGTTGATCCGGCATCACTACCGAACCCAGATGTGGTGCTTAGCGCCGACTCTCTGACTTTCATCATGCTGGCCTGCGGTCGCATTGATCCTCAATCCAAGATTGACGATGGTTCCATCTCGTGGAGTGGTGATGCCCGCTGGGGTGAGCAAGCGGCGCGCAGCCTACGTTTCACGATGTGATGAACACTGAGCCGTCTCGACATGGTATCGATGCTGACTGGCTAGCCGAGGCGAAGCGGTCTCTGCGAGGACAGGATCCAGCAGATCTGGCTACCCGCACTCGTGACGGTATTGAGATCCAACCTCTCTACACGCAAGCCACCGACAGGCCTGCGGCGTTATCGGCGCTGATTGCGCCAACGCTGTCTTCAACCGCTGGTGCTGTGTCTCGCTGGGATATACGCCAGCGTCACACAGTGTCAGCAGACTCCCGAGACTCAGAGCAGGCAATTCAGGCGATGCAGGCGATTGAGGAGGCGATTGCCGAAGACCTAGCTAATGGTGTCACTTCGCTGGAACTACAAATCCTCGGTGATCACGCCGCCGATGCCCTGACTAAGCGGCTCGGCACACTGCTCAAAGATGTCGATCTTGCCAAGACACCGCTGGCTTTGGCTCCTCATTCCAGTATCAGTGCCGCAGAGGCACTGTTAGCTGCTGTCAATCACAACGACTCATCGCTTGCTGCAGGTAGCAGCCTGGGACTGGATCCGCTGGGTGAGGCGGCCAGCAGCGGAGAGCCCAGCAACGGACAGCCAAGCGAACAACAAAGTGGGCAACAAAGCGACCTTCAGGGCGTAGCTGCTTGGGCGATGCAGCAGCTAAAGCAAGACAATGCCCGAACAGCAGCACGAATACTGCTGGTGGATGCGGTGCGTTACAGCGATGCCGGTGCCACAGAGGCTCAGGTGTTGGGTTGGGCGACGGCAACAGGGGTTGCATACCTGCGTGCTCTAGTGGATCAAGGAGCCACAGTTGAACAGGCAGCAGGCTTGATCGGTTTCAGGTTCGCAGCCACAGCTGATCAGTTCATGACCATCGCCGCTTTGCGTGCGGCAAGGGTGCTGTGGCACAGAGTGGTCACAGCCAGCGCAGGTTCCGTTGAAGTATCACGGCAATATCAGCACGCAGTCACAGCAGCCCACATTTTTAGCCGTTGGGATCGCTGGGTGAACTTGCTGCGAGGCTCAAGCGCAACTTTGGCATCGGCTGTGGCAGGAGTGGACGCAATCACGGTGCTGCCCTTTGATGTGTTGACATCTGATGTGTTGACATCTGGTCAGGCTTCACCTGTGGTCACACCCGCAACGGCTTTGGGTCGCCGCTTAGCTCGCAACACTCAACTGCTGATAATGGAAGAGTCGCATCTCGCCTGGACATCAGACCCAGCCGGAGGGTCGTTCTATGTCGAGTTGCTTACCCGACAACTCGCGCAGCAAGGATGGCGAGTGCTGCAAGATGTTGAGTCATCTGGCGGCATCGAAGCTGCTATTGCTAGCGGCGAGTTGGCGAACTCAGCAAAGCAAAGCTGGCTTGCACGCCTAGAAGCACTTCGCAATCGCAGTGAGCGACTCACTGGGGTCAGCGACTTCGTATCGCTGAGCGAACCTGCTCCAGCGGATTGCGCTGCCAGCACAAGTAAATACAGCGAACATGACAGCGCCGATCCGCTGCCGGTGAGGTATCTGGCGGAACCCTTTGAGGAACTGCGTGACGCTGCTCACCGCTACCAGTTAGAGCACGGAGCGAGGCCCACCGTGCAGATTGTTGCTCTAGGACTAGATGCTCCGAATTCGCCGCGCTGTGTTTGGGCTCAGAACTTGCTGGCCGTCGCAGGCATCAAGCCGCGTATTACCGACGGTTTCGATTCGCCTGTTGCGGCAGCAGCTGATTTCGCCGAGTCGGGCCTGCAAGCTGCGGTGATTGTTGGCAGCGACGATATATATCAACTGCGAGCAGCAGCGACAGTCGCAGCGCTCAAAGACTCAGGAGCGAGCTTTGTGGTGCTGGTTTGTGATCCTTCAACCTCCGATGAACTAATCACAGAAGTTTCACAAGCCGGAGACGGCAACATCGCAATCTGGCGCGAAGGCATTGATGCTGTTGCAATGCTTGAGCGTCTACACCGCAGCCTGGGAGTTATGTAACCGTTGGAAGACCTACAGCAAAAAGCTCAACGCATCGCCGCTAAGCGCGGCTCAATGTGGATCTATCGAGCGGTCCGGTGCATCATCATCATGGTGCTGTATCGGTATTTTCGGGTGAAGCGCCGTGGTTTAGAGCATCTTGATATCACCGGTCCGGTAATCGTGGCACCGATACACAGATCCAACCTTGACACGCCGATGCTTGCTGGCATGACACAGCGCCGCTTGCGAACCTTGTCCAAAGAATCGCTTTTTGCTAACCGTTATTTCGGATCTTTTCTTGCTTCGCTGGGAGCGTTCCCAGTGCGTCGTGGTGTAGTCGACAGAGACGCAATGCGTGAAGCAGTCAAAATGCTTGAAGCTGGCGAACAGTTAGTGGTGTTTCCTGAAGGTGCTCGCCAAAACGGTTCCGAAGTCGGGCAGGTATTTGACGGGGTGAGTTATCTGGCATCACGTACCGGTGCGCCTGTAGTGGTGGTTGGGATCGCTGGAACCGAAAAGGCGATGCCTCCCGGCGTGCGTCTGCCTCGACCGGTTCGAGTGGCGATAGTTGCTGGTGAACCCCTTCAGCCGCCAACAAAGCGGATGACCCGCCCGCAAATGAGCCAGTTCTCCGAGCAGGTGCGCCTGCGATTACAAAACGTTTTCGATCAAGCTCAGGAACTCGCCAACGCGTCAAGCAAAGCCAACGCGTCAAGCAAAGCCAACGCGTCAGGTAGATAAAGCCAACGCCTCAGGCAAGTAAGCACACCGCGACTTGCTGCAGGCCGCACCAGTGTCTGGCAGGTCGCCGCTAGCCTCAGCTTGGATGAGCGACAAAATCACACTAAGCGCCGAAGGCACGCTCAACGTCCCCGATGAGCCGATTATTCCGTTCGTGGAAGGCGACGGGATCGGTATTGATATCTGGCCCGCCGCAAAGTCTGTTCTGGACGCAGCAGCAGCCAAACACGGGCGAAGTATCGCCTGGCTTGAGGTGCTCGCTGGCGAGAAAGCCTTCAACGAAACAGGGGACTGGCTGCCCGCTGACACCATCACCGCTTTTGACGAGCATCTCATCGGCATCAAAGGCCCGTTGACCACGCCGGTGGGTGGCGGTTTTCGTAGCCTCAACGTGGCCATCCGCCAGATCATGGACCTGTATGTGTGCCTGCGTCCGGTGCGCTGGTTCAAGGGAGTACCTTCGCCGGTGCGCTCCCCTCATCTAGTGGACATGGTGATCTTCAGAGAGAACACCGAAGACATTTACGCAGGTCTAGAGGTTGCGTCGGGTTCACCCGAAGCAGCACAACTGATTGAGTTGCTGCATGACAGCTTCGGCTGGGAGATCCGCTCTGATGCAGGTATCGGGATCAAGCCCGTTTCCAAGTTCGGTTCGCAGCGCCTGCAACGCGCCGCTTTGAACTACGCCGTGAACCATGGCCGCAAGCGTGTGCATTTGGTTCACAAAGGCAACATCATGAAGTTCACCGAAGGAGCGTTCCGTGGCTGGGGATATGAACTCGTCAAAGAAGAGTTCAGCGATGCAGCGGTGTCTTGGGAAGACTGTGGCGGCGACCCGGGTGACAAGATCCTTGTGCAAGACACCATCGCTGATATCGCTTTGCAGCAGGTGCTGACCCGCCCAGCCGATTTTGATGTGATCGCCACCATGAACCTCAACGGCGACTACATCTCTGATGCTCTGGCAGCTCAAGTGGGCGGCATCGGCATCGCTCCAGGAGCCAACATCAACTATGTCACCGGTCACGGCGTGTTCGAAGCCACTCACGGCACCGCGCCTCGTTACGCCGGTCAAGACAAGGTCAACCCGTCGTCTGTGCTTTTGTCGGGTGCGCTCATGTTTGAGCATCTCGGCTGGCAGCAAGCAGCAGACGACATCATCGCCGCAGTCGAGACGACCATCAGTGACGGGATCGTCACCTACGACTTCGCTCGCCTCGACGAAAACGCCACCGAAGTTAAATGCTCAGAGTTCGCTTCGGCAATAATCGACCGCCTCTGACACTCGCATAAGCTTCTGACACTCTTGAAGGATTCGGAGCGGCCGAACGACTCTCGCAGCGGTATAGCCCGTCGTGGCTTCCGACTGATTATGCGATCAGTTCGGGCTCATCCGCTGCTTCATTTGCTGGCAATGATCGGCGCTCTCGGGTTTGTGGGTACCACGGTAGCAATCGCTTGGATATTGGGCTGGATCACCGACAATGTGATCCTTAAACCTTCAGTTGAGCGTGAATCTTCGACGTTGGCGGCAGTGTGGGTGATCGGGATTTCGCTGGCTAGCGGAGTATCGGTGCTGGCCCGTCGCTGGTTTCTGTCAATGGCTGAACTGCGTACTCAGCGCGACTGGCGGCGTGCATTGTTGCACCGTTACCTAGATGCGCCCATGGACTTTTATCGTCGTCGTGATCCAGGTGAACTGCTTGCCCATATTGATTCGGATGTGAACACGGCCACCATGGTGCTCAAGCCGCTGGCCTTCGCGGTCAGTGTGGTGGTGCTGGTGATAGTGACGATGGCGGCTTTATTTGTGGCTCATCCTTTGTTGGCGCTGATCGCAGCGGTGGTTTTTCCAGCTTTGGCGCTTATCAGCCGCATCTACACCCGCAAAGTTGAAAGACCTTCAGCGGAAGTGCAGCGCCGTGTTGGCGAAGTGTCAGAAGTAGCACACGAAAGCTTCGACGGGGCGGTTGTAGTCAAGACGTTGGGACGTGAAGCAGTCGAAGTGCAGCGAATGCGGGCCGCTTCGCAGCGACTGCGTGAGGAGCGCATTCGTGTAGGGCGGATGCGGGCCAGTTTCGAGCCAGCCATTGACGCATTGCCCACGGTGGGGGCGATTTTGCTGCTGTTGGTGGGTGCCTGGCTGGTGGGGAGAGGCCAAGCAACGCCGGGTGATCTGGTGTTAGCGGCAACGCTTTTCTCGCTTTTGGCTGTGCCGCTGTTCATCGTGGGGTTCTTTTTGGAGGAACTGCCTCGTTCGGTGGTGTCGCTGGATCGTGTGGATCGGGTTCTTGATGAGCCTGTTGCTGCCGCACCGACCGCTTCGAAGCGGTTACCTGTGTCTGGCCCGCTTGATCTGGAGATCGCAGATCTTGTGGTGAGTTACGGAACTCGTAGGGTGCTCGACGGTGTGACTTTGCGGGTGCATGCTGGCGAGCGGGTTGCTTTGGTGGGTGCCACTGGTTCGGGCAAGTCAACTCTGCTTGAAACGGTGATGGGGCTAAATGTTGTGTCGCATGGTTCGATCCGCTTGTCGGGGCTCGACTTGCACGACATTGATCTTGTCGAACAGCGACAAGCGGTGGCTTTGGTGTTCCAGGAAGCGTTCCTGTTCGCTGATTCGATTGCTGAGAACGTGGATCTGCAATCGGCGCTGAACAGCGAGCCGAGATCAGCAGGGTCAAGGTCGGCAGGGCCGAGGTCAGCAGAAACAGCGCTTGATACTGCTGTGGCAAGCGATTTTGTGGCGCAGCTACCTGACCGTGAACTCACCGTCGTTGGCGAGCGCGGTGTCACCCTTTCGGGTGGCCAACGGCAGCGTGTGGCGCTGGCTCGTGCTTTGGTGAGAGCCCCGCGCTTGCTGCTGCTTGATGATGCCACCAGTGCGGTTGATCCCGTAGTGGAAGCCAGGATCCTTGACCGTATCCGCGCCGAATTCGATGCCACGATGCTGATGGTGGCGCACCGTATATCGGTGATTGAGCTTGCTGACCGGGTGGCATACCTGGCAGGCGGCAAGATCGTCGCCAGCGGCTCACACGCCGAACTGTTGGAGCGTGACGATTACCGGTCGCTTATAACCGCATACGAGCAGGCAGCGGTTTCATGAGCAGTGAGTCAACAGTTTCATGAGCAGCGAGTCAACCATCGCAGAAGACCGTGCCAAAGACCGTATCGACGACCGGGCCAAAGACCGGGTCAAAGCGCTTCAAGTTTTGCGTCGAGGTGTTGCGATGAGCAAACAGCTGCGCCGAGGTTTGCCTGTGATCGTTGCGGTGGGGGTGTTCGCTGCGGTGGGGAGACTGATCGTGCCGGTGCTGGTGCAGCTTGTGTTGGATCACGGTGTGCTCGGCGACGACGGCTACCGGCCGGGTGTGGTGTGGGTTCTGGCTTTGTTTGCGCTGGGGTTGGTGCTGGTCGTGGCTTCCGCGAGCAGGCTCGCTTTGATCAAGATGGTGACTCTGGCTGAGTCAGTAATGCTGGATTTGCGGGTCAGAGCCTTTGAACATATTCACCGTTTGAGTCTCGCTGATCACAGCGAATCAAGGCGTGGCGTGCTGGTGGCACGAGTAACCAGCGACATCGAGGCCATGGCCGTGTTCATGCAGTGGGGTGCCATGTCGTGGACCATCAACCCAGTGCTGATCGTAGGCACGCTGACAGTGATGCTCTTTTACAGCTGGCAGCTCACTTTGCTGGTGCTGGTATTGCATTTGCTGTTAATACCGTTTCTGCGTTGGATTCAGCAGCGCCAGATCGCCGCTCACAGCCTGGTTAGAGATCGTGTCGCCGAAACGCTAGGGCACGCCAGCGAATCAGTATCAGGCGCTGCGGTAATACGTGCCTACGGCTACGGCCCGGCGGTTCGCCGTCGTCTAGACCGTGCCGTCGACGATCAGTACCGGTCGCAGCTTTCAGCCTTCAAATGGTGGGCGGTGATGCTGCCGGTGGTGGATCTAGTGTCGGCTGTGGCTTTGGCTGCTTCGATTGTTGTTGGGGTGACTTGGAGTGAAGAACTCGGTATTGGTGCAGGCAGCCTTGTGGCTTTCGTGTTTTTGGTGCGTTTGCTGATTAGGCCGATTTCAGAACTAGGCGAAGTGTTTGACACCACCCAGTCGGCGCTTGCGGCATGGTGGAAAGTGCTCGGAGTGCTGGACACCCCTGTCGAAGTAGTTGAACCGTCAACCGAAACTGCGGTAGAGCTGCCGTCAGGCCCGCTCAGTATTGAGGCCCGTTCAGTGGATTTCAGCTATCGGGCACCGACGTTGGTGCTGCGGGGAGTTGAAGTGTCGATACCGTCGGGCACCAAAGTGGCTGTAGTCGGTGAAACCGGTTCAGGTAAAACCACTTTCGCTCGTTTGCTGACACGTTTGGCTGATCCGACAGCTGGCGAGATACTGATCGGCGGCTTGAACCTTCGAGAAGTGGCAGCGCATTCTCGTCGTCGCGGCATCCGGCTGGTTCCCCAAGATGGTTTCTTGTTCGCTGCCACAATCGAAGACAACATTCGTTTCGGCCGGTCTGGTGCGACAGCCGCCGAAGCTCAAGCTGCGATTGACGCACTCGGACTGCGTGGCTGGCTGGAGACCTTGCCCTTAGGGATCAAAACGCCGGTAGGGCAAAGAGGTGGACGACTTTCGGTGGGTGAACGCCAACTAGTGGCTCTGGCAAGAGCTCAGGTAGCGGATCCGGGTTTGTTGATTCTTGATGAAGCGACCTCTGCTGTGGATCCCGAAACCGAAGAAGCTCTCACTGCGGCCGTAGCTCGCCTAGCTCAAGGGCGCACAGTCTTGTCGATCGCCCACCGTTTGAGCACCGCTGAGCGTGCTGATCTGGTGCTGGTGTTTGATGATGGTCAGATCACCGAGCAAGGCACGCATCATCAACTGCTGGCTGCTGGCGGCGGTTACGCCAAACTGCATCACAGGTGGGTGAGCAACACTCGCCTCGCAGGTCCGGTACGGTGATCTGCATGAATGATCCCATTCGAGTCACCGTCACCGGCGCTGCCGGACAGATCGGCTACAGCCTGTTGTTCCGTATCGCTTCAGGATCAATGCTGGGGCCTCAGCAGCCAGTGATTCTGCAACTGCTGGAAATCCCGGGCGCAATGGATGCTTTGCGGGGTGTGGCAATGGAACTTGACGACTGCGCTTTCGAGTTGCTGTCTGATGTGGTGATAACCGACAACCCTGATGAGGCGTTTGATGCTACGCAGATCGCGCTGTTGGTCGGGTCACGGCCCCGAAGCAAAGGCATGGAACGCAAGGATCTACTGGAAGCCAACGGTGCTATTTTCACTGTGCAAGGCCGAGCTCTGGCTGCTCGGGCGGCTGCGGATGTGAGAGTGCTGGTGGTGGGCAACCCGGCCAACACCAACTGTCTGATCGCTATGAATAACGCATCAGGAGTCGCGACTGAGCGTTTTACTGCCATGACCCGCCTTGATCACAACCGAGCTAAAGCTCAGCTAGCGGCTCGTGTTGGCGCTGATGTCGGTGACATTACTCAGATGACGATCTGGGGCAATCATTCCGCTACCCAGTATCCCGACTTGTTTCACTGTCGAGTCAATGGCGCTAACGCGGCTCAGTTGGTGAACGACCACGACTGGCTGGAAGAAACCTTTATTCCGACTGTGCAGCAGCGCGGCGCAGCCATTATCGAGGCTCGTGGGGCCTCGTCGGCTGCTTCTGCGGCAAGCGCAGCCGTTGATCATGTGCGTGACTGGATCTCAGGCACCCCCGATGGTGACTGGGTTTCGATGGCGGTGTCATCTGATGGCAGCTACGGCGTGCCCGAAGGGTTGATCTCGTCGTTTCCAGTGAGATGCTCTGACGGGGCTTATGAGATCGTCTCTGATCTTGAGATCGATGACTTTTCGCGGGCGCGTATTGATGCTTCGGTGGCTGAACTAATCAACGAGCGTGACACGGTTACTGCGCTGGGCTTGATCTAGTTTCAACAGCCCAACAGCACTGCATAGCCCATCAGCACAGTATCGCCCAATAGCGTTGCACTGCAGTTAGCACAGTATCGCCCAACAGCACAGTATCGCCGTGCCCGAGCTACCTGAGATCATCGCTCATGCTGAGCGGCTCTCGGCGGCCTTCGCAGGGGTGTCGCTGAAGCGTTTCGAGCCACTTCACCCGGCTGCGCTCAAGACTTTTGATCCTCGACCGTCTGCGGTCGCGGGGGAGACGCTTAACGGCATCGGTCATCGTGGCAAATATTTGTTGCTGCGCTTCGGAACGGGTGTCGACGATGCCGGGTCTGGTCTGGTTTTCGTGGTGCATTTGATGCAGGCAGGCCGTTTGCGTGCCGACACTGCGCAAACACTCAAACCCCGTGGCGGGATGGCTCGCTGGAGGTTCGCTGACTCGTCGGCTTTGCTGCTTACCGAAGCTGGCAAAGAGCGCCGTGCCGGGGTTTGGCTGATCGCTGGCGAACCCGAGGGCTGCGAGCCGCTGGCACGACTCGGCCCTGATGCGGACTCAATCAGCCGTGACGAACTAGCGCATCGGCTAAGCGCTGCGAGTGAGCGATTACATGGCTTTTTGAGGGATCAGTCTCATTTGGCTGGTATTGGCAGGCTGCTTGCCAACGAAATATTGCATTCGGCCAAGATCTCGCCGTTCGCTAACGCGTCACGCCTTGACGACGAGTCGGTTGATCGGCTTCATCAAGCCATCACAGCCTCCATTGAGCGTGGCCTAGCAGCCGAACGCGAACTCAAGGACATGGGTCGCTCAAAGAACCGCCCCAACGATGTGCATCACCGGGTGGGGCAGCAGTGCCCGAACTGTGACGACCAGGTTCGTGCTGTTGAGTATCGCCGCTATCGGGTGACTTACTGCCCGACCTGCCAGACAGGTGGCAAGGTGCTAGCCGACAACACCACCAGCCGCTTCTTGAAATAGCCCCCTTAAGGTTCGCGTAGGGCTTTGCTGATGGCTTCTAGTGCTTGGCGTGCTTGTAGCAGCATTAGCGGATCGCCGCTGAGTTGCAGCCGCCCCTCAATCGAAGGTCCCCTGATTCCCAGCTTCCGAGTTACCAAAACCCACAGAAGCTAATCGTAAGCCTCCAAAACCTAGCAATCTCAAACTTTGAGAAGTGTTACGCTTAGGGCGTGAACGTTGCCGTGACCGACTTGCGCGCCGAGTTGAGCCATTGGCTTGACAGAGCACGTAAGGGTGATGAGGTGATCGTCACCGAGAGCGGTGTCCCGGTGGCCCGAATAATCGGTGTCGATTCTGCCTCCACTATTGAGGCACTCACTGAGGCTGGGGTGATTGCTCGTCCCGCAAGCCAGGATCTCCCCCGAGAGAGCGGCTATGAGCGCCCGCAGCCGCGACGGCTAGTCTCAGAACTGATCACCGAGCATCGACGCTGATCAGTGACTGTCGTCTACTTTGATGCCAGCGCCCTCGTGAAACTGTTAGTCGAAGAACCCGGTAGTGACATCGCTGCGGCTCTGTGGGACGGCTGCGATGCGGCAGTGTCAAGTCGAATCGCTTATCCAGAGGTGTGTGCAGCTCTGGCTGCAGCGAACCGCAATGGGGACTTGGATGCAGACACATGGTTGTCATGCAGCAGGCATTGGGACGAATTGTGGACAGTCATCCGGCCGGTGGAACTCACAAGTGTCGTAGAGCGATCTGCTGGCCGCTTGGCCCGGGTTCATAGCCTTAGTGGCGCTGATGCCATACATCTCGCCAGCGCTTTGGCTATTCGAGCGACCGACCCGGTGGTGGCGGTGTGGGATCGCCGTTTATACGACGGGGTCGTGGCTGAGGGACTTACGATAGAACCGCCAACTCTGCCGTGAAGTTGGCAGGTCAGGGGTCGGGACATACCTTAAGGTTCGCGTAGGGCTTTGCTGATGGCTTCTAGTGCTTGGCGTGCTTGTAGCAGCATTAGCGGATCGCCGCTGAGTTGCAGCCGCCCCTTAGCAAAGGCTCGTTGAGCGGATGCGCCTTCGACGGCGATCGCGCGGGCTGTTTCACGATCTGAAGTGAAGGTCACATGTGGCTCAACAAGAGTTTCGTCCGTTTGGGCTGAACATGCCGAGATACGGCCATTCTTTACGTGTACATGCCAGCCGAAAAGCGAACCGTCATCGTTGGTCACCCGATATTGCAGAACTAGGTCAACGCTTTCACCAACGTTGCATCCTGACAATTTGCCATCAAGCCAGTTGACCCATTCGTTGGTGAACAACTCGGGTTGAGAACTCGAGACGTTGCCGCTAGTCACAAGCTCAGTCTAGCCAGCCGTCGGGTTTGACAGGCCTGCCCCTGCGTTAAGTGGCTTTGAGCTAGCAACCTCACGCGGACCGACACCTAGAGCCGCAGCCATCACGACAACGCAAGATTGCAGCGGTACCGATTTGTATACCAGATTGGTAGATTGCGGCTATGTCCACCCAGCAGGTTGCTGTCCGATTGCCAGCGGAATTGCTAGCAAGCCTTGACAACCTTGTCGAAAGTGGCGCATATAAGAGTCGAGCTGCGGTCGTTCGTGCTGGCATTGAAGCTGTAGCTGAACTTGAACATAGACGCAATACCGACCGTGCTATAGCCGACGGCTACAAGCGCACGCCACCGACAGATGCTGAGAGCCAAGCCGCGCTTGCATCGTTGCGCGACGCGATCCTTGAAGAACCGTGGTGAAGGAGCCTCGTCGCGGTCAAGTGTGGTGGACCGAGATGGAAGACATTGGCTGGCGTCCGTTTCTTGTTATGAGTCGGCCTGCTGCCATACCAGTGCTCAACAGCGTCCTCGCAGCTCCAGTCACTCGGACAGTCAGAGGTATTCCCACCGAGTTGCCGCTTGGTCCCGATGACGGAATGCCAACAGCCTGTGCAGTGAGCTTCGACAATATGCGGGTCGTCCCTAAGGCGAATCTGGTCGCTCTAATCTGCACCTTGGGTCCGGTGCGTTTAGCCGAGGCCTGCGCGGCTCTCCGAGCAGCTTTGGACTGCTAATGCCCAATGCCAGTATCGGGCGTTGAAGATAGTTCCCCCTCATGGTGCCCCAAACCTAAGTTGCGTTGCTGGACGGAACTCAACTGGCCGGTTTTGCTCCACTTTCACATCCCTTTGTTACCATGGTCATGCCTATAGTCACATCACTGACTAGGGATATCAATGGTTCCGACGGGGGCACATACTGGACAGAGATGACCTCAGGGCATCGGCTGACATAGTGACCATGAAAGCATCAGAGTTCAAAGCTAAATGCCTCAAACTCATGGATGAAGTGGCCGAAACTGGTCAGGAAATCGTCATAACCAAGAACGGACGGCCAGTGTCGCGCCTAGTGCCGCACATCGAAAGACCTAAAAGCCTTTTTGGCATAGATAAGGGAGAGCTCAATATCATCGGTGACATCATTGAGCCCATTGATGTGGAATGGCACGCTGATGGCTATGCACATCTGCGCGGTGAGCATGACCCGGTTCGATCCGATGACTCACAGTGAGTCCGGCGGTCGGTCTGGGACCAACAGCGATATCCGGGTGCTGCTGTTGGACTACGGAGGAGTTTGCACCCCAAGCCCCAGCGAGTTCGTTGCCGCGCAGCGCCAAGATGGCGGCTCTTCGCTGTCAGCGCCGCGCGAAGTCATGCGCCCAGAGTGCCGCTCGGTCGTGACTCAGGCAAAAGCAGCCGGTATCTGTGTCGCGATCCTCAGCAACGAGATCAACCCAAAGTGGGCAGACTCGGTGGAACTTTTGGCCTCAGTTGATCACATCATCGCCTGCTCAGACAACGGTGTGCTGAAGCCAGATCGACGGGCTTATCAACGAGTGCTCATGGTGACCGGCAGCTCAGCCGAGCAGGTTCTCTTCGTTGATGATGAGCCCGACAATGTCGCTGGGGCTCGTGCTGTCGGCATGGAGGTGCTGCTATTCGATACCGATCGTGCTGCGGGCTGCTGGGACGAGATAGCGCAGCGACTCAAACTGTCCTAAGACTCAAACTGCCCTAAAAGCGTTGGCAGGTCCGTCAACCGTTGTCAGGATGTGAGCAGTCGGACCTCGCCCAACTGGAGGGATCTGACTGTGTAAAGGCCTCCGACGGTGACATCGAAAGGAGCGGTCAAACCGCCCGTGAACACACGTTGGCCGCTTTCGATGCGTTCGCCCTCCTGCACGAGTGATCGGGCGAGCCAAGCCACCGCCTCCGCTGGTGAGCCCATTGCCGCACTCCCAGGCCCGTGCCGCGTGACGGTTCCGTCAGAATACTCAATGGACACTTCAGCAAGGTCTTGTGGGTCGGTCAGGCCGTCAATGGTTGTGTTGCCGATGACTACTCGGCTCGCCGACGAGTTGTCGGCAGTGTTGTCAAGCCAGGTGAATTCATAAGACGCAAACCGCGGATCCACCACCTCAATGCCCAGCGCCCAACCAGAGGCCAGTGAGATTACGTCTTGAGCGGTCACAGAGGCACCCTCAATCGGCTCGCCTGCAACGAAAACAATCTCGGGTTCAGCTTTCGGATGGCGGAGTCGGCTTACGTCAAGGTTCCCATCTATCAGCTGTGACTGCCAGAGGGTTCCCCAGTTCGGTCGAGCAATGTTGAGGGCTTCTCGCATCGCTTTGGATGTCCACCCGAGCTTGTAGCCGATCATGGTGTCACCGTCAGCAAGGCGCAAGGCATCTCGCTTTCGGGCGATTGCTCTGGAGTCGGCCCATGTCAAGCCTGTGATCCTCGCGGACGGGAGTTCACACCAACCGCGGTCAAGTTCGGCCCGGCGCAGTTCTTGAGCGATCATGTCAACCGTGGCAGAGTCAATCGTGGTGGCTGCTGTCATGAGATTCTCCTTGCAGCGACGGTACTTGTGGTGATGGACTGATGTGGTGGCTGTCCGCCGGACGGTTCGGATGGTTCAGACGGATAGTTCAGCAACACAGATCATTTGAGTTCGAGTGTGTCGGCGATCTTGCACCAAGACTGAGCCGCTTTGGCTATGTCGAACCATCTACCGTCAAGTCCAGCAGCGATAGCGCCCTCAACGTTGCGTGGCTGGTCATCGATGAACAGCACTCTTTCGGGCGAAGCTGAGATGATCTCAATAGCTCGCTCGTATGCCCGCGGATCAGGCTTGAGAATGTTCGTCTCGGAGCAATCGATGATGTGGTCAACTTCTTGGAGGAACTTGATGCCGCGCTCCCACTGCGACCCATGAAAAGCGCGCAAGTCATTTGACAGGATTGATACCCCCAAGCCAGCAGCGCGGGCACGATTTGCCACAGCTACCGCTTGCGGACGAACCAGCTCAGAACGCGCAGGCTCATACATCAGCCGCATGTAGTCAGTTAGCGACAGTGCAATGCCCGCCAATTTCCCGACCTCGGCGGCGCGCTCAGCCCAATACTCGCGTTCGGTCATGCCCTTGCCCGCGACCATTGCTTGCCAGGCTGGATCGGTGCCGGGATCAAGAGGCCCCATCCATTTCAAGGTTCCCGGTAGAAGTCCAAGCCGCTTCTCGGTGACATGGTGCAACTCCACCGGATTGAGGAGGCACACGCCACCAAAATCCAAGAGGAGAACGTCGTAGTTTCGCTGCTTCATTGGTGTGTCGTGTGCGCTCGCGATTGTTGCGTCTCAGGCGTGGTAGAGCACCATCGCAGTGACGCTACCGCAGATGCTTGCAGCACTGTCATACTGTGTCCCGCATTACGGGATATCCCAATCAACTGCTTAGCGTAAAACCGAGACGGCGCGAGGCCGCGAGAGCCATGTGAGTGACCGCTTGCGCGATATTCTCTTTGCGTTCGTCTAACCGCTCGGCTGGACCAGCGACACTGATTGCGGCGACGGCTGTCCTTTTTTGGTCGCGGATCGGGGCTGCTATGGAGACCACTCCGACCGCTGACTCGTGCCGGTTGGTAGCGAATCCCTTTCGCCGTATCCGTTTCAGTTCGGCCTTGAAGGCACTGTGATCGGTAATCGTGTGCTCGGTGCGTCGCGGCAAGTCCCACCCTTTGAGCAGTGTCTCCACACGCGTGATCGGCGTATACGCCAACAACGCCTTGCCTGTCGCAGTGCAGTGAGCATCGGCCCGGCGTCCGAATTCGCTGAAAAACCTTAGGCTGTGAGGGCTGTTGAGTCGCTCAACGTAGATCACATGACGTCCGTCGAGCACTCCAACCTGAACGGTTTCACGAGTAGCGTTGCGCAAGTCGGTCATCGGCAACAGCACCGCATCCTGCAACGTTCGCTGCGACGGCACCGCAGCCGCTAGTTCATAAAGCACCAACCCGAGCTTGTAGCGTCCCGTCTCTGGATCCTGTTCGAGCAACTTCTCATCCGCGAGTGTGCTGAGTATGCGATGCACCGACGACGTGGACTTGCCTAGATGTGCAGCGAGATCAGTTACACCCCAGTCCGGCCGAGCAGCCGTGAAAGTTTTAAGCACCGTAGCCGCTCCAGCAACAGAGGTCAGCCGATTGCGGGACATCGCCCAAGTATAAGCTCTTCCCGCAAAGCGGGATAGTATTTTACCAGCGGCAACAATCACAACTATTGTCAGCCGCGTGGGGATACTGCGCCTAAGTCACGTAGACATCACTGCACCAGACCTTGAGCTGGCCACCGCCTACTACACAGAAGTCCTCGGCCTTGACATCAGTGCCCGAACCAGAGACGAAACCGGTGAGCGGGTATTCCTTAAAGGCTGGGACGAGCGAGATCATCACTGCCTAGCGATTCGCCATGACACTCGGGTGGGGATCGACAGGTTCTCCTTCAAGCTTGATCAGCCCGGTGATCTTGATGCATTCGAGACTCGTATTGAGCGAGCTGGCTCGCCGGTACGACGAGTCAGTGTCGGTGAGGAGATCGGCCAAAGCGAATCAATCCGCTTTGAAGTCCCGTCAGGCCATGAGATGGAGCTGGTTCATGATGTAGAGAAAGTCGGCTCACGCTTGCCGTTGTTGAACCCACCGCCGATAGTGCCTGATCTGCAAGGGATCGCACCGCCGCGTATTGATCATTTGCTAGTTCATGCCGAGGAGGTAGCAGAGGCTGCCCGCTTCTTTGAGGATGTGCTCGACTTCCGCCTTACCGAGCAGCTCCTTGACGGCGGCGGGCATCAAACGATTGCCTTCCTGGAAAGATCGGCGAAACCCCACGACATAGCGTTCGTCAGCGGACCCAATGGGGCACTGCATCATTTTGCGTTCTGGCTTGACGACTGGGATCATGTGCGACGGGCTGCTGATCTGCTGGCTTATCACGGTGTCACTATTGATGTCGGGCCTACACGTCACGGTCTCACTCGCGGCAGCACGATCTACTTCTTTGATCCGATGGGTACTCGCAACGAAGTCTTCTCCGGCGGTTATCGGCCCGATCCAGATTTTCCGACGATCACATGGACTGATGACCGGGCTGGCCGTGCGGTCTTCTACTACGAGGGCGTTCTTAATGAGCGCTTCGCAACGGTGCATACATGACCTCGAACTCGCCGGGGATCTTGCGGCTCTCGCACGCGACGGTGCGGGTTCCTGATCTCGAACTGGCGCTTGCCTACTACGCAGAAGTTGTCGGACTGATCGTCACCGGTGAGGAAGCTGAGCGTGCCTACCTGAAGGGCTGGGACGAGCATCAACATCATTCGCTGATACTCCGCAAAGCACCGACCTATGGGCTTGAAAGCCTGACGTTCAAAGTCATTGAGCGTTCTGAGTTAGACCGACTCGCTGGACGGGTTGCTGAGGCCGGGCTTGCAGTGGAGTGGTTTGAGCCCAATGAGGTAGCCGCTGGCTCCGGCACGACGCTGCGATTCCTTGCACCGAGCGGTCACATCGTCGAACTTGAGCATGGGATGACGCAGGTAGGCAACGGCCTGCCTTTGATCAATCCGCCGCCTGCTCCGGACCATCTCGTCGGCATCCATCCACCGCGTATTGATCACATCTTCCTACTTTGTGAAGATGTTGACGGAGCTACCAAGTTTTTTCAGGATGTCTTAGAGTTTCGACTGACCGAGCAGATCCTCGCTGACGACGGGCATCAACTCGTAACTTTTCTTGAGCGCAGCCACACCGCTCACGACGTCGCGTTCTTGACTGGCCCCGACGGGGGCTTCCATCATTTGGCTTATTGGGTTGACGAGTGGAACGACTTGCGCACAGCAGCCGATGTCTGCACTTATCACGGTGTCACTATTGACGCTGGCCCAACACGCCATGGTGCCACCCGGGGTTGTGGCCTGTATTTCTTTGACCCGGCCGGGAACCGCAACGAGGTTTACACCGGTGGTTACCAGTTCGATCCAGACGACGAGCCAACCACCTGGACCGAAGCCGAAATGGGAAGAGCGATCTTTTCCTACCGGGGTCAGGTTGACCAGAGATTTATGTCGGTGCATTCATGAGCCGCCGCGACTTTCTCACACCTTGGGGCATCGTTGCGGACCCGGACAGCAGCAGGGATTGTCCATGATCAGCAACGGCAGTCAGCCCCCTACAAGCAGCGACCGTTTCGACGCTCCGCTGTATCTGGCCCGGTTCCGTGAGCGTCACCGCGGATCAACGCTTGAAGAAACAGAAGAAACATCCGAGGACAGCGATGCAGTGTCGAGTCTGCCGATTTATCTGAAACGTTTCCGTGAACGCTCAACTGCGCAGCCTGCAGACACTCCGTTGTGGCAACGCGCTGACCTAGCAACCCAGCAGGCACTTACCGAAGACAACCGCAACAAGGAGGTTTCCGCACCGCCTTCGTCGGCCCGCCAGATCCTCAACGATGTCTATCTGATCCGCCACGGTGAAACCCAGGGTTACTCGACTGACTCTGGGCTGACTCCTCAGGGTGCTTGGCAGTCGCACACATATGGGCGAACGCTGGCTCGGCGTGTCAAGTCTGGAGAGACTGTCGTGTTTCGTCATGCGGCGACCAACCGGGCGGCCGAGACTGCTCATCAGATCCATCGAGGTCTTGTGGATGGCATCACACAATACGAAAAAGATGTCACGATCATTGAGCCCGAACCTGCCGATGAGTTCCGCAACTTTGCTTTCGTTGCTCCTGACGGTTTGAAGGATGTAACCGCCGCATTTCGCCAGTACAGCGCCCTGCTTGAAGGACATGAGCGCACCGCAGCAGGAGATCGACCGTTGTGGCTAGTAGAGATGGATCGCTTCTGGCGCACGCAGCAAGGTGGCGGTGATCCGATACAGCACTGGCTAACAGTCCCGCTAATCCATTTTGAGCCGCCGTCGATGACCGTGCGCCGGTTCTGGGCGGGGATCAACCGCCTGTCTGCGGAGTTTCCTGGTGCCCGCTTGGCCATCGCCTCGCACTCCGGTTGTATTAGAGCGTTCGCTGTCTCGGCTCTGGGCTATGACCCAGGCGAGCCCTACAACACTGAGCATGTCCGAGTGAAACTGCTTGGAGACACGCCTTGGACGCAGGGAGGCCGCGATGCCACGATTGCTTATCGCAATCGTGTGCAGGAAGTGAAAGTCCCCGACGTGGACCAGTTCCCGCAATGGTCGATAGATGACCAATGGACTGGATTCCGTGACTCAGTCTCAGGGGATGAAGGACACCGAAGATGCGATGTGTGAAGCCTGCCCGATCATCGACTGGGCTCAAGAGTTGCCAACGGTCGGTTCTTTTACGGCGAGGTTGGTGAGCGACATAATGAACGACCTCATCGTCTGGTACGACCGTTATGAGCCTGAACAGAAACCACTAGTGGGAGGCAAAAACGCGAGTCTCGGCGAGATGATGCGCGCCGAGATGCCGGTGCCGCCCGGTTTTGCGCTCACGGTCGAGGCATACGCCATGATCTGGCAGGATTCTGGTCTCGTAGACGATGTCAACAGCCTGCTGCGCGGCCTTGATCACAGCGACTACGCACAAAACGTTGACGTATCTAACCAGATCAGGGCTCGGATCGAGAGTTCCCCGACACCCGAAACCGTCGTTGATGCTCTGAGTGTCGCCTATGAGAATCTATGCACGCATTGCGGCCTTGAGAATCTCCCTGTAGCGGTGAGATCATCCGCGACTGCGGAGGACTTACCCGACGCCAGCTTCGCCGGACAGCAGGACACCTACCTTTGGATTTGCGGTGCCGAGTCCGTTATGGAGCACACCCAACGGTGCTGGTCGTCGCTGTTCACTGATCGGGCTATCGCCTACCGCCACCAGATGGGTTATCTCAAACACCCGATAGCGATGTCGGTAGGCGTTCAGAAGATGGTTGATCCGATCTCGTCGGGCGTGGCTTTCACTCTTAATCCGTCGAACGGAGACCGTTCGCAGGTGGCTATTGATGCATCATGGGGTCTCGGCGAGGCCGTAGTGTCCGGTGAAGTCACACCCGACAACTTCCTCGTTGACAAAGTCCTTCACGAGGTGGTCAAACGTGACATCTCCACCAAACTCGTCGAGTACCGCCTTACCGATACCGGCGTTGTTGAGAAGGTCGAGATCGAACCCGACCGGCAGTCTCAGGCGTCTGTGACCGATGCGGAGTTGGTGTCTATTGCTCAGCTAGCACGCCGTGCCGAGAAACACTATGGCTGCCCGCAGGATGTCGAATGGGCGATTGATCGGCATCTGCCCGAAGGTGAGAATGTGCTGATGCTGCAGAGCAGGCCCGAGACGGTGTGGTCGCGCAAGCAAACTCAGCCATTGCACAGTAGCGGAACCGACTCAATGGCATCAATCGTATCGACTCTCGTGTCGCCGCTGCATAAAAGATCCGACACCTAGCACTCACTACAAACACCACTTCAGGTCAACTCAAGTCAACAGATGTCCCGAAACAGCGAACAAACAACGAACATCCCAGAACAACGAAAACAAGGAGAAGCCATGACAGCTAATCGTTTTGAGAGTCCCTTTGAGGTTAAAGGACCCGAAGGAGTTGACGGCTGGGAGGATCTTTATCCGCCCTCCTCATCATTCGGGGAGGCCCGGCGAGATTATGAGGACAACCGGTTCTGGTTCTGGGATTCGATGCACTGGGGTCACGCGCTGACCCCTTGGGACGCATACTTCTTCGAGGTTGCGCTCGCATCGTTGAGCCAGATGAACAGCCGGCACTACCGAATCCCGCCTGCTGATGGAGTCGACTTCCGAATCCTCTACGGCTACGCCTATTTGTCCCCGGTTGGGGTTGACCCTTCGAAGATTGAGGATCGCGTTCCTCAGTTCATGGAACGGGCCGGTTTTTACTTCGGTAACTGGAACGACCTCTATGATCGCTGGCTAGACAAAGTCAAAAACACGATTACTCGCATTGAAGCTCTGAATTTCAGTCCGCTGCCGGAGATGGAAGACCTTGAGGTCGTCACCGGTGGAGTAGGTCTTGGTAGCGGCTTTGAGTTGCTCAAGTCGTACCACCAGTTTCGTGATCTCGTGCTTGAGGCTTGGAACTATCACTTCGAGTTCTTGAATCTCGGCTACGCCGCCTATCTGGATTTCTTTGGTTTTTGTAAGGAGGTGTTCCCCTCAATCCCTGACCTCGGGATTGCCAAAATGGTCGCAGGAGTTGATGTTGACTTGTTTCGTCCGAACGAAGAACTCAAGGCACTCGCCCGCAAGGCGATCGATCTCGGTATCGCCCGTGCCTTCGACGACCCAGACACCGTTTCACTTGATGGTGCCGCTGGTGCCCAATGGCAAGCCGCTTGGGATGCAGTAGAAAATCCGTGGTTCAACTTCACGTCTGGGAACGGTTTCTACCATTTCGACAAGATCTGGAAAGAAGAGCGGTCAATCCCTTACAGCTTCATCCGTGACTACATCGCCAAGATCGAGGCTGGCGAAGACATAACCCGGCCGATTGAGGCCATCACCGCTGAACGAGACCGGATCGTCGCCGAATACCGTGATCTGCTCAGCAGCGATGAGCAGCGAGAAGCTTTTGACTCCAAGCTCGGCTTGGCGAGGGTTGTGTTCCCTTACGTTGAGAACCACAACTTCTACATTGAGCACTGGACGATGTCGGTTGTGTGGCAGAAAGTGCGCGAACTGGGTGCCACTCTGGCCAAAGACGGGCTGCTCACCGAAGACGACGATCTGCTGTTTGTGCGCCCTGATGAGGTTGATCAGATCCTGTGGGATTACTACGCCAACTGGGCTGTGAACGCTCCGACTGTGAGCGCCGCCAAGTGGGGGCCGATAGTCGAGCGACGTCGCTGCATCCACGCCAAACTTTCTGACTGGAAAGCACCCAAGGCTCTCGGCGAACCACCTGAGGTCATCACTGAGCCTTTCACCATCATGTTGTGGGGCATTACCAGTGAGTCAGTTGCGTCTTGGCTGGGCAGCGGCAGCGATGATGGGATCACCGGTATGGCTGCATCACCTGGTGTCGCCGAAGGGATCGCTCGCCTTGTCTTCTCACCCGAAGAGGTCGGAGACCTCCAAGACGGCGAGATCCTTGTCGCTCCTATCACTGCGCCGAGTTGGGCACCGGTCTTTCCCAAGATACGGGCCTGCGTTACTGACATCGGCGGCATGATGAGCCACGCAGCCATCGTGTGTCGTGAGTATGGCGTTCCTGCAGTAACCGGCACCGGTTTCGGCACCAACACGATCTCCACCGGTGACCGGATCCGTGTTGACGGATCCGCAGGCACTGTAACCATCCTTGACTGAGTTGTCGTTGTATTCGAAGGGAGCATCGCAATGATGACGCAACAAGACAACGACGAACTCACTCGGGTAGGTCCCGGCACACCTATGGGTGACGTGCTGCGGCACTATTGGTATCCAGTGGCTTTTGAGCGTGAGCTTGATGAGTTCCCTGTCAAAGAAGTCCGTCTATTGGGTGAGAACTGGGCAGTGTTCAAGACCTCGTCGGGTGACTACGGCATCGTGGATGAGCGCTGCCCTCACCGTGGTGCATCGCTTGCCTACGGCATCGTTGAGGATGCTGGCTTGCGTTGCAGTTACCACGGATGGTTGTTCAACACCGCTGGGGAATGCGTTGAGATCTTGGCTGAGCCGGACTCTTCACCGAAGTTCAGAGCCGGATGTGGTGTCCGATCCGGCAAAGCGCAGCTGCTGGGCGGAATGGTGTGGGTTTATGTGGGCGAGGGCACAGCACCAGAGCTTCCCCGTTACGAGGCTTACGTAATGAACGGCTACCGAGATATAGGTCACAGCATGTTGCCGTGCAACTGGCTACAGATCATGGAGAACTCCGTTGATCCCTACCATGTCGAAGCGCTCCATGGCAACTATTTCGAGTTCATCGCTCGCCAGCAGGGAACCCCGATGCCGGAATCGTTCGTTGCCAACAAGCACGAGAAGGTAGCTTTCGACCCGTTCGATCACGGCATTATCAAACGACGCCTGCTTGAAGGTCAGTCCGAGGACAGCGACGACTGGAAGATCGGTCATCCGCTGGTGTTCCCTTACAAAATGTGGGTCGGTGGCAACGGCGTTTACCAGATGCAGATACGTGTGCCGGTGGATGACACTCACACTTGGGCTTTGTTTTACACGGTGCATGCGCCCGACGGTTTGGAGTTCGGTGAAGACCTACCAGTCGTTGATTACGAATACCAGTGGATTGATGACCGAGGCCGTCACATCGTTGACTACATCGAAGGCCAGGACGTGATGGCTTGGGTTACTCAAGGCCTGATCGCGGACCGGGTTAATGAGAAGATCACCAAAAGCGATGTTGGGATACTCGCGTGCCGACGAATGTTCAAAGAAGCCATAGAGGCCGTCAGGCGGGGAGAGGATCCGGTTGCGGTTGTCCGAGAGCCTCACGATGTGATCAAGCTTCCGCTTGAACGCTCGAAGTTCGGTCGAGGTGCCGGATTTGCTATCGACTGGATCAACGACGGCTCCATGCGTTACAGCCCGATCGCTGAAGAGATGAAGCAACTGCACATTGATGCTGCCGCAGAGCGAGAGGCTCTGGAGGGATCGTGACATCAATCGACCACGCCGCTTGGGCGGCTTACCTGCTTGCTGGCGTTGATAACCGTTCACCAGTGAAAGCCATCACCAAGCAGGTCGATGAACTAAGTATTGACGACGCTTACGCCGTGCAGGCGGCACTACTGGAACTTCACCTCAGTCGTGGTGACCGGCTCGCGGGAGCGAAGCTCGGCTTGACATCAATCGCGAAGCAGCAACAGATGGGTGTAACCGAACCGGTTTACGGCTGGGTGCTTGAGTCGTCGGTGCTTGACGCTTCTAGTGAGGTTGACCTTGGCGAGTTGATCCATCCCCGCTGCGAGCCCGAGTTCGTGTTCGTTCTGGGTGAAGATCTCGCAGGCCCAGGCGTGACAGGTGAGGACATCCTTGATGCTACGAAGTCCGTCACCGGCGGAATCGAAGTGATCGACTCTAGATATGAGGCTTTCTCTTTCACGCTGCCTGATGTCGTCGCTGATAACACCTCAGCGGCACGGGTTGCGATCGGTTCCAACGGCATCAGCCCTCGCGATGTTGATCTCATCGCGATTGAGTGCGTTTTTGAGCTTGACGGAGAGGTCGCAGCAACCGCTACAGGAGCGGCGCTGCTTGGTGATCCAGCTCAGTGTGTCGCTCTGCTCGCTAACCATCTCGGCAGGCACGGCCAGAAACTACAGGCCGGTTGGACCATCCTGGCGGGTGCCCCCACCGACGCTAAGCCGCTAGGCGCTGGAACCCGAGCGCGTGCCCTCTACTCCCACTTAGATCCAGTATCGATCCGTGGCGGAGAGATGACATCATGCCTCTAGTAAACGTGCATTTAGCCGAAGGCCGTAGCCCAGAACAGAAACGGGCGCTTATGGATGCCATTACTGAAGCCATGGTTGATCATCTCGGCGCACCCCGCGAATCGGTTCGGGTTTGGATTTCGGAGTTCCCGAACACTGACTTCATGGCTGGTGGCGAACTGCTGGCCGACAAGCAAGCACGCCTAGCCGCAGAAGCAAGAGCCGCAGAATCGAGAACTGTGGCACATCAACCCGATGAAGCCACGACTCCGGCACCCGGCCGATGACCGCCGACACTCGTGTCACCGAAGCGGCTGCACAGCTGCGGAAGGCGGCAGAGTCAGGTGTGCCTTGCTCGCCGGTTAGGACGATTCTGGGCACAGACAACGACATAGATATTGCGAACGCAGTTCAGGATCACAACACGGTCTTGGCAGTAGAGTCTGGGCGTCGAATCAGCGGCAGAAAAATTGGTCTCACCTCCAAAGCGGTGATGGCACAGGTCGGAGTTGACCAGCCCGATTTCGGCACGCTGTTCGTTGATATGGAGTACGGCGACGGCATCGAAATCTCGGCTGACCGTCTCATACAGCCCCGGGCTGAGGCTGAGGTCGCCATCGTTTTAGAACATGACCTCAACAAGGGTGAGCATTCCTTCAACGACATCATCGCCGCGACTGCGTATGCGCTTGCGTCGATTGAGGTTGTTGATAGTCGAATAGTTGACTGGGACATTCGCATTGTTGACACTGTGGCCGACAACGCGAGTTGCGGCGTATATGTGTTAGGCGGTCAACCGGTGCCACTTGACCGTGTTGACCTGCGGGCGTTGACCATGTCGATGCGTATCAACGATGTGGAGGTCTCAACCGGTGAAGGGGCCGCCTGTCTCGGCCATCCCCTGCAGGCCGCTCGCTGGCTGGCCGACACGATGTGTAACCGAGGCACGCCGCTCACAGCGGGAGATGTAGTGATGACGGGGGCGCTAGGCCCGATGCATTCCTTGTCCGAAGGCGAGACTGTGGTCGCCGACTTAGGAGATCTCGGCACCGTGACCACATACCTAAAGCCACGGTCAGAGGATCAGTTATGACTGCACCCTCGGCTGCTTCCTCGGCTACTGCTGCGATCGTAGGGTCAGGCAACATTGGCACCGACCTGATGTACAAGCTGCTGAGGTCTGACCATATTGAACTTCGCTGGGTTGTGGGTGCAGACCCCGAAAGTGAAGGCTTGCGTCGGGCCCGCGAGGAAGGTCTCGAAGCCTCCCATGAGGGCATCGACTGGCTGCTTGGACAGTCCGAACTCCCCGATCTCGTTTTTGAAGCGACTTCAGCACATGTGCATGACCGCAACGCCCCACGTTACCTAGAGGCTGGCCTTCGAGCCGTTGATCTCACTCCCGCGGCCCGGGGTCCCTTCGTCGTGCCGACAGCAAACCTTGACAAGCATCTGCGCGAACCCAACGTGAACATGGTGACTTGTGGCGGTCAGGCAACCATCCCGATCGTTCATGCAGTATCAAAGGTGGCTGATGTTGAGTACGCGGAGATCGTTGCAACCGTCTCATCGCGATCCGCAGGCCCCGGCACTCGGCAGAACATTGACGAGTTCACACGCACCACAGCCGCAGCGGTCGAAGAGATTGGTGCCGCGACGCGAGGTAAGGCCATCATCATCTTGAACCCTGCCGAGCCGCCGCTGATCATGCGTGACACGATCTTTTGCTCAATCCCCGCAGATGCTGACACTGCCAAAATCACTGAATCGATCCACGAAACCGTGAAGATGGTGCAAAGCTATGTGCCTGGCTATCGGCTCACTGCCGATCCGCAGTTCGAAGATCCGCTGCCAGGCAGAGGCAATGGACGTGTGGCTGTCTTCGTGGAGGTCGAAGGAGCTGGAGATTTTTTGCCACCGTACTCCGGGAATCTAGACATTATGACGGCGGCTGCCACGAAGGTCGGTGAAGAGTTGGCGCTCGCTTTGGTGAAGGAGGCCACCTGATGCCATTTTCTAATGAACTTGATGTGCGGGTTACTGACACGAGTCTGCGTGACGGCTCGCATGCGAAGCGTCACCAGTTCACCGAAGTGCATGTCCGAAGCATCGTGCGAGCACTTGATGATGCGGGGATGCCGGTAATTGAGGTCACCCACGGTGATGGGCTCGGGGGATCGTCTTATAACTACGGACATTCGTTGGTTGATGAGCGGGTCTTGATGAAAGCGGCGGTTGATGAGTCCCGCAATGCCCGCATCGCTGCTCTGATGCTGCCTGGGGTTGGCACCAAAGACGACATTATGGCGATCCGTGATCTGGGTGTCTCAATCGTGCGGGTAGCAACCCATTGCACCGAGGCTGATATTTCTCAGCAGCATTTCGCTTTAGCTCGCGAGATCGGTCTTGAGACGGTCGGCTTTTTGATGATGGCACATACTGTGAGCCCTGACGCTCTCGCTAGTCAGGCTCGGATCATGGCCGAGGCAGGTTGTCAGTGTGTCTATGTTGTTGACTCTGCTGGAGCGATGATCCTTGAGGATGCAAGTGATCGTGTCGCTGCTGTGGTTGCGGAACTTGCTGGCAGTGCTCAGGTCGGCTTCCACGGACACGAGAACCTTTCGCTTTCGTTGGCTAACACGATCGAAGCGATCCGCGCCGGGGCTGTGCAGGTAGACGGATCTACCCGTCGTTTCGGAGCAGGGTCGGGCAACACCAGCTGTGAGGCGCTGGCTGCGGTCGCTGATCGACTCGGCATCCGTACAGGTCTTGATGTCATGATGATGATCAATGCTGCTGAGGATGTCGTCCGACCGATCATGGACGATGAGTGCGTGCTTGATCGGCTTGCGTTGGTCATGGGATATGCCGGTGTCTATTCAAGCTTTTTGAAGCACGCATACCGTGCGGCTGAGCGCTACGGCGTGTCTGGTGCCGACATTTTGATGGAATGCGGCAAGCGGAAGCTGGTCGGCGGTCAAGAAGATCAGATCATTCAGATCGCAGCTGACCTAGCGAAAGGCACCTGAGATGATTACTAACTGGGTTAACGGCGAAGCTCGTGAAGCAGCGAATGCAGCAACGTTCGAGACCATCGACCCTTGGACTCAGGAGCCCCACGACATGGTTGTCTTGTCGAGTCGTAGCGATGTTGATGCCGCTGTTACCGCTGCTCGGACTGCTTTCGACGAGGGGCCTTGGGCTCGCATGAGCTACACAGAGCGAGGGGCGCTTATGCATCGCCTCGCTGACCTGATTGAGGCGAATGCAGACGAACTCGCAGCCGCTGACTCTGCTGACATGGGTAAGCCGCTTAAGGCGATGCTGTCCAAAGATGTGCCGCGTGCTGCACAGAACTTCCGGTTCTTTGCGGATCATGCACGTTTGACCCCTTCTGAGATGTATCCAACTGAGGGAGGGCATCACGCTTACACCCGTTACGAACCGGCTGTATGGTCGGCGCGATCTCTCCGTGGAACTTCCCTTTGATGCTTGAGAGTTAGAAAGTCGCTCCAGCTCTGGCGTGGGGTAACACGGTGATTTTGAAACCGGCTGAGGACTCGTCGTCGGCGACGATTTTGGCGCGTTTAGCGACCGAGGCAGGATTCCCGGACTAGGCGCTCACAACTCAAACTCTCTCAACGGTTATGATCCAGTGTTTGTTATGAACATCCCGACAACCACGACTGGCCCTGAGCCTCATCAGCCGCCGCTTCAAAAGCGCGGGGGGAGGCGAAGAACTTGCCTTTCTGGTAGTGTGGGTGCTTTCGTGAAGAGGACTCGTTACTTGAATCTGGCTGGTTTTGATGACCGTCGGGCACGCCGGGTCTTTCACTTGGGCCTGAGAGTAAGTGCGTTCGGGTTGGTGTTGGTGCTGTTGCAGATTGTTTTGATGTCCTCAGCATCATCTCAGACACCTCAGGTGCCGCCAGCACCGTCGAATGTGCAGGTGGAGCTTGGCGGATTCAAGATTTTTGCTGAGGTTGGCCTTACTGATCCAGATCAGAATGGAAAAAGGAAACTGCGTGAGGGCGGCAAGATTTTGAAGGTTTCTTGGGATGAGGTGACTACGGGTTCGCCTACCGGTTATCGGGTGCAGTGGCGTGAGGCGAGTGCTCCTGACTGGTCGTCGGCATCGCATCATGATGTGGATGGAGCTTCTACGATCAACTATCAGATCGGAACTCCAACCGATGGTCTTTTGACGAATGGCACAACTTATGATATTCGAGTTTTCACGCGTTACGGAACTAGTAGTTTGAGCGCGTCGTCAACAGTAGTGACGGCAACACCGCTGACTGCCAATCAGCAGCTACATCTTTTTAGTGAGGACATTGTTACGCAAGCGGAAGACACAGTGCCATGGATACGGCAGGCATGGAATAAAGTACCGTTCGTAGATGGAAGCTCCACATATCGTAAAGTAAGATTACAGCCGCCTTCTGCTGGGGCAGCAGGTTGGGTTACCAGATCACTGTGGGAGTATGGCGGATTCCATTGGAGTTTTCCAGGGGATGGCATAAACTACAGAATAACTGAAATCGCGACTGATGACGGTCATGTTCGTGCTCATGAAATGTTTCATATTTACTTAACCGGCCCTGACGGAAAGAACTCCATGACTAGAGAAGCTCGAGAACTACTCCCAGCCGATGAGGGTATCACGCTTGGTATAGCTATCGGACTCCTATACCTCGAAGAGTTACGCAGATCAAATGCAAAATTCGCCTCATGTGGGGACAATCCTACGAGCCCCCCTACTGATGAGTTCTATGCAGATCTTGCCGCTAATTCAGCTCTAGAGGCTATCTCCAACAAAAAATACGAAGGGATATATTTTAGTATCTGCAAAATATATCCTCAGAGCACGGACAAGGCATTATTCAAATTGTATGATGAGATTTTCAAGGGCACAGTTCCTAAATATTTTTATGATAGGTTTCAAGGCAGTGATGGTATTTGGCAAACTTCTGAACTAAATACTGTATGGAAGTGGGTTCTGGATCATACTTTCGGATCAAGCGCTGTAAGGAAAGCAGACATCGCATACCAAGCGCTGCAAGGGTTCAACGGTCTTGCCGGTCGTGAATATGCAAATCCGCTTCAGATCACAAGGTTTGGAAAGATTCTTCAAGGTGTGAGGAATCAGCAGGGTATTTCTGAGGATGATAAAAAGAAGAAACTAGATGCAAAGGTGGCTGAGATTATTGCTGAGTTACCCAATCCTTGGTCGTTTAGGCAGCCGCCAGCGGCTCCGAGGAGTGTTGTGACGGATGTGAGTGTTGCTAATCGGGTGTCGGTGTCTTGGGAGGTTCCAGCGAATCAGGGGCATGATGCTGTGTTTGAGTATGTTGTGTCTTTGTTGAAAGTTTCTGGGGCGGGGTGTGTTGAGCGGCGGCAGAGTATTGTTACGGATTTGTCTAGTTTGATGGTTGTTTTCGATGGGTTGTCTGCTGGGGTTTATGATGTTTTGGTTCGTGCGAGAAATACGGCGGGTAGTGATAGTCGTAGTGTGGCTATGGCTGATGATGTTTCTGTGAGTGGTGATTCTAGTGATTTGTGTGTTTTGCTTTCTGCGTCGTCGGGTGATATTGTTGAGGATGCTGGCACGAAAACGGTCACTGTGGGGTTGGGTCGGGTTTTGACGGCTGGTGAGAGTGTTGAGGTTCCGTTGTCAGTTTCAGGTGCTACGGCAGATGATTTTTCGTTGGTGTTGGATCCGGTTTCGCAGGCTGGTGTGTCGTTGAGCACTAGTGGTTCTGATAGTTTGATTGAACCTCGTTTAGTTTTCTCCGCTGGTGCTCAAACGGCGACTCTTGAATATTCTGCGATTGCGAATACTGATAGACGTTCACCGGTGGTGACGATTGGTTTCGATACTGGTGCGCGTGCACCGAGTGTTACTGGTGTAAGCGGGAAGCTTTTGTGGGATGGCTCCGCGCGTTTTGTGGTAGTTGATGATGAGACTGGTGTGGTGCAGGTTCCTTATGATTGGGGTTTGCGGCCTGCGGGATTGTCTTATGATGATGAATTCCGGTTGCTGTTCAAGACATCACAGACACGGGACGCGTCTTCGACCGATATTACTGATTATGATGATTTCGTGCAGAAAGCTTTGATTGAGCGTGGTCCTGAAGCATTGAAATCGTTTATTGGTCATTTCAAAGTATTAGGTTCTACCCAGAACGCGCACGCTCGTCAACGTCTCGGTTTGGGGAGTACAGGCCCTGCGGTGTTTTGGCTTAACGGTAACCGGATTGCTGATAGTCACAGCGTGTTTTGTCAGGAGCAGCGCATCGGTGGCTGGGAAGAAAACGATTTCCATTCAGGCAGGATCAAACTAGAAACAGGCGAATTAAAGTCTTCGTTAGCAGCTCCGTTCACGGGTATTAACAATGAGTGCCGCACTAGAACAGATTCTGGTGGACTGTATTTAGGGTCAACCGGGCAGGTAGTAGTCGGCGCGGGTGGAGCATTAACAGCAGGCGGCGAAGCCTGGGATCGCGGTCCGCTAGATGAAACTCTTGCTAGTTCTGCTGAGCAGCATCCTTTCTACGGATTGTCACCAATATTCAAAATAGTACCGACATTGAGTTTAGGTGTTGGAGGCAGCACAACAGTCACTGAAGGAACAGACGCGGTTTTCACAGTAACCGCTGATCAAGCACCCTCAACAGCAGTCACAGTCAGCTACACTGTAGCACAAGACGGCGATTTCGTCACCACCGGCACTAAAACCCTCAACCTCAACACCAGCACAGCAACCATTACCATACCGACTATTGATGATACTCTCGGTGAGCCTGATGGATCGGTAACAGTAACACTCAACGTTGGTCAAGGATACGTCACTGGCGGGTCCCGTTCAGCATCGGTTACAATTAGCGATAACGACCCAGATCCGCCAGCGGCTCCGAGGAGTGTTGTGACGGATGTGAGTGTTGCTAATCGGGTGTCGGTGTCTTGGGAGGTTCCAGCGAATCAGGGGCATGATGCTGTGTTTGAGTATGTTGTGTCTTTGTTGAAAGTTTCTGGGGCGGGGTGTGTTGAGCGGCGGCAGAGTATTGTTACGGATTTGTCTAGTTTGATGGTTGTTTTCGATGGGTTGTCTGCTGGGGTTTATGATGTTTTGGTTCGTGCGAGAAATACGGCGGGTAGTGATAGTCGTAGTGTGGCTATGGCTGATGATGTTTCTGTGAGTGGTGATTCTAGTGATTTGTGTGTTTTGCTTTCTGCGTCGTCGGGTGATATTGTTGAGGATGCTGGCACGAAAACGGTCACTGTGGGGTTGGGTCGGGTTTTGACGGCTGGTGAGAGTGTTGAGGTTCCGTTGTCAGTTTCAGGTGCTACGGCAGATGATTTTTCGTTGGTGTTGGATCCGGTTTCGCAGGCTGGTGTGTCGTTGAGCACTAGTGGTTCTGATAGTTTGATTGAACCTCGTTTAGTTTTCTCCGCTGGTGCTCAAACGGCGACTCTTGAATATTCTGCGATTGCGAATACTGATAGACGTTCACCGGTGGTGACGATTGGTTTCGATACTGGTGCGCGTGCACCGAGTGTTACTGGTGTAAGCGGGAAGCTTTTGTGGGATGGCTCCGCGCGTTTTGTGGTAGTTGATGATGAGACTGGTGTGGTGCAGGTTCCTTATGATTGGGGTTTGCGGCCTGCGGGATTGTCTTATGATGATGAATTCCGGTTGCTGTTCAAGACATCACAGACACGGGACGCGTCTTCGACCGATATTACTGATTATGATGATTTCGTGCAGAAAGCTTTGATTGAGCGTGGTCCTGAAGCATTGAAATCGTTTATTGGTCATTTCAAAGTATTAGGTTCTACCCAGAACGCGCACGCTCGTCAACGTCTCGGTTTGGGGAGTACAGGCCCTGCGGTGTTTTGGCTTAACGGTAACCGGATTGCTGATAGTCACAGCGTGTTTTGTCAGGAGCAGCGCATCGGTGGCTGGGAAGAAAACGATTTCCATTCAGGCAGGATCAAACTAGAAACAGGCGAATTAAAGTCTTCGTTAGCAGCTCCGTTCACGGGTATTAACAATGAGTGCCGCACTAGAACAGATTCTGGTGGACTGTATTTAGGGTCAACCGGGCAGGTAGTAGTCGGCGCGGGTGGAGCATTAACAGCAGGCGGCGAAGCCTGGGATCGCGGTCCGCTAGATGAAACTCTTGCTAGTTCTGCTGAGCAGCATCCTTTCTACGGATTGTCACCAATATTCAAAATAGTACCGACATTGAGTTTAGGTGTTGGAGGCAGCACAACAGTCACTGAAGGAACAGACGCGGTTTTCACAGTAACCGCTGATCAAGCACCCTCAACAGCAGTCACAGTCAGCTACACTGTAGCACAAGACGGCGATTTCGTCACCACCGGCACTAAAACCCTCAACCTCAACACCAGCACAGCAACCATTACCATACCGACTATTGATGATACTCTCGGTGAGCCTGATGGATCGGTAACAGTAACACTCAACGTTGGTCAAGGATACGTCACTGGCGGGTCCCGTTCAGCATCGGTTACAGTTAACGATGATAGTGATCTACCGGTTTTGAGTATTGCGGCAGGCGCGGATGTTACCGAAGGCGCAGATGCTGTGTTCACGTTGACAGCTAGTAAACCCGCTCTACAAGAGATTCGGTTCTTTGTGTTTGTATCACAAATCGGATCTTTTATCGATGCAGGTGTCAGCCAAGAGGGAACGATAAGCATTGGGAAAACTTCCGCGACTTTTCGTGTGGCGACTGTGGATGATCAACAAGACGAACTCAATGGCAGCGTAACTACTCGAATACTGCTTGATCTGAACACTCCACTAGACCCAAAGTATGCTTTTCGGTCGGATCAATCAAGTGAAGCAAGCATTTCGGTTGCTGATAATGATCCTACCACTGTCACCCTGTCTCGTGTTGCGGGTGCAACAGTTACCGAAGGTTCTACACTTGATTACACGCTTGCACTCAGCCGCAGTCTTGTAGCCGGAGAGACATTGAGCGTGCCTTTGACGTTTAATACTGGTGCTGGGTCTGCTGGAAGGAACACAGATTACAAACTGGCTTGCGGTTCTGCTTCTGGTGTGGCTTGCAGTAATCTCAACAGCGGTACGGCTACAATAAAGTTCACTGGTGGTGCTAGTGCTGCGAGGTCTGTCACTATCACACTTTCAGCGGTTTCTGACAATGTTGATGAGTCCAGCGGTGAGATCGTTGACATCGGTCTGAGCACTTTGAGTGCTACTGGACTTGATGACGGTACCACCGCCACTGACAACGCTGCTGCTGTCACCATCGCTGATTCGTCTGGTGATGTGGCTGTTTCTTTGAGTGTCAGCAACAGTGGCACTGTTACTGAGGGTGGCACGTTGACGGTGACGGCTACTTTGGGGTCGGCGGCTCCAACGGCGGGTGTGACGATCCCGGTACGTGCTGCTTCGGGTGGCACTGCAGCTACTGGGGATTACAGGCTGGCTAACAACGGGAACATCACTGTTGTGAGCGGCAAAACGTCAGGCACGCTGACGTTCACTGCTACTGATGACAGTCTTGGTGAACCTGCTGAGTCGTTGACACTGGAGTTGGGTACTTTGCCTGATGGTTACACCGCTGGCAGTCCATCAAGCGTTGCTGTGACGATCAACGATAATGATGCGGCACCATCTGCGATCATTTTGGATGTGGATGCTGATACTGGTAGTGCTGGTGTGCAGGACAGTGTTGGCGAGGGTGACGGCGCGAAAACAGTGCAGGTAACCGCCACGATCAGCGGCGCGACGCGTTTTGCTACGTCGCGGAGTGTGGCGGTGGTTGTGGGTGCTAACAGTGATAGCGCTACTGAGGGTACTGATTACACGACAGTGGCGGATCAGACGATCACGATCCCAGCAGGCGCAGCGAGTGCTTCTACCACGTTCACTTTGACACCGACTGATGATTCGGTTGATGAACCAGCTGAGTCGTTGTCGCTTGCTGGCACGCTTGCGGGGGTGTCGTTCACGAACACGAGCATCACTTTGACTGATGATGACGCAACTACAGTGACTTTGGCTCGTGTCGATAGTGGTGCGATTACGGAGGATGCTTCAGCGAACGCGGCTGCTCGTAGCGCTGAGTTCACGGTGGTTTTGGGTCGTGTGCTTGTGGCTGGTGAGCGGGTGGATGTGCCGTTAGCGTTTACAGGCACTGGGATCACTGCTGGTGATTTCTCGTTGGCGCTCAAAGCTGGTGGCAGTTTGAATACGGGTGTCACGCTTGGGAATGTGAACACTTTGGAGCCGTCCGTGACTTTGCAAAACGCAGCAGCGCGCACGGCTACGTTGGTTTTGACTGCGGCTGATGACAGCATTGATGAGGGTGATTCTGAGACTTTGTCAGCAGCGTTGGATGATTTAGCTGAAGCAACGTTGGGTACTAATGTTGATGGTGGCGCTGAACCCAGCGATGATGGTGACAACAGCACCGATGACAATACGTTTGATGTGTTGATCACCGACGACGATGACACTTCACCGTCTGATGTGTCTGTGTCGTTGAGTGTCAGCAACAGTGGCACGGTTACTGAGGGTGGCACTTTGACGGTGACGGCTACTTTGGGGTCGGCGGCTCCGACGGCTGGTGTGGTGATCCCGGTACGTGCTGCTTCGGGTGGTACAGCAGCTACTGGGGATTACAGGCTGGCTAACAACGGGAACATCACTGTTGTGAGTGGCGAAACATCGGGCACGCTCACTTTCACAGCAGTTGATGACAGTCTTGGTGAACCTGCTGAGTCGTTGACACTGGAGTTGGGTACTTTGCCTGATGGTTACACCGCTGGCAGTCCATCAAGCGTTGCTGTGACGATCAACGATAATGATGCGGCACCATCTGCGATCACGTTAACCGTGGATGCTGACACCGGTAGTGCTGGTGTGCAGGACAGTGTTGGTGAGGGTGGTGGCGCGAAGACAGTTCAAGTAACTGCCACGATCACGAGCGCAACGCGTTTCGCTGTCTCTCAGAGTGTGACGGTGGCTGTGGGTTCTAACAGTGATAGTGCCACCGAAGGCACTGATTATGGGAATGTTGCGGATCAGACGATCACGATCCCAGCAGGCGCGGCGAGTGCTTCCACCACCTTCAACTTGACACCGACTGATGATTCGGTTGATGAACCAGCCGAGTCGTTGTCGCTTGCTGGCACGCTTGCGGGTGTGTCGTTCACGAACACGAGCATCACTTTGACTGATGATGATGCGACCACAGTGACTTTGGCTCGTGGCTCAGGGGTTTCTGTGACAGAGGGTTCAACATTGAGATTGACGTTGTCGTTGGGTCGAGCATTAATTAGCGGTGAATCGTTGAGCGTGCCGTTAACTTTCAACTCTGGTAGTGGTGCAGCAACTCGCGGCACTGATTACACGTTGGCATGTGCAACTGCGACAGGTGTGTCTTGCAGCAACCTTAACTCTGGCACTGCTACGGTGACTTTCACTGGTCAAGATTCCTCAGCGGACAGAGTCACAATTACTTTAACTGCTGAAACCGATAATGATGTCGAAACCAGCGGCGAGACAGTAGATATCAGTTTAGGCACCTTGAGCGCGTCTGGCCTTGATGGCGGAACTACTGCCACTGATAACGCTGGGAGCGTAACTATAACTGATCCCACAGCAACTGATGTGTCTGTGTCGTTGAGTATCAGCAACAATGGTACTGTCACTGAGGGTGGAAGTCTTACACTGACTGTGACTTTAGGGTTAGCGGCTCCATCTGGGGGTGTGGTGATCCCAGTGCAGGCTGCTTCGGGCGGTACTGCAGCTACTTCGGATTACAGCTTGTCAGCCACTAGCGTAACCGTTGCTAGTGGTCAAACAACCGGAACACTCACGTTTACAGCAGTTGATGATGATATTGAAGAAGATGCTGAGGCATTGACTTTGCAGCTGGGTACTTTGCCTGATGGTTACACTGCTGGCAGCGCGTCAAGTGTGTCTATCACTATCAACGATAACGACACCGAAGATAATGATGATAACGATGATAATGATAACAATAACGTTGTTGTGGTTGTGTCTGAGAGTGTTCGCAGCGTCGCTGAGAACAACGGTACTGCCAGCTATACGATAAGGCTCAATAGTCAGCCGTCTGCGGATGTGACTATCTCGGTCATTGTCAGCGATGAAACAGCAGTGCTCGTAGACGGCTCAGATGCGGGGACTACAGGTTCGACATATGAGACGCTCGTGTTCACCCCTACAGGCGTTACCGCTTGGAATGTGCCGCAGACGGTCACCATCACCGGCGTGCCCGACGACATCGACAATTCCAGCGATGGGCGCACAGCCACGATTATTCATGTGGCAGAGTCATCCGACAGCCGTTTTCAGGACATAGAGATTGACACTGTCATTGTCGTCGTCGTTGAAGGCGACCACATCCCTCCTCCACCACCGCCACCTCCTCTGGTACAACAGCCACCTCCTCCACCACCGCCACCTCCTCTGGTACAACAGCCACCTCCGCCGCCGCCTCCTCCACCTTTGGTGCAGCAGCCTCCGCCGCCGCCTCCTCCACCTTTGGTGCAGCAGCCTCCGCCACCACCTCCACCACAGCCGGTGGAACCCGAGCCTGAGCCTGTGCAGGTGTTCATTGATCTCGACGACACATCTGACGCGCATACCGCTGAGGTCGTCGCGCTTGCTGATAACGGGATATTTGATCGGGTCGGCTGCAACATAGACCGGCTTTGTCCTGATCAGGCGCTTAAACACTGGCAACTTGCGGTCTTGTTGATGCGTCAACTCGATAGTGAAACACCCAATGACGACAGCTCTGACAGTGACAACGTTGAAGAAACATCAAATGAAAACAATGATGAGCAGTGGTGGATGCCACATGTGAAGCGCCTCAATCAGATAGGTGTGATAACCGGCTGCGATGGCGCATCCAGCGACTTCTGCCCCGACATGCAATTGACCCGCGCTCAGGCAGCATATTTCATTGTTGCTGCTTTCGATCTGCGAGAGTCAACACCGTACATTTTTGGTGACGTACCACAAGATCACGTTCACGCAGCAGCTATCAACACTCTCCTAGCTGCTGGCATCACTAATGGCTGTGCAAGCGCACCGCTGCGCTTCTGCCCTGATCAGCCGATCACACTTCAGCAGTTCGCGAGTCTTCTCGCCCGTGTATCAGAGCTCAGGGCAAGCAGCAATACGGTTGTTCCGCCGCCCCAGGAACCCCAAGAGACTGAGCTTGTGCCAGCGTTCGCTGATCTTGATACAGCGATGCCTGTTCATCGTGAGTCTCTCAACAGGCTGGCTAATGATGGGATCTTTGCAGGGATTGGTTGCAGTGACGGCCGTTTATGCCCGCAAGTTTCAATGACGGGGTGGGAGTTCGCAGTAGTGCTAATACGCCAGATTGGTGACTCCAATATCTCTAAGCCTGAAACTGGTTCGGGAGCTGGTCCCGATGGTGAAGCGCCTAGCAAAGAAGCAGCCAACAGCGAGGAATCTAGCGACGAAGGCTCCGATGGGTCAATTGACGGCGGGTCTGGTGATTGGTGGGCATCTTATGTGAAACGCTTAGCCGCGTTGGGTATCGCTGCAGGCTGCGACAGCACGCCAGACGGTTTCTGCCCCAACGATCTACTCACACGCGCACAAGTGGCCCGATTGATCGCAAACGCTTACAACTTGCCCGAAGCAGCCTCAGCTGGTTTCGCTGACATCGCAAACAATCCTCACATCGCAGCCATCAACGCTCTCTATGCAGCTGGTATAACCAACGGCTGTGTTAGCGAACCGCTGAGTTTCTGTCCTGATGAACACATAAGCCGACAAGAAATAGCCACCATGATCACCCGTGCAACCCAGCTCATCACTATCAACAAACAATAAAACCCACCAAGAGAACCTCAAAAGAACCTTTACAGCTGCATGTCAAGCACCGACTCAGCGATCGCCTGCCCCAACAGCGGCGGCACAGCACTGCCGATCTGTTTCGCATCAAGCCCCGCTGTTTGAATCGGCTCAATACGAGAGCGTTCGTCAAAGCCAGCAGCAGTTCCGCAACATCAAGGACGCATTCGAGATCTCAGGTGAAGTAGCGTCGGGGGCGGTGCTACTCGTTGACGACATGGTTGACTCCCGCTGGACTTTGACTGTTGTTGGTGCATTGCTGCGAAAGGCAGGAGCAGATGCGGTGTTTCCGTTTGCGTTGGCTGACACTGCTGGGAGACGGGTCACATGAGGCATGGAGATTCGCTGGCCACGATCCTGCTTGCTAGTCGCCTCTGTGTTGAGGGTGTGCAGCCTTTCAAAGCATCAGAGTATTGGCGCTTGCTTGAAGCGATCGGTGCGGTCGAGCCCGCAAGTTTTGGGCAGGGGACTCTTCCAGTCAACGGGCACCTACATGAGTCGAGCTTTGGTGCGCTTGTTCTCAAGGGCGAACATCAGCTTGTGCGAGACTATGGCTTGTCTGATGAAACCGCTGCTCGCATCGCACGGCTATCGCAGCGAGCGACGGCACTGGCTTTTGAACTTGAGCGGCTTGAGAAGTCGGGCATTCACACGGTGACTGCTTTTGATGAGCGTTATCCGAGTGGCTGGCGAGTCCGACTCGCTGCCAAAGCCCCACCATTGATGCATGCAGCAGGTGCATTAGAACTGTTCGACACGCTTGGACTGGGAGTGGTTGGCAGCCGCGATGTGTCCCACGCTGGAGGCCAGGTGGCTAGAGATGTTGCCTGTCTTGCTGCCCGTCGGGGTATACCGCTGGTGTCAGGTGGTGCTCGAGGCGTTGATCAGTTGGCTATGGACGCAGCATTTAAGGCTGGCGGATCAGTTGTTGGGATTCTGGCCGAATCGTTGTCGCGCAAGCTCAAGCGGTCTGATGTTCGTAGGGCTGTTCACGATGGTGACACAGTGATGTGTAGTCCCTACAGCCCTGAAGCTCCCTTCAGTGCTGGCAACGCCATGGGCCGTAACAAGCTCATCTACGCACAAACTGCGCTCACGGTCGTCGTCGCCAGTGCTGACGGCTCTGGGGGAACATGGTCTGGTGCAACTGAGGCTCTCAAGCATGGCTACGGCAATGTCGCAGTGTGGCGAGGCGATGGAGAAGGCCCCGGCAATGCAAAGCTTGAAAACCAAGGAGCCATACCTGTGACCAGCCTCCAAGACATCGAAGAGATCCTTGAAAACGGCATACCAGAAACGCAACCGACCGCCCCATCCGCGCCAGCGCCAAAACAGCAGTCCTTATTCGCCGCTTCAATGCCCACATAGCCGCTTGGGGTGGTAGCGGGCGCGAGACTACCTCCCGCTGTAAGCGATCCACACGTAACATGAGCTAGCAACCTCACGCGGACCGACACCTAGAGCCGCAGCCATCACGACAACGCAAGATTGCAGCGGTACCGATTTGTATACCAGATTGGTAGATTGCGGCTATGTCCACCCAGCAGGTTGCTGTCCGATTGCCAGCGGAATTGCTAGCAAGCCTTGACAACCTTGTCGAAAGTGGCGCATATAAGAGTCGAGCTGCGGTCGTTCGTGCTGGCATTGAAGCTGTAGCGGAACTTGAACATAGACGCAATACCGACCGTGCTATAGCCGACGGCTACAAGCGCACGCCACCGACAGATGCTGAGAGCCAAGCCGCGCTTGCATCGTTGCGCGACGCGATCCTTGAAGAACCGTGGTGAAGGAGCCTCTGCATCTTGGGTCCGGTGCGTTTAGCCGAGGTCTGCGCGGCTCTCCGAGAAGCCGTGGACACTGATCAGTAGTCGAAGTAGTCGGGGCTTCTAGATCGACGATGTACAGGTCTAAATGATCGATCGGCGGCTTCGATAGCGTTAGCGATGTCGTGAGCGTCTGCTGAGGTGATAACTCCATTGGCGACAGCGGTTCGCAGGATATGGATGGAATCAATCACCCGGCCTATGCCTAAGGATGGCCGATGCAACGCGAACGCGTAGGCAGCGTTGTCGTCGGTTGCGAACTGTCCGTGACACTGTTCCGCGAAGAAAATGCCCTCGGCTTCCCCGAGGTGCTTCATCGGTGGTCGTTTTCCTCCGTTCAGTCCCACCTGCAAGCGGTATACATCCAGAGCTTCGGCATCGGTAGTCACAACCGCTGGCGTGCCTAGCCAGCCTGCGTTGAGAATGTTGGTGCAGTGAGATTCGCCTGCGTTATGGGCGGCTTTGATTTCAGAGCGGGTTCCTTGAGTCCATCGGGGCTCTGGGAGATGGCCATGGCAGTCCTGAAGATATCCAAGCGCCCCACAGCTGCGAAGTGGCGGAGCGTGACAGTGTCATGGATAACTGGGTCCATGCGCCGATAATACGAGTCAATATCTGGCGGGTGCCTACGCTAGCGGCATTGTTAATGACGTTTGGCAGACATGCGCCCATAGTGTGAGTTGATGTCAATCAGACGGCTACAGGATCTTCGTCGAAGCTTCTGAGCAGATCAGGCGGATTGTCGGGTACCGAGAAGTCGCCGTTGATGGCTGTGACCGCGACAGTCCCGATGGTGTTGAGCTTTTCAATCAGGTCATCAACGTCAACATTGAGCAAGCGCGCAAGCGGGCTCGCCCCAATGGTTCCGTCTAGCGCACCGTGAAGGCATCTTGATGCCAGTAGGGTCGGTGGCCGTCGCTGAGGTTCTGCCGCGCAAGCCGCCAAGAGATTGCGAATGATGCCCTCGTCGTTGAGATGTGTGATCAGGCCAGTCCATCCAGTCGTTTTCAGCTGGTCTCGACCCTCGGAATGAATGATTCCCAGATTGTGGAGATGCCAGATCAGTGTCTCGTAGCTCACGCCGAAGTTCACGAGCATTCGCGCCAAGCTCTCAGCACTACGACCATATTCGTCAATGGTCTTGCTGACTTCCAGTTCGGGCATAAGCAGTGCAGCCGCGAACGCGTTCGCCAAGCGCTCCTTATCGGATTGTGCTGGTAAGTCCGTATTGATGTGGATCGTCGTCTGGTTGCTGTTGAGCACATGCCCTAGTTCGTAGGCCAGTGCGAATAGGGAACTGGATCTTAGTTGGTCTGCATTCACAAGAATAAACGAAAAATCCCGATCAGTGATCGAGAGACCTAATGGCGCGTTCTCGCCCATGCTCTCTACCATTACGTCTACGCGCAAGTTGGACTCAATAGCAGTAGCCAGCTCAGTGAGACGACCTTCACCGTTGGATGCCAGCCCTAGACGCTGCCGAGCCCAGCCTGCTAGCGCGTCGGCATGTTGCAGCCACGTTGAATCCTCCCGCAGAGGCGGTGTGTCGATGCGTAAGGGGGTGGGATGCCCGCCCGCATCAAGGACCTGATGCAACTCTGCGATGGCTGTAAGCCGCAACAGTGAATCTTTGCTGAATAACTCGGTGCTGTTGGTGCGGCGAGCCACCCCAAGACGGCCCATTAGCGAGTCGGGTTCGAGAATTGCCAACAGCGACACACCCAAGAAGTCCGCAATGGTTCCTAGTTCGTCGGCTTTGACGCTGCGCCGACCGTGCTCAAGATTAGAAACAGCGCTGGCATCCACCCCCAACACTTCAGCAAGGTCAGCGGCCTTGAGTCCCGCAGCCTTTCGTAGTTGACGGATTTGGTGACCGATGCGTATCTCCACAACGCAACCCTAGGCAAAATCTTGCGGAAATCGCAAGTGGGGATGATGTAGATGTTGTGGGTTGAGTATCAGTTGTGGAGTCTGCGGGGCATGTGGTTGAGGTTCTCTTCGATGACAGCGGAGTGGGTTGTTACAGCATCGGTCGGAGGGCGATTAACTACAGCCGAGAGTTTTTTACCTCTTGTTACAATTGCTCACGCAACACTGACTAGGGAGATCAATGGTTCCGATCCGATGACTCACAGTGAGTTCGGCGGTCGGATGAAACCATGAGTGGTATCGGGGTGCTGTTGTTGGACTACGGGGGGGGGTTTGCACCCCAAGCCCTGAGGAGTTCGTTGCTGCCAGACACTCAGATGAGAACTTCTCGCCGGTCGCAATGCAAGACATCACGCGCCCAGAATGCAACTCGGTCGTGACTCAGGCAAAAGCAGCCGGGATCTGTGTCGCGATCCTCAGCAACGAGATCAACCCAAAGTGGGCGGCCTCCGTGGAACTCTTAGCCTCAGTTGATCACATCATTGCCTGCTCGGACAACGGTGTGCTGAAGCCAGATCGCCGGGCCTATCAACGAGCGCTCATGGTGACCGGCAGCTCAGCCGAGCAGGTTCTCTTTGTTGATGATGAGCCCGACAATGTCGCTGGGGCTCGTGCTGTCGGCATGGAGGTGCTGCTATTCGATACCGATCGTGCTGCGGGCTGCTGGGACGAGATAGCGCAGCGACTCGAACTGTCCCGAAGACTCAAGACACCTTGAAGACTCAGGCTGTTACAAAAGCGACAGCTGATCCGTCAATTTGTTGTCAGGATGTGAGCAGTTGGACCTCGCCCCACTGGAGAGATTTGACCGTGTAACGGCCCCCGACGGCGACATCAAAAGGAGCGGTCAACCCGCCCGTGAATACCTGCTGGCCACTTTCGATACGTTCGCCCTCTTCGGCGAGTGATCGGGCGAGCCAGGCCACCGCCTCCGCTGGTGAGCCCATTGCCGTGCTCCCAGTCCCGTGCTGCCTGACAGTTCCGTCAGAATACTCAATGGACACTTCAGCAAGGTCTTGTGGGTCGGTCAGGCCGTCAATGGTTGCAGCGCCGACGATTACTCGGCTCGCCGAAGAGTTATCTGCGGTGTTGTCAAGCCAGGTGAATTCATAAGACGCAAACCGCGGATCCACCACCTCAATGCCCAGCGCCCAACCAGAGGCCAGTGAGATTACGTCTTGAGCGGTCACAGAGGCACGGCGGACTCCACCGGTGGTTGCAATTGATCGGCCATGATGGCCGGTCGAACCACAAGCAACCATCCGGTGGAGGTTTTTATTATGGCAGCGAGGCTTAGCTTTGACGAACGCGCTCGGATTGAGGCGTTGCAGACGGCGGGGGTTGATGCTCAACAGATCGCACGACAGCTGGGTCGTGCTCCTTCAACGATTTATCGAGAACAAAAACGTAACAGCAGCGATAACGATGGTTATGACGCGTCAGTGGCGCAGCGTTTCGCGGATTTGCGGGCACGTCGCCCGAAACAACCCAAACTCGCTGCGGATCCTGAGTTGGCTGCGAAGGTGCATGAACGGCAGGTGATGCGCTGGTCACCGCACGCGATTAGTGCTGATCTACGCGCCGAGGGATATCAGATCTGCGCGGAGACGATCTATGCGGCCTGTTATGACCGTACCGGTTCGCGAGGACTATCCAAAGAGGCTTGGCGGTTGCTGCCGAGACGTTGCCGCAAACGCAAACCCCGTAACCGCATCACAGCAAAACCCAATGCTTTAGGCGATTACAAACCGATCACACAACGACCGATAGCTGTTGAGCAGCGCGTTGAGGCTGGCCATTACAGAAGGCGACCTAATCATCGGCACCAACAACGCCAGCGCCATCATCACACTCGTAGAACGCGTCACCCGACAAACCCTGCTCGCAGCCCTACCACACGGTCACACCGCGAAACACACCGCCACAGCAATCATCGCAGCACTGTCACGTCAACCCAAACATTTGGTCAAAACTCTCACCTGGGACCAAGGACGCGAAATGGCGCACTGGAAAACCATCAAACAAGCCCTAGGCATTGAGGTTCCCCCCAAAGCGTGGAGGCATGCTCTTAGAGGAAAGGAAGAGTTATGCCAGAGATGAGACGTAGTTATGATGCGGAGTTCCGTGCTGGTGCGGTGCGGATCGTTGCTGAGACGAACAAGCTTGTGGCTCAGGTGGCTCGGGATTTGGGGATGCATCCGGGTATGTTGAGTAACTGGGTTAAAGCTGCTCGCAACCGCTCTTCGGGGGTTGTTGACAGCGATGAGCGTGCTGAGTTGTTGCGGTTACGTAAAGAGAACGCCGAGTTGCGGATGGAGCGTGATGTGCTCAAACGATCAGTGGTTCTGTGGGTCAAGGAGGCGACAAAGTGACTATGGCACGCATGATCGCTTCCTACAGAACCGATTTGGGTGTGCCGCATGTGGTGTCGTGTCAGCTTTTGGGGGTTAGCGAGTCGTGGTTTTATAAGTGGCGTAACCGCGTTCCGACAGTTAGCGAGCTACGCTGGCAGTGTCTTGATGTTGCCGTCAAATCGGTTTTTGAGGCATCTGGAGGAACCTACGGCTCGCCGAGAGTTCATGCTCAGCTACGTCGTGACGGTCACAAGGTGTCAAAGAAGTCAGTGGAGGCATCTATGGTCCGGCAAGGGCTTTACGCTCGACACAAACGCCGCAGACGTAACCTGACCAAACCCGATCACAAAGCGGTGCCTGCGCCTGATCTGCTTCAACGAGATTTCAACGCTAAGGCACCTAACCAGAAATAGGTTGGAGACTTCAAAGCTGTCGACACCAAGCAGGGGCCAGTGTATTTAGCGTCGGTTGAAGACCTGTTCAGTCGTCGCCTGCTCGGTTACGCCACTTCTGAGCGTTACCCCACAGCCCAACTCGCTGAAGCTGCACTGCAAATGGCTGCCGCTGCCCGCGGTGGTGACATCGCCGGAGTAATCTTTCACACAGACAGAGGCTCCCAATACACATCTAAGTATTTCACTCAAGCCTGCCAACGGCTCAAAGTCACCCAGTCCATGGGACGCACCGGCTCCCCGTTAGACAACGCCGCTGCCGAATCTTTCTTCTCCACCCTGCAACACGAACTCATCTCAAGAAAACGCTGGAACACCCGAAACCAAGCCCGACAAGACATCACCACCTGGATCACCGACTGGTACAACCCCAAACGCTTACACTCCACCAACAACATGACCAGCCCCAACAACCACGAAACCCAAACAACCTAAACAAACCCTCCACGATTAAGGGGGAAGCTCACCCATAACCCCCAACCACCCCTCACAACATCACAAACCCACACACCCACACCAAAATAAACAGCCGTCGCCCCTGTAGGGTAAACAGCTGCTTACTCTACAGCAGCATGTCCAGCACCGACTCAGCGATCGCTTGCCCCAACAGCGGCGGCACAGCGTTGCCGATCTGTTTCGCCATCTGCGTGCGTGTGCCCGCAAAGGTGAAGTCATCATCAAAGGATTGCAGCCTCGCTCCTTCACGAAGCGTCAACGCGCGATCCTGATACGGGTGGATGCACTTGTTAGATGCTGGATGAACAAAGTTGACTGTAAGCGTCACAGCAGGCTCGTCGGGGTTGAGGCGCGAGTAGCATGAGGAGAACCCTGACGTGATCAGATGCTGGGGAACAGAACGGATGTTTGAGCCGGAATGACGAATGATCTCCAGCATTCGCGCTGAGTGGTTTGTCGCTACATGCAGTTCTAGGAGTTGTGTCTTGCGACGCCGATTGGCCTGGTAGTCGTTTTGTGGCTGGAGGTCGTATCGGTCAATACTTTCGCCAGCTTCAACCGGGGGGAGGTCTCCGACGGCTTCCATGACGGTCAGCGCCTTAGGCAGTTTGGGCTGCTTGATCTCAAAAAGTCTGGGTGCATTGTCGGGTGATAGGGGCGCAAGTCGTCGAGCAGGATCGCGAATTCCGATCGTCTTGAACTCGCCAGCGTGAGTTGGAGAGGGGAACTGTGGGCGTGTCCCATGTTGAGCACCGATCATCACGAGCCGTTCCCGTTTCTGGGGGACACCGAAATGAGCAGCGTTGAGGATCCGCCAATCCGACGTATAACCAAGCCCGTCGAAGCATTCTTGAATTTGCTCAATCGTGCTCCCGTCGTTGTGAGTGGCTAAGCCCACAACGTTCTCCATAACGAATACCTTTGGTCTGAAATAGTTGACGTAGGCAGCGAACTCCTCAAAGAGAGAGTTCCGCGGGTCGTCGTCCATTGTGGAACGAAAAGGTCTGATGGAGGAGAAGCCCTGGCAAGGTGGCCCACCTACGATGACATCTACCTCACCGCGCGCTAGACAGGTGCGTTCCGACACGGAGCGAAGCCGCACCTTGCGTATATCCGCTTCCAGAGACACTGCTTGTGAGTGATTGAGCCGGAAAGTTTCCACTGCAACTGCCAGCACATCAATGCCGTATACGACACTGAAGGTACCAGTGTTCTCGAAACCTTTTGAGAACCCGCCTGTACCGCAGAACAAGTCCATCACTTTTATGTCCGGCATCTAGAGCTACCCCACTTCCAGAGATCTACTAGAGTTGGTGAGACTATAGTCTCTCCAACGGCTCTTGAACTGATCTTCTACGATCATATGCCATGTGTGCGACATCACTGGAGGACCCGGCAGATGCAACAGCTAAAGCGTTCGCTCGCGCTGTGGGTACAATCGTCGCCCGCCTACGTAGCGAGCGCGGTTGGTCACTTGAGGACCTCGCCGATGAAGCGGGTCGTCATCGCACCTATCTGGGACTAGTTGAGCGAGGCGAGCGACATCTTAGCGTCGCTTCAGCCTTTCGCCTCGCCCAGGCGTTTGACCTGTCAATCACAGATCTCATCCACCTTGCAGAGGCACAGTTGTCAGAAACAAAGGTGCCCGTCCGATTCACGCCGAGAAGGGCATCACCAAACGCTGCGCGCAAGGCTGAAATGGTGAAGCAAATAACTGGATTAACCGGGGACTGGATCTCCTCCGCCATTGAGGAGACTCACGCGACATTAGACCGCATTGATGAGCAACTTCTCAACACAGGATCTCCACCTCTCGCTGAGGTCGTAGAACTCGCCAACCTGTCCGCAATTATTGGCAATCTGTTGAGATCAGCTCTTCATGCGGGTTCCCGAGGGGTCTACAGGAGCAACGATCCTCACGCTTTCCCTGACCTCGTATCCCAGTCGGGCACTGCTAGCGACTTGGAGATCAAGGTCGCTCTAGAGGGCAACATGCCCAAGGGTCATCTGCCCAAGCCAGCGACACATCTGCTCTGTCGCTATGTGTTAGCCGAGCGTGATGGCTCTTACTCTCGCGGCCATAGGGGCAACGTTGTATGGGTCTGGGAAGTTCGCCTCGGAGATCTATCCGAAGAAGACTTCAACACTTCCAACACACCCGGAGACTCAGGCAAGACAGCCGTCATAAGCGCTGAAGCCCTATACCGACTAACTTGCGTTTACTACGATGAACGTTTCCGTCCCATCGCTAGACCACGCGCAGGCCACGATCCTGCTTGCTAGTCGCCTCTGTGCTGAGGAGGTGCAGCCTTTCAAGGCATCAGAGTATTGGAGATTGCTTGATGAGATCGGTGCGGTCGAGTTCAAAAGTGTTGGGCAGGGGACTCTTCCAGTCAACGGGCACTTAGATGAGTCTGGCTTTGGTGCGCTTGTCCTCAAGGGCGAAGATCAGCTTGTGCGAGACTATGGCTTGTCTGAGAAAATAGCTGCTCGAATTGCACGGCTATCGCAGCGAGCGACTGCGCTGGCTTTTGAACTGGAGCGGCTTGAGCAGTCGGGCATTCACACGGTGACTGCTTTTGATGAGCATTATCCGAGTGGCTGGCGGGCGCGACTCGCTGCCAAAGCCCCGCCATTGTTGCATGCAGCAGGTGAGTTAGAACTGTTTGATACGCCTGGACTGGGAGTGGTTGGCAGTCGTGATGTGTCTCAAGTTGGAGGCCAGGTGGCTAGAGATGTTGCCTGTCTTGCTGCTCGTCGGGGTATACCGCTGGTGTCAGGCGGCGCTCGAGGCGTAGATCAACTGGCGATGGACGCAGCGTTTGAGTCTGGCGGATCGGTCGTCGGGATTCTGGCCGAGTCGTTGTCGCGCAAGCTGAAGCGGTCTGATGTTCGTAGGGCTGTTCACGATGGCGGCACGGTGATGTGTACCCCTTACAGCCCTGATGCTCCCTTTAGCGCTGGCAATGCCATGGGCCGCAACAAGCTCATCTACGCACAAGCCGCGCTCACGGTCGTCGTTGCTAGCGGTGTCGACTCTGGGGGAACATGGTCTGGCGCAACCGAGGCTCTAAAGCACGGCTATGGCAATGTCGCAGTGTGGCGAGGCGATGGGCAAGGCCCCGGCAACGAGATCCTTGAACAGCGAGGGGCTATGCCTGTGTCCAGTCTCCAAGACATCGAAGCGATCCTTGAAGAACCGCAAGAACCGCAACTCCAGCCCTCTTGACGACATCGGCCCAGCCGCGACGGTCAGTCTCAGAACTGATCACCGAAAGGCGTAATTATCGGTAGGCATCTTTGCGTTGTTTGACGGCTATGACGATGATCTTGTCGCAGACAGACGTATAGATGATGCGGTGAGATCGTCCCAGACGAACCGAGCGTTTGCCTTCTAGTCTGCCACGCAGTCGCTTTCCTAGAGCAGGTTCTTTGTCGAGTTTGCCGATGATCTCTTTGGCTCTGTTTCGCAATGGCTCTGGAAGACGCTGGAGGTCTTTGTGGGCAGATCGGGTTAGTTGTGGCACTAGGTCAGATGTCGTTGAGATCGACGAGATCGTTTGCAGCGATTTCGGCTTCGCCTTGCTCAATAGCGTCCATGGTTTCGGGGTCAGAAAGAATGTTCAGGGTCTCTAGCAGGGCTTCTAACTCGTCGTGGGGCACTATGGCTGCGACCGGCCTGCCGTGTTTGGTCACTACGAACTCCGCACCTGTACGCTCTATGTCATCAATGATTTCGCTCAGGTCGCGTCGCACATCGGTTAGTGGGGCAGTAGTCGCAGTGGTGAGGCTTTGTGAATTCATAGCCATAATGTACAGATTTCTGCAATTAATGCTAAGCTATGCTCTCTTTATGGGTCTGCAACCGTTTCTAAGGCTGGCATCACAACCCGAGCGTCGACACTGATCAGCAGTCGAAGTAGTCGGGGCTTTGATTTCAGAGCGGATTCCTTGAGTCCATCGGGGCTCTGGGAGATGGCCATGCAGTCCTGAAGAATATCCAAGCGCCCCACAGCTGCGAAGTGGCGAAGCGTGACAGTGTCATGGATAACGGGGTCCATGCACCGATAATACGAGTCGATAGGGGCATGTGGTTGGGGTTCCATTGTGCTATCGGCAGGGATTGCAGCGGTAAGGTCGCGACTGCAATAGCACGGGGCGGTTAGCGTCTCGATGCGAAGTGAGCGTGAGGTATTAATGGCAGATCATGAACGCAGCTACGACTATGTGATCGTCGGTGGCGGTTCGGCTGGTTGTGCTCTCGCTAATCGCCTGAGCGCAGACCCAGCGACATCAGTTCTGGTGATAGAGGCCGGTCGGCGCGACTGGCGTTTCGATGTCTATATCCATATGCCAGCGGCACTGTCGTTCCCTATCGGCAACCGTTTCTATGACTGGCAATACAACTCCGAGCCTGAACCTCACATGGGCGGTCGCCGTGTCTATCACGCCCGCGGCAAAGTGCTCGGCGGTTCCTCAAGTATTAACGGGATGATCTTCCAGCGAGGCAACCCGCTCGACTATGAGCGCTGGGCCGCCGACGAAGGAATGCAGCGCTGGGACTACGCCCACTGTTTGCCGTATTTCAAACGCATGGAGAACTGCCTCGCTGGCGACGACCACAGCGCTTCGCCGGACAGCCGCGTCACAGGCACCTACCGTGGCCACCAAGGCCCCCTAGTGCTTGAGCGCGGCCCGGCCACGAACCCGCTGTTTGAGGCGTTCCTGCAAGCCACCGAACAAGCTGGACATGCCCGCACAGCCGATGTCAACGGTTACCGCCAAGAAGGTTTCGCAGCCTTTGATCGAAACGTTCACCGTGGTCGGCGCCTCAGCGCTTCAGTGGCTTACCTGCATCCAGTGCTGAAGCGACCCAACCTTGATCTCATAACCAGGGCTCTCACCACCAAAATCCTGTTCAAAGGAAACCGAGCCGTCGGTGTTACCTACAGCAAAGGTGGCCGCAGTCGCAATGTCACTGTCGGTGCTGGGGAAGTGATCTGCTGCGGTGGTGCCATCAACTCACCACAGCTTCTGCAACTCAGCGGTGTAGGCCCTGCTGACCTGCTAAAGCGTCACGGCATCAACGTCGTGGCTGACGTTCCCGCAGTGGGAGCCAACCTGCAAGACCATCTTGAGGTTTATGTGCAATACGCCTGCAAGCAGCCCGTGTCGATGCAACCGAATCTCGCCAAATGGCGCCGTCCCTGGATCGGCTTGCAGTGGCTAGCACGCCGTGGCCCGGCGGCAACCAACCATTTTGAGGCTGGCGGCTTCATCCGCAGCAACCCTGAAGTGGCTTATCCGAACCTGATGTTTCACTTTTTGCCTATTGCGGTGCGTTACGACGGCACCACCCCCGTCGGCGGTCACGGCTATCAGGTGCATGTCGGCCCCATGTACAGCAACTCTCGTGGCACTGTGCAGATCGTGTCGGATGACCCCAGCGTCAAGCCAGCGCTTCGTTTCAACTATCTCTCCACTGAAGAGGATCGCCGCGAATGGGTGGAAGCCATCAGCCACGCCCGCCGTATCCTCAACCAGCTAGCTATGGAACCCTTCAACGGCGGCGAAGTGTCGCCTGGGTCAGCGGTCAGCAGCGACGACGAGATCCTCGACTGGGTGCGACGCGATGCCGAAACGGCTTTGCATCCCTCTTGCACTGTCCGTATGGGGCTCGGAACCGATTCGGCTCTGCACCCAGACTCACTAGCGGTTCACGACACTGAAGGTCTGCGAGTGGTGGACGCTTCGTCGATGCCTTATGTGACCAACGGCAACATTTATGCACCAGTGATGATGCTGGCCGAAAAAGCCGCGGATTTGATCCTGGGTAACACTCCTGCAGCGGCTGAGCCGGTGGAGTTCTACCGAGCCGAGTAACGCCAGTGAGACTGCACAGCCACTACAGCGTCAGCGCGGCGTGACTATACAGTGACAGCACAGAGACAGCGCAGCGCAGCGCGATAGTGGGCTAGCGAAAGGTCGTTGCCTCTAGCATCGTTGACATGGCCGAGCCCGACTTCCTGCGCTTCGACACGCTCAGCCTTCATGCTGGACAGCAGAGCGATCCCGCCACCGGTGCCCGAGCGGTGCCAATCTATTTCACGACCTCATACTCCTTCGAAGACACCGAACACGCCGCCGGTTTGTTCAATCTCGAAATCCCGGGACACATCTACTCTCGGATCTCTAATCCCACGGTGGCAGTGCTCGAGGAACGGATCGCAGCCCTAGAAGGCGGAGTTGGTTCAGTGGCAACCGCTAGTGGCCAAGCGGCCTTCTTTTTGGCGGTAGCCACCCTTATGGGCACCGGCGGACACATAGTGGCTAGTCGCAACATCTACGGCGGCACCCACAACATGTTGAACCTAACCCTGCCGCGTTTTGGCATCACTACCACTTTCGCGGATCCCCGCCGACCAGAAGACTTCGCAGCCGCGATCACTCCGCAGACTCGCTTGGTTTTCGCGGAGACGCTCGGCAATCCTGGCATTGAGGTTCTCGACATCGCCGCAGTAGCAGAAGTGGCTCACAACAGCGGTCTGCCGTTGATGGTGGATGCCACCTTCTCGACACCGTATCTGATCCGACCTTTTGAGCATGGTGCCGACATAGTGATGCATTCGGCCACCAAATTTTTGGGTGGTCACGGTGTAGCTATCGGCGGCGTTGTAGTTGACTCTGGCCGTTTCGACTGGGACACCTCAGGACTGTTTCCCACGATTACCGAACCCTACGACGGTTATCACGGCATCAGCTTCAGCGACGAGTTCGGTCCGGCGGCGTTCATCAGCCGTGCCCGAGCCGAAGGCCTGCGCGATTTCGGTGCCTGCATGAGCCCAGCCAACGCTTTCCAGATACTGCAAGGCATAGAGACTCTGCCTGTCAGGATGCAACGTCATGTTTCTAACACCGAGCTCGTGGCCGAAGCGCTGGCAACCAACGACGCAGTGACCTGGGTTTCTCATCCGTCGAGGCCAGATCATCGCGATCATGAACTAGCTGCAGTCCTTTATCCGAAAGGCGCTGGTGCTATCTTGAGTTTCGGCATTGCTGGAGGGCGTGAAGCGGGTGCCAAGCTCATTTCTGCGCTTCGCCTAGCTTCGCATCTAGCCAATGTAGGCGATGCCAAAACCTTGCTGATCCACCCTGCAAGCACCACACATCAGCAAATGTCAACCGAAGCCCTGCAAGCCGCAGGAGTAGGGGAGGATCTAGTGAGAATCTCGGTCGGTTTGGAAGACCCTCAAGACATCATCGAAGACCTACAGCGAGCACTCAAAGCCTCGCAGCGACCATGAACAGCAACCAGAGCTTTGGGAGGCCTGTGAGCGCAGCGACCATGAGCGCACAACACAGCTTGATCGAGACTGGCAGCTCCGAAAGCTAAGAAAGCTGAGACACCATGGAGTCGCTGATAAATGGCAAGCGGGTGCGCTACGCCACTGGCGGTAGAAGCATCAACGGCGACGAGCCTGCGGTGGTGCTGGTGCATGGAGCGGGCTGTGATCGCACAACATGGCAACTTCAGACTCGATGGATAGCCCATCACGGCTGGCGGGTGGCTGCTTTAGATCTGCCCGGGCATGGCGGCAGCGACGGTGTCCCATTGGGCAGCATCACCGAGATGGGGGACTGGCTTGCCGAAACGGTGGAGGCACTGGGTTTAGCACCAGCACATCTGCTGGGGCACTCAATGGGCAGTCTCGCGGCTTTGGAAGCAGCCGCACAACGCCCCGAAGTAGCCTGTTCGCTCATACTGCTCGGTGTTGGCGCAGCAATGCCAGTGCATCCCGCGCTACAAGCCGCCGCGACTAACAATGAGCCGCTCGCCAGCCAGCTCATCACCTCGTGGGGTATCGGCAGCAGGGCTCACACAGGTGGACATGCTTCGCCCGGTATGTGGCTGGTTGGTGCCAACCTCTCACTGCTGGAGCGTTGTCGTCCAGGAGTGCTAGCCAACGACCTAGCAGCATGTGATGCTTATGACGGTGCCGAAGTTGCAGCAGCTCAGGTGAAATGCCCGGTCACGCTAGTGCTAGGCAGCGAAGACAAGATGACACCCAACCGTGCAGCCCAGCCATTAATCGACGCTTTCGGGGAAAGTTTTGTCAACGTAGTGCGTCTTGATCGGGTGGGTCATTTCATGCAGTCAGAGAATCCCGCAGCCGTTCGTGAGGCCATAAGAGCAGCTTTGTTGCGTGTCTGAATTTTTGTCTGAATTTCTGCGCCTGCGGTAGCGATCAGCTACTACGATCCCGACGTGACCTCCGGTGCCGTGGTGCAGCCTGAGCCCAGCGACGAGGGGTTGACGGGCGGGCCATGGATTGAACCGCGGCGCGACAGTTTCGCTGCGGTCAGGTCGCTAATGGTCGGCGTGGCGTTGGTGATGTGCTGCAACGGGCTTTTGCGTGTGGTTCTGGGTGTGCGCGCCGAACTGGAAGGCTTCGGGCTGACCGCCACTGGATTGATGATGGCCGCCTACTTCCTGGGCTTTCTGTTTGGCACCAGGGCAGCCGAACATTTCATTGCCTCAGTGGGTCACATTCGAGTCTTCGCGGCTTTGTCTTCGGTGGGTTCAGCAGCCGCACTCGTTCATCTGTTGTGGGTTCATCCGGTTTCGTGGGCGCTGCTTAGGCTGGCTTTTGGCTTGTGCCTGGCTGGCCTTCTGGTCACTGTCGAGTCGTGGCTCAACGACATGGCCACCAACGCTACCCGAGGGCGGATGCTGTCTCGCTACATGATAGTGACCATGGGCGGGATGGGCTTGGGACAGCTGCTTTTGAACTTAGCCGACCCTGACGGTTTCAAACTGTTCGTGGTGGCTTCAGCTCTTATATCTCTGGCGCTTGTTCCGGTGGTGCTCTCGGCGTCGACAGCGCCACCGCTAGTGGTGCCCGAACCCGTATCGGTGCGCAAGCTGATGAAGATCGTGCCCTTGGGTCTGCTCACGGCGTTCTGGGTGGGTGTAGCGCACGGTTGCCTGCTGGGGCTGGGTGCCTTTTACGCCGCCGCGGAAGGTTTGTCCAACACGCGCATCTCGCTTTTCGTGGCTTCCTCCATGGTGGGATCAGTCGTGTTCCAGTGGCTTGTCGGCACAGCCTCAGATCGGGTGCCGCGCCGTTACGTGATCCTCGTGACCGCTCTGGTCGCAGCCGGTGCAGCTGCGCTGCATTTGCTTGTGTCGGTGGGATCGCCGTTGTCTTTGCTACTCATGTTGATACACGGCGGTGCTACCTTCCCGCTTTATTCGCTGGCGGTTGCCACCACAGCTGACAGCGTCTCGGCTTCGCAGTTGACTGGTGCTAGCGCGTCAATTGTGCGACTCGGCGGTGTCGGTGCAGTGATAGGGCCGACGCTAGGTGGTTTGCTGATGGCGTTGATAGCGCCCTGGGCATATTTTGGGGTTTTGATCTTCTGTCACGTCGTGATCGTCCTCTACACGCTTTACCGAATGTTCACCCGACCGCCTATGCCGGTGGACGAGCAGGGCACTTTCGATCCTTGGCCGTTGCGGGCTTCGGCGGTGGCGGCTCACCTGCTGCGTCGCCCCAGAGCACCGCGGGCGATGAAGCGCGGCGCTATGGGGCTAGCCTCAAAGCAAAGTTCGGGTCCGGGTGCTCCGCAAGAGAGTTCGTCGGAAAATTCAGCAGCAGGCGATTGATCGAAAAGGCAATCGCCAGAAGGCAGAGGAAAAATGGTGGAACGAGGCTCATCGGCATGGCATGCCTGGGTGGTAGCAATATTTGAAGACCCCATCAACCGATCACGGCCACGAGTTCTGCGGGCTCTCGCAGAGTGGGCAGCCGCATCAGTGGCAGTTCATAGCGATGTCTACGCAGGCATCTCCGCTGGCTACGCCGCAGTGTCGCGTGCTTCGGAATCGCCAGAAACCACAGCCCATGCGGCACGGCTCGCTATCTGGCATGCGGTCACCTCACTGCGTCAGAGCAGCCCTGACGACGTTGATGTCTGGCATTTTGAGCTGCACGCCGCTGGTGAGCTGATCGGTCTGCGTCTGCCGGATCGTCCTCAGCCTGAGAACGTCTCAATCGCAAGCTAAAACCGAGCCACTAAGAGGCTCAAGTCGCGGTCTTGCTCAAGCACTGTTTTGAGCGAAGCAACAGTTAGCCGATCTCGTCAGGCATTTCGGCTTTGCGTCTCGCCACATAGTTGCGCAACTCTTCATCTACAGAGTCGTCAATGGGTGGCGGTTCGTAGTCGGCCAAAAGCTGCTTCCAACGGGTGTTGGCTCGGTCGGCGGCGCTAAGCGAACCTTCCTCAAGCCACTGCTCATAGCTGGAACAGTCGGCTATGTCTGAGCGCCAGAAAGCTGTTTCAAAGTTGGCCAGCGTGTGCTGGGTGCCCAAAAAATGCTCGCCGTGAGGATTGTCAAAAAAGGACTGCATCGCTTGGCCGTTGTCGCTAACGTCCACACCCCGTGCTAGCACCTCCATAGCACCGAGCTGATCAGCGTCAAGTATCAGCTTCTCGTAACCCAGCGCCAGTCCGCCCTCCTGCCAGCCAGCAGCATGAAGCACGAAGTTGACTCCTGCCTGCATGGTCGGCAACAGGGTGTTAGCGGATTCATATGCGGCTTGCGCGTCGGGCAGCTTCGAGGCGGTGAACTGCCCACCCGAACGAAACGGCACACCCAGACGTCGAGCCAGTGAAGCCATCACGTAGATCGCCTGACCGGCTTCGGGTGTGCCGAAAGTGGGGGCTCCCGTGGCCATCGACATTGACGAGGCGAACGTGCCGAACACCATCGGTGCACCCGGTCGCACTAACTGCAAATAAGCCATGCCCGAAAGCGCTTCAGCTAGAGCCTGAGCGGCTAGCCCGGCCACTGTCACCGGTGCCATCGCCCCGGCCAGAATGAACGGGCTAATCACGCAAGCCTGATTAGCACGGGCGTAGTTGGTGGCTGCTCCCAGCATGGTGGCATCCCAGCGCAACGGCGAAGACGCGTTGATCAACGAGGTCATCACCGTGCGATCCGCTAAATCACCGCCGAAAGCGATCCGAGCCATCTCAATAGAGTCAGTGGCTCGCTCAGCTGCGGTCACCGAACCCATGAACGGCTTGTCGCTGTAGCGGATATGGGCATACACCATGTCGAGGTGGCGTTTGTTGACCGGTACGTCCACCGGTTCGCACACAGTGCCTCCGCTGTGATGCAACTGAGGTAGAGAGTAGGTGAGCTTCACCACGTTGCGGAAGTCCTCCAGCGTGGCGTAGCGACGGCCGTTGTCGAGATCCATCACGAAAGGTGACCCGTAATTAGGAGCAAAAACGGTGGCGTTACCACCCACCTGCACGCTGCGAGCCGGATTGCGTGCGTGCTGTGTGTAAACCTCGGGGGCGTTGTCGGTGATGATCTGACGGCACATGCCCGGCGGGAACTTCACAAGCTCACCGTCGATATCGGCACCTGCGTCGCGCCATAAATCTAAGGCTGCAGGAAAATCCTGGAAAGCGATGCCCACCTCTGACAGGATCGTTTCGGCGTTGCGTTCGATCAGCGCAAGGCTGTCGTCGTCAAGGATGTCCACTGGAGGTAAACGCCTTAGCAGATACGGCGAAGATGCCGCAGGAGATGATCTGGCGACTTGCCGACCGGCTCTGCCGCCGCCTCTGCGTCTAGATGTTCGACCCGTCGCCGGTTCGCTTTGTGTTTTTGGTTCGCTCAAGTTTTCGCTTTGTGTTTTTGGTTCGCTCAAGTTTTCGCTTTGTGTTTTTGGTTCGCTCAAGTTTTCGCTTTGTGTTTTTGGTTCGCTCAAGTTTTCGCTTTGTGTTTTTGGTTCGCTCAAGTTTTCGCTTTGTGTTTTTGGTTCGCTCAAGTTTTCGCTTTGTGTTTTTGGTTCGCTCAAGTTTTCGCTCACTGTTGCCTGCGCTTTCGTTGTTGTCGTGCTCTTCTGCGATGCTGATCTTGTAGGTTCGGCTGGTTTGTTTGCGCTGTGTCAGGTGAAGGCAGGTCCACCATTTTGGCCAGATGCGGAGTGGGCTCCGTGGCATGAGGAAAAGCCATGGCTGCCACGAACAGTTCCTGAAATCGGGCTTCGGTAGCTGTTTCGATTTTTGTTACAGACTGCACCAGCTGCTCAACCTCGTGTCTTTGTTGACGCGACAAAAGCATTCGCACCGCTCCCACCCCCGAGGCATTGCCAGCGGCTTGCACCCCTCCAGCGGGCGTGTCAGGCACCAACCCCAACACCATGGCACGCAGCGGATCAATATGCGCTCCGAAAGCACCCGCGAGACGGATTTTAGATATGTCAGCCACGCCCGCATGATCGCGCAGAAGGTCAATGCCAGCACGCAGCGCAGCCTTCGCCAACTGCACCGCCCGCACATCGTTTTGGGTAATCGACAACAGCACCGGTGCCGATTGCAGCACGTAACTGAAAGTTCGGCCCTCACTGACAATGCGCGGCGAACGTTTCTGATCCGAAGAGATCACGCCGTTGCGGTCAATGATCCCAGCCAGAAACATTTCGGCGATCACTTCAATAATCCCCGAGCCGCAAAGTCCAGCAACTTGCAGACCCGCTGCCTCCAACGCTTCGGCAAATCCTGGTTCGTTAGACCAGAGTTCACAGCCGATCACCTTGAAGCGCGGCTCCCAAGTGTCGGGGTCGATCCTTACTCGTTCGACAGCGCCAGCCGCGGCCCGCTGCCCGCAACTTATTTCTCCGCCCTCAAAGGCCGGGCCGGTGGGACTTGACGCAGCAAGCACACGGGTTCGGTCTCCGAGCACAATCTCGGCGTTGGTGCCCACATCCACCACAAGCATCGGTTCGTCGCTGTGATGCGGCCCTTCAGCCAGAGTGGCCGCGGCCGCGTCGGCACCCACATGACCGGCGATGCAAGGACCCACATAGAGAGCCGCGTTCGTCAGCGAAACCCCAATGTCAGCAGCGTGAGCCTGCACCGCATCGCCGACGGTGAGAGTGAACGGTGCCGCGCCTAGCGCTGTGGGATCAAGCCCCAGCAACAGATGATGCATCACCGGATTGCCCACCACCACCAGATCATGAACCTTGCAGCGCTCCACGTTGGCTTGCTGACACAACTCGCCAACTAATGCATCAACAGCACCGCGCACGGCTTCGGTCAGTTCGATTCGCCCGTTTGGGTTCATCATCACATAAGAGACACGGCTCATCAGATCCTCACCTAGGCGGATCTGCGGATTCATCTGACCTGATGTCGTGATTAGCTCACCACTAGCAAGTTCAACCAGATAGCCAGCGATAGTGGTCGAACCCACATCGACGGCTATCCCCCAAGCTTCGTCGCTGTAACCAGAACGCACACCCACGACGCGGCTGCGGTCATGCACCACCGCCGTCAAAGCCGGTTCGGTGGTTGCGGAGGCTTGCGACAGCGAAGCCAGCGCTGACAGTGAAAACTTCAGATCTGTTAGATCCCAATCCGCAGCCAAGGCTTCAGTGAGTCGATCGGCTGTCGTAGCTTCCCGACCTAGCACAGCAGCAGGCAACTCCACGTAATGAAGAGTCACCAGCGGATCAACCACCACTTCACCCACATCAATTGACTTGCGCACCACCGGGCGATGCACCTGACTCGTAGTCGGAACATCAATGTTCGCATCGGTCACCACCACGGCCTGACATCCCAGCCGGTGACCATCCGCTAACTGCCGTTTCCCGCGGTAGTTGATTTCTCCTTCACCGGGTGCCGACAGTGCGGTGTTGTTAGTTGTGGAGATTTGGCAGCGACCACAGAGACCGCGCCCGCCGCATATCGAATCCAGATCCACCCCAGCAGCTCGGGCGGCATCAAGCACGGTGGCACCCTCTGGCACCGACACGCGTATCGCTGACGGGTGAAACACCACCTGGTGCCTCACCGCTGTTGCCGCTGTCACCGCGGTTGTCAACGGCTAAGCACTTCGGCGCCGTCCGCCTCGGCGTCTTGCACCGGCTATGGCGGGATCGCGATGCTCAGAAATCCAGGCCGCACAGTCGCGGTCGTTGCCAGCTAGCACATCAGCAGCCAAGACAGCGTTCTTCACTTCGGGATGCATCGGGTTCGTGATCGCGGAGGTTAGCCCTGCGCCGATAGCCATCGACAAGAAGGTGCCGGTGATCATTTGTCGTGCTGGCAACCCGAAGCTGACGTTGCCAGCACCGCAAGTGGTGTTGACCTTCAACTCGCTGCGCAGCCTTCGCACCAGATGAAACACCTGCTGTCCGGCTGTGCCCATAGCACCGATCGGCATCACCAAAGGATCCACCACCACGTCACAGGCATCAATCCCGTGATCAGCGGCCCGGTTAACGATCTTGCGCGCCACCTCGAAACGCACATCGGGGTCTTCGCTGATCCCAGTTTCGTCGTTAGATATGGCCACCACCGCAGCCTCGTGACGAGCCACCAAAGGAAGAACTCGTTCCAGCACTTCCTCCTCGCCGGTCACCGAGTTGATCAGCGGCTTGCCGTCATAAACGGCAATGCCAGCCTCAAGAGCTTCAATGATCGAAGAGTCAATTGACAACGGCACGTCGGTCACGCTCTGCACGAGCTTCACGGCGTGAGCCAACAGAGCAGGCTCATCCGCAAGCGGGATGCCAGCATTCACGTCAAGCATTTGGGCACCCGCAGCGGTTTGGGCAATGGCATCAGCTTCCACCCGGCTGAAGTTGCCTTGGCGCATCTCCTCGGCGAGCAGGCTTCGCCCGGTGGGGTTGATGCGTTCACCGATCATCACGAAAGGACGGTCAAAGCCGATGACCACCTCTTTGCTCGCTGAAGTGATGACGGTTTCAGTCATGATGCGTCTCCTTTGGGGTCATGATTTTGCGGTCATGATGTGTTTCTGTTGGGTTTACGGCTCGGGTTTGTGATGAGCTTCGGGACGGTCTGCTGGCTCAGGGTTCCGGTCGCCTTCAGGGTCCCAGCCACCGGTTTTGACGAACTCATCAAGGCGTTCACGGGTGAAAGCCTCTTCTAGTGATGCTGCTGCGGCGGAAGCTTCGGCTTCAGGGTCGCCGCTGCCCGATTTTTCGATTTCACGTCTACGCCACTCACCGACATACTGCGCTGCCTGGGTTTTTCCGGCGACCATGGCCGCCCGGTCGATGGCTTTTTGAAAACGCCGTGGCAGGATGCGCTGCACTCGGTCTGGGCCTGACCCACAGTTGACTTGAGCGGGTATGTCACGCCAGCTGATTAGCACTAGGCCGCTGCTGTTCCTGCGTCGTCTGCGACCTTCGTTGCGGTCTGTTGAAGCTGAAGCCATCGTCATCATGCTGCGTTCCGACGGGCCGCAACCAGAGTTTTGGCTGTTTCTGCGGCCACAGCGGCATCGCGGCAGTAGGCATCAGCGCCGATAGCCGAACCGAACTCCTCGTTGAGCGGCGCGCCGCCAACCAGGACTATGAAATCGTCACGCAGACCTTTCTCTTTGAGAGTGTCGATCACGACTTTCATGTAGGGCATGGTGGTGGTAAGCAGCGCCGACATCCCCAAAATGTCGGGTTTATGCTCATCAAGTGCTGCTAAGAACTCATCGGCATCAGTGTTGATGCCAAGATCAAACACTTCAAAACCGGCTCCCTCAAGCATCATCGCCACTAGGTTCTTGCCGATGTCGTGAATGTCGCCTTTGACTGTGCCGATTACCACGCTGCCGACGGGTTCTGCGCCAGTTTCGGCAAGCAGTGGGCGCAAGATCGCCATGCCAGCCTTCATGGCGTTAGCGGCCAACAGAACCTCAGGCACGAAAAGGATCCCATCGCGAAAGTCGATACCCACAATGCGCATGCCCTCCACTAGAGCATCGTTGAGCACCTTGTCTGCTGACCAGCCACGCTCAAGCAGAATGTTGGTTCCCTCAACTATCTCGTCGCCTAGCCCGTCGTAGAGGTCATCGTGCATCTGGGCGGTGAGTTCGGCATCGTCAAGGCTCGCAAGATCAATGTCGTCCGCGTTTTCGGCATTGTCTGCTTCGGGTTCGTGAGCCAGGGTGTCAGCCATCCGCGTAGCCCTCCAAGCGTCAGTCTGAGGCCCTTTGGTGCATCGCCAGCCTCACGCCGGTTCCGCATTGTGGACCTGTTCCACGATACGGAACAGACTTTAGCAGATTTAGTGCTTCGCGCAATTCGCATAACTCACTTTGTGTAACCCAATCTGCGCGACTCACTCTGTGCGAACTCGTAGCATGGGTCGTCATGGCTGAAACGCCCCTCGCTGAAATCCCTCCATATCGGTACGACGCTGAACTGGCAGCCCAGATCGAGAGCTGCTGGCAGGATCGTTGGGCGGCTAGCGCTATCTACGAAACCCCGAATCCGGTCGGGTTGCTGGCATCTGCCCAAGATGCTGGCGATCCTGCTCGGAAGCTGTTCGTGATGGACATGTTCCCGTATCCGTCGGGGTCGGGACTGCATGTTGGTCACCCGCTTGGCTACATCGCCACCGATGTGTATGTGCGCTTCAAACGAATGTGCGGTTTCAACGTGCTTTATACGATGGGTTTTGATGCGTTTGGATTGCCCGCCGAAGAGCACGCTCGCCAAACCGGGCAGCATCCTCGGATCAACACCGAAGCCAACATTGACAACATGCGCCGTCAGCTTGACCGGCTCGGATTGAGTCACGACAAGCGACGTGGCGTAGCTACCACCGATGTCGACTATTACCGCTGGACTCAATGGATATTCCTGCAAATATTCAACTCATGGTTTGATCCTGATGCCTGCCGGGCTAGACCGATAACAGAGTTGATCGAAGAGTTTGTTAGCGGTTCTAGGGCAATGCTTAACGGACGTTCTTGGCAGCAGCTCAGCAATGCCGAGCAACGCCAATTGGTTGACTCGCATCGATTGGCTTACGTGGCTGATGCGCCTGTCAACTGGTGCCCAGCTCTTGGCACAGTGCTAGCCAATGAGGAGGTCACCAACGAGGGTCGCTCTGAGCGAGGCAACCATGAGGTGTTCAAACGTCCGCTGAGTCAGTGGATGATGCGCATTACTGCCTACGCCGACAGACTGTTGGAAGATCTAGATCTGCTGAACTGGCCCGAGTCGGTCAAGACCATGCAACGCAACTGGATCGGCCGCTCCGAAGGTGCCTTAATCCGTTTCTCTACCGCTACTACCACCGGCGGCACCACCACCACCAATAACGGCGGGGCTGCTTCCGCCCATGAAATAGAAGTCTTCACCACCCGTCCCGACACCTTGTTCGGTACCACCTACATGGCTCTCGCTCCCGAGCATCCCTTGGTGGATCAACTCACTGCTGAGGCTTGGCCCGATAACGCCGTCGAGTCCTGGAAAGGTGGTGCCGACACTCCTCGGCAGGCTGTGGCTGCCTACCGAGCGCGAGCTGCTGACATGAGCGATGCCGCCCGCAGCGACTCCAAAACCGGTGTGTATCTAGGGGTTGATGCAGTGGTGCCTTTCAGCCATGTGACGGTGCCAGTGTTTATTGCTGATTATGTGCTGATGGGTTACGGCACCGGTGCCGTGATGGGAGTTCCCGGTGAGGATCAGCGCGATCACGACTTCGCTACCGCATACGGGATCAAAGTGATCCGAACTGTCCAACCAACTGCGGATCATCCCGAGCAGCTGGCTTACACCGGCGACGGCCCGTCGATCAACTCGCTGTTCCTTGATGGGCTAAACATTGCTGAGTCAAAAGCGCTGATCTTGCAGCGTTTGCAAGATGCCGGGGCCGGTCAGCCGGTCGTCAATTATCGGATGCGGGACTGGCTGTTTAGTCGGCAGCGCTACTGGGGTGAACCGATTCCGGTTGTGTTTGACGAGCACGGGCCGGTTGCGTTGCCTGAGGAGCTGCTGCCTTTGGAGTTGCCTGAGTTGATGGACTGGGCACCTCGAGCGCTAGCTCGCGACTCCGACCCGGAACCACCGCTGGGTCGGGTTACTGAATGGCTTGATGTCGAACTAGACCTCGGCGACGGTCTGCGCCGTTACCGACGCGAACTCAACACCATGCCGCAATGGGCTGGTTCGTGCTGGTACTACCTGCGTTATCTGGATCCCACTAACCCTAAAGTATTGGTTGACCCTCAGGTTGAGTCCTACTGGATGACCGACCCGACTAATGATCCTGAAGTCTCTAACGATCCTGAAGTCTCTGGCGAGCACAGTGCTGCGGGCGATCCAGAAGATGCCGATAGCGCCGGTGGCAGCGGTCATGCGGGTGGTGTTGACCTGTATGTGGGAGGAGTGGAACATGCGGTGCTGCATTTGTTGTATGCCCGTTTCTGGCACAAAGTGCTCTATGACCTAGGTCATGTGAGCGGCCCAGAACCTTTCAAACGTCTCATCAATCAGGGCTACATACAGGCTTACGCTTTCAAAGATTCGCGAGGCGTGTATGTACCTGCAGATGAGGTTGAGGGTTCACTTGAGAACGGTTTCACTTATCAGGACCTTCCCGTGACCCGAGAACTCGGCAAGATGGGCAAATCGCTCAAAAATTCGGTTACTCCTGACGACATGTACGCCTCCTACGGGGCCGACACTCTGCGCCTCTACGAGATGTTTATGGGTCCAATCGACCAAGACCGGCCCTGGGAGACACGTTCGGTGGTGGGTTCGCAGCGTGTGCTGCAACGGGTTTGGCGCAACATGATCGACGAATCCAGTGGCGAACTGCGTGTCAGCGCTGATCCACCCGATCAGGAACTGTTGCGGCTATTGCATCGCACCATTGACGCGGTGAGCCGTGACATGGAGGCGATGCGTTTCAACACGGCTATTGCCAAGCTGACCGAGTTCAACAACGAACTGACCCGCCGGGACACGCCGACACCTCGTGAGATAGCCGATGTGATGGTACGGATGCTGGCACCGCTGGTTCCGCATTTCGCTGAGGAGTTGTGGCATCGCCTCCACGGGTCTGACGCTGGCTCGGTGACGCAGGCTCAGTTCCCTGTTGCTGATGCTGCGCTGCTAGTGACTGACACGGTTGAAGTGCCGGTGCAGGTCAACGGCAAGATCCGCGGACGGGTGACTATTGCTGTTGATGCTGATGAGGCGACTGCGGTGGCTGCGGCTCTGGCCGAACCGAACGTGGCGGCTCATATTGCTGGTCGTGAGCTGCGCAAACAGCTTTATGTTGCAGGCCGCATTATCACTCTGGTGGTGTGACCCGCGACCCTGCTGTGACCTGAGAGCGACAGTGTGACCCGCAGCGAGCTTTCCGTCTCGCAGGCTCGCCGTATAGCGCTTGCGGCTCAGGGTTTCGCCGACCCGGCTGCGGCAGGTCGTGTGGATCGTCGTCACCTGCGTCGAGTGATGGGGCGATTGAAGCTGCTGCAACTGGATTCTGTGCCGGTGGTGATCCGCACTCAGTATCTGCCGCCGTTCTCGCGGCTCGGCTGCTACGACCCGGGACTGCTCGACCGGATCGCGTATCACCACGACGAATGGTTTGAGGCGTGGGCGCATGAAGCTTCGCTTTTGCCCGTAGTTGATGAGCCGCTGTTGCGCTGGCAGAAGCAGCGAGCCCAGCATGGTCAGACTTGGCGCAATCTCGTGGAGGTCGCGCAGCGTGAACCCGCTTATGTGGATGAGGTTTTGGCACAGGTGCGTCAGCGTCCCTTAGCGGCAGGTGAGTTGTCGGATCCCCGGCGTCGTCAGGGTGAATGGTGGGGGAGCCGCTCGTTGGGGTCGATGGCACTTGACTGGCTGTTCCGTATTGGTGTGTTAGGGATTAGACGGCGAGGCAACTTCATCAAAGAGTTCGATCTGCTTGAACGGATCGTGCCCTCTGAGGTTCTGGCGGTGCCCACGCCGCCAGAGGAAGAGGCGCAGCGTGAACTGCTGGCTCGCTCCAGTGAAGCTCTCGGTGTGGCTACAGCTAGTGATCTCATCGACTACTATCGTCTGCCGTTGCGTGAGGGTCGCCAACGGGTTGCTGAACTTGCTGAAGATGGACGACTGCTGCAGGTAACGGTGCAGGGTTGGGATGAGCCTGCCTTCTTGTCTCTGGATGCGAAACTGCCGCGTGCGATTGATGTGACCACGGTGCTGTCGCCTTTTGATCCGGTGGTGTGGAACCGGGCTCGTGCGTTGCGGCTGTGGGGTTTTGACTACCGCATCGAGATTTATGTGCCTGCGTCGCGGCGGGTTTATGGCTATTACGTGCTGCCGGTTCTGCACGGTGAACGACTGGTGGCTCGCTTAGACCTTAAAACTGATCGAGCCGCTGGAGTGCTGCGAGTTTTGGGCGCTTTCGCCGAACCTGACATTAACCGTGAAGCTTTAGTTGAGCCTTTGCGCTGCCATCTGGTAGACCTAGCGGGCTTCGTGGGCGTAGATGACATCGCCTACGCCAACCGCGGCAACCTCTGGTGACCGCCCGTCAGCGAAGCCATGATTGTGCAAGGCGCTCAATGCGTATCAGCATCGCAGCTGTAGTTAGAGGCCGCCATCAAGGCTGTCGTCAGAGACAGCCTGATATGAGCATCATGGCGAAGTGATTGACATCTAAGCGTCCTTGGGCCTCGCTATCATCTCAGGCGATACCGAGGACGGGATACCGCATCCTGGATAGCTTGGCGGATCACTTCTGCTTCTGAGCACGAACGCTGCTGAGTCTGACGCTTTACATACCGTTTCAAGGATTCGGGCAAGTAGATGGTCGTTTTCTTCACTCCATAAAGGTATCGCAGCGCTAGTGTTCAATTTGTGGACACATTCTCTGAGCAGCGTGACAGAAATGGCGACGAGATTGTCGAAGAAGCGGTTCGCCGAGTTGTGAGTCGTTTTGCGCCTCTACGGATTGTGCTGTTTGGGTCAAGGGCGCGGGGCGAAGCGGATTGCCACAGCGATATTGACCTCCTCGTAGTGCTGGCAGAGGCTAATGATAAGCATCAAGCTGCTGTGGCGATCCGGCGTGAGCTGCGGAATCTGCCTGCGAGTAAGGACATTGTGGTAACCACTCCCGCTGAGATCGAAAGTCGCGGTGAGATTTCTGGGACAGTGCTGTATGAGGCACTTCGAACAGGCGCGACCGTCTATGCACAAGGGTGATCGGGTCGCGGAGGCGCACCGCTGGCTTCATTATGCGAGCGAAGACTTACAGGTAGGACAACTGCTTCTTGAAAAGTGTCCTCTAGCACCACGGCACGCTTGCTACTTCTTCCAGCAGGCAGCAGAAAAATCGCTCAAGGCGGCCTTGATGACAGATGGTGCTCGGATTCCTTTCACCCATGATCTTGACACTCTTCGCTCCCTGTGCTCGGCTGGCTGGGGGATAACCGATGAAGCGGGTGATCTTGCTGAACTGACTCAGTGGGGAGTTGAGTCTCGCTATCCCGGCGAGTGGAATGAGCCAACCAAAGAGGACGCTGCTCGTGCAGCTTTATGTGCTGGCACGATCTATAGAGCCGTTGTTGCAAGATTTGAGAAACGTCAGCGGAACGCTGAATGATCTCTTGTCTTGGCTGTGTTTGAACAGTGTCTCGCTTTACGGAATTGTTCAGACTTGGATTACATCTAGTTCGCTGATTAGGGGGAAATCGTGATCCTGGGTGATTACTGGCACTCCGAGTGTTATGGCGGTTGCGGCGATCCAAGAGTCGGTGACAGGCATTTTCAGTCCCTGATCGCGCAGCATGACACGCAGTTTCGCCCAAGCCGAAGCAACGTTGCCATCAACGGACACCGGCTGCAGAGACAGAGCCGCTTCGAGTGTCAGGAGTCGCCGGTCGCGGGTTTGTGTGTCGTTTGCTGCTAAGATACCTGAGCGCAGTTCGCCGATGGTGATAACCGAAACGGCCAGTTCTTCTGGGAGAGAATCCTCAAGGATCGGACGCTTAGCTTCTCTGGCTATGAAGAGCGATGTATCGGCTAGGCCGCGGCTTACAGCCACGGCAAGTCGTCGGTCGTTTCGTCTGCCAGTGAGGCTAGGTCAGCGGCTAGTTCTGAGTCGGCTTGATACGCGAGGACATTGTGGACAAAGCGACCCTTGCTAATCCATGTTGGTCTTGCCGTGACTGGTGCCAGTTCTGCTACGGGCCGTCCGTTCACCGTGATCGTGAGGTGTTCACCGTCGGCCACTCGATCCAGCAAAGAGCGGGTCTTATTACGCAAATCGCGCGATGCGATCTCAACCATGAAACCATCGTAGCATATTTACTACGAATGTAGTATCAGTCTGGGCAAACACCCTTTGAACGGTTAGAGGCAGCGGTCAACGAACTGCTTGCCACAGCTGATGCTGATGCAACGACACCTTCGATGCTGATACCGCGACAGTTGAGGAAATCCGGCGAGTTCGGGTAGGGGGCGGGTTACCTGCTCGACTGCTGTGGCTGCTATGCGGCTTTGCGTGTGGCTGTTAAACAGGTCGCTGTTAAACAGAGAGCCATGAGGATTGCTGTTTTCGTGAAACAGATCCCTGCTCCGGTTGAGTTTCGGATGCAGGGCGGACGCTTGGTGCGTGACGGCTTGCCGCTGGAGGTGAATGCCTACTGCCGAAGAGCCAACGCCAAGGCGGTGGAGTCGGCTGGAGACAACGGCGAAGTGGTGGTGTTCACGATGGGGCCGCCCGCGGCTACCGATGCCCTGCGCGAGATGATCGCTTGCGGTGCCCATCGGGGTGTGCATCTGTGCGACACGGCTTTCGCTGGTAGCGACACTTTGGCGACTGCTGTGGCGTTGGCTGCTGCCGTCAGGCGCGAAGGCCCCTTCGATTTGGTGCTGGCCGGGCTCAACTCGCTCGATTCTGACACAGGCCAGGTTCCCGTTGAGACGGCCGAGCTGCTGGGTCTGCCCTTTGCGTCGGGGGTGCGACACCTAGAAGTCGCCGACGGTGTTTTTACTGCTCGCCTTGAGACCGACGACGGCTATTGCACTGTCACCGGGAAACTTCCCGTTGCTTTGTCTGCGGCTGAACGGCTGTGCGCTCCGTCGAAGGCACTGCCTGAGGCATGTGCAGAAGTGGACGGCACCCTCATCGCTCGCCTAACCGCTGACGACCTTGACGTGCCCGTTGAGCAGCTGGGAGCGGCAGGCTCACCGACTTCGGTTGGTCAGGTGCGAGTGTTGACAGCAACCCGCAGAGCTCTGCGCGCCTCGTCGGTGGCTGATGCGGTCGACTTACTAGAGGAGCTTGGGGCCTTCTCCGATTCGGGCTGCGATGCCAACAAAGACGCTGACGAACCTGACGAACCAGACGGCGTCCACGAACCTGACGGCGCTCAAGGTGATACCACCGGCGATATCCAAGCCGATAATCAAGGTGAGACCCGAAGCAACGATCCCCTGCACGAGCCGCACGAGCTGCACGACATTTCGGCACCTAGTGTGGCCATGCTGCATTCTGACACCGGCGGACTGTCTGCTGCCTATGGCGAACGTTCGGTGTGGTGCTTCTTCACTGAGGCCAGCATGGGTGTGGAACTGCTGGGCGAGGCCGCAGAACTGGCTGCCTGCATATCTGGAAGCGTCACTGCGGTAACGACCATCAACGACGCGACCGGCAAGCGGGATTTCGCATCAGCGGGTGCGGATCAGATATTGGTGACCAATTCGGCATCGGAGCCTTCCGAGCAGGCCGATGTCTTAGCTACAGTCGCTGCTGAGCGTCTGCCGTGGGCTTTGCTGGTGGAAGGTACCCGCTCGGGGCGGGTGGTGGCTTCTATCGTGGCGGCCCGCTGCGGTTGGGGACTCACTGGCGATGCTGTCGGGCTTGAAGTCGGCCCCGACGGACGACTGGTTGCTTGGAAGCCTGCCTTCGGGGGCAGGTTGCAGGTGCCGATCGTGTCGCGTTCGCCGGTGCAGATGGCGACGATCCGACCCGGCGTGCTGGCTCGTCGTCCGCCACGCTGCAACCCGGCGCAACCCCTAGTTGAGATGCTGCCTGATCCTGTGCCTTCTTTGATCCGCACGGTCTCTACCGAGCGAGACGATGACGACATAGGCGAACTGCGTCGGGCTTGTTCGGTGGTGGCTGTCGGCATGGGAGTTGGCCCCGACGGCTATTGGGTGATCGATGAACTGAGGGCTGCTCTCGGAGGTGCCGCGCTCGGGGCCACTCGCAGGGTCACCGATCAGGGCTGGGTGCCGCGAGGCCGTCAGATTGGTGTGACAGGCCATTCTGTGTCACCTCGTTTGTTGGTAGCCGTGGGTTCCAGTGGCCGCTTCAACCACACAGTGGGTTTCCGCAACGCTGGCACGATCTTGGCGATCAATTCTGATCCAGAAGCGGAGATCTTCGATCAGGTTGATGTCGGCCTTGTAGGTGAATGGCAGCGCATAGTTCCCGAACTCACCGCCGAGTTGCAGCGCCGAGCGATCCCCCAACTCCAACCAGCCAGCTAACATTAACCACCGAAAGGACACCATGACAGGCACACAGACCACCAGCGCAGCCGCCACATGATCTTCCAACACCAACACACCCGCGATCACCTGCAGGCTGGCACTGGAATGACCGTCGCTCCTACTGACGTAGAGGGTGTGTGGCGCAACACCGTCACTGGCGTGAACGTTGAAGGTGTTGACGTGAGCCACCCGAATATGTGCGACTGCACATACGAAGAAATGCACGTCGGCCGTTACGGCGACACTATGCACAACACAGACCGTCACGCCCCAGACACGTCCCGATTGATCCAGCGGATCGCTCCAGATCACCCCGACGGGCTGCCCGTCGTTACCCGCGGCAACGCGACTCGAGAACATGACTGCGCCCCAGAGAGCCTCGGACGCTTCGATGCCTGGGTATGGGGCGAACGCGAGAGATTGGTTTGCACGCATTGCGGCTACGTCGACGGCGCGCCAGCACCAACTCGCCGCTCGGATCGGGCGACATGATGACCCCCGGGCGTTGATGTGAGCGTCATGCCAGCGGTGGCTACTTGGCAGCGATGTCAACAGCGATCGCAGCGCTAGTGTTCAATTGGTGGACACCTTCTCTGAGCAGTGTGACAGAAATGGCGACGGGATCGTTGAGGAAGCGGTTCGCCGAGTTGTGAGTCGTTTTGCGCCTCTACGGATTGTGTTGTTTGGGTCAAGGGCGCGGGGCGAAGCGGATCGTCACAGCGATATTGACCTTCTCGTAGTGATGTCTGAGATTACAGATAAGCATCAAGCTGCTGTGGCGATCCGGCGTGAGTTGCGGAATCTGCCTGCGAGTAAGGACATTGTGGTAACCACTCCCGCCGAGATCGAACGTCGCGGTGAGATTTCTGGGACGGTGCTGTATGAGGCACTCCGGACAGGCGCGACCGTCTATGCACAAAGATGATCGGTTCGCGGAAGCGAACCGCTGGCTTCAGTATGCGAGCGAAGACTTACAGGTAGGACAACTGCTTCTTAAACAGTCGCCTCCAGCACCACGGCACGCTTGCTACTTCTTCCAGCAGGCAGCAGAAAAGTCGCTCAAGGCGGCCCTGATGATAGATGGTGCTCGGATTCCTTTCACCCATGATCTTGACACTCTTCGCTCTCTGTGCTCGGCTGGCTGGGGGATAACCGATGAAGCGGGCGACCTTGCTGAACTGACCCAGTGGGGAGTTGAGTCCCGCTATCCCGGCGAGTGGAATGAGCCAACCAAAGAGGACGCTGCTCGTGCAGCCTTATGTGCGGGGACGATTTATAGAGCTGTCGTTGCAAGACTCTAGGGATGTCAGCGGAACGCAGGATGATCTTTTTCTAGCAGTGCCCGAGTCGGGTGTCAGGTGCGACAGATTCAGAACCCGGTACGAGCTCGCGCTATCGACGAGCAAGGCTCGCTCACAGCAGTGTGGGCTTTCATGGATGGCGTAGGTTCAGCAATCGACGACTTCGAAGCAGCGAGGCAGTCTCTGTTTGAGCCGGAAGTGGAGTTGACCGAAGAGTGGTTGTGGCGGCTGCACGCCGACCATCAGAATGTCGTTCAGATAAGCGAGCCAACACCGATGCTTGCCGAGTCGGCGGACAGTGCCTTAGATCGGGTGTTTGATCTTATGGTTCTTGATCCTGCTGCTCGTAAGAAAGCCTTCAAGAACAAGCACACAGCGCTGGCCGCTTTGCGCAGCGCCTATAGCGAAGTCAATATTGCGAAGGGAAGCGAGCTGTGTGAGCGCGTGACTCTGGAGACTTCGCATCACGCCACGAAGTTCGATTTTACTGTGGCGAATGGACGAGTGTTGCAGTTGGCACGGGCCTGGTCTTTCCAAGTTCCCGATCAAGCAGCGCTCGCTGAGCAGGTCAAGGCATGGGGCTGGACTGTGCAGGAGGCACACACCGCTGGGGGTCGTGTCCAGACAGCTAGCGGCGAGTTCGTTGCCTCAGCCGACATAGACATCGCAGTGGTCTACGTGCCAGCGGCTGAGTCGCAGAAAGCGTCAGCTTTCGTTGATGCTGAGCACATCTTCAAGACGCTGGGCATTCCGGCTGTCTCTCACCACAGAGCGCACGACGTAGCGCAGCGTGCTCGCAACCTGCTTGACCCGATATCTGAGAAACTGCCCGTCGCCACTCAGCACTGATGCCGTAGGGACTTGCATGCTTCAGGGTTGAGCGAAAGGTAACCGTCGGCTGGAGTGAGAGCTTGTTGCGGATATGACTTGGAGGTCGTGACAGTTACTTCGGACATCATGGCAGTGTGTTGCAAGTGACCCAGCAAAGGAGGGGACTCGAGTTCTCAGGCTAATTGCTGACACATCACTTGTTCTGCGAGGTGGAGGAAATCCGAAGGCTCTGTTGGTCGGTTCCCGTAGCGGGTCGGACGTTCGCAAGCTCGGGTTAGCAAAAGAACTCGCGATGCTCTTGTTGCGGCCACGTAAAATGTTTGCAGTTCAGCTTGCTGTTGTTCTGGTGTTGTAGCTCGGAAGTCGGGGAACTGCCCTTCATTCATTGCGAGGATCGCCACGGCTTTGAATTCACGCGCTTGAGCTTTATGCACGGTTAGTAGGCGTATGCCTGGACCAAGATCGCGTCCTCGAGCCATTCGGTCAAAGTGGAGCGCGAAGCGTGTCCAAGAGCGTTCCGACAATGGTGTGACATCCTTGAACTCGGTCCAAGTCTTTTCGAGAAGCGCATGATCGGCCGTCCACCCTGAAAGTAGTTCGTCGGAAGCGCTTTCTGGCAGTTCGCATGTTTCGAAGATTTCCATGAATTTCGCAGGTGAGTCAGCACTTTGCAGCGGGATTAAATGCTCGGCATCAGCTCTTTGCCATGCCTCCGTCGTTGCATCAAGTGCTCCGTTGTTTGCGATGTCTTGTGGCTTCTTCAGTGTTATCTGGAATGTTCTTGACAGTTCGGCAGTCGCTTCCATTTGGTGACGGTCACTATGAGATCGCATCAAGAGCAGTGCCATTTTGCCAGCAGTAGTAGACATCAAGTCGTCGCTGTTGTGGGTTAGCGCTACTTGGTGGCCCTTTTGGGTGAGTGCATCATCTACTGTGTTCAGCGATGAAGCATGCCGAGCCAAGATGGCAATATCTTCGGCTTCAAGGTGGACAGTTTCTGCTGAGCTTCTCGCTTCAGGTGGCAGGCCCTCAGCGAGAAGTTGAGTCGCCCAATCAGCAATGAATTTTCCCTCTTCATCCTCGTTATCAAGCTCTTGGATGTCGATGATGCCGTCAACAGCATCGGCTGCTCCGTTATCTGGGAAGCTTCCGTTGCGGCCTAGTTGTTTAGCGACAGTCATCTCTAAACAAGCAAGACGGCGCGATGAACGAAAGTTAAGTGACAAGCAGAGTCGCTTCGCTTCGAATTCCGATGCAAAGCGCTCCATTTGTCGCTTGTCTCCACCTGCGAAACCCGTAACAAGCTGGTTTGGGTCGCCGAGCAGCGTCGTGGACACTTGAGGCGACTTGGACTCAGGGCGGCGACCGATTAGAGCAGCAATGAACTCGTACTGCTGAGGGGTGAGGTTCTGGGCTTCGTCGATCAGAACCATGCCGTATATGTTGCGCTGTGTGATGGCTAGTGCTGGAATACGAAGCAGATCGGTTGCAGCGGTAAGCATTTCGGCGTAGTCCACGGCACCGGCATCTTTCAGAGCGGAGCGCCAAGGCTCTAGCTGAGGATGCACACCTCTTCGCGCCCGCGCTAAGTCCAGTTCCCGAAAGAGTTGTGAGGCTTCCTCTATACACCAAGAGGTGTCGTGTCTTGCGAACAGTTCGGCGCGGTCTTCGTCTTTGGTGATGACTTGGAAGTCCAATGGAAGGCCAATGTGGCTGCCATGGTGGCTCAGCATTTTCTGGCAGAAGCTGTGGAGAGTTCCTGCGGTTACACGTTCCATCTCAGTGCCGATTTGGTGTCGCAGTCGCGCGGTGAACTCCGAAGCCGCCCGCGTGGTGTAGGTGACGACTAGCACTCGTTTGTATTTGTTCGCAGGATTTGACATGTAACGCTCAGCGCGTTGAACCAGCACCTCAGTCTTGCCGGTACCGGCTGGAGACATAACTACTAGTGCGGGGGCATCCGATTCGACGGCCTCTAGTTGCTCGCTGGTGAGTTGGATACCCATGGTGGAAGCAGCGGTGAGGATCATGGCGTTGTCTCAAATACTGCGGCTCGTGTTTCTTCTAGACGCTTCTGTAGTAGTTCTGTTAGTTTTTGCAGAGGTTTGGGCCAGTTACTGCCATCGGTGTACGGATGACTGGACAAGAACTCGTTGGCGAGGATTGTCCCGATTGCTCCCTTGTGATCTTTCATTGCTGACAGCAGGCTGCGTTCATCAGTTGTATCTGCTACAGGAGCACCCATGGTTTCGCAAGCAGCTATGCAAGCCTCTGGTGCCGCATCGATCATCATTCGCTCAATCGCAACGCCTCGATCTTGCTGGGAGCAAGACGAGTGCGAACTGGACTCACTCGCCCAGACTACTTCGGTGGACTCGTCTAACCTGCACTCATCAACAAGTTGTTGTAATCGTTTTTTGCCTGCGGAGTCGCTGTCGGCAAAGACGACGATAGGAAACTCAGCATGGCGAGCGAACTTGATAACCGCTGGTACTAAGTTATTGTCCATTCCGGTTGAGTCGATCACCGAAATACCATGAGCCTGCGATCCTAAGGCTGCTCGCAGTATCGGCGGAAGAAAGGCACGTTCGGTAGCACCGTCACCAATGACTACCGCACGCGCAAAAAGAAGTTCGCCGAAGGGTCGCTCAACGAACCGCTCGAGTTTCTCCATCTCGTCTGCGTAGAGGCGAGGATTCTTGGTGCGGGGAGCTTCTTCGTCATGTTGAGCCGGACCGAAATCAATAACACTGTAACTGTCCTTATCGTTTCGTCTCAGGAGTTGTAAGCATTGCGGAGCTACCGTAGATGCCAGCATCGGTGAGTGGGTGGTCGCCACTACTTGCCTGTCCTCCGATTCGAGCAGTTCGGCAACCTCAAGAATGGCGTGCGGGTGCAGGTGCGCCTCAGGCTCCTCAATGAGGGTCACTGGATGCGGGCGTATATCTCCGCCGTCGGCCCCGAGCGCTTGCCGGTAAAAGACATCTTGGACCAGCAGGGATGCCAAGCTACGCACCCCCGAACCGTGCAGCCTTGAAGCAAGCGGCTCCGATCCGTCGTCGAAGCTGACTCCAACAGAGCGAGCTAACTCTTCAAGGGTGCGAGGGACTGGGTCAACCTGAGCAGAGCCAACAGCGTCAACATAATGGTCTAGTGAGTTCAATGAGTCACGGAGCCCACTTAGCGTTTTGCTGCTTTCCAGGATATCTTTACCTAGTTCGGATAATTGCTGTTCTAGTGACTCTCTTTGTGGGCTCTCAACCTGCAAGTCGTTCAAGATGCGCTTGATAGCTGTGCCGCGCCGCCTTAACTCGGCATCAAGGTCGCGGCTCGTTTCGACAAGCTCAGCATGGACGAGATGACGTATTGAGCGTGGCACCTCCGCCTGCTCCGGCTGATATTCATTGGTGTTGAGCGAGTAAGCCAAAACCCGAGTCCGTGCCCGCGCTCCGTTGCCCTCAATAGTTGGTTCAATGGTTGTGCGCCAGGCGTAGCGCTGCTGCGTCGGTTCAGCCGAAATCACCGAAAGCCCATCACCCAATAAACCCTGAAGCGACTCATCAAACATCTCCGTGACTGGCTTGGCAATGCCGTCCGGCTCAGACGGCACCTCTACAAGGTGCATTCCCGACGGATATGGAGCGACTACCAGATCAATCTCCGCTGATTCGTTAAGTCCGACGGTGAGGTCGTCACGCTCTACTGGGATGCCTCCGATAGCGATATGCAATGCCCGCAGGATCCGCGACTTGCCGACATTGTTGCGGCCCACGAGCAGCGTGAGGCCGGGCTGTAGATCTACTGTCAGAGACCCGATTCCTTTGAAGTTGCACACAGTGATGCACTCAACGAAGAGAGGCGCGTGTCTGATAGCTGCATCTTCGCTGTTCTTCATGCTTCTAGCTTATGAGATGCAGATGAAGCGGAGTGTTGTCAAGTTGACAGGCCTGACTTTTTCAGTTCAAGTTTGGATGTCTTTGACTAGCAGCATGAGTGTCAGGTCGTCAATGGGTGAGGGCTTGAAGCCGTAGTGACGGTAGAAACTGGCTGCTTGTTTGTTCTTGGCGTGGACCAGCACCAGACGCACGCCGTTAACAGAAGCCACTTCAATTGTTGGAGTTCATCTACCGGCCTTGACGTTTTCGGATTGACTTACAGCGACATCACCTACGAAGAGTTTGGGGGTGATCTGAGCGACGAGGTCGTCCCGCACCGAATCGGGGAGTGTTTGCAGGTAGGGCTCCCACGATCGCAACTGCAGCTCAAGATTCTGTAGCTGGTCATGTCGGTGCTGATGATCCGATGAGATGCGACCTTCACGCCTGGCAACAAACAGCAGTATGACTACTGGGCTTCCGATAGCTGGAAGACTACGGAGTGAGTCAAACCACTGATCCCATCCAGGACTCCAACCTAACCTCCATCCAAGTTGCACGAGCCCCGCCCAGGCAACCGCTAACCACATGCTCCAGCGCGAACGTCTGCCATGAGACTCAACGAGTTCTAGCTCTGCCTTGGCTGCGACTTAGTGTGCTCCTCCCAAGACTTGAGTCGCCGTGAAACCGTAACGATCGCGGAGTTCATCAAGGAGTTCCTGCATCTCATTCGTCAAACGCTCGTGGCTCTCGTTGGCCGCAGTCTGCAACTTATTAACTCGGCTTGATGCCTCCGACTGCAAAGTTTCGAGCGATGAAACCAGACGCTCAACGGCTTCCTGCAGACCTGCCTCATCTAAATTCTTCTGCAATTCTTGCAGAAGTTCTGACGTTGTCTCGGGGCCAAGTTCGTGATTGTTCACGGTTCGCGCTATGTGGTGGGGCGGATGGTGGTCATCTCCATTCCTGTGTTGGTGATGATTTTTACGGCTATTCGGGCTTGTTCGGGTGGGTTAAACGGGGCTGAACGCATCGCTGTTAGAGCTTGCAGTTCGGCATCGTCAGCGCCTTTGCCTAACTCTTGCAATAGCTTTTTGATCTGGCGGTCGTTTTGCGCTCCAGGGAAATGAATACGCCGCGCGAAGAAGCTTTCGCCGTCGTGATCAGTGTCGATCATCCAGCAGGCCACATCATCAGGGCCACCCGCAGCAGCATTACCGGTGGCTGGATCAAATGTGTCATAACCTTTCACCTTGACGGTGATCCGACCGTCAGGTAGCTGGCTGATCTCGACATCGGGTTCGCCGATGATCACGAACGCTTCATGGCCGGTCTCATCTGACAAGTCACGGATCATCAGGTCACGGTTCATTTGCGCTCGAGCCACCTGGATGCGACCCACTTTCGCGGGAGCGTCAGCCGCATACGCGTAAGCCACCGTCAACAGCAGATCGGCACGTTCGGCGCTGTCGGTGATCTCTCGGGCAGCTTCACGGATCATCTCAGCAGGCACAGTCACATCCTCCGCCGCCACCATCACCGCCGCGGTGTGCTCGGCGGCACCGCTATCAACGGTGTAGACAGCCTTGAAGGCAAGCAAGTGCCCCGAACTATCGCCTGGCCACGGCTCCAAAGCGCGAATAGTGATGTCAGTGCTGTCACGACCGCCTTTCACAGTGTGGTTCAACAGAGCTGCCTGCACCGCCTCCAAAAAGTCGTCGTGCGCCACCACGCTTTCGTCGTCGCTGCCTTCAAGCGGGATCACTGTCGCCCAGGGTTGTTCGCTTTCTACCGTCATCGGCGAAGTCACACGAGTCACGGCCCGCTTGCGGCGGGGTTGATCCACCAGCATGATCGGGTCAGGGTCAAGGTCATACGCCAGCACACTGGCAGACACTTGCGGCACACGCTCGTAAACGAACCCGGCTGCTGGATCATTACCCCAGCCACCCTCTGGCGGATCGACAGGAGGCTGGCCAGAAAGTTCTGCCTCTTGGCGGGCACCGTCAGCGGAGTCAGCCAAAGTCCAGTAAGGGAACACCGCGGTGGCGAGCCGCTGACGAGCAATTGATACCGCCACAGGCGAAGTGTCACAAGTGATCCAGCGTCTGCCCCATCTCTCGGCGACAGTGGCAGTCGTAGCACTGCCGCATGTCGGGTCAAGAACTAAGTCGCCTGGGTCAGTCACCATGAGCAGACAGCGTTCAATAACGCTGTCTGCCGTCTGCACCACATAGCGCTTGTCTGTTGGCCGCATCAGCTGGGCCCACATGTTGTTTATACGGCGACCAGGGACTTCGTCTTCGTATTGCTTCCATGCTAGGGACTTCCCGCCCACAAGGCGTCCCAGTTCTGCGAGGCGATCCATGCCATCCATGGATATTCGCCAGTGCTCCCCTTTACGACAAGGCCAGTGCTCCCCTCTCCAGTAGTAGGAATCTGACCGGCCTGTAGTTGAAACTCCAGGCGAAATCAGCGTTGAGCGCAGGCACAGTTTGGCATCATCGGGTATGTGGCTGTCAGGGTCTCTTCGCTCGTCTTCAGTGAGATTACGAGTGCTTCCATCGGGCATTTCAACTAGCGCTGCCCATGTCCACATATCAAGAAGCCTTCGGCGGTCGAGCGGCTCGTAGAGTTGACGATATTTTGCCTTCGACTTGTCTTTGGCATACCAAAGCAAGAAATCAGCGACACTGGGCAATGTTTGTGAGGATGACCCGCCGGTGGTGGCATACGGGATCGTTGCCAGACGGTTCTCGGCACCGAAGACTTCGTCTAGCAAAACAGCGGCGCGATGCACGTTTTCGTCGCCGATCTGCATGAACAGCGAACCGGAATCTGTTAGCAGTTCACGCATCAAGATCAACTTCTCCAAGGTCAAATCCAGATACGAATGAATGCCACGCTCATAAGTGTCACGAAAAGCACGAATAGTGCGAGTGTCAAGTGGCCTACCTTCTGCTTTCTCAGGGGTTTCGCGGCTGTTGACCGACACCTGAAAGTTGGATTTGTAGCCCATGCCATAGGGCGGATCGAAATAGATCAGCTGCACTTTGCCAGCCATGTTCTCACGGGCTAGCAGCGAAGCCATTACCCGCACTGACTCGCCGTGTATCAGGCGGTTGCTCCAGTTAGCAGCGTGCTGATACCACTCATACGCAGCATCCGCTGACGGCAGCCCATTGAAGTCAGCGAACAGTGAAGGCTGATCGCCTTTGCCTTGTAGCAGCTTCACGAATGCCGCGGGATGCACCTTCTCACGGATATACAGCGGATGAGCGGCATGGCCCTCATGTCCGCCACCTTCTGCAGATTGCGGGGGGGGGGGGTCGGCGATTCCAGGCCAAGACCGGGTCATCATCAACAGCACGCGTGTCGGGCACATGCTGCACAGGGCGACGGTCGTCGTCGCTCATCGTGGTAGCGGTCTGCTCAGTCGGCAGGTTCAACCGTCGAGTCGACGTGTGAATGTACTGCTCGGTGTCGCGCGCAGCTGGTTTCTTCGCCATCAAACCGCCCTTTCCTGCTTGCTGCTCATGCTGCATTTTCCAGCCGGTGAGGCGGATGCGTTTCGCGGGCTTTTCGGATGGCCTCCTCCAAGTCAACCGACAAGCTTTCGTGTTCGGCAAGTTCCACGAAGCACCAGCGGCGCAGCCAACCCGGCAACTGCAGCGAAGCTTGCACCGCCGGAATCCATCGGGTGGTCACCGACTGCTTCTTGCGATCGCTTTGATCATCGGGCGCGCCCTTGCATTCGATTATCAGATGCACAGCATCCTCATCACCGCCCGGCGCAAACAAGCGGGCCACGAAATCGGGTTCGTAACGATGCCAGGCCCCTTCCCACAAATACGGCACCGTCCAACCAAGCCGGAAGTTACGTGCCCAACTAATCACATCGGGATGCTTGTCAAGCGCTCGGGCACAGGCCACCTCGAGCCGCGAATGACAAGCCGCAATATTCAACTCGGACTTATGGGTGTTGTGGCGATGCTCCAAGCTGGTCTCGAAGCTGACCCCCGAAGTATCCAGCAGTTTCGGCTGCCCGAACGCAGCGACTAGCCGGTCTTGCACACCACCAGTGATGTCGCAGGCATCGTCAATCTCTTTGACAGCCTGCCCAAGGCTGCTCGAACCGAGCCCGTCGTAATGAGCGTCACCAACATCGGCTAGCTGTGTCCAAGCTTTCACGATCTTCACAGCGTCATGGAACAGCAGTCGTCGCCTGGCTCGCCGACCATCGCCTGCGCCATCGTCAATGATGCGACTCTGCCAGCGTTTCACGAGTCCAGCCGCCACACCGGTAATCGCCTGCTGTTGACGCATGGCTGCCTCAGAACTGATAGTGACGCTCGCGCCGACCGATCCCGACAAATCAGCGCTTTTGGCACCTTTTGGCACCCACTTGATGACCCGCTGCGGGTTCAAACAGAACCCGTCGGCACCAGGTTCGTTGAGATACTGCTCCACATTAGGGAACTCAATACGATGATCGCGTCGCCCAGCGATGCTATGCACCTCATAGCGAGCCTTTGGAGGTTCAGGCTTATCGTCAGGACGCTTAACAGGCATGAACTCAAAAGGCACGCCGATTACTTCGGCGTATTCAGCGACAAGGCGACCGTCTTTGTCGAAGTTGTCGTAGTTCGAGCGACGCAAAGCCCTGCCGGTTACCTGCTCGCACAGCAACTGCGTGGAGAAAGCCCGATACCCCAAAATGTGGGTGACAGTGCGCGTGTCCCAGCCTTCGGTGAGCATCGACACTGACACCACGCAGCGAATGTGCTCGCCGAGTCCGCCGGTTTTGCCGACAGAGTTCAACGCAGCCCGTATCACGTCACGGTCGTCACGATTATCGCCTGGTTGCCTCAGACGTTTGGCTTGAGCTTTGATCGGCGCACTCAGCCCACCCTCACCCTCTAGCTGCGAATGAACTAGCAGCGTGTGAACTTTTTCGGTCGGCCCGTCGCTGCTGTAGTTGGTGAAAAGTTCGCAGGCCCCTTCGTGGTAGATGTCAGTGCCGTCAGGGCGTTTCTCGGCCCATCCCGCGATGTGATCGGCGAGCGCTGTGGCATTGGCGATGTTGTTTGCCACCACGATAAACACTGGCGGTGTCGGCATCGGCTGAGTTGGCGCTTCGGGATGCATCCACTGGTTGAACTTCTGCTCATAGCTGCGGTAAAGCGCGGCTAGGGCTTGATTGAGTTCGGTCGGCATATTGCCACGTTCAACTTTTTTGGGGGTGGTGTTGGCATACAGATTGCGCCACCGCACCCGCTCGCTGGCAGAGTCATCATCCACCGGAACTTGTGGGATTTTGACTAGCCCCGATTCGATGCTGTCCATCAACGGAAAATCCGAAACCACCCAGCCGAACATGCGCTCACGGCGTTCGCTGCCTTCAATGAAGATCGGAGTCGCTGAGAAGTCATAGACCGGCCCGAGGCGGCCCGTGTCACGCAACCCTTCAAGCGCTGCGAACCACACAGCGGCGGCTTTGGTGTCGTCGTCTTCGGAGGTGCGCCGCCCGTCTTCGGGCAGATAACAGTGATGCGCTTCGTCGTTAAGCACGCACACTTTGGGTGCGCTTTTGCCGGTGGGGAAGCCGCGCAACGCCCGATTGAGTACTGCGGACATTGACTCAAGTTCAGCGGTTTTGCGTCCGGCACGCAGCAGTTTGCGGGCATCGCTGGAGGCCGACGACAGGCGGTCGCGGCGCTGCAACGCCTGAAAGTTCACCACCCGCACCTTGACCGCCCCCAAAGCGCTGCTCATGTTCTCGGGCAGCAGTCGCATCTCGTCATAGACGTTGTCGGGGTTGGCTGGATGCAGCACCGCGAGGCGTTCGCGCACGGTATGACCTGGCGCTATCGCCAAAAAGCTGGTGGTGTAACGCCCGTCGCGCCGCTGCGATGTTGCCGCGTTGACGGCATGCCAAGCGATCACCATGCCCATCACCGCGGTCTTGCCCGAGCCGGTGGCCATCCTCACCGCCAGACGACTAATGCCGTTGTTGTAGTCGCGGTTGGCTTCTGCTAGCTCACGACGGACTTCGGCTAGCACGGGAAAGCGGCTGGCGTTGGCTTCGGTTAGCCAGATCAGCGTTTCGGCTGCTTCCACCTGAGCAAAGAACAGTCGTGGTTCGTTGGCTTCGCTGCGCCAATGCAACAAGAGTTGTTTCGTGGCGGCGGTGGCACCTGGATAGTTGGCGCTGCGCCATCCGGCTACAGCGTCACGGATGCGGTTCACTAATTCGTTCTGCTCGGCGGGCGTGTCCTGCGTCCGCAGCTGTGCGCCGCGTTCTTTGGGCACTATCACCAGTGCCTGACTCAGGCGGCGACCTTGAATAACTACACCGGTTGAGGTGTTGTCGGGCGCAAGCTGCCAGTGACGTGACGGTTCGCTATGAGGAAGGTTCAGAACCGGCTGGCTGATGTGATCCAATGCACTGCCCGGCAATGACAGGTTCCTGCTTCTTGTGGTGAGCGTTACCTCCTCGGCGCTGCCGACTGTAGGAACATGAGCTGACACGGCGCACAGACTAACCGCGCCCACTGACAGAGCCCGGATGGTCGGGGGCGCACAGCCTGCGGTGGGGGGTAGTTTGGGTGCTGTGAGCATTCCTGTGAAACCCGAGGATCTGGCTGCGACTGTGCTTGAACACAAGCACGGGTCGACGGCTTTCGTGTTGACGGTGGGCGATGACGGGCGCACCAAAGTGATCCACGCCAAAGCCGAAGTGGGTAATGCTGGTGTGATCAACACCATTGTTAGCCGTGGGGTAGCGGCGAACGCTTTGGTGCGGCCAGATGTGGTGGTGTTGTGGATGCCAGCGGCTGACGGGTTCTGCTTGATTGCTGATGGGATCGCCACGGTTGATGGTGAGCCTCGAGCCGAAACACCGATGCGAATCGAAACCTTTTCAGCGGTGCGTCACAAGCCTCCTGCCTGACAGCCGCGCAGAAGCCGAACCGAATACGACGAATACGATGAGATAGGAGGGATGCTGGACGGCCTCTGGTTCATAGCCACCGGCCAAGGAGCATCCCAAAACATGGCGTAACCCCGGCCGTTTGCCGGTTGGTGCAGGGACGGTTCCGGGGTCTTCGGATACAACTATACACCTTTAGAAACGCATGGCAAGCCTCAATTTTGACCTGATCGCCAAACGGCTCACGACAACCCGGCTGAAGTCATATCTTGAGGCGACCGCCGAGGACGTAGGTGCGGCTATCGCCCTGTACGACTGGAACATCGGTGCAGCGAGTGCCCTTTATGAAGACTTGGGGCGATTAGAGGTTCTGTTCCGCAACACAGTTGATGAGGCACTGGTGAAATATGCAGCCGAAAGGGCATGGCCGGATGTCTGGTATCAACAGACACAACTCTTTCCGAGACAGAAGGCATCTCGTGCTCGGGAGGAGATCGGATGCAGCGCCTCCACTTCCTTAGAAACAGGATCGCTCACCATGAGCCCGTTCATCGGCGAGACCTGTCACAAGATCATGCTAACTTACTAGAGCTATCGAGTTGGATCTGTGCGGACTGCTGCTCATGAATCGATTCAAGCAGCCGAACTCATGCGGTGCTAAAGGCTCGTCCCTGCTGATTTGAATCAGCTTTTTGGGTGTGGCAGGTACCAAACGTTGTGTATCTAATCACGGTCGCTGACAAGCTGCCGTCGACTCCTTTGCTGCCCTGGGTTCAATGGAGGCAACTGCCTGATGCTATGCATCGTCTAGAGCTCAGCAGCGCCGAATGCACGCTGCTACCAACCTCTATGTCCACTACATCTAGTAGCGTCACAGTTCGTGTCTATGTTGCTGAAACGTCCGGCGGCGCGTTGTGTGCTTTTGGACCGCAATCAGCGAGTGTTCCTGATCCGCTCAGCTGATCCGATTGATCCGCACAAGCCTGAATGGCTCGAAATCCCTGGTGGTGGCATCAGTGCAGGCGAAGACTCAGCTGATACCTGCCTGCGTGAACTTCGTGAAGAGACCGGCATCACAGATGCCGAGATGGGCCCGTGTGTGTGGATTCAATATGTGGAGTACACCTTCTGCGGGATGCGTTTCGAGTCGAACGAACGCATCCATGTTGCCACCTGCGATGGCGGCGAGTTCTGCCCCGCAGGACTTGAAGCGCTCGAAGCGGCGGCTTTCATTGATGCGGGTTGGTGGACTGTCGAGGAGTTACTAGCCAACAATGAGCCCACTGTTCCGTCTCGCCTACGCGAGTTCCTACCCGCGTTAGCAACTGGTGATATACCCGACCCACCCATCGATATCTCCCCGATGCCAGCGTCACAAATCAGCTGATGGGGATGCTGTCTGATGTGTTTACCAGTTGTTTTCGCGGTCGGCGCGGTCGGCGGCGCGCACCCCGTAGCCGATGATGATCGCAGGCAACAGCAGCACTGAACCGATCACCAGCGTCACAGCGGCGATCGTGGCAGGTGTGGTAGTGAAGTCGGTCACCACCCCCACAAAAAAGGCCACTAACGACACGCCGTAAAGCCCGTAACCAGCTCTGCGTCCGTCTCGGGCTAGGCGCGCCAATCGTTGGCGACGCAGTACTACGGGATCAGTGGGGTCAGTCATAAGGCTGTGCCTCTGGCGCTGCCCAGCAGCGGTTCGTCGTCAATGTGATGCAGCCAGCAATGCACGCCACGATAGCGAGCCACGTCGTGCTCAAAGTTGGTGCGAGTGGGAATGAACACATCAATCTCATACATCGACAGTTCATAGATTTGCCCCACGAACAATTCGAACTGGTCGTAACACGCTCTCAGCGCATAGTTGCGCACTGCGTCGGTGCCGGGATAGACAGCGGGATGTTCCGCTTCGACCTCAAAAGTGTAAAAAACCTCGGCTAGGTGTGGCTCGTTGCAGTCAATCCGTGATGTCACAGTGAATCTTCGTCCGGCTCGCAGCGACTCGAAACGGTTGAAACAGTCGCCGTCAACCAGCGAAAACTCGCTGATGATCTCGCCGCGGATGTCCAGCGGGTCAAGCACCGGCTCGATCTCCCCCTCGGAGTCGCCAGTTCTTGATCCAGCGGGCGAGTTATCTGGTCTGGCCCCGCTGCCGTCTGGCAAACCAGCAACCACATCAGTGGTGCCAGCACGATCCGCTGCCGCAACCGCAGCAGCTGGGTCTGTTGAGTCAGCGGCATCAGCGTTTTCGTCGTCATTTCCGCCACAGGATGCCAGCAACATGACCGCACCCAACGCAAGGGCTGCCGTAGCTGCAAGCAGTAGGCCTTTTGCTCCAGCTTGCAGCATGTTTGTCAGCAAGCCTTTGGGCATGGGCAGTCTGCTGCGGTGATCGACGGCTGACATCGTGGTGAGGTTAGAAGGTTCATCAAGAGTTCATCGGTGATTAGCTCTGATGGTTGCCGTAGTTGCCTAAAGTGGCCTCCGTGAAACCGCGGGCTCTGATGGGCGAGTTCATCGGTACGGCCTTTCTATTGGCTGGGGTGGTGGGTTCGGGAATCATGGCCGAACGCCTCAGCAACGACATCGCTGTGGTGCTGCTAGCCAACGCGGTTGCTACCGCTGGTGTGCTGCTGGTGATCATCTACATGTTCGCACCAGTTTCGGGTGCCCATTTCAATCCAGTCGTGACCCTTATGGAGGCGCTGCTCGGTGACCGGCGCTGGGTTGAAGTGGCTCCGTATATTGCTGCACAGACGGCTGGCGCGGTGTTCGGGACGATTGTCGCCAACCTAATGTTTGACCTTGACGCAGTGAACGTGTCAACCAAAGCCCGCAGCGGATCGCATTTGTGGCTTGGTGAGGTGGTAGCAACCTACGGCTTGCTGCTGGTGATCTTCATGCTGGTTTACAGCAGCCGTAGCAGGCTGGTAGCGGGCGCAGTAGCTGCCTACATCGGCGCTGCCTACTGGTTCACGTCCTCTACATCTTTTGCGAATCCTGCGGTGACAGTTGCTCGAACACTGTCGGACAGCTTCGCCGGGATCGAACCCGCTTCAGCCCCTATGTTCATAGCGATGCAGTTAGTTGGAGCAGCGCTCGCCGCGGTGACAGTGCGCCTGCTGTTTCCACCCGCCCACAAATAATGCTCAAACGGTCCGCCAGTCATCCGTTACTTCATGCAGTCAAATGGACTAGTTCAAGCTTGACGATTCCGGGAAAATAACACTTCACTAGCTCTAAACTACAATTTCGACGGTAGTTACGCTACAATTTGGACGGCTGCAAAGCTACAAATCGGACGGTAGTTACGCTACAAAATGGACGGCTGCAGAACTGCAAAGTAGATGTGAACCTCGCCTTCGTAACCCGATGTCTTGGTTGCCTTGTTCACCTTATTGTGTGGTTCTCAGAGCCTGTTCCATAGTGTCGATGATGCGGCCGATTTCGTCGTCTGTGATGACCAGCGGCGGCGACATGGCTAGGGCGTTATTGATGGGTCGCACGACCACTCCTCGCCGAAGCATTTCGTCGCGTGCGCTCATCGCAGGGCGATCCAGCACCGCAGCCCGAACCGCTCCAGTGCCGCGGTGTGACTCAATCAATCCGTCGGCGGCAAGCGCTTCAAGCCCTTCGCTGAGCTTGGCACCCACATGATTGGCCCGATCCACAAGACCCTCTTCGCTAATAATCTCAATGTTTTTGACCGCAGCCGCAGCGGCGGTGGGGTGACCTGAGTAGGTGTATCCCGTGCGAAGCATGAACTCGGGTTCTTCAAACGTTTCGCAGACTCGGCGACTGACGATCACTCCGCTTAGAGACTGATAGCCCGAAGTCGCTCCTTTGGCGAAAGTCATCAGGTCAGGTGTCACCGAGAACTTCTGAGCGCCGAACCAGTCACCAGTGCGACCGAATCCGCAGATCACTTCATCAAAAATCAGCAAAGCCCCGTTGGAGTCGCACAAGCGGCGGGCACCGTCTAGGTAGCCCTCCGGCGGCGGAAACACACCGCCCGCTCCTTGCACCGGTTCGGTGATCATGGCAGCGATCTGATCGCCGTGCTGCGCGAACACGGTTGCTAGAGCTTCAATGTCGTCGTGAGGCACCTCCACGAAATGCGGCACCAGGTCACCCCAGCCTTGGCGGTTGAGGGCGATACCTTGAGCGGAGGTGCCTCCGAAATTGGTGCCGTGATAGCCGTTGCTGCGAGTAATCACCATCTGTCGCTGGGGTTCGCCGTTGCGCTGCGCGTATAGGCGGGCCAACTTGAGCGCAGTATCGACAGCTTCTGAGCCTGAGCAACCCAAAAACACTCGTCCGTCAACCAGCGGGGAACGCTCGACGATCATTTCTGCGGCTCGGGCTGCGGGCTCATTAGTGAACGGATCAAAGATGTGATAAGTGGCAAGCTCACGCATTTGTGCAGCCACCGCATCAGCCATCTCAGGGCGTGAATGCCCTATCTGGCAATACCACAGACTGGCCAGGCCGTCAATGTAGCTGCGCCCCTGATCGTCATAAAGGGTGGAGCCTTCAGCACGCACAACCTTGATCATCTCCGACTCGGGTTTGGTCGGAAGCGCAAAAGGATGAAGCAACGCATGATGAGCCATAAGGCAGGACTCCTGAGTTCTATGAGAGAGTTATGAGAGTGTTGCAGGCGTGCTGTGGGCACACACAACAAATCAGCCTAGAAAATATTCAGCAAACAGTCGAACACCGTGGCGGCTGGCTCTAGACGGTGGAGTCCGCCGTGTCTCAGTTTGACTGTCCGGCCGCCACGGTGGCACCCCAGGCTCAGAGCCTGGACACTGGGTCTCGTCAAGGGCCGAGAGAGCAGATTGGCGCAACGACTACACCGTCGGGGCGGGTGTAGGCGTAGTCGCCGAATGCAGTTACCACAAGCAGGCTGCTTGGTCTGCCCGCTATGTCTGTATCAACCCTGTCACGAAGCTTGAGCAGGTTATGGGCGGCAGCTTCGATGGCCTTGTCGCCGCCGAGTTTCACTTCGGCAGCTAGCCATTCGCCAGCGGCTGACTCCACCACGGCATCAACTTCCAAGCCGGTGCTGTCGCGGTAGTGGTAGACCTCTGCGTCAAGCGCGTCGGCATAGACCCGAAGGTCTCGCACGACTAACGACTCAAAAAGCAGGCCGAGAAGCTGCAGATCCCGCTCAAGGCGTTGAGGCCCAGCCCGTAGCGCGGCAATCGCCAGTGATGGGTCAACGAAGTGGCGTTTGGCGGCTTTTCTGAGCCTCGAGCGTGACCTCAGTCGAGCTGACCATGCTGGCTGGTCTTCAACCACGAAGACTCGCTCAAGGACATTGATGTAGGAATACACCGTGTCGCGGTGAAGCGGTCGCTCGCCACCCGCATCTGCTGCCAATGTCGCACTGGAGGCCTCGGTTGCCGTGTTGCGGGCCAGTGATCGCAACAGTCGGCGCATCCCGACCGGGTCTCGATTTAGCCCGCCTGAGTTATCCACATCGGCGCGGTGGATTTCGTCAAGGTAGTCGCGCCCGTATTGCAGGGCGGCGGAAGTGTCCGTGTCGATGCTGGCTGGCCAACCGCCCCGGCAAAGCACGTCTGTCAAATCCTGCAGATTCATCTGGAGGGCTGGAGCTGCAGCCCTGCTGGCCGAGAACAGGCTGTGCAGCGCGACTGTGCCGTTGGAGCGCCCCATCTCGTACAAGGTCATCGGACGGAGCCGGATCCTAGAGATACGTCCCGCTCCAGTGTGGCGCGTGGCATCGTCGGCAGGAGCGGCTGACCCGGTCAATATGAACTGCCCTGGCCGTTGCCTCTGGTCGCTCGCCCTGCGGACATGGTTCCAGATGGTGGGGGCATGCTGCCATTCGTCAAGCAGGCGAGGCTCGGGTCCTTTGAGAACTGACTCGGGGTCAAGTTCTGCGAGGGTTCGTGCGTGGCTGTCTACATCGAAACGGATCTCGCTGCGGGCTTTTTGGCGCGCCGAAGCTGTCTTGCCCGATCCGCGTGCGCCTTCTATAACCACCGTCGCTGCAGCTCGCAGTCGGGACTCAAGAAGGTCATCGACAATCCTTGCTCGGTACTCCACAGACCAGACAATAGCAAATCAACCAGCAGTTTGCAGCATTATCAACCAGCAATTTGCACTGATTTGAACCAGCAGTTTGCACTGTTTCTAATCGGCAGTTTGCAGCTATTGGAATCAATCTTTCGAGGACAGAAGCCAATCAATGGTCCAGTGCTCGTCTATTGATGCAGCAGGCTGAACTCGTCTAGGTGTTGCGCTGGTGAGGGCTTAGCGGGGGAGGAGTGGGTTTAGGAGGAAGCGGCGGTGACGAGTATGCGTTCGGTGGCGTAGTTGCTCAGACCTACGGCATTGCCGTCGATTTCGAGTGTGAGTGTGCCGTCAGGCGAGCGGGCGATCACTTCGCCACTGGAGCCGGGAGTTACTTTGGCGGCCTCTAGGAACTCCAGCATTCCCGAAGCGAACTCAAGCTCCTCAGGAATCCTCTGCACCACAAAACTTTGACCCACCTCAAGATCATCAAGCGAAGTCATCTCTGGCGGCTCATAAGCCGATCCCGGGATCGGGTTTCCGTGAGGGCAGGTAGTGGGCTGCTGTAGCGCTTTCATCATGGCTTCTTCAACTGCGGGCGAAATGACGTGCTCCCACTTGCCAGCCTCCTGATGAGCATCCGCCCAAGAGAGCCCCAACATGTCAGTCAAGAAACGCTCAGCCAGGCGATGACGACGCACCACTGTCTCTGCTAGGGAGTGACCCTTCGGTGTCAGTTTGATAGTGCCACGCAGGTCCTCCACTAGACCTTCGGCTTTCATTCGCCGGATCATCTCTGATACAGCCGGACGTGAAATATCAAGGCGATCAGCGATGCGGGCTTGGATCACTTCGAAGTCGTCTTCGGCTAGTTCGAAGATCGTTTCGCAGTATTCCTCAAAAGCGGGATGCCATTCCGGCGACTCATAAGGAACTGATTCCGGCATTGCCTCGGGCGCTGGTGATGATGCCATCGCAGGGGTGGCTGGTGGTGCCTGGGGCTCTGGTGCTGGGGCCGTTGTTGGGGCCATAACTAAACCTTAGGCGATACAACTACAGTTCGCAGCGTAGACGAACGGGCGAAGAAAAAGAACTCGCAGGTTCAAAGAGCGAAGCCGCCTCGGGTTGAGCGCTAGTTGCCCGATAGTTGCTCGCTACTCGCCGTCAAGTTCAGAGATCACCGCCGAGAAAGCGTCAAGGTCGCTGTCGCCTTGCAGCACTATGTAGCTGAAACCCCAGCGTTCGCGCCGTTGACGCAGAGCATCAGCGATTTCGGCTGGCGAACCGATAAGCGTCAACGGAATCTCAGCGATCACCGAAGCCGGTTGAGCGAACAGCGCAGCAGTCGCCTCAAGGGCTTCGCTGGTTGCGGCACCACCAGAAGTGACTTGCACGGACTGGAGCAAAATGTTGATCTCAAGTTGATCGAAGCGATCTCCTGCACCTTCACGCACCCACTGCAGCTTCTGGTCGAATCGTTCAGCAGAGAGCACGTCCTGCATGGTCTCAAGTCCTACTTCACCAGAGCGCAGATTGGCGTTGACTCCCACAATGTCGGCGTGACGGCCTGCGATTCTCAGCATTCGAGGACCACCACCACCAATCACCAGAGGTACATGAGACTGCACCGGCTTGGGCAGGCCCTCAAGACCATTAATGGTGTAATGCTCGCCTGCAAAGGTGACCGGCCCGTCGCCGAGTAAGCCCTGAATGATCTCAATTGACTCAAGCATGCGGTCAATGCGCACCCCAGGACGGTCATAAGGCATCCCCGACTCGTCATAGTCAATGCGCTTCCAGCCTGCCCCTAAGCCCAGTTCCACTCTGCCGTTTGACAGCACATCCAAAGTGGCTACCTCTTTGGCGGTCATAACTGGATGCCGGTAGTCGTTGCCGTAGACGAGAGCGCCGAGCCGCAGTGTGGTGGTGGCTGCGGCAACGTCAGCGAGCGCCGGGCCCACAGCTAGTTGGTCATCGAAATGGTCGGGCACCACCAAAGTCGAAAACCCGAGGTCCTCGACATGTTTAGCGCTTTGTGCCCAGGTGCGGCCTGCCAGCGGCAGCTTCATTATCACGCCGAAGCGGAATCGGTGAGTCATGCAAGGCACTCTATGGCTTGGGCAGGGGTTGCGAGGACTTGGGCAGGGGTTGCGGGTGCAGAAGTGCGGGGGTCGCTGGAAGTGCAGCGGCTGCGGGTGTGCGGTATGTGCAAGGTGCAGCGGGATTACGGTTGCTGCGGGCAGGCTGTCGCAGTGGCTCGCTACTGTTGACGCAATGGCAGCCATGAACGTGAACCCGCTTGCTGCATTCTCTGAGCCGACCCGGGCATGGTTCGAGGCTTCGTTTCGTGAGCCGACCCCGCCGCAGCTTCAGGGATGGCCACAGATCGCAGCCGGACATCACACGTTGGTGTGCGCGCCTACCGGCACAGGCAAGACATTGGCTGCTTTCCTGTGGGCCATAGACCGGTTGATGACCTCCGAAGTCTCTGCTGCCGATCTTGCTGTAGAGCCTGCTGCCCAGCCTGCTGTCGAACCTGAAGTCGCTGCCGGTGCCGACTCTGCAACTTTTGCCGGAACCACTGTGTTGTATGTGTCGCCGCTGCGGGCGCTAGCGGTTGACATCGAAAAGAATCTGCGGTCACCGCTGCAAGGCATTCGCCTAGCTGCTGAACGTCTCGGCGTTCAGGTGAGTGTCCCCAGTGTCGGGGTACGCACCGGCGACACTTCAGCCGATGAGCGCCGCAAGCTAGTTAGGCATCCTCCGCAGATCCTTATCACAACCCCAGAGTCACTGTTTTTGATGTTGACCAGCCGGGCTCGTGAGACCCTCACCAGAGTGCGTCATGTGATCATCGACGAGATACATGCGGTAGCTGCCAGCAAGCGGGGAGCGCATCTGATGGTGTCGCTTGAGCGCCTAGAGGAGCTATGCGCTAGGCCGCCGCAGCGTGTGGCGTTGTCAGCTACGCAGCGACCACTCAGCGAGATCGCCCAATTTTTGGGTGGTTTCGAGCTTGGTCCCGACGGCACGACAACGCCGCGTCCTGTGAACGTGGTGGACGCTGGAGCACGCAAAGAACTCGACATTGAGGTTGTGGTGCCGGTGGCTGATATGGCTTCGCTGGGCGAGACGATAGAGCCGCCAGTTTCGGCTGGTGCTGCTGCTTCACCGATGCGGCGCAGCATCTGGCCTGCTATTCATCCTCGGCTACTTGAGCTAGTGACATCGCATCGTTCAACGCTGATATTCGCTAACGCCCGACGATTGGCTGAGCGTCTGGCTGCTCGACTCAACGAACTCCACCTCGAAGCCCAGCAAGAAACACTGCAAGAACAGGCAGAAACCCAGCAGCAACAACACGCTCAGCAGGAGCAAGCAAAGTCAGGCAAAGCGCCGCCGGTTACTTCAGGCGATGAGAATGTTGGTGTTGGTGCCGACGAGGGCTTCGAGCTGGTGAAAGCTCATCACGGTTCGCTGTCAAGGCAGCGCCGTTTGCTGATCGAAGACGAACTCAAACGCGGCGAACTCAAAGGGCTAGTCGCTACATCCACGCTGGAGCTTGGTATCGACATGGGTGCCGTGGATTTGGTGGTGCAGGTGGCATCGCCAGGTTCGGTGGCTTCAGGACTGCAACGCATCGGACGTGCCGGGCATCGGGTAGGCGAACCAAGCCGAGGCAGAATCTTCCCCAAACACCGCGCCGACCTGCTTGAGGCAGCGGCAGTGGTTGAGCGCATGCACGCCGGTGAGGTTGAGCACACCCGTTATCTGCGCAACCCGATTGATGTGGCTGCTCAGCAGATCGTTGCCATGTGCGCTATGGACGACTGGACTTTCGCTGAGTTAGCGGCGCTGCTGAGGCGCACTGCGAGCTTCGCTGAACTGTCTGATGAGGTACTACGCAGCGTGCTTGATCTGCTGTCGGGAACTTATCCCGCTGAAGAGTTCTCGGAACTGCGTCCCCGTGTGGTTTGGGATCGCGCCAACGGCACGCTGCGAGGCAGAGCAGGATCGCAAAGTCTAGCGGTCACCAACGCAGGCACCATCCCCGACCGAGGCTTGTTCGGCGTGTTCTTGCCTGATGGCACCCGGGTGGGCGAACTCGACGAAGAAATGGTCTACGAAAGCCGTGTCGGTGAACTCTTCCTGCTTGGGGCTTCTACTTGGCGCATCGTTGACATCACCTTCGAGCGGGTTGTGGTCACCCCCGCTCCCGGTGAACTCGGCAAAATGCCTTTCTGGCACGGTGACGGCCCCGGACGTCCAATAGAAGTAGGCAAAGCAGTAGGCGCTCTGGTGCGGGGACTGCGTTCGGGCGACACAGACGCAGCCGAGACTCGTTTGCGCCAGCAGTGCGGCCTTGACGAGAACGCAGCCGACAACCTGCTCGCCTATCTCGAAGACCAGGCCGAAGCCACCGGTGTGGTGCCCGATGACCGAACAGTGGTGGTGGAGCGTTTCCGTGACGAAATCGGCGACTGGCGAGTGTGTGTGCTCACTCCGTTTGGTGCTCAAGTGCATGCTCCTTGGGGAGTGGCGTTGCAAGCCCGCCTGCGTGAGCTTTGGGGTGCTGACGTGGATTTGATGTGGGGTGACGACGGGATCGTGATACGTCTACCTGAAGCGGTGGACGAACTGCCTGTAGATGAACTGCTTTTTGATCCTGATGAGATTTCCGAGCTGGTGGCGAGCCGTCTGGCAGAGACTTCGATGTTTGCGTCGCGTTTTCGGGAATGCGCGGCTCGGGCGTTGCTGTTGCCGAGACGCCGTCCTGATCAGCGCACCCCTTTGTGGCAGCAACGTCGACGGGCTGCGGACCTGCTGTCGGTGGCTGCCAAATATCCGGCTTTTCCGATCCTTTTGGAAACCACACGCGAATGCCTCAATGATGTTTTTGATCTGCCTGCGTTGCGTGGCTTGATGACAGAACTGCGTAACCGTCAAGTGCGTGTAGTGGCTTTAGACACCGCTCAGGCATCGCCATTCGCCCAGTCGCTGCTGTTTTCTTGGATCGCGGTATACATGTATGAAGGTGACGCGCCTTTGGCTGAGCGGCGTGCTGCGGCTTTGGCTTTGGATCGTGATCTGCTGCTTGATCTGCTCGGCACCGAAGAACTGCGTGAACTGCTTGATGCCGGGGTGATTGCCGAGGTTGAACTGGAGTTGCAGCGCCTTGCTGGGGTGACTCAAGCTCGTGACGCAGATGAGGTTCATGACCTTCTGCGAGTGCTGGGCCCGCTCGCACTTGATGAGATCGTTGCACGCTGCGCGCCGTTGGTGCTTTCTGATGGCACGAATGAGTCAAGCCCAAGCCGCTCAGGTGTTAGTCAGGTCGAAGAATGGCTGCAAAGCCTGGTAGAGCAGCGCCGAGCCATCAAAGTGCGTTTAGCGGGACGCGAAGTTGTAGCCGATGCCGCCGACGCAGCCCGTTTGCGTGACGCAGCGGGGGTGGCATTGCCTGTAGGTTTAGCTGCAGCCGATAGCGAAGCTGTTGATGATCCTCTCGGTGATTTGTGTGTGCGTTTTGCGCGCACTCATGGGCCGTTCACTGCTCGTGACGTGTCACGCTGGCTGGGGCTTAGTGAGCAACTAGTGGGGTCTCGGCTGGTTTCGCTGGTGGCTGAAGGACGATTGCTGCAAGGCGAGTTCCGTCCCGGTGGCAGCGGCCGAGAGTTCTGTGATGCCGAAGTGTTGCGGCGTATTCGTCGCCGAACTTTGGCGCAGTTGCGTCATGAGGTAGAGCCGGTGCCGCCCGAAGCTTTGGCTAGGTTCTTGCCGCAATGGCAGGGCGTGGGCAGTCGTCGCCGGGGAGTGGACGCTCTCGCCGATGTGGTTGCACAGCTTCAGGGAGCACCAGTGGCAGCGTCAATCTTGGAAGCGGACGTGCTGGCCTGTCGCATGTCTGGCTACAAGGCAGCCGAACTTGATCAGCTCTGCACTTCTGGTGAGGTCGTATGGGTGGGCGCGGGCGCATTGGGTGCCACCGACGGCAAGGTGCGTCTGCTGTTTCGTGATCAGGCGGCTCTGCTGGTTCCATCCGCTGAATCCTGTGAAGGGGAGATCCATGATGCTCTGCGCGAGCGTTTGAGGGGTGGAGGAGCGTTGTTCTGGCCGGATCTGGTGGCTGCCGCTCAAGCTGCCTCACTGCCATATAACACCGAAACTGTGCTAACCGCTTTATGGGATTTGGTGTGGGCGGGTGAAGTCACGAACGATTCGCTGGTGCCTTTGCGGGCTCGGATCGCCGGTTCTCGCTCGGGTGGATCTGGCCGCTATTCGGCTAGTGGTAGACGTGCTGCGTCTCGGGCTGGCCGATCCCGGCGGGGTCGACTGCGGTTGGGTGGGCTCAGCGCGACCGGGCCTCCGTCGGCTGCGGGGCGCTGGTCGCTGGTTGCGCCGCTGCTCAGTCCTCAACCGGCTGCTACCGAGTCTGCTCTGGCTCGGGCTCATCAACTGCTTGACCGTTACGGGGTGGTCACCCGCGAGACCGCACTGGGAGAAGGTGCCGAAGGCGGCTTCGCGGGCGTTTATCCAGTGTTCAAGGCGCTGGAAGAACGTGGCGAAGTGCGCCGTGGTTATTTCGTTGCGGGGCTTGGTGCAGCTCAGTTCGCTTTACCGGGAGCGGTCGACCGGCTAAGAGGCATGCGCATGTCCGACTCGGAAAATTCTGGTGATTCTGCTGATTCTGCTGCTGGTGCGGTTGATTCTGCTGTTGGTGTGGTGGTGCTGGCCGCAAGCGACCCGGCTCAGCCTTACGGCGCAGCATTGGTGTGGCCTGATACTGAGGGTCGCCCGTCACGAAGCGCTGGCGCTCAAGTGGTGTTGATCGACGGCACCCCAGTGGTGCTGCTGGAACGCGGCGGACGTTCGCTGACAACTTTCGCTGCGGCAGCATCACCAGACGCTGCAGTATCAAGAGTGTCAGCGACATCGGGGGCTTCATCGGGGTCATCAAGAGTGTCAGGGGCATCACACGCATCACTGGCATCCGTGGGGGCATCAGCGGTGTCAAGTGATGCTTGGATTGAGGCACTGATGGGCTTGGTCAAAGATGGACGGCTTCGCAAGCTGGAGATAGCCAAAGTTGACGGCATCCCGATCCGTGACACTGTGTGGGCGGCTCGTTTTGAGGCTGCTGGCTTCGTCTCGGCTTACCGGGGAATGCTCTACCGTGCCTAAGAGCCAAGCGAAATGGCTAGACGAAGCGAAAGTGGGTTCATGGCTAGAAGTTCGCTAGGAAACGCTCGTGAAGCCTGGGATCGCCCGACAGTTCGGGATGAAACGACATCACCGTCACCTGCTCCGACTTGCACAGCACCGGCTGACCATTGTGACGAGCCTGCACTTCAACGCCGGGCCCCACCCTTTCCACGCATGGAGCGCGTATGAACACTGCATGAAAAGGCTTATCTAGGCCATCAACCAAAACATCGGCCTCGAAACTCGCGATCTGTGCTCCGTAGGCGTTGCGTCGCACGGTGATATCGATCATGCTCATGTTGTGCTGATCGGCACGCCCGTCAACCACGTCTGATGCCAAAAGGATCATGCCTGCGCATGTTCCCAGCACCGCCAAGCCGCTGTTGAGCTTCTCAGCTAAAGGCTCTAGCAGTCCGCTGCGTTCAAGCAGCATCGACATGGTGGTTGACTCACCACCGGGCATGATCAAAGCGTCAACTGCCGCGAGTTGTTCAGGGGTGCGGATCTCGTCGACTCGAACGCCTAGCTTCTTGAAGATGTCAGCGTGAGCAGCGAACCCGCCTTGCAGAGCGAGCACGCCGACGCGGGGTTTCACCAGCCCCGGTCAGCCATCTTTGTGGCAAGCGTTTCAGTTTCCAGCCCAGGCATGGCTTCGCCGAGCCCAGAGCTGATCTTCGCCAAGATTTCTGGGTCACGGAAATGAGTGACCGCTTCCACGACGGCTGAAGCCATCTTGGGCGGGTCCGAGCTTTTGAAGATCCCAGAGCCCACGAAAGCGGCTTCGGCACCGAGCTGCATCACCAGCGAAGCATCAGCCGGGGTGGCGATCCCGCCCGCGCAAAACAACGGCACCGGCAGCCAGCCGGTTTCGGCGATCTCTTGCACCAGAGGCAACGGTGCTTGCAGCTGTTTGGCCCAATCAAACAGTTCAGCGCTGTCAACAGCCGCAGCGATACGGCGCATGTCACCAATAATCGAACGCAGATGACGGACTGCTTCAACGATGTTTCCAGTGCCGGCTTCGCCTTTGGAGCGGATCATGCAGGCACCTTCGCTGATGCGGCGCAGCGCTTCGCCGAGGTTGGTGGCACCGCAAACGAACGGCACCGTGAAAGCCCACTTGTCGATGTGGTGCAGTTCATCGGCGGGTGTGAGCACTTCTGACTCGTCGATGTAGTCAACTTTCAGAGACTGCAGTATCTGAGCCTCCGCAAAATGACCGATTCGGGCTTTGGCCATCACCGGGATGCTCACCGCAGTCTGGATGCCGCTGATCATCTCGGGATCAGACATCCGAGATACACCCCCCTGAGCACGAATATCAGACGGCACACGCTCAAGCGCCATCACCGCAGCGGCACCTGCGTCTTCAGCTATTCGCGCCTGCTCGGGCGTGACCACGTCCATGATCACGCCGCCTTTGAGCATCTCAGCTAGGCCACGCTTGACGAGCGTGGTGCCAGTGATTGGGTCGGTGCTATGAGTGCCGGACATGGCTGTAATGCTACTGCTGTTGCTGACCTCTGCCCCGACCGTTTATCAGATGATCCGCTCACCAGATGATCCGACTGTTAGTTTTCGGGCTGACGATCTTTCCGTCAGCCGCGAGCGTTGACGCGGATGGTGTGCCAACCCTCGGCACCGTTTGGTCTAGGTCGGACATTGTTTTCGCTCTGCGTGTTGCCTCGGCCGTCTGTGGCGCGTACCTGAATCCGTTGTCGTCCAGTGGTTGCGGGTGTCCACGGCAGATACCACTGAACCCAGCTCTCATTGCCAGCCACCTCACCGAGCTGGCACGGTGTCCATGCATCGTTGTTGATCCGCACCTCAACCCGGGAGATGCCTCGGGTCGGTGCCCAAGCGACTCCTGCTATCGCTACGGTCTCACCCAGACTGACATTTGAACCGTCACTAGGGACATCAATGCGGCTCTGGGTTTTGACAGGCCCCTGCTTTGACCAGCCCCGCGGCACCCAGTAGCCGTCGAAGTCGTCCCAAGTGGTGAGGCGTATCTCCTCGAGCCATTTCACTGCTGACACATACCCGTAGAGCCCCGCCACCACAAGGCGCGCTGGGAATCCGTGTCGCAGCGGTAGAGGCTCGTTGTTCATGCCGATCGCCAGGATTGCATTACGTCCGTCGTAGGCCGTAGTGGTAGGAAATCCTGCAGTGAAGTCGTCGACTGAACGACCGACGATCTGCTGGGCACCACGCTGCACGCCAGCTCTCTGCAGAAGTAGGTTCAGCGGCACTCCAGTCCAGATGGCATTGCCGACGAGATCGCCGCCCACCTGATTGGATACGCATGACAGTGTTATCACATGATCCGAGAGGCTCATGGCTCTGATCTCTTGATAAGTCAGTTCATAGGGATTATCGACTAGGCCGGTGATGCGCAGCCGCCATCGGTCGGGGTCGACCTGAGGAACCGTCAGGGCTGTGTCGATGCGATAAAACTCGTTTTTGGGTGTGATCGGGGTGACATAGGAAGAGATATCAGGCACTTCGTCATCAAGCGTGTCGAGACGAGCCACTTGAGGATGCACCGCCGATCTGCTCGGTGGTGCGGTGGTGGTCGTGGTCGTTGTTGTCGTAGTGGTGGTTGTTGTTGGAGGTTCTGGTTCTTCGGGTGGCTGGGTTGTGGTGGCTGCTGGGTTCTCTTCGGCTGTCTGGGTTGTGGTGGCTGCCGGTTCTTCTACGGGGTTTTCAGAGACCTTTTCGGGTGTTGATTCGTCTGTGTTAGTGATGGTGACCGGCTCTTGTGGAGCTTCAACAGTGGGTGTTTCCGCGCTGGGTGCTGCTGCGGGTTCTTCAGAGGTTTGAAGAGCTTGAGTAGTGGTGGTTGCAGGACTTTCATCGAGTGTTTGTGCAGTGGTTGATGGAGGAGTCGAAGGTTCCTGTGGTGCGGTGCTCTGTGCTACTTCGGGTGTCTCTGCGCTTTCGGGAACCGCTGCCCTTTCTGGGATTTCTATGCCCTCGGGAATCTCGATTCCTTCAGGGATCTGGATGCCCTCGGGCACCTCAACGGTTGTGTCCGCAGCCGTCGGCGTGTCTGCCGTGTTTGCTGATGCTTCGGGTGTCGGGGTGCGTAGCGGCAGCGTGTAGATCTCACGCGCCTTCTCCGCGGCTGACGGCTCCCGCAGACTCCGACCTAACCCCAGCAAAGCGAGTGCTGTCACTGCTGCACCGCCTGAGTAGCTGAAGAAAGATCTGCGAGGCCCTGAGCGAGCCAGCATCTGCTCGGATTCTTCGGTTTCTCCAGTTTCTTCGGGAAATTTCCCGAGAGACCGCGTTGCTTCATCCTCAGCTTCGGCACTGCCGACGGCCTCGCTGCTATTGGCTGCTGGCTTTGACACAACCGCGGCTCGGTTAATCAAGAACAGGGTGGTGCCCAGCGCCAGAACTGCTGCGCCCAGTGCTACAGCCCACGACGACAGTGCTGGACTTAGCGGATTACGAGCCGCGGCCCATCCACCGATAAGCCCTAGTGCCGCAAAACCGCCAATAGCGAAGTTGCGCCGCCCACAAGCTGCGGCTCGCCCCAGATGCGCACCGGCAGCAAGAACCAACAGCGTGATCCCAGTTGTGAGCACAGTTTTTTGGCTGGCACCGATATTGGCGATACTGAAAGCCACTACATCACCAGGCGTGTAGTCGGTGACAAGTTCACCCACCGCTATCACCAGCGACGGGATTGGATCGTTCAGATCGTCAATAAGTTCCCCGAATGCCAGAGCTAGCGCCGCCCCTACAGCACCAGCGATCAGCCCTGCTGTGCTCTTGGACACGGTGCGACTTCTGGTTCTCATGCGGTTTCTCGACAACTAGTGACTGAAATCTGGACGGGTATCTGGTTTTGCTGGATGAGCTTGGCTGGTTTGCTCACGGCTGCGATTTTAGACCCAGTCCACGACTTGAATTCTTGAGTTACTACGAGTTGCTGAACGGTGTTACCGGGTCATCCAGAGATTTGAAGCGTTCGCGCAGTTGGCGGCGTAGCAGTTTGCCGGTGTCGTTGTAAGGCAGCGCATCAACGAACTCAAGGTGCGCTGGCACCCGAGCAGACCGTAGCTGTGTCTTAACATGCTGTATTAGTTCTTCTACAAGTTCTTTGGTCTCAGGGGCTGATTGACGGGTTACTACACAGGCTGCTACTTCTTCGCCCCATTCTCGGCTAGACATCCCGAATACGGCAGCATCAACAACATCGGGATGAGACATGAGCGCTTCTTCGATCTCGCCGGGTGACATGTTCTCACCGCCGCGAACGATGACATCGTCGCTGCGTCCCTGCACCCACAGGTAGCCGTCTTGATCGAGATGGCCGAGGTCGCTGGTTCGAAACCAGCCGTCGCTGTCGAGATGCACGCCGCTTTCGTTGTATTCACCCGACACTTGCCCGCCTCTCACCCAGATTTCTCCGCTTCGACCGTCTAGAGCCTCGCTGCCGTCGGCGTTGCGTACCGACACTTCCACGCCTGTCAGCGGCCGACCCGCCGAAGTAAGCCTGGCCTGCTCAAAGGGATCATCAGATGCGGCGCAACGCCGATGCTCTTCGGGTTCCAGAACACACACGGTTGAACTGGCCTCGGTAAGGCCGTAGGCGTGCATGAACTCGGCCTGAGGGAACACTTCCAGCGCTTTATGCACCACGTCGATGTGCGATTTGCCGCCCCCGTATGACACAAAACGAACCGATTCCAGTGCTTCACTGCGGCGTTGCAGAGCATCAACGATGCGAGTCAGCATCGTGGGTACGAGCATCGCATGAGTAACGCCTTCGGTTTTGACCAGGTTGATCCATTCATCAGGGTCGAATCTCGCCAACGGCACGATGCGACGACCTGCGTATACCTGCGACAACTGTGCAGCTACCGAGGCGATGTGATAAGGGGGCACCGCCATGATGTGCGACTCGTCCGCGCTGGCTGATGCAGATTGCACCAAGCCTTTGACATACGACAGCAAATGCCGGTGACGCAGCACTGCGGTTTTGGGTGGGCCAGTGGTGCCGCTGGTATGTAGTAGCACCGCAATCGTGTCGGGATCTGTAGGCCAGTCACCGAGATCAGCAGGCTGGGCACCTGCGGCTGGGTCTTGATGCAGCGCTTCGACGGTCATTGTTTCAAGTCCGTCGAGTCCCTTTAGCCGCTCGGCATCTGACGCGCTGGTCACTGCCAGAGCGGGTGCGGCCTGCTGGGCCCGCCAGCGCAGTTCGTCATCGGAGAGCCGGTAGTTGATGGGCAGATAGGCGGTGCCGCTCCAAGCTGCTGCGAACAAAGCCAACGGCAGAACTGTGTCGGGTTCATGGCACAGCACTAGGCGCTTGACTTGGCGGGCTCGCAGGCATCCAGCCAAAGCAGCGGCTTGATCTCTCAGCTGCCGATAGCTGAGAGTCTCTGCCGGATGTCCGATTGCTACCCGGTCACCCCTAGTGTCGGTGATCTCTTGGAGAAGCGTTACCAAATTCAAAGCACTCAACCCACCGTGAACTCTAGTGGTTACAAGTGTTGTGCCAGCGCGAATTTGTGGGTTGGTGAGGTGTGAGTTGTGTTTAGGTGGCGAGGCAGCTGTCAAAGATTTCGGTAGGGACCGGGGCATCGTCTCCGAAGCCTGCTTCCTCAAGGCACTGGTACTGTTCTTCTGTGATACTAATCGGGCCTCTGTCGGTGCTGCCAGAGCTGTTGTAGTCGAAGTCGTCAGAGCCTTCAAAGCTTTCGGGGTTGCCGCCTCCGCCGATTGGTTCGTCTTCAAAGACCGTGAGTTCGCTAAGTGCTTGAGCAGCAGCTTTGGCGGCTTCAGCGTTAAGATCGCCAGAGGGGTCATAAACCTTTCTCGCCTCGTCAAGCAGTAAACTCACATCGTTTTGGGTCACCCCTAAATGCTTGATTAGCACCTCGGCGGGGCTGTCACCCCGTTGGATTTTCCGATCACTGTTTTGGGCACCAAGTAGATCAAGAACTCTTACGACAGCAGCACCACTGGCATAGAACCGACCGAATCCGAAAGCTTCTTTTACCCTACTTACAGGGAAGTCGGTTTGTAGATCTTGCTCGTAGTTGGCATCGTGGTGGGGGTAGCTTCGGTTCTCGCTGCCGAGTCGGTGCTCGATATATCTGGCTGTGCCCTCCAACCGCTCCTGATCATTGTCGAGTCGAACCCTGTCGTCGACTTCCATGCGTGCTAGGCGTATCGCAGCGAAATGACGTGTGGCGGTGAGCATTGCTTCAGCTGAAGGTGTAGTGAGTGCCTCATGCAAAGCTCGCTCCTCTAAAACTGCGAGTTCGAGATTCGCGGCGGTGTAGTCGTAAGTCTCCCAATCTTGGGGTCCTCTAGATCCTTGGAACTCAGCGAACTGGTAAAGGTGAAACATCTCATGCAGGTATGTGGAGGTCCAGTTGGGTTTTGCGGGATCGAAGTAGCCGGATGTTTCGGCTGCCATTGCGAACGAGTAGATGTCCCCCAGTATGATCTGGAATGCATATGTTGTGAGATTCTTGATCTTTTGGTTCACCTCATCAGCGACATCGTCGATGCGGTGTAGAGAATCGAAAGGCAGGCCATCATTATCAAGTGCGGTTGCTTGCCCGAGGCGATCAGTGTTGGAATGATTGATTGCTAGTAAGTGCGTGATATTGCCATCAGATCTGAATATGACAATCGCCGGATAGTCGCCGGGATCAAATCCGTTCCAGGCACCTGCGATCGTCTGGTATGCGGAAGCCAGATTCTCAACCGTTATTTTGAGTTGGTCGTCATGCTGGAGGTTTAGCGCTGATGCTGAATCCGGCTCAACAGGATGGATCCCAGATTGTGCTTCAGTTTGTGCTTCATCTGGGCTATCAGTGAAATGCCCCGAGGTTGTTTCAGCGGGTTGGTCTGGCTGATGAAGAGTTTCGGTTGGCTTGTCGAAGGCTGGTGATGAGTTATTGACGCTGGAAACTGTCGTTGAAGTTGAATCAGGCACGACAGAGACATCTGCTGGCGTGTTGGTGGTATCATCCTGCGTGTTGTTTGCGCCACATGCAACAGCCAGTAGCACACTAGCGACAATGTTTGCTATAGCAGATGCTCTCATGTTTGCATTACTTCACATTTGCTAGGCGGTGGTGCTCCACCTGTGGATGCAAGTTATCGGCCATGATGACCGGTGTTACTACAAGCATCCATCCAGTGGAGGTTCTTATTATGGCAGCGAGGTTGAGTTTTGGGGAGCGTGCGCGTGTTGAGGCGTTGCGTGCTGCGGGTTTGTCTGTTGAGGTGATCGCACAGCAGCTCAGTCGGGATCCTTCAACGATTTATCGAGAACTGAAACACAAACTGTTGCGATAACGATGGTTATGACGCGTCAGCAGTTCAGCGTTTCGCGGATTTGCGGGCACGCCGACACCAGCAACCCAAACTTGTTGTGGATCGTGAACTAGCTGAGATGGTGCATGAACGCCCAGATGATGCGCTGGTCACCGCACGCTATTAGTGCTGATCTGCGCGCTGCGGGTTGTTGACCTGCGTGCTGCGGGGTACCGGGTCTGCGCAGAGACGATCTATGCAGCCTGTTATGACCCAACCGGTTCACGAGGACTGCCCAAGCGCTCCTGGCAACTGCTGCCGAGACGTTGCCGCAAACGCAAACCCCGCAACCGCATCACACGAAAACCCAATGCTTTAGGTGATCACAAACCGATTACCCATCGACCGATAGTTGTTGAGCAGCGCCGTGAGGCTGGTCATTGGGAAGGTGACCTGATAATCGGTGCCAACAACGCCAGCGCTGTAGTGACCCTCGTTGAACGCGTCAGCCGCCAAAGCCGTGCTCGCCGCGTTACCGCACGGTCACACCGCTAAGCGCACCGCCACAGCAGTCATCGCAGCACTATCACGCCAACCAACACATCTCGTCAAAACTCTCACCTGGGACCAAGGCACAGAAATGGCGTGCTGGGCTGACATCGAACAAGCCTTAGGCATCGACATCTACTGCGAACCACACTCGCCGTGGCAACGCGCCAGCAACGAACAAATCTACGCACTACTCAGATGCCCGCTACCCAAATACACAAACCTCAACATCAACCCAGCACACCTCGCCATCATCGAAGACAACCTCAACCACATGCCCCGCAAACCCCACAACTAGCAAACAGCCCACAACACCCACACTAACCTCAGCTGCAATCACCACCAGAGTTCGCCGAGCCGCGACCGTAATCCCCTCGATCATACTCGTACAACGACTCCTATGATCGAATTGCTATCAGGAGGATCGGCTGATGAGCCTCGGGGTCTTATCGCTGTTTTTTTCTGATGATGATACGGTTATATATTTTACGTCCTTTTATTAGCGTAAAGCATTCATGTCCAATCCACCTTGCGGAATTAGCGATACCTAAAATCTCGAATTGTTCGGGGTTGTGTTTATCTAGGAATGTGATTGGTACTCCCATAACCCCGTTGTAGTCTTCGGGTATGTCGGCTACACGGTCTACGTTGATGGCGTCATAGTTGTCGTAATGCGGGTATTCTTCGGGAGTGTATTTCTTGTAGAGGATCAGCTTCTCATGACGCTTCTTATGATCAAGATTCGTAAACCAGTTTATGCTACGGTGCTTGTGAAACTGGATGCCTTCCACCCATTTGGAGTGTCCTGCCGCTGTGTTGCTGTAATGGTCGGGCACTTGAAACCATTTATCTCCGCCGTTGTTCACTCCGAGCCATAGTTTGTTGTCTTTTATGAGCGGAAATATTTCTTTATATGTAATAGCGTTCTGTTGACCGAGTATCAGGAACCGTTTTTCGTGTTCGATTAGTTGTGCTAGGTATTCTCTAAAGAGGCTGAAAGGCGGGTTGGTGACTACTATGTCTGCTTGTTTGAGTAGTTGAATACATTCAGCGCTTTGAAAACCTCCGCCGGCTTCTAGTTCTGTAACAGTGTTAGGATCGGTTTCTAACAGGTGTCTTACATCGTTTATGTCTATAGCCCCATCTTGGTTGAAATCTTCTACACGGCGTATGTCAGCATAGTAAGCAACCCTCTCTCTCTCTCTCTCTCTCTCTCTCTCTGTCGGCTAGTCCTTTGATGCCAGCGAAGGGAAGCTCTTGAGCTGCGACCGGCGAACCCGCGTAACTAGTAACGATCAACCGTTTCAAGTTGAGATGATTGAACTGAGAAGCGAAATATTTGAAAAAGTTGCTTTCATACGGGTCATCGCAGTTGCAGTACACCGTTTTACCAGCAAAATGCGCTTTGTAGTGCCGTAACTCGTTTTCGATGTCAACGCGTTGCGTATAGAACTCGTCTTGCTTGGCCCGTTTAGCAGCGGTTAGCTGAGAGTTATCTGCCATCACCACCTGCTTTCAGAGTTGCCGCTGGTTGTGCCGTACCGCCGGGAGGTGTGCTTCTCGACGGGCTAGCACAGCTAGTTCCGCTGTTGCTGAGAGTTTTAGTCCGCATCCAGACTGCTCCTGCTCACAGCTAACGCCACTGCCACTACCCGAGCATAATCTAAGCCGAAAACGGCTCGGCTAGCAGCCAGCAGCGATACAACTGCTTGGGTATCCACATCACAAGCATACATCACCAGGCAGCGACCTGTGCTGGCGTTGCCACATGAGAGCATAGGAGCCTGCTCAGTCGGCATTTTCGTCGTATCAGGGTGTTGGACGGCAGATGGTCGGTTCGGTCGGATTCCTCGAATGTCTTGACGGCGGTGGTGAAGTTGTGCTACCAGCATACGCAGTTCACGGGCCAGAGTTGTTGCCGCAACCGAACGTAGTCGGCCACCGAGACACGAGCCAACAACCTCACACGAACCGACACTTCGGCATCTGATCCTTTGCCTCCTTGCTATGGGTGCTGACAACTTCAGCCGTAGTCTGCGGGAAGTGATCTGAGAGTGCTGTGATAGATCAGATATAGACTGAAATGCACCTTTTTGTCATACCCATGCTGTATAGTGTCTGTCATGGTTGTAGAAGCCGTAACCCAAGCCCAAGCAGCGACCGCGGTGATGCTCGCCTCGGTTGACTCTGGCACAGCTTCTGTCGAAGAGTTGCGCGAGGCTTTAGCGCAGTCGCGGTCGGTGATGGCCAATGTCACAGCTTTCCAAACAAGCGCTGCTGAGTTGATTGCTAAGAGGGAGCGTCACGGTGACGGTGGTGCTGAGATTTTGGCTTCTTCTGCTGGGATGTCACAGCGCGAAGCGCACAGCCAGGTCAAGACCGCTGAGGTGTTACGCAAGGTGCCGAAGTTGCGGGAGGCGGTGCAGTCTGGGGAAGTATCGCAGGCCAACGCTAGACGGCTAGCGGATGTGATTAACAAGACTGGTGCTGATGTGGTAGCTGGCGATTGCGAGTTGCTGGATCAAGCATCGAAGATGCGGCCTGAGCAGTTCCTGCGGACCGCTAATCGTTGGGTCTCCGCTCAGCAAGCCGACAAGGGTGCCTCCGAGCATTCCCGCCAACGCGCTCGTCGGTATTTATGGTTCTTTGATTGCGAGGACGGGATGATTGGCTTGAAAGGCGAGTTCGACAAGGTCACAGGTCAACGCATCCGCAATCGGCTAGAGGCCACCGCTAAACGATTCTTTGAAGCCGACAGACAGCTGCCCAAAACTCAGCAACGCAAGTTCGACAAATGCCTGGCTGATGCCCTGCAGCATCACACCAGTAGTAGAAGCAGCGACACAACTCAAGGCGTAGTAGGCGGTGGCTGGCAGGCGGACATCAGTGTGGTGGCTCATGTGGATGAAGCCGCTGGTGAACTGATCGCAGAGTTGTCAGACGGTTCCAAACTGCCGTCTGAAGTGTTGGATGAGCTGTCTTGCAACGCGCGTTGGACCGGGTTGGTGTTTGATCACTGCGGTGACGCGATCTGGCGCAGTCGGTCACGTCGCACTGTTACCGATACACAATGGCAGACATTGTTGGCTATCTATGGAGGCTGTTTCCATTGCGGGGCACCTCCCGGTATCTGTCAAGCGCATCACATCACCGCGTATTCCAGAGGCGGTGATACCAGTCTCAAGAATCTGATCATGGTGTGCTGGAGTTGTCACCACAAAATTCATCATCACAACTGGCGAATCCGTGAACACCCAGACGGCAGCCACACCCTGCACCCCCCAGACCAAACACCCCGATACGGCCCGGCACACGCCGAAGACCCAGAACCCGAGAATCCACTCCACCAAGCCCGAGCCCGAGCTCCAGCCAGAGTCCAGGCCAGTGGCGCAAGCCGAGCCTTAGTGAGCAGATCTAAGGGCAGGACCTCAGCTCGGGCTAGAGCCCCAGACCCAAACATGCTTTGGTGAAGGTCGGGGGTTGGGGGGTGAGGTGAGGGTGGCTTGAGGCGCTCTAGCTTTGGTGTGACTGGCTTGTGACTGGCTTGTGACTTGGTGTGTGGAGTGTAGTAATCCCAGTTCTCAGGTGACTTGGTGTGACTCGGTTGTGACTAGCCGACGGGTTCGGTGAACAGATCGTGAGCGCACTCCCCAGACGCAGTGCGGGTCAGGATCTCGGCACCGTCGGTGGTGCAGACCAGAGTGTGTTCAAACTGGGCGGTGCGGCGACCGTCAAGGGTGACTGCGGTCCAGCCATCATCCCACATGTCTACCTGCGGCGAACCCAGCGTGAGCATCGGCTCAATCGTGAAGGTCATGCCCTCAGTCAACACAGTGGAGTGTCGCCGGTCGTAATAGTGCGGCACCTGAAGTCCCGAATGGAACTCGGTTCCCACCCCGTGGCCGATGAACTCACGCACTACGCCGAGGTGACTCTTGAAGGCGTGGTTCTGAATGGCTCTGCCTATGTCTGAAACCAGTGCCCCAGCGGTGACCACCGAGATCCCCTCATAAAGAGCCGCACGGGTTTCGGCTACTAAGCGTTGGGAGTGATCATCGGTTTCGCCGATTATCAAAGTCACCGAAGTGTCTCCATGGACACCTTCTCGGTAGACGGTTACATCAATATTGACAATGTCGCCAGCGGCCAGACGGCGCGAGTCAGGGATTCCGTGGCAGATCACTTCATTAACAGAAGTGCATACCGATTTGGGGAAGCCCCGATAGCCCAGCGGGCTGGGATAAGCACCAGCAGCCACAGTCGCATCATGCACGAACCGATCAATCGCGTCGGAGGTCATCCCCACCCGGACATGTTCGCAGGTAGCGATCAAAATCTCGGCGGCGAGAGCCCCAGTGCGACGCATGGCTGCAAGTTCATCAGGGCTTCGCACCGGCGACGAGGTCGGTGGATGAGGTTCGCCGCCGGGCAGTGACACATACGGCGGACGGTTGATGCCAGCGGGCACGGTACGCCGCGAACTCACTAGACCCGGCTGCACTGGAGGATGCGAAACGGCGACACTGCCAGCACCGATAGCCGCTGACATTCTGCGTTTGCGTTTCGCCATCGCTCAACAGGCTACCTAGCCACCTTGATAGAGCCCGCAAGAGCAAGAGTCAGGGGGTAAGAGCAAGAGGCAAAAGGCAGCAGGTCAGGGTTAGCAAGGCAGGGGTAGCAGTTCAGTTCAAGCGGTTGAGTGCCCGTTGCAAAAACACCGCCATCTGACCCCTAGAAGTAGCGGCATCAGGGCAGAACAGAAGCGGTTCAGCCGAACAGCCGAGCGTGATCCCCGAGCCATACAAGGAGTCGATGTCAGCAGCGTGAACATTGCCGCTGCCACCGCCAATGCCGTCGTCGTCACCGTCGCTGCTGCCATCGACATCACCGAAGCCCGCTGTTGACGCGGTTGAAAGCTTGAAAGCCCGTGTCAGGAAGCTCGCCATTTGGGCTCGTGTCACCGGTTCATCGGGACAGAACCGCAGTGGCTGCACCCCACATCCCAGAGTCACTCCGAGTTCAGCCAAGCGATCAGCGTGTGCAGCCCACCGTTGACCGGCATCAACGTCGGCGAACCGTGATTCGCTGAGCGGTTCGGGATCATCGCTGTCCAAGACACGAACTAGCCAAACCGCCATCATCCATCGCGGGATCGCCTCACTGGGACAGAACAAGCCAGGGGCGCACTCGGCACCGGCAAGCACGCCATCGGCTTGTAGCGCCGCAACCGCATCATGAAGTTCGCCGCTCGTTTGAATGTCGGCAGGCACAGCACCCGGCAGACCCGCCGCCGCAGCCGCTCGCCGTGCAACAGCTAAGGGATGCGGGCAGTCACCGAAGCTGGCTTCAATGTCAGGCACGACACCGCCTGCTGCGCTATCACCGCTAGGCCCGAGCCACCGAAACACTGTTACTCGTGCGCCTCCCAGCAACGTGCCATCATCGGCTTGCAGACTGCGGGTGATCTGGCCGGTGCTTTTGCCGTAGGTGGTTGAACCCACAATCGTGGCTCGTTCGTGGTAGCGCAACGCCAGAGCCGTTACCTCCGACGCGGAGGCTGAGTTCTCGTTCACCACCAAAGCCATGGGCAACGTGACCAGTGGTTCTGACAAGCCCCTGTCTCTGTTGACACGACGACTAGAAGCTTCGGCTCTGTGCTGCTCGCGGATGATGAACTGATTGTCTTGCAAGAAGTTGCTGACAATGTTGACGGTCGCATCTAGGTAACCGCCACCGTTGCCTTGCAAGTCAAACACGAGGCTTTGCACACCTGCTTCGGTCAGGGTCTCTAGCTCCTGCGCCACGGCAAGATCAGAATTTTCGCTGAAACTTCCAAGACGCAGATAACCGATATTTGGTGTCACAACCCATGAAGACACCAGAGAAGACGTAACCGCTGCGGTCAAGATAGTGAAGGATCGGTTCTCGCCGTTGCGTTCGATGACGGCCTCCACGACAGTGGACACAGGCCAAGAAGGCAAATCACCAAGACCGCAGCCCGAACCGGCTGGCACATAGCCATCAAGGCTCAACAAAATGTCGCCAGCTTGCAAACCAGCTTCAGAAGCTGGGCTTTTCGGGAACACTTCGGCGATCACCAACCGGCAAGTGGCTGACAGCTGGCTGCATCCGACGGTGCCGTTGAGCAGACCCAAGCGAATACCGATCCCCGAGAACGGTATCCCTCGCTCCAGCGCTTCCTCCAGTTCACGATAACGCTTGGGGGTCAGCAAGACGTTGTTGGGATCGTTTAACGAGTCGAACATCGCAGCCGACGCGGCCCACACCGCCGCTGCGGTGTCGGCTACCGCATCAATCTGCTGGCAGGTCTGCTCAAAAGCGGCAGCAGGAAGGGCGCAGGGCGGGGGCGGCTCAGTACCACGCGGCAACAACACTGCCCGTCGCACTCCATTGGCAGCAGCCTGTGCCAGATTTTCATCTGTGACGGAGGACTCGTCAACGTAATCTTGTTGAAGCGTTTCGAAACTCAAGCACAGCAGTTCAAACACAGCTGGGGCATCGTTACACGAAACCCGTTCAGGTGCCTCGGAGTTGGTAACGGGCTCGGTTTGTTGCACGACTTGTTGTGCAACAGCCAGCGAGGGTGCCACCAAAAACACTGCCAACAGCGCCAACACGGCCAACACTGCCACCAGCGTCGATGACATAGCCGCAGCAATCCGGCTGCGGGATCCTCGAGTTGCACGCAGCCAAATGCTTCTTGCCCAGCGTCGTGAGGCGGACAGTTCAACAGGTAACGATTGATAAGGCGGCATATATGCAACAAGGACTCTATTGGCTGGAGCTAGATGTCATTGGCTAGAGTCGGATGTCTGGGATGCCCCGTGGAGCGCTACTAGTCTTCGCTTGTGATCGTTGACCTGCATTCCGAGACGGTAGGCAAAGGCCCGGCGGTGCTGCTGGTACACGGCATGGGTGACAACACTTCAGTTTGGGCTGATGTCCTGCAGGCTCTGAAACCCGAATTTGCTTGCACGACGATCGACTTGCCAGGCCACGGCAAATCCCCTGCACCCGCAGAACGGACTGCCTACGAGCGCGAGTCTGTGCTGGCATCGGTTGACGCTGTGCTCAAACACTGTGACCCGGCACAATCAGGTGTCGTGTATGTGGGGCATTCGCTGGGCGGGTATCTCGGCTTGGCACACTGCTTAACCCGGCCTGGTTTAACCCGGCCTGGTGCGATTCGGGGTTTGGTGCTGGTAGCAGCCGGGCCAGGGTTTCGCGATCAGGCTGCTATGACCGAATGGAACGAACGAGTTAGCCGAGTTGCCGCCCGCAGCGGTATCAGCGAAGCCGCAACCGTGATCAGCATGCATTTCGATTCTCTGGTCATGGACGGTCTCGCTGAGGTGAAAGTGCCGGTCGGGCTGCTAGTGGGCAGCGACGACAAAGCTTTCTTGAGTGCAACCGACTACATGCAACACAAGTTGCCTGACGTGCGTCGACGCACCATCAACGAAGGCCGCCACCGTCTGATGCGAAGCCATCCCGGCGCAATAGCCGAAATGGTGCGTGAGATCGCCACCGCAGCAGGTCTCACAGCATGACTCGCAGAGCCAGTGACAGCCTCGCTCCGCTGGTAGAGCCAGAATGGCTGAAGGCGAACGTCGGTTCTGTGGTGATAGCAGACGTGCGCTGGTATCTCGACGGCCGCAGCGGCCGAGATGCCTACAACTGTGGCCATATCGCCGGGGCTCGTTTCGTTGATCTTGACAGCGACCTGTCAGCGCAGCCCGACACCGCAAGCGGGCGCCATCCGCTGCCATCGCCGCAAGACTTCGCAGCAGCCATGTCTCGACTCGGCATCGGCGACGACACCGCGGTTGTGGCTTATGACGACTTCGGCGGCATCACCGCGGCGAGGCTGTGGTGGATGCTTGACTGTCTCGGGGTCAAGGCTTCTGTGCTCAACGGTGGTCTTGATGCTTGGCTCGCCGCCTTCCCCGACAGTTTGCAGACCGAGACACCGCAATGGCAGCCCCAGATGTTCACTCCTAGGGCATGGCCAGAAGAGCGATTTGCTAGCAGCGAAGAAGTAGATGTAGCTCGCAGCGACGACAGGTTCGTGGTGATCGACGCTCGGTCAGCTGAGCGCTATCGCGGTGAACCCAATGCTGTAGATCCCCGATTCGGCCATATTCCCGGCGCAGTCAACATGCCTGCGAACGACAACCTGCGCGACTTAAAGCTCCTGCCAGCAGGTGAGCTACACCGCCGCTACAGCGACGCTGGAGCAAAGGATCGACAAGTTATCGCATACTGCGGAAGCGGAGTTTCGGCTTGTCATGATCTGCTTGCTATCCGCCACGCCGGACTGCCCGACGGTCAACTCTTTGTGGGTTCATGGTCAGCCTGGGGTGCCGACCCGGACCGGCCCATAGCTACAGCGTAAAGCAGCACTTAAGCCTTTAAAGAGCCTTTAAGCACAGTGAGCACTTAAGCGAAACTTTGATGGCAGAACTAACAGAACCAACAGAACTACAAGCATCTAGTCACCGACAAGGGTCTCAAGCTTTGGCTGCCATTGATGTCGGCACCAACTCGCTGCATATGGTGATCGCCAAAGAAGTGTCGGGCGGAGTGCCCGAGATTTTGGCCCGAGAGCGCCTAGCGGTGCGACTCGGCAGTGGTGGCGAAGACATGACCAAGTTACTGCCCGACGCTATCGACCGGGCAGTGGCCGCATTGGTTGAGTTCCGCCACATAGCAGACGCTCATTTCGCTGATGTGGCAGCGGTAGCCACCAGCGCAGTGCGTGAAGCCCGAAACCAGGATCTGTTCCTGCAGAAAGCAGCAGACGAGGCTCAGATCACGGTTGAGGTCATCTCCGGCACCGAAGAAGCACGGCTGATCCACCTCGGGGCTATGAGTGCAGTACCAATAGCGGGGCAGCCTCATCTGGTGATCGATATCGGCGGCGGCTCTACCGAACTAATCATGGGTGAGCACGCCCCCGCAAAGCTAGCTCGCAGTCTGAAGCTGGGTCATATTCGCCTCACCGAGCGATTCTTTGCCGGGGGCGTACTCACGCCCGATGCTGTCAAAGCCTGTCGTCGCCATATCAAGTCTTCGCTGGCGCATTTAGCGAAAGAAGCTCGCAGTATCGGCTTCGATGTGGCGGTTGGATGCTCGGGAACCATCGCAGCATTAGCAGCTATGTGCGCAGCCCGGCGCGGCGAGACTCTTCGCACTGTCGCCAACGCCACCATCGAACGAGAAGAACTTGATGCCGTGGTCAAGGACTTGCTGTCACGTCGCACACCGGCTGACCGTGAAGATGTGCCCGGATTAGACTCGGCTAGACGCGACGTGATTGTTGCGGGTGCGATTCTGTTGCGGCAGCTGTTCAAAGCGTTCGACATTAAGTCGCTGGTGGCATCCACTGGAGCGCTGCGCGAAGGGCTTTTGCTTGACCGTTTCAGCCGCAGGAACCGCATAGCCGGTGACGGTTTGCATCATCTGAGCGATCTACGACGATCTAGTGTGACGGCGCTGGCGCGCAGTTATCACGAAGACTTGATCCACGCCGAACACGCCACTGATCTAGCGCTCGAACTCTTTGACGAGACCGAGCCGCTGCACGGGCTCACCATCGCCGACAGCGAACTGCTAGAAGCGGCGGGGCTGTTGCACAACATCGGCCGTTTCGTTGCACACTCGTCTCACCACAAACACTCCTACTATCTGATCCGCCACAGCGAACGCCTAGCTGGTTTCAACGAGAACGAACTGGAACTGATCGCACTGGTGGCTCGCTATCACCGTCGCAGCAAGCCGGTGCCGTCTCATCACGAATACATGGCGCTCAGCAAGCAAGACCGCAGGCGGGTGCAAATTCTGGCCGGGCTGTTGAGGGTGGGCATCGCGCTGGATCGCACATACCGCAGAGCGGTTGAACGTGTGAATGCTGAAGTCACCGAAGATTTGTTGATGATTGATGTGCAGGTGGCCGCAGGCACCGACATTGACATCGAACTGTTCACAGCCCGTCGCAGCACTGCCTTGCTATCTGAGGCGCTCAACCGTGAAGTGGATTTTGGAGTAGTTGAAACAACCGTGCCGAAGCCTCGTTTCAATCATCCAGCTTTCAGACCTGTCGCTCGGCCCTTGGCTATGAATGAGCCGTGATTACCGATTCGCCGAATTCTGCCAAACGTTGTGATGTGTCACGCATGAACCGTGCCGAGGGGAGCATTAGCCGGTGAACACCCCAAGACTCAGCTTCTTGTATTGCTGCTGCGGGATCACCACTAGTCAGCCCTGGATGAAATGCCGACATTTCCATTTGCTCAGGGTCACGCCCACAGTCGGCAGCGGTGTTGCGGGCTATTTCCAGAAGTTGCGCGGCCTCGCCACCAGCCACGAATAAGCCGTCACCTAAACGACCGGCTCGACGAGCAGCAGCCTCGCTGTGGCCACCGAAATGAATCGGAATCCGGCCCGCTGAAGGCTTGGGATTGGAACTAACCCGACTGAACGACACGAACTCGCCTTCAAAACTGACATCGTCGGCTGCCCACACTTGACGCATCACCTCTACATACTCTTCGGTGCGGGCACCTCTGCGCGGCCACGGCACATCAAGCGCCTCGAACTCTTCACGCAGCCAGCCGATACCCACCCCGAGAGTAAAACGTCCACCCGACAGCACATCAAGTGTTGCTGCTTGTTTTGCGAAGACCAGCGGATGGCGTTCAGGTAGCAGCGCTATGCCAGTGCAGAGTCGGATGTTTGAAGTAATCGCGGCACAAAACGAGAGCCAAACCAGCGGATCGGGGATCGGGTTTTGGCCAGATCCGGGCATTTTGCCATTAGGGGCATACGGGTAAGCCGACTGGTAGCCCTCGGGATAGACGATGTGCTCCACTGTCCAAAGCGAGTCGAAACCGGCTTTTTCGGCGGATTTGGCTAGCTCAGCTGCGCCTGCCGCTTCAGCGAACCTGCCCACATTGGCGAAAGTAATGCCGAACCGCATTTGTGCTCCTCTGCGATTGTTGATTTTTTGAAGGCTCACGCCCCACGCTAACCATGCGGACTCCAACTCATGCCACAATCCTTATGCCAAAATAAACATGTGCATACCGCAGACCATCCCATCAGCACGGCCGCAGCCAGCAACCTTGACAGTACCACAGCCAAACCTGACAGCAAAGTCGCTAGCGCTGACAGCACCGACAGCCAGAACTACCTTGAGAACAATCTCATGAGCAGCAATCCGCAGCCTTTAGGCGGTAACGACATGCCGCGCTTCGCAGGTATAGCCACATTCATGCGCCTGCCAGGGCGTTCACAGCTCAGCGAACTAGATGTCGCTGTTGTAGGAGTGCCTCTCGATATCGGCACCTCAAATCGTCCAGGAGCACGTTTCGGGCCCCGAGGGATCCGTGACGAATCGGTGCTGATCCGCCCCTACAACATGGCAACCCGAGCGGCACCGTTTGACAGCCTGCGCATAGACGACACCGGCGACGTTGCCACCAACCCCTACAACCTGCTTGATTCCGTGAACCGTATCGAAACTCACTTCTCTGAGCTGCTCTCCCATGATGTGATCACCGTGGCTCTAGGCGGCGACCACACCATCGTTTTGCCGATTTTGCGAGCCATGCGTGCCCGTCACGGACCTGTGGGCTTAGTGCATGTCGATGCCCACACCGACATCAACGACGAGATGTTCGGTGAGCGCATAGCGCACGGCACACCGTTCCGCCGGGCTGTGGAAGAGGGTCTGCTGGATTGTGATCGGGTGGTGCAGATCGGGATGCGCGCCACTGGATACGCAGCCGACGACTTCGACTGGTCAAGGAGACAAGGCTTCCGGGTGGTGCAGATCGAGGAGTGCTGGCACCGTTCGCTGGTGCCGCTAATGCAAGAGGTGCACCAAAAGGTGGATGGCGGCCCGGTTTATTTGAGCTTTGATATTGATGGTCTAGACCCGTCTTTCGCACCAGGCACGGGCACTCCCGAGATTGGTGGTCTCACCACGCCCCAGGCGCTTGAAATCATTCGCGGCTGCCGAGGTCTCAACTTGGTGGGCTGTGACATGGTGGAGGTGGCACCCATATACGACACGTCAGGCATGACCGCGCACATAGCCGCCGACCTTGTTTATGAAATGCTGTGCGTGCTACCCGGCGTGCAATATCGAACCTAACGAACCTGACGAACTTGCCGAACTTGAACTGAGCCGAAAGCTACTGATCCGCTACAGCTGCTACTGACGGCTACCGCTCGAAAGCAATCGTGGGAACACCGCTGTGACACAACTCAACAGCGGCACCCACCCCGAACCGGGGAGCGCCACTGTCACGGCAGCGCAAGATGCCTCCGCAGGCTTCACGAACGTAGTAGAGGGTGTCGTGACCGTAGAACTCAACATGGTCGACGATGCCGGTGTTGTCGCTGGTCTCTGAACCCTTACCAGAGTTGCCCTCGGTCATCACTAGCTCCTCGGGCCGTAGCAGCACGTCAACTTCACCATGCATTTGTATCAACAGCTTCACCGGCCCCAACGCGGTGTAGGCGATGTCTCCCTGGGCGCGGCCTGCGACAGTGTCAGCTTCGCCTACGAACCCTGCAAGCCAGCGGTCAGCAGGCTGCTCATAAAGCTGCGACGGCGTGGCTTGCTGCACCACTGCACCGTCACGCATGACTGCCACTTCGTCACCTAGCACGAAGGCTTCGTCTTGGTCATGCGTCACGAACACGCAGGTGACCTCCAGTTCTTGCAGCAGGGCGACGACTTCGGCACGAACATCAATCCTCAAAGAAGTGTCGAGGCTCGAGAAGGGTTCGTCAAGCAGCAGCACTGTTGGCGCGGGTGCCAGAGCCCGGGCCAACGCCACTCGCTGCTGCTGGCCTCCCGACAGAGATCCAGGCATGCGGTTAGCCAGATCCGCGACCCCCACCATTTCCAGTAGTTCATGCACTCGCGGTGATGCCGGGCGGGACAGCATCCGGTTGCGCGGGCGTTGCGATCGCGGCAGGCCGAAAGCTACGTTGGCGGCGACGCTGAGATGCGGGAAAAGCGACCAGTCCTGAAACACCATGCCGACACCACGCTTGTTGGGTGGTTCATGCAGTTCTGGGGATGAAACGACCCTGCCACCCAGAATCACGCGGCCCGAGTCGAGTCGCTGTAATCCTGACAGCACCCGCAGCAAAGTGGTCTTCCCGCATCCGCTGGGCCCAAGGAGAGCCAAAGTTCGGCCTGCTTCGGCGGTGACACAGGTGTTTTGCAGCACCGGCGCACCTCCGAGTTCTACACTCACGCCGTCCACCACGATGCCCTTGTCGCCCTTATTGGGCTCGTTGAGCTTGGCTATATATGCAAATGGAGATGCAAGCGAAGAAGAATCAGTGCCACCAGTACCGCTAGTGCCAATGCCACCAGTACCGCCGATAGCGCTATCAAGCATGCCTTATACGTTAGTGGGGGTTTGCTTCACTACGTTGATAGCTGCGGCTTGACCATCACCGTAAGGCTCGCACGCGAGTTCTATGTGCTGGTATTTCTCTCGATCAGCACTTCGGGCAGAGGCTCGGCGTGTACCACTGTGACCCTGCGGGTGGCGCGAGTGAGCGCCACATACAGCGACCGGATCCCTTGGCATTCTTCGGCCACGATTCGAGCTGGTTCCACCACCACCACCGCATCCACTTCTAGGCCTTTCACTAAGCGCACCGGCACCAAGGTGATCTGCTGTTCGAGCCCAGCGCGGCCCGGGCCGCCGAAGACAACTCGACGCTTCTGAAGTTCACTGCGCAGAAGATCATGCAGCGAGTCGGGCACTACTACCGCCACATTGCCCTCACCGACAGCGGAGCGCTCGGTGGCGATCACTTCTTCGAGGGTCTCACCCAGAGCCTCCTGCTGCGGTTGATGTGGATCCTGCAGCTCCTGCGGTTCTGGTGACTCGGGCGACTCGGGTGTGTCATGCGAATCAGACATCGCGGCGGTTGCGGTGCCGCACGCCACGATTCGGGGTTCGTCTCCGCTGGTTCGCACTGTGGATGGAGGCTTAGCGCCTGGTGCGGCATAACGGAGAACTCGGTTCGCTAGCGCCATCGCAGGTGCCGGGATCCGGTAGCCGAGCGTTAACTCCACCCGGCGAGCCGGGCGGCGCTCAGGCAGTCCTTGCAGCACCGACTCCCAGCCGTCATGAGCCCATGATCCGGTGGCTTGAGCGATGTCGCCCACCACCGTCATTGAGCCGTTGAGGCTGCGACGAGAGATCATTCGCAGTTCCATAGGTGACAGGTCCTGAGCTTCGTCAACCACGATGTGTCCGTAGGTCAGCACAGCATCCTCGGTGCGGTGCTCAGCGCGGTAGCCAAGCAGTGCCCGCGCCTCGTCTAGCACGGGCACGTCTTGGAATGACCAGATGACCTCCGAGGCATGCACTGCCCGTGGCCGATACAGCAAATCAACCTCGGCATCGCTGAAGCGTTTGTTGGCGGCTGAGCGCAGTAGCGCCTTGGAGCCGTAGAGATCGTTCAGCAGATGAGCCGGGGTCAGCACCGGCCACATCCATTCGAGCGCTTCGCGCACTTCGATCTGATCCGACATGCTTTCGCGAATCTCGGCCGGGTCAATGCTGTGGCGTGCGCTATCGGCCAAAGTGGCGTAGAAAGCCTCCTCCAGCAGTTTTCGGCCAGCGTTGTGCTTACGGACTCTGCGTGACACGTCGGCCACAATCTCGGCGGACTGCGCTACGGTCAGCCTCAAACGCTGCAGTTGATAGCCGACAACCAGGTCAGCGCGCAGTGGACGGCGACGGTCGTTCACTGCTTTGCGAACCAACGCCGCCATGCGAGGATCGCCTTTGACGCGGCTCACGGCCTCGTCATCTAGCGCCGACACTCGCACCGCCGGGCTGATCAATTCCGACAAAGTGGCTTGCTCAACGCCAGCTTCACCCAATGACGGCAGCACCTGTTCGATATAAGCCAGAAAGAGGCGGTTGGGTCCCACTACCAAAACGCCCTGACTTTCCAGTGGAAAGCGGTGCGTATAGAGCAGGTAAGCGGCGCGATGCAGAGCTACCACCGTCTTGCCGGTGCCGGGGCCTCCCTGCACTACCAGCACGCCGGGCATGTCAGCTCTGATTACCAGATCTTGTTCGCTTTGGATGGTGGCCACGATGTCACTGAGTTGTCCAGTGCGGGCCGCTTCAAGCGAGGCGATCAAAGCATTAGATCCTGACCTGCCCTCAAGATGCTTTCCATGCCGGTCTGTGCCGTCACTGCCAGAGCTATCACTGTCAGAGCTAGCACCCGCAGAGGCAGCACCCGCAGAGTCGCTGAAGTCGCTGTCGGCGAGGTCAAGGCCGATGGCAGCATCGGTGCCGAAGAATTCGTCTTCAATCCCGAGCAGGGTGCTGCCTCTTGAGGCAAAATGTCTGCGTCGTTGCAAACCTAAGGGCTCGCGACCGGTGGCACGGTAAAACGGCTCAGCTATCGGCGCTCGCCAGTCCACCAAGATCGGGTCGTGGTCGGCATCCCAGAGACCCACACGCCCGATGTAGAAACGCTCGGAGGTGTTAGCCGGGTCGATGCGACCAAACACCAGCGACCGGTCACCGATATTGAGCTTGGTCAGTCGAGCCAGAGATGCCTCCAGCATGGCCTCGCGCTCAACTCGGGCCTGGGTGGTGCCACCCCGGCCGGTGCGAAAAGACGAGGTGGCCACCGCAGCGCGTTCTCGTGCCGTGTCGAGACAGGCTTGAGCTAGGTCAAAATATGCCTGTTCGGCTTCCAGGTCAGGATGTCGGCTGCTCAAGGTAAGAACACGGCTCAGTTTGGTATTGCCGGTCTGGGTGTATGAAAAGCCCGTGAAGGGCGACGCAGGCTTTTCGGTTACGGACCGGCGTGGGAAATAGTGGCAGGTAGTAGTTAGTAGTTGAAGGTAGTAGCGGCAGGGAACTGACAACCCTAGCGGTTAGGGCAGGCAAGCAAAGTATGAGTGTTTACGTCAAGCAAAGTAAGAAGGCTCGGGGCCTTTATCGTAGATGCATGGACTCAACCGAGCCAGTTATTGATGAGCCAGTTATTGATGAGCCGCATATCGAGTCGCCCTTCGAAACCGACGAGTCGACTTGCGAAACCGAGCATGTTTCGGTGGGGTTGGTTTTGAGCGCTGGCGGTGCCGCAGCCGATGCTTGGCACGCAGGGGTGGTCGGCGCTCTGCAAGCCGCGGCTGGCTGGGATGCCCGATCTGCTGAGTTGATCCTCGGAACCTCTGCAGGTTCGATCGTCGGGCTGTGCCTACGTGCCGGGGTTCCGCCAGCGGACCTTTGCGCCCAAAAACGTGGCCAGCCGATCAGCGAAGAAGGACAGGCTCTTTTTGATCGGGTGGTTACTCCCTACAGCGAAGCCCGCCGCGAACGTAACTGGACTGGACTGCGGCCGCAGTCGCCGACACTCACGGCTGCAGCATTGTGGCCGCCATGGCAAACACGGCCACTTCATGCGCTGGTGGGGCTGCTGCCAGCTGGTGTCCGCGCCACCGAAGCGTTGCGTCAGCGTATGGCGGAACTGCATCCTGAATCTTGGCCCACGGCACCGTTGTGGGTGCCAGCGGTGCGTCTGTCCGACGGCAAGCGGGTGGTGTTCGGCCGTGACGATCTGCTGGCCACAGCCGCTCAGGCGGTGCAAGCTAGCTGCGCTGTGCCTGCCCAGGTTGAGCCGGTCATCATCGCAGGTCAGCGTTACATTGACGGCGGTCTGCATTCATACACCAACGCCGACCTGCTGGGGCCTCCCGCTTTCGATTTGGTGGTGGTGTCGTCGGCTATGAGCGGCGCGGCGGGATGGTCAAAGGTTGGCGGTGCCGTTTCGGAGGCTTGGCAAAGAGCTAGAGCCGGTGTCAGCCAGAGCAATGTCGAGCAGAGCAACTTAAGTGACTTTCAGCCCGAAGCACCCAGCGGGTCGCAGCAGCGGAAGTGGTGGACAGAATCGTTGGGATTGGCCTGGGATGACGGCCGAGCCATGCGAGCGGCCCGACGCCAATGGGTGGACGACAAACTTCGATCCGAACTTAACGAACTGCGTCGACGGGGAACGCAAGTGCTGGTCGTGGAACCTGATGCCCAAGCCGTAGAACTGGCTGACATGGGTTTGGTTAGCAACGAAAGTTCCAAAGATTCAGTTTCAGGAGATTCCGGGTCTGAGGGCTCTGAGGCCAATGGTGTCTCTGAGGCCAATAGTGTTTCTGAAGTCAGGGGACGTGATCGTGGAGCAGTCTGGCGATCTCAACTCACTGATGCCGCAGATCGCACGGTTCGCAGCCTCCTTACCGGTCACCACAACAGACGTTCAGTTGAGTTACTGCGCCGAGCCAGCAACCGTGCTACCAACCAGGCCAACAACTGAGTTGCCAACTGAAGCTCGCACCATGACAAGCAGCCGCTTCGAAGACAGCAGCCTGATACGCGCTTGTCGCAGCCGCGATCATCAGCGGGTGCCGGTGTGGTTCATGCGCCAAGCTGGTCGGTCGCTTCCCGAGTACCGGGCCGTGCGTGGCACAGGCTCAATCCTTGATGCTATTGCTGATCCTGACCGGGCCACCGAGATCACTTTGCAGCCGGTTCGCCGCTACGGAGTTGACGCGGCCATCCTTTTTAGTGACATTGTCGTTCCTGCTCACGCCATCGGATTTGGTGTGGATGTGGTGCCGGGCACCGGGCCGGTCGTTGAGCAGCGTTTCTCGGGTCGCAGCGACCTGCGGCGCCTGCGGCCTCTTGATCCCGACAGCGACACGCCTTATGTGATCGAAACCGTCAAGCGCCTAGTGGAAACACTTGATGTGCCGCTCATAGGTTTCGCCGGGGCGCCTTTCACGGTGGCTTCTTATTTGGTGGAAGGAGGTCCGTCGCGTCATCACGAACGCACCAAGTCACTTATGGTCGCAGACAAGGCGTTGTGGCATGAGCTGATGGAACGGCTAGCTGATCTGGCGATTGCTTCTCTGCTTTCGCAGGTTGCTGCTGGTGTGTCCGCAGTTCAGCTTTTCGACAGTTGGGCGGGCACATTGTCGCCGGACATGTACCGGCATGGTGTGGCACCTCATTCGGCCCGGGTTATGGCAGCGCTAGGCGAAACTGGGGTGCCGAGGATCCATTTCGGGGTGGGTACCGGCGAGATACTCAACCAGATAGCCGACTGCGGATCTGAGGTTGTTGGCGTGGATTTTCGTGTGCCTATTAACGCAGCCCGCCAGCGGGTGAGGCCATATCAGGCGCTGCAAGGGAACCTTGATCCTGCGATCGTTTTGGCTGGAGAGACCGCTGCGTGCGAGGCGGCTCGTGGAGTGCTGTCGGTCAATGACGGCCATCCCGGCTTCATTTTCAATCTGGGTCACGGGGTGCTGCCTGCCACAGACCCGGAGGTGCTGGCTCGTGTGGTGCAGTTAGTGCATGACGAGGGCCGGGTGCGCCAAGTGAGCCCCTGAGCGAGAGCCTGAATGAGTAACCAGATCGCTGTTGTGGGTGCAGGTATTTCAGGTTTGGCGGCAGCATACGAACTGCAAAGCGCTGGTATCGAGACGGTGCTGCTAGAAGCGAGCGAACGGCCCGGCGGCAAGATCGATAGTGCCCATGTTGGCGGTCTGACAATCGACTCAGGACCCGACGGTTTTGTGGCCCGAGATCGCGCTGCGGCTGATTTGTGTCGCCGCCTCGGCTTGGGTTCTGATCTAGTGACACCCGCAGCTGAAGGCGCTTTCATATGGCTAGAAGGAAGCTTGCGGCCCTTGCCGCAGCGTTCGCTGCTTGGTGTGCCGTGGACTGTTGAGGGTTTGCACGAAAGCGGTCTGGTTTCCCTCGCCGGTGCTGAGGCTCTTGCTGATGGTCTGGCTGGTGATACCGAGGCCGAGGCTTTGTGCGATGACATTTCGGTGGGTGAAGCTCTGCGGCCTCGTGTGGGTGACGAAGTATTTGAGCGCATTGTCGATCCTTTGCTCGGCGGGATCAACGCAGGTGCGGCAGATGAGATGAGTCTCGAGGTTTGCGCTGCGCCGTTGTATGAAGCCATTAGCTGTGGTGGGCCTCTCGGGGCGGCGCTGCAGCAGACAGCGCACAAGCTCAGGCGCGAACGTGATCGCGACACTGCGTCTGCCGTGTTCCAAAGCGTTGACGGCGGTGTGACACGTCTGGTTGATGCATTGGCTGGCGAACTCGACAAAGCATTAAATGTGTCCACGGCAGTGCAGTCTCTGGAGTTGGCAGGCAACCGCTGGCTGGTGTCCACATCACAGGGCACGTTTGAAGCTGCGGGAGTGATTTTGGCTTGTCCAGCTTGGGAGTCGGCTCGTCTGCTCGAAAATCTGGCACCCGAAGCGGCGCAGGTGCTTGCCGCTATTGAATATTCCGACGTGGCGTTGGTGTCGTTCGTTTTGCCTGCGGATGTCTTGCAGCGGCCTCTTGACGGCAGCGGCTTTTTGGTGCCTCGCAGTCAGGGTTTGATGATGACTGCGTGTTCGTGGACTTCAGCAAAATGGAGTCATTACAACCATGACAATACGGCGGTGCTGCGAGTGTCGGTGGGTCGCAGCGATGACCGACGTTGGCTGGATCTCAGCCACGACGAACTAGTCGCTGTGCTGGCTGAAGAACTCGCGGTGACCGGCATGATCTCAGCCGCTGAGGTATCTTCGCGGTGTTTTGAGGCTCAGGTCACGCCTTGGCGCAATTCTCTGCCTCAATACCGGCCCGGGCATCTAAGACGAGTTGGCGAACTCGAAGCCTGCTTGGCCGCAGAGCTACCCGGTTTGGCTGTGACCGGTGCAGCTTTGCGAGGTGTGGGTCTGCCAGCTTGCATTCGCAACGCGCAAAACGTCGCTCAAAGAGTTGCTCAAAATGTCGCTCAAGACGTCGCTCAACTTGTTGCCCAACAAGTCGCGCAAAATTTCGCGCAAAAAGTTACGCACACATCGACAAGGCAAGTTCACATACCGTCCTACGACGATGACCCGCCCAGTGGCTGCTAAAGCAAAAAAACCGCGTCACGGCAACAGCGGTGCTAACAGTGACACGGCACCGCTTCTGACCCGCGGCAAGCCCTGGATACGGGCTCTTGCAGCGGGATTGTTGCTGGCGGGTTCGGTGCCGCCTTGGGGTTTCTGGCCTTTGAGTGTGATCGGCATGGCCCTCTGGGTCGAGTTGCTGGCCGAATCCAATCGTTGGCGACGGGCATGGGCTTCCGCTTTGGTGAGCGTCGGTTGGCTAGGGCCAGCCACGCTCTGGATGGCTGACCTCACCCTGGTCGGCTGGCCTCTGGCGATAATCGCTTTCGCAGCGATGCATGCCACCGCCGGGGCAGTTGTGCCTCCTGAGCGTCGCCGTTTGGCTTTCCCTGCTGCTTTCACTCTGATTGAGCTGCTGAGATGGTCATGGCCCTTCGGTGGTGTGCCGTTGGCGACTATGGCTATGTCACAGGTGTCAGGCCCGTTGGCAGGCGCAGCTCGGGTGGGCGGTCCGCTGCTTTTGGTGGCTCTCACCGTGGTGGGCGGAGTGATGCTGGCAGCAATCATGGCTCGTCGGTTTCAAACAGCCGCAGTGCGCGCGGCGCTACTAGCAGCAGCTTGGCTGGCAGCGCTTGTCGCCCCCGGCTCGGAACCAGTCAATGTCGCCGGTGTGCGCGATGACGCAGCCGGGATCAGGGTCGCTGTAGTGCAGGGCGGTGGCCCGCAGAACACCCGAGCCGACATCTGCGAACAGCGCGGCGTGTTCGAACGCCATCTCAACACCACTCGTCGTCAGGTGACCTCGCCGGTGGATCTAGTGGTGTGGCCCGAAGATGTGGTGCATCCCAGCGGTGACACTGCAATCACTCCCGCGCGTTGTGAGCAGCCGTTGCTGACCAGTAGCGAAGTTCGAGGCGAACTGTCGGAACTGTCCCGCAGCCTCAAAGCCGTGGTGGTGGCTGGCTTCTTTGAACGCACCGCCGACGGCACAGCCAATCGCAATTATGTAGCCGCCTTCAACCCAGACGGAACTGAGGTTGACAGCTACGACAAGTTCCGTCTGGTGCCTTTCGGTGAGTATGTGCCGCTGCGCTCCACCGCAGAGCGTTTCAGCGATGAGTTACCCGCGCGTGATGTGCGCCCCGGGCCTGCAAATCAGCCTGCCGTGGTTGACACTGAGCTGGGGCCACTGGGTGTTTCGATTTCTTGGGAGATCTTCTTTGATAATCGTGCCCGCAGCGCCATCGGTGACGGCGACGGACGGTTGTTGTTGAACCCCACCAACGGCTCCAGCTACTGGTTGACGATGGTGCAGAGCCAGCAGATCGCGTCGAGTCGCCTGCGTGCCATCGAAACCGACCGCTGGGTGATCCAGGCGGCTCCCACCGGTTTTAGTGCGGTAATCACGCCCGAAGGTGACGTGCTGGAGCGCACCGGGGTTTCTGAAAGCAGAGTGATTCAAGCGACGGTTGAGCTGCGTCAGGGCGATACGCTCGCGGTTCGGTTCGGGCCATGGCCGGTGACCGTCGTCGCAACGTTGCTGCTTGCTCAGGCGCTGGGGCTACGACAGCTGTTGACCAGACTGCGTAAGCGCTAAAGAAGAAAGCAATAGAAGCCATGCCCCCTAGAAGGTCGACAGACAGCAGCAGCGAGTTGCTGCGGATAGCGATGCTGGCTTACCGAGGGAAGCCTCATGTCGGTGGTCAGGGCGTGTATGTCAGCCGACTGTCGGCTGCGCTTGCGGATCTCGGTCACAGTGTCACGGTGCTCGGCGGTCCGCCTTATCCCGAACTCAACGAGCGTGTGCCGCTGGTGCGTCTCGGCGGTCTGGACATCTGGTCGCCGCCTCATCCCATGCGCAAACCCCGCATCTGGGAACTCAAAGACTGGATCGATGTGGCTGAGCATTGCTCGTTCGTCACGGGCAACTTCAGCGAGCCGATGGCTTTCAGCTTGCGTGCTTGGAGGTATCTGCGAACCCGAAGAACACAGTTTGATCTAGTGCATGACAATCAGACTCTCGGCTGGGGGATATTGGCTCTGCAACGTCAGGGCTGGCCGCTGCTGGAGACGATCCACCATCCCATCACAGTTGACCGCCGTTTAGAGCTGGCGCATTCCCGCACTTTGCGTGAGCAGATCGGCAAACGTCGCTGGTATGCGTTCACAAGAATGCAGACCCAGGTTGCTAAGCGAATGCCTCGTGTGTTGACAGTGTCGGAGTCGTCTCGAGGCGACATCATCAGTGATCACAAGGTGGCTCCCGAGCGCATTCATGTAGTGCCTGTTGGTGTTGACCCTGAAATGTTTTCGCCGCTGCCCAGCATCCAGCGGATACCTGGGCGGCTGGTCACCACAGCCAGCGCCGATGTAGCAATGAAGGGGCTTAGTTATCTGCTTGAAGCGGTGGCCAAACTGCGCGCTGAACGCCATGTGGAGTTGACCATCATCGGCAAAGCCAAACGAGACTCGGCGGCCAGTCGGGCTATTTCTGATCTTGGTTTGACTGATGCGGTGACGTTCGTGTCGGGATTGACAGATCAACGCATTGTGGAGCTTTACGCCGAAGCTGAACTGGCTGTGGTGCCGTCTCTGTATGAGGGTTTCTCGCTGCCAGCCATCGAAGCCATGTCATGCGGGGTGCCGCTGGTTGCAACCAGCGGCGGTGCCTTGCCCGAAGTCGCAGGCAGGCACGGCGAAACATGTTTCCTAACCGAACCAGGCGACGCTGGCGCTTTGGCTGCGACACTGGCCGAAGCGCTTGACAACCCGCAGGCTCGGGCTCGGGTGGGTGAAGCTGGCCGCCGCCGCGTAGTGCAACAGTGGTCGTGGCATCACACCGCTGAGCGCACCGTTGAGCAGTACCGGGCCGTGTTGCAGGAGAATGCACTGCGATGCTGACAGTTAACTATGACCTGCTCGGGCTGCGGGCTGGCGAGCGGCTGCTGGATCTGGGTTGCGGGTTTGGGCGTCATTCTTATGAAGCGTTGAAACGTGGTGCCGATGTCTTGTCATGCGATCTGGCTTGTGAGGAGGTTCAGCAAGTTCGTAACTTGATGCGAATGCTGGTAGCAGAGGGTGAAGTGGATGCCTCAGCGATGACAGCAGCAGTGCAAGCCGATGCTGTGCGACTGCCTTTCGCGGACAGTGCCTTCGACAAGGTGGTGGCTTCGGAGGTGTTGGAGCATGTGCATGACGACACGACTGCGTTCGCAGAGCTTGCCCGAGTGCTTCGACCTGGTGGACGGCTGGCGGTGACCGTGCCTGCCTGGTTGTCTGAGACGGTGTGCTGGAAGCTGTCGAGCGACTATCACGCGCCTGCTGCTGTGGGCGGCCATGTGCGCATCTATCGGCTGAACGAAATGCGGCTGAAGCTGCAGCAAGCTGGTTTTGAGCCGGGTCGCTGGCATCGTGCTCATGCTCTGCACACGCCTTACTGGTGGCTGCGCTGCGCGGTGGGGCCTAATCGTGCTATTGACGATAATCGGCTAGTGCGTGGCTATCACCGTCTGCTGGAATGGGACATCGTCAAACAGCCTTTCGTGACAGTGGCCGCTGATCGGTTGCTTAACCCGCTGCTAGGCAAGAGCCTTGTCGTCTACGCAGACAAGCCAAAGTCAGTGCCGGGCTCGGTTTCAAGTTCGGTGTCGCTCTCAGACTCGGATGCAAGTTCGGTGTCGGATTCGGCGTTGAGTTCAGTGTCAGGGTCGGAGCCGCGGCCTGTCCCGGCGGAAGCAGCAGCAGGAGCTGATCGCGGTGCCTGAGATGAACGATCATCTGCAAAACACTCAGAGCATCCAGAGCACGCAGAACATCCAGCAGACCCAACGAACCCAGAACACACAAAGCACTCAGAGCGCCCAGAACATCCAGCAGACTCAGCGAATAAAGCAACGCCGAAATGGGGGAGTGCAGGCACCAGAAGTGCCCGGGTTGTTGAGCCGGGCCGAAGCCGAGCGGACAACTGCTGTGATCGCATCTGGACAGCTGGCCGACGGCATGATCCCACATTTTGATGGCGGGACCGCTGACCCATGGAACCATGTCGAAGCGGCTATGGCTCTGGCGCTGAGCGGACACAAAGCCGAAGCAGAAGCCGCCTATCAGTGGCTGGCACGCAAGCAGCGTCCCGACGGTTCTTGGCATCAGTACTACAGCGCTGCGGGAGTAGACCAAGACAAGTTTGATGCCAACACGATTGCCTATGTTGCTACTGGCGTTTGGCATCACTGGCTGTGCTACGGCGAGGCGGGATTTCTGGCTGAAATGTGGCCTGTAGTGCAGCGGGCTCTTGATTTTGTGCTGCAACTACAGACACCGCGAGGCGAGATCCTTTGGGCTCGTCACGCAGACGGCACACCATGGCCTTTTGCTTTGCTGACCGGGTCATCGTCGATTAGCCATTCACTGCGATGCGGTCTGGCTGTTGCGCAGGTGCTCGGCCAGCAAAAACCCGGCTGGGAGCTTGCTTTGGCTCGGCTTGTTCACACCATTGTGCATCACAGTCATGAGGCTTTCGCCCCTAAAGATCGTTTCGCTATGGACTGGTATTACCCAGTTCTGACGGGGGTATTGACTGGGGCGCTGGCCCGGGAGCGGCTGCTGGAGCGGCGCAAGGTTTTTGTGCATGAGGGTGCCGGGGTGCTTTGCGTCAGCAACCAGGACTGGGTGACCACTGCAGAAACTTGCGAATGTGCTATGGCGTATCTGGTGGCCGGCGAACGAGAAAGCGCTTTGGAGCTGTTTGAATGGGCCCAGAAACTGCGCGAGCCTGACGGCAGCTATTTGACTGGGCGGGCTTTCCCGTCAGGTGTCAGCTATCCCGGCGGGGAATGCACCACCTATTCGGCGGCTGCGGTGCTGCTGGCGGCTGACGCTCTCAGTGGAGAAAGCCCTGCTTCAGGGCTTTTCGTTGATGTTGATGCTTTGCCTGCAGCGCTTGATCTTGGTTCTCTGCAAGCGCCCGCCTGTGACTAGGTGCTGCTATCCGCTGACGACAGCGGTGTAGAGAGCCACCCATGTCGAAATCGAGAACAAGGCAATAGCCGAAACCATCACGTAGAGCTGATGCGCCTCACTCGGCGGAGGATTGGCTGACTGCATCAAGAATTGGATCCGACTCTACGCTCGGCAGCGACAGTAGTTCACCGGGAGTGGAGTCCATGGTCGGATATACGGCCATGCCCACTGTGTTCAGCCTGGCCAGCAAGACGGTTGCGAGATAGTCAACGGCGTAGAGCGCAGCCTGCATCAATGTGGATGAGTCTGGTGGCAGCTCGTCGGTCTCCTCTTGGAATGACCCCAAGAGATAGAAGCGCGCATCCACAACTTTCCCCAGCCTGAAGGTAAACGTGTACCTCCCGTCATCGTCCTCCCAGCCGAGATCAATCGCCCGAATAGCTTCAATGGCGAAGGCTCGGTCGTTGTGGCTTCCGCTAGCGATCACCCTCGCCAGAGCGTCCCGAACTGCAGAGACAGCCTCTAATTCTTGTCGGTCGGCCTCCTTTTCGGATGACTTTTTAGATGTTTTCTTGCTTTCAGTGCGCCATACCATGATCAGATACCTCCTAATGGTTTCGTATGATCTCATTGAAAGTTGCCAGCAAGATGCAGGCTATACGATGCAGGCTATACTTAGTTGAATACTAACTTTTACTAAGAGTAACTTTCAATATTATCTGGTGTAGAACACGAAGTCAACTGTAACCTCCCCCCCCCCCCGCAGTAGCAAGACCGCAGGATCGAAATCAACACCTGCCGCCTCGCAGTCCCAGTTTCAGCAAGTGCTCAGTTCATTAGGCGTTCAGCCACTCGTCACGAGATATCTCTGCTTGAGCCAACAGTCTCCGTAGCAACCCGACACTGATGTTGCCACTGTGCTCATTAGGGATGATGAGCACTTGATCACACTTAAACATTCGACCGTGATTTGATCCAGCCCGAGGACCCTTCCACCCGAGTCTGTGCATCTTCCTTATGAAGTCGCTACGGCGGATTGCCGTGAGCCGACTGCTCACGGCGCAAGGGTTAGCCTGATGCCGCCCATCTCGGGAATGTCATTAGCACCGAGCTCCAGTTTCAGCAACACCCAGTCCACCAGCGCCGACTCCAGTTCTTCCACGGCCGCTTCTGGTGTCGGCCCTTTACCCCACGCCCCTGCTGCGCCCGGCACGCAGGCGTAGAAGTCCTCCGAATCTTCAAGGCGCTCAACGCAAGCACCATGTTTTGCTGCCTTTGCCCAGAGGTCAACCTGTTGACGTAATCCACGGCTCTGCTCTGTAATCGGTGTGCCCATCTTTTGATGTTAGCAATCAAGCGCTCGGCGCAGGTATAGCGGAGCCAACGTGAGGTCCTGACAGGATCCGCGCATTAGATAGTCAATAAATCGCGCAGTAGGATCATGGTTAATCGCGCATTAGAGCACTCAGAATGCAGGCCTCTAAACCTAGCGTTCGCTAGCTGTACGCTCACGGATCGCTAACCACCATGAACACACCCGCTCATGCCATTGCGTGTTGATGTAGCGCCTGCCCTCTACGACTGGGCGATTGAGCGGTCGCGTGTCGGCACCGACAAGCTGCTTCAGAGCTTTCCCAAGCTTGCAGAGTGGCAATCTGGCGAAGCTTCGCCAACCCTCAAGCAGCTTGAACGTTTCGCGAAGGCAACCAAGTCGCCGTTCGGCTACTTCTTCTTGCCCGAGCCGCCCGAGGAACGTCTTCCCGTTGCCGACTTCCGCACGATAGAGGGCATCTCACAGACACATCCGAGCGCCGACTTGCTTGACACGATCTACACCATGCAACGGCGGCAGGCGTGGCTGAGGGATACCCGTATAGCTGAGGAGGCAGAGCCTCTGGTGTTCGTTGGAAGCGCCAGTCTGACCGACGACCCTAACGCAGTAGGCCGCGAAATGCGTCGTGCGCTCGGCTTTAGTGGCGGCTGGGCCTCCAGTGTGCATACCTGGCAGGAGGCTGTGAGCGAGTTGCGCCGTGCTGTCGAAAGGCTGGGCGTGATTGCGGTTATCAACGGTGTCGTCGGCAATAACACTCACCGCCGACTGGATGTGGAGGAGTTCCGCGGCTTCGCTCTCGCTGATGCTTACGCACCGCTGATCTTCGTGAACGGTGCCGATGCCAAGTCGGCTCAAATGTTCACGCTCGCCCATGAGCTGGCTCACATATGGCTCGGCCAAGAAGGATTATCCGGCTTCAAGTTCCTGCTGCCTGAAGGCCTAGATGTGGAGCAATGGTGCAACCGAGCCGCCGCAGAGTTTCTTGTGCCAGCAAAGGACTTCAGAACACGCTGGGAGGAAGCGAAACGAGCAGTTAGTCCCTACGAAATGCTTGCCCGTGCCTTCAAGGTGAGTCCTGTGGTCGCTGCACGTCGTGCCCTTGATCTTGAACTCGTGGACCGCAGCGAATTCTTCGACTTCTATGAGTACTACAACGCCCAAGTCCACCCTGCCAGCGCTTCATCGGGTGGAGGCGACTTCTACAACAACCAGAACACCCGTGTTGGCGAGTTGTTCACAACCTATGTGTTGCACGCCGCGCTTGAGGGTCGGATCGGCTTCAAAGAGGCCTACGACCTCACAGGACTGCAAGGCGGAACATTCCAGAAGTATGCACAACGGGTCGGGATTGATCTCCCTTGACCTCCAAAGGCTTCTATCTCGTGGACTCCGATGTCTTCATCACCGCCAAGAACCTCTACTACTCATTTAAGATCTGTCCAGGTTTCTGGAAGTGCATGCTCCATCACCACCAACAAGACACCGTTTTCAGTATTGATCGGGTCCGCTCCGAACTGCTCGCTAGTGCCCCAGAAGTGAAACTCCCTGATGTGTGCGATCAGTTCGATGTGCCACAAGCAAGCATCTTCTCCACGCTCCAGTTGCTAGCCGTCCGTTTCAACTGGACTCCTTAATTGCATCCCAAAGCTACGCGCTATTTGATCTGAGCTATGCGTTCGTAGCCAATGGCACAACCGTCGCACGTCGCAGCATCAAGGTTCAAGCTCTTCGCATGTTTTAAGAGTGGTCTGCCTGGGCTGTTGAGGTGGACAGGGACTGGTTACTGTCCACCCTATGTAAACCTTAAGGACTTGGAGTCCGCCCAGTACGGGTGGGGATTTCGGATTAGGTGTGCGCCTCAATACGAGGTTTAGACCTATGGATTGTCGCTCAGGCTCCTGGGACTTTCAGTCGCTCGACACTCTGGCCGGTGATCCCAGCGATGATCTCGAAATCCTTGTCTATGTGCAGCACCGTGAGGCCAGCCAACTCAGCCGTTGCTGCGATGAGCAGATCGGGAATCGACGGTGCCCGATGCAGTCCCGCATCTGCAAGAGCCTGTTGGACGACCACAGAGCGGTCTTCAATGGCAGTGGTCAGATACTCAACAGGCATTGCGTTCAGCGGAAATCCACTTTGGGTATCGCGCAGATCATCAGCCGAACGAGTCGAGAAGCCTGTCTCGAGCATTGTCAAGGTTGAGATCCGAATCAGCCCGCGGGTGATTCTGGTTGACCATTCGGCTGAGTCAGGGGTGAGGCTGAGCCGAACCAGAGCGGACTTGTCTATTAGCCAGGTTGTCACGACCAGGCAGCGCGCATCACATCGGGATCGCTAAGGTCAGCGACCTTCTCGCAAAAACGTTCCAGCGCTTCCACGGACACCTCGTGTTCAGGGACTTGGCGCTCGCGACACAGAGCGCGTCGTAGATACTCTGCTCTGGACAGGCCAGCACGCCTCGCGTTGGCTTCAATCGCTTTGACAACGTCGCCGGGAACGTCTCGAATGAGTATGTCGGTCATTGATGTCCTCCTGGTACTACGACAAACAGGTCAGCCAACCCCGTTGACTAGATACCGTATGATATCAAAAGATGAGGCTTTTGATCCACTGAATGTTGTGTGACTGGAGTTAGGCACCAGAATGCGCGAAGGAAACGAGAGTTTACGCGATTTTAGCTGTCTGATGCGTTTTTAAGAGTTTGGGCTAAAAGTCGCGCAGACGCTTATAATCGCTGCGCTTTGCTTGATATCACTCCAAGTCGCCGTCTGCCACAGATCGCTTCTCGCATGCTCGGGGTGCTCAAGTCGTTTCATCTGTCCTGGGAAATCCCCGAAGCTGGCACGGTCACTCTCGGTGTCGATCCAGTAGACGGGCGGGCTGATTCGCGCATCCTCGAACGGGACTTGACTGATCTACTGCGAGAAGTTGCCCAGCACGCTGAAGACCAAAATAAAGGAGTCGTGATCACAGTCGACGAGATCCAGCACCTGCCTATGAAGCACCTGAGGCCGCTGATCGTTGGACTGCATGAAATCAGCCAACTGGGTTTGCCTCTGCTGATGGTGGGTGCCGGTCTTCCCTCAGTGCTTGGATTGCTGGGCGAGGCTCGCACCTATGCGGAGCGACTCTTTAGTTTCGTTGAAATCAATAGCCTTGATGACGATGCTGCCGCCCAAGCATTAGTTGAGCCAGCTTCGGCCGAGGGTGTGTCGTGGGATGACGGTGCCATCGAAGAGGCTTTGTCGCTCACTCAGGGATAACCGTATTTCTTGCAGGAGTTCGGCAAGCAGGCATGGCGCACTGCTGAGGGTCTAAATCGGATAACTCGACAGGATGCGCTTGACGCGATCCCTCTGGTGCGAGCTGAGCTTGATGCTGGGTTCTTTCGTGTTCGGATGGATCGCACAACTGATGCTCAGCGGGCTTATCTGACAGCCATGGCCGAGATGGGGCCTGGCCCGCACCGCTCTGGCGATGTCGCGGCAGCGCTCGGCAAAAAGACCACGCAAGTAGGCCCGGTTCGACACTTTTTAATCCAGCGAGGTTTGTGCTATTCGCCCCGCCATGACGTGATCGCTTTCACCGCCCCAATGTTTGACGAGTTCATCCGCCGCCACATCACTTGGTCCTCCTGAAGGCTGCTGTGGCTGATCGGTTGCCTGCTGGAGGCTAGGTTTTGGTGTGATGCAAAATATTTTTGTGTGAAAAAGAGTGCTTTGTCACACCCATAGTCTATACTGCTGTTCATGATCTTAGAGGACGCTCAACAAGCAGTCGCCGCCGTCAAGCGGATGCTCGACGTGGTGCGTGCCGGTGGTGTTGCCACTACTGAGTTGCGTGCTGCGTTAGAGCAGACAAGGGTGTTGATGGCTGCTGGGGCAGCGTTTCAGACTGCTGCTGCAGGGTTGATCGCCGCACGGGAACGTCACGGTGATGGTGGTGCTGAAGTACTAGCTGTGTCTGCTGGTTTGACACAAAGCGAAGCCCATAACCAAGTCAAAACCGCGCAAGTGCTGCACAAGGTCCCCAAGCTTCGTGACGCGGTGCAAACCGGTGAAGTGTCACAAGCTAACGCTCGCCGGTTGGCTGACGTGATCACCAAAACCGGTGCTAACTCTGTAGCAGGTGATGATGAGTTGCTGAAGCAGTCAGCGTCTTTGCGGCCTGAACAATTCGGTGTCGCTACCCGTCGCTGGATCACTGCTCAACAAGGCGATAACGGTGCTTCAGAACATGCCCGACAGCGTGCTAGGAGATATTTGAAGTTCTATGACACCGAAGACGGCATGATCGCGTTGCATGGCGAGTTCGACAAGATCACCGGCACTCGTATACACAACCGGATACGCCACATCGCGGGCCAGTTCTTCACCAACGACAAGAAACTCCCCAAATCCCAGCGACGGCAGTTCCCGCAATGCATGGCAGATGCCCTAGACCACACCACCAACACTCCTAACATCAACACAGGCAGCGAAACCAGCAAAAGAAACCAAAACAGTCAAAACATCGAGTCTGTTCGCAGGTTTAGCAGTGAAAGCATCGCCAGCAGCAAAACCCGTAGCGATCAGGATGCTGTAACTGCCTGCGGTGAGAACACCGACACCAGCAGCCAAGCCGAACACGTCAACAAAGCTGGCAACGACCAAGATGCCAGAACCAGAAACGGTCAAGGTGCTGTAACTGGCTGCACTGAAAATGCCGTAACAGATGCCACAACAGCCACCAACGATGCCAGCGCTGATGCCGAACCAGCCGTAAACAACAGCAACGAGAACGCTAGTAACGGCGAGGATGGCGTTGATGTCATCTCAGCCACAGCATCTCAAAGCGTCAACGAAGCCAGTACCACTACTGGTGGTGAGAACTGTGGTGTAGATGCTGTTGATACTGCTGACAGTGGCGAAGCGTGCGGAACTACTGGGGGTTGGGTGGCTGATATCACGCTGGTCGCTCAAGTAGATGATGCGACCGGTGAACTAATCGCTGAACTCTCAGACGGCACACGACTACCCGATGCTGTGTTAGAAGAACTGTCTTGCAATACGCGTTGGACAGGTTTGGTATATGACCGGGTTGGTGACGCGATCTGGCGCAGCCGCTCACGTCGAACAGTCACAGAAACCCAATGGCAAACCCTGCTCACTATCTACGGAGGCTGCTTTCATTGCGGGGTATCACCAAACATCTGTCAAGCACATCACATCATCCCGTATTCACAAGGCGGAGCGACCAGCGTGAAGAACATGGTCATGGTGTGCTGGAACTGTCATCACAACATTCACCACAACAACTGGCATATCGAAACCCATGACGACAGCCATCACACCCTGCACCCACCCGACCATTCGAAACCGCAACCCCGATACGGGCCAGCCCACGCCGAAGACCCACCACCAGAACGACCCGCTCGCCGTGGACGATCCCCATCACGAACCCAGAACAGCCGAGCCAGAGACCCAAGCCGTGACGATACGGCCAGCAAACCCCGAAACCGAGAGGAGTCCACAAGCAGAAACCCCACCAGCAGCGGCCCAAAAAGCAATCGAAAAGAAAGGAGCCCACAAGCCAGAGACCCGGCCCCAGCAACGCTTTGGTGAACGATGCCCCGAGTTAGCAGTATCGCCGTCTGGTGCTCGGTGAGTGGGCTGCATCCAGCAACGCTTTGGTGAATGCTGCCCTGAGTCAAGGCGAGAAGCGAGATGAGAGTGAGATAAGGGCTAGATAGATCAACGACTAGCTAGGCCAGAGACAACACGACCAGCTTTGCGCTGCCTCTAGCTCGGTATCAGATTTACCTTGACGGCAAACTTGGCAAACTTGGAGCGCCTCTAATCCCACCAATACCACTACCAACAACAACTAGGTCGGTGGATTTTATGACCAAGCGGCGCGCATCACTTCAGGACCGCCAAGGTCGGCGACCAGATCGCAGAAGCGTTCCAGAGGTTCCACAAGAGCCTCGTCGTTAGGTATTTCGCGCTCGTGACTCATAGATGCACATGATATTGAAACGCGGAGCCATTTCGGAGCCAGTGCAGAAACCAGAATGCGGCTATTAGTGGGTTATCAGGTCGCTTAATGGGCTATCAGGTGAGACTGCTATCGCCTGACCCGTCACGCGTGAAATAAAGCAGGAACCGGTAATGCGGCTATTCGTGGGCGATGGCTTTGAGAATATTCATGCGGCCTGCTCGCATTGCTGGCAGGATCGCAGCTATCAAGCCGGAGACAGCAGAAATCAACACAAACACCAGCAGGTCAAGCCAAGGCACTGCCAGCGTTTGCACGAACGATTCGGGTAATGCCAGCGCGGCCGCAGCACCAAACACAGTGCCCACTGTTACACCAAGCAAACCTCCGAAGACCGCCACGATCAGAGCCTCCCAATAGATCGCACGCCGAAGCTGGTTGCGGGTCATACCCACCGAGCGCAACAAGCCGATCTCACGGGTGCGTTCCAGCACTGATAGCCCCAAAGTGTTGACTATGCCGATCAATGCAATAACGAAAGAAAGTCCTATCAAAACCTCAATCACCCGAATCAACGACGTGATCTGTGACTCCTGCGACTCACGGAACTCGACCTGATTCTCAACCTCCACAGTGGGATAACGCTCCAGCACCTGCTCAATCCCGCTACGGCTCTCACGTGCCAGAGCTTCTCGCTCGGCAGCCGAACCCCCCGGCGGATCAACCACAAGCGCAGTAGCGAACGACAAGTCGTTGCGGTTGAAGTGGCGATCCCACAAGGCACCGTCAATCAGCCAGTTGCCGTAGACGGCGGCATCTTCATAAATAGCCACCACGGTAAGAATCTCGCTGCGGTTGTTTGAGAAGGTCACATCCACGGTGTCGCCCACTCCCACCCCGAGATCACCAGCAGAGTCGCTATGCAACGCCAGCGCAGTCAGCGGATCACCCGCAGAAATACTGCCCGAACTGACACGAGCGTCAATGTGTTCATCAGCGACAGCTAAATCCGCCGCAACAAGATCACGAGCCACGCCATCAACGCTTAAACCCTCAAAAGTGAACTGAAACCTCGTCACAGTGTCGATCGACTTAAGCGCTTCGATCTCATCAGCAGCCTGCGCCGGAAAACCCGGCGGGGGACCGAACCCCGCAGCAGAAGCCTGAATGAAATAGTCAGCCTCCACAGCATTGTCGAAAACATCAAGAAAAGTCTTTTTGAGCGATTCGCCGACCACAGCAGCCAAACCCATCAAAGCCAGCCCGATCATCAAAGCACTCGCGGTTGAGGCGGTGCGGCGCGGGTTGCGTGCCGCGTTGCCTTGCCCCAACCTGCCCGGAATTTTGCCCACAGCGCTCAGAGGAGCCTGCAAGACCGATGTAGCAGGACCAGCAAAAGCGGGACTCACCACATTGATACCCACAAATGTGAGCACTGCACCCAAACCCAGCAGCGTGAAAGTAGTGACCGTGGCGAGTTCGATGGTCATCCCCACAGCCAATGCCAACACACCCGCCCCAGTCACTGAACCGCCTGCGATCAGACGGCGGCTAAACCCAGCCGAAGCGAGCTGAAAATTCTGGTTCAACGCCGCAATCGGAGACACTCGTCGCGCTCGGATAGCAGGCGAAATCGACGATGCCATAGTCACACCCAATCCCACGATCACAGCCAGCAACACTGTGCGCGGTTTCAACAGCAGCGGCCCGGCTGGCAGCGAAAACCCCACCGCGTCAAGCACGAAACGAAGCACCTGCGCCAGCACAAGACCGAGCCCGATGCCTATGACTGTGCTCAACAATCCCACTATTGCCGACTCGCCGAGCACAGAACGGCTCACCTGCTGCGGGGTGGCACCCACCGCCCGCAGCAGCCCGATCTCACGCACACGCTGACCGAGGATGATCTGGAAGGTGTTGTTGATAATGAATGCCGACACGAACACAGCAATAAAAGCAAACACCAGCAGCACCGTGTTGAAAATGCCGATGGCTTCGTCAAAGTCGGCCTGCTGCTCTTGGGCTTCAACCTCGGTGGTGATCACCTGAAAGTCACTGCCGATAGCGGCTTCGATCCGAGCTTGAACGGCGGCGATCTCGAAGCCTGATGACACCACAACCGCAACCGACTGATAGCCGTCCTCCGCTCCAAAGAAACGCTGCGCTTCACGCAACTCGAACGCTGCCATTGTCTGGCCTAGCCCGGTATGTGAGTCTGGATCACCGAAGTTGAACACTCCTACAAGCTCGAAAGGTTCAGCAAAAAGTGGGCCGTTAATGTCATATTCGCTGCCGACAAGCAGTCCGTTAGCTGCTGCGGTAGCAGTATCGGTCGCGAACTCGCTCTCGGCTTCTGGTGGACGTCCCTCAGTCACGAAGAACACCTCTGGGTTGAAACTGAAACCCAGAGCCGGCGGACCGGGAGGAGTGATCGGCTCGCCTGAACCATCAATGATGGTCACGTTCAACGCCGCCACATCGGGACGCACCCGCTGCACGCCTCTGACCTCAGCAATCTGCTCGGCAATCGGTGGAGGCACAACCGCACGGTCGAAGTCGCTGCCAAAATCTTGATCAGAGCGGACGACTAGGTCAGCACCCTCGGAGATGTCTTGAGCCAAGCCAGCAAAAGTGGCACGCAAACTGTCGGTGAGCGTGAACGAACTCACTACGAACATCACGCCAATGACCACTACCAGCGTGGTCAACGCAAAGCGAAGCTTCTTGTCGATCAGGCTACGAAGAGCCAGTTTCAGCATGTGCTAGCAGCGAGTTACGGTCATCTCAGCAAGTTTGGCAAGTTGGGCCTCGCTGCCAATCATGATCCCGATCCCCAATCTCCGATTCTCAATCCTCAATGTGGGAGAGCGTGCTCAGTCGGTTGCGATGGCTTCAAGGACATTCATCCGGCCAGCCCGGAATGCCGGGAATATCGCAGCGATGATGCCGAACAGCACAGACAACAGCACTAGCCCCACGATCTGCATACCCGGCACCGACACCTGCCCCACGATTTGCTCGGGTATCGCTATCGCAGTAGCAACGCCAAACCCCAAGCCGAGCAGAACGCCAATCAAGGCACCGTAGAGGGCGATGGCAGCCGCTTCCCAGCGGATCGTGCGGCGCAACTGCCGTCGGGTCATGCCGACCGCTCGCAGCAAACCGATTTCTCGGGTGCGTTCAAACACCGACAACGTCAACGTATTGACGATGCCGAACAAAGCGATCACTAGCGCCACGAACAAGAAAACGTTCACGAATGCCAACAGCGTGTTGAGATCGCTTTCGGCTCTGCGTTGAAATTCTTGACGGTCATCTAGGTTGAGCTGCGGGTATCCAGCTAGCACAGCTTCAATCGGAGCTCGCGAGTCTTGCGGATCGGCGCTCGCAGCTCGCACCATCACGAAATCATCCGCTTGGGTAGTGGCGAAACGCTCATGCAAAGCATGGTCGATCATCCAGTCTTCCCAAAACAGCGACTCACGCTCAAACAATCCGCCAACAGTGACCGTGGCGGTGCCGCTCACGAACTGCATGGTGACCTCATCGCCTACCTGCAGTCCCCAGTCGTCGGCTTTGTCGGTGTGTACCAGCAGCCCGCTAGCGGGATCAAAACCAGTCAGCGAGCCTTCAGCGATATCAAGGTTGGTCACGTCCTCAACCAGAGCGAAGCTTGTAGAGGTGACCGTGGTCTCTTCGGTGCGGTCAGGGTCGCGGCTGCTGCTGATCTGCACACGGTCTGAGTCGAACGCCACCACAGAACCCACGCCAGTAGCTTCAAGGTCGCTTGCAAGGGCCTTGGGCATTCCCGCGGGGCCGTCAATGCTGATGGTGTAGTCGGCCTCAATAGCGGTTCTTAAGCTGCCCACGAAAGTGTCCTTGAGTGATTCGCCCACCACCGAAACCATCGCCACGAGTGCTAGCCCGATAGTGAGCGCAACGGCTGTGGCAGCGGTGCGTCTAGGACTGCGAGCAGCGTTGCTGCGTGCCAGTTGTCCAGGAGTGCGCAGCACGCTCAGTGGTCTAGCAATGGCTGCGACCACTGGCCCGGCGATTAGCGGGCTGAGCACAGCCACCGCCACGAAAACGATCGCCGCACCCGCACCCAACGATGTCAGCTGAGCTGTGGTGCTGTCAAAGTCGGCAAAAAGTCCTCTGCCGGTCAGCAGCAAACCCACTGCGGCTAGCGCTGCGCCTCCTATCGGACGCCAGCGTCGGCGATGCTCGGCTTCGTCGCCAGCAGCGTCACGCAGCCCGGCTATAGGCGACACACGCGATGCCTTAACCGCAGGAACCAGAGACGCGATCACTGTGAAACCCACTCCGACTGCAGCCGCCCACAACAGAGTACGCAGCGTCAGCGGCAGCGGACCGTCGGGCAGTTCGCCGCCAAAAGCCGAGAAGAGTCCCCTGATGCCTATGGCACCAAGCATTCCTAGACCTATACCGGCAGCAGTAGCGACCGTGCCGATGATCACCGACTCGGTCAGTACCGAACTACGCACCTGTCGGGGTGTTGCACCGACGGCACGCAACATCGCAAGTTCCCGCAGGCGCTGACCCAGCACGATATTGAAAGTGTTGGAGATAATGAAAGTGCTGACGAACAACACAATGAAAGCGAACACCAACAGGATCGTCTGGAACGGACCGATAAATGTTTCGAAAGCGTCACCGAATTCTTCGGTGGCTTCCTCTGCGGTGATGACTTCAGCGCCAGCAGGCAAGATCGCTGCGATGCTTTCACGAAGCGCTCCAAGATCCGCACCGGACTCTGCGCGCACAGCGATTTCCTGGAACTGTCCTGGATATCCGAGCACTTCCTGCGCGGTGACCGTGTCGAATGACACGAACACGGCACCGACTCCGGCGTTGTCAGGGAATCCGAACTGATGCGTGCCGGTGAGAGTGAACATGCGCGGGCCACCTGGGGTAACCAGCTGGTATTCGCCACCGAGCTGAAAATCGAAATCAGTGAAAGTCACATGATCAAGAACGAACTCTGTGGGCCCTTGTGACCATCGCCCGCTTATTAAAAAGAACTGCGACAGAGTCTCGTCGCTTGACCAGTTGGTTCCGGCGATCGGCCCGCCGAAAGTGTCAGGGGTTTCGCCTGAGCCGTCGGTGGGGATGACCCCGTTCACGAACAACCCACCGAAAGCTGCATCCACGCCATCCACAGCCAAAAGGTCGTCAACCAGACTGTCATCCACCGGCGGTGCTTGCGCCTGAGTGATATCACCGAAGGGCAGAGCACCACGCACCGTGAAATCGTTGCCGGTGTTGATGTCTGCGGCGAGGTCATCAAAAGTGGAGCGCAGCGAGTCGGCGGTCACGAACGCGGCCACAACGAAACCCACGCCCACCACCACAGCCAGCGCGGTGAAAGCGAAACGTATCTTGCTGGCCAAAACCGATTTGAGAGCTAGTCGCAACATTTCAAAAATCTTCCTTGTGCTGGCTCTGTGTTGCCTTTTTGTCTGTAGTCTCTGTCTTGTCTGTAGTCTCTGTGCTGTCTTTAGGCACCGAGATGAGTCATCTGCTCTCGGATGGCCTGAGGTGTCGGGTCAGTGAGTTCGGCCACGATCTTTCCGTCAACCAAAAACACCACCCGATCCGCGTATGAAGCGGCCACCGCATCGTGAGTGACCATGACAATCGTCTGACCTAGTTCATCCACCGCCTTACGCATAAATCCGAGGATCTCAGCGGCTGTGTTGGAGTCGACATTGCCGGTGGGCTCATCCGCAAAGATGATCTGAGGTTTGCCAGCTAACGCCCTAGCGACCGCTACCCGCTGCTGCTGCCCGCCCGAGAGTTCGTTGGGGCGGTGTTTCACCCGGTCGGTAAGGCCAGTTGCACCCACCACCGAGTCGATCCATTCGGTGTCGCCCTTTGAGCCAGCAAGGTCCATCGGCAAGGTGATGTTCTCCATGGCGGTTAGCGTGGGCACCAGGTTGAACGCCTGGAACACGAAACCAACACTGTCGCGGCGCAGCAGTGTGAGGTCTTTTTCTGACAGCGTGGTCAAGTCGGTGTCGCCGATGATCACTTTGCCTGAGGTCACAGTGTCGAGTCCGGCCATGCAATGCATCAACGTGGATTTACCTGATCCCGACGGCCCCATGATCGCTGTGAACTTGCCCTGCTCAAAGTCCACGTCGATGGCATCAAGGGCGCGTACCTCGGTGTCGCCTGAGCCGTAGATTTTGGAAGCGGCCTGCGCCTGAGCAGCCGCAGCGAGCGTTTGGGTTGGTGTTGAGGTCACAGGTTCTCCTGAATACGAATCGGCTTGGGTTTGGCTTCTGGGGTTTGGCTTCTGGGAATAAATGTTGTTGCAGGTTGGTGAAGGGATCAGCGGGTATGCCGCTGGCAGCCTGCACAACTCTACGCACGCTACGAAACTCCCCAACAGCTACTTGCCTTGAACCTCTTTCTTGCTGCTGTCTCTTGATCCTGTTTCTGCCTGCTGTCTCTTGATCCTGTTTCTGTCTGCACATCACTCAACATCGCTGAATGCGCCGTGAGGCTGCTTGGCTTGCGTTAAGCGCGTAATCTGTCTGCGTGCAGCCTTACAAGATCGCAAACTGGAATGAAGTGCCCGACCGTGAGCCGGTTGGAGTGCTAGTAGCGGACGTTGACTTGGTGATCGTGCGCTTCGATGACAATCACAGCGTACTTTACGGGCGCTGCCTGCATCGGGGAGCGCTAATGAGCGACGGCAGCATCGTTGGTGACAACCTCATCTGCGGCTTGCACGGCTGGGATTACGGGTTCCGCACCGGTGTGTCTAGCTACGACAACTCTCAGCGGCTTACCAAGTTCTCTTCGTGGTTGCAAAACGATGACCTGATGATTGACCTTGACGAGGTAACAGACTTCTGCAAGCAGCATCCGCAGCCCTTTGATCGCAGCTCTTATCAAGGGGCATACCAAGATCCTCACGGCGATCCGAGCGAGCCGCATGTGGGTCTGATACGGCGACTGGCCGATGAAGGTTTGCAGTATCTGGGACATCACGGGCCGGTCACATCCATGGGGGTGCCGCGCGGCCAACTGCCGAGTTGGGATGATCTTCAGTTTGCGGTTGCTCAGTTAGCTCGTAAGCCCCTTCTCGACGATGAACCGGTCTCCACCGACGTGGTGATCGGCCCCGACGCTGTGTCGCCGTTGCATCTAGAGATACCGCTGTTCGTGAGTGACATGAGCTACGGGGCTTTGTCAGAGGAAGCCAAAGTGGCCTTGGCGAAAGGTGCCGAGTTGTCTGGCACCGGGATCTGCTCAGGAGAGGGCGGGATGCTGCCCGAAGAGCGAGCCGAAAATTCGCGCTATTTCTATGAGCTGGCTTCCGGCAGGTTCGGTTGGGCGATGCCGAAAGCGGCTGGCTGCCAGGCCTTTCATTTCAAGCTGGGTCAAGGTGCCAAGACCGGCACGGGCGGGCATCTGCCCGGCAACAAAGTTCAAGGCAAAATCGCTGAAGTGCGAGGCCTTGAGCCAGGCACGGCAGCTATTTCACCGTCGACTTTCCCTGACCTGTGCAGCATTGACGACTTCCGGCATTTAGCAGATGAGGTTCGTGAAGCTTCAGGGGGGATCCCGATCGGGGTGAAGCTCTCAGCGCAGCACATCGAAGCTGACATTGATGCGGCTTTGCGGATCGGCGTGGATTACATCATCTTGGATGGAAGAGGCGGTGGCACAGGTGCGGCACCAGTGATCTTCCGAGACAACATTTCGGTGCCGACCATCCCGGCGCTGGCCCGCGCCCGCCGCCATCTTGATGCTTGTGCAGATCGCAAGGTGACTCTGGTGATCACCGGCGGGTTGCGCACCCCAGCTGATTTCGCCAAGGCTCTGGCGCTTGGCGCTGACGCTGTGGCGGTCTCCAATGCGGCGATGCAGGCCATCGGATGCCTGGGCATGCGCGCTTGTTCCAGCAACAATTGCCCTGTGGGTATAGCCACCCAGAAACCCGAACTGCGCGCCCGTCTGCCGGTTGAGGAAGCGGCTGAGCGGCTCCACAAGTTCTTTTGCGCTTCGGTGGAGCTGATGTCTGTGCTGGCCCGGGCTTGCGGGCATAGCAGCCTCAGCGAGTTCAGCGTTGACGATCTCACTACGTTTGACCGTGAGATGGCTCACCTCACTGGTGTCGCCTACGGCGGGGTCAGTCTCTAGGTGCCCGCGGCTGAAGTTTCGTGCCTCAGCTGATTAGATACTCGCTTTTTCCGAGTATTTAATACTCGCTTTTTCCGAGTATCATGACTGTATGGACCAAAGCCCGTTCCCGTATCACGGACCCATGTTGCCCGAACAGGTCTTGGGTCGCGAGCAACTTGCACTTGATATCGCTTTGCGTATCCGTGATCGGCGCCTTACGGCGCTGATCGGCCCTCGTCGCTACGGCAAGACAAGTCTGCTTAAGCGAGTAGCGGCCGACTTGGCGGAGGTCGGCCCTCAGTGTGTGTGGATTGATCTGTACCAGATGACATCAATGACAGATCTCGCTGCGGCTGTTGATCGCGGCTTGGCTGGCTTGGCCGGGCCAGCTAGGCGGGTGCTCGACAGGATCGCGGCCTCTTTATCGGTATCTGTTGGCGTGCTCGGGATTGAGTTGACTCGTAGTCCTCGCAACGGTGTCGATCCAGTGCTGGCACTGCGTAACAGGCTTGATGTGCTGGTGAGGGCTGCACAGCGCCAAGACTTGTTCGTGGTGTTCGACGAGTTTTCGGGAATAGCTGATGTGGATGGCGGTCCCGCCGTCCTCAGAACCGGTTTGCAGCATCATTTTCAGTCGCTGGGCATCGTTTTCGCGGGGTCGGAGCCCTCAACGATGCGAACTCTGTTCGGTGATCAGTCACAGCCATTTTTTGCTCAAGCTGATCTGGTTGAGGTAGGGCCTCTCACCGACGAAGCTTTGCTATTAATTATTGAGCAGGGATTCGAACTCTCGGGCAGAGATGCCGGAACGGTCGCTAGCCGCATCGTCGCCATGGTTAACGGTCACCCCCAGCGCGCGATGCAACTCGCGGACTCAGTGTGGAGGCGCGTGCAGTTAGGTACCGCCGCAGAGGAGACAGACTGGGAGCAGGCTCTGCACGAAGTGCGTATCAGCGTTGACGCAGCGTCAGAGAGTATGTTCGTGTTGCTTTCGTCTGGTCAGCGCAAGACCCTCAGAGCGCTCGCCGCCTCTGGCAGCATCTACGGTCGCTCCGCAGCAGCGCTGGACCTTCCACCCGCAACCGCGCGCAATGCTTCGGAGTCTCTGATCGGCAGGGGCTTTTTGCGCCGCAGGGAACGACTCGAGATCGTTGATCCGCTCTTAGCGGACTGGCTCAGACACCGCTTCCCTCTGTAAAAACTCAAACCCAGCCACACCAGCAGCAGTTTTTTGCGGGGGGGGGGGGGAGGGGCAGGGGTTAGCTGTGGCTGGGCGGGTTCTCGATTGTTTCTTTTAGCTGGGCGAGGAAACGGCCAGCAGTTCCACCGTCAATGATGCGATGGTCGAAAGTTGCTGAGACGGTCATGGTCGGCGCTTCAACGGGGGCACTTTCGACTAGTTGCAGAACTGGGCGAGCCATGCCAAAAGCAGCGATCATGCTGGTGCCTGTAGGCAGCAGCGGAGTGCCAGCGAGCAATCCGAGCGCGCCGATGTTGTTGACGGTGGACGTGGCACCCGTTAGCTCATGCGGCTCGGCGGTGCGGTTGCGAACCGCAGCAACCAGACGCAAAATCTCCGCCGACAACTCCGCCAGCGACAAGTTGTCGGCACCTTGTACCACCGGGACTATCAACCCTTCGGCAGTGTCAACAGCCACGCCGATGTCGTAACGGTTGAAGTATGTGATCTCGTCGCCGTAAAGAGCGGCGTTCATAATCGGATGATCTCGCAGCAGCGACACCATCAAGTTCACCAGCAAAGCATCTAGAGGCACAGGCGACTTAGAGTCAGTGGACACTTGAGCGCGAGCTGTGAGCAGTCGGCTTGCGTTGGTATCCACCATTGCTGTGAACTGTGGGATTTGTGCGGATTCGTTCATGTGACGTGCGATGGAGCGTCGGGTGGCTGACAGGCGCTCACGCCGTGCAGGAACCTCAGCTTCATCTCCAGACTTGGCTTCAATCCCAGCCTTGGCTTCAATCTCAGCCTCAGCTTCATCTTCAGACCCGCTGCCGCGTCTAGGGGACGCACTACCCATGGCATCAGCGGTTGCCACAAGTGACGCAGACTCAACATCAGCGGCGCTGATCGCCCCTCCCGGCCCGGTGCCTGCAACTGCGGCCAAGTCAACACCAAGATCACGGGCCAGTTTGCGGATCTTGGGTAGCACTCTGGGTAGCGCTCTGGGTAGCACCTTGACAGTTTCGTCAGCGGCTGCTCGGTTCGCATCAGCAACATCAGCAGCACCGGCGGCGGCTGCGAGTGCTACATCCGCAGAAGCCAGCGACACGGATGAGGCATCGTTCCCAGAGGATGCATCAAGTGATGCGTCAAGAGCAGACTCAGCCACCGGTAACTCTTCGCCGGGTTCACCAACCACGACAAGTGCCTCACCCACGGCGATTACGTCTCCCGGCTCGCCGCCTAGAGCCAGCATTGTGCCCCGGTACGGCGAGGTCATCTCCACCACTGACTTGTCGGTTTCCACCGAACAAATGGGCTGATCAAGTTCGACAGCGTCACCTACTGCCACGAGCCACTCTACGATCTCGCCCTCCATCATGGTGTCTCCCACAGCGGGCAGATTGAATATTTGTACCATTTCAACCCTTAACCGATAGAGCTGCGCCGGTTGAGCAGACCCGCAGGCAGGTCGGGCATTCGGGCAACTCGGCCATGTCAGTTCTCTAAGACTCGGTGGATGCCCGCAGTTATGCGTTCAGTTGTGATCATCGAATATTGCTCAAGTTGAGCAGGGCCCCAGAACACGTCAGCGTGAGCGACCCGCACTGGAGGTGCCTCCAACGAATAAAGCCCATGTTCGCTCACAGCCGCGAGCACCTCAGCCCCGAACCCGCTGGTCATCTGAGCCTCATGGACTACTACCAGCCGCCCCGTCCGCTCCACGCTTGCAAGCACAGTCTCACGATCCCACGGATACAAGGTGCGCAGATCAATCACCTCAACCGAGATACCTTCAGCGGTCAGAGCCTCAGCTGCCTCCAAGGTTCGGCGCACTGGAGGCCCCCACGACACAACGGTTACGTCAGTGCCTTGACGTGCCACCGAAGCCAGCCCAAATCCGATCTGGTAAGGCTCAACCGGCACTTCCTGCTTGAACCCTCGGTAAAGAGATATCGGCTCTAAGAACACCACTGGATCATCGCTTGCCAGCGCCGACTCAAGTAGACCCTTAGCGTCGTAAGGGTTAGAGGGATACACCACTATTAGCCCGGGCGTGTGAGTAAAGAATGCTTCGGGGGAGTCGGTATGGAACTCAAGATTGTTGAGGTTGGTGCCCACCGGCATGCGGATCACTAGCGGCGCGTTCATCTGACTTCGGTAGCGCCAGCGGATACGGGCCGCATGACCGATGAGCTGATCGAAGGCGGGGTAGATGAAGCCAGCGAACTCGATCTCAACCACTGGCTGCAGCCCGGCCATGGCCATGCCCACTGCGGTGCCCATAATGCCGGTCTCGCACAAGGGCGTGTCAATAACACGGCCGGCACCGAAGCGTTCATACATGCCTTCGGTGATCCGGAACACTCCACCCTCCAAACCGACATCTTCGCCGAGAGTTACTAGCGACGGGTTGCGGTCAAACGCCGTGTGCAGTGTCAGGTTGAGTGCCTCGGTCATGTCGAGTCGTCGGATTTCGCCTGTGGATGCCGAGGGCTCGCCGAGTGCCGAGGGCGCGCCGAGTGCTGAGGGTGTGGCGTTCCAAGTCCCATGAGGCTCCAGTGCAGTGATCGGTTCGCCGAGGTCCCGCTGCTCGGTGTTGAGTTGTTCTGCGAGCGAAGCGGGTACCCGCGCGAACAACTGGAGAGGCGAGTAATCGCGCGCCACACTGTGACGTTTTTCGAGCTGCTCAACAAAAGCTTCCAGTTCGGCCGAGACCTCAGCACGCATGACTTCTTCTTGGTCTGTTTCCCAAAGACCTTTATTCACAAGCAAGGAACGCATACGCGTAACGGGATCTCTCTTGCGCCACACGGCTTCTTCTTCGCTGGTGCGATAGACCGGCATCCCGTCATAGGTGGAGTGAGGGGCGAAGCGGTAAGTGAGCATCTCAATGAGGGTCGGGCCACCACCATCTCGAGCTCGTCCAACCGCATCTCGGGATGCCTCAAAGACAGCCAAGGGATCCATACCGTCGACCAGCACTCCGTTAAACCCGTACCCATCGGCTTTGGCGGCCAGGGTTTCTGCTGCGGTCTGCTTGTCGATAGTGGTTGATTGAGCTACCTGATTGTTCTGGCACAAAAACACGGTGGGGGTTTTCCAAACCCCAGCGAAGTTCATGGCTGCGTGAAAGTCGGATTCCGAGGTGGCGCCATCGCCGAACACGACCATGCACACCGTGTCATGTCCTTGCAGGCGTTGCGCGTAGCCGAAACCGACCGCGTGAGGCAGATGCGTGCCGATAGTGGCGTTGAGTCGGGTCACCCGGTGGCGATGCACATCCCAGAGATCGTGATCGTCTGGCACGCCCATCCAAAGACCGAGAGCGCTGATGGGGCTCATGCCTCGGGCCAGCCACATTCCCAGTTCTCGATAGGCGGTGAAAAGCCAGTCGTGCTGCTCTAGCGCTAGCGCTGCACCTACATGAGCTTCTTGGCCGCTGACCTGGTAATAGGCTGGAAGTCGTCCTTGACGCTGCAGATTCAGTAGTTTCTCGTCTGTCATCCGGGTAGTGAGCAACAGTCTAAAAATCTCAAGCAGACGACTGTCGTCAAGATCGGGCACAGTCCCTACGAACTCTCCTGCCGGGTCAAGGATCTGACGCAGCGGCGTGCTCTTCATCAGCTTGTCACCGACCCTTCATTAATCCTTCATTAATCCTGACGCATTAATTCTGACGCATTAATCCTGATGGAACAGCCATGAGACTACTCTACTTTAGGAAAGCTTGCAGATTACTTTAAATACCAGTGATTTCATATCTTGAACAATCATTTGTCTTAGATTTTGAATAAATGGCAAGTCAAGCGCTACGTCAAGCTCTGACTAGACTGAGCTAGATACTCTGATCGTGAAATCCGCGGCAGAAAGGGACGGCAGCTTGAGCAAGCCTTTGGCAGGTCGGGTAGCGCTTGTGACGGGTGCTGGCCGTCGCAGTGGGATCGGCGAGGCGACCGCGCGACGTTTGGCCGAGGCTGGTGCCGATGTCGTGGTCACCGACTTGGCCCGTGACCGACCAGAGCTGCGTCAAAATGAGACGCACGGCCTCGGGGACGACATGTCCATGTTGGAGGAGCTGGCTGCTGAACTGCGTGAGCAGTTCGGAGTTAGGAGCTTTGCTGTTCCGCTTGATGTCACTATTCAGGCTGAGGCCGAGATGGTGGTTCAGCGCTTGATGGATGAACTGGGGTCTCTGGACATTCTGTTCAACAATGCGGGAGCTACCACTGGTGTGGGACGGTTGTTAGAGCAGACCGAGGATCAGTGGAACCTGTCCTGGCAGGTCAACGTGATGGGATCACGACGCATGTCTTTGCTGGCGCTTCGTCACATGATTGCCGTCGGACGCGGCGTGATCATCAACAACGTGTCGATTGCGGGGCTGACCGCAGAAACTGGCTACGGGGCTTACAACGTCACCAAGTTCGGGCTTGTTGCTATGACCAAACTGATCGCCAAGGAGCACGGTCGTGACGGGATCCGCTGTGTGGGGGTGTGCCCCGGTCTGATCAACACGCAGATGACTCAAGCGCATAGTCGCTTTGTTGCTGATCTAGTTGGAGTCAGCGATGACGAGGCTGCTTCAATGATGGCGGCTGAAGTGCCGATGAAGCGCTGGGGGGCACCTGACGAGGTGGCTCAACTTGTGACTTTTCTGGCATCGCCAGCGGCTTCCTACATCAACGGGGCTCTTTTGCCTGTCGACGGAGGCCTGCTGCCTTGAATCAGCGCTTTATAGATAAACAACTGAAGACGAGCAAATGGAGATGAGCAACTGGGGCAGAAAGCCTTAGAGAGCACTCAAGCGAGCGACAGATGTGCGTTGCGGGGGGGGGGGTGTAGCCTAACTGAGACCAGCAGCCATTGACTCCTTGACTTCCACTAGGTAGACGAACGACTCAACTTGATGCACGCCTGCTACGCAACGCACACGGTCAAGCAACTCGGCCAGATGGTTCTCGTCGGTGTAGCTGGCCTCAACGATCAGATCGAATCGCCCACGGACAACGGCCACAAGAGTTGTCTCTTCTATTGCCGCGATCGTTTCTGCTACAGGCTTGGCCGGGCCGTCCACCTCAATCATCAAACCTGCATACCCCTTGATGCCGAGCACGCCAGGACTCACAATGGTTTGAACCGTCACGACACCCGCGTCCATCAAGGCCAGAACCCGCTCGCGTGTTGCTGCATGAGATAGACCCGCCACCGTGGACAGTTCCGCAAAGCTGGCACGGCCGTCAGTGGCCAAGCACTCAAGTAGCGCAACGTCTATAGCGTCAACAGCGCGTTTGTCGGCATCAAGTCGGGGACTCGCTTCAGCAGGTGGTTGATGACCTGAATGCGACCAGTCCTGTTTAGCGTATATCACCAGCGAGCAGGCATCGATCCCACGGACTCCTCTGTGTGAACGTGCCCGTTCAAGAGCATCGTCAAGATGAGTGGCATCGTTCGCTCGGAACTCAACGAACAGCCCGCATGTGCCAGCAAGGACCAGCACGAAAGCGGCCTCGTCCATCTCAGACAACTGGTCCGCCACTGGTGTCACCGGACCCGTCACATCAATCAGACAGAAAGCGAACTCGCCGTATCCCAGAGCGCGCGGGTCGACTCGTCCAGAAATGTGGATGATGCCATTTTCGAGCAGCCGAGTGATGCGCGCTTTCACAGCTGCCTGTGACATGCCGATATTGCGCGCTAGAGCGGTGTAGCTGGCTCGCCCGTCGCTTACTAGCGCGTCAATCAGGGCGCGGTCGGTGTCGTCAATGTTGAGCACAGTGGCATGATCGTAGGCCAACGCGCACCTATGAGGCACACTGAGGAGAGCGTCTCTTGGAGCATCTCACGCCTGGGCCGCCAGCCTGAAGGTTGCAGTCAAAAAGCGCAGGCAGTTAAAGCTTCTTAGCATATTATCTGCGAAAATCATTGGCTTATACAACTAAAACTGGTGCTTATCATGTCGATTTGCCTGTATATGTGATAGTAAGGATATTAATGAGGGTATTGTAGATCATCAAGCCTCAAGGCTTGGCCGCAGGCTCGAATCAAGCTCAAACTAGGAGGGTTCTGAACCATGATTACTACGGTCCACTGGAGGTTGCTGGCCGCGCTGCTAGCTGTGCTTGCCTTGGTTGCAGCCGCTTGCGGTGATGACGACGATGATGCTGCGCCTGTGCCCGCGCCCACTACTGCCGTAGCAACCGAAGAGCCCATGGACGACCCCGAGGCACCCGCCGAGGAATCTGGGCCAGATGCTATGGAAGAACCTGATGAAGAGCCCGAGTCTCCTATGGAGGAATCGGCTGAGACACCCATGGACGAGACAGCCGAAGAGCCCATGGACGACTCCGAGATGCCGATGGAGGACTCTGCAATGATGGCTGACGAGTCGATGGCACCCGTCCGAATCGGTTTGATCGCTCAAGTTGAAGAACTTTTGGCTTTCCCTGAGGTTCCAGCCGTGGCACAGGCCTACGTCGACTATTTCAACGCCGAGCATGGCGGTGTCAACGGTCACCCCATCGAACTCGCGGTGTGTGGCGCTGGTGACGCTGTGGAGTCCCACATCGCTTGCGCCAACCAGTTCGTCAACGATGACAATATCAATGTGGTGATCAACGGCGGTTTCGGATCCAACAGCGTTTCCTCGGGCGCTCTCCTTGCTGAGGCAGGCAAAGCCAATCTTGGCCTAGGCAACGACTTCATCGACTATCTCATACCCAACCTCTACAACTTTGACCCAGGCCTACCGGGTCTGGCTCAAGTTTTCTTTGTGTTCGCCAGCGACCGACGTGATGTCTCCACGATGTCACTGTTCTTGGCTGACGATCCCAGCCTCGCCCCATTTGAGCCTGCCCTTGTTGCCATTGGTGAAAGCAACGGCATCACTGTTAACGAGACCATCCTTTTGGGCTTCGAGCCTGACTTGACTGGGCCTGTCGCAGCCGCCAACACCTCTAACGACGGATGGCTGTTCGTGCTGGCCGACGGTGCCCAATGCACCGCAGCCGCTAACGCAGTGGCGACCGTTGGTTATGAGGGGCACCTGTTCGCTAATGATCTGTGTGCCGGTTTAGATGTGGTTCAGTCTGGTGCTCTTGACGGATGGGGAGTTCCCATCGTGTCTTCGGCACCAACTGTTGACGGCGGTGACGAGATCGCTGAGATCAAGCGGATCCTTGACACCTATGGCAGTGCTGATGTTCAGACCGCTGGCCTCGCTGGTTGGGCGCTCGGGCAGGTGTTCATCGCTAGAGACATTCTCATTGAAGGTGGCGGCACGGATGCCACCGCCGAATCAGTGCTGACAGCGCTTAGCAGCTATTCCCGTGATGACATCCCGGGCATGCCTTCAGTGAGTTGCCCTGGGCCCGAGCCATGGTTCGGTGCGTGTAATACATCGCCGCTTATGGCGACAGTCGTGGACGGGGAACTGACCGGCCCCGACGGCTTCACGTTCTTGGACTTCTCGCAGCTCAACTTCTTGCTTGAGGGCTGAACCTGCTGAGAAAACGCTGCGGCCCGAAGCTGAACCGTAATCGAAACACACCTGAGCAGAGCCTGACTGGCCTCAAAGAGGTCTACGGTTAGGCTCTACTTCACAGGGGGAGTCGTGATCGCCAGACTGTCTCCAGCCGAACGGGTTGGCGCTGTCGGGTTAGCCGCGCTGGTGGTCGCATGGATCGCCGCTGCGTTGCTGAGCCGTGAGACTTTCTTTGACCCGGTGCTTTTCGGGCTGGGTTCGGGGGCCATCATTGCGGCTTTATCCATCGGGTTGGTGGTGGCTTTCCGGGCTTCGGGGGTCATCAACTTCGGCCACGGTGCTGTCGCTACTTATGTGACCTATGTGTATGTCTCACTAGTGAGCGACGGACAATACCCAGTGCCGCCGCTGCCCAACCCGCTGGCACCAATAGAAGGCATCGCAGGCATCGAAATATTTGACTTCCCAACCTTCATCAGCATGGGTGACTCAATGGGCAGGATTCCGGCTTTGCTGATCGCTTTGGTGACCGCTGCCGCTCTCGGTCTGGTTGCTCATTTTGCAATATTTCGTCCCTTGCGTTACGCCCCAGTGCTGGCCAAGGTGATCGCCTCGCTGGGCATCATGTTGTTCCTCCAAGCAGCAGTGGTGCTTCGCTTTGGTGCTAGAGCCAAAGCCGCTGAGCCGATCTTCCCGAATGATCCAGTCGAGGTTTTTGGCGCTCGTGTAGGGCAGGACCGCCTTTGGGTTCTAGGAACGGTGGTAGTCATTACCGCTGGGCTGTGGATGCTGTTTCGTTACACCCGCTTCGGTATCGCTACACGCGCCGGTGCCGAGAACGAACGCTTCGCTACGTTGCTTGGCTTCAACGCGGATTTCGCTGCTGGAGTTAATTGGGTGCTGGCTTCAGTGCTGGCCGGGCTAGTTGGCATCTTGGTGTCTCCCATCACTGGAGTGACCCCCAACTTCTTTACGGTGCTGCTGATTTCTTCGCTCGGGGCGGCGCTGCTAGGCAGAATGTCATCTTTCGTGATTGCAGCAATTGCGGGTTTCGGACTCGGCATCGTTGACCAGCAACTGTTTCGTCTTGAGCTTGAATGGGATTGGATCCCCGACATTGGCATCCGCAGAGCATTGCCGTTTCTGGTGATCGCATTGGCCATGGTGATTCGCGGCGAGTCGCTGCCGTCGCGTGGGGCGCTTACCGTGGAGCGATTACCCGACGCGTATTCGCCTCGCATCACCCGAGGACGTGTCATTGCTTACGGTGTCTTGATAGCCGCAGCGTTTTGGCTGACCGTGTTCGCGCCTTTCCAATATCGCAACGGGATGCAGAACTCAATGATCGGAGTGATTCTGGCGCTGTCTCTGGTGGTAGTAACTGGATATGTAGGTCAGATATCGCTTATGCAAATGGCTTTAGCCGGAATCGGCGCTTTCGCAGTGGCATCGTTCGTGAATCAGGCTGAAATGCCGCTGCTGGTCGCTGTTGCGTTGGCGGTGGCATCAGGCATTGGTTTCGGACTAATAGCGGCTATTCCCTCGCTGCGCACCCGAGGTGCCAGCCTTGCGATCGTTACTCTGGCCAGCGGTCTCGCTATAGCAGAGATTTTCTTTGCGCGTCCCGGATGGTTCGGTCTCGATCGCGGCACCAAAACAGCAGGAACGCCAGCCATCTTCGGCATTGAGTTCGGCCCCAACAGCGATTTCTTCCTCGGCGACGGCAAAGTCCCTACCGGCGGTTACGGGTTAGTGCTCTTGTTCGTGACTGCGGTGTGCTGTCTCTTGGTAATGCGTTTGCGTCGGTCACGTCTCGGTGAGCAGATGCTGGCCGTGCGGGCCAACGAGCGGGCTGCAGCCGCGGCCGGAGTGAACGTGGCCGCTATCAAGCTCTCGGCTTTCGCTATATCTAGCTTCTTTGCCGCTCTCGGTGGAACGTTGATCGCTTTCAACCTCGGAACTTTTGGTGGTAATTCATTCGGGATCTTCGCGTCTTTGACTTTGCTGGCCTTCGCTTACCTTGGTGGTATCAGCACCGTCGGTGGAGCCATCACCGCAGGAACGTTGTTCTCAGAAGGCATCGGCATTGTTGTCACCAACGAATGGATCATTGATGTGGGGCCTTACACCGCTTATGTGGCCGGGTTCTTTTTGATCGCAACTGCGGTCTACAACAATGAGGGCATTGACGGATTTCAGCGCAAACAGGTGCAGCAGTTGGGCGCAAAGTTGAGCCAGCTTTACAGGCGTAGAACTCCCGTGAAAGTCGATGCCTGACAAAGTGATACCTGAAGCAGATCAGCCTTACTTAGCGATGCCTGAAGCAGATCAGCCTCACTTAGCGATGCCTGAAGCAGAGCAGTCTGAAGCAGTGCTCGCAACGGTTGGGCTCAGCGTTCGTTTCGGGGGCTTAGTGGCTGTTGACGATGTGTCGCTGCAATGTCGGCGGGGGCGACTCACTGGACTTATCGGCCCTAACGGCGCTGGCAAGACCACATTCATTGACGCGGTCACCGGGTTCTTGCCTAACAACTCGAAAGGCGCAGTGTTGCTTGAAGGTGAGGATGTTTTTGGTCGTTCACCTCATCGACTTTCCCATGATGGCCTCACCCGCACATGGCAGACGCTGGAACTTTTTGACGACATAACTGTGCGCTCCAACCTTGATGTGGCGAGCCGACGATTGACTTTGGGGGCAGCGTTACGTGACTATGTGCGGCCCCGTCAGCGCGGCGAACGAGTGGAGGAAGTGCTGGAGTTGCTCAACCTGGGTGAGATAGCTGAGCGCCAGCCTCGAGAGTTGTCCCAGGGCCAACGCAAGCTGGTGGGGGTAGGACGTGCTCTAGTAGCGGAATCTTCCAAGATTTTGCTGCTTGACGAGCCCGCAGCGGGCCTCGACAAAGCCGAGACCGAATGGTTCGGAGCGCAACTGCGGCGCTTGGTGGATCAGGGGTACACCATGCTGCTGGTAGATCACGACATGGGGCTGGTGCTCAATGTGTGTGACTTCATCCATATGCTGGTTTTTGGTCAGCTCACCGCCTCGGGCACACCCGAGGAGATAAGCAACAACGCCGACGTGATCTCGGCCTATCTCGGTCACAGCCGACTATGAGCAGCGAACGACTGTTGACTGTTGAAGGTCTTCACACTGGCTATGACGATGTGGCCGTCGTTCGTGACCTAAGCCTGCATGTTGACGCAGGCGAGGTAGTGACGCTGCTCGGGCCGAACGGTGCTGGCAAGACCACCACGCTAATGACGATCTCGGGTATGGGCCAGATCCTGTCGGGCTCAATTACGATCATGGACCGGCCGGTGCCTCGACTGCGCCAGGCTCACCGAGTGGCTCGCTGGGGTGTGAGCCATGTGCCCGAGAACCGGGGATTGTTGTTCCAGTTGACGGTTCGCGAGAACCTACTTCTCGCCAAGACCCGTGGGCGTGTTGATATCGACCGGGCTATGGACTTCTTCCCGGCTCTGGGTCCGTTGACGTGCCGTCGTGCTGGACTGCTCAGTGGCGGCGAACAGCAGATGCTGGCTCTGGCACGGGCCATAGTGGCTGAACCCAAGCTGCTGATGGTCGACGAGATGAGCCTGGGGCTCGCTCCAGTGATCTACGAGGAACTGATGCCGGTAGTGCGACGCATCGCGGAAGATACCGGCGCGGGTGTGCTGCTGGTGGAGCAGCATGTGGACTTAGCATTAGAGGTTTCGGATCGTGGCTATGTGCTCAACCACGGTGACCTGGTGATGCAAGGAGACACGTCTGAGCTGCTGGCTGACCGCGCCTTGCTAGATGCTAGCTACCTCGGCGTAGGGTCGCTGCAGGACTGACCCAGCCAGAGCCCTAGGTTGATTAGTCGGCTATGAAGGTTGTAGCGCAGGGGTAATACACGTAGGTAAATTCCTACATTACTAGCACAGAAATTCCTACATTAGCATCGCAGGCTCAAGGTTCTGATCTGCACATATTCTCAACTATATTGAACTTATAATATTTGTAAAGCATCTTTAGAGATAGTAAAGTTTCGATATGGGTTCATTCATGCCTCTTCGGCCGGAGACGGTTGAGGCTGCTGCGCTGCTTGGCAGTCGGGTGGCGATGGCGCGGCGCGAGCGCAGGTGGACACTTGCTGAGTTGGCGGAGAGGGTTGGTGTGTCGGTGGTGACGATTCGCAAGGTGGAGCGTGGTGATCCGAGTGTTGCACTTGGCACCGCTTTTGAGGCGGCATCGTTGCTGGGGATTGCGTTGTTTGATCCTGATCCGTTTCGACGGTCGGTTGAGCGTGAGGTGGTGCAAGCCCGTTTAGCTGTGCTACCCGAAGCGGTGCGCTCCCGCAAGGTAGATGATGACTTCTGATCCGCTTGATCTTCGCCCGGATCATGCCTTCGTATGGGTCTGGCTAGAGGGCGCAGTCCAGCCGGTTGTTGCGGGCAGGCTTAATGACAGTGGCAAGGTAGTGACCTTCACCTATGCACGCAGCTATCTGCAAAGAACAGACGCTGTGGCTCTCTTTTTGCCGGAACTGCCTCTGAGATCGGGAGAACTTCAGCCGCGCTCGGGTGAGATAGCCGGTTGTGTCGCCGATGCCGCTCCCGATGCCTGGGGAAGACGAGTCATTGATCGCCGCTGTGGTGTCAGATCTGAGCTTCCGCTGCTCGCATATTTACTCCAGTCTGGGTCTGATCGCATCGGCGCGCTTGACTTCCAATCTTCGTCTGGTGATTATCGGCCGCGTGAAGCCGATTCAGCAACACTGACCGAACTGGCCGAGGCTGCTGACCGTGTTGTTAGCGGTGAACCTCTTACGCCTGCGTTGGATCGGGCGTTGCTTCACGGAACCTCGGTTGGTGGTGCCAGGCCCAAGGCGCTTTTGACTGACGGCTCTCGGCGCATGATCGCCAAGTTCTCGTCCTCTACTGATCCTTATGCTGTGGTGAAGGCTGAGTTTATTGCTATGTATTTGGCTCAACTTGCCGGGATTAACTCGGCAACAGTGGAAATGGCTAGCGCCCTAGGCAAAGATGTGTTACTGGTGCAGCGGTTCGATCGAAGCGATCTCGGTACTCGGCGGATGATGGTATCGGCTCTGACAATTCTTGAGCGACACGATGCTCATGGCATCGCTGGGCGTTATGCCACTTACGTGGATTTGGCTCACGAGATCCGCTCAAGGTTCACAACTGCCGACGAAACGCTTCGGGAACTGTTCGCGCGGATCGTGTTCAACGTATTGGTGGGCAACACTGACGATCATGCCCGGAACCACTCAGCGTTCTGGGATGGTGACAACCTGGTGCTTACCCCCGCCTATGACATCTGTCCGCAAGCACGCACTGGTGGCGAGGCTGCACAGGCGATGGCTTTCGGCCCCGACGGTGATCGCCTCAGCCAGTTGTCGCGTTGCATCATGCATGCCGGTCACTATCACTTAACGACTCAGCAAGCTCGAGAGATAGCCGACCTTCAGATTGCTGCGATCTATGACCACTGGGACGAGGCCTGCGATCTTGCTAGCGCAAGCCAAACCGACAGGCACTACTTCTGGGGTCTCCAGTTCCTCAACCCCTATGCCCTCGAGGGTTACCGCTCTGTTCTCTATAGCAACGTTAAACATCCGCCATTGTAATAACAGTGATTATTGTCCAAAACTTATGCTCCAGTAGTCGAGGTCCAGAGTGAGACCCTGAGTGAGACTAAGTAGTCCTAGGTTTACGAGCCCAAGATGAGATTGATGCCGTGAACTACCACACCAACACCAAAAGCAATACGGTGCTGACTATCCCAGAGCCCCACAATGCGGCTCTGGCCCAAAAACCGTATCCAGTGGCTGGGCCAGGGTTTGTGGTAATCAAAGTGGAGGTGGCACCCATCTGTAACGAGGGTCGCATCTACCGAGATCACCAATTTGAGTGGCATGACAGTCCTGAGCATCTCGGTCACGAAGGGGTCGGCATTATCACCGATGTCGCATCAGGGTCGAGTTTCTCTGTTGGTGATCGGGTGATCATCTATCAGGGCAACAGCTGCCAGAAATGTTTCGTATGCAGCAGCGGCCTGTCGCCCACCCACTGCCTCGGCATTCCTTATGAATCTCACGACGAAGGGATGGCACCCCAGGACGTTGAGGCTGGCCTGCTCGGCATTGAGAAGGTCAACGGCAGCGCTTCTGGAGGCTTCGGCATGGTGCGTTATCGGCTAGCCCCAGAGCACATGATCCAAAAAATGCCTGATGAGTTGTCGTTTCATCATGCTGCGGCGGCTAACTGCCTGCTGGGATGCACCTACACCGCCGCTGAGGAGGCTGGAGTGGACTCAGGTGATGTCGTGATCGTGGGCGGGGTTGGCTTCATCGGCTTGGGCGCAGTAGTGAACTCTCTTTACCGAGGTGCCACAGTCGTGGTTCTGGGACGTCAGTCATACCGGATGGAGCTATGCCGCCGTCTGGGAGTCGCAGCCATCATCAACCCTGACGACCCGGACTGGCTGGATCAGCTTCAGCGGATGACCGGCGATCGTTTAGGTGCTGATGTGGCTTTCGAGTGTGCGGGTGTGCCTTACTACCTGGATCGATGCATGACCGGGCTGCGTCGTTATGGCACGCTCTACTCTCTGGGTCACGGTGATCCGGCTGAGAATTATGCGTTCAATATTCTTACTGATCTAGTGGATCGCCACATCAACTGGACCGGCGGCCATGATGTGCGTTTCCGTGACCGTGACGGACTGCTGAAGATGCTGTGCGATCCGCAAGTGCAGGAATGGATCAACATCATTGTTACCCACACTTACCCGATGAGCCGAGCAGCCGATGCTTTCGAGACAGTTCTAACCAAGCAATGCGGCAAGATTTATCTGCTCCCTCAACAGTGAGAGCGGCTTGAGGATCATGCATGGGGTGACTGCATGAACCGACATCTAGGCAACACGGATGCCATAAAGGCGTTTGTAGCACGTATGTGCTACCATTGTTGGCTGTGAGCACCACGACAACCACGGTCCGCCTCAATGACCAAGAGCGCGAGCTGCTAGCTGAGCTTGCGGATGACTACGGTAGCAAGACGGCTGCTATACGCCGCGGCCTGCTGCTTCTGGCACGAGAGAGCAGTCAACGAGAAGCTCTACGAGAGTTCTTGGACGCATGGTCTGCAGAGGCAGGCCCGCCCGATCCCGAAGCTGTGGCGGCTATGCGTATTCGTTACTTCGCTTCGTGATCCTTGATGCCGGGGTATTGGTAGCGGTCGACCGAGGCGAGAGAGCAGCACAATCCTTCCTCGCTGCGGCGTTCGAGGAAGGAGAATTGTTGTCTACTTCGGCACCTGTAGTGGCGCAGGTGTGGCGCGATGGAAAACGCCAGGCTCGACTGTCCCGGTTCCTCGACACACTTGAGGTTCACGAGTTCACTCTCGTCGATGCTCGGATGGTGGGCGGGCTGCTCTTGCGGTCCGGCTCTTCAGACGTTGTTGACGCACATATTCTGGCGCTCGCTATGCGCCTCCAAGACAGCATCGTCACCGCCGACATCGCCGATTTCCTGCTGCTCGCGTCCTGCTTCGGAGACAATGCTCCGCAAGTGCATCGCTGGTAGATCGGTACCGCCGTGCCATGCCTGAGTGTGGGACCAGCAGTCCGCGGAGCTGGCAGGCCGAAGCCTGCTCTAGGGCAGCACCATAACTTTGCACTGGTCTGTGGGTCTGCGCAGAGCCTCGAAAGTTGCAGGCAGATCGTCCAGAGTGACGCGGTGTGAGATCATTGGAGCGGGATCAATGCGACCGGCTGCGATCATTTCCAGGATGAACTGGTTCTCGGCTTTGGTGTAGACGCGAGCTGCGCGGATTGTCGGTTCCTTTGCATAGGCCAGCAGATGATCGAAAGAGTCTGGTGTCATGCATACGCCGCCGGTGACCACAGTGCCCTGGGTTCGCACTGCGGCGATGGCCGCGTTGAGCATGCCTGGTCGTCCGACCGCTTCTATAACCGCATCGGGTTCACCTCCCGTCAACGCCTTGAAGCGCTCCGAGAGGTTTGCATTCTCTAGGTCAGTTTCTAAGTCACTATCTGAGGCAGTATCTGGGTTAGGCGAGATCGTGTCGGTGGCTCCGAGTTGCAGCGCCAGATCTCGGCGGTGCTTAACCCGTTCTGACACCACAACCCGTCGGGCACCGAAGAACCGCGCCCAGATAGCAGCAGCTAATCCAATAGGGCCAGCACCCATGATTAGCACACGATGTCCGATCTCAAGTGAAGACAAGCGAACGCACATCAACCCTGTGGCCAGTGGCTCACACAGCGCGGCCACATCCATGCTCATCCGGTCAGGAACGGCCAGCAGATCCGTTAGCGAAACAGTCAAGTATTCGGCATAAGCACCGTCGGGCTCGTTTGGCCCTAATGCCCCGAAGGTGAGCTGATCAGGGCATTCCTCGGGGCGGTCAAGTTGACAATACGGGCAGCGGCCACATGAACCGATCGGCATTACGTAAACCCGGTCGCCGACTTTCCAATCCCCGACAGGCTCGGGGCCGATCTCGACGATTTCGCCGGTTACTTCATGACCCAGAACCGCGCCCCGTCGAGCTAAGTCACCTTCGGCTGTGGTGGCGTGAAGATCAGAACCGCAGATCCCGCAAGCCGTCACGGAGATCACAGCTTGGCCGGGGCCTGGCCGTGGGTCGGGCAGCTCAGCGATCCGAAGCGGCCTACCCGGCGCATCATAAATAGCGGCTCTCATGTGCGAGCCTTATGGTATGGCGCTGCATGGTAAGGCGCTGTGCGTTCCTCAGGTTGAGCCTCAGCGTGATGAGCTTCAGTGTGTCGAGCGTCTAACTGACGAGCTTCGGCGGCAAACTCTGCTCGCAGGCTGTCAATCTCCAAGCCGACGCTTTCAACGATCCGCACGAAAGATTCCCAATGCGCGGGCAGGACTGTGACCGGATTAGACGAAGCCATGGCTCGCCATCCCCGCTCGCCTGGCAAAAATATTTCTTCCACGCCGGGAAGCCGTTTCGCGCCTTTGATTGCTTCAATCAGCCGGTCAGATTTCTGCCCGGCTTCTGTAGTTGGCATCCAATGAGATGGATCAATCACGATCACGCAGGCACCCCCTGTGAGTGCTTCGCTGCGGGGTTGCAGCCAATACGACGGAGGTCCAGGTGTCTCAGGGCTCAGGCGCGCCCCTGGGTTGATGATTGCAGCGAGCATCTCTGTGAACAGGTTGAGTGCATAGATGCGGGGCGAGCCGAACACTGACGGTGCCTTGCAGTCCGAGATCCGTCCGTAGTCCTCCATACGGGTAAAATATGGTGCCGGGTCATCGGTTAGTTCCCCCGTGTCCGGATCCACCAAGTAAGGGCCCGACAGGCGTTCTCCTGAGAAATAGGCTTCGCTGAGGTCACCGTCGTGAACCTCAACGGCTTGAATGTCGCACACGATGGGAGGATGCTCGCCACCAGGGGAGGCCGCTGCGAAGGGTGCCCCCGACAGTATGTTTTCCATCGCGCCCCATGGTGATACGAGCGGCAGGCTGTTGTTGGTGGCTATCGCCAGCATGTTTTGGCGTGCCGCCATCCGCACGTAGCTGCCGAAAGCGCCAGCATCGTTGAAGTCGCGCACGAAAGCTATGGCGATGGCGTGCTCGGAAGCTTTGGCGATGGCCGCCTCAACAGCCATTGTGAGTGCCCATTGACCTGAGGAGCGGTGTCCGTCGATCACCAGCCAGGTCGGTCCCGAGTCGACTATCTCGGGCACGGCGGTTACATCCAGAGTGCCGGTTCGGGCTAGCAGAACGGGAATCTCGAACACGCCCATTCCCTGGGTTGTCTTGCCGTTACGGTCGCCGTCAGATACGCAGTTCGCTACCACAGCAGCATGTTCGACAGAGAACCCAAGCTCTATTAGCACTCGTCGATAACAGTGCTCCAAGAAGTCGGGATCCTCGTGCCGCGTGTCTTGTTGTTTTGACGGATCGTTGCTGCTCATGCTGGCCCTCTCATGCGAACTGCGTTGAACTGCTGCGAACTGCGCTGTTGCTTCGCTGATATTGCGTTGATGCAGCGCTGATATTGAGCGATACTGAGTTGATAGCGAGTGATACTGAGTTGATACTGTAGGAACCTCTCCAGCGGCTGCACTCAACGCGGCTGTGATCCGATGCGATTGGACTGTCATGGACTGGCTAAGGCTGTGATTGAGCGACTCTCCGGCGGCTGCACAGTCGACGACATTGTTGAAGCCTGCGAACGTGACGGCGCAGTGATTATCGAAGAGTGGCTGCCGTCGGGTCTAGTGCAGCGTCTTAACACCGAAATTGAGCCCTGGCTAAATGCTCACAGCGGAACCGACTCGGGTTCAGCGGCCTCCGATGAGTTCCTCGGCCTACGCACCCAGAGGCTTCAAGGACTCTGCGCCAAGACACCGAGTTTCGTGGAGGTCATGCTCGACGAACGACTGCTGGGTTTCGCTGAGAGAGTGCTCGGACCGATCAGTCCCACCATTATTTTTAACAATGGTGAAGTCATTGACATTGGTCCCGGCGAGTCGGCTCAGTCTTTCCATCGTGACGATGACGCTTGGAACTTCGCCCATCCTGGTTCGCCGATGATTGTCAACACCATCGCGGCACTGGTTGACATCACTCCTGAGATGGGAGGCACGCTGGTAGTTCCCGGCAGTCATCGCTGGATGCCTGAACGCAGTCCAGAACCCGCCGAAGTGGTTGCCTGTTCGCTTTCAGCGGGATCAGCTTTGTTCTTTAGGGGTGACGTGATTCACGCAGGCGGTGCCAATCGCACCAGCGGACATCGGCGACGGGCTCTGTCAACTGCCTACTGCTGCGGCTGGCTTCGTCCAGTGGAGAACAGCTATCTCAACATCACGCCTGAGATTGCCAAGGGCTTGCCTCGCCGGGCGCAGGAGCTTCTGGGTTACGCCCTATATGACGCTTCACAAGCAGGCGGCGGTTATCTCGGCTATCACGACATGGGTGACCCGATGAGGCTTTTTGCTCGTTGATGACGGAAACCCCGATCGACTTTCTTTGAGTGTTCTAAAGGTCTTCAAGTGATACCAAAGTCGAACCGCAGGCCATCAACTCGATGATGGTGCCGAAAGGGTCTCGGCAATAAACCGCCGCCGCGCCGCCAGGCATTCGCAGCGGTTCGCCCATGCGTGACCCTCCCAGCTCCACTATGCGATCCAAAGCGGCATCTACGTCGCTCACTTCGATGGCCAGATGACGTAGCCCCAGTTCGTGGGCACCTTGACTAGCTGGGTCGGCTCCCTCTTGATCCGGGGACTGGTATTGCCAGAGTTCCAAATAACTGCCAGAGCCTCGCAGCATTACCCCGTCAGCCGACGATCCAGCCAGACCAACCGCAGAGTCGGCAGCCGCATCAGGGGCTCGCCAATGGTCGCGTTCGATCACTTCCATGTCAAGAAGCGCGCTATAGAAGCTCACCGCAGAGTCAAGATTGCGGACCACTAGCCCGGCATGGTGGATACCTCTGAAACGCACCACAGCCGCGGTCAGGCAGCTAGGCGCTCGCGCACCTGCACCAAGTTGCCGCTGGGCTCACGCAGATAACCGGTGCGTGCTGCGATGCGTTCGTCATATGCGGGTGCGGCTACCTCATCGAAACCCGCTGCGATCCCGTCACGCCAAGCCGTATCCACATCGCCCGCCTGATAAAGCACTGTGGAGATCACCGGGCCGTGACGTTTCATCAAATCCTGTTCTGCGTCGTTGCTCGGGGTAGCGAGCACGTTCACGCACCGGCGCTCTTGGTAGGTGTGGTCAGCCAGATACACCAGCCCGTCACCGTTGCTGCGTGCATCCAAGATGATGCGCTGGCCCAGCACCTCGCTGTACCAGTCGACTTGGCTGTCAAGGTCATGGCACAGCTGCACCACTCCCAGAGTTTGCAGCCCTACCAAGCCCACAGGGCGGAACTCCACGTCAGGGGTTTTGAACTCACCTGGATACGACATGATCTCTACCCAGCGCCCTTCAGGATCAATAGCCACAAACCCGTGGTAAGTGTCGCCGAACTCCTCATAAGGCATAGCGACCGTGGCTCCGTTGGACTGAAGATGCTCAACAGTGTCGTAGGCGTTGGGCACAATCCAGCAAATGTGATTGATGCCCGAGCCGTGCTCAGCAAACCAGCGTCGTTCATATTCGAACTGGTAGGGCGGCGCTTCGAGCTGCATCTGAAAAGCTGCCCCACAAGCCAGGAAGGTGTAATCCACGCCACCCTCGCCGGTGTGATGCATATCGGAGGTGCCTTCCCAGTAGTAGGCAGGAATGGCGTGATACCAGCGCAACCAGTTCCACATAGCTTCGCGTGGCTGCTTTTCATAGATGCATAGGTGATGCAGTTGATATGTCGGCTTTGGTTTTGGCATCGGAGCTTTCTGCTGCGTTCTGCGGCTGTGTCAATCCTAGAAGCTGAGCTGTGAGCCGTATTCGCGTAGGCGTTGGCGACGCAGTCGATAGTCGGGGATTGCTTGGGCGAGAACCGCCCAGTAGTCCGCGTTGTGGCTCCTCACCCGCAGATGCGCCAGTTCGTGAGCGGCGATGTAGTCGATCAGCGAAGGCGGTGCCATGACGGTGCGCCAGTTGAAGCGCAGCGTGCCGTCAGGAGCGCAGCTCGCCCAACGCTGGCTCTGGTTACGGATCAGCACCGCTGCGGGCTGCACCCCAAGCAGTTGCGCCATACGTTCAACTCGTGGCGGCAGCTTCAGCGCAGCCCGTTCGCGATACCAGGACTCGAAAGCTGATCTCACGCACTCGCGGCGTTGATCGTCGTGCAAGCCATTGGGCACATCTACATCAAAGCGCCAATGATGGAAGCTGACTTTGACAAAGCCTTGCTCAATGTCTTTAACAGAGCCTGGCTCAATGTGATGGATGTTGAGGCGCACCAAACGCCCGAGGTAGGGGAGTGACTCTCCGCTAACGAAAAGCCTTGCAGGAGGTGCCGAGGTGACCGCTCCATCGTGGCGGATGATCCACCCAGCACGTCGTCGAACGAAGTCACTGATTCGGCTTGCGGGAGTGTCAAGCGGTGCTGCCACAGTCACAAGACCGGGTTCGTCAATGGTGATTTCCATCGTTTTGCGTCGTCGGGCGCTGCGAACCACCTGATACTCAATCCGGCTATCACCGAAAGTGACTTCGCCGCACTCGGCTGGTGGCGGTGTTTGCTGGTCTCGTGCTTCGCCGCTCGTAGTGTTCATCGCTGCCAGAGCTTGTGCTATCACGATGATCTCGCCCACTCGTAGCTGTTTGAGGCTTTGTCGTGCATGGTGGTTATCGCGGTCGTGCTCTAGCGACTTCCATAACTTGGCGCACCAGTTTGTCGGTGTTGTCGCTGTCGTGGTGGGCATCGGCGTGCAGGATGCGTTTGATGTCGCGACGCATTTCACGCTGCACGTCCAAGTTTTCGTGCCAGTCAATAATCGACTGAGCTTTCTCCATCACCGAAGAAATCTCTAGAGTCAGTTTGCGTATCCTGATATCCCAAACCGCAGACCCAGGCTCACCGACTGTTGATGATGTCTGTATGTGTTCGTTGGCTTGCTCGCTGTTGGGTTCGCCGCTTTGTTCTGCTGCTTGGGCTAGCAGGTCATAGACCGCATTGGCGTGTGGTGTCAGTCCTCGCTGCGCCGCAACCGCCTGCTGCTGATTGATCTGGCTGCATAGAACTGCCATACGTTTGCAACCTTCGACGGCATCGATCACTTTGTCGCGCAACTCCTGAATGATTCGCTCTAGCGCTTCGGATAGCTGCTCATAAAGAGCCGGATTTTCGGCTACTCGCTCGTTGATGTGAGCCCTTAATGAGTGTTCCATCACTGATGCTCGGGCTTCGTCATGCGCTAAGCCTGCGATCTTGGAGTCGAAGTCTCGGTCAAGCACCGAAACCGGTTTCATCAACTGCTGGACGGTGGCATCAATACGCGAATCAAGCAGATGCTTGACTTTGGCACCGACAGCAGTCCAGTCGATGTCGGCTGACTCACGAAGGAACTGCGCTCGGACATATGAGCGGATCACGGTGAGCCGCTTCAGCCGGTTGATGTAGTCAAGAGCCGCTGGTTCAGGCAGGTAGCGATCCATCAACTTCGACAGGTCGCGGTAGTCCTTATCGAAGCGTTCGTAGGCATCGGCTCTGTAGTTGTTGCTCGTGTCACCGTCGTTGTCATTACCGATTATGTCGTGGCCGGGTTTGGTGTTGTTGAGTTTGGTGCTGGTGCTGGTGTTGATAGCGAAACGGTTGACGCACGCCCACGGATCATCAAGATCAAGACCACGGAAATGTGCTTCGGCCTTGTCGGCGGCTGCCCCGATCACTGGCGCGGGATCCTCTAGTGGGGTCAATGCTTGCTGCACATCATCGTGCTCAAAGATCGCTAACGCGCTTTCGAGTTCTCGTGACACTCCGTGATAGTCAACGATCAGGCCGTAGTGCTTCTCGGTGGCTGTGCCGTTGGTTGTGTGCGAGAAACGTCGATTGACGCGTGCAATGGCTTGCAGCAAAGTGTGCTCACGGATCGACCGGTCAAGGTAAAGCACCTGCTCAACGGGTGCGTCAAAGCCGGTGATCAACTTGTCGACCACCACAAGTATTTGCGGTTCGCCGTCAGGGTCAACGAAGTCCTCGGTGATCTTGTCCTGGTTGAGTTGTTTGGCGTCGGCGAACTCAGGCCCGTCGTTGTGCAGGCTGGTAATGATGGGATAAGCAGCCACTCCGAAGTTGTTGAGGTGTTCGCTGTAACGCAGCGCCGCGGCTCGGCTTGGCGCTACTACCTGAGCTTTGAAGCCGTTGGGTTTGATCTTCGTGCGGAAATGCTCGCTGATGTCAAGGGCTATTGCCTCAATGCGCTTGGCGGCTTCGGCGATGCGGTCTTTGCTGGCGTAGCGGCGTTTGATCTCGGTGCGTGTCTGTTCTGGCTCGTCACCGAAGAGAGTCTCAAAGAGCCGGTCAAGTGTTTGCGGGCCTTCAATATGCAGATCAGCAAGCCGAGCCTCGTAGTGAATAGGGACAGTGGTGCGATCCGCAACGGATTGCGGGATGGTGTAGCTGTCAATCAGGTCGCCGAACACACCGAGCGTGGTGCGCTGGAAGCCTTTGTCGATAGGGGTGCCGGTGAAACCCACGAAAGTGGCTTGCGGCATAGCGGCACGCATTTTGGCAGCGAGGCTTCCGTATTGAGTGCGATGAGCTTCGTCGACCATCACCACGATGTTGTCGGCATCGTTTAGAGGCTTGAGAGTCCCGGCTTGCTCGTCGAGTGCGTCTTCAAACTTGTGGATGGTGGTCATGATCGTGCGGCCGCTGCCGTGGGTCAGCATCTCTCGCAGATGGCTGGTGCGGGTAGCGCGTTCGGGTGTGTCAACAGCCATCTGCTTGAAGGTGCCTGTGATCTGACGGTCAAGCTGCGTGCGGTCGGTGACCACCACGATTGTAGGATTGTTGAGCGTCGGTGTGCGCCGCAGTTTGGTGGCGAGCCACAGCATGGATAGTGATTTGCCGGAGCCTTGCGTGTGCCACACCACGCCACCACGTTCGGCTGGTGTGTGCCCTGCCTGGATGCGCTCAATAGCGCGGGTCACTGCCAGATACTGCTGATAGCGAGGCAGTTTCTTGATTAGCCGTCCTTGTGCATGGTCATAGACGACAAAGTCACGCAAAATGTCAAGCAGTGTCGCAGGGTTGAGCAGACCAGCGATCAGCTGTGCCTGACCTTCGGGTGGTGTGCCCAAGCGCTGCTCAAAATCGTGTTCGGTGAACGGGGTGATCGTTTTCCATCCGGTGTAGGCATCAAATGGTGCGCCAAGCGCGCCGAACACGGCATCACTGCCGCAGTGAGCAACACATAGCAGGTTGGTGTCAAACAGTTCGTGCGCTCCTGCTGCTTGTCTTTGGCGGGATGTCTCTTGATAACGCAGGAGTTGCTTAACGGCTTCGGTCTTCCAGATGTCGATCAGTGTCGGCGATTTGGCTTCCATAACAACAAGCGGTATCCCGTTGACGAACAGCACCAGATCGGGTTTGATGATGCTTTGACCGCTCGTGTTGCCTGTGTTTCCACCGCTGGAGCGCACCTGGAATTGTGTAGTGACGATGTATTCGTTGTTTCTGGTGTTACTTTCGGTTTCGGGTTTGGTGTGCTCGAAGTCAAAGAAGCGCACGGTAGGGGTTTCTTGTCGTCCGGCACGGTCGATAGTGAGTGGCATACCGTGTGACAGATATTCATGAACTGCCTGATTGCGTGCCAGTCCAGTGGCATCTATATGGCCGAGGTTGAAGATCACTCGCTGAGCGTCATCATCGCTTATCCACGGGTTGAGCCGTTTGAGTGCGGCTATAAGACGCTGCTCTAGTAGCACGCTGTGCTGGTCGTGACGCTCGCGTGTCAGTGCATCGTGAGGCACATAGCTCCAACCCAGCCGCTGCAAAAGTTCAAGCGCTGGCCTCTCAGCCAAATGCAGCTCGTCAAGTTTGGTGATCCCGGCTATGACTCACCCTCCGACTGCAAACCTTGATTGACTTGTGGATGAATATGCCAGTGGCGCGTGTCTCTGCTCAGTTCAGACATTAATCTGATCTTTTATTATGTATGGTTGTATTTCTTTTCTGATCTCTTCGATGGATGCCATGTCTACCGTTCGCCCTAGGGCATCCTCAAGAAACTCTTGAGTGCCAAAGTAGTTCTTAAAGTTGGGTGGGGATACGAATTCGACAAGTATGTCGATGTCGCTGGTTTCGGTGGCTTGATTGCGGGCGACAGAGCCGTAGAGCGAGATACTTGTTACCCCGAACCGTTCAGCAAGAACTTGCTTGTGCGCTCGCAGTGACTCTAGAACCTCATCTCTTTGCGGCGGTTTCATGGCTCTTCTCTCGTTGTGGGTGGGTTCGGATGCGTCCAGTGAGCAGAGCATCTGAGATTGAGTTCATAGCTGATCGTAGAGCCTCGCACTCCTCACACCCCCGCTCAATCGCTTTATCCACTGCGTCCAGTACCCCTGCAATAGCCCGCTGCTCTTCCATCGTCGGCAACGCAACAGGTAGTGTCTGGAGTTCTATTCCGCCGATAGCTTCGAAAGTACTCCCTTGGGCCACTCGGTTAAGCATGGGCTTAGCGTGATTTAGTGAATACCATCCGAAATTCGGATCGGCTCTATTGAAGCGAACAGCAGCGAGTCCTCTGCCAATTGCCACTGTTTGATCAGCAAGGTTCGTGTCGCCTACAGGTGCCCGGACGCTGATAAGGCAGTCGCCTGGTTGCGCTGTTTTCAGGGGACGAATGCAGCACTTGTTCGGAGTAGGGGAGAGACGGCCGAATTCTGCTGTGCCTTGTATGAAAGGCAAGCCACGCTCACAGTCGCTCTCATTGATGCGGTTGAACACTGTTGACCCGGGAGGAGATTGACCCATCACTATCTCGGCTATGTTGCCGAGGCGGGCGATGCGCCAGCCTTCGGGGACTTGCGTTGGCTTGATTCTCAACCTACTGCGACGAACTCGGGGACTTTGACCTCAATCTCCACGAACTCGAACCGTGTCGCAGTTGCGGGTGGGTCATCACCGAAATCAAGTCCTAGATGACTTAAGTCGTAGTCATCGTTGATGATTTCTAAGTGATGAGCGATGGCCTCGTTGATCGACATCTTGGGTTCTGGTAGCGGATCACCGTATTCCAGCATGAGTTCGATGTGGGCGGTGAGACCTTCATCGATCATCTCAAGCATCTCCTCCCAAGTGTCACCCACGCTTACACATCCCGGCACATCTGGCGCATACGCAGCCCAGTTATTGGGTGCCTTCTCGAAAACCACGGCGTAAGTCAACTTCATTGGAGCCATTCCTGGGGGAGTCACAATTGCCCGGTTATTTGGCTCATCCCACTTGGGCTGGCTCACGGGCATCGCGTACGGGCTCAGAAAACTCGCTTGCGTGCTCAGGAACTTGCACGTTGATCTCTACGAACTCGAACCGTGTTGCGAGCGTAGGAGGAGTGTCACTGAAGTCCAGTCCTAGATCAGAAAGGTCGTCATCGTCGTTGATGGACTCCAGATGGTGGGTAATGGCCTCGTCGATCGACATCTTGGGCTCTGGCAGCGGGTCACCGCCTTCTAGCGTGCCCTCAATGTGAAAGGTGAGCCCTTCGTCGATCATCTCAAGCATTTCTTCCCAAGTGTCACCCCTGCTGACGCATCCCAGCGCATCAGGCACGTAAGCGCCCCAGCCGTTGGCATCTCGAACGAAGACAACCGCATATGCAAGCTTCATAGTCTTTCTTTCCTTGCCTTTCATTTCAAACCTGCTTGACGCAGGATACTCTTCCAGAGCCAGTCTTGTAGTTCCTTGCCTAGCGGCCCAGGGATTGTTACTTTGCCTGGCTTCACTGGATGACGGAACTGGCGATGGCTGCCCTTGGAACCCACGTAGTACCAGCCATCGCGTTCGACGATGCGGATTGCTTCTCTAGCTGTCGGGGGCATAACCCAAGCCCTCTAAGAGTTCATCCATGCGGTTGGCGGCTTCATCTCGTTTGCGTTCGGCTTCACGTAGCTGGGTTAGAGCCTCCTCAACACTGGGCACCTCAACGGGTTCGGTGGTGTCTACGTAGCGGCTGATGTTGAGGTTGAAATCGTTGTCGGCGATCTCGTCAAGGTCGGCCACATGAGCGAAACGTTCGACATCTTCAAAGGCACCGAACGCGGCGGCGACGCTTGCCACATGCTCAGGGTCAAGGAAGTTCTGAGCCTTGCCTGAGCGAAAATATTCGTCGCCAGAGGCATCAACGAACAGAACTTTGCCACGGCGTTCGGCTGGCTTGGCCTTATTCAGCACACAGATGGCTACCGGGATGCTGGCACCGTAAAACAGGTTGGGTGCCAGACCGATCACCGCTTCGAACAGGTCGGCTTGCAGGATGCCTTTGCGGATAGTGCCTTCAGTGCCGCCACGAAACAAGATGCCGTGAGGCATCACCACACCAACCATGCCCTGCGGGTTGGTCACCGCCAGCATGTGCTGCAAGAAAGCTAGGTCGCCTTTGGTTTTGGGTGGGATCGCACCGTAGCGATCAAAGCGGCGATGCGGATCGCTGGGGGCGAAGTCGTGTCCCCAAGCCTTCAGACTGAAGGGCGGATTAGCGATCACTCGGTCATAGGAATGCAGGCGACCCTGGTCATCACAAAGCTGAGGGTCGGCTATCACGTCGCCGCCCTCAAGGCGGGCCGACCGCAAGCCGTGCAGCAGCAGGTTGAGTTTGCCGATAGCGAGCGTGCCGAGGTTGCGCTCTTGTCCGTGCAGCACCAGATTGCGGGTATCGCCACCGTGTTCGGCCACATGCTGAGCGGTGTAGATAAGCATTCCGGCTGATCCTGCGGTCGGATCACAAATACGCATCCCTTCGCGGGGTTGTAGCAACTCGACGATGAGCCGCACCACTGAGCGTGGCGTGTAGAACTCGCCGCCCTTTTTGCCAGCGTCGTCGGCGAACTCACGGATTAGATACTCATAAGCGTCACCGAGCACGTTGACTGCGCCTTGCTCGCCTGTGGCGGTGAGGTTGGCATCGCTCAGGTCAAGGATGTCGAAATGGCGCAGCAGGCTGGCGATTATGCGGTCGCGGCTAGCGGGGCTGCCGAGCTTGGATTCGTCGTTCCAGTTGGTGTTGCGCAAGATGCCGTCAAGGCGTGGTGCGTTCTCTTCCTCAATTGCGGCACCAGCACGGTTGAGCACTTCGCCGAGGTTCATCGACTCGCGCACAATGGCATCCCAACGCGCCTCAACTGGGACAAAGAACTCGTGTTCGTCAAGGTCGCTTTCGGCGATCTCTACGGCGACACCGTCGGCAACCGCGTTGTTGACCTCTTCAGCGAAACGGTCTGACAGTCGTTTGAGGAACAGCATCGAGAAGATGTAGTTCTTGTAGTCGCTTGAGTCGATCTGGCCGCGCAGAATGTCGGCGGCACCCCAAAGTTTGGACTCAAGCTCAGAAGTAGTAAGCGGCATAGTGGTGTTCTCCTCCGCCTGGCTAAGTGGGTGACCATGCCGTCTGGAGCGCAACTCGCCCGCGTTAGCTCTGATCGCGGATCAGCACTGCTGAGGCTTGAATTTCGAGCAACTGCGCCATGCGTTCAACGCGTGACGACAACTTTAGCGCGAAGTCGCCTGACAATAGAAGCCCCGCCAGCGCACCAGCGACGAGCGGAGTTAGACGGCGGGGAAGATTGGTTGGTTGTGTAGCGCATCCAAGAGCGTAATGCAGCTTCGGTTAGCTTGATTCTCAACCTACTGGGCAGGCTCAAGGACTTTTTGGGCAGGTTCTACGGTGTGGATGGTCGGTTCTGGGACTTGCACATCAATTTCCACGAACTCGAACCGTGTTGACAGTGAAGGAGTGGGATCGCCGCACTCCAGATATGACTCCATGATCCAATCCTCAATCGGCTCAGCATGATGCACAATCGCATCGTCGATGGACATTTTGGGTTCTGGCAATGGGTCACCGTCCTCCAGCATGAGTTCGATGTGGGCGGTAAGCCCTTCGCGCATCATTGCCTGCATCTCGTCCCAAGTGGTGCCAGCACTCACGCAGCCGGGGACATCTGGCACATATGCACACCAGTTGTTGGCTGTTTTCTCGAAGACTGCCACGTAAGTCAGCTTCATTATTCACGCTCCTTCTGTTGTCGTTTCTTCAATCCTGCCTGTCTCAAAATATCTTGCCATGTGCGCTCCCTCAGGTCCGTACCCAGCGGTCCTGGGATCGTTACTTTGCCTGGCTTCACCGGATGACGAAAATGGCGGTGGCTACCCTTGGCACCCACGTAGTACCAGCCGTCGCGTTCGACTATGCGGATTGCTTCTCTAGCTGTCGGGGGCATAACCCAAGCCTTCTAGTAGTTCGTCCATTCGGGTGGTGGTCCCATCTCGTTTGCGCTCGACATCCTTCCACCTGCTCGCACCTCTTCAGATAGTTCCTTAAGGCTTCAAGCTTTAGTTCTGACCACCAGTCCCAGTTACTGGCAACTTGTCATCTCTGGCAAGTTGCCATCTTCGGTGTCTTGTTCATCGTCTCTAGGGTCGGCATCTCGCGGAAGTGCGTTACAATCACATGTGTTGATACATAAGTGATGTGATAATACACCTTAAAGCAACCAGATACTTCTATGGCCGACTCACCACACAGTCACGAAGTGGCAGCTGATGATGCAATGAAGCGGTCTGAACCGTCAGAGTCGCTGCCGTTTCGGCTGATCACCGTAAGCAGTGTCAGTGACATTCATCACTCACTTACTCTGTTAGGGGCGGTCCAGAGTGTGTTGATGGGGGTGGCGATTATGCGGTCGTCAAGGCGGTAGGCGAGTTCGCCAGTGGCCCACTGCGGCGATCTCGTCGCTCAATGGTTAGCTGGCGGCTGGCCTCAGATTCGTATTTCGAGGGGGTTTACTTTCGGAATTGGAGGGTTATTTATTTCGGAATTGGAGGAGCAGATGTCTCGGACTTCGATATGTCGAATACCGATACGCAGCAACGACTGTCCTGAGCGGCTCTTTGACGATCCCTAGAAAGCGAAACTTCGCAAATCATTGCGTCGCAACAGAGGGCCCCCGACATTGCTAAAGTGTCAGTTATCGGCGTATTCACGATATATTACGATCTATGACAGAAACGTTGTCGCTGATGACTGAAGCAAACCGGTGCCTTGTCATACGGCACTTGCGACAACGGCGCGGCTGGCAGCAGACGCATCTCGCAGCAGCGCTCGGCAGAAGCCAGAGCTGGGTTTCGGCTATTGAGCGTGGCTCTCGTACCCCGTCTTTGGATGATCTGCTCGCCATATTCGCTGCCCTCAACGCTAAAGTCGAAGTGCGCCGCTTGGATAGTGAAGATGCCTGACCGCAACACCGAATTGTGTTCTGTTGCTGACGTGGGGGCGCTTGTCCGCTCCCAGCGGAAGGCGGCCATGCTAAGCCAAGCCGAGCTGGCTCGCCGGGCTAGAACCACTAGGCAGTGGATCATCCAGATCGAAAAAGGCACGCCCAACTTGCGCGCAGACATAGCGGCGCGCGTGTTAGAAGCGCTTGGTCTTGAACTCGTAGCGGTGCATGACCTGCCGCCTCTGCCGCCATTGAAACCTCGCAGCGCCATAGAGCGGCGAGTCGCTGAACTGCTCAGTCAAGCAGTCAACAGCACATAGACGACATCTAGACAACACCGAGCAGAACTAGCCTCCGCTGAAATCTTGCGCTTAACTATTAAGTCTTGTGCAATAACTGGAGACAAACTGGACAAGTCCATAGATCAGCCTCTTGGCCGATTTAGCGAATATGAGAATTACTCCTAGAATGCTGCACTCCGAGGAGGCGCATATGTCTGTTGTCGAAGCGACCGTGACTGATCTACTGAGCGCTAGGCATCACTGAGCGCTATATATCAAGGAGCGACATGAAGACTATTGAGCATTTCGTGAACGGCGCTGCTGCGGCTTGCGAGTCGGGGCGGGCACAGCCGGTATTTAATCCCGCCACTGGCGAACAAAGCGCCGAAGTCGGGTTAGCCGACGCAGCCGAAGTCGATGCTGCAGTCGCTGCCGCCAAATCAGCTTTCGAGGAATGGAGCACCACATCTCTAGCGGCGCGCACCAAGCTGATGTTCGCTTTCCGCAATCTGGTGGAAGCCAACGCCAGCGAGATCGCTACCCGTCTAACCGCAGAGCACGGCAAAGTCCATTCTGATGCTCTGGGCGAAGTCGCACGAGGTCTAGAGAACATCGAATACGCCTGCGGTTTAGCTGACCTGCTCAAAGGCAGCTTCAACTCTCAAGCCTCATCAGGCGTGGATGTCTACACAGTGCGACAGCCCCTAGGCGTGGTGGCCGGGATCACGCCTTTCAACTTCCCGGCGATGGTGCCGCTGTGGATGTTCCCAAACGCAGTAGCTTGCGGCAACACGTTCGTTCTCAAACCATCCGAACGTGACCCTTCGGCTCCACGGCTGGTGGCTGAACTGTTCGCTGAAGCCGGTTTCCCGCCCGGCGTGCTGAATGTGGTTAACGGAGACAAAGTGGCAGTTGATCGGCTGCTAACCCATCCTGATGTGGCTGCGGTCAGTTTCGTGGGCTCTACCCCGGTAGCCCGCTACGTGTATGAGACCGGCACCGCTGCTGGCAAGCGGGTGCAGGCTCTTGGCGGTGCCAAAAACCATATGGTGGTGCTGCCCGATGCCGATATTGACCTTGCCGCTGACTCGGCTGTTTCGGCGGCCTACGGATCTGCTGGCGAGCGCTGCATGGCGGTGTCGGTGGTGGTGGCAGTAGGAGACTGCGCCGATCCGCTAGTTGATGCCATCAAGGTGCGCATCGACAAGCTCCGCATCGGCCCTGGAAACGAACCCGACTCTGAGATGGGGCCGCTAATCACCCGTGAGCACCGTGACCGGGTCGCCTCTTATATAGGTGCAGGTGCCGCGGAGGGTGCCACCGTGGTAGCGGACGGGCGCGACGCAGACTTTGACAGCAACGGCTTCTTTTTGGGGGTGTCGCTGCTAGATCATGTAACCGCTGACATGTCGGTTTATCGTGACGAGATTTTCGGGCCGGTGCTGTGCGTGGTGCGTGCCGATAGCTACCACGAAGCCGTGGAGTTGATGGCGCAGAACCCGTGGGGTAACGGCGCAGCCATCTTCACTCGTGACGGCGGAGCGGCTCGGCAGTTCCAACTTGATGCTGATGCTGGCATGGTCGGGATAAACGTGCCCATCCCTGTGCCGGTTGGTTATCACTCATTCGGCGGCTGGAAGAACTCGCTGTTTGGTGATACCCACATGTACGGCCCTGAAGGCATCCACTTCTTCACCAAAGCCAAAGCAATAACCGCCCGCTGGCCCGACCCTGCCGACAGCAGCGTTGACCTAGGGTTCCCCCGCAACCGCTGAACGCCCGTTTATACGCCGACAACGTCGACAACATTGCCTAACTGATTGCGCTAGCAGCCATGACACAACAGATCATCAAGGAGGAACAGCAGTGGACTTCGGAGTAGTGCTGCAAACCGATCCGCCAGCGTGGCGTGTGGTGGATCTAGCCCGCACCGCCGAAACGCACGGGTTCAGCTACGGATGGACCTTCGACAGCCATGTGTTGTGGCAAGAGCCTTTCGTTATCTACAGCCAGATGCTGTCAGCCACCAACCGCATGATCGTCGGGCCGATGGTCACTAACCCGGGCACCCGCAATCCCACGGTCACCGCATCGTTGTTCGCCACGCTCAACGACATGTTCGGCAACCGCACTGTCTGCGGCATTGGCCGCGGCGACTCGGCTATGCGAGTGCTCGGCCACACTCCCACCAGCCTTGCCACTCTGGGTGACTCAATGAGCGTAATCAAAGGACTGGCCGAAGGTCAAGAAGTTGACTACAACGGCACCCACCAGCAGATCGCCTGGGCGAAAGGCGGCCGTCTTGATGTTTGGATGGCGGCATACGGGCCGCGGGCTTTGCGGCTCTGCGGAGAGCAAGCCGACGGCTTCATCTTGCAGCTAGCTGACCCGCAGATCACCGAATGGACTGTTGCAGCGGTGCGCCGAGCCGCCACAGAAGCTGGCCGTAACCCCAACGATCTCTACATTTGTGTGGCTGCACCCGCTTATGTGGGGGATGATCTGGCTCATCAGCGTGATCAGGTGCGCTGGTTCGGCGGGATGGTCGGCAATCATGTGGCCGACCTAGTTGACCGATACGGAGATGCTGGCGCTGGAGTGCCGCAGGCTCTCACCGACTACATCGCCGGGCGCCAAGGCTATGACTATGCCGAGCACGGCAAAGCGGGCAACACTCATACCGATTTTGTGCCTGATGAAGTGATTGACCGCTTCTGTCTGCTTGGAGACGATGCCAACCACATCGCCAGGCTGCGAGAACTGCGCGACCTTGGAGTGGACCAGTTCGCCATCTATCTAATGCATGATGCCAAAGACGAAACGCTCAACGCATACGGTCAGCGCATCATCCCAGCGCTACGAGACTAAGACCGAGACTGAACTTGCTATGAAGCCCTGGCCCGTCAATATTTAGCTGTGAACACGAACACTCAGCCTTCAAGCCCCCAGTTTGGAGACGACCCGCCTGGGAACCTTGTTGAAGCCGAAGTTGAAGAACAAACCGCAGTTGAGGACGAAGCTGTCTCTGGCTCGGGGTTAGACGCAGTGACACCCGCCGATGATCCCATCGTTTTTGAGCAGCGGATACGCCTACAAGCCACTCGTGAGCAGCGCCGCCAACGACTGCTTAGAACCGTTCGTCAGACAGTTGTGTTGGCGGTGTTCATCTGCGTGCTGGCACTTGCTTACAGCGTGTACAAGCAGTTTGGCAGCGCCATTGATGACGCACAGTCCGACTGGCCGGTGATCGGATCAATCCTGCCGGGCTCTGATGATCTCAAAATGCCGCCAGTTAGCGACATCGTTTCGGGCATCTTCGAACAGCCCCGAGGCACCGACGAAGCGTTCTGGTCGATTGTCGCCAAAGAAGCAGCGTTCACTTTGCGTGAGGCAGCAGCGGGTTTCGCTATCGGAGTGCTGGTCGGTTTGGCTATCGCCGTGCTGTTGACCACCTCCAGTCGTCTAGAGCGTGCTCTGGTGCCTCATGTGATCGCCAGCCAGACGATTCCACTGATTGCTATCGCTCCGATCATTGTGATCTGGGGGCGCAAAAGCTTCGATTTCATGCCTTTTGAATGGCAGGACTGGATGTCGGTGTCGATTATCGCCACCTACCTCACGTTTTTTCCAGTGACCATTAACGGCCTGCGCGGCCTGCAATCACCGCGCCTCGAGAACCTTGAGTTGATGGACTCATATGCGTCACGCTGGGGTCAGACATTATGGCGGCTGCGCTTCCCGGCATCTTTGCCGTATCTGTTCGCGGCATTCAAGATTGCTGCCACCGCCAGCGTGGTTGGGGCAATCGTGGGCGAGATTTCAGCCGGGGTAAAAGGAGGACTAGGCCGCAGAGTGCTGCTAGAAGCTCAGCGATACACAACCGGCCCTGAACGTCTTTATATTGCCGTGCTTGGCGCAGCCGCATTAGGAATATTCGTGTTCGTAGTCATCTCAACAATTGAATACGCCCTAGTAGGCCGCAAAGGACGAGAAACGCTCACATGAACAGCCAACCCGAAACACTGAACAGTCAACCCGAAACATCCAATAGCGAACCGGTGAACGCGGTCGAGATCACATGTGTCTCAAAGATTTTCAATCCGGGCCGTCACAACGAGGTCAAAGCCCTAGAGGGAATCAACCTGAATATCAGCCAAGGAGAGTTCGTAACTCTTATCGGCCCGTCGGGTTGCGGCAAAAGCACTCTGTTGCGTCTCGTGGCAGCGCTGATTGATGCCTCTGAAGGCACGGTAACGGTCAACGGCAAAGCCGCTGATCAAGCCCGACTGGATCGGGATTATTCGATGGTGTTCCAGCGAGCTGGGTTGTTTGATTGGCGAAATGTGGCGCGCAATATTGAACTGCCGCTTGAGTTAATGGGTTGGAAAGCAGCCGAGCGTCGCCGTCGCTCAGCGGAGATGCTTGAACTCGTGAAACTGTCGGAGTTCGCTCGGCATCATCCAGCGGAACTGTCAGGAGGAATGCAACAGCGGGTGGCTATCGCGCGCGCTATGTCGTTTGACCCGAAGCTGCTGTTAATGGACGAACCGTTTGGTGCGCTTGATGAGATGACCCGCGAACACATGCAAAACGAAGTGCTGCGCATCTGGTCAGAAACCAACATAACTGTCGTATTCGTGACCCATTCGATACCCGAAGCTGTGTTTTTGTCGACCAAGGTTGTGGTGATGTCGCCACGCCCAGGTCGGATCGCAGCGATCTTGGACAATGATCTTGGTGATCGCAGCGAAGCAACCCGCGACAAGCCAGCCTTCTTCGCCAATGTCACAGCTGTGCGCAACGCATTGCGAGGAGACCACTAGCAGTGTCCAGCGCAATGGGCGCAGCCTCTGCGCTGTTTCGTTCATGGTTGCCACCAGTGGTGGCCGCCGTGGCGATATTCGCGGTCTGGGAGATCGTGCTAGCGGTGCTGCGTCCTGACGGATTCGTGTTGCCGCCTCCCTCTGAGATCGCCAGCGCAGTAGCTGAGAACTTCGATGCCATTGTCACCGCTACACGGGTGACCGGCTTCATCGTCTTGACCGGACTATTAGCCGGGGTGATAGTCGGGGTTGCGTTCGCTTTGCTAGTGACCGCTTTTCGAGCTGCTAACGAGACGCTGACTCCTTTAGCGGTGGCCGTCAACGCAGTGCCAATCATCGCTTTGGCACCGATCTTCAACGCCTGGTTCGGGATACTGTCACCGCGCTCCAATCAGGCGGTAGTGGTGGTGCTCGTGTTCTTCCCGATTTTCATCAACACTGCCCGCGGCCTGACTCGGGTGGAACCAAGCCAGATCGAGTTGATGGAGTCATATGGTGCAGGCAAATGGCGGATCATGCGCGAGGTGCGCATCCCCAATGCCATGCCGTTCTTTTTTACGGCGCTCAAGCTGGCCACGTCGTTGTCGGTGATCGCAGCGATCGTCGCCGAATATTTTGGTGGCCGCCAAGACGCTCTCGGCAACCTAATCACTAACTCGGCAGGGCTGACCCGCTACAACGACGCATGGGCTGCCGTTTTGGCTGGCTCGCTGCTGGGCATCGGCCTTTATGCGTTGGCTGTGCTGCTAGAGCGCTTCGCCATGCCTTGGTATTTCGCAGCTAGGAGATCGTCATGATTTCTGGCTTTGCCTACAACACGCCATCAGCTTTGGCTTTGACATATCGCCGCCTCCATGACCATGACCATGACCTTTGGCGAGGAGTCAGGGAGCTGTAGGCATCCGGCTTCATTAGAAGAAACCAACCCCTAGGAGGGAAACGTGACAAGAAAAGTCAAAAAGAAGACATTGGTACGACTTCTGGTGCCGCTTTTGGCTCTAGGTCTGATTGCTGCAGCCTGCGGCGATGATGACGAGTCAGATTCTGATGCTTTGGCCGAAACCGCAGCATCTGCTCAGGCCCAAGCAGCCGAAGCCGCCGAGGAAGCAGCCGCCGCCGCTGAAAGAGCCGCTCAGGCCGAAGCTGATGCTGCTGCTGCTGAGGCAGCACTCGCAGAGGCTATGGCCGCAGCCGAGGGAGCGGTTGACCCAGAGGTAGCTGCTGAACTAGAAGCGCAACTCGAAGCCGCACAAGCCGAAGCCGATGCCGCAGCCGCTGCACAAGCCGAAGCCGAGGAAGCCGCTGCTGCTGTCATGGCTGAAGCCGAAGCGGCCGCTATGGAGGCCGAAATGGCCGCCGAGCCGGTTGATGTGAGTCTGCAGCTTCAGTGGTTCACTCAGGCTCAGTTCGCGGGCTATTACGCAGCTCTCGCTACCGGAATCTACGATGACTACGGCCTCAATGTTGAGATTCTCGAAGGCAGTGTCGACATCGTGCCAGCTTCGGTGCTCGACTCGGGCGCGGCTGATTTCGCTGTGTCTTGGGTGCCGCGGGGTCTGGTGCCTAGAGCAGAAGGTGCTGATATCACCAATATTGCCCAAGTGTTCCAGCGCAGCGCCACTTTGCAGGTGTCTTTTGCTGACTCTGGCATTACTGAAGTGGCTGATCTAGAGGGCCGCAGGGTAGGCAACTGGGGCTTTGGAAACGAGTTCGAGTTGCTGGCTGGACTCCGCCAGAACGATCTTGACCCGGAGGAAGATGTTCAGCTAGTGCAGCAGAATTTTGACATGCTGGCATTGATTGACGGCGAGATTGACGCAGCGCAGGCCATGATCTACAACGAATACGCCCAGGTGCTTGAGACGGTCAACCCTGAAACCGGTGAACTTTTCCAACCCGAAGACCTCAACATCATCGACTGGAACGATGTCGGCACGGCCATGCTCCAAGATGCCTTGTGGGCTGATGCTGGCCGGCTTGAAGATGATCCCGAATACCGCGAGACCGCAGTCAAGTTCGTGGAGGCATCGCTGCTGGGTTGGATCTACTGCCGTGACAATCCCACCGAGTGCGTGCAGATCGTGCTTGACAACTCTCCCACTCTGGGACTGTCGCATCAGACTTGGCAACTCAACGAGATCAACGCTTTGATCTGGCCATCGCCGCTGGGTGTGGGTGTGCTGGATCCTGACCTATGGAATCAGACCGTGGAAATAGCTACCAACGAAGGAATCCTTGAATCGCCACCTGATGAGGGTGCCTTCCGCAGCGACATTGCTTGGGAGGCTGTAGCCAATCTGCGCAACGCTGGAGTGGATGTTGTTGGTAACGGTTGGCAGCGTGTTCCGGTTGAGTTGCGCGAGGGCGGAGAGTAGACAACTAATTGCCGGTTTGCCGGTTTTGGCTGACGGTTCGCAGCCTTCGGGCTTGTGAACTGTTGTGAACTTATGAATTGAGAGGCAGGTCAGCGGCGGCAGTGTGTCGTCGCTGGCCCGCTTTCTCGCTTCAGATTATGGATGCTGCGGCCCGCCTGTTCGTTCGGCTTCTAGGCTTGCTGCATGAGCACAGCAACCGATTCGCAAACCTCTTCGCAACCCGTTTCTCAGCGACCCAAGATCGTGCTGGATTGCGATCCTGGTCTTGATGATGCCTTGGCGATTCTCACCGCAGCACATTTCGGTGAGCTGATTGGCATAACCACAGTCAACGGCAATGTGGGTATTGAACACACCACCCACAACGCCTTGATCACCGCCCAAATCGCTGGACTGTCCGCTGAAGTCCATCGCGGCGCGGCGCGGCCTTTGATCGCGCCCACAATGGACGCGGCACGAGTTCATGGTGCTACCGGACTCGGTGACGTTGCGCTTCCTGAGCTGCGCCGCTCGGTTGCTTCCGATGACGCTGTTACTTATCTCTGCGACATTGCCCGCTCGGTAGAAGATCTGCATCTTGTGGCGGTAGGGCCACTAACCAACGTGGCTTTGGCACTGCGACGCGACCCTGATCTGCACAGCCATCTGGCGAGCCTCACGATCATGGGAGGTGCTGCTCATGGAGGCAACGTCACCCCAGTGGCTGAGTTCAATATTTGGGCAGACCCCGAAGCTGCGGCGATCGTGTTCCGAGAGGCCGCCCCGTTGACGATGGTTGGTCTAGATGTCACTCACAAGGTGCTGCTAGGCGGCGACGAAGCTTCGCGAATGCGCGCAGCGACAACACCAGTAGCTGATTTCGCTGCGGATCTCTTGGATTACGCCTATGCGAGATGCCGTGAATATGGCCTGGCGGCTGCGCCGATGCATGATGCCACAGCGGTGATAGCGGTCACGCATCCTGATTTGTTCCACAGTTCGAGCCATCCCGTGACAGTAGAAATCCACGGCGAGCACACTCGAGGCATGACTGTCACAGACACACGTCCGTTGTCAAATTTTGTTCCAGATTCTTCAGTGCCGATGCATCAGGTGGTTTGGGATGCCGATGCCGATGCTGTGATTGATCTCACCGTGCAAGCCTGCACCGTGCCAGGCTCAGGCATGACAACAAGCTCGGTTTGATCCTGGACTTTGTGTCATCATTCAGGCAGGGATGCCCAGTTCCGGATTAGCCAGCCGCAGACCTTTCAATTAGCTAAGGCGTAATGCTGGAGCCGATTTGCTAACTACGGCTTGCCTTCAGCTTCGACTCGGCCTAATATCGGCTCATCTTCAACCTGCAGCAAGAGCTGTGGGTGCCCAACCTCACTTAATAAATCAACTGTCAGGAGGGAACAGTGTCAACAAAGAAAGCACTAGTAAGGATTTTAGTGCCGCTTTTGGCGCTAGGTCTGATTGCCGCAGCCTGCGGTGATGATGACGAGTCAGATTCCGATGCTATGGCCGAAACCGCAGCCGCTGCTCAAGCTCAAGCCGATGCAGCGGCCGCCGCCGAAGAAGCAGCCGCCGCCGCCGACCGAGCCGCCGCAGCTGAAGAGGCAGCAGCCGAAGCTGAGGCAGCACTAGAAGAAGCTATGGCCGAAGCCGAAGGCGCGGTCGACCCAGAGGTCGTCGCTGAACTTGAAGCACAACTTGAGGCCGCCCAAGCCGAAGCTGAAGCAGCGGCCGCTGCGCAGGCTGAAGCCGAAGAGACTGTTGCTGCTATGGCCGAAGCTGAAGCTGAAGCAGCCGCAGAAGCAGCCGCCGCCGCCGAGATGATGCATCTTGGTGATGGGTCTTTGGGTGTTGTCACGGTTGAGTCTGGTGATGCTATTCAGATTCGTTCTTTGCAGTCGATTACGGGTGATACTGCTTCGTTCGGGTTGCCTATTGATCGTGCTGCGTATATCGCGGTTGATGATTTCGGTCCGGTTCATGGTTTTGATGTGGATCTGGGCGCGAGTCTTGATGATCTCTGCTCCAACGACGGCGGCCAGGCCGCTGCTCAGATCATTGTCGCGGACGAGGATGTGGTTGGCGTGCTGGGCACTTCATGCTCAGGAGCGGCTGTGGCTGCTGCACCGTTGATCACTAACGCGGGAATGGTGCTGATTTCTGGTGGTAACACTTCGCCTGCGTTGACTTCGAATCTGGCAGGCATTGCAGGTCCGAATCATGTGCGCGGCTACTACCGTACCGCTCACAACGATTTGTATCAGGGCGCAGCGATGGCTGAGTTCGTGTTCAACGAGTTGGGTTTCAGCACTGCTGCGGCCATTCACGATGGTGATCCCTACACTCAGGGTCTCGCTCAGGCGTTTTCGGATGCTTATGAGGAACTGGGTGGTTCGGTGACTGGGTTTTCGGCTGTGAACAAAGAAGACACCGACATGATTCCAGTGCTGACTGAGATCGCGGCAGGTAGCCCTGAAGCGTTGTTCTTCCCGATCTTTCAGCCTGCCGGCGATTTCGTAGCTGATCAGGCTCCTGGTGTGCCTGGTCTTGAAGACACTGTGCTGTTAGCTGCGGATGGTTTGTTGAACGCTAACTATCTGCCACTGCCGCAGACCACTGACATGTATTTCTCGGGCCCGGATCAGCGTTTCGGTGAGAACGTCAATGAGAGCACCGGCAAGACCGCTGCTGACTTCACGGAAGCCTACGAAGCCGCATACGGTGAGGTTCCCTCGTCGGCGTTCTGGGCGCATGGTTATGACGCGACCACGCTTTTGCTTGAAGCCATCAAGGCCGCTTCTTGGATTGAGGACGACCACTTGATGATCGACCGCCAGGGTGTGCGCGACTTCCTGTATGACTTGCGCGGCTATTCAGGCATTATCGGCACCATCAACTGTGACGACTTTGGTGACTGTGGCGCTGCCAAGATCACCGTCGTGCAGAACCTTGGTGGTGAAGAGAACATCCAAGCCAGCCTCAACAACGTGGTCTTCTCCTACGAGCCCTCGTAGGTTTCTTAAGCCCTTAGCAAATACTGACTAGACCCGCGGGGGCTGGCGCTTGATGCGTCAGCCCCAACGGCGCGTCTAGGCACGTTTCACCCTTGAGGCCAAATCGGTCGGCTGACCGTTGAGCCTCATGTGACGAGTTCCGCCACTGATTGATCAGTTCGTCGGATACTCCTCGTTCGCATCCCCCGGCATCCAGGAGTCGCCCATGCTGAGAACTATGTGGCTGTTGCGGGTGGGGTGCGTCTGTTAGCACTGTCGTTGAGATGCCGCTAGCGTTAGGGCTGTGACAACCTCCGCCAACCGCAAGCTTGTGAAGCAACTGCAGCCAATCGCGCGGGGGGGGGGTCGCTTGCGTCATCTCCGATCCAACGGAGCTATGTGATCATTTAACAAGGTGCCCAGCCGAGTCCGCCTCGGTATCACATTCGGATATTTCAAGACGAGGCATCTTTGACGATGCTGACCAGACTCGTCTGGTGTTGCTGTGACACTACGTTCCCGTGTTTCTGGTTCGCCAGTATTGTGGATGCTCGCTGCCGTTGTTGGCTTTGCTTCTTTACCGGTGCTTATTTGGGCGGGAACTCGTGATTTGTCGCCTTGGCTGTTTGCTGCGCTCTGGTATGTAGCACGAGCAGCGGTTTGGAGTGTCTTAGTACAGACAGGGTTCCCCAAAACGAAGGAGCGCCTCAAAGATCGCGAGAGGGACAAGAAAGCTCGCAGAGTATCGATAGTGGCCGATTTGAAAGTCATCAAATTTGGATATCTAATAGCCCAAGCATTTTGTGGATTTTCCGGACTTCTATTTGCGGTTGCGATAACTCTCAGTAATCCTTCAGTAGTGACTATTGCTTTTGAGTTTTGGCCGGTATTTTTTGCTTTGTTAACAACGACCAGTTTTTGGGGCCAGCGCGGACTCAAAGAAAGCGATAGCCAATTAGAAAACGATGAGTCTGGGAACAGAATTTTTTCGATGTTGGTGATGCTAGTCATCGGGGCTGCTGCTGTTGCACTTGTGGTAATTAGTGATAACCAAGACGGTTTGTCTGCTTGGACGCAGCGGGATTGGCTAGGACTCTTACTAGCTGTTGTGGCAGCATTTAGTATTGCTGCCGGTTCGATGAATTCGAATTTGATGGGTGCAGATCAGTGTGATGATTTATCTAAGCGTGACAAAACTTCGGTATCAGTATCCGGCAATATACTTTCTACTCTAGTATTGGCACCTGTCATTTTTATTGTGGGGTTGGTAGCATCTGCTGGATCGGACTGGGGTTTCACTGCATCTGGATTGACTTTTGTCTTGTGCTCTGGCTTTGTTCATCCGTTTTCTAACTGGTGTTTTCATAATGGTTTACATCTAGCACGCGTGAAGCATGGTAGGGATGCGGCTGGGGTCAATAGTCTTTATTATTTGACTCCTGTCGGTGCATTAATACTGCTTGCTGGGTTTGCTGATACTGATATTGCTCGTCCTGATTTGTTGATTGCGGGGGCTGCTGGGGTTGTAGCAGTGAATATGGTTTTGCATCTTGACCCTGAAGGGGCTGAGACTAGGCAAGGCTCGGGCGGGTATGGCTATCGGGCGTTGGTTTTGGCTTTATGGGTGTCGGGGGTGTTGGTTTTGTTTCGTGATGATTGGGTTCCTGATAACTGGCAGGTGTGGTCTGTTGTGGAGTATTGGGGGATTCTCGGGTTGCTCGCTACAGTGTTTATTTTGGTGTATTCGTTCAGGCAGAGCCGTGTGGGGGAACTACGCCGTGCCGCTGATGAGTTGATGCTGGGTTTGTATCATGAGTTCAATGTGATGCTCCGTTACAGCGAAGCTCGAGGCGGGGGATACACAACAGGATATATGAGCGCAAAAGAGTGCGAAGAATGCATGAAACGACTGCATGTAATCGATAGTTCGTCGGGGAAGGAGTTTAATGATGCCTACTTGGAGTTGCGCCGCGATTTAGAAAAGCGCACCGTTGTCGAAGCCGAATCAGCCGACATTGCCGTGGCGCAGCGCTGGTCGAAGTTGCTGGTGGATGTGGAACGTTTGGTAGGTCTGCGACAACAAGGTCGAGGTTTTGCTGAGCCAGCAGTATTAGCGATGTTTGCTGCTGTTACCGCTGCGTTGGCTGTGGTAGCACGGCCTGAGAACACGTTAGAGCCCTTCGCTCGATGGATACATGATTCGGTGTCGGTAACGATCGCTGCGGCTTTTCTGTTTTTGGGGTTTGATCTTGTTGACAAACGACGAGCAGCAGACACTCCTATTTTCCGTAAAGTAGGAGAATACGCTCAAGAGACACACGGTCAGCCGCCAGGTTGGCGTCTAGAGCTGTTGGCCTATGAGGATCGACGGGTTCCGCAGCTGATCACAGCAACCCTCGGCGCTATGCTACTGATCGGCGCAATAGCAATGCTCGGCTTCAAATGGATGACCTAACTCGTAGATCATTGAATGAACCGTCGCAGCAGCACACCGAGCCGCATCAGCCGAGCCGCATCAGAAGCTAGCTGTGACCCCGACAACCTCTAAAGCAAGTCAACAATGACCTGGGGTTAGTCGGGGCGGTGAACTTCGGCCAACCGAGGCATAAACTTTCAATCAGCCGAGGTGTAACCTTTCAATCAGCCGAGGTGTAACCTTTCAATCAGCCGAATGGTAAAAAAGGGGGTTCACCGAGACGATGTTGACAGGTGCTCTGTATCCGCGGCTGGCTCTTAGCCGTCTTGTGGAAGCGCTGGCTGATTCACCGGCGGTGTTGTTGCATGGCCCTAGGCAGTGCGGAAAGACAACTCTGGCGCAGGCAGTATGCGCGCCAGACCATCTCGGCAGATCCAGCTTGTCAATGTCAGGACTGGATTATGCCTACATCTCTTTTGATGACGATGTGTCTCGAAACGCGGTCCGCGCAGATCCGGTAGGTTTTGTGGCAGATTTGCCCCGTAGGGTGGTGCTTGACGAAGTGCAGCGCGTGCCCGAGGTGTTTACAGCGCTGAAAGTGGCGATTGATCGTGATCGGAGTCCAGGCCGGTTCCTGTTGACAGGGTCAAGCAACGTTCTGTTGGCACCTGCCTTGTCGGATTCGCTTGCGGGCCGAATGGAGATGGTGAGGCTGCACCCCTTGGCACAGGTTGAGATCGAGAGGTCAACGAGTGCGGGCGACTGGAGCAGGCCGCCTGCACCGTTCCTAGACAGGCTGTTTGGCGGCGGATTCGGCATGTCTACGAACAGTCGTCTAGGTCTTGAACTATGCAAACGGATCGTCGCAGGCGGGTTTCCGGCTGCTTTGGCGCGCCCACAGAGTCATCGGCGTCAGCGGTGGTATGTGGACTATCTCGACGCTGTCGTGCAGCGTGACGCTCAAGACTTGGTTCGGATCTCCCGACTTGATGCACTCCCGCGCCTGCTTGAGATGTCAGCAGCCCAGACTGGAAGTCTGTTCAATGTGAACCGCCTCGCCTCGTCATTTCAATTAAGCCTCCCAACGATTCGCGACTATCTGACACTTCTTGAGCGCCTGTTCCTAATTGAGCGTTTGTTGCCATGGCACAGCAACCGTCTTCGGAGGCTGGTCAAGACACCCAAACTGCATATTGGTGACACCGGTCTGGCGTGTGCGATGTTGAGCGCTGATGCTGCAACGCTTCAGGCTGATCGACCCATGCTGGGGCAACTCACTGAGACCTTCGTCTATCAGGAACTGCGCCGTCAGGCTGACAGCCACCACGCTCATTTACGGTTCTATCACTTCCGAGATAGGGATGGTGCTGAAGTTGACATCGTCATAGAGGGGCCGGGAGGAGCGGTTGCTGGAATCGAAGTTAAGGCTTCGTCAACAGTTGCTTCTGCGGATTTTCGTGGACTGAAGAAACTTGCCGCCGCAGCTGGTGAGCGTTTTGTGGCTGGCCTGGTTCTTTATGACGGCGAGACATGCGCTGGATTCGGTGAACGTCTCCGAGTCGTTCCGATCCGAAGCCTCTGGGAGACCACTGCTGCTGAATAATCAACTTGTCAGATAGTTCTCCCACATCCCGACATCTAGAAGCTGCCCATGCTGACAACTAGTGGCTGTTGCGGGTGGGGTGCGTCTGTTAGCGCTGTCGTTGAGATGCCGCTAGCGTTTGGGGCCGTGATGACGTTCGCCAACCGCAAGCTTGTGAAGCAACTGCAGCCAAGCGCGGGGGGGGGTCGCTTGCATCACCTTCGACCCGACGGAGCTATGTGATCATTTAGCGGGGTGCTCGCAACAACTGGCGAGTGGCCGCTCACGATTTGAGCGGTTTGTCTGGCGGTGCCAACAAAAAACGGGATACCAAGCGTGCCCAGCTGATGCCACTTCGGCGACAAATTTGGGCATCTCGGGGCGAAGCATCTTTGGCGATGCTTGCCGAACTCGCCTAGTGTCGCTGTGACTCTGCGTTCTCGTATTACCGGCTCGCCGGTCTTGTGGATGCTTGTTGCTGTTGTTGGCTTTGCTTCTTTACCGGTGTTTATTTGGGCGGGAACTCGTGACATGTCGCCTTGGTTGTTTGTTGCGGTCTGGTTTGGGCTCGCCGGGGTGATGCTCGCCGTGGGCCGCGAGTTCACTGCAAGCAAATTGGGTCAAGACGACTCTCGGCTAGTGGTGGTCGCTGACCTTCGGGCGGCTAAGCCATCGCTCGTTGGTTTTTTGGTGTTGGGTAGGGCGCAGTGGCCATTGTTCGCGGTAGCGGTGACGTTTGCTGATCCAGCGGTTGTGACTGTTGTGTTTGATGCGTGGCCGGTGCTGTTCGGCCTGATTACGGTCAGTGGGCTTTGGCGGCGGCTGATGCTCGACAACAAAGACCAGTCAGCCTCGGACTCGGAACGTGTCGGGGTTGCTCCGATGTTGACCTCGCTTATTATCGGCAGCGTCGGTGTCGCTCTGGTTGTTCTCAGCGACGTTGAAGAGTTGGTATGGGGAGGAGAGGGGACGCTATGGGGCGTGCTGCTCGCCGTAGCTGCAATGCTTAGCGCTGGGTTCGATCCAGCGCTATGTCAAGCAGCCGGAAAACTTCAACGAGTCGTCAATAAGAGAAACGAGACGGCAGTGTCCGCCGCAGCGAGTGTGGTAGGGCAATGGGTGACAGCGCCGCTGCTGGTAGCGGTCGCTGTCATTGCTGGGGACACCGCCGTCACTATACGAGGGCTAGCTCTCGCTACTGCCGCTGCCGCCGCACAGACGGCAGGCAATTGGTGCTTTCAGCACGCTAACCATCTCGCACGCTCCATGTTCGGTGGAACTTCTGCGACCATCAATAGTCTCTACTACACAGTTTCAGTCGTAGCGTTGCTACTGCTCGTCGTGTCGGGTGCGTCATCGATTGCACGTCCTGATTTGTTGATTGCGGGGGCTGCTGGGGTTGTAGCAGTGAATATGGTTTTGCATCTTGACCCTGAAGGGGCTGAGACTAGGCAAGGCTCGGGCGGGTATGGCTATCGGGCTTTGGTTTTGGCTTTATGGGTGTCGGGGGTGCTGGTTTTGTTCCGTGATGATTGGGTTCCCGATAGCTGGCAGGTGTGGTCTGTTGTGGAGTATTGGGGGATTCTCGGGTTGCTCGCTACAGTGTTTATTTTGGTGTATTCGTTCCGGCAGAGCCGTGTGGGGGAACTACGCCGTGCCGCTGATGAGTTGATGCTGGGTTTGTATCATGAGTTCAATGTGATGCTCCGTTACAGCGAAGCTCGAGGCGGAGTAGAAACAACAGGACATATGAGCGCAAAAGAGTGCGAAGAGTGCATGGAACGGCTGCGTGTAATCGATAGTTCGTTGGGGAAGGAGTTTAATGATGCTTACTTGGAGTTGCGCCGTGATTTAGAAAAGCGCACCGTTGTCGAAGCCGAATCAGCCGACATTGCCGTGGCGCAGCGCTGGTCGAAGTTGCTGGTGGATGTGGAACGTTTGGTTGGTCTGCGTCAGCAAGGCCGAGGTTTTGCTGAGCCAGCAGTATTAGCGATGTTTGCTGCTGTTACCGCTGCGTTGGCTGTGGTAGCACGGCCTGAGAATACGTTGGAGCCTTTCGCTCGGTGGATGCATGATTCGGTGTCGGTAACGATTGCTGCGGCTTTTCTGTTTTTGGGTTTTGATCTTGTTGACAAGCGACGAGCAGCTGACACTCCTATTTTTCGTAAAGTAGGAGAATACGCTCAAGAGACACACGGTCAGCCGCCAGGTTGGCGTCTAGAGCTGTTGTTCTATGAGGATCGACGGGTTCCGCAGCTGATCACAGCAACCCTCGGCGCTGTGTTGCTGATCGGCGCAATAGCAATGCTCGGCTTCAAATGGATGACCTAACCCGCAGATCATTGAATGAACCGTCGTAGTAGCACACCGAGCCGCATCAGCCGAACCACATCAGAAGCTGGCTGTGACTCCGACAACCTCTGTAGCTAGCCGTCGATGCCTGTTGGGTTAGTCGGGGCGATGCACTTCCGCTAGCCAGTGATCCTCAAGATCAATCGGGCACAGCGCCCAGCACACCTTCAGCAGCCATTGCAGTATTTCTTGATGAGATGCCTCTGAGGCGGGCTGCACCACGATGCCGTTTTTGGCGTGATCTTGAACTTTGCGCCACCCCTCCGGTAAAGGCACCCCCGCATCGCGCAGCCGGTTTAGAGCTTTCGGGCCTGAGCCGTGCTGCACACCCAAAAGCGCAGACGCAGGAGAGCGGCCCGTTGACGGCGGAGTCCAAGTCGCCATCGGCACCACCGGTCCACGTCCCGAGAACCAGCTGCCGAGCGGTGAGGGTTGAGGCAGTTTCTCGATCTGGTCTTCACGCAACCCTGGACCTATGTTGATCCAGCCCAAACCGTCACCACGTTGCTCCAAAGCGCTCATCTCATGAATCACCGCGGCAATGTCGCCCGAGGCGAAGTTGATCGTTTCACTGCTGAACGAAGCCATCAAAGAAGACAGTAGTCACCGACTGGGCTAAAGCATGACACCTACGGAACGATAAAAAGAGCGAATCAGGTTTGAGAATGGGCTTCCACTCCAGTTTGGCGGGCATCTACTCAGCTATGTCGGCTATGTCACCTGTGTCAGTTATGTCAGCTATGAAGCGGCGAGCTTCGTTGCTGTGCTGCGCGGCTTCACCAATGGTTTTGGCTTTGGTTGAGTTGCCGCGCAGTGCGGCTAGCGGGTCGGTTTGGTCACCCACATAGCCCAGCGCGAAGGCACCCTGGGTGTAGCCCATCATGCGCAGCAGGTCGTCATCAAGGGTGCGAGCCACATCTGGCGGGCAGGCCAGATACTGGTTTTCTTCTTGACGCACCCAGCCGACCGAGTAAGTGATGTTTATGCCACGGCGAACGCTGTCGGATCTGTTGGCACCAGCACCGTGCAGCACTTTGCCGTCATAGAAGAGCACACTGCCTCGGCTCATCTCGGCTTGAGCACCCGACACGGAGCGGGCCTTGTTGTCATCCAGACACGACGTGCCTGCATGGATCCAGGTAGCACCGTTGTCTGCGGTGAAGTCGCTCAGCGCCCACATGGTGTTGCACTGAACATGATAATCAAACCCGAAATCGAAGAAATCGAAGGCCATCTCATCGCGGTGGGGCTTCTGGCGGGTCTCACCAGGCTCAACTGAGATGATCTGAGTGAGGTGCAGCTGCACGGCGCTGGCATGAGCCAGAAAATGTTCGACGACACCTGTCACTAGCCGATTCATCACCAACGGGCGAATCGCCGGGCAACGAGCCACTAACGCACCAGTGCGACGAGTAAAAAGCCCGTCGTAGCTATCACGACCCGCGGCTGAGGCCTCAATGTAAGGCAGCGCCTCGGCCTCAAGACGATCCAGCAGAGCTAGGTCGGCCAAGTCGTCGACTATGGCATATCCGAACCGACTGAGATGCTCGCTCACCTCCACAGGATCAATCTCGGGTCCAAAATGATGAAGTCCCACACCAAAATAGTAAGCCCGTGCCTGCCTGCTCAGACCTGCTCACGATTCTGGCCTTCTCTCTATTCTGTCCTCAAGCTCCTGCAACGATCACCTTCGAGCACGCCTTCAACCCCAAACGCGAAGCGCAGCGCATGTGGCAAGGTACTGTTATGCGCGCAAATACTGAAGCAAAATGCCCAAACCGCGGCTAGGCTAAGTTGATGGATGCAGCCGTGCAGGTCGCAGCTCCAAACGATGTTGAGGAGTTAGCAGTATGTTTGCGATGGCCTGACGGGGTGGTCATCTGCCCGCATTGTGGTGAGTCTCGCGTGTCGCAGCAGCCAGCAGGAAATCGGCGTTGCTGGCGTTGTAAGCAGTGCCGTCGCCGTTTCACTGTGACTAGCGGCACTCGGCTTCATGCGTCGAAACTGTCGCTGGCTGACTGGTGGACGGCCTCTCACCTCGAAGATGATGGCACCGCAGCCGTGATGAGGCTGTTAGGCACGAGCCAGGCGACCGCTGGGCGGGTGAGCCGACTGCTGAGAGCGACGGGAACGCCAGCAGGGAAGCGTCGCTTTGCTGCTTTGCTCAGCGACGGCGAAGCGCCGCCCACAGAACAGCCTTGGAATGAATGGTCAGAAGCGCAACGTCGAGTGTTCGCAGCGGTGCGGAGCCATCACTTGAAAGGGGGTCTCACAGCTCAGATTGCTAACACTGCGAACGTATCTCCCAGCCACACGCGTCGCTGCTTACGTGCTCTCGCCTCAAGTGACTTCGTTAACTGCGACGAACAGGTCTCCACCTGGGGTTATGACTGCATCTCGTTCAAGATATGGCAGTTGAGTTTCACACCACAGACCACTGCCGCCATGATGCATCTCCCGTATCAGCCATTACTTCCTCTTCAGGCACCTCCTACTAGGGTGCCGCCTGAGTTCTGGTGGGTGTTTTGGTCGGGATTCTGTGCGAGCCGTTTACGTTTACCTGAAGACGGGCTTCTGGTAGCTGAAACTATGCTCAGCGTCCCTGATCAGTGGGCGCGGCTGTGGGCGTTGCAGTATGCGCCGCTAGACGCTTTACGGGAGCTACGCACCATGCGCGGTTACACCACAGGTGAAGTCGCTCAAGATCTCGAACTAGCTATCGAACAACGTAGTCATGCATGAAATCGATCAATACAAAAAAGTGCTCGGGGAGGATTTACGAACCGCATGGCACATACTGTCCGCAACCGTCTCCCGGATGAAAGGTTCTCTAGTGGGTGGTAGTGCTCTAGCTACCATCTTGCAACACCGTCAGTCTTTCGATCTGGACTACCATACTCCAGATCGTTTCTCAGGCGAACACCTCGGCAAGAAACTCATGCGCCACGCCAACAAGCATGGACTGTCCTGCGTGATCCAGCACGGAGAAACAGACAAGATGACAGCCACTGTTAACGGAGTAGGGATTGATGTATTTCGCACAATTCCTCGGGGCACCAATCCTGGATACGAGAAACAGTTGGCACCTCATAACATACTTGATGGGTTACGCGTGGCCTCCCTGCCAGACCTTTTCGCTATGAAACTTGATGTCATCATGTATCGTCCTAAGCTACGAGACTATATTGATATAGCGGCCATTGATCGCTCTCGAATACTCACAATCGAAGACGGGCTCGCTCTGCACGCTGAGCGTTATGGTATTCCCACCTACGGTCACGATGCCACTCAAATACTGCGATTACTGAAAGCACCTGGCAAACTTTCCTCTGAACGAATATTCGATGCTGAAGCCGACGAAAAACTGGCATATTTAAAACACAGAGCTGAAGAAGTCTCGCATGCCATTGCGAGACACAAGACACCTTTCACTGAAAATAAAAATAAACAACCTCGCCCGCTGCCCATAGACCCCGTTCAAGCAGCGAAGCGATGCGGTGCCTGGATGCCGGTAGCACAAACCCGCTGCCAGCTACCCAAAGGACACAGAGGCCATCATCGCAGTCGTTGAGCGAGTAATCCTGAGCCAGATTGTTTTGTTACTAGACGGACTTCAACCCAGGCGTTGCGTAGGCCTGCGAGCGCAGCCACAATCGTCGCAGCGTCACAGAGCAGCACCCTGCTACAGCTCAATGACATCGCACTAGCCTCTTCGCCTATGGCAGATCAGAACGGGACTGCATCGACTGCATCGGCTGCAGCAGCAACAAGGGTGGTGATACATGTTGATGATGTCGGTATGAACCACGGTGCTAATCAGGCTTTCATCGAGCTGTCGCGCTTCGGCACGGTTACAGCAGGATCGGTAATGGTGCCATGTCCGTGGTTCAGCGAAATCGCCGAAGCAGCCGCAGCCACTCCAGACCTTGACTGCGGCGTGCATCTAACCCTCAACTCCGAGATGGACTATTACCGATGGGCACCGATTACTCGCCCAACTCAAGCCTCGGGACTGCTAGATGACCATGGCTACATGTGGCCTGACGTAGCCACCCTACGACGCAATGCTCATCCTGATGCTGTTGAGGCCGAATGGCGTGCCCAGATTGATCGGGCACTAGCCGCCGGTATTGATGTGACCCATCTCGACACTCACATGTACTCGGCGATGGCACCAGAGTGGTGCGAACGCTATGTGGCTGTCGGTATCGACTACGGCGTGCCTGTACTGATCTCTGCGGCGCTAAGTGAATACGGGCCGCGCAATGATCTCTCCGACAATACCGACACACCCTATGCCAGAGCTTCAGCCATAGCCGCAGCCGCTGGCATGCCAGTATTTGACCGGGTGTTTGAGACGGACTTCTGTCGCCTGCGCCATGAGCCGGTCGACTATCGGGCGATGCTCAGCAAAGTTGCTGGCCGTACCGGCGGTTTGGTGTATTGCGCTTTCCACCCCACCGTGCCCGGCGGTGCCGAGATAGAAGTCATAGAGCCCGACCAGTTCCATGTCCGCACCGACGAGTATGAACTGTTCGGCACTATCGAGTGGAGGGACTGGCTCAACTCTCAACCCTTCACGCTGACAACCATGCGCGAACTCCGTGCATTCTGGCACTCCAAAGTCGCGTAACCGCAAAACACAAAATAGGTCGGGTCTCCGACGAGTCACAAGCGCATGCATAGCGCCGTAATGTTGAGCAGTTCCAACAGAACTCGCTCGAATCGCTGCATCAGCGGGCCGCTAACGCGATGGCTGGGCCGCTAACGCAATGGCAGATTAGAAGATGCGGCCCTCTATTCGTCCAGTGGCGAGCCACAACTCAATGTCGTGGATTGCTTGGGTCATGGCTTGACCGATCAGATCCAGTTTCCGTACCTGCTCAATGCGGTCACGCACTGAGTCAAGTTCGCGTTTGGGCATCAGGTGACGCAGAATCCCGCAAGCATCAGCGAGGCAGATGATGACAATGTCGCGCGGGTCGGGGAGGTCATCGCTGAGGAGCACACCCATGATACGCAGCTTGACTTCGCGCTCTTCACGGCCGTCGATCATCGGATAGCGCCGAGACCTAAAAACCCACAAGAACCGCTCCTCGTGCTGTTCAAGGATGCCTCGCTCTATAAGCCGGTTGAGCGCCTCGGAGCGGATCTCGTCGCCTTTCCTAGCGACTTGTTCGATCCAGTAGCGGGCATCACGCTGACCACCCGAAGAGATCATCTCCAAGGTTGGGTCAAGCAAGCTGTCGTCCACTGGGGTGGAGTCAATAAGAATCAGGTTCTCGGGATCAGTATCAATGCGGTTCTCAAGCGCCAAGTCCATTAGCACCGCCCCAGCCAAAGCATGCTGCATGGATGTCACCGGCACCGGCACAAACTTGCCGTCGTCGTCACGCAACGACAGCAGAACGATCTCTTCAGCGAATCTCAGCATTGCGTCATAGGTATCTTGTGATCCACATTGTCAGACATTAGCCGAGGCTTGAACCGGTATTCAAGAGCTTGCTCAAAAGATTCGACCGCAGTGGCGACTGCGGCTTGACTTGTTGGTCAGAAGTCCTCATCAAAGGACACTTCACCTTTGACACCCATCTGATAAGCCGACACGGTGCGCTCAAAGAAGTTGGACAGTTCCTGCACATCTTGTAGTTCCATGAACGAGAACGGGTTGCGGCTGCCGAAATGGGGCGGCAGGCCCAACTGCATGAGGCGCTGATCGGCTACGTATTGCAGATACGACCGGGTGTCGGCCACCGACATGCCCGGCACGCCCTCACCTAGCAGATCCTCTGCGAACTGGAGCTCGGCATTAACGGCTTCGCACAGCATGTCGACAATGTCGGAGTTGAGCTGCTCATCGAATAGTTCGGGCTCTTCGGCACGCACAGTGCGGATCACCTCGAAAGCGAAGTTCATGTGCATCGACTCGTCGCGGAACACCCAGTTGGTGCCAGCAGCTAGACCGTTGAGCAGACCCTTCGATCTCAGAAAGTAGACGTAGGCGAAAGCAGCAAAGAAGAACAAGCCCTCAATGCACGCCGCAAAGCAGATCAGGTTGAGCAAGAAGCGGCGGCGGTCAGCCACGGTGTGCAGCGGCCCGTCACCCACCGAGTCCATCCATTTGAAGCAGAAATCGGCCTTAGATTTGATGGAAGGAATGTTCTCTATAGCAGCGAAAGCTTCAGCGCGTTCGTCGTGATCAGGGATGTAGTTGTCGAGAAGGTTCAAATAGAACTGAACATGCAGCGCTTCCTCATAGAGCTGACGCGATAAATACATCCGCGCTTCGGGAGCATTGATGTGCTCGTAAAGGTTGAGCACCAGATTGTTGGCAACGATTGAGTCGCCGGTAGCAAAAAAGGCTACAAGTCGCCGTATCAGATGCTTCTCGGCGGGCATCAGTTTGCGATCGAGATCGACTAGGTCATCGGAGAAGTCAATCTCCTCAACAGTCCAAGTGTTCTTGATGGCATCACGGTACATCTCGAAGAACTGCGGGTAGCGCATCGGGCGCAACGTCAAGTCGAAGCCTGGATCCAAAATGTTGGCCTTGGTCAAGTTTTGGGTGGGCTGAGGTTCGGCTAGGAGTTCATCTTCGTCGGGAGCAGGCTTGTCGATGGTAGAGGCTCTGGCACTGCGGGAAGACTGGTTATCGAAGTCGAAAGAGTCAGTAATGTCGGTGATAGCCATCAGTCGCACGCCTCGCAGGTCTCGGGGTTTTCTAGTGAGCAAGCCAGCGCTGAGGTATCACCTTCGGAACTGACAGCGGGGGTAACCGTGTCGTTAGTGGTGGCATGGTTGATGCGGGTGGCTGGCCGTGATCTCAGGTAGTAGGTAGTTTTCAATCCTTGCCTCCAAGCGTGCATATACATTGACGAAAGCTTTCCGATTGTGGGGGACTCCATGAAAAGGTTCAGTGACTGGCTCTGATCAATGTAAGCCCCGCGACCAGCGGCCATTTCTATCAGCGAGCGTTGCGGTATCTCCCAAGCGGTGCGATAGATCGCCCGAAGATCTTCGGGCATGTCCTCTATTTGCTGGATTGAGCCTTCAGCCTTCTTGACTTCGGCGATCATCTTGTTGGTCCACAGCCCTCGCGCTTTGAGCTCAGCCACGAGATAACGGTTGACTTGCATGAACTCCCCTGAGAGGGTTTCGCGCTTGAACAGGTTAGAGACCTGCGGTTCGATGCACTCATAACAGCCCGCTATGGCTGCGATAGTGGCGGTGGGGGCGATAGCGATCAGAAGCGAGTTGCGCAAACCGTGCTCGGCGATTCGCTCCCGCAGCGGTGCCCAGCGTTCAGGATCGCTCGGCTGAATCCCCCATAGATCGAACTGTAAGGCACCGGCAGCGGCTCTAGTGTCAGCGAATCCAGGATGTGGGCCTTCGGCTTCGGCCAGTTCAGTGGAGGCCCACAAGGCGTTGAAGTAGATCTCTGATGAGATGCGGGTGCTGAGATCGCGGGCCTCAGAAGAGTCGAAGGCCAACCCCAGCTTGAAGAACACGTCTTGCAGTCCCATCAGGCCAAGCCCTACCGGTCGCCACCGCCTGTTGGAGTCCCCTGACTCTTCGGTGGGGTAGTAGTTGATGTCGATCACTCGATCAAGGAAGCCGATCACCTGCCGAACCACCTCACCGAGGCGTTCGAAGTCGAAGCTCAGCGTGGGTTCGACTGAGCCGTTGGTGCCGTTAGATGAAGGGTCGCTGCTGTTGCCGCTAAGCACGAAGGCAGCGAGATTGATCGAGCCCAGATTGCAGACTGCGGTCTCTTGAGCGCTGGTGACCTCAATGATCTCGGTGCATAGGTTGGATAGATGCACTACACGGTTGCGGTCGTTGGTGCCGCTGGAATCACTGGCTTCGGTGCTGGCGGAGGTGCCAGTGCCGTTGTTGAGGTCGGTGCCAGAACTGGGGCTGGAACTGGGGCCGGTTTGGTTGCATTTAGTGTTGGAAGCATCCTTGAAGGTCATCCAGCCGTTGCCGGTCTCGGCCAGTGTTCGCATCATCTGTGTATAAAGCTGGCGTGCTGAGATTTGTGACTCGAAGAGTCCGTCGGCTTCGGCTTTCTCGTAGACAGCGCGGAACTCTTCGCCGTAGGTGTCGGTCAGTTCCGGCACCTTCTTGGGGTCAAACAAGCTCCACTGCCAGTCCTTCTCGACGCGCTCCATGAACAGGTCAGGAACCCAGTTAGCGATATTGATGTTGTGGGTGCGCCGCGAGTGGTCGCCGGTGTTGTCGCGCAACTCTAAGAACTGCTCAATATCGGCGTGCCAAGACTCTAGGTAGACGCAAGCAGCCCCCTTGCGACGCCCCCCCTGATTGACTGCGGCCACAGAGGAATCGAGGGTTTTTAGCCAGGGAACGATGCCGTTAGACAGACCGTTAGTTCCCCGGATTAGCGACCCTTTGGAACGCACTCGGTGCCAGCCCACGCCGATGCCGCCTGCGTATTTGGAGAGCCGGGCAATGTCGGCGTAGCGCTTGTAGATACCTTCCAGTGAGTCTTCGGGCGAGTCAAGCAGATAGCAACTCGACATCTGGGGATGCACGGTGCCAGAGTTGAACAGGGTCGGACTAGATGGCAGGTAGGCCAGCGACGAGATCAGGTCGTAGAAGCGGATCGCCTCGCCGGGCTCGGAACTCAAGCCGCAAGCGACACGCAACATAAAATACTGCGGCGTTTCGATCACCAGTCGACTGTCGGGGTGGCGCAGCAGATAACGGTCATATACGGTTCGCAGGCCGAAGAACTCAAAGTTGCGGTCACGGCGCGAGTCAACGGCGGCGTTGAGGCTGGGGGAGTGGGCTCTAACGAATGCGGCGGTCTCGTCGCTGATCAGGCCGAGCTTGTGTCCTGCTTCCACGGACTCTGAAAACCAGGGAATGTTCTGGTTGCGGACCTCTTTGTCGATGTAGGTGGCGAGCATTCGGGCTGCGAGTTTGGAATAGTTGGGCTCTTCCACGATCAGCCCGGCCGCGGTGCGGATGCTCAACTCGTCTAGTTGGCGTGTGGTGGCACCGTCGGCGAGAGCTGAGATGGTGCGGGTGCTGATGGTCAGGGGATCTACGCCGAGTAGTCCCTCCGCGGCTTGGGCCACCGCATTAACGATCTTGTTGACATCAACCGGCTCAAGACTGCCGTTGCGCTTGCGGACTCGCATGGTGGTCGGCATTGTTTCTGCCTGGTGAGTTCCGACTACTGGTGTCAGCAGGTCTTGGGCCATAGTCACCTTGAAATCCTCCCATCGACGGTGAAGTAAGCATGTATTTGATGCTTTTACGAATGTTTTACAGTTCTTTTCGTGTTGCAGGCTTTGCTTTGGGGTCGAAATTCTTCGCTTCATCTCACACCGTATCCCAGTGAGAAGATCTCGTTGCGAGAATCTCGGACAACCACTGCTCTCAGACTGCTTCCAGATCTTAATTGAACTTAGTCTAGCAAGACCTGAACAGCTAATTACAGCATCGTAACTACACCCTTGTCAAATTATTTCGGATCTGTTAGAGAACATGCAGGTCAGAGCACCTGTAGCCGACAGTGATCGCGGCTAGTATGTCGCGTTGTGGAGATCCTTGACGTAGATTTGGCAGCGTTTGAGCAAGGCTCAGCGAGCCAGCGAGACGCTGTGGTTGACGGTGTGATGCGTAGTCTCGCCACCGGGTTCGTTTATGTGGCACATGACCTGGGTTCAGGACTCATTGACGAGGCCTACGGCCAGCTCCAAACCTTTTTTGAGCTTCCCCAACAGCGCAAGGACAGTTACATCGTGGAGGGAGCTCGCGGTGAGACCGGCTATACGCCGATGATGGTGGAGACAGCGGCCAGCTCAGATGTGCCCGATCTTAAGGAGATGCTCAACTGGGGTGAGCCAGCGCCTGCGGGACATCCGCTGCGGCAGCGTTACCCGCATCGCTACGGGCCGCCAGCTCTGCCTGAGGCTGATCAGCCCGGCGTGACCGAGCTGTTGCTGTCGTTTCATGCCAGAGTGCTTGACGTTCAGCGGCGCGTGCTGCGGATTATTGCTGTTGGGCTCGGCGCTCATGAAGAATTCTTTGATGCGATGCTCGCTTATGGCGCGACCCTGACTCGGGCGATCCACTACCCGCCGATGACCACAGCACCGGGCGAAGATTTCGTGTGGGCAGCAGAGCACGGCGACATCAATTTGATCACCATGTTGCCCAGAGCCACCGCTGCTGGCTTACAGGTGCATACCGACTCGGGCTGGGTAGACGCAGCGCCGCCTGAAGGCAGCGCCATCATCAACACGGGCATGATGCTCGAGCATCTCAGCAACGGGATGATTGGCGCAGGGATTCATCGGGTGGTAGCGGCTGAGGGTCAGTCAGGAGACCGCTATTCGGTGGTGCAGTTCGCGCATCCCACGCCCTGGACGATCCTGTCGCCTCTGCCCACCTGCGTGACTCAGGAGAACCCGTTGAGATTCCCGACTATCACTTCTGCTGATGCTCTCGACAAGGTGATCTGGGAGATCAACCTAGTAGAAGAAGGCCGCCGCATCGAATCTGACTAGCCACCCGTGCACGAAGCGTAAAAAAGGTAAAAAAGTCTGAAGCCTAAAAACTAAGGCAGCGGGCGTTGACGCTGCGCCAGAGCGGGGGCGAGGTGGCAGTGTGCCTGTTGGCCGTCGATGATCACGTCATGGCTTATGAAGCCAGCGTCTTGGGCCTCTTCGACAGTTTCGCTGTTGGGCGACAGAGTCATGATTTGCAGTTCGACAGCCAGCACCTGTTCAGCGATGTAGTTGCGCCATTGCTCTAAAGCGGCTGACTGTTCGGGTACTGCCAGCGCCAGCGTTACTTTGATGCGGTCGGTGACCACATATCCGTCAATACGGCGGCAGTCCTGGATTGCCCTGACCGCGTCTCGAGCCCATCCTTCGGCCTCCAGTTCGGCTGTGACCGCGGTGTCGAGCACGACCACCGCATCACCAGACTGCAAAGCGGCTGCGGCTCCGTCATCGGAAGCCTCCACAGACATCTCAAAGCTGCCCACTGGCAGCACATGACCTGCAGCAGTGACGGTGCCGTCAGTGTTGCGAGCCCAAGCTCCCGACTTTGCCGCAGCGAACACCTCCTGCACGGACCCGCCCAACTGCGGCCCCAGCACCGCTCCGTCGGGTCGCAGCACCAGCGAGGCGTGAGCTTGTAGATCATCGGTCAATACGACAGTCTTGACGTTGATCTCTTCGCTCAGTAGATCCACAAGCGGTGCCAGATCCTCGGCACCTTCGCCTGCCACAGTGGCCCGAGCCAACGGCAGACGTACCCGCAGTCGAGTGTCTTCACGCACCCGCAATGCTGCTGAGGCGGCATCGCGCAAGCGTTCCATGCGGTTCACTAGCGCCTCATCGGCAGGCAGATTCTCGGCATCGGGGTCAGGCCAGTCGCAGAGATGCACCGACTCCCCAGCACACAGCCCGCCGTGGATTTCTTCAGTGATCATCGGTAGGAACGGTGCCGCCACTCTGGTGAGGGTGGTGAGCACCACATAGAGCGTGTCGAATGCGGCCCGGTCGGTATCGCCGCCGCCAGCGTTCCAGAAACGATCGCGCGAGCGGCGTATATACCAGTTATTCAAAGCATCAATGAAAGCTTCGATCTCAGCGGCGCTGCCTGGCAGGTCATAGGCATCCATCGACTCGGTAACTCGATCCACCATGATGCGGGTGCGTGCCAAGATGTAACGGTCAAGCATGTCGCTTGAGTCGGTGCGCTTCTGTGCGGCGTATCCCTCGGCGTTTGCGTAGATCGTGAAAAACGAATAGGCGTTCCAGACAGGCAGAAGTATCTGACGGGTGACCTCGTCGATGCCTTCGTCGCTTATTCTCAGATCACCGCCGCGCACGATGTTGGCTGACATCAGATACCAGCGCATGGCATCTGAGCCTTGCTTGTTGAAAATCTCGCTGGGCTCGGTGTAGTTGCGTCGCTTCTTTGCGAGTTTGGTTCCGTCGGCTGCAAGCAGGATGCCGTGACAGATCACGTTGGAGAAAGCGGGCCGGTCAAATAAAGCCCCAGCGAGCACATGCAGCGTGTAGAACCAGCCGCGGGTCTGATTGATGTATTCGACGATGAAATCAGCCGGAAAATGGTTCTCGAACCATTCAGCGTTTTCGAAGGGGTAATGCACCTGTGCAAAAGGCATCGAACCCGACTCGAACCAGCAGTCGAGCACTTCTGGCACTCGTCGCATCATTGACTTGCCGGTCGGGTCGTCGGGATTGGGTCTGATGAGTTCGTCGATGAAGGGTCGATGCAGGTCTTTGGGACGCACACCGAAGTCGCGCTCAAGTTCGTCAAGTGATCCGTAGACATCGCTGCGGGGATAGTTGGGGTTGTCGCTGCGCCACACTGGAATGGGAGAACCCCAGAAGCGGTTGCGGCTTATCGACCAGTCCCGGGCACCTTCAAGCCACATACCGAAACGTCCGTCACGCACATGACCTGGCACCCAGTTGATCTGCTGGTTTAGCTCAATCAGACGGTCACGAACCGCTGTGACCTGCACATACCAGCTGTTGATGGCCTTATAGATGATCGGCGTGTCGGTGCGCCAGCAGAAGGGGTAGTTGTGTTCGTAACTATCGTGGCGAACCACACGGCCTGCGTCTTTGAGGCGGCGGATGATGCCGGTGTTGGCTTCAAACACGTTGATACCCGCCCAGTCGCTGACAGCTTCGGTGAAGCGACCCTGATCGTCGACCGGCACAGCATCGCCGATAGCGACACCGTTAGCTTCGCACACTTCCTGATCTTCGGCACCGAATCCTGGAGCCATGTGAACAATGCCGGTGCCTTCGCTGGTGTCGACGAAATCCGCAGTCAGCACACGGAACGCTTCGCGGCGATGCGCAAAATAATCAAACAGCGGGCTGTAGCTGCGTCCTGCGAGTTCAGTGCCCGAGATGGTGCCGACGCGGCGTGCCTGCGAAAACTGAGCTTCATAAGCGCCGACGGTTGCTTCGGCTAGCACATAGTGAGTGCCGTCATGTTCCAAGACCGCGTAGTCAATGTCAGGCCCCACTGCCAGCGCCAGATTCGAAGGCAGAGTCCACGGGGTGGTAGTCCAGGCGAGGAGCTTCATTGATCCAGGGTCACCGGGCGCGGCTTGCAGGTCGAAAGCCACGGTGACGGCCGGATCTTGGCGGGGTCTAGTGGCATCGTCAAGGCGGATCTCGAAGTTCGACAGCGGTGTCTCGGCACCCCACGAGTAAGGCATCACCCGGTAAGCCTCATACACCAGCCCTTGGCGGTGTAGTTGGGCGAAAGCCCACATGACTGACTCCATGTAAGGCAAGTCCATGGTTTTGTAGTCGTTGCCAAAGTCGACCCAGCGGGCTTGGCGGGTGACCGTTTCTTGCCATTCTTTGGTGTAGCGCAGCACGGATTGACGACAATGCTGATTGAACTCAGCTACGCCAAATGCCTGCACGGCACTGCGCCCAGAGATGCCGAGTTCTTGTTCGGTCTCCATTTCAGCGGGTAGGCCGTGACAGTCCCAGCCGAAGCGCCGCTCGACGCGGTTGCCGCGCATGGTCTGGTAGCGGGGCACCACGTCTTTGACGTAGCCGGTCAAAAGATGCCCGTGATGGGGTAGTCCGTTGGCGAAGGGCGGGCCGTCGTAGAAGACCCAGTCCTGCTCCGCTGGCCGGGCCGTAACCGAATGCTCGAAGGTTTTAGCAGCCTTCCAGCGGGCCAGCACACGGCTTTCTATGGCCGGAAAATCAGCACTCCCAACCGACGGGTAAGGGCTGTTGGCACCTGCGGTCACGGCTGCTCAGGCTAGCGGCACCCCTAGAGCGCTAATGGTTTGTGTCAGGTGCCTCATCTGGGCTGCTTTCGGCGGCCTCGTCTTCGTTTTCAGTTTCGGTGTCAGCGTCATCTGTGTCGTCGGCGACGGTGCTGTCGTCGGCGACGGTGCTGTCGTCAGCTTCGGTGTCATCGGTATCTGGGGTGATTGCAGTGCCGTCACGCAGATGCTGAAGCGCCTCAACCGCCTCGCGATAGTTCTTTTCGGCCTCGGCCGCTTCGGCACCAGACACTTTGCGCTCATTCAGCTTGCGTACCGCTGCGGCTGCAGCGTCCTTGGCCTGCTCGGCTTTCTTCACGGCCTTCTCGTGAGCCTGCTGTTCGCGGTCAGCGATCAGGTAAGTGTTATAAAGCGTTAGCGCTGCCGCTGTCTCCTCGTCAAGCGGCGGCTGCTGGCTGGTGTTAGCTGTTTTGTCAGGCATGCGATCCAAACCTCAACCCTGGGACGTTCAGCGCCAAGCCCACACCGTGGCAGCGCAAGGCACTACGGTAGCGGCTGGTCAACACTGGGAGTAGTACTGACGTGTCGAGTTCTGACATGACCAACAACCAAGAACCCAACAAGCGAGAATCTGGCAACCCAGAATCTGATACACGGGAATCCAGCACACGGCAATCCATCAGTCAAGGATCCGACGAAGAAATCATTGTCCTTGAAGAGGTCTTCAAGATTTTCGGCACTCAGCCGCAGGGGCGGGCCTTAGAGCTAGCAAGATCAGGTGTCGGCAAAAACCAGGTGCAGTCCGAGACCGGCCATGTGGTCGGCCTCAGCGACGTGTCCTTCAGAGTCAACAAGGGCGAGATCTTCGTGGTGATGGGCTTGTCGGGTTCGGGCAAGTCGACTGCACTGCGCACTGTCAACAAACTCCATCAAGTCACCCACGGCTCAGTCATCGTCAACGGCACCGATGTGCAGGCACTGGAGGGTTCGGAACTGCAAGCCTTCCGCCGCCAGCACATGGGCATGGTGTTCCAGCATTTTGCGCTGTTCCCTCACCGCCGAGTTATTGACAACGTGGGCTACGGCCTAAAAGTGCAGGGAGTCGATCGCAAAACCCGTGAGGAGGCTGCCCACCAAGCGCTGTCGCTGGTGGGGCTCGGTGCCTACGCTCAGCGCTTCCCTGCGGAACTGTCTGGAGGCATGCAGCAGCGGGTTGGTCTGGCTCGTGGGCTTGCCGCGGATCCCGACATTTTGTTGATGGACGAAGCCTTCAGCGCTCTTGATCCGTTGATCCGCCGCCAGATGCAGGATGAAATGATGGAAATTCAAGGCGAACTCCACAAGACGATCCTGTTCATCACCCACGACCTCAACGAGGCGCTGCGCCTAGGTGACCGAGTTTGCATCATGAAAGACGGCGCAGTCGTGCAGATCGGCACGCCCGAGGAGATCCTTACCCAGCCTGCCACCGGCTACGTGGCCGAGTTCGTGCAGGACGTTGATCAGGGACGGGTGATCCAGGCTCACGAAGTGATGACTGACCCCAAGCCCATCAAAACCGGTGCCTCACTCAGCGATGCGTTCAAACAGATAGACGATGTGATCGGACGGTTCTGCTGCGACACTGACGGCAGGCCGACGGCGCTGCTGACCGCGGCCGACTCTCTCAGAGTGCTATCGATGGGCTCGGATGACCTAAACGCAGCGATACGCAAAGATTTCGACAAGTGCGCCCCCGATGCCACTCTCAACGAGCTTTATGCCGCTGCGGGCCGAGGCCTTTCGATTGCTGTGGTTGATGACTCTGGGCAGCTCATCGGCAACCTTGATCCTCGCCACATCCTCAAAGAGATGGGTCGGGTGGAGGACCTTATTGACGACTTCGAACGAGAAGTGTTCATGTGAGCTTGTTTGCTCAGGCCGACACCGGCAGAAACGAGCTTCCCGAATACGGGTTCAGCGACAACGGTGTCTTGGACGAGTTCTACGTCCCGTTCGGCGACTGGATGGGTCAAGCGATTGACTGGATCCTTGACAACCTACGGTGGCTGCTGTCAGCCATCAAATGGCCGTTCACGACGCTCAACGATCTACTCGTTCGAGACATCATGGAGCCGGTCTCTTGGTTCTGGGTTGTTGTCGCCTTCTTCGTGATCGGAACCTTGGCACGCAACATCCGTGTCGGCATTTTTGCTGCGGCTGCCTTGTCGTTTTGCGGGTTGCTCGGCCCTAGATACTGGGATGCCACCATTGAGACCATCGGATTTGTGGTGGTGGCGGTGCTGTTGTGTGTGGTGATCGGGATTCCCTTAGGAATACTTTGCGCGCGGGTAGATACCGCTTGGCGGATCGTGAGACCGGTGCTTGATGCCATGCAGGTGGTTCACGCTTTCGTTTACATGCTGCCGTTCATTGCCTTCTTCGGTATCGGCAATGTGGGTGCCACTATCGTGACCATGGCTTTTGCGTTGCCACCGTTGGTACGTCTCACCAACCTCGGGATTCGCCAAGTGCCCGACGATGTGGTGGAGGCATCCCGGGCATACGGCGCGCCTGAATGGCGGGTGCTGATTGATGTGCAACTGCCTTTGGCTCGTGCCGCCATCATGACTGGAGTCAACCAGACCCTGCTGTTAGCCATATCAATGCTGGGTATCGCTGCGATTATGGGGGCTCAAGGTTTGGGTGCGCTGCTGTTCGGTGCGATTAGCCGTCAAAGCGTGACCGAGGGCGTGGCCGGAGGGCTGGCTTTCTATCTAGTGGCGGTGGTGTTCGACCGGATTTCTCAGCCTGAGGGGTCACAGTCAGGGGGCTTGATTCGCCGTATGCGCCAATCCTGGACTCAGCGACGTAATCCTGAGGCTCTGCTGGAGAGTCGCCGATCCGAAATCGGCACTACGCCCGTGGTGGATTCTGGGCACCCATCTGGACGTTTGGTGCCGCTTAGTGTTGCTGAGAGGCGTGCCCTTGTGGTGACTGCTGTCGGGGGATTGTTGACAATTTTTTCGGTGTTTCTGGTGTGGAACAGCGACGCAGGCTTCTTGAGTGCTTTCGGGCGTGCCACGGACCAGCAACGCTCGGGTGAGTCCTTCACAGGCTTGTCGGCATCGGGAGGTTCCTGGTTTGCAATTCTGGCGCTGTTGTTGGGATCGCAGGTAGTGGCTGCTGCGGCGGTGGCAAGGTTCGCGTCAGCCCGCACTCCGCGGTGGCTGGCTGTGGACAGCGCCGTGATCGCGTCGCTGGCAGCGCTGGTAATGATGATCAGCTATCTGGCGGCTTCGCCTGATGACAACACTGTCGGCTACAGCGTGGGTGTTGGCGCATGGATAGCTCTTGGCGGTGCCGTAGTCGCGTCGTTGGGGTCGCTGTTGTGGATCCGAGCGGCACCGCATGTAGCGACCCGTCCGCTCAAAGCCAAGATCGCCTGGGGCCGTATCGCAGGTGCAGCTTTCGCTGCGGCGACTTTGGGAGTGGCGGCCGTCTCGGCTTGGAGTTTCGACGAACGCGATGCCGATGATCTGGGGCTGAGACCTGAAATAGTCGACGGAGGCCGAGTCATCATCAACGGGATCAGCAGCGCTGGCGCTGGCCTAGGAATCTGGGTGTTACTAGCGGCCCTAGCCGCTTTGGCTGCTGCATTGCCAGCAGCTGGAGTGTTTGGGCGCGACGAGCATCGCCAGTGGCTCTGGAGTTCGGTAACCGCAGGCATCGGCTCAGGTGCGGCTTGTGTCGGTCTGGGTTGGGTGTTAACCCATGTTCGCTCCGCGGACAGTGGTTACGTCAGCGGGGTCGGCTCGTTTCTGGCTGTTGTGGGAGGGCTGACTCTGGTAGCGACAGCAGCCGCAGTGCTCAGAGAGTTCCGCCGTGGTGAGGTCTACGATGTCGATCTGTCAGCCGCCTCCGATGACTCGGCGATATCGCCTGAAGTGGCGAAATCTGAGACAGCAAAATCTGAGACGGTGAAATCTGAGACGGTGAAGTCCCCTGCTGGAGCGGCAGGCACCGCAACGGCGGCATCGCAATGATGTCGCAGGTTCACCAAGTAGCCCTACAGGCTCAGCAGAGCAACTCCGATTCGCCAGATCCAGGGTTCTTTGACGACGAAGTCCTGGATCAGTTCGAAATACCTGTGGGTGCCTGGGGCGATCAGGCCGTGGACTGGATCGCGGTGAGGTTGGAGTGGCCGCTTTCCGTCATCGAATGGCCCTTCAACTTGTTGATCGGGTTCCTAGTAGAAGACGTGCTGGAGCCTGCACCTTGGGTGCTAGTAGTGGCCGCGTTCTTCTTTATCGGCACTCTGGCACGCAACGTGAAGGTCGGTGCCTTTGCGGCGGTCGCTTTGAGCTTGTGCGCCATTTTGGGCAATAATTACTGGTTCCAGACCGCTCGCACTATTGGCTTTGTGGGTGTGGCGGTGCTGTTGTGCGTGGTCATTGGCATACCTCTCGGTGTTGCCTGCGGACGAGTTGACGGGATTTGGCGTGTCGTTCGGCCGGTGCTGGACGGAATGCAGGTAGTGCATTCATTCGTTTACATGCTGCCGTTCATATTCTTTTTCGGCATTGGCACAGTGTCGGCCACGATGGTGACGATGGTGTTCGCATTGCCGCCGCTGGTTCGTCTAACCAATCTCGGGGTTCGTCAAGTGCCTGAAGATGTGGTGGAGGCGAGCCGCGCCTACGGTGCGCCCGAATGGCGGGTGCTGACCGATGTGCAACTGCCGCTGGCTCGGCCCGCCATCATGACCGGCATCAACCAGACCTTGCTGTTGGCTATATCGATGTTGGGTATCGCGGCCATCATGGCTGCTGGAGGTTTGGGTTTGGTGCTGTTCCAAGCGGTCTCTACTCAAGATGTTGCCAAAGGCATGTCCAGCGGATTGGCGTTCTTTTTGGTTGCGGTAGTGCTGGACCGAATCTCGCAACCTGAAGGAACCGAAGGCATCGGCTTGTTCAAGCGTGTCAGGCTTGCCTGGATGCATCGCCGTGATCCCGAAGAACTGCTTGGCACCGACAGCGCTGCACCTGACGCTCAGCCCGCCGAAGACACTGAGCCACCTTTCGCTGCTGTCGGTTCGCGGGAGCGGCGCTCGGCTTTGGTAACAGCCGCTGGCGGGCTGATCGCTGTCGTGTCAGTGTTTATGACTTGGAGCAATGACGCAGGGTTTATCAGTGCCTACGGGCGACGGGCTGATGAAGATCTAATCGGCGAATCCTTCAGCGGACTCTCGGCATCTGGAGGCTCATGGTTCGGCTATTTGACTCTGGGCTTGGGTCTGATGATCGCTGCTGCGACTGTTTCCACGCTGATCTCTGCGGGGCGCGGGCCTAGACTCTGGAGCAGCGACGGCGCAGTGCTCATGTCGCTGGCGCTGCTGGTGCTGACAGCCTGTTATCTGTTGGCTTCGCCTACTGACAATGCCGTCGAATACAGCGTCGGCTCTGGAGCGTTCGCGGCTTTCGGGGGAGCGCTGCTTGCTTCGTTGGGAGCGGTTTCGTGGATACGCGTAGCGCCGTGTTCGCCGAAGCGTTCCCTGAGTGCAAGGCCCAGCTGGGGTCGTCTAGCCGCCGCTGTGTTGGCTGGGTCGCTCGTGGCTGTGGGTGCCGTGTCGGGATGGAGCTTCGATCAGCGCAGTGACGTGGTGATAACTGCTGAGACCGAGGCACTCATAGAGGAACTGAGAGCCAAAGCAGCCGCTGATCCCACCCAGGCTGGGGTGGTAGCCGCGGAAATAGCTGCGCTCTCTTCACAACTCGCCACCGAAAGGCTGGTAGTAACCGACGGTGTCAGTAGCTCCGGCCCCGGCCTGGGCACTCTTTCAGTGATTGTTGCGGCTCTGGGCTTGGCAGCGAGTGTGCCTGCTGTGGGAGTTTTACGTCGCAACGAACAAAGGCAGTGGATCTATAGCGCTGTGGTCGCGGGTCTCGGTGTCGGTGTCTGCTGCGTTGCGCTGGCCTGGGTCGCTACTCATGTTCGTTCGGCTGATCCCAGTTATCTGACCGGTGTCGGCGCGCTGTTGACCATGATCGGTGGTGCGGTGCTGGTGGCCTCAAGCACAGGCGTGATCAAAGAGTTCCGCAGATCGCGTGTCTACAAGAAAGTTCCAACCCATTCTTGATGCAGTTACCGTGCTATATGCGGTCAACTACGTCAAAAACGGGACTGGACTACAACTAGGCGCTATCAGGCCAGCTTTAGCGTCGAGGTGGCCTTGGCACAAAAGCGCTGGTGCGGGCGATGTAGCCGTCGTAGCCGGGGCGACGCTTGCCGATTTTTCGCTCAAGCATCGCCACTCCCGACACGCGAACTAGCAGGTATGTCATCAACACCGGGCCTAAAAGGGTCCACCACGCTCCAGCAGCGACAGCTACCAGCCAGATACCCCACCACACCACGCTGTCACCGAAATAGTTGGGATGACGGGTGTAACGCCACAAGCCCTTATCCATAACCTTGCCACGGTTGACTTCGTCGGCTTTGAAGCGGCGCAGCTGTTCATCACCGACCGACTCAAAGATCAAACCCACCGCCCAGATAGTTGCACCAACCCAGTCCAGCCAACCCAAACCCGATGAATCCGCATCGCTCAAGACTGCTTGCAGAGGCAGCGATACCACCAACGCCAAGACACCCTGCAGCAGGAACACAACAGGCAAACTCATCAACCAGAACGGCTGCCAGCGAGCCCGGAATGCCTGATAACGGAAGTCTTCAGGCTCGCCCCATTTGCGAACAGTCAAATGAATACTCAACCGCAGCCCCCAAATCGTGACCATCACCAGCATCAGCGTCGCCCGACCCCCGCCGACATCGTCGCTGAAACCCCACACCGCCCAAGCGATTGCCACAAAGATTAGTGACCACAACGGATCAATGATTGAAGCGTCGCGTTTGATCAGGCTGACCAACCAGCAGCCGATCACCAGCAATGCGCTGACCGCCGCAGCTATACCGAAAGTCCCCAAAGCGCTCACGATGCGCTCAGCATTTGTCAGCGGTTTCGGGCTCGCGGTAGATCAAAGCTCCCCAGTGCGCCCCGGCACCGAAGCTGGTGAAAGCCACCAAAGCACCGGGAGTCACTTGTCCTTGTTGGCGGGCTTCGTGATAGGCGATCGGCAGAGTGGCCGCTGTGGTGTTGCCCCAATGCGCGATATTGGAAGGCATCACAGCATCGTCAACCCCTAAGCGTCGCCGGGCACCTTCCAGGATGCGGTCGTTGGCTTGATGAGCTACCACCAGATCTAGGTCATCAACTTTGCAGTGCGCCGCCTCAAGGGCTTCACGCACTGCTGCGGGCATGGTTTCCACTGCCAACCGGTAGAGCCCTCCGCCATTCATTTTCGGGTGATGCAAACCAGCGGCGATCTGTGCAGCATCGGCGTAGGGGCGCTGCGCTGATCCCAAGCCCGGAACCTCAATCAGATCCGAGTGGGCACCGTCGGTTTTGAGCACCGAGTGCAGGATTCCTTCAGTCTCTAGCGTCGAAAGCGACTTAATCGGCTGCTGCTGCAGCACTACGGCCCCGGCCCCGTCACCGAACAGCACGCTCCAGGCTCGATGCTCGGTAGCCAGCGCCCGTTCTTCGCTGCTGGGGCAGCGGTCGCTTCTGCCTAGAACAATCTCCCAAGCATCACCCCACGGCAGGTAGCCCGCATGCACTTCCGCGCCGACCACCACCACAACCTCGGCGCGCCCTGTGCTTACCAGCATGTCGCCAATGTCTAAGCCGAACAAGAACCCAGCGCACTGCTGGCGAATATCAAATACCGAGGCATTAACGAGGCCAGCCTTGTGCTGCACTGCGCCAGCGATGCCTGGGTTTTGACGGTCAGGGGTCATGGTGGCACACACCACAGCACTGACTTCATCGCCGCTGATGCTGGCATCGTTGAGCGCTGCCAGAACTGCCTCTGCGGCTAGGTCCGAAGTTGCGATGCCGGGATCAACGAAACGCCGCGACACGACTCCAGTTCGCGAGCGGATCCATTCGTCGGTGGTGTCCATGATCCGGGTCAGGTCGTCGTTGGTGACGACGTTCGGCGGAACTGCTACCCCGGTCCCGGTGATGGCTGTTGGCATGACCGAGCGAGCCTAACGGCTTTTCTCAAGTCTAGATTGCAAACGAAAAAACATTAGATATACTCAAAATACAGTAAAAGTCCAGATTGGGTGGACTTGGCTAAGTATAATAGGAAGGAAGAAGCAGGCAATGTCATCATTTTTGACAAGCGCAGCACTGGTGGTCTTCGGACTGACCATGTTCAACCTGGGTCTGATCGTCCCGATCGCCCGTAACGGCTGGTACCGCCAACACATGAAACGTTTGCGAGATGCTCGCTTCCGCCCAGGCTCTGTTACTCGCAAAGAGATACGAGAGGAGATGTGCCGCGATCCTGTGGCTATTGACATGTTCATGAGCGACGACACTCCCAGCGACGTGCAGCGCTACCTCTATCTGGAAGCTGAACGCCGAGCGATGATGCGCAGGCTCAGACAACTTTCCGACACCGAGAACGATTTCTTCGCTCCGCCCGAACAGCCTGGACCGGATCCAGGTTTCACCGGCTGCCCTGGCTAGCCAGTCGGCTCATCCCAAGCCACCAGCAGGCTCTTGGGTCCGCGGAAGGTGATGTTGGCGAAGCGCTCCAAGCTCTGTCCTTCTACTAGTCGCAGCGACGGCACACGCTTGGTTAGCACCTCCAGAGCAACAGCAGCTTCAAGACGTGCCAGCCGAGCCCCGAGGCAGAAGTGGATGCCCTTGCCGAAAGAGATGTGGTTGCGAGCATCAGGTCTGTGAATGTCGAATTGGTCGGGATCGCCAAAGCATTCCGGCTCGTGATTGGCGGCTGCCAAACTCAGCAGAATGTTGGTTCCCGCCGGAACTTTAACGCCAGCAATTTCTGTGTCGTGATTGGTTACTCGCCGCCAGCTGGTTTGAGGCGACTCGAAGCGCAGCACCTCCTCAAGCGCGCCAGCGATAAGCGACGGGTCTGCACAAAGAGCATTCCATTGGCTGCGCCTCGGCAGCAAGCAAATCAGCGCATTGGACAAAAAGTTGGTGACGATCTCATGTCCCGCAAACGACAAGCCGTAGACGATCGACTCAACCTCTTGGTGGGAGAGTTCTTCAGGGTTGCTGTGATGCACTGCCAGCAGTTCTGAAGTGAAATCATCGCCGGGATTGTCGGCCTTGGAAGCTACGAAGTCGCGGCAGTAGCGCCAGTAGGCCAGCATCTTTTGGGCGATCTCGGTCTGCTCGGTTTCTGAAGGCTTGCCCCAAGTAAAAGCCAGACGGTCAGAGCACCACTCCATGAGCTGCTCATCGTCGCTTGAAGGGAATCCGATAAAGCGGAAGATCGTCTCGCCGGGCAACCGATGAGCGAACAACGACGCAAAGTCCGCAGGTGAGCCTGCTGCCAACAGTTTGTCAGCCAGGGCATGGCTACGACTGCGGATATAGGGCTCAAGAATGCGCATACGGCGGTTGGAGAAGCCCTGCTTAGTGTGGCTGCGGATCCGGCCGTGGTCAGGAGGTTGACGGTTGGACATCACCGCCACTGGGTTGAAGTCAGGCGCGCTCACTACCGACTGTGCGCCGTGGCCGAGAGGAAACACTGGATCCTGCACGTTTTGTGAGCCGAACGTTTCGGGATTCAAAAAGATTGCGCTGACATCAGCCATGCGAGTGACTACCAGGTAACCCAACTTGCGTGAGTAAAACACTGGCGTGTCACGCAGCCCGTTAAGCACTGCATAAGGGTCGGTCTGATAATCGGCTGCGAAAGGATTGAAATCGTTGAAAGGGCAACCCTGCGGCTCTTCGGGTGCTTGCTCAGGTGCCCGATGATACGACGAGATATCGGTTGCGGTCATTGCTGTCATCCTAATTCTTAATTCGCAGTCTCGGGGATGCCACACTTGAGAGTGGGTTGCTAGTTCAAGCGTGTATTAGGGTTTAGGGCATGGTTTCTGTGCTTGCCGCTACCCGTCGTGTGTTGCAGTCTCGTCGGCGTGGCCACGATGAGGTCACATCGGTTGTTGACTCGGGCGCAACTAGTGACACCGCTGACAGCGATGACACAGCTCTGGTCGCCGACTTGGCTCGTGCCTTGGGGGCTGATCGAGTGCGTGCCGACACCGCAGCGCGTTATCTGGCCTCGCGTGATGCTTCCATTTATCGTGAAGGTAACGCTGGCCCGGTCTGCTTCCCTGAATCCACTGAGGATGTCGTAGCTTGCGTGCAGGCGGCTATCCGCCACGGTCGGGCGGTGTCGCCGCGAGGTGCTGGCACTGGACTCGCCGGTGGTGCTGCACCTCTGGGACGGCCGGTGGTGGTGTCCACAACCCGTATGAACAAGCTGCTGTCGGTTGATGTCAACAACGGCATAGCTTGGGTGCAGCCCGGCATAGTCAACCTTGATCTCAGTCGGGCTTTAGCTCCGTACGGCGTTCATTTCGCGCCGGATCCTTCCAGTCAGAGCGTTTGCACTATCGGCGGCAATGTTGCCAATAATTCAGGCGGCCCCCACTGTCTGGCATACGGCGTGACCAGCGCTCATGTGCTGGCTATTGAAGCAGTGATGTCGGACGCTGCGGTGGTGACTCTGGGCGATTTGACTGCTGAACCTGCGGGGTATGACCTGCGAGGAGCTTTTGTCGGCTCCGAAGGTATGTGTGGTGTGGCTACAGCCGTGGCGGTGCGTCTCACGCCTAATCCGCCAGCAGTGCGAACCATGATGCTGGCTTTCGATGATGTATCTAACGCTGCGGCCACAGTCAGCGCCATCATCGCAGCCGGGATCGTACCCGCAGCGATTGAGATGATGGATCAGCGCTGCGTGGCTGCTGTGGAAGATTTCGCTCAAGCTGGTTACCCCAAAGACGCTGCCGCGGTGCTACTTGTGGAAGTGGACGGTGCTCCAAGTGGCGTGGCTATCGCCGGTGCGAGAATCGCCGAAGTCGCTGAAGCCAACCAGGCAGCGACAGTTCGCACCGCTGCTGACGAGGACGAACGGGCTCGACTATGGAAGGGCCGCAAAAGCGCTTTTGGTGCGGTGGCTAACGTGATGCCCGACTACTACTTGCACGATACTGTGGTGCCGCGCACCCGACTTGTGGAAGTGCTGGAGCGGATCTATGAGATCGTCGACCGCCATGACCTGATCGTTCTCAACGTGTTCCATGCTGGCGACGGCAACCTGCATCCTCTTTTGGCATATGACTCGCGGGTGCCTGGAGTGCGCGAGCGGGTTCATGCGGCAGGCCGTGAGATAATCGAGTTGTCGCTGGATATGGGCGGTGCTCTCACCGGTGAGCACGGCATCGGAGTAGAAAAACGCGACTACATGAACCGTATGTTCAGTGCGGTTGACTTGGAGCAGCAAAGCTGGCTGCGGTCATCGTTTGATCCTTATTGTCGCATGAACCCTGGCAAAGTGCTGCCAAGCTCTCACAGCTGCTCAGATATCAGCGCTTTGCGGGCCTCTGATGCTGCGGGCGTGTGGGGCTGAGCCAGTGACGGACTATGACGCTGCGCTGCAATCCTTCGCAGCTGAGATAGGCACAGACGGTCCCGTGTGTGTACGCGGCGGATCTACCCGCTGGGCATTGGGTGGCGAACCTGCGCCAGGTGCGCGTGAAGTGAAAGCACCTGTGGGTGTGGTGGCGTTTGAGCCAGCCGAAATGACGGTGCGAGTGCGTGCCGGTACCACTGTCAACGACTTGCATCAAGAGATTGCAGCCGCCGGGCAACGCACCGCTTTGCCTGAACGCGACGGCGGCACCGTCGGCGGAGCTTTGATGGTCGGTGAGTCAAGCATCGCTCGCTTGGGTCGAGGTGCTGTTCGTGAGGCGCTGTTGCAGGCTCGTTATGTCTGCGCTGACGGTCAGATCGCCAGCGGTGGCGCGGCCACCGTCAAGAACGTCAGCGGTTTTGACCTCTGCAGGCTGCTGGTGGGGTCTCTGGGGACTCTCGGATTGTTGGGTGAGGCGTTGCTGCGCACTTTCCCGATCCCCGAAACTGAGCGCTGGGTGCATCTCCGTAACGCTGATCTGGCTGCTGTGAAATCCTGTCACACTGCTGCATCAGTGTTGTGGAACGGCAGCGACATGTGGGTGCTGTTAAGCGGCTATGAACCCGACGTGGACGAAGACATGAACAACTTCAAGGATTGCAGCGACATAACAGGCCCTCCAGACCTGCCGCAGCACCGCTGGATCTGCACACCAGCCGAAGCGTCTGCTTTCGGCGATTACGCCGCATCAGTCGGAGTTGATCTAAACGGGCACAACGGGGCATCTGAGCGTTTTGTTGCTGAGATTGGTGTGGGGGTAGTGCATGTATCGGTGCCTCAGCCGCAGCGCCCAGTGACATCGGGCGTGGTGGAACTTAATCGGCGTTTCAAGCAGCGTTTTGACCCTTCTGGGCGTTTGAACCCTGGGCGTGACCCACTCAAGAAGGCTTAGATGTCGATGATCGCAATAACTGTTAAGGGGAACTGATGCATCTCGGCTTAGACACCGATGAACTGAACTCTTGTGTGTCATGCGGGTTATGTTTGCCTCACTGCCCCACATTCGTTATCACCGGAAGTGACACCGAGTCTCCCCGTGGACGCATCGCTTTGATGCGTGCCGTGCAAGACGACGACGCGCCGATCACTAATGAACTGCTGCGATCAATGGAAACCTGCGTGCAATGCCGCGGTTGTGAGACCGCCTGCCCGAGCGCTGTGCCTTTTGGGCGCCTTATGGAAGGCACGCGGGCCGCTTTGGCCGACTCGGGACGGATCACGCCGCGCTGGCAGCGTTGGGGTTTGGCGATGCTACGTCGCCGTCGTTTGGTGCTGGCTGGCTCAACGCTGCTGGCGGTGGCTATACGGCTGAGGCTTGTGCCTACCCGCCGTCTCGGCCTGCCCGCAAGGATGCCGCTTCGCCGTCCTGCGCTGCGCACTTCTGGCAACGATGTGTGGCTGTTCACCGGTTGCGTGATGGATGCCTGGCAAAGAGACGTGCATTTAGCGGTGCAGAGAGTTTTGGAAGCTGCCGGGGTGGGTGTGGAACCCACTGGTGCGATAGCGCCGTGCTGCGGAGCTTTGCACATCCACGCCGGGCTGGAATCTGACACTAAAGACATGGCCCGTCAGGTGATGGCTGGGCTTTCAGCTGATGATCGCCCGATTCTGGTGGACGCAGCTGGATGCGGAGCGGTGCTTAAGGATTACGGTCATCTGCTTGACAGCGACGAAGCTCGCGCCTTTTCGGCAAGGGTCTTTGATGTTCATGAATGGCTGGCACAGCATCTCGATGAACTGCAAGCCTGCGGCAAGGTTACGCCGTTGCCGCTGACCGTGGCTGTGCAGGATCCTTGCCATTTGCGTCATGTGCAGCGGGCGCATCAAGCGGTACCCGAAGTGCTGCGACCTTTCGTGGCTGAGGTAGTCAACCTTGATGACGATGGTTTGTGCTGCGGTGCTGGTGGCGCTTACTCAATGATGGAGCCGAAGCTCGCACGAGCGATACGTGAACGCAAGACTGCGTCGGTAGCTCGCTCGGGTGCATCAGTTGTGGCTAGCGCCAACCCGGGTTGTTCGCTGCATCTAGCTGCGACGGGGCTTGACGTGCGCCATCCGATGGAACTGATCGACGAAGCTCTTTCGGCGGCTGGCGCTCAAGCGAACCCGAACACCGGCGGAAGCACCAATATCACCACCGCTAGCCAGAGCGCGTAAACACCTGCGTAGCTAGCCTGCCAGCGTTCCAGTCGCTGAAAGCTGATCCGACCCCGCAAGAAGCCGACATAAAGCCAGGCAGCACGTCTGGCGGCCTGAGTTATGGTTTGGGCTGGTTGGGTTTTTGGTTTGTGTCGGGGTTTTCGGGTTCTGGGTCGTTTGGCATGCCGATGTGGAGGTAGCCCTCAATGCGGGACAGTCGTTCCTTCACATCAGATAAGCCCGCGCGGTGCTCACGGTCAGAATCGTCTAGGCGGTCGCGTAGTTTGTCAGTGGAGCGTTGCTGGTGCCAAATAACAGACAGCACGGCTAGCACGACTGTCACGATCTGAGAGACCGTGTTTATATCCATAGTTACACTTTAGCTACCAAAATTTCAGATTGAAACTCAATGGCATGAAATTATCTTCAGCATCTCATTAAATAATTAATAGTGTCATTGTTCAGGTCATTGAACGGACCCGCTGCACTGCGGTGCTGGTGGCTTCGATGACAGCTTCGATGTCGCTAGATGTGGTAAAGCGTCCCAGGCTGAAACGCAGCGACTCAAAAGCCGCTTCACGGGATAATCCCATAGCTAACAACACCGCCGACGGTTCAATCGAGCCTGAACTGCAGGCGCTGCCAGCCGAAACCGCCACATGATCCATGTTCACCATGACAGCCTCGGCATCAGCACCCTCAAAGCGCAGATTTGCAGTGTTTGGCAAGCTTCGTGCAGTGTCGCCGTTCTGCGTTACATCAGCAATGTTGGCTTGGATGCCAGCTACCAGCCGGTCACGCAACATTTGCTGTGCAGCAGCTTCACAGTCCCGTTCAGCGGCGGCGATACGAGCTGCAGCGCCGAAGCCGACTATTCCGGCAACGTTGAGAGAACCAGAGCGCAGACCTCGCTCATGCCCGCCGCCGAGCAGTAGAGGTTCCAGCAGCTGCAGCGAATCTCGGGTGCCGACCAGCGCTCCCACACCACCAGGACCACAGATCTTGTGACTACTGAGAGAAACCAGATCGACTCCTAGTTGCTCCAAATCAAAAGACAAGCGACCTGCCATTTGGGTGGCATCACAGTGCATAAGCCCTCCGACGGCATGCACTTGTTCAGCGATCTCACCCACCAAGTTGAGAACTCCGGTCTCGCTGTTAGCGGCCATAACCGACACCATCATCACGTCGTCGTCAAGCAGGTCGGCTGCCTCCGTCGGATCCACAAAACCGCCTTCAGTGACTGCGATTACGTCAAGAGTGGCTGCGCTGCGCTCGGCGAGGCGTTGAGCGGTGCGTGACACCGAAGCGTGCTCCACAGCCGAGACGAGGATTCGTCGTCTGTTCGACCCCGCAATTTCTGCAGTTCCGCGCAGCGCCAGATTGTTGGCTTCGGTCGCACCTGAGGTGAACACCACGCTTGATGCTCTACCGCCTACCAGAGCCGCTACATGCTCGCGGGCTTCGTCGACGGCGATAGCTTGCCGTCTGCCGAAGCGATGCACAGACGAGGCATTACCGATTGCGCTCATTGCTGAGGTCATTGCTTGTGCAACCCGAGGGTCAAGGGGGGCCGAAGCGTTGTAGTCGAGGTAAACCTCGGAGACTATTGGAACCCTGGAATTATCTAAAATCATTTTATTTAGTTTATTATTGTATGTTATTTAGCCAAAATATTTAGTGAGCAAAAATATTATTGAACAATTTTGTGTTTGTTTGAAATAATAGCTTGCAGTTCCGTGGCTGGCTGCCCGTCGCTGTCGCCAAAAAACTTTGAGGTAGCCCATGCCGACATCCCATGCCGACAGCCCATGTCCTAGCACAGGGCGCAAGCTTTCAGTTTAGGTCTGGCTTTAGATCTGCGGGTATGCAGGCACTCAGCGCAGTAACCTGCCACCTGTGAGCGGTCACAGCAAATGGGCGACCATCAAGCATCGCAAAGGCGCAGCCGATGCCAAAAGAGGCAAGCTCTTCGCCAAGCTCATCAAGCAGGTTGAGGTAGCGGCACGCCAAGGTGGTGGCGACCCTGATGCCAATCCCACTCTGCGAACCATGTATCAGAAGGCCCGCGACAACTCAGTTCCGCTTGACACTATTGAACGTGCTGTCAAGCGCGGCACCGGCGAACTTGAAGGGGTCAGCTACGAGTCAATCAGTTACGAGGGATACGCCCCAGGAGGTGTGGCGCTGTACATCGAATGCCTCACCGACAACCGCAACCGCACCGGCAGTGAGGTTCGCAGCACCTTGACACGCAACGGCGGGACACTGGCCGAGCCTGGGTCGGTGGCCTGGCAGTTCGAACGAAAAGGCGTTGTGCAGGTGCCGTTGTCAGCGACAGACGAGGACGAACTAATGATGCTGGTACTTGATGCGGGTGCCGAAGACCTAGAGAGCGAAGGTGACATGTGGCGTATTACCACCACCGCAGGTGAACTCAATGCTGTGCGTGATGCTCTAGTCGCAGCCGAGATCACGCCCGAAAGCGCCGACCTCACCATGTTGCCCACCAGCACTGTGGCTGTGACCGAACCCGCCACCGCTCGGACTGTGCTGAAACTGATGGACATGATTGATGATCTTGATGACGTGCAAGATGTGTATAGCAACTTCGATATTGGTGACGACATCATGGAGGAACTGGCTAGCTGAGCATTTCGCCGTTGAGCATCTCCGCTGGGGACCTTGCATGCTCCGGTTGAAGCAGGCTGAAGCATCAGTGGTATCCGCGGCTGCGAAGCTGGATTTCAATACAGTCGCGCGTATGTTCGTTTTGGGGATCGACCCGGGACTCTCGCGTTGTGGCTATGGCGCAGTCCGCCAGGATGGAGGCAATCGACGCCGACCAGTAGCCGAGGCCGCAGGCGTGCTTTGCACGCTTCCTGACACTGACCGTGCCCAGCGTCTAGCCGAACTGCAGCACGACTTCAGGGAACTCATCGCCGAGTTGAAACCCGACGTGGTGGCCGTTGAGCGGGTGCTTTTTCAGCGCAACGCAGCCACGGCAATGTCGGTGGGCGAGGCGTTGGGTGTGGTGCTGGCTGAGTCGGCCGCTGCTGGATGCGAGGTGGTGGAATACTCGCCAAACGAGATCAAGCAGGCGGTGGCAGGTTGGGGCGGTGCCGCCAAAGAGGAGGTCGGCGAAATGGTCAAAGTGCTACTCGGTTTGAAGAAAATGTTGCGTCCCCCAGATGCCGCTGACGCTGTTGCGGTGGCTTTGTGTCATCTTGCCGTGGTGGGGCCATCCGTAGTGAGCCGCCGTGTTGTGGCTGCGGCTAATGCTCAATGATTGGATCACTGCGGGGCGAGCTGCTGGCCCGAAGCCCCGACGCTGAACTGATGGTGGAAGTGGCCGGGGTTGGTTATCGGGTGCAGGCGACACCCCGAACTGCGGCAACGCTCGGTGGGCTCGGTTCAGAAGTCTTTGTCCATGTTTGTCATATAGTGCGCGAGGACGCTCAAACGCTTTACGGGTTCGCCACGCTTGATGAGCGCCGCACCTTCGAGGCTCTAATCAGCGCTCACGGCGTGGGACCCAGCTTGGCGCTGGCGATTCTGTCTGTGCATAACCCGGATGCGCTTCGCTGGGCTGTGGCCAACGAAGATGTTGACATGCTGTGCATGGTTCCAGGCATCGGCCCGAAAACAGCGGTGAGGATGCTGGTGGAGCTGAAGCCGCGTTTTGATCTGCCCGACGTGGAGGCACCGATCACCGATCCGACTGCGGCTGCGCCCATGGCATACGACAATGCTCGCAGTGACGTGCGAGCCGCGCTTGACGGTCTCGGTTACGGCAGCGACGAGATCAGCCGGGTGCTGTCTGAGCTGCCCGAAGGCGAAGATGCTGGTGTGATGTTGCGTGAGGCGTTGCGGCACCTAGCCAACTCTGCCGTTTGAGGGTCTAGGGTCAACGGCTATGGCACGCTCGGAGGTTCTGGCACCTCCTTCTGATGATGATGCGCCTAAGTCGACAGATTCACTCGACGATGTTGGTGAATCTGAGGCTGCGTCCGATACGGCTCATACGGATGACACAGACGACACAGCGAAGCTGCTTTCGCCTGATTCGCTGCCGTCAGATCGCCAAGGCGAAGCCGGTCTGCGGCCCGGCAGCCTCAACGAGTTCGTCGGACAGAGCGAACTGAAAGGCCATCTGGAGGTGCTGCTCAGCGCAGCCAGCAAGCGCCGAGAACCGGTAGATCATCTGCTGTTCGCAGGGCCTCCAGGCCTGGGTAAAACCACTTTGGCTCACATCGTTGCTAACGAGGTCGGCACCCATCTGCAAACTACTTCAGGTCCGGCTTTAGAACGCGCCGGTGATCTTGCGGCCATGCTCACCAAACTCGAATCAGGTGATGTGCTGTTCATAGATGAAATCCATCGGCTGCCTCGACCTGTTGAAGAGGTGCTTTACTCGGCGATGGAGGATTTCCGCATCGACATCGTGCTCGGCAAGGGTCCAGCGGCGCGTTCCATCCCCTTGGATCTGGCACCGTTCACTTTGGTTGGTGCCACCACCCGCACCGGCTTGATTACTGGTCCGCTGCGTGATCGTTTCGGGCTGGTGTCACGACTTGACTTCTATACCGTTGATGACCTAGTGCTGATCGTGGATCGAACCGCTGAAATATTCGATGTTGAGATCGACCCTGGTGGGTCAGCTGAAATCGCCAAGCGGGCTCGCGGCACGCCGCGTATAGCTAACCGTCTGCTGCGTCAGGTGCGAGACTTTGCTGAAGTGCATCGCGACGGTCGGATTGACTCTGGTGTGGCAGCCGACGGCTTAGCTTTCTTCGGGGTGGATGAACTAGGTCTCGACAGAGCTTCTCGGGCGGTGCTTGAAGCCGTGTGTGGCAACTTCGGCGGCGGGCCGGTGGGGTTATCCACGCTGGCTATAGCTGTCAGTGAGCCGACCGAAACAGTGGAGGATGTCTACGAGCCTTACCTGATCCAGAAGGGTTTGTTGATGCGGACACCTCGTGGCAGGGTGGCGACCCCGGCGGCGTGGCAGCATCTTGGTCTTGATGCGCCTCAGCCAACCCCGGACAGCGAGCCGGGACTGTTCGACTGAACCGGGCTGATATGCCCGCTTACCATCCAGATATGCCTGAGGCTGCACCGGTGATTGTGTCTGATCTTGACTATGACCTGCCGCCTGAAGCCATTGCCCAGACACCGCTTGTTGACCGCACCAAAGCACGACTTCTGGTTGATCAATGCGGCTCGGTAGCCCATCAGCGAATCAGTGACTTTCCTGACCTGCTGCGCCCCGGTGACGTGGTCGTGGTTAACGACACTCGGGTGCTGCCAGCTCGTTTACGGTTGCGGCGGGCTACCGGCGGAGCGGTCGAAGTGCTGTTGTTGCACGAAAACGATGATCACACCTGGGAGGCTCTGGTGCGTCCCTCTCGACGGCTGCGACCCGGTGAGGTGGTGACGCTTGATCCCGCCGCTGCATCAAGCACAGCACCAGACACAGAGCTGAGCGTGGAGATCGGCGACGACTTAGGCGAAGGTCGTCGCTTAGTCAGCCTTCATACCGGCGGTCGGCGCTTGCTGCAAGTGCTTGAGGAAGCTGGCGAAGTGCCGTTGCCGCCCTACATCAACACTCCGATTACCGACCCCGAGCGCTACCAGACCGTCTACGGCAGGCGACCCGTTTCAGCCGCAGCACCCACTGCTGGCCTGCATTTCACTGCTGAACTGCTGGATCGGGTGCGTGCTGCTGGTGCTGAGGTGGTGGCAGTTGAGCTGGCGGTCGGGCTTGACACCTTCCGACCTGTCACAACAGAAAAGATCGCAGATCACGAAATGCATGCCGAGCACTACAGCGTGCCCGAGCAGGTGCGCCGAGCTTTAGAGAATGCCGAGCGGGTGGTGGCTGTGGGCACCACCGTGGTGAGATGCCTTGAAGCCTGGGCTGTCACTGGTGAAGCTTCGGGTAGCACCAGCCTGTTCATTCGCAGGCCTTATCCCTGGCGTGTGGTTGATGCTCTTTTGACTAACTTTCATCTGCCGCGTTCTACTCTGCTTTGCCTGCTTGATGCCTTTGTTGGCCCTCGCTGGCGCGAGTTGTACAGCATTGCTTTGGCTGAGGGCTACCGCTTCTTGTCTTTCGGCGATGCCATGTTCATTAGCCGTGCCGACAGTGTTGCCGATGCCTCAGCGGCGCTCGAAGCGGAGCCGAAAGCACTGCGATGAAAGCCGACTTCGCACTGGCGCACAGTAGCGGTGAGGCGCGTACTGGCACGGTTACCACCGCTAGGGGCAGTTTCGCTACTCCGTGCTTCATGCCGGTGGGTACCCGCGGCGCGGTGCGTCTCCTTGACTCCTCTGACCTCGAATCCCTCGGCGCTGAAGTTGTGTTGGCTAACACCTACCATCTGATGCTGCGGCCTGGTGCCGACATCGTTGCTCGTCTCGGGGGAATACACCGTTTCGCTGACTGGTCTGGCCAAGTGCTGACCGACTCCGGCGGCTATCAGATCTACTCTCTTAACCCTCAAGTAGATGACGAGGGTGCCGTCTTCAAATCGGTTTACGACGGCTCACAATGCCGTCTAACCCCTGAAGATGCAGTAGTGCAGCAGGCGCTGATCGGCGCAGACATCACCATGGTGCTTGATGTTTGCCCTTCCGCAGTAGCCGAAACGCCGGTTCTGCGTGAAGCGGTTCGCAGGACAGCTCTGTGGGCTCAACGAGGCCGCCAGGCTTTTTTGGCGCACCCCGAAGCGCCTGAGCGTCAGTGCCAGTTCGGCATCGTGCAAGGCGGCACAGATACCGCACTACGGCGAGAATCCGCAGAACGAACCGTTGAGGTCGGCTTTGACGGCTACGCAGTGGGAGGACTGTCGGTAGGCGAGAAGCGGCCTCAGATGCTGGCTGCTTTGGAAGCGTCCACAGCGCTGCTGCCAGCCGATCAGCCTCGCTATTTCATGGGGCTCGGCGATCCGCTGGGAATAGTGGAGTCAGTGGCTCGCGGTGTTGACATGTTCGATTGTGTGTTACCCACTCGGCTCGGACGCCATGGCACGGTGCTTTCAGACGAAGGGCGCTACAACCTCGCTGCGGCGCGCCACGCCCACAGCGACGAACCGCTTGATGCATCTTTTCCTGACAGTCCGGCGGGGCGCTGGTCAAGGGGCTATTTGCGTCATCTGCTAGCTGTGCAAGAGCCGACCGCCGCACGGCTGGTGACGCTTCACAACTTGGCGTGGTTGCTGCGTTTCATGGATCGGGTGCGGGCTGCCGTGCGCGCTGGCGACGGCAGCTTCGCCGAACTGCGCGCCTCGGTAGCAGAAACCTGGAAGTGATCTCAGTGCTTCATATCTCCGTCGGTGCATCTGCATGCTCGGTTTCGTCTGCCTTTTAACCCGTCGTTAAACCTGCCTTCTAAACCTGTCGCACCGCTCGGGGATAGGCTCACAGCATGGAATCGTTTCTCGTACTCATCCTCATGTTCGGCGCTCTCTACTATCTGCTGTTGCGCCCGCAGCAAAAGCGCGAGAAGGCGCGCCGCGAACTAGTCCGCTCGCTTCAGGTAGGCGACGAGGTGATCACCAATTCTGGCATCCACGGCGTGGTGGCCGAGGTGGAGGACACTGTGGTGTGGCTGGAGGTAGCACCCAACGTCGAATTAAAAATGTCACGCGACTCAGTGGCAGGCAAGATGCCATCATCCGATGATGCCGAAGACGACGAGGCCGACAACGATGATGTCGACGACTCCGAAGACGAAGACAGCACCGATGTCGCCAAGCGGAAAAAGGTCTTAAGAAGTGCAGAAACCACAGACGACTCCGAAGACGAAGACACAGCCGATGTCGCCAAGTCAAAGCCAGAGGGTTCTTGAGTCAAGCCAGGCCACGGAATCATCATGAACTCCGAAGTCTGAAACGTTTCTGGTTCGCTTCGGGGTTATCAAGGTTGTTGCAGGTTTCGCTGGAGGATTATTGCGCCGCAAGCTCACATATGTGATCGGCATCATCACGGTCGCTGTTGCTGGTGTGGTCTACACCGTGGCTGCTGGCAACGAGCCCCTGCTCGGCCTTGACCTGCAGGGCGGTGCCAGTGTCGTGCTCGAACCTACCGGCCCCGCCGAGCCCGAAGAACTCGAAGTTGCTGTTGAGATCATACGCAACCGTGTCGACGGTCTCGGGGTCGCTGAGCCAGAGATCTCTACCCAAGGCGGCAACATTCTGGTGCAGCTTCCTGGAGTGGACGAACAACAGCGCGCCTTGGATCTAGTGGGTCAGACAGCCGAACTGCGGTTCCGTCCAGCGCTGGACTGGTTGCCTGAGGAGAGTTATCAGTCGGCTCTTGAGGCCGCAGCCAATCTTGCCGATATACCCAACGATGCTGATGTCGAAATCGCTGATGTTGAAGTCACTGAAGACGATGACACTGATGTTGAAATCGCTGACGATGATGACACCTCTGACGATGACAGCGCTGCGGAGGCGGATGCCTCTGATGATTCTGCAGACGATCTGGTTTCTGCTGACGATGCAGCTGTTGAGGGTGATGCACTTGACGATGCTGTGGATGCTGGCGACTCTGACGCAGATGCCACCGCAGATGCCGATGCAGCTGTTGATGCCGATGCCACCGCAGATGATGATGAGGCTGCACAGATTGAAGCCGCCGAACAGGCTCAACTGATCGTTGACAGTTTCGCTTTCAGTGAAGGAGACCTCCCGGCTGACGCTGAGGTGGTGCTGCCTCAATACGACGATTCCCGTAACATCGTCGCCCGCTACCGCTTAGGGCCGACCGCAGTCACCGGCGACGGTCTCGAAGGAGCTGTGGCGCAATACCAGTCGTTTATCGGCTGGCATGTAGCACCCACTTTTATCTCGGGTTCATCAGGTATCGACTTGTTCAATGAGGTGGGCAGCCGCTGTCATTCTCGGATTTCTGAGTGCCCAACCGGTCAGATCGCTATAGAACTCGACAGCGAAGTGGTTAGCGCTCCCAGCGTGCAAGCCGACAGTGCCGTTTTTGAGCCGTTCGAACGCAACAGCATCACCATCTCGGGCGGTTTCAGCGAAGAAGAAGCACGAGACATCGCCTTGGTGCTCGACTATGGCGCTTTGCCGGTGGAACTAGAAGCACAGCAGAGCCAGATCGTTTCGGCTTCTCTTGGAACCGATGCTTTGTCTGCTGGGGTGCTTGCAGGCCTTATCGGCTTGGGGCTGGTGTCGCTGTATTTATTGTTCTACTATCGCTTGCTTGGTCTGGTGGCCATCGCCAGTCTGGGTCTTTCAGGTGCCATGCTCTGGACCATCATCGCTTGGCTAGGCGAATCCCAAGGGTTGGCACTGACTTTGGCAGGGGTCACCGGGTTGATTGTTGCCATCGGTGTGTCGGTCGATTCCAACGTGGTGTATTTCGAGCATCTCAGAGAAGATGTCCGCTCGGGTCGCACTTTGCGTTCGGCTGTAGATCGAGCGTTTCCGGTGGCTTTCTCGACCATCGTCAAAGCGGATTTGGCATCTCTAATTGCAGCAGCGGTGCTGTATTTCTTGACGGTGGGGCAGGTTCGAGGTTTCGCTCTGTATCTGGGTTTGGCCACGATCCTCGACTTGGTGGCTACATATTTCTTCATGGGTCCTTTGATTGGCATTATCTCGCGTGGCTCAGGCCTCTATGACAATCCGGCACGTTTCGGGATACCAGTGCCTAGGGAGCAGCCTGAAAGTGGCGCTAAGGCTCAGACCGGTATCAGTGCAAAGATGGGCACCCGAGCGGGGGCAAAAGCCCGGCAGGGAGCTGCATCATGAAACGTTTTCTGCGTGTTCTGGGTGCTTTGTATCGAGGCGAACAGCAGATCGACTTCCCGCGTTTGTGGCGGAGCGCTCTGATCGGCTCGCTGCTGTTGGTCCTGGTGAGTGTTGGCAGCTTCGCGATACGTGGCCTTGACCTGGGCATTGAGTTTGAGGGTGGCACCTCATGGGAAGTTCCCGCAGCACAAATATCGGTAGCTGAAACTCGTGACGCGCTGCGTGACACCGGCGCGGCTGATGCCAAAATCCAGACCCTAGGCGGTGACACCATCAGGGTTCGCGCCGATATCGAAGACCAGGCCGGTATCGACAGTGTGCGTAACGCTTTGGCTGAACTCGCTGGTGTTACTGACAACGATGTGAGTGTTACGACTGTTGGGCCATCCTGGGGAGCTGAGATCACCGGCAAAGCCCGCAACGCGCTGTTGGCTTTCTTTGCGCTGATAGCTGTTTACATCGCTGTCAGGCTCGAATGGAAGATGGCAGTCGGAGCTTTAGTGGCGGTGATTCACGACATTGTGGTGTCGGTGGGCTTTTATTCGCTGTTCCAGTTTGAGATCACTCCAGCCACCGTTATTGCGTTTCTTACGATTATGGGTTACTCGCTTTATGACACCATCGTCGTGTATGACAAGGTGCGTGAAGTGGTGGGCCGAGTCACAGCCACTGGCCGTTACACCTACACCGAAATGATGAACCTGTCGCTCAACAAAGTGTTGATGCGTTCGATCAACACTTCAATCACATCGGTGATTCCGGTGGTGTCAATGCTGTTAATCGGCTCTTTCGTGCTGGGCGCGGTGACACTGCAAGAGTTCGCGTTGGCTCTGCTGGTGGGGATTGTGGTCGGCTCTTACTCGTCGCTGTTCGTGGCTGCTGCAGTTGTCGCGAAGATGAAAGAACGCGAGCCGATCTACGTTGAGATCGCTGAACGGATACGTATGCGCGGTGCTCATTCTGGTGGTACCACTCGTGTAGTGGCATCCGATGATGCGGCTCTCGGTTCTGCTGCTGCCACCAAGCGGACATCAGTTTCAGGCGATGTTGGGTCAAGTTCTCGGGTTGTCACTGGTTCTGGAGCGACATCTGCGAAGACTTCAGCTGGAGGATCGCCAGCAATACCCCCACGGCCCCGCAAAACCAGCGGGCGAAAAAAGCGATGAGTGAAGCAGCTATTTCCTTATTAGCCGAGCGAACACAATGAACACAACGGTGGCTGCGAATATGATTCGTAACTGCGAGGGGCGACGCTAGATGGTCACGGTCACTCGGGTGTTGCCATGGAGGCGAGGTGTCCGTCGGCCTGCATCAGCTGAGATGGCCCAACTAGTTGAGTGCTATCAGCTTCATCATCGTGACCAATCAATTGATCTAATCACCTCCGCTTTTGATGTGGCGGCCAAAGCCCATGAGGGACAGATGCGCCTGTCGGGTGAGCCTTACATCCGTCATCCCACAGCGGTGGCAACTGTCGTGGCCCGCCTCGGTCTTGACGATGTGACCATCGCTGCGGCGCTGCTTCATGACGCTGTGGAAGACACAGATGTGGCTTTAGCGGCCATCAAAGAAGACTTCGGCGAGGATGTGGCACGCATTGTTGATGGTGTCACCAAGCTAGATCGGGTGCATTACAACACCCGTGAGGAGCAGCAAGCCGCGTCGGTACGCAAAATGATTGTCGCTATTGCTAGAGACCTGCGGGTGTTGATCATCAAATTGTCTGATCGGCTGCATAATCTCAGCACCGTGGCGGTGCTACCCCCGCACAAGCAGAACTACATAGCTCGAGAAACGCTTGATGTTTATGCGCCGTTGGCTCATCGGCTGGGAATGCAAGACATCAAGCAGCAACTCGAAGATCTGTCTTTTGCTGCGCTTGAGCCGCGCCGTTACGCCGAGATTGATCAGATGGTGCAGCTTCGAGCACCTGAACGTGACATTTACCTTGAGCAGTTGATCAGCGACGTGGAGTCGCGTCTTCACGAATTGGGCATCAAAGCCGAAGTGAACGGACGACCCAAGCATCTTTGGTCGATCTATGAGAAAATGGTAGTAAAGGGTCGCTCGTTTGCGGAGATATTTGATCTTGTGGGTATTCGTGTGCTGGTGGATTCGGTGCGTGACTGCTATGCGGCGCTTGGGTCTATTCATGCCACTTGGCGACCGGTGCAAGGCCGTTTCAAGGATTACATCGCTATGCCCAAGTTCAATCTTTACCAGTCGTTGCACACCACTGTTGTGGGGCCTTCGGGCAAGGCACTAGAGGTGCAGATTCGCACCCGGGCGATGCATGACCGTGCCGAGCACGGTGTCGCTGCACATTGGGAGTACAAGGACTCGTCGCCGTCACAGGAGATGGCCTGGCTGTCACGCATTGTCGATTGGCAGCAGGAAACCTCGGATCCTGAGGTGTTCATGTCCAACCTCAAGATCGAACTCGAAACCGATGAGGTATATGTATTCACGCCTCAAGGCAAGGTGATCGAACTTCCTGTGGGGGCTACTCCCGTAGATTTCGCTTACAGCGTTCATACCGATGTCGGACATTCCTGTGTGGGAGCGAAAGTCAATGGGCGACTAGTGGCGCTTGACAGCCGTTTGCAGTCAGGTGATGTGGTCGAGATTTTCACAACCCGTACCGAGGGAGCTGGCCCTAGCCGTGACTGGCTGCAGTTCGTGGCTAGTCGCCGGGCGGCTAACAAGATCAAGCAGTGGTATTCACGAGAACGCCGCGCTGATGCCATTGAGAATGGTCGTGACGATCTGATTCAGGCATTGCGGCGTGAGGGTTTGCCAGCACGAAGATTGCTGAAAGACAAGTTGCTGACCTCGATCGCTGAGCAACTCAACTACAACTCAGCTGATCTGTTGTTTCAGGCTGTCGGTGAGGGGCACCAGTCAGCCGAGTCAGTAGCGAGTCGTTTCGCGCGAGCGCTGCAAGGCGATGATGCTGACGGTGAAACAGACCGTGACCGTCTGCCCACCACCGCTAGGCGGAGGGGTATGCATTTGCGTAGCGATTCCGATGTGGGTGTGCATGTGGAGGGACTTGATGACATTTTGGTGCGTCTTTCGCAGTGCTGTAATCCGATTGTGCCTGATGAGATTATTGGTTTCGTTACTCGTGGTAGGGGGGTGTCGGTGCATCGAGACGACTGTATAAACGCCTTGTCGTTGGCTGAGGGTCAGGCCGATCGTCTAATTGAGGTGGAATGGGATACCGATTTCGCTGGAACTTTTTCGACCACTATCGCAGTGAATGCGTTGGACCGACCCGGTTTGTTGCGTGATGTCACCGACGTGCTAGCTGAGCATCGTCTCAGCATTATCAGCGCTACTGCCTCCACAGGCAGCGATTTCATTGCTCGTATGAACTTCGAGTTTGAGTTGGCTGATCTTTCTCAGCTTGATTCGGTTTTGTCGAGTGTGCTGGCTCTAGAGGCAGTGTTTGAGGCTTACCGGGTATTCGATGGCCGCAACAACAAAGCAGGCCCGATTACATCTCTGAGATAGACTGCCCTCACTCAGATTGCTTGAGTTCGCTTAACCCAGAACTGATGAGGAGTTGAACGGGTTCGGCATCTGGGAATGTCACGATGAGTTGAAGTTCACCACCGGTTGCCCGAATGAAAGATCGAAGTGTTGACAGCAGCATGTTGCTACGGTGCTCCAGTCTTGATACCTCTGACTGATCCATCTTTAAGAGTTCTGCAAGTGTCGCCTGCGTTAACTCTCGCGCTTTTCGTACTTGAGCGAGCGTTGCTTGGCGTTCATGAATCTCGTTTAGCAACGCCTCCATGCGCTCTCGTGCTCGGGAATCGCCCCGCACCTTCTCGTAGAAAGCGCCGGGAGTGATCTTGTCATCCCACTCGTTAGATTGTGTCTCATCAAGCGAGGCTTGATCGGTGGGTAGGTCTGTTATTTGTGCTTTTTCCATGCCTTGTATTGTTTCGCCTTTCTGGTGTTGCCTAGTTCTTGCTGTGTTGCTTAGCTATCGAATCTTGTGGGTTTGGCAGTCTGTTCTTGGCGTAATTCTCTGGCGGTCGATGTAGTTGAGTTGCTGATGATAATTGTCGCCCCTCTGTAGTCGGCTATAGGCCACCGCGCCGCACAATCGGACGGTATTCGGGGTAATGTCGGCACCACTGGTCAAGTCGGTCCTGCGCTTGTTGGACGTGCGGTGGGTACCAGCGGCTCCCTAGAGCGGTCTTATCGCCTCCTATGAGCACGACCGCTGCTTCATGACCTGCGTCGTCTGCAACGTAGCCGAAGAGGATGCACAGCACTGGAGCGGCATCGGCGTATGGCGTGGTTTCTGTCGGTGGCGTACGCCGCAAAGCGTGGATGTCGTAACGCGCTGAAACCACTTCGTGGCACTCTGGATCGCCGAGGCCACGCCCATGGGTCTCAAGAGCTATCAGAAGAGCTGCGATTTCCGCTGTAACTTCCCACCAATCAATCCCTTCGTCTTCTTCGTGGTCAGCAAGTGATTGAAGCCATCTGTTGAAGAGGGGATGCAGGAACACCTCCATAATATGTAGTCTAGCACATCTTTAGCTAGTTGCTGGGAGTTCCCGATGCTGTTGCCGGTTCCCACGCGTCTGTGCCTTGTGCATTTGCCGTTGATATTGGAGACGGGCTTCGAGGTGTCGGGGGGGGGGGGTAGCGGATTTGCTGTATGCGACCGCTTGAAGCCCAGGCAGCGTTAGCTGTCAGTGGTGCTGCATCTTGCGTCGTCAAGCAGAGCCTGTTCGAGTCGCTCGGCACCTGCTTCGCCTTTGAGTCGAACAAGCACTGGGGACGCGTCAACTACGGTGGTCATTACTCATTCTCCATAGCAGCAACTTGACGGCGTTCGCTGACGAGGTCGCGTCCTTCGAGATGGGTGCGGGCACGTTCGCTGAGTTGTTCACATGTGACGAGAAGCAGCCCATCAGGTTAGTGTCGCGATTGACTTGTGAGACTTGTGTCGGCTACTATGGCACAATGGAAAGCAGTCAGTTGAGTTGGCGGGTTCACAGCCGATGTATAGGCATTCGTAACAGTGCTGTAGCTAGACACTGCTTGTGGCCGACACAACAATGCGCTGGCAACCCCGAAATGTTGAAGATGGTGATCAGTTGATGTGTTGCCGAGGCTGGTTCCGCTCAAGCTTGGCAGATGGCCATCAGCCGTTCAGGGCCCGTCTTTGGCCAATACTGCCGCGACACTATTGCAAACATGTGTTTCTGTCCGCAGTTGCACAGTTGAATTTTGCTTGCTTAATCATCATAGCAAAGATGCATCATCTCGGAGTAAGCTTGATGCGCGGGTAACAGATAGTCATTGCGCATATGGTCGCAATAATAAAAGGTTATACAGACAATCATGAAAGGTTATACAGAAATGTCACTATTTAGATTAGGATGCTCAGGTAGCGGGTGGTCGCTCTCAAAGGCTACAGGATTTCTGGTTGAGATGCCGATGCAAATAAATTCATTAAGTATCGCAAAAAATGCTACAACTTACCAAGATGCAGCTAGATCAGATAAATGTAACGTGACAAAATTTATTAAGAGTAACGTTCGGCGTTTAGTTAGACGAATTCTACTTACTTCATTATGTGCATTGATTGCAATCATTGCACTAGCGTCGCCCGCTCTTTCAGATGAACCAGAAAGTAATGTTGATACGATGTCAGACGACTTGCCCACCGTACCGGTAAATAACAATCCTATACATATGCCAACAGCACCACCGACCGATGTCTTTGAGCCGCCCAACGAATCTTTCAAATTTGCTTTCGACGGTGCCAGTTCATCTTCACCGCAGTTTCGCAGACATGTACACAGCTGGACTGACAAAAGCAGCACCAATGGATGGGAGTTTGTAGGTTGGTATCAAGCTCCATCAACAGCATGTGATACAGCTCATAATACGACTGTGCGTAATGTTCTAGGTGTAGATGTCTCCAAAGTTAAGGTATCTCTTCACAATATTTGCAATAATAGAGGAGATCTGAATGGAGTATTCCCTGAGCATTCTTATTGGACTCAAGCAGGCTATCATTTTTGTTTCTGGAGCCACGCATATCACTATTACACAACCCACTATTGGCCTAGTCTAAACAAGCATCTTGAAGCATATGTCATTAGTGCTGAGGGATCATTTGGAATAGGTTTGCCAGGTGGTTTCAACTCTTGTAGCGTAGGAGACCTTGGAAGAGCTGAAGTCACATCACAGATATGGGTTGTAGCGTGGCCTAGTAATTCTTGGGTAGGTATCTGGATAAGTCGCAATATTGATAACTTCTAAGTGAACAACTGCCTTAATAGTATCTACGCTGCCAATGCACTCTTCCACATCCAAACTTAGGGTCAGAGGAATTTTAGAACTTATGCACGCGAGGATACCGCTCCCTAGGATTAGACTGATAGCACGAATTCTGGATTGCTTAGTCATAGCAGTCTGCGGAGTGGTCATTACCATCATCGGCGAATTTACAGGCTTGTTCGGTAGGCCAGAAGTGCTCTTCTTGCTTCCCTTGGCAGCTGCTATCTATGAGGTGCCCTTTATCGCTACTAGAGGACAAACTCTCGGAAAATTTCTGGTGGGAATCAAGGTAGTCGGACTTGACGATGAACTCGTTCCTGGATGGAATAAAGCCTTGCGTCGCACGATGCTTCCTATGGCAATAGCGCTTGTTCCAGCAGCGGGTTGGATTGGGGCACTCCTCGTTTATGCTTCGTCGCTCTGGAACGACCTTTACCGTGGATGGCATGACCATTACGCGAAGACTCTCGTGGTGTCGGCATAGTATGAGACCCTACGAAAATGAGTGAAGTAACCTTTTGAGCGTCGGCAACTAGCAACCACTACAAGAGCTTGCCTTGGTTAGCTTTATCCGATCCGTCAGATTAGGAGTTGACTTCGTATGCACTCAGAGCGTGTGCTAATGATCCGCCTTCGAACTTGGGTCGACTGTGACGACGAGATTGAGCTCGGTAATTATCGCTCCGGTATTGGTTATCGCGAGGGCATATCTCTTATTGAGTTAGTCGATTCGATGAGAGCTTGGTGGCGGATCAACCCGACGCGTGTGGAGTGGGAAGGTATCGAGCATGCAGTTGCCGTGTATCAGGGCATCACCCGTGCCGTGGTGGAGATCGGTGACTGGATGCAAGTTCCGAACGGGCGTTGGGGATTCACTGCAACACCCATAACTGACGGTCCAGTCTACAACAAGTGGGTCGGACCCTCGGGACACCAGATCCACTTTCGAAGAGGCAACCAGAGCCCAGTACTCTACTGGCCTCTGCGCTAGTTAGGGCGTGCTGCCAAGGACGAATCGTGCTCGCTCTAATTTGAGCATCTGGTATGGGGTAACGTACTTCACATCTACGCCGATACATGCGTTAGGTATCTTGATTCTCTTCGGTGATGGACTAAAAACCTCGTGGGTGACAACCACGCAGCCTCGTGCATGAGCGTGAGCCACAAGGTAATAGTCGGCGGCTTGTAGGAATATGTCAACGCCAGCCGGTTCGTATCCAGCACCCCTAAGCCCAACGGCTTACTACGCCAAGGCTCGGTAACGTCGCCTCGGTCGTTGGTAAGAACATGTTGGTTCGCTGCTTGGCCCATTCAGCAAGTTCATCATCTCCAGCCAGAATCTCATCTTCAACCTGTGCGATACTGAAAACGGTGCCGAGAATGTTTTGCTCATCAAGCCACTCCCAGAACGCAGGACAGAAGTCAAAGCCGTAGTGGAGATTCTTTGCTTGTATGAACACATTCGCATCAAGGCAGTAGGTAGTCACATGACCCCTAACCGCTCGGCCATCTGGTTGAACGTGGCGAGTTTTCTCAGCCCGAGCATCTGAAATGCTTCAGTGTAGAGCGTCTGACCCTCAAGAGTGCTGGCGATCACTGACCGAGCGAACTGCTTGCTGACTCGCGTGGGTTGAGTGTTGTAGAAGTCGCCGCCACCATCCGATGCGCCGACCAGTTCCATGATTCGCTTAGACTCTGAGCGGTAGGCACGCCGGTAATCATCCCAGTTAAGAAATCCAGCTTCGTGTAATCGGCGAAGCACCACAAGTGTGCTTGACTTAAATCGGTGTGCTAAACGATTAAGTTCATCGGTGATGTCTTTACGGTTGTTAAAGCCTGATTTTAACAACGACTCAAGCGGCACAAGCATCTCAGCGGCAACCCCATTGCACCATCGCTCGATTTGATGAGTAGCCTGAACGGACAGATTAGTGTCAGAAAGCGCGCTTTCTCCTAACCATATGTGTGCCAGCTCGTGTGCCAGAGTGAAGATCTGTGCAGCCTTCGTATCGGCACCGTTCACGAATACGAGCGGTGCCCTCGGGTCGGTGAGTGCAAAGCCTCTGAACTCAGCAGGGTTAAGCTTGCGATGCGTATTGCTGCCCACTACGCCACTGACCATCACAAGTATACCGTTGTCCTCGGCCTTGTCCCGCAGATAACCGAATGCCTCAGACCAGTTCGATCCTCGTCGCTCGACTGTGAACTCCACTTCTAACGTTATGGCAGCGGCTGCTTCTTCGACGGGTGTGGCTGTCGACATTGAGCCAACTTGAGGAATCGGATCTAGCCCGATGCTGAGGGCATAGTCGCTATACCAGTCCTGTCGCTGCTGGCACAGGTAGATCGTGTCAAGCAGATCAGGGCTAGGGTGCTGAATGCCTCTGTCGCCGACTGTGCCAAGGTCGGGAATCGGAATCTGCTCATCTGGCGGATCGGGCAGAAAGAAGTAGCCGATGGATGTTCGGGTTACCCTCGCAAACTCTTCTAGTTGTTTCAGGGTAGGGGTATGCTCGCCACTTACCCATTGTGGGAACTTAGAGAACTTGCGGGTGACTTCACCTGAGTCAAGGTCTGCTCGCTGTACAGCCCATGTCAGGATTGATGGAGCAACATCAACGCGGGCAGTCATCACGATCCATTCTGGTGACTAACCCTAGCCTCCACTGCTGTCAGGTGCTGGGAGTTCCCTATGCTGGTGTCAGTTCCTACACGTCTGTACCTTGTGCATTTGTCGTTGATACTGGAGACGGGCGGCGGGGTGTGGAGGGGGTGTTTAGCGGATTTGTTGTATGCGACTGCTTGAGCCCCAAGCGGTATCGGCTGTCAAGACGGTCACGTTTAGACGCTCAGCTAGAGCAAGGCACAACCGGTCAGCCAGTGATAGGCCCTCGGCTTGTTTCCATCGTCTAGCAGCCCACTCAGCATCGTCGGCGGTGACCGCCTCCACTGTGAACTGGTAGCTCAACAGCAGTAATCTGGCGTTGGCCCAGTTACCGCCTGAGGTGATCACCTTCTGGGCTACCTCGCTCCAATTGACGGCGCTGCATCTTGCGTCGTCAAGCAGGGCTTGTTCGACTCGCTCAGCTCCAGCTTCGCCTTTGAGTCGAGCAAGCACCGCAGAGGCATCAACTACGGTGGTCACTGTTGATCCTCCAAAGCAGCAGCTTGACGGCGTTCGGCGATCAGGTCATTGACGAGGTCGCGTCCTTCGAGATTGGTTCGCACGCTTTCGCTGAGTTGTTCACGTGTGACGAGAAGCAGGCCATCAGGCGAGTCGATCAGCAGTAGCACTGTGCCTGGCTCAAGGTTCGACCGTGCCCTGAGTTCTGCTGGTATAACTAGCCTACCTCGATCTCCCATTATAACTCTATAGTTCCCACTCATTTGACAAGATTACCACGCTCATACATACAGTGGGCAAGAATAGGCACGCCCAAACGTAGAGAACCGGCCTCTGCATGGATGTAACAAGCCACACGGCACCGCCCGCAGACACCTCAGGCGGGCAGAGGATGCTATTCGGCGGTAGCCTCACAGGTTGTGGGTGAGCCGTTGTTTAGAGCCCCAGTGGGCACACGCGACATCCTGCCACCTGAGTCGGGGAGGCGGCGGCGACTGATAGGCACCTTCGCAGATCTGGCTGAGCGAGCGAGTTTTGGTCTGCTGGAGTCGCCGATTTTTGAGGATCAAGGTGTATTTCAGCGCCTCGGCAGCGCTAACGAGGTAGTCACCAAAGAACTGTTTGAGTTTTTTGATAGAGGCGAACCGCCTCGCCCTCTGGCGTTGCGCCCTGAGTTGACAGCCAGCGTTTGTCGAGCTTTCGTTGAACATAGCCCCACCGTGCCTTGGAAGATTTGGTATTCCGGCCCGCAGTTCCGTTATGAGCGTCCCCAAGCTGGCCGCTACCGCCAGTTTGAGCAGGTAGGAGTTGAAACCCTAGGTACCCATGACCCTCACGCAGATATTGAGGTGATCAACCTGGGAGTGCGGTTCTTTGAAGCACTCGGGCTCAAGCAAATACGCTTGCTGGTCAATTCACTTGGTGATCCTGAGAGTCGCCCAGCGTATTTGGAAGCTTTGAGCAGCTATCTACATAATCGCAGCAGCGAACTGTCCGAGCAGTCGCGCCAGACTTTGCAACGCAACCCTCTTCGAGTGCTTGACTCTAAACGCAGTGAAGATCAGCCGGTGATCTCTGATGCTCCAGTGATGGTTGATTTTCTGTCGGGTGCTTCCGCTGAACATTTTGCTGCGGTTAGCGCCGGTCTTGATGCACTAGAAGTTGATTATGAAATCTCGCCGCGGTTAGTGCGCGGGCTTGACTACTACACCCGCACTACCTTTGAGTTCGTAGCCGATGCTCTCGACAACGCACAAAACGCTGTCGGTGGCGGAGGCCGTTATGACGGTCTGGTGGAAGAACTGGGTGGCCCGGCCACGCCTGGCATCGGTTTTGCTTTAGGAGTGGATCGAATACTTTTGGCCTGCGACGCTGAAGGCGTTTTTGCTTCCAAGCCTGCCTCCGTGCAGGTGTTCGTGGTGGACACAGCAGGAGGCGATAGCGCGGTCGTTGTCTGCGACACGCTTCGGCGGGCCGGTCTGAGCGTGGAACGTGCATTCGACAACCGCTCTTTGAAAGCTCAGATGAAGCGTGCTGATCGTTCGGGAGCCATCGTGTCGGTAATTATTGGCACCGACGAACTGGACGAAGGCGTGGTCACTGTGCGAAATATGCGCCTCGGTGGCAGTCAACGAAAGGTGCCAACAGCAGATCTGGTGGCTGCGGTAACTGGGATCGTTGCTCTGGAAGCCTGACCTCATGCCCGAAGACATCCACAACAACAATAACTCAACCGCCATGCGCAGCGATCTTTGCGGGCTGTTGAGCAGCAGCGACGCAGGCCGCACAGTCAGCGTTTGTGGCTGGGTTGACCGCCGCCGTGAGCACAGCGAACATCTCGCTTTCGTTGATTTGCGTGATCACAGCGGCGTGTTGCAGTGCGTGGTGGACGGTGCCAGAGACCTGCGCGCCGAATATGTGGTGAAAATCACCGGCACCGTGCAGTTGCGTCCCGAAGGTACCGCCAACCCGGCTCTGCCCACCGGCGACATTGAGCTTCAAGACTGTGATGTGGAGCTGCTGTCACGCGCTGAGCCGCCACCTTTCCCGCTTGACGAACGAACCGAAGTGGACGAAACTTTACGTCTAAGGCACCGTTACGTGGATCTGCGCAAACCCCGAATGCAGCGCAACCTGCGTTCTAGGGCTGCGGTCAATCGAGCCATCCGTCGCGCTATGGACTCTCAAGGTTTCATTGAGGTTGAGACTCCGATGCTGATTGCGTCCACTCCTGAAGGTGCCCGCGATTTCGTGGTTCCTTCACGCAAAGAGCCGGGCACTTTTTACGCCCTGCCTCAGAGCCCTCAAATTTTCAAGCAGCTCACCATGGTGGGTGGCATCGACCGCTACTACCAGATCGCTCGCTGCCTACGTGATGAGGATCTCAGAGCCGACCGGCAGTTCGAATTCTCTCAACTTGATGTAGAGGCATCGTTTGTTCAGCGTGACGACGTGCTCGGTTTCATCACAACCGCAGTGGCCGAGGCCACTGTTGAAGTAACCGGACATGATCCTGGCACCTTTGACCGCATCACTTGGCTTGATGCCATGGAGCGTTTCGGTTCGGACAAGCCCGACACCCGCTTCGGCATGGAACTGCGCGAACTAACCCCGATTTTCGCTGACACCGAGGCTCGCGTGTTTCAAGCGCCGTGCGTGAAAGGAATTTGTCTAACCGGCGGTGCTGAGAGCCTGCCCCGCAGCCGGATTGATGAGCTGGTGGCAACCTGTCAGCGTTGGGGTGCCAAAGGCTTGGCCTGGATGCGCGTCGCCGCAGCCGACCTCTCCAGTGCAGGCGACGCAACTTCGGGCTCTTCGGATACCGGTGATGAAAGACCAAGTGGTGAAAGTTCAAGTGCTGATAGCGCTAGAGGCTTGATCCTTGAGGCCGGAGTGGCGAAGTTCCTGTCGCCGTCGGAAGCCACAGCTGTGATTGATGCCCTCGGTGCCGAGCCCGGCGACATGGTGTTCCTAGTGGCCGACGAGCGTCAGACAGTGCGTCATGTTCTGGGACTGCTGCGCTTGGAGTTGGGCCGCCCTCCAGTGAACGACGGGAGCTTCAACTATCTGTGGGTGCTTGACTTTCCGTTGTTTGAAGGATTGAACGCGCAAGGCGAGCCGATCCCGTCGCATCACCCTTTCACCATGCCTCACGAAGACGATCTGCCGATGCTCATGTCACACGACGACCCGCTTTCGGGAGAAGATCTGCTGCAGGTTCGCAGCCAGGCTTACGATCTGGTTCTCAATGGCTGGGAACTCGGCTCGGGTAGTGTCAGAATCCACCGACGCGACGTGCAGCAGCGCATATTTGAGACGCTGGGCATAGCCCCCGACGAAGCACAGAAGCGTTTCGGGTTCCTGCTGGACGCGTTTCGTTACGGCGCACCTCCCCACGCTGGATTTGCGGTTGGCCTAGACCGTCTAACAGCGTTGCTGGTGGGCGAGGAGAACATTCGTGAAGTGATCGCCTTCCCCAAGACCCAGTCTGGTGCCGACCCCCTGACCGACGCTCCTAGCCCTATCGCAGAAACCCACCTCCAAGAGCTAGGTCTGCGAGTTCTCCCCCCAGCCTGATCGTCATTGTCTCTGACCGCCATTGTTTGAGGCGTATGTCGGGGTTCGGTTCGTGAACCAGAGACTTGGCGGGTTGACCTGTCAGAGCGAGCCGCGAGGAACCACCCACTCGGCTGGCTGACCGGTTACCGCGGCGATGCAGTCGAAATCATGGTCATAGTGAATGAGCGTCACTTCGTAGTGTTGTGCTGTGGCAGCGATCAACAGGTCGGGTACGGGCACACGATGCTGGCCGCTGAGTGCCAGACGGTGCTGGATGTCGAGTGCTAGCGCCGCCACTTCTGCGGTCATGGGCAGAAACTCCAGGCTGTTGCGCTCGGAGCGCACTCGCTCGTAGTCCCGCAGCGAGCGGGCGCTGTAAAGGACCTCAAGGTCAATGATGGTGCAAGTAGCGATCTCGCCGCTGAGGATCAGAGGGGCGAGCCGTTCCGCCACCGCGGCATGCGTCATCCTCGCCAGAGCGCTCTTGTCGGCCAGATAACTGGCGTTCACCTCCATGCTTCACGCATGATGTCGTCATCAGCGAGGTCGATTCCCTCCATTGTGAGTAGTCGGCGGACGTGGCTCAGCCGCAGGTCGAAGTCGACGACGTGTTGCAATGCCCCGTTGACCGTCTCCTTCATGGTGGACGCTCCGATGAGTCGTCGAGCCTCCGTCAGGAGTTCATCTTCAATGTCGATCAGCCGCTTGGTCATGGGCACAGAGTATATCTATTCATTTATGAATTAAATATACGGCCGCAATTAGTTGGATATATGGCCGTCGCATCCAGCCATACCGGGTTTGCAGCTCGGGGAACTGTCGGACTGAGAGCAGCAGACTGGGAGTGTGGAAGCCGAGTGGACTGCGAGCGCGACTAGATCGCATTGGCGTAGGGTCGCGGCAGCGCTGGCCGCCCACCGCACCGCTGGCGAGTCCTCCGATCATGCTGAGTTCGCCGGTCATGCCGCACAAGACCGCAGCGAGACCTCGCAAAACCGCTCGAATGTCAGCGATGCCAGCGCGACACCTGTCGCCGCCCATGTGACCCTTGCCGATGCCGAGGCTGCCGCTGACGCAAAAGCGGTGCGCTACGGCCGTGACGGTCATTACGACGTGATCAGCGCATTCATCAAGAGCATTCGCGGCTCCGATGCTGACGCTGGCCTCTACTGGCTGGCCCGGATGCTGGAGGCGGGCGAGGATCCCCGCTTCATAGCCCGGCGTCTGGTGATCCTGGCCTCCGAGGACATCGGTCTCGCTGACGACGGTGCCCTGCTGGTAGCCGATGCTGCGGCCCGTGCCGTGGAATACGTCGGATTGCCCGAAGCCCAGCTCAATTTGGCGCACGCTGTGGTGCGCCTAGCGACAGCGCCGAAATCGAACCGGGTGACGGTGACTCTAAGACGAGCCGTCGATGATGCCCGCGCTGCGGGGGTGAGCGAGGTGCCGATGCATCTGCGCGATGCCCACTATGCGGGCGCGCGGAGCCTGGGCCACGGAGAGGGCTATCTCTATCCGCACGACCATCCCGGCGGCTGGGTCTCCCAGCAGCACCGCCCTGCGGAAGTGGCCGCCAAGGTCTACTACGAGCCTTCCGAGCAAGGCGCTGAGGCCACACTGCGAGATCGACTGACCGCACGTCACCGAGATTCGAGCTGAACCCGCTATTTCTGTGCCGATTCGACGGCCAGCGCGGTCGTCTGTGTTTGTGCTCAGGTTTCGGCGATGGGCAGGCCGTGGCGGGCATGGCGGATGAAGGCCTCCATCCAGACTCCCAGCAGAGTGAGATCAAGCCCCAGCACGAGAACCCAAGGAGCAGGACGCAGTGCGGCCAGCGCGAGCGAGACGATTGCGGCACCGAGGAGCGCGTAAGGCACAAGTCGCCGTCCCGGGTGTGCTGCTGTTGTCATGGTGACTGCGGCAAGGCTCACAGCCGTTACAGCGACAGAGCCTGACACAAGCCAGGCGGTGCTGGTAGGGGTTTGTGCGTCAGCGGAGTGTTCAATGAGCGAGACCATGCCTGCGCCAGCGCCAGCGATGGACATAGCCATCGGGAAATGCCCGAAAAGCCAGATACTCCCAGTGACGTTTCCAGGTCTCGAGACGCGGCGGCCCACGAAGTCGAAATAGTTCCACCAGAGACCGAACCCGATCCCGAGAGCAAGCAGGCCGGTCACTACGGTGAGAGTGCTACTGCTGGCTTCGGCAAGGCCTTCGGCGACCCCGACGACAACCTCTCCGAGAACAATAATCGTGAACAGGCCGAAGCGTTCAGCCATTGACTCAGTAACGCGCAAGGCATCACCAAACCTGACTCCCTGAATCATGGAAACCGTGAAGTTGATGACCGCTGCGATCAACCAAAGAATCAGGCGGACATTGTTGGAGTCAACGAACGCACTCGCCGCTATGACTACCGCAACCGCACCGACACTGAGGATGTAGCTGGTGGCAAGATGGCGTATTTCGGGAGTGTCCTGACGGCGGGCATCTGACCACTGCCAGCCGAGCAGCACCAGCAGCAAGGTATAGACAATCGCAAAGCCTCTTGCGTCGTTGGCATCAGTGGTGGCATGATCCGTGAACACAGAAAGCACCACCAGAAGCGCCATCTGCAAGAAGATGTAGCCGCGGCTGCGCCCGTCTTCGCCTCCGTGCAGTTCGTGATACAGGGTGCCGTTGATCCATGCGATCCAGATCAGTGTGAACACCAGCACAAAGTCGCGCAGTCCCGTCCAAGACACCTCGCCTGCCAGCGTGTGGGCTATCCGTGCAATCAGCACGACATATACCAAGTCGTAGAACAACTCAAGGAAGCTGACAGTGCGGTCTTCGATGACTTCGCCGTGACCGCGTGGCGGGCGCATCCAGGCGCGCATGTTCGTGATTATCGGGCGGTTGCTCATGCGGTTACCCCGATAAACAGACAGTTAACAATGGAGTGGTCTGCGATCCCAGAGATCCTCACAAGTCCATCGTAACTATCTCCCGCAGACCAAGCCGGAGAACGTCCTAGCTTAGGCGGTATCTTGGCAAGGTGAGCGCTATCGACCTAGCAGCGGTGATCGTCAGCGTGGTATGTCTGGCTGCGGTGGCGGTGCTTACCGTGGCTGTGGTGTCGCTTGTGCGGACCATACGTGATCTACGCTCGGTGGTGGATGATCTGAGGGACTCGGCACTGCCGATGGTTGATGACCTTCACAGCACCGTCAAAGCAGCTGACGCTGAACTGCATCGCGTGGATCGGGTGATAGGACGAGCGGAGCGCATCGCCGTCACCGTGGATCATGCCAGTCGATTGACATACCGGGCGTTCGCTCCGCCGCTTATCAAAGGGCTCTCGCTGGTGTCTGGTGCTGGCCATGCAGGGCGACGTCTGCGCGAACGTCGCCGCCAGCGTCGTTTTCTTGATCTAGCCAACCCACAAACTGGCACCCCGAAGGTGGATGTAATGAGCCACGATGTAATGAGTCACGAATCATGAAGCGTGCTTGGTGGTTGGGTGCTGGTTATGCGGCCGGTCTTGGCACTGCGGCTTGGCTGCGCAGTAAGACTCGCTCTGCTGCACAGCGTTACGCGCCAGCCAACCTTCGCAGCGCTGTGACCGAACGCTCCCAGCGGGTCGCTGGTCAGGCCCGCGACACAGCAGTCGCTAGTGCCAAGAACCTTGGCCGCGAAGCTAAACGCATCGTTGATGACATTCGTCAAGCCGTGGCCGAGGGACGTGAAAACATGCATGACACCGAGTCCGAACTGAGCGCTGACGAACCCGTCGGATCTGGCCGCTCTACAGGAGACGGAGCAGCCGACAACGGGGACGCAGACTCCGCAGCCAGCAGCGACCGGTCGTGAAATCACTGACTGCGGCTGAGGTCCGCAAAGCTTTCGTGGAGTTCTTTGTTGAGCGCGGCCACAGTCATCAAGCGTCGGCCAACCTGATCCCGCATGACCCGACTTTGTTGTTCACGGTCGCTGGGATGGTGCCTTTTAAGAGCTATTTCACCGGCGAGCAGCCATCGCCTTTCGATCGGGCCGTCAGCGTGCAGAAATGCGTGAGAGCGGGAGGCAAGCACAACGACCTTGACGAGATCGGGCGCACCTCAAGGCATCTGACCTTTTTTGAGATGCTCGGCAACTTCAGTTTCGGCGACTATTTCAAAGCCGATGCCTGTGCTTGGGCCTGGGAGTTTGTTACTGAAGTGCTCGGCATGGATTCCAAACGCCTCTGGGTGACAGTTCATCACAGCGACGACGAGGCCGCAGCCATCTGGCATGACCAAGTGGGAGTACCAGCCGAGCGGATCCAGCGCCTCGGTGAAGACAACTACTGGCGCATGGCTGATGTGGGTCCCTGCGGGCCGTGTTCAGAGATCTTCTGGGACAAAGGTCCCGAATACGGCCCCGATGGTGGCCCAGCAGAAGGCGGCGAGGAACGTTTCGTGGAGGTCTGGAATCTGGTGTTCATGCAGTTTGAGAGCACCGCTGAGGGAACCGAAGTAGCTCTGCCGAAACCGTCGATCGACACCGGTCTCGGCTTAGAGAGAACCGTTTCGGTGCTGCAGGGTGTGGATTCGGTGTGGGAGACCGATGAGTTCGTGGCTTTGCTTGATGTTGCTCAGCGGCTGACAGGAGCCCAACTCGGCGAATCCGAAGCTCGTGATGTGTCGCTTCGCATACTCGCCGATCATGCCCGCTCAACCACTTTTTTGGTCAGCGACGGAGTGTTCCCGTCCAACGAAGACCGCGGCTATGTGCTGCGTCGCATCATCCGGCGAGCCGTGCGTCACGCCTACTTGCTAGGTGTCGAGACTCCAGTAATGGGCGGAATGGTTGACGCAGTCGTTGAACTTATGCGTGTGGCTTACCCAGAACTAGAGCGTAATCACGGCTACGTGCGTGATGTGATTGACCGTGAGGAACAACGTTTTCGCCAGACGCTTCGAACTGGTCAGACGATCCTTGACGAACGCCTTGAAGCTCTAGTTGAGGGTCAGACCCTTGACGGCGAGGCGGCTTTCTTGCTGCATGACACTTATGGCTTCCCCCTAGAGGTGACGGTAGAGATCGCAGCCGAACGCGGTGTCGCAGTTGACATTAACGGTTTCGAGGCGGAGATGGAGCGTCAACAGCAGCGAGCACGCAGCGCTCGTGTGGTGTCCGACAGTGACAACTTGGCTCCGCTGGTGGAAGTGCTTGCAGCGACGGGATCCACCGATTTTTGCGGTCGTGCCGAACTGACCACAACAGCAAGGGTTCTGCTGGTGCATGAGAACCGTGTGGTGCTTGACCGCACACCGTTCTACGCAGAAAGCGGCGGCCAGATAGGCGACACGGGCACGATCTTTTGTGAGTCAAGCGGCGCTGAAGCCCAGGTTATTGACACTGTCTATGGTGTGCCCGAGCTGCATGTGCATGTAGTGGAGTTTCTCAGTGGCGAACTGCGCGCCGGTGATGAGGTCACCGCTTCGGTGGACGCAGAGAGGCGCAGCGGTCTGAGACGCAACCACACCGCTACCCACATCCTGCATTGGGCTTTGCGAGAAGTGCTCGGTGAACACGTCAAACAGCAGGGCTCTTGGGTGGGTCCCGACCGTCTGCGTTTCGATTTCAGTCACTACGAAGCCATGACCCCCGAACAGATCGAAGCTGTGGAGGATCTCGCTAACGCTGAAGTGCTTGACAACGAGTCGTGTCGCCATTACGAAACCTCCATGGATCATGCACAGCAGATCGGTGCGATTGCCTTCTTCGGCGACAAATACGGAGACATAGTCCGAGTGCTTGAAGCAGGCCGACACTCGTTGGAACTTTGCGGAGGCACTCATGTGCGATCTTTGGGCGAGATCGGTGCTATCCACATCACCGCTGAAGCTTCTATTGGTGCCAACATTCGCCGCCTCGAGGCGATCTGCGGGCCTGAAACGTTCAAAGTGATGCGCCATCAGAAGTCGCTGCTGGAAGATCTGGCTCGCTCGTTGGCTGTGCCTGCAGCTGATCTTGTTGAAGGTGTTGCCAAACGTCAGAACGAAACCTCGGCACTGCGGACAGAGCTCGCCGAACTCAAGCGTCGTATGGCGCTCAGCCGAGCACCGCAGCTCGCCGAACAGGCTGTGTCTGGAGTGGTGGTAGCACGCGTTGATGACGTTGACCGTGACGGTTTGCGTGATTTGACAATGTCGATACGTGACATTGAAGGCGTTCGGGCTGTGGTGTTGGGTGCTGCGCTTGAGTCTGGGGGAGCGGCACTGGCGGCAGCCGCAGTTGAAGGGTCAGGTTTCAACGCTGGGGAACTCATAGCCGATGCCAAGAAAGCAATCAGCGGTGGGGGGCGACCAGCAGCGGATTTCTGTGTGGCTGGAGGTGCCGATGCACAGCGCCTAGATGAAGCGCTTGACTTGGTGCGTGCAGCGGCAGGATTAACGGCTCAGGTGTGATTAGCGGCTTTGCTGGCAGACCTGTCAACAGCTGCGTTTAGCCGGTTTTGAGAGCTTCACATGCGAGCGTTGGGCATTGATTTGGGGGAGCGTCGGATTGGCTTAGCAGTGTGTGACTCTGCGGCGACGGTGGCTACTCCTGTAGAGACCTTGCTGCGCAGCGGCGATCCCAATCAAGATTTGCAGGCCATCGCCGAGCAGGTCGATCAATGGCAGGCCGAGATTGTGGTGGTAGGGCTGCCTGTTTCTCTCAACGGGTCTGAAGGCCCGGCCGCTGAAGCTGCTAGAGCCGAGACCGCACGCCTAGAGCGTCACCTGAAGGTGCCGGTTGTTTCCTACGATGAGCGCTTTACTACGGTGATCGCCGAACGGAGTCTTATGGCGCAGCAGCTGAAAGGACCGCGAAGACGCAGCGTCGTTGATCAAGTAGCGGCTGCGGTGATGTTGCAATCTTGGATTGATGCCGGAATGCCTCGTGGCTGAGAGTTCACCTAGTTCACCGTCTGATCGACACCGTCAGCCAGCGCGGCCTGGGCGGGCAAAGGTCACCAGCTTCTTGACCGGTCGTCCTGACCATGTGCCTGATGCGCCTGAGCCCGCCCGCGATGATGCACAACGAGTCCCACAGAACCGACCACAGCGCTTGCCGCGCGCTCATGCCCGTCAGGCTCAACAACAGCAAAGAGCCCAAGCCAAAGCACATCAAAAAGCTGCTCGTGCCAGCAGACGCAGCCACCAAAAGCACCAGAAGCACCAGAAGAATCAGAACCGCAGCCAGCAGCGCCACAACAAACGCGCTGCTGCGGTTCGCAGTGCTCGCAATAATTGGACCACAGTCGATCAGGGTGCTGCGGTCGTGGTAGAGGAAGAATTAGGCGACGATCCTCTGGTTGACCCTGTCTACGACGCGGATGACCGCAATTGGGTGCGCTATCGCCCTTTCTGGGGAGGATTTGCCCGTTTGGTGCTGCTGGTAGTGGTGTTGCTGCTCGCCGCTGGCTGGGTAAGAGGTCGCATCTACGGCTGGGTTGACGCTCAGATCACACCAGGCGGTTTCCCTGGAGATGCAGTCGAGTTGACCATCCCCGCTGGAGCGTCCGTCAACGAGATCGCCGGTGAACTGCAAAGCTCAGGAGTGATCTCTAACGCTACTGTGTTTCGCTACTGGTTGCGTTGTGACGGCGAACTCACTATCAGCGGCTTTTTGGGTTGTGATTCTGTGGTGGCTGTCGAAGCTGGCGATTACATCCTCTATGAGAACATGGACTTCGAGTCGGTGCGCTCAGTATTTAATGCTGGCCCGTTACCTGAAGTGTTTGAACTAGTACGTATCCCTGAGGGTCTTCGCTGGAGCGAGATGGCACCGCGCCTGATCGAAGAGAACCCCGCTTTTGAGTTGGAGGACTTGCAGGCTGCCTACGTTTCGTTGGTGCCTGAAGCGGCGTATCTCCCAGATGATGCGCCGGTTCGGAGTCTTGAAGGAATGCTCTTTCCGGCCACTTACGACATCAACGCCGATTACATAGCCGACGAGCAGAGTTTTTTGCTGCGTCTTTCAGATGAGTTCGACCGCCGCGTCGCCCGCTTGCTGGATGATCCTGGGCTGCATCCCGACATCATTGAGTTGGGTTTGTCGCCCTATGAGGTGATTATCGTGGCGAGCCTCATTGAAGAGGAGGCTCTGGTGGCCGAAGACCGAGCCAAAATCTCTCGTGTCGTTTACAACCGTTTAGTCGAAGGTATGCGTCTCGACATTGATGCCACGGCATGTTACGCAGCAGCTAAATCATGCGCTGACCTGACCTTGGCTGATCTCCGAAGCCAGTCGCCGTGGAATACCAGAGCAGTGGCTGGGCTGCCACCTACACCGATTTCGGCACCCGGCGAAGCTTCGCTGATAGCTGCGCTTCAACCCGCTGAAGGCGACTGGCTGTTTTATGTCCGCACCGATGAAGGCGGTGTGCGTGGGGCACATCATTTCCATCGGACTTTGGCCGAGCATGAACAGCAAGTCGAGATTTGCCGTGATCTCGGTTACTGCTGACACCCGTGCCCGTATTTCTCGTGCCCGCATTTCCCGAGGTCAAGGTTTCTGATGCCTGAGGCACCTGAGGTGTCTGCGGTTACTCGACTGGCGGCTGTGATCGGCGACCCAGTGCGTCACTCCCGCTCGCCAGCCATCCACAACGCCGCATTTGTTGCCGTCGGGCTTGACGACTGGGCTTTCACAGCTTTTGAGGTTCCTGCTGGAAGCGGTCGTGGTGCCCTTGAAGCGATGCGAGTTCTAGGGCTGGCGGGAATGTCAGTGACCATGCCCCTCAAAACTGAAGTAGCAGCAGCAGCGGATTTGCGCGACCCAGAGGTGGAAGCGCTGGGCGCAGCTAACTGCATCATGGTCAACGACGACGGCAAACTGCGAGCTGTCAACACTGATACGGTCGGCTTCGTTGCTGCCCTTGCCGCTGATGCCGATCTCAAACCTGATGGTATTCGGGTGGCTCTGCTCGGGGCGGGCGGCGCAGCAAAAGCCGTGGCTTGGGGCTTGGCTGCCGAGGGTGCTGCCGACATTGCTGTGATCAACCGCACAGCAAGCAACGCTCAAGCCACCGCCGCCGTTGCCAATGCTGCAAGGGCCTCAGCCGAGCCCGCCCGAGTGGCGTCGTTTGATGATGTTGCTGATGCTGATCTAGTGGTCAACGCAACCAATGTTGGTATGGGCACCGACCCGGCAATGCCTTGTGATCCCGAGCTGCTGAGACCAGGTCAAATAGCGGTGGATTTGATTTATCAACCCACGCAGACTCCTTGGCTGGCTGCGTTGCGCGCCCGCAATGTGGAAGCCCACAACGGTTTGTCGATGTTGGTGTATCAAGCGGCGACAGCCTTCGCGTTGTGGACTGGTAGAGCTGCGCCAGTAGAAGTCATGCTCCAAGCCGCTCAGGCATCGCCGACTACTGAACATCAATAGCTATCTTGATGTAGTTGACCTCTCTGGAGCGACAAAACTACGTCAAGAACGCGACGGCACGCTATTAAGGCGTATCGCTAGGCTGATTTGATGGCTCAGTCCGACCCTGAACCCCAAATCGTGAAGGTGGCTGCAGGTAGTGGTGCTTATGAGGTTCATGTGGGGGCTGAGGTTCGGCATCGGCTTAGTTCGGTGATGCCCGAGAGCGCACGTCGTGCGGCGGTTATCACTCAGGCTGGCATCGGCTGGCAAGTAGACAGCGGTCTTGAGCAGCATGTCTTCACTGTGGCCGAAGGCGAAGCTGCCAAGTCGCTCAGCGAAGTGGAGCGACTTTGCCGCGAAATGTCGAAAGCTGGTTTCACTCGTTCTGATGTGATCGTGGCGCTCGGCGGGGGAGTGGTCAGTGATCTGGCTGGCTTCGTTGCTGCGGTTTATCACCGAGGCATTCGTTATGTGACGGTCGCCACAACATTACTCGCGCAAGTCGATGCAGCTATCGGCGGCAAAACCGGAGTCAATCTGCCCGAAGGCAAGAACCTGGTTGGTGCTTTCTGGCAGCCGCATGCCGTGCTGTGCGACACCGAAACGCTGTCCACATTGCCGCCGCGAGAACTACGAAGCGGTCAAGGTGAAATGGCGAAATATCATTTCCTGACTGGTGAGAATCTCGACGCTTTGGACACCATCGCTAGGATTGCAGCCGCGGTGCGTATCAAAGCTGAGGTGGTCGCAGCCGACGAACGTGAAGGGGGCCGTCGAATAATCCTCAACTACGGTCACACTTTGGCGCACGCCATCGAAACGGCAGGCCGTTACGATCTGCGCCACGGTGAAGCTGTTGCTGTGGGACTCATCTACGCAGCCGAAGTGGCTTTGCGTATGGGCCGCATAGACACAGACAGGGTTGACGCTCACCGCCGAGTCGTCGCTAGCTACGATCTGCCCGATCGGCTGCCAGCACTGCTTGACGATGACAACGAACTACTCGCATTGTTCGCACGAGACAAAAAAGCGCTTGACGGTGTGACTTTCGTGCTTGACTCAGACCGCGGTGTCGAGCCCGTGGTTGGCGTGCCCGAGTCGATACAGCGAGAAGCGCTCAAAGCACTCAGATAGCAAACTCAGATAAGCAATTGGTCTAACAACTGGAGAACTAAGCAGATGAGCAAACTCAACGCCGATGATTTGACTGCGAACCTTCCCCCGTTGCGAGTCAACGGCCGCCTAGAGCAACTCCACGAGCGCCTCACTGCCGAGGAGCTTGATGCGGCTGTGATCACTGCGTCAGCAAATGTGAGATGGCTGACCGGTTTCACTGGCTCCAACGGCACTGTGGTTTTGTGCGCTTCGGGTCATAGTGATTCGGGGCAGGCTCTGCTGGTCACCGACGCTCGCTACGCCGAGCAAGCCCCAGCCGAACTGACCGCTGCTAGCTGCAGAGACGATGTCGAAGTGTTGATTGAGCGCCGTGCGACTACAGCCGCTTCACGTCTTGAGGGCGCAGCTCGTCTCGGGCTAGAGGACAGCATCGCTTGGCGTGAGCAACTCGACTGGAGCGCAGCCGTGAATGCCGAAATCGTGCCCCTTAGAGACACGGTCGAACAGTTGAGGGCGGTCAAGAACCCCGCAGAACTGGCTCGAATGCAGGCTGCGGCCACCATCGCAGATGAGGCTCTGGCTGCTGTTAGGCCGATGCTACGTCCGGGAGTCACCGAAACGCAGTTGCAGCAGGCTCTTGATGCGGAAATGCGCGCTCGAGGCGCATCCGGTCCTGCTTATGACACGATTGTGGCTTCTGGGCCTAACAGCGCTCTGCCTCATGCTCGACCGACCGACCGCGAGTTCCAAGCGGGTGACCTGGTGCTGATTGATGTTGGTGCCACTGTCGATGGTTATCGAAGCGACATGACCCGCACTTTTGTGTTGGGTGATCCTGATGAGCGCACCCAGGCCATGCTTGAGGCGGTGCAGCGCAGCCAGAGCGCAGGTGTCAAGGTTGTGCGTCCCGGCGTTACTGGTGCTGATATCGACTCAGCTTGTCGGTTGGTGTTGGCAGACGAAGGCATGGAAGACGCTTTCGTGCATAGCACAGGACACGGAGTCGGACTTGTCATCCATGAATTGCCAACAATTAGTTCGTCCTCGGAGGCAGTATTGACACCAGGCAACGTAGTGACTGTGGAACCAGGTGTCTATTACCCAGGGGTAGGCGGAGTCAGAGTGGAGGATCTGCTGGTAGTAACTGACGGTGGCTGCAAGCAGTTAACCCGATATCCGAAAACGCCGCTAGTGCCGCTCAGTCAGTGAATTCCGCTATCTGCCATAGTTCAGAAGCCTTCTAAAGCATTAGCTCGCTGCAAGCAGCCATCACCGAACCCTCTCACCGTCACTCTTACTAATTCAGGAGCCGAAACTTGCCCACCATCACCACCAATGATCTGAGGAACGGCATGACCCTTGACCTCGACGGCAACCTGTTTAGTGTTGTCGAGTTTCAGCATGTCAAGCCAGGCAAAGGCCACGCCTTTGTGCGTACTACGCTCAAGAACTCTCGCACTGGGGCAGTAGTTGACCGCACCTTTCGTGCGGGTGAGAAAGTCGAGCGAGCCACTATTGACAAGCGCGAGATGCAGATGCTTTACCGTGAAGGCTCCAGTCTGGTGTTCATGGACAACGAGTCCTACGAACAAATGACTGTTGCCCCCGAAGTCATCGGCACCGCAGCGCAGTTTCTAGTAGAGAGTTCGGTCGCTGTCATGTTGATGCATGGCAGCGAGATCATCGGTGTTGACCTGCCCGCAGCCGTAGAACTCGCTATCGCCGACACAGAACCGGGTGTTCAAGGCGACCGTGTGTCAGGTGCCACCAAACCAGCGACACTAGAAACCGGTCTAGTAGTGCAAGTGCCGTTGTTCGTGTCACCCCAAGAACGAGTCAAAGTCGACACTCGCTCGGGTGCATACATAGGCCGGGCCTAGCAGAACTTTCTGCTGAGGCGGACGACTCACAGAAGACAACGAGAGAACGGCTCAAGCGATGCCTGACAGTGGCGCTTCTATTCCAAGTTTCGGAGTTCGCCGAGAAGCCCGCGAGGATGCTCTGGCAGTGCTTTACGAAGCTGAGATCTCAGGCGGCACGGTTGATGAGGCACTGGCTCGCCGTGAGGCACCGCTGTCGCTGTATGCACAAGAACTGGCTCTAGGAGTGAACGAAGACCGCGAAGTCATCAACAGTTTGCTCAGCCGTAATCTGTTCGAATGGCGCTTGGAACGCTTGGCGATGATCGATCGGGCAGTAGCCCAGATCGCAGCCTGGGAGTTGCTCCAACGTGCAGATGTGCCTACTGGTGTGGTGCTTTCTGAGGCTGTGGCTTTGGCTACTCAGTACAGCAGTGCAGAAGCGCCGCGTTTTCTAAACGGCTTGCTTCGAGCAGTAGCCGACGAAGTTCGTGCCCATGAAGTCCTCGATTCCCATGAAGTCCTCGCTCCCCACGAAACCTGAAACCAGCCATCCCTCGCCAGCAGCCCGTCCTGCCGTCGCCAAGGCTGTTACCCCGCCGGGTGTCACAAACCGACATTGAAGTGTGTCACAGACCGGTATCAGCGGGGTTCGCCGGTGGCGATATCGAATTCTTTCAGACGGTTGCTTACAGCGGTAACTCGTCGGCGCAAATGTTCGGCGGCGGGGCGCTTTGGGTTAGAGCGCTCAAGCGTGTCAGCGGCGTAAAGGGCTACATCGCAGGCGATCATGGCAAGAGCGGCAGTGAAAGCCGGAGTAGCGACCTCCTGGGCTGTCATGCCTTCGGTCGGGCCTCCGTATGCACCACGCTCTCGCCACATAGTGATGTACTTGGATGATTTGACGAGGTCGGGTGCCGCTGCCAGCATCTCTTCGACTGCATCATTGTCTTCGGATTCGAGCGAATCAACAAGATCGGCGACATTGTGAGTCCACAAAGTTTGGGCTTCAACCCCTGACGACACCGCCAGCGCTTTGGCTGCGTTTTCAATGGCGAGATGTGCAGCAGCACACACGGCGATCAGCCGGGCAGCCCGCACGTCAAAGTGATCGGCGTATTCGTCGCTGTCGGTCAGCTCCAGTTCGGCCCAGCTAGGTTCAAGGTTTGTCCCTATGGCATCAATGTTGAGCCGGACAGCTCTGAGGCGTTCGTCGGCTAGTTCCTCATCGGAGGTGGGCATCACCTGCTGCTTATCCCAGTCCACAGAATCCAGGATACACGGTTTAGATGCTAATAACACTAAATCATCTGAAATAGCAGATGCGAAAGAGGCGGGTACCTGAGTAGTCTGGATGCGCCACTCGGGGCGATCAGTGACAAGGACCTCAACACGTTGGTTGCAGGCATTGCTCGCGGCCTGGTTTAGTTCTATCCCCAGATGCAGGCGTCGTCGGTAGTCCAAGTCGTCGAAGATGGCGACGAGGTCAATGTCGCTGTGGTCACGGGACTCGCCGCGCGCCACCGAGCCGTAGAGCCATACCTCTCCCGCTCCCGCAGCCATGAGCGCGGCTGCGGCCTTCTCAGCATCACCAATCGTGGGTGCTTGAGTTCTGGCTTCACTCAACATCGCTCCAGCATGTTACATCAAATGCTGATAACAATCGATAACAACTACAACTTACTGACACTTGTGTATCTCAGCCGTTGCGCCAGCGCGCAAGCCCTGCCAAGCGCAGATGTTGATGCTTTTGTTTCGTGTTGCACCTGTTGGGGCCTAGATTATTGGTATGGCTGATGAGAAGAGACTTGACGAAACGCAAGATGATCAAGGGGCTGCCAACGCCACTGACGACGGCGAAGCCGAAACTAATCCAGCAGTTGAGGATGCTGCTGAGGATGCCGACAACGACGGCAGCGACAATGACAGCACTAGCAGCTCTGACGTGACCGAAAACGCTGTAAGCGACAACGGTAATGCCAACGATGGCAACGAACGCGCCGACAACAAGTCAATGCAGAGCAAGGCTAGGACGGGCGCACTGATAGCCGCAGGGGTGATCGCAGCTGCTGCAATTGTTGCGGCTGCGGTGTGGGCTGTTAGTGCCGTCCTTGATGATGACGACGACTTTTCAGTTGCGGTGGATTACGCAACTGTGGCTACCCCCGATTTCTTTTTAGGCATTCCAGAATATGGCGATCATCGAGATCGTCATCATCACTACGAACGCGGCTACCGGCATCATGGTCATCGTGATCATGGCCATGACCACCACGGCCACAGTGCCGACCGTCATCACCGTGACGGCTACCGCTATCACAATTACACAGACAGACAATGGGGGCTGAATCTTGCCCCGTTGCTGTGGCTGCTTGAACGATTCTTGGGTCTTGGCGACTGGCTGAGAGGCTACGACGACTGGTACTACGATTACAGGTTCGACCGTGATGATCGGCGCTACCGAGATGACGGCTGGTTCGATTACGACAGATACGACTGGTATGACGATGATGGTTGGTCAGGTCGTGATGATGGTATGAGCGATGACGACTGGAATGGCGATGATGGCAGCCCGATGCCTGAAGGAGGCATGTCTTTCGGTTTTGGTTTGCCTGAAGGACTAATCAATGAGGAGCTACTTGACCTGCTTGGCGAGGAACTAGTAGAGCAACTGCTTAGACAGTTATTCGGCAATGACGCACCGTTTCAGTTCGGTTTCGCAATCCCCGAAGCTCTGCCCGAAACACAGCAACCACAAGACAGCCCAGATCAGTTCGAAGGTGTAGTGCCGGGTCAAATACCTCTAGACCCAGAGACCCTCAATCAACTGCTTGGTCGGCTCTTCGGTAGCGGTTTACCGCTTAATGGTGATGGCTCGCCTTCTGGGCTTGAAGGATTAGAGGGCTTGCTTGATGGCTTAGTACCCGAGCCTGCTACGACAACCAATCCCGTGCCAGCAGTTCTGCCTACCTGAGCCATCTTCTTTGTTGGTCGGTGGATCTGCGTTGAAGGCGCAGGGATTTGCAGGTCTTTCGCTAGCTTGATCTGGTGTTGTTGTCTGAGCTTGACATTTTTCATTCAAGACCGATCGCGCCCACCCGCCGGCTGGCTATTGACCGCAGCCGGTTGCACAGCACATCCAACGGTCATACGCCCACCCCGGGCAGCCTGCTATTGGGTGCTGTATGCGCCCGGTTTTCTTCGGAGTTGTCGTCTGAAAATCTTGGAGAGGTCACCGAACTCGTTCACGAGTTGGAGCAGCATCAACCGATTGCACAACCGCGATTGCGCTACCGGTTACAGAATGACCGGGTGGGGCTGACACGCAGCCGTCAGCGTCTCTACGGCTCCGATTCTGGTAGTTCACTAAGATCACTTGAACAACTGAGTTGCGAATTCGACAGCGCCAGAGCTACTCCGAGCCAGTTGATCTTGGGTGCTGTCTACGCCGCGGGCATGTCAGCGACCCTAGTGCGGAGAGAAGCTTTGCTGGCCGTGCGTCAGGGACTTGCATGGCGTGGTGAAGTGGATGCAGCATTGTTCGCTTACCTAACTACGGGCGACTCATCAATACGATCGGACCTGGCGGTGAGCGATCCGGTTGGCTGGGCTTTGGACATTCTGGGCTTTGAACGTGGTGAACAGTTGCCGGAGCAGTCCGCAGTACGCCGCTGCTTTCGTGAGGCTTTGCGTGCGGCTCACCCCGACTTGGGCGCAGCTGAAGCCGAAGCCGCCGAGCGGATCGCCGAGTTGAGTGAAGCTCGCCGGATACTTCTAACCCTGTAGCTCTAAGCCCTCTATAGCTGGCAGCTCTCAATCGCGTGGGCTTGCATTTCAGATGTCAGGCATGTCAGAGGCCAGCAGATGTTGGCTGATCGCAGCAGCCGCAGCGGCTGGCGTGATGCGCCCATCAATAGCCGCAGTCAGCGGATCGGGTTTGCTTCTCAAATAGTGATCGGCGGCCGCTTTCAAGCACTGCGAAACTCGGTCATGCACCTCATGGTGTATCCGTGCCTCACGGCGAGCTTCGAGTAGACCGACACGTTCCAGATTTTCACGATGAGCTTGCACAGCGTTCATCACCTGATCGGCACCGTCGCCTGCGATGGCTGTGGTCATTACGACCGGAGGGCGCCATTGCTCGGCGAGCCCAGTGATATGGCTGAGGTCGAGCATGTGCTCCAAGTCACGTCTGGTGTCTTCGGCACCTGGGCGGTCGGCCTTGTTGACCACCAGCACATCAGCTACCTCCAGCAAGCCTGACTTGTTGGCCTGCACAGCGTCACCCATCCCAGGTGCAACAACCACCACAGTGGTGTCAGCAGTGCGGGTAACGTCCACCTCAACCTGGCCGACTCCTGCTGTTTCCACCACGAGTGGCCCATAGCCGCAAGCTTCGAACAGGCGCAGCGCTGCTGGCACAGCCAATGCCAGCCCTCCCGCGTGACCGCGTGTGGCCATTGACCTAATGAAGGTGCTTCCACTTTCAGCAGTGACGATCGTATTTTTGGTCTTAGTGTCAGTCGCTCGGTCGGTGCTGCTTGAGCGGGCTGTAGGACCAGTTTCCTCCATGCGGATTCGGTCGCCGAGTATTGCGCCGCCGGTTAGAGGCGACGAAGGATCAATTGCAAGCACAGCAGGCCCACTACCTGCTTGTGACTCTTTGGCCAGTTCCGTCACAAGGCAGCCCACCAAGGTTGACTTGCCGCATCCAGGGGCACCAGTTACACCGATCACAGCAGCGTTATCAGGATTACCAGCACTGCGTTGAGCGTTGCCAGTGAAGGTGACAGCGAGGGTGTCATCGCCTGCGCGGCGCTGCATATAGTGGTGAAGCAGTTCGGTGACTTCATCTGCGGCGAAATCGCCTCGCTCAATCAGGGTCAGCAGACGGCCCAAAGCCCGCCGCTTGCCACTGATGGCTTGCTCCAGCAGGTCGGAGGTTCCGAGTCTGTCAGCCATTTGGTTCATCCGATGCCTGACCGGCCTGTCAACCAGCGGCCTGTCACTCGGTTGATGTCTTGCGGACTGAGCCGCGCACTGCTTCAGCCACCTCAACTGCTGAGGAACCGGGATGCAGCACCGCGCTGACACCCATTTCTTTGAGTGTTTCCACATCACTTTCGGGGACGATCCCTCCGATCACTACCGGCACATCAAGGTCAGCGTCGCGCAAGGCTTGCAGGATCCGTGGTGCCAGCGCAAGATGCCCAGCATTGTGCATCGACAAGCCGACCACGTCGGCATCTTCTTGTTCAACTGCTGCGATCACGCTGCCGGTGGTTTGGCGCAAACCGAGATAAATCACTTCCATGCCAGCGTCTCGCAGCATTCGAGCCACAACTTTCAGCCCTCGGTCGTGGCCGTCAAGCCCTAGCTTGGCCAGCACCACCCTTATCGGCGGCTGGTGCTGAGCCTGCCTTGAGACCTGATGGTCTGAGGCTTGGTGGCCTGCGGCCTGCTGAGATGTGTCAGACAACGGCTTGCTCGATGTAGCGCCCAAAAACATCGGCGAGGGCATCGCAGATCTCGCCTTCTGTGGCGTAAGCCTTGACCGCGTCGATCACCGGTGGCATCAGATTGCTGGTCGGGTTTTCGGCAGCGGAGCGCAGTGCCTTGAGTGTGCGTCTCACCGCTTCATCGTCACGAGCTTGTTTCACTGATGCCAATCGTTTGAGCTGCAAATCTTCGGTGGCTTGATCAATGCGCAGCAGGTTGTCGTCGTTGTCTTCGTTGCCTTCCGTGAAGTCGTTGACACCGACGATAATCCGGGTGCCGTCGTTAATTTCCCGCTCGAAGCGGTAAGCCGAGTCCGCGATCCGACCAACGAACCAGCCGTTATCGATGGCTTCGTAGACACCTTCAAGCATTGAGCCGCCGCCTAGTTCCAGCAAATGATCGAAGATCTCGGAGGCTTGGCGTTCCATCTCGTCGGTGATCCATTCCACATACGGTGAACCTCCGAGCGGGTCAGCCACATTAGCTACACCAGTTTCGTGAGCCACGATCTGTTGAGTGCGCAAAGCGATACGGGCAGCCTTCTCGGTGGGCAGCGCCAGCGCCTCGTCGTAAGAGTCAGTGTGAAGCGACTGCGTTCCGCCGAGCGCTGCCGCTAAGGCTTGCAAAGCAACCCGAGCGATGTTGATCTCGGGTTGTTGAGCGGTAAGTGAAACGCCTGCGGTTTGAGTGTGGAAGCGGCACTTGAGGCTGCGTTCACTGATGGCACCGTAGCGTTGCTTCATCCAGGTAGCCCAGATACGGCGAGCCGCGCGGAATTTGCCGATCTCTTCAAAGAAGTCGCTATGGCTGTTGAAAAAGAAACTCAACCGCGCTGCGAAATCGTCTACTTCGAGGCCTGCCGCTTGTGCTGCCTCCACGTAAGCGAAGCCGTTGGCGAGAGTAAAGCCTAGTTCCTGTGCAGCAGTGGAACCGGCCTCGCGGATGTGATATCCCGATATCGAAACCGGATGCCAGCGCGGCATTTCTGCAGTGGTGAAGCGCATCATGTCGGTGATGATTCGCATTGAAGGCCGCGGCGGGTAGATGTACTCCTTTTGGGCTTGGTACTCCTTGAGGATGTCGTTCTGGATTGTGCCCGACAGCTGATCCCGAGGCACGCCCGCCTGATCGCCGACAGCGATGTACTGAGCCAAAGCCACGATGGCCGGGCCGTTAATTGTCATCGAAGTTGACACGGCTGAAAGGTCAATATCGGCGAACAGGTCTTCCATGTCGGCCAGTGTGTCGACTGCCACCCCGGCACGGCCGACCTCACCAGTTGACCAGAGTTCGTCGTCGGAGTCGCGGCCCATCAGCGTCGGCATGTCAAACGCGGTGGACAGGCCGGTGCCGCCGTGGCGCAAGATCTCTTTGAAGCGGCCGTTGGTGTCAACCGCTGTGCCGAACCCGGCGAACATGCGCATAGTCCAAAGCCGGCTGCGGTACATGTCGGGATGGATGCCCCGCGTATAGGGGAACTCGCCTGGCAGCGGGCCGTCGCCGTAGACGGGATCCACCGCAACCCCCGACATAGTGGTGAACTGATCTTGACTGTTACTCATATTGTTATGCTCTGCGATCCTGAAGGGAGGGGAGGGGGCATCGGCGCGGGGCAGCTGCGTTCTGTTGATCTGTCATGGTTTTGGTTTGCTGCGTTTTGGTCGTCTTTGTTCTGGTTTACTGTGCTTCTTTAGAGGATACATTTCTGCGGTTCATGCACTCTGGCACTAGTGTCATTGCCTGTGAGCTTAGACACGACAGCCAACGGTGCTGCGCCTGAGGCCGATGAGCACAGAGCTGCCGTGGCTGATGATCCAGCAGAGCGACCGAAAATGTCGAAGCGGGAATATGAGCGTGAGCTGGAACGCTTGCAGGAGGAACTGGCGTTGTTGCAGCGCTGGATCCGTCTCAACGGCCTCAAAGTGGTGGTGATTTTTGAGGGGCGTGACGCTGCAGGTAAGGGTGGAGTTATCAAGCGCATCGCTGAGCGGCTTAATCCGCGAGTGGTGAGGGTGGTGGCTCTGGGCACTCCCAGCGATCGTGATAAGACCAAATGGTGGTTCCAGCGTTACGTGGCTGAGCTGCCCGCGGCGGGTGAAATGGTTCTGTTTGATCGCAGCTGGTACAACCGTGGGCTTGTCGAGCCGGTGATGGGTTTCTGCACTGAACTTGAGTATCAGGAGTTCCTGCGATCATGTCCTGAGTTTGAGAGGATGCTGGTGCGCTCGGGGATTATCCTGATCAAATACTGGTTCTCAGTAAGCGACACCGAGCAGGAGCAACGTTTCCAGAGTCGACTACAAGACCCTCGCAAACGCTGGAAACTCTCTGAAATGGACTTAGAGGGCAGGTCGCGTTGGGTGGACTACTCAAAAGCCAAAGACACTCTGTTCGCCCACACCGACATCAAGCAGGCACCGTGGTATGTGGTCAACGCCGACTCTAAGCGGCGTGCGCGGCTCAACTGCATCTCGCATTTGCTATCGATGATTCCGTATGAGCTGGTGCCCTGGGAAGAGATTGCTCTGCCGGAACGTCAGTCTGATGTCGGTTATGTGCGCCCGCCGATAGCAGAGCAGACTTTCGTTCCCGAGGTCTACTAGCTAGGCGAATTCGCAGGTCGCGTAGCCTGCTCGGGTTTGGGCTAGCGGATGAGGCAGACACTTGAATTTTGAGTCCTGAACATTACCTGAAACATCAACAATCATCAAAGATGTTGAGCTTGCCCCCCCCCCCCCCGAAAGCACAAGTCATAAGCTACACTTATTGAGAGTACAGCACAATTGAAAGGACTTGATCATGCGCCTTACAGCAGTACGCACTTCTCTTGTCGTTTTAGCTCTGCCTCTGGGCTTGCTGATGCTGGTGGTGGCCGCGTTTGTTGAGGCCGCGGCCGGTGTTCAGCGTCAAGCTCACGCGCAGAATCTGTCAACGGTCTCGGTCTCGTGTCCTTCTCAGGTAGCCGCGGTGGGGACTGACGATGCACCTGGAGCAGTGAAATGCACTTTCGCGGTTAGCCCTGCCCCACAGGGAGGACTGACTGTTAGATACGAGGTAACCGGTGTTGGCAGTCGGAGTCTCGGATATCAGCAGAGTGTGGTCATTGCTTCGGCCTCTGGAACCGACCGTATCTACTATCTCTCTGAGGCCACGGAGATCACAGTTCGTATCGTAACGGACTCTGCGTATAGTGTCGGTAGTCCTAGCGAGGCGACCATCGCTGTAGGCACATCCTCGGCCTACAGCGGTGTGGGTTTGCATGTCAATGAGGCTGAAGCGCTTGACGGCTACACGCTGATTTCAAGCGCATTTCATGCCCCTTTCTACCTGATCGACAATCAAGGACGAAAGGCTTATAGCTGGGATACCTCCGGTCGTTTAGGCAAACTTCTGGACAATGGAAATCTAATAACAGGCAACACTATTTCTAGTGTAAACGAAATCGGTCCAGATGGAACAGCGACATACTCATACACGACCAACGACCAGCATCATGATATGCTGAAGCTTGCGAATGGCAACTTTTTGTTTATTAATTCCGAGTACTACACCAGAGCACAGTCTATAGCTGCTGGCGCGGATCCTGCCTGTCTTGGAAGCAATGGGCTAGAGGTTGACTCAATAGTTGAGATAAAACCCACTAGTTCGACTGGCGGTCAGGTCGTATGGAAGTGGAATGTATGGGATCATCTAATCCAGGATCATGATTCAACTAAAGATAACTATGGAGTGATCAAGGATCATCCCGAACTAATCGACATCAACTATGGCATTTGTCAGATAAGTAGCGGCAGTAATGGCTTCCTCCAAAACCCGCATCACTTGACACATCTGAACTCAATCGACTATAACGCTTCGCTGGATCAGATCTTGATAACATCTCGCCACTTCAGCGAACTTTGGGTGATTGATCACGGCACGACCACTCAGCAAGCTGCCACCAGTGTCGGTGGCAACAGTGGCATGGGCGGCAATCTGCTGTACCGTTTCGGCAATCCACGCACCCATCAGAGCGGAAGCAAGAGCGATCAACGGCTGTTCTTTCCGCACAATGCCCACTGGATTCCGAGCGGATTACAAGGTGCTGGAAACGTATTGATTTATAACAATGGTCACGAGCATCCAGGCTTCCTGCGTAACTATGCATCTGTGGATGAACTTGCCCTACCTGCCACAGAATATACTTATTTGCGGGCTGGCGATGGTTTCATGCAGCCCACTCTCTTGTGGACTCATCGTCTATCTGAGCACACTTGGATCATGGCAAACGCGCAGCGGCTGCCCAATGGTAACACTTTGATTGCAGAGGGGAACCATGCCAGGATTAGTGAGGTTACTCCTGAAGGTGATGTCGTTTGGCATTATATCTCTCCGCTTGCTAGAGGCACTGAAGTTCTTGCTCAGGGTGGCTCTCCCGGTAATCCCAGCGACATCTGGGTCTACCGTGCTTATAAGTATGCAGCCGATCATCCAGGGATTGCCGCGTTGACGCTGACACCAGTTGCTGACCGTATATCACTTGCGGCGGCGGCGGTGGTGGTGCAAGCATGCACGGTGACCGCAACGGCCGATGATCTGATCGAGCTTGTGAGGCACTATCACGATCTCAATAAGTCCCGCTCCGACTATAACCAAAACTGGTTCCGTGTGCTGATTGCGTTCGGTGTTGAAACGTCTGACTCACTTGAGCCGTTCACGGTAGCAGAGGCGATAGAAGCTGAGAAGATCTGGGACGGCTGGACACCAATTCGCGTAGAACTTGAACGTCGTGAAGCGCAATGCCCGTCTTCCACATCTCCTGCGGTGAGTATTTCTGCTGGTAGTGGTGTTACTGAGGGTTCTGCGGCTTCGTTCACGTTAACGGCCAGTCCTGCTCCGTCTGCGGATCTTGATGTGACTGTTAACATCACAGCTTCAGGTAGCTTCGGTGTCACTACTGGCAGTCGCACTGTGACAATCTCTACCACTGGAACCGCCACATTCACGGTTGCTACGACTGGCGATACTGTTGATGAGACTGATGGGTCTGTGACCGCCGCTCTGGCTTCTGGCACCGGTTATAGCGTGGATTCGTCTGCGTCTTCTGCAACTGTGACTGTGTCTGATGATGACGACCCGCCTCCGTCGGTTCCTGAGATCAGCATCACTGCTGGTAGTGCTGTTATTGAGGGTTCTGCGGCTTCGTTCACGCTTACTGCGTCTCCGGTACCGTCAGCTGCGCTACAGGTCAACGTTAATGTCACCGCTTCAGGGGCTTATGGTGTGACGACAGGTTCGCAGACGGTAACGATCCCCACCTCAGGCACCGCCACGTTCACGGTCGCTACGACTGGTGATACTGTTGATGAGACTGATGGGTCTGTGACCGTCACATTAGCTTCTGGCACCGGCTATAGCGTGGATTCGTCTGCGTCTTCTGCAACTGTGACTGTGTCTGATGATGACGACCCGCCTCCGTCGGTTCCTGAGATTAGTATTTCTGCTGGTAGTGGCGTTATTGAGGGTTCTGCGGCTTCGTTCACGCTTACCGCGTCTCCAGCACCTGCGTCAGCGTTGGGTGTGTCTGTGAATGTCACCGCTTCAGGGGCTTATGGTGTTACTACTGGTAGTCGTACTGTCACAATTCCAACTTCTGGAACCGCCACGCTCACAATCAGCACGACTAGTGACTCTACTGATGAGCCTGACGGGTCTGTGACCGTCACATTGGCTACCGGCTCTGGGTATGACCTGGACTCTTCGGCATCAGCAGCAACCGTGACTGTGTCTGATGATGACGACCCGCCACCGCCGCCTGTTGATGTGGTCACGATTTCTGTGGAGGAGAGTACTTATGTTGAGGGTCGGAGTCCGTTTTATTTGATACGTTTCAAGCTGAGTAAGCCTGCTAGTGAGCGGGTGACGGTTAAGTATACTCCTGGGGTGCTTGGTACCGGTGCTGGTTACGCGACAGCAGGCGAGGATTTCGTGGTGCGGACTTCGTCTATTAGTTTCAGACCGGGTGTGACTTCCAATATTGGTTTGATTTATGCGTTGAATGATCGCGTCAAAGAACCAGATGAAACGTTCACGATCGTGTTGTCAGAACCCCAAGGCGTGCATATAAGCGACAAGCAACCCGTCTTGACCATCAAAGACAACGACTGATCAACCATCCACTGCACTTAGATTCGTCTTGCCGGTATCGCCGACAAGCTTAGCACCGGGCGGGTCTGTCGGCTGCTAGCAGACCTCGAATCGCAGCAGGTTCAAGGTGCGCGCCCAAGCTGTGTTCCAAGCCTGTGGGTTTAGCTGACTAGCAGAGTTCCAAAAACGTTGTTCCTGGTCGCATATCTGTGGGAACTGCGCGCGAAGCAAGCTAAGCCATAAGGCACCTCAAAATTTGTAGCGCGTCCTCTCGGAAATTTAGAGTTTCAAATCTTTGTAAAATGGAGTATATGATCTCCGAAATTAGGAGTGCAATATTGCTGCACCTGGCAGCATCCGAGTCAACTGACAGAGAATCAAGGCAAATGGAAGAGGAACTCGAAGACCGCTATCTGCCGCGGATCATTGACCACGAGGTTTCGGAGGCGCTGGCATCGTCACCGGCGGTTCTGATCGAAGGCCCGCGCGGTTGTGGGAAGACGTGGACAGGACGTCGCTTCGCCCGAAGCGAAATCATCCTTGACGGTTCCGAAGCTATGCGCCTAGCCGCCGAGGTAGATCCTGACTCAATCCTAGAGGGCCCCGAACCTCGACTCCTTGACGAGTGGCAGCAAGTTAGAAGCATCTGGAACTCAATGCGTCACGCTTGTGATCGCCGTGGTGGATTCGGACACTTTCTGCTCACTGGATCCCAGCATCCCCCCGACGACATCACCGAACACTCAGGCGCAGGTCGGGTGGCTCGGGTGCGGTTACGGCCCATGTCTTTGTGGGAGTCGGGCGATTCGACCGGGGAGGTGTCTCTGTCATCGCTGATAACCGGCGGTACCTGCCGAACTGCTGACCCTGGACTCACGCTCTCCGACATCGCCGACCTGATCTGCCGGGGAGGCTGGCCTCGGATGGTGAAAATGAAGTCTGCTATGGCGCAGTCCCGGTTGCGTGACTATCTCAATGATATTTCCCGCAGCGATATTTCCCGCGTGGCTGGAGTTAGGCGAAATCCGCAACTGGTGGCGAGTTTGTTGTCATCGCTGGCTCGCAATGAGGCGACAGCGGCCACTCAAGCCACGCTGATCGCTGACCTGACTGAGCAGGGTGCTGGACAACCAGCCCGAACAACGTTGCGGGCATATCTCGACGAGTTGACAAGACTGTTCGTGATTGAGCCCCTGCCCGCTTTTTCGACGCATTTGCGGTCTTCGGCACGGCTTCGCAAGACTCCGAAGCGGTATTTCGTTGACCCCGCTCTGGCGGTGGCCGCGCTCAAAGCATCACCGGCAGCTGTTTTGCAGGATCTGCAGTTCATGGGCTTGCTGTTCGAATCGCTGGCAATGAGAGATCTTCGTGTGTACGCGCAATCGCTGGACACTCAGGTCTGCTACTACGGTGACGACACCAACTTGGAGGCTGATGCAATCATCGAATGTCTTGACGGTAAGTGGGTTGCAGTGGAAATCAAACTAGGCGGAGCTTCGGGCATTTCCTCTGCTATGGAGACACTGCGAGCCGTTCGTTCGCGTGTTGGTGCTACCCGGCGCGGCGAACCTTCACGCCTCATTGTCATCGTTGCTTTCGGGCCCGGATACCAAACCGATGACGGGATCGCGGTCGTTCCCCTGACTGCTCTCAAGCCCTGATTCCACTAACTATTCGTAACTATTCTCTCGGCCTCTTACTGCGCTAGTTAACGTTGGATCGCAGCAGGTGCAGGGTGCGCGCCCAAGCGGTGTTCCAAGCCTGTTCGTTGTAGTTTCCGAGTGGGTTTTCCCAGTTACCGAAAGCGTGGCCGGTGCCCTCGTAGATGTGGAACACCACGTCTTTGTCTAGGTCGCGGAGTTGTTGAGCCAGAGCTTGGCAGGCATCGGCCGGGAAGAAATCGTCGTTGGCTGCGAAGTGGCCTTCAACTTTGGCGCTTAGATTGCTCCAGTCAAGCGAGTCATCGCCCAACGGAGCACCATAGAACGGTGCCACAGCCGCTACACGGCTACCGGCGATAGCGGCGATCCGCAGCGCCAGAAGCCCGCCCATACAAAATCCGGTCACCCCGACGCTACTGGATGTGCAGGTGTGGTGGCTGAGCAGAAACTCAAGGGCGGCTGACATGTCGCGGGCGGCTCGCTCTGGTGGCAGACCAGTCATCAACTCGCCAGCTTTGTCCATCTCTGTGTGGGTAGCCATTTCGCCGTGGTACAGGTCGGGTGCTAGCGCCGTGAAGCCTTCTTCGGCGAGAAGATCGCACACGCCTTTGATCTGAGGAACCAGCCCCCACCACTCCTGCAGCACCAGCACCCCTGGACCAGCACCGTCGGGAGCTGCGGCCAGATAACCGCGTGCAGTTGATCCGTTGGCGGCGAACTCCACCATTTCACCCATAATCGCTTCACCCATAATCGCATCCCTTTCGCTTGTTGATTGCTAGAGACAGCTAGACCATCCACAGCGTAGGCCAGCCAGAGTTGCCCCCACATATCAGGTTGTGAATGTGACTACGTGTGCTGAAGCAGAGTAGGCGAGCATTGGCATTAGTGAGTTCGAGTATTGGTGAGTGGAGGCATTGTTGAGCGCAGGCACTGCTCTGGGGGCGTTACTGTCGGGTTGTGAGCGACTGTCGGGTTTCGGGACTTGCGGGACTGTTGCTGACTCACGGTGCTGGTGGCGGGGCTGATCATCATGCTCTTGTCTCGCTGGAACAAGCTCTAGGACAAGGCCAAGAACTGGAGTTGCCGGTGCGTCGCATTGAGTTCAGCTACCGGCGCGACGGCAAACGTTTCCCTGACCGCGTAACCAATCTGGTCACTGAACTCCGCACCGCAGCCGAAGCCTTCGCTGACGAACTCAAAGTCAACTCTGCACAGATCGTGCTCGGTGGGCGCTCCCTCGGGGGACGCGTCTGCTCGCTGGCTGTGGCTGAAGGCTTGCCCGCAGCCGGGCTTGTGCTGCTCAGTTATCCTTTGCATCCTCCACGTAAGCCTGACCGTCTACGCGTAGAACATTTTGGTGATATTGGGGTACCGGTTCTGTTCGTAACCGGTGATCGTGATCCCTTTGGTAGCCCTGAGGAGTTCGCTGAGCACACCAGAGCTATTGAGGGCGCAGTCACCATGCGCTGGCTTGGAGGACAGAACCATGATCCCAAACCTGCAGCTGACCCTGCGATCGTCGCAGCGACCACCGATTTTCTACAATCGCTATAAGCGCAGATACACACAGAGTGCGTTCATCCTGAGCTGGCTTGTGTGCAGCGTTGTCAGAAGAGTGTTTGAGAGCGACGGGTAGCCTCAAATCCGTGCTGGAGCGGATAGCTGGCTTTGCTGATGAGTTGCGCGACGTGGAGATACGTCTCGGTGACCCGATGGTGCAGGGTGACCCGCGTCAGTTGGCTGAACTCGGCCGCCGTCACAAGCAGCTTGATGAGATCGTGACGGTGGGTCAGCGTCTTCAATCCGTGACAGATGACCTTGAAGAAGCGCGCTTGATGCACGCCGATGCAACTAGTGACGAGAGGGCCGAGCTACGAGAGATGATTGACGAACTTGAGGCCGCGTCCGCTGCTGCTAGTGATGAGTTGCGTGTGTTGTTGTTGCCTTCTGATCCCAATGAAGGTCGCAACGTGATCGTCGAGATTCGTGGCGCGGCTGGCGGTGAAGAAGCTAATCTCTTTGCTCGTGACCTGTATTTGATGTATCAGGCTTTTGCTAAGCGTCGGCGTTGGAAACTCGAACCGCTGGCTTCTTCGCCGTCGGATTTGGGGGGTTTCACCGAGATCAGCGGATTGATCGCCGGTGAACAGGCCTGGACACGGCTCAAACATGAGGCTGGCACTCATCGAGTGCAGCGGGTGCCTGTGACTGAGTCTCAGGGTCGGGTTCACACTTCTTCGGCGACCGTATCGGTGCTACCCGAAGCTCAGGAAGTGGAAGTCGAGATCAGTGATTCGGATCTGCAGATTGATGTTTATCGGGCATCAGGCCCAGGCGGTCAGTCGGTGAACACCACTGATTCGGCGGTGCGGGTCACGCATCTGCCCAGCGGGATGGTTGTGTCTATGCAAGACGAGAAGAGCCAGTTGCAGAACAAGCAGAAGGCTCTGCGGGTTCTGCGTTCGAGGTTGCTGCAAGCTGAACAACAGCGGGCTTCTGCTGAGCAGTCGGCTATGCGCCGAGGCCAGGTTGGTGCTGGTGACCGCAGCGAAAAAATTCGTACCTATAACATCAAAGAGAATCGGGTCACTGATCATCGCTTGGGGCTCACGCTTTACAAGCTGGATCGGGTGATGGCTGGCGAACTCGACGAGCTGAGCGATGCTTTGGTGCAAGACGAGCAGCAGACGCTGTTAGCCGCCGACAGCAGCGGATGACAGGCAATTGGCAGACAGCTGATTGACAGACGGCAAATAAACCAGAAAGCGGACAAGGTTCGTGGGTTCCCAAGTTCAGCCTCTAGAGACAGTCATTGAAAGCACCACACGGGATACACCGCAGGCTCCTGTGCTGTGGCGCAGCCTTTTTGATGAGGCACGCCGAAGCCTGAAAGACTCTTCGCGACGCTCTCATGGTGCTTCTCGGGACCCGGGCAGTTCTGAGAACGCGATGGAGGTGATGGTCAAGTCTTGTGAAGTTTCTGACAACTCTGCTCTGGGTTGGGATAGCTCTGGCGGGTTCTATGAGGCGCGTCGTCTGGTTGAGGCGGCATCGGGAGCGTCACCAGCCGAGTTTCACGATGTCCTTGATCAACCGGCCACACAGCGTTCAGTGGCTCATTTCCATACGATGCTGCAGCGCCTCCTGTCGGGCGAGCCGCTGCAGTATGTGATCGGCTCTTGGGGCTTCAGGCATTTGGATTTGATGGTTGACCAGCGGGTGCTGATCCCTAGACCCGAAACCGAGGTAGTGGCAGGCTGGGCGATCCAAGCCGCCACCGAGCGCGCTAGTGCTAACCAGGAACAAGCAACCCGACAGCAAGGCGCAGGCCAAGAGGTGACAGTCGTGGATCTCGGCACAGGATCAGGTGCCATAGGCTTGTCGGTGGCACTCGAATGTAGTCATGCTCGGGTTTATGCCAGTGACGTGTCACATGAGGCTTTGGCCGTTGCACGAGCCAATCTGGCTGGCTTAGGCCAAGCTGCTGCCCGTGTGACACTGCATCAGGGGGACTGGTTCGAGGCACTGCCAGATGCACTGCGCGGCAAAGTGGATGTGATTGTGTCGAATCCGCCGTATGTGGCCACAGACGAGCATCTCCCGGCGGTGGTGGCTGACTGGGAACCATCAATTGCTCTGCACTCGGGTCCCAATGGCTGCGAAGCCTTAAGGCAGATAGTGGTCGGAGCGTCGACATGGCTGCGCCCCGGTGGTGTGCTAATCACCGAAGTGGCATCGCAACGAGCTCAAGAGTCGGCCAGCGTTTTCACTGCCGAAGGTTTCAGTGACGTAAGAGTCGAATCTGACCTAGCTGGCCGTGACAGGGTCGTAATAGGCCGACTGTGACGGATGACAGACATGCAGTCGACAGTGATTAGTGCTACCGATCCCGCTGAGCGGCCTGCAGCAGTGGCAGCGGCTCTTGAAGTGCTCGCATCTGGCCAGCCGGTTGGGGTGCCAACCGACACCGTCTACGGACTGGCTGCCAACGCAGCCGACACCGAAGCCGTCGAAAGTCTGTTCGAGTTGAAGCAACGCCCCGCAGAGCGCAGCATCGCAGTGATCGTGGCAGACCTAGCCGACGCGGCGGGGCTGGTGAAGCTTGACGGCCCGGCCCGCTGCCTAGCTCAGAGTTTCTGGCCCGGCCCATTAACAATTGTGGCGAACCGTCAAGCGGCTGCGCCCGAGCATCTCGGCAAGGGTTCAACAATCGGGATACGACTACCTGATGACCAGATCATGCAGGCCATCGCCGCGCCTCGGCCTCTAGCTGTGACCAGCGCCAACCTGCATGGCGGCACTACACCGATAACCGCACAAGGTGTAGCAGAGTTGCTGCCAAGCCTGAAGCTCGTGATCGACGGTGGCCTGCGCGGTATTGCCTCATCGACGGTGGTTGATGTCACTGGACCCAGCCCAAAAATCCTTCGTGAAGGCCCGGTGAGCCTCAAAGAGATCCGCCAAGCATTGAGCGAGCAAGCATTGAGCGAAACAGCCAGCGACAGTGCTCTAGGATGAGCCTGTGCAGATCGCTGTTGGATCAGACCATGCTGGCTACACCCTCAAGCAGGCCCTAACTGAGCATTTGCGTAGCAGCGGCCATCAAGTAGACGACTGCGGAACCTATTCCACTGAAAGAGTCGACTATCCCGACTTCGGTGTTGCGGTCGGGCAGGCTGTGGCTTCGGGGCGAGCCGAGTTAGGGGTTTGCATCTGTGGCAGCGGTAACGGCATCGCTATGGCTGCCAACAAGATTCCTGGGATACGCGCCGCGGTGGCTCATGACGCAACCTCGGCTCGACTGGCTCGCGCTCATAACGATGCCAACGTGTTATGCATCGGTGAGCGTTTAGTCGGCTACGAAGTGGCGCGCGAGGCGCTTGACGCTTGGCTGGATGCAACATTTGAAGGTGGCCGTCACGAAGCGCGCATAGCCAAACTCAATGCTCTCAATCTCAACAGCAACAGCTAACCGCGACACTCGTCTGACTGAGGCCGTGACCCACTACCGTGCAAAGCATCATGCCTAGCGAAAAACATGATGAGCTTTTGCTGATTATTGTGAAAAATCTTCCCACAGAAACCAAGACGAGCCTTCCCACAGAAACGAGGACCTGATGCCTTGGCCCACCGCGGATGAAGCCGCATTCGACTTGATCCGTCAAGAAATCCACCGCCAGAACACCACCATTCAGCTGATCGCTTCAGAGAACTTTGCTAGTCCGGCGGTGATGGCCGCCACTGGATCGGTTTTCACCAACAAATACAGCGAGGGTTATCCAGGTCGCCGCTACTACGGCGGCAACATGGTGGTTGATCTGATCGAGGATCTAGCCCGCGATCGGGTGTGCGCGCTGTTTGGTGCTGATCACGCCAATGTGCAACCCCATGCCGGTGCTATCGCCAACATGTGCGTTTATCAGGCGCTGCTTGAACCAGGTGACACTGTGTTGGGCATGAGCCTTGACCATGGCGGGCATCTCACCCATGGCTCGCCGGTTAATTTCTCGGGCTTGCTCTACCGCTTCGTGTCTTATGGGGTTACCCCCAGCGACGAGCGCATAGATATGGATCAGCTGCGTGACTTAGCCCTAGAGCATCGCCCTAAGCTGATCGTGGCGGGTGCTACTGCATACCCTCGCTTGATCCAGCCTGAACCGCTGCGTGAGATCGCCGATGAGGCCGGAGCGTTGCTGATGTTCGATGCGGCGCATATCGCTGGTTTGATCGCTGGCGGGGCTCACCCGAATCCTGTGCCGTTTGCTGATGTGGTCACATTCACCACTCACAAAACATTGCGCGGCCCTCGCGGGGGTGCCATCTTGTGCCGCTCCGAACACGCCAAAGCAATCGACAAGGCCATGTTCCCGGGTTTGCAGGGCGGACCGATCGACAATGCTGTAGCAGCTAAAGCGGCTGCCTTCGCGGAGGCGGCCACCGATGAGTTTGCCGACTATGCGGCCCGTATCGTGTCGAACTCGCAGGCTTTGGCCGCAGCTCTTGCAGAGCACGGATTTAGGCTTGTGTCGGGCGGCACCGACAACCATTTGATGTTGGTGGATTTGCGGACTTTTGATCCTGACCTGACCGGCAAAGAAGCTCAAGCCACTTTGGATGATGCCGGGATCAGCCTCAACAAGAACACGGTGCCTGATGATCCTCGATCGCCGTTCGTAACATCGGGTCTACGTATCGGCACTCCAGCAGTTACTACTCAGGGCATGGACAGCGACGACATGAAAACCATTGCTGAGCTGATTTCTCGGGCTTTAAGGAACCGTTCAGACGACGACGCAGTGGCGGCAGTCAAATCAGATGCTGAACAACTCTGCGCTGCCAAGCCGCCATACCCAGGGCTTGAGCCCTAAAGCCGTAGAACTGAAGCTTTACCCGCCTGAATCGCCATCTTCGGGATCTCTGTCTTTGGGATTCGAGTCTTCGGGGTTTAGGTCTTCGAGTTCTCGGCCTGCTGTCTCTGGATATTTCCACATCACTAGCGCAGCTACTGCCACGGGACCCACAGCCAGCAGCGCCAACGCTGGTGCCAGCTGACCGTCAAGCACATCCGATAGCCAGCCCGCCACAAGCAACCCCAAAGCGCTGCCTGTCACTCCGACAGCGACTATCAAGCCGTTTGATCGCCCCCGCCGGTAGGTGCCGAACAGTTCAGGCCCGTAAACCGCCAGAGCGGGCACTGCCACAGCTCCGAGCACTCCTGCTGTGAGGCTCAGTAACCACAAGACGGCTCCGTCGCTGAAGAAAGCCCAGGCAGCCAGCACGGCACCAGCAACCAGACCGAACGCTCCGACCGGACGGCGCCCTCGACGATCAGCTAAGTAACCGCCAACAAAGATGCCAACCCCGATAGGAGTGTTGGTCACCAAAGTGAACAGCGAGATCGCTGCCGCCGAAAAGTCGCGCTCGTCTTTGAGAAAATCGTTTCGCAGTCCCGAAGCAGGTGCCGCGAACATAGCGATCAAAAACGCAGATGCTGCCAACAGGAGCAGCCTCTTGCGCCGTCGCTCGGCTGCTTCATGTGCTCTGGTGTTGCTGCTGGTTTTGTTGTTGTCGCTCAGAGACGCTGCCGCTGGGCTGACCGACTCAGAGACTCGGACGTTTTCACTGCGCCCAAAAAGACTTCGCGTGAAATGCTTGAAAGTGAAGTTTCTGTGGGTGAAGTTGCTGGGAGTGAAGCGGCGACTTTCGGGCAGATGACGACCCGCCCACGCCATAACCACCAAACCCGCAAGGGGCACCAGGTAAATGATCCGCCAAGCCGAGACATGCAGGTCAGCCACTGGCAGCACCCATACCGCCATACCAGAGCCCAGACCAGCGCAAAGCACCAGCACCGACATAGCCCACGACCGTGAACGCGCTGGCATCTCCTCGGCGGCATAAATCAAAATCAGGATTCCCAGAGCAGTTGATAATCCCCGAGCAGTCAACTGGGTGGCACCTAGAAACCAGAGCCCTGGTGACAGCGCTCCTGCTGCGGTGATCACACAACTCGCGGTTCCAGTAGTTACAAGCAGCCGTCGGCGACCGTGGCGATCAGCCAAATAAACAGCAGCAAGAGCGATAAGCACGCCAATCCGCACCACTGCCAGCACGATCCCCTGTGCGGTGTTACCACGGTCGAACTCATCCGCTGCGAATGTGAGAGTCTGTGACAAGACAGTGCCGAGATAGCCGTCTAGCACTTGCACGCTGCACAAAAGGCCTAGCACCATCGCAGCACGCTGGTTGATCCGGTCAGGTGGTGCCCACCAATAGCCGTAGACGGGTTTGCGGTGCCGCAACGCTCGCTTAACCGGCAAATGAAACAGCCACGCCCACGCTGGCACCGCCAGTCGGTAGGTGATGGTCTCAAGCAGTTCACACTCCGGCTCCGGCTGTTCTTGCGTAGTGTCCGCCGATGACTCAGGCCGCGACAGCGACAGGTGTCGCTCGTAGTGACCGAAAGGCCCGCCAACAGCTTCAAAGCGGATCGTGCTTAGCGGTTCACATGAGTGATCTGCGGCTGCTTTTGCTGTGGAGTCGAGTGTTGCCATTTTTTCGGCGACTATGTCGTTTCGGGGAATCCGTCGCTTCTGATACTCGTGTTCCATGATGGTTTCACTGCCTCGCAGCACTGTGTGCAATACAGTCATGGCACCCAAAAAGCCTGTGACCATGTTTTCGGGCGGATTTTTGGGCTCAAGGGCATCACAGCGTGCGAAGCAGCGCCGAATAGGCTCAAGAAGTGGCAGTTGAGCCCCCGCACATGTCTGAGCCTGAGCGTGTCCCTGACCCAGGAGCCGCAGACCCGTCCGCCGACGAACGTATTTCTGAGCAGATCATCGTGCGTTCTGGTTCGCCGCTTGAAGGCACTGTGCGTGTCGCGGGTGCCAAAAACTCTGTTCTCAAGCTGATGGCGGCCACACTGTTGGCAGAGGGTTCTTACCGGCTCAGCAACGTGCCACGCATCGTTGATGTCAACCTTATGGCTGAGCTTCTCAAGGCTGTGGGGTGCAGAGTTGAATGGGACACGCATCACACAGCAGTGCTTCAAATTGAGGTGCCTGCTGAGATCACGCCGGTCGCTCCTTACGACATTGTTGAACGGTTCCGGGCATCGGTTGTGGTGCTGGGACCAATGCTGGCGCGTTGCGGTGAAGCCACTGTGGCCCTGCCAGGGGGTGATGATTTCGGGCCGCGACCGGTGGACATGCACGTGAGAGGGCTCGCGGAACTCGGGGCTCAAGTTGAGGTTCTGCATGGCAACATTGAAGCTTCCGCAGAGCAACTGTTGGGCGCTCGGGTAGTGCTTGAGTTCCCTAGCGTGGGTGCCACCGAGAACCTGCTGATGGCTGCTGTGGCTGCTAAAGGCACCACCGTGATCGATAACGCTGCCCGCGAACCTGAGATATTTGATCTTTGCGGGTTCTTGCAGAGCATGGGGGCCGCTATCTCTGGCGCTGGCACGTCGACTCTCGTGATTGAAGGGCCGGGAACTACACAATGTTTGCAGCCAGCAGATCACGCTGTGGTACCTGACCGCATTGTTGCGGCCACTTATTTGGCTGCGCTGGGTGTGGCTTCGGGTGAGGTTTTTGTGGAGGGTGCTCGTTATGACCATATGGAACTGCTGTGCGCCAAGCTGACCGAGATGGGTATGATCATCAGTGGCGAAGCTGACGGTATAAGGGCGATCTCGCCGCGGCGGCTTGATTCTGTTGACTTTTCTACGCTGCCTTATCCAGGGGTTGCTACCGACTACAAGCCTTTCTTGGTGGTGATGCTGGCCACGGCATCGGGTGTGGGCATCGTCACCGAGAACCTTTTCCCGGGCCGGTTCCGTTATGTCGATGAACTGCGTCGTATGGGTGCCGATATCCGAACCGATGCGCATCATGCGGTGGTTCGAGGGGTTGAAAGTCTGTCGGGCGCACCCGTGCGAGCCCATGACATTCGAGCTGGGGCAGCGTTGGCCGTCGCCGGGCTCGGCGCTGAAGGACCAACGATCATCACCGATGCCCACCATGTGAGACGAGGCTACGAGAGCCTGGCTGGCGATCTAGCGTCGCTCGGTGCCGACATCCGCACTTTGCAGATCAACAACTAGCCGACCCGCTCGTCGTTTTCACTTTTCTGCGCTTCGCTTAGCGGTGCTTCACTTGCTAGCACTTCATGTTTCGGCATTTCGCTTGTCTGCGAGCCGCTTGTCGGTGCTTCATGTTTCGGCGCGCTTGACTCGGCCTGCTTAACGGCGCGTCTTTTGGCGCTCCACACGATGCCAGCAAACACCAGCAGCGGTCCGGCTACTAGCAGCGCCTCGTCCCAGCCGCCTTGGTGCGCCAACACTTCAAAGCTCATCCTGCGAGCCTACGACGCTAAGAGGCCGAACGATTAGGCAGTCGACAATGGCTATGTGGAGCGAAACTTTGGATCGTGATTAGTGAGCTTGTCGACTGCGGTTTGGCTTTGTTCGACGAGTTGGACGTGGTCGGTCGCGATTGTGACCAATACAACGCCCGGGTCTTTGTTCGGCTTGGCTGGAACTTCATGTGAACTGAGAAGCCTGCCTTCGACTGCCGCCTCTACTTCGTCGGTTTTGCCTAAGGCGGCGATTAGCGCAGTCATGTTCTTCTCTAGGATGTCGAACCGAGCGTCAATTGCCTCGAACCGGGCATCCATCTTGTCTTCGAGACGGTTCATCCTGTCCTCAAGACGATCCATCCTCACCTCTAGACGGTCGATTCGTTGGTTGGTGTCGTCGATCCGACTGTTTGTGGTGGTAAACCCGAAAATCAGTGCTGCCACTGAGATACTGGAAAGCACTGCCGTCACCGCACCCAGCACCGCCAAGAGAGGATTCTCGGCGAGCAGCTTGCCCAGCACGGGTTGAACGGCTGCCTTGACTGCCGTCTCGGCTGTCGCCTCGGTAGCTGGCTCTTGGGTTCGTTCTGTGTTTTCGGGCATTTGAACCGTTGCGATTGTTGGGTTCATGGCTGGCCTCGCTGGCGTGGCATTAGTTGCGCTCTTGGAGAGCACATGCCCTAGCTGGCCTCGGTCTCTGGCGGGTTTCGGACGCTTGACTTCGGTGTGCCTAGCCTGCACTGGTTGCATTAGATTATCTGATGCTAAGGCATGTGTCAACACAATATACCTAGTAATTCATAAATTACGCTAAAATAAATTAAATATTTTGAAATAGCAGCTAAGCATCCGAGCCATCCAGTCGCCTTTCACTTGCCAGAGCAGTCGTAGAGCTTGTGGCTCGGCCTGCAGGTTTGCTAGACGATGTGGCGTGAGAAACTCTTCCACTGAGCAGCGCGTCGTAGAGCTTGTGGCTCGGCCTGCAGGTTTGCTAATCTGAGTTGCTTCATGGCTTCTGACCACGAGACAGACCGCACAGCCCGCTACCCACAGTCCACAGACTGACGGCAGGCATCGAGTGAACTTCAACGACAATCACCAACACGGTGAGCCTTTGCTTGATCTGCTGCGACGACGCTTCAATGAACCACAAGCTCGTGGGGCTGCTTTTGAGCGGCTTCTGAAATCTGCGTTCGAGGCTCATCCCGGCGAATACGGTCCGCTGCGTTTCAAGCGTGTCTGGCGTTGGCGGGATTGGCCTGACTTTGAGCGGCACGGCTTCACCCGCCAGGACACCGGCATTGACTTGGTGGCTGAGCAAACCCCTGAATGGGGTGGAGGTCTTTGTGCTATCCAAGCAAAGTGCTATCAGCCGTCTGCCAGGATCGCTAAGCCTGACATTGACTCGTTCATTGCTGCATCATCTGCGGGGTGCTTCACAGCTCGACTGCTAGTAGTAACAGCGGAACTAGGAGACAACGCCAAGCAGACAGTTAGTAACGCTGTGCCGCACTGCAAAGTGCTTTACGCCGAGCAGCTTGATGAGTGGCCAGTGGATTGGGCGGCTTTCTTGGAGTGCCCCGAAGAGCTTCGCTTCGAGGCGCAGCGCTTCGAGCCGAAGCCGTATCAGCGATCGGCGGTTGACAAAGTGGTTTCGGGGCTGGCCGTCAGCGATCGTGGCAAGCTGATCCTGCCGTGTGGTACCGGTAAGTCGGTGGTGGCTTTATGGATCGCTGAGCGTATGGCTGGCTCTGGCGGGAGGGTGCTGTATTTGGTGCCGTCGATTGCGTTGATGGGACAGACCATGCGCGAATGGGCTTGTCAACGTGACCCTGAGATTAAGCATCGCTACGTCGGTGTGTGCTCAGATACTCGGGCTGGCCGCAATGACGAGGATGCTGATCTGGCTGAGCTGGCTATGCCGGTCACCACTGACGCTCAACGTGTCGCTGAGGCCATCTCGCAGGGCTCTGCCTCTCCAGCGAACTCTGCTGGGGACGCTATGACGGTGGTGTTTTGCACTTATCAGTCATTAGGGGTGATTGAGCAGGCTCAACAGATGGCTCGCAAGTCTGGCAGGGACGACACCGGGTTTGATTTGGTGATTTGTGATGAGGCTCATCGCACGACTGGAGTGCATGAGGCCGATTCTGGCAGCAGCTTCACGCTGATTCATGACCCGAAGCGCATCACCGCGGCGAAGCGTCTTTATATGACTGCCACGCCACGGGTTTACACCGACCGAGTTCATCAAAAGGTTCGTGAGCACAGCCACGACTTCGACGTTTTCTCGATGGACGACGAAGCAGTGTATGGCCCTGAGCTTTACCGTATGAGTTTCGGTACCGCTGTTGAGCAACGCCATCTCAGCGATTATGAGGTGCTGGTAATAGCTGTGTCGGAGTTGTATGTCACCAACCTGTTGGGCAGCAACGTTTTGAACCTCCCAGGCGATGAATCCGCTACGGGGGGGGGTCTCAGCGAATTTCTACCGAGGAGGCTGTCAAGTTCGTGGGCTGCTGGGACGCGCTCGCAAGTCCCCGCACGCGCGGCCCGCATGGCCACACCACAGGAGCAGTTGCAGCAAGCGGCGTAAGCGCCAGGCGAGCTATTGCGTTTACCAACACGATCAAGTCTTCGCAGCGTGTTGAGCAGCACTGGAATCGCATAGTCGACACAGTCGCGACTGAGCAATCCAACATCGAAAAAGCCCGAGACCGGGCCAGCAAACTGTCCAGCGAGTCGGGTGCCAGTGAGTCTGGTGCAAGCCCGACGGCACAGCTCTCTGAGGTTGCCGAGGCCGCCGAAACAAAAGACGAACTGCTGCGTTTCGAAGTGCGGCATACCGACGGCAGCCGTAACGCTTTGCAGCGTGCTCAGATATTGGGCTGGCTACGCAGCGGTGACCCTGACGACAGTTGCCGCATCGTCACTAACGCCAAATGCTTGACCGAGGGCGTGGATGTACCAGCGCTTGACGCGGTGCTGTTTTTGGAGCCGAAACGCTCGCAGATTGATGTGGTGCAAGCCGTGGGACGGGTGATGCGCCGCGCCGCAGGCAAGGACTGTGGCTATGTGGTGTTGCCGGTGGTGGTGCCCGCCGGTATGAGCCTTGATGACGACAAAGTGCTGTCGGGTTCGGATTTCAAAGTGGTGTGGAGCGTGCTCAAAGCGTTGCGCTCCCATGATGAGCGCCTTGACGTGGCTATCAACACTGCGGATCTCACTGGCAAGCCGCCACTGAAGATCCTCACAACCGGCATTAGCGACAGCGATGCCGAGAGCGACACAGATGCTGATGCGACTGCGTCTGTTACAGGGCAGGTGCAAGGCCGCCTGCCTTTGAATGACGCTGTGGCCTCTAAAGTGGTGGAGCAGTGCGGTGACCGCCAGTATTGGCATCGCTGGGGCAGCGAAGTAGCGCGCATTACTGCCACTATTGCCGACCGAGCCCGCGCAGCACTACTGGCTAATCCGCAGCTGGCGGTTGCGTTTGAGGCTTTCGAGGGTGACATGTCTGCCACTATCGGAAGGTCGCTGCCTCGGACGGAGCTGATATTGATGCTGGCTCAGCATGTAGTGACCGTGCCGGTGTTTGATGCGCTGTTCGCCGAAAGCGGTTTCGCTGACCGCAACCCAATGTCGAAAGCGCTCAACGAACTGCTTGATGAGTTCAAAGCCGCTGATGTGCTGTTGCGTGATGAAACCAGAGGCTTAGAACGCTTCTACGCCAGTGTCGCCAGCCGATTGTCGGGTGCTGCGGACTCCGACACTCGCATCAAGGTAATGCTTGAGGTTTACGAGCAGTTTTTTGCTGCGGCGATGCCTGATGAAACTAAGCGTCTCGGCATTGTTTACACGCCTGTGGAGCTGGTGGACTTCATTTTGCGTTCTGCGGATGCGGTGGCTCGAGCCGAGTTTGGCAGGGGTCTCAGTGACGCTGGTGTCAATATTCTTGACCCGTTCACCGGCACCGGCACGTTCATCAACCGGCTGTTGACACAGCGCGGCTCTAATGGCGAGTTCTTGATACGTGCGGGTGACTTGGCACGCAAGTTCCACGGCGAGGTGTCGGGTTTCGCGTCAAGTAGCGCACCCGAGATCCATGCCAACGAAGTGATTTTGCTGGCCTACTACTTAGCTGCGCTCAAAATCGAGGAGGGCTTCCGTGAGCGCACCGGCAGCTACGAACCTTTCGGCGGGATCGTTCTTACCGACACGTTTCATCTAGGTAGCGACGGCAAACTGCCAGGCACTGGTGCCATCGCTGACAACAGCGGACGCGCTAAAGCCCAGAACGAGCTGCCGATCCAAGTGATTGTTGCTAACCCGCCTTGGTCAGCAGGCCAAAAATCCGCAGGCGACGACAACCCCAACATTTCTTATCCCCATATTGAGCAGAGGGTGCGAGACACCTACGGCAAACGTCACAAGCAAGTCACCGGCCGCGGTGCTGGCAAGTCGGCTGGGAATCTGTATGTGGAGGCGATCCGCTGGGCCTCCGATCGGATCAGCAACCCTGACGGCGATACTACCCGCCCTGGGATTGTGGCGTTTGTGCATCCCAACTCGCTGTCGAACGCTCCATCGCTGGCAGGCATGCGCGCAGCACTGCGTGATGAGTTCACCAGCATCTATGTGGTCAACCTGCGTGGTGATGCCATGAAATCTGGTGATGAGTTCCGCCGCGAAGGTGACAAGATTTTTGGTGCTGGGTCACGCAACGGTGTGCAGATTACTGTGCTGGTACGCAACCCAGCGAAAGCTCTTGATCAGCCAGCGACACTGCGCTATGCCGAAGTGCCCGAGTATTCAACGCTCAAACAGAAGTTCGACTGGCTGGCAGCCCTTGGCGATGTGACAAGCGACGAGTTCATGACGGTTGAACCTAACGACACCCATGACTGGGTTAATATCACTGACAGCAGCTATCAAAAACTCATGCCAGTATGCGAACTCGGCAGGACGGTAAGTGGCAAATCTGCTGTGGCTGAGAGTGCGCTAGGAGTGACATCTGGGAGTGATGTCTACCTCTACTCCTTCTCGCGATCTGAGCTGTGTGAACGCATACAAACACTGCTTGCCGCCTACGACGACGCTCTCGAACGCGTGGAAGCCGGTTGCACCGTTGAGGAATGCACCACCAACGACGACCTTAAACGCATCAAATGGACACCCGTATTGCGGCATTCACTGCGTCGCCGTGAAGAGATTTTCTTTGACGAATCCCGTATCCGTGAAGTTTTATATCGCCCGTTCACGAAACTCTGGCTCTACGAAGACGACCGCATCTTGTCGTCGGTCAAAACCATCTCAGCCATGTTCCCTAAACCTCAACCTCAGGTTGACGAGAGAGAGAGAGAGAGAGAGAGAGTTCTCCTTCCAACGCAGAACAACCGAGGACTCAGCTCGCTCCTCGCCACATACTGCATCACCGATCTCAACTTTCTCGGCCCCAACCAGGGCGGATGCCGAGCAATTCCCAGACGGAGGCGATCTTGATGGCGAGTCCGTCAAACCGGACGGTTTTCGCGGCGCTGGCAGCAGCGATCCTGCCCGATCTGCACACAGTGGATCCAGCGTGCCGAACGATGACACGCCGCAACCCATGACCACTGCGGGGGGGGGTCTTGGTCGCTTCACCCAACAACCGGGCGATCTTCACAGCGCTCGCCACCGCAGTCCCAGCCGATCTCAGCGGCTGCGGCACCAACCAGCCCACCCGAGCAATCCCTCGCTGGAAGTGATCCTGGTGAACCAGACTTTGCAGCTCCCGTTCGGGGTGCTAGCCACCGACCGGATGGTGGATCTCTGCGTCACGGGTCGCCAGACCCGAGCACTGCCCCGAGTGACGAAATGAATATCGGGGGGGGGGGGGTGTTCATCAGCACTCCGTCAACCACCTGCATCTTCACGATCTTGGCAGCGAACCGACTCGGGGACCTCAAAGCAGCAGGCATCAACGCCGCCTGCCGGTTCATCCCCCGAAGGAGGCGATCTTGATCTCGGGCACGTCCAACATGATGTTCCAGGCATTCGCCACCGCGATGATCCCCGATCTGGCCTGCATCGCCGGATCACGTCAGACCCGAGCACTGCCCCGACGGAGGCCGTCATGATCGCCGGGCCGTCCAACATGGCGATCTTCGGTGCCCTAGCTGCCGCAAACCTGCCCGATCTGCATCTAATGGGCCCCGGCCAACAAACCCGAACCCTCCCTCGTTATTAATCATGAGTGAGACGACGTTGAATCAGTCGACACCTGCAGTACCCGTCCTAGAAGCTACGGACACCGATCTACGGTTTGTTTGTGGTCGGTGGTTTGGTGTGGCGCTCGGGCATTGCATTGCAATTTGCTATGCTATTTGCATGGTGCAGTTAGTGGTTCGTGTGAGTGACGATCTGGCAGCGAATGTTGATGAGCTTGTGGCTACTGGATTGGTGTCCTCGCGGTCTGAGGCGGTTCGGTGCTCTCTTGAGCATTGGATTGATACGGAACGTCGCCGCCGAATCGGTGATGAGATCGTTGCTGGCTACAAGCGCATCCCCCAAACCGAAGAGGAACTGGCCTGGGCTGACAGCGCAGCTTCTGAGATGATTGCTGAGGAGTCGTGGTGACTTCAGCGACTTCATGCGACGAGCCAACGACCACAGCGCGACCGCGCTCTAGGTTTATATGACTCCTGCCCGAGGAGAGATCTGGTGGGCCGAGTTTGAGGACTTGCGCAGACCGGTGCTGGTGGTGACTCGCAATGCCGCCATTCCAGTGCTCGGCTCCATTGTCGTGGCACCGGTTAGTAGCACCGTTCGAAGCATTCCCACCGAGATCGCGTTAGGGCACTCCGAAGGTTTGCCGAGACCGTGCGCCGCCTCATTCGATAATCTGCGGCCTGTGCGAAGGAGTTGGCTTACTCGCCGAATGGGCGCACTGGGGCCTCGCAGTCGTGAGATATGCGACTGCTTAGCAGCTATGAGCGACTGCTGACTTTTCCCGCTGTTTGTCATGAGTGAGACGCTTGATTTGGGGATTGCCACCGAGTCGGCAGACCGTGACAACATCACCGACTGGTGCTTGCAACAGTTCCAAGAGCGTTACGGCACTCATATCACCAAAGACGACATTTGGGAATATATCTATGGCGTGATGCACGCGCCGGACTGGCGTGAGCGTTACCGCCATGACCTGCAACGCAACCTGCCGCGTATTCCTTTGGCAGATGATTTTGAGGCATTTCGTGCAGCCGGACGAGAGTTGATTGATCTGCATATCGGTTATGAGACTGTTGCCGAGTATCCAGTGACGTGCCTAGTGAACGACAAGCCTGATGAAGGCACCGCCGACGCAGGCGCTTATCGAATCACTAGCAAAATGCGTTGGGGTGGCGGGCACGGCCACACCAAAGAGGATCGCAGCGTGCTGGTGATCAACGATCGCTGCCGTCTCGTTGATCTGCCTGCTGAAACCCATGAATACACAGTGTCGGGCCGTTCTCCGCTGCATTGGGCGATAGAGAGCCTGCGTGTCAAACACGACAAAGCCTCAGGCATTGTCGATGACCCCAACGGTTGGCAGGACTGGGCTGATGAGCCGTTCAACTTGATTCGGCATCTGCGTCGCCTAGTTACGGTCAGCGTCGAAACCACCCGCATAGTGAACTCCCTACCTCCCTCACTACCGCCTGACGCGTAGGCCGGTAGAAGCAGACAACTTGGCGTAGTCTGCGGTTGTAAACGACACGCAGAGTTGATCTAGCAGGGCGATCAAACTGGTTTGACTATAGGCATGATTGACCCAAAAGGAGTGAGTGGCTATGGCACCCAATTCAGATGCAACACCGAGCGTCGCTGAACCGGCGTTACCGCAAGACGAGTTTGCTTGGCACAAGCTAATCGGGCTCAACGAGCTGGCTGAGGGACGGGTAACGACGGTGACAGTCGGCCATGAGAGCTTGTGCGTCACCCGAACCACCGAAGGCGGCTATGGCTGTGTCGGCAATGCCTGCCCTCATCAGGGTGGCCCGTTAGGAGAGGGCTCCATTGAGGGTGGCTGGCTGCGTTGTCCGTGGCATGGTTACGACTACTCGCCCAAGAACGGGAAGCCGCCCCCGCCTTTTAGCGATGCCCCGGCTGCGTATCGCACCGAGGTTCGCGCCGATGGTGTGTATGTTGCTTTGCCGGTGCAGCAGCCGCGGGCTCGCACTGTGTCCGATGTGCTGGTCGAAACGATGACCGCTTGGGGGGTGACGCATGTCTTTGGCATGGTGGGTCATTCCAACCTAGGTTTCGCAGACGCTTTACGAGCCGCAGAAGGGCGCAGCGAGTTGACCTTCGTCGGTGTGCGCCATGAAGGGGCGGCGGCGTTCGCAGCGTGCGCTTACGGCAAGCTCACCGGCTCGCTGGCGGGCTGCTTCGCTATTGCTGGCCCCGGCTCCACCAACCTGTTGACCGGGCTTTACGATGCCAAGACAGACCGGGCACCAGTGCTGGCCGTGTCGGGTCAGGTGCCCTCAGCGGTGCGAGGCCGAGGCGCTTTCCAAGACACCGATCTGTCCGCTGCCTTTGCTGATGTTTCTAGATATTCGGCCACTGTGCAGGCTGGCTCGAACTATGCCGAGTTGATGACTCTGGCATGCAAGACGGCTGTTGTTGAACGTGACGTGGCGCATCTGGTGTTACCCGATGAAGTGCAGGTGCTTCCCGCTCCAGCAAGCAGCGCTGGCTCGCCTGGTTCTCCTCAGGGACGAACAGGATCGCGTGCGGTTGAACCGCCTGCTGAAGCTCTTGCCGCTGCGGTGGATGCTGTGGCTGGTGCAACCAGGCCGCTGATCATCGTGGGTCACGGTGCCCGCTCGGCAATGGGCGACATCGTGGCGCTCGCTGAGCAGATCGGCGCTCCTGTGGCCACCACGTTCAAAGGCAAAGGCCTTATCGGTGATGGTCACGGGTTGGCTTGTGGTGTGCTGGGTCGTTCAGGCACTCCTATCGCTAGCTGGTTCATGAACGAGTCTGATTTGTTGTTGACATTTGGGGTGTCTTTCGCTAACCACACTGGGATAGCCGACTACAAGCCCATAGTGCAGGTCGATTTCGACCCGATGGCATTGGGTCGTTTTCATGCAGTAGATGTCCCTGTGTTAGCTGATGTCGGCGTGGCGGCACGCGCTCTAGCCCAGTTGATTCCCGCGGATCGGCGATGCCAGGACCTGCGATCTGAGGTGGCGCAACGCTGGGACATATGGCGTGAAGAGAAATCACGGAGGCGCGGTGATGACCTTGGCAGGGGTCTCAACGCAGCATCAGTGTTCGATTCGTTGAGCCGTTTGGTGCCAGCCGACGCGCTCATGGCTGTAGATGTCGGCAATCATGCCTACTCGTTCGGACGCTATTTCGAGACCCGAAGCCAGGCAGTGCTCATGTCGGGCTATCTAGGTTCGATCGGTTTTGCGCTGCCTGCGGCCATGGGATGCTGGGCTGCCACGCAAAGCCACCCCGAGCACGCTGGCCGGGCGGTGGTGTCGGTCTCAGGTGACGGCGGCTTCGGTCAATACGCCATGGAGTTAACCACCGCAGCTAAATACGGCATGGACATCACCCATGTGCTGTTGAACAACAACGAACTCGGCAAAATCTCCAAAGAACAGCGAGCCGCCGAGTTTGATGTGTGGCAGACCTCGCTGCACAATCCTGACTTTGCTGCTTTCGCCGAACTATGCGGTGCCCGCGGCTTGCGGGTTACCTCGGTTGATCAACTAGACGAAGCAGTCACCGAAGCCCTAGACCATCAAGGCCCCGCCCTAGTAGAGATCCTAACCGACCCCCTGTTGGTATAGAACCTCTACTCGCATAGTCCCCACCGCCGCTCGGCGTAGCGCCCTCCCCCTCATTGCTATCGCAGCGGGGCTCTTGGGATGCAATCAGCTCAGTTTCTGAAATACAAGTGGCAGCTAACCTTGAGCGGGGAGCGGTTAGTTGTGTGCTATAATCGCACGACGCTAGAGTGCGGTGTCATGGAGTTGAGCAGCAGGATCGCAGAAGCGCGTCAACTCGCCGGTTTGACACAAGAGCAGGTATCCGCTGCTACTGGACTCGGCCGGACGGTGATCGCCAAGATTGAGGCGGGCTCAAGGCGGCTTGCTGCGAATGAACTAGTGGTGTTCGCCGAGGTGCTGGATCGGCCGGTGGACTGGTTCTTTAGCAGTTCTCCTTCAGCTGTGGTGAGTCGCCGATCTGATCCTGCCGTCGGTGGCAGGTCAAGGGTTCTTGACTCTCGGGTTGAGCGGATTGCCCGGGACATTGATTTTCTTTCTGCCGAGGGTGAACTTCCACAGGTCACCAGAGTTGCATTGGATCCGCCTTTGAGCGTTGAGGCAGCCGAGGCAGCCGCCACCGAGTTGAGAAACACGCTTGGTTTGCCCGAGGGACCTTTACTGGGTCTACAAGCGTGCGCCGAGCGAGCTGGACTTTTTTCCTTCTCAATTGATCTTGGACAGTCGGGTGGCGATGCTGCTTATGTTGCGGTGGAGGATGTCGGTGTGGCTGTCGTCAATGGCGCTCTCGAACCCGGCCGGCGTCGCTTCAATCTGGCTCATGAGTTTGGTCATCATGTATTTCAAGATGCTTATGCGCCGGAAGTAGGGCTCTCGCCTCGAGATGAAAACGAGAAACTGATCAACGCCTTCGCAATTCACTTGCTCCTACCACGGAGCGCTATCAAAGCGATTTGGTCAGAGTTTGAAAGCGATACACGTCGTGTGGCTGTGGCAGCGGCAGTGCGCCATAGGCTGAGCTGGACAGCAGTCTGCGCCCAGATGTGCAACACAGGAATTATTGATGCCGGAACTCGTGAGGAACTCGTGAATCAGCCGCCTACTGGGGCGGACTTCATTGAGTTGGGGGAGCATTGGGTCGCTGAACTTGAACCGCCGTGTGTCCCGCCGCTCTACGGCAGGCGAGTTCTCGCTGCATACCGACGTGGCAAACTCACCCAGGCGCGTGCCGCGGAACTTCTTTGGGGTACCGTCAACCCTGGAGAGTTGCCCGTACAAGACGAGATACCGCTTGATGCATGGAGACGCGAGTTCGAGCTGCTCGCGTGATCCGTGGGCCTGCCGCTGATCTTCGATACGACATGTCTGAGCAACTTCGCCTGCGCTGGAAGACTCGCAACGCTTAAAGCGATTGTGGGCTCTCACCGGTGCATTGCGCCAGCGGAGGTTATGAATGAACTGCAGGCAGGGTCTGAGACGATGACAGATCTTGTTGAGGTGCTAACAGCGGACTGGCTGGAGTCCCTCAAACTCATCGAGGACCACGAGCTGGCGGCATTTGCTCGGTATAAGACACAGCTGGGTGGTGGTATATCGGAGAACCTTGGTGAGTCTGCTGTGTTGGCGTTGGCGAAGGTTCATGGGGGTGTTGCGATCATTGATGAGAGAGCGGCGAGTCGAATAGCACAACGCGATGGCATCATTGCTCATGGGTCACTGTGGCTGATAGTTCAAGGAATCCGAATAGGTGAAATTGATCGTTCTGGTGCAGAGCAACTCGTGGATGAACTAAGAGATACGGGCATGCGGCTACCTACCCGTGGCATTGAGCTGTTCGCATGGGCCGACGAGCAAGGACTACTACCTCCGTAACTGAAGAGCCACGAACCAAACGGCGACACGGATAAATCGAGGATGAACAGATACTGGCAGCAATTGTGGTTACCGAAGCGGACAAGGCAGCACGTTGAAGCGTTCAATCCCAGTGGGTAGCCTACATGGCAGCTCACAATGAGCACGTCGTGTTCGCGCTTTTAGAGGTTATTTGAGAGGTTCATCGTGCCATTCGAGAGCCCTGACTACAAGTTGGCTGATCTGATGAAGGGTGCTGGCACAGGAAAGATCCAACTGCCAGACTTCCAGCGATAGTGGAAGTGGGACGATTATCGTATAGCGGGACTGCTTGCCTCGGTTTCCCTGGGTCATCCTGTTGGAGTGCTGATGATGCTTGAGGTTGGGGGGACGAAGTCAATTTCGCGCCCAAACCTTTGTCTGGAGCGGAGAAAACTGTTGCTAATGAGCCCGAGCGACTACTTCTTGATGGCCAGCAGCGCATGACCTCCTTTTTCCAAGCGCTCGATCGGATCAGCCGGTAGATACGAGCGACGGACGCAGAAAGCGTCTTAAGCGTTGGTACTACCTTGACATGCAAAAGGCGCTTGATGATCCCGGTGACCGTGAAGAAGCGCTTGTGTCTGTCCCTGAGGATCGCATCATTCGCGGGAATTTCGGTCGAACAGTTGAACTTGATCTCTCGACTCTTGATGCCGAGTGCCAGGCCGAGATGTTTCCTCTGTCGGGTGTATTCGACTTGGCTCGCACGAACGAGTGGATGGCCTGCTTCGTCAAGTTGGATCAGGGAGCCATCGCTGAAAGGTTCGATAGGTGGAATCGGTTTCAGCAGCAGGTACTTGCCAACTTCACTGACTACATGGTTCCTGTGAACGTGCTCACCAAGGAGACACCAAAAGAAGCGGTCTGCACCGTCTTCGAGAAAGTTAACACTGGAGGCGTGCCTCTTAACGTCTTTGAACTCCTCACAGCTACTTATGCTTCGGACAACTTTCGCCTGAAGGATGATTGGAAGGAGCGCGAGAGTCGCCTTCGTCACCGAAAGGTTAACGACAGCCTTGAGAGCAGCGACTTCCTCCAGGCAGTGACTCTGCTCGCTACGCATGATCGACAACTTGCATGGTCTGGCGACAAGAGTGATACCCCAGGAGTGTCATGCAAACGCAGGAACATTCTGAGACTGAGTCTCCACGACTACAAAAATTTCGCTAGCGCTGCCGAAGAGGGCTTCGACTGGTCAGCGAAGTTTCTTGCTCAAGAAGGTATTTTCACCGCAGCAGATCTTCCGTATCGCACGCAACTCGTTCCTCTTGCAGCGATTCGCGCAACGCTTGGCGATGAGACGGATAACCACGGTAATTATAATCGAATCCGCCAGTGGTACTGGAGTGGCGTGCTTGGCGAGATGTATGGTGGTGCTATTGAGACCCGTTTCGCTCGTGACCTTGAACAGGTTGTTGAATGGCTTAGGAACGACGGGCCACTTCCAGACACGATCACCGCAGCGAGTTTCAACTCCTCGCGATTATTGACGCTGCGCACACGTAATTCGGCCGCCTACAAGGGCATCTACGCGCTGTTGATGCGTGCGGGCTGCCTAGATTGGCGCAAGCGTAAACCCGTATCGCTAGCGTCGTTCTTTGATTACCGGATGGATATTCACCACATATTCCCTAGGTTGTGGTGTGAAAACCATGGTGTTGATGCAGCACGGCGTGACAGCATTATCAATAAGACCGCTATCTCTTTCGACACTAATCGCAGTATTGGCGGACGACCTCCAAGCGAGTACTTACCGATCCTTGCGAGGCAAGCAAGAGTATCCGCAACCCGACTTGATCAGATTCTCGAAAGTCACTACATTGATCCGGCAACTCTTAGGTCTGATAACTTCGAGGCGTTCTTTGATGCTCGCAAGCAATGTCTCCTAGATCTAATCGGCTCGGCTATGGGGAAACGACCGCATATTGACGATGACGAGGGCGACAATAATCAAGATCTGGTGTTATACGAAGATGAGCCTGAGGACTTTCCGCCTACCTAAATCCGTTTGGGGTTAATCCGATAGCCGCGGGTAGTTCAGTCAGCGGCGTTAGCCGTGCAGTGGCTTTACTGCCAGGCAGCCAGAACTGCTGGTTTTGTGTAGTTGTCCGTGATGGGATACCTTCTTCACCACAGTGTTGCTGGGGTAGGGTCTCTGGCTTTGTTGCTCCTTTCTTCTTGATTGGTGGCTGGGTATCTAGCTCTGGCTTGGCTGGCGTTTTGGCTGCTGCTTCGGTCTCGGCCTCTTTTTTGAGCCTGGCCTCTTCGGTTTCGACCGCTTAGGTTTCGGTCTTTTCGACTTTTTCGAGTTTGATCTCTTCGATTTTGGCTTTTTCGGGTTTGGTGGGGTAGCTCTGGCGCTTCGGGCCAGTCTTCGGCGTGGGCTGGCCCGTAGCGGGGCTCATTGGTGTGCGACGGTGGGTGCAGGGTGTGGTGGCCGTCGGGGTGTTCGTGGATTTGCCAGTTGTCGTGATGGATTCTGTGGTGACAGTTCCAGCAGACCATGATGAGATTGTCGAGGCTGGTGGCTCCTCCTTGTGAGTAGGGGGTGATGTGATGTGCTTGACACATGTTGGGGGCAGCACCGCAGTGGAAGCAGCCGCCGTAAATAGCAAGTAGGGCTTGCCATTGTGTTTCGGTGACTGTGCGGCGTGATCGGGTGCGCCACAGGGCATCCCCGCAACGGTCATAGATCAGTGACGTGAGCCGTGAGTTGCAGGTCAGTTCTTCAACTACAGCGGGTGGTAGCCGTGATCCGTCTGAGAGTTCGTAGATCAGGTCTCGGGTGGTGTCATCCACGCGAGCCAGCACGGTGATATCAGCCTGCCAGCCACCGCTGACATCGCCAGACGGTGCAACTAGCTCGGCATCTGTGGCAGCGTTGGTAACTCCAGTTTGGATGCAGGCCTCGTCACCGCTATCTCCTCCATCTTTGTGGTCGCTGCTGGAGTTGCCGGTGCTGGTGTTCATATTGCGGCTGCCGGTTTGACTGTTTTCGTTGCCGCTGCCATGGCTGGTGTAGCGTCGGCGGTCAGTGCTGAGGCTGTCAGTGTGGGTGGTGTAGTGCTGTAATGCATCTGCCATGCATTGCGGGAACTTACGGCGTTGAGGTTCAGGGAGTTGCTTATCAGCAGTAAACATTCGTGCAGCGGTTTGACGTAACCGGTTATGCAGCCGCTGCCCAGTGATCTTGTCGAATTCGCCATGCAAAGCAACCATTCCCTCGGGCGTGTCATAGAACTTGAGGTAACGCTTAGCGCGTTGTGCAGCGTGCTGGGAGGCTCCGTTGTCGTTTTGTTGAGCGGCGATCCAACGATTCGCTGCGCCAACAAACTGCTCGGGGCGCATTGATTGAGCATCCCGCAGCAAGCCACTGTCAGCAGCTACAGCATCTGAACCGGTCTTTGTGATCACAGCCGCGAGCCGACGCGCGTTAGCTTGCGACACGTCCCCAGATTGCACTGCTTCATGCAGTTCAGGAACTTGACGCACAACCTGAGCGACCTTGACACGGTCACGAGCATCACGTTGCGCTAACCCGCCAACCGAAGCCAGCACTTCAGCACCTCCGTCTCCGTGACGTTCCCGCCGTGCGATCTGCTCTGCCGCCGCAGTTTGCACAGCCGTGACCGCAGCCGCCACAGAACGGGTGACTCGCAGCACTTCACGAAGTTCATCACAGGTCACAGTCCCAGCATCAACAGCAGCAAGCAGTTCATTAGCTGCGGCTTCAGCCCGTCGGGTGATCTCGATAATCATAAACAGCAGTATAGATACAGGGTGTGACAAAGCACATCAAAACATTCTAATATCTTAAAAATGCTTAAGAAATGCTGGATAAACCTTCTACCGGTTTCGCATGAAGCAGGTAGCTACTGGGGTAGTACCTGAGTAGTATTGCGGTATGAAAGTGAGCGTGAGCATTCCAGACAGCGATGTCGCCTTTCTGGACGATTATGCACAGTCGCATGGCATGGCCTCGCGGTCGGCTGTCCTGCAAAGGTCAATCCGTTTATTGCGGGCCTCGGATCTGTCAAAGCACTACGAGGCTGCATTCACTGAATGGGAAGACAGCGGCGACGGCTGCGTCTGGGATGCCGTAGTATCGGACGGTCTGACAAGCAGCCGGTAGACGGCTGATGCGGCGAGGCGAACTGCGAGTTGTTCATCTGGATCCTGTGGCGGGATCAGAAGCTGCTGGAACGCGTCCTGTGGTGGTGGTCAGCAATGACGCTGCCAATGCCACAACACAGCGTTTGGGGCGCGGTGTTGTGACCGTCGTTCCGGTCACTTCGAACATTGATCTTGTGCATCCTTTTCAGGTGCTGCTGCCCTCCGCGGAGACCGGGCTCAACATTGACTCTAAGGCTCAAGCTGAGCAGATCAGGTCGGTAGCGTTCGGACGACTCGGCGCACCGATCGGCTATGTGCCGCTGCATCTGATGGCTCAGATTGACGATGCCATCCGTTTGCATCTTGATTTGTGACTAGCTGAACCTAGCAGAACCAGCTTGAAGCCAGAGCACGGAACTCAGGTGCCAGAGACCGTAAGCTTGGACTGTGGAGATGGTGGAGACCGTAGAGATGGTAAAAACCAAGGGGCTGACTCAGCGTTTCGGTCAGACCGTTGCCCTTGACGGCCTTGACTTGCAGATGCAGCCTGGCGTGACCGGGCTGGTGGGTGCCAACGGCGCAGGTAAGACCACCCTAATCAGCGCCATGCTGGGATTGCGAAAACCGACCGAGGGATCGTTGACAGTTCTAGGGATAGACCCGCAACGCAACGGTCATCGCCTCAGAGCAATGATCGGTTTTGCGCCCGAACGCAACGTGTTACCCGACGAGATGCGTGCCGTGGATTTCGTGCGACACATGGCTGAAGTGCAAGGCCTGCCCCGCGGCGAAGCCCGCACCCGGGCATCTGACACACTATGGCTGGTTGGTCTCGGCGAAGAACGTCAGCGCACTTTGGGCACTATGTCCACCGGTCGGCGACAAAGAGTGAAACTCGCTCAAGCCATCGCATCAGACCCGAAATTGGTTCTGCTGGATGAACCAACTGACGGACTTGACCCAGTGCAACGCAGCGAAATGCTGACACTCATAGGCAGGATCAGCAAAGACTTCTCAATTGATGTGGTGCTTTCGTCTCATCAACTCGAAGAAGTGGAACGAGTCTGTGACAACATCGTCGCTTTGGACGCTGGTCGGCTGGTTGCCTGCGGACCAATCAGCGAACTAGTCGGCACCGGTGACGGGATCACGCTAGAGCTGGTTGATGTGGCCGAGCCTTCGGGGTCGATAGACGCAGTTGAGGCTGCTTTGATGGCTGCTGGCCTTGATGTACGCCGTGATGCGGCTGTTTTGGCCGTGCGCGGTGCCGATCTTGCAGAACTGTGCGACCATGCTCGTGACTCGGTTGCTGCAGCAGGAGCACGGCTGCGGCGACTCGAGGCACGGCGACGCACGCTAGAAGACCTTTTCGATGATTCGGCTCCCGAAACCGCATGAGTAGCGCAAGCGACAGCAACGCACACGGCGCCAACGCACACGGCACCAGCACAACCTCTGTTGAGAGTGAGGGTGCCCAAGCCGTCCAAGGCACCCAAGCTGCTCAAGGTGCCCAGATCATGGAACTGGGATACCGACATTACGACGGTGTGCGCCACGGTCTAGCAGGATCAATCCGCTCGGTGGTGATCTACTCGGTAAGGCACACGCTCGGCTTGGGCCGACCCGCCAGACACAAGATATTCCCGTGGCTCGCCGTAGTGATAGCGCTCATCCCTGGCATTGTTTTTGTGGGTCTGGCAGTGGTGCTTGACATTGATGTCATCGAAGACGAGATACTGCCCGACTATCACGAATACTACGGTTTCATCACCACAGCGCTGCTGTTCTACTGCGCCATCGTCGTTCCCGACATTCTCGTGCCCGATCGACGCAGCGGCATGCTTCAACTGTATTTGTCGTCGCCTTTGCAGCGCTGGAGTTACCTCACCGCCAAAGCGACAGCTGTTTCGCTCACGCTGGTGGTGCTAACCATCGGCCCGGTGCTATTTCTGCTGCTGGCTTACACCATCGAAGGTTCCGGGCCCGACGGATTGATCGAATGGCTGCAGATCTTTTTGCGCATCATCGCTGCGGGCGCGGCCATCTCAGCAGCTTTTACTGCTGCGAGCTTGGCAGCAGCCAGCCTGACAGATCGCAGGATTTTCGCCACGATCGGTGTGGTAGTGCTGCTGTGGGGCACTGGTGGGTTTGCCCCAGTGCTGGTGGAAGTAGCGGAACTAGATGCACGAATCTACGGCTTCGACATCGGTGGGATCTCTCAAGAACTAACCCAGCGGATCTATGCCGCTGAGCCCCCATTACCAGGATTAGACGACTTCAATCCGAACTACACGCGCTCGCAGTTGTCGACGTGGTTCGTGGTGGCCGCGAATCTTGCTTGGGTGACCGCAGGAGGCGTGATCGTCTGGTGGCGTTACCGGCGACTGGCGCTCAGCCGATGAACGCCTCAACAAACCCCAGCGGTACTCAATCTCCTGCGTCTCAGGCTTCTGTGCCTCCGCCCCCTATGCCCAAGCCACAGCCCGGCTCGCAGCCACCGTTACCGCTTGATGAGTCAGCCATGATCGCAGTCAGCAACGTGTCCAAAGCTTTCGGTGATGTGGTGGCGGTGTCTGACGTGTCGTTCTCGGTGAGTGCAGGTGTGACTGCTTTGCTTGGCCCCAACGGCGCTGGCAAGTCCACGATCTTTCGGATCATGTGCGGTTTGACTCCACCAAATAAAGGCAAGGTCACGGTGCTTGGTGCTGAACCTCGCCGAGATCAACAAGTGCGTGGCCGTATTGGGCTTGCACCGCAACAAGATGGCCTTTTCGACCGCTTCGATGCTATGCAGTTCGTTGCTTTGGCCGCTGCGACTCAGGCAGTACCAGACCCCGAGACCGCGGCGCGACGTGCCTTGCAAATCGTAGAACTGAATGCCGACGACTCACGGCCAGTGTCGGGCTTCTCTAAAGGAATGCGACAGCGGGTCAAGCTCGCCGCTGCGCTAGTGCATGATCCTGAAGTGCTGATACTTGATGAACCTTTGACCGGGCTTGACCCTGTGCAGCGCCGTCGCATGATTGATCTTTTTCACCGGCTCGGCGACGAGGGTCGCTGTGTGCTGGTGTCAAGCCATGTGCTTGAAGAAGTAGCAAGGCTCGGCTCGCGTATTCTGGTGATCGCTCAAGGTCGTCTGGTTGCCACAGGTGACTATCACGAACTGCGCGAGATGATGGATGACCGTCCCCATCGTGTGCGCATCAGCGTTGATCGGCCACGCCAGGTGGCAGCAGCTCTGGTTGAATCCGGCACTGTGGTGGGTGTCAGCGTTAGTTCCGACGCGATTGTGGTTGACACACGCGATGTGGATCGCCTAGGACGAGAAGTTGCGCCGCTGACACAACGACTTGATGCTCATCTCACTCGGGTGGCTCCACTGGATGAAGATCTTGAGTCGGTGTTTCGCTATCTCGTGGAGAGGCGCTGAACTATGCCTCGATCTTCATCCTCGCCTGCAACTGCTCGCAGCGTGCCCGCATGGCGTGGCACAGTTTTGACCTATCAGGCGCTGGTGCGCCAGGTTGTGACCCCAGGCAAGCTGCTAGCGCTTGGGGCTCTGGGCGTGTTGATGGTGCTGGTTGGCTGGCTGGTGGGTGTCGAAGCCACCTCCGATGGCAGAACACCGTCGGCAACCGACCTACTCAAAGACGGTGTCACTTTCGCTGACGGTTTTGGGTTGGTTGTCTTGGTGCCGGTCGTTTCGCTGGTGTTCGGTTGTTCGGTGCTTGGTGAAGCTCGAGAAGACAACACTTTGGTGTATTTATGGCTGAGACCCATGAGCCGTGCGTCGCTTGCTGTTGGTGCGGCTGCCGCTGCTGCAACCGCGGCGTTGCCGTTGACAGTAATCCCGACAGTGCTGGGAGGCTGGCTTGCTGCTGACCGTGTAGCTGGTGCTACCGATCTGGTGGTTGGAACGCTTGCTGCGGCGGCTCTCGGCACCCTCGCTTACACAACACTTTTTGTGCTTGTGGGGCTGCTCTTGCGCAAACCGATCATGTGGGGGCTCGGTTATGTGCTTTTATGGGAGGGTTTGGCTGTCGGACTCGGCGATTTTGCAGTGCGGCTCTCGTTGCGTGGCTACATCAAGTCGCTACTCAACCGCATCGCTGAACTCGACACTGGATTCGATGCTTACACACCCGGAACATCGTTGCTGGTGCTTGCTGGAGTGTCAGTCGCGTGCCTGGCTCTGGCAGCAATGCGACTCAACCGCCTTGATGTCGCCTGAACAACAGAGCAGCCTTCTCGTCTTCTTGAGGTTGCCAGCTTTTTTCAGCTGCACAGCCGATGAAAGTTCCGTCGAATGGGCGGTGCCGACCGGCGCTGTCGGGCTGACCGGCGCTGTCACTTAGGTGTCGGTGCGGCTTAGCGACCGGTGAAGGTGGCTTTGCCCGGGCCTTTCTCAAGAAAGCTAGCCACACCAATGCGAGCGTCGTCGGTGGTGAAGCACTCGGCGAATTGCTCAATCTCACAGCTCACAGCATCGGCTAGCGGCAGTGCTAGACCATCCATGATTGCCTTCTTAGCCATTCGCAATGCTGCTGGCCCGGCTGCGTAACCGGCAGCCATCTCAATAGCCGCGTCGTAGGTTTCGGCAGCAGGATGCACCGCTGACACCAGCCCAAGAGTTAAAGCTTCAGCGGGATGGATTTGGCGACCGGTGTAGATGATTTCTTTGGCTTTGGTGACACCAACGAGTCGAGGCAGGCGCTGCGTGCCACCACCGCCAGGGATGATCCCCAAAAGGATTTCGGGTTGACCGAACACCGCATCATCGGCGGCCACACGAAAGTCGGTGGCCATAGCTAGTTCCATGCCGCCACCAAGGGCGTATCCGTTCACTGCTGAAACTGTGATCTGAGGCATGTTCTCTACCGCAAGAAAAGCTTCGTTGAACTTAGCGCATTGGCGAGCGGCATCTTCACGGGTGCCGCCAGTGAAGCCGGTGATGTCAGCTCCCGCTGCGAAGATATTGGGCCCTCCCCACACCACCACCGCTCGCACGTTGTTGTCGGCTGCGACTTCATGGGCTGCTTCGGTTAGTTCGTCAAGCATCTGCGAGTTGATGGCGTTCATCTTGGGTCGATCAATGCGGATGGTGGCGATTCCGCTACCGGTCTCAACTCGAACAAACTCAGCCACGACGGCCTCCTCACTGTTTCGCAGGCCAGTGATCCTAACCAAGTGATCCCAACCGAGGGGCAAGGTTGACGCTTTTTCGTTGACCCCCAAACGAACACAAAGCACCTCTTTGCACAATCCGCAAGTATCACCGACAAATTGTGCAGCCCTGCGAGTGTCATGAACATGAAATGAATCTAGAATTATGAAAAGAATATTTGAATCTTCTGCGGCAAGGCAGCCCATTTCGTCTTAGGCGACGACGGCTGTGTAGTGCGTGGGCAGTTTTACGCATATTGCATTGCGCACGTTGTGCATCCTCATTAGTGTGAAAGCATGAACAAACCGACCAGCGTGTTGCTTGATCCCGTTCTGCGGTCGACAGCCAAACGCAGGGCCGCCGAGCTGGGTTTGAGTGTCTCGGCCTATATACGTGAGCTAATCCGCGCCGATGATGCTGCCTCCAGTAACGATGGTGGCGATATTGCGCCTCTGATCGGGATGCTTGGCACTGGAACTGAGCCGAGTGACACCGCTCGCCGTAAACGTGAGATGGTCTTGCAGGCCTTCAGCGAGGAACTGGATCGTAGAAGGCGGATCAGAACTGATAGCAGGTGAGACACGTCTTCGTTGACACTAGCGCAGTGATGAAATAGCATCGAAGGACAGATGAATTGGTTATATGCAGACAATTTGTATGCTACAAGGCCGACTAATTGTATGGTAAGTGCAGTTCAGGTAGCTTTGGGTAATGCTTTTCTACCAACGCTAGCGGGCTGCCTGGTCTAAGAGGACTTTCTGATTTCACGCGTTCGGAAGCGCTGCACGGTTACATCGACCGGATCATCGATCGCGACTTCGCTGATGCTGGCCACAGCCTGCGCAACCCAAGCGCACTGCGGCGATGGCTTACTGCATATGCGACTGCCACGGCCACTACAGCCTCATATGAGAGCATTCGTGATGCTGCCACTGGCGGGCATGGCGACAAGCCGAGCCGTTCTGCCACTGCGCCATATATAGACACGTTGGAGCGTTTGCACATTCTGGAGCCGTTACCAGGCTGGCAGCCGACGAACAATCCGCTGGCTAAGTTGACCAGTGCTCCTAAGCACCATCTAGCTGATCCCGCTCTCGCTGCTGCGCTGATCGGAATGACTACCCCGGCACTGTTGCGCGGTGAAAGCCCTGGCCATCTCACTGCGCGAGCCCGTACTTTGCTCGGTGGCCTGTTTGAGTCGTTGGTGGCGCTCAACCTAAGGGTTTATGCACAAGCATCGGGAGCATCGCTGCATCATTTACGCAAACGTGGCGGTGAGCGCGAGATTGATTTCATTATCACCGCCCGAGACGGTCGCGTTGTGGCTGCTGAAGTCAAACTGTCGGGTTCGGTCTCCGATCATGATGTGCGTCATCTGCATTGGCTGCAACGTGAGATCGGCGACGAACTAGCTGACGCAGTCATCATCACGACCGGGCCGCAGGCTTACCGCCGCCGCGACGGCATCGCCGTGATCCCCGCAGCGCTGCTAGGCCCCTGACAGCTATTCCGCTACTCCGCCCGACTACTGGGCACCAGCCTCAGATAGACCAGAGCCAGTCCAGGTCGGAAAACGCGAGGTTTCGTCCGAAGTTTTCGATGTTGTCAGCAACGTTGAGAATTAGGCAGCGCTTGTTTCCGCCGTTGAGCGTGCCGCGCAGACCCCGGCCGATCATCTGAAAGTAGAGGTTCGGGCTGTAGACCGGGCGGGCCACAATGATGGCTCGAGTCCTCGGAGCGTCAAAACCTTCGCGAAACACGGCGTAGTTCACGAGTGCCTGAATCTTGTCGGAGCGGAACTGTTCAACTACTCGATGCCTTGTCATGTGGTCGGTCTCGCCGCTCACCGCCCGAGCTGTGATACCTCTACGATTCAGCAGCGCCGAGACAGTCTGGGCGTGTTCAACCGATGTAGCGAATATGAGCACGGGCCAGCCCGGCTTGATGTAGGTGCCGAATGCGTCAATGATGCGTCTAGTGCGCTCGGCATCACCAGCTATTCGGTTCTCAGCACTTTGCGGAAGCCAAGGACTGCTTAGCGCTGTATCGGGTGCTGACTCTCCAGAAGTGAATTTTTGCATCTGGCTGATTTCGTCTTCGGTTAGTGCGATAGTTGCGCCGTCGATTTGTTGGTGGTCGGCGCGTGCAAGCACTCTGGTGTGTTGCAGTTCCTTAATGACTTCCTGCGGGTCGTCGCTAGCGAACGCTCCAGTGTCGAGTCGGTTTCCGCCATAGCGATTGACTAGACGTTTCGTCTCGGCTTCGTCACGGCCACGGTAGGGGGTGGCTGTCAGCCCCAGCAGGAACGGCTCGTCACTGCTTGTGCGGAAGGTCAATCCGAGTTCGCTGAACACTTGGGTTGAGGAGGTAGCAATCGACCGGTGAGCTTCGTCGAATACTACAAGCCGGAAATCCTTCAGGAAGTCGTAACCCGGCGCAGAGAGCTTGCGATGGGCTGTTTGGAGAGTTGCCACTACCACATGCAACTCATGCACTGGTAGAGGCTGAGGCTGACCGCGCCACATGCGAGAGATGCGGAGTTGCGTGGCGCGGCTGCCGATGCTGGCCCACACTTGACGCCATGCTTCTACTGCCTGCTCGCATAGTTCGTCACGATCCGCAATCCACAGCACACCGCCATCAAGACTGCCGTCACGGATGGCTTCGACTATGGCTTGCACTGCCACACGAGTCTTGCCCGATCCCGTGGGCATGCTGATTAGCCCTCGCCTGCCGTCTTGCTGTGCGTTCTCAGCTCTTAGCAGTCGCTGAACGTTGCTCACAACCGTGCGCTGGTAGTCGTGCAGTTTGGGTAGTTCCCACGGGCCGTCGACTATCTCGAATGGTGACCGCTTTTCGCTACGCTCACCCGCCCAGTCCTCCGAGAATCCGAGAGACCTCACGAATTCAACGGCACGCGCCGATCCGGCCCACTTGGCGGGAGGCTTTAGTTTCGTGAGCGCATTACGGAATTGTCTGAGGGCATCAGTGTGGTATGTGGCGATAGCAGCTTCGGCAATCTCGGTCTCGGTCAGGCGGTACTGGCCGTCGCGCTCAAGCGCGTTCAGCAGAGACGACGGAAGACCATCGCGCAGGCTGCTGGCATCAACAGCAGCAAGGAGTCGACCTGCATCGGTGGCTTGTTGTCGTACGGCCGCGCGACGCTCTTCAACCTCAGCAGGCGTGGTTCCGCTGACGATGTCGTTGATGTCGCTATCGCTCAGACGGCGATCGAGTGCTCTGAGCACATGCTGTAGTTCGCTGAACGCGTCTGCGTCTGCGTTGGATTCTGACGCAAGGTAAACCTCACCATCGTGAAGGAGGCACGTTCGATCCTCGTACCCCACACTGATGCGCTCACAGCGGACAAACTGGACGGACGCAATGTCGCTGTGCAGGTAGTCCTGCAAGCCGGGCCAAACGTCAATCAATGGAAGCGGTTCATGAATTCCGAAGAACTCTGGCACAGGATCAGCAAGATCAAAGGCTTCCTTGATGCGATCGGCTTTCGGGAGACGCAATAGGCAAAGCAGGGCATCGGTGTTTGCAGGGTTATCACCCAACGCGTCGGCAAATGGCACAATCCCGTCAGTCGTCTTGATCCGTCCGTGCTCGCGAATCATGTGAATCGCTAGGGACTCGAAGTGCTGCTTGGGATACGACTCTCGGTTGGTGCCGGTGTGCCACATCGTCAGCGGCTTGTAGCAGTCATCATGAGACAGTAGGGCATAGGTGTAGCGGGCTCGAGCTTCCTCGGTTAGAGCAGTGATCACGTTGAGCGGACCAAGTCCATGGCTTGATATGAAGCTCAGGTAACCCCATTGAGGCTGCTGAGGTAGACCACTTTGGCGGTAGAACTGTTCGCATTTGTCCTGATAAAGAGAGTATGACGGTTCCTCCGATGGGTCATACCCGTTCTTGGGTTCCGCCACGACTCCAAGACTTTCGAGCAGTGCGACATCGGGTTCGTGGAACGCCATATCAACGGTCACTGCATTGTCACGACTGCCGTCGCTGGAAACGATCTCACCCGGCAGCAGAACAGAGTGCATTGCTGCCCAAGTTCCTGAACTAGTAAGGAACTGGATCTTATTGCGCTGGGACTTTGTGAGTTCACGTATTGTGACTAGGGCGGCATCTGTGCCGAGAGAACGAAGCGATACCCAGAATTTGCGCCATTCCTCACCATCTACGAGTGCATCGCCAGCTTGCAGTAAGCGCTTGGCGATAGCTTTGAATCCGCTCTTGGCTGTTTGTTGTCGAAGTCCAAGTTTCTCAAGAGCAGCAAGCGTTTCAAGGTCATTAACTAGTGATAGATGCACGCAGTCGTTGGGGTCGATGGTGCTGGCAACTGCCGGAGATTCGTAAGGTAAAAAGAGGCTCTCAGGATCGGGATAGGCCCAAGTTCCGCCAGCTGTCAGCACAATGCGGCCAAAGGTCTCGGGTTTTAGGTGCGATGTGTCTAGTACAGACGCAACCGAGAGGGCTGCTTTGGATGATTGCACTGGATCCTGAGTGGGGGATTCCGCAACCAGAGCCTCCAGCCATTCGTTGATGGATGCTCTTGGCGCTCCTTTCTGCCATCCATTGGGATTGACATCAAAGATCGCGTTGACTTTCGCCATTCGGTTGCGGCTAAATGTTGAGTGGTGGAGCCAATCGGCTGGCCTTTTCTCGTGGGATGCCCACAGATCGCGAGCTTCTGTCGCCGAACTAGGGCTGCTCAGGTCGGGTGCGTAGCGGATCGCATCGGTTCGCCTAAGTTTTCCGTCCTGATCGGGGAGGATCTTGCGTCCTTGAATCACATCGAACAGGCGCGTTCGAAGTAACTCAGCGTGATGAGCATCGCCCGCCTCGCGGCGGCGAGGTAGTGCATCAAGGTGTCGTGCAGGATCAGCCGACGTTGCCAGCTTAGGCAGAGCTTTCGCAATCAACTTGGCTGCTGCTTGAATCAGTTCGTCGTTATACGGGCCGGTGAGAAGATTTTGGCGGTCTACGTTGGTTTTCCATGGCGCGTTCAAGATCCCGGCCACAAGGCTTTGTGTTTCGGTTGGGAAGTAGGTCCAGAATGTGCCCGGCTGATCAAGCCGATCTAGCGGTGCAGCCCACCAGATAGGCACTTTGTCTTGCGTTACGTCTCGTAGACGGTCTGCGGCGGCCTCAGGCGACAGACGAACGTGGCGCTTGAAGACCTTCCAATCGCTTCGGTCATCGTTGTCGCTCAGGCTCCAGACATCGTCTTCCTCCGACAATCTCAGGGTTCGGTCAAGCACTCGTGAGCCGTCTGTGAGTTTGAGGCTGCCGACATGCTTCACGAACAGTAAAAATTCGGCGGGGAAGTCGTGCATTTGCTTGTGCAAGTCTTCATATGCGCCTGGCTTGAGTGGGAGCCTCACGATGTTGGATGCCCATTGGCTCAACTCCTTTCCAATAGTGTCGTCAAGGAACTCCACAGGGTCAACGGGATCGGCTACACGCAGCACTGGATATGACTTTTCGCCTGGCACGACTGGCTCAATCTGCTCACGGGCCCAGTTCCTGTCGAAGCGAAACGAGCCTGAACGGCTCAGGAACTCTGGCGCATCGCTGACTTCGAGTAATGATTTGAACCCGACACCGAAGGTGCCGATCTGGCTGGTGTCGCGCTTGGGTGACATGTGCGAGAACATGAGCGCCTGCACGCCATCCTTGTCGATCGGGGTTCCTACGTCGGCGCAGTAGAGGAAGTCGTCGGTTAGCCAGATCTCAATCCGTCCAGCCTTCGCAGATTCCGAACTGGGAATTTTGGTGTCGGTGTTGATAGCAGGCGAGAGCGCGTCAGCGCTGTTCTGAACTAACTCGAAAAGCTGGCGGTGCTGGTAGCCGCCACCAGCAGTGTCCTGCTCAAGGTTGGCATGCTCGCGCACAAGACCCGGTTGAGCGCGATAAGCATCAAGAGTGCGCTTCGACTCTTCAGCGATGTAGTGGCCGAGTTCACCACTTGGGCCATCCCAATCTTTGAGCGATGACATAACGTATTGAACCTACCCGCTACCGCTAACTGCTTGCAGGCCAGCTGGATGAGGCGGGGATCCCCCTGTTGTCACACGGGCCTGCTATGTTGCGAGAAAAGAAAGTTTGATAGGGAGTTTCGATGCCAACACTTGATTTCAGGGGCAAACGGCATGTTTATGCTCACCATTTTGCTGTGCCACACCGGCCTCTGGTACCCGACTCGGACAAGTCGGTGGGGGATTGCCCTGATGACGACAACCTGATCATTCACGGCGACAATCTGGATGCGCTCAAGGCGCTTCTGCCTCGCTACGCCGATCGTGTCAAATGCATCTACATTGATCCTCCCTACAACACTGGCAACGAGAACTGGGTTTACAACGACAACGTCAATGGCCCACTCCAGCGCACCTGGCTCAAAGAGAACGGTTTCGTGGACACCGAGGACTTGTTGCGCCATGACAAGTGGCTGTGCATGATGTGGCCGCGTTTGCAGTTGCTCAAGGAACTGCTCGCCGAAGACGGCGTAATCTTTGTGTCAATTGATGATAATGAGTTCCATCATCTGCGGATGCTGATGGACGAGATCTTCGGCGAAGAGAACTTTGTTGCTGCGATTGCTTGGCAGGGGATGGATACAATCAAGAATGATGCTCGTTATTTTTCGGGGAATTTTGAAAATATTCTTATATTTTCGAAGGATAAGACCCAGCTGCGCATTCAAGGTATTCCTAAGGGAGATGAGCAGAAGAAGCATTACAAGAATCCTGACGACGATCAACGCGGCGACTACTTGCTGACTCCGCTACATGCGAAGAGTGGGAATGAGAATTCTGTTTACGAGTATGTTTTTCCTAATGGTCAGAAGTGGACTCCCCCTCCTGGTACATTCCCGAGGTACTCGAAGTCCAAGTTGACGGCACTGGTCGCAGATGGCCGAATCTGGTTGGACCCGAGTGGTAAACGAGTACCTCAGCGGAAGACGTTTTGGGACGAGACCAGTCCACGCATGCCGCCACCGACCTTCTGGGACGGCAAGAGGTTTGGTACGACTAGACAGGCCAACCGAGAAGCAGCGTCGATTCTGGGGAAGGGGCAATTCAATGACCCGAAGCCAAGCAAACTCATAATGAAACTTATTGACACGATTGAGGCCGACCCTGATGCTCTTATCTTGGACTCTTTTGCGGGTTCGGGGACTACAGGTCAGGCAGTGCTGGCATTGAACAAACAGGACGGCGGCAAACGGAAGTTCATCTTGGTGGAGTGCGAGGATTATGCAGACTCGATTACCGCAGAACGGGTGCGCCGTGTGATCGCTGGGGTACCCGATGCCAAAGACTCTGATCTCCGTGAGGGTCTCGGGGGTTCGTTCACCTACTGCACTCTTGGCGAGCCTGTGACTTCTTGGTCGATGCTCGACGATGAGAACCTGCCGAGTTACGAGGCTCTGGCGGCTTGGCTGATACACACAGCTACTGGACGCTCGACACCTTCCTCTGAGCCGGTTCCGCTTGATGACAACGGGTTGATCCACCGCGATAAGAAAAGGAACCGTAACTACTACTTGCTTTATCAGCCTGATATGGACTGGCTAAAGAGCAGAGAGTCAATGTTCGACATATATCTAGCCGACGCGATAAGCAAATCCTGCAACAAGACAGGAGCGCAGGCCGTGGTGTTCGCAGCGGGAAAGTTTCTGTCTCAGGACGATCTAATCGACATGAACATCAGCTTCAGCCAGCTTCCCTGGGCGATCCAACGCGAAGATCAGGTATGAACCGTGATTGAACTCAAGGAATATCAGCAGCGTGCTGTCGAGGCTTTTGACCGCTGGCTGAACGCGCTTGACATAGCCCGCCAAAAGTCGCAGCACAAGGCTGAGACGCTGGAAGGCGCTGGACTTGAAGCCTCACAAGACGATCTCAACTTTCCGCTTAAGGCGTGGAAGGCTCTGGCGAATGCCGGGGGACTTCTAGCGACACCGCAGGATTATGTGGAACGCAGTGACGGGGCAGGAAGACCCATACCGCACGCCTGCCTCAAGGTGCCGACCGGCGGAGGTAAAACTCTTCTAGGAGTAGCGGCTCTTGAGCGCACCCGGATGCAGACAGGGCTGGTGCTTTGGATCGTGCCCTCTCGGGCTATCTACGCCCAGACCATCAAGGCATTCAAGTCGCGTGACCATCCCTACCGCGATCACCTAGAGATGGCAGGCGCTGGCAGAGTCAAGATATTCGAGAAGGATGCCACGATCAGTCTTGATGACCTCAGGAGCCACTTGTGTGTGATGCTTTTGATGTATCCAGCAGCGAACCACCAGAAAGGCCAAAAGTTTCTGCGCATTTTCCGCGACTCGGGACGCTATCCGAGCCTGTTCCCTAGCGACGACGACCTCAATGCGCTTGAAGCGTTGCAGGCTGCCAACCCAGACCTTGATTACGAAGATGACGGAGAACTCAAGCACAGCCTCTTCAACTTGTTGAAGATCCAACGCCCGGTGGTGGTGCTTGACGAAGCTCACAAGGCATACGGCGCGAAAGGTGCCAGCGAGTTTGTGCAGGCTGTCAATCGGCTCAATCCGCGTCTCGTGATCGAACTCTCGGCCACACCCAACCCGTCCATCAGCAATCTGCTGGTCGATATCTCGGGCGTGGACCTCAAGAAAGAGCAGATGATCAAGCTGCCGGTGGAAGTCACCTCCGTTTCCGGCGACTGGCGCGACACGCTCAGCCGGGCGCATGACACTCTTGAGGATTTGACGGCTGCGGCGAAGCTGTTCGAGTCTCAGCAGGGGCGCTACATCAGGCCGATAGCTGTGGTGAGAGTCGAATGCACCGGCAAAGACCAGCGAGGCACCGACCGCATCCACGCTGAAGATGCCCGCGAGTATCTGATCAAACAGATGGGCGAATCACCCGAAGCGGTGCGGGTCAAGTCTGCTGAGAACGACGAGATCGCTGGCGAGGATCTGATGTCGGGACTTTCGCCGGTCCGCTGGATCATCACCAAAGCAGCGCTGATGGAGGGCTGGGATTGCCCGTTCGCATACGTGCTCGCAATGCTCGACAACATTTCCAGCGCTAGAGCTGTGACACAGCTTATGGGACGAGTGATGCGCCAGCCACACGCCCGAGTCACAGGGATCTACGATCTCGACAAGAGCTACGTCTTCTGCTGGCAGACCTCAGTCGACGAAGCCGTCGCACAGGTTAAGCACGGTCTAGAAAACGAAGGCTTGACCGGCTTGGCTCAAGACGTGCGGGGAAGCGATGCCGTTGACACCGAGATTGTGCCTATCCGCAGGCGTGAGCGCTTCGGTAACGAGCCCATATTCCTGCCCAAAGTGCTGCACCGTGGCGAACTTTCCGATGACTCAGATGACGGCGATGTCAACGAATGGCGTGAGTTGGATTATCAGCGGCATGTGCTTGAACCCATCAATTGGGAACGAATCGAAGCTCCAGACGACTATGCAGGCTCAAACACTGGTTCTGTGGTTGAGCTGACCGCGAGTGTTGATCTTGGAGCGGGCTCAGCGGTGGCGCCAGAGCGAGTCGCCACTTCGCTAGTTGAAGGCGAAGATCAGGCAGCTGTCATGGTTGAAACCTCCTCGATGTTGCTGTGGCTGACACGACAAATCAGCGATCTCGTGCCTAACTCGTGGCTGGCGGCACGCATTGTTCAGGGGTATGCGGCATCCCTAGAGGCAGCAGGTATGACCGAAACGGACATCTTCGCCCAGCGCCGCTATCTAGTAACGCATCTGCGCGAAAGTGTCGCCGATCAGATCGAGCAGCAGGCTGAGCGAATTTTCGCAGCCAAGCTCAAGGCGGGTGACATTCGCTTCGACCTTGAAGCCAGCGAACCCAACTACAAGATGCGAGAAGAGTTCACGCTGCCGGTCGCCGCGGACGACCGCGGATTGGAGCGTAGGGGCAAGCCGGTGCAGAACAGCCTCTTCGAGCCGGTGTTCGAAAGCCAGTTCGACACGAACCTTGAGAAGGATTTCGCGTTCTATGTCGATCAGCATGAGGCGATCAGGTGGTGGCACCGGGTCGCGGTCCGCCAGCAGCGGGAATATTACTTGCGCGGCTGGAACCAGGACCGCATCTGGCCCGATTTCGTGGCTATGTCAAGCAACGGCGACGGCAAGCCAAAACTGCTGGTGGTAGAGACCAAAGGCGAGCATTTGGCTGGCAACGCGGACACTGACTACAAGACGAAAGTGTTCGCCACGCTCGAAGCAGCGCTCAACGGCGACAGCACTTACGAATGCGGTGAGGTCAGCCTCGACAATGGTCACACGAAGGTCAGGTTCAGGATCGTGTTCCGCGAAGACCAGTTCGCCACGGTAGTGACGTAACTGGCTGCACGAAGCCACCTGCTACTGCCAGCATCGGTGACGTGTTGACAGTAGCGGGGCTCAGTCAGCTCTTTCCGTCGGAGAGAGACGCGCCGCGCTGGGCGGGGTCGTCAGTCGGGGTTGTTTTGTTGGCGCAGCAAGCGCTCGAACTCGGCACCTAAGTCGTCGCCGCTAGGCACGCTGCGTTTGGTTCGGGCATCGTCACGAGCCTCAAGTCGGCGTACGTAAGCCACCACGTCTTCGTCGGAGTTCATAGCGTTGTTGACGCGTTGCTCCCAATCCTCGGCGGCTTCATCAAGTTCCGCCCAGCCGGTGGCTAAGCCAGTAACCCGCTCAAAACGCTCCAGTAACGCTCGAGCACTTTTCGGATTGGGCGCGCCCGGCACATAATGAGGAACCGCTACCCGCAGCGACACAGCTGGAATCCCCAGTTGCTCGAAGCGCTCATGAAGCACGCCCACAATCCCGGTCGGCCCCTCATAAGAAGGCCTGCCCAAACCCCACGCCTCGGCCAAAGCGGCATCGCTTGTTGAGCCGGTCACCTCAAAAGGTCGAGTGTGTGGCGTTACAGCGCTATGCGCCCCGAGCGTCACCAAAGCCACGGCATCGCTGTGTGTTGCCAGTTCAACGATCACTGCGGTGTAGGTGCGCCAGTGCAGATGCGGCTCAACGCCCAACACCAGCACCAGATCATGCGCGCCGTCAACCGGACGCAACGTGTAGACATCGTTGCGAGGCCAAGTAATCTCACGCTGGCCGTCACGAATACTCACCGTGGGACGCTGCTCAGCAAAATTGAAGAACTCCTCGCCGTCAATGTGAGCCACCCGCTGCGACTCGCTGCGTTCACTCAGCCATTCGAGCGAGCCGGTCGCAGCCCCACCCACATCAAACCAGCCCTCATAGGCTGCCACCAGAAGCGGCGACCTCAGATCGGCCAGACCCGCAGCCGCAGTCTCTGTCTCCCACACCAGAGGGCTCATCTCTAGAGTCATCCCGTGGTTCACGGCGGACTCCGCAACTGGACGCATCTCCTGGTTCACCCCCAAAGCATGGCGCGCTTTAACAAAAGTTGGCTACCGCAGTCGCCTACGCTATTGTGTGTCTTCGTGCAACGCCTCGCCGAACTGCTACTTCTCGTGTAGGCGAGCACCACATATCGGTGCTCGCCGAATCCCCTCGTGCTGATCAGCCGGGGGGATTTGTGCTTTCTAGGGGCACGTCGCCACAGATTATCACCACAAGAACCGACAAAAGAGAGACAACCAATATGCCTCCCGCCCAGCCCAAAACTATGCCGTTCACCAAGTACCGGCCTTATCCCGCGGTGGAACTCGCCGATCGCACTTGGCCGGATCAGCGGATCACCAAAGCACCGCTGTGGTGCTCGGTTGACCTGCGCGACGGTAACCAGGCACTCGTTGATCCGATGGACCTAGGCCGCAAGCAGCGCATGTTTGACCATCTAGTGGCGATGGGCTTCAAAGAGATCGAGGTTGGTTTCCCTGCTGCTTCACAGCCCGACTTCGACTTCTGCCGCAAACTCATCAACGAAGACCTGATCCCCGACGATGTCACCATTCAAGTGCTCACCCAGGCACGCGACGAACTCATCGAACGCACCTTTGAAGCCATCGAATCAGCACCACGGGCGATAGTGCATCTCTACAACTCCACGTCGGTGACTCAGCGTCGAGTAGTGTTTGAAACTGATCGTGCTGGCATCATCAAAATCGCTGTCAACGGTGCAGAGCAGTGCATGCGCGGCCTTCAGCGAACCCGCAACTCCGGCAACGCCGAAGCTATTCGTTTCGAATACTCCCCAGAGAGCTACACCGGCACCGAACCCGACTTCGCAGTTGAGGTGTGCGAAGCGGTAATGGATGTGATCGGCCCCACCGTCAACTGGCCGCTGATACTGAACCTGCCCGCCACAGTAGAAATGTCTTCAGCGAATATCTACGGCGACATGATTGAGCGTTTCCATCGAGATATCCGCAATCGTGAAGCCATCGTTTTGTCGCTGCATCCCCACAATGACCGAGGCACTGCTGTAGCCGCAGCCGAGTTCGGTGTAATGGCTGGTGCTGATCGGGTGGAAGGAACCCTGTTCGGCAACGGCGAACGCACCGGCAACGTGGATGTGATCACGCTGGCATTGAACCTTTTCACCCAGGGAGTAGACCCAGAACTCGATATCAGCGACATAGAAGAAGCACGCCGAGTGTTTGAATACGCCAACCGCATGACAGTCCCCGAACGGCATCCCTATGTGGGTGACCTCGTCTATACGGCTTTTTCTGGCAGTCATCAAGATGCCATCAAAAAAGGCATGGCTACTCTCTACGACGTGGCACCGGGCGAGGCGCTAGTCGGCAACTACGACGTGTGGGACGTGCCCTATCTGCCGGTTGATCCGCGTCATCTAGGACGCAGCTATGAAGCGGTGGTTAGGGTCAACAGCCAATCTGGAAAAGGTGGTGTGGCGTATGTGCTGCTTCACGAATACGGTCTTGATGTGCCCCGTGGGCTGCAAGTGGATTTCTCTAGGCAGATACAAACCGTGGCCGAAGACACCGGCACCGAAATCACCTCATATGAGATACATCGACGTTTTGTTTCGTCATATGTTGAACAGGAACGGCCTTGGGTGGAGTTGATCGGCCATCGCGCCACCACCGACACCATTGAAGAGGAGCGCACTGACCTTCAGGCAAGACTGCGCATAGGCGGGGAGGAGCGCACCATTTCGGGTGCAGGCAACGGGCCGATTGATGCTTTCGTGACGGCACTTCAATCCGAGGGGCTCTTTTCGGGCAAAATCCACGACTATTACGAGCACGCCATTGGTGCTGGCAGCGATGCCACCGCAGCCGCTTATGTGGAGGTAGATACCGGTGATCGCAACACCACTTGGGGTGTCGGCCTGCACGAGTCGATCGTTTCGGCATCGCTGCGGGCGGTGATCAGCACCGTCAACCGTATGCACGCCAACGGAATACTCCCCGATAATTGATTCGGGGTAGGGGTGTGGTTCAATCAGCCTGAAGTGTTGCGGCAGATTTTCGTGTTTGGAGCCCCAGGTAATCATCCGAAGGAGACATAGCTAATGGACTATCAGAGTCTGTTGTATGAGAAGGGGTCGCATCCTGATGCCCGCAATGAGGGACAGTATGTGACGATCACGCTCAACCGGCCCGAACGGCGTAACTGCTTGTCATTGGAGGTGCTTACCGAACTTGAGCACGCTCTGCGCTCCACCGCTGCTGACAGCGAAGTTGCTGGAGTAGTGCTGGCCGCGAATGGCCCGGTGTTCTCTTCGGGTCATGACCTCGCCGAGATGGCTCAAATGACACACGCCGAACTGCAAGGTCTGTTCACTCAATGCACCGCAGCCATGCAGGCCATGTCGGAGATACCTCAGGTAGTGATAGCGAAAGTCCATGCTTTGGCTACAGCGGCCGGGGCACAGCTCGCGGCCAGCGCGGATTTGATCGTGGCCAGCAGCGAAGCCGGGTTCGCCACACCTGGCGGTAAAGGCGGGCTGTTCTGTCACACCCCGATGGTGGCTTTAGCTCGACCTATCGGCCGCAAACGGGCGGTGGAGCTAGCGCTCACTGGCAGCACCATTGATGCAGCTACTGCCCTTGATTGGGGGCTGGTGAACCGTGTGGCGACACCCGAGAAACTCGACGAAGTAACCATGGAACTGCTGGGCCGCGCCACCCGTGGTAGCCGCTACTCCAAAGGTCTCGGCAAGCAGACACTTTACGCGCAGATGGACTTACCGGTCGCTGAGGCATACAAGCTTGCCATAGATGTGATGGCAGCCAACGCCTCTGAAGGCGACGGTGCTGAGTGGCCGAAAGCGTTCACCGAGAAGCGCCGTCCCGACTGGACCCACACCCGCTAAGTCAGACTCGTACCAGACACTTGGCTCTAGGAACCAGGCACTAGGCACTCGCCCGTCTGTCTGCTTGGCTACGTGCTTGGTTTCAGCGACCGTCCACTGACCAGTGCCAGGGCTCGCTGGGCAGGTTCTTGAGCCCGAAACCTGGTGCGAGACGGCTCAGCGCTCGAAACGCTGCGCTGTTGCGGCTAGTGATAAGTCGGCCGTTGTTGGTGAGGTCGATGGCCAGGCCGCGTTCGTGGTTGCTGCGCCCGGGACGGGCCGTCGGCGGGCGGCAACTGCTAGAAGGCTTGCTCCAGATAGCCCATTCGGAAGTACCGCAATGTGATCTGCGAAGGTTGATCTGCTGTTGAGCGGTGCGATACCCCCAGCCGCCGAGGTTGAAGCCCTCGGCTTCCATAGCCGCCACCAAGCCCTCAACCCCGTCCGCGATTTGCTCATGCACTTGAAAACCCGCCACCCACACAAGCGGCAGATCGGGATTGCTCGGATCTACGGAGTCCGCGAGGTCTCTTGACGAGGAATCCTCTGCGGCGAGTCGGCGGGCTTCTTCTTCGGCTCGGCGACGCGCCTCTTCCGCTCGGCGACGGGCTTCCTCCTCGGCACGCTGACGCTCCAGTGCAGCGGCGATCTGTCGTTCGGCTGACTCGATCTCGGCGGCCAATGAGGCATCTATCTGGCGGATTGTTTGAACTTCGTAAAGTCGTCTCTCGACACGCTCTTCGGCGGCTAGCGACAATCCGGCTTCACGGTCTACGGCTATTCGCAAGTCAGCCAGGATCAGAGCCGCAGCCTGACGTTGCGCTTCGGCTTCCTCGGCTGCAGCAACCACCTGAAGCCGCCAACGTTCAAGCTCTTCGCCGAGGCGTCGCACTTCGTCAATGTCATCAATGCGGCTGCCGGTAGCGAACCCTGCGAGAGCTTCCTCGCGAGCATTTTGCCAAGGGTCAGCTCCAAGAACGCTGAAGGTGCCGCTCGGAGCCTGAAAAGAAACATACGATTCGATGACCGCTTTGCGCAAGCCTTCCTGGGTGGCGGTCAACTCGGCTTGCACCGCAGCGATCTGAGCCTCGGCTTCGATGACCACCGCTTCGGCATCAATCACCGCCCGCCTAGCTTCGTCAAGTGCTGCCTGCTGAGCATCCACAGCATCTTGAGATCGATTCAAGGCATCAATCAGGTCTTCAGCATCGGCAGTGGCCGCGTCAAGATTCTCAGCAGCTGCAGCCGCTGCGTCTTGCAATGCTTTGCGGTCAGCTTCGACATTGCGCACGGTCTGGCGGTTTTGTTCAATGATCTCTTCGTTGCTTTGTGCTGCTGCTGGCACGGCGACGGCTGTGGAGCACAGCAAAGCAACAAGAGCTATCCAGGAACGACAGCGCGGCAGCAACAACCGCAGCCGCAACGATCTCAGCATCCAAGATCGCAGCTTTAATAATCGCGGCATGGCTAGTAGAGAGGAGCGAAGGCAGAAAGATTTGTTGTTCATGGTTGTGTCCGCCCGCCAAGAACCTTGAACAAGCTACCAGGATGATCCCTTCGGCTGGTTTTCTGGTAACGAGACTGGGAGACTGGAGCGCTGTGGCAGAGATTCATATGTTGGTGAGCCCTCAAGGAGGGCGTGGCAGAGCCGCAGCCGCGGCCCCTGTGGTGCGACAAGTGATCAAGCAATGCGGGCATACCGCGGTGGACTTGAGCGGTGCTACCGCTGCGGAATCTGAGGCTGCTGCTATAGCAGCAGTAGCTGCCGGAGCGCAGCGCCTGATCGCTGTGGGCGGCGACGGCTGCCTGCATTCGGCGCTTCAAGCCACTGCTGGCAGCGACACAGTGCTGGGTCTGGTGCCAGCAGGAACCGGCAACGACTACGCACGGGCGTTCGAGCTGCACACTTTGAGTGTTGAGCAGGCAACCGAACGCGCTTTGGGCCCTGCTCAGCCCGTGGATGCCATATCCACTAGCAGCGGCCGTTGGGCTGCTTTCAGCGTGACTGGAGGCTTCAGTGTGGATGTCAACCGCCGGGCCGAGCGGATGCGTTTCCCCAAAGGGCCGAGCCGTTACACAGTTGCGGCTTTGCTGGCACTGTGGGGGTTGCGTCATCGTGAGCTGTCGGTCACCGTCGACGGCCAACGTTCGCAGTTCCGCAGCACCTTGTTCGCTATAGCCAACACAGCGACTTTCGGCGGGGGTATGGCTGTTTGTCCTGATGCCAGCGCTCATGACGGCCTACTTGACGTGTGCGTGGTGGGCCCGGTCGGACGTGCCACGCTTTTGCGTCTGCTGCCCAAAGTGTTCGATGGCAGCCATGTTGGTCATCGTCATGTGCATCTATTGCGGGGATGCAGCATCACCATCGAAAGCCTTGATAGCGCTCCGCTGGATTTGGTGGCTGACGGCGAACCTCTTGCATCAGCGCCTCTAACGGCTACTGTCGTGCCCGGCGCAGTGCGATTAGCTCACTGACTCACGACTCACTGAATGAACAAGCGGTGGTTTGCCCGCTGAGCTTTGACGGGGTGAGCTTTGATAGTGGTGTCGCTGTCTAGGGATGTGGTTGGGCTAGCTGTTCTCGGGCGGTTTAGCTGCACGGTTAGCTGCCCAGCGTTGCGTTAGGTCAACAGCCAACCACGAAGCGACTCCGCCAACCGCTACTGCTGACAGCATCAAAATCCAGCCGCTTAGTGTTGGTGCGTCAAGCTGGAAGAAGTCACGACCGAAAGGCACAGCCATAGCGATTGCATATGACCCGGCCATGCATGTCGCCAATGTCACTTTCCAGCCTCTTAGCGGACGGCTGATCAGCAGCAGAATTACTAAGCCCAAACCGAGCAGCGTCATTGTGGCTACCGTGCGTGCCTCATAGAGGCTGTGGCCGTCTAGGCGGCGCACAACCTCATACAACACGAAGGTCACAACCCCTGCTACCGCACCCGCAGGCAGCGAGAAGCGCAGCACTCTCGGCAGAAAACCTCGCTGCACTAGTTGATGATTAGGTGCCAGTGCTAAGAAGAATCCTGGCACTCCCACCGAGAAAGTCCCGATCAGTGTCAGATGGCGCGGCAGAAACGGAAACGGCGAGCCAACGATGCCGATAAGCACAGTGAGCAGCACTGCGTAAGCTGCTTTAGTGATAAACAAGTTGGCTACACGCTCAATGTTGTTAATCACTCGACGACCCTCGGCCAGCACTCGTGGCAAGGTGGCGAAACGATTGTCGAGAAGCACGATCTGCGCCACAGCCCGCGAAGCCGAAGATCCTGATCCCATAGCAATGCCCATATCGGCATCTTTGAGCGCTAGCACGTCGTTGACTCCGTCGCCGGTCATAGCCACCGTATGTCCTCTTGACTGCATGGCTTTGACCATGGCTCGTTTCTGGTGAGGATCAACCCGTCCGAACACAGTGTTGCTCTCCAGCACATCAGCGAGTTCATCGGTCTTCTCGGGCAGTTGACGTGCGTCGAAAGCGCCACCGATGCTGGCTTTGTTATCGTTACTGTTGCCGCTGATTCCGGCACGTTCAGCTATCGCAGCCACGGTTGCTGGATGATCCCCAGAGATCACCTTGAGATCCACGCCCTGCTGTCGAAAATAGGCGAATATTTCTGGCGCGTCTGGGCGGATCGTGTCTCCGAGATGCACTAGGCAGACAGGCCTTCGATCCTCTGGCAGCTCATATGCCGAGTTATGCGCCATGTGATGGTCTGAGCCGCTGGTTGAGCTGTCTGGCGTGTGATGCGCTGAGCCGCTCAAAGAGTCGCCCTCGGATTGGGAATGGGTTACTAACAGCACACGGCTGCCAGCACCAGAAGCTACGGCAGTTCTGTCACGAGCTGTGTCGTGCGTTGCATCAACACCTTCAGGGCGCAACAAAATGTCAGGAGCGCCCAAGTGATAAGTCCCCTTGTCGGCGTAGCTCGCTGCAGCCCATTTTCGAGCCGACGAGAAAGGCACACTGCGAGTCAGTTCCCAGCCGTCGGGCAGCTGTTTTATAGCGGTAGCGATGGCTGCCAGAGTGGCGTTGGGTGCCGGATCAGCAGCAACCAATGCCGCCAAAGCTAGAGATGCTTCGGCTTGTGTGGTCTCACCGAACGGCTCGGCATGATCAAAAGAGATCTCGCCGGTGGTGATAGTGCCGGTCTTATCAAGACAGAGCGTGTCCACTCGGGCTAATAATTCCACTGATGCCAGCTCGCGAGCCAGCGCCTTACGGCGAGCCAGCGCTATGACCCCAGTAATAAACGCCAAGCTGGTCAACAGCACCAACCCGTCGGGCACCATCGCCACTCCAGCCGCTACCGTGCCCTGTAGTGCGTCCTGCCAGCGGTCTTCGTTGACGAGCAGTCGCACCAGCAGCAATGCTGTCGCTAAGGGAATAATCCACTGAAGACAGCGCAGGATAGTGTTTACACCGCTTTTGAGTTCGCTGCCGACCAGCTTGAATCTGCGTGCTTCTTCTGATAGTCGGGCTGCATAAGAGTCAGCACCAATGGCAGTAGCTGCATACCAACCCGCTCCTGCATTGACGAAAGATCCTGACATCACCGCATCACCAGGAGCTTTGTCGACAGGGTCGCTTTCACCGGTTAGCAGCGATTCGTCTATCTCCAAGCCTTGAGCCGATACGACCTCGCCGTCCACAACTAGCTGATCACCGGGTCGTAGCTCAACAATGTCGTCTGCTACCACTTCGCTGGTGCTGACCTCATGTGTTGCACCGTCACGCACCACCCGCACTCTGGGTGCCGACAACACCGCCAAACGATTAAGGGTGCGACGAGCTTTCAGTTCTTGAGCGATGCCGATAAGGCTGTTCGACACCACAACGCCAGCAAACAAAGCGTCGGCAGGGTATCCAGCCACCATAATCAGAGTGAACATTGAGCCGATAATGGCATTGACCGGGGTGAGCACGTTGTTACGAATGATTTGACGCACGGTGCGCACCGGCTGGTCGGGCACGTCATTGGTGCGACCATCACTTATGCGTTGCTGTACTTCTTCGGCGTTGAGGCCAACTGGCAGGAGCTTGGCCGTTGCGCTGAGCCCGGTTGGCGAGTGTTCAATGGATGCGCTGAGCTTGCCCGCCGGGTTGGTGGAAGCTTTGGCTTGTTCAGACATACCTACATGCTTGCGATCAGACATTCTCGACGCGTTTGAAAGCCTCAGCGTGACTGACCCCTGCCCGGATGCCTGCCGTGTGGCATTCCTTGAAGATTCCGGCACTGAACGCTGCGGTTTCACTACCGTCGTCGCCTGCGCTGATGCCGTGAGTGCTTTCGAACTGGCTTTCATGCGCCAACAAGGCATTGACTTTGGCAGTTATCTGAGCTTGGTCGACTTGTTCGAAATGGTCGGGTGCCTCGCTCTCAAACAGCAGCAACTCGTCGGGGCGATGGTGAGTCAGGCCAGCTTCACGGAACTCCCTATAAAAGTGCGGGTCGCGTGCCGCGAGCACTGCATCCATGCACAAGAATCCTGCGGCTCGATGATCAGGATGCAGCCTCCAGCGCTTGTAAGGATCATGTCCCAGCACTACATCAGGGCGCAGCTCGCGGATCGCTCTGGTTATGCGGCTGCGCAGTGTCATGGTTACTTGCAGTTCTCCGTCCACTTCGCCGAGAAATCGAACCGCACCGGTGGCACCGAGACGATCAGCGGCCTGTGACTGCTCCGACTGCCTGCGAGCAGCTAGTTCGGCAGGGTCAGCATCAAGATCCCAGGTTCCCTTGGACCCGTCGGTGCATATCAGCAGACTCACCTCGCATCCTGCCTGCGACCATTTAGCGAGAGTCGCTCCGCAGCCGAACTCAATGTCGTCGGGGTGTGCACCAATGGCGAGTGCCTTAGCAGGGATCGCAAGGTCTACCGTGGTCACAGCTCTTGGTGTCTTTCAGCGGTTTGTTTCAGCGGCACTGTCATTATTTCTTGTCAGTCCTTCTCAGCGAGGTAGTCATCTTTGATGCTGTTATCGGCATCCAACAGGCACTTCGATGCCTAAGGCGATGCGTTCAGCGTTGGACAATTCCAGCAGATCATCAGGATGGTCGATGTCGTAGGCCAGAGCATCATTGTGCAGCACTGTCACCTCTAATCCCAGTCGAGCCGCTTCTGTTAGGTGACGCTGAAATGATCCCGGCCCGTAACTGAACCGGAAGCCAGAGTCGGTATTCACACAGATCACGTTCGAGCCATCAAAGCTCCTGTCGGGCACGATCACCATCCCGGTGCTCCACGCTCCAGGCAGAGAGTGCGCCCTCGCTAGATCTGCGTGAGCCACCACAACCCGCTCAACACCTACCGCAGCCAACTGTCGCACAGCAGTCGAAACGGCTATCGATAGGCCTGGTCTGCCCACCTTCACGACCGAAGCTGCACGTTCCTGAGCCCAAGCGGCGACCTCGGCATCATCGCTCACGACATGCACCGGCAAGCCGTCGGCTGCTGCCACAACCCGACTAGCCATACGCCGCATAAGTTCGCGGCAAACTGAGCGTCCCAGTTTTGCTTCTAGGCGTGACAAAGCCCCGTCGAAGCTGCGTATCGGCACAACCACTGCCGTGGCTGCTGTGTTGTCAACTCGGTGGTGGGTTGCGATGGTTTCATTCGTGATGCCGCCATTTGCTTGTTGGTGCGGCATCCGCCATTGCTGCGGTGGCGTATGAGACGAAGATGTGTGTGGCGAAGATGTGCGTGATGGTGCGTGCGACGAGGATGCCTCGGCTGATGGCGGTTCGTGTGGTGATGATTTGTGTGGCGGCGGCACGAGGCGGCTCCAAGCGGCCGTGGGCAACAACGCTGCGAGTCTAGGGTTGCTGTTGTGAACGTCCCGGCGACTGCGTCCGTCTTGTGACGGTGACGGCTGAAGATTCTGAGGTGATCGGCGACCTCAACGGCCCGATGGCGACAGTAGACACCGCAGGCAGTGTGACTCTGCTGGATAACTCATGGCAGCTGAGTTGGGCTATTGGCAGTGGTGACCGCTGGCGGATCGCGTCACAGGTGCCTGCGGTGCGTTCGCGTTTGCTTGATGACATGCCGGTTGCTGTTACTTCCATGAGAGTCTCTGATGGTGATGTGGTGCTGAGAGCCGCCGCCGCCCGCACTCAGGGCCCTCTCAGCGAGCGGGTGGTGGTGCTGGAGTTCAGCAATCACACGCCAGCGCCACAGATTCTGGCTTTAGCTGTCAGCGGATCAATCAGATCGGCTCAAGTGCAGGGCTCTTGCCTGCTTGTTGACAACCGTGTCGCGGTTGATCTGGGTTGTCAGCCACGAGCCGCAGTGGCTGTGGCCGATGGACAGATTTGGCCAGCGGTTAGCGCTCAGCCAACAGCATCCGATTGCGCTGCACACAGCCGTGCCGGTTTGGCCGCAGCCGCGGTTCTGATTCCATTGGTTCCTCGGGTGCCCCTGCGAGCCGTGATACCTATTGCTGGTAGAGCGTGTTTAGGTCAGGCTGTCTCACCTGCAAGTGTTGCTGGTGGTTGGCGGTCGTTGCTGCGGCAAGCCGCTTCGCTTGACTATATCGCAGGGTCGCGAGCCGCTCTGGCAGCCGACACAGTTAATCGGGTATGGCAGAGCGGGATAGCTGCTGCGATTTTGGCTGCTAGCGGTGCCACAACATCAGGAATAGAGCTAGCAGCTCGGGCTGTTGTGATTCTTGACCGTGTGGGTTTACCTGATGAGGCTGACAAGGGACGGCAGTGTTCGCCACGCCAGGCTGTTCGTTTCGCCTCTAGTGAAGCCGAAGCCATGCTGCGGGCTTTGGCATCACGGCGACTGTGCAGCGGTCGTGTCTCGGGGCTTGGCGAACTGGCGGGACCTCTGGTCAAAGCGGTAGGGGATTGTGACCCTTTGATACTGCAACAGATTGCTGATGTCTTGGATATTGAGGCACCCGCCGCAGCACGAGATGCTCGACATCTGCTTGCTGCCACGGCACCTCCGGCTGACACGAAATCTTCAACTGCCACGAAATCTTCGGTGGATTCGGCCCTGCGTTACGACGATGAGGAATTGCTTGGCACACAACTACAGCAGTGTCTCAGATTCGGCGGTGGTCTAGAAAGCGCGGTAGCAGGCATAGAAAAGCTCATTGAGTGTTTGATCACCGAGACGAGCGATCAGCTGATGATGCTGCCCGCGCATGCACAACTCTGGGAGAGTTGCAGCGTTGATGCGGCCTCACTGGTCACACGCCACGGCTTGGTGTCGTTCTCGCTGCGCTGGCATGGCCCCAGACCAGCACTTTTATGGGAACTGCAGCCGTGCCGCGATGTCACGCTGCGCTGCGGACTTGACGACTATTGGTCCGCCAGATCACCAAGCGGTGAAGCTCTGCTCAGAACCAGGCTCTCCTAACAGCTTGGGCGACACTGCTTGCTTTGTTGAGTGCAACTGATAGCCCTAGCCTCAAGGCACGAACCGCAAGCGTCACCACATCGTTGGCGAGACCGGCTGCGACCCTCAAGGATGAACCCTAAGCATGAAATCAGATCAAGTAATCGTCCGGGCGGCATCTAGTGTTGTGCCCAATCCCAATTCTGTGAGAAGCAACCACCGCTCGCCTCGGCGGCGATTACTGTCTCGTTTGGCGTGGCTGACATTAGCTGGGCTGACTTTGGCTTTGTCGCTGGCTGCCTGCGGTGACGACGAACCAGATGAAACCGAAGCCCGCTGCCAAGCTAACCGTGACGCTGGCACGATCAACTTTGTAACCGGTTTCGGTTTCACTGCTTCGGCGGGGATCATTGATGCCATCGTTGCCGATGCTCAGGGCTATTTTGATGAACTGTGCATAGATTTCGAGGTTCAGCCTGGTTTTGCTCCCTCCAACAGCGCTTTGGTGATAGAAGGACAAGCCCAGTTCGGCAACTCGGGGTCGTTCGCTGAATTGGTCGCAAACAATGTCGCTGGTGAAGGTGACCTTGTGGCGTTGCTTCACTGGGGTCGCACAGCAATCGAAGCGATAGTGCTGCCCGAAGGCAGCGATGTCAAAGCTTTCTCGGATTTGTGCGGAAAACTGATTGGCATCAAGGGTGATCTGCCACCGTCGCTGCAAGCAGCAGTGTCAATGTCGGGAATTGATAGGGATTGTTTTGATGAGATCCTGCTTGACGGTTTCGACCCGATAGCGCACTTTGACTTGGGACTTGATGCGCTGCCGGTCTACAAATCCAATGAACCTAACATTCTCACCGCTAGTGGTGTGCCTTTCACGATGCTTGATCCGCTTGACTTTGGCGTGCCTTCAAGTTTCGCGATTACTTTCACCACCCAAAAAATGATCGACGAGAATCCGGTATTGGTGGCTGATGTGGTGCGAGCTTTGATCCGCGGTAACCAGTTCGCCACCGCCAATCCCGAAGTTGCTGTGGAGAACGCTTTCGAGTTGATTGATGCTGCGGGTAATCCGATGTTTCTTGCAATGGAAGCAGAACGCAATCGTTGGCGTGTGGAATCCGGTCTTGTGTCTGACCTTGCCCCAGTAGATCAGGGCGCGGGTATTCCTGATGTGGCTCTGCTAGGTGCAGAAATAGAAGCTCAGGTCAACGCCGGAGTGTTTGACACAGCGCCCGACTGGCGGTCAATGATTGACAGCTCGTTTGCTGCTGATGCCTATGACGGCACCACGCTGATCTGGCCAGGTCCCTGAAGTCAGCACAGCAGTGTCTGGGCCGTCAATAAAGACGCTCTCAATGCTGAGGCTTTTACCGCAGTGGCGATTGATGCCAGTTTGTTTGATGCAAATCGATTGGTGTAGATGTGTTCAGTGATGAGCTGACGAATGCTCCAGCGGTCAGCTTCAAGGCGGTGTCGAAATGGTTCCGTCCCGGCAATCGCACTATCCATGCTTTGTCACAAGTCAGTCTTACTGTTGCCCCTAAAGAGTTCGTCAGCCTGATTGGTCCCACCGGCTGCGGTAAGTCCACCATGCTGCGCTTGGCTGGGGGGCTGCTTGAAGTTGACCGCGGTGAAGTAAAAATACAAGGCCAAACTCCTGTTGAAGCTCGCCGCCACAAGCAATACGGATTTGTTCCACAGCAACCAGCGCTGTTGCCGTGGCGGACAGTGCGAGACAATGTGTCGCTGCTTTGCCAAGTCAATCGCCACAACGCCAGTTCCAGTAGCGCAATGTCAGAAGCCGACAAACTGTCCATGCTTAACGAGATGGGGCTGACCACGTTTTTGGATGCTCTTCCTCAGGAGTTGAGCGGCGGTTTGCAGCAGCGAGTAAGTATCGCTCGCGCTTTTGCTTTGGGTGCGCCGCTTTTGTTGATGGATGAACCGTTCTCTGCTCTTGATGAGATCACTCGTGCCGACATGCGTTATCTGCTGCTTGATTTGTGGAGAAGCAGCGCCAAGACGGTTCTGTTCGTGACGCATTCGATCCCTGAAGCGGTGGCTTTGTCGGATCGGGTTGTGGTGCTGAGCGGCCGCCCGGGTCGTGTCACTGCGGTGGTGGATGTCGCTTTGAGCAGACCGCGTCATGCTGATCTGGAGGACAGCAACGAGTTTCGTCAGATTCTGGCCGAGGTTCGAGACGCTCTAAGGCATGGCTGGTCAAACTGATGACACGCGAAGGTCTTGCAGAAGTGTCCTCTGAGCAACCTGAGCAATCTGAGCAACCGCCGGAGTTGTCGCGCCGACCGGTGCGTCGCGCTTTTTTGTTGGCAGCGCCCTTTATTGGTTTGACCGGTCTGCTAGTGGTCTGGGAGGTTTATGTTGAGGTGCGTGATCTGCGACCACTAACGCTGCCTCAACCTTCGGCTGTGCTCCGTCATGTGGCAGAGAACCCCGACTTCTATGTGCAGAACGGTTGGGTGACAGTGCAGGAAGCTTTCTTGGGTTTCGTGCTGGCTTTTGTTGCAGCGGTTGCTGTGGCTACTGCGATGGCACATTCTGAGTTTTTTGAGCGTGCCTCTACGCCTGTAATCGTATTGATGCAGTCAACACCGGTGGCAGTACTGGTGCCGATCTTTTTGTTGTGGTTCGGGTTTTCGCCTTGGCCCAAAATCCTCACTGCCATGCTTTTTGCTTGGGTTCCGTTCGTGGCTAACGCGTTGATTGGCTTGCGATCAGTTGATGCTGATGCTCATGAACTTTTGCGTTCGGTGAACGCTGGCCGTTGGGAGATTTACTGGCGGCTGCGCGTACCTCATTCGTTGCCTTATCTTTTTGCGGCGGGGCGGATCTGTGTAGGTTTGGCTTTGGTTGGTGCGGTGGTAGGGGAGTTCTTTAACTCTCGTGACGGTTTGGGCAATGCTGCGCGTGTGGCGCAGTCAAGGCTGCTTGTCAACCAGTTGTGGGGAAGTGTGTTTGTGCTGGCTTTCATCGGTGTTGCTTTTGTGTTGTTGCTGATGGCTGTTGAGAAGCGGGTATTGCGCTGGCATTCCTCCCAAGCGGGCAGCCATCGCGGCGTGTAGGCGTGACCGCCGCATCCTCGCGCCCTCTGCGTAAAGCTTTGCGCGGCCGTGCGCCGGGGCTGCGACTCGAGCGGGAACTGTGGGCGGCGGATGCTGCGGTGGTGGCTGGTGTTGATGAGGTAGGCCGAGGCTCTTGGGCTGGACCGTTGACAGTGGCGGCGGTGGTCGCCGATCCCAGCAAACGCATCTACAAAGTGCGTGATTCCAAGATGCTCACCCCAACCGAGCGTGAGGCGCTTTATGACCGCATATGCGGCTGGGCTCTTGCAGTGTCGGTGGGTCACGCCAGCGTGGATGATTGCAACAATCTGGGTATGGCCGAAGCTCAGCGACTTGCTGCGCGGCGTGCTGTTGACGGGCTCGGTCTGAAAGTCGATCATGTGCTGATGGACGGCTCATGGGACTTCCTGACACCGTCATCTTCGGCAGCCGACACCAAAGAAGACGGCCATACCGACAAGGGCACCGACACCAAAGAAGACGGCCAGAACGCACAGGTCTGCGATGCCGTGCCTGATGTCACGACGATTGTGCGAGGCGATGCTGTGAGCTTGTCAATAGCGGCTGCGTCGGTGGTAGCCAAAGTCGTCCGCGATCGGCTGATGGTGGCGGCAGCGGACTGCTATCCCGCCTACGGGTTCGCCTCCAACAAGGGCTACCGCTGCCCGCGCCATATTGCTGCGCTGGCTGCCTGGGGTCCTTGCGCGATTCATCGGCGACGCTGGGTGTTCATGGACGATCTGCGCTGGAGCGGAGTCCCTCGGATAGTGGACGACCAGACCAACACTCAGCAAAGCTTGTTTTCATAGCTGCCCTACTCGGTCTGAGCTGCACAGCCGCGGGTTAAGACATCGCGCGCATCAGACCAGCGCAAGAAATATTGAAAAATAATGAAATAGCTCTATAGTGGCTATGTGGTTGAAATCCGTGCGTTCAAAGACAGTCAAGGTCGCGAGCCGTTTGAGGACTGGTTGAGCGGGCTGGACAAGACCGAGTCATCCCGCATTAAGGATATCCTAGAACGCATGGAGGATGGAAATTTCGCAAATGTTAAGGGATTGGGTGGAGGGTTGCTGGAGTATCGTCTACACTTTGGCCCGGGCTATAGGATCTATTTTGGTCGGGAGGGGCAGGCGTTGGTGATTCTGCTTGCGGGAGGTGTCAAGGCCAGCCAGCAGCGTGATATCAAGAAGGCTCATGCGATGTGGCGAGATTACAAGAATCAAAGGCGCAAGCAGGGAGGCATGTCGTGACGCTTACTCGCGACTATCACGAGGCCGTGCAGGAGCGGGTTGGTTGTGATCCTGCTCGTCGGCAGGTGCTTTTGGCTGGGGTGGTTGCTCGTTTGATCGCAGGCGAGGTAGGAGTTGCCTGTGTGAAGATGCGTGATTATGTCAGTGGCACTGTTGGTTTTGAGGGTCTAGGTGAAATAACGGGTGAGTCGTCACAGCATTTAGAGCAGGTGCTCGGTGCAGAGGGCGTTCTTTCGGCGGGTGATCTGTTTGAGAAGGTTGTGTTGTTGGCTCAGCATGAAGATTTGCATCTTGGGTTGGCTGGATATCTGGATAGGTTCGGTGAGCCTGGACGATGGGATCATTTCGCGAAGCTGGGTCGTAAGGTTCGTGCGAAGTGGTGGTATCTCCTAGACTTTAGGGAACGCAGGCAGCGGCGACGTGATCATGTGCTCACGGGTGACGTTGACGAAATTTTTCAGAAGAGGGTTCGGCGTGATCGCAAAATCCGTAAGCACTTCTTGAACAGTTCTGTTGAGAGTTTGATTTTGGGTGAGGTTGAGAGCGCTAGGCGCAGATTGCACACTTACATCATCGGTGCTGTTGGCTTTGAGCGTCTTGGTGCTATGACTGGTGAGTCGCCGCAGCACCTAGAGCAGGTCTTCAACACCAAGGGCGGACTAACCACCGGTTACCTGTTTGAGAAGGTCGTGTTGCTGGCGCATCACCAGGGGGTGGCTCACGAGTTGAGCAACTATCTCGATGAGTTCAGCGATTACATCGACGAGCACGGTGAAGCGCCGATCCACTGGTTCTACGCAGACCACGACGACGATTGAACACGAAGCAGCTTGATTCGACTCCCTCAGAGCAGAAAATATCGAAAAATAATGAAATAGCTCTATAGTGGCTATGTGGTTGAGCTGCGCTATTACTCCGACAGTCAGGGTCGCAGGCCGTTCAAGGACTGGTTGCGTGGGTTGGACAAGACCGCGTCATCACGCATCAAGCTAGCCCTCAAATGCATAAAGGATGGAAATTTGTCCAATGTGAAGGGATTGGGTGGAGGGTTGCTAGAGTATCGTCTACACTTTGGCCCGGGCTATAGGATCTATTTTGGTCGGGATGGACAGGCGTTGGTGATTTTGCTTGCGGGAGGTGTCAAGGCCAGCCAGGATCGTGATATCAAGAAGGCTCATGCAATGTGGCGAGACTACAAGAATCAAAAGCGTAAGCAAGGAGGCGCTAGGTGACGCTTACTCGCGAGTATCAAGAGGCCGTTAAAGAGCGGATTGGTTGTGAGCCTGCTCATCGGCAGGTGCTTTTGGCTGGGGTGGTTGCTCGTTTGATCGCAGGCGAGGTAGGGGTTGCCTGTGTGAGGATGCGTGATTATGTCATTGGCACTGTCGGTTTCGAGCGTCTCAGTGCTGTGACGGGCGAGTCGACACAGCATCTAGAGCAGATGTTCAGCACAGAGGGCGATCTGTCAGCGGGTGAACTGTTTGAGAAGGTCGTGTTGTTGGCTCAGCATGAAGATTTGCATCTTGGGTTGGCTGGATATCTGGATAGGTTCGGTGAGCCGGGTCGGTGGGATCATTTCGCGAAGTTGGGCCGTAAGGTTCGTGTGAAGTGGTGTTATCTCCTAGACTTCAGGGAACGCAGGCAGCGGCGACGTGACCATGTGCTCACGGGTGACGTTGACGAAATTTTTCAGGAAATGATTCGGCGTGATCGCAAGATACGCAAGCACTTCTTGCTCGGTTGTGTTGAGAGTTTGATTTTGGGAGAGGTTGAGATCGCTAAGTACTGCTTGCTTGATTACATCATCGGTGTCGTAGGTTTCGATGGTCTTGGTGCTATGACGGGTGAGTCTCCGCAGCACCTAGAGCAGGTCTTCAACACCAAGGGCGGACTAACCACCGGTTACCTGTTTGAGAAGGTCGTGTTGCTGGCGCATCACCAAGGCGTGGCTCACGAGTTGAGCAACTATCTTGATGAGTTCAGCGACTACATCGACGAGCACGGTGAAGCGCCGATCCACTGGTTCTACGCAGACCACGATGACGATTGAACACGAAGCAGCTTGATTCGACCCCCTCAGAGCAGAAAATATTGAAAAATAATGAAATAGCTCTATAGTGGCTATGTGGTTGAGCTGCGCTATTACTCCGACAGTCTTGGCCGAGAGCCCTTCCTGGTGTGGCGGGCTGATCTCAAGCAGGGTTCTTGCGCCCGGATTGATGCTGCTCTCTTGCGTATGAAGGAAGGAAATTTTTCACAAGTTAAGGGATTAGGTGGAGGGTTGCTGGAGTATCGTCTACACTTCGGCCCGGGCTATAGGATCTACTTTGGTCGGGAGGGGCAGGAGTTGGTGATTTTGCTGGCGGGAGGTGTCAAGGCCAGCCAGCAACGTGATATCAATAAGGCCCGTGCAATGTGGCAGGATTACAAGAACCAGGGACGTGCTAGCAAGGAGGCGCTAGGTGACGCTCACTAGGGACTACCACGAGATCGCACCGGAGCGGATCCGTTGTGAGACTGCCCGTCGGCAGGTGCTTTTGGCTGGGGTGGTTGCTCGTTTGATCACAGGCGAGGTCGGGGTTGCTCGTGTGAAGATGCGTGATTACGTCAGTGGCACTGTCGGTTTCGAGCGTCTCAGTGCTGTGACGGGCGAGTCGACACAGCATCTAGAGCAGATGTTCAGCCCGGAGGGTGATCTGTCAACTGGTGACTTGTTCGAGAAGGTCGTGTTGCTAGCTCAGCATGAAGGCTTACATCTTGGGTTGGCTGGATATCTAGATAGGTTTGGTGAGCCTGGACGATGGGATCATTTCGCGAAGCTGGGTCGTAAGGTTCGTGCGAAGTGGTGGTATCTCCTAGACTTCAAGCAGCGCAGGCAGCGGCGACGTGACCATGTGCTTACTGTTGAATATCATGAATGTGCTCAGGAACACATCCGACGTGATCGTAAATACCGTAAGTACGTCTTGAAGGGTTGTGTTGAGCTTTTGATCTTGGGCGAGGTTGAGATCACCCGGTTCAGGTTGCGTGATTACATCATCGGTGCCGTCGGCTTCGAGAGTCTTGGTGCTATGACTGGTGAGTCGCCGCAGCACCTAGAGCAGGTCTTCAACACCAAGGGCGGACTAACCACCGGTTACCTGTTTGAGAAGGTCGTGTTGCTGGCACATCACCAAGGCGTGGCTCACGAGTTGAGCAACTACCTAGATGAGTTCAGCAACTACATCGACGAGCACGGCGAAGCGCCGATCCACTGGTTCTACGCAGACCACGACGACGATTGAACAACCCGATGCCGACGCGGGTGATCGAACGACTGCCTCCCTTCCTCTGCCGCCATTTGAGTGCCAGGTCAGCTACATCGCCAGTCCATAAAGCGCCTTGACTTCTTCGCGGTTCGGATAGCGCGGAGTGTTCAAGATCATAAGGTCACGCAAAGCATCAGTGGTGAGAGCGTCAATATCGTTGGATGTAGCTCCAAGATCGCTCAAACGGCGGTTCGTTCCCACAGTTGCCGACAAAGTCTCAACCGCCTCAATTGCGGCCAGCGGGTCATGAGCCACACCGAGCGCCACACCAATATCCGCGTATCGGTCTGAGACAGCCTCAACGTTGAATCGCATGACGTGCGGGAGCATGGTGGCGAGCGTCTGTCCATGCGCCGCTCCGAAAACACCTGAGACCGGGTGACCGGTTGCGTGAACGAGCCCGAGGAATGGACCCGACGAGAAAGCACGACCCGCAAGATGAGAAGCGATCTGCATCGCTGAGCGAGCCTCAATGTCGCTACCAGCGGTGACTGCTTTAGGGAGCCAACGCCCAGTGAGACGGATCGCCTGCAACGCCAGCCCGTCGGCGTAAGGGTTCGATGCGGTGGACGTATAAGCCTCAATGGCGTGAGTCAAAACATCCATGCCGCATACCGCGGTCACGCTCGGCGGAAGCCCCACCGTCAGCAGCGGATCAAGCACAACAGCGCGAGGTTGCACGTCTGGATGCGTGAATGTCAGCTTGCGATGATCCTCTCTTCGGGTAATGAGCCCTCCGCCGTTAGTCTCAGAGGCCGTGCCAGAAGTCGTGGGCACAGCAATCGTGGGCACGCACGCTGCGCTCACCTGACCCAGGGGTGCCAAAGTGGCAAAGTCAATTTGGTCACCATCATCAAGTTCGGGCGCAAAAGCGAGCGATGTGTCAGTGATACCTGACGGCGCGGCCATAGAGATGTATTTGCCGCAGTCCATCACGGATCCACCACCGACAAGCACAATCACAACATCGTTGGTTCCGAAACCTCGCAAAGCTTCGACTCCAGCGGCGACATTGGCATCAGTCGGATTTGGGTCAACATCATCAAATATTGCCCACTCCATGCCGTCGTTGGTGAGAGCTTCAGTCACTGTGTTAACAATGCCAGCAGCACGCACGCCCGGGTCGCTCACTACGAAGCAGCGGCTTGCGTGAGTTCTTACGTGTTGGGCGAGACCGGCGACACTGCCCTCACCCACAGTCGTAGTCGGCATAGGTTCAAGCGTGAAGGTGGTCATTTCGTTGAGTTCTCCTTACTTGTGACTTCACAGCAGCAGTTGCCGACCCTAGCCGCACTTAAAGGTCAAGCAGTTATGTGCCGCTGTATCTTCACAGCCGGCGGTGGAGTTGGGTTACTAGCAGACGCAGTTCATCAGCGCAGCGGTCAAAGGCATCCTGGTTACCCCCAGCGGGATCGATCACTTCCTCCCAGGGTTCGGGGTGCAACTCTCCAAGCCCTAAGGCACTCACCCTGCGGCGAAGATCAGCAGCGTTAGCAGTGCTAGTAGCGCTAGCAGTGTTGGTATCAAAATCGTCGGTGCAAGTCTCAGGCGGATTCAGGTCACGGGCTAGCCGTCGCAGCGATCCAGTTATCGGCGTTAGCGAAGGCAGTTCGCGTCGGATCCACAACAAATGCATCGGCTCCATCACCACCACTAGATCAGCCGCTGCGCCGTCACGGCTGTTGAGTTGCCGCGACCGATGGTCGTGGTCAGCAAGCCCGTGACGTGCCAGCGCCGAGCGGGTGCGAACCCCCAGGGGGTGACCTTCCACCGCGAGCACGCCCGCGCTACGCACATCAAGTCGTTCTTCAGAATCAAGACAGCGAAGCATTGCTGCTGCCATCGGAGAGCGGGCCGCGTTGCCGGTACACACCATGTAAACCACCAGACGATTCTGAGAAGCAGATTGCGGCATAACCATGACAGTAATTCAGGACTTCAGCGTTATATGACATAACCGATCCGACCGTCCTGCACGAGCAGTTAACCCATTTGCTTATATGGTCATGCGTATATGGTCAAAGGTGTGAGAGCACGGCATCGGGTCGCTATCGGGGTGCTGGTAGCAGCGGCTCTGCTACTGGGCATGCAAGCGGCCTCAACAGCTCATGAGGGAGAAGATGATCCACTACCTGCTGACACCGGCAACGATCTGCGACCCGTATATGAAGTTCCCGAAGGTGCTGATCGGATCATCGGCTCACCAGATCCAGGGCCCAAACCTCAGCAAGCCGGTGACCGTGGCGGCAGTCTTCAGCTAGTGACCATGGGCGCAGTGGCCGCGGCGGTCGGGCTGGTGATGTGGAGGATCACTTGGGCGTATCGGCGTGCCATGCGCCGTGCCCCAACCTCCCCCCACGACTGAACTCCGAGCGGGTCTTGCACAGGGAGGTCGCAGGACGGTTCAGAGCGTCTGGTGGTGGTGCCATGGGTTGGTGTTGTGTGTTGGGTTGGTGTGTGCTATGGTTGTAGGTAACTATTGTTGCTGTGCTCTGGGCGGTTTGCTTGGGGTGTGGCACGATCTAACCGAAAGGAATTAGTGATGCGAGTCGTGAGGTTGTTTGGTGATCTGCTGGCTGTGAGGTTGTGTGTGGTGCTGGCGCTTGTGGCTGCGTTGTTGTATGGGATTGCCCCCCCCCCTGCGGGTGCTCAGACTCCGGCGGCTGATGAACGCGGCACGCAGTTAGGTTCTGCGACTTGGACTTTTGATTACGACGACCCGAATGATACGCCGCCAGAAGATTATCAGGCTTTGGCTGATAATTTTCATTACAATGGCAGGACTGGGTCTGTAACGATTTTTGAGAGCGAGGATCTGACTCGCACGGTTAATGACCCGAACGGGGATCCTTATGAAGAGGTTTACGCGAACAAGATCACGGTGTGGTGTCATGCGAAGTGGGTGTGTACTTGGAATGGCAAAGATGTAAGCGAAGACGGCATCTTCACTGCGGAACTGCTGGTATCGACGGTGCCTGATGAGGTGCCGTATGAGGCACCTGATCAAAGTGAGATAGACGCCGCACCATTGTCTGTTGGGACTGTGGATCCTATCTCGGATGATAACCGCAACGTGCAGCAGTATTCGTATCCTGCGTGGACGCAATGCGGTGAAGATATCGGGCAGAATGCAAACAACGTGGGCCGATCTAGTGAACCGGATCTTTTAGAGTGGGCGTTGTTGTTCAGGTATTATGAGTCTGATGTGCCTTGGATTATGGCGGGTGGTCCTAACCTAGATGAGCGTCAGGGTCCGACGCAGTGTTTGCTGGTTACTTCACAACAGGTCACTAACCGCACCTGCCCTGGCGTACCCGCACTTTCACAGAATGTGCGGCGGTGTATTAGGGAGGCTAGGCCTAGTTATAGCGGCGATGCTACTGTATTTTATACTCCGTTGGTTAAGATTAACAACGCTTGGGTTACTGGCACTTCAGACCAGATTGAGGCGGCTGATGCTGGTGATGTTTATAGGCGTGCGGATCTTGATAAACCGGTTGCGGATGTGTTACCGCTTGTGAAACCAGTAATCTACTACTGCGCGCATGATGATGAGTTACGGGACAGGACTTGCTACAGAAATATTGAATCTCAGGTACATGGCGTGGATAAAAGTAATGTGCGTAGTGTGAGTGAGTATGATTATGGCAGCGACACTGATGGTAGTTTGCCGAGTTTGACTGCGCCTCGTGAGAGCGGGTTCCCAAAGTATGAGATGCCTGCTGAGCAGGATATCGTTAACTGTGGTTTTGATGCTGGTTGTGTGGATGCTTTGTATGTGAAGGCTTACAACGATTTTGAGCGTGCCGCGGAGCTTTGGGACGCGCAGCAGCAGCGTTTCCAGCAAGAAATCGACAGGCGTATAGAAGCAGGAGAGTCGTTTTGGGTGTGTATGGATATACAAGACTGGCAGAAACGAGTCTCAGGCGAAATCGGCATAGGACGCAGATTCGCGCCTGACCGTTGCTACCTCATCAACTGACCCACCCATCACTGAACTAACGCATCACAGGCTGAGCCCCGCCAAACCGGCGGGGCTCAGCTCTGGTAGCTGGAAGTTCTCAGTGGAGACTCGTTCTTGATAGCTTGAGACGGGTTCGAGGTCAGTTAAGGTCATTCACAGCCAGTCAAACGGCTGAGTTGCACTTCCACTGGGTGATGGCACGCCACATAATGGTCAGCATCGCCCAGTCGTTTGCTGACTGGTTCTTCCTGATGGCATATCTCTGTGGCCTTTGGGCAGCGACTATGAAACCGGCATCCGCTAGGAGGCTCAGTCGCTGACGGCAACTCACCATCAATATCACCCTCATGGGGTTCAACTGTGGAAGCTGGCTGCGGAATCGCGGCTAGCAGCGCCCGGGTGTAGGGATGAGCGGGATGTGAATAAATCTCGGTGATGCTGCCGATCTCGCAGACTTTGCCGAGATACATCACCGCAATACGGTCGCTGACGTTCTTGACCACCGACAAATCATGCGAAATGAATAGCATCGTCAGGCCGTAGCGCTTCTTCATGTCTTGCAGCAGATTGAGAATCTGCGCCTGGATTGACACGTCCAATGCCGACACTGGCTCGTCACAAATCAACACTTCGGGTTCAAGCGCTAAAGCTCTGGCAATGCCGATGCGCTGACATTGCCCGCCGGAGAGTTCATGTGGCCGTCGAGACCCGAAGCTTGCCTCCACCCCGACAGCCTCCATTAGTTCGTCAACACGGTTGTGTCTCCATGAACTGCTGTTATTACCCCATACGGCGAGTCCCTCAGCGATCACGTCACGCACCCGCCTCCGAGGGTTAAGCGAAGAAATCGGATCCTGAAAAATCATTTGCAGCCGAGGTCGAACCTTGCGAAGGTCTTCGCCTTTGAGCGCAGCCAGATTGCGCCCGTCGTAGATCACTTCGCCAGCGGTGATGTCAACCAGCCGCACAATGGCTTTAGCGACGGTTGACTTGCCACAACCGGACTCGCCGACAATACCCAAAGTTTCGCCCTGCATCAGATCGAAACTCACCGAAGAAACAGCATGAACAACACGCTTGCGTCCTGCAGGGAACTGCACAACTAAGTCTTTGGCGCTCAACAGAGCATCTTTTTGTGGACGCAAGTGCGCCGCACCGCTACCAGCCATCAGCCTCTGCCGTTGCTGGGTTTGTCATCGCAGGCGTTGCCGCTGCGGGCGCTGTCACTGCTGGCACCGACTCCAGCCTCTCGGTTGGTCACTCGTGCTTTCACTTCACGCTCGGTGCCAGCCGGGTGCAGACAGGCGAAACGATGCAAGCCAATCATGCCGCTCAACTCAGGCACACCGTTCAAACAGTCAGCCTGGGCGTAGTCGCAGCGCGGAGCGAAAGAGCAGGCATCAAGCGGATCTATCGACTCGGGCGGATGTCCCGGTATCGGCTCAAGTCGCTGATTTACTGGATCATCTATGCGGGGTATCGAGCGCAGCAGCGCCTCGGTGTAAGGATGGCGCATGTCCTCAAACAGGGTTTCGGTATCGGCGATCTCCACGATTCGCCCCGAATACATGACAGCCACATCATCGGCACGCCCGCGGGCTACACCAAGGTCATGAGTGATAAGGATTAACGACATGGCTCGATCGCGCCGTAGCTCGTCCAACATGTCCAGCAGATGCTTCTGCACGGTCACATCCACTGCGGTCGTGGGCTCATCAGCGATCAGCAGCCGAGGCTGACAAGCCAGCGCCATAGCGATCACCACCCTTTGGCGCAAACCGCCAGAAAGTTCATGGGGATACTGCGAGATCCTGCGTGCCGGTTCGGGCACACCCACCGTTGCCAGCAGGTTCTCGGCTTCGGCTAAGGCTTCGCTGCGGGAACGTCCCAGGTGATAGCGAAGGGTCTCAGCGATCTGCTCGCCCACTTTCTTGACAGGGTTCAGTGATGTCATCGGGTCTTGGAAAACCATGGTCATCTGCACGCCGAAGAAATGCTTGGTGCCAGCAGCAGCGAGGGCTCGCAGGTCTTGACCGTCGAAGGTGACTTCGCCGCTGACATGGGCGCTGCGAGGCAGAAGATTCATCAAGGTCTTGGCGGTTACCGACTTGCCTGAGCCCGACTCGCCGACGATGGCGAGAGTCTTGCCTTGATGCAAGTCGAAGCTCACGCCGTTGACAGCATTAACAGTGCCGCGTTCGCTAGCGAAACGCACCTGCAGGTCACGCACCGACAGCAGCGCAGCATCAGAGACAGCCGAGCCATCAGAATGCTTGAACTCGGCCATCAGAAGGCCAGCTCTTTCACGTCGAAATGCTGACGGATCCGGTCACCAGCGAAGTTCAGAGCTAGCACAGTCACAAACATCACAAGTACCGGAAACATGGTTACATGCGTGGCGTTTTGAAGATCACGCAAACCTGAACCATCCACGATCATCTTGCCCCAAGAGATCGAATCATCGCCAGCAACAGACAAACCCAAAAAAGCCAACGAACCTTCTGCGACCACCGCGATAGCCATTCCCAGCAGCGCCAGTGCCCCCATTGGGATCACCACATTAGGCAGCAGTTCGCGCATGATAATACGGCCGTGGCGGGCACCCATAACTCGTGCCGCAGCCACGAACTCGCGCTCAGCGAACACCAGCGTGCTCGCGCGCGACAAAAGCCCCACAGGCGCAACCGCCAAGATTCCGATGGTGAGGCTCACCACCAGCAGGCTTCGTTCGAGCGTGGCTGTGATCAAAATCGCCAGCACCAGAGCCGGAAATGACAACAGCACAAAGAAAGCGAACCGCACGGCTTGATCTAGCAAGCCACGAAAGTATCCAGCCAGGATTCCTAGCCCGCCTCCGATCAACATGCCGAACACAATGGCGAAACCGCCAACGGCGAGGCTGATACGAGCCCCGTGCATGGTGCGTGCAAACACGTCACGCCCTAAGGCATCGGTGCCGAACCAGGCATCTAGCGACGGCGACTCGCGTGGGCCTCCAAAAGCTACTTGAGTCGGATCAGCTATAGGCAGAACCGGCGCGAATGCAGCCACGAACGCCATCAGCGCAAGCCAGGCAATCGCCAGCCAGAAACTCAGTCCCAGCCGCCGCTGCGTCACATGTGTCACTATGTCGCTCAACGGGTTCTCACTCTCGGGTCAAGCCAGCTGTAGAGCAAGTCGATCAAAAAGTTGAGCACCACGAAAGCAATCGCTACCACCATCACAATCGCTAACACCACCGGGAAGTCGTCACGCACTACAGCAGTCACGATCTCTCTGCCGATCCCGGGAATCCCAAATATTTGCTCAACTATCAAAGAACCACCGATCAGAGTTCCCGTGCTAACCCCGAACACTGTCACCACCGAAAACATTGATGGGCGCAGCGCATGACGCAACATGATCCGCATGGGCGGAAGTCCCTTAGCGCGGGCCATATGCACATAATCTTCTTGCAGTGTGGTGATCAAATCGGTGCGCAGCAGCCGCTGGTAACTGGCCGCCAAAGGCAGCCCCAGCGTGACAGCGGGCAGGATCAGCGAGAATACCCGGCTTGTGAAGCTGCCGCTTTCATACGCCGACGGAAAGACCTGCCAGCGCAGTGCCAGCAGATACAGCAGCACTACTCCCAGCGCGAAGTTAGGCACAGAAAGCAGCCCAAATGATGCCACTGTCGAGCCGCGGTCGAAAGCCCGGTTGGCCTTATAGGCGGCGATCACGCCCCAGGGAACAGCAATACCAACCGACACGACCTGAGCCATCACCAACAGCAGCAAAGTTTCGGGTAGTTTCTCGCGCAGCACAGCACTGACCGGCTGATCATTCTGGAATGACGTGCCGAAATCGCCGCTGACCATGTCTCGCATCCACAGCAGATAGCGCATCGGCACCGCGCGATCCAAATGGTATTGAGCTTTAGCGGCCGCCACAGTGTCGCAGTCGCTGCTAGCAGCGTCAACGGTGGTGTCTGGAGCGGTTCCGGCTGCGATTGCGTCGCAGTCGAGTTCGGCTAGCACTCCCACCACATTGGTGAGCGGGTCGCCGAGCAGGTTCATGGCCGAGAAACCGCAGAAAGTCACCGCAAGTAGCACCGCCACTAGCAGCAAAAGCCGTCGTGCCAAAAATCTTGCCACGTCCCAGCCCTTACCGACTTGACCGTCCAGGCATTTGCGATCGCCTAGACGATGCTGACCGCTCAGACAACCACTGTGCGCTCACTTGGCTCAGCCACACCTCAGCGACATTACTACCGGCCACACCCCTAGGTCCGGGGTCAGCCTCTCAGCTCAACCAGATCTGATGGAGCTGCACGCGTCCCTGATTGTTGCAGAACAGTTCCACGCCGCTGGGTGAAGTCTGGCCGCAGACGTTGTTGACGTTGTCGGCGGCACCGATAGTCCAGTTGGCGTGAGTAAAGAAAATGTAGGTGTAAGAGTCCCTGATTTGCTGCTGGATCTCATGCCATATCTCGACTCGCCGGTTGAGGTCGTCGGTGCCTCGCTGCTGATACAACAATGCGTCGCGTTCGGGAGTGCAGTCACGCGGCCAGTTGAGCGAGATGATGCCAATCGCCCGGCATTCGATCCACAGAACATCGTTGTCGGGATCTATCTCACCGAACTGCCTCCAAGTCACCACATTGTAGGCACCCAGAGCCACCTGGATGATGTGGTCGTCTTGAAGCAGTTCGTCTACTTTCACTTCGAAGTAGGGATCCCAGCTATCGATCAGCAACTCGGCGATGCGGTTCTGCTCAACTGACGGCCCTGAGTGCTGCAACTCGATTTTGATGCGACCGTCATCTGTGCAGTTGTCAGGGAAGTCGCCACAGTAGGCATCCACTAGCGGCGCGGCCTGTTCGGGCATATCGGTTTGTTGTTTCACGTCGGGGTTGTGCCAGATCAAATCCGGGTGAAACATGGTCTCAGCCAGTGGTGCGGTGCCTTGACGTATCAAAGGCACATACGCTTCACGGTTAGTAGCGAAAGTCAAAGCTTGGCGAGCGCGGATGTCATCAAATGGTGCCATCTGCGTGTTCATCATGGCGAACTCTTCGCTTGATCGAAGGTTCTCGAAAGTTTGCACCCCGTCTGCGTCACGCAAAGTCAAAATGGCATCAGAATTGCTGGTGATGATCAAGTCAAGATCACCGGCGACAATACGCTCGGCGGCTATGACCATGTCAGTTATGGGATAAATCTCGATGCGGTCAAGGTAAATGTCGGTGATGTCAGCAGCCCAATAGTTCGGGTTACGGACCAGCGTGGTGACCTCATCAAGGATGCGGTTTTCGATCATGAACGGACCAGTGCCCACCGGTGCCTGATTGAGCGTTTCGTCGGCTCGTGCTTGTTCAAGCCATTCCGAAGGCAAGATCATCCCGAGCTGGCTTGTGAGTTGCTGCGGGAAATGAGCACTGGGCTCGTTGAGGTTGTATTGCACAGTGAACTCGTCGATTTGTTCGATGGGGTTCTCTGCGAGAAAGACTGGCCGCACCGCCAGCGAAACAATCGGATCAGCGAGCTGCGCCTGGAAGGTGGCGATTGAGTCTTCAGCTCCGAGCATGGTGCCGTCATGGAACTGCACCCCTTCACGCAACTTCATTTGCCATGACGAACCATCGCCGACAGGAGTGAACGATTCAGCCAAGTAAGGAGTCCATCGTCCGTCGGTGCCCCAGTAAGCCACTGGATCAAAGATCGGGTATGTCATCACATAAGCCGACACAGCGAAGTTGTTAGCGGACGGGTTAAGGCCGTCGCCTTCGGCTTCCACGCCGACTCGCAAAGTACCGCCGAACTGCGGCTCGGGCTCGGCTGTTTCGCCTGATGCATCGTTGCTGGCTGGCAATGTTGTGGTGGTTGTGTCGATCGGAGCCACTAGAGGCTCGTCTTCGGACGCCGTCGCTGTTTCATTTTCGGGTGCGGCAGGTGCGTTTTCGCCGTTAGTTTCGCTTGTGTCGGGGGCTGCGGTTTCTGTGGCTTCGGTCGCCGTTGATGCTTGGGGATCGTCAGCGTCTTCGCTGCTGTCGCCACATGCACTGGCGATAACGGCGAAAGCAAGCAGTGGCGAGCACCACGCAACAAACCTTTGGCGGGTTCTTGTTGCAGTCATTGAAGTCTCCGTTGCTTTGGCTGTTGCGTGTGACGCTCTCGCTGTTGTGCGTGGCGCTTGGTCGGTTCAGTCGTCGTGTTGGTCGTTTTGGTCGCCGTGTCGGCGCAGCGACGACAAAATGTCGACTCCCGTGGCCGCCTCAATCTGTTCGGTCATCGCCACCAACGAAGCTGGCAGTTGGCTCATTAAGCCGGGTATCCCACCGCGTGAGGCAGCGTCGCCAGAACTGTTGCCGTTGGAGGCAGCTGCGCCCGTGTCAACTACAGCCACCCGGTCGATGTTGATATTGGCTACGGTGGCAACGATCTTGTCGATCAGATCGGGCAGCATGTTCAACACCAGCAGATCATGGCCGTCGGCACCAGCCGCCTGATACTGGTCAGTAAGGCGTTTGAACACTTCAACCTTCGCTTTTCCGTCCTCCACGATCTTGGCTGCTTCGGCCTGAGCTTGCAGTTGACGCGCCTCAAGTTCGGCTCGTGCTGGCACCACCACGTCGGCTTCCACTCGACGCTTTTCCAGTTCTATGCGTTGAGACTCCAAGTCTTGACTGGCCACCGCTTTGGCGGTCTCGCCAGCTACTAGCGCTTCTTCTTCACGCGCCCGAGAAATAGCTTCAAGCTCAGCAGTGCGCACCCGCAGAGCGTTTTGCTCCTCGACGATGGCTTTATCCGCTTCTAGCTGAGCGACCTGAGCAGCCCGACGCGCCGCGGCTTCAGCCTGCTCAGATTCGGCGGCGCGCTCGGCTTCAGCGACACGAGCATCACGAATCACTTCGGCGGTGAGACGCCGACCGACTGACTCCAGATAATTCACATCGTCGGTGACGTTTTGAATCTTGAGCACGTCAAGTTCTAGGCCCAGAGTTTTGATGTCATCGTCGGCTTCGTCGATCAGTTGATGGCTGAACTTGAGCCGGTCTTCGTTGACCTCTTCAGGCGACATGGTTGCTAGCACGCCGCGAAGGTTGGCTTCCAAGGTTTCTTTGGCGATCTTGCCGATGTGGGCATGATCCACATGCAAAAAACGCTCGGCAGCGTTCTCTAGCAACCCTTCTCCGCTTGATACTTTGACGTTGGCGATACCCATCACGTTGAGCGGAATAGCCCCGCGCGAGTAAGCGTTTTGCACTGCGACCTCAAGCGGGATCGTGTTGAGATCCATCCAGGCGACCTTCTCGATCAGCGGCACTCGCAAAGTGCGACCGCCTTTGAGGATCCGGTAACCCACGGTGCGCCCGTCAGTCAGGGTGCGGGTGCGTCCCGAGATCACCGCCACTCGGTTGGGTGGACAGATCACGATCAAAGACCTCACGATCAAGATCACCAAAATCACGGCAAGCGCAAGCGCCAAACCGACTATTCCTGCTGTGGACACGGTTATATCCCTTCCGCGCATAGCGCATTTTTTGGCGCATTCATTGCCAACTCAACTGTCGCCGCGAGCGTAACACTCGCTTGAGGCAAGTTCGCTTGAGACAAGTGGTAGCGGTCTGCGGGGGCTTGCGTTTACTCCAGTTGCGGGTCTAGCCGGGTGACAAGAGCCACGCCTTCGTCAATGCGCACAACTATCACACGGGCACCTTTCTCGATGGTTTGGTCATCTGTGAGAACATCAATCGGTGCAGCGGTCATCTGCGTGCGGGCACCCGCAACCCCAACTACGATCTTGCCGCGGTGCTCGCTGGTGATCGGCAGGGCGACCTGGGCGATGCTGCCTTCTATCTCGCGGTCGCTTACGTCGCTTGAGGCTTCGCTGCGGCGCAGGAAAGCAAATGCCGCGCTGTTGATGGCACCAGCAGTAGCTCCGACACCGACGGCCAGCAGCAAGGTCAGCAATGCTGAAGCGCCAACCCATTGGGCTGCCAGTCCAGTAGCGCCGAAGAATGTCGCAATGAAAGCCAAGCTGCTCAACGGAATGAACGACATCACATCAGCTAGCACGCTTGTGTCAGCATCTGATCCACTTGGTCCACTGTCGGCATCAGCATCACCGCCGCTGAACACGAACCACAGCAGCACAGGCGCACCTGCAAAAAGCATGAAAGCGTAGAGCCAGGTCATCACAGCTAAAGCTAGCCAAAGCTAATGTCAGCAACCATGCATAGGCAGGCTCAAGCGGTCGAGAGCGGAGATGGCACACAGAAACGGCACACAGAACAGAAACGGAGTAGAGAGATGGCATACAGAAGCGGCATAGAAAGAAAGATGGCATAGAGATGCAGCCTGAAGTGGTGGTGGTGGGCAGCGCCAACCTTGACCTAGTGGTGGATGTGGCGACGATTCCAGTAGCGGGCGAAACCATTCACGGCGGCGATCTGCAACGGATCCCTGGAGGCAAGGGTGGCAACCAGGCTGTGGCAGCGGCTCGCCTGGGACGACGTGTGGCTATGGTCGGACGCATCGGCGACGATGATGCAGGCACCATGCTGCGTGCTGCTATTGCCTCTGCTGGAGTGGATGTCACCGAACTGCTTACCACTGACAGCAGCGCTAGCGGCATTGCCCTGATAGCGGTAGCCGCTGACGGCGAGAACTCCATTGTGGTCAGCCCTGGTGCTAATAGCAGGCTCAGTCAAGCTGATGTTGAAAGCGCTGCCGGGGTGCTGCTGCAAACTGCCAAGGTGACCTTGCTGCAACTTGAAGTGCCTGTTGAGGCGGTGACGGCGGCGGTTCGTTGCGCCACTGGCGTGGTGGTTCTGACTCCTGCGCCCGCGCCGAGCGTCCCGCTTAGTGAAGATCTGTTGAGTGGTATTGATGTGATCGTCCCCAACCAGAGCGAACTAGCAACGATGGCAGGACAGACGCAACTCGCTGAGAGCGGTGAGGTAGATGCCGAAGTTGCAGTAGAGATGGCTCGTGGTATCGGTGCCGCAGCGGCTGTGGTAACGCTGGGCTCTGACGGTGCCATGGTGGTCACCGCTGACGATGCCTGCCATGTGCGTGCCCCGCAAGTAGCTTCGGTGGATACCACAGCCGCAGGCGATGCTTTCTGTGGAGGTCTCGCTGACGCGCTTGTTGATGGTGCTGATCTGGTTACTGCCACGCGCTGGGCGGTGAAAGTCGGAGCGGTCGCCACTATGCGCTACGGGGCTCAGCCGTCTCTGCCGTCTCGTGCTGATGTCGAAGGCATGTTGAAGACTTGACCGGCGTGTCCGGCTAGGTATCAGCCCCATGTCAGTTGCTAAAGTTTTGATGCTTTCGCAAGCCACACAGAAAGAGAGGCAGGCCAATGGGACGCAGCCTGAATGCAGCCGTCGTGCAGGTGGCATGGACCGGCGATAAAGAATCCATGATCATCCAGCATGAGAAATATGTTGCCGAGGCAGCCGCTGCTGGCACCCAGGTCATGTGCTTTCAGGAACTCTTCTACGGCCCTTACTTCTGTCAAGTGCAAGACACCGACTTTTACTCCTACGCCGAGGCCGTTCCCGATGGGCCTACCACCAAGCGCTTCTGCGAACTAGCTGCTAAACACGAGATGGTTTTGGTGCTGCCGATGTATGAGCGCGAAGGTGCTGGCCTGCTTTACAACACTGCCGCAGTGATCGATGCTGATGGTAGTTATCTAGGCAAGTATCGCAAGACCCACATCCCGCAAGTGCAGGGCTTCTGGGAGAAGTTCTACTTCCGTCCCGGCAACTTGGGATACCCAGTGTTTGAGACCGCAGTAGGCACCGTCGGTGTTTACATTTGTTATGACCGGCATTTCCCTGAGGGTTGGCGTGCTTTGGGTCTTGCCGGTGCTGAGATCGTGTTTAATCCTTCGGCGACTAGCAGGGGCTTGTCCGCTTATTTGTGGCAACTGGAGCAGACCTCGGCTGCGGCAGCGAACATGTATTTCGTGGGTGCTATCAATCGGGTGGGGATTGAGCCGCTTGGCGACAACGACTTTTATGGCACCTCATATTTCGCCAACCCCAGAGGCCAGTTCGTTGACGGCACCGCCTCGGACCAGAACGAAGAGCTAGTTGTGCGCCAGCTTGATCTTGACATGATTGAGGAAGTGCGCTCGCAGTGGGCTTTCTACCGTGACCGCCGCCCTGATGCCTACGGCTCGCTTACCGCACCCTGAGAGTTCCCTTTTCTTGACGTAGTTGACCGACCGCATATAACGCAACAACTACATCAAGAAACAGATTTAAGGAGGATGAAGATGGCAACGCTAATCAAGGGGGGCACTGTCGTTAGCGCAACCGGCGCGGATCCGGCCGATGTGTTGATTGACGGTGAGCAGATTGCTGCGGTTCTGCGTCCCGGCAGCGATATCGCTATCTCTGTGGAGCAGAACGCTGAGGTGGTTGATGCCTCAGGCAGGCTGGTAGTGCCAGGCGGCGTAGATGTCCACACTCACATGGAACTGCCTTTCGGCGGGACTTTCGCGTCGGACACTTTTGAGACCGGCACTCGAGCCGCTGCTTGGGGGGGCACGACCACCATCGTTGATTTCGCGGTGCAGCGTTACGGTGAGAACGTCAGAGAAAGCCTTGATGCTTGGATGGCCAAAGCAGAAGGCAACTGTGCCGTCGACTATGGCTTCCATATGATCATTGGCGGCGTTGACAATGATTCTCTCAAAGAGATGGATCTGCTGGTGAACGAAGGCATCACCAGCTTCAAGCTGTTTATGGCTTATCCCGGTGTGTTCCTCGCGGATGATGGTCAGATTCTGCGGGCTATGCAGCAAGCTGCTGGCAACGGCGGACTCATTATGATGCACGCCGAGAACGGCCTAGCCATCGATGTGCTCGCTGAGCAGGCTTTTGAGCGGGGCGAGACCAGCCCAGTGACTCACGGTTATGTGCGCCGCAAGGAACTGGAATCCGAAGCCACTCATCGGGCTATACAGCTAGCCAAGGTGGGTGCTGCGCCGCTTTATATTGTGCATTTGTCGGCTTCGGAGGCTCTTGAGCAGGTGACGCTCGCCCGTGACGCGGGCATGAACGTGTTCGCTGAGACCTGTCCGCAGTATCTGCATTTCAGCTTGGAAGAGCATCTCGGTCGTCCCGGTTTTGAGGGTGCCGCCTACGTGTGTTCGACTCCGCTGCGTTCACGCGCCGAAGGTCATCAAGATGATCTATGGAAAGGGTTGCGCACCAACGATTTGGCGGTTGTTTCCACCGATCATTGCCCGTTCTGCATGAAAGAACAGAAGGAACTGGGTTTGAATGACTTCCGGGCGATACCTAACGGCATTGGCGGTGTTGAGCATCGCATGGACATGATCTATCAGGGTGTGGTAGCAGGAGAGATCGGTTTGCCGCGCTGGGTGGAGTTGTGCGCCACCACTCCGGCGCGCATGATGGGTCTTTACCCCCGCAAAGGGGTGATCGCGCCGGGCTCTGATGCCGATGTTGTGATTTATGACCCGGCCAAGCAGTGGACTATCAGCGTTGACAATCATCACATGAACATGGATCATTCTGCATATGAGGGAGTAGAAGTAACCGGTCATGTAGACACGGTGTTCTCAAGGGGTCGAAAGCTGATAGACGACGGCCAGTATTTAGGACACAAAGGTGACGGCCAATATTTGCGGCGAGGTCTCAGCCAATACCTGATCTAGTTTCTGCCTCGGGAAGAAGCCTGCCTACGCTGCTGACTTCTTCACCGCAAAAAATCTAGGCAAATCTCTAGGGCGCGAGTTTCGCTGTTCACAGGGTTTCTGTCTGGGTCTAATCTGCGGCTGTGAGCGCTACTGCGGCATCTGGTTTGGTGTGGTCAGCGGTAGCAGTGTGGGGAGCGCTCGGTGTCTATGTGACCATCACCGACATGCGTCGTGCGGTGATCCCGAGACGGGCGGTGTGGTCTGCTGGCATCGTCGTAGCGGCATTGCTGGGATCGGCAGCGCTGACTGCGGGGGAGTTCGCAAGGTTCGGTTGGGCAGTGGTTGCTGCTGTCTCAACCGCGCTTTTGCTGGAGATTTTGTGGCGGCTGGGGCCCGAGCGGATCGGCTATGGCGATGTGCGCCTGATGATTGTCAACAGCCTGTTGGCTGGCTGGTGGGGCCCGGTCTGGGCATGGTGGGCGCTGCTAGCTGGCGCTGCCGCGCTATGGCCCGCTGCCTGGATGGCTTTAGCCCGCCAAGGTCGTGGCTCCAAAGTGCGCTGGGCACCGGGCCTAGTAGCAGGCACTGCCGCAGTGGTCGCCTACAAACTGTGGCGTGACGGCCCCCTACCATAGTTCGCGCTATCATGCTTGCAAGCCTTGATGAGGCGAGGGAGAACTATCATCAACGACGATCGTTTCACTCGAGGGCTTTACACGGTCAACTCAGCGGCGCGATTAGTGGGCATGAGTCCGTCAACGTTGCGCACATGGTCGCACGGCTACGCAAGGACTTTCACCAGTCGTCCATCTGTAGAGCAGGGGCCGGTGATTACTTCGCTGAACGCTGCTGCGTCAGATGCAAGATCGATTCCTTTTATCGGTTTAGTTGAAGCAACGGTTGTCCAAGCGTTTCGCAACACAGGTCTGCCGATGCAACGAATCCGCAGAGCGCTTGAGGTTCTCGCCGGTCAAGGGGAGTTGAGACACGCGCTTGCCTCTCGTCAGCTATACAGCGACGGAGCTAACGTGCTGTACGACTACGCCCAGCAACAACACGACAGACAACTCAGATTATTGACTGTCGTGCAAACCGGTCAGCGGGTATTTCACGAAGTCATCAACGAATACCTCAAAAGGATCCAGTTTGGTGACGATTGGGCAACTGAGCTGGTGCTTCCAGTGACCGAACGGCCTTTGCTGAGGGTTGTGCCAGACGTTGCTGGAGGTGATGCTTTGTTTATGCAAGGCAGCGCTCCGCTGTCGGCTGTCTGGTCGCGAGTGCATGCAGGTGAGCCCGTTGCCTCCATTGCAGATGATTACGCCACTCCAGTAGAAGACCTAAGGGAAGCTCTCAGTGCCATCTGGCCCACGAAGGCAGCAGCCTGACACAGACTCTTTGGTCTTCTTCCTGGACCGTGGTTTGGGGCGTTATCTGATCGCTGAGGCGATCCGCGCCCGCGGTTACAAGGCGCTGCCAATGGTAGAGGTTTACCCGAAAGGTGCTGATCAGCGGGTTTCTGATCCAGAGTGGATCAGGAGAGCCGACATGGAGGGCTGGGTAGCTTTGACGAAGGACATGTTGATCGTGCGAGATCATCATGAAGTGCTGGCTGCAACGCGGCTAAGAGTCTTTGCGTTTAATAATGCAAACCTAACCGGCACCGAAATGGTCGACAGGCTTGATGCTTGCTTCAACCAGATATTGGAGAAGGCGAAAAAGCCTGGACCCTACCTATGGGTGATTGCAGCTAATGGACTGAAACTTAGGTGGTCGAAGGTTTGAAGTGACCCTCCCCGAGGGAGAGATGCCTGTAGGTCATAATCTCGGTGATGGGATTGCGAGCGTGGCTGCGCCAGATGCAGAGGTGGCTGCTTGGTGGCCGCCGCAAGGCTGACGGCATAGTCATGACGAGCACGCCAAGCCTTTTGGGTGATGGCTTTTGGGGGCGCTTGCGTCGCAAACGTGCGCTTGGTGCGGTGTTATTGGCGGTTATGGCCGCGGGTGTGGCTGCTGTGGTGGGCATGGTGCTGCTTTGGCCCACCGGTGAAGGCCGTGAAGTCGCCCGGCAGCAAGCCGATGAGGTTGGTCTTGCCTATGACCGCCTAAGTGCCACAGTGGTGGAGGTTACCGACCGGGTATGTAGCTATTCAGCGGATGACAATCCGCAGCCTTGTCGTGTCATAACCGCACGCATCAACGAAGGCCCCAATGCTGGCCTAGTGGTCGCTCTGCCCGAGTTCAACCTGGACTATGACCGAGTTTCGATACGGATCGAGCCGGGCGACGAAGTGATCGTCGGCCATGAGACCTCCAACGATTACTACTTCTTTGTTGATCGTGATAGGCGTGCTCCGCTGGTATGGCTCGCCGGATTGTTTGCGTTGGTGGTGGTGGCGTTAGGTCGCTTGCGTGGGGCTTTGGCTTTGGTAGGGATGGCCGCCACGCTGGTGATACTGGTTGCTTTTGTGGCACCGTCAGTGCTAGACGGCAACGATCCCGTGCTGGTGGCTGTAGTAGCCGCCGCGGTGATCGCTTTCGTGAGCTTGTATATCACCCACGGGATCAACGCTCAGACGACCGTGGCGCTCGCAGGCACGCTTGTGTCGTTGGGGTTGACACTTGCCTTGTCGTGGCTTTTCTTTGGCTTGTCGGAGTTCACAGGCTTAGCAACCGAAGAAGGATTGACTCTGCCTTTGATCGCTGGAGATATAGATCTAGCTGCGCTGCTGCTTGGCGGTGCCATCATCGGCGCGCTGGGCGCTTTAGATGATGTGACCGTCACCCAAGCGGCCACCGTTGCGGAGTTGCGGTTTCGCGGCCCTCACCTCACTAGGCGTGAACTGGTGACCTCAGGTATTCGGGTAGGGCGCGAGCACATTGCGGCCACTGTCAACACGCTGCTTCTGGCGTATGCGGGGGCGGGACTGCCGCTGTTGCTGCTGTTTGCGGTGTCGGATCAGTCGCTGGCGATGGTCGCCAACTCTGAGCTGATCGCTGTGGAGATCGTGCGCACGCTTTGCGGTTCAATCGGTTTGGTGGCTGCGGTGCCTGTGACTACTGTGCTGGCTTCACTTGTGAACACCACAAGCGCAGATTCGGTTGCTCAGCCAGACAGAGATTCGCTGGCTGATCAAGACGCGTATCCGGCTACTAAGCCAGATGCAGATTCGGAGGTTAAGTCAGACCCAGATTGGGGAAAGGAGCCAGACACGGGTTCAGCGACTGCGACAGCAACGGATCGGGATGTTCCAGCGGGGCAGCCAAGATGGGAAGACTTCGCTCCCGAAAACGACGATCCAAAGTGGTGAAACGGACACCCCAAAGTCGTGAAAGAGACGTTAAGACAAAACGCTCGAAACGGTGGAATTCGTCGCTGATGTCAGCCTGGTTGCCAGATCATCAGCACCATCTGCACCACAAAAAGGATCGAAAGCAGCGCTGACCCCATCTCAGCGCGCCTGCCTGCCGAGACTGATATAGCGTCATCGGATGAAGCCTCACCTTGGGCTTTGAGAGACGGTCTGATCAGGCCGTGTAGCACGCCTATCATCGCCACCCAGATCACGATGGCGGCAATAACCCAGCCGTCGGAAACCGCAATGGCATCTTCTGACATTTCCACTAGAGCAATCCCGAGAAAGCCAGCGGCTATCAACGCGGGCCCGTAAAAACGACGAGCGTTGGCTGCCATGGACAACACCAGATGCTGGTAACCGGACGTGTCGGCGGCGAGCATCTGGCGGCGCAGCAACGGATGCACGAACACCGGCGCAAGAGCCAAGACAACAGTAAGGATGTGCAGCAGTTCAACGATGTTGATGGCTGTGGTAGAAGCAGCGAACATGACACGGCAACTGTAGCAGCCGCAGCATTCCACGCAGGAAGGCAGTGAAGGCTGCAGCTGCGGCGAAGATGAAACAGAGCGGAGGCAGAGATGCTGGCAGTGACTTCTAGCATGGAGGCCGTGCCTGACAGAAGCACAACTTCGGCTGGCTCTGGCCAAGCCGACCGCTTGCTTAATCGAACTGAACTGGCTGAACGGGCTGGGGTGCCAAGCTTTGTAGTGGACTTAGCAGCTGACGCTGGCCTGATAACACCATCAAACGGCTCCGATGAACACGATGATGGTTTCACCGCCGACCATGTAGAGATGCTGATCGCAGCCCGAACTCTGATCGAAGCTGGGGTCGCTATAGAAGAGATGACTGCGCTGGGTATGCGTCACGCTGCCAATGTCGAGAATCTCATTGACGATGCCATTGACATGCTCAAGCGCAGAATCCACCACAGCAGCCATAACAGCGTTGAGCTGATCGAAAGCGTCAACCGGCTCATTCCGGTGGCGACAAAGCTGGTGACCGCTCACTTCGAGAGGACCCTGTTTGAGCGCGCTATGGCTCGTATCGGTGATGAGCCTGTATCCATCCCTAGTGTTGCAGGCACCGTGTTGGTGACGGCTCGTCGTGCTCGTGAGCGGATTGATCCACTGTCTGTCTACGCCGCAGCAGCCAATGAACCGCACCGCAGTTTGTGGCTGCGGCCCGAAGCGGGCATGGGTTTGGCTGCCCTCGGGGTGGTGGAGGCGATCGCGCCGGTTGGTGTGAGCCGTTTCTCGGAAGCATCAGCGGCGCGTGCTGTGCTAGCGGCTCGTGTTCAGCGCCATGGTCCGACTGATGCTCCAGCACCGGTCATAGTGGGGGGGTTCTCGTTCGCACCCTCTGAAGCCGCAGCCGCAGATGCTCAAGAAGCTGAGACCCAGAAAGTGCAGCCGGTGTGGCAGGGTTTCGGCGATTGCTGGCTGGTGCTGCCGGAGGTGACCGTGCTCAACAAGCCCGACGGCACCTGGCTGATGGCAGCAGCGCGGATCGGCTCAGATGGCGACGAGGCTGTGACCTTAGAAGCGTTGCAGCGGCGACTCGATGCGATTGAGGCTGCTGCCCAAATCGAAGCCAAAGCTGAAGCGATGAACCCTGTCGAGTCGAGCGAAAGGGCAGATGCAGCACAGACATCGGTGAGCGGCATGTCGGGTGCAAACAGCCCAGACGTTGAGCCGGAATCTGCGAAAAGCGATGCATCTTTGCACTGTGCCGACAGATACAAGGCTTTGGTGCGTGAAGTTGTGGCAGCCGTTGAGCGTGGCGAACTTCGCAAGGCCGTGCTAGCACGCGCAGTCCAAGTAGAACGTGACATTAACGTGACTGGAGTGCTCAAGCGGCTGAGAGCCCGAAACCCAGCCTGCGCGACCTTCGCTTTCACTGTTGGGCAGGCGACGTTTTTGGGGTCCACCCCTGAGGAGCTAGTCACTTTGCAAGGCTCACGCCTAAATGCTGTGGCTCTTGCCGGAACCACACCCCGAGGTAGCGCTCCCGCCGACGATGAGCGCCTAGCTGCGGAGTTGCTGGCATCAGCCAAGAATCGTTCGGAGCATCGCATCGTGGTGGAAGGCATCATTGATGCGCTGTCAAGTTTGGGTCTCGTAGATACGGCACCGGCTGAGCCCGGCTTGTTGCGATTAAACCGGGTGCAACATTTATGCACTGAGATCACCGCTGAAGTGAAACGCCGTCGCAGCGGTGCCAGCGACATGGATGTGCTGCGAGTTGCTGGGGTGCTGCACCCGACACCGGCGGTGGGTGGAGCACCCACTGAAGCTGCCTTGCAGTTCATCGCGCGAAACGAGGGTTTCGACCGTGGCTGGTATTCGGCACCTGTGGGCTGGTGTGACCTTGACGGCAACGGTGAACTGGGAGTGGCCTTACGTTGCGCGCTGGCGAGACCTGGGATGCTGCATTTGTTCGCGGGAGCGGGCATCGTTGCTGGATCAGATCCCGACGACGAACTCGCCGAGACAGTAATCAAGCTGCAAGCTTTCTTGGATGCGCTTGACTAGCACTAGAACCGATAAACCCGCTGCACCATGAGCCCTCACAAACCTCACGACCCTTACGACACTGTGGCGGCGTTCGTGGCTCGGCTAGCGGATCTGGGGGTGATTGATGCGGTCATAAGCCCGGGTTCGCGGTCCACGCCGCTGGCTTTGTGCTTTGCGGCGGAGCCTCGTATCTGCACTTGGGTGCAGATTGATGAGCGTTCAGCAGGATTTTTTGGGCTGGGGATGGGGCGTGCCTCGGGATGGCCCACAGTGCTGGTATGCACTTCTGGCACGGCGGCGGCTAATTATCTGCCAGCAGTGGTGGAAGCTTCACACGGCGGGGTTCCTATGATCGTGTGCAGCGCTGATCGCCCCCCAGAATTGCGGGGTTGGGGATCGCCGCAGACCATTGATCAGGTGGGCATCTACGGATCGGCAGTGCGCTGGAGCATCGACCTGCCAGTGCCTGGAGAACCCGGCGCAGAGCCCGATGTTGTCGCTAGTTTGGCTGAGCGGGCTGTTTCGATGGCTATGGGACGCAACCCAGGGCCCGTGCATCTCAACTGGCCACTGCGTGAGCCACTGGAGCCTGCCGGGCCGTTGCAGCCAGCAAAACCGCGCCCTGTGAGCAGCCTCGCCGATCATCAAACGCTGACGGTTGAGAGTTTGCCTGAGTTGGATCACCTTGCACGCATCGTTGCTGAATGCGAGCGTGGGGTGGTGGTGGCTGGACCGTGGCCCGGCGGAGGATTCGTAAGAGAGCTTGACTGGGCGGCACAGGCTCAACGTTTCGCAGCATGGGCGCAATGGCCTCTGATTGGTGAACCCGTCGCTCATGTCCGGTCGGATTTGGGGCTACGGAACGCCCCCTTTGATCGATGGCAGCAAAACGGGCAACATGCGCGACAAGATGAACTGGGATGCGTGATCAGCACCGCGGATCATCTTCTAGCCGATGAGGCTCTCGGTGAGGCGCTGCGTCCAGATGCGGTGGTTCTAGTGGGTCGCACGGTTACAACCAAGCCAGTAAGGCTCTGGCTAGAACGCACAAAGCCTCGCCATGTGGTGCTGATCGACCCCGAAGATCGCTGGGAGCAGGCCGTGTTTCGTCTCACCGCAAATGTTCCCGCTTCAGTTGAGGCTCTCGCTTCAATCACTCAAGGTCAGCCGCCCCCGAACCGCACCCGACCCGGCGGCTGGCTCGACACTTGGTTACGGCTTGATCGTGCTGCACGACATGCCCTTGATGATGCCATCGACAGCAATCCGGCGATGCTGTCAGCACAGACAGCGCGCACTCTGATCTCTGTTATGCCAGCCGGTTCGGTGGTGCTGGCTGCTAACTCGCTGCCGGTACGTGATCTTGATGCCTACGTATTTGACACAGGATCGGTGATTTGCAGCGCCAATCGAGGTGCGGCTGGTATAGACGGTTTAGTCTCGACTGCGCTGGGGATCGCGGCAGTCGATACATCGAGGCCTGTGGTTCTCTACACAGGTGACCTTGCTTTGCTGCATGATCTGTCTAGCCTCACTGCGGCTCAGCGGCTGGGAGTGCATCTGCTGGTGGTTTGCGTAGACAACAACGGCGGCGAGATCTTCTCAATGTTGCCTGTGGCTGAGCGGATCCCGCCACAAGATTTCGAGCGCTTGTTCCGCACACCGCACGGACTTGATTTTTGTGCGCTTGAGGACTTCGGCGGCATTCTGACACAGCAAATATCGACTCTGCAAGATTTGGCTGAGGCAGTGCGGTTCTCTATAGAGATGCGTTCACCAGGGGTGTCCCTGCTGATCGTGAAAGTTGATCGTGACGCTGATGTGTCCCAGCGGCGGGAGCTGACATCTGCGGCTCAGCAAGCTGCCGTCGAGTTCTGGCTGAGCGTGACTGACTATCAGATAGCTCAGATGTAGATGGCTCAGACAGCGACCCATAAGACGCTTCGCTGGATACAAGCAGGTGGTGTAGCACTGGCGGTAACCGAGTTCGGCACTGACGATGGGGCAACCGAAGACGTGGCTCCCGTGATGGTGCTGCATGGTTTCACTGGGTCGGCGCGGGCTATGGAACCTCTCGCCGGTCGGCTTGCTGTTCAACTGCGGGCTCGGGTAATCTGCCCGGATCTGGTGGGGCATGGCCGCTCAGAAGTGCCCGAAGATCTAGCGCTTTACACGGTCGAGTCCATGGTTGAGCAAGTCACGGATCTTGCTGACACGCTCGGGTTCGAGACCTTTCATCTGGTTGGATATTCGATGGGAGGACGAGTAGCGCTCACATTGGGATGCACTGAACCGGCGAGGCTTAGTTTGCTCACGCTGATTGGCGCTTCAAGCGGCATTTCCGACACGGATCAGCGCATAAAACGCCAACAAGCCGACACGCAGCGGGCTCAGCACCTGCTTGATGACTTCGAGGCTTTCGTGGATGAATGGATGACGCAGCCATTATTTGCTTCGCAGGCAGCGCTTGGCGAAGAGCATCGGAGTGCAGCACGTCAGCAGCGCCTGTCGTCAAACCCGCAGGGCCTCGCCCGCAGTCTCATCGCCGCAGGCACTGGAGCGATGACACCGCTGGATGAGCGACTCGGTTACTGCACAGTTCCCACGCTGCTGGTAGTAGGCGCGCAAGACATCAAATTTTGTGCTATCGCCGAGCGGCTAGCTGCCAGTCTGCCGCAAGCCCAAGTCATCCGCATTGCTTCAGCTGGTCATGCCGCCCATCTAGAGCAACCCGACACTACCGCCACTGAGATCGCCAGCTTTATCAATGAAACAGATACAAGCGCAGTCGCCCGAAGCACCGCAGGTTTCGCATGATCAGCACCGATGCCCTGTGAAAGCAGCGCTTCGTTGCGGCTTAGTGATGCTGTCGTGGCCGCGTAAAGGTCTAGACAGAGCAAACCGCTCATGAACAGAGCCGCTTTGAAGGTGACATTGCATCCGTTTCAGCTGGAGTTGCGCAAACCGCTTGCGACCGGCGCAGCAGAGTTTCGTTCCAGGCAAGGCTTTCTGGTTGAACTCAGCAGCGACGGGATAAGCGGCTGGGGCGAAGCCGCTCCGCTGCCGGGATGGTCGCGCAGCGGCCTAGCCGCAACCGAGGCAGCGTTACGCAACGCCGCAGAAGAACTGGCTGCTAGCGGTGAAGCAAGCCTCAAACCGCTGCTCAACGGCTTGAGCGGATCACCGCACGTTAGGGCCGGTTTGGCGGGTGCCTGGTGGGATCTGCGGGCACGCCGCGCCGATCAGACCTTGGCTGCTTATCTGCTCACAGACCGCAGTGGCGCTGGTTCTGGCCCGTTGCCTGAGCCACCGCAAGAGGTGAATGTGAATGCGCTTATTGCTGCATCCACACCAGCAGAAGTTGAGCAGGCTGCACATGACGCGCTCAAGGCCGGGTTCACGACTGTGAAACTGAAAGTCGCCGTCGCAACGCCCGCTGAAGATGTTGAACGCATCAAGGCCGCCCGAACTGGGCTGGGACCGGTCGGTGAACTGCGCCTTGATGCCAACGGAGCCTGGGATGAGACAACTGCCCTAGATGTCCTTAGGCAAGTGCAGCATTGTGACATTGCTTACTGCGAAGAGCCAGTCGCTGGGGTTGATGCTATGGGTGCTTTGTTGCCGCACAGTCCAGTGCCGCTGGCCGCTGACGAATCAATCCGCAGTCGAGTCGACGCAGAACGAGCATTGCAAGCGGGAATAGAGGTTTTGATCGTCAAGCCGCAAGCTCTAGGCGGCCCCGACATCGCCCTAGAGATACTTGATTGTGTGCGTCAGGCGGGTGCTCGTGCAACGGTGACCTCGTTTCTGGATTCAGCGGTTGGACTTGCACACGCACTTCAGGTCGCGGCTGTAGCCGACACGATAAACACCCCTCAAGCCCATGGCCTAGCCACCGCCGCACTGTTCGCCACAGACGTAGCTGACCCACCCGAGATTAAATCCGGCCGAATACAAATACCCACACCCCCCGGCCTAGGAATCTCTCCCACCACCCAGCCATAAAATAAATAGGTCAAGATAGTGTATTTATGTTAATCCTATAGTATCTCAAAATGCAAGCAGTGTTAATATGGTTTGTTCTCGGCCCTCTTCCAGGTTTGTGTGCTACGGCGTTGCTGTGGTCAGCTAAGCGCCTACATGACCGACAGTCCCATCGCCGCCGTTGGCGGCTGAGCAACCCTCAAGGCCTACGAATATGCATCTCCGCTTCACCCAACATCGAATCGGGTACTTATTTTCGACCTACCACAGGCATTGGACAGGCGAAGGCTCTTGCTCTTGTGGCACCTTCCCTGATCAGAGCTTGGCGCGATGTTGATGCACAAAACGTCTACTTCGCCAATGAAATCTCAGGATCAGGCCTTGAGACCGATTTAATTCTGATTGGAGGTCCAAAAACGAATTCCCTCTCGGCTCGCGTGCTTGATCTTGTGGGTGAGGCTTATGGCATCCGTCAACAGGGATCTACTATCGTTGCAGGCAACAGCGAGTTTGAAGGTGAGGTTGCCGACGATGCGACTGGCACGGACTACGGCCTGCTTCTTCACATCAACAACCCATTTGCGCAAGGCCACCGACTTGTCTTGCTTTCTGGATCACACACCTTTGGTACGGTCGCGGCGGCACGGTTCATGACATCTTCACCGGCAGTTCCCAGACGCAGCGGAGAGTTTGCTTTCGTGATCAAGGCTTCAGTAGAGAAGGGTCATGCCCTGCCAGCCACGATCGTATGGAGCAGCGATGATGACTGAGGTTGTTGAGGCTGTTTCGTATGCCAAGAGCGGCAATGACGCTCTGAACGAGGATGCTTTCGTTGTGACCGGCGACTTTGTTGCCGTGTTCGATGGTGAGACCAACAAGGGCGCGCCGGTGCTTCCATCGCCGGGCTGGCAGGCAGCTCAGGCACTCGTGTGTGCGGTGGAAGATTTGCCTCGGTCGAGTGATCCGTCTGTGGTGGTGAAGCATCTGCAAGCCGCTGTGGCTTCGGTAGGGGATGGTAAGTCGGTGGCTGCTGTTGGTGTTGTGCTTGATGTTTGCTCCCGACGTTTGATTCGTGTCGGTGATGTCGCTGTCGGGATTTTTGGTCAGTTTCATTACCGCCACAAGCTGGTGGATGAGGTCGCTGCTGCTGCTCGTGCTGCCCTGCTTCAATCTTGTTTGCAGAACGGGCATCAACTGAAGGAGCTTCTTGCAGACGATCCGGGTCGTAAGATGATTCTGCCTTTGCTGCAAGCGAGCAAATCATGGCGAAATCAAGAGGATTCTGTTTATGGGTTCGCGTCGTTGGATGGGGGAACAACCCCTGATGCGTTAATAGACGTGTTTGACATTCCCAGAGACACAGAAGTCATCATGGCAACTGACGGTTACATTGATGCTCGCTCGACTTTGCGTGAAAGTGAAGAACTTCTCGCCCGTCTACTAGAGACAGACCCGCTTCGGATCGGCACTCCGCCGGGAACGAAAGGGGTGCTTCCCGGTAACGACAGCTTCGATGACCGAACCTATGTCCGTGTTAAGATTAGGTAGAACTAGCTGGAGGACGGTTGGTCTAGGCTGCAAGTCATGGGCACAGATGAGCACGCGGCCGGAATGGTCATAGCTGGTGAGGATTACGAAGAGTTGCTGCGCTTGATGACCGAACTCAAGGATCTGGCTGAACCTGACGGTCACCGAACGAGTGACGGTGACAACCCGGTGCGGGCGACCGCCGAGCGAGCGATCGAACTGCTGATCCTTTGTGGATATGCATCGCCCGAAGAGGGCAACGGCATCCCTGAAGGCGAGATATGTGTGACCCCGGTTGAAGTGCGGGCTTTGGAGCCGTACCGGATCTGGCTTCGCTACGACGACGGAGTTGAGGGCGAAGTGGACTTGTCGGACGTGGCGGGCAGGGGTGTTTTTGCTGCCTGGGAGAAACCTGGATTCTTTTCTCAGGTCAGGATCGCCCCCGACGGATCAATCGCATGGGGAGACGATTTCGATCTAGATATTTGCGGCGATGCCCTCTATATGGGCATTACCGGGCTGGCAGTTGAGGACATGTTCCCGAGATGGAGACAAGCCCAAGCCGCCCGTGTCTGAGATCAGCCGCTTCTATGGAATCGTGATCAGAGTCCATTGGAGAGACCATGGGAAGCCTCACTTCCATGTCGAATGCAGAGGTCATAAAGCCTCGATAGATATTGAAACACTGCAAGTCAATGAGGGCGACCTTCCGCCGCAAGTAGAGCGCATAGTGCTCAAATGGGCGGCTATGCATCGCCGTGAACTCGCAGAAGCTTGGCGGAAAGCACAGCTTGGACAGGATCCTGGAAAGATTGCGCCACCAAAGTGACTGAACCTATGTGCGTGTGAAGTTCGGTTAGGAACTCAACCTCCTCGACAAATAGCTATAGACGGGCAACTGGTGGCGGTAGTCTCGCTGCTGATGGAGCTGCTTGTGATCCGCCACGCTCGGCCCGTGCGCGGCGAAAGCTCCGACGGAAGCCCTGCCGACCCTGACCTGTCTGACCTGGGCCGACAGCAAGCCGAAGCCACTGCCGAACTGCTCGTGACCCAAGGCGTTGATCATGTTGTGTCATCCACAATGAAACGGGCTTTGAGCACTGCTGAACCTTTGGCTGAGCGTCTCGGCATGGAAATGGAGACTCTTGATGATCTGCGTGAATCGGATCATCGTGCCAGTGTCTATGTGCCCGCCGAAGAGTACAGCCGAGATGATCCCGCCACCGCGCATTTCTTTGATCCCGAAGCCGATCTGCACGCTTTGATTTTCCCTGACGGTTACGCAGAGTTTTGTAAGCGGGTGCAACGCGGTTTTGATCATGTCATTGACACCAACCGTTCACGTCGGGTGGCTGTGTATTGCCATGGCATGGTGACAGCCGTTTATTTGCAGATGCTGCTCGGTTATGAGGATCCCTTCGCGGTGATGGTCGACTATTGCGGCATTACTCGCATCACTGCGTCAAGCGAAGGTCAACGCACTGTTCGGTCCGTCAATGAGACCCAGCATGTGCGGCATCTGTTGGGGCGCTGAATAACACTGATGCTGACGCTGGTAGTGATGGCTGCGGGTCTCGGTCGACGCTTCGGCGGCGACAAGCAACTGGCAGCAGTTGGCCCCGAAGGAGAATCGTTCATTGATTACGCAGTTTCAGCAGCTACTCAAGCAGGCGCTGCGCGGGTGGTGCTGGTGGTGCGCAGCGAAATCGAAGCAGCGTTGCGTCGCCATGTCGAAGCGCGCTATCAGGCTCTAGGTCATGATGGTGTGACCTTCGCGTATGTGTGTCAAGACCTCCACGGCCCTCACCGAGCCAAACCTTGGGGTACCGCTCATGCCGTGTGGGTCGCCCAAGACGAAGTTCCTGGAGCTTTTTTGGTGTGTAACGCAGACGACTATTACGCCCCGGCTGCGATGGCACCGCTGGCCGCGGCGGCGGTTGGGTTCAAAGACAACGAGGCTTGCCTCTGCGGCTATCAACTCAACAGAACTTTGCCAGCCACGGGTGCGGTTAGTCGCGGTGTGTGTCGAGTGTCAGGCGATCATCTGATTGACATTGTTGAGCATCATGGGGTGCGTCGCCACAACGACGGCATCATCCGTGCAGCCGAACCCGAGGCGGAGTTGTCTGATGACACTGTTGTGTCGATGAACCTTTGGGCTTTTCCGCAGGCCGCGTTCGGCTGGATCAGTGAAAGCGTCGAGCGGTTCTGGGTAGAGCATCAAAATGACCCAAATGCCGAATGCCTGCTGCCTGCTGTAGTCGCACAATGGATGGCTGCCAAACAACTGTCAGTGAAAATGGTTTACACCTCACAGCAATGGGTAGGAGTAACCAGCGCAGAAGACCTAACCACCGCCCGCAAAACCCTAAGCAAATCCCCTCTCTAAGCACCCGTCAAGTACCTCTTGACTTGAGTTACTAACGTGTGTGGCTGGCGAGATTCCGAGCTGTGTTGCGGGTGATCGCGTTGACGCGCGCTGCGCCTGCTCGAGTTGTGTCGGGGGTTCGGCAGGCTCGGACGCAGATGCATGAGGATCTGTCTCCACCAGTGTTTGTTATAGCGGGAACCGTCGTATGGTTCGCCGGTACCGCCGTCAGCAGTGCGACGGTCGCGGTCTCCGCCCGTGCGTTCTTTCAAGTCTGCGAGCACCCTGGTGAAACCTTCCCAGTGTTGTACGAGACCTACGATCACTGGGAGCAATGGCGCTTTACTCCAGCGGGCTTCACAGCAGCTGTGGTCTCCATAGTTGTATCAATACTGCTGGCTCATAGCTTCAAATCGCGCATCGTCTGTTTAATTGCGTGACTGTCGCTGCCGCTTCAGGCAAATTTTTGGCACGGTTTCTTGCTGATTACGGACGCTTGCAACTAACCGAACGCAGCGCTTGAAAAGCTGCCATTAGACAACGGGCCGAAAATGCGCCAATATATGTATCTCTACCCGGCCGACGCAGGAGAAATGAATGACATCTGTGACCCTGACCGTCAACGGCACCCAAAGGAGCTTCGAAGTGGAGCCGCGCACCTTGCTAGTGCATGCGCTGCGCGACGACCTCGGACTCACAGGCACCAACGTCGGCTGCGACTCCAGCAGCTGCGGTGCCTGCACAGTGCTAGTAGATGGACAATCTGCCAAAGCTTGCACCCTGTTCACGGTGCAAGCCGACGGTGCTGAAATCACCACGATAGAGGGCATCGCTGACACTGACGGAACGTTGCATCCCATGCAGCAAGCGTTCCACGAAAAGCACGCCTTGCAGTGTGGTTACTGCACGCCAGGCATGGTGATGGCTGCCATCTCGCTGGTGGAGGAATACCCCGGCCTCAACGAAGATGCAGTGCGCCACGGCCTTGAAGGCAACCTTTGCCGCTGCACCGGCTATCAGAACATCGTTGACGCTGTGCTGCAAGCAGCCAGCACAGGAGGTGACTGACATGACCCTCACAGAATCAGCCCCCGCAGCCCACGTCGGCTCGCGCAGGCTGCGCAAAGAAGACCCCGCCCTGCTAACCGGCGAAGCCAAGTTCATTGACGACTTGGATCTGCCTGGCGCTGTGTGGGTGGGCGTGGTGCGATCCACCGAAGCCCACGCCAAAATCCTCGGTATCGACGGCTCGGCCGCGCTGGCTATTGACGGTGTCAACGAAGTGCTTTCCGGCGAAGACCTAGCACCGCTGTGGGGTGAAGGCGCATTGCCTTGCGCTTGGCCGGTCACTCCTGACATGAAAAACCCGCCGCATCTGCCGGTAGCTCGTGGCACAGCCAAATATGTGGGCGATGCCGTAGCCGTGGTTCTGGCCGACTCACGCTACGCCGCTGCTGACGGTGCCGCAGCCGTGGTAGTGGACTACGAGCCGCTTGATGCAGTGGTTGAGATCGAAGATGCTGTAGCCGAAGGTGCTCCGCTAGTGCATCCCGACCTAGAAACCAACGAGTGCTACACATGGGGACTCTGGGAAGACAACGCCGCAGCTGTTGATGCTGCTTTCGCTGATGCCGCTCATGTTGTGAGCGAGCGTTATCTACAGCAGCGTCTGATCCCGGCACCGATGGAACCTCGAGGTTGCGCGGCTGTGCCTTCACCGGCGGGTGGCGAACTCACCTTGTATTCCGCTACTCAGATCCCGCACATTTTGAAGGTGATGACTTCGGTGGTGCTCGGTATCGGTGAGAACAAGCTGCGGGTCGTGGCCCCGTCGGTGGGCGGCGGCTTCGGCTGCAAGCTCAACGTTTACGCCGAAGAGATCCTGTGCTGTGCTTTGGCACAGCAGCGAGGTGCGCCGGTGCGCTGGACCGAAAGTCGTGCCGAAGCAGCGGTGTCCACCATTCAGGGACGCGGCCAGGTGCAGCACATTGAACTAGCCGCCGACTCCGAAGGCAGGCTGCAAGCGGTGCGAGTGAAGCTGCTAGCCGACATGGGTGCCTATCTACAGCTGGTGACACCGGGTGTTCCGCTGCTGGGAGGCTTTTTGTATCACGGCTGCTATCACATCCCGAATTACATCTTCGAATGCAAAGCAGTGTTCACCAACCGGGTGCCGACCGATGCCTACCGTGGAGCGGGCCGTCCCGAAGCAACCTACGCAATCGAGCGAGCTATGGACTCACTGGCCGTGTCGGTGGGTGTGTCACCTGAGGAGATCAGGTCACGCAACTTCATTAAAGCCGAAGACTTCCCCTATGAGTCCCCGCCAGGTCTGGTGTTTGACAGCGGCGACTATCACGCCGTGCTCGACAAGGCGATTTCGTTGGCCAATGTTGCTGGTCGTCGTGCTCAAGCAGCGCAACGCCGAGCTGCGGGATCCACCAAACGCATTGGTGTCGGGTTCTCTAGCTATGTGGAGATGTGCGGTTTGGCACCTAGCCGGGTGCTGGCATCGCTCGCCTATGGCGCAGGCGGCTGGGAGGCTGCCACAGTGCGGATCTCACCTACCTGCAAAGTGCAGGTAGTGACTGGATCAACACCGCACGGCCAAGGCCATGAGACCTGCTGGTCAATGATCGTGGCTGACAAGCTCGGCATTGATCCCGACGATGTCGAAGTGCTGCATTCGGACACGGCGATAAGCCCGACCGGTTTAGATACTTATGGGTCAAGGTCGCTTTCGGTTGGTGGCACGGCAGTGTTCATGGCCACCGACAAAGTCATCGACAAAGCCCGTTCGATTGCTGCGCATCAGCTCGAAGCCAACGAGGACGATCTTGAGTTCTCAGGTGGCGTGTTCCGAGTGAGAGGCACCCCCGAAGCTGAAGTGCCGCTAGCGGGAGTGGCTTTCGCAGCTTTCACTGCTCATGATCTGCCAGACGGTATGGAACCCAACCTGGAAGCTCATGTCACTTATGACCCACCCAACTTCACTTTCCCCAACGGCACCCATATTGCTGTGGTTGAGGTTGACACCGACACAGGCAACGTTGATCTGATCGATTATGTGGCGGTGGATGACTGCGGAGTGCAGATCAACCCGCTGATCGTGGAAGGTCAAGTGCATGGAGGCATTCTGCAAGGTGCCGCGCAGGCTTTGTATGAGGATGCCGTCTACAACTCTGACGGGCAGCTAGTAACAGCCAACCTGGCTGATTATCTGGTGCCGTCGGCTGTGGAAGCACCTAGATACCGGTTAGAGAACCATGTTTCGCCGAGCCCCACCAATCCGATGGGTGTCAAAGGCGTGGGCGAGGCGGGCACTATCGCATCGGCTCCTGCGGTGATGAACGCCGTGGTGGACGCTCTGCGAGACCTTGGTGTCTCCAACGTGGAAATGCCTGCATCACCTCAAACAGTTTGGAAAGCCATCAGCAACGCCCAAGGAGGTGCAGCATGATCCCCGCTGCTTTTGACTACAAGGTCGCTGAGTCGGTTGAGCACGCGATTGCGCTGCTGACCGAGCACGGCGACGAAGCCAAACTGCTGGCAGGGGGTCACAGCCTGATCCCGATGATGCGTTTCCGGTTGGCTACACCCAGTGTGCTAGTGGATGTGGGTCGTCTTGATGATCTGCGTTACATCCGCAGAAACAACGGCACAGTAGCTATCGGGGCGTTGACTCGTCACAGCGAACTAGAGCATTCCACCGAGCTGGCGCAGGCTTGTCCGATGCTGTCGTCGGTGGCGGCGCTGGTGGGCGATCCGGCGGTGCGTCATCGTGGCACTCTGGGAGGCACTATCGCGCACGCGGATCCGGCATCGGATCTTCCGGCTGCTGTGCTAGCGCTTGGTGCCACAATCGTGGCGCAAGGCCCGGGCGGTTCTCGTGAGATCGCAGCCACTGACTTTTTCACTGGATATTTCGAGTCGGTGCTAGCCGACAACGAGATGATCACCGAAGTGAGGGTGCCTGCTACAGGCGGCGGTTGGAACTATCAGAAGTTCAACCGTCGAGCCCAAGACTGGGCCATTGTTGGTGTGGCTGTCGCAGACGGCGGCGCTGGAGTGAGTCTTGTCAACATGGGTTCCACGCCTTTGCGGGCTTCAGCGGTGGAGGCTGCGGTTGCGTCAGGTGCTTCGGCTGCTGATGCGGCTGGTGTGGCTGCTGAAGGGCTTGAGCCGCCCACTGACCTCAACGCCGATGCCGACTATCGAAGCCATCTGGCAAGGGTGCTGACGCAGCGGGCTTTGAACGCTGCCGGAGTCGCATAACACCAGTTAGCAGTTCTAATCGTTTGACCGGCTGGCCGGGCATATCCGGCCAGTCAAACGCGCCTACATCTAAGCCGAAGCACGGGTGTTCGTCTGGGTGCGGGTCAGGCTGAAGATTGTGCAGTTGTGTCAACAACGGGCGACACTGGTGACCATGTCTGGATTTACGAATGCGGTGACTCGCACTTCTGTAGCAGGAATGGTGTCTACCGTCGATCATCTGGCTACCGGTGTCGGGGTAGACCTGCTGCGCCGTGGCGGGTCAGCGGCTGATGCTGCTGTTGGAGCTAACGCAGTGCTGGCAGTGACATCGCCGCATATGTGTGGTCCTGGTGGCGATGTATGGGCGCTGGTGCATGACGGCAGCGGCGCACCGTTAGCTCTGGATGCCGCCGGGTTTGCTGGCTCGGGTGCCGACCCAGATCGGCTGCGAGCACAGGGCATGAGCGACATGCCGCTGCATGGAGATGTGGCTTCGGTGACCGTGCCCGGCGCTGTGGACGGCTGGCTCGCCTTGCACGACCGTTTCGGGCGGTTGCCTCTGACTGAGGTGATGGCTGAGGCAGTGCGCTTCGCACAAGACGGTTTCGCGGCCTCGCCATTGCTTGCTGAGCGCGCTGCTGAGGTAGCCGCCGTGAAAGGCAACACCGACATTCAGGCAGGTTTGCAGCCTGGGCAGGTGCTGCGACGACCTGGCACGGCGAGAGCTTTCAAAGCCATAATCGACCAGGGCCGTGACGGTTTCTATCTAGGTGAGTTCGGTGAGGGCTTGTTGGCTTTGGGGGCAGGCGAATACACCGAAACTGATCTGCGTCAGCCGATCGCTCGCTGGGTTGATCCAGTGCGAGCCGAAGCGTTCGGGCATGTGCTGTGGACTGTGCCGCCCACTTCGCAGGGCTATCTCACGCTGGCTGGAGCGTGGATAGCAGACGGCCTTGACCTTGGTGACGCTGATGACGAGCGCTGGGCTCATCTGCTGATCGAAGCGGCATCACAAGCCGCTTACGACCGGGTGCGCGTGCTGCATGAAGGAGCAGACGGCCAGGCGCTGATTGATCCTGAGCGGCTCAGACCTCGACGTAATGCCATCAACCCCGAACGTGCCTCTGATGTGGCTGCGCCCACCGCAACGGGTGATACCACTTATCTATGCGCTGTGGACAGTGACGGTATGGGCGTGTCGCTGATCAACTCCAATGCTGCTGGTTTTGGTGCGCTGCTGGTAGCTGGCAGCACCGGCATTTTCCTACACAACCGGGGTATTGGCTTCAATCTGGTGCCCGGCCATCAGGCGGAGTATGCGCCGGGTCGTCGTCCGCCTCACACCCTTTCGCCAGCGTTGGTCACCAAACCTGATGGTTCGCTGCGTCAGGTGCTGGGCACCATGGGCGGCGACTCGCAGCCGCAGATACTGTTGCAGCTTGTGGCTCGCACTCTGGGATTAGGGCAGTCACCGGGTGCGGCTATAGCCGCACCACGCTGGGTGCTTGCTGCGCTGGGCGAGGGCGCAGGCTTCACTACTTGGCATCCCGGTCGGCATCGACGGGTACTGCTAGAGGATCCAGCCACCCAGTGGTATGACGCTTTGGCGGCTCGAGGTCATGTCATAGAGGTGTGCAGTGATTCGCCTCACACTTTCGGGCATGCACATCTGATCGAAGTCACCGAGCACGGCAGCTTCGCTGGTGCTGCCGACCCGAGAGCACAGATAGGTGCTGCCTCTGGCCTCTAAGTTGAATAGTGGGTTAGTGTTATTCGCTGTTTTTGGTTTGGTTTCGGTGTTTTTGTAGTTGGTGTTGGTAGTAGGCTTGGTCTAGGGTCTGGGTGTTGTTTTCGGGTCGTCGTTTGGCGAGTTGAGCGGCTTTGCGTCCGTCGGTGACGTTGTAGGCGACAGGTACACGGTTTTTGAGTGCTTCTTCTACAGTTTTGATAGCGGCCTGGATTTCTTGGTCGCTGGCTTTGGGTCGGTCGGGGTCTACAGGTATACGCGAGCTGCGGGTTTCGTGTCCTGGGTCTATTCCGATTTCGATGCTGTTTGAGCGCATGTCAACATCAATAAAATGGATCAGCCAATCAAGATCTCCGGGTTGATTCGTGGTTGCGCTGATGTCAGCGATGTCAAAGATTATGTCTTGGGCATCTCGCAGTTCGAAGTAGGTATGGTCCGCTCCGAGTCGTATTTCTAGGTCAGGGTTAGTGGCTGCGATTTCGGTGGTGCGTTCATCAGGAGTGTCGTTTCCGGTAAGCCATACCCAAGCACCAAACTTGTCGTAATGATCAATAGCTAGTCCTGCGAGACGATGCAGTTCAATGTCGAGAATCTCATCTAAGAGTGCTTGCAGTTGCGGGATACGAGCCAGCCGTTTGCGAGCCTGTTTGAGTGTTACCCCATACTGCTCCACATAAAAGTCCTCTGTTATCGTTGTGGGTTGGTTGGACGTGCTCGACTGTTTAGAGTTCAATGTCACAAGAGCTGCACTGACGCTGGACTTCTCACAGATGCCCCACTGCCGGTATTCAGGGTCTTGTGAGCAGAGTCGCAGTGAAGAAGGAGATATAACACTAGATGCATGACATTCCTCAATATAGTGTTCAAGACCTATGTATCTGCCGTCTGCTGTCACTCCACCGATTTCGACTAGATCCCCCGTCTTCAGCGCTGCTCCATCTCGTACTCTCAGCAGCTGTGTCTCAGTATCGAATTGGACTTCAGGCTGTCCCAGGCGCATGAAGGAGCGGCGGAGCGGTATCGGAGTCTGGTCGTCTACATCAATCCCGTCAAGCACAAAAAAGATACTGTCGGATTGACGATGCCCAAGTGCAATTCTGTCGTCCGGTACCCATAGATAGGGGCAACGGCCTGAGATCTCTAATACTCCCCAGTCAAAATTATCGTGACTCGGATAAGCATCATCGGTTGATCTCATCCCTGCGAATGGTGGTGCTTCGGAGGATAGTGCTGGAACATTAGAATCCGACGGCCCCATCCAGGACACCCAAAACGATACATGCGCGCGACACGCTTCAGAGTCATCTAGTTTAGTGCGGTAAAAAACGTTAAACTCCTCATTGCGTTGGTTTGATATCTGATGCCAGCCTTGAACCCCCAATACAGTAACATGTTCTCCTGATGACATTGACGGTGAATCTCCAACGGTGATGGAGTTTTTAGCAGAAATATAATGTGGAGCGGAGTTGTAACGAGTTGCGATCTCTGGCAATCTCAGAAAGCTTCGTAATGGTCCTGATGTTGTGTTTGAGTCGACCCCACTACGGCTCGTTACATCAAGATATATGCATCCAGAAGGCTCAACAATCAGTTGGCCCGTCCAGATTTCACTTGAATACCATCCCGCAGGATCCCAACCGTATACTCCAACAACTTGATCGGACTCCCCGCCCTTGAAGTCAGATGCGCTTTGAGAACAGCCAGCGCACACAAGCACTACTATAAGAGTAAGTATTAATGAGGCTGACCGCTTATTACATGAGTGGAAGATTCTCATTGTGACAGTAGGAATCAGGGTGCTCATATATATGAATTTACTGAATAGTCCAATCTCTTAGCGTGCTGATGGATGCTCCCAGGTACTCTTCCACCTCAATGATCGCTGAAAAGTGCGCTGTAACTCCCTGTGCGGTGCAAGAACTACCGGTTCCCCCCTTGTGGAGTCCATATGCGATGCCATGTCGATACCAAGGCCCGCCACTGTCGCCTTTGCATTGTCTTAAGTAATCACCTTCCACGCGTACAAATACATCATGGCACCCGGTTGCAATTCCCTTACTGTTCACACATGCAACTTCACCTGCTTTTGTGTAATCAGGCGAGAAGTCGATTCGACTCACGGTTCCGCAACTTATTCCGCTGTTCATTCCTGTGTGGCATACGAAGTCTCCTATCATGTTAAAACGTGCACGACGACCACGGACTTCACATATCGTTGCAAAGCGTTTCTTGCAGTGATAGTCGTTCTCGATCACATGTCCGCCTCCACTTGGCACGGCAAGGAACTGCGCATCTGCTGTGACGCTGTTGGAGCCATTAATGTGGCGAAGTGTAACTCCTTTGATGGTCTGTGTTTTTGAGCAGTGCCCAGCGGTTAGTATCCCCTTGAAGCTTCCTAGCAAAGCGGTGAAGCCTGCTGTGCAGGTGCTCATGGCTTGCCCCCCACGCAAGTCAGCGGTGTCGCTTAGGTCTCGGCCGTCGACGACGGTGTAGGCGACGTTGATGTGTGGCGCGATGCTTGTTGTGAATGCAGCGGCTTGTGCTTTGAAGGTTTCGTCGGTTGTGCCGAGCGGGCCGGTGTTGGTGAGCAGATGGGGATTGTCGCTCAACGATGGCGGGTCGATACCGATCTCGACGGCGTTGGTGCTCATGTCCACGGCGGTGAAACTGATGATGTCGGAGATGCTTGTGTTGTTGCTGGGGTTGTTGACTTGGCCGACAGACCCGATTCGATAGAGCCCTTTTTTGGCTTGGAGTAGCTGGTCGTAGGTGTGGGCTGCTCCAGTTCTGATTTCTAGGTCGTGGTTGGCTTCAGCGGTTGCTGTTGAGGTAGCAGCGGCAGGACTGCTGCCGGTTAGTAGAACCCAGCCTGTGAAAGTGGGGGAGTGATCGATACCCCATCCAGCAAGTCGATGGGCTTCGGTTTCGCGGATCGATGCCATGAGTTCATGTAACGGCTCAATGCGTTCAAGGCGTCGTGCTGCTTCTTGGGTTGATACTGAATATTCGGTGGCGTACATCGCTACAGCTGGGTCTTGTGATTGAGATGCTGTGCTGGTGTCGGCTGTGCTGCTGGCTTGCGCGGATGCGGTGACCGCTACCAACACCAGCACAATGGTGACGATGGCACCAAGACGAAGTCTGCTGCTTCTAGGGTTTCGGCACTGTTGTTTGGGCATTGGCTTCATCCTTACCTTTTGTAGGAGCCAGTTTGGCTGCCGTAGGAGTACTCCTACAACAGTTAAGACGCTCTAAGTGATTGATTAGTTCCCAACATCTGGAAGACTGGAAGACACCTGCCAACGTCGGTATTCATGGGCGTTCTTGGCAGTCAACTGAAGCGCTGGTTGTGTTTATGTGTCGAAGATGTTGGTGAGGGGGCAGGTGAAGCAGGGCAGCACTTCGCCGCCGTCAAGGATGTCGTCGTCTGTGATAGTGCTAATGACTTGATCGGGTTGGTGGATGTCGATGCTGCGAGTGTCGGGGTGGACTATCCATATGAGGTTTACGCCGTGGCTGAGCCACATTGCGGCTCTATCCGCGACGTAGCGGCGGCTGTCGCCTGGGGGATTTGATCTCAACCACGAGATCAGGCACCTCTTCTGAATATCCAGGAATGATCGTGCCCGGAGGGATCTTCTCAGCCGATGTGAAAGCGATGTCGGGTTCGCGCACAGTGTCGGGATCTTTTTCGAGCCACACGCCTGAGTCGGATGCCACCAGCGAGCCGAGCTTGCGCGGTTTCACGAAGTTGTGAAGTGCCGTACCCAGGTTCACCACGATCTCGCCGTGTCGGTGTCCGCTCGACATGGTTTCGTGCAGCACTCCTCGTACCAGTTCGCCGCGCACGCCTTCGCTGTCGAGCCGAAGCAGATCCTCAGCAGTCAGCAGTCCCTGCCCAGGCACCACAGAAGAGTTAGGCTTTTCAGTGATTGTCATATTTATTCATTCCTAACTTTGCAACCCGACATCATCCCAAATGATATTACAGCATTCGTCGCCGCAAGTAAAGCCAGTGCTAGGGGATCATCAAGCTGCTGGCTGATGTCGCCCGATGCAGGCCGCACAGACCAGATAGCGGTTAGCCAGCTTCGCTGTGGGTGACTGGCTTTTCGCCCATCCATTCGCGCAGTGTGTTCTTGAGTTTGGTTTGCTGGATGAACAGGTCGTGCTCTATTTCGGCTGAACCCGAAGGATGCGGTGCCTTGAAATAGAAGCTCAGCCATTCTTGCACGCCTGACTCGCCAGCTCTAGCGGCTAGGTCCATGAACAAGGCCAGATCAAGCACGATGGGTGCAGCCAGGATCGAGTCACGGCACAGAAAATCAACTTTGATCTGCATGGGATATCCGAGCCAGCCGAAGATGTCGATATTGTCCCAGCCTTCCTTGTTATCGCCTCGGGGTGGGTAGTAGTTGATGCGCACCACATGATGGATCTCGTCATATAGGTCGGGATACAACTCAGGCTGCAGGATCGTTCCTAGCACCCCGAGCTTCGACACTTCCTTGGTTTTGAAATTCTCGGGTGCGTCAAGCACTTCGCCGTCGCGGTTGCCCAAAATGTTGGTGGAATACCAGCCTTGCAGTCCCAGCATCCGTGCTTTGAGTCCTGGAGCGATCAGCGTCTTCATTAGGGTTTGACCGGTTTTGAAGTCTTTGCCAGCGATTGGCACTCCCCGCAGCTGCGCCAGTTCTTCCATGCACGGCAGGTCCACTGTCAAGTTGGGGGCACCATTAGCGAAAGGCACGTCGCTTTGCAAAGCGGCGTAGGCGTATATCTGGCTTGGTGCGATGGCTTCGTCGTCGGCTTTGAGGCCAGCCTCGAAGGCTTCCAGCGTTTCGTGAACCGGTGCAACTTCTGAGAATGCTTCAGTCGAGCCGCACCACACCATCACCAGCCGGTCGCAGTCATGGGCTCTGCGAAAGTTTTCGATGTCGTCGATCAGCGTTTGAGCTTGATCCCATTTCGATGTTTGCGCCTTGACGCGCACCCCGTCGAGTCGGCTGACCCAGCGCCGGTCGAAGACTGCGTCCATTGCTATCACGCCTTCGAGTTCGGCGGAGATGGCACCCAAGTCGCTTTCTTCGAGGACACCGCAACTGCGTGCCGCCTCCAAAACATTCGCTGACAAGGGATCCCATCCACCGAACTGCAGATCGTCAAGGCTTGCTAGCGGAACGAAGTCGCGGATAGCAGGATTGCGGTTCTCGGTTTTGGTGCCGAGACGGATGTGTGCCATCTGGCTGATCGAACCGATCGGCGGGCTCAGACCGCGCCGGGCAGCGATCACACCAGCAATGAAAGTAGATGCCACAGCGCCCATTCCGGGTGTGAGCACGCCAAGATTGCCGCTGGCGGGGGCGATTTGTCTAGCAGAAGCGAGTTTCATGGCCTCCTATCGTAAGAGGCTGAGCGAGCGAGCGAGCCAATCCGCTGATTTCAGCGGGTTAGGGTGGAGCTTGACTGCGAGCTGCCACAAGATAAGTTGACTGCCTGCACAGTTCAGTTACCTCAGTTACCGCCGATGATCCGAAAGCGAAAGGGAAGCCCATGAGTCATGCTGCAGCCGCCTATGAGATTTTGAAGCCTAGTGAGGGCAGTGAGCGAGGCCACGGAGACTGGTTCCAGATAACTCAGGAGCAGATCAACACCTTCGCGGACTGCACGGAGGATCACCAGTTCATTCATATCGACGAAGAGCGCGCCAAGACTGAGACACCCTTCGGAGGCACTATCGCTCATGGGTTCTTGACTTTGTCGATGATCGTGCATCTGATGCAGTCGGTGCCTTCTGACACGCCAGCGCTTGACGGGCTGGTGATGGGGATCAACTATGGCCTTGATCGTGTGCGGTTCATTAGCCCGGTGAGCCGCGGCAAGCGGGTGCGTGCTCATGCTGTGGTGAAGTCAGTGGAACTGAAGACTGCTGCTGTGCAGACCGTGACTACGATCACCGTAGAGATTGAGGATGTTGCCAAGCCTGCGCTTGTGGCTGACTGGGTGACTCGCATGGTGTTCACTTCGTAGGGCTCTTGCTGACGCTCTAGGGTCATGCTCTATGATCCCACGCATCTGTGCTCAGTGTGTCGAATAGTGGGTTGGTGTTATTCGTTGTTTTGGGTTTGGTTTCGGTGTTTTTGTAGTTGGTGTTGGTAGTAGGCTTGGTCTAGGCTGTAGGTGTTGTTTTCGGGTCGTCGTTTGGCGAGTTGAGCGGCTTTGCGGCCGTCGGTGACGTTGTAGGCGACGGGTACACGGTTTTTGAGTGCTTCTTCTACGGTTTTGATAGCGGCCTGGATTTCTTGGTCGCTGGCTTTGGGTCGGTCAGGGTCTACGGGTATACGCGCACTGCGGGTTTCGTGTCCTGGGTCTATTCCGATTTCGATGTTGTTTGAGCGCATGTCTACATCTATGAAATGGATCAGCCAATCTAGACCACCTGGACTGTGTGTCATTGCATCGATGCCAGTAATGTTGCTGATCATCCTCGCGGCATCTAGTAGTTCGAAGTAGGTATGGTCTGCTCCGAGTCGTATTTCGAGGTCAGGGTTAGTGGCTGCGATTTCGGTGGTGCGTTCATCAGGAGTGTCGTTGCCTGTGAGCCATACCCAAGCACCAAACTTGCCATAATGATCAATAGCTAGTCCTGCGAGACGATGCAGTTCAATGTCGAGAATCTCATCTAATAGTGCCTGGAGTTGCGGGATACGAGCCAGCCGTTTACGAGTTTGTTCTAGTGTTACCCCATACTGCTCCACATAAAAGTCCTCAGTCATTGTGGTCGGCTTGGTAGACGATGAGATTTGTGGAGGTTTTACAGCCATTGGCATCTCGGATAGCATAGAGTCTGGCGGTTGACAGTATTCATCGGTTGCACATAGTTCGATTGATGACGGTGCGACAACCCACGGGGCGTGACACCCGTCAATATAGTTGTCTACTCCTTTGTAGCGACCTGTAGCGTTATCACCTCCGATGATTACTAGGTCTCCGTTGGTCATCGGTCCTCGTCCTCTGAACCATAGTTGCTGTGAATCTGAACGAAATTCAATTTTAGGTTGGGGCAGTCTGAGAAAACTTCTCTGAAGAGCATCATGAAGTGTATCTCCTGTTGTGAGTCCGTCACGAACAAATCTGATCTCTTGTGACTCTTCTGATTGTAGTTGTCGATAGCTTTGGAGTGGTCGAAGGTAGAGGCAGCGTCCTTCGATCTGCAGATACCCGTAATCTTCTTGCATGTGGCTCATAAGTCTGAAATCGGTGGGAAGCAAGCCAGCGACTGGGGCAGGCTCAGGATCTAGTTGAGGCATGGTAACAGACGCGGGTCCTATCCAGGAGACCCAGAAAGGAACGTTCGCCCAGCACTGAGGATCACCGTCCCAGGTCGACGAAAATGCGACTTCGTCATCATCTGGGCGACGCCAATCTTCTCGCCAACCCGGCGTTCCGGCCACAGCGACAACGTCACCGTCGCTTAGGGTCTCAGAAGCTATAAAGTTGACAGTGTCGCCACTTATATCCATCACTGCCTGCGATGAGAATCTCAAAAAAGCCCGTAATATTCCTGAGCCGAAGTTAACATCATAACCATTGCGATATGTGACATCCATGAACACACAACCAGTACTAGTATCTACATCAAGTACGCCCATCCATATATAATCTCTGTGCCATCCAGTCGGACTCCAATCATATGTACCAACAACATTTACAGGGATAGATGTAGGATGAGCTTCACTCTCCTCAGTCTTTGTCGCTGTAACAGACGTTGATGTCACCGGCAGTAAATCCTCAACCGATTCCGACTGTACAGCCTCATGGATCCCAGCATTTTGCTCGGTTCCTGTTAAACCGTTGTCGTTTTCTGGAGTGCAGGATGATGCCATCAACACCAGACAGCTCAGCAAAATCCAAAAGCAACGAAACCCGAGTGATATTGGGTACATGATTCAGGATTTAAGCAGCTATGAATACTTTTATCATAAAGCCCTGTTAATTCACCGTAACGCTGCCCTGCGTTAGAATCGAGAGTTCCAAGTAATCCTCTACTTCGTGTATAGCCGAAAAGTAAAGCCATTTCTTCCCGTCAGCGTGGTCGCCGCAGTTGTCAGGATCGTTTCCTCCGCTGTGGATTCCCAACGCTCGCGCCCCCTGGAACCAGGGACCACCACTATCTCCTCTGCACCCTCTCAGGGTTCTGCCCTCCACTCGAACAAAGACATCGTCGCATTGGAGGGAATCATCTTCTTCGAGGTCGTCTTCTTCAAAACAAGCGATAGCATTATTAGGTCGATAGTCGATCGCTGTGACTGTTCCGCATGAGTATCCACTTTTTACACCTGTGTGGCATATGAAGGCTCCGGCCATTTGAGATCTTGTGCGAGTTCCAAACACATCGCAAACAGTGAGGGTGTCATTGCCGCATATAAAATCATCCAACACCCTGTGCTCTTGGCCGGTTGGTATAGCATCAAATCTTGCATCCGCCGTGGGGCTTTTACCGCCGTTAATAGATTCGAGCCTGTATCCATTCATGATCATTGTGCCCATACAGTGTCCGGCTGTGATGATGCCGTATTGGTTTCCTTTGCGAGCGGTGAAGCCTGCTGTGCATTTGCTCATGGTTTGACCTCCACTGAATATTCGGTGGCGTACATCGCTACAGCTGGGTCTTGTTGTTGAGATGCTGTGTCGTTGTTTGCTGTGCTGCTGGCTTGCGCGGATGCGGTGACCGCTACCAACACCAGCACAATGGTGATGATGGCACCAAGGCGCAGTCTGCTGCTTCTAGGGTTTCGGCACTGTTGTTTGGGCATTGGCTTCATCCTTGCTTTTTGTAGCAGCCAGTTTGGCTGCCATAGGAGTATGAGTACAACAGTTAAGACGCTCTAAGTGATTGATTAGTTCCCAGCAATCTGTGCCGCTCTTGGCAGTCAGGCTTGATGTTGGCGCTATTTTGCATGTCTGGCAGCTATTTTGGTGCTAGAATGACATTATGACGAGCATTCAGGTCAAGAACGTGCCCGGTGATGTCCATCAAAAGCTGCGTGAGCGTGCTGTCGGGTCGGGGCAGTCTTTGCAGGAGTATCTGCTGCAACTGCTTTGCGAAGAAGCCCGCACTCCGACACTAGCCGAAGTGCTTGAACGCGCGGGTGCTCAGGCTGGTGGCAATATAGGTTTTGAAGCGGCTGTAACGGCGGTTCGAGCCGACCGCGACTCGAGGTGATCGTTGTTGATGCCAGCATCGTGGTTTTGGCACTAGGCGATGACGGGCCAGAGGGGGATGTCACTCGCCAGCGTTTACACGCTGAACGGATCGTCGCACCCGAATTGCTTGACGTTGAGGTGGTATCAGCCTGGAGACGGCACGAAGCAGAGGGACGACTTGATCCTAAGCGTGCTGAACTGGCTCGCTCCAACCTTAGGAGTTTTCGGGTTGAGCGTGTCTCTCACCGCCTCTTGATGAATCGCGCTTGGGAATTGAGAGCTAACGCAACTGTTTATGACGCGGTTTATGTGGCTCTTGCCGAACTTTTGGCAGCGCCTTTGGTTACAGCTGACAGCAAGCTTGCCAAAGCCCCCGGCATACGCTGCGAGGTAGAAGTTATTGGGTTGAACAGTTAGGTGTCGAAGATGTTGGTGAGGGGGCAGGTGAAGCCGGGTAGCACATCGCCACCGTCAAGGATGTCGTCGTCTGTGATGGTGCGAATGGCGTGATCGGTTTGGTGGATGTCAATGCTGCGAGTGTCGGGGTGGACTATCCACACGAGGCCCACGTCGTGGCCGAGCCACATAGCGGCTCTATCGGCTACGTAGCGGCGACTGTCGCTGGGGGACTTGACCTCAACCACGAGGTCGGGTACCTCTTCTGAATATCCAGGAATGCGTGTGCCAGGCGGGATCTTCTCAGCGGATGTGAAGGCAATGTCGGGTTCGCGCACAGTGTCGGGATCTTTCTCCAGCCACACTCCCGAGTCGGATGCCACCAGCGAGCCGAGCCTGCACAGTTTCACGAAGTTGCCGAGCGCGACTACCAGGTTCACCACGATCTCACCGTGTTCGTGTCCGCTTGACATGGTTTCGTGCAGTACCCCTCGTACTAGTTCGCCCCGCACGCCTTCGCTGTGGAGCCGAAGCAGATCATCGGCGGTCAGCAGCCTCTGCTCAGGCAGCACAGAAGTTTTATGCTTTTCAGTAATAGTCATACCTATTCATTCTTTCTATTGCAACCCGGAGTTATTCTAGAATATCCTACAGCACCCATCGCCGCAAGTAAAGCCAGTGATGGTTTGCAAGCAATCAGGGGCGAGCAAGCGTCATCGGTAGATTTAGCCGATGCTGCTGAACAGAACTGACCTTGTTAGCGCAGGCATAGTTGAGAAAGACGTATTCGGCATGGCAGTGCTGGTTTCTGTCCTAGGTCTGCTGTGAGTGCTGTTTGCCTCAAGGGCGCTGTGGTTCTGGTGGGGCGGTTCCCGGCGCTTGCCGGGGTTGACTTCAATGTCGAATCTGGTGAAGTAGTAATGGTGCGAGGTGCCAACGGTGCTGGCAAATCCACCTTGTTGCATCTCTGTGCAGGCTTGTTGCGCTTGTCGCATGGCCAAGGTGACGTGCTGGGCTGCGACTTGACTGCCGCCCGGGCAGCAGTGCGTCGCCGGGTAGGACTGCTAGGTCACGACACCGCGCTCTACGGCGAGTTGACAGCCGCTGAGAATCTGCGCTTGTGGACTCGAGCTTCGCGGGTTGGTGCCACTGATGTCACAGGCGCACTCGACCGCTTGGAACTGCCCACCAACAGGCGCAATATTGCTGTTGACAAGCTCTCGGCGGGGCAGCGTCGGCGTGTGGCTTTAGCGGCGATCGTGTTGCGCCGTCCTGAATTGTGGCTGCTTGACGAACCTTATGCCGGGCTTGACAACTCAGGCCGCAGCATCGTGGACAGCATCATCACAACAGCAGCCAGCGCAGGAGCTGCGGTGGTGCTGGCTTCGCATGAGACTCGGCTGTCTGATGATTTAGCTCATCGCAGCGTCACGCTCACCGGCGGGAGACTCGTGAGCGAACTTAGCGAACTGAGCGAACCTGTTGTTGGCGAAACCACCGACAAATCGAACCAGTGACTCTCTGGCGAGACCTCAAGCTTTTCGCTGGTGATGCTGCGCTGGCGGCTTCCAAAGATCTGCGCATCGAATGGCGTGCGCGCACCACGCTCGCTCAGATGCTGCCGTTCGCAGCGCTTGTGCTGGTGCTGTTTGGTTTTGCTTTTGATGCCAACCGTCCAACCCTGGAGTTGTCCACTCCTGGCCTGCTAGCCATGACGATGCTTTTCGTCACTGTGGTGACAGTGCAGCGTTCGGTAGCTGTCGAATCCTTTGACGGTGCCCGCCGGATGCTTCTGCTAAGCGGCATGGCACCTGCAGCTATTTTTGCTGGCAAAGCCGCAGCCGTTGCGGTGCAACTGCTGATCATCACAGGACTTTTAATCATCGGCGTGGTGATCCTCTACGACGCAGCTGTCGAATCTGTGCTCCTAGTGGCAGCAACCGGTGTGGCGGCAGCGTTGGGATTGGCAACCGCAGGTAGCCTGCTTGGTGCTGTGGTGGCTGGAGCGAAAACCCAACAGGCCGTCCTGTCAGTCTTGCTGCTTCCTGTGTCGGCACCCGTGCTCGTAGCGGCGACCCGAGCGTTCGGCGACGGTTTCGGCACGGTGGCACTCAACGGCTGGTCTTGGGTTGGTTTGCTGCTGGCTTTCGCAGCCGTAAACGCGGCTTTGGGTGCAGCCGTTTACGGCGCATTACTAGAAGACGCATGATCCCTCAAGAGCCTCCGAGATGACGACTCAAACCTCCAACTCCGAATCAGCAGCAGCCACCACTGGAGCTGCCGAAGACACCCGCGAAGCCACCGCAGCCATTGGAGCTACCGCAACTCAGATCAGCAGCTATCTCGGAGGCCCAGCCCGCATCAGAACACGTTTCACGTTCTGGCTCGGGACTCTGACGCTTGTCGGGTTCGCGGCGGTGGCAGCACTAGGACTTCTGGCTGTTCCCGCCGATGATGTCCAAGGCGACGCGGTGCGCATCATTTTTGTGCATGTGCCGTCAGCGCTTGGGGCCTACGCCGCTTTTGCTGTCACCGCAGCAGGTTCGCTGATGTGGCTGTGGCGACGGTCGCTGTGGTGGGACACAGCAGCCCACGCCGGTGCTGAGGTCGGGGTGCTGCTGTGCGGGTTGACACTGATCACCGGGATGCTCTGGGGTCGTCCCACTTGGGGCACCTACTGGGAGTGGGGCGACGTGCGTTTGGTTACCACTTTGATCCTGTTTCTAATAATGGTTGGGTATCTGTCGGTGCGGTCTCTGGGCGGCGACTCGGCATCGGTAGCCACCCGTGCAGCGGTAGTTGGGTTAGTCGGTGCTATCAATATTCCCATCGTCAATCGTTCGGTTACTTGGTGGGCTAACCGCACACTGCATCAGGAGTCTTCGCTCACCGACGGCAAGCTTGAGGACTTGACCCTGTTTACTCTGGTTCTGGCGTTTGTGGTGGGCGCAATGGCGATCCTTTGGATGATGATTCACCGCTTCCGTATCGGCTGGCTGCAACGACAGATCTCTGATCGGGATCTCAGCGAAGCGTTACGAACCCGACGAGCCGAGGCGCAACAGTGAGCTACGCCAGCTATGTGCTGGGTGCCTGGGGAGTAACCGTTGCCGCAGTCGGAGCGTATGCCGCGGTGCTGGTGATACGCGGGCGACGGTTGATGCGGCAGTTGGGCGAGCCAGCAGAAGAGTTCTCAGACAAGCCTGCACCTGCAAACGAGTCCGACGAGCCCGACTAGTGAACACCGACGAACTACCGCTTTCTCCGCTTACCTCAAGTCGCCGCGAGCGTCCGCCAAGGCTGCGCCGCGGCCTAGCGGCGTTGACGATTGTGGCTGTGCTGGCGGCAGTAGGGCTGCTTGTGTCGAACCTGCTCGGCGATGCTGCCCTTTTTTTCTATAACGCCGACGAAGCCGTAGAGCGCCGTGCCGAACTTGGCTCAGAACGCTTCCGCCTTCAAGGCACGCCATCTTCTGATCCGCCGCTGAGCGTGTTTTGGCGGGATCAACCGGCGCTGGCGTTCACTGTGGAATTCAACTCTGCTGAAGTGGATGTGATACATCTCAGTGATCCGCCTGAACTCTTTCAGCCTGGGGTGCCTGTAGTGCTGGAAGGAGCCTGGCAGACCCGATCCGAACCTGGTGTGCCAGCCGCGGCATCGGGAGCGTATTTCGTGTCGGATCGGATGTTGGTCAAACATGACAACGACTACCGCAGCCGCGACGACTACGACAAGCGAATAACCGAAGCAGACCAAAGCGAAGCGTTCGGAGTTGTCCCAAGTAGTGGCCCCAATTAGTGGCACTGCTCAGAGTTCGTGAACACCAGACCTCTCGAGCATCCAGCGTGAGCACAGCGGCTAAGTGAGAATTTTGTGAGCAAGAAGTGAGCGCCTTGTGAGCAATGTAACCCTCGGCTCGGCGGCTGTCGCGGCAGGGTTGAGTGCAGCACTGTTGGGCATTGTCGTTACTGTTTTGGGGCTATCCGGTCGGCTCCGCAACGGCTATCGCTATTCACGGCAGCTCACTGTGGTGATGGCGTTGGCTGCTTTGGCGGCGGTGGTGGTGATGGAGCGCGCCTTGATCACACGCGACTTCACCGTGAAGTTCGTGGCCGAGAACGGATCGTCAAGCACGCCGCCAGTATTCAACGTAGCCACCCTCTGGTCAGCACTGGAAGGATCGATTCTGCTTTGGGTGCTGGTGCTTTGCGGTTATGCCGTGGCGATGGTTTTCAAGTTCCGCAACCAGGCCGAAGACCCGATGGTCGGCTGGGCTATGACAGTGATGTTCGCTGTGAGTGCCTTCTTTTTTGTGCTCATGGTGGGGCCTGCTGACCCTTTCATTGCGGTGGAAGTGCCGCCTGGCTACGACGGCCCCGGACCGAACCCGCTTCTACAAAACCACATCCTGATGGCGTTTCATCCGCCGATCCTCTACCTCGGCTATGTGGGGTTCACGGTGCCGTTCGCGTTCGCGGTGGCTGCTCTAGTCACGGGGCGTCTTGATGAGGGCTGGCTGGCAGCTACTAGACGCTGGACCGTGGCTGCTTGGGGATTTCTGACTCTCGGAATCGTGCTCGGTGCCTGGTGGAGCTACGAAACTCTCGGCTGGGGTGGCTACTGGGCTTGGGATCCAGTGGAGAACGCCTCGCTTCTGCCGTGGCTAACAGGCACCGCTTATCTGCATTCTGTGATGGTGCAACAACGTCAAGGAATGCTACGAGTCTGGAACCTTTCGCTAGTGATCGCCACTTTCTCGTTGACGATCCTAGGCACGTTCTTAACTCGCTCGGGAGTGCTGGCTTCGGTGCATTCCTTCACAGAGTCAGGGATCGGTCCGTCAATTCTCGGCTTTTTTGCGGTGGTGGTGGCCGTGTCGTTGGCTCTGATTGCTTGGCGCGCCGAAAGGTTGCGCTCACCTTCACGCATCACCGCACCCGTGTCACGAGAAGCCGCCTTTCTCGCCAACAACGCCTTATTCGCAGCGTTCGCGTTCGTGGTGTTGCTGGGCACAGTTTTTCCACTGCTGGTGGAAGCCTTCGACGGCCGCACTATTTCGGTAGGCAACCCGTATTTCGAGCGGATGACTAGACCAATCGGTTTCGCGCTGCTGTTTTTGATGGCGGTGGCACCGCTTCTGCCGTGGGGCTCACAGCAGCGCGACAGCACCAACAGTGCTGAGCGGGTGACGCACACCTTGAGCCGCAGGCTGATCGTGCCGATGTGGATCGCAGTTGTGGCGATACTTGTGGCGGTGCTGGCAGGTGCTCGCGGTTGGGCACCGCTACTGGCTTTCGGTCTTGGAGGATTTGCGGGCGGATCTGCGCTACGACAGTTGCTGCTAGCGGTGCGTCGGCATCGTTGGCGAGGTCTAGTGGGTCGCAGCAACGGCGGCATGATCGTGCATGTAGGTGTGGTGCTGATAGCGGTGGCCTTCGCGGCCAGCCAGTCATATGTGCGTCAAGCAGAGTTCGATCTGCAAGTCGGCGAGCAGGTCACTTTCGCAGGCCATGAGATCATCTATCAGGGTTCGGCGGTTCTGTCGCATGACAACCGCACCGAACGTGTCGCTTTTGTGCGTGTTGATGATGCCAAAACTTACGCACCGGCTATCGCTACTTTTCCGTTCGCTTCGCAGACCATCGGGATACCGTCGGTGCGTTCCACGTGGCGTGATGATGTGGCCTTAGCGGTGTTGCAGTTTCCGCAGCAGACGGACTCCAGTGACAGCTTCGACGGAGGGCGGGTGATTTTGCGTGTAACCGTTCAGCCGCTGGTGGTGTGGCTGTGGCTAGGAGGCATTGTGATGGCTGTTGGCACGGCACTGTCGTTGATTCCGTCGGGCCGTCGCCAGCGCGCTCAACCCCAAATGACGCAGACACCTGAAACACCTGTAGCTGCGGGCGTGACTTAGCCGTGGATCCTGCGACGCATGACCCTGCAGGCAGTGCCGAGACTCCTGACAATGCTGAAACACTCAGCGGTGCTGGGACTCCCGCCAGTTCTGAGATTCCCGGCAGCGCTGGGGCTCCCGGACACGAATCGGTCGGCGTTCCGATCTGGCGCAGACCGACCTTTTGGATCATTGTGCCTATAGCACTTCTGGCAGCGCTATTTATAGGAGTGCTGGCTACACGCGACTCTGCGCTTGAACGTCAAGCCGATAGCCCAATCTTGGGGGGCTTGGCACCGCCGATCGTGGGTCAAACCATCAACGGTGAGATGTTCGACTTAGATGACTGGCGTGGACGTTGGGTGCTGGTCAATTTCTTTCAGAGCACCTGCGTGCCCTGCATCATTGAGCATCCTGAACTAGCAGCCTTCGCTGCGAGTCACGCCACTTCAGGCACCGCACGGGTGGTGTCAGTAGTGTTTGATGACAGCGCCGAGAATGTGCGTGAGTTCTTTTTGGTTCACGGCGGCGACTGGCCGGTTGTCTCACAAGGCGCTGGACAGGCAGCTGTGGCTTACGGCGTGACCGGTGTCCCCGAGTCGTATCTGGTGGCACCCTCAGGTGTGGTGGTATGGAAACAGATCGGCGGGGTCACAGCCGACAGCATCAACAACGTCATCAGCCAACTCTCGTGAACAGACGAGCTTTCAGTTGGCTGGCGGCTTTGCTGATCGCAGCAGTCGCTTTCATCTACGGCGCGGTTGATGAGGGGCCGCCCAGAACAAACGCTGATCGGGTACGCGTTTTGGCCGAGGATTTTGCCTGCCCGGTTTGTGCTGGACAGTCGATTGCAGAAAGTGATGTTCCAGTCGCGCGTGAGATACGCCGTCAGATAGCGGTCTGGGTGGATGAGGGGCGCAGCGACAGTTTTATCCGTGATCAACTGGTGGCGGCCTATGACGCTGACATTGACTACAACCCGTCGGGTTCGGGAATCACTAGCCTGGTTTGGATATTGCCGGTGCTTGCTGGTGCTGGCATTACGGTAGTGCTGGTGAGAATGCTACGCCCTAGCCGAAGCTCAAGCAGTGAGACAAGCTCTGCTGAGGCATCGGCTGAGTCAGAAGAGTCGCTGCTGGCAGAACCGCCTAAGCCACGCAGGCTAACTATCCGCAACGCTGTCGCATGGACCTTGGCTGTGTTGCTAGTGGTTGGTGCCGCGGGTTTTCTTGTGGCACGTTTTTCGGGGAGTCGCGGTGCCGATGATTCAATCAGCGGCGAAGTGCGTGTCACGGTTCGTGAACTAATTTTTGAAGCTCAACGACTCCTCAACGAAGGTGATGTCGCTGCTGCCATAGCCTCCTACGACGAAGCTTTGGAGCTGCAACCCTCTAACAGCGAAGCGCTTACCTATAGAGGTTGGTTGACATCACGCCAAGGCGATTTCGTCACCGCAGCCGAGTTCCTTGAGAACGCCATCGCTGTTGATCCTGATTACCCCGACGCGCGTTTGTTTCGTGCGATAGTGGCTTTGGATCAAGGCGACGGATCTGTTGCGGCAGCACAGCTAGCGGTTTTTGATTCGCTAAACCCGCCCGCGTTCGCTGAGGATCTGCTGGGCAGTTCACAGGTACGTGAGCGTATTGCTGCGGCTCGAGGTATCTCTGCTCTCGAAGCGCTAGATGAGCTACCCGACGATCCGCCAGCGTTTGATGCCACTTCGCTGGAAGTAGCCGACATGCTTGCGGCGGCCGATGTGTTAGCCGGGCAAGGAGACCTGCTTGCAGCAGTGCAGTTGTTGGACTGGGTGCTTGAGTCAAGACCCGCAGACGCAGATGCGCTAGCTGGGCGGGGTTGGCTGCTGGCACGCAGCGGCGACACCGAGTTGTCGGAGCGAGGGCTGCAATACCTAGATGATGCTGTTGATGCTGACCCTGCTAATCCCGCGGCGCGCCTTTACCGAGCTTTCACGCGTTGGCAGCAGTCAGACATCGCTGGTGCCCGTGCCGACTTGGATGCTTTCGACGAGCTTGAGTTTCAGCCGCCAGAACTACTAGCGCTGGCTAACAGACAAGGTCTGCACGCAGCACTCAATCGCTGAGCAGTCGGTATGCGTGTCTCAAAAACTCAACAGCAGCTGAGTAGTGATCTTCAGCGGCTGAGAGTTCACGCCACGACAGTGACGCGCCATTGAAGTTGGTTTCGTTCCAGAAAGCTTCGCTGCGATCAACATCGCCCCAGGCACCCACATACACGTAAGGCTCATCATGGGCGTGATCACCTGGCGAGAACCCGAAAGTGGCGCGTCCGCCTGATGCGGCATCGCCAGCAGCCATGGCAGCGTCGAAATGGCCTGGCCAAAGCTGCACCCTTTCGGCATCCGTCACGCCAGAAGTGAAGCGCAGTTCTTCCAAAGCGGCGGTTGCCAGCCCGAACCATGCACCGAGAAAGTCGCCAACAGCCCGACTTGCGTTGAGGGGGCGATCAATGTCGCCAAGTTCGGGGCTGTCATGTTCGGCTGCTGTAACACCCGGTGTCACTCCAGTGAACTCGCCCGCAGCGCGAAGCGTGGTGATGACCGTGGCTTGAGCCTTATCACGCTGTTGCTTCACTAGCTGGTCGCCGTTGACCCTGACCTGAGTGTTATCGCCGAAGAACGGTGTTCCGAAACCGCCGTGTGTGTAGCGCAGCCCGAACTTGCCGTTGCTCTGATATCGGGCCTCGGCCACCACTGAGTAAGCGAGCCGGTGATAATCAAACAGCGACACCAGATAATCCGACGGGAGATCAGGAAGCTGTCGGCGGGCACCGAGCCATCGGTCAGCCGCGAAGTCAGCCAAATCGGGCCTTTGTGTGGTGATCAGATCGTCCCAGCTCAAATCACCCCCACTGTGCGGTGTCACCACCGGGATTTCAGTGTTGACAGCAGCCGCAGAGCCGCAAGCTTCAGAGCCTTGAGCCTCAGCGGTGTTATGCGCTGTGGGATGTGCCGGGTCATCCGCGAGGAACGGTTCGGCTGTAACAGCAGGCGGGCTGGGTTCCAGCACTCGCACCCGGTAGCCATCACCAACGGCTGCTGCAGCTTCAGCAACTGGATTGCGAGCCGCTATGTGATCGTTCATTAGTTGACTCCCTGCTATCGGTTATGGTCAGGCAATCATGCAATATAGACACAAAATCATTCAGGATGCTTCGAAGTGTCACACCCGTTAGCTAAGTTGCTCAATGAGGCTAAGAAGCGGCCGACCGGTCGCTCAGATCGACGGAGGTGACTCGCCATGGCTCGAAGAGCGCGCACACGCGAGACGACCGTCAACGACCGTCTGGCAACAGCACTTGATGCCTTGCACCCGCGCTGGGTCGTAGAAGCCGAATCCACGAGAGTGTTCGCTGACGCTGTTGCTAAGGCACCCGACATCGTTGTGCGTATGCCTGGAGGCGTGTCAGTGGTCATCGAGACCGAGTATGCGCCAGCTGCCAATGTGGAAGCTGAGGCGCTTGAAAGGCTCAACTTGACTCTGGCCGACACAGGAGAGCCTGTTGAGCAGGTGGTCGCTTTGCAGATCCCCGAGAGTCTCAGCGAAGTGCGACAAGCCGAACTTTCGCAAGCTCTGGTAAGCGCCGAACTGAAGTATTGCGTGCTTAGTTCCTCTGGAGGAGAGGGCTTCGAGCGCTTTCCCGAGAGTGGTTTCATTGGCGGCACGATAGACACGCTCGCCAACCTTCTTGAGTCGATAGCCGTGTCGGAGCGGCGGCTCGCGACAGCAGTCGGGGTGCTTGAGGAAGGCGTTGCCAGCGCTGCGGGTCTTTTGCGTGAACGGCTCATGCCGCAACGTCAAGAGGTTCTTGATGCGATGGGGGAGGCTCTGCACCAAGCCGATGAAGAGCAGACCTCGCGCATGGCCATGACCATTGTGGCTAACGCTTTGACGTTTCATTGCGCGATCTCTTCCACGCATCCGCAGATCGCCCCCTTTGACAGTCTCCGGTCTTCAGGCGAGTTGCTTCCTAGCACTTTGCTAGGGGAGTGGGAGTCGATCCTCAAGATCAACTACTGGCCGATATTCGAGATCGCGCGTCGAGTGCTTGAGCCTGTGCCTGCTGATGTCTTCCGTGATGTTGTGGGACGGTTGGCTCAGGTTGCTGAGCGTCTTGTCGGCATCGGTGTGACTACCACTCAGGAAATGGCTGGACAAATGTTTGGCAGGCTGATAGCCGACCGGAAGTTCTTGGCCACTTTCTACACGCGGCCGCCTTCGGCTTATTTGCTGGCGGAGTTGGCTGCTGCTCGCTTGTCGGTGGACTTCTCTGATGCGGCTGCGCTTGAATCACTCAAGGTTGCTGACCTAGCTTGTGGTACAGGCGCCTTGCTGTCCGCCGTCTACGGGCGGCTTGCGGCGCGGGCTCGTCGCGCTGGGCTTGATGATGCCGACCTGCATCCCGCCTTCATGGGGCAGGTGCTTGTAGGAGCTGACATCATGCCAGCTGCTGTTCATGTGACGGCTTCGATGCTGTCAGCTGTGCATCCTGCGATTGCTTTCGGCGACACCAACGTGCATCTGATGCCCTATGGCCGTCATGGTCCTGCCAGCAGCAGTGTGGAAGGCGTGTCGGCTGCTGCGATCGGATCGCTTGAACTAATCGACGACGTGGAGGCCGCTTCGCTCTTCGGCAGCGGACGTTCCACTGCTTCTGGTGTTGCCCCTTCCAGCGTTGACAACAATGGTCATGTTTTTGTTCTGGATCACGCCTCTGCTGACTTGGTGATAATGAATCCGCCATTTGCGCGGACGGTTGGGCAGGAGGGTGATCATGTCGGCGTTCCACGACCCGCTTTCGCAGGGTTTGGCACGTCAGATGCCGAGCAGGAGGCCATGAGTGAGAGGCTGACCCGTGTTTATCGTCAAAAACGCGGCGCTGCTGGTCGCGGTCATGCGGGTTTGGCTTCCTATTTCCTTGATCTGGCACATGTGAAGGTCAAACCTGGTGGCGTTATCGCATTCGTGCTGCCAGCTACGTTTGTCGTGTCAAACGCATGGGCTCCAGCACGGGAACTGCTGGCGAAGCACTACGAAGACATCGTTGTGGTGTCGATAGCTGCCCCAGGTTCGACGGATCGAGCTTTCTCTGATGACACTGCGATTGCTGAGGTGCTGGTGGTAGCGACCCGCCGCAACCCGCATCCCGAACTCCCGTCGGATGTTGAGTTCCCAGCAGATGTTGAGCATGATGAAGAGGCGAAGGTGCGATGGGTCGGGCTGGCGAGTCGTCCGTCCACGGTCACCCGGTCGCTTGAAGTGGCGGCTGCGATCATCACTCACGGGCGCAGTGGCGACCATAGTGGTGAGCTGAGACTCGGGGGAGAACGCCTCGGTGCCATCGGAACCGGCAGACTCGCTGATGGCGGCTTCGGTCAGCTGTCAGAGTTGCGGCTGGCTGCAAGCGCTTTGGCGCTGCTGGACGGGCAGCTTGACCTACCACGGCATCGGCCTCTGCCGATACCTATTGCCAGGCTGGCTGACCTCGGCAAGGCTGGCGCAGGCAACGCTGCCATCGGCGTGAAACCTAAGTCAGCGGGACCGATTGAGCGGGGTACTGGCGCTTATGCGGCACCATTTTGGATTCGTAATCTTGATGTCAATGGCGAGCGGTGGCGGGCATCTTCGTATCCGGTCTTGTGGGCTCACGACGTTCGTTCTGGCAGAGAGAGCATGCTTGAAGTCGCTCCTGACTCTTATGGCGAACTACGCCCCGGCTGTGAAGAGGAGCAGGCTCGCCGAGTGTGGCAGATAGCAGCGTCTCGGCTCCATGTCAATATGGAGTTCCGACTTAACAGTCAGCGACTCGGAGCTTGTATCAGCCCAAAAATGTGCATCGGTGGAATGGCATGGCCCAGTTTCCTAGCAGAGGCTTCTGCCTGGGAAGTGCCGATTGTGCTATGGCTCAACACGACTCTCGGTTTGATCGGACGCTGGTGGATTGGCTCGCGCCAGCAGCAAGGCCGGTCGAGACTTTCCATCGGACGGATCGACGCGATTCCGGTTCTTGACTGCCGCAAACTGAGCCGTGAAGCACTATCTGAGGCATCAGAGGTTTTCGCTCGTTTCCGTCTAAGGAGGTTCCTCGCCGCCAATGAGGCCTACCGTGACGAAACGCGCTGCGATCTTGACCAAGCAGTGTTGTGTGATCTTCTCGGTTTGCCTGAGACGGTGCTTGAGCCTCTGGAGACGCTTCGCGAGCAATGGTGCCGTGAGCCCAGCGTTCATGGAGGCAAACCGACGCGCCCTGACGGCTCATGAGCTATGAAGAGATGCTTCTGCTGAAAGGCGATCAGAACTGATGCCGCACGGCACAGCCCTGCTGTTCGCACAATGTTGTATAGGCTTTATCCTTACACTTAATGTAATGTAAGGAGAGAATCATGGATGTCTCGGCGACAGTCACTTCAAAGGGCCAGGTGACGATTCCTAAAGCCGTGCGCGAAGCGCTGACCCTGAAGTCAGGAGACCGAGTGATATTCCGTGTGGAGCAGCATCGGGCCATCATCGCACGGACTCCGGATCTGATCGAAATGGCTGGTGCGGTTGAGGTACCGGCGCGCAAGCAGGGTGCAAACTGGGATCAGGTGCGCTCAACAGCCCGTGACCATCAAGCAAGACGCTCTAAATGACAACTCTGGTTGACACCAATGTTCTCATTCGTCATTTGACCGGCGATCCTCCTGACCTCGCCAGCCGAGCTACGGCCTTTCTCGTCGAAAACAAGACTCTCATTCTGCCGGATCTGATTATCGCTGAGGTGGTCTACGTGTTGGAGTCCTTCTATGAGGTGCCCAGTCACCAGGTTTCAGAGCTGGTTCGATCAATAATCACGTTCGGAAGCATCCAGACAGCCAACGATAGGCTATTGCTTAGAGCCATAGAAGTCTACGAGGTGCATCGGATCGACTTTAGTGAGGCTTATCTGGTTGCGTTAGCCGAGACCGCTGACATAGGTGATGTCGCATCCTTTGATCGCTCTATTGATCGGGTCCCTACGGTCAACCGCATTGAGCCGTAGGCCATGCTTTGGCATCGTTCCAGAAGGCATCTTGCTGGCCGCATCTGGCTGCGGGTCCTTTAGGTAGGTAGGTTGAGTCGGCTATGACACTGCGAATGCGTGCTTGGTGGCGAACCTTCTTGCGGTGTAGTACCCCAGTGGTGCTGGCAGTTTTGGTGGTGCTCGGGCTGACTGGCTGCTCAGATGACGGCCTAGACGCTCCAGTTACTGGATCATCGCCACAGACCACACAAGCTGCCATTGATGGCGATGAACCCGAATCGTCTGGCATTGATACCGCTACCACCGAACCTGATCGCCCCGATGGCCTTGATGATCTTGACGAGCAGACCAATGACACTGACAAAGCTTCACCAACCGCTGTATCTGCGCCTACAGAGCCCAAAACGCCGGTGTTTTTGGCTGAACCGATCGCATCAACCATGCTTGAAGATGTGCCCAGCGCTCTGCGTGAACCGCGTCACCCTGATCATCCCGAGCCGATGATCGACCTTGGCGAGATACTCAGCGTGGTACCGCCGGACTCAATCCCGCCGTTGGAAGATCCAGTCTTTGAACCTGCCGCAGAAGTCGACTGGTTGCCTGGAGTGGAGCCTGTTCTGGCTTTGGAGATCAACGGCGACGCTCGGGCCTATCCGCTGCGCATTATGACTTGGCATGAACTCGTTAACGGCACGGTAGGTGGAGTGCCGGTCGCGGTGTCGTACTGTCCGCTGTGTAACTCTGCGGTTGCCTATGACCGGCGCGTCAACAAGCGTGTCTTGGATTTCGGTACCTCAGGCGCGCTGTTCAACTCGTCGCTGGTGATGTATGACCGCCAGACCGAGAGTCTCTGGTCGCATTACACAGGCCAGGCGGTGGCGGGTCATCTCACTAGCGCCCAGCTTGAACTTATTCCAGTGCAGACAGTGTCGTTTGAGAGGTTCTTGGAGACTTACCCCGCTGGTTACGTGCTTGGCCGTGACACTGGGCACTCACGCCAGTATTGGCGAAATCCATATGAGAATTATGACACCAATAATCGGCCTTTCTTGTTCACAGGTCCTTCAGATGACCGCCTTGAACCGATCACTCGAGTAGTGGCGTTGCGTAACGATGTTTCTGGTGTGGTCATTCCCAGCGATGTGCTTGCCGAGCAGAGGGTCGTGCCATTCAGCTTTGACGGGCTTGAGCTGGTGGCACTCTTTGAGCCGGGCACTGCTAGTGCTTTGGATAGTGCGTCGATTGCTGATGGACGCGATGTCGGAGCCACCGGCGTGTTTGTGCGTTCAGTCGGTGGACGGATGCTGGATCTGATGCCAGTTGATGAAGGCGGTTTCGTGGATGTTTCCAGCGGAACGGTTTACGATATTTTGGGCCAGCCGGTCGGTTCGGCAAGTGTCGAACCGCTGGAACCCGTTGAGCATTTAGACACGTTCTGGTTCGCAGCAGCAGCGTTCTATCCCGATGCGGAGATCATCGGCCGCTAGCCGAGGCTGCTGTAGCGGACACAGACAGACAGCCAGCGCTGGTTCGCCCAAGGGGTGGTTCAGGCGGCACCGAAAGTGCGCGGATGTCGATAGATGGCGGCAACCACACGACCTTCGCTTACATGCAGTTCCCAGATCGAAGCCTTCTTGCATCTACCCAAATCGGCGATGTCCAGCCCGCCTTGGGCGAGCCGCCATAACACTCCTGGGATCACATCACCATGACTGCAAAGCACCGAATCGCCTTCAGTGCCAGCCAGCGAATCCACAAGCTCCAGAGCGTCGCCGAGAAGTGCCCCCTCAGTGAGTTCCTCGGTCGCCGTCACCGGCACTTTTAGGGCTTTTGCGAGTGGTGTGAGCGTCTGTATGCAGCGTGTCGCAGGGCTCGACAGCAAACGCTGAATCGGACACAACTTCAGAGCCTCGGCAATGGCCTGAGCCTGCTTTTGCCCAAAATCATCCAGCGGACGCTCCAAGTCGTTACCCGACCATCCCCGCCGATTGCCAGCCTCAGCGTGTCGCACCAGATGCAGCACACCGCAAAGGCTATAGCCACCCCTCATCGCAGAGTTCAACATCGGTGGAGTCCGCCGTGTCTCTAAGTGTTGGTTGCCGCCAGATCAGAGTACATAGGGATATTTGTCGGCAAGGGACTGCTGAAATTGCGCGAAAGCTTCTAGTGCTTCAAGAGGAGCAAAATCAGATATGTGTGATGCGACACTCACTCGCCGCTCAACGATTGATCGCTTAAAGTCTTTTCGGCGACGCCCTGAAGGTGAGCCCGCTGCCTTAAGAAGAAGTTTCTCTAGGAGCGACTTTGGATCGGAGAGATTTTCGAGTTCAGCAACATCGGGAACTGTCAAAGAAATGGAAGGTCTTCCAGCGGCTAGTGCAATGGCTCGTTTATCGAATAGAAGCCATGCTTCCGACATCTTGACTGGGATAACAGGTACAATATCTTCATGGGTATTTGGAGCAAATTCTCTTAGCCGTTCTTCTAGTGAAATGCTTTCGGCATCACGGTGGACAAAAGCAAGCATCGCTTCAGACTCATATGATTGCAGGAAGTCGGGGATAGATTGTTTTCTCTTCTGAAACATCGGCTCCAGAATCTCTACATCTGGGTCAAGGCGATGGATAGCCCACTGGATGATAGGTAAGAGAACTCGATCCGTGCCGCCGTCGGCGATGACACAAAAGGTAATTTGGCGTTTCACGTCGCTGAACCGAATTCGAAATCTAATTGCTCTCCACGTAGATCTTCACTAATGGGCGAGCCTCCGATGAAGTTTACGACAGCTCCGCGCGAAGCGGGTTCCGAGTAGAATGGATCACCTGCAGACAAATTATCACGCCATGTTTGCTTGATAGGACGAAAAACGCTGACTGGTCCATCACGCGTGAGAGCGCGTTCTACAAAAATCATGTCGCCAAACGCAAATTGTCTTACAACTTCGGGTGAGTGGGTGTTGATCGTGACTTGCCTAGGAGGATTGTCAGGGGCAACTGGTTCATCAATATCTACTGCATAGTCACGGAGAAGATTGACTAAATGTGGGATGCGAGATGGATGAATACCGTTCTCGGGTTCCTCAATGCAGAGCATGGCACGATCCCGCACATCAATCAGCATCAACACGAGAGCAACGTAGCGAAGCGTGCCATCTGACAGGGATCTCCCGTATACCCAGTTTTCGGTGCCGGATATTTTGGCCTGGAGCGCAAGTTGATCTCGCAGATCATCTGTAGCGACATCAATGTCTTTGATATCCGAATTAAGTTGACGAAGACGGTTTACTATTTCTGCTTTGCTATCAGCGTTAGCAGAGATCAGTGAGTGCAATGTGACAGGAATTCGACCACCATCTGCGGATACATGAGGCGGGCGAGCAGATCTTGGGTCTGGAGTTCTCATTGCGCTAGGCTCAAGATGAAGCACTCTCCACGATGACATTTCTCTCTTCGCTGCAAGAACTGTGGGGTAGTCAAAAGTGTTGGTTCCGCCTACGACAGTGAGTGGCGACCGACCGACGGGGGCTGGTCGACTGCGACTTCCTCCATCTCCATGAAGCATGATGCGATCTTCTTCTGTGGAGATCAGAGGGCCCCCTCGCCTAGATCCTGCCACAACCGATTGTCTAAAGTTAGCAGATGAATTAAATCCTACGAATTTTGTATAGTCGCCGAGTTTTGCATGTGCAAGTCTTTCGCTGGCAACAACCAGTTGATCTGATTCCGGTGAGTAATCAAGTCCTAAAGTGTATGTTAGAAGTGTAGTGCTGGGTTTAGTTGATTGGCCAAAGTCGTCCTCTACTACAGATGGAACGATCATATCTGCTGATAGTTCCATCCTTCGATGGTGGTCGCGTCCGAAGATGAGGTCTAAGGGAGAGTAAGCGCCGCCGCTTGATTTCCTGACATCGGCTGCAGCCTCCGAAATCTCGCGCTCGGCAAGTTGTCCCAAGAAATGTATGGCATCGAATAGATTGCTCTTACCCACGCCGTTGTGACCCATGAAGCAGGTGAACGGACCGAATTGCACCCTAGCTTCTCGGATGCTCTTGAAGTTCTTGATCCTTAGTGCTAAGAGCATGCGGAAACGCTACCCGCGTTCGGTTCAGTTGTAATGCTTGGTTGATATGTCCAGTACCGGCTATAGGTGCTGACTTGCGCCTTGCGAGCAGGTTTAGGACGCGGCGATTCGCTCGGGTAGTCTGGGTGGGTGGCTGTTACGGAAGCGGAGGTGATTGAGGCTCTCCGACCAGTGCAGGATCCCGAATTGCATCGCAGCATCGTTGATCTTGGCATGTACCGGGGGGTTACCTTCGACGGGGGTCACGCCGAAGTTCGTATCGCCTTGACGATTGCGGGCTGCCCGCTGCGCAGCGAAATCCAGCAGCGGGTCACCAACGCGCTGCTGCCGCTTGATGGTGTGAGCGCTGTCAGCTTGGATTTCACGGTGATGACCGACGAAGAGCGTGCCGAGTTGCGCTCCCAGTTGCACGGCTCACCCGCTGCTACCGCTGGATCCGCACCAGCACACGGTCATGCCGAAGGACGAGCGATCCCCTTCGCTGAGCCCGGCAACAACACTCGCACGCTACTAATCGCCTCAGGCAAAGGCGGTGTGGGCAAGTCATCAGTCACCGCCAACCTGGGTATTGCTCTGGCCGCACAAGGCCATTCGGTAGCTGTGGTTGACGCTGATGTATGGGGCTTCTCAATACCGCGGATGCTGGGAGTTGATCGAGCCCCCGTCGTGATCGACGACATGATCATCCCTCCCGAAGTTCATGGCGTGCGCTGCATATCCATGGGTTTCTTTGCTCAAGAAGATCAGCCGGTGATCTGGCGAGGCCCGATGCTGCACAAAGCACTTGAGCAGTTTCTCACAGACGTGTTCTGGGATGACCCGGACTATTTGTTGGTTGATCTACCTCCCGGCACTGGCGACATTTCGTTGTCGCTTTCGCAGTTTCTGCCGCGAGCTGAGGCATACGTGGTGACCACCCCTAACCCTGCCGCACAGCGGGTAGCGCAACGCTCTGCGTTCATGTTCTCGAAAGTCAACATTAAAGTGCGCGCCGTGATTGAGAACATGTCGTGGTTCACCGGTGACGACGACAAGCGCTACCACCTTTTCGGGGCTGGAGGCGGTGCTGAACTGGCACGCACTCTGGATGTGGAACTGATCGGTCAGGTGCCCTTGACCGTGCCACTGCGTGAAGGCAGCGACCAAGGCAGACCCATAATGGCGGTAGACCCAGATTCTGAAGCCTCCAACGTTTTCGCTGAGATGGCATCCTGGGTTCAAGCGCATGGACCCACCAAGCGCACCCATCGCGAACTTAAGATTATCTAGCAGACTCCCAAAGACAGAAGGACTCATAGACAGCAGTCCGCCGACTCATAGACAGAAGGAGACGACAAGAATGGAACTTCGCGTCAGCATTGCTGACAATCCTCAACCCATCACAGTAAACCTTCCCGAGGGCACCGACCGTGAGCAGGTCAAGGTATCAGTAGAAGGTGCTTTGCGGGGTAAAGCTCCCGTGCTTTGGCTGACCGATGACAAAGGCCGCGAGATAGCAGTGGCCTCGTCGCGTGTGACACATGTGGAACTGGGCCCTTCAGACTCCAACCCGATTGGCTTCGGCTGAAGAGCTAGCAATCGCGGATGACGGTGGCGGACAACTGACCGATTCGAGCAGCGGACGATCCGAACGATGGTAGGTCTCGGAGAGATAGCCGGGGCGGGCACAACCCTTGACGAGCGCGCCATTGATCATCTGCATCAACTGGTGGCGGCTTGGGCACCGTTGGCTGATCTGTCCTTCGGTGATCTGCTGCTGTATGCGCCTTGTATTGACGGTTTCGACCCCGCTGTTGATCCCGCAACGGTTGATCCCGCAACGGTCGGTCCAGCGGTTGATACTTCCAAGCCTGAAGCTGACGCAAAACCTGCCACAAAATCTGTCAGTAATGTTTCGCCCAGCTCTGCTAGCGGTTTCGTGGTTTTGGCTCACGCTCGCGCCAACACCGGCCCCACAGTTCATGCAGTTGACCCTGTTGGCACAGTCACCTACGGCCCAGATGCGAACTGGCTACGCCATGCCATGGCCACTGGTGAAGGCGGCGAATCGGAGATCACCGACACAGCAGAAATAGTCGAGATCGGTGCCACAGCAGACCCGCGTGAAGGTCTGCACAGCGACATAGTGCTGCAAGAGGACATAGTGGTGCAAGAGGAAGCCTCAATCGCAGTAGGCGAGCGTCGTCGTGTCGTTGACTATGTGCCGGTTCGCTGCGATGGCGCGCCGGTGGCTGTGCTTTCTCGTGAAGCTGCTCCCGCGCCGATCCGTCACGAGAATCCGTTAGAAACCGTTTATCGCGATCTCTACGGACGTTTTGCGCAGATGATCGCAGAAGGCGTGTTTCCTTATAGCCGCATGGAGCGGGTGGGGGAGTTCCGTGAGCCTCGTGTGGGTGACGGGGTGTTGGTGCTTGACCGTGAAGGCAGAGTCAGTTACGCCTCCCCGAATGCTCGAAGCGCTTTGCACCGTCTAGGAGTAATGCATCCAGTGCCAGGTCACAGTCTCAGTGATCTGGGTCTTGACGACACCGTCATCCGCCGCTCATTCTGGCGCCGGTTCTCAACAGTGACCGAGCTAACAGCGGGTTCGATGATTGTGGTGGTGATGCGGTCATATCCCATGGTGGCCGATGACCGCATCACTGGTGCTATTGCCATGCTGCGTGACGTGTCCGAACTGCGACAGCATGATCGTCTGCTGGTATCGAAGGATGCCACCATCCGTGAGATACATCATCGCGTGAAGAACAATCTTCAGACGGTTAGCTCGTTGCTGCAGTTGCAGGCTCGTCGCCTTGACAGCACCGAAGCGAAGATCGCTGTTGAGAGTTCCGCTAGACGGATCTCTTCGATTGCCATGGTGCATGAGCATCTAGCTATCGACACAGGCGCAGATCTGGATTTCGATGAGGTGGTGGCACCGCTGCTGCGGTTGGTGGAGAAAGGGCTCGCGACTGCGGAACGTTCGTTGAAGATTCAAGTAGAGGGAACCATCGGCGAGATTGACGGCGAGACCGCCATGCCGTTAGCTGTGGTGCTGGTAGAACTGGTGCAGAACGCCTTCCAGCACGCAATGTCGCCGCTAGAGCCTGAAGGGCTAGTGAAAGTTCGGTTGGATAGTTCGGCGACGACACTGACTTTGAGTGTCACCGATGACGGCCCGGGAGTGAAAGACGGCTTTCTGCTGGATCGTGATGCTGGGCTGGGCTTGACCATTGTGCGAACTTTCGTGGTGCATGACCTAGGCGGTTCGGTCACAATCAAAGCAGCCTCATCTGATCCGCCTCGTGGCACGGTGATAGAAATCACAGTGCCACGCCGCACGGCAACCGCCTAGCTGTCCCAGCAGATTCTTTGGCCTGCCAAGGTTGCCTCCTCGCCGCCGTTAAGCAGTCTCAGCCTGACCGCATCCACTCCGCCTAGTAGTTGAGCGGCTTCAGCCCAAGAGGTGCCCTGGTCGGTTTGGATGCAAGTGATTAGATCCACAGGCCGCAATGCAGGTGTCCCGCCAGCGAGCCGTGAGTTGACGCGACGAGCGATCTGTTCAACAAGCGCTATGCCCGCAGATTCGTTGGGGTTGTTGTCGGTCATCACGGTTACGGCGTAAGCGCCGCCGTTGCGGTCGCGCACTACTCCGGTGGTGCCCAGCCGCCAGCCAGCCCCCGAGGTCGGGTAGAAGCCGTTCTTTAGGGCGGCTCGGTAGCCGTAAGGCAGTCCCGCGGTGATTCCCCAGCTTTGAGCCACGCTCACCCCTGACATCCAGCGCCAGGCTGTAGCCACCGAACGCTGATTGAGCGGTCCTCCTCCGATTAGTAGCTGCTCCACGAGCCGAGTGCGGTCTTCAGCGGTTGACAAAGTCCGGCCATACCACGCCGAATGAGTAGTGCCCTCAATACCGAAAAGCTGATCAAGTTCTTCCATGCCTTCGGCGCTGCCGAGCTGCGCGTAAAGTCTTGAGGTGGGAGGCCGGTTGTGGCTGTAATGCATCATCAGACGAATGTTTTGACCTTCCGTGGTGGTCACGAGGCGTTCGCTCTGCTGCGCTGACAGCAACACGCCAGCGAGCACTTGCGCTTTGATCACGCTGGCTGTGGTGAGCTGCAAACCTGGATTGAGGTAATGATGGCAGCCGCTGCGGTGATCATGCACAGCAGCAGTGAAACGGGCACCCAGATATGCAGCTGCGAGCTGTTCGCTGAAAGCTTTGGTGAACAACGCCGGGCAGCTAACAGGCGACGTGTAGCGAGGCCAATAGTCGGTTACCAAGCCGTCAAGAGTTGTAGCGGTTGAGGCTTGAGCACTTGCGTGGGTGGATGGTGCCGGTGCTGAGAGCGTTGCTAAAAGAGCCAAAGTTGTCAGCAAGCTCAAGGTGAGCAGCTTCATACCGGCTTTCGCTGTGGTTGGTAGGTATTGAGCATTACAGTGCCGGAAGTGACCAACGTCAAGTTAGTCGTCCAAGTGCCAAAATAGCGGTACAAGGGTACAAGATTGAGCCAGCAAGAAATCTTGTGGTGTTGAGGCTAAAAAACTGCTTACTTGCCTGTACTGAGGTGCTGGTGTGTAAGACTGCACTCCATGGCAGCAGTGATAGCGCATCGAGGGGCCAGCGTTGCCGCGCCCGAAAACACATTGGAGGCATTCCGGCTAGCTAAAGAATTCGGTGCCGACTGGATAGAACTCGATGTGCGTCGCACGGTCGATGGCGTAGCGGTGGTCCACCATGATGCCCACCTCGAAGACGGGCGCCGTATTGGTCATATGAACGCTGAGGATCTGCCTGGTTATGTGCCCAGTCTGGCTGAGGCTTTGGAAGCTTGTGACGGTGTGGGAGTACATATCGAAATCAAGAACCTGCCTGACGACCCCGACTACGACAGCGAGAATCTGGTGGCTGACGCTGTAGCAGGTCTGATAGCGGCTTATCTCGGGCCTGACCGAGCGATGGTCGCGTCGTTCAATGTGGCAGCAGTGCAAGCAGTTCGGGCTGTGGATCCCTCAATACCCACCGGGCTGATCTGCGGGATCGTGTCGCCTCAGCAGGCCATAGATCGAGCCTGCGCCCACAACATGGCGGCACTGCATGCGTTTGACACGATCTGCGATTCCACTTTTGTGAGTCGCGCCCATGACGCTGGCTTGATCGTTAACGCTTGGACCATCAACGATGCCGAACGCATGACCGAGCTTTTAGATATGGGGATAGACGGTTTGATAACCGACGTACCCGACATTGCCCGCACCGTCGTAGACAGCTGTCCCACCTAAAACTCAGCCCGATCCGCTGTGGTCAGCGTTTAGGGCAGGGTGTGAGAAGTGTTTAGGGCAGGACTAGGCGTAGGGCTTCGGGTGCCCAGCGGATCCTCAAACGGGGTGCGGCTCCGAGATGATCGCCGTCTGCTTGATACTCAACCGGTGGATCAGCGGTCACCGTCAAATCATTGAGACCTTCTAGCACTGTCGCTGATGACAGTTGGCGCACATCGCCTGAGTGCAGTGCTCTGACACCCACCCTCAACAGGTGTCTCATCGCCAGTGACGGCAACGTCACCGCAACCAGAGGCTCATTTAGGCTAAGACCGGGTATCAGGTCAAAGCCACGCCCGCCCAAATATGTGTAAGGGTTGGCGTTAAGCACGATCGTGAAAAGACCTTTAGCGAGAGTCTCGCCGTCAGCGTCAAGCACTCTCATCGGTGTCCGGCGACGCTGTGACCTCTGAAGCCAAGTCCTAGCCGTCGCGTAAATAAACAGCGGATGACCGGCCCAGCGTTTCAACGGGCCGCGGCTTTCCACCAGTTTCACGACGGATGCATCGAAACCGATGCCGCAGTGAAATAAGAAGTAGCGACCATCAACCGCGCCGAGCCCAATCCGAGTTACAGCACCGCGCTCTAAGGCATCAAGCAGTTGCCCAGCCGCATCAACGGGCTCGTCGGGCAAGCCAATAATGCGAGCAAAAACGTTGGTGCTCCCCCCAGGAAGAGCCGCCAAAGCAGTTTCTGTGCCAGCCAGGCCGTTGGCAGCCTCATTGAGCGTGCCGTCACCGCCCAGCACCACCACCACATCAAACCCGTCAGAAGCGGCCGAGCGTGCCAGACGGGTTGCGTGACCACGACGAACGGTCTCCGATAGCTCCACCTGATGGTCAGCCGACAGCGCTTTATGGATCACCACACGGCTGCGCGCCGTCACCGACGACGCAGCAGAGTTCACCAGAAGCAGCACTCTCATCTGCGTCAGTTTGTCGTGTTTGTGTCCTCTGCGCGACTTTACGACTATGAAGCAAGCGATCGCATTCACTTAAGCGCGTTTACTCGCGCGCATCCACTCAAGCGTGGGAGTTCTCTTGACGCTCTCTCGGCGAGTGTCAGTATCTCTTGTGATCTCACCGCTATAAAGTCATAAGGCAAGGTTCGTTTCTGCGGCGGCGCTGGCAGACTTGGCAGTTATGAAGGTTGCTGTCTGTGTCAAGCAGATTCCTGATCCCGCTGACCCAGGCGCACTGGATCCCCAAACCAAGACGCTGCGGCGTGATGTCAAGCTGATCCTTGACGAGTCCGACTCCTACGGTGTCGAGATGGCTCTCCAGCTAGTGGACAACGCTGGCGGGGGTTCGGTGCATTTGGTGTCGATGGCACCCAACGACGAAATCAACGGTTTGCGCACCGCTCTGGCTATGGGGGCTGATTCGGCAACGCTGATCAGCGACGAGGCGCTGGCTGGTAGCGATGCTCTCGGCACAGCCCGCGTGCTTGCTACGGCTGTAGCCAAAGCCGAGCCTGATCTGGTGCTGGCCGCCACAGAATCCAGCGATGGATACACCGGCGTAGTGCCCGCTCAAGTGGCGGAACTGATGGGACTGCCTTCGGTGACTTTCGCAAAAGAGGTCTCAGTCCAAGACGGAGTCGCCACTGTGCGTCGCCAGACCGAGGCAGGTTCGGAACTAGTGGAGTGCCCGCTGCCAGCGGTTGTGTCGGTTACCGCTGGAGTGGTCGAGCCTAGATATCCATCATTCAAAGGGATCATGCAGGCCAAGAACAAGCCGTTGGAGCAACTGAAAATCGCTGATCTTGGACTTGATGCCGATCAGGTTGGTTGGGCTGGGGCTGGACAGGAACTCAACGAGATTACCGAAGCTCCAGCGCGTGCCGCGGGTGAAGTGATAACCGATGAAGGTGATGCCCATGAACGCATCGTGGCCTTTCTCCAAGAACTCAAAGCGATATAGGAGGCGCAGAGCATGAAGCTGAAGAAGATCTGGGTTTTTGGTGAAGCAGGCGCTGACGGCCCGGCCACGATCACTTTGGAGATGCTGGCCGCGGCCCGTGAACTCGCTGACACTGTAGAAGTGTTCATGGGAACCGACGGTGTTGCCGCCGCTGCTGAACTTGGTGCTCACGGTGCCAGCGCGGTTTACGCCACTGGAGACCTTGCTGGTGCTATGCAAGGTGTAGCGGTTGCCTCAGCTGTGGCTGAAGCGATCAACTCTGGAATAGTGCAAGCTCCTGATGCCTTCCTGCTCGGCACCACCTACGACGGACGTGATGTGGCAGCGCGTTTGTCGGTGAAGCTTGACTCAGGGGTGCTGTCGAACGTGGTCGAACTACGTATCGACGGTGACCGGTTAGTGGGCGTTGAACCTGTGTTTGGCGGCACCATTAACGTCACCGCAGGATTTACTGACGGCCAGCCAGATATCTGGTTGGTGCGCCCCAAATCGTTTGAAGCTTCGCCAATGGGAGGCGCGCCCGCCGAGGTGCGTGAGCTGAGAGTTCCTGAACTGGGTTCGGTTGGCGCAGCGGTCGTGAAAGAGCGTTTCATCGAAGAAACCGAAGGCCCCAAACTCGACGAGGCAGATATTGTCGTTGCTGGAGGCCGTGGTCTCGGCTCTGCTGATGCTTTCTCTTTGATTGAGGATCTAGCTCAGCGGCTTGGTGCTGCACCGGGTGCGAGCCGGGCAATTGTTGATGCTGGCTGGGTGCCGTACAGCTATCAGGTTGGACAAACCGGCAAGGTCGTCAAACCCAGCATTTACATTGCTTGCGGTATTTCTGGCGCTACCCAGCATCTGGTGGGGATGAAAGGTGCCAAAAACATCATCGCTATCAACAAAGACCCCGAAGCGCCGATATTTGCGGTGGCTGACCTAGGTGTGGTAGGCGATGTGCATAAAGTGATGCCCAAACTCTGCGAAGCTCTCGCCAACCGCTAACTACCCGCTAACTGCTCATACAGCGCCGTGACGGTTTTAGTTCTGCAAGCGAGTATCTGATTTCGACGACTAGAGGCGACTAGATCAGCTTTTGCGGTTGAACGCAAGCCTGCGACTTTCTGTGATTTCCTGCGATTAGACCAGAGGCCAAGGCCAGCGATGGTCGCTGTTGTCGGCAGGAAAGCGACCCGCCGACAGAAGTGCTTTGATACGCACCAGTGTGGCATCTTGCTCCAGAGATGTAAGCACCACACACAAAGCTTCGGGCAGACCTTTGTTGAGCAGGTTGTCAAGGCTTTGAGTCAGCTCTTCTGGCAACGGTTCGCCAGCGAAATCCCAGATTACGGTGCGCAGTTTGAACTGAGCATGAAACGATAAGCCGTTATCGATAGCCCAGATAGTGCCGTCAGTGCCGAGCAGACAGTGACCCGATTTGCGGTCGGTGTTGTTGATAGCAAAATCCAAAGCGCAAATCTGCTGAAGCTCAACGCGGAACTGTCGCTGTTGCACCAAAGTGAAATAGTGCTCTTCGAAATGTGCTGGCATAAACAACTGCAAAGATCCTTCACCGAAAGGCAAGTCTTTGCGAACCACAGTGGGAGGCACCACATACCATCCCAGTGCTGAAGCCATGCAGAAAGCAGCGGCTTCGCGGTGCGCTAAACCAGAAGGGAAGTCCCAGAGCGGACGCTCACCACGCACCGGCTTGTATATGGCTTGAGCTTCAAGGTCGTCATGAGCGATATCCACTAGAAAGGTCGCGTTAGAGCTGTATGGCATCCGGCCCAGCAGATCCACTTCACCGTTACCGAGCAGGCTCAAGGCACGCTCGGTTTCGATAGGGGGACGGTCACGGATCGGTGATCGACTCTCCGCTTCGGCCAGATCCTGCGCTGGATGATCCTGATCTTGCGCTGATTGAGCCTCAGCCGCTGCAGTGTTGCCAGCGTTCGACATGACCTAAAGCACCGTTGAGGCTTTGCCTGACGGAGCTAGTTGTGGCACGGGCACCAGTCTCCGTTGGCGGGCTCCAATGGCCGCAGGCAGTAGCGACACGGTGGCCGACCAGCGGCCACGATCGCCCCAGCACGTTGCACTAGGGCTTTGACTTGGGGAACAGTCAAAATGAACCGGGCCGAGGCAGCGCCAGCATCGGGATCTTCTTGGAGTTCTTCTGCCACCAAGATCAGCCGACCTTCTTCTTGGTCGAAAGCGATCCCCATTGATCCGATAGTCCAGGCTTCGATCACAGGTTCGCGCATGTCAAGGTCTAGTGGAGCGCCGCTCTCATCAGACGTAGGCATCTCGTTGAGTACCCGCTGCAAATATTCGGCCATGGCTGCTGCTTGTGCCTTCTCGAACTTGAGCGAAACCAGCTCTCCTTCTGCCAGGCATTGCAGATAAAAGACGCGCTGGCCTTTCGGGCCGAGTGTGCCTACTGTAATCATGTCAACTGTCGTGAAATCAAACGACTCGCTCATGGTGCCACCAATGTTGTCATCGTCGTGTCATGGGCCCTTGTTGGCCGCTGTAAAGGTTAGATGCTGCTTAGCGAGGAAAGGTCGTCGCCAGTGTTGTTGATTGATAACACTGTCGGCCCTGAGACGCTGTAGGCAATGACAGTCAGCGAGCACGGGGAGATCACGATCCGCTGAAACAAATCCAGCGGCGTGCCAGCCGCAGCCGCGGCGAGCGCTTTGATCACGTCAGCGTGCGAAACTACCACCACGATCTCACCAGGGTGACGGTCACAGATGTCAGATACAGCCTCAAGGGCACGAGCTTGCATCTCGGCAAAGGATTCGCCGCCAGGGAAGCGGAAACCGCTGGGGTGATGTTGCACAGTGGTCCACTCTTTGCGACATCGCAGATGATGTAACTTGCGGCCGGTCCAACGTCCGAAGTCGCATTCGATCAAACCTGGGCTGCGTCGCACCCGTAGCTTGCAGGCTGTGGCTATCGGGGTTGCGGTTTCCAGTGTGCGTTCCATCGGCGATGCGTAGACCGCTTTGACACGCTCCAGAGCCCCTAAGCGTTGAGCAGCATTGCGGGCTTGGGCGGCACCCTCAGGCGAGAGATGCAATCCTGGTGCCCGACCCGGTAATACAGCTCCAGTAGTAGGGGTTTGCCCGTGGCGCACGAATATCACTACCGTCGCCGCAGCGCCTTTAGAGGCACTGCTTGACTTCGTTGCCTTTGCCGGTTTGGTTTTCGTGTTCATAGACACCGCCAACGTAGCCTGATCAGCCGTGAAGGCGGTTAACTTGGGTGGTGACTTGGTGGCGGTGGCTGATGAGGTGGCTGCTTGCTGTCGCTGCTCTCGGCTTGTTGAATGGCGTGAACGGGTTGCCCGTGAGAAGCGTGCCGCCTACCGAGACGACCAGTATTGGGCTCGGGGCGTGCCCGGTTTTGGTGATCCGAAAGCTCATCTGCTGGTAGTGGGCTTGGCACCTGCGGCTCATGGCGTGAACCGCACCGGACGCATGTTCACTGGTGACCGTTCTGGCGACTGGTTATATCGGGCCATGCATCGTGCCGGTTACGCCAACCAAGCCACATCAACCAGCGCTAACGACGGCCTAGCCCTCAACGGCGCTTGGGTGACATCGGTGGTGAAATGTGCTCCGCCAGCCAACAAGCCGACCCCAGCTGAGCGTGACGCTTGTATGGGGTTCCTGCGACTTGAACTGCAAGCACTAGAAGCGCTTCGGGTGGTTGTGGTGCTCGGCGGTTTCGCTCATCAAGCAGTGTGGCGTGAACTGGGCAGCGGCCCTCGACCACGTTTTGGTCATGGAGCAGAGGCTGAACTAGCACAGGGCTGGACACTTCTGTGCAGTTATCACCCGAGCCAGCAAAACACTTTTACCGGGCGGCTGAGCGAAGACATGCTTGACACGATCTTCGCTCGGGCTAGACAACTCGCTGCTGCTGGCTGAGTTCGTGTGGTGTCAGCCGCTAGCCTTCACTTCGCTATGAGTCGCCGCTTTCGTTGTGTCGGAATTCTTGTCGCGGTAGCACTGCTCGTCTTGTCCGCTTGCGGAAACAGCGCCGACCCCGAAACCTGGGAGCAGGCTGAGCAAGACGACCGCTTCGAGTCCGAAGAATTCGCAGCTCGCTCTGCTGTAGAGCACAACTTTATGATGTCATGCATGGAAGCCAACACCGAGACCCTCACTGCAGCCGAAGCTCGGGTGTTGTGCGAGTGTTCTTTCGACGGTTTGCGTGCCGCGCTAACCCTGCAACAGTTTCAACGCTTGGATGATGCTCTTCGCGCCGATCCTAACCCGAGCGACCTTGACGAAGAGCCTGAAGACCTATGGGACGATGTGGCTGAAGACATTCTGCGATCATGTGCTCGCAGGGTTGATACCTGACCGCAGATCACTCCCAGCTAGAGGCGCAGCCCTTTCGACAGTTTTATTTCACAAAGTCATCTCACAGCAAAGGCGGCTGCGATGCCCCAACTACACACAGTGCTAGTAGCTGAGCCGCTCGGTACTGCTGGCGCGGAACGCCTCAAAAGCGCTGCCGACATTGAAGCGATTTTCGCAGAAGGCCACGGCCGTGCCGAGATACTGGAGTTGCTGCAAGAATCATCTGGGCTGATAGTGCGCAGCGGCACTCAAGTTGATGCTGCAATGATCGCAGCCGGGCCGAACCTGAGAGTCATTGGCCGTGCCGGTGTCGGTGTTGACAACATTGACTTGCACGCTGCCGCGCAACAAGGAATCGCTGTTGTCAACACGCCCGAAGCCAACATGCTGGCAGCTGCCGAGCATGCTTTCGCGTTGCTTTTGGCCACTGCACGTCGGGTCACCGAATCGCATAACTCGCTTGCGGCAGGTGAATGGGATCGCAAACAGTTCACGGGCGTGCAGCTAGCTGGTGCCACTCTCGGTCTGGTCGGCTTCGGTCGCATCGGACGGGCTGTGGGTCGTCGTGCGTTAGCTTTTGAGATGGCGGTTCTTGCGACCGATCCATATATTGCTCCCGAGACAGCCCGCGAGCATGGTGCCTCGCTGGTGGCACTTGACGAACTGCTCGCCGTATCGGATTTTGTGAGTCTCCATGCGGTCGCTCAATCCGACGGCTCAGCGCTACTTGATGCTGCAGCATTAGCGGTTATCAAACCGGGAGCGATCGTGGTGAACGCTGCTCGTGGAAGCCTTATAGATGCCGCTGCGGCCCGTGAGGCTCTAGATAACGGTCGTCTCGGTGGTCTAGGGATTGATGTCTATGACCCCGAGCCTCCGCTGGTTGATCATCCCTTGATTGGCCACCCCAGAGTCGTGCATACCCCCCACTTGGGTGCCAGCACCAGCGCAGCTCAAAGAGATGTGTCTGTGCAGGTTGTCGCCAAAGTCCTTGCTGCTCTGCGAGGCGAACCGGTGGAGACTGTTTAGCCGTCCAGTTTCCCAGCTTGGCTTGTGAATAAAATAACGTCATTAACTTACTTAGTAATAGTCGTAAGCCTTTGGCCTCGCGGTTGTCGTTGAGGCTGGGTCGTCTTGCAGTCCGCGCCACCTCGCGTGCAACCCTAGAGGCGGGGGCATGAGCGACTCTCGCAGCAGATGTCTGCGTATTGGGGTTGATGGGGTTGCGGCTGCGGTTGTTCGCAGCGCTTCTGGCTGCGGTGATGTTGGCTGCGGTGTTGTCGGTGACGTTTAATGCTGACCCAACCCCAACAACCGAACAGATAACAGCGTCTTATCAAATGCAGTCATAACGGCTAAGTCAGTCACAATTACTTTGACTGCTCAGGCTTCTAGTTTCATTGCGAGGGCTTACAAGTTGACTGCTAGCACTGATCCTGGGTTCGTTGATATCGAGGGTTCTGTGCATGAAGCAGACATCAACGCTATGTATGCGGTTGGAGATCACTAAGGGTTGTGCTACGGAGGCGTTACGGTCTCAGAGGAGTTATGGCATCCGGCGAAGAAAGCTCAGTTAGGCTTGCCAGTGGTGCTGAATTCAAGCGGTACCGTGCCGCCCGACTCTTCGCCTTCGTTGCGTGCCCGAATTTTGTCGTTCGCGGCCATCATCGTGGCAGGTGCGTGCGGCGGCTTGACCGGCTATGCAGTGATGGACGTAAGCTGCCGAGGAGACTGCGAGATTACCGCTGGCCTAGTGGGTCTGCTAGCTGCTGTTGGTAGCGCAATTGGCACAGGAATCGTTGTGGTGTTGGCTCTACGAGCATCAGCAGAATGGCGAGCCCAGCAACCCGATCCACCTTACGGCCAAGGCCGCTAGCGCAACCGAGCTGTTGTTGTGGCTACCCGCATCCTCACGGTTGAAGACGATGAGCGCATCCGCACAGCGTTGCGACTAGCGCTTGAAGACGAAGGCTGGGAAGTGGATGAGGTCGCCTCAGGCGAAGAAGCGTTAGCGGCTTTCGATCAGGTGCCTGCTGATGTGGTGCTAGTTGACATCATGCTCCCGGGCCTAGACGGATTCGACATCTGTCGAGCTTTGCGCAAATCCAGCGATGTGCCGATCGTGATGATCACAGCCCGCTCCGACACTCATGACGTGGTTGCTGGCCTTGAAGCTGGTGCCGATGACTATCTCACCAAACCGTTCGCCCCCAAAGAACTGTCGGCTCGCATCCGGGCGCTACTGCGGCGAGTGCGAAGCTCCGACACTGGTGACAGCGAGATCATTTTTGGGGATCTGCAAATCTTGCCAGATGAGGGAATAGTAAGAGTCTCTGGCACTGAGGCTCAACTCACCAAAACAGAACTGCGACTGTTGGTAGAACTGGCATCTAGTCCGGGTCGCGTGTTCAGTCGTGAAGTGTTGCTGGAGCAGGTCTGGGATCTCGGCTACTTCGGCGATGGCAGGTTAGTTGACGTGCATGTGCGCAGGCTACGAACCAAGATTGAGCCTGATCCAGCTAATCCGCGTCATGTGGTGACGGTGCGCGGGCGCGGTTACAAGCTTCAGCCCTGACCGTGAGCCTGCGAATCTGAGGCAGATTTGAGACAGCGAATACTGCGCCTGCTGTCGCTGCGCCGAGGTCTGCGCACACGCATCACCTTGGCTTTCGCGATAGGTGGACTGCTGCTGGCATCAATCATCTCATTCACCACTTTGACCTTGACGCGCCAGAACCTTCTAGCAGAACGCGACGAGGCCGCATCATCAGTATTCGCCAACAACGGTCGCCGAGTCCGAAACGAACTCACCTCAGAAACCGACGATGAAGGTCGCCGAGCCATCGTTGAACGACTCAGGCAAACCTCAAACACCTTCCCGCTGCTGCGAGTAGGTGATGCTTGGATCTCTGCCGATCCGCTGGTGTTCAACCAGCGGATCGTGCCCTCGCCCTTGTTTGAGCTTGTGGAGTCGGGATCACCAGCCACCATGCGTGCCAGGGTCGGCGACATCACCGCCATAGTTTCAGGTGTTCCCATACCAGGCACCCCTACCGATGTCAGCTATTTTGAGGCGGCTCCTCTTGATGACATAGAAGACACCCTCGACACGCTGGCAGTCATTCTTTTTGGAGTCGCCGCAGTGACCGCATTGTTCGCTGCATCAATCGGGTGGTGGGCAGCGGGGCGACTGCTCAATCCGTTAGTTAGGGTGCGAACCGCTGCGGAGGCTCTAGCAGCCGGTGAACTCGACACCCGTCTCGCCACACCCCAAGACGCGGACCTGGCTTCGCTTGCCGCTTCGTTCAACGAGATGGCTCGGGCGCTATCGGAGCGAATCGCTCGTGATGCACGGTTTGCGTCAGAGGTCAGCCACGAACTGCGATCACCGCTGATGACTTTGACAGCTTCGGTTGAAGTCCTCTACAACATGGCCGATGAACTCACAGACCGAGGCCGTACTGCCCTAGATCTACTTAGTGATGACATTGAACGCTTTCGCGGCCTGGTAGAAGATCTTCTGGAAATCAATCGCTACGACGTAGGAACCGCGAATCTGGAGGCCGAAGAGGTTCGTATCGTCGAGTTTGTGCAGCATGCCATTTCGCAGTTCGGGCTCGACTCAACCGCCGAGATCGACTTTCAGGCCGCTGCGGGCACCGAAGACACTGTGCTGCTAGCCGATAAGCGTCGTTTGGGTCGGGTGGTATCAAATCTGGTAGACAACGCCTCAAAATACGGTGACGGAGAGGTGCGGGTGTGCCTCGAGCGACGCAACGCTCTAGTTCGCTTAGGGGTAGAAGACAACGGGCCAGGAGTGGCACCTGCTGAGCGCAAGCAGATATTTGACCGGTTTCATCGTGGTCGTGCGGGAGGCAGAAGAGGACGCGACTCTGGTTCGGGTTTAGGTCTGGCGCTTGTGGCTGAGCATGTGGCATTGCACGGCGGTCGAGTGTGGGTGGAGGACTGCCCGGGTCCGGCTCGGGGTGCGCGGTTCGTGGTGGAACTGCCGGTGCGACAAGCGATTGAGACATCCGACAGCACCAAGATGCGACAACCAGATGACCAAACCCGTAGAGGTCGTGGCGGCTGGCTGGGACGGGCTGGGCTTGTGGGACGTGTCGGCCGAACAAGTATGGCGATATTGGCCGTGTTGGTTGCGATGACGATTTCTGGTTGCGGGATACCTATTGATGAGAATCCACAAGTCATCGACTCAGCAGAACTTCCCGAGAGTCTCCGGCCCGGCTTCACAGCGTCAACCACCACCATCGTCGCTGCGCCACAGACAGAGACGCGCAGTGTGTATCTGTTAACTAATCCTCAAGACATTGAGCGCACTGTTGTGGTGGAGGTGCAGCGCCAGGTAGAGAGCGGGGCACCCTTAGTGGAACTGTTGGCGACTCTGTTCGGAGAGCCAGCTTCGGCTGAAGAATCCGCGGCTGGATACTTCAATCCTCTTGAATTGTTTGAGGTGCTCAGCGCCATTGTTGTCAACGGGATCGCCACAGTAGACATGGTGTTGCTGTCCCCCGAAGGCGAACAGCAGCTTCCTTCCACCGATGAGCTACGCTTCGCTGCTGCTCAACTGGTGTTCACAGCATCTGGAGTCGGCTATGTTGACGGAGTGAGGATTTTGCTAGACGGTGAAGAGGTATCGGTACCAACCAGCGATGCTGATGCCGAGCCGGGGTCAGTGCTAGGAACCGGTGCCTACGAGCAGTTTTTGCCAAGTTTCGCTCCCTAGTGGGGGGCAGGGATCAGCGTGGCTGAGAACACCAAAATCAGTAACAGGCGCAGCCAGGCCGCCGACTTTGACACAGACGACAGCAGTGGTGAGCTTGCGGGGCAGCCACCAGATGGAACCGTTGGTTTTCTGCATGTGGACATGGATGCTTTTTATGCTGCGGTAGAAGTACGTCGTCGTCCCGAACTGCGTGGCAGGCCGGTGATCGTTGGCGGCACTGGTGCTCGGGGTGTGGTGGCCACCGCCAACTATGAGGCTCGGGTCTATGGGGTTCGTTCAGCAATGCCTTCCACACGAGCACGGCGGCTATGCCCGAACGCTGTGTTCCTGCCTGGCGATCATGGACACTACATAGAAGTGTCGCGTAAGGTGATGAGCATTCTTCGTGACGTGACTCCGCTGGTGGAGCCGCTGTCTTTGGATGAAGCTTTTCTTGATGTGCGCGGTGTGGCACGGCTGCGGGGACCCGCCCTTGAGGTTGCTGAACAGATACGTGAACAGGTTCTTGAACAAGAGCGGCTGACTTGTTCGGTTGGGGTGGCTTCAAGCAAGTTCCTTGCGAAGCTCGCATCCGAGAAAGCCAAGCCACAAATTTCAGGAAACCGGCCTGTGCCGGGCAGCGGAGTTCATGTTGTGGAGGCGGGCACTGAACTTGACTTTCTTCATCCCTTACCGGTTCGGGAAATTTTTGGTGTGGGGCAAGCCACCGAACGCCGCTTAAGTGCTATCGGGGTAGAGACGGTAGGGGATTTGGCGTTGCTGCCGGAAGCGAGATTGACGGCGGCTCTCGGTGAGGCCGCGGGTCGTCACTTGCACAGGCTCGCTAACGCTATTGATGATCGGCCGGTGGTATTGAACCGTCCCCAGGTTTCGATCAGCCATGAACAAACTTTCGCTAAGGACCTGCAACGCAACTCTGAACTCATAGCTGAGCTGACACGGTTGAGCGATGCTGTGGCACGCAGGTTGCGAACCAGCAGCCGGGCGGCGCGCACTGTCACACTCAAAGTGCGTTTCGCGGATTTCACCACTATCACTCGCTCAGTGACCTTGCCGGAACCCACTAACAGTCATCACAGCCTGATGCAGGCCGCCCGTAAGCTGCTAAAAGATGTAGACACCAGCGCAGGAGTGCGGCTTCTGGGAGTGTCAGCATCGAAACTGGGATCTGCGCCAGCTAAGCAACTCTCGTTCGCGGATATTGCTGAAAGCAGCCAGGGGGATGCTGAAAGCTGCTCAGGGGATGCAGCGCTTGCTTCCACTGACCACAGACGATCAGAGAACCCCAGTGCCGAAGCTCACGCTGCAACCGAGCAGGTAGTGGATCAGATAAGAGATCGCTTCGGACCCTCCGCTATAGCACCCGCCGTAACGGTCCGTGCCGGGCAGCGGGTGAGATCACCGCTGGACTCCGACAAGCGCTGGGGTCCTGATATTGCTGAGCCATCAGATGATGGCTCTGTTGATGCTCGGCGATAACTCCCTGTAAATAACCCCGAAAACTCACATTTGGAACAAAATACAAAACAAGTGTGACGCAATGGCTCCGAACTCCGCTATCGTCATTGTCGGTATGCATGGGTCTCGCACATGTTGCCGGTCTTGGAGGTGATGAGCGTGCCTTTGTCAGACGATGAACAGCGCATACTCAGCGAGATTGAGACGCACCTTTACGAAAGCGACCCTGATCTGGCTCGCGAGGTAGCTGAGACCACCGTCTACACGCACTCGTTCCGCAACATCAAATGGGCTGCACTCGGTTTGTTGGCAGGCATAGTGCTGATGGTTTGGCTGCTGTCAATCTCGTATTTGCTTTCCTTCGGCGGGTTTTTGGTGATGCTGGTTTCGCTGCTCTTCCTTGAGCGCAACGCTCGCCGTGTCGGTCGAGCTGGGCTGGGGCAGATGAGCCAGTCGATGCGCAGCGGCAAGCTCCGTGACGTGGTGGGTTCACGAATGCGTGCGCGCTACGACCGAGACAACCGCAAAGACGGCTAACAAGACAAAGCGCGCGACGCAGAGCGCGCCAAAGCGTTGATGGTTATGTTCTAACGCGAACGCTTAGCTGAGCCTTTGGGCTTGTTATCTGGTTCTGAACACGGTCACAGGGTTAAGCGCCGCCGCCAGACGCTGTCGGCGGGATGCTTGGCTGCGGCATGCTTTGATCACAGCTGAAACCGCCACAGCGGCCCGGTCGGCCATAACCCGCGACACGCTCGGCGCGTAACGGCCATGAGTGGTCAACATCGCTAGATCAGCCAACTTCTTCGTTGCCTCATCGCCGGGCAGAAGCGCATTAACCCGCCGAGCAAACTCCAAAGGGGTTTCAGTCGGCCTAGGTTTGATCCGAGCCAACGCCAGAGCCTCAACGGCATCACTCCAAAACTCTTCGATCAGCCCGGCTGGGTCATTCTTCAAGCCAGCGCGCACCTGTTGGTGTCGCAGTTGCCTCAGCAGAGGAATCGACCCCAGCAAAAACGCGATAGCCGCCGCTAACAGCAACACTGGCAGCAGTTGCTGCAACAGTTTGAATACATCCGAAGACGCGCGGGTGCTGGGGCTCGGGTCAGCCTCAGAAGGTTCGGTGGGTGCTTCGTCAAAGTTCGGCACACTCGTTGAGGTGTTTGCCTGGTTGCCGCTGCTATCTCCCGCTGTCGAAGAACCTGCTTCTGGCACCGCTGAGAAAGCCTCCACGGCGGCACTGCCAGCTTGATCAGCCAGATAGCCGGTCACAGCGAAATCCCCGGGAGCACCTCTGCCGGGTGTCGGCTCGAAACGCACCCAGCCGGTGTCAGCGAAATACACCTCTGGCCATGCATGGGCGTGTTCCCCTCGTACCACATAAGCCCCCTGCTGACCACGGTCAGGGTCCCAATCGCCCCATGTGAAACCGACCGCGACCCGGGTGGGCAGGCCGATGCTTCGAGCCATCGCCGCATAAGCCGAAGCGAACTGCTGGCAGTAGCCAGCACGAACATCAAACAGGAAGTCCTCTAAGCTTTCGATACTTGCGCTGTCAGCCACATCTAAGTCGTATCGGAAGCCGCCACTGCGCCGAAAATAATCTTGCAGCAGCAGCGCACGGTGATAGTCGGAAGTACCGTTTCGGGTGATCTGCTGAGCTTCGCCAAGAACCAGATCCCGTGCCACAGCAGGAAGCCGCGTGTTGAACTCCAAGAAATCAGCTTCAAGCATGGCGGTTTCGGCGTTGCGTAGGCGGTCACCGTTGTTGATCACGGGCACCGCAGACTCCACCGCGTAAGTGAATTGCTTCGGCCCTGCCAACGCAGCAGCACGAGATTTGATTAGAGAGCTTGAGGCAGCCTCATATTCCATTTCGATTCCGCCGTTGTGGAGCACACGTCGCGCTTCGTAAGCAATCGGCAGATACGAGTTGCCTAGCCCAGTCAACGCAACGGTCTGGATCAGCGAAGCCCGATCTGCTGCCGCCTCAAGGCTCTCTGGCAACAGATCATCCACATCCGAGTAGCTGGAACTGGCTCTCCATTCGGTGCCATTGAACTCGTCAAGTGCGGTGAGACGCCAATACTGCGGCAAGCCCTGCACTGCCACTGTGAACAGTTCCCGGTTAGAGAGCTGGGTGAGACGGCTTCGGATCTGCACAATCGGGCTAATCAGAGTCCGAGGAGCTGAACTCGCTGCCGCAACAGAACTATCCGACGCGGGCGGTGCCGCATCGAAGTCCATCCACGGTTCGGGACCTGGATCGGAGCCATCCGCCCAGGGAGCCGCTTCGGTGACTTCCAGATTCGCTAGATCAATCCACGGTTGTTCAGCGCTCAGACGGGGCCCTACTGCCGCGCCAGCCACAATCGCCACAGCCAGCACAGCCGAGCCACTGCGAGCCATGATTAGGGTGCCTCGCCCGGGACGGGATTCAACCCAGGTTTCTTTGCTGCGATCTCGACACTTGGCAAAAAGAAGGCTCGCAGCCACAGCTCCACAAAAAAACGCTGCCGATAGGAGATCAGCGAGAGCGAAATCCCCGGCTCCGTTACTGGAGTTACTCATGCTAGGACTGCTACTGCTGGCATCAATCGCGATCGTGAATCCGTAGACGGTTGACGCAGGCAGAATCGCGACAAGCATTGATCCTCGGACGAAAGCGGCGGTTTCTGCTAGCCGAGCGCACAAGGCGAGGGCCACGCC